>NZ_BSNQ01000001.1 GCF_030160075.1 Dyella lipolytica
TGTCAAAGATCAACCACTTGCAGTCCGTTTCTCGAACCGCCCCGAAGACCTTTCGTCCCGGGTGAGCCGCCCATTCTACATCCCTTTCACCTTCCGTCAACACCCAAAATTTGAAAAGTCATCTGGGTTTGATGGGGGCCTTCGAGCAAGGGCTGCTCGTCGGAGGGGGTGAGATCATAGCGCCAGCCATGGGCTAGGGGAAGGGGCTAAACACGCCCGACGCCAAATCCGCGCTATGTGTTGAAGCTGTCCAACGACACCGCGCGCTATGTGGACGGCACGTTCGGCAGGGATGCTTCGGGTGCCTCGACAAGCGGCGCTGACGCAGAAGTCGGCGGGTGCGCTGGAACGAGGCCGACGCGGTATGGAATCAACGCTTCAGGACGCAGCTGTTCCAGCGCGTCCCAGTCGTCTTCGAAGGGAATGAATTGCTGCATGACCGTTCCTCGGGGATAGGAGTCGACGAGGATCATTCCAACAGGAGAAACGGCCTGGGCGCAGGCGAAATCGGGCGATTTGCCGGCAGTGAGCGGCGGATCAGTCGATTTCGATCATTTCGAAATCATCCTTGGTCGCGCCACAATCCGGGCAAGTCCAGGTATCGGGCACATCGCTCCAGCGCGTACCGGGCTCGATGCCCTCCTCCGGCAATCCAAGGGCCTCGTCATAGATGAAGCCGCAGACCACGCACATCCATTTGCGTAGGGTGGTGTCGGTGGAAACTTGGTTCATGAGTACGTCGCCAGATCGAAGTGAATGGTGCATTCTCGCAACTCCTCCGCCGATGCGAAAGTCGGCCGTACCCACCTTTGCAAGCGTATCTATGACTTCCTCACCCTTCCCGGGTCGCGGCCTTTATGTCATCACCGATGGTCCTCGCGCGGACCTAGCGGAAACCGTAGAGCAGGCGCTTATCGGCGGCGCGCGATTGGTGCAGTACCGCGACAAGACGCACGAACCGATGCGCAGGCAAAAGGAGGCCAACACTCTACTCGCGCTTTGTCGCGAATACGCCGTACCGTTGATCGTCAACGACGATATCGACCTTGCGCGCATCATCGGTGCAGACGGCGTGCACCTGGGCGAAGCGGATGACAGCGTCGCCAACGCCCGCGAGGTATTGGGTCCAAACGCCATCATTGGCATGTCCTGCTACGACTCCTTAGAACGTGCACAAGAGGCGGCGCGACAAGGTGCAAGCTATGTCGCCTTCGGAGCGTTCTTCGCCTCGCCAACCAAGCCATTGGCGCGACGCGCGGGAATCGAACTGCTGCGACAGAGCGCCACGCTTGGCATTCCACGGGTAGCGATCGGCGGAATCACACCGGACAATGGCGCCCTTCTGGTGGAGGCAGGCGCCGACTATCTGGCCGTGATCTCGGCCGTATTCGGTGCACCGGATATCCGCGCCGCCGCACATCGCTTCAGCCAACTTTATTCCTTTGACCGAGCCGTTTCCTCATGACGAACCACGAACTGTTCCAACGCGCCCTACAACTGATGCCCGGCGGCGTGAATTCTCCGGTCCGCGCATTCAAATCGGTCGGCGGCGAACCGTTCTTCACTGCGCGCGCCGACGGCGCTTATTTGTGGGACGTGGAAGGCAAGCGTTATATCGACTATGTCGGTTCGTGGGGACCGATGATCGTCGGACACAATCATCCGAAAGTGCGCGAAGCGGTAGAACGCGCAGTACGCGATGGCTTGTCGTTCGGCACGCCCTGCCCGGCCGAGGTCACCATGGCCGAGACTATCGTGCGACTGGTGCCATCCGTGGACATGGTGCGCATGGTGAACTCCGGCACAGAGGCGACCATGTCGGCGATCCGCCTTGCCCGTGGCGCAACAGGTCGCAGCAAGATTGTGAAATTCGAGGGCTGCTATCACGGTCACGGCGACAGCTTTCTAGTGAAAGCCGGCTCGGGTGCGCTGACCTTCGGCGTACCAACCTCGCCAGGCGTGCCCAAGGCGAATGCCGATCTCACGCTGACACTGCCTTACAACGATCTCGCCGCAGCACAGGTGCTATTCGCCGAACACGGTGCAGACATCGCGGGCCTGATCATCGAACCAGTCGCCGGCAACATGAACTGCATCCCGCCGAAGGACGGTTATCTGCAAGGCCTGCGCGAATTGTGCACACGTTACGGCGCACTGTTGATCTTCGACGAAGTGATGACGGGCTTTCGCGTTGCGCTCGGCGGTGCCCAGGCGCACTACGGTGTAAAACCCGATCTCACCACCTTCGGTAAAATCATTGGCGGCGGCATGCCGGTGGGCGCTTACGGCGGTCGCCGCAATTTGATGGAGCAGATTGCACCAGCGGGCCCGATCTACCAGGCCGGCACATTGAGCGGCAATCCCGTGGCGATGGCGGCAGGTCTCGCCATGCTCGAACTGATACAGGCGCCAGGCTTCTATGACACACTGGCCGCACGCACGCGCTTGCTCACCGATGGGTTGCAAGCGGTGGCCGATGGCGAAGGTATTCCGTTCAGTACCAACCGGGTGGGCGGCATGTTCGGTCTGTTCTTCACGCGCGAAAAAGTGGACAGCTACGCGCAGGCCACCGCTGCCGACGTAACGATGTTCAATCGGTTCTTCCACGGCATGCTCGAACGCGGTGTTTACCTGGCACCCAGCGCCTTCGAGGCCGGATTCTTGTCCTCTGCGCACAGCGATGACGATATCGCCGCGACGCTTGAAGCGGCACGCATAGCAATGCGCTTGGCACGCTCCGGCTAATCGCCATGTCCGAGCACTCGCCGTTCGACAGCACCCTTCGGCCCGCATCGGGTGCAGCGTGGCGAGTGCGGTGGTTTCACATTATTTTCGGACACGAAGACGCGGCGGGGCGATTATTCGACGTCATACTGATTGTCGCCATCCTGGCCAGCATCGCGGTGGCGGTATTCGACACCGTTGCCCAAGCCCATATTCTGTACGGCTCCATTTTTTACGCGCTCGAGTGGTTTTTCACGTTGGCGTTCACGGTTGAATACGTGATGCGCATTACCGTGGTCGATCGTCCATGGCGCTACATGCGGAGCTTCTTCGGCATCGTCGACATACTTGCGGTGCTGCCGACCTGGATCAGTCTCGTTGCGGCAGGCAGCCAGTATCTGCTGGTGGTGCGTGCACTGCGCATCCTGCGCATCTTCCGAATACTCAAGTTGACCCGCTACGTGGGTGAAGCTGATCTGCTGTGGTTCACGCTAGTTCGTGCGCGCCGCAAGGTGCTGATCTTCTTCAGCACCATCCTTACGCTGGTGTTGATCTTCGGCGCGCTGATGTATCTCATCGAAGGACCAGAGGATGGTTTCACCTCGATTCCAACCTCGATGTACTGGGCCATCGTCACCATGACGACGGTGGGCTTCGGCGATATCACGCCGAAAACCACACTGGGAAAACTGCTTACTTCGCTGATCATCCTGATCGGCTACAGCATCATCGCAGTTCCTACCGGCATCTTCACGGCGGAGCTGGCCGCAGGCATGCGGGCTAAACGCAAGCGTGTGTCTTGCACGCACTGCGGTCAGGCCGATCATGAGGGCGATGCGCGTCACTGCAGGATCTGCGGCACCGCACTACCATCTAAGAACGACTGACATCTTCGGCTTCGGCCTTTTTGACTAATGTGCCGCCCGCTGCCGGGTGCACAAAAAAAGCCCCAGCGGTCACCTGCTGGAGCTTGGTTTCTACGTACTATTGAAACCGTGTGTGCTTAGTTGCCGCCGGTAGCGGCGGCGGATTCATGCGCTGCAGCTGCTGCTTCATGCGCATCGGCAGCGGACTTGTGTGCTTCGGCAGCCGACTTATGCGCCGCAGCAGCGGACTTGTGTGCGGCATGCTTGGCCTTGTGGCTGCTGTGCTCGACTACAGTGTCAGCCTTGGTGGCAGCGTGATCTGCGGTATTAGCGGCATCCTGCTGCATGGCGGCAGCCGGTGCGGCCGCGTCGGTGCTGGCAGTCTTGGCTGCATCCTGCGCAAAGGCAGGAACAGTCAGCACGGAAGCGACAACGATGAAAGCGGCAAGCATTGTCTTACGCATCGGGGCGAATCTCCAAATTTGTGAATGCCATGAACATCAATGTTCGTGGCTGAGAGCAAGCTAAAGCACGATAGCCTGCCGTGTCCAGAACGGAACAAGCGCATCTTTAACTAGCGGACAGTTCGATGCACCGTTGCTCGTTGGCGGCGCTGCAAGACGATGGCTGGAGCGCGCCCTGAGTCGATGCGGCGAGATATTCCCGCCGTTGGTTTGGCGGAAATATCCTCTTGACTAATGGATGTTGGCTCGACCTTCTCAACCGTTTCTCGCTCCACGCAACGTGGCGTACAAGCAAGCAACAGGCTGCTCACGGAAACAGAGGGCAGGTTGAACTTTTGAAGCTAACCTGACTTTCGTGGCCTCCCTGTCCTACCGGACTTGTAAGCCGCGCCAACACTTAGGATCACCAGCTACCCGTATTGGGCATCGAAGCCCAAGGCTCGCGCGCTGGCAGATGACCGTCTTGTAGCAGCTCAATGGAAATATGATCCGGTGAGCGTACGAAGGCCATGTGACCGTCGCGCGGCGGGCGATGAATGGTGTAACCCATCGACTGCAACCGATCGCAGGTTGCGTAGATGTCCTCGACGCAAAAGGCCAGATGGCCGAAATTGCGCGCCGAACCGTAATCCTCGTCCGAGCCCCAGTTATAGGTGAGCTCGATCTCTGCTTCCGGGCTATTCGGCGCCGCAAGAAAAACCAAGGTGAACTTGCCTTCCGGTACGTCCTTGCGGCGCACCTGCTTGAGACCCAGGCCTTCGCAGTAGAAACGCAGCGATGCATCGAGGTCATGCACACGGACCATGCTGTGCAGGTATTTCATCGTGTTGTTCCTGATCGTTGTCACTTAGACGAATGCATTATCGCCCTACGAACGCGTTCAATGCGACGCGAAGACGCGCCAGGCCATCGACCAACTCTTCATCGGTGATATTCAACGGCGGCACGAAGCGCAACACATCCGGACCCGCCTGCAACACCAGCAGACCATGTGCCGCGGCGAAATCGAGTATCTCGCCCGCTTTGCCACGATAAGGTTCGGCAAGCACGGCGCCGAGCATCAGGCCACGTCCGCGCACTTCGGAAAACACACCCAATTCCGTGCCGAGCAATGCCAACGCCTCGCGCAACTTGGCGGATTGACGTTGCACGTGCGCCAGCAATTCGGTCGACGCGAGCTTACGCAACGCAACGCGCGCGACAGCGGCCGCCATCGGATTGCCGCCGAAGGTGGTGCCGTGCGCGCCGAACTGCATGATCTGGGCGACTTTCGGACCCGCCAGCATGGCGCCGATCGGGAAGCCGCAACCCAATGCCTTCGCCAATGTGACGATGTCCGGCGTGACACCATCCTGCACGTGGGCGAACAGCGTGCCAGTGCGCCCCATGCCGCTCTGGATTTCATCCAGCACCAACAACGCGCCGTGCGTGTCGCACAGTTCCCGCACACGTTTCAGAAAGCCTGGGGCGGCGGGCAATACACCGCCTTCGCCTTGCACCGGCTCCAGCATCACGGCGGCAACATCGCCGGCGGCGAACGCAGTTTCAAGCGCAGCTACGTCATTGAAATCAAGATAACGAAAGCCGCCGGGAAGCGGTTCGTAACCTTCCTGGTATTTTGGTTGTGCTGTGGCGGTGACCGTTGCCAGTGTGCGTCCGTGGAACGAGCCGCGGAACGTCACGATCACGCGTTGCTCCGGCGACCTGCCTTGTGCCGTGGCCCATTTGCGCACCAGTTTGATCGCCGCCTCGTTGGCTTCAGCACCGGAGTTGCATAGGAAAACACGCTCGGCAAAACCCGACGCTGTCACCAACTCCTGCGCCAAGCGCAATGGCGGTTCCGTATAGAACACGTTGCTGCTGTGCCACAACTTGCCCGCCTGCGTCGTCAGCGCAGCAAGCAGATCCGGATCCTGATGACCGAGCGCATTAACGGCAATGCCTGCGCCGAAGTCGACGTAATCGCGTTGTTCCGTATCCCAGACGCGCGCACCCATGCCGTGATCGAGCACCAGTTCGCGCGGTTTATAGATCGGCAGCCAATAGCGTTTGCCGAGGTCGACGAGAGATGACACGGAGAGCTCCTGCGCTTGATACAAGTACTAGCTCGGCGCGATCGCAATGACCGAGCCGGAGCCATGGGAATGGAGTGAAACACATCCTAGTCAGCGCTCGCTGATGACGCCAGCCTGTCGAACATACGCCAGCGTTGTCCATCGCAACGCGCACTGTATCAATGATGTTACACCTGTAGAAAACGCTGCAGCAGCTGCATCTGCGGCCGTCCGAGACATCCGCAGCCTGTAACAAGCTGTCACAACCGCTGCACGCCATCTAGACGAACTATTCACGCTGAGCCCCGGTTTTACTGGGTTTTCCAGTGCTGGCACGGTGTTTGCCATCCATTCTTCAGGGAAATGTAGGGGAGGCTTGCCCACGGACAGTTCACGACACAACGTTGCTTCCGGTTTCAGCGGCCGCCGCGGTCTTAACCAGGCGGCGGGCACCGACAACATGCCGAGCAACAGCCTGTCGATGGCAGTCCCCAGCCCGAGTGGGAAAGCAGTCAAAGAATGTGCCGTCGCAAGACGGCGATGAGGGCGGTAACCCGGCGACATGCCGCCGGGCACCATGTGGAAGCCCCCGGCCCGTCCCCTGCGGGCCGGGGGTCTTCCCATTGCAAGGACGAGGGGGAAAGGGACTTGCGACTTGCCGGTTTAGATAAACCGGCTTGCTCGGGCTAGCCGAGTCTGCGTGAACAGGTCAGCGTACGCGGGCGACGTGAGTTTTGCCCGCGCGCTGTCCAATCGCGTGCAGCGCGGTACACGCGCTGCACGCATACGTACCAGGAGTTCAGTGCATATCTTCCAGCACCAGCTGATGCTTCTTGCATAGCCGGTAGATGGTCACACGCGATACTTTCAAACGGCGTGCGCACTCGCTGATGTTGAAACGGGTTTCGCGCAGGCAAGCCACCACCGCATCGCGCTCGGCGGACGTCCGGGTGAGGCCTAGACTGGAATGGCCTGCACGCGTCGCCACGACGTCCTGCAAATCCAGATCGCTGACGCTGATCTGTGCGTTTTCCGCCACCACGGCCGCGCGTTGTACGCGATTGAGCAGCTCTCGCACATTGCCCGGCCAGCTGAAATCGCGTAGTGCCTTCCGCGCCAGCACACTGAACGTAGTGGCATTGCATTCATGCTGTTTGCGAAATGCATCGAGGAAGAGCTGAGCCAGCTGCAACACATCGTCTCCGCGTTCGCGCAAACCAGGCATGCGCAAGCGCAACACGTTCAGCCGGTAATAGAGGTCCTCGCGGAAGCGACCTTGCGCCACCGCTTTTTCCAGATCCACGTGGGTCGCTGCCAGCACACGCACGTCGAGTTTGATCGATTGCGTCGAACCGACACGTTCCAGCGTGCCTTCCTGCAGCAATCGCAACAGACTGATCTGCGCATCCGGCGGCAGATCACCGATTTCATCGAGGAAAACCGTGCCACCAGCGGCGGCCTCGAAGTGGCCGATGCGACGCGCATTGGCGCCGGTGAACGAACCGCGTTCGTGTCCAAACAGTTCCGACTGCACTAAGTTCGGAGGCAATGCTCCGCAATTGATCGCCGCGAAGGGATGATCCCGCCGCGCGGACAGCTTATGCAACGCGCGCGCGGCAATTTCCTTACCGGTGCCGGTTTCACCCGTGATCAACACTGGCAAATCCACCGGTGCATATTTGCGTAGGCTCGCCACGACAGCCATCATCGCCGGACTCGTGCCGGTGATACCCGGCACATCGGCATAGGCAATCGGTGGCGGTGTGTTACCCGCGAGCGTGCCAAGCGTTTCGACCAAGCGCTGCACGTCGATCGGTGCAGTAAAGAAATCGATGCTCGCGCGAAGAACAAGTTCGACTTCGGGTGTCTGCACAACCGTATCGGCTGAGAGCAGCGCCAACCAGGGAAGTCGTGGATGATCGGCCATCAATCGGGCCATCTCACGCAACGCATCAACATCTGCATTACGTAGATCGGCCATCGCAACCACAGTGTCACCACGCCGGATACCGACGCCGCCACCCTGCGCACTCGGATCGGCCACACGCGTGTGCCATCCAGCCTGCGCCAACCGCATTCTTTCAGCGCTCGTGGGCTCACCAAACCACACGACACAACGGATCGATGTATCGCTAGTCATCGCAACGCCTCCCTCCAGGATTGCTGACCTACAGCCCTGCCACATCCGAGTCGGCAGGTATCCCGCGCTACCCCAAAAGCCAGCTTGCACTACAGATATGTGGTGCAGTTCACAGAATATACACCCGTTTCTCTTCGGGTGATCACTTTTTAGCCAGCCGCCCTTCCCGTCTGCCGCCCCGGTCGGAGGCGACGAGTGGACGGATCTTACGCGCCGAATGACGGCGGCCTGATGACAACCCTGGGGAATTTCTTGAACGATTTAGTTCAGGAACAAATCGGGCAACAACGGGGCACCGATCTGGTAGGCATAGGCGTCGAAATTGTGTATCCCCGCTTCGCGCAGGACCTCTTCGTCGATCGCGAACCGCCCGGTGCATTGGCGGGCCGACTGAACCAGCAAGGCATGGGCCGCGTCGGCGACGATCTCCGGGCGACGACACTGCTCGGGCTTGACGCCATCGATCATGGCGATGGCCGCCGTAGCAATCACCGTGCGCGGCCATAACGCATTCACCGCGATCCCCAGCGGCGCGAACTCCGCGCTCATGCCCAGTACGCAAAGGCTCATGCCGTACTTGGCGATGGTGTAGGCGGTATGCGGTGCGAACCACTTCGGGTCCAGGTTCGGCGGCGGCGCCATCATCAGCACGTGCGGATTGCCCGCCTTCTTGAGGTGCGGCAAGCAGGCCTGGGTGACCATAAACGTGCCGCGGGTATTGACCTGGTGCATCAGGTCATAGCGCTTCATCGGCGTGCCTTCGGTACCGGCCAGCCAGATCGCACTGGCATTGTTCACCACGATATCGATACCGCCGAAACGCTCCACCGCTTGTGCGACCGCGGCATGCACCTCGGCTTCTTCGCGAATGTCGACTTGCAGCGCGAGTGCCTTGCCGCCAGCCGCCTCGACTTCCGCCGCGGCGGTATGAATCGTGCCCGGCAACTTGGGGTTCGGTACACCGCTCTTGGCCGCGATGACCACGTTGGCACCGTCGCGCGCAGCGCGCAGCGCAATGGCTAGCCCGATACCGCGCGAGGCGCCGGTGATGAACAAGGTCTTGCCGGCAAGGTTGCTCATATTCGGTGCCTCTCAGGCTTTTTGGAAACGAGGCAGGATATCGCGCAGAGCGGCCAACCGCTGCAAGGGATCGGTCATTTCCAGCAGCTGCTGCTGTTCTTCGCCCGCCAGCGGCAATAATTCGGCGAGGCGGAAACCAAGCCATCCGGCGTCGTCGTAAGACGAGCGTGGCGCGTGACGCCAATGCGGCCCCATGGTTTCTATCAACCGCTCCACAATCGTCTGCAGCAAAGCGAATTCCACCGGCACCTGCTCGGCAGCCTCGTCCGGCCACAGCTCCACTTCACCGCGCAGCAATCCGTCCGAACGCACACGTGTGCGCAGCACGCGAAAGCGCTCGCCGCCCTTGGTGACGATGCCGAGCAAACCATCTTCGCGGTTATTGAAATCCGTGATGCGCGCCAGCGTACCCACCGCGGCTGGCCGGGCCGGCATGCCCACTTCGCTTCCGTCGAGGATCAGGCAGACGCCGAAGGCCGATCCGGTGCGGGTGCATTCGCGAACCAGGTCGAGATAGCGCGGCTCGAAGATGCGCAGCTGCAATTGCCCACCCGGAAAAAGCACGGTGTTGAGCGGGAACAACGGCACTTCGATGAAGGGAAGCTGGGCAGCCATGGGGCAATTTTAGCCAGACCAGCCGCCACGTTTCGACGCACTATCGGTTAGTGCGGCGAATTACCCAACGCCGCGACGAAACGGCGCGGTGCGTTCTCGAAGCCGCCGTTGGACATAAATACGACATGGTCGCCGGGCCGGGTTTGTTCTCGCAGTGCGGCCAGCAAGGCATCGACGGTTGGCGCGGTGCTTGCGCGGCCCTTCAACGCATCGGTCACGCGCTTCGCATCCCACGGCAATTCGGGACGGTGCAGAAACACCACCGCATCGGCGTCGGTCAACGACGGCGCGAGGCCATCGGCATGCGCGCCCAGACGCATCGAATTGGAGCGAGGTTCCAGCGCGACAAGAATTCGCGCCTTGCCCACTTTCGCGCGCAGGCCGGCCAGCGTGGTTGCGATGGCTGTCGGGTGATGCGCGAAATCGTCATAGACGCGCACACCGTCGATGTCACCTACAACCTCCATGCGGCGCTTCACACTTTCAAAGCTGCCGAAGGCCGGAAGCAGTGCACGCGGATCGGCGCCCGCTGCCGTCGCGGCGGCCAATGCAGCCAGCGCGTTCATCACACTGTGATCGCCGAGCAGGGACCAATGCACTTCGCCGATCGACTTGCCTTTGTATTGCACGGAGAACGCAGAACCATCCGCTGCAATCAGCGTCGCCTGCCAGTCGCCTTTGCCGATGCCGAAGGTTTCCACCGGCGTCCAGCAACCCATCGCGAGCACCTCAGCAAGATACGCATCGTGCGCATTGACGATCAACCGCCCATTGCCAGGCACCGTGCGCACCAGATGATGGAACTGACGCTGGATGGCGGCGACATCGGGAAAGATGTCGGCATGATCGTATTCGAGGTTGTTGAGGATCGCGATGCGCGGACGGTAGTGCACGAACTTCGAACGCTTGTCGAAGAACGCGCTGTCGTACTCATCCGCCTCGATCACGAAATGCTTGCCCTGCCCCAACCGCGCGGAAATGCCGAAATTGCCAGGCACGCCGCCGATCAGGAATCCCGGTGCGAGCCCTGCGCTTTCCAGCAGATGCGCCAGCAGACTCGTGGTAGTGGTTTTGCCATGCGTGCCAGCGACTGCCAGCACTTCGCGTTCGACCAGCAAGCGCTCGCCCAGCCATTGCGGGCCAGAGATGTAACGCAACTGTTGGTCCAACATGTGTTCGACGGCGGGATTACCGCGCACCATCGCATTGCCGACCACGACAAGATCGGGCGCAGGCTGAAGGTACTCGGCCTTATAGCCTTGCATCAGGTCGATGCCGAGCGCTTCGAGCTGCGTGCTCATCGGCGGATAGACGTTGGCATCGGAGCCTTCCACCGTTTCGCCCAGCTCGCGCGCCAACGCGGCGACGCCGCCCATGAAGGTGCCGCAGATGCCGAGGATGTGCAGACGCATGTTGGACCTGTTGAATGTATCGAGGCGCGGGAAGCGCGCATGACAAACGGGCCGCTGGCAGCGGCCCGTGTGATCAGCCGTTGGCGGCGGCCGTTTCGTTGGCGAGTGCGCGCTTCACGCGTGCGGTGACTTCGTCCAGTTCGCCCACACCGTCCACCACTTGCAGCTTGCCGCGGCGGGCGTAGAAATCGGCGACCGGTGCGGTCTGTTCGGCATACACCTTAAGCCGGTCGCGCACCACGGCCGGATCGTCATCGCGGCGATGCTCGGCGGCGAAGCGGATTTCGCAGCGGCCGATGATCACTTCGTTCGGCACGTCGAGCTTCACCACCGCATCCAACGGCTGACCGATCTTGGTCAGCAGATGATCGAGCGCGTCGGCCTGCGCGAGGTTGCGCGGATAGCCGTCGAGGATGAAACCGGATTTGGCGTCGGGTTCGGCGAGGCGTTCTTCCAGCATGCCGAGCAGGATGTCATCGGACACCAGCTGTCCGGCGTCCATCACCGCCTTGGCCTTGAGGCCCAGCGGAGTACCCGCTTTCACCGCCGCACGCAGCATGTCGCCGGTCGAGATGTGCGGCACGCCGAGTTCGGCCTTGAGCCGGGCGGCCTGGGTACCCTTGCCCGAACCGGGCGCGCCAAGGAGGACAAGTCGCATAGAACTCCACAAGACCCGCATTCTGCCGCACACTGCGGCAGTTCCGCGGATACCTAGATGAATACGGGTCAAGGTAGCGTCTGTAGGGGGTGCCGTCAAACCGCGCCTCGCCCGAATCGCCGCCAAGTTACTGATGCGTATGTGTTCCGCGACGGAAGTCTTATTGTCACACGCGCCCCTTCAATCGCCCGGAGAGTGCTCCATGAAGTCCAAAGCTCGCCCCGCCACCGGCCGCCTGCTCTACGCCCAGTCCGGCGGGGTGACCGCCGTGATCAACGCTACCGCCGCTGGCGTGATCCAGACCGCCCGCGCGCACGGCATTGAAGTGTATGCGGCGCGCAACGGCATCCTGGGCGCCCTGCGCGAGGAGCTGATCGATACCGGCAAGGAATCCGCCGCGGCCGTCGAGGCGCTACGCCATACACCAGGCGGCGCCTTCGGCTCCTGTCGCTACAAGCTGAAATCGCTGGAGACCAACCGTGCGGAGTACGAGCGCCTGATCGACGTGCTGCGCGCCCACGACATCCGCTGGTTTCTCTACAACGGCGGCAATGATTCGGCCGACACCGCACTGAAAATCTCGCAGCTCGGCAAGGCGATGGGCTACGACATTCGCTGTATCGGCGTACCCAAGACGGTAGACAACGACCTCGCTGTCACCGACTGCTGCCCCGGTTTTGGCTCGGTGGCGAAATACACGGCCGTGTCCACGCTGGAGGCGAGCCTGGATGTCGCTTCGATGGCCGATACGTCGACCAAGGTATTCATTCTGGAAGTGATGGGACGTCATGCGGGCTGGATTGCCGCCGCCGCGGGACTCGCCGGTGAAGGCGCCGATGCGCCACCGCACATCATTCTGTTCCCGGAGCGCGTGTTCGACGAGACTGCCTTTATCGCCAAGGTGAAGGCAACTGTGGAGCGCGTGGGCTGGTGCACGGTGGTGGCCTCCGAAGGTATCCGCAATGCCGAAGGCCAGTTCCTCGCCGAAGCGGGCACCCGCGACGCCTTCGGTCATACCCAGCTGGGCGGCGTCGCGCCCGTGCTTGCCGCGCTGGTGAAAGACAAGCTCGGCTACAAATATCACTGGGCGCTGCCCGATTACCTGCAGCGCTCGGCACGCCACATGGCCTCGAAGACCGATGCGGAGCAGGCCTACGCCGTCGGCAAGGCCGCGGTCGATTACGCACTGGCGGGCATGAACGCCGTGATGCCGGTCGTCGTACGCACGGCCGATGCGCCCTATCGTTGGAAGATCGAGCCGGCCGCGTTGGACAAGATCGCCAATCGCGAGAAAAAAATGCCGGCCGGCTTTCTTACCCGCGACGGATTCGGTATCACCGCCGCCGCACGCCGCTATCTCAGCCCGCTGATCCAGGGCGAAGCGCCGTTGCCCTATGGTCGGGACGGCTTGCCGAAATACGTGCAACTGAAAAACGCCGCGGTGCCAAAGCGCTTGCCTAAGTTCGGGCCGTGATACCGCGCCAGACGGACGCATCGTAAGTTCGCAGCGGATCGATATTCCCCTCGATCCGCTGCGCCGCACAACATTCCGTCACACATCCTCTGCCTATACTCGACAGGAACCGTCCATTTTGGGCGGTCGACACTACATGAGGGGAGGCACCGATGCTGCAGCAGTATGGCTTGTGGATCGCGTTGGCTTGCGCGGTCGTGGCGATTTTGTACGGGGCGATTTCGGTACGTTGGGTGCTGGCGAAGTCGCCGGGCAACGAACGTATGCAAGAGATTGCCTCGGCTATCCAGGAAGGCGCACGCGCCTACCTCAACCGCCAGTACCGCACGATCGCGCTCGTGGGCGTGGTGCTGCTGGTGATCATCGGCTTTGCATTGGACTGGGGTACGGCAATCGGCTTTGCGATCGGCGCCATTCTGTCCGGCGCGACGGGTTATATCGGTATGAACGTGTCGGTGCGGGCCAACGTGCGCACCGCCGAGGCGGCGCGCGGCGGCCTCGCTTCCGCGTTGAACGTGGCGTTCCGCGGCGGTGCGATCACCGGCATGCTGGTCGTGGGCCTGGCCTTGCTGGGCGTGGCCGGCTATTACGGCCTGCTCATCCACCATGGCTATGACACGGACCATGCGCTGCATGCGATGGTGGGCCTGGCCTTCGGTTCTTCGCTGATTTCGATCTTTGCGCGTCTGGGCGGCGGCATCTTCACCAAAGGTGCGGACGTGGGCGCGGACCTGGTCGGCAAAGTCGAAGCCGGCATTCCGGAAGACGATCCGCGCAATCCGGCAGTGATCGCCGACAACGTCGGCGACAACGTGGGCGACTGCGCGGGCATGGCGGCTGACTTGTTCGAAACCTACGCCGTAACGCTGATCGCCAGCATGTTGCTGGGTAGCGTACTGATCGATCAGGCGGGCCCGAACGCGGTGCTGTATCCACTGCTGTTGGGTGGCGTTTCGATTATCGCGTCTGTGATCGGCACCTTCTTCGTGCGCGCACGGGCCGGCAGCAAGATCATGAATGCGCTTTACATGGGCGTCTTCGTCTCTGCCGTGCTGGCGGCGATTGCCTTCTGGCCAATCACGAAGATGTTGATGGCTGACGCACCGCTTGGCGTAAACCGTATCTTCGGCTGCGCGCTCATCGGTCTGGTGCTTACCGGCATCATCGTGGTGATCACCGAGTATTACACCGCCACCGAATATGGCCCGGTGAGACATGTCGCCAGCGCATCCACCACAGGACACGCCACCAACATCATCGCTGGCCTTGGCGTATCGATGAAGTCGACCGCGTTGCCTGTGCTCGCCGTATGTGCGGCGATCTGGGGTGCATCCTTCCTTGCTGGCCTTTACGGCATCGCGATTGCTGCTACGGCCATGCTGTCGATGACCGGCATGGTGGTGGCACTGGATGCCTACGGCCCGATTACCGACAACGCCGGCGGCATTGCCGAAATGGCAGATCTACCGCCCGAAGTACGCGGGGTCACCGACCCGCTGGATGCGGTGGGCAACACCACCAAGGCCGTGACCAAGGGTTACGCGATCGGCTCCGCCGGCCTAGCCGCGCTCGTGCTGTTCGCCGATTACACCCACAAGCTAGGTCTAAATCATCCAGGCCAAGTGCTGACGTTCGATCTTTCCGACCATCGCGTGATCGTCGGTCTGTTGATCGGCGGCATGATTCCTTATCTGTTTGGTGCAATGGCGATGGAAGCGGTCGGCCGTGCGGCCGGTGCGGTGGTGGAAGAAGTACGCCGCCAGTTCCGCGACATCCCCGGCATCATGCTGGGCACGGCTAAGCCGGATTACTCGCGCGCCGTGGACATGCTGACCAAGTCGGCGATCAAGGAGATGATGATTCCGTCATTGTTGCCGGTGCTGATTCCGATCCTCGTTGGCTTCCTGCTGGGACCGGTCGCACTGGGCGGCCTGCTGATCGGCACCATCGTCACCGGCCTGTTCGTGGCGATTTCGATGACCACCGGCGGCGGCGCGTGGGACAACGCCAAGAAGTACATCGAGGATGGCAACTTCGGCGGCAAGGGTTCCGATGCGCACAAGGCAGCGGTAACCGGCGATACGGTAGGCGACCCCTACAAGGACACGGCCGGTCCGGCGGTGAATCCGCTGATCAAGATCATCAACATCGTGGCGCTGTTGTTGATTCCGTTGCTCTGACGATCATCGCTCTGTTTCACGACACCCCTCGCCCACATCGGGCGAGGGGAATGTCGATCCGGCCCATCTAGTGGCCGTCGGGTACCGCAAGGAACGTCGAGCTGACACCCGATGTCGCATTGAATGATTGCCCGGTGATCTTGCCCGCATCATTGATGTCGTTCGCGTAAACCAGTTGATCGCTGTAACCGGGCGCGACTCGCGTATTGAGATCGACGATGTTGCCGTTCTGCCACAGCACCGCGCGACATCCGCTCGCACCGCACGACTCGCCTACCACCAGACCCTGATCGTTGATACCAAGCGCCTCGCTGATCGAATCGCCAGGCAGCGTACCCAGATCGCGCATGCCGCCGGCAGCCGTCCAAATAAAGGCGTGCGCATTGAAATTCCCTGCACTGCCGCCACCCGGCACATTCGCAAAGCCCACCACGACACCTCGCTGGTTGATTGCCATCGGCGTATTCCACGCCAACACACCGAGGTTGCCGAGATCGGTCACCTTGTTGTTCTGCCACAGCACGGCATGGATGGCCGAATAACGACCGACCGCCTGATCGCAAATACCCGAGATACCCACGATCTGGCCTAGATCGTTGATGGCCGTGGCAGCACCGGAGGTATCGCCGCTGATCAATGGCAAGGCCTGGATGTCGTTGTCGTCTGGCCCCCACACCACCGGCTTGAATTGCAGCACCTGCGTGGACGTGGGATCGCAGGTGGAGTCATGCACCGTGTTTTCCGCCCACCCCACAATCAAGCCAAGATCGTTGGCAGCGGTTGCAAAGCCGTTATTGCCGCCGAGTGTCGGCAAGGCATGCATATGACCCCATCGCCACACGAAACCGAGGCAGGTGTGACCGGTGATGGTGGGAAAGAACGCGGAGCAACTCCAGTTCTCGCCGAGCGGATCGACCTGACTCGTTTCCGCAATACCGACCAGTACGCCGTAATTGTTCTTCACCGGCCACGTAATGCCGCTGTTGGCGCCGCCGAGGGTTCCCAGATCAAACGCCGAGCCATTCAGCCAAAGCGCCGCGTGCATGCTCTGATTGCCCGCCAGATTGGAAAAACCGCTAACCAGTCCGAAGTTGTTGATGCTGATGCCTGCGCTGGACGTGCCGCCCAGCGAACCGAGATTGCTAACCCGATATTGGGCGGGTGCGGCGAGTACTGAAGCCGGCCCTACCAACAGGCCCGTTGCACACGCAGCCGCTACCATCACGCTCGTGATCCGACGCATGGGATGCTCCTTCATTCAGTTGTAGGGCTGGAATCAGCCGTGGGGACGAACATTTGGAGCTTGAACTCTGCGGACCAGCTGGAAAAGCGCCACTTTTGCGATGTCGGCTAGTCCAGTCCGCGCTATAGTTCCGACCATGCGTCGCTGGGAATTGACCATTGCGCTCGATCCCAAACGCGAACTGCCGATCTTTCTGCAGCTCGCGAATGCGATTGCCGACGATATCCGTTCTGGACGTCTAAAAGCCGGCGAACCGTTGCCTGGCACGCGCGAACTCGCCGAACAACTGGCGTTGAACCGAAATACCGTGGTCGCGGGATACGAAGAACTCGCTGCCGAAGGCCTGGTCAGCACACGCATGGGCGGCGGCACCTTTGTCGCCGAACCGATGCCGACCGTAGCTCACGCCGTGGCGCCTACCACCGACATCCCCACCTACGCGTTTGCGCCTCCTCCACACAGCGATTCACTCACGAAAGCACCTACGCCTGGCACGCTCGTCATTGCCAACGGTTTGCCGGATACCCGCCTGTTTCCCGCTACGGTTCTGGCGCGCGCCTTTCGACGCGCCATCGCGCAACGCGGGCATTCGCTGATCGGCTATGCCGATCCCTGCGGTCATCGGCGTCTGCGCGAGGAGTTGGCCAACATGCTTGGCAGTACACGCGGTCTTCCCGCCACGGCCGATTGCTTGATGGTTACTCGTAGTCTCGAACAAGGTATCGATCTCGTCGCGCGCATGTTGCTGCAGCCCGGCGATGTGGTGGCCGTCGAGGCGTTCGGTTATCCGCCGGCATGGAGCGTGCTGCGTCTTGCCGGCGCGCAACTCGTGCCGCTGCCGCTTGACGAAGACGGGCTCGATATCGATGCGCTGGAAGCCCTGCTCGCCAGGCAACGCATCCGCGCCGTATTCCTCACTCCGCATCATCAATTTCCGACGACGGTCGTCATGTCGCCATCGCGGCGCGCACGCCTGGCTCAGCTGGCGCTTTCGCATGGCTTCGCCATCATCGAAGACGACTACGACCACGAGTTCCACTACGCCGGAAAACCGGTGCTGCCCATCGCTGCAGGGCCTGGCCGTGCCAATGTCATCTATGTCGGATCGCTGTCCAACCTGCTCGCCCCGGGCATCGGTACCGGCTTCGTCTTGGCGCCACCGGCGGTGTTTGAACATCTCGCGGCGTTGCGCGCCGCCAGCGACGCGCGCAGCGATGTGGCGATGGAGTGCGCGATCGCCGAGTTGTTCGAAGACGGTGAGTTGCTACGGCATGTACGCCGCATGCGACGCATCTACGCGACGCGACGCGACGCATTGGCTGCTGCACTGAACCATCACCTGGGCAGCGCTTTACGGTTCCGCGTTCCGGACGGCGGCATGGGACTTTGGGCGCACGTCGATGAAAGCATCGACATCTCCGCCTGGGCGCGAGAAAGCGAACGCGAAGGCGTGCTGTTTTTCAGCGCCACCCGCTATGACTTCCACCAGCGGCAGCAACCTTACGTACGCCTCGGTTTCAGTTATCTCAATGAAACCGAACTCGATGAAGCCGTGCGGCGCATGGCGCGTGCATTGACCCGGACTGGGCCGCACTCTGCCGTCAAACTGCCCAGGGTCGCCCCCACGGCGCGTCACTGACTTCCCTCACTGGCTTTTTCGGTCGGGAGGTGCATGCTGACTGTTCCGCGCGACGACCCAGCCTCGCGCCCACCATGGAGCGGAAGCATGCGTTTCAAGACATCAGCCCGGTTCGCCCTGGCGCTCACCGTCATAATGGGCGGCATGACCTACGCCCACGACAATAATCTGACCCCCGCCACGGCGGCCCCCAGCGACGATCCTTATCTGTGGCTGGAAGACATTCACGGCGACCGCGCGATGGATTGGGTGAAGGCCCAGAACGCCGTCACGCAACAGCAGTTTGCCGGCAGCCCCGAGTTCACCACCACGCGCGATCGCATCCTGGAAGTGCTCGACTCCAACGCGCGCATTCCCTACGTCGAACGCCGCGGCGACTATCTCTACAACTTCTGGCAGGACAAGGCCCATCCGCGCGGCATTTGGCGTCGCACCACGCTCGCCGAGTACCGCAAGGCTCAACCCCAGTGGGAGTTGCTGCTGGATATCGACGCTTTGAACAAGGCCGAGGGCAAGCGCTGGGTATACAAAGGCAGCGACTGTCTCAAGCCCGCCTACACTCGCTGCCTGATCAGCTTGTCGCCCGACGGTGGCGATGCGATTGAAGTACGAGAGTTCGACATTCCCAGCAAATCGTTCGTGAAGGGTGGCTTTGAGCTGTCGGTCGCGAAGACTCAGGCCAGCTGGATCGATGAGAACCATCTCTATGTCGGCACCGATTTCGGCCCCGGCTCGATGACCACATCGAGTTATCCGCGCATCGCAAAGATGTGGACACGCGGCACGCCGCTGAGCGCCGCCACGACGGTGTACGAAGGCAAGACGAGCGATCTCGCCGTCAGCGCCGCACACGATCGCACGCCCGGCTTCGAACGCGATTTCATTTCCGTGGCGCACGATTTCTTCCACAGCGACATGTATCAGCTCAAAGACGGCAAATTGATTCATCTCGATGTGCCGGTAGACGCCGCGAATGTGGATGCACACCGCGAGTGGTTACTGGTGCAGCTTCGTTCCGCGTGGACGGTCGGCGGCACCACGTATCCTTCCGGTGCACTGATCGCAACGAAGTTCGACGACTTCATGGCGGGTAAACGCCAGTTCACTACGCTGTTTGCACCGGACGCGCACACCGCGCTGTCCAACTACGCATGGACACGGCATCACGTCATCCTCAACATCATGGACGATGTGAAAAGCCGTCTCGATGTGCTGACTCCACAAGCCGATGGCCCGTGGAAACGCGAAGACATGGCTGGTGCACCGCAGTTCAGCACGGTAGAAGTGATCGATACCGATCAGGATCACAGCGATGAGTACTGGCTCAGCGTGACCGGTTTCCTCAACCCCTCGTCACTGGAACGCGGCGTGCTCGGCGAAGGTCAGGCGCAGACCATCAAGCAAGGCCCAACGTTCTTCGATGCGTCGAAATTCGAAGTCAGTCAGCACTTCGTCACATCACAAGATGGCACCCAGGTGCCCTACTTCGAGATCGCGCCGAAAGGCATCATGCTCGACGGCGGCAATCGCACCCTGCTGTACGGCTACGGCGGCTTCGAAGTGTCGCTGCAGCCGTTCTATAGCGGCAGCATCGGTCGCGCATGGCTGGAACGTGGCGGCGTGTACGTCATCGCCAATATCCGCGGCGGCGGCGAATACGGTCCGCGCTGGCATCAGGCGGCATTGCAAGCAAATCGTCTTCGCGCTTATGAAGATTTCGCCGCGGTGGCGGAGGATCTGATCAAGCGAGGCGTGACGTCGCCCTCGCATCTGGGCGCCGAAGGTGGCAGCAATGGCGGTCTGCTGATGGGCAATATGCTTACGCTTTATCCGCAGTTGTTCGGTGCCATCGCCTGCGAAGTGCCGCTGCTCGATATGAAGCGTTACATCCATCTCTCTGCCGGCGCGTCGTGGATTGCGGAATACGGCAACCCGGATGATCCCAAGCAGTGGGCGTTCATCCAGAAATTCTCGCCGTACGAGAACGTTAAGAAAGGTGCGACCTATCCTTCCGTCTTGTTCTACACCACTACCAGCGACGATCGCGTGGGCCCGGTGCAGGCACGCAAGATGGCAGCGAAGATGGAAGGCATGGGATACAAGAACGTGTGGTTCTACGAGAACCTCGAAGGTGGACACGGCGCGGGCGCCGACAACAAACAGTCTGCCTATATGCATGCGCTTGCCTACGATTTCCTGTGGGATCGCCTGCAATAGTTCGATCGGATGGCTGGTCGCGCTGCCGCGGCCAGCCATCCAGATTCACTCTCTGTGGCATGCTTTACCGATGAAATCGCACCTCCCGATCCGCCCCGAATTGCGCGACTGGATTCTTTCCACCACCCGCGCCGGGCATAGCGTCGAAGCCGTTCTCAAACTGATGCAGGACACCGGTTACGACCCGCGGCAAAGCCGCAGCATCGTCGCTACGGTGCTGAACATGCCGATCAGCGCGCTCGATGCTCATGCGCAGGCACCGAAAGTGCAAGGGCGCCGCACGCGCCATCCCGAAGCACCACAAATGACCATCGACGGTCGTACCATTCACGTCGCCTTGAGCGTTGAATCGCCGACCCTGCGTGTGCTCAACGATCTACTCTCGCACGACGAATGCGTAGCGCTGGTCAAAGAAGCCAAGCCGCGCCTGCAACGCGCCTTGACCGTCGACAGCGGCGGCAAGCAGCAAATCGATGCGCGCCGCACCAGTGAGGGCATGTTTTTCGGCATCGGCGAATCGCCGCTGATCAAACGTATCGAGCAGCGAATTGCCACGCTGTTGAGCATCCCCGTCGATCACGGTGAGGGCTTGCAGGTGTTGCATTACCTTCCCGGTCAACAATACGAACCGCATCACGACTGGTTCGATCCGGAACAGCCCGGCTTCGCCGCCATCACTGCCAAAGGCGGCCAGCGCATTGCTAGCCTGGTGATGTACCTCAACACACCAGAGTCGGGCGGCGGCACCGCATTCCCGGAAATCGGCCTGACCGTATCGGCGCTGCGTGGTTCGGCCGTCTATTTCGCCTACGACACGGGCGATACCGCATCGCTGCATGCTGGCCTACCGGTGTTGAAAGGCGAGAAGTGGATTGCCACCAAATGGCTACGCGAGCGGCCGTTTCAGACATCGTCGCGCGGATAGCCCACAAGCTATCTGGCGTTATCGCGCAGCCCAGCGAGCGCCATAGGCGATCGATACTCCGATCACCAAGTGCGCGACGATGCTACTGATGATCCAGCTGGGTACGAACGGCGTTTTCGGCGCTGCCGACAGCGGCAACACAATGTGATTCATCACCACATACAGCACCACACCGTAGAGCAGGCCGACTATCCAGGGATGGCGGTTCAACGTGTCAATTCGCCGACTCGCGATGTAATACGCGCCGACCATCATGAACATCATCACGTATTGCAACAACACGCCCAACAACATGGTCTGATTGCCGCCTGCGAAAGCGGGTTTGCCGAGCAGTCCCGAAGCAATGTTCTGCAGCAGCCGCGATGGCGGCACGCCATACAACTGATGCCAGTATGTGCAAGCAAAAATAAGATCCGCCGTTGCGAGCAGAAAGGTGATCGCTGCGACTGAGATCATGTACCGGTTCCACTGACCGGTACCTCGCGGAGACGGCATGGTCTGTGACATCGACATCGGCTGTTACTCACTCATCTGACTTACGAGAAACTGACACACCCCTTTGCCTCGTCCCAAGAAGATCCCGCGAAACGGCCGTGAGAGGAGCCGTTTCGCGGGTGCGGGAAGTGTGGGGGAGACATCGCGGCCGGGCTGCCTGCCCGGGGAGAGGCCGGCAGTCTTCTGGATCCAGCGACGGATTTCAGACTAGGTATGTAGGCACATTCCCTCCATAACCAATTTGCCAGTATTTTTTAGAGCCAATTGGAGGGGTCGCGTGTATCTAGAACTCGATGGCAAAGGACCGCTTTACGACCAACTAACCCGCGCCCTCAAGGCGGCGGTTCTGGATGGCCGCATCATCGCCGGCACTCAGCTGCCGCCAACGCGCGCATTGGCGCAGGAGCTGGAGCTTTCACGCACCACCGTGTTGGCCGCTTACGAGCAGCTGCGCGCAGAAGGCTATATCGACGGTCGCGTCGGCTCGGGCAGCTACGTCAGCGATCTACAAGCCAGGCCGGCGATGCATCACGACGACACGACGATTCCCGCACCTTCTCGTTATGCGCAGCGTGCCCGCGAAGTGCGCAACTGGGATATCCCGCGCATGCATCGCGGCCTGCGTTACAACCTGCAATATGGCATCCCATTGATCAACCCTGCGCTCAACAATGCATGGGGCCGCGAATTGGCTCGCGCAGCTGCTTATACCCAGCTGCGTATCAGCGACGTCGCCGGATTGGCTGCGCTGCGTAAACAGACGTGCGATTACTTGGCACGCCGTCGCGGTGTGCAAGCCGAGCCGGACGATGTCCTAATCGTCAGCGGCACCCAGCAGGCCATCGAATTGACGACCCGCGTGTTGTTGAACGAAGGCGACCGGGTGGTGCTGGAGGAACCGCACTATTTCAGCGCGCACCAGGCCCTGGTTGCACATGGCGCGAACCTGACGGCAGTGCGTACCGACGAACAAGGCCTGGTTTGCGGCGAACTCCCGGCGCAATCGCCTCGATTGATTTACGTGACACCCTCGCATCACTTCCCCACCGGCGCAGTGCTGTCGCTGCAACGACGACTCGAACTGTTGCGTTACGCCAGTGAACACGCGTGCTGGGTATTGGAAGACGATTACGACGGTGAGTTCCGTTATGACGCGCATCCACTGGCTGCACTGCGATCGCTAGACGAACGCGACCGCGTTATCTACGTCGGCACCTTTTCCAAGGTGATGTTCGGCGGTTTGCGTCTGGCCTATATGGTGATGCCGGCGGCACTGCGCGGGGATTTTCTCAACGCCAAATACTTCAGCGACATCGCCTGCCCTGCGATCGAGCAGGCGGCCCTGGCGCATTTCATGGAGGATGGCGGCTTCGAGCGTCATCTGCGCCTGGTGCGCAAGGAATTGAAGGTACGTCGCGAAGCGCTGATCGAAGGGTTAAAAGAGCACGCGCGCGATCGCGTGGAAATCAGCGATACGGCGGCCGGCATGCATTTGGTCGCCTGGCTGCGAGGCTATGATCTCGCTCGCTGCCAGGCTTTGATCGAGTACGCCCACGAACGCGGACTTGGCTTGCATCCCATGGCGCCGCTCTATATCCATGCGCCTAAACGGCAGGGTTTGCTACTCGGTTATTGCGGGCTGTCCGTGATGGAACTGCGCGAAGCCATGCAACTGTTCGGGCATTGTCTGGATCACTTCGAGCGCCACTGACCCTCCTCAAAACCGGCAACCCCGCTGCGGGCGGGGACGGGGAACATCGCCTTGGTGCACTGCGACAAGGTTTGCCGTATCCTGAGCGGCTTTCCCCGCTTTTGGCTAGACGTAAGGAGTACCCAATGGGACTGGATCTGGTGAGCGCCGGCCGCGACGTGCCGAACGAAATCAACGTCGTCATCGAGATTCCCAAGGATGCGGAACCTGTCAAATACGAGGTGGACAAGGCCAGCGGCGCGATCTTCGTCGACCGCATTCTCTCCACCCCTATGCGCTACCCCTGCAACTACGGCTACGTGCCGGGCACCCTGGGCGGCGACGGCGACCCGCTCGACGCACTGGTGATCCTGCCCCTGCCGCTGATTCCCGGCTCGGTGATCCGCTGCCATCCGGTCGGCATGCTGAAGATGACCGACGAGGCCGGCAGCGACGAGAAGCTGGTGGTGATTCCTTCGTCGAAGATCTTCCCCGGCTACGCGCACATCAGCGACATCAAGGGCGTATCGCCGCACTGGTTGGAGCGCATCGGCCACTTCTTCGAGCACTACAAGGATCTGGAGAAGGGCAAGTGGGTGAAGATCGAAGGCTGGGTCGGCGCCGATGAAGCCAAGGCCGAGATTCTGGCGGGCATCGAACGTCATAAGCAGCACAAAGACTGAATCGCGAGCTTGTGCTGACGGCGCGCCGCACCCATGCGGCGCGCCGTTTTCGTGTGCGCAACCTACAAGCGCCGCTCCCACGGTGGCGGATCGCCAAATTGCTCCGCCAGAAAATCCACAAACGCTCGCACGCGCAGCGGCACCAATCGTCGCTGCGGCATCACCGCATAGATGCCCGTGTCTGCCATCGAATACTCCGGCAATACCACCTTGAGGCGACCTGCGCGCAAGTCGTCGCACACATGCCACGTGGAATGATGCGCGATACCCAGCCCCGCCAGTGCGGCGTCCCGCAATAGCTCGCCAAGCGTCGACTCCAGACGCCCGCTGACTCGCACCGTATGCAGTTGGTCCTGCGCATCGTGCAACCGCCAAACATCCTGTCGACCAGCGCTGCCGACGAGTATCAGGCACTCGTGTTGGGCCAGCTCCTCCGGTGTGCGCGGCATGCCGAAGCGGCGCAGATAATCCGGTGATGCGCACAACACGCGCCGGTTGACCGCCAGCTTGCGTGCAACCAGTCCGGAGTCGTGCAACGCGCCGATGCGAATCGCCAGATCGAAGCCGGCACTGATCAGGTCTTGCAGTTCGTCGGTGAGATTCACGCTCAGCCGCACGCGCGGATAACGCGCCATGAAGGCCGGAAGCAACGGCGAAACGTATTGACGTCCAAACGATGCCGATGCGGTAAGGCGCAAGGTCCCGACGACATCCGTCGCGCCCTGGCGCAGACCGGAGGTCAATGCTTCCAGATCTTCCACCAGGGTGCGCCCCTGCTCCGCCAAGGCGATGCCTTCCGGCGTGGGATGCAGGCGGCGAGTGGTCCGGTGCAGCAACCGCACACCGAGGTCCTGCTCAAGCCGCTTCAGGCGCTGGCTTGCCACGGCGACGGAAAGGTCCAGGCCGCGCGCGGCGGCACTGATCGAACCCTGGTCGAGTACCCGCATAAACAGGATGAGATCGCCGACGCGGTCCATGATTTTCAATATTTCATTGAAATTGATTAGCCATATTGGTGGTTTTTGAAGAATATGCAAGCACCTACGCTGCAGCTTCACTTTCCGTAGGAGTCGCCGCGTGACGACCGCACCCCCCTCTCGATCCATGCCGGTGGCCTTGTACGCGCTAGCCGCCGGCGCGTTCGGCATCGGTACCACCGAGTTCGTGATCATGGGCCTGCTGATGCAGGTGGCCGCGGATCTGAAGGTGAGCATCGCCTCGGCCGGCCTGCTGATTTCCGGCTATGCGCTGGGTGTCTTTGTGGGTGCGCCGGTGCTGACCGTGGCGACCAGTCGCCTGCCACGCAAAACGGTGCTGATCGCGTTGATGGCGATCTTCACCATCGGCAATCTGTGTTGCGCGCTGGCGCCGAATTACACCGTGCTGCTGCTTGCACGCGTGATTACTGCGCTGGCGCACGGCACCTTCTTCGGCGTCGGCGCGGTCGTCGCGACCGGACTGGTCGCCGCCGATCGCCGGGCCTCGGCTATCTCGATCATGTTTACCGGCCTGACCATGGCGACTTTGCTCGGCGTACCGGCCGGTGCGTGGCTGGGGCTGCACTTCGGTTGGCGTTCGACGTTCTGGGCGGTGGCGGCGATCGGTGTGGTCGCGATGATCGTGATCGCCGCTCTCGTACCGGCCAGCCGCGATAACAGCACGGGCATTGCCGTGCGCGACGAGTTGCGCGCGATCGGCAACCCGGCCGTATTGCTTGGCCTGCTGATGACCGTACTTGGCTTTGCGGGCGTATTCACGGTGTTCACTTACGTCCAGCCGATCCTCACCGAGGTCACCGGCTTTTCCGAAAGTGCGGTGTCGCCCATCTTGCTGGTCTTCGGCGTCGGCATGATCGCGGGAAACCTTTTAGGGGGAAAGCTAGCCGATCGCAGCTTGATGCCTACCTTGTTGCTGACTTTAGTCGTATTGATCGCGGTACTGAGCGTGATGACTTTCGCGCTGCACAGCAAAGTGTCAGCGGTGATTTTTGTCGGACTGCTCGGCGTGGCCGCGTTTGCTACTGTGCCTCCGCTGCAGTTGTGGGTGCTTCACAAAGCCAATAATGCGCAGAGTTTGGCGTCGAGCCTCAACATCGGCGCGTTCAATCTCGGCAATGCCCTGGGAGCGTGGCTGGGTGGCGTGGTGGTTGCTCGCGGACCGGGCCTCGGCGCGCTGACTTGGATCGCTGCGCTGGTGACGCTGACCGGCCTGCTAGTGGCACTGTGGGGCCGGCAACGCGAGAACCGCGAGGAACGCCTGCCCATCGGCGTCTGCCCCGGCGACGCATCGTAGTCGCAGCATGCCGCGCAACGTCAAGTTCATTCCATGTACTGGAAACTCCCCCTGTCGTTTACGCGCCGTGATCCAAACACGTAAGGAGATCTCACGATGAAAGCCGTCGCCCTGACCCGTTACCTTCCCATCGACGATCCACAATCGCTGATCGATGTAGAGCTGCCCAAGCCAGAAATCGGTGCACACGATCTGCTGGTGCGCGTCGAGGCGGTTTCGGTCAATCCGGTCGACACGAAAGTGCGTTCGCCGAAACCGCAAGTGGAACCGCAACCGCGCGTGCTGGGCTACGACGCAGCCGGCACCGTCGAAGCCGTCGGCGTCGAAGTGACCGGATTCAAGCCTGGAGACGGGGTGTACTACGCCGGCGACATCACCCGTGCCGGCAGCAACGCGCAATATCAAGCAGTAGATGCGCGAGTAGTCGCGCATCGCCCTCGCCGCTTGGACGCGGCGGGCGCAGCGGCATTGCCGCTCACCGCCATTACCGCCTGGGAACTGCTATTCCAGCGCATGCCCTACAACTGCGAGCATGGCGGCGAAGGTAAGTCGCTGCTGGTGATTGCGGGTGCGGGCGGTGTGGGCTCGATCGCGATACAGCTCGCGCGTCGCGCCGGCTTCACCGTCATCGCCACGGCATCGCGACCGGAAACGCAGGCATGGTGTCGCGCGATGGGCGCGCAGCATGTGATCGATCATCGTGAACCGCTGACGCCGCAACTGTCGGCGCTGGGCTTCGCGCAAATCGATGCGGCCATCAACCTGGCTGCCACCGAACAGTACTGGGATGAGCTGGGTGAACTGCTTGCACCTCAAGGTCATGTTGGATTGATCGTGGAACCGAAGACGCCGCTGAATATCGGCGATCCCTACAAAGCCAAATGCATCGGCATCCATTGGGAGATGATGTTTGCGCGGGCGCGTTTCCAAACGGCCGATATGGCCGAGCAGGGACGCATTCTCGCGCGCGTGGCCGCTCTGATCGATGAAGGAGCACTGCGTGGCATTCAGCGCGAAGCGCTCAGTCCCATCAACGCGGCGAACGTGCGTGAAGCGCATCGCCGCCTCGAATCGGGCAGCACCATCGGCAAGCTGGTGGTATCTGGCTGGTAACGATAAATCCTCTCCCCGCTATGCATAGCGGGGAGAGGAAGACGCGCGGCGACTTAGCTATGCCGCTTTATCAAGACAGGCTGTAATCGAATGTGTAGGTGTGCCGGCCCTGCTCGATCTGGATCTGCATGGATCCGCTCAGGCCGGTCAGCTCGTCCGTGCCTGAATCCGGCACCACCGTGATCGACAGTTGCGGTGCACCGCGATTCATCGTGCCGGTATGTTGCAACACGAAGCTTCCGCGCTTGCCATGCAGCGCTCCCGTGACGCGCTCGATCGCGACATAGCCGGCCGAGCCTTGCTCGCCGCCCATGACCGATAGCATTTCGCCGAGGCTGGTCGCTTCCAGATCGCCGCAGAACTGTTTGTCGATAGTCTGCCGACCCAGGTTGGCCGGCTCGATGCCTGGCGCGGCGGGTTGCGGCGTGAGTTTTACTTCAAAGGGTCCGCTTGCGTGCATGATGGTTTTCTCCTTGAAAGGGGCGAACAGGCGTGACCGCGCGGACTATCCGTGAAACCATCGGGGTCGGCAAAATACCTGGCGCGGCGAGTTGCCTTGTCGCCATGACATTAATACAGCGCGCACCCATGCCGATTGGAAAAACGCGACAACGTATCAATACCCGGGCAAGTTCACGATGAACACCGACACGGATGCACCACGCGGGGTACTGCATCAACGCTTGGCAGAAGGCGAATTCCAGCATGTCCGCCGGCCACCCTCGCCTGCTCTTGCCGATCTGATCGAACACTATTGGTACGTGTCGTGGGATTTGCGTGACCTGCCCGCACAGCAACAGGAGACCTTGCCGCATCCGAATGTGCAGTTCGTGGTCGAACCAGGATCGACGGCGATCTATGGCGTGCACACCCGCCGCTTTATTCGCCCGCTCGAAGGAGCGGGGCAGGTTTTCGGCATCAAGTTCAAGGCGGGCGGCTTTTATCCGTTCTTGCGCACGTCGGTTTCCAGCTTGATGGATCGATCGCTGGACCCGGCGAAAATTTTCGGTGCCGACGCAGCGCGCTTCGACATGGAAGTGTCCGCTAGCGATAGCATCGACGCGATGTCCAGCGCCGCTGAACGGCTACTCCTGGCCCACCGGCCACCCGATGATGCCAACGTGGTACGCGTCAGCACACTCGTTGCAGGCATTGCCGCAGATCGCAGCCTGACCTCGGTCGAACAACTTGCCGTGCAGTCCGGACTCACCAAACGCAGCTTGCAACGACTGTTCAACCACTACGTCGGCATAAGCCCCAAATGGGTGATCAATCGCTACCGACTTCACGAAGCCATCGCCCAGCTGCAAGCTGGCGCACCGATAGTGTGGACGGAGCTGGCACTGCAGCTCGGCTACTTCGACCAGGCTCACTTCATTCGCGATTTTCGCAGACTGGTCGGGCGCTCACCGGCCGAATATGCGCGAAACGAAGGCCGATCCAGAAACTGAGCCGGCGATATCGACCTGCTTTTCTTCGTCGATATCTACCGGCTGCTGCTTAACCGCTGCGCTTAGGCTTTGCGATAAACCTCGGCACCCTGCGCACGAAACTCGGCAGCCTTCTCGGCCATGCCCTCGTCCAGCGCAGCGACTTCATCCACGCCGTGCTCGGCGGCGTAATCGCGCACATCTTGCGTGATCTTCATCGAGCAGAATTTCGGGCCGCACATGGAGCAGAAGTGTGCTGACTTGTGCGCATCCTTCGGCAGCGTCTCGTCGTGGAATTCCTTGGCCTTTTCCGGATCGAGGCCGAGATTGAACTGATCGTCCCAACGAAATTCGAAGCGCGCCTTGCTGAGTGCGTTATCACGCACCTGCGCACCGGGATGGCCTTTGGCGAGATCGGCGGCGTGCGCCGCGATCTTGTAGGCGATGATGCCGTCGCGCACGTCTTGCTTGTTCGGCAAGCCGAGATGTTCCTTCGGCGTCACGTAGCAAAGCATGGCCGTGCCGAACCAGCCGATCATCGCAGCACCGATGGCGCTGGTGATGTGGTCGTAGCCGGGCGCGATGTCCGTCGTGAGCGGCCCCAGCGTGTAGAACGGAGCCTCGCCGCACTTTTCCAGCTGGCGATCCATGTTTTCCTTGATCAGCTGCATCGGCACATGGCCGGGGCCTTCGATCATGGTTTGCACATCGTGCTTCCAGGCGATCTGGGTCAGTTCGCCGAGCGTATCGAGTTCCCCGAACTGCGCGGCATCGTTCGCATCCGCAATGCAACCTGGGCGCAGTCCGTCGCCGAGGCTGAAGGAGACGTCGTACGCCTTCATGATGTCGCAGATTTCCTCGAAGTGCGTGTAGAGGAAATTTTCCTTGTGATGCGCAAGACACCACTTGGCCATGATGGAACCGCCGCGCGAGACGATGCCGGTCACGCGTTTGGCCGTGAGCGGCACGAAGCGCAGCAGCACACCCGCGTGGATGGTGAAGTAGTCCACGCCCTGCTCGGCCTGTTCGATCAGCGTGTCGCGGAACAGCTCCCAAGTGAGATCCTCGGCGACGCCACCGACTTTCTCCAGCGCCTGGTAAATCGGCACGGTACCGATCGGCACCGGCGAGTTGCGGATGATCCACTCGCGCGTTTCGTGGATGTTCTTGCCGGTGGACAGATCCATCACGGTGTCGCCGCCCCAGCGAATCGACCACACCAGTTTTTCCACCTCTTCGGCAATACCGGACGACACGGCACTGTTGCCGATATTTGCGTTGATCTTGGTGAGGAAGTTGCGGCCGATGATCATCGGCTCGCTTTCCGGGTGATTGATGTTGGCGGGAATGATGGCGCGACCCCGCGCCACTTCGTCGCGCACGAATTCCGGCGTGATCAACCTCGGCAACGCGGCGCCGAACGACTCGCCGGGATGCTGGTTGCGCAGTGCACTGCTCTGCAGCGCTTCGATGCGCTGGTTTTCGCGGATGGCGATGTATTCCATTTCCGGCGTCACGATGCCCCGGCGCGCGTAGTGCATTTGCGTGACGTTGGCGCCGGCCTTGGCACGCAGCGGCGCGCGCAGATGGCTGAAGCGCACATCGTTGAGCTGGGCATCTGCGGCGCGCTGGCGGCCGAAGGCAGAGCTGAGGCCGGAAAGCTGTTCCACATCACCGCGTTCTGCGATCCACCCGGCGCGCAGCGCAGGCAGTCCGGCCGCGAGATCGGCGGTGTAAGCGGGATCGGTGTAGGGGCCGGAGGTGTCGTAAACGGTGACCGGCGGATTGGTCTCGCCGCCGAACAGGGTCGGTGTCTGCGCCTGCGTGACTTCGCGCATGGGCACCTTGAGGTCCGGGCGTCCGCCCTGCACGTGGATCTTGCGCGATCCCGGGATGGGTCGTGTCACGGCTTCGGAAAGGGCTTGCGCGGCGCGCACGAGATCGGAGGGCAAGGCATTCATCGGTATTCGTCCTTAATGGGATCCGCACACGCTTGCGCGGAGTTCGTGCGGAACATCCGCACAGGATCGAAGCGACGGCGCCAACGCACGGTGGTCTGTGCGGCGAAGCTCCCTACACCGGTGCTAACCGGATCAGGTTCGAAGGGTGTCTCTCAGCCGACTGCCGTCGGCACCCCCGCTTCCAAACAAGGTGCTATTTGAACACGAAACGACTAGCGCGGTGCGTAGGCCCGCAGGAACATCACCACCCCGGCGCGAGCGTTTTCCTCGATTTCCTTGGCGTAGGTCTGCACGCAATCGGCGCAGCCGAACATGCGGCGCATCATCATGTCGCCCTTGATCAGCGACATCAGCTGGATGCTTGCGCGCGACACGTCGGGGATATCCAGCTTGCCGGCATCGACCGCCTGCTGCAGCAAGCGCTCCATCAAACCGCGGGTGCGCATGGGGCCTTCTTCCCACATCAGCTTGCCGTAGCGGGGATTGCCCTGGCGGCAGTCGCTGAGGATGGCGCGGAACGTGCCCACATTTTCCGGATCGCAATCGAGATGAGCGTGGATCTGGGCGACGCGGTTCAAGATGTCGCTGATGTCGGCGTTGGGATCGAAGCTATAGGTTTCTTCCGGCAACAGGTCCTGAATTCGCGCGCGGATGACTTCGCGGAAGAGGTTGTCCTTATCGCCAAAGTGACTATAGACGGTCAGCTTGGAAACGCCTGCTTCGGCGGCGATCGCATCCATGCTGGTGCCGGCGAAGGCGTTGCGAATGAACAGGGCCTTGGCGGCCTCTAGGATCGCCGCGCGCTTTTCCATGTCCTTCGGGCGGCCTGGCCCGTGCGCCTTGGTGAGCGGGATCGAGTTCATGGTTGCACCTTCACAAATCGGGTAACTCAATTTATTATACGGGACGGTTTAATTATTTCCTGAATGATACCGAATAATCGCCCGATGTGCCCTATTTTCCCAGCATTGGCGATCATTGCTTCCTACCCCAGGCGCGCATCTTTGGACGCTGCCGGAGACCGGATCATACGTTGGAGACAAGCACCATGAATGCGCTGTCGCGACGGCAGGCCAGGGTTGGTTTTTCGGCCGGATGTCACCCGCGGAAAAGCACGTAAGTGTCCGCGGACACAACCCTTTTGCATGACTTACGTCAGGTCATCGCGATGACTTCCGGCACTTCGTGCAAGATGGCGCAGCCCGCACCCTACCATTGTCGAAACAGGGTCTAAACGCTTATCCTTTTTGACCTTTTTTCGATCCCCAAAGGCTTGTTTCCAGATGGCGATGAACTTCGATCAGGCGCGTCAAAACATGGTGGAGAACCAGGTGCGCCCCTGGGAGGTGCTGGATGGCCGCGTACTCAGCGTGCTCGGCAGCATTCGCCGCGAAGACTTCGTGGCACCCGCCCACCGCCAGTTGGCTTTCGCCGATCTGTGCCTGCCCATCGGCCACGGCGAAGTGATGATGAAGCCGATCATGGAAGGCCGCGTGCTGCAGGCATTGGAACTGAAGCCGGAAGACCATGTGCTGGAAATCGGCACGGGCTCGGGCTTCCTCACCGCCTGCCTGGCCAGCCTTGCAGGACACGTGACCAGCGTCGACCTCCATGCCGATTTCACTGCCGCCGCGGGCCAACGCCTGCAGGCCGCCCGTATCGACAATGTGCAGCTAGTCACCGGTGAAGCGGTGAACGGCTGGCAGCCGCAGGGCACGTTCGACGCCTTGGTTGTCACGGGCGCTGTCTACCGTATTCCTGACCCCTTCCTCGGCTGGCTCAAGCCGGGCGGTCGGTTGCTCGTCATTCGCGGCGAGTCGCCGGTGCAACAGGTCATACTGCTTACCCACGAAGGCAACGGCCGTTATCGCGAAGAAAGCCTGTTCGAAACAGACCTGCCCTATCTCGCTAACGCCGAACCACCCCGCCAATTCGTTTTCTGATTCCGCCACCGACCCCGACCCCAAGAGGCGAACCATGCGCTTGAAGCTTCTGACCCTTGCCCTGACCCTGGCCGCAGTCTCTCTGCCCAGCTATGGCGAGGATTTGCTGGATGCATACCGTCAGGCGCGTGCCAACGACCCGGTACTGGCCCAGGCCGATGCAACCCGTCTCGCCGTTCACGAAGGTATTCCGCAGGCGCGTGCCTTACTGCTGCCGCAGATCAACGGCTCGATGAGCCTGCAGCAGCAAAGCATCACCGGCGGAAATTCCAGTCAGTTCCAATCAACCAACGGGGCTCCCGGTCATCTGCGTACGCGCTCGGTTGGCGTAGAGCTCGACCAGACGATCCTCAATCTGGGCGACATCGCGAACCTGCAGGCCGCGCACTCGACCGCGGATGCGCAGGAACAGACCTACGAGGCGGCTGCGCAGGAACTTTTTGTCCGTGTTGCCACCGCTTACTTCACGGTGCTCAGCGATGAAGATCAGCTGACCTTCGCCAAAGCCAATGAAGAAGCCTTCCGGGTCACGTACGACCAGGCCGATCAGCAGTTCAAGGTAGGCATCGCCGCCATCACGAACGTCTATCAGGCGAAGTCTTTTTACGAGTCGGCCAAAGCGACGACCATCAGTGCTGAGAACACACTCGCCAACGACCGCCAAGCCTTGACCGTCATCACAGGGCAGCCCGTCGGCGAACTCAAGAAGTTGCAGCCCGAGCTTCCGTTGGATACGCCTCTGCCCGCTGACCCGCAGGCATGGGTCGACAGTTCGATGAAGAACAACCCGACCCTTCTCTCAGCGCAGCTATCGGTCGACGCAGCCAACCACGAAATCAATGTCGCACGTGCCGGCCATCTGCCGACGATCACCGCCAGCCTGAGCCGCGCCAAGAGCACCAGCTGGTTGGAGAATGGCAGCTACAACGTTGCCGGCAACGGCCGTTACGGCAACACGATCGGCATCACTCTGTCGGTGCCGATTTTTGCTGGCGGCGCGACGCAATCGAAGGTTCGCCAGACGACCTACCAGCGCGATGAAGCGCAGGATTCGCTGGAATCCACGCGTCGGCTGACCGTGCAGAACACCATGAACTACTACAACTCGGTGCTCGCCGGGATCAGCGAAGTGGAATCGGGCAAGGCCGCTGTCGAGGCGGCGCAGAAGTCGCTCGATGCGACCAAGGCCGGATTCAATGTGGGCACGCAGATCATCCTCAATGTGTTGACAGCCATTCAGACCCTGACCCAGTCCGAAAGCAGCTATTCGGTAGCGCGCCATCAGCTGGTGCTCAACCGGCTCCTGCTCAAGCAGTCGGCCGGTACGATCGACTACAAAGATCTGGAATACGCCAACTCACTGTTGCAGTGATCCAATGCGACATCGTTGTAAAAAAAGGCCGGGATATCCCGGCCTTTTTTATTCCTGCAACATGCGATCGATCAGTTTCATGACCCGCCCCACTGCACCGCGCTCGCTATCGAACACGACACGTGCCTGCTGGCCCATGTGTTTGCACCGCGCTTCGTCCTGCAACAATTCGAGCACCTCAGCGCCCAGTGCGTCGCTCTGCAGCACGCGCTTCGCTCCGCCGCCGCGGATCAGCGTCAGCGTGATTTCCTCGAAGTTGAAGGTGTGCGGCCCAACCAGCACCGGCCGGGACAACGCCGCCGGCTCGAGCACGTTGTGGCCGCCAATCGGCACCAGGCTGCCGCCCACGAAGGCCATGTCCGATGCCGCAAAGAACGGCATCAGCTCACCCATCGTGTCGATCAGGAAAACCTGGTGCGAACCGCCGGGAACTCGGTCCGTACTGCGTGTCGCCATCGAGAAACCGAGGCTGCGCACGGAATGCTCGACCAGCCGGAAACGCTCCGGATGACGCGGCGCGATCAGGAGCAAAGCATCGGGCAGGCGTTTGAGCACCTCCAGATGCGCTTCCAGCACCGCCAGCTCTTCGCCTTCATGCGTGCTGGCGGCAATCCACACGGGGCGCAAATGTCCCCATTGCTGGCGGAAGATCGCGCCGCCTTCCAGTGCACCGTCCGGCACCGGCATATCGAACTTGAGATTGCCGCTGACCGTGACCAGCGCGGGATCGGCGCCTAATAGTCGATAGCGCGCGGCATCGGTGCGCGACTGAGCGGCGATCTGCCGCACGCAGCGCAGGGCCGAACGTAACAAGGCACGCATCGGCGCGTAGCCACGCAGCGAGCGTCCGGACAGGCGCGCGTTGACGATCATGAGCGGAATGCCACGCCGATGGCAGCCGAAATACAGGTTCGGCCAGATCTCGGTTTCCACGATCAACGCCAGCCTCGGTCGTACTTGCTTCAGGAAGCGATGCACGGAGAAAGGCAAGTCGTACGGCAAATACACATGAAACACGCTGTCGCCGAACAGCTGGTGTACGCGCGCCGAACCGGTCGGCGTCACGGTCGTCACTACCAGCGGCGCATTGGGGTAGTCCTCGCGCAGGGCTTTGATCAGCGGCTCGGCCGCATTCACTTCGCCAACGGACACGGCATGGACCCAGATGCTGCCGCGCAGATCCGGCGCCTTGAAGATGCCGAAGCGCTCCGGCCAGCGCTGATGGTAGTTGCCATAGCGCATCCCGCGCGTCAGCAGCCGCATCACGATGATCGGCGTCGCGAGGTACATGAGGATCGTGTAGAGGTAGCGCAACGGACATTCCCGGCAGTGACGCGGCAGTATAAGAGCCTGCCCTCATATTCCGCGCAGCCTGCACCCGGGCACGGTCGGAAAGCAGGCTAAGGCCGCGTGGCGCCGCTACAATGCGCACGATGCCCGGTACGCCTTATCCCGCTTTCACCCGCTCCCTGCTTTCACCACGCTTTTGGCCGGCGTGGATAGGTGTGGGCGTGATGAAATTGATCGCCATGCTGCCGTGGAAAGTGCTCATGGCCATCGGGCGCGCACTGGGGGCGATCGTCGAACGTTTCCCCTCGCCACGGCGCGAGGTGGCCGCCACCAATATTGCACTGTGTTTCCCCGAACTCGATGCTGCATCGCAGGCCCGGCTGGTGGATGCGCACTTGCGCGACATCGGCGTGATGCTGATGGAGTTCGCGCTAGGCTGGATGGGCACCGATCGCGCGATCGCACGCATACCGGTGACCTTCGAAGGACTGGAGCATCTCGAAGCCGCGCATGCCGAAGGACGCGGCGTATTGCTGGTCGGCGGCCACTTCTCGCATCTGGAACTGTGCGCTCGGCTGGTCTCGCAGCGCATACGCATTGCGGGCATGTACCGGCGCATGGATAACCTCGTGTTCGAATGGGCGGTGCTGCGTGCACGCCTCGGCTATGCCCGCGCGATGTTCGACAAGGACGACATCCGCGGCACGGTGAAATACCTGCGCGGCGGCGGCACGCTCTGGTATGCGCCCGATCAGGACATGCGCAGCAAGGACAACGTTTTCGTGCCGTTTTTCGGGGTACCCGCTGCCACCATCACGGCCACGCATCATCTGGCCCGCATGTCACGCTCGGTCGTCATTCCCTTTTTTCATCGTCGCCTGCCCGACAATCAGGGTTACGCACTGCGCCTGGGCGCGCCGCTTGACGATATGCCCAGCGCGGACGCCGAAGCCGACACCGCCCGGGTCAACCACAGCATCGAGCAGATGGTGAAAGAGGCGCCGGAGCAATACCTGTGGGTGCACAAGCGCTTCAAGACGCGTCCCGAAGGGCTTCCGCCCATTTATTAGAGCCTGCAGGCTCTGCACGACAGGCCAGCGACAGGATGCCCCGGTAGATAAGCACGCTGGCTATTCCCCAGCATCTGTTTCCATGCCCAACCGCCGTCCGCCCTACCGGTCGATATGCCGCCCGGCTCTAACGTTTGCCGTAAGCTCCAGCGTGTGGCTAAGACGGAGCCCCGCATGACCGCAAGCGAAGGACAGCAGGCCCGCGCCTGCCCGATTTTCATGTATCACAACATCGCCCAGGCCCCGCGCGGCCTGCGCCGCTGGCGCAGCCTGTATGTGAGCCCGGGTGCCTTCGCGCGGCAAATGTGGCTGCTCAAGCGCATGGGCTACACCGGCCTGTCCATGTTCGATGCGATGCCCTATCTGCGTGGCGAGCGGCAAGGGCGCATCGCCGTGATCACGCTGGACGATGGCTACGTCGATAACCTCGAATCGGCGCTGCCGATCCTGCAACGCTACGGCTTCACCGCCACCTGCTACGTAGTCAGCGGCAGCATCGGGCGCTACAACAACTGGGATGCGGAAAAGCTGGGCATCCAGAAACCATTGATGAACCCCGCGCAGATGCGCGCCTGGCGCGACGGTGGCATGGACATCGGCGCGCACACGCGCAGCCATCCGCGCCTGACCCAATGCAGCGATGCACAGCTTCACGATGAGATCGCCGGCAGCAAGGCAGATCTGGAAGACCATCTCGGCACGCCAGTCACCCAATTCTGTTATCCCTACGGCGACATGGACGACCGCGTCGCCGAAGCCACGCGCACCGCTGGCTATGCGGCCGCCACCACCACGCAACGCGGCCGCGCCACCGTCGGCATGGACCTGTGGCGCCTGCCGCGCGTGCAAGTGGCGCGGCACCATGTACTGCCGCAGTTCGCCATGCGCGCCTTCACCCATTACGAAAACAAACGTTCCGAGAGCGGGTACGCATGAAATTTCTTTTTGTCGGCACCAATCCGGAAAACACCGGTGCCGCCACGCACTTCGTGGCTCTCGCACAGGCGATGGTCGAAGCCGGTCATCAGGTCAGCGCCGTCGTGTTTCCGGGTGGATTGATCGCCAACAGCCTCGCTGCATCGGGCGTGCGTCTTTATCCGGCCAAGTTTCGCAATGTGTTCGATCTGCGTGGTTACTTCGCGACGTTCAAAGCCGCGCGCGATCTTCGTCCGGATTGGCTGGTCGGCAACTTCGGCAAGGAATATTGGCCGCTGATCCTCGTCAGCCGTTTGCTGCACGTGCCGGTTGCCCTATTCCGCCATCGCACGCCGCCGATGGGCCGCGTATCGGGCTATCTCCTGCCACGACTGGCGCAGCGTTTTTTTGCCGTCTCCAATCACGCACGCCAGGCTTACCTCGATCGCGGTGTTCCGCCACCACTGGTACGCGTGCTGTACAACCCGGTGAACATGGCCTTGTGCCGACCCGATCCGCAGCAGCGCAGCGAGATCCTGCATAAGCTCGGCATGCCGCAGGATGCCATTGTGATCGGTTACTTCGGCCGCCTGCATGGCAGCAAGGGCATCTACACCTTGTTGGAAGCGGCTGATACGGCGATGGCGCAGGAGCCACGGCTGCATTGCATGTGGCTGGGCCACGGCCCAGATTCGCAAGCGCTTGGCGAACGCATCGAAGCCGGCTCCTTCGCACACCGCCATCACATGCTGGGCTGGATCGACGATGTACATCCCTATTACAGCGCTATCTCGATGCTAGCGTTTCCGTCGATCGCCACCGAAACCTTCGGCCGCGTTTCGGTGGAAGCACAGGCGGCGGGCGCGCCGGTACTAGGCAGCAATATCGGCGGCATCCCGGAAACGCTTTCGTCCAACGTGACCGGTCTGCTGTTGCCGCCGGGCAATGTCGCGGCGTGGCGTAATGCGATTCTGCGCATGTGCGATCCGGAGGTGCGCGAGCCGATGGGCGTTGCAGCGCGGGATTTTGTCGAGCGTCATTTCGGCACGCGCGTGATCGCGGACGAGTTTGTACGCATCCTTAGCGACGGTTAGCGACCGTCGCTCTTCGTTCTGCGCGCCTCATACAGCTTGGCGTACTTCAGGAACACATAGAACGCACCCAGCACGCTGGCGATAAAACCCGCCCAGCCGCTGAGAAAATAACGCTTGAGCAGATACTGCCGCAGGAAGAACAGCGGCGGATAGATCACCATGCGAAATCCGGTAAAGCGCTGGCCGCGACGCAACTTGTGCGCCACCATACCGCTGCTGTAACGGTTGATCTTTTCCACGCGCGTGGCGATGTCGCCGTCGCCTTTGTTGACAAAGTCGGCGTCCCACAGCGTCTTGACCGGGCCGCGCACTTCTACCGCGGCATGCACTTCCACATCGTTCATGCCGCCACGTTTGCGATTGAACAAGCGCAGATGACCGTTCCGATGGCTCCATCGATGTTGCACCGTCCAGAACATGCGTTCGCGGCGCGGTAAACGGAAGCCAGCGTGTTGGGGGTCGTCCAGTGCACGCTCGATGATGGCGCGCGTGCCGGGCGAGAGCATCTCATCCGCATCGAGGTTCAAGACCCAATCGTTGCGGGCGAGGTCGTAGGCGCGCTGTTTCTGCGGGCCATAATCGTCGAAAGGATGCACTTCCACGCGCGCACCGTGCATGCGTGCGATCGCCACCGTGCTGTCGGTCGAGCCGGAATCGAGTACGACGATCTCGTCAACCCAGTCCACTTCGCGCAGGCAGGCGTCAAGCGTGTCGGCGTTGTTGTAGGTAATCACTACGACCGAAAGCGGTTCACGCGCCATCGTCGGGCTCCTTCGTGGATGCGTAAAGCGCCGCGCTCCACAAGCCCAGCAGCCACGCGAACAGTAGACCCCACCATGCCGAATAGAAAGCCAGGTGGGTGTTGAGCGGAAACAGCATCACTGCGAGCGAAACGGTCACTGGAAAGGCGCTGGTACGCCCCACGGCACCCACGCGGCGCCACGCACGCCAGGCCATCGCAACACCGGCCAGCCATAACATCAAGCCGATGAAACCCGTCTCGGTGAGAATCTCCAACACAATCTGATGCGCGTGACAGGCACCGACGCCCTCGCCGCAATTCTCCGCCACCACGAAATGGTCGTTCGACGGCGCGTACTGCGAATAGGCATAGCGGAAATCGCGTACACCCACGCCAGTGAGCGGGTGTGCTGCGATCATCGCCACGCTGTTGCGCCAGATGTCGAGTCGCCCGGTCATCGCTTGATTGAGATCTTGTTCGTTGCCGCTCAAGGCTGTGAGCGTGCGCTGCATGCGCGCATCGAAGCGCGTCGAGGTCTTCCATGCAATGCCGCCGCCCGCGAGCAGCAGCACCGCCCCTATCGTGCAGGCTGCGATAAATCGCCATGGCGAGCCCGTTTCGCGCCAGGCAAACAGCAGCGCGACCAATCCATAGCAAATCCACGCAGCGCGCGAACCACTCAACATCACCGGGCCCAGCACCAGCACGGATGCGACGATCAGCCCACGCAGTCCCCATCGTTGTCGAGCGACCCACAATGCCAACGGTGAAAGCACGGCAAGGGTGGGCCCCAGCTTCGGATCGTCTGCACCGAACAAACCGGAGATGCGTTCCGGTTCGGCATGGCCGCGCAGGCTCCAGCCGGTAAGCATCTGCATCCACGCATCGAACACCCAGATCGCGATCACCACCGCGGCGGCGGCATAGAACCTCTGCAAGCGCTGCTCGCCACGCATGGCGTAGCAGGCATAGAGACCCAATGGGATATAGCGCAACAACGCCAGCACGGTCGTCCAGCTCTTACGAGGCGCCATTGCGGTCGGTGCCGAAAGCAGTGCTGCGCCGATATAGCAGGCCAAAAGTATCAGCAGTAGGCGCGCACCCGAGCCTTGCAGGAATGCCTTGCTATCGCGGCGCAACGCGAACGCCGCGCCGATGAAGCACAGAAGCGTACCCAGCTCGGCGCTACGCCCGAACGGCAGCAGCGCGACCACCAGCCAGAACGGCAGCGGCGGCGAGCGCAGCAGATTCTTCAGGACTGGGGTGGAAGCGTTCATGCCGGATCCGGAACGACGATCCTCGCATTGTAGGCGAGCTGTCGCTGCCTACCTCGTCCCGCTCCCTAGACGGCCACTTCCTCGTAAAGGGCCAGCGCAGCGCGCTGCATGTCGACGAGGCGATAGCGTTGCAACGGCGAAATCGGCGGCGCCACACGCAGCAGTTCGGCAGCGCGTTCGATCAGACGCTCCTGGTCGCCCGGAGGCACCCTTCCCGCCGGATAGAGTTCGGCAAGCAGCTCGCCGACACCGCCGTGCGCATAACCAAGCACGGGACGGCAGAGCGCGAGCGCTTCCACCACCGTGCGGCCAAAGGCTTCGGGCTTGTTCGACAGCTGCAGGATCAGCGACGACATGGCGTAGATGTCGCGCACGTCCTCGCGCGGCGGCGTCATCACCACTTGCGAGGCGAGATCGCGGGTGTTGATCAGATCCTGCAACTCGCGCGCATAGGCCTCGCGACCGGGTTCGATCACACCCAGCAGCAGCAGGCGCGTTTCGATGCCGCGCTTCTTGAGTTCGGCCACCAGTTCGATCGCATCGCGATGCCCCTTCAGGCGGGTACCGCGCCCGGGCAAGGTGAGCAGCGGCGCACCGGCCAGACTGGGGAATTCAGCGAAAAAGGCCCTCTGCCACGCCTCATCGGGCCGATGGCCATAAGGGAAGGCGTCCGGGTCGATTCCGCGCGGAATGATCCGGATGCGTGCCGTATCCAAGTCGCGGTAGTGGCTGATCAGATAATCGCGCACGGTCTGCGACACGACCACGACACGCTCGCCACGCAGCATGATGGCGCTGTAGTGCCCAGGCGAATTGAGCCCGTGCACGGTGGTGATGAAATGGGGTTTGGGCGACATGCCTTTCAGCGCCCACCAGCCCATCCAGGCGGGCAGCCGCGAGCGGACATGGACGACGTCCGGCTTCAGCTCGCGCAGGATGCGTCGCAACCGACCCAGGCGAGCCAGGGTACCCAGCGACTTGCGGCCGATGTCCAGCGTGATGTGTTCGCTGCCTTCGGCCTGCAGCTGCGCAGTCATGCGGCCGCCGGCCGAAATCACCACCGAGCGATGGCCGGCCTGCACCAATGCCTGCCCCATCTCCAGCACCGAACGCTCCGCGCCGCCCGACCGCAGCGCAGGGATCAGCTGCACAACAGTCAGCACCCTGGCCGGCGTGGCGGCGACAGACATGGTTCCCTCACTCGCGACTCTCATCCAAAAAAATAAGCACCAATCGTGCCGTTCAAGGCTTCACGATGGCTGGCGTTCAGTCGCGCAGCACGTAATGCGCGCCGCAGTAAGGACAAATGGACTCGCCGCCGTCTTCGACGACCGGCAGATAGACCTTCGGATGAGAGTTCCACACTGCCATGCCGGGCATCGGACAGGACAAGGGGAGGTCCGAACGCGTCACTTCGTAACGATTTTCGGCATTCGCCAGGATCGGCGCGGCCGCGGCAGGGGAACCCGACATGGGGTGTTGCTCCGGGTGGGACGTGGGACTGCGGATGTTAGCAGGCCCGCATGAGCTTGGCTCTTTTGCCCCTGCTCCTTCTCCCCTCCGGGGTACGCGGGGAGAGCACATGGATGTGCTCGGCTTTGAGGAGCGAGGAGAAGGCTGGGATGAGGGGCCAATCTTGCGATTGACCCCATTGGGGCACGCTTCAAATCAACATTTTCGCGAGATTCGCCCCTCACCCCGACCCTCTCCCCGGAGGGGAGAGGGAGAGGTAGTGCTTACTGCGCCGCGCCAGCCTTCGGCACAGCGCCTTCGGTGGTGATATCCAGCTTGATATCGTCACTCACCTTCGGCGTATATGCACCGAGGCCGAAGTCCGAACGCTTGAGCGTACCGGTCGCATTGAAGCCGATCGCCTGCTGGCCGGTCATCGGATGCTTGCCGACGTTGTTGAGCGTGGCGTCCAGCACTACCGGCTTGGTGACGCCGTGCACGGTCAGGTCGCCGGTGATCTTGTACTGATTGCCGCCCAGCGATTGCACGCCCGTGCTCTTGAAGGTCACGGTCGGATATTTGTCGGCATCGAAGAAATCAGCCTCTTTCAGATGCTTGTCGAGCGCCGGCACGTGCGTGTCGAGATTGCTCAGCGGCATGGTCACATCCACCGAGGACTTGGACGGATTCTGCTCATCGAACACCAGCGTACCGTCGGAGATACCGAGGTTAGCGGTGGGGTTGGAGAAGCCGAAGTGGCTCCAGCTGAACAGCACCATGGTGTGTCCGGGATCGAGCTTGTAGGTCACCGGGGCGGCCTGGGCCGACATCGCGGCGCCAAGCAAACCGGCCAACATCACGTAACGAAGGGTACGCATCGAAAATCTCCTGCCTCAATAAGTTGTTGTAGCGGGGTTTCTTACTCTACGCGGCACGTTTCGCCGAACGACAAACGCGGGCTACGTGGGAACAAATCGCGGCTGGCATCGCCGTAGCCGATATTGATCAGGAAGTTCGACTTGACCGGGGTGCCGGCAAAGAACGCACCGTCCACTCCGGCATTGTCGAAGCCCGACATCGGCCCGCAATCCAGCCCCAACGCACGCGCCGCCATGATCACGTAGGCGCCTTGCAGGGTCGCGTTGCGGAAGGCGGTGCGGTCGATCAATTCCTGGTTGCCGACGAACCAGCTGCGGGCATCGGCGTGTGGGAACAGCTGCGGCAGCTTCTCGTAAAACTCATAGTCGTTGGCCACGATCGCCGTCACCGGTGCCGCAAGCGTCTTGGCGCGATTGCCCTCGGAGAGGAACGGCTTGAGCTTTTCCTTGCCAGCCTGGGACTTCACGAACACCAACCGCATCGGTGAGCAATTGGCGCTGGTCGGGCCGAACTTGGCCAGTTCGTAGAGCGCGTGCAATTGCTCGTCGCTCACATCCTTGGGGAGAAAGGCGTTATAGGTACGGGCACTACGGAACAGTTGGTCCAGTGCCGCCTCGGCAAGCTTCTCGCTCATCGGTATCCTCTGCATGACGACGCGCCGTCGGTGGCGCAAGCTACCAGAGTGTAAGGGCAAGCCGGATTCTTCAGGAGTGAACAAGGCGAAACGTACTGTGCAGAATCCGACGACAATCCCATGAGTCACGTCACATTGCCGGGCGAATGCTGGGCGATCACCGACGATGCCGCCGGCAACCAGCGCCAGGCGCTGGCCCTGGCCGAGCGACTGGGGATGCCGGTTCGCCATTTGGTGCTGTCGCCGCGCGCGCCGTGGTCGTGGCTGTCGCCGCGGGTCGTCCTCGGCGGCCGCCTCGCCCTGCCGGGTTCGCAACGTGCGGCGTTCGCGCCGCCGTGGCCTGCCGTCGCCGTCGGATGCGGCCGGAGTGCGGCGCTTTTCACCCGGATGCTCCACGACTATGCGAAAGGTCGCTGCTACACGGTGCAGATTCTTGATCCGCGCATCGATCCGGCACACTGGGATACGGTCATTGCGCCTCGCCACGATAGGCTCGCCGGCGCTAACGTGCTGCAGCCGCTAGGCTCACTGAACCCCATCGACGACGCCTGGCTGGAAGATGCTCGCGAAGCGTCCCCTACGCTGGGTCACCTGCCGAGTCCGCGCGTGGGCGTGCTGCTGGGTGGTCCGCGCACCGGCATTCGCATTGACCCGAACTATGCGCAGCAGCTGATCGACCTGTTGCTGGCCCGCCAGCGTACCGAGGGCGGAAGCTTGCTGGTGCTGGCGTCGCGTCGCACGCCGGCTGCTGTCATGGACATCATGCGTCCCCGCTTGCGCGGCATCCCCGGCCTGATCTGGGCCGGCCCGGACGACGGCGGCAATCCTTATCCTGGTGTGCTTGGCTGGGCGGATCGTCTGGTGGTCACGCCCGATTCGGTCAACATGCTCAGCGAAGCCTGCGCGGTGGGTTGCGCCGTGCAGACCTGGGCGCCTGCGCCCTTGCCATCCAAAATCGCGCACTTCCATCAAAATCTTCGCGACGCCAACTTGCTGCACGATCTGGACGACGCGTCGATATTGCGCCAGCCGCCGTTACGTGAAACCGAAGCCATTGCTGAGACTTTGCGCCGACGCATCGCAGCCGTGTAGCTCACTCAGAATTCGAAACCCAACGCATGCGTTACGACGCTTACATCGTTGCATAGGGTTTCGAGCTCCGCATCGCGCGGCGCGATGCGCGAACGTAAATCGAGCGTGCATAACAGCGCGCGACGCAACAGCTCCGCATGAGCGCGGGTGAAGCAATTCGCCTGCGCCGTATCCAGCAAGCCGGCGTCGCGGCAAGCTTCGATCAGTCCCGCGTTCGCTGTCACGCCCAACAGCGCCGGCCAGCTTGCAGCATGGGCCAGCACCAACCCCTGCAAGGCGAACTCGATATCGAGCAAGGCGCCATGCCCTTGCTTGAGATCGATCTGTGCAACATCCGAACGATCGCGCTCGGCACGCCAGCGCTGACGCATGCTGCTGACTTCCCTGAGCACGGCACTGCGCTCACGCGATACGCCGAGCGTACGACGCCGTACCTCGACCAACTCGGCATTCAATGCCGCATCGCCGGCCACCGGCCTGGCGCGCAGCAACGCCTGATGCTCCCAGGTCCAGGCACGGCTTTCCTGATACGCCACGAACGCTTCCAGACTGCCGACCAGCAAACCTTTGGAACCATCCGGCCGCAGTCGCGTATCCACTTCATAGAGACGACCCGCGCGCGTCAGCACGGTCAGCCAGTTCATCACACGCTGCGTCAATCGCTGATACCAGCGCGAACCATCCAGCGGACGCGGTCCGTCGCTCATCGCCTGCGCGCGCTGGCCATCGAAAACGAAGACCAGATCCAGGTCGGACGCAAAACCCAATTCCTCGCCGCCGAGACTGCCGTAGCCGAGTATCGAAAAACCCGAGCCCGCACCGGGCAGCTTTCCATGCTGGGCAATCACTTCACGTTCGGCCAGCGCGGCGACGGCATTCACCACCGACTCGGCCAGCGCGGAGAGCCGGCGCGCCGTCGCGACCGCATCGGCACGACCATCGTTGAAAGCGAGCCCTAGCCGGAACGCAATGCTCGCCTTGAATTCGTTGATGCGTTCCAGTTCCGCTTCCGCTTCGCGCTCATCCAGCGTGGTGAGCACGTGCGCAATCTCCGCACTGATATCGGCGCGCTTGAGCGGCAGATGATCGATGCGCGGATCGAGCACATCATCGAGCAAGAGGGGCTGCGCGATCACCCGCTCGGCGAGAAAGGCGCTGTCCGCAAACAGCTGCGCCAGACGCCGTCGTGCGGCGGGCTGCTCTTCAAGCAAGGCCAGATAGGAAGGACGCCGCGCCACCGTCTGCACCAATCGGCACAAGCGCAGCAGGCAGGGCACCGGCGCTGCGGTATCGCGCGCAGCGGCGAGCAACTGCGGCATCAGATGATCGAGCTGTTCGCGCGCGCGCGCCGACATCGCACGCAGCTGCGCGGCCTGCGGCAGTTTGAGCAACGCTTCGGCCGCCTCCGCGCCAGGCGCGAAGCCGGATGCTTCAAGAACGCCTGCATTCAGCGATTCGTCGCAGGCGCGCCGCCACAGGATCGCATCGGCGGCCGGCACGCTGGCTTTCGGTCCGCCTTCGGGCATCAACACGGCGGCAAACTCGGTCGCGACTATCTCGCGGTGTTTCGCCAACTCGTCGGCCAGCGGCTCCCACGCGGGATAGTCCAGGCCGAGCGCAAGACGTGTGCGGGTCAGCGCGTCCTCTGGCAAGTCGTGTGTTTGCGCATCGCGCAGCATCTGCACGCGATTTTCCAGACGGCGCAGGAACACATACGCTTCGCGCAAAGCACGCGCACGGGTGGCCGGGATATGTCCACGCGCTTCGCATGCGGTAAGTGCAGGCAACAGGCCACGTACACGCAGACTTGGCTCGCGCCCGCCGCGTATCAGTTGCACCAGCTGCACGATGAACTCGATTTCGCGGATGCCGCCTGGTCCCAGTTTGAGATTGTCGGCCAGGTCCTTGCGCGCCACTTCGGCATCGATCAACGCTTTCATCTCGCGCAATCCGGCAAAAGCGGTGTAATCGAGATATTTGCGATATACGAACGGCCGCAACATCTCCTGCAATTGCTTGCCCGCACTGCGATCGCCCGCCACGGTGCGTGCCTTGATCCAGGCGTAGCGCTCCCAGTCGCGCCCTTCGCGCTGGTAATACTGCTCCATCGCACTGAACGGCAGCGCGAGCCGGCCGGCATTGCCGAACGGACGCAGGCGCAAGTCCACGCGCGCGCAAATGCCCTCCGTGGTGGGCTCATTGAGCAGACGCACCAGCTGGCGCGCCAAGCGCACGAAATACTCGCTGTTATCCAGCGTACGAGCGCCGTCGCTTTCACCGCCATGCGGGTATGCCAACACCAGGTCGATGTCAGAAGAGAAATTCAGCTCGCTACCGCCGAGCTTGCCGAAACCGATCACCAGCATTCGCTGCAGCTCGCCATCGCTGCTACGTGCATGACCGTAGCGACCGGCAAGCATGCGTTCCGACCACTCCATCGCACTGCCGAGCAAGGCTTCGTACAGCACACTGGTCGCGGAGAGAATCTCCGGCAAATCGTCCAGACCGTTGACGTCGCGGAACACCAGACGCAAGGCTTCCGCGTGTCGGAAACGACGCAGCGACGTCATGCAGGCCGCTTCGTCCGTATCGAGCTTCAGCGCATCGATGCGCGCTGCCGCGTCGCTGCCCGAGCGCAGACGCTCCAAGCCCTGCGGCGACAGCAGTTGCGGTTGGCTACGCCACGTCTCGAACGCGAAGTCACTGGCCAACAAGGTGCGGCGAATGCGTTCCGCCACGCCTGCATCGTCGTGCAGGGGTACGCCGGCCGCGCGGCAGCGGGCAACCAGCTGCGCGTAACGATCGTCGATCAGGGCGCGCAACGAGGCCGATTCGATGGAAGCTGATGTAACGGTCATGCGCCCATTATGACCGCATTGTTCGAATACGCGCCGACGGTGATTTATTTCCGACGGAAGCGGATCATTCGGCGCTCAGGCGTCGCCACGGTCCCACGGCCACCGGCGACGCTGCATGTGGCGGATGACATTCACTACGCGCATGCACACGACCTTCCCTGTCGGTGCCGAAGATGGTCAGCGCCTGGAAATGGATATCGATGCTATCGCCGACCGCTGCACCATGACGTCCCCAATCGCGTTCGCTCCACTCGGCCTCGAGCGGTTCTTCCACGCCATCCACCTGCAGACCGGCGCGCACGCTGCCGGCGACATGTCGAAGGCTTAGCAGACGTGCGCAGAGACCTTCGCCCTGCCGCAACGCCGGAACGATGTCTTCCGGCCGCACGTGCACCGCCACCGCATGCACGTTGTCCATCGCGAATCCGTCAAGCCGCCATACCTGACCAAGTACGCGCAAAGTCGCGCCCTCCACGTTTCCTGGCAGTGGCTGACCGCGCGCGATAAAGCGCGAAGCGAAGGGCGTGGCGGGATGACGATAGATCTGTTCGGGCGTGCCGATCTGCTCGATGCGGCCGCGATTCATCACGACCACGCGATCGGCCATCTCCAGCGCTTCGTCCTGATCGTGCGTCACGAACAAGGTCGTGATGCCGAGTGAACGGTGGAATTCGCGCAGCCAACGACGCAAGTTGACACGCACCTGGGCATCGAGCGCACCGAACGGTTCGTCCAGCAACAGCAGACGCGGCTGAATGGCCAGCGCGCGCGCGAGGGCCACGCGCTGGCGTTGTCCGCCGGAGAGTTGTGCGGGATAGCGCGCGGCGAAGCTTTCTAGCTCAACCCGCCGCAGCAATTCGTCCACGCTGGCTTTGATGGCCGACGCACGCGGCCGCAAGCGCCACGGGCGGACTTGCAACCCGAATGCCACGTTCTGCGCCACGGTCATATGCGGAAACAATGCGTAGTGCTGAAACACCAAGCCCACGCCGCGACGTCGCGCATCCAGCGTCAGCAAATCTTCGCCATCGCGATGCACGCTGCCCGCGTCGGGTTGGTCCAGCCCCGCGAGAATGCGAAGCAAACTGGTTTTGCCCGAACCCGACGGGCCGAGCACCGCGACGAATTCACCGTCGGCGATGCTCAGACTCACGTCATCCAACGCGGCGAACTGGCCGAATTGGCGACGCAGGCGGGAGATCTCGATACCCATGATGCCGTGTTCCTCAATACTGTCTACGCAGCTCCCCGCCGTGCCGCCATTCCAGCAAGCGCTTGATGCCGAGCGTGAGCACGGTTAGCAGAGCAAGGAGTGAAGCCACCGCAAAGGCAGCGGAAAAATTTTCGTCATAGAGCTGGTCGACCTGTAACGGTAAGGTATTGGTCAAGCCGCGCAGATGACCAGACACCACATAGACCGCACCGAATTCGCCCATTGCACGCGCATTGCAAAGCAGGACGCCGTACAGCAACGCCCAACGTACACGTGGCAAGGTGACGCGAAAGAAGATCTGCCAACCGCCCGCACCGAGCGTGAGCGCGGCCTCTTCCTGTTCCGAGCCTTGTGACTGCATCAGCGGAATCAGTTCGCGCGCCACAAACGGCAGCGTGACGAATACGGTAGCCAGCACCAGTCCCGGCAGCGCGAAAATCACCTGCATTCCGTGCGCCTCCAGCCACGCGCCCAGCCAGCCGTACTTGCCATAGACCAGGATCAACATCATGCCCGCTACCACAGGCGACACCGAGAACGGCAGATCGATCAGGGCGCCAAGCAAGGCTTTGCCGCGGAAGGCGAAATGCGTCATCACCCAGGCCGCGGCGAGGCCGAACACTAAATTCAAAGGGACCGCGATCGCCGCCACCGTGAGCGTCAGACGCACTGCTGCGATGCTGTCGGGCTGACGGATCGCCGCCCAAAAAAATGCGGCACCTTGGCGAAAGGCCTCGGCGAAAATCGCGATCAATGGCAACACCAGCAACCACACCAGTACCATCAGAGCGGCGAATACCAAACTGGTGCGCGCCACTCGGGTCGACCACGAAGGCCGTCCGCCGATGGACACCGTGGCAGCGACGGCGGACATCATCGCAACACGGCCCAACGACGGGTCCAGCGTTGCAGCCATGCCATGGCGACGAGCAACATCAGGGACGCCGCAAGCATGACCGCGCCTAGCGCAGCGGCGCCGCGATAGTCGTATTGCGAATCGATCTTCTGCACGATCAGGTACGGCGCGATTTCTGTCCGAAACAGACGATTGCCGGAAATGAAGACCACCGATCCGTACTCGCCGATCGCTCTGGCCAGCGCCAATGCATAACCGGTAAGCAATGTCGGCAACAGCGGCGGCAGCACTACCCGGAAAAATCGCTGCAAGGGCGAAGCGCCTAGCGTATAGGCCGCTTCTTCCAGATCGCTTTCCATGCTTTCCAGTACCGGTTGCAGCGTACGCACCACAAACGGCAGGCCGACGAACACCATCGCCAGCAGCACGCCCAGTCGCGTGTAAGCCACGTCAATGCCCAACGGCGCCAGACGACTGCCGAGCCAGCCGTTCGGCGCATACAGCGCCGTCAATGCAATGCCGGCCACCGCAGTCGGCAGTGCAAACGGCAGATCGACCAGTGCATCGCACACCCGGCGAAACGCGAAGCGGTAGCGCACGAGTACCCACGCGACCAGCAGACCAAGCAGCACATCGATGGTTGCCGCTAGCAATGCCGCACCAAAACTCAAGCGCAAGGACGCCAGCACCCGTCGCGTACCCACCTGTGCCCACCATCCTGCCGGCCCCAGTTCGCAGGCCGTCCACAACAATGCCGCCAGTGGCAGAAGCACGCAGCTGCCGAGCACGGCAAGCGTGTAGCCGGCGCTGAGACGAAAGCCTGGGAGCACATGACGCGTCACGTATTCAATGCTCCCCTTCGGTCATCTGATCGAACACACCGCCATCGGCAAAATAAGTTGCCTGCACCTTGCGCCAGTCGCCGAACTGCTCGGCGATCGTGAACGTTTTCACAGCGGGGAACTGCGTGGCATAGCTCGCTGCCACCGACGCCAAGCGCGGCCGGAAGAAATGTTTCGCAGCGATGGCCTGCCCTTCCGGGCTGTATAAAAACTGCAGATAAGCTTGTGCTTCTTTCTGAGTGCCGTGCGCGGCCACCACCGAGTCGACCACCGCCACGGGTGGCTCGGCTAGAATCGTCGTTGACGGTACGACGATCTGGTAGTTGTCCTTGCCGAACTCCTGCTGCGTCAGCAGCGCCTCGCTTTCCCAGGCAATGAGCACATCGCCGATGCTGCGCTGGACGAAGGTGTTGGTTGCGCCGCGCGACCCCGTATCCAACACCGGCACGTTCTTGTACAAAGCCGTGACATATGCGCGCGCCTTGTCCGCGTTGCTACCCGGCTGACGCACGGCCCAACCCCAGGCCGCGAGGAAGTTCCAGCGTGCGCCGCCGGAGGTTTTCGGATTGGGCGTGATCACCTGCACGTCGGAGCGGATCAGATCCGGCCAGTCGTGAATCTTTTTCGGGTTGCCTTTGCGCACCAGGAACACGACGGTGGAGGTATACGGCGAACTGTTATCCGGCAATCGCGATTGCCAGTTCTTCGCCAACAGGCCCTTATCGGCTAGCACGTCAATGTCGTACGCCAACGCCAGCGTGACCACATCGGCCTGCAAGCCATCGAGCACAGCCCGCGCCTGCTTGCCGGAGCCGCCGTTGGACGTGGTGACCGTTAGATTCTGGCCGGTCTGCTTGGCCCACTGCGCTTTGAAGGTGGCATCCACTTCCTGGAAGTATTCACGCGTGGGGTCGTAGGAGACGTTCAGCAGCTGCGCATCGGTGGCCGCGGCATGGCCAACACCCAGCGTAATGACAGCGGCAAACACGAGCAATGACCGTTTCATGCGGAACAATCTCCTTTGGGCGAGTCGAAAACGCCCATCGTCAACTATAGATTTGGATGGCTATACGCCCGTAAGCGCGGATCGTTCTATGCATATGCCCGATGCGGGCTATATGAAAATCTCGGCGCGCAGCTCGAAGACATGCGGGTTGATGACCAGCCCGCGCCGGTCGCTGAAAGCGTGGATGTAGTTCGCCTGCAACCTTAGATGGGTTCCGAGGTACCAGTTCGCACCCGCCGTCCAATCGTGCTCCTTGCCGCCCAGCACCTTTCCGTCGTTGAGATCCAGCTCGCTGTAGCGGAGGGCAAGCTCCACGGCACCCCAGGGATGCGAGGGAATGACATTGCTCACATTGCCGTCGTGATACTGGCGCGACTCGCCGGTGACAACCCAGCTTCCGAAGGCGTAGTAACCGTTGAGGTCGTAGTTCGGCTTGGCGCTGGCGAACGTGGTCTGCGCTTGCAGGTATTCGCTCTGCACCGACCATGGGCCATCGATCCATACGCCTTCCAGCCCGAGTCGATTGATATGGTCCACACCGGTGAGCGTGCCGGAACTGACCAGGGTCACCGTGGTGAGACCGGCTTCCGGCGGCGTCTTGAAACTTGCCGTCGCTGGCTGTTCGACACCGAGTGCATTCACCAAGCCTTCCGGGCGCTCCTGCGAAGCCGCCACGCCTAGATGCAGCACGTTGTCCGATTGATGGATCGGCACCCACGCCGCGCGTGCCGCCAACGTGTGTCCGGGAAATTTACCCTGCATGTTCTGCCCGTAGTAGCCGAGGCTAGCCAGCCAATGCGTTCGCTGGATCGCCCAGTCGACGCCGATGCGACGGTTTTCGTACACAGCCTGCGAGGGCAAGGCCAGCTCGATAAACGTGGTCTGCGTAGACGTGGTAACGCCCTCGAAGCTCACCGGCGTCTTGCTTTGTCCAAAGCGGATCGCCCCGTAGTCATCGCCGAACACGGCTTTGGACTGCAAGCGAAGAAAGGCGTCCTGCCATTGTTTGGACTGAAAGTCGTAGTACAGCGTGGCGTCGTAGACACCTGGCCTTTTAACGTAAAAACCGAGGTATTTGCGGCGATTGGTATGCGCGTCGGTGAATTTCCCGTCGTCGTGCGAAAAATCGTTCACGTCGTACTGATAGCGCAACACCAGGCCGATGTCGGTGCCATCGCTGAGCTGCGTGTGGGTCGGCCAGTTATTGAGCCAATCGTAGTCGCCGGCCTTGGCGGTGGCAGGTACGAGCGTGGCAAGGGCGATGGAAGCGGCCAGCGCCGACAGGGTTTTCACGGGTTTCGATCTTCGCGGCATAGATTCCTCCGGCGCCGCGCGACGCGGTGCCCGTTGGCTGATTGGAGAGTCCCTGTGGAACGCCTGTGGGGGATAACGCTCCTGAATCCATGCTGCCCGGTCGCTTTTGATCAGGGGAAAGGAGGGAATGGCATGGGGATATGCCGCGCCATCATTTCTTCGCAAAAAAACGAAGTTCTAACATCTCCGAATAGATGGACGTCTATACGTCCAGGATGAAGAACCATGACGGCCGCCACCCTATCGCCCCTGCCTGAAGACAAGCAACCCCTGGTCGCACGACTGGTCGAAGGGTTGGACGTGGATGCCCTGCATTGGCTTTCCGGATATGTCGCCGGCATGGCAGCCCAACGCCAGACAAGCGTGAAAGGCGCGGCCGTCGAGCCCATTGCGCCCGCGGCGGAAGTCCAAGCGCGGCTCACCGTGGTCTACGGAAGCCAGACCGGCAATGCCAAGCGCCTGGCCGAAGATCTTGGGCGTCGCGTCACCGCAGCCGGTCTTGCCGTACGCGTCGTGCGTGCGGATGCCTATCCGGTGCGCGAGCTGAAGCAAGAGCGCCTCCTGTATGTGGTCATCAGCACCCAGGGTGACGCGGAGCCCCCGGATGATGCTCGCGCCTTGGTCGAATTCCTCGGCAGTGCTCGCGCACCAAAACTGGAAGATCTGCGTTACGCCGTGCTAGGCCTGGGCGATTCCAGCTATCCCCAGTTCTGCGCCATCGGCCGCCAACTCGACGAACGCCTGACGTCGCTCGGTGCACATCGCCTGTTCGCGACGGGCGAGGCGGACGTCGATCTCGAAACGGTGGCGCAACCGTGGCTGGAGCACGCGTTGCAACAGGCGCGCGAACAGCTGAAAACATCGGCTCCTTCGGCGAAGGTGACACCGTTGCGCACCGCACGCAGCAGTCCGATCTGGCATCGCGAGCAACCGTTTGCGGCGCCGCTGCTGCTCAACCAGCGCATCACCGGTCGCGGCAGCGATCGTGACGTACGCCATCTGGAGCTGTCCCTGGAAGGTTCGGGCCTGCGTTATGCGCCAGGCGATGCGCTCGGCATCTGGCCGACGCAGTCGCCCCCGTTGGTGGATGCAGTGCTGAAAGCGCTGCAGCTCGAGGGCGATGCGCCAGTGCAAGCGAATGGCGAAGAACACTCGCTACGCATGTGGCTATCCGAACGTCGCGAATTGACGCAGCTAACGCGTCCATTCTTCGCAGCACATGCCGAGCGCAGCGGCGACGATCATTTGCGCGAACTATTGTCGCCCGCTTCACGCGACGCGCTTTCCCATCTGTTTTCACGCTGGCAGGTGCTGGATCTCCTGCAACGGCACCCTGCTTCATGGACCGCGGATTCCCTGGTTGCCGCCTTGCGCCCGCTGGCACCGCGCCTGTACTCGATTGCATCCAGTCAATCCGTAGTCGGCGAGGAAGTGCATCTCACCGTCAGCCACGTCGATTATTCGCTCGACGGCGAAGCACGCTGGGGCGCCGCCAGTCGCTATCTTGCCGCGCGTGCAGAAGGTGAATCGGCATCCGTTTTCATCGAAGCCAACGAACGCTTCCATCTGCCCAGCGACAACGACCGCGACATCATCATGATCGGTCCAGGTACCGGTGTAGCACCGTTTCGCGCTTTTGTGCAGGAACGCGCAGAGCGCGGTGCAAGCGGGCGCAATTGGCTCTTATTCGGCAATCCGCATTTCTATTCCGACTTCCTGTACCAGGCCGAATGGCAGCAGGCTTTGAAGAGCGGTCAACTGCACCGTCTCGATCTCGCGTTTTCGCGCGATCAAGCCGACAAAATCTATGTGCAGCATCGTCTGCGCGAACAAGGCAGGCGCGTCTACGACTGGCTCGAAGGCGGTGCACACCTTTACGTCTGCGGCGACGCCAGTCGCATGGCAAGAGATGTGCACAAAACGTTGATCGCGATCGTCACCGAACACGGCAATCGCACAACAGAAGATGCCGAGGCCTGGTTGAACCAGTTGATCCAGCAGGGCCGCTACGCCCGCGACGTGTATTGAGACCTGCGATGAGCGACACCACCGTTTCCGAACTCGAGCGCATCAAGGCGAACAGCCGTTTTCTGCGCGGCACGCTGGCCGAGACCCTGGCCGACCCCGTCACCGGGGCGATCAGCGATGACGACAACAAGCTGCTGAAGTTTCACGGCAGCTACCAGCAGGACGATCGCGATCTGCGCGATGAGCGTCGCAAGCAAAAACTGGAACCAGCCTATCAGTTCATGGTGCGCGCGCGCCTGGCCGGTGGCGTGCTGAGTCCCTCCCAGTGGTTGTCGTTCGACCATATCGCACGCACTTGGGCCAATGGCACGCTGCGCATCACCACGCGGCAGACGTTTCAATTGCACGGCGTGTTCAAGCGCGATCTGAAACGCTCGATCGCCGCGATGAATGACGCGTTGGTCAGCACTATCGCGGCGTGCGGCGATGTGAATCGTAACGTCGTCGCCAGCGCCAACCCGGTTGCCACGCCGGCGCACCGTCTGGCTTTCCGCTGGGCGGAACGCCTTTCTGAGCATCTCAAGCCTAAGACACGTGCGTACCACGAGATCTGGCTTGACGAAAAACGCGTGGCCGGCGGCGAGGAAGAGAGCGAGCCGCTCTATGGCCCCACGTATCTGCCGCGCAAATTCAAGATCGGTGTAGCCGTTCCTCCGACCAACGATGTGGACGTGTTCGCGCATGACCTCGGCCTGATTGCGATCATCGAACATGGCGAACTGCTCGGCTTTAACGTGGCTATCGGCGGCGGCATGGGTGCGAGTCACGGCGACCCAAGCACCTATCCCCGACTGGGCAGCGTGATCGGCTTTGTGGTTCCCGAACAACTGCTGCGCACCGCCGAAGGCGTGATCGAAGTACAGCGCGATCACGGCGACCGCAAGGAGCGCAAGCATGCGCGATTGAAATACACCATCGATCGCATGGGCTTGCAGGCGTTCAAGGCCGAGCTGGAGCGTCGCATCGGCTTCGTGCTACAGCCATCGCGAGCTTATCGCTTCGATCACAACGGCGACCGCTACGGCTGGACGGAGGGTGATGATGGACGCTGGCACCTCACCTTGCAGATCGAATCGGGGCGCCTCGCCGACTTGCCGGAGCAGCCGCATCTGAGCGGCCTGCGTGCGATCGCCGAAGAGCATCAGGGCGATTTTCGCCTGACGTGCAACCAGAACCTGATCATCGCCAACGTTCCAGCCGCACAGCGCTCGCGTATCGATGCGTTGGTGGCCGAATACAAGCTCGATGGTTACCGCCGGCTCAGCGGCATCCGCAAGCATGCGATCGCCTGCGTTGCCTTGCCCACCTGTGGGCTGGCGATGGCGGAAAGCGAACGCTACCTGCCGCAACTATTGCCGAAGTTGGAAGCCTTGCTCGATCGTCACGGATTGCGCGACGAACCCATCGTGCTGCGTCTGTCCGGATGCCCCAACGGATGCTCGCGTCCGTATCTCGGTGAGATTGCCCTAGTCGGCCGCGCTATCGGGCGCTACGACCTACGGGTAGGCGCTGACTTCGCCGGGCAACGGCTTAACCGCTCGCTGCGGGAAAACATCGACGAGACGGAAATTTTGCGTGAGTTGGATGCGCTATTCGACCGCTATGCGGCGGAGCGCACCGAGCAGGAACGCTTCGGCGATTTTCTCGTACGCAGCGGTGTCTTGCCGACGGCGCGCCATGCCATCGACGTGGAGGTTTTCGCGTGAACCTGCCGACGCCCGAAACGGCAGCCCATGATCGGCTCGCTCTCGCCAAGCTCGATGCATGGCTGCTCGCACTCAGTGCCGAAGAGCGCGTTGATTGGGTGCTAACGCACCTTCCCGGCACTTATGTGCTGTCCTCCAGCTTCGGTGCGCAGTCGGCGGTATCCCTGCACTTGCTGACGCAGCGGGTTCCGGCGATTCCCGTGGTGGTGGTGGACACCGGCTATCTGTTTGCGGAGACGTATCGATTTATCGACGAACTGACCGCGCGCCTCTCGCTCAACCTGCATATCGTTCGCCCGACGTTGTCGCCGGCTTGGCTGGAAGCGCGTCACGGCGAATTGTGGAAGCAGGGTCGCGAAGGACTCGATCACTACAACCGGATCGCCAAGGTGGAACCCATGCAGCATGCGCTGGCCGATCTCGGTGCGGGCACGTGGTTCGCGGGGTTGCGCCGTCAGCAATCGCTCAGTCGCGCAGCGACACCGGTGATGGACCATCGTCATGGGCGCTGGAAAGTGCACCCCATCATCGACTGGACCGATCGCGACGTCGGTCTTTATCTGCGCCGCCACGACCTGCCTTACCACCCGCTATGGGAACAGGGCTATGTCTCGATCGGCGACACGCATACCACGCGCCGCTGGGAACCCGGCATGCGCGAAGAGGACACCCGCTTTTTCGGCATCAAGCGCGAATGCGGATTGCACTTGGACGTCTGAACACCCGCCGTTGACAACATCCAAATAAGAAAGCCCCGATAAGGAAAAACCATGAAAGCCGTTGCCGCCGAGATCGCCTCGGCCGAACTCGATGCACTGGTGCCGCCCCATGGCGGCGTGCTGCGCGAACTTTACCTGCCATCCGCGGAAGCCGAGGCGCTCAAGCGCCGTAGTGCCTCGCTTCCGCAGTGGACACTCAATCAACGCCAGCTATGCGATCTGGAACTGCTGCTCAACGGCGGTTTCTCCCCTTTACAAGGTTTCCTAGGCCGTACCGATTACGATCGTGTCGTGTCGGAGATGCGGCTCGCCGACGGTACTTTGTGGCCGATACCGATCACGCTGGACGTGGATGAAGCTTTCGCGGCAAGCCTTGCCGACGGCGCGCAGATCAGCCTCAACGACATTCAGGGCACACCGTTGGCGGTGCTCACGGTGGAGGACGTCTATTTTCCCGACCGCATTGCGGAAGCGCGATCGGTGTTCGGCACGACCGACCGCACCCATCCCGGCGTCGCTGAACTGCTGGACCGCACCGGACCGGTGTATCTCGGCGGGCGCCTGCAGGGTATCCAGCAACCGTCGCACTATGACTTCACCGCTCTACGCCATAGTCCGCGTCACTTGCGCGAATGGTTTCGCCAGCACGGGTGGCATCGCATCGTGGCGTTCCAGACCCGCAATCCGATGCATCGTGCACACCGCGAACTGACCTTGCGAGCCGCCGAAAAGGTCGGCGCGAAGTTGCTGATCCAACCCTCGGTCGGACGCACCAAGCCTGGCGACGTCGATCACTATACGCGCGTGCGCTGCTACCGCGAGTTGCTTGCACATTACCCGCCGGATCACGCCACGCTTTCGCTGTTGCCGCTGGCGATGCGCATGGGCGGTCCGCGCGAAGCGCTCTGGCACGCGATCATCCGCAAGAACTATGGTGCCAGTCATTTCATTGTCGGCCGCGATCATGCCGGTCCCGGCAAGGACGCGGAGGGCAAGCCCTTCTACGACCCGTATGCCGCGCAGCATCTGTTGGCCGAGCACGAACAAGAATTGGGCATTCAGATCGTGCCATTTCCCGCCATGGTCTACGCGGCGAATCGCGATACCTATTTGCCGCAGACCGAAGTGGCTGCGCAGGACGAAGTGCGCGATATCTCCGGTACCGAGCTGAGGCGTCGACTGCACAACGGTGAAGCGATCCCGGAATGGTTCACCTTTCCCGAAGTGGTAAAGATTCTGCGCGAACGGCACCCGGCAAACGCGCCGCAAGGTTATGCGCTGTTTTTCACTGGCCTCTCTGGGTCGGGCAAATCCACGCTTGCGCAAGCCGTGCTGGCGCGACTGCTGGAAACGGGCAGCCGGCCAGTGACAGTACTGGATGGCGATGAAGTCAGGCGGCATCTATCCAAAGGACTGGGTTTTTCACGCGAGGATCGCGACGCCAACATCACGCGCATTGGTTATGTCGCCAGTGAAGTCATCCGTCATGGCGGCATTGCAATCTGCGCGCCGATCGCGCCCTACGCAGGTGCGCGCGCCGAAGCGCGCCAGCTGGTGCAGGCGCATGGGCGCTTTGTAGAGATCCATGTTTCCACGCCACTGGAAGTGTGTGAGTCGCGCGACCGCAAAGGGCTTTATGCCGCGGCACGCGCGGGCAAGATCAAAGGCTTTACCGGCATCGACGATCCATACGAAATACCCGCATCTCCCGAATTGCGTGTCGATACGAGCCAAGTCACGGTGAGTGAGGCGGCGGATCGTGTGTTCGCGTGGCTTCGCAACGAGGGTTTGGCCTGACACTTCTTCAGCCCCTCTCCCTTCGGACGCGGGGAGGGGCCATGGATGGCCCCGCTTTGAGGAGCGAGGAAGAGGGGTTGGGGTGAGGGTGCGGGACTTGCGTAAAAATCCAATAAGCCGCTCCGTCCGAACCCTCATCCGCCTGTCGGCACCTTCTCCCGGAGGGAGAAGGGTTTTACTGCGCAACTGCAAGGACAACTTAAAGATTTCGGACAGCTACGCTGCGCGCGTGGCCGCGCGGCGAAGCCCGCGCTGCTGCAACTCGCTCCACAACGGCGGCGCAGGCCAATGTGCCTCGGCATGTCCTGCAACGACGCGACGTAGTTCCGCCTCATCGATCTGCGGCGCCACCAGCCGCGCGAATTGCGCCACGTAACTGCGCAATACGTGATCGCGGCGCAGCACCAGCCAGCTGGTGCACACAGGCAGCAAATCGTCGATATCGAGGGTGACCAGCTCGCGCGAATCGGTCGCACCGATAGCCATCTCGGCCAGGATGCCCACACCAAGACCGGCCAGCACATAGGTCTTGATCAGATCCGCATCGGCGGAGGTGCAGGCGATGCGCGGCGTGAGTTCGGCTGTGGCGAAGGCACGACGCAATGACGACTCAGGCTGCAGCGAAGACTCGTAGCTGACCAAGGGATAGTCGGCCAGATCATGGATACGCAGGGGGCGGCCGAGCTTCGCCAGCGGATGGCCATGCGGCACGACCGCGCGACGGAACCAGCGGAACAGTGGCACCGCGATGCCACCCTCCGGCGGCTGACCGCTGGTGCTGACGATAACCAGGTCCACTTCGCCACTCTCGAACAGGCTGATGATGCGCCCCTCGCCCTGCGGACGAATGTGCACACCGAGATCCGGGTATTGCTGCTTCAACCGCGCGATCGCTTCCGGCAGCACGAAGCGCGCCTGGGTATGCGTGGTGGCCAGCGACAGTTCGCCGTGTGCTTCTTCACGCAGGTTGGCGGCCAGGGCACGGATGTTGCGCGCCTCGTGCAGGATGCTTCGTGCCCGCTCCAGCACCTGTCCGCCGGCTGGCGTGACGGCGTCCAGGCTCTTGCCGCGACGGGTGAACACCTGGAACCCCAACTCGCCCTCCAGCTGCTTGAGCTGCTTGCTGATACCGGACTGGGTGGCGTGCACGTTGTCGGCGGCCAAGGTGATGTTGAGGCCGGCGTCGGCGATGGCGACGATGTAGCGAAGCTGCGTGAGGGTCATGAGATCGGCTCCAGGATGGATCGCGTGCAGGGCTGTGCGTTGCGCATGGCACAGCACATACAGCTCACGGACCACCCTGGATGGCGTTTCATCACGGTCTCCACTCCGGCCCTATACCGGATGTCGATCGACATTAACACAGCGTTATTTGGACGTCTATACATCTATCAGTCTCTGAATTTCTGATGTCATGGCTATGCCATCCAGGCATATCGTCGGTCCAAGCAGCCATTTCCGCGCTATGCCAGCCGGCGTTAGCGTGATTGACCACTTCCGTAGCGCGGATCCGACATCATGCAGCTGTACCCGCTTTTCGCCGATCTGACCGACCGCCCCGTGCTGGTGGTGGGCGGCGGCGACGTCGCAGCCCGGAAAGTCGCGATGTTGTTGCGGGCCGGCGCCAAGGTAACGGTGGGTGCGCCGATGCTGGGGCCGGAGCTGCGCGAGATCGCGCGGCGAGGCCGCGTCGCTTATCGCGCCGGTGCGTATCAATCCAGCTGGCTCGATGGTGTCTGGCTGGTGATTGCCGCGACCCGTTCGCGCCCGCTGAATGCCCGCATCGCCGCGGATGGCCATGTTCGGCAGCGCCTGGTGAATGTCGTAGACGACCCCGCGCTTTCGAGCTTTCAGGTTCCCGCAGTCATCGACCGCTCGCCCTTGCTGGTCGCAATTTCCAGCAGCGGTGCGGCGCCTGTGCTGGCGCGTCGCCTACGTGAACGGATCGAGAGTCTCATCGATCCCGCGCTGGCGCCCTTGCTGCAATTGGCACAGCGTTACCGGGCTCGCATCCGTGCCCGTTATGCGGATCTCGGTTCACGTCGCCGCTTCTATGACTGGCTGCATGACGGCCCGGTGACTGCACTACTTCGTGCGTCGCATCCATTGCGCGCGGAAAAGCAATTGATCGCTGCGCTGTCGGAGAACAGCGAACCGACGTCGCAGGGCTCAGTGGTGCTGGTCGGCGCCGGTCCTGGCGATCCAGGCTTGCTGACGCTGCGCGCTTTGCGCGCGCTCAACGAAGCCGATGTGATCTTGCACGACGAACTAATCAGTCCACAGGTGCTCGACCTTGCACGCCGCGATGCTGTGCAGATCGCCGTAGGCAAGCGTGGCGGTGGTATTCACACGGCGCAGGATACGATCCATCTCTTGCTGCTCGAACATGCGCAAGCCGGACGATGCGTGGTGCGCCTCAAAGGCGGCGATCCGTTCGTGTTCGGTCGCGGCGGCGAGGAACTCGAGTATCTACGCGCGCACGGCATCGCCTACGAAGTCGTGCCTGGCATTACCGCTGCTCTCGCCTGTGCCGCGTACAGCGGCGTGCCGCTGACGCATCGCGATCATGCACAGTCGGTGCGGCTGGTCACTGCACACTGCCAGCATTCGTTCAACACGCTGGACTGGGCCGAGCTGGCACGCGAGCGGCAAACTTTGGCCGTCTATATGGGCGTGAGCAAACTCGACGAACTGACCCGGCAGCTGCTGGCACACGGACGCGCGGCCGACACACCTTTTGCATTGATCGAGAACGGTTCGCTACCCAGTCAGCGCACGCTTACCGGCACGCTTGGCGATCTGCCGGCCCTCGCCGCACAACATGCGATTCGTGCTCCAGCGCTACTCATTCTGGGCGAAGTGGCCGCATCGGCTGCCGCCTCGCATTGGTATGGCGAACTGCTCGACCTCCCTACACGCCACCCGGTCACAGCAAACGCCCTGGCCGACGCGGCATGACCCGCTCCACCCGTTGACGGAGACCACCATGAGCTTGCAATTGGGCGAAATCGCCCCCGACTTCACTCTCGATTCCACCCAAGGCCCGATCCAGCTGCACGATTACATTGGCGATCACTGGCTGGTGTTCTTCTCGCATCCCAAGGATTTCACGCCGGTCTGCACTACCGAGTTGGGCGCGTTCGCTCGTCGCAAGGCGGAGTTCGACCAACGCAAGACGCGACTGCTCGGTCTGTCGGTCGATCCGGTCAGTGAGCACCAGGCATGGATCAAGGATGTCGAAGACGTCGGCGGCACGGCGGTGAACTATCCGATCCTCGCCGATCCGGAGCTGGCGGTGGCCAAGCTCTACGGCATGTTCCACCCGAAGGCCGATCCCAAGGTCACGGTGCGCTCGGTGTTCATCGTCGATCCGCAGAAGAAAGTACGCCTTACCCTCACCTATCCGCCGAGCGCCGGCCGCAACCTGGACGAGATTCTGCGCGTGCTCGACTCGCTGCAGCTGACCGATGGCCGCAAGCTAACCACACCGGTCGACTGGCGGCCGGGCGACGAGGTGATCATCGCACCGTCGGTCTCCAACGAAGACGCCAAACAGTTGTTCCCGGAGGGCTGGCGCACCTTGAAACCGTACCTCCGTTTATTACGGTTCAGTCATACACAGCATTGACGGCATTGACGCCATGCTCGGCAGAACGGGCCAGAAGCCGCGCGCATCCGCCCGTTTTTCCGTTAAATGTCCGGGAGTTAGGCGAAGCATGGCCTGAACCCGCCTTAACGCGAACGGGATGTCGGACAACGGATTAATGTCAGTCGCGTTACAGTCCGCATCCCCTGCCAAGACAGGCGCCGGACTGCATGCCCCCCGTTTACACAAGCCTATTTTTACGACGCAGCGCTGCGGAGCGGATCGCCCTGGTTTTGGCGATGGCGGTCGCGTTCGTTCTGCTGACTGGCTTGCTGGACGGCAACGATGGAGTAGCGGCGTCACAGCTCCTTGCACAGCCCACGTTCCCGCTGGCCAACGCCATGCCCGGCGTGATGTTAGCCCTGCTGATATTGGCGCTAACGCGTCGCACGTTTCTTTCGTTCGGCTTGGCGTACCTGGTGCAGGCCATGATGTACGGCGTCAATGCACTGAAGGTGGCCAACCTTGGTACGCCGCTATTGCCGGCGGATTTCCGCATGGTGGGCCAGTTGCGCAAGGGCGGCATGCACGTATTGGGAAGCTACCTGCCGCATAGCCCATGGCCGTATCTCGCGATGCTTGCCGGCGCTGCACTGATCGCTGCGATGTGGCGCTACGAGCCGCCGCTTTTCGCTAGCCGCACAGGCGGCAAGCGCCTAGTCTCCGGCAGTGTGCTCGCCGCCACGCTGGCGACGCTGCTGATCGGTGTGCCCGGTTGGCGCAATGTCTATAACGGGCACAAGCTGTGGCTTGAGCCATGGTCGGCCGCCGCGACCACCAGTCATTCCGGCCTGGTCAGCTCGCTGGTGATGTTCCATCTGCAAGATCGTCGCACTCAGCAGAAGGCCGACCCGGCTGCGGTGGGCAAACTTCTGCAGACGACCGGCAACGCGGTGCGCGCACGCATGTATGCACCCGTCGATCAGGGCACGGCGCTTCCCGACATCGTCGTCGTGCAGAGCGAATCGTTCTTCGACCCCAGCATCGTGCGCGGTTACGAGAATGCTCATCTCACGCCCAACCTGGCACGCCTCGCTGCGGGTGGCATGAGCGGTCCGCTACATGTGCCAACTTACGGCGGCGGTACTATTCGCACCGAGTTCGAAGTGCTCACCGGCTTGTCGCTGCGTTACTTCAACAATATGCAGTTTCCCTATCTGCAGTTGAACGACAAAGTGGTACCGAGCATGGTGCGCACCCTGCGTGCCCATGGCTATGAAACGGTGGCGATCCACGGCAACGATCCGACGTTTTGGAACCGCAATACCGCGTTCACGGCGCTGGGCTTCGATCGCTTCGTTTCGCAATCGGGCTTCCCGGCGAATGCAGCGATGGACGGCAAGTACATGGCCGACAGCGCGATGACCGACGAGATCATGTCGCAGCTGAAGGATGCCGGGGCGCCGCAATTTCTGTTTGCGATCAGCTTGGAAGCGCACGGCCCGTACGATGTGCCACCGAAAGATTCCGTAGCGCGTGACGCGATTCCGGTGCCGTCGGCCGTCGATGCCAAGGACAAGGTCGAAGTACAGAACTACATCTATCACATGCAGCATGCCGACGAAGAACTCGGCCGGCTCGCCGCTCTGCTTGCCAAGCGCAGCCGCCCCACGTTGCTGCTGTTCTACGGCGACCATTTGCCCGGCCTCACCGATGCGTATCGCACGACCGGTTTCGTCGACGACCAGAACATGCTCGGTCAACCCGGCACCTGGCTGCTGATCGATCCGCGCAACCCAGGCAACCCGCAACGCATCGACATGGCATCGTGGATGCTGCCCGGCCTGCTGCTCGAGCGCGCGGGCATCCACGATGATGCGTATTACGCGTTGACCCAGGTGCTTGCACCGTCGCTCGCCAAACTCACCCGCGCGCCCGGCGCAACACCGCCGCCCATCGATGCGCAGCAACAGCAGTTCGACAGCGATATGGCCAGCGTGGCCGTGCTGCGCATGAAGGGCAAGCTGGACAGGTTATTGCCGGCGAGCTTGCTGCCCACCAACACTGCGGTAGCAAAACGCGATGACGCCGAAGCCGTGCCGGCGGGTGCCGCCATGGGCATGCATCGCTGATAAACCCGCGTCATCCGCGTGCAGTAGCAGGTTCGGGTCCGCCTAGCTCCGCGAAAGGTCGGATTAAAGAAAACCCCGCTTAAGCGGGGTTTCCCATACGGGCGAAGCCGTAGATCGGCATGACACGCATCAAATGCTGATCGTGGCGCGTCGTTGCTGGCGCTTGTAGTGAATAAGCAGCACCGCGACCAACAAGACGAGCGTCACCGCGAAAATGCTCGTGCCAAGATTTTCGCCACGCAGGCCACCGGAGAAACCCGCCGGCATCTGCCCTCCATTTTCATCGACTTTGAAGGCAGCCATGCCGGTGTAGTGCATGCCACACACCGCAATACCCATGACAAGCGCGCTGCCGATCATCTGCAACGGTCCACGCAAGTTGAAAGCGAGCCACAACGCAACGATCGATGCCACGATGGCAATGATCAGCGAGGTCGCCACCAGATTCATGTCGTAGCTGGTGTACGCCCCCATCATGACCGCCGCCATGCCTAGGTAGTGCATGCCGGTCACTCCCAAGCCCATGCAGATGCCGGCGGCCGCCAGCTTGGGCCAACTGAACGCACCGCTGCTGGCAATCGCCAAGCCCAGCGAACAAGCGCCAAAAGCGATGATCGCGGACAGCGCGGTGAGCATCGGGTCATAACTCACTGGCATGCCCATATCGCAAGCCAGCATGGCAATGAAGTGCATGGCCCAGATCGCGCCCACACCCATCGCAGCGCCCGCCGCAAACACGGCGGCGGTGCGCTCGCGCGCCGTTCTTGCGAGAGGAATGACTACCGCTAATTGCAAAGCAGTGAATGAACCTAATACCGAGATCACGTAAGACAGCGCAACCAGAAGCATGTTGTAGCTCTGATGGGCAAGCATGGCGTTCCCCCTCGGAAAGCGTGAATGTCAGTCGTGCCGACGTTTGCAGTTGGGCAAATACCCACCGCGCCTGGATACAGCATCAGCCTGCAATGAGCTTGCAGACGTTTGGCAGCATGTCGAGAAAATGCCCCCCGCACTTTCTCGGCGCCGCGAACCGGAACACATGTGATGCCCCATTCGCGGCAAACCATCCATGGCTTGCACAAACAACGTGTTTCCCGACAACTTGGTTAGTGCGAGATCTCGAGCGCGCAATCGCCGACGCCGCTGCTGCGGCAATGAAGATTGCGCACGAATACTGTCTGCGGCGCCATGGATGCGCCGAGCATGCCTTCCAGATATCCGCTGAAGAATTTGCAGCCCGAGCGCCCACCGGGTGAACACAGCGGGCTGTTCTGGATGAAAAGTTGCCGATCACGTTGATCGACCGTCACCAAGGTCCGCATCGCAGGCAAGGCGATTCGCTTGATGGTGTCGGGCAGGCCGAGTTTGCCGCCAATCTCGTAGTCGCGCTTGAAGACCCATAGCCCGGTGCGGCGTCCGGCCAGCAGCAGGGAGGCCTCGCGCGCCTCTGCCGCCACCTCGTGCTCCATGGCGAGCAACCACGGGAAAATTTTCGGGTAGTCGCGGGCCATCTGCGGCAACATGCTCTCCACCCGACGGACATCGGGCGCCGCATGGTTAGTCGATATTGACGACGCAGGGAATGGAGCGCGTGGTGTCGATGCGGGTGGCGCAGCAGCGAACGTCGCACCGCCTTCCTCGACCAGAGACGCCTCGAAGCTCAACACGCGATTATGCGTGGCGAGCTGTTCTTCCAATGCCAGTCGCGCTTCCGGCGAACCACGCGTGATCATCACCAGCCATGCGCCGTGGCTGTCCTGGTACACGCGTTGCCGTTGCAACGTGAAGCCGCTGGCAACTACCAGGCGACCCAACTCGACAAGCAACCCCTCGCGACGATCCGACAGGATCTTGACTTCCAGCTCGATCATTAGGCTCCCCCTGTAGTCGATGCTGGCAGATGAATTGTGAAAATTACGATGATTCCTTTCACACTCATAAAGTGTGATGCGCTTCGCAAAAAAAGCTCGGAATGTGAACCACCTCACATAAGCCACTGCGCTGGAAATACCTTGCAACGCGTGCCACAAGCAGCTCTTCGCCGAAGCGCGTGCTTCACCTCGCGATTAAAAAGAAAACCCCGCTTACGCGGGGTTTTCGTGTAGCACGTATTGCAGAATGGACGTTTAGAAGTCCATACCGCCCATGCCACCCATGCCGCCACCCGGGCCGCCATGGTTGTGCTCTTCCTTCTTCGGCAGCTCGGCCACCATCGCTTCGGTGGTGATCGCCAGGCCGGCAACGGAGGATGCGTACTGCAGTGCCGAACGGGTGACCTTGGTCGGATCCAGGATGCCCATTTCGACCATGTCGCCGAACTCGCCGGTGGCGGCGTTGTAACCGAAGTTACCCTTGCCTTCCTTGACCTGGTTGACGATCACGGACGGCTCGGCGCCGGCGTTGAACACGATCTCGCGCAGCGGAGCTTCCAGCGCACGACGGGTGATGGCGATACCCAGATCCTGCTCGTGGTTATCGCCCTTCAGGCCTTCGACAGCCTTCAGCGCGCGGATCAGCGCAACGCCACCGCCGGGCACCACGCCTTCTTCAACGGCTGCGCGCGTGGCGTGCAGGGCGTCTTCGACGCGGGCCTTCTTTTCCTTCATTTCGACTTCGGTGGCGGCACCGACCTTGATCACCGCAACGCCGCCGGCCAGCTTGGCCACGCGCTCTTGCAGCTTCTCGCGATCGTAGTCGGACGAGGTCTCTTCGATCTGCGCCTTGATCTGGCCGATGCGCGACTGGATGCGTGCGGCTTCACCGGCACCGTCGATGATCGTGGTGTTTTCCTTGGTGATGACGACGCGCTTGGCGCGGCCCAGATCGGTGATCGTGGCCTTCTCAAGCTGCAGACCCACTTCCTCGGAGATGACCTGGCCATTGGTGAGGATGGCGATGTCTTCCAGGATGGCCTTGCGACGGTCGCCGAAGCCCGGCGCCTTCACGGCGGCAACCTTGACGATGCCACGGATGGTGTTGACCACGAGGGTAGCCAGCGCTTCGCCTTCCACTTCTTCGGCGACGATCAGCAGCGGCTTGCCGGCCTTGGCGACAGCCTCGAGCACCGGCAGCATTTCGCGCACGTTCGAGATCTTCTTGTCGTGGATCAGGATGTAAGGATCATCCAGCTCGACCTGCTGCGACTGCTGGTTGTTGATGAAGTACGGCGACAGGTAGCCGCGGTCGAACTGCATGCCTTCGACGACGTCGAGTTCGTTCTCCAGACCCGAACCTTCTTCCACCGTGATCACGCCTTCCTTGCCGACCTTCTTCATCGCGGTGGCGATGATGTCGCCGATGGCGGAATCGGAGTTGGCGGAGATGGTGCCGACCTGGGCGATGGCCTTGTCGTCAGCGGTGGGCTTGGAGAGCTTCTTCAGCTCTTCGACAGCGGCGGTCACAGCCTTGTCGATACCGCGCTTCAGATCCATCGGGTTGATGCCGGCGGCAACAGCCTTCAGACCTTCGCGGATGAACGCTTGCGCCAGCACGGTGGCGGTGGTGGTGCCGTCGCCGGCGACGTCGGATGTCTTGGAAGCGACTTCCTTGACGATCTGCGCGCCCATGTTCTCGTAGGCATCGGCCAGTTCGATTTCCTTGGCGACGGAGACGCCGTCCTTGGTGATCGTCGGGGCGCCGAAGCTCTTCTGGAGCAAGACGTTACGACCCTTCGGGCCGAGGGTGACTTTGACGGCGTTCGCCAGGGTGTTCACACCCTTGAGAATGCGGGCGCGGGCGTCTTCGCCGAAGCGGACTTCTTTAGCTGCCATTTGCGTATTCCTTGAAATTCAATAGTTGGGATGCGAGGAGATGCGGGAGAGGCCGATCAGCCTTCGATCACCGCGACGATGTCGTCTTCCTTCAGGAAGACCAGCTCTTCGCCGTCGATCTTGATTTCCTGGCCGGCGTACTTGCCGAACAGCACGACTTCGCCGACCTTCAGGGACATCGGACGAACCTTGCCGTCTTCCAGGATGCGGCCTTCACCGGCAGCGATGACCTTGCCGCGGGTCTGCTTCTCGGTGGCGCTATCGGGAATGACGATACCGCCGGCGGAGACACGCTCCTCTTCCAGGCGCTTGACGATGACGCGATCGTGCAGCGGACGCAGTTTGCTCATGGGACGAACTCCAGCTATGGCTTGAGGTTAAGAAAGTTGGGACCCCGGTCCGGCCCTCGGGAGGCGCCTTGTTAGCACTCGGGATACGTGAGTGCCAATTTTAGCCGCCAAAAAAACCCCTGCAACAGGGGGCGGACGGGTCGTAGAGGCTGACATGGGGGAGCGGCGCGGGCTTTCAAGGGTTCGGCCGGCAGATCGGGGCCCGCGACCCTGAGAGCCGGCTTCCGGCCCTATCGACACCGGCGCCCGGAACGATAACGATGGCGTACTGCACCACCATCAAGGCGATAAGGCTGTGAGTACGGAACAGGCGCTACGCGAGGAAATCGTCGCCCACGGATTGAAACTGACGCCCTCCGGCTTGAGCCAGGGCACCTCGGGAAACCTGAGCATCCGGTATGGCAAAGGCTTCCTGATCACACCCAGCGGCACGCCCTACGAGCAGATTGCCCCGGCCGATGTCGTCCCCGTGGACATGGACGGCCGCCACGAACACCGGCTGCGCCCGTCGAGCGAATGGCGATTTCACCGCGACATCTATGCCGCCCGCCCCGACGTCCACGCCGTAGTTCATGCCCATCCGCCGTACAGCACCGCGCTGGCGATGTGCCGCATGGAGATCCCGGCAGCGCACTACATGATCGCGGTCAGCGGCGGTGATTCGATCCGCTGCGCAGGCTATTACACCTATGGCACGCAAGCGCTGTCGGATGCGGTCTTGCAGGCGCTCGAAGGACGCCTGGCCTGCCTGCTGGCCAATCACGGCATGATCGCGACCGGCGCCACCATGGAACAAGCGATGTGGCGAGCCATCGAAGTGGAAACGCTGGCCAGGCAATACACCTTGGCGCTGCAAATCGGCAAACCCGTGATGCTGCGCGATGACGAAGTCACGCAGGTACTGGAAAAGTTCGGCAACTATGGACTGATGTCGAAAAAAGAATCTTCCCCTTCGACCTAGCGCTCATGTCAGATCAGGTCCTACTTTGCTACTGCACTTGCCCCGACGCCGCCAGCGCGCAGAGTTTGGCCGAAACATTGGTGCGCGAAGCACTGGCGGCCTGCGTGAATCGCGTGCCCGGCATTCAATCGACCTATCGTTGGCAGGGCAAGATCGTCACGGAAGGCGAGGAACTACTGCTGATCAAGACCACCGCCGAACGTTTCGAAGCCATGAAGGCGCGCGTGCTGACACTGCACCCGTATGAGCTGCCGGAACTCATCGCTATTCCCGTGGAACGCGGCCATGCCGCTTACCTGGACTGGGTACGCGACAGCGTCGATGGCTGAAATGCCGTCGCATCGAGCGTAGTCAACGCCGCCTTCGATGTCGCAATAAAGACCACCAACATCGTTGCCGGCTCGGTAGTACTAGCGTTACCGGCCACCACATGATGTGCGCCGGCCGGCTCGAACCAGCTTTCGCCAGGACCGTAGACGTGCAACGGGCCGCCTGCGAGCTGACTGCGGATATGGCCCGTCAGTACGTAGACATAGATATCGCCGCCGTGCCGATGCGGCGGCGTGGATTGGCCCGGTGCATACCTCACCGTGACGGCACTCAACTGTTTTCCCACCGCCTGCGTGAGCGGCGCGGATAGCAGCGCGTGTTCTTCGGCAGCGAAGAGACAGGATGAAAAGCCGACTGCAGCGACGGCACACAATAAAGCAATAGCTGCCATACGATTCATAAGACAACATCTCCGCCGAAAGAACACATTGCAGCATTGAGGACATCGCTCAACGCGATGCCAACACCTTCAACTCGCCGCCCAGCTGCGGATCGACGCCCTCGATGCGACGCACGATTCGCCCCTGCGCATCGACTACCAACAACGTCGGAACGTGCATCACGCGGAAACTGCGGAAGAGCGTGCCGGATGCATCCAGCGCCAGCGGCATCGTCAGATGATGATCCTTCTGATACGCAAGCAGATCGTCCTTGCCGGCCCACAAACCGGAGGCGATACCAAGCCAACGTACATGTGTATCGCGCGACAGCGCGGCGACCTGTTCGCGCACCGCGCGACAGCTGGCAGCGAGCGCCGGGCGGCTGCCGGCCAGATATGTCTCGCACCACGGTGACAGGAATACCAGCACGGTAGGTTGATTTTTGCCGGTTTGGGATGGCAGATGGAACGCTTCGCCACTCAACGTCGGCACGGCGAGATCGGGCAGTCGATCGCCCACGTCGTAGTGAGGTTCCTCGCTGGGCATCGCCGCCAACGTGCCCGACGATGCCGTCGACGTGCGTGCCGCGAGCAAGGCGGCTTCGAGCTTCGCGTTCGCCTCATGCCCGATAAAAAGAATGCGTCCGTCACGCCCGATCACGACGTGCTGCGGTGTGACGCGCAAATGGAACGCCTCGCCGATGGAACCATCGTCGAACACGATCGGCATCTTCAGTCCCATATCGCGTCGATAGTTGCGTACATCTTGCACGGTGTCGTCGAAACCGACGTCGACGGCGATCACCGCCAGATCCGGACCTGCCTGCTCGTAAACCTGCTTCAAATGCGGCATCTGCTGGCGACAAGGCACGCACCAAGTCGCCCAGAATTCCAGATACACGGCTTTCTTGCCATACAAGCTGGCGAGGTCGATGGTTTGTCCATCGATCGTCTTGAGTACCAATCTTGGCGCCGTCGTACCGACCAGACCGCGCGCCGCCGCCTGCGCATGCTGATCACCTGTTTCAGCACGCAGGGATGCACTGAAAACGCCCAACAACATCAACGTAAGTAGAGCCACGACACGCACGACAATCTCCTTGGCTGTGACTCCTACATGCTCGCGATTCGGTACAGCTGCCATAAGGGCCACTTTGCGGTAAATGCAGGGGGCCACCGCACCACGAGCTACCGATCCAAAAGCCGGGCTAGTCGATAAATGCCCTCATCGATGCGTCCCACGTCGATCATGCCCAGACCAAACGCCACGCCGTTCGATGCAGAAGGGTCCAAGGCACAGCTGGTCAAGGCTTCCAGCCGGATGCCCGCCGTTGCCGCGCGAGTCGTCAGCTCTACGGCATCTACGGAACCGGACAGACTCACCGCCAGATGCAGACCGGCGTCCGAGGGGTGCACATGCCATCGTCCGTCGCCGTGCCGCTTCAGCGCATCGAGCAAGGCATCGCGCCGCTCTGCGTAGATCTTCCGCATGTGGCGCACATGGCGCACCAGATGACCCTCGGCGATGAACGCCGCAAGCGCGTCCTGTGCCATCACGTTGCCATGCCAATCCGTCTGATACTTCGCGTTCGCGAGCGCCACGCGCAGCCACGAGGGCACGACCGCATAGCCAATGCGCAACGCCGGAAACAGACATTTGGAAAACGTACCGATATAGCAAACGGTGCTATCGCGATCCAACGTCTGCAGCGCATCCAACGGCCTGCCGCTGTAACGAAATTCGCTGTCGTAATCGTCTTCGATGATCACCGCGCCTCGCGATCGGGCAAAGTCCAGCAATGCGATGCGTCGGCGCGGTGACATCACGACGCCGAGCGGAAATTGATGCGATGGCGTGACGTAGATGACATTCGCGTTATCGGGCAGCTTGTCCACGACCAGCCCTTCTTCGTCCACCGGCACACCAACCACGTGGGCACCGGCGGCTCTGAAGACTTCCTGCAACGGCGGATATCCCGGATCCTCCACCGCGAGCACGGTGCGACCGGGCGTTACCAGCACACGCGCCAACAAATCGAATGCCTGCTGCGCGCCATTGGTGACGATCACGTCATCCCGCTCGCACGCCACGGCTCGTGCAAACGAAATGTGGCTGGCGATGGCTTCGCGCAGCGCAGGACTGCCTTGCGGGTGGCCGTACAGCGGAGCCGCCTTGGAGAAGTTGCGCAATGCGCGTGCCGAGAGGCGTCGCCACACGTCGTAAGGAAACGGACGGCTATCGGGAATGCCAAGGCGAAAATCGTACGTAAACACGCCGAGCTGCATCGCCTCCGGCATGGCGTCGACCTGACGCCAGTACAGCGCCAGTCGACGTTCGTCACGATCCGCCGCTGTCTTCGTCGGAACGATCTGCCGCCGCGAGGCGAGATCGGCCACGAAATTGCCGGCACCGCGACGGGCCTCGATGTAGCCCTCGCTGAGCAACAAATCGTAGGCCGCCACGACGGTGTTACGAGATACGCCCAGGGCATCCGCCAATGCTCGCGTTGCCGGCAGCCGCAGGCCGGCCTTGAGCCGCCCATCCAGGATGGCCGCATGCAATTGGCCATGCAGCGCCGCCAGCCGTTGGCGGGAGCCGCGTTCGGGCAGATCCAGCGGGAACTCGAATGGGTGATCCATGCGTCGCTCTGCCGAAAACTGGACCTATAGATTTGCCCCAATGTGGTTCTTTTGCAAGACCAGAGCACACCCTAGGCTGTCATCAGCGCCAAGACAATGAAACCTTGGTACCCGACACACCGAATACGAGATGCCACGTCATGATCGACCTGTATTTCGCCGCCACCCCGAACGGCCTCAAGGCCAAGCTCTTTTTCGAAGAAGCGCAGCTTCCTTATCGCCTCATGCCGGTGAGCTTGAGCAAAGGCGAGCAATTTCAACCGGACTTCCTTGCCATTTCGCCGAACAACAAAATTCCAGCGATAGTCGACCATCAGCCACTGGGCGGCGGTGCGCCGGTGGCGTTGTTCGAATCGGGCGCGATTCTGCTCTATCTCGCCGAGAAGATCAGTCGCTTCATCCCGACCGAGATACACGGTCGCACCGAAGTACTGCAATGGCTGTTCTGGCAGATGTCGGGGCTTGGTCCGATGGCCGGACAAATCGGCCACTTCAATGTGTATGCGCCGGAGCAAGTGCCTTATGCGATCGAGCGCTACACGCGGGAAACTCATCGCTTGTACGGCGTGCTCGACCGCCGACTGGCCGATCGTTCCTTTATCGCAGGCGAGTTCTCGATTGCAGACATCGCTTGTTATCCGTGGATCGTGCCGCACGAAGCACATGGTCAGAATCTGGACGATTTTCCGAACCTGAAGCGCTGGTTCGATGCCATCGCCGCCCGCCCCGCCACCGTGCGCACGTACGAAGGCGTGGACAACGTATATGCGCCGAAGAAGCACTCACCCCTTTCCGAGGAAGAACGGCGCGTGCTGTTTGGGCAAGGCGCCAACCCCGTCACGCGTTGAACCGACGCCCCGAGACTGCTGACACGTTCTGACACCACACGAGATTATGTTGATTTACCCCATGCCAATGAGCTCATCGTCATGAAAAAGTCCGACATCGCCGCGCTGCTGTTGCTGGGTGCTATATGGGGCGCGTCGTTCCTCTTTATGCGCATGGGCGCCAACGAGTTCGGTGGCATGGCGCTGGCCGGTATGCGGGCGATTGGCGCGGCGATCTGCTCGATCCCTTTGCTCGCTTCGCGCGAACGTCTGGCGGAACTCAAGGCGAACTGGCTGGCTGTCTCCGTGATCGGCCTCGCCAATTCAGCGCTGCCGTTCGTGCTGTTTTCCTATGCGGCGCAGAGTCTGCCGGCCGGTCTGTCGGCGATCTTCGACGCGATCGCGCCTTTGCTTGTGGCCGCATCCGGCTGGTTGTGGCTGGGCGAGAAACTCGACGCGCCACGCACCAGCGGCCTGATCATCGGCCTCGCCGGCGTCGTGTGGTTGATCGGCGGAACCATGGGCTTTGGCCATGCCGGCACATCGACCGGTTGGGCGATGGCAGCCTGCGTCGGTGCCAACGTCTGCTACACCTTCGGCGCGCATTACAGCCATCGACGCATGCGGAGCATCTCGCCGCTGACGGTAGCCATCGGCAGTCAGGTGGCCGCCGCCGTGATGTTGCTTCCTTTCACGGTGTGGCTGTGGCCGGCAAGGATGCCGGGCACCCAGGCCTGGGTCGCCATGTTCGGTTTGGCGGCGGCCTGCACGACGCTCGCCTACGTGCTGTTCTATGGGCTGTTGGCGCGCATCGGCTCGGCGCGGGCGATGGCAGTGCTGTACCTCATCCCGGTGTTCGGCGTGCTATGGGGCGCGCTGTTCCTGAGCGAGGCGATTACGCTCGCGATGGCGGGTGGCTGTGTGGTCATCCTGCTGGGAATTGCACTGACGACTGGCATGCTGCGGCCCGGATCATCGACCCCAACCGAGCCCCTTGAACAACCGGAAAACGCATAAGAACGCATTTTTCGGGCCCCGACTGAAAGCTGAGTCATAATCTTCACTATTCGCGCCATGGCGCGATTCAAGATGTTGGAGTTCCAATGCGTTCGATCTTTCACGTCCGCGTAGCCACGCGCCTGTTGATCCTTGCCGCGCTACTACTTGGATCCGCCTTCTCCGCATTTGCGCAGGATGACAGCAACCTCCTGCCGGTCACCGAAGCCTACAAACTTACCGCCGACGCCAGCACGCCCGGCGTGGTGAAACTGCACTGGACGATTGCGCAGGACTATTACCTTTATCGCGGGCGCATGAACTTCAAGGGCGGCGACGGCGTCACCTTGGGCACGGCGCAGCTCCCCGATGGCGAGAAGCACGTCGATCAATACCTCGGCCCGGTCGAGACATATCACCACGGCGTGGACGCCACCATTCCCTACACGCTGGCGCCCGGCGCGGCGCGGCTTACGTTGAGCGTGCGCTATCAGGGTTGCCACGAAACCGATCCGAAGATCTGCTATCCGCCGCATACCGAGCAGCTGGATCTGCCGGTGCCCACGGCCTCCAACCCGACCAACAAGCTAAGTACGTTGCTCGACGCGGGTCCGCACATGGCACTGGCCGGCAGCAACGCGGCGGCGCTGCCTGCGGAGCAGGCGTTCCATTTCGATGCCATTGCCCAAGATCCGCACCACCTGTTGCTACGCTGGACGATGCCCGAGGGCTACTACCTCTATCGCGACCAGACCACGCTATCGCTAAAGGATGCGCCATCACTCTCGCTGACGCCGGCATGGCCGGCGGGCACGATGCATCGCGATGCACATTTCGGCAACACGACGGTGTACTTCGACGAGCTGACCTTGCCGGTGACGGTGAACGGCGACGTGTCTGCTCTGAAGTCGCTCGACCTCGTCGCCAGCTTTCAGGGGTGCCAGGACGGCGGCCTGTGTTATCCGCTGATGACGCGCGAAGCGAGCATCGCGTTGTCCGGTGGCAGTGCCGCTATAGGTGAGGTCACTCAAGACCCCGCTCCGCAAATGCCGCCGGCTGATGCCAAGAGCAGCTCGCCCCATGTGAGCCTTTGGTACGCGCTGTTGCTCGCCTTGGGCGGCGGCCTTGTGTTGAACCTGATGCCATGCGTATTGCCGGTGCTGTCGATCAAAGCAGTCAGCGTGCTGGAAAGCGGTGAGAATCCCGCGCGCCGTCGGTCGCACGCGGTGATGTACACCGCCGGCGTGCTGGTGAGCTTCGTCGCGTTAGGTTTGGCGATCATCGCCTTGAAGACCGCGTGGGGCGCGCAGCTGCAAAACCCACTGGTCGTAGCTGGTTTGTCGTTGGTCATGCTCGCTGTGGCTCTGTCGATGTCGGGTGTCGTGCAGTTCGGCGCATCGCTGGGCAACACCGGCAGCTCGCTGGCGAATCGCTCCGGCGCTGCCGGCGATTTCTTCACCGGCGTGCTTGCCGTAGTGGTAGCCAGTCCGTGCACTGCGCCGTTTATGGGCAGCGCGCTGGCCTACGCATTGGTCGCTCCGACGTTGAGCGCTATGTCGGTATTCGTGGCGCTGGGGTTGGGTCTGGCCTTGCCGTTTCTTGCCATCGGCTTTGTGCCGGCGCTGTCGCGCTGGTTGCCGCGGCCCGGTCGCTGGATGGAAACGCTGAAAGAGGTGCTGGCATTCCCGATGTATCTGACCGCCGTGTGGCTGGCATGGGTGCTTGCCCATCAGCGCGGCGCCGATGCCGTTGGCTTACTGTTAGTGGCCGCCGTGTTGTTAGCGATGACGCTGTGGTGGTTTGAACGCAGTCGCGGGCGCGGACCATTCGCTCATGTGCTGGTCGCATTGCTGGCGCTGATTACCGCAGTGCCTCTCTATTACCTCGCTACCCTGCCAGCTGCTGCACAGGTCGCTGGCAACATCGATGGCACCGTCGCGTATTCACCGGAAAAACTCGCCGAGCTGCGCCAGGCCGGCACGCCGGTGTTCGTGGACATGACCGCCGACTGGTGCGTGACCTGCAAGGCGAACGAGCATGCAGTGCTCGATGGCGAGGATTTCCAGGCCCTGCTCAAGCGCACCGGCACGGTCTATATGAAAGGCGATTGGACCGACGTGAACCCCACCATCTCCGCCTTCCTGCAGCAATATCATTCGCCGGGCGTACCTTTATATGTAGTGTTCCCGAAAGACGGTGGACCCGGGCGTCAGCTGCCGACGGTACTGACCTCCTCGCTGGTAGCGCAGGCGCTGACCGAGGCGGCGAAGTGACGGTTCGGGAAGAGGCATGCTGAGCCGAAGCAATGTGGTCATTCTTGGCCTGGCTGTCGCAGCCGCTGTCGCTGGCGGTTGGCTGCAGCACGAAAGCCAGGTGGCGCATGTGCCTGCGGGCGTCCATGTAGCGAACGTCGGCGATCTTTCCCCGGATCTGGCCCTGATTGATCTCAATGGCCGGGAACATCGGCTATCTGACTTCCACGGCAAGCGCGTCCTGCTCAACTTCTGGGCCAGCTGGTGCGTACCCTGCCTGGCCGAGATGCCGGTTTTAAATGCCGCGCAGCATAAGTTCGGCGATCAGGGGGCGATCGTGCTGGGTATAGCGATGGACGAGCCTGCCCGCGTGCATGCCTTCCTCACTGCCCACCCGATCGATTACCCGATCCTGATCGGCCAGCTGGCCTCCCCCAGCACCTCGCTGCGTTTCGGCGATATCGACGAGGTGCTTCCCTTTAGCGTGCTGCTGGACGGTAGTGGCCGCGTCATGGCGATTCACCGCGGGCCGCTCGACGCCGGTCAGCTGGCTAACTGGCTGTCGCCGACAACCGCGCCCTGATGCGGTTTCTAGTCAACATACGATCACGCACGGTTTGACGCGCACTTCTCCTTCAAACATCGCCGATCTGCGCCGAACTAGACAACATTCTCGGCAACGCGCACACTGCGCGGATTCCGGAGCAACCGGGGGCTGCCTGGGGCCTACATGGCGAAGCTGCTGGTCCTGCATGGACCCAACCTCAACCTGCTCGGCGCGCGCGAACCGGACATCTATGGCCGGGAGACGCTGGCCGATATCAACAACCGGCTGGCGCAGCGTGCGCAGGCCGTGGGGCATGAGCTGGCCTGGTACCAGTCCAATGCCGAGCACGAACTGATCGGTCGCATCCACCAGGCTCGCGACGAACAGATCGCCTTCATCCTGATCAACCCCGGCGCATTCACACACACCAGCGTGGCTTTGCGCGACGCCCTGGCCGCGGTGGCGATCCCGTTTATCGAGGTGCACATGAGCAACGTGCACGCCCGCGAGCCGTTCCGGCACCACTCCTACCTGTCGGACCTGGCGGTAGGCGTGATCTGCGGTTTCGGCAGCGACAGCTACCGCCTGGCACTGGATGCCGCGGCAGCCAAGCTCGAGGCGAAGCCTGCCGGCTAGGCCCACATACCGTTTCCTTTCACGTCATTCCATTCATTTTCAGGCCGCCAAACTGCGGCCCCCAGACCCTAAGAAGGCAAGCCCGATGGATCTGCGCAAGATCAAAAAACTGATCGACCTGCTCGAGGAGTCCAACCTCGCCGAACTGGAAATCAAAGAGGGCGAGGAAGTCGTCCGCCTGTCGCGCGTCCCCAAGGGTGGCGTTGCAGTCGCCGCTGCGCCCGTCATGCACGCACCGGCCCCGGTCGCTGCCGCACCGGTCGCCCAGGCCGCCACCGCAGAAGCTGCCGCCAACGCTCTCCCGGCCGGCCACGTGGTCAAGGCGCCGATGGTGGGCACGTTCTACGCCTCGTCCACGCCGGGCGCTCCGGCGTTCGTAAAGGTGGGCCAACAGGTGAAAGCCGGCGAGACGCTGGGCATCATCGAGGCGATGAAGATGTTCAATCAGATCGAAGCCGATGTCGCCGGCACCGTGCAAGCCATCCTGGTCGATAACGGCCAGCCGGTCGAATTCGATCAACCCATGTTCGTGATCGCCTGAGCGACCTGACGATTATGCAAAAGCTCGAAAAGGTCGTTATCGCCAACCGCGGCGAAATCGCGCTGCGTGTGCTGCGTGCCTGCCACAGTCTTGGCATCAAGACCGTGGCCGTGCACTCCACCGCAGATCGCAACCTCAAGCACGTGGGTCTGGCGGACGAAGCGATCTGCATCGGCCCCGCGCCATCGGTCGATAGTTATCTCAATATTCCGCGCATCATTGCAGCGGCCGAGATCACCGACGCGAATGCGATCCACCCCGGCTACGGCTTCCTGTCCGAGCGCGCGGATTTCGCCGAGCAAGTGGAGCAATCCGGCTTCATCTTTATCGGGCCGACGGCCAGCGTGATTCGCCTGATGGGCGACAAAGTCGAGGCGATCCGCGCGATGAAATCCGCCGGCGTGCCGTGCGTGCCCGGTTCGGGCGGTCCGCTCGGCGACAACATCGAAGAAAACGTGCGCATTGCACGCGAGATCGGTTACCCGGTGATCATCAAGGCTGCCGGCGGCGGCGGCGGTCGCGGCATGCGCGTGGTGCGCACCGAGGCGCATCTTGGCAACGCCGTCACCATGACCAAGCAGGAGGCCAAGGCGGCCTTCGGCAACGATCAGGTGTACATGGAGAAATTCCTGGAGAATCCGCGACACGTGGAAATCCAGGTGCTGGCCGACGGTCAGGGCAATGCCATCCATCTGGGCGAACGCGATTGCTCGATGCAGCGCCGCCATCAAAAGGTCGTCGAAGAAGCACCGGCGCCGGGCATCACGCCGGAACTGCGTGCACAGATCGGCAAGGTGTGCGTGGATGCCTGCTTGCGCATCGGCTATCGCGGCGCCGGCACGTTCGAGTTCCTGTTCGAAAACGGCCATTTCTACTTCATCGAAATGAACACGCGTATCCAGGTAGAGCATCCGGTGACGGAGTGGATCACCGGAGTGGATCTGGTGCGCGAACAACTGCTGATCGCGTCCGGCGAAAAACTGTCGATCAAGCAGGAAGACATCGTTATTCACGGTCATGCGATCGAATGTCGCATCAACGCCGAAGATCCCGACACCTTCATGCCCTCGCCCGGCACGGTGAAGCGCTTCGAAGCGCCGGGCGGACCCGGTGTGCGCGTAGACACGCACCTGTACGACGGCTACCGCATTCCACCGAACTACGATTCGATGATCGGCAAGCTGATCGTGCACGGCCCCGACCGTGAAACGGCGATTGCGCGCATGCGGCTGGCGCTCGCCGAGACGGTGATCGAAGGCGTGAAGTGCAATATCCCGCTACAGCAACGCATCATGGCCGACGTCGGTTTCCAGCAGGGTGGACAGAACATCCACTACCTGGAAAAGCGTATGGCGGAAAGCAAGGAACATCCGCATAGCGGTCATTGAGCATCGCTCTTTTGATTCTGCCTCCTCTCCCCTCCGGGGAGAGGATTGAGGTGAGGTGCCACGCTCGCGATTGAACTTCATCGAAGCATGCTTCGAGTGAACCGCATCGCAAGATTGTCCCCTCACCCTACCCTCTCCCCAAAGGGGAGAGGGACAATCATGGCAACCTTCCGCTTCATCACGGACCCACGATGCCCTGGCTCGAACTCTCCCTGATCGCCCGCGCCGAACAGCAACCCCGCGTGGAAGAAGCACTGGACGATCTCGGTGCGCTGTCGATCACGCTGCAGGACGCCGACGCCGAAACACCGGACGAACAGGCGATCTTCGAGCCCGGCGTCGGCGAGCTGCCGCTGTGGCCCACGATTACCTTGAACGCGCTATTCGATGCAGGCACCGATCGAAGGGGGCTTATCGAGGCCCTGAGCGAACTGCTGCCCTGGCTGGAACCCGACCAGCTCACCTTCCGCGACGTCGCCGACGAAGACTGGGAGCGCGCCTGGATGGACCAGTTCAAGCCGATGCCGTTCGGGCGTCGACTGTGGATCTATCCGTGGAACATCGAGCCGCCGGAAGATGACAGCGTGATCGTACGGCTGGATCCCGGCCTCGCCTTCGGCAGCGGCACCCATCCGACCACCGCGTTATGCCTGGAATGGCTGGACAGCCTCGACCTCGCCGGCAAGCGCGTGATCGACTTCGGTTGCGGTTCCGGCATCCTTGCCATCGCGGCACTCAAGCTGGGTGCCGCGGCGGCTGTGGGTGTGGACAACGACCCTCAGGCGTTGACGGCATCGGCAGACAACGCCGAACGCAACAACGTCGCGGATCGATTGGCCCTGTTTCTGCCCGAGGATTTCGCCGGCGAGCCGGCCGACGTCTTCGTCGCCAATATTCTCGCCGGCCCACTCGGCGAACTGGCTCCGACGTTTGCCGCAGCCGCGAAGCCCGGCGCACCCTTTGCGATTTCCGGCATCCTGCAAGGCCAGCAGGATGATCTGCTGGCACGTTATGCCGAATGGTTCGATGCGTTGCGCGTGGATACACGCGAAGATTGGGTACGCATCAGCGGCCATCGCCGCAACTAACTCCCTCTCCCCCATGGGGAGAGGGCTGGGGTGAGGGGACATTCTTGCGTTGATGGTGATTCGAAGTACGCTTCGATATAGATCAGCGCAAGCCCCGGCCCCTCACCTCAATCCTCTCCCCAACGGGGAGAGGAGGCGAACGCAAAGAGCCATCCTCACGCATGTATACGCAATGCCCTGAATGCCTGTCCGTGTTTTCAGTGGATGCGCGCACGCTCGCGCAAGCACATGGCTTTGTCATGTGCGGACATTGCGGCGCGGGCTTCGACTGCATCGGCACGCTGGCCGACCAGTTGCCGCCAGAACCGTTCACCGAATTGCCCTCGCACGAACCTGGCGTGGAACCGCCACGGGTCGACTTGGTAGTCTATCGACCACAGCCGAAAACCGCACAAGCTGCAGTTGCCAACCCGGTATCCGGGCCACATGACGATTTCGCAAATCTCATTGTTGCACCGCGCTTCGCGCGCGATCAGCGCATTGAAAGACCACGTCGCTGGCCGTGGACGATGGCCTGTGTATTGTTGCTGCTCGGCCTGGCCGCGCAGCTCGCATGGGCCTTGCGCGATACCTTGATTGCCGATGCGAACACGGGTCCTTTGCTGCAGCAGGCTTGCACGATATTGCGGTGCACATTGCCGCCGGTACGCGATGTGGACAAGCTGCATCTGCTGGCACGCGACGTGCAAACGCATCCCACCGTTCCCAATGCCTTGCTGATTAGCGCCACCCTGCGCAATGACGCGGCATTCACGCAACCCTGGCCGGTTGTCATGATTCGCTTGTCCGATGCCAATGGCAAAGTACTCGCCATGCGCCGCCTGAACCCATACGAATACCTCGATGACATCGAACAGTTACGACACGGCCTGGCGCCCGGTGCAAGCACCGCACTGATCTTCGAGGTGGAAGATCCGGGCCGACAAGCCGTCGCCTTTGACCTTGGATTTGAATAAGGCTCGCTTAGTGCCTGTCCGGCATAGGCTTATGCTTTTTCTTGTCGGCAGGCCCTTAATTTTGTCGCCAGTCGCGAGTACACTCGACCCCTCGCGCAAAAGAAAGCGCGACTGCCGACCCGCCGCGAATGCGGTAACTGCCATAAACATGGCGACGGCCCATGCAGCCGTTGCGTGAGTACGTGAGGGGAAATGTCCTTGAACGCCGTCAGACTGCCTGCCAACGAGGCTGTTCGTGAATCCTCGTCGCAGAGCGCACTGAGTGAATGCGTCAGCCGCACCGTGCGCCGCTACCTTGCGGACATCGGTGATACGTCGTGCGACGAAGGTTTGCATGCGCTGGTGATTCGCGAAGTCGAAGGTCCGTTGCTGCGTGAAGTACTGGCGTTCCACGACGGCAACCAGAGCCGCGCAGCAGTCGTGCTCGGCATCAATCGCGCCACGCTGCGCAAGAAGCTCGCGGCTCACGGATTGCTCTGAATCGTCTCGTCGTTTAGCCGTCCAAACGCGACTTGCACCCATCGCCGCAACCCCGCCGGGTCGCGCTATAATGCATGGCTTTACCGCTTCGGAAACCGCCATGTCCGCACCTGCCATCACCCCTATCCGCCGCGCCCTGATCAGCGTTTCGGACAAGACCGGGCTGGTCGAACTGGGGCGCCGCCTGGCTGCCGCAAAGGTCGAGCTACTTTCCACCGGCGGTAGCGCCAAAGCCCTGCGCGAAGCCGGTGTCGCGGTGAAAGATGTCAGTGAAATCACAGGCTTCCCGGAAATTATGGATGGCCGCGTGAAGACCCTGCACCCTAAGGTCCACGGCGGTCTGCTGGGCCGTCGCGGCACCGATGACGCCGTGATGGCCGAGCTGGGCATTGCGCCCATCGACCTACTGGTGCTGAATCTCTATCCGTTCGAGGCCACGGTGGCCAAGGCCGATTGCACGCTGGAACAGGCCATCGAGAACATCGATATCGGCGGACCGGCCATGCTGCGTTCTGCCGCGAAGAACTGGAACGACGTCGGCGTGCTCACCTCGCCCGACCAATACGAGGCAGCGCTCGCCGAGATCGAGCAGCATGGTGGTCTCAGCCGCGCGACACGCTTCAAACTCTCCGTCGCCGCGTTCAATCGCGTATCGAACTATGACGGTGCGATCAGCGACTATCTTTCGGGCCTGCAGCTCAACGATGCGCAGGACGCGATCGCCGGCCATGACACGTTCCCTGCGCAGGTCAACAGCCGCTTCGTGAAATTGATGGACCTGCGCTACGGCGAGAACCCGCATCAGCACGCCGCGTTCTACCGCGACCTGTATCCGGAACCCGGCACGCTGGCTACGTTTCGCCAGTTGCAGGGCAAAGAACTGTCGTTCAACAACATCGCCGATTCCGACGCTGCGTGGGAATGCGTGCGCAGCTTCACCAAGCCTGCTTGCGTGATCGTCAAACACGCCAATCCGTGCGGCGTGGCGGTGAGCCTGGATGGCATCGGCCGCGCTTACGACCTCGCGTATCAGACCGACCCCACGTCCGCCTTCGGCGGCATCATTGCCTTCAACCGCGAGGTGGACGCCGCCACGGCACGCGCCATCGTCGAACGTCAGTTCGTCGAAGTAGTGCTGGCACCCGGCTATGCGGATGACGCGCTGAAAGCGTTTGCCAAGAAGACCAACGTACGCGTGCTGCAGATTCCTGCACCGCCCCATGGCGACCTCGCACGCGCTCATCCGGGCAACGACTCGCGCCGCGTCGGTTCGGGCTTGCTGATCCAGACCGCCGACCGCGGCATGGTGACGGCAGACGATCTCAAAATCGTCACGCGTCGCGCACCGACCGAAGCGGAGATCCACGATCTGATTTTCGCCTGGAAAGTGGCCAAATACGTCAAAAGCAACGCCATCGTCTATGCCCGCGATCGCCAGACCATCGGCATCGGTGCCGGCCAGATGAGCCGCGTTTACAGCGCACGCATCGCCGGCATCAAGGCCGCCGATGAGAAACTGGAAGTGCGCGGCTCGGTGATGGCTTCCGATGCTTTCTTCCCGTTCCGCGACGGCATCGATGCCGCTGCCGTGGCGGGCATTCGCGCCGTGATCCAGCCGGGCGGTTCGATGCGCGATGCCGAAGTCATCGCCGCCGCCGACGAACACGACATGGCGATGGTGTTTACCGGCATGCGTCACTTCCGGCATTGATACCGGCCCCGCCGCTTAGTCGGCGGGGGCTTCCGTTGTTACTGGCACGTCGCGCTTCTTGACACCCGCGCGCTCCGCATAGCGGCGCGCCAGCACCGCGCATGTCATCAGTTGCATCTGATGAAACAGCATGAGCGGCAACACGATCATGCCCAGCGCATGCGCCGGGAACAGCACCTTCGCCATCGGCACGCCGCTGGCCAGGCTTTTCTTCGAGCCGCAGAACACGATGGTGATCTCATCCTCGCGATCGAAGCCCAGTGCGCGGGCGCCATAACGCGTCGCCAGCAACGCAATAGCGAGCAGTACTGCATTGACGATCAGCAGGCCGCCCATCACCGGCAATGGCAACTGCTTCCACAAACCTTGCAGAACCGCGGCACTGAAAGCGGTGTACACCACCAGCAGGATCGAACCTTGATCGATCAGCCCGACCAACGGACGATGACGCTGCACCCAACCGCCGATCCAGCGTTGCGCCACCTGCCCGGCCACGAACGGCACGAATAGCTGCAGCACGATATCGCCCACCGCATGCCATGACATCCCGCCCTGCCCGTGCACCTCTAGCAGCAACCCGACCACCAATGGCGTGATCACGATACCGATCAGGCTCGATGCCGATGCGGCGCAGACCGCCGCGGAGATATTGCCGTGTGCGATGGAGGTAAACGCGATCGATGACTGCACCGTCGACGGCAACGTACACAAAAACAAGATACCCGCGTAGAGCGCCGGCGTGACCAGCGGCGACAGTACGGGCTTCAGCAGCAGACCCAGTAGCGGAAACAGCACGAAGGTGCTCGCCAGCACGGTCAGATGCAGCCGCCAGTTGGTCAGCCCCGATATCACAGCCTCACGCGACAACTTTGCGCCATGCATGAAAAACAGCAGAGCGATGGCCATGTCGGTCAGTATTTCGAATACGTTCGCCGTGGTGCCACGGCAAGGCAGCAGGCTGGCTGCAATGACCGTCACGATCAGGCATAGCGTGAAGTTGTCCGGCAGGACACGGCGCAAGAACATAACTGGGAGACGCCTGGAGCCCGGCGACAGGCAGGGAGAGAGGTTGCCATTTCACCGTCTGCCCACGGATAAATCAAATCGTTTTAACGTATCTAACGATTCGCTATGCATATGAATATCAGGCTGGACCGTTACACGCCTTTCCAGCCGCGCTACGCCATTCGGAGGATCCGTCATGCGTTATGAGCTGTACTACTGGACCGGCATCCAGGGCCGCGGCGAATTCGTGCGTCTAGCGCTGGAGGATGCAGGTGCCGATTATGTCGATGTGGCACGCCAGCGCGGTGACAACGCGATGATGCCCTTCCTGCATGGCAAACACGACGGTGCGCTGCCGTTTGCACCACCCTTCCTCAAGGCAGGACGCCTGGTCATCGCACAGACAGCAACCATTCTTGCCTATCTCGGGCCACGTCTGGGTCTCGTTCCTGGGGGACAGTCCGCCGAGATCTACGCGCAGCAACTGCAACAGACCATCACCGATTTCGTGGTGGAAACCCACGACACGCATCATCCCATCGCGTCGAGCCAGTACTACGAGCAACAACGCGCAGCAGCGCGCAAACGTGCCAAGGCGTTTCGCGACGAACGCCTGCCCAAATTCCTCGACTACTTCGAAACTGTCATCGAACGCGGCAACGGGAGACAGGCGTTGAGTCGCCACTCGTATGTCGATCTGTCACTGTTCCAAGTCGTTAGCGGGCTCGATTACGCGTTTCCGCATGCGATGCGCCGCATGCAAAAGCGAATCCCGCGTTTGCGCGCACTGGCCGAACGCATCGCCGAACGTCCCAACATTGCCGCCTATCTGCAATCGCCTCGGCGCATCCCGTTCAACGAAGACGGCGTCTTCCGCCACTATCCCGAACTGGACCCGAAACGCTGAGTCCGCCGCCTAAAACAAAGCGATGACCAGCGATCCCGCCACGATCAGTACACCGCCCACCAGCATCGGCCAACTAGGCCGTTCGCCCAACACCACCAAGCCAAGCACGATGGCGATGGCCACGCTGAGCTTGTCGATCGGCGCTACCTTGCTGATCGGTCCCAGTTGCAGCGCGCGGTAGTAACACAGCCACGAAAGCCCGGTGGCAATGCCGGACAACACCAGAAACAGCCAGCTATGCCACGGCAAGCCCGAAGGCTTCGCCCACTCCGCACGCAAACTGAGAATGCCTGCGGTCACCGCAAGTATCACCAGCGTGCGGATAAACGTCGCGAGGTTGGAGTTGATGCCCGCGACGCCCAGCTTGCCGAACAGCGCCGTGAGTGCGGCAAAAAACGCCGACCCTAGGGCGAACAGTAGCCAGCTCTCGCGCAGATTCATGCACGCTCCAGGGCGAGGAAACGAAACGAACTCAGGACCCGTTGTCTTCCGACGACGAAGCCGTGGCCGGCTTGCTGGTACCCCATTGCATGATCCTGTACATCACCGGCTTCACCGGCGGCTGGCCGTGCGGATCGAGCATGTGGCCATCTGGGTCGACCGTATAGACCTGCTGCGGCCCGTGCTTCGGCGTGACCACCACCATGTAGACGTGACCGTTCTGGCGATATTCCTGGACCGTGTTTTCGCCTTCCTGGTGCACGGTCACTTCCGGCGGCGGCTGACCGTTGGCGTCGTGGCCTGACGGTGCACCCGGCATCTTCGGCATCGGGATCGGCTTGCTCGGCATGTGGCTCGGTTCGAGCTCGGCGGGCGTGGACGCCGGCGCCGCAGACGTGCTGGAGGAGATCGGCTGCCTCGAGGGATTCACTCCCGGATCGTTCATGCCCGGCGGAGGCGGCGCAGGCGCAAAATGCGGAGCCGCGGTGGACGAGGATGTCTGAGCAAAAGCCGGCGACGCGGCCAGGACAGCAAGAGCGAACAAGCAGGCAGCGTGTTTCATGACAAGCACCTCGATAGGGGATCGGATCATAACAGCGCGCGGCTCAGCCCCCGTGAACCGTCCCTTTAAGCCCCGTGCGAGAATGCCACCCATGCCAAACCTTACGCTGATAGACGGCTCCTCGTACCTTTACCGGGCCTTCCATGCGCTGCCGCCACTGAGCAACGCCAAGGGCGAACCCACCGGCGCCCTGTTCGGCGTGGTCAACATGCTGCGCACCACGCTCAAGGCCAAGCCCGATTACGTGGCCTTCGTCAGCGACGCCTCGGGGCCGACGTTCCGCAACGTGCTTTACGACAAGTACAAGGCAAACCGTCCGCCCATGCCCGACGAGCTGCGCGCGCAGATCGAACCGATGCTGGCGATCGTCAGTGCGCTGGGTTTCCCGATCCTTCGCGTGAGCGGCGTGGAAGCGGACGATGTGATCGGCACTCTCGCCACCGAGGCGCACAAACACGGCATCGACGTGCTGATTTCCACCGGCGACAAGGACCTCGCGCAGCTGGTGCGCCCCGGCATCACGCTGATCAACACGATGACCAACACCACGATGGACAGCGCCGGCGTGGTGGACAAATTCGGCGTGAAACCCGAACAGATCGTCGACTTCCTCAGCCTCACCGGCGACACCGTCGACAACGTGCCCGGCGTTACCAAGTGCGGCCCGAAAACCGCCGCGAAGTGGTTGGCCGAATACGGTTCGCTCGATGGCGTGATCGCCCATGCCGACCACATCGGCGGCAAGATCGGCGAGTATCTGCGCGAAGCGCTGCCGTCGCTGCCTTTGTCACGCGAGCTGGTCACCATCAAGACCGATGTGCCGCTGGATACCACGGTCAAGCAGCTCAACTTGCGCGACCGCGACACCGACGCGCTGCGCGAATTGTTCACCCGCTACGAATTCAAGGCTGCGCTCAAAGACCTGGACAACGCCGCCGCAGAGGCGCCGCCGCAAGCGAATGTCGCCAGTCCGGCTCCCGCCGCGCCTGCTCGCATCGAAACGTCACCGCCCGTGGAACTCAGCGGCCAGGGTCACTACGAGCTGGTCACTACGCAGGCACAATTCGACAATTGGATGTCGCGTCTGCAAAACGCTCCTTTGATCGCGTTCGATACGGAAACCACCAGTCTCGATGCGATGCGCGCGGATATCGTGGGCCTAAGTCTTTCCATTCAGCCCGGTCACGCTTGTTACATCCCGCTAGCGCACGATTATCCCGGCGCACCTGCGCAATTGCCGCGCGACCAGGTACTCGCCGCGCTCAAGCCGATACTGGAAGACACCCGCCGACCCAAAGTGGGACAACACGCCAAGTACGACATGAACATCCTGTCGCACTACGGCATCGCAGTGCAGGGTCTCAAGCACGACACCATGCTCGAATCGTACGTGTGGAACGCCACCGCCACGCGTCACGACATGGATTCGCTGGCGAAGAAATACCTCGACTACGACACCGTGAAATACGAAGAAGTCGCCGGCAAGGGTGCGAAGCAGATTTCGTTCTCGCAAGTGGACCTGGACACCGCCTGCCGCTACGCCGCCGAAGATGCCGATGTCACTCTGCGCTTGCATCACGCACTGTGGCCGTTGCTGGAAGGCGAGCCGAAGCTGCTGAAAGTCTACGAAGATATCGAGATACCGCTGGTTCCGGTGCTGGCTGCCATGGAGCAGCGTGGCGTGCTGATCGACGTCAACGAACTACGTATGCAGAGCCAGCAACTCGGCAAGCGCATGCATGAATTGCAGAAGGAAGCATGGCAATCGGCCGGTCGGGAATTCAACCTCGATTCGCCCAAGCAGCTGCAAGCGATTCTGTTCGACGAACTCGGCCTGCCGGCAAAACTGAAAACACCCACCGGGCAGCCCTCCACCAACGAGGAAGCGCTGGAAGCCATCGCCGACGATCACGCACTGCCGCGCCTGATTCTCGAATACCGCGGGCTGGCCAAGTTACGCTCGACGTATACCGAGAAGCTCGCCGAGATCGTCAATCCGCGCACGGGACGCGTGCATACCAGCTACCACCAGGGCGCGGTGGCCACGGGGCGCATCTCCTCCAACGATCCGAACTTGCAGAACATCCCCGTGCGCACCGAAGAAGGCCGGCGCATCCGCCAGGCCTTTATCGCGCCAAAGGGCTGGCTGGTGATGGCGGCGGACTACTCGCAGATCGAGCTGCGCATCATGGCGCACCTCTCCGGAGACGAGGGTCTGGTACGCGCGTTTCAGGAAGGCGGCGATATTCACCGCGCCACCGCGGCCGAAGTATTCGGTCTCGAACCCGAGGCGGTAACCAGCAACCAACGCCGCGCGGCCAAGGCGATCAACTTCGGCCTGATGTACGGCATGAGCGCCTTTGGCCTCGCTCGTCAGCTTGGCGTGGACCGCGGCGAAGCCAGCGACTACATGGCACGCTATTTCTCGCGCTATCCCGGTGTGCACGCCTTCATGGAAGCCACGCGCGAACGTGCGCACCGCGACGGTTATGTCGAAACCCTGTTCGGCCGCCGCCTGTATCTGGAGAACCTCAGCTCCCGCAATCAGGCCCTGCGCGCCGGTGCCGAACGCGCCGCCGTCAACGCGCCGATGCAGGGCACCGCCGCCGATATCATCAAGCGCGCCATGATCACCGTCGCCGCGTGGCTGAAGGATCGCGACGATGCCCACATGCTGATGCAGGTGCACGACGAACTGGTGTTCGAAGTTCGCGCCGATGCCGTCGACGAGGTGCGCGAAGCGGTCCGGGCACGCATGTCCGGCGCCGCGGAATTACGCGTGCCGCTGATCGTGGATGTGGGAGTGGGCCAAAATTGGGACGAGGCGCACTGACGGGATGGCTGATCTTGCCGGCTGAATACCTAGGCAAAGGATCGTCATCGGTGATTTGCACATGAATCGCGGCTGACCAAACCCGGCGTTTCGGCCTGTCACATGCAACTTTCGCGCTAAGCCGTGTTCCAAGACTACGGATGCACGCAACGGCATCCCCGTGGCGCCCACCTCCCTGGGTAGCCATCCGGAATCGGACCTCTCCCCTGGGTTCCGATTCCACCGGCCCCGAGGACTCCCCCTAAGTTCTCGGGGCTTTTTCTTGCTCCGCGTCAGGACAGATGACAGGCCAACCGTTAGGATGGCGTTATGGGACAGCTGCCGCTCGCCAGCCGTCCAAGCAAAGAGTTGCCCAGCAGTGCAAATCAAAGGGAAAGCCACCTCTTTCGACATCGCCCACCTGACCGGGGTTTCGCAATCCACGGTCTCGCGTGCGTTGCGTGGCAGCCCGTTGGTCAGCGAGGAAACACGCCAACGCATCAAAGCGGCGGCGGATCAGCTCAATTACAAGGTGGACAAGAACGCCTCGAACCTGCGCTCGCAGCATTCGGGCACGCTGGCGTTGCTGTTGTTCGAAGATCCCACCGCAGACGACTCGCACATCAACCCGTTCTTTCTTTCCATGCTCGGGTCGATCACCCGCGCCTGCGCCTTGCGCGGTTACGATCTGCTGATTTCCTTTCAGCAGCTGTCCTATGACTGGCATGCCGACTACGCCGATACCAAAAAGGCCGACGGCATCATCCTGCTCGGCTACGGCGACTACCTCGCCTATATCGACAAGCTGCAGAAGCTGGCCGCCCAGGGCACCCGCTCCGTGCGCTGGGGCGCCGTGTTGCCGGATCAGCCGGATGTCTCCATCGGCTGCGACAATTTCCAGGGCGGCCACGCGGTGGCCACGCATCTATTCGAACAGGGTTGTCGGCGCATCGCCTTCCTCGGCGACGCATCCAGCCACTATCCGGAATTCTTCGAACGCTACCGCGGTTATGCCGCTGCCTTGCAGGAAGTGGGTTTAGCAGCCGACTCGGCTTTGCAGGTCGATGCTGCAGAAAGCACCGAACAATCCGGCTATGCCGCCATGGAGACGCTGCTCGAACGCGACGTGCCGTTCGATGCCGTATTTGCCGCCAGCGACCTTATCGCCATCGGCGCCATGCGCGCGCTCGCCAACCACGGCATCAAGGTGCCTGAGCAGGTCGCCGTTGCGGGCTTCGATGATATTCCGATGGCGCGCTTCCTCAACCCGCCGCTGACTACCGTGCTGCAGGACACCAAGCTCGCCGGCGAGACGCTGGTCGATAATCTGCTGCAACTGATCCGCCGCGAACCGGTCGAGACGCAGCTGCTGCCAGTGAAGCTGGTCGTACGTCGCTCTACGCAGCGCTAAACTTACGTCCCTAAAAATCGTGATCTCATGTCGATTCCGGCATTCCTGGTTCGTCTCCATTCCAGTGACCCGGAAAACTAAGCCGTACACCGGGCCTCCTTAGCTTTTATTCGTCACGGAGAATTCACATGTACACCCAGCCCTATCTGTTTTTCGGTGGTCGTTGCGAGGAAGCCATCCAGTATTACCAGAAGCACCTCGGCGCCAAGGTCAACATGCAGATGCGCTACAAGGAAGCGCCTCCTGGCGATGGTCCGGCCGCAAACTACGACGGCGAAAAAATCATGTACAGCAACATCACCATCGGCGATTCCGTGCTGATGGCTTCCGATGATTGCGTCAATTCGGATACCAAGTTCCAAGGCTTTTCGCTGTCGCTCTCGGTGAGCGATACCGCAGAAGCCGACCGTGTGTACGCCGCGCTTGCCGATGGCGGCAAAGCGTGTGTACCGCTGAGCAAGACCTTCTTCTCCCCCTATTTCGGCATGGTGGTCGATCGCTTCGGCATGAGCTGGATGGTGATCATTCCTCAGCAGTAACCGTTATCGATATTCAGGAGACACCACAATGCGTTTCATGATGCTGATGCTTCCCGCCGGCTACGCCAAGGCCACGCCGGATACCCGACCCGATCCCGACGCCGTTGCAAAAATGATGGTGTACAACAAGTCGCTGCAGCAGGCTGGTGTGTTGCTTGCGCTGGATGGTTTGCATCCCGCATCGGCCGGTGCGCGTGTGACCACCGTCGACGGCAAGGTAAAAGTCAACGATGGCCCCTTCGCCGAAGCCAAGGAAGTCGTTGGCGGTTATTGGATGATCGACGTGAGCTCGCGCGACGAGGCGATTGCATGGGCGTCGCGCTGTCCACTGGCTGCCGGCGACACCATCGAAATCCGTCAGGTTTTCGAAATGGCGGATTTCCCGGCGGAAGTGCAGAAAGCAGCCGACGGTTTCCAAGATCCGCGACAAACCGCGGCATGATGCGTTGCGCTCCGTTTGCACCGCATCGATGCAAGTGCTGTGATCGGCGGCCATGATGGCCACCGACATCCATCGCACGGTCGAAGCGGTATGGCGCATCGAATCGCCGCGGCTTATCGCCGGTCTCGCGCGTATGGTGCGCGACGTCGGACTGGCCGAGGAACTGGCGCAGGATGCATTGGTCGCTGCACTCGAGCGTTGGCCGGAGAGCGGCGTACCGGACAACCCCGGTGCGTGGTTGATGACCACCGCCAAGCATCGAGCCATCGATCAGCTGCGTCGCAAAAAACTGATCGAACGCAAGCACGAAGCGCTCGCTCACGAACCAGAGTTCGCACCCGCGGACGGAGGGCTGGAGTTGGAAGCCATGCTCGATGACGACATTGGCGACGACCTGCTGCGGTTGATCTTCACCGCCTGCCACCCGGTGCTATCCGCCGAATCCCGCGCCGCGCTCACGCTGCGACTGATGGGTGGCTTGACGACCGACGAAATCGCACGTGCTTTTCTGGTGCCCGAACCCACCATCGCGCAACGCATTGTGCGTGCCAAGCGCACGCTTGCCGACAAGCAGATTCCGTTCGAAGTGCCGCGCGGCGAAGAGCGCGACGAACGACTCGCCTCCGTCCTGGAAGTGCTGTACCTGATCTTCAACGAAGGCTACGCCGCCACGTCCGGCGACGACTGGATGCGCCCGGAACTCTGCAGCGAAGCCATGCGCCTGGGCCGCGTACTCACCGGCCTCGCGCCGCAAGAACCGGAGGTGCTGGGCCTGCTGGCATTGATGGAAATACAGGCCTCACGTTTGCGCGCGCGCACCACATCCAACGGCGAGCCTATTCTGCTGCCGGACCAGGACCGCAGTCGCTGGGATCCTCTGCTGATCCGGCGCGGATTGGCCGCGTTGGAACGCATCGAAAAACTCGGTGGCACCACCGGCCCTTACGCACTACAAGCCGCCATCGCCGCCTGCCACGCGCGCGCGCGCACCGCCGATGCCACCGACTGGCCGCGCATTGCCGCGCTCTATGCCGCACTAGCGCTTGTGATGCCCTCGCCGGTCGTCGAACTCAATCGCGCCGTCGCCGTGGCCATGGCATCCGGCCCTGAAGCCGGCCTCGCACTGGTCGACGCGCTGGCCGACGAACCACTGCTGCGCAACTATCATTTATTACCTAGCGTGCGTGGCGATCTGCTTAGTCGCCTGCAACGCCATGACGAAGCACGCGATGAGTTCGAGCGTGCCGCATCGCTGGCGCGTAACACACGCGAGCGCAGCTTTTTGCAACAACGCGCCGCCGCCTGCGCCGATGCCGCGCGGTCTCAAGCCTGAGCAGCACCCGCAGCGACCACCGGCTCACTTACCCACAACACGCACAATCCCGCCACCAGCAGGCTCGCGCCGCCGAGCACAAGCGCCCAGATCGGCTGACCGTGAAAGAACACGCGCAACAGTACGCCCAGCACGCTGGCGGCGAGGAGTTGTGGAATCACCACGAAGAAATTGAAGATGCCCATGTACACGCCCATCTTCTCCGCCGGCAGATTGTCCGACAGCAACGCGTAGGGCAATGAAAGAATCGATGCCCACGCAATGCCCACGCCAACCATCGGTAACAGCAGCCAATGCGGATCGCGAATCAGCAGAAAAGCGACCAGACCCGCGCCGCCGAGCCACAGATTGATCAGATGGCTCATCCGCAATCCCCAACGGCGCACCATCAACGGAATCACCAGCGCTGCCAGCGCGGCAAAACCGTTGTAAGCGGCAAACAACACGCCTACCCAATTGGCGCCATTGTTGTAGGCCTCCGAATGCGGATCGGTGCTACCGAAGTGCACCTGGGCCACACCGGCGGTGGTGTAGATCCACATCGCGAACATCGCGAACCAGGAGAAAAACTGCACCACCGCCAGGCGACGCATCGCATCGGGCATGGTGTGCAGATCGGTCATCACTTGCGTGAACACGCCGTCACCATGTGTCACGCAGAGCCACAGCTGGGACAACCCGAAGGCTATGACACCGCCCGCCAGCAGATACAGCTCATGCTCCAGATGGTAGGTATGCACCAGCCACGCACCGACGATGCCGACGGCTAACCACAGCAGGCCATAGCGCAATGCGCTCGTTCGATCCACGGTCGCGTGCGTCGGCGCAGGCTCGTCGGCAAAGTCGCGCAGCTGTTCTGGCGGATATTCCCGGGTAGAAAACACCGTCCACAACACCGAAGCGAGCAATACCGCACCACCGATATAGAACGCATCGCGCACCGTGGCAGGAATGCCGCTCGGCCCTGCCACGTTACTCACGCCGCAACGCGCCAGAAGATACGGCAGCGACGACGCGACGACGGCGCCTACGCCGATGAAGAAACTCTGCATGGCGTAACCCAACGGCCGCTGGCCGGTCGGCAATTGATCGCCGACGAACGCGCGGAAGGGCTCCATCGACACGTTGATCGACGCGTCCATCATCCACAGCAGCGTCGCGGCGATCCACAGCGCACCTGAATTGGGCATCCACAACAGTGCCAGTGTGGTGAGCACTGCACCTGCCAGAAAGTAAGGGCGACGACGCCCCAACCGTCCCCAGGTACGATCGGAGGCATAGCCGATTAAAGGCTGCACGATCAGTCCGGTCAGCGGCGCGGCAATCCACAGCACCGGAATATCCGCCACGCTCGCACCGAGTGTCTGGAAAATGCGACTGACATTGGCATTCTGCAAGGCGAACGCAAACTGGATGCCTAGAAAGCCAAAGCACATGTTCCAGATCTGCCAGAACGACATGTCGGGTTTGCGATTCATGGCGCACCTGCTGTCGGTTCAATCAGCAGATCGCCGATGCGCGCATCGTTGAGCGGGCCGTCGACACCGCCTTTGCCACCGGTGTAGTGCGCAAAGTGGCTGAGATCGCTCATATTGAATCCCTGCTCCAGCTCGAAGCGACATACCTTGCCGGCCTTGGCTGTTACGACGCCGTAAGTGGACCGTTGCTCGCCAAGGCTGTGCGGCATCACGATGGGAACCCGTTGCGCTGCACTGCCATCGCAGTCCATCACTAGTATTTTCACCGCCGCGGTAATGCCGGTGTTGATCGGACCATGATTGTTCGCGTAACTGAGCGCTACGCGATAACGGCCGGAAACCGGTGGAGTCCATTGTCGCGGCCAATTTTCTGCAAGACGCGTAGGTTCGCCTGCGCAGATCGTCGGACTGTGCAACGATTCGAGGCCATTTGGAGCGATGCGCGTAGCGCTGACACAAGGTGGCGTCGCAACTTGAGCGATGTACGTGCTGCCATCGACAGCGCCGATGCGCTGCCCATCGGCATAGAGCACTACCTTGTCATCCACCTGCACGCGCCAACCCTTGTTGTCGGCTGTCACCGTCGGCGTAGCGGGCGATGCAGGCGCATAAAGTGGCGCATCGAGTCGCAACGGCATCGAGGGCGCGTTGATGGCCTTCAGCATGACCACTGTCTCAGTACCATGCTGGGTCACCCCATCCGCCACCAAAAGATTGCCGTGCAACGCGCGCGGACGACGCAACGTGATCGTGCGATCGGCCGTCTTCAGGCTGATACGGTCGCGATCGCCGAACAGCATCGGCACCAGCGATACCGGCAGCTTGGGTTCCACGCGGCCATCTTGCGTGAGGCCGAACACGCCTTCGCTCACCATGTCGAGGTAGGCAGCAACCGACCACAACTGACGCGGCGAATCGACCACCGGACCGCTGAGCTTGCCTTCGTCGACATGCGTCGATTGCGTCGTCAGCTCGTAGTTCTCCATGTTCGAACCGGACAACGCTGCACCACGCACGATCGAGCGCAACTCGTGTGCGATGCGCTCGGAATCGTCCACCGCTCGCGCGGCGCGCAATGCATACGCGCTGACGAATGGCCAGATCGCCCGGTTGTGATAGATCGGCTGGTCGGCACGCTCCGGCCAGATCACCGGACTGCCCGCCGGCCACGTCGGATAGTGAGCAAGCGCCTGTCGCGCACGATCGCCTTCGGCTACGCCACTGGTAATGGTCAGCGCGGTACCGAGCAGGTCGTAGGTGTCATAAGGCGTACCGTCGCCGCCGATGTAGCTCATGTACATGCCGCGATCCGCACGCCAGAAGCGCGCATTGATTGCAGTCTTCAAGGCGGCGGCCTGTTCCCTGTAGTCCGTTGCCTTGAGGGTATCGCCGCGCGCATCCGCCAGATGCGCCGCTAGCTGTAACGCCTGGTAATGCAGCACGTTAGTCGACAGCGCGTACGACTGCGCGATGAACATGACATTGTTGGCCGTCCAGGCCGGATAGGTTTGCTCGCGCCAGTCGAGGAAGGATGTCTCGCCGCGATATAAACCAACATTCGCATCGAAGACGTATTGACGATCCTGCGCCAACGTATCGCCCAAAGCGCGATACACATCGTCGGCAAATGCCTTGTCATCGAGCAGATGCTGCGCGCCAAGGAACCACACGATACGGTCGGTACTGATCGGCCAGCTGCCGCCCGAGCCGGTATCCTGCATCACATATAGGCCTTGCCGCAGCGAGGAATCGCGCACGTCCGACAACTTGAAATGCAAGCCGTTGCGCGCACGCAAAGGGTCGAATGCCCACAAGCCCAGGTCGATCGAATAAGACAGATCCCGCGTCCAGACATACGGCCATTTGGCACCGGTCTCGAAACAGGTGCACGGAATGGGTTGGCCATGATCGAACGCGCCATCGCGGATCGCGCTGACGGAGTCCTGCTTCAACTCGTCCTGCGCCATGGCAAAGAGTCCGTTGAACATGGCGCTGGCCGTATCTACGCGCAGGGGCTGGCCTTCGATATCGCGCCGTCCGAAGGGCCCGGTCAACGTGTAGCTTTCATGGGTAGTGGCATTCATGCGCACTTGCGCGCCACGCCAGAGAATCTCGTCGTGCCATGCGTCTGCGCTGCCTGCCGCAGCCAACGCCACCGTCATTACTACACTCAGCATGTGCGTTCCACGTACCGTCGAATCGGATGGCTATCGACCAAGTGTCACCTGCCTCACCTTGCCGGCGGCGAGCTTTAGCCAGGTAACCGGACCGTAGCGGTCGCTGCCGGTCGCCCATCCCTCGCCTGTCTTGGCAGCGTGCAACTCGGCCAGATCGGCATAGTGCTTCAGCGTGCCGCCATTGGTGCCGACGGTGCGCGGTGTGTCGCCATGAACTTTCACCAGGTAGTACTTCAATGCCGGTTTGAATGTGCCATGCGGCGCATCGATGCCGAACACAACGCCGTCACTGCTGCGCTGCGCGGTCAATCGCTGCGAAAAGAAAGCGCCGTGCTCGTAGGCATAGGTTTTGCCGTCATCATCGTAATAGTCGAAATGGCTGGCTTGCGCTGCAGGGAATACATCGACCGACAACTCGGTCACCGGATGCTCGCCGACGTAGTCCATGACCGGCTGCGTAGGGATGATCGCCCCTTCACGAATGAATAGCGGTATGTCGCTCCACGTTTTGCTATCGACGCCGTAGTGGATGGTCTGTCCACCCTGATACACCGTGCCTTTGAAATAATCGATCCACTGCCCTGCCGGCAGATAGATGTCCTTTGACGTTTGTCCTTTGGCGACAATCGGCGCTACCAGCAAGCTATCGCCGAACATCCAGGCGTCGACGTCATCGCGCACTTGTGGATCGCCGGGATAATCGAACAGCAAGGGGCGCACCAGTCCCACGCCTTCGGCGGTCGCCGCACGCTCGTAGCTGTAGATGTAGGGAATCAACGCATAGCGCAGGCGAATCGCATTGACCGCAGCCTGCTCGGCCACCGGCCCATACAGCCACGGTTGACGCTTTTCACCCAGGGCACCGTGCACGCGGAAAATCGGCACGAATGCACCGAATTCGATCCAGCGCGCGTAGTTCTCATCGTCCGGATGGCCTTTGAAGCCGCCGCCATCCATGCCCCATTTCATTTCACCGACATTGATGGCGCTGAGCATGCGTTGGCGTTGCGACGCCATGCTATCGAAACCGGTATCGATATCGCCCGACCACAAACCATAGGCATAGCGCTGCGCGCCGAGATAGAAATCGCGATTGATCGACCACACGCGGATCGGTGTGAACGCACGCTGCCCGTCGTACAGGGCACGCTGCATGTTGAGAAACTGGGTGTTGCTGTTCGTATCGTCCGCTTCGTCGTTCCACCAGCCAACGATGCCGGTGTCGAAGGCTTGCTTCAGGGCCGGCGTGAAGAACCATCTGCGTACACGCGCCTGATCGAAATCCAGCTCACCCACCGTCTTGAGCGAGAAGTAGTCCATGCTCTGCGGCCGGCTGGTCATCCAGAAACCGTGCTCCTGGGCATAACGGCCTTCGACAGTATCGACATGGATGCGCGGTTTCATGATGCCGGTCATATGCATGCCGAGTTGGCTCATCGCGGCTTTCAGCGCGCCGCTCGGACCATCCGGAAATTTCGTGGCGTTCCAGCGAAACTCGCCGTAGTTGTCATCGCCCCAGGCTTTCCAGTCGAAGTCGAAGGTGAAGTTGTCGATCGGAATATGCCGGCTGCGATAGCCATGGACGATGGCTTCGAATTCCGGCTGATCGATACCCCACTGGCTGTTGGTAAAGCCCATCGCCCACTTCGGGAACATCGGCGGTGGGCCGCTGAGATCGGCAAGCGCGGCGAAGATTTGCGGCGGCGTTCCCACCATCACGTCATAGCTGACGTCGTCGCGCGTGATCCCGCTGATCTGGATATTTCCGGCCAGCAGATCGAATTTGGCGCCCACGGCATCCACCAGCACGCCGTAACCACGGGTGCTCCACACGAAGGGCGCGCCGGCATAACCCTGCTCGCCTGCCTTGGCAATCTGCACACCGCTGCGCATCATCCCGTTTTTGGCGGGCTCGAAGGCGTCGTAGCTGCCGATGCCGTACAACGTATCGGCCGCGTCGTGCTGCAGATCGATATGGCCGTCCATCAGGGCGGAGGGGTCGGTCTGCAACAAGGTATGCCCTTGCGCATCGGCAATCGTCAGCGTTTTCGCGTGTTTGTCCCACGTGACAACTACGTCGCTGGTCGACACCGCCGCGCTGTCTGCGGTAGTGCTGACTCGCAGGTTCGATAACGTCCCGTGGATACCGGGCGGATCGATCACGATGCCCGGTGGCGTGTTCAGGCCGGCGGGCATCGCGTGAACCTGCAGCACATTCGGCGCCACAAAGCGCAAAGTGATGCGATCCTTACCGCGCACCAGATCGATGCCTTGAGGGCCTGCATCCTCTAGCTGGAATGAGGAGCCGCCAGGATTGGCGGGTGCCGCGTGGATGGGTAATGCGACCGTCAGTAGCAGGCCGCACAGGGCCAGATTACGCAGTGTTGTCATCCAACCATCCCTTCAGGCAGAAGCGTCAACGCAGGATCGCTGTGGCGTAGGGCGGCAAGCTCAACTGCCCGTGGGCGAACAAGATACCCGGTTTGCTTTGCAAGAGGACGGCGGCGACCTTCGAGCCGGCTCCGCTGTCCAGCGCCACGGTCCGTGTCTCGCGCGATAGGTTGTGCACTACCAGCACGTGAGATTGCGCGTCCTGCAGCGTATAGGCCAGCACATGGGGATCGGCAACCGGCACATTGTGCAATGCGCCATCACGCAGCGCGCTGACTCGCTCGCGCCAGCCGATCAGCTTGCGGTAAAGGTTGAGCAGCGAATTCGGATCGGCCTGCTCGGCCTCGACGGAGACCTGCGGGCCATCGCTGGTACTCCACGATTTCCAGCTGGCGACGCCGGGACCGGCACCATGGCGGTACCAGCGCATCGGCTCGCGGATGTTTTCGTCGGGCTTGGTGCCCTGCATGCCCAGCTCTTCGCCGTAGTAGATGAAGGGGTGGCCCGGCAGGGTAAGCAGCAGCGCGGCGGCGAGGCGCATATGCGACATATCGCCGTCGAGCTGACTCATCACGCGCTCCTGATCGTGGTTGCTCAGGAAGGGGGCATCGTCAAATTGGCCGTCGGCATGGGTGCGATATGCGACATACGTATATTCGAGCCCGCGGCCGATACCGAGATTGCGCTCTTGCCTCACGCTATCGATCAGCTGCGTGGCGAGCGGGAAATTGAACACCGTGTTCAAGGGGCCCATGTACGGCGTCAAATCGTCCGGATTCTGCCGCGCCACTTCGCCGACCAGCCAAACGTTCGGATCCACCGCTTGGAGCGCATGGCGGTATTCGGCCCACCACACCACGTTCTTCTTTAGCGCGACAGGGCTGTCCATGTCGGAGCGCAGATCGTCGTAGATATGCTGCGCAGCGTCGAGCCGGAAACCATCGACGCCCTGATGCAACCAGAACGTGCCCACATCGATCATGGCTTTGCGCACGTCCGGGTTGTCGTAGTTGAGATCCGGCATGGCGCTGGTAAACACGCCCACGTAGTACTGACCGTTCGGTGCACGATGCCAGGCGGGGCCGCCAGTGGCGCTGATCGCCTGCAGATCGCTATCGGGCTTGGCCCACACATACCAGTCGTGATGCGGATCCTTGGGATTCAGTGCGGCCTTGAACCACGGATGCCGATCGCTGGTGTGGTTGATCACCATGTCGATCACCACCTTGATGCCGCGCTTGTGCGCTTCATCGACCAGCTTTTTGAAATCCTGCATCGTGCCGTATTGCGGATTGATGCCTTCGTAATCGGTGATGTCGTAGCCGTGATAACTCGGCGAGGGGTTGATCGGCATCAGCCAGATGCCGCTGACGCCCAGCGACTTGATGTAATCGAGCTTGGCGGTGATGCCGTTGAGATCTCCTACACCGTTGCCTTTGCTGTCGTAGAAGGCACGGACGAAGATCTCGTAGTAAACGCCGGATGGTTGCACGGCAGCTTGCGTCGCCGAAGCGGCTTGCCCGGCATAAGCGGGAATGGTCGACAAAAACACCATCGCAGCAATCACGACGGTGCGAACGACCGCATAGAACCTTGGCATGGTGATCTCCCGGGTCAAGAATATCGTCGTCATGGCGTCGGCTGCGCAACGATGTCACGGCGCAGAACGCGTAGCGACTATGGCGAACCGGGCATCGCCTCGAAAAAAGACCCGGTTCCACAATCGTCAAATAGAACCGGGCTGGGGGGACCCGGCCGGACATCGCGACAGCGATGCCCGGCGCGGTTGGTTTAGAGCTTGAAGTTGAAGCCCAGATAGTTGGTGCGTCCGAAGTACTGGATCGTACCGGTCTGCTGAGGGTTGCCGCCGAAGTAGGTACGGGTCGGCTCATTGTTCATGTTCAGCATCTGATAAACGACGCTGAACTGACTGGTGATGTTGTACGAGGCCTGGAAGTCATACACGGTCTCGGAAGCGAACGTCACCAACTGGTTGTTCACCGCGATCTGCGTATCGGAGAGGAACGACGAGCGATGGTTCGCGGAGAAGCGCGCCGAGAACGTACCGTTGTCGTAGAACACCGCCGCACTTGCCACACGACGCGAGAGTCCAGGCAGACCGACATAGGTCGTCGGGCCACCGAGGTTGGTCGGGTTGCGCACCGTGCTCGACGTCACAGCCACGTTGGCATCGAAACCGATACCCGACCAGATACCCGGCAGGAAGTGGGTCTTGGTGAACGACGCTTCGAAACCGCGGATGTCGCCACCCTTGGCGTTGTAGGCGGTCTGGTATTCACCGTTCTGATACGGCACGCCGGTCGCCGGATTGGTCGGCACCACGATGCCGACGGAGGCGAAGTCGAAGTTGTTGTAGGTCACCTGCTGAACGAACGAGTCTACGTGCTTGAAGAAGACGCCGGCGGTCACCGCACCGGTGGAATCGTCGAAGTAGTGCTCGTAGTCCAGATCGTACTGCTGCGCACGCAGCGGATTCAGCAGCGGGCTCGTGCTGCCCCACACGTTGTACTGGCCGCTGGAAACCCACGAACCGGCGCCTGCGAGCATGGTGTCGATCGGCGGGCGCGACAGCACCTTCGATGCCGACAAACGGGTCTGATCTTGATCGGTCCAGTGGTAGATCAGGTTCATCGAGGGCAAGTAGTCGGTATACGTCTTACCGAGCTTGATCGGGGCGTAGTTGTAGCTGGTGAAGCCGTTGCCGTCGGTGATCGGAACGCCGGCATTGTTGCCCACTTCCTGCAGACCATAGCTGTACTGCGATTGGCGCGACACGCGGATGCCCGCATTGCCGGTCAGCTCATGGCCGAACAGCTGCGAATCGATGTCGGCCATGACGAACAGGTCGCGGGTCTTTTCGTTGACGGAGCCGCTCTGGATTTCCGACCAACTCTGATCGTTGATGTTCTTGACCGGGTTCGCCACGATGCCGTGCGCGGCAAGGATCCCCGGACCATTGAGGGTGAGGAAGCAGGGGAAGCCACTGAAGTTGCCCTTCCAGCAGGTGACCTTCGCGTCGGCCGCCGGAATGCTCAACGGCGGCTGGCCTGGAATGGGCGACGTGTTCCACTCCGAACCGTAGACGTAGACCTCGCGATCTGCGTTGTAGTTGTGGTTATTGACATACACGCCCGCTTCCAGCCCCGACAGCACGGGATTGTTCGGCAGGTCGTACTTCACGCTGGTACGGAAGGCTTTGTTCTTGTCGTGATAGATATACGGATACACACCGTAGCGCGACAGGCCCATGTCGTTGAGATTGGTATAGAGGCCCGGGTTGGCGACGGAGAAGTTGCCGATGTTGGTGCCCTTGAGCAGGAAGGTCGAGGACTGCGGTATCAGCTGCGGGTTGTTCGTGCCCAGACCGGTGTACGCATCGGCCGTAGTGTCGACGTTGATCTCGTTGCTCGAAGCGTGCGACAGCGACACATCGGTTTCGACGTGCCAGTTGTCGTGGTTCCACTTCATATTCAAGCCACCCGAGAACACGTTGGTGTTCGTCGTGTAGTTGTCGGCGGTGGTTTCGTTGGAGAACTGATTACCGCCAACGCCAGCCGGATTGCTGCTCGCCGTGCCACCGATCACCGTGCCCAGCGAGCTGAGCACCGGATTGGTGATCTGCGCGTTGTTGCCGTAGAAGTTCTGCGAACGGAAACCATAACCGAACGAGGAATTGTTGAACTTGGAGAAGAAGCTGTCCGCCGTAAGCTGCAGCTCATCGGTAGGACGCCACACCACCGTGCCCAGATAGCCGCGACGACGTTCTTCACCGCCGTTCTGCTGCAGCTGGACGCCCTCCGGCAGATAGGCTTTCTGCGTAGTGTTTTGATTCAACTGGTACAGACTGCCGTCGGACGCTTCGCCCACGAACTGCTCGGCCACGTGCGGCTGATACATATCCGCAAAGCCAAGACCAACGCCCAACGTGTTGTCGAGGAACTTGCCCTGGTAAGCGGCGCTCAGGCGATAGCCCATCGCATTGGCGCCCGACACATCGTGCGCCTGGCCGTCATAGCTGCCGCGCATGTCGACATTGAGCGTCGTGTCTTTGGTGGCCTCCAGCGGATTCGCCGTTTCCATCGCGATGGTGCCGGCCACGCCGCCTTCGATCAGCGACGCCTGCGAAGACTTGTATACCGTCGCCATGTTGATCAGCTCGGACGGATACTGATCGAACTGAATGTAGTTGCTGCCGCTGGTCGACGGCTGTTCGCGACCATCCAACGTGGTCTGGATGAAGTTGCCGGAAAGACCGCGGATGTTGATCTGCGATGCCTGGCCCGCAATGCGCTCGGCGGAAACACCGGGAAGACGAGTCAGCGAGTCAGCGATCGACTGATCCGGCAGACCGCCGATATCGTCCGACGTGATCACGTTCTGGATGGTGTCGGCGTAACGCTGATAGTCGATGGACTTCTCCACCGTCGCGTTGTAGCCGGTCACCGTGATTGCCGACAGGCTCTTGGCGAGCTGTTTTTCGTTTTTCTGATTGCCTGTCTGGCCGGTATCAGCCGTCGATGTGCTGGAACTGCTCGGACCGCTCGACGGCGCAGCGCTCGTCGTTGTTGTCTGAGCTTGCACGCCAAAGGCCATGCACAGACCGGTCGAAGCCAGAGCCATCACCAGCAGATTGCGCTTGAGTATCACGTGTTCCCCTCCCCCAAAAATTTTTGTAGTCGCGTCGTTTTTCATCGCTGGTCGCCATGGGACGGTCGTTCGACAGAACCTGGCAACTTCGCACGCGGACGGATTAAGGCCGGCGGCGTGAGCGGATGGTAGGGCGCGTTTTTCAAAGCAGACCACATCTTGCATACGTATTCATAACAACCCCCCTGGCGCATGCATCGCAGTGCAGCATGATGTTCACGCGACATCGCCGCACACCCGAAAACCCAGGGGGAAAACGCTCAATTATCGCATTTTTCCCGTAGGCGCGTCGCTGCAAACACAGCGCAGCAAATCGGCAAATGAATTTCTTATGACGCAACCGCAGCACGAATGAATACGTATGCAAACCCCTGCGATCCGGCGCAAGCCTACGGCTAAGCTGCACACCGTTCGCTGCGGAGGGCTATGGAAGCTGTCCGCTTACAGTGGGGTTTTCGATGATCGATGCATCCTGGTGGCGCGGCGCCGTCATCTACCAGATCTATCCACGTAGCTTTCTCGACACCAACGGCGACGGGGTGGGCGATCTGCCGGGCATCATCCAGCGCCTGGACTACGTGGCGAGCCTGGGCGTGGACGCGATCTGGATTGCGCCGTTCTTCCGCTCGCCGATGGCGGATTTCGGCTACGACATCGCCGATTACCGCGACGTGGACCCGCTGTTCGGCACGCTCGAGGACTTCGACCGACTGCTCGCCAAGGCGCACAGCCTGGGCCTGAAGGTAATGATCGATCAGGTGCTCAGCCACACCTCCGACCAGCACGCCTGGTTCAAGGCCAGCCGCGAGAGTCAGGACAACGCCAAGTCCGACTGGTACGTATGGGCCGATGCCAAACCCGATGGCAGCGCACCGAACAACTGGCTGTCGATCTTCGGCGGCTCGGCCTGGAAATGGGAGCCGCGTCGCGGCCAGTACTACCTGCACAATTTTCTTTCCTCGCAACCGGATCTCAATTTCCACAACCCGGACGTACGCGCGGCGGTGCTCGATAACGTGCGCTTCTGGTTGGAGAAAGGCGTGGATGGCTTGCGCCTGGATGCGATCAACTTCTGCTTCCACGATCGGCAGCTGCGCGACAACCCGCCCAAACCGAAGGAAAAACGCGTTGGCCGCGGCTTCAGCGCCGACAATCCGTACGCATTTCAGTACCACCTGTACAACAACACGCAGCCGGAAAACCTGGATTTTCTCGGCGAATTACGCCATCTGCTCGATCGCTATCCGACAGCCGTAACGCTGGGCGAAATCTCCTCGGAGGATTCGCTGGCAACGATGGCCGAGTACACGCGCAGCCATCGTTTGCACATGGGCTACAGCTTCGAATTGCTCAGCAGCGATTTCAGCGCCGCGTACATCCGTCACACGGTGGAACAGCTCGAAACGCAGATGCACGAAGGGTGGCCATGCTGGGCCATTTCCAATCACGACGTGGAGCGCGTACTCACCCGCTGGGGTAACGGCAACGCCTCGCCGCACCTCGCAAACCTGCTGACTGCCATGGTGTGCTCGCTGCGCGGCTCGGTGTGTGTGTACCAGGGCGAAGAACTGGGACTGACCGAAGCCGAGGTGCCTTTCGAATCGCTGCGCGATCCCTACGGCATCGCGTTCTGGCCGAATTTCAAGGGACGCGACGGATGCCGCACACCCATGCCGTGGGACGATGGCACATTCGCCGGTTTCAGCCAGGCCGATCCGTGGCTGCCGATCGACGAGACGCACAAGGCGCGCGCGGTCGCCCATCAGGAAGCCAACCCGGATTCCGTGCTGCAAGGCTTTCGCCGCTTCATGCAATGGCGCTCTGCGCAGCCGGCATTGCGCTGGGGCGATATCCGTTTCCTCGACACGCCCGAGCCAGTGCTCGCCTTCGTCCGCAGCCACGAGGGCGAAAAAGTGTTGGCCGTGTTCAACCTAGGCAAGCACGCGATCGATCTCGACCTGGCGCTGCCGAAGCTCGACGCCGCGCGTCCGCTCGCTAGCCACGGCCTGCTGCAGGGCTCGATCGATGGCCATCGACTAAGCATGCCCGGCCATAGCGTGCTGTTTGCACGGCTTGTTGACTGATCAAAAGTCCCTGGCGACGCGTCCGGTCTCCTCCGACAACCCCTCGTTTTAGCAGCAAAAAACGGCCCGCATGGCGTAAGTCATGCTCCAGGCCCGAGAACAAGGCCGAAATCTGCGCGATAATGACGCGCCCGCCCTGTCCATGTACTGTGCACCCCCACACGTACCACGCCCCGTCGCGACGCAGGCGGCATTCCCTTGCGCTTAGTACGTGAATGAATATCGCGTCGGCATGGGCCCCGAATTGACCGAGGAATACTTGTTTTGAAGACAGCGAACGAGACGGCAGCACAGCGGCGTAACCCTGGCGTGAGCGGCATGAGCCTGTACGTACCCCAGCCCCGCGTGCCACTGCGCGACTGGTGCGAGTGGACCGGCAACTCCTGGGACAAAGTCCAAGCCGTCGTCGGCCGCAGCTTCCGTCGCCCCGCGCCGTATGAAGACGTCTACACCATGGCCGCCACCGCGGTGCTGCGGCTGATCCGTAACTACAACATCGACCCGCGCCAGATCGGCCAGCTCGCGCTCGGCACCGAGAGCAGCAAGGACAATTCCGCCGGCGCCGTGATAGTGCGCGGCATGGTCGACCGCGAGCTGGAACGACTGGGGCTGCCGCGCCTCTCTCGCCAGCTCGAAGTGCCGGAGTTCAAGCACGCCTGCCTCGGCGGCGTCTACGCGCTGAAGAGCGCGCTGCGCTATGTCGCCTTCGACGCCCAGGGCCGGCAGGCCATCGTGGTGTGCAGCGATATCGCCGAATACGAACGCGGCTCCACCGGTGAGCAGACCCAAGGCGCCGGCGCCGTCGCCATGCTGGTGGACGCCGATCCGAAACTGTTCGAAGTGGATCTGGCCCACGCCGGTAGCGCGTCCGACTATCGCGGCCCGGATTTCCGCAAACCCTTCGCGCGCCATTTCGATCAGGAATACGCCGAGCGCGGCAAGCGCCTGCACGACTTTCCGATCTTCAGCGGCAAGTACTCCACCTTCGCCTACCTCGACGAAACAGGGCAGGCTTTCGAGGCGATGCTCGAACGCCTCGGCGTCTCCGGTAGCGACTTCCTTGCCTCTGTGGATGGCATGTTCTTCCATCGCCCGTACCACATGATGCCGCTGCAAGCGCTGGCCTTTATCTATGCGCGCGCACTGGCGCACGCACCGCAACCGAATGCCGAATTCCAGGCGCTGTGCGAACAGGCCGGCATCTCGGCGGAAGGCGTCATCGAAGAGTGCCGCAACGAGCCGGATTTGTTCGGCGAATTCATCCGCCTCGGCAGCAACGCCGATGCCGCGCAAGAACCGCATCCGCTCACCACCAAGCTCGCCGGCATCGTGCGCAAGAGCCCCGCGTTCCAGACCCTGCTGTCCACTCGCGTGAAGCTGGGCACCGATTGGGCGATGGAACTGGGCAACCTGTACACCGCCGCGTTGCCGGCGTGGATTGCCGCCGGCTTCGAACAGGCGCTGGACCAGGGCACCGAGCTGTCGAATGCCACACTGGTCGCCATCGGCTATGGCAGCGGCGACGCCGCCGAAGCCATTCCGCTCAAGGTAGTGCCTGAATGGCGCGAAGCGGCCGGCAAGATCGGCTTCCGCGATGCGCTCGCCGCCTCGACCGACCTCTCCCGCCAGCAATACGAAGCCCTGCACGACGGCAAGCACATCGAACTCGACTGCCCGCCGCGCGACCAGTTCGTCATCGCACGCACCGGCAGCACGTATGAGGTGAGCTTCCAGGATCTCGGTGTCGATTACTACGACTTCGTAGGTTGATCCAGGGGCGATGGGGCAGCCTTGCGTTGCCTCCATCGTGCCGCCAGACACTTTGACGCCGGCACTCGCTAGACTCGTCCCGTCGTGATGGCAAAACCACGGGGCGGCGGCGACCATGTTCAAGCTCAAGGGTGTCCTTTCGCTTCAAGCCGATGGCCACGCACTAGGCGGCGCGGATCGCATCGCGCTGCTGTCCAAGATCGGTGAAACGGGATCGATTACCGCCGCCGCGCGTGCCATGGGCATGAGTTACAAGGGCGCATGGGATGCTATCGACGCCATGAATAACTTGGCGGACGAACCCTTGGTGACGCGCGTGACCGGCGGCAAAGGCGGTGGCGGCACGCATCTGACCGAACGCGGTCAACGCCTGGTCGAAGCGTTTGCCGCACTGGAAGATATTCAGCTGCGTTTCCTCGAACAATTCGAGACCTTGGCCGATGCCTCGGCCACCGACATCAAACTGTTAAGGAGCCTTATGTTCCGAACCAGTGCACGCAATCAGCTCTCCGGCCGCGTGGTCGTGATTCACAAGGGCGCCGTCAACGACACCGTCGAGCTGGAACTGCCCGGCGGCGAGCGCGTGGTCGCCATGCTCACCAGCGAAAGCACGCAAGATCTGGGGCTGGAAGTCGGCACCGAGGCCATTGCGCTGATCAAAGCCTCGTCGGTACTGGTAGGTCTTCCCGACAACGGCATGCGGCTGTCAGCACGTAACCAGTTTGCCGGCACGGTGACCCAGGTGACACTGGGAGCGGTGAATGCGGATGTGCGTATCCGCCTTGCGGGCGGCAGCGTGATGACCGCCATCGTGACGGTGGAAAGCGCGTCCTCGCTGGGGTTGGAGGAAGGGGTGGCGGTCGTCGCGATCGTCAAGGCGTCCAGCGTCATCCTCGGCACGACCCGCTAAAGCATCGCGGGCAAACCTACCTTTGGAAACGGCCTCGGCCCTATTCTTCGCGGCAAACCGTCATATACTCGAACTTATAACGCTCAGAACAGACGTGGGCGTTGCTGGATCCGCTGCTTTTCGGAAGCGGCGCACGGGGTTCACTCACGGGGAAAAATCCGCATGATGAAGAAATGCATGATGGCCGCCGCGACACTGGGGCTCGCCGTAGCCAGCGTTGCCGCGCAAGCGGACGACTATGGCTTGAATGACATCTTCACGAACGGTCACGTGGATGGCGATCTTCGCCTCTACAACTTCAATCGCCTTTACGAGAGCAAGACCACACCTAACGCGAGCGCGTTTTCCGTCGCGGCGCTGATCAATGCGCAAACGGGAACGTTCTTCGGCGGCTTCAGCATCGGCGGGTCGTTCGCGACCGCCAACTCGTTCGGTACGCATTCCGATACGCTGACGAAAATCGACACCACGCTCGCCGGGCCGACCAACTCCATCGGTACATTCAGCCAAGCGTATCTGCAATACCAGAACAACATGTTCCTGTTTCGCGGCGGTTATCAATATCTCGCCAACGATCCGTGGATGGGTAACAACGATTCGCGCATCATCCCGTCGTCGTACAACGCACTGCTGGTGCAAGTCACACCGCTGACCGGATGGAATCTCTTTGGGATTCGCGAGTACAGCTGGAAGAGCCGCACGTCATTTGGCATGTATTCGGACAACCTGTACTACCCGTCCAAGTACGACGGCGATTCGATGTACGGTAACAATGGTTCGCTGCCGCTCCATTCGCGATCCGCGCCCGGCACCTGGGAGGGCGGTACCACCTATGTCAAAGGCGGACTCAACGCACAGCTGCGGTATTACGATTTCCTGAACTTTGCGCGCACTGTTTATGCAGCGGGTAGCTACGTTATCGACACCGATACGGGTTTTAATCCCGTCATCGGCGCTCAGTACCTCACGCAGAACGACGGCTCGGACAACCGCTTCACGGAGAACGACACTAAATTGTTCGGTGTCGCCGGTGATCGCGTCAAAAGCCAGGCTATCGGCGGCGATATCGGTGTCGTGATACCTGACGGCCGCTTCGATATTTTCTACAACAAGGTGGCGCGCGAGGACGGCGCGGTGGGAGGCGGCGCGCTGATTTCGCCCTACACGACGAACTACGGCACGGATCCGCTGTTCACCACCTCGATGATCCGTGGTCTGGTCGAAGCCGGTCCCGGTCGTGCCTGGAAAGGCAAGTTCACCTACGACCTGTTCGACAAAAAGTTGGAACTCACCGCGGCCTACGCCAAATACATGACCGATTTTCGTGGCAAAAGCCACGATCTTTACTTCGACGTGATCTATCACCTGGACGGCTACCTGCGCGGACTGACCCTGCGTGACCGTTGGGAACTGTCCAACGGCGGCATCGACAACCTCAATCCGACCAACCAGACGTTCGTCTACAACCGCCTGATGATCGACTACAAATTCTGATCGCAGACGTTTCATGAAACGACGCTGACGCGCCGGCGACGAATACGCGGCGCGTCGACTTCCTTCGCACTCGCGCGCCACCTATGATCGGCCGGTCATCCATGCGGAGCGAATCATGCGAGCCATCCTGATCATCATCGGTATCGTGTTGTTGATCGGCGGCCTATGGGCCGTGTTCGGTCACGGCAGCTATACGCAGACCGAGACCTTGGTGCAGCTAGGCTCGGCCAAGCTGACGGCGACCCACGAAAAGGCCATCCCATCATGGCTGGGCATCTCCGGCATCGTGGTCGGTGCGTTGCTTGCCTTGGGCGGACTGATCAAGAAGGGCTGAGTCCGCTGTCTTTCGACCGCATAAACCGCCGCGTTCGCGGCGGTTTTCGCAAGGGCGGTTACAATGGCGCGATGGATGTCTCGCACCTGATCGATTCGCTCAACGACGCGCAACGCGAAGCCGTCTGCGCACCGCCCGGCCACTATTTGGTCCTCGCTGGCGCCGGCTCCGGCAAGACGCGCGTACTCACCCATCGCATCGGCTGGCTTACGCAGGTCGAACGCGTGCCGCCATGGGCGATTCTCGCCGTTACGTTCACTAACAAGGCCGCCGGCGAAATGCGTGCGCGCCTCGACCACCTGATCCCCGGCGGCACACAAGGCCTGACGGTCGGTACCTTCCATGGCATCGCCCATCGCCTGTTGCGCCGTCATTGGCGCGAAGCGGAGTTGCCGGAAAGTTTCCAGATTCTCGACGCTGACGATCAGCAGCGTTTGGTGAAGCGCGTGGTCGCCGGCCTTGGCCTGGACGAAGCGCGCTTTCCGCCGCGTCAGGCCGCGTGGCAGATCAATAGCTGGAAAGACGAAGGCAAGCGCGCGGAGAACATCGAGCACGGACAACACCCGGTGACGCGCACGCTGGTGCAGATCTATCAAGCGTATGAGGATGCCTGTCGCCGCGCCGGGCTGGTGGACTTCGCCGAACTGCTGCTGCGCGCGCACGAGCTGTGGCTCAAGCAACCGGCGATCCTGGAGCACTACCAGCAACGTTGGCGCTATCTGCTGATCGACGAATTCCAGGACACCAATGCGCTGCAATACGCGTGGATCCGCGTGCTGGCCGGTCAGACCGGGCAAGTGTTCGTGGTGGGCGACGACGACCAGGCGATCTATGGCTGGCGCGGTGCCAAGGTAGAGAATGTGCAACAGTTCCTGCGCGATTTTCCCGGCGCCCGCACAATCAAGCTGGAACAGAACTACCGTTCCACGTCGAACATCCTGAAAGCCGCCAACAGCGTCATCGAACGCAACGGCAGCCGGCTCGGCAAGCAACTGTGGACGGCGGGCGAAGAAGGCGAACGCATTGCCGTGTACGCCGCCTATAACGAACAGGACGAAGCACGCTTCGTGATCGAGCGCATCCGCGAATACATCGCCGAGCATGGCGACGCGAAGGATTGCGCGATTCTGTATCGCTCCAACGCGCAATCGCGCAACTTCGAAGAACAACTGATCCAACACGATATTCCGTATCGCGTGTATGGCGGCCAGCGCTTCTTCGAGCGCGCGGAAATCAAGGACGCGCTGGCCTATCTGCGCCTCACCGCCAATCGCCACGACGATGCAGCGTTCGAGCGTGCAGTGAATACGCCGCCGCGCGGTATTGGCGATCGCACGCTGGATGCACTGCGTCGCCGTGCACGTGGCGAAAACACGTCGATGTGGGAAGCCGCGTTGAACGAACTCAGCGGCGGCAGTGAGCTCGCAGGGCGGGCGAAAAATGCGGTGAAGAGTTTCCTCGTCATGATCGACGAAATGACCCGCGCCTTTACCTCCTCTCCCCTTCGGGGCACGCGGGGAGAGCACATGGATGTGCTCGGCTTTGAGGAGCGAGGAGAGGGCTGGGGTGAGGGGCCGGGCTCGCTGGAAACCTCCGCTCCGAACAGCCCCTCACCCAACCCTCTCCCCGAAGGGGAGAGGGCTACATCCGCACTGCCCCTGGCCGAACAGATCGACCACGCCATCGTGCAATCGGGCCTGCGCGACTTCTATGAGAAAGACAGCCGCGGCAATGCCGAATCGCGCGTGGAAAACCTCGACGAGCTGGTCAATGTGGCTAGCCGTTTCGAACTGACACCCGACGACATCGAAGCAGGATTGAGCGAACTGCCCGCGTTTCTCTCGCATGCCGCACTGGAAGCGGGCGAGGGTCAGGGAGAATCATGGGACGACTGCGTACAGCTGATGACGTTGCATTCGGCCAAAGGTCTTGAGTTTCCGCTGGTCTTTCTGGTCGGCCTGGAAGAAGGCCTGTTTCCCAGCCAGCGCTCCGTCGAAGACGAAGGGCGGCTGGAAGAGGAACGCCGCCTCGCCTACGTCGGCATCACCCGTGCGCGCGAACGCCTGGTCATCACGCACGCCGAATCGCGCCGGATGCATGGCAGCGAGATGCTGGCGCGGCCATCGCGCTTTCTTGGCGAAGTACCGCCTTCATTGATCGACGAGGTGCGGCCGCGGGTACAGGTAAGCCGTCCGTTATATGCCGGCCGCTTCGCCGAACCGCCGCCGTCGCTGAAAGAAGACTTGCCGGTGAAGCTAGGCCAACGCGTCAATCACCCGAGCTTCGGCGAAGGTGTGGTGGTGAGCGCCGAAGGCAGCGGCGCGCATACGCGGCTGCAAGTGAATTTCGAAGGCGCCGGCAGCAAGTGGTTGGTGGCGGCCTACGCCAATCTCACGCCGCTCTAGGGAGGTTGCGCCGATGGTAGAACAACGCATTCGCGACAACCGACGCGAGCTGGGCTACGTCCATCGCCATCTGGACCTGATGTATCAGCGACTGCCCTGGGGGCATCGTCTGGCAGACGGCCTGTTCATGGCTGCACAAGCACTAGCCGCAGGCAGTCTCGGCTATGGCCTGGGTTTGCTGTTGCACACCCAGCAGGCGTTCTGGGGTGCGCTCACCGCCATCGCCGTGACGCAACAGACGTATGTGGACACGCGCAAATCCTCGCTCGATCAGGTGATCGGCGCAGCGATCGGCGCCACCGTCGCACTGACCGGTGCTTACCTGGCGCAGGATAATTACCCCGTCTACGCGCTGACGATGGCCGTGGCGATCGTGCTGTGCTGGTGCTTCAACGTCGGCAGCGCCGGCAAGCTCAGCGCCACCACTGTCACCATCGTGATGCTCGTGCCCCACGCGGGCCCCTTCTGGACCATCGCTCTCACTCGCCTGGGTGAAGTCACGCTGGGCATTGCCAGTGCGCTGCTAGTGACCCGGTTGGCGCATTGGCTGGAAGCGCGCCTGCTGGGTGATTCCACGTTGGATTCCTGAGCCCCTACGCCGTCGCATGCGCCACGCCAACCACTAAGTTCCGCCCACCCGTAAAAATTTTACGCGTTCTATACGCGGAGCGGCATTTTCGCTACCCGCTTCTTATGTCCGTGTCCTTAAAGTGCGCACCTGTACGACATTGAGTGCCTCCATGGACGTTATCTATCTAATTTTCGGCTTCGTGCTGGCCGCGGCGACGCTTGGCTTCCTGCTGCTTTGCGACCGCCTCGGGCCACGCAGCTGACCGCGCGCGGCTAGGCCGCGACCTTCTTAACGGAGCGAATCCCATGAACTTCTTCTACGGACTGGCCGCCGTGATCGCGGTGGCTTTGACGGTCTATTTGTGCGTGGCGCTGTTGAAACCGGAGTGGTTCGAATGACTGCCAACGATTTCATCCAGATAGGCATGTATCTGGTTGTCCTGCTGCTGCTCATCAAGCCGATGGGCCGTTACATGGCGCATGTATTTGCCGACGAACCTAACCGCATCACTCGCTTCGGCGGCGGTGTGGAGCGGGTGATCTACCGCGTTTGCGGCATCAAGTCCGACGAGGACATGAGCTGGAAGCGTTATGCGGTCGCCATGCTCGCGTTCAATGTGTGCGGCATGCTGGCCGTCTACCTCTTCCAGCGCACGCAGCAATGGCTGCCCTTGAATCCGCAGCATTTTCCTGCGCTGTCGCCGGATCTGTCGATCAACACCGCCATCAGCTTCATCACCAATACCAACTGGCAGGCTTATTCCGGCGAGTCGGCGATGAGCTATCTGACCCAGATGGCCGCGTTGGCAGTGCAGAACTTTATGTCGGCAGCCACCGGCATTGCGGTGCTGATCGCCGTGGTGCGCGGCTTTGCGCGTAAAACGACCAAGGGCATTGGCAATTTCTGGGTCGATCTGACACGCACCACGCTGTACATCCTGATGCCGATCTCGTTCGTGCTGGCGATGCTGCTGGTATCGCAAGGCGTCATTCAGAACCTGAAACCGTACGTGGACGTACCGGTGGTGCAAACCAGCACGTACGCCAACCCGGTGACCGATGCGGCCGGCAACCCCGTGAAGGATGCCCAAGGCAACCCTGAAACCAAGCCCACGCCGCTGACCACGCAGACCTTGCCGATGGGTCCGGCCGCTTCGCAGATTGCGATCAAGATGCTGGGCACCAACGGTGGCGGTTTCTTCGGTGCCAACTCGGCCCATCCGTATGAGAACCCGACACCGTTCTCCAATTTCCTGGAGATGCTGGCGATCTTCCTGATCCCGGGCGGTTTGTGCATCACCTTTGGTGAGATGGTGGGCGATCGTCGCCAGGGCTGGGCGATTCTCGCCACGATGCTGGTGATCTTCATCCCGCTGACCATCGGTGTGACCGCGGCCGAACAGGCCGGCAATCCGATCTTGCACTCCTTGTCGATCGACCAGCACGCCTCGGCGCTGCAGTCGGGCGGCAACATGGAAGGTAAGGAAACACGTTTCGGCGTCGCGGCGAGCAGCCTGTTCACGGCGATCACTACCGCTGCATCGTGCGGCGCGGTGAACAACATGCACGACTCGCTGACTCCGCTCGGCGGCCTGGTGCCGATGTGGCTGATGCAGTTGGGCGAAGTGGTCTTCGGCGGCGTAGGTTCGGGCTTGTACGGCATGCTTGCCTTTGCGGTGGTGGCGGTGTTCATCGCCGGTCTGATGGTGGGCCGCACGCCGGAATACCTGGGCAAAAAGATCGAAGCCTACGAGATGAAGATGGCCAGCCTGGCCGTACTGATTCCTTGCGCACTGGTGGTGATTTGCACAGCCATCGCAGTGATGACACCCGTTGCCACGGCAACGGTTGGCAATCCCGGTGCACATAGCTTCAGCGAGATCCTCTACACGGTGACCTCGGCCACCAATAACAACGGCAGCGCGTTCGGTGGCTTGTCGGCGAACATTCCGTTCTGGAATGTCATGTTGAGCGTGTGCATGTTCTGGGCGCGCTACACGCTGGCGATCGCGATGCTCGCGCTGGCCGGCTCGGTGGCTGCGAAGAAACATGTACCTGCCTCGGCCGGCACCTTGCCGACGCACACACCGCTGTTCGTGACCCTGCTCACCAGCGTGGTGATCATCGTCGGCGCACTGACCTTTCTGCCCGCCCTGGCGCTCGGCCCTATCGCCGAATACCTGATGTCGGCGCACTGATTCATTCGGGATACGCATCCATGACTTCGCATACGCACGCCGTAAGCAGCTTTGACCGCACCTTGATCTGGAAGGCGGTGGGAGATGCATTCCGCAAGCTCTCCCCGCGCTTGCAGTTCCGCAACCCGGTGATGTTCGTCGTATTCGTGTGCAGCGTGTTGACCACGCTGCTGTGGGTACAGGCCATCGCAGGCCACGGTGAAGCACCCACCGGCTTCATCTTCTGGGTGAGCGTGTGGCTATGGTTCACACTGCTGTTCGCCAACTTCGCCGAAGCATTGGCCGAAGGTCGCGGCAAGGCGCAAGCCGCCGCGCTGCGCAGTTCGCGCAAAGATGTGATCGCCAAGAAATTGGCCGAACCCAAGCGCGATGCCGCCATTGTCTTTACGCCATCGAGTGAGCTGCGCAGCGGTCACTATGTGTTGGTGGAAGCGAATGAACAGATTCCCGGCGACGGCGAGGTCGTTGTTGGCGCTGCCAGCGTGGACGAAAGCGCCATCACGGGCGAGTCCGCACCGGTGATCCGCGAGTCGGGCGGCGATCGCAGCGCCGTCACCGGCGGCACGCGCGTGCTGTCGGATTGGCTGGTGGTGCAGATCACGCGCAACCCTGGCGAAAGTTTTCTGGATCGCATGATCGCGATGGTGGAAGGCGCCTCGCGCCGCAAGACACCGAACGAGATCGCGCTGACCATTCTGCTGGCCAAGTTCACGCTGATCTTCCTGTTGGCCTGCGCCACGCTGTTGCCTTACTCCATCTACAGCGTGCAGGTGGCCGGCAAAGGCAACCCGATCACGCTGACCGTGCTGATCGCGCTGCTCGTCTGCCTGATTCCCACCACCATCGGCGCCTTGCTTTCCGCTATCGGTATCGCCGGCATGGATCGCATGATCCGCGCCAACGTGATCGCCACGTCGGGCCGCGCAGTGGAAGCCGCCGGCGATGTCGATGTGTTGCTGCTCGACAAGACCGGCACCATCACGCTAGGCAACCGCCAAGCCGTAGCCTTCCATCCCGCACCGGGTATTGAAGAGCGCAGCCTCGCTGATACCGCACAACTTGCTTCGCTAGCCGACGAAACGCCGGAAGGTCGCAGCGTCGTGGTGCTCGCAAAAGAACGTTTCGGCCTGCGCGAACGCGAGTTGGAATCGCTGCACGCCGAGTTCGTACCGTTCACCGCGCAGACGCGCATGAGCGGTGTGGACATGGGCGAGCGCCGCATCCGCAAGGGTGCGCTGGATTCGGTGGAGCGCTATCTCGACAGCCTCGGCAGTCACCTGCCGCCCGCCGTGAAGCGCATGGCCGAAGACATCGCACGCCGCGGCGCCACGCCGCTGATCGTGACCGAAGGCGATCGCGCCCTGGGTGTGATCGAACTGAAGGACATCGTGAAGGGCGGCATCAAGGAACGCTTCGCGGAGATGCGCCGCATGGGCATCAAGACCGTGATGGTGACGGGCGACAATCCGCTCACCGCGGCGGCGATCGCTGCCGAAGCAGGCGTGGATGATTTTCTCGCCGAAGCCACACCGGAAGCCAAGCTCAAGCTGATCCGCTCCATGCAGGCCGAGAGCCGCCTGGTGGCGATGTGCGGCGACGGCACCAACGACGCGCCGGCACTGGCGCAGGCCGACGTGGCGGTAGCGATGAACACCGGCACGCAGGCGGCGAAAGAAGCCGGCAATATGGTGGATCTCGATTCCAACCCCACCAAGCTGATCGAAGTGGTGGAGATCGGCAAGCAGATGCTGATTACGCGCGGTTCGCTGACCACGTTCTCGATCGCCAACGACGTCGCCAAATACTTCGCGATCATTCCCGCGGCATTCGCTACCACGTATCCGGCGCTGAACACGCTGAACGTGATGCGCTTGTCGACGCCGCAGAGCGCGATTCTGTCGGCGGTGATCTTCAACGCGCTGATCATCATTTTCCTGATTCCGCTGGCGCTGAAGGGCGTGAAATATCGCCCGCTGGGCGCCGGCCATCTGCTGCGCCGCAATCTACTGATTTATGGCCTGGGCGGCGTGATCGTGCCGTTCATCGGTATCAAGCTCATCGACATGCTGCTCGTCCTGTTGGGACTCGCCTGAGGAAACCGTTATGCATACCCTGAAACTGTCCGTATCGCTGCCCGATGTTGATCACCCGCAAATGGAATTACGTGTCTCGTCTAATGATTCCGACTGCGACGTGGTGATAGAACTACCGGTACGCGGCCAGTCCAGGGGGAACGTCAGCCCGGCGCCCGATAAGCCGATGACGCCAGAAGACGAATACGTGCTCGGCGGTTACGCCGGCATCTGACCCCAAGAAATTCGGTGTCGCTACTGGGCGATACCGGCCCAGTCATGACCCCGTTTGAGAGGAATGTATGTATTTCAAGAAGGCTCTAGTCACGTCGATCCTGCTGGCTGTCGCGCCGGTGTCGCAGGTGTTGGCGCAATCGACCGACGTCAGCAACATGCCGGCGAGCGGCAGTCTGCCGGCCGCGCCCGTCGTGACCGCAAGCAGCGATTGCAGCAATGGGTTCTTCTCGCGCCTGGTAGCCGCCTATCGTGAGGATGCGCAGCCGGCCGATCCGAATGCGCCCTCCCCTGCGCGCCGCGCGATGGATGCGCCGTTCGATTCCCCGCCGTTCCCGAATTCGGAGTGGCAGATGGGCGGCGTCGCTGCGCCGATCGGCGTGCCGGATACCAACTCGACGTATCCGTTGGAGAAAGCACTGGGCTGCACGAAGGTCGGCCAATGGATGCAGCGCAACCGGATCGAGATTTTCGGCTGGATCAATCCGTCGGCCAACTACAGCTCCTCCAACTTCACCAACTTCCCGCTTTCTTATGCGACGCGACCGAACCGTGTTGAGTTCGACCAATTGGTCACCAACATCACGCGCGTCGAAGATACCGTCCAGACCGATCATCTCGACTGGGGCTTCAACATCTCCAACCTGTGGGGTTACGACTACCACTACACCATCACCAAAGGTATTTTCAGCAACCAGTTGCTGAACAATCCTGCGCCGGGCCAGCCACTCAACGGCAAAATTTATGGCGACGACCCGATGCTGTTCTACTACGACCTGTATATCCCCTGGGTCGCCCAGGGCATGGTCGTGCGCGTGGGTCGTTGGCTGTCGCTGCCGGACATCGAAGCGCAGTTTGCACCCGAAAACTACCTGCTTACCCACTCGATTCTGTACACGGTCGACCCGTATACCCAGACGGGCGTGATGACTACCACCAAGCTCAGCAGTCAGTGGACTTTCCAGCTTGGCATCAACGCCAGCAATGACACTGCTCCTTGGAATGCATCCGCGAAGCCCTCGCTGCAGACCTGCGTGCGCTGGGTGTCGGCCGATAACAACGACATGTTTTACCCCTGCGTGAATAACTGGAACAAGTCCGACTACAACTACAACAACGTGCAGATGTATGTGGCGACCTGGGGTCACCGCTTCAGCAAGCGCGTGCATATGCTTACCGAGGCCTATCGGATGTACGGCCGCAACATTCCCGGCTTCGGTCCGGGTTGGACCCGTGAAGCTGCTTCATCGCTGCCCGGCACGGCGGGAGAGTTCGGCATCGTCAACTATTTCAACGTCGAACTCGATCCGAGCAACATGATTTCCTTCCGCAACGAGTTCTACAACGACGAAAGGGGACAACGCACCGGTTATGCGACGCGCTACAGCAGCCATACGCTCGGCCTGACGCATTGGGTTTCGCAGGATCTGGAGATTCGCCCGGAACTGCGCTACGAGCGTTCGTATGACTTGTCTGCGTACGACTCGGGCAAGAAGAACTATCAGGTTGCCGCGTTGCTCGACGCGATCATCCATTACTGAGGTAATCACTATGGGCCGGTTGATACGTAATGCACTAATGATGTTGCTGGTGATGACCGTGATCACCGGCCTGGTTTATCCGCTGGTAGCCACCGGCGTGGCGCAGGTGCTGTTTCCGCACCAGGCCAACGGCAGTCTGGTGGAACGCGACGGCAAGCCGATCGGCTCCGAGCTGATCGGCCAGTCCTTCACCGATCCCAAGTATTTCTGGGGTCGGCCGTCGGCCACCACGCCGCAGCCGTATAACGGCACGGGTTCGAACGGCTCCAACCAGGGCCCGAGCAACCCGGCCCTGCACGATGCCGTGCAGCAGCGCATCGATGCGCTGCATGCAGCCGATCCGGGTAACACGGCACCTGTGCCGGCGGACCTGGTCACTGCCTCGGGCAGCGGTTTGGATCCGGAAATCACCCCGGCGGCGGCGCAGTACCAGATAGCGCGTGTGGCGCGCGTGCGCAACGTAAGCGTCGATCAGGTCCAAAAGCTGGTGACGCAGGCTACGCAGGGACGCCAGCTGGGTTTGCTCGGCGAACCGCGCGTGAATGTGTTGCAGTTGAATCTCGCGCTGGACGGGCTGCAGCAGCGTTGATCATGCGAGAACTTCCTCTCCCTTTCCGGGAGAGGAAGACTAAGATGCGCAGAATCGGTTTCCGCATGGTTCCCTAATGACCGAAACGTCCCGTGACGCACGCGCCGATGCCCTGCTCGATGTCGTGCAGGAAGACAGCAGCCGACGCCTCAAGATTTTCCTGGGTGCCGCACCTGGCGTAGGCAAGACCTACGCCATGCTTTCCGCCGCGCGCGAACTGAAGCGACAGGGCGTGGATGTCGTGGTGGGGCTGGTGGAGACACACGGCCGTGCCGAAACCGCCGCCCTGCTCGAAGGGCTCGAGGTCTTGCCGCGGCTCACACTGAATTATCAGGGTCGCGAATTCACGGAATTCGATGTGGATGGCGCGTTGGCGCGTCGTCCCGACATTCTGCTGGTCGATGAACTCGCGCATCGCAATGTTCCCGGCGCTCGCCACGAACGTCGCTGGCAGGACATCGCCGAACTGCTCGAAGCCGGCATCGAGGTCTATACCGCGCTCAACGTGCAACACCTGGAAAGTCTCAACGATCAGGTGCGGCGCATCACCGGCATCACGGTGCGCGAAACCGTGCCGGATGCTTTTCTCGACCGCGCACGTGACATCGTGCTGGTCGACCTTCCGCCGCGCGAGCTGATCGGGCGTTTGCGACAAGGCAAGGTCTACGTGCCGGAAACGGCGGCGGCCGCGCTCGACGCGTTCTTTTCGCCGACCAACCTCGGTGCACTGCGCGAGTTGGCGGTAGATACCGTCGCCGGACACGTCGACAGCGATCTGCGCGAACACATGCTGGCGCGCGGCGGCGCCATGCCCGTACGGCGGCGCGTGATGGCTGCCATCGATGGCCATGCGCAAAGCGAATATCTGGTACGCGTCGCGCGCCGCATCGCGGAACGACGCGGCGCGCCGTGGAGCGTGGTGTTCGTCGACACGGGCGCTACGTTGGACAACGCGCGACGCGAGCGAGTCGACACCGCGATGCGCCTGGCGCGCCGGCTCGGCGGCGATGCCATGGTGCTGCGCGGCCACGCGATTGCCGAAGAATTATTGCTGCATGCCGATCGCGAAGGCGTGGGCCAGATCATTCTCGGTCGCACGCGCGAGCGCCTGCTGGCGCGCATGGTCGGCCGCTCGCTCACTCAGCAACTGCTGCGCCGCGGTGCTCATCTCGAACTGACCATCATCGCCACGCCGACGGAGCGCGCGCAAGCGCGACGTCGCCTGCGCCTGATGCCTGCACGTGGACGCCGCGACGAATATATCTTCGCCACCGTGGTCACGGCGCTGGCCATCGGACTCGCGTTTATCGCCGACCGCTATCTGTCGGTGGCCAACCTCGCGCTGATCTTCCTCACCGGTGTGATGACCGTAGCGGTGCGCACGCGCATGACGGTGGCGGTGTATACCGCGTTGCTGTGTTTTGTCGGCTACAACTTCTTCTTTGCGCCGCCGCGCTACACGCTGGCCATTTCCAATACGGACGACGTACTCGCGGTCACGCTGTTCCTGGCGGTGGCGCTGATTTGCAGCCGGTTGGCGACACGACTCGCCAGCCAGGTGGAATCCCTGCGTTCCGCGCACGATTACTCGCACGCCCTGCTGTCGCTCGGGCAGCGGTTGTCGGCCAGCGCCGATGCGGACGGTGTCCGCGAAGTCGGTGCCGCCGCTTTGGCTCACGGCCTGCGATGCGATGCGGCGATTCTGGCGCGCGATGTAGAACATCATTTGCAGGTCGCCGCGAACAGCTCGCGGGAGCTGACGATGACGACACAGGATCTCGCCGCCGCGGAATGGTGCGAGCAGCATTCCGAACCGGCAGGTCGCTTTACCGACACGCTCAATGCCGCGCGCTGTTGGATGTTGCCGCTGGGTGGTGACGACCATCGCCTCGGTGTAGCGGCGCTACGCTTCGAAAATGGCCACGCGCCGGACACCGAACGGCGCAGCCTGGCGTTGGCGATGGTGCAGGATATCGGTCAGGCACTGGAACGCGCGCGCCTCGCTTCGGAGCTGGAAGGTGCACGCGTGCAAGGCGAAACCGAACGCTTGCGCAACGCCCTACTCTCGTCCGTCTCGCACGATCTGCGCTCGCCGCTCGCATCGATGATCGGCTCGGCCGGCACCTTGTCCAGTTACTGGGAACAGCTGCCCGTCGACGAGCGCCAGGAACTGCTCGGCGCGATTCTCGGCGAAGGCCAGCGCCTCGACCGCTACATCCAGAACCTGCTCGATATGACCCGGTTGGGCCATGGCACGCTCAAGCTCAACCGCGACTGGACGGATGCTGCCGAGATCGTGGCTTCCGCCGTCACACGATTGCGCAAACTGTTTCCGGATTTGCGCGTGGATTCCATGCTGCCCCACGAGACCGTGCTGCTGTTCGTGCATCCCGCGCTGATCGAACAAGCGTTGTTCAATATTCTGGAGAATGCCGCGCGCTTTTCACCGCCCGGTGAAGCAGTGCGCGTGATGGTACGCGAGGCGGGCGATCGGTTGTTTATCGACGTGATCGACCGCGGCCCGGGCATTCCCGAAGAAGAACGCGCCCGCATCTTCGATATGTTCTATTCCGTTTCGCGCGGCGACCGCGCGCCGCAAGGCACCGGGCTGGGGCTGGCGATCTGCCGCGGCATGATCGGCGCGCACGGCGGCAGCGTGGAAGCCTTGCCCGGCGAAGGCGTTGGGACCACCATCCGCATCAGCCTGCCCTTGCCCACCACGCCACCTACGCCATGACTGCCGCCAATCCCTGCGCTCTGGTCATCGACGACGAGACGCAGATTCGCAAATTCCTCGATATCGGCCTGCGCGCCGAGGGTTACGACGTGCTGCTTGCCGCCAACGCCGCGGAAGGCCTGGCGCTTGCTGCAACTCGCGATCCCGATGTGGTGATTCTCGATATCGGCTTGCCCGATCGCGAAGGACATGACGTACTGGCCGAGCTGCGCCAATGGAGCCAGGTGCCTGTACTGATGCTTTCCGTGCGCGATACCGAGCAGGAAAAGGTGAAAGCGCTCGACGCCGGCGCCAACGATTACATGACCAAGCCGTTCGGCATCCAGGAAATGATGGCGCGGTTGCGCGCGCTTTTGCGTAATCGTGTGGTCGGCACCGAAGCCCCGCCGCGCTATGACGATGGACGTCTGCACATCGACTTAGGTTTGCGCGAAGTATTTCTCGACGGCAACCCGCTGTCGCTCACCCGCAAGGAATACGCCGTGCTGGCCATGCTGGTGCGCCATGCCGGACGCGTGGTCAGCCAGCAACAATTGCTGCGCGAGATCTGGGGCGGCACGCATGTGCAAGACACGCATTACCTGCGCATCGTGCTCGGTAAATTGCGACAGAAGCTGGGCGACGACCCGACGACACCGCGTTGGCTGAAGACCGAGCCGGGTGTCGGCTATCGGTTTTTGCAAAACGGTTCTTGAAGGCCATCGGCTTGATGCCGATGCTTCATCACGTCATCGCCAACGGCGACCTAGGTCCGCAACCGCGGCACACCATGCTCATCGCGTTCTTCGATGGCGATCGGACGCGTATCGAGTCGACCGCCGACGATGTTGGTGGCAGGCAACGGTTCGGTGTTGTCGCCGCGCGCGATAGCAATGGCGTTGCGATAGCAACGCTGCGCGAGCGCGGCATCGCCCTGGCCGGCGTAAGCATCGCCCAGCGCTTCCCACGCGTTGGCGCTGGGCGCCAGGGCCAGCGCGCGCTCCAGGTATTGGCGCGCCTTGAGCCACGCGTTCGTCCGCACGCACATCCGACCGAGCGCCAGCAGCAGACTGGGATCGTTGGGATGTCCGTCCAGCCAGCCTTCCGCACGACGCAGGCGCGCGTCGAGATCGTCGCCGCCGAGAGAACCGTAGGTTTCGACCAGCTGCGGCGACCATTCGCGGCGTAGCGCGGATTCCACTTCGTCCATCGCCGGAAGAACAAGGCCAAAATTTGCAGCCTTGCGTGCATAGGCATCGACCACCGCTGGCGCACGTCGCTGCGTCTTCGGCAATTGCGACCACAGTGTGTTGAGTACAGCACCATCGGCAGTTGCATTTAGGCTGGCGACCAGCACCTGTGTTTCCAGGGCGTTGTAACCGCGCGCACCGAGCACGCCGCTTTTTTGCAAAGGTTCGAGCGCCGCGCGCGCGCGACGCGTGTCGCCGCTGGCCAATGCAGCGAGCGCGTATTCGCGCCAACCGCCCGGGCTCAGGCTGCCGCTATCGGCTTCGGGTGTCAGCAACGTCAGCGCTTCGGCCGCTTTACCGTCACGACGCAATACACGGGCACGCAATACACGAGCTGCACGCGGTGCGATCTGTGCGGCTTCATCCAGCGATTCGAGCGCTCGGCTGTGTTCGCCGCGACGCGAAGAGGCTTCCGCGGCGGCGAGCAGTGCGGGTCCACGCAAGGTGCCCAGACGCGACGCGCGATTGAGGTCGCGCTCGGCATCGCCATGGCGACCTTCCATCAGCGCCACCAGACCATCGGCAAGACGTTGCTGACTCACGCGGCGATGGCGCCGCGAGAATGCACCGAATGGCCAACGCGCCAAACGCCACAGCGCAGTGATTGCCGCCCACGCGAGCAGCAACAGCACGACTGCGGTCAACAAACTGGTTTGCGCGGTCACACCGCGAAAACGCACCAATACATAACCGGGATCCTCGGCGACCCAATGCCAGCCGAAGGCCGCGAGCGCGGCGATGATCACCAGCAGAAGGATCCATCGCCACAGCTTCATGGCTTCTTCCCGACGGACGATGGAGCTGCCGTGTCAGCGTCCGACTTGAGCGTGTGTACGGCGCGCAGGTTGCGCAGTTCGCTCAGCGCGCCGCCGAGGTTCACGGCGATAGACGGCTTGAGCTGACTGCCCAGCGTAGCGATGCGCTCGCGCGCCTGTTGCACGGCGGGCGATTGCGGGTCGAATTGCGCGACCAGGCCAGCATCCGCGCGTTTCAGGGCAGCGGTACAGGCATCGTTATCCCATGCGATCAACGCCGTCTGCGCCTGGGCGAGGTCCAACGCCACCATTTCCCGAGCGATGCGTGCATCGGCGATATCGACCGGGGCACCGTTGTCGCGCTGGATCCGGATCACGCTATAGAGCGCCCGGCGGATGCGCGCCCAGACGCCCTGGTCTTGATTTGCCGAGGGTTCGTCCAGCGGTTTCAGTGGCAGGTTGGGGAGATCATCGCGCAGCTGTACGACGCTATCGAGCAGTTGCTCGCGATCCGCCGGCTGGCTTTTCAGCAACGCTTCTCGTTCGGCGTCGATGCTCTGGCGCACGCCGTTGAAGGCGTTGTCGTCCACGCCGGCCAGGGACTGCCCGGCCAGTGCATACGCCTGCGCGGCGCTTTGCGCGTCATGGAATAAGGTGTAGCGCTGCGCACCCATGCGCAGCAGGGATTCGGTCTCGTCCAGGCGCATCGCATCGTGGCCGGACAGTGTCTTTTCGGACAGTCGGCCGACGGCTCCTTCGAGGTCACGCACGCGCTGGTCCTGCGACAGCAGTTCTTCGCGCAGCGAACGGTTGACCTGATCGGCGTCGTTCAGGCGCTGCATCAGCAAGGCGTCCTGACCGGTGGTGGCGCTCAAAGTGCGCTCCATCGTGTTGACGCGTCCTTCGAGGCTGGCCGCCGTACTCAGCGCCGCGGCGCTGATATGCGTGAGCTTCCATTCCCGCCACGCCACATAGCCGGTGCCCACCAGGGCAAGCAAGGCCAAGAGCAGGGCCAGCGCGAGGGTGCCGCCCGCGGAACGCGGCGGTGTCGGCGGCCGGGTGGCGCGTGGGGTGTCGGAGGGCACGCCTGTAGGCGCGGCGGGATCGGGGGTGAGATCGTCCTGGCTCATGGGCGCATGCTAACAGCACAGGCGCTGGCGAGCAGGTCGGCCGAGGCCGCCGAGGCTGCCACATATACTCGTGAAAACCCGCTTAAACGAGCCGATTCGGCGATGCGCTCGCTGCTGACGATGGCCGTGATACCGCACAGCCGCTGCTGAGCCGACGGCGGCAGCAACGCCAGCAGGTGCTGCATGGCTTCGGCACTCGAAAACAGCACGCAGGCCGTGTCCGGCAAATGCAGCACGGCATCGATATGACGTCGATCCAGACGGGGTGCGGTCCGGCGGTACACGTGCACTTCGCGCAGCGAAGCGCCACGCGCAGCGAGTTGTTCCTGCAACAAGCCGCGTCCGTCAGGAGCGGTGATCAACGCGACATGTCGCCCATGCAGTTGTTGCAGCGATGGCAATTCCAGCACGCCCTCGCTGTCCTGGCGCGCAGCAGGAACCTGAGCATCGATGCCATGACGGTGCAGCGCGCGAGCCGTGCCCTGCCCCACGGCGATCACGCTTGCGCGCGTCACGAGCGGCGCCAGCGCCACGGCATAACGCACCGCAGCCGGACTGGTGAAAATCAACACATCATCGCGCTGCGCTTGACGCCACTGCGTACGGGCAGTTTCCGGATCGGGTGCCGCGCGCAGCGAAAGTCCAGGTAAAAGCAGCGGAATTCCGCCCAATGCGCGAACCTGCCGCGCCAACGCCGTACCCGTGCCCACAGGGCGCGTGATCACGATCGTGCAGCCGCCCAGCGGGCCACCGTGTTGTTCGGACTGCACGCTCACGCCTGATTCCGACGAGTCTTAAGGGGAGGTTGGAGTGTAGCGTCTACACTAGCGCCCCCACTTTCCCCACTTTCCCCACATGACGACGTTCAATGAATAAGCTGGATCAGCAGGCCGCCGCCCAGGCATTGGTGACATTTATCCACGAAGGCATTCCGCTGGCGCGCGCGATGGCACTGGAGCTGGGTGATTACGATGGAGAGCATCTTCGCCTGGCCAGTCCGCTGGCACCGAACGTGAATGACAAGGGCTGCGCCTTCGGCGGCAGCCTGGTAAGCCTGATGACCTTGACGGGCTGGGGCCTGGTGGAATTGGCGCTGCGTCGGCAGGGCGAGGATTGCGACGTGTTTGTGGGCGAATCCACCGTTCGCTACCTCAGCCCGGTCTGGAACGATTTTGCAGCCGTGGCGCAGCGGGCCGAGGGGGCGAATTGGGCCACGTTCTTCGCCACGCTGGCCGCACGCGGCCGCGCACGCATCGAAGTGGCTTGCCAGGTGCCGGGCGAACACGGCAAGCCGGCCGCCACGCTTGCGGCACAGTTCGTGGCTAAGCGCCGCTCAGCTGCGGCAGAATAGGGTTTCTTCGAAGGGGAGGCTTGTCCATGCGCCGTGTCATCGGTCCCATGCTGTTGTGGAGCGGGCTGTTGTGGAGCGGCCTGCTGTCGAGCGCGCTGCTACTGTCCGGCTGCGCCACCGACAAACGCAATGACGCGCTCGAACACACCATGATCGAGTACGCCAACGCGGTGCGCTGGGATGGTTTCGAGGCCGCCCAGCAGTTTGTCGACCCCAAGGTACGCGAGGCCCATCCGCTCAGCAGTCTGGACCTGGCGCGCTTCAAGCAGGTGCAGGTGAGCGGCTATGACGACGGCAATGGTCCGATACCCGACGGCGAAAACCAGGTGCGCCAGGTCGTTCAGATCAGCGTGACCAACATTCATACCCAGACGGTGCGCACCATCGTCGACCACCAGCTGTGGAAGTACGACGCTGAGAAGAACCACTGGTGGCTGGAAAGCGGGTTGCCGGACATCAGCCAGGGCACCAATTAGGTGCCCGCCTAATCTGGCCCCTGGCTGCAGCTATAATCCACCGTTTACCTGCAACCGAGCGGCCCGCCCGCGCCCGTGGATAACCCATGAACGATTTCCTGCATAAGCTGCCCCAGTTCGTGGGCAACCATCTCGCGCTGTCCCTGCTGTTCGTGGTGCTGGTAATCGCGCTGCTCGTCACCCAGCTGATGGTGCTGCTACGCAAGTACACGGAACTGACGCCGGCCGGCCTGACCCAGCTGATCAATCGCGACAGCCCCTTGCTGATCGACCTGTCCGCATCGGCCGACTTCGAGAAGATGCACGTGCCGGGCGCCAAGCATGTCGCCATGAGCCAGTTCGACCCCGAGAACAAGGATCTGGCCAAGGCCCGAGAATTGGCAGTGGTGGTGATGGACAAGGATGGCCGCACTGCAGACAGCGCGGCGCAGCGACTGATCAAAGCCGGCTTTACCCGCGTCTACACGCTGGGCGGCGGCGTGCTGGCATGGCAGCAGGCGCAGTTGCCGGTCGCCAAGGGCAAGAACTGAAGGGATGCTCTGAACAAGTTTGCGCAGGCGGCATGATGTCCAGATGGCTCACAGGGTGTGCTGCGCGGCGCAGGGCAGACTGGCCGTCTGTTCAAGCTGCGCGGCGCGGCCTGTGAGCCATCTGGACATCACCCTTCGGGCCGCCCCTGTCTGTCCGCATCCCTTCGGTCCATCGTCTCGACAGACAGCCAGTCTGCCTTCGCCGATGGCCCTGTGGTCTGCGAACAGACAGGGGCGGTGACGCCTGCGCAAACTTGTTCAGAGCATCCCTAGGCTTCGTTGATGCCGGCGCGGCCGGCAAGAATCTGCGCCAGCACATCGGGCGCGTAATCGAACGAGTCGTAATACAGCCGGTCTTCCGGCAAGCCCGCGTCGAGAAACAGCTTGCGTCCGGCGTCGATCATCGCCGGCGGTCCGCTCATGTAGACATCGTGGCCGGAAAGATCCGGCCGATCTTCCAGCACTGCCTCGTGCACCAGTCCGGCGCGCATGCCGGCGATCTGCGCCTGTTCCGGATCGGAGAGCACCGCGTGGAAACGCAGGTTGGATGCAGCGGCCGCCCATCGTTCGGCCAGTGTGTGCTGATAGAGATCCGCCGCAGTGCGCGCGCCCCAGTACAGATCGATCGAGCGGCGCGTTCCCAGCGCAAGGAAATGCTCGATGATCGCCTTCACCGGTGCGAAACCGGTACCGCCGGCCATGAATATCATCGGCCGTTCCGAATCCTCGCGCGGCACGAAGGTGCCTAGCGGTCCTTCGATGCGCAGCGTGTCGCCTTCCTTGAGCACATCGCTCACCCAGGAAGTGAAACCACCGCCGGCCACGTGACGAACATGTAATTCGATCGCGCCATCCGCCTGCGCCCCGTTGGCGATGGAAAAGGGACGGCGGCGGCCTTCGTCCAGCAGCACATCGAGGTACTGCCCGGGCAACCAGTTCAACCGCAACTCAGCGGACGCCGGCTGCAGATGCAGGCCGATCACGTCCGGAGCGAGCTGCCACTTGCGGCTTACTTGCACATCGAGCTGACGGCATGCCACATCTTCGACCGACGTTACTTCGCGCGCTTCCAGCACGAGATCGCTAGTCGGGACGGCTTGGCACAGCAGTACGGCGTGATGCGCACGATCGTGCACATCCAGCGCGGTGGGCGGATTGAAGGGATATTCGCAGCGACCTTCGATCAAGGTGGCTTTGCAGCTACCACAGACGCCCGAACGACAGGAATACGGCAACGCAATACCGGCGCGCTGCGCTGCTTCCAGCACAGTTTCGCTAGGCAAGACGTCGAAACGGCGGCCGGAACTTTGAAGGGTGACTGTAAACACAGGGCGCATTGTCGCCGCTATGGCGGTAGGCGGACAATGCGGGCTTCCCGCACGAGTATCAATACATGCGCATCTGGAAACAGGACACTGACCTCGCCCGCCTCAACGGCTGGAGCGCCAACACCCTGATGGAAGCCCTGGGCATCCGCATCACCGCCGTGGGCGATGACTGGCTGCAAGGCACGATGCCGGTGGATCGGCGCACGCACCAGCCGTATGGGCTCCTGCACGGCGGCGCATCGGTGGCACTGGCCGAAACGCTGGGCAGCAGCGCGGCCATGTTGACGCTCGATGCGAGCAAGGAACGTGCAGTGGGCCTGGATATCAACGCCAACCACGTGCGCGGCGTGCTCAGCGGTACGGTGACGGGCACGGCGCGTCCGCTGCATATCGGTCGTTCGACACAAGTGTGGGAGATTCGCATCGAGGACGAGGCCGGCAAGCTGGTATGCATCTCGCGCCTGACGATGGCCGTGGTGCCGGCTGCCGTCGTGGGTTCGCGCTGATGCGCGTGATCTCAGCGCTTGCATCGCATCTCGATGTCTGACGAAACACCTTACGCGCGGCTCACGCCGGACCTGGTGCTGGACGCGATCACCGCCTGCGGCCTGTGGCCGGACGGACGCCTGCTTGCGCTGAACAGCTACGAGAACCGTGTCTGGCAGATAGGTCTGGAAGATGGCGCACCGGTGATTGCGAAGTTCTATCGGCCCGGACGATGGAGCGATGCGGCGATCCTCGAAGAACATGCATTTGCGCAGGAACTGGCCGACGCCGAGCTTCCGGTGGTCGCACCGCTTGCCTTCACCGGACGCACCCTGCTGCATCACGATGGATTCCGCTACGCGCTATCGCCGCGACACGGTGGCCGCGCGCCGTCGCTCGAATCTACCGATCAGCTCGAATGGCTGGGTCGCCTGATCGCACGCATGCATAGCGTCGGTGCGCGTTCCGCATTCGCGCATCGCGAAAGGCTGGACCGCGACAATTTGATCGTGAAACCGATGCAGGCGGTACTCGCCTCGAATTTACCGCCCGCTTCGCTTGCCGAACGTTATCGCAGCGTCGTGCAGCGTGTGGATCGTGCCGTTACCGCGCGTTTCTCAGCCGTCGGTCCGGTACGTACCTTGCGTCTGCATGGCGATTGCCATCCGGGCAATGTGCTGTGGACAGACGCCGGCCCGCACTTCGTCGATCTCGACGACGCACGCACGGGTCCCGCGGTGCAGGATCTCTGGATGCTGGCGCACGACGAGCGCGCGATGGAGGCGCTGCTGGAAGGTTATGGCTCGATGCGTGACTTCGATCACGCAGAACTTGCGCTGATCCCTGCACTACGCGCCATGCGACAAGTGCATTATGCGGGATGGATCGCGGCACGCTGGCAGGACCCGGCTTTTCCGGCCGCCTTTCCGTTCGCCGCCGAAGCGCGTTGGTGGGAACAGCACATTACGGACCTGCACGAGCAGGCCGACGAACTCGAATAGTTTTTTCTCCATGGGGTGTTGAATGCGTCAGATTTTATTTCGCCTGATCGGTATTCTGGAAATCGCCGGCGGCTTCTACGGCATGGCGATGGAGTTGCCACGTCTGCTTGAATTCGGGCCATTGCACACGGCGGCGATCGGGTTGATTGCCTTTGCGCTGTACGCTTTCGTGTTGGTGGCAGGCGTGCTGTTATTGGAAAACAGCGAACGCGGCATTCACTTCTCCAGCATCGCGCAACTGCTGCAGCTGCCGCTGATTGCCACACCCGTTCTCAGCTATGGCCTGCACTGCGGTGCCTTTATCAATCTGTTCGCTACGTTACATATTCCGTCCCACCCGGAATTGACCTGGCACTTTGGCAGCCAAGGCTTCGTTCTGGCTTTCGCCGGCCCTGCGGCGGCACGCCTGGGTGTAAATCTGCTTGCGCTGCTGTCCTGGCTGATCCTCAAACTGCGCTGAAACAGCCATTTCCACGCTGAAACCGGGCTGTGCGCGGCAGCCCGGTTATCATAGGCGGATGAATACGCCCGCCGAACTGCCCGTCATCCGCCTGAAAACCGACCGCACCCCCGGCCATCCCTGGGTCTGGTCGGCGCAAGTGCACAAGCCCGAATCGCGCCTGCCACCGGGCAGCGTGGTCGATGTCGCGGATGCCAAGAACCGTTTCGTGGGACGCGGCTTCTGGAACGGTCATGCGCGTATCGCGCTGCGCTTGCTCACCGCCGATGCCAGCGAAGCGATTGACGCCGCATGGATCGCCGCACGCATCGACCGTGCTGTCGCACTGCGTCGCGAACTACTGCAGCTCGACACCATCACCGACGCGTGGCGCGTCGTGCACAGCGAAGGCGATGGATTGTCGGGCCTGATCGTCGATCGCTACGACGACATCCTGGTGATCGAATATTTCGCCGCCGGCATGTGGAAGTTCCGCGAGGCGATTCATGCTGCCTTGTTGAGTCAATTTCCCGGCGCGCGCCTTTACTGGTTCGCCGAAAGCCACGTACAGAAGCAGGAATCGTTCGACTGCCGCGCCATGGACGCGCCCACGCCGGTGGAAGTGCACGAACACGGCCTGCGCTTTCACGCCGCACCCGGTTACGGCCACAAAACCGGCTTTTTCGCCGACCAGCGTGAGAACCGTCGACGCTTCGCCGAATGGTCGCGCGGTCGGCGTGTGCTGGATCTGTGCTGCAACGCCGGTGGTTTCGCCGTGCACGCGATAGCTGCGGGCGCGCGTGAGGCCGTCGGCGTGGACATGGATGCCGGCATTCTCGACATCGCCCGCGCCAACGCCGCGGCGAACAACGTCGCTGTCCGTTTCGAGCAGGCCGATATCTTCGACTGGCTGCGTCAGGCTGTAGCACGCGGTGAACGCTACGACGCCGTCATTCTCGATCCGGCAAAGCTCACTCGCGACCGCACCAAAGTATTCGACGCGCTGAAAAAATATTTCGCCATGAATCGGCTAGCGCTGGATGTCATTCCACCCGGTGGCCTGCTGCTGACCTGTTCGTGCACGGGTCTGGTGAGCGAAGCGGATTTCCTGGAAATGTTGCGGCGCGTAGCACTCAACGCCGGACGCGAAATCCAGATACTGGAAGTGCGCGGCGCCGGCGCGGATCATCCCGTGCGCGCCGACGTGCCCGAAAGCCGTTATCTCAAAGCCGTGTTTTGTCGCGTGGATTGACGCTGCCGGCGCCCATCCTCCACGCCAGCAGCAACAGATACGCCAACAGCAGGAAGGCCGCCAGCAGGAAACAGCCATTGCGTACGGCGATGGCGTAACCCAGCTGGGCGGCATCGATGAATCCGTACGGGTACACGCCGATAATCGCGCCGCGTACCAGCGCATAAACGAAGTAAAACGCGGGATAAAGGCTCCACCACAGCGGCGCCGCCCAGCGCAGTGCGATGCCACGCAACGCGATCAGGCTGTAGATCACAAACAGGATCGGCACCACGTAATGCAGCAGCACGTCGCCCAGCAGTTGCAGGCCCTGTGGCGCCCATACGTGGCGTAGCAACACGTAGTAGGCGACGCCCACGAAGGCGATGCTGGCGGCCACCCACCCAACCGCCACCGGCCGCACAAAGAACCGGCCAAGCGCCGAAGCCGGCGCCACCTGCGGCAAGGTCGTGGCAATACAAACCAGCAGATTGGTCAGCACGGTGAAGAAGCCGAAGTACATCACCAGGCCCTGGCCCACACTTTTGCCGCTGCCTGCGGCATAGCTCAACGACAAGTAAAGCTGCAGCAGAACGGCGATCCAGGCGACGATCGCGATGACAGCGGCCAGCGGCCTGCCCTTCATCGTTGGCGTGTTCATGGCGGCTCCCGCCCTCACTTGGTGGCCCGATACTAGCGACAATCTCAGAGACTGATACATCAGCGCGTAAACTGTCCTCGGAGACTCCTGGAACTACCCATGCCCCTGATCGACATCCTGCTGATCCTGCTCGTCATCCTGCTGATCCTGCAGGTACTCACCTTGCTGCGCGGACGCGGCGACGCCGGGCTCGACGCACGGCTGGACGCCCTGAAGGACGACAACCGCCACCTGCGCGAAGCCCTCGCCCAGGAACAGCGCGCCGGCCGCAACGAACTGAGCCAGGCCCTGCTGCAATTCGGCCAACGGCTGGAGCTGCTGACCGAGCGCACCGACAACGGCATGCAGTCCCTCGCGCAGCGGCTGGCCGACGATGCCCGCCGCGGTCGCGAAGAACTCGCTGTCAACCTCACGCGGCTCGGTGAGCAACAGCAGCAACGCCTGGCGGCACTTACTGCCGACAACGAAAAACGTCTGAACGAAGTGCGCGCCACCCTGGAAACCAAACTCGGAGCGATCCAGCAGGACAACGCCACCAAGCTGGAGCAGATGCGCGCCACCGTCGACGAGAAACTGCAATCTACGTTGGAAACGCGGCTCGGCCAATCCTTCAAGCTGGTCTCCGAACGGCTGGAGGCCGTGCAGCGCGGCCTGGGCGAAATGCAATCGCTGGCCAACGGTGTCGGCGATCTCAAGCGCGTGCTGAGCAATGTAAAAACGCGCGGCATCCTGGGCGAAATGCAGCTTGGCGCGCTGCTAGAGCAAATCCTCACCGCCGAACAATACGCGTCCAACGTCGCCACCGTGCCCGGCTCCGACGAGCGCGTGGAATTCGCCATCCGCTTGCCGGGCAGCGACCGCGATAGTCAGGTATGGCTGCCCATCGATGCCAAATTTCCGCGTGAAGACTACGAGCGCCTGCTCGATGCCCAGCAACTGGCCGATCTGGATGCCGTAGAACGCGCCGCCGTCGCACTGGAGCGGCGCGTGCGCGACGAAGCGAAAACCATCCGCTCCAAATACATCTCGCCACCCAACACCACCGATTTCGCCATCCTGTTCCTGCCCACCGAAGGCCTGTACGCCGAAATCATTCGTCGCCCGGGTTTGTTTGAAAGTCTGCAACGCGAACAACGCGTCACCGTCGCCGGGCCCACGACCCTTTCCGCACTGCTCAACAGTTTGCAAATGGGCTTTCGCACGCTGGCGATCCAACAACGCAGCAGCGAGGTATGGCAAACGCTCAGCGCGGTGAAGAACGAGTTCGGTAAATTCGGCGATGTGCTCAAGATGGTGCGCAAGAAACTCGACGAGGCTGGCAAACACCTCGACACCACAAGCAAGCGCACACGCGCGATCGAACGCAAGTTGCGCGATGTCGAATCATTACCGGGCGAACAGACTCCGCCGCTGTTGGGGGAATCTTCCGCGAACGAGGAAGACGCAACGGATGAGTGACCCCTACGGGAGCGGTGTCGCTAACTAAGTGCGTGCGCGGCGGCCCGTGCAATCGATTCTTCGGCCGGCCGCACGCCGGTATAGAGCACAAACTGCTCCACCGCCTGCAGCACAATCACTTCCGCTCCCGTAATCACGGGCTTGCCAAGCGACCGAGCCAACCGAATCACCGGTGTCTCAGGCGGCAACGCCACTACATCGAACACCATGCTCGATCGCTTCACATCATCATCATCGAACGCCAATTGATCGGCCTCGGTACCACCTTCCATGCCGATCGGCGTCACGTTGACGAGCAACTCCGCCGCTAAACCGCGGGTATCCGCTGCCCACGAAAAACCACTCGTTTCGGCCAACCGGCGTCCCGCCAATTCGTTCCGCGCCACGATATGCCCGTGCTTGAACCCCGCATCACGAAACGCGCAAGCCACTGCCTTCGCCATGCCCCCGCTGCCGCGCAAAGCAAGCCGCGTGTCACGCGATATTCCGTGCTGCTCGATCAACTTCCATATCGCGATGTAATCCGTGTTGTAAGCCCGCAGAAAACCATCGTCATTGACGATCGTATTGATCGACGCAATTGCCTCCGCCGACACGTCGATGGCATCCACCAGCGGTATACATGCCTCCTTGAACGGCATCGAGATCGCGCAGCCGCGAATCCCCAGCGCACGGATGCCGCCTATCGCCGCGGGAAGATCGCGGGTAGTGAACGCCTTGTAGACGTAATTCAGGCCCAACGCCTCATACAAAAAGTTCTGGAAGCGCGTGCCGAAGTTGCCCGGGCGTGCGGACAGGGACATACAAAGCTGGGTATCGCGGTTGATGGATCGAGACATCGGGATAACTCTAGCGGGGCCGGCAGGTTGGGATAAGCAAAACGAACCCCAACCTACCACCTTGACTCGGGCGTTACACTTGTAAGCCTGTACCAGTACCAAGGAAGCCGCATGAGCGAGCACGAGCCCTCCGACGTTACCCGCGAACAAGCCGAAGAAGCCGTGCGCACTCTGCTGCGCTGGGCCGGCGAGGACCCCCAGCGCGAAGGCCTGCTCGATACGCCGCGTCGCGTGGTCAAGGCCTACCGCGACTGGTTCAGCGGCTACCAGGTCGATCCGGGCGAATACCTGCGCCGCACGTTCGAGGAAGTGGCCGGTTACGACGAAATGGTCGTCTTGCGCGACATCGAATTCGAAAGCCACTGCGAACATCACATGGCACCGATCATCGGCCGCGCCCACGTGGGTTATCTGCCAACCAACCGCGTGGTGGGCATCAGCAAGCTCGCCCGCGTGGTGGATGCTTATGCGCGACGCTTTCAGGTGCAGGAAAAGATGACCGCGGAAATTGCCCGCTGCATCCAGGAAAACCTCAACCCGGTCGGCGTGGCCGTGGTGATCGATGCGAGCCACGAGTGCATGACGACGCGCGGCGTGCACAAGCGTGGCGTGTCGATGATCACCAGCCAGATGCTCGGCAGCTTCCGCGACGATGCGCGCACCCGCACCGAATTTCTGAATTTCATCGGCATCAGTCGCGGCGTGCGCTGATGCGTGTAGCGCTCGCCATCTTGCTGCTTTGCCTGCCGCTTGCCGTACTTGCGCAAGGCACAGGATCGGACCTGTTCCGGGCGATGGATACCAACGGCGATGGCCGGATCAGCGAAGCGGAATACGTGGCCTACATGAGCCAGGGCTTCTACCGCCTGGACCGCAACCACGACGGTGTGCTGGAACAGGACGAACTTCCTGGCGGCCGCGGCAAACCCATCACGCTCAAAGAGTGGCAGGACAATCTGCGCCGAGAATTCCATAAGCTCGACCGTAATCACGACGGATATCTGAGCCCGCAGGAACTGGCCCAGCCGCCGCGGTAGTGCATAGCCCTCTCCCCTTCGGGGAGAGGGTTGGGTGAGGGGACAATCTTGCGTTGCAGCTGGATCGGAGCGCGTTTCAATGAAGAACAAGGCAAGCCCCGCCCCTCACCTCAATCCTCTCCCCGCAGGGGAGAGGAAGCAAACGCAAAGAACCGGGCTCAACCCATGCCAAGCACGACGCCATCGGCTATCGTTGGCGCTTTCCATCCTTTCGTGACCTATCCGCGCCCCTCGCATGGACTCCGCACCGATTCCCGCAACCTCGCACAACAAAGCTGCGTTAGCGTTCATCTTCGTGACAGTGATGCTGGACATGCTGGCGTTCGGCATCATCATTCCCGTGCTGCCGCACCTGGTGGTGCAGCTGATCGGCGGCAGCATCGCGCAGGCGGCCGTGTGGACCAGCGGCTTCGCCACGCTTTACATGCTGATGCAGTTTGTGTTCTCGCCGGTGCAAGGCACGCTTTCTGACCGCTTCGGTCGGCGGACTGTGATCCTGATTTCCAGCCTCGGTTTGGGCGTCGACTTCATCGTGATGGCGATCACGCCGGTGCTCTGGTTGCTGCTTATCGGCCGTGGGATCTCAGGTATCTGCGCGGCCAGCTTCTCTACCGCGAATGCATACATCGCCGACATCGTACCGAAGGAAAAGCGCGCGGCGGCCTTCGGCGCACTTGGGGCGGCGTTCGGCGTCGGCTTTATCGTGGGACCGGCGTTGGGCGGTTTTCTAGGCCATTACAGCGTCCGCCTACCATTCTGGGTGGCAGCCGCTTTGTCGCTAGCCAATTTCTGCTACGGCTTTTTCGTCCTGCCAGAATCGCTGCCGCCCGAGCGCCGCACCAAGCGTTTCGACTGGAGCCATGCCAACCCGTTCGGCGCCTTGGTGTTGCTGCGCCGCTATCCGCAAGTGTTTGCGCTGGCCACGGTGTTCTTCCTGATCAATCTGGCGCAGTTCTCGCTCAACGCCACTTACGTGCTGTACACCGATTACCGCTACGGCTGGGGTCCGCAGGCCGTGGGCTACACCTTGGCCTTCGTCGGCCTGTGCAGCGGTCTGGTGCAGGCGGTACTGGTGCGTCAGCTGATGCCGAAACTGGGCGAGCGCCGCATGATCATGATCGGGCTGCCGCTGTGCGTGGTCGGCTATCTGCTGTTTGGCCTGTCGTCCGTATCGTGGCTGTTCCTGCTGGGCATTCCATTCCTGTGCATGGGCGGGCTGGCGGGGCCACCCGCGCAGGCCTTGATGACACAGCAAGTGGATCCGCACGAACAAGGCCGTCTGCAGGGCGCGCTCACCAGCCTCGCCAGTCTCGCCGGCATCTTCGGGCCGGCATTGTTCGCCAACCTGTTCGCGCTGTTCATCAGCGACCACGCGCCAGCGCATTTGCCCGGCATTGCCTTCGTATTGGCCGCGCTGCTGCTGATAGGGGCTGCCGTCATCGCCAGCTACGCGATACGGCATGTGCATATCGCTCCGCATCCGGCATCGTCTACTAAAAACGCAGTGGCCGCCTTGGCCGGCGAGCTTTCACCCTTGGCTGGCACAGTCGCCAGCGAACCTCTTCCCACCGATCAACCGGAGTCATCCCCATGAGCATCTCCATGTACCAAGTTGCCGTTCCCGTATTCGTGCGCGCATTGAGCAACCTTCACCATGTGCTGAAGCTGGGCGAAGCGCATGCGAAGGAAAAAAGTGTAGAAGGATCCGTGTTGCTGCATACCCGCCTGATCCCCGACATGCTGCCGCTGGTGAAGCAGGTGCAGATCGCCACCGATATGGCGAAGAACGGTGCTGCGCGCCTCGCCGGCGTGGACCCGCTGAAGTTCGAAGACAACGAAACCTCGCTCGACGAACTGTATAACCGCATCGAGCGCGCCATCGATTACATCAAGAGCTTCAAGCCCGAGCAGATCGATGGCAGCGAAACGCGCGCGATCACTCTGAAGACCCGCAACGGCGAGACGCACTTCGAAGGACAGGCCTATCTGCTGCACTATGTGATGCCGAACCTGTTCTTCCATTGCACCACCGCGTACAACATTTTGCGCGAGTCCGGTGCGAATATCGGCAAACAGGATTTCATCGGTAAGGCGTAAGGTGTTTTCCGACGTGCAGGGCGAAACACTCGTCCTGCACGTTGCGCATTGAGTCGTCGCTGCATCGCCGACACTCCGAGCAGTTCCTCTCTCCCGCTCAAACATCCCTCTCTAGTATTTGTACGTGCTGCATTGCACGTAGGCGCGATTTCTTTGCCCTCTTCCGGCGCCTAGCCAATCCCCTGCATCAAATTGAGCGCTTTCCGATTGTTGGAAAAACGTTAGTGGCTTATTTGATCAGTACGGCTCGCATGATTTTTCTTCCCTCTAGGGATCGAGCCGTGCATACGCGACTGTTGCTGCTCAAGCCGTGCAACACGGCTCAGGGATGGCTTTCGCATTTTGTTATTTGCCGCACGTTGTATCGCTAAGCAACGAGTGGCGACTCCAGGGAGAGAGCACTTTGAAAGCAAGAAATACTTTTAACTACTCATTGCTGGCGTTGGCATGTGCAGCCGCATTGGCGAGTACTAGCGTCTTTGCGCAGTCCACAACCGGCAGCATCGGTGGTCAGGCAGAGCCAGGCGTAACAATCACTGCTACGAGCTCTACCGGTTTGGTTCGCAAAACCACCGTGGACAACTCGGGGCGCTATAGCTTCACCAATCTACCCCTCGGGGCATACAGCGTTACGCTTCAGCGAGGCGGGGTTGTCGTTGATAAGCGTGACAACGTAAATATCGTTGTGAACGCGAGCATGGATGTGTCATTCGCTTCTGCTTCGAATGCGAAGTCGCTCGGCGTGATCAGTGTCTCCGCCAATGCGCTCCCACCCATCGACGTGACTGCTGTGGATTCGCGCACGGTTATCACGTCCAAAGAGCTCGCGCAGCTTCCGATCGCTCGCACCGCAGAATCGATCGCCTTGCTGGCACCGGGCGTTGTGGGTGGCAGCAGCTACTTTAGCGGCCCGACCGGCAATGCACTTGTTTCGTTTGGTGGTGCATCAGTTACTGAAAACGCCTATTACATTAATGGTTTCAACACGACAGATCCGCTTTCCGGCATGGGTGGCATCAGCTTGCCCTACGGCTCGATTGATCAGCAAGAAGTTTTCACCGGCGGCTACAGCGCCAAATACGGGCGTTCGGACGGCGGCGTTATAAATCAGGTCGGCATGCGTGGCACCAATAAGTGGCATTTCGGTGCGCAGGTCTTGTGGGAGCCCAGTTTCCTTGCGTCCAATCCCAAGAACGTCTACTACCCCAATGCCGCACTTCCCGCAGGTTACGGTTATCAAAACCCCGAGCTTGCCGGCTCTATGTACCGTTCGCGTAAGGACAATACGGCCAACCACACGGTATACAGCTTCTATCTCGGCGGCCCATTGATCAAAGACAAGCTTTTCCTTTTCGCATCGGCCGAAGCTGAGAAGAGAGACGGTTTGTCGACGTCTTCATCTGCTTCATCTCAACCCTACAATGATCGCTACAGCTTCAGCCTTCCCAAGCACTACCTCAAGCTGGACTGGAACATCAATGACAGCAATATTCTTGAGTTCACCAATATATCGAACAAAGAATCCTACAGCGGTAGCTTGTATGCGTACGATTACGACACCCGCTCACAAGGCTCGCTGTTTGGTTATGACACATCGACCAAGACGGGTTCTGATATCTACATTGGCAAGTACACCAGTTACATCACTGATGATCTGACCTTTTCGGCCACCTACGGCAAGACCAAGGTCATGGATTACAGCCAGATCCCAGGTGCCAACCCAACGCTGCCTTATCTCGGTGGCGTGGTGAATCAGGACCCGGGCATTACTGGAGGCATCCCCATCACCAACGGCATCACAACGCCATATGTAAAGTCGCCTAATGCCGGAAGCAGCAGTCATGGCCTGCGTCTGGATCTCGAATACAAACTGGGAGATCACACGCTTTCCGCTGGCGTCGACAACATAACCACTTCATCGACTGACGAAGGTCAACAGGTATTCGGACCTGCTTACGCATGGCTCTATGGCAAGACCAGCAAGCCTAATACCCCGCTGAATCCCGCTTTTGGTGTTGGCGCACCCGGAGGCAACGGCTATTACGTTCGCAGGTACATCTACACCACAACGACCAGCATGTCGGTGGATCAGACCGCGCAATACCTGGAAGATCGTTGGCAGGTAAATGACCGCTGGTTGCTGAGCATCGGTCTTCGCAACGACCAGTTCAGCAACTACAACAATCTCCATCAAGCATTCGTGCACAACACGAATCAATGGGCGCCACGCCTTGGATTCAGCTGGGACGTACTAGGTGATTCCACGTTCAAGGTGTTCGGCAACCTGGGACGTTATTACCTTGCGCTGCCCAATAGCGTGGCTGAACGCGCAGCCGGCCCTTCGACCTATACCAATGAGTATTTCACCTACACGGGCATTAATCCGACCACCGGCGCACCGACTGGCCTAACTCCTATCGGACCAGGCCCAATCTCCTCCAATGGTGAGTATGGACAAACGCCGGATCCCAAAACGATCACCGCGATCGATCTTCGCTCGCAATATCAGGACGAAGCCATCTTAGGTTTCACCAAGATGCTCGGCAGCAAATGGATGTATGGTGCCAAAGTCACGGTGCGCAGGCTGCAAACGGACATTGACGACGTTTGCGACGATGATGCCGTGGCCAGAAAGGCCGTTGCGTCGGGTATCGATCCGGACAGCATCGTATTTCCGAACAGCTGCTTGATCTTCAATCCCGGCAAGACCAACACATTCTTGTTGGCCAACGCTGATGGCAATGGCTACTCCAAAGTCACCATGACGACCCAAGATTGGGGTTTTACCGAAGGAGCAAAGCGTAAGTACTACGCGCTTGATCTATTCCTGGAGCATCCGTTCGATGGCAAGTGGCAAGGTCGCATCGACTACACATTCTCGCGCAGTTATGGCAACACGGAAGGTCAGGTGCTTTCCACCATCGGTCAGGATGACGTTTCCAAATCGCAGGACTGGGACTTCTGGCAGCTCATGGAAAACAGTAACGGAGTTCTGTCTAACGATCGCACCCATGTGCTGAAAGCCAGAGGCGCCTACCAAATCACGCCGGAATGGATGATTTCCGGTTCGCTGCAAATCGCGTCTGGTGCACCCAGAGTGTGCATGGGCTACTACGGCACTGATGAATCCGATCCGGTGTTGTACGGCTCCGCGTACCATTATTGCGCTGGCAATCCAACACCGCTCGGTAGCCTGGGACGGTTGCCATGGACGAAACAGCTCAATCTGGGTGTTACCTATCGACCGCCGTTTGCGGACAAGAAGCTCGCGTTCAGCCTCGATGTTTTCAATGTGTTGAACGAACGCAATCCCACGGTGCTCGACGCAACCTACGAAACCGCTCCATATACAGTTTCCAACACCTATGGGATGCCGTTGTATCTGGAAGCCCCGCGCTACGTTCGACTCTCGGCTACGTACGACTTCTGATCCACGTGTCGAACTGATAATCACCGTTTTAGCGTTGAATGGCGTGAAAAATTGTGGTTTTACCCAGCCCAGGGGCCGGCACTGCCGGCCCCTTTTTGTTGCTACGACTTGCATTTAGCAGTATGGGGTTGCCATAGAACGCACTGAACCGCATATAGCACGTACCAAGCCACCCGAGGTCAGATATGGCTGACACCAAAAATCTAAAAATCGACTTCGTCTCCGACGTCGTCTGCCCGTGGTGCGCCATTGGCCTGAAATCGCTGGAGCAAGCTCTGCAGCGACTGAATGGCGAAGTGGTGGCCGAACTGCATTTCCAACCCTTCGAGCTGAACCCCGACATGGTGCCTGAAGGGGAAGGCGTGGCCGAACATCTGGCGCACAAATACGGCAGCACGCCAGAGCAGATGACCAAGAACCAGGAAGGCATCCGGCAGCGCGGTGCGGCGCTGGGCTTTACGTTCAACATGGACAAGCGCAGCCGCATCTACAACACCTTCGACGCGCATCGCCTATTGCATTGGGCGGAATTGGAAGGAAAGCAGCAGGCGCTGAAGCTTGCTTTGCTGCAGGCCTACTTCGGCGAAGGCGAAAATGTGAGCTCACATGAGGTACTGGCGCGGGTTGC
>NZ_BSNQ01000002.1 GCF_030160075.1 Dyella lipolytica
TGTCAAAGATCAACCACTTGCAGTCCGTTTCTCGAACCGCCCCGAAGACCTTTCGTCCCGGGTGAGCCGCCCATTCTACATCCCTTTCACCTTCCGTCAACACCTTCGGCGATGTGTTTTTGCCGGGGAGTTGCCGTGCGAGAGGGTGCAGCGGCGGGGTGGCGAATACTAGGGAGAGCCTGCCTTTTTGGCAAGCGATTTTCTAAATTTTTTTCTAGCTTGACGCTAAGCGTTTGTTCTCGCTGGATCTCGTGAAACGCTTGCGTGTACGCGACGACCACTGCCGTCGCGTAAGGCTCACGCCTGAGTCAACAGCACGCGCGCGAAGTTGCGCTTGCCGACTTGCAGCACTGCTTCAAATCCGGGCGCGAAAATGCGTTGCGCATCTTCGACGACTTCAGCGTCGATACGTACGGCACGCTCCTTAAGCTTGCGGTTCGCCTCGGAGTTGCTGGCAGTCAGGCCCGCCGCAGTCAACAGTGCCGGCAGACGCAGCCCGTCGACCGGAACAGCGATCTCGGTCAGCGGAAGCAGACTGGTATCACCTTCGCCGCGCACCACCGCGTGCCAACCGGCAATCGCCTGATCTGCGGCAGCGGAGTCGTGGAAACGCGTAGCCAGTTCGCGGGCAAGGCGTAGCTTGGCATCGCGAGGATTGAGGGCACCACTGGCTACGTCGTGCTTCATCCGCGCGAGCTCATCGATCGATACCTCGAAGCTGAGCAGCTCGAACCAGCGCCACATCAGCTCATCGCCGATCTTCAGCGTCTTGGTGACGATATCGATGGCCGGCTCATTAATGCCGATGTAGTTGCCCAACGACTTGGACATCTTATTGACGCCGTCCAGACCTTCGAGCAGCGGCATGGTGAGTACGATCTGCGGCGGCTGGCCGTGATGCTCCTGCAACCCGCGCCCCATCAGCAAGTTGAACTTCTGGTCGGTACCACCGAGCTCGACGTCGCACTTGAGCGCGACCGAGTCGTAGCCCTGCACCAGCGGATAGAGGAATTCGTGAATGGCGATCGGTTGCTGCGACGCGTAACGCTTGGCGAAATCGTCGCGTTCGAGCATGCGCGCCACCGTATGCTGCGCCGCCAGCTTGATCATGTCGGCTGCGGTCATCTTGCCGAACCATTCGGAGTTGAAGCGCAGCTCGGTCTTTTCGCGATCCAACACCTTATAAACCTGCTCTGCGTAGGTCTCGGCATTCGCCTGTACATCCTCGCGAGTCAGCGGCTTGCGCGTGACGTTCTTGCCAGTGGGATCGCCGATCATGCCCGTGAAGTCGCCGATCAGAAAAATCACCTGATGCCCGAGATCCTGAAACTGGCGCATTTTGTTGAGCAACACGGTGTGGCCCAGGTGCAGATCCGGCGCTGTGGGATCGAAGCCGGCCTTGATCCGCAAAGGGCGCCCAAGCTTCAGGCGCTCGGCCAATTCCTCTTGCTTGATGATCTCGTCGGCGCCGCGCGCAATGATGGCTAGCGCCTGCTCAAGCTCGTTCATGAAACCCTCGTGATTTAGTTGCTTAGGCAGCCAATAAAGTGACGGCCACCCTTAATGGCGTTAATTGTGCGTTAACTGGAAATCTCGCGCAAACCCTTGATGGAAAAGGCGTTGACGCCCTTTACACAAGCTCGTTATGGTACCGGCAATTGATACTTTGTACCGCAGGGGCGGCTGGGCGATGAATAATAAGAATCAGGTCAACTAGCGATGGCAGACGGCAAACAAGACGCGCGCATGGCGCGCAAATTGGCCATCCGCCGTAAGGCACAACATCGCCACTCGCACTTCTACCAACACTGCTCTCACTGGTCGTTCAATCGGCACAGTGAGGGCGAGCCTATCCATTGGTATCGCGAACGTTGGATGCTAGCAGCGACAGCACTGTTGATCACGGTGCTTTCCGGCTTCCTGATTCCCGCATGGGCCACCGCGATGAAGCCTGCAACGGTCGAGCCGGTGGAGCACACGTTGCTACCGCTCGCGTTGCCGAAAATCGAAGCCCCCACGCTCAAGGCGCCGGCCGTTGAAGACTGGCACATCGTGCAGGTGCGCCCCGGCGAGACACTTTCGGACATCTTCAAGGATCAGGGCCTGAGCCTTACGGACTTGCAGCACGTGGTAGACAACGCCGGCGATGCGAAGACGGCGTTGCACAACATTCACCCCGGCCAGGAATTCGATTTCCTGATCGGCCGCAATGGCAAACTCGAAGGCATTCGCTTCGACAAGGACGAAGCCACGCGCGCGATCATTCGCCTCGACAGCGCCGCACCAGGTGCAACAACGGTAGCTCGCACTGTGGAAACGCGCGAACAGGTCGCACATGGCGTGATCCAGGACTCGTTGTTCGCCGCCGCCAACAAGGCCGGCATGAGCAATGCGATGGTGATCAAGCTCGCCGATCTGTTCAAGTACGACGTCGACTTCGTGCAAGACCTGCGCGTGGGCGACAGCTTCACCGTGGTTTACGACAACGTGTATCGCGACGGCGCCTATTTGCGCGAAGGCGACATTGTCGCAGCGGAATTCGTCAATCAGGGGCATCGCTATACCGCCTATCGTTTCAAGCGCGCGGACGGCAGCGATGGTTGGTTTAGCGAAGATGGCCGTCCTATCCAAAAATCCTTCCTGCGCATTCCTGTGGATTTCACCCGCATCTCCTCGCCCTTCAGCGCGGCCCGCATGCACCCGATTCTCGGCTTGATGCGCGCACACAAGGGCGTGGACTACGCTGCACCGACCGGCACGCCCATCCACGCAGCGGGTGACGGCGTCATCAAGTTCCGCGGCTGGATGAATGGTTACGGCAACTTCGTGATCATCCAGCACAACGCGCAAATCAGCACGGCTTATGGCCACATGTCCCGCTTCGCCACCGAACGCGTAGGCCAACATGTGCGGCAGGGTGAAGTGATCGGCTACGTCGGCATGACCGGCCTGGCCACCGGCCCTCATCTGCACTACGAATTCCGCGTGGACGGTGTGCAGCGCAATCCGCAGACAGTCACACTGCCGAAACCCGAACCCCTGCCGGGAATGCAGATGGCGCAGTTCCAGAGCAAAGTGGTGAAACCACAGCTGGCGCGCCTGATGGAAATCGACAACAACTACAAGCTCGCGCGCGCCGAATCCACCAAGCGTAGCGACGACTGAGCCATTGTGTGACTGATGTTTCGGCGCTCTATATCGGCCTGATCTCCGGCACCAGTGTCGACGGCATCGACGCCGCACTGGTGAGCTTTGAGCAGGACCGCCCGCAGCTGGTTCACGCACTGACTCATCCTTGGCCGGAAGCCATGCGCGAGCAGATCTTGCGTGTTGCGCAGGACGAAACGAAACTCGACCTCGATGCTTACGGGCGGCTTGATGTCGCCATCGGCCAAATGTTTGCCGACGCGGTGAAAGAGCTTCTCACCCAAAGCGGAACACCAGCGGTATCCGTGCGTGCCATTGGTTCGCATGGCCAGACGATTCGTCATAGGCCATCCGGCGAGTATCCGTTTACGCTGCAGATTGGCGATTCGAGCGTGATCGCCGAGCGCAGCACCATCGACGTCGTGGCGGATTTTCGTCGCGCCGATGTCGCCGCGGGTGGTCAAGGTGCGCCGCTGCTGCCTGCCGTGCATGCGATGTTGCTGGCTCGACCTGGCCACACGCGCGTCGTGCTTAATCTTGGCGGCATCGCCAACATTACGGTGTTGTCGGCCAATGGCCACGTGTCCGGATTCGACACCGGGCCTGCCAACGGTCTGCTCGATGCATGGTCTCTACGGCATCGCGGCGAGGCATTCGATCGTGGTGGTGCATTCGCCGCAAGCGGACGCATGGATGAAGCGTTGCTGGCGAACCTGCTCGAAGATCCGTACTTTGCGCTGCCGCCGCCCAAGAGCACCGGGCGCGAACACTTTCACCTCGGATGGCTGGACGCACGGTTAGGATCGGCAACCTTTTCCCCGGCGGACGTTCAGGCCACACTGCTCGAACTCACCGCGAAAAGCGTTGCGAATGCGATTGCGGAACATGCCGGCGATGCGTCCGACGTGCTGCTTTGCGGCGGCGGTGTGCATAACGGGGCATTGGTGCAACGGCTGCGCGAGTTGCTCCACCCGCGCGAGCTGACCAGCACCGGTACCCAAGGCATCGATCCGGACTATTTGGAGGCCACTGCGTTTGCGTGGCTCGCACGGCAGCGTTTGCTTGGACTTCCCGGCAACTTACCTGCTGTCACCGGTGCGCGTGGACCTCGCGTGTTGGGCGCTGTTTACGCAGCACCGCGCACATCACGCTGATCAATATCGAACAGTTCGCCTACGCCGCCGTTGACCGGCGCAAGTTGTTCGGACCGCGCCACCGTAAGCGCCTGCATGGCCTCTTGGAAAGCGGCCTGTTCGCTCGCATCCCATTGCCCGCCTGGCGCGGTGAGGTCTCTCGATTCACGCAGGTTTTCGGCCAAAAGTCCGCTGCTTTCGGACACACCCAGACCGTGCCGCAGCGCCTGCAGCACTACGTCGTTAGTCGACCATTGACGCTCTTTGGCAAGCACTTTGATGCGCTCCGCCATCAGTCGATCGATGTGACGAATCATGATATCCGGCATATGGCGTCGCTCCGTGCCATGTAGCCCCTGTTGGCTGATCGTCGCCAACTGCGCGGTGGCTGGCAATTGCCATCACGGCGATCCGTGGGCCAGTTGGCATTCGGGATGTGAACGCGTTTGCGGCCACGCCTTGGCCACTCTAAGCGGGCACTGGCTCGTCGTAACGAAAGCGCCGCCACAAGCAAGCGAACAAGAACATCGCCGGCAGTATCGATATCACGGTTATAGCGAAATAACCGCCATAACCGAGCACGGTAACAATGCCGCCAGCGAAAAACCCGAGTGCTTTGCCAGGAAGGTTTACCAACGAACTCAGCAATGCGTATTGCGTTGCTGTGTGCTGCCGATTGACCAACAACGACAGGAACGCCACGGTAGGAGGCCCGAGCAGGCCCTCGCCAAAGTTCTGGCCGGAGATGGCTACTGTGAGCATCGGCAGACTACCGTGGTGATGCAGTAACAACAGATAAAATAGGTTGCTGCAACTCTCTAGCACGATCGCTACGCCCAGTGTGCGCCACGCGCCCCAGCGCGCTACTGCCGCGCCGCCGACAAACGCGCCGACAATGCCAATCCATACCCCATAGATCTTGGTGACCGCACCGATCTCAGTCTTGCTGAAGCCCATGTCGCGCATGAACGGATTAAAGATGGTGCCAATGGACTGTTCAGGCAACTTGAACAGCAGGATGAACAACAACGTCAGTCCTGCTATGGCCCAGCCGTACCTGCGGAAAAAATCCGCGAATGGATCGATCACGCTCTCGCGCATCGCCGCGCGCCAATTGGCCGGCGCAGCGCGATACACATCCGGCTCGGGCATCGTCAGCGTAGTGACAACCGGCAACAGCATCGCCGCGGCCATCAGCATGTACACCCATGACCAGGCGATGTGATCGGCGAGGATCAGCGCCAGCGCGCCGGCCACCAGTAAGCCCAACCGATAGCCAAGCGAATAGGTTGCCACCAGCGCACCCTGCGCGGAGGGCGGGGCGATCTCGATGCGGTACGCGTCCACCGCGATGTCTTGGGTAGCGCCCATGAAGGCCACCAGCAGAGTCGCCGGCACGAACAAGTCCAGCTGGTGCGGCGTGAGCAGCGCCATCAGCAAAAGCCCGGCGATCACTCCCATCTGTGCAAAAAGCAGCCAGCCTCGACGCTGACCCAGTCGCGAAAACAGGGGCAGCCGCCAGTGGTCGAGCAACGGTGCCCACACGAATTTGAAAGCGTAGGTCATGCCGGCGCTGGCGATCATCGTGATGTCCTTCAGCACGACACCGCTTTCCTTCAGCCAGAGCGCCAGCGTGACGGATACCAGCAGGAATGGGAGGCCGGAGGAGAACCCCAGCAAGCACATTGTCCAAGCCGCCGGTTGCGAGAACGCCCGCCACATCGACGGCTTGCGCGGCGCCGGCGCGGCGACCTCAGTCCGCATAGTCGACCGTATACGGCGCGTGGTCGGAGAAGCGTTCGTCGCGATAGATCGAGCAGTGTTTGAGGCGCTCGCGTAGCGAAGGCGTCACTACCTGATAGTCGATACGCCATCCCACATTGTTCTCACGAGCGCGCCCGCGATTGGACCACCATGTGTACTCCACCGTGTCCGGCTTCAGCGCGCGGAAACTGTCGACCCATCCACGTTGCTTGAACAGCAGATCGAGCCATGCGCGCTCTTCGGGCAGGCAGCCGGAATTCTTCTGGTTGGAACTCCAGTTCTTGATGTCGTCCTTGGTATGCACAATGTTCCAGTCGCCGCAGATGACGTAATCGCGCTTGCTCTTGAGCCACTTGTCGAAGATCGGCGTGATCCATTCCATCACCTTGAACTTGAACTGCTGACGTTCGTCGCCCGACGATCCGGAGGGTACGTACAGCGACACGACGCTGAGATTGCCGAAACGTGCTTCGACGTAGCGCCCTTCGTTGTCGAACTCATCCCAGCCCAGTTCGGTCAGCACTTTGTCGGGTTCGCGCTTGGCGTAGATAGCTACCCCGCTGTAGCCCTTTTTGCTGCTGGCATCGCGATAAAAGCAATGGTGTCCGTCGGGACGAAACATGGGATCGGTAAGCTGGTCCTCCTGCGCCTTGGTTTCCTGCAGGCAAACCACGTCGGCGTGCTGTTTGCGTAACCACTCGAACACACCTTTGTTCGCGGCCGAACGGATGCCATTGGCGTTCAGGCTGATAATGCGCATGGGCCTTCCTTAAGAGTCGGTTACGGTCTCTGATATTGCGCCATGATAGCAACCATGTACGAGTTGCCTGCCATCCGCGTTGTGCCTGTCACGCCCGAATTGCGCCCGTCCCTTCTGCAGTTACAAGTGTCGCTGCCACAGCGCGATTTCGTGAGCGATATCGCGCCCTCTCTCTCCGACGCCGAAAGCTGTCCGGGCAGCACGCCTATGGCGATACTTCGCGACGGCAGTCCGGTGGGTTATTACCGCATCGAGGCTAGCGCAAGCACCGTCGTAGGGCGCGAATTCGATCCGCCCTCCGTGGGATTGCGATCGTTCTTTATCGACAGCCGCTGGCAGGGACAAGGGCTGGCATCGCAAGCTCTCACGGCGTTGATCGCCGACCTTGGCACGCGCCACCCCGAAGCCCGATTGCTGGTGCTGCTGGTGAACTGTCGCAACCTTGCCGCGCTGCGACTGTATTTGCGCGCTGGCTTCGTCGATACCGGTGAGTTGTACCATGGCGGGCGTTCCGGGCCGCAACACTTGCTGTGGCGTGCCCTACCCTGACTTTGAACTACCGCGAGAACCACCCGTGCACGATTACCAACGCGACTTCATCGAACTCACTCTCCAGCGCGATGTACTGCGCTTTGGCGAATTCACGCTCAAATCCGGCCGCCTGAGTCCTTATTTCTTCAACATGGGCCGCATCGACTCCGGCGCTGCGCTGGCTCGTCTTGGTCGTGCCTACGCCGCCGCCGTCGTGAATTCGGGACTGGACGTCGACATGCTGTTCGGCCCCGCCTACAAAGGCATCGCGCTTGCCGCAGCTACCGCCATCGCCCTGGCTGAGCAGCATGACCGCGACCTTCCGTGGGCCTACAACCGTAAAGAAGCGAAGGATCACGGTGAAGGCGGCGTGTTGGTGGGAGCTCCGCTCAAGGGCCGCGTGCTGATCGTCGACGACGTGATGACGGCTGGCACCGCCGTGCGTGAATCCCTCGCACTCATCCGTGCGCAAGGCGCCACGCCCGCCGGTGTGCTGATTGCGCTGGATCGCCAAGAGCGCGGCCAGGGCGAACTCTCCGCAGCGCAGGAAGTGCAGCGCGATTACGGCATCCCGGTGGTCGCCATCACTGGCTTCAGCGACGTACTGGCGTACGCCGGCGAACGGCCGGATCTGGCCGCCGAACACCAGCGCTTGCTCACCTACCGAGAGCGTTACGGCGTACGGAATTAAGATTCTGTCCTCGTAGCAGTGAATTCAGTCACGCTGGCACATACTTACGATCCAGCTGGTCACAACCCCCGGCTATACTGGGCTGAGGAGGGGGTCATGCGTCGATTGGTTTTTACCGCGTCCATTGTCTTGTCGCTCGGCCTCGCTGGAGCGGCGACGGCCCAGAGCAGCGCCGGCACCGGCGTCCACTACCGCTGGGTAGATGGCAGCGGCTTGCCGCATTACAGCGACAGCCTCACCAATGACGCCGTGAAATACGGCTACGAGGTGATCAACAACGATGGCATGGTGATCGCACACGTGGGGCGGCAACTGTCACCCACGGAACGCGCGGCGGCGCAGAAACAAGCGGCAGAAGAAGCCGCCCAGCAACGTTCCATCGATGAGCGAAAACGCGCCGATATCCAGCTGCTGAACGCCTATCCCGATGAGGACGCACTCAAGCTCGAACAGCAACAGGTGCTGGAAAACCTCGACGAGCAAATGAATACCACGCGCGTCAATCTGCACAGCCAGGATGAAGCGCTGACCGACCTGCTCAACCGCGCCGCCGACAACGAACGCGCCAAGCAGCCGGTACCGAAATTCCTCACCGACCAGATTGCTGCGCAACGCAACGTCGTTGCCAGTGAGCGCGCCCTGCTTGCGCGCCAGAAAGCAAATCGGGATGCCATGGTGCAACAGCAGGCGCAGGAGCTGCAGCGCTATCGCGATCTGAGAGCCGCTGCCAAGGCCGATCGGGGCTACTGACTACTGATTGCCGGCCCCGCATCTTCAGAACGGCAGCTTCAATGTGGGATCGACCGCCAGCAATTGCTTGCGGAACGTATCCTGGATGCGCTTGAGTGCTTCCGCGTTATCCGCATCGAAACGCAGCACCAGGACCGGCGTGGTATTGGAGGGACGCACCAATCCCCAACCATCCGGCCAGTCGGCGCGCACGCCGTCGATGGTGATCAGCGCGGCATCGCCGAAGTTGGCCTTCTCGCGGAATTTCTCGATAAAGCGATAGTGCGCACCCTCGGCCATTTCGATCTTGAGTTCCGGCGTGGAAACGCCCTTGGGGCAGGTCTCGAAGATCTGTTCCGGCGTACGACCCTCGATATCTCCGGCCAGAATTTCTAGCAGTCGAGCACCTGCGTAGATACCGTCGTCGAAACCGTACCAGCGCTCTTTGAAGAAGAAGTGGCCGCTCATCTCGCCGGCCAGCTCCGCGCCCGTTTCACGCATTTTCGCCTTGATCAGCGAATGGCCGGTGCGCCACATCAAGGGGCTCCCGCCGGCATCGAGTATCTGGCCCCGGAGATGACCGGTACATTTGACGTCGTAAATAATCGTTGCGCCGGGCTGTCGCGACAGCACATCGCGCGCGAACAGCATCAGCGTGCGATCGGGGAAAATGATTTCGCCGCTGCGCGTCACGACACCCAGGCGGTCGCCATCGCCGTCGAAAGCCACACCCAGATCGGCGCCGGTCTGCTTCACCGAAAGGATAAGGTCCTCAAGATTGTGCGGATCGGACGGATCGGGATGATGGTTGGGGAAGGTGCCATCGACTTCGCAATACAAGGGAATGACTTCGCAGCCGATGCCTTCGAGCACCTGCGGCGCCACCGCGCCGGGAATACCGTTGCCGCAGTCGACCACGATTTTGAGCGGGCGCTCAGTCTGTACATCGGAGGTGATGCGCTCGATATAGTCGGGCACCACGTCGACATGCCGCAGGTTGCCCTTGCCGTCGCTTTCGAGAGCATTCGTGGCGATCCGATTGTAGAGATCCTGGATCGCCCCTTCCGACAGCGTTTCGCCGCCAACCACGATCTTGAAGCCGTTGTAATCGGGCGGATTGTGACTACCGGTAACCGCAACACCGCTACCAGTATTGAATCGGTAGGTCGCGTAATACACCACCGGCGTCGGTGCCGCGCCGATGTCGATCACATCGATGCCAGCCGCGCGCAGACCGTCGGACAAAGCACCAGCCAGCTCGGGACCGGAAAGGCGCCCATCGCGTCCCACCACGATTTCGTGCAGCCCTTTCTCGCGCATTAGCGTACCGATCGACTGGCCGAGCAGCTTCGCCACTCCAGCCGTCAAGCTCGTACCCACCACACCGCGCACGTCATAAGCACGAAAAATGGTGGGATCGACTGTGACCGGAGCCGGTGCTGGTGCAGGTTTGGCTACGGGGCGAACGACCGGTTTGACGGGCGCGGGCGCGGGCTGATCTTTTGCAATGTCCGACAAACTTTCTTCCTCGATGGGAACGGCGCGGCGCATGCCTGCATGCGCAAACAACCAGAAGAGATACACGCCCCCAACCAAGCCAGCCAGGGTCAACAATGCAGCTAGCGGTAAAGATTGGGGCAACACGATATAGGCGCCCGGCAACACGGCCATGATGTTGAAGCTGCTGCCTGGCACAGGCTTGCCAGTCGGCTCCCGATCGACCGACGCAGCACTGCCATGCGCCATCAATTCAAGATTCTCACCGCGATCGCTGCTTTGATGCAGCTCCAACCTGCCGCCACCCACTGGAGCTTCATTGAAGCGCTGTGCGATCGGCGCAAACGGGAGTTCAATCCAGACCCAGGCCAGCGGCTTTTGCTCCGGACCCAGCGGCGCCACCATCGTCATGCGACGATCGCCGATACCCTTGAACATCGACTGCACGGGCGGCGCACCTTCGGCATCCGGCGCCTCCATCAATTGCGCCGCCTTGGCATAGCCAAAGTCGTGATAGTTGGCGTGCAGGACTTCATCCAATCCGCCGCTGTAGAGCTCCACATTCAAAGCCTGCGGCAGTCGCTGCTTCAGAGCAGCGAGTACTGGCGCGGGATCAGCGGGCAGCCCGCTCGTATCCACGCCCGATAGGGCCTTTGTCACTTGATTGCGCTGGGTGGCGATTTCATCTGCCAGCGACTGAACGGCTTGATCTTGAGCTGTATGAACCTGCTTGATGGCGCCATCCTGATCGGCAACCAACGACGTTTGCCAGGCGCTGAACGCGGCAAACGCCAGCAGCAAGGTGCCGCCGACCAGCATCGACAGTCGTCCCCAATTGACCTGCACACCCGGCAAACGCGTTCTTGCGCTGCTCATCGCCATGCCCCGTTCCCCAAGTATCTCAATGCTTGCCCGTTGATCCGAACCCGCCCTCGCCCCTGTGCGACGGCACGAATTCGTCGACGACCCGCAATCGCGCCTGCCCGACCGGTACCAGCAGCAGCTGCGCAATACGTTCACCCACCCCAATGGTGTAGGGCTGCGTGCCGCGGTTCCAGCATGAAATCATCAACGGCCCCTGATAGTCGGCATCGATCACGCCCACCAGATTGCCCATTACCAATCCATGTTTGTGACCCAGTCCGGAGCGCGGCACGATCAGCGCGCACCAACCCGGATCGCCGATATGGATGGCCATACCGCTGGGCACCAGCGCGCTTTCGCCCGGAGACAGGGTGAGCGGCTCTTGCAGCGCGGCGCGCAGGTCCATCCCTGCGCTGCCCAACGTGGCTGCCTGCGGTAGCGGAATACTGTCGCCCAGACGCGGGTCGAGAATCTTCAGTTCGACATCGATCATCCCCGCACCGCCTTGTAGCGGCTGGCGATGTGTTCGATCAGCTGGCGTGCAAGGATGGCTTTGTCGGCCCGCGGCAACTCTGCCGAACCGTCGACCCAGTAGAGCGTGATCGCGTTGTCGGCCGTTTCGAAGCCCATGCCATCGCCAACCTGGTTAGCGGCAATCATGTCCAATCCTTTGCGTTGCAGTTTGTCGCGGGCATAGCTCTCCACGTTCTGTGTCTCCGCCGCAAAGCCGACCAGGAACGGATGCGCGCGCTGCGCCGAAAGGCTCGCGAGTATGTCCGGATTTTCCGCCAACTGCAGCGTGAGTTCCGCGCCTGCCTGCTTTTTGAGCTTGTGCGCAGCGATGGTGTTCGGTCGATAGTCGCCGACAGCGGCTGCGCCAATGTAAATGTCGGCATCAGCAGCGGCTTCGGTCACCGCAGCATGCATTTGCGCCGCGCTGCGCACATCGATGCGCTTTGCGATGTTCGGCGGCGAGGCGAGGCCGACCGGACCGGCGACGAGCGTCACCTGCGCGCCCGCTTGCGCTGCTGCTTCGGCCACGGCGAAACCCATTCGACCGGAGCTTCGATTGCCGATGAAACGTACCGGATCGATATCCTCATACGTCGGCCCCGCACTGACTACGACCTTTTTACCGTGCAGCACGCGATCGCCGAACGAAGCCACGATCGCGTCACGCAATTCATGCGGCTCCAACATGCGGCCCGAGCCAACGTCACCGCAGGCCTGATCACCTATGGCCGGTCCGAGGATGTGCACACCTCGCGTGCGCAAAGTAGCGAGGTTCGCCTGCACGGCGGCATGCGCCCACATCTGCTGATTCATGGCCGGCGCCACATAAACCGGTGCGGCCGTCGCCAGACACAGCGTGGTCAACAAGTCACTGGCATGTCCATGCGCGAGGCGCGCCATCAGATCGGCACTGGCCGGGGCGATCAGCACACGTTCGGCCCAGCGCGCCAGCTCGATATGTCCCATCGCCGCCTCGGCCGATTCGTCCCATAAGCTCACCCGCACCGCCTCCCCCGACAAGGCCTGGAAGGTGGTCGGAGTGACGAAGCGGGTCGCGCTCTCGGTCATGACGACGCGCACGTGCGCGCCGAGGTCACGCAAGCGGCGAACCAGCTCGCAGGATTTGTAGGCGGCAATGCCACCCGACACTCCCAGCAATATGCGGCGTTGGGCAAGGCTCATGGTGTAAGCAGGGTCTGACGTACTGGTAGACGGCTAGCTTACCGGATTCATGTATGGCAACTGCTGCCTCGATCGCATCCGCATCATGGATGCTGGCGATATGAGTATTCGTACGTGGCCGGAAGGCGAGCGGCCCCGCGAGAAATTGCTGACACGCGGCAGCACTTCATTGTCGGATGCCGAATTGCTCGCCGTATTGCTTGGCAGCGGCGTGCGCGGCAAGGATGCAATCGCCCTGGGACGCGAGTTATTGATGCGCGCCGGCAGCCTCGGCGCCCTGCTCGGCCGGCCTGACCAGGACATCCGCGCCGTCGGGCTGGGGCCGGCCAAGCGCGCACGCATTGCTGCCGCATTGGAGCTCGCCCGCCGCAGCCTCGCCGAACAGTTGGCCGAACGTCCCGCTCTGGGCAATCCGCGAGAGAGTGGCGACTACCTTAGCTCCCGTCTGCGTCATCTGCCGTACGAGGTCTTCGCTTGCCTGTACCTCGATAATCGTCACCGCGTACTCGCCTTTGAAGAGCTTTTCCGAGGCACCGTGGACGGCGCCAATGTGCATCCGCGCGAAGTGGTCCGCGCCTGCCTCAGACATAACGCCGCCGCCGTCATCTTTGCGCACAATCATCCCAGCGGGGTGGCCGAGCCCAGCCCCGCCGACCAGGCGATCACCCGTGAGCTGGGCCAGGCGCTGCGGCTGGTAGGTGTTCGGGTGCTGGATCACCTGGTGATCGGCCAGGCCGAAGCCGTGTCCATGGCCGAACGCGGCATGCTGTAGGTTCTCTCGATCCAAAAAAAACGGCGCGACCGCTAGGTTCGCGCCGGGAGCCGCATGAGGGGAGGGTATTGGGATGCGGCAGTCCCGTATCGATCCGACGGGGGAGACGCCGGTGATACCCAGTTATTGTCGCGGCGCGTCATGACTGCCGTATGACATGCAATGCGCATGCCTTTGGATGCGGGGGTGGCAAGACTTATGCACACAGCGCTCTCGGGGCCACTTACCGGCATATTACTGAAGAGCACATTAAGTTGGTCTTCTAAGTGCTTATTTTCTATGTAATAACTGCATGACAAACGGGTTTCCATCGGCGTTCTCCGTGGTAGCTCCCACGTAGCCTTCACTTTCCCCACAGACTTATCCACAGAATCGATCCACCGCACCGCAGCAGATGCAGGCACCACACGGGTCCGCATGGTCCAGCCATAAGGAAAGACGGTCTGCAGCACCGTGTCTGTTAGGATGCGCGGTTCCATCAAGATCGATCCCCGCCCGTGAAAGAAGCGCTGCGCGACCTGGTTCTTCAGGCCATCCGGACCCTCCAAGGCGATGGCACTCTACCGAACGGCATCGATTTGCCGAATTTCGTGATCGAACGTGCGCGTAGCCGCGAACACGGCGATTTCGCCACCAATGCCGCCATGCTGCTGGCCAAGCCGGCACGTGCCAAACCGCGCGAGCTCGCCGAGAAACTGGTCGCCGCCCTGCCTGCCAACACACTGATCGGCAAGGTGGATATCGCAGGCCCGGGCTTCATCAACTTTTTCCTGGCGCCCGGCGCCTATCACGCAGAAGTGCGCAGCATGCTTGCCGAGGGCGGCACCTATGGCCGCAACAAAAGCGGCACCGGGAAAACGGTGGGCGTGGAATTCGTCTCCGCCAATCCGACCGGTCCGTTGCACGTGGGCCACGGCCGCAACGCAGTCATCGGCGACTGCCTGAGCCGTCTGTTCGAAGCCACCGGCTGGAACGTCAAACGCGAGTTCTATTACAACGATGCCGGCGTGCAGATCCAGAACCTGGCGATCTCGGTGCAGGCGCGTGCGCGCGGCATCGCACCCGGGGATACCGGCTGGCCGGAAGACGGTTACCGCGGCGACTACATCGCCGAAGTCGCCAAATCCTATCTCGCCGGCGAATCGGTCACTGCTGACGGCCACACCGTTACCGGCGCCAAGAATCCGGAGGATCTCGACGCGATCCGCCGCTTTGCCGTGGCCGCACTGCGCCATGAGCAGGATCTCGACCTGAAAGCCTTCGGCGTCGATTTCGACGTGTATTTCCTGGAGTCCTCGCTCTACACCGACGGCAAGGTGGAAGAAACCGTGCGCGAGCTGCTCGCCCACGGCCATACCTACGAAGAAGGCGGTGCGCTGTGGTTGCGTACCACCGATTTCGGTGACGACAAGGACCGCGTGATGCGCAAGTCCGACGGCACCTACACCTACTTCGTGCCCGACGTGGCTTATCACCTGAGCAAATGGCAGCGCGGCTATGAAAACGCCGTGACCGTGTTGGGTGCAGACCACCACGGCACCCTGGCCCGCGTGAAAGCGGGTCTGCAGGCGTTGGACGCCGGCATTCCCAAGGATTGGCCGCATTACGTCCTGTATCAGATGATTACCGTGATGCGCGGCGGCGAAGAGGTGAAGATCTCCAAGCGCGCCGGCAGCTACCTCACCTTGCGCGACCTGATCGACGAAGCCGGCCGCGACGCCACGCGCTATTTCCTGATCGCACGCCGCTCCGATTCGCAGCTGGTGTTCGACATCGACCTTGCCCGCTCGCAGAGCAACGACAATCCGGTCTATTACATCCAGTACGCGCATGCACGCGTCTGCCGCGTGCTGGAAGAACTGGCCGAACGCGGCCTGCCTCCAGTCGATACACATTCCGGCTTCGGACAGCTGGCGCGGTTGGATAGCGAGCATGAGCAGATCCTGCTGACCGAGCTGTCGCGTTACCCGGAAATCGTCGAAGCGGCCGCCAACAATCTGGAACCGCACCTGATCGCGCAATATCTGCGCGAACTCGCCGGTGCGCTTCACAGCTACTATCACGAACACAAATGGATCGTGGACGACGCCGAGCTGCGCAACGCGCGCATCACGCTTGCCGTCGCCACCCGTCAGGTCATACGTAACGGTTTGGATTTGCTGGGACTCAGTGCCCCGGAGAAGATGTAAATGGCACCACGCAAGGGTAAAGGCCGGCAGGCCGTGCGCAATAGCAGTGGCGGATTTCCGGCCTGGGCCGGCGTCCTTATCGGCATACTGATTGGTGCGCTGGTGGTCGTCGTGCTGATGCGCCACTCGCTGGTACCGATGGCGCCCAAGGGCCCGCAACCCAACCCCGAAGCCACCGCGCAGCCTGGTAGCGACGAAGGCCTGACGCCGGCTGGCGGTACGACCGCGCCGAAAAAACCGCAATACGATTTCTATTCCGTGCTGTCGGAAAAAGAAGTGCGCATCCCCGACTCGGAGATCAGCGCGCAGGCCAAGGCCGAGCAACAGCAGCAGCTCGCCGCACAACAGAAACAGCAGACGCAAAGCGCGACTCCGACGGCACCTAAGTTGCCGCCCAATGCGCCGGCAGCCATCACCCAAAACATCACGGCAGCGCCTGCTTCGGCCGTCACCCCGCCGCCTTCGACCAACCCTGCCCAGAGCGGTTATCTGTTGCAGGTGGGCGCGTTTCCGAACGCCGCGGACGCAGAGACGCTGAAAGCCAAGCTTGCGCTACAGGGTTTCGTCGCCAACGTGCAGTCGGTCAGTGTCGGCGGTCAGACGTATCACCGCGTTCGCCTCGGGCCCTTCCATTCGGCCACTGACCTGGAATCGACCAAGCAGCGGCTCGCCTCGGCAGGCATTCCCGCTATCGCGCTGAAAGCGGGTATGTAGTCGCGCGCATGGCATGCGACAGATATGACAAGGGCGCCCTCGGCGCCCTTGTCTGTTTTGCGTGCCTCAACGGCTGAGCTGAACTCAACTGCTGGATCCGCCGCCCATCTTGGATTTGATCAGCCCGATGATAATCATCAGGACGGCACCACCCACGCCGCCGCCCGCGACGTTGCCCAGGATAGAAGACATATCCATACCACCGTTGGCCGCTCCGGCAACTGCTGCTCCTGCGCCGCCACCCAGCACTGCCGACAAAATCTGTCCGCCGATGCCGCCGCCGACGATACCTGCCAGTGAATTGCCAAGCGTACCGAGGTTGTAGTTCTTGAGCGCGGCGCCGGCAACATTGCCGCCGATGGCACCGGTAACCAGTTGAATGATCAAGCTGACGATGTTCATGAATTCCCCTTTCACTTAAGTAGTGGTGACGGGTTTCGTGTCCTGGCTACATCAGCGATCACGCCAGGCCTCGCCTGTATATACCTGGGCAACCATCACCGCAACTTCGTTCGTCGTTGCATTGATCCGTCACGGATCATTGACGACGCTTGAGGCGGATCAACCCTGAAATATCGTCATCACCGTAACCTTGACGCATTAACTCGGCGTAATCGGCGAGCGAACTTTCGATCACCGTGCGCGACGTGCCGGCTTTCTCGGCAATGCCGCGCACAATGCCCAAATCCTTGTGCAACAGCGCGAGTTTGAAGCCGACGCTGAACTCGTTCTTCAACATGGTGGCGCCGCGTTTCTCGAGAAACCAGTTGCCCGCGGCACCCGCACCCAAGGTTGGAATCAGGCGCTCCGGATCGAGACCGAGCGCTTCGCCCAACGCCAGTCCTTCGCATACCGCCTGCGCAATACCCGCCACCAGCACCTGATTGACCGCTTTGGTCGCCTGCCCCGCACCCACATCACCGAGATGAGTAATGCGCAAGGCATACGCCTCCAACACCGGGCGAGCGCGCTCAAGTACCGACGCGTCGCCACCCACCATGATCGAGAGCTTGCCGTTCTTCGCCCCCTCCACGCCACCGGATACCGGTGCATCGAGGAAGTGCGCGCCCACCGTGTGCAAGCGTGCGGCAGCCTGCTGGGCGGTATCGGGCGCCACGGTGGAATGATCGATCACGATCGTGCCGGGCCGCAGATGCGGAGCAAGCGCATCGATGGTGTTGAGCACGTCCGCATCGGCGGTGACACACAACGCAATCACATCGCTTTGTGCAGCAAGCTCGGCGAGCGTGGCAGGTGCTGCAACATTCAAGTCACGCGCCAGCGCTTCGGCTTTGGCATGCGTACGATTGGCAACGGCGCGCAACAACCCATGCTGTTTCAGATGTCCGGCCATCGGGGCGCCCATCGCGCCCAAACCGATGAATGCTGCCTTGAGGGTCATGCCTGCTTCTTTCACGCGCGTTCCTTTGAAGAGGTCGAATCGTTGCCGAGCGCGCGATGCACATCGTGCGTCACAAACGGGTTTTCGGGTGTAGGTGGATCGAGCCAGTGCGGTCGCGTCAACGTATGCCGCATATCAGTCAAGCCACTCTGCCAATGTTCATGCATCGTGGTGGTGCTGAATTCGTAATCCTTATAGTGCCCTTCATAGGGCTTGTCGCGGTAGATGAGATGGATGAGATTGGTCAGTGCGCCGTTGGCGTAACGTTCCGCGCGGCGGAAAGCCGGATCGCTGCGTTTGGCCTCAGGCACTAGCGCCATCAACTCGTGCAGCAAGCGCTGCTGCTCGCGACTTTGATGCATGTACTCGGTCACCAGGCGCGTGCGGCTGGAGAACTGAATGTCTTTCGTGCGCTCTGCCACGCTGCCCATATCGCGCGGTAAGGCACCGCACGCGCTCCATAGGTCGACCTGGAAAATCAGTGTGTCGTGATGCGGCCGCTCGGTCAGCACTTTGTACAGCGGCGTATTGGAGACTATGCCGCCGTCCCAGTAATACTCGCCATCGATTTCCACTGCAGGGAAACCCGGCGGCAGTGCTCCCGACGCCATGAAGTGTTCGGGACGGAGCTTCTCGGTGCGATTGTCGAAGTACGCGAAATTGCCGGTGCGTACATTCACGGCACCCACCGAGACGCGCAGGCTGCGGGCATCGTTGATGCGATCGAAATCGGCGAGACGTTCCAGCGTTTCGCGCAACGGCGCCGTGTCGTACCAGCTGCTGGTGGCTGGCGTGCCATGCCATTGCAGCAAGGGCGGCGGCATGCGTGGCTGGAAGAAGCCGGCCTGGCCTTCCGTCAACGCCCGCAAGGCCGCCAGCGCATTCGCACCATCGCGAAATATCTGCGGCCATGCCATGTTGTCCGGCGAAAGCGCGGTCGATCCGCCCGGCCACAAGGCCGACTTGCAGATCGTTTCCCAGAATTCGGTCAGTCGCTCGACCCGTTGTTCGGGCGCGTTGCCGGCGATGATCGCCGCATTCAACGCACCGATCGAAATACCTGCAATCCAGTTGGGGCGCAAACCGGCCTCGTCGAGCGCCTGATAAACACCCGCCTGATACGCACCAAGCGCACCGCCGCCCTGTAAAACCAGGGCGGTGACCTTGTAGGCATCTTGCGCAGAATGATGCGCGGTGGTTTTTGACGATGGCGTCTTATGTGCGGCCATGCCAGTCTCCTAGGCGTTTTCGTCGAGATAGTCGTACACCACCGTGCCCAGGTCGAGCGTAAGGTCGGTGATGTAGTGCGCTGCCGATTCCACCTTGAGCACCGGCAAGTCGGCCACCGGCGCCAGCGCGTGCGGATGGAGTTCCAGCGAGGCCGGTCCCGTCCAGGCACCTTTCAGCGTGACGTTGGTGGTGAAGTAACGCACCAGTTCGCAAATGCGCGGCGTGCCGTCCACATGCGGGATGATCTTCAGCAAGAAGTTCGGCGCAGCGAGGCCAGCCAGGATGGCGGCGTGATCCGCTTCGCTGTGCTTGAAGCCCATGGTGGCCTTGGCCACACGCACTTTGCCGTAGTCGAGCGTGCCGACCAGGGTATCGATCTCGGTATCCAGCACCGGGGTAGCGAGCTTCTTCGGGAAGCCCCACAACTCGCGGCCGCCGGCAATCGGCGGATGGTCGTTGAGATACATCGCATGAACATAGCCGCCGTGTTGCCCGCGAAAACTCACCGGAATGACCTGGCCCGATTCGGTGTAGTCGCCGAAACCGGTGGAGTCAGGCATGCGAATGAATTCGTACTTCACCAGCGGCTCGGTGACTTCGAGCGGCTCGGGCACTACCGCACGCAGCGCATCCATATCCGTGCGATAGGTGATGACCAGGAATTCGCGATTGACGAAACGATACGGCCCGCGCGGAAAAGCGGGGCTGCTCAGCGGCATGGCAAAGGCGTTGGCTTTGACATCGGCGATCTTCATGAAACTCTCCTCGTGAGCGACACGACGTGGCGCGCCAAACATGTGCGCGCCACCAGCAATGCATAAGGGATAACCCGTTACTGCATGTACCAGCCGTGGCTGACCACGAAGCTTTGACCGGTCAAAGCCGCACTCGGGAATGCCGCCAGATACAGTGCCGTCTCCGCAATGTCCTCGACGGTGGTGAACACGCCGTCGACGGTGTCCTTCAGCATCACGTTCTTGATCACGTCCGCTTCGCTGATGCCCAGCTCTTTGGCCTGCTCGGGAATCTGTTTCTCCACCAGCGGTGTGCGCACGAAGCCAGGGCAGATCACGTGCGAGCGCACGTTGTGTGCCGCGCCTTCCTTCGCCAACGTGCGCGCCAGGCCCAGCAGGCCGTGCTTGGCGGTGACGTAGGCCGACTTCAGCTTGGACGCCTCGTGCGAATGCACCGAACCCATGTAGATCACGGTGCCGCCACGGCTCTTACCGGTGCCGTCGTCCTTGTACATGTGCTTGAGCGCGGCCTTGGTGGTAAGGAAACCGCCGTCGAGATGGATCGCCAGCATTTTCTTCCAGTCGGCGAAGGCAAACTCGTCGATCGGATTGATGATCTGCACGCCCGCGTTGGAAATAAGAATGTCCAGGCTACCGAACGCGGCGACTGCCTTGTCGGTGCCGGCATTCACCGCCGCCTCGCTGGTGACGTCCATTTCGATACCAATGGCCTTGCCGCCGGCTGCCTTGATCTCTGCCGCTGCCGCATCGGCAGCCTGCTGGTTGATATCGGCAATCGCCACTGCTGCGCCGTTCTTTGCATAAAGCTCGGCGATCGCCTTGCCAATGCCGCTTGCTGCGCCCGTGATCAATGCAACTTTGCCGTCGAGACTTGCCATGTGCCACTCCTTCGGATGGGGAAAGGGGAAGGTGAGTGGGCGGCACGCCGGTACGGCCACAGGGCACCTCGACAAGTGTCGAGGCACCCCGGGCCATGTAGCTAACGCACGCCCTCGGATAGGTACGTATAGCCGGTCAGACCTTCATTCAACGTTACAAACAAATATTCGGCCTGCTCGCCAACGACGCCTGCGGTGGCGATACGCTCGCGATAACTGCGGCGCAACGCCTCCAGGTCGTAGCCGACGTAATCCAGCATGAGGTCGGTGGTGTCGCCGCGACGCTTGTGAGCGAAGACGTAGTTGCCGCCATCGACGCGGACATTCACCGCATCGGTATCGCCGAACAGGTTGTGGATATCGCCCAGCGTCTCCTGATAGGCGCCGACCATGAAAATGCCTAGACGATAGGGCTCGCCGTCTTTCAATGCATGCAGCGGAAGGCTCACATCCACGCCATCGGCATCGACGTAGTGATCGATACGACCGTCCGAATCGCAAGTTAGGTCGACCAGCACGCCACGGCGTGTCGGCTGTTCGTTCAAGCGGGAGATCGGCGCAATCGGAAAAATCTGATCGATCGCCCACACATCCGGTACCGATTCAAACACCGAAAAATTGACGAAGTATTTGTCGACCAGCTTTTCGTCCAGCTCGTCCAGCGCCTGACGATGTGCGCGCTCGGCCGGCAGCAGACGCGCGCGCACAGCATTGGCGATCGCGTAGTACAACTCGTCCAGACGTGCGCGATCGGCCAACGACAATTGGCCGAGTGCGTACAGCGTCTGACCTTCCTGCAAGTGATGCTGCGCTTCGTGAAACAACTCCAGCGGCGGGCGTGCATCCAGTTCGTCGTGCACTTCGCGCAGATGCCGCAGCACGACGGGTTCGTCGCCATCGACCGGCGGCAGGCTGCCGGCCGGCACGGATTCGACTTCGCTCACGTTGATCACCATGACCGCGTGATGCGCGGTCATCGCGCGCCCTGCCTCGGTAATGATGTGTGGTGCCTTCAGTCCTTCTGTTTCCACCGCCTCGGCCAGCGACTGCACGATGGTGGCGGCGTATTGCTCCAGCGAGTAGTTGATCGAATTGTGGCTGCGCGAACGCGAACCTTCGTAATCCACACCCAGGCCGCCGCCCACGTCGACGATCTCCAGCGGCACGCCAAGACGCGTCAGCTCCACGAAATAACGCGTCGCTTCGCGCATGCCGTTGGCGATATCGCGCACATTGGAAATCTGCGAGCCCATGTGGAAATGCTGCAGCTTCAGCGTGTGCTTCAGGCCCGCCTTATCGAGGCGCTCGACCAGACCCAGCACTTGCGCCGGCGAAAGGCCGAACTTGCCTTTGTCGCCGCCGGTGTTCTGCCATTTGCCGGCTCCTATCGAAGCGAGGCGAACGCGCACGCCAAGCAACGGCTCCACCTGTAGCGCCTTCGCTTCGGCGATCACATGCTCCAGCTCGGAAGGCTTCTCGATCACGATATGGATGCGCAAGCCCAGCTTGCGTCCGATCAAAGCGAGACGAATGTATTCGCGATCCTTGTAGCCGTTGCAGATAACGACGGAGCCCGGTCGCGCCATCGCCAGCACGGCCATCAATTCCGGCTTGGAGCCCGCTTCCAGTCCAAAGCCATACTCACCAGCCGCTACCAGTTCCGCAACCACGCCGCGTTGCTGATTCACTTTGATCGGATAGACGGCCGTATAACCGCCCGCGTAGTTCCACTCGCCGATCGCCTTGGCGAACGCACCCTGCAGGCGCGAGAGCCGATCGGCAAGAATGTCCGGAAAGCGCACCAGCAAAGGCAGGCGCAGCCCTTCGGCACGCGCGCGCTCGACGATCTCAGGCAACGAAAATCCGGGGCCGTTCGGGCCATGCGGTCGCATGACCATATCGCCAGCGTGGTTGACGTCGACGTAGCCATCACCCCAATAGGGAACGGCGTAAGTGTGTCGCGCGGTGTCGGTATTCCAGGAATTCGCCATGTGACGGTATCTCCTTGTGCGGGTCGCTTGATTGACCCGGGGGATGACATCGTCGCAGCGGCGAGCCTTGACGAGCTTGCTCGACTAAGAGCAACAAAGCCCACCGGCCGGAAGCCTCGCACGCCGCGGGGCCGGAAGGGCTAGGCGGGCGGCAGCACACATGGCGCCGTCACCCGAACGCCTATTGTAATAGCCAGCCGCGACAATTTGAGGTCAGCCAAGCGATGGCACTTGCCGCTACAATTAGCGCTCTTTAACTCCGTTCCACAGGATCTTCACGTCATGTCGCAACCCTCCTGGTTTACCGAAGCGCACCAGGCTTCCGGATCCTCCATCGGTTACCGCTTGGAGAAACCGCTTCATGCCGAGAAAACCCCGTTCCAAACCATCGAGATCTACCAGACCACCGATTGGGGCAACCTGATGGTGATCGACGGCTGCGTGATGCTGACTGGCCGCGACAATTTCCTCTATCACGAGATGATGACCCACCCCGCGCTGTTCACCCACGCACGTGCCAAGCGCGTGGTGATCATCGGCGGCGGCGACTGCGGCACGCTGCGCGAAGTGCTCAAGCACGAAGAAGTGGAACACGCCGCGCAGGTGGAAATCGACGAACGCGTGACGCGCCTCGCCGAGCAGTATTTCCCGGAGCTATGCGAATCCAACAACGATCCGCGCGCCGAGCTGCTGTTTATCGACGGCATCAAATTCATGGCCGACGCCGAGCCCGATTCGCTGGATCTGATCATCGTCGACTCGACCGATCCGGTAGGTCCGGCCGAAGGCCTGTTCAATGCCGCCTTCTATGCCAGCTGCCACAAGGCGCTGCGTCATGGTGGCATCCTGGTGCAGCAAAGCGAATCGCCGCTGGCCCACCTGGAGCTGATCAAGTCGATGCGCTCGGCCATGCGCACGGCCGGCTTCACCGCGGTGCGCACGCTGCCGTTCCCGCAGCCGTGCTATCCCACCGGTTGGTGGAGCTGCACGATGGCGCGCAAGGGTGGTGATCTAGCCGGCTTCCGCGAGCGCGGCGCCATCAGCAAAAACTTCACTACCCACTACTACAACGCCGATGTGCACAAAGGTGCGCTGGCGCTGCCTGAGTTCATGCGCGAAGCGCTGGGCGAATAAGAGGTATGCCCGCTTAACGGCGGGCATCGCTCAAAACAACCGGCTACGCACCTTCGGCAACAGCACCAGCACCAGGGTAGCGATCGGTCCGAGCAGCAACGACAGCAAGAACCACAAAAGTCCATTGCGGTTCTTGCCCTGCGCCAGTCCGGCGTTGATCAAGGCCAAGGTGCCCCACCCGACAAACCACGGGGCACGCGCGTCGGCCAGCATCGAAAACGAATCCACAGCATTCTCCCGTGTACCGCAATGGCAAGCGGCCATGCTAGCAAGAGCGGGTGAGGCATGGGTCACCGCGGTCAAGCGGGCTGTTGTTCAGAACTTTCTCAATAGACGCCCGTTATGCTGGCCGCTTTATGAATATCGGAGCACTTTGATGCGTGGATGGCGTCCCCTGACCCTCGCTTTAGCCTGTGCACTCGCCGCCTCGGCGACCGTAGCCGCGCCCCCGCAAGCGGCAGCACCCGGCGCCACGAAAGCGGCGGCTGCCCGCAACAAAGCCCTGCTCGCCTTTCAAGGCGACCTGGTCAGTGTGCTGGCCCCCAGCGCGGATGCCGAGCGCTTGCTGGCCGCCGCCCTGCTGGCTCGCCCGCTGCCCAGCCAGACCAAATCCAATAGCTTCCATGCGCTGATCGAACGCGCCGCACTGGCGGACGACGCCGGCCCCGCCGAGAACTGGGCACGCCTGGCCGATTGCGACGCCAAGGCCCAAGGCTGTCCCAACAGCGATGCCTTGACGCAGCTCGTGCAGCAGGCGCCGGATAACGCGGCAGTCTGGCTGCTTAAACTGAGCCAGGACGTCAACACCATGAAGAAGCAGGACGCGCGCCAGGACCTGGCGAACGCGGCTTCCGCCAAGTTGTATGACGATTACTCAGGCATCGGCCTGAAGGCATTGGCCGGTACGGTCAGCACGCTGCCGCCTCCGAACGCCACTATCGACCCGAACTCGAACGCGGGCGGCAATGGTGTGCAGGTGTTTATCGTCTTCGGCTCGGCCGCCGGCATGCCTCAGCCGGCCTTGCACGACACGGCCACCTATTGCGAAAGCCACGCGTCCGACGACGATTCGATCAAGAACGACTGCCTGAAACTCGGCAAGCTGCTGGAATGGGGCTCCAGCCCCCTGGCCCGCTCGTTGGGCCTGCATTTGCGCGAAGTGCTCAGTCCCGATCCTGCCCAACAGCAGGATGCCCAGGCTGCCCGGCGCAACCTGGTCTGGCAGGTACAGAACTTCGCCGAGCTGTCTTGGCGCGCGCAAAACGACAAAGCTCAGTCGCAACACTTGCTGGCGCTGGCACGCACCGGCGGCACGCAAATGAGCTTGGTGCTGGCTGCTCTTCGCGATGACGGGATTCCGACCGACGCGCCAGCAGACTGGCAACCGCAGAAGGCTCAATGACGATGACGGGAGCATGCGTCACAGGATTCCCTGTTCCCTTGCTCCCCATTCCCCCGCTACCCTTGGTCCCAGCTCACACCACTCGGGGTAGCCAATGCTTACGGTGCTGGTAGCAAGCAGCAAGGGCGGTTGCGGTAAAAGCACGCTGGTCACTCAGCTGGCTTCGCACTGGGCGCAGGACGGCAAGCGCACCGCGATCGTCGATAGCGACCCGCAAGGCTCCAGTTACCGCTGGGCCAGCCTAAGGCCGGATAACGTTCCCGGCGTATTGGCGCTGGAAGGCGGCCGCAAGGCGCTGGACAAGGTACCCGCCGACACCGAACGCGTACTGATCGACACCGCCGCCGGCTCACACGAACGCGAACTCGAGCCCTATCTGGAACAGGCCGACATGGTGCTCGTGCCGGCGCTTCCCTCCTCGTTTGACCTGCACGCCACGCTGGGCTTCCTGCAGCATCTGCGCAGCATCAGCCGGATCAAACGCGGCAAGTTGCCGGTGGCGCTGGTCGGCAACCGGCTCAAGCCATGGACGCACGCCAGCCAGGATGCCATCGCACAATTGGCCGAACAGGCTCCATTCCCGGTCGTGGCGCAATTGCGCGACACTCAGGCCTACGTTCTGTTGACCTCGCTCGGCAAAGGCATCTTCGACTACGGATCCGAGCAGGTGCGCGGACATCAGCAGGACTGGACGCCGTTGCTGCGCTGGATCAAGCGCCAGCACTAAGGATTTATATGCATGAACTGATCCTGCTAAGACATGCCGAAGCCCAACCCGCATCGCCGGGCGGCGACGACGCCATTCGACGACTCAGCGGCCGCGGCGAACAGGAAGCGCGCGCCGCCGGCGCCTGGCTCAAGTCACACGGCGTACGCGTGGATCGCGTGCTGTGCTCGCCCTCCGAGCGTACCTGCGCCACGGCCAATCTCGCGCTTGCCTCGCTGGCTCGCGTGCCGACCATGCAGGTCGCGACAGAGATCTACAACGCAACGCCCGGCGAACTGCTCGCCCTGCTCGATCAGCACGGCGATGCCAACACACTGATGCTGGTCGGCCACAATCCGGGCATCGAGCGGCTGGTGGCCTTGCTGGTGGAAGGCCGCTCGGACGATTTTCGTGGCATGCCGCCGGCCGGCCTGGCGGTGCTTCATCTTGACGGCCCGCTAGAACCGGGGAACGCACGGCTGGATGCGTTCTGGTCGCCGTGAGGTGGTGCGCAAGCCTACTGTTTCTTTTATTACCGGCCCTCGCGGCCGCCATCGAAACCGATTACCGCATCGATCCGACCACATCGCAGGCTACCTTCGAGGTTCGCCTGTTCTGGGTCGATAGCATCAATGGACACTTCACGCAGGTCGTGGGCGATGTTCTGCCGGGCCCGCGCGCCGATAGCTGGGTAGTCGATGCCACTATCGCGGTGGACAGCGTTGCGATGTCCTCGTCGCGCATACGTCAATGGGTGCTGGCACCGTCCTTTTTCGATGCCGGACATCATCCGGTCATTCACTTCGTATCCGATCCTTTCGCGCAAGCGGAGCTGGACCACGGCGGCATGCTCTCCGGCTATCTCACCATGCGCGGCGTGACCGCACCGATACACTTCGCGGTGCAGCCCACGCATTGCGAACGGCTGGCCAGCGAACCGTGCACGATTCTGCTGCACGGCAATCTGCAGCGCAGCACGTTTGGCATGACCAGCGACCGCCTGGCGCTGTCCGATAGCGTCGAGCTGAACCTGAGCATCACGCTGCAACGCGAAAGTCGCTAGGCGGCCGTTATCATGTGGCTATGCGATTGCGCTGCGGTCTTCTTATCACAGTATTGTTGGCCGCCCTTTTGCAGGGCTGTACGCTCACTCGCGCGCAGATTCGCCAAGCCGATGCCATCGTCGCTACCAGCGTCGATCGCCAAACCACGTGCGACCGCGCCGACCACTGCGCCATTCCATCACCGCTACTCGATGCGGCGAACAAAGCATTGGCCGATTCCACATCGAGCGAGCCGCAGCACGTGGTCACCCTGCTCGACGACAGTGAAGCCGCGCTGGTCGCTCGCATCAACCTGATTCGCGCCGCACGCCAATCGATCGACGTACAAACGTATATCTGGGATGAGGACGATACCGGTCAACTGGTATTGAACGAGCTGATCGACGCCGCACGACGCGGCATTGACGTACGCATCCTTGCCGACCAACTGTTCTCATTCGAGGACCCGGCGTTGCTGGAGCGACTCGCGCGCGTCAGCCCCAACTTGCAGATACGCCTGTATAACCCGACTTTCCAGAATTCCCGTACACCGCCGCTGGAATTTGCAGCAGGCGTCCTCTGCTGTTTCATGAAGTTCAACCAGCGCATGCACAATAAACTGCTGCTGGTGGACGACAGTATCGGCATTACCGGCGGCCGTAATTACCAGAACCGTTACTTCAACTGGGACAACGATTTCAATTACGTCGATCGCGACGTGATGGTCGGCGGCCCTGCTGCGCGCGACATGGCCAGCAGTTTCAAGCTGTTCTGGAATCATCGGCGCTCGGTGCCGCTCATCCGTCTGCGTGATGTCAATCGGCTGATTCGCCGCGATCCCGCACCGCCACCCTGGCCTGCGCCGCACTACACCGATCCCGACCGGGTGGCCGATGCGCAAGCCGAAGCGGAGGATCCGGACTGGCTCGCCCAACATCTGGTCGATACCAGTCTGCATACCGGCAAGGTCGAATTCTTCAGCGATCGACCGGCCAAAACCGACCAACCGACCAAGCGCGATGCGCAGGAATTCACCACGCACCTGATGCATTTGCTCAGCGGTGCGCAACACGAGGTGGTGATGCAAACGCCCTATCTGGTGATGAGCCGGCGTGCGCAAAAGATCTTCAAAAATCTGCGCCGACAAGTTCCGCCGCCACAGATCATTGTCTCCACCAATTCGCTGGCTTCCACCGATGCGTTCGCGGTGTATGCCGTGTCTTACAAGCGTCGCAAGATTTACCTCACCCGGTACGGTTTCGATATCTACGAAATGAAGCCGCATGCCGAATTCGCCGACGACGCCTACTTGCAGGCCAATGTCGACGACGAAGATGGCGACGAAACAACGCCGGCAGTCCCGGGGATGGCAGGTGCCAAGCACAAACGCTTTCCGGGCACCGACCGCCGGCCAGGCCTGTTCGGCAGCAACGGCCGTCGCAATCGGCCCGCACCGCTGGTCAGCTCGGGACGCCGTTTTGGCTTGCACGCTAAATCGCTAGTCGTCGACGACAGCCTGGCCATGGTCGGCTCGCACAATTTCGATCCGCGCTCGGACCACTACAACACCGAAGCCGGCGTGATCATTTACGACCAGCGTTTCGCCAGCCAGCTGCGCGCTTCGATCATGCAGGCCACCGAGCCTCAGAATGCCTGGATCATCGCGCCACGCAAGCCGACTATTCCGGTGCTCGGCCAAATCAGTCAGGCCATCGGCGATCTCTCGGCAAAGCTTCCGCTGTTCGACATCTGGCCGTTTCGCTACGCCACCAGCTACGACATCAAACCTGGCTGCGGTCCGCTGCTGCCGACCGATCCGGATTTCAGCCGCTGCTACGCACCCGCCGGCGATTTCCCCGACGTCGATATATCACCCAAGCTGCTCTACACGCGCCTGATCATTGCGTTCGGCGCAAGCGGGCAAAACGTTCTCTAGAAATTATCTTTCGAGTATCGCCGTCACACCCATACCGCCGGCGGTACAGATGGAAATCAATCCGCGACCCGAACCTTTCTGTTCCAGCAACTTGGCCAGCGTGGCGACGATGCGCGCACCGGTGGCGGCAAACGGATGCCCCACCGCCAGACTGGAACCGTGCACATTGAGCTTGGCCGGATCGATGCTGCCCAGCGGCGCATCGCGACCAAGCCGATTCTTGCAGTAATCGGCCGATTCCCACGCACGCAGCGTGCATAGCACCTGCGCGGCAAAGGCTTCGTGGATTTCATAGAAATCGAAATCCTGCAGCGTTAAACCATGACGGGCGAGCATACGCGGCACGGCCACCGTGGGCGCCATCAGCAAGCCTTCGCCATGCACAAAATCCACCGCGGCAACTTCGGCATCACGCACATAGGCCTGGATTTTCAGACCGCGCTTGGCGGCCCACGCTTCGTTCGCCAGCAGCACTGCGGCGGCGCCATCGGACAAGCCCGTGGAATTGCCGGCAGTGAGCGTGCCTAGCCCGGATGTCTTGTCGAACGCCGGCTTCAATCCGGCCAGTTTTTCCATCGTGGTGTCGGGACGCAGGAAACCATCGCGCTTCAAACCGCGAAACGGCACAACCAGATCCTCGAAAAAGCCCCCGTCATAGGCCGCAGCCAGTTTGCGATGGCTTTCCAGCGCGAGACGATCTTGATCCTCACGCCCGACGTGCCACTCGCGTGCCATCTTTTCGCAGTGATCGCCCATCGACATGCCCGTGCGCGGTTCGGCCACGCCGGGGAACGACGGCTTCAGCTCGCTGAAGGCGAAGCCGCGCACCGCGGTTTTCAGTTTCTCCATCGGCGTCTTGGCGCGATTGACGGCCAGCAGACGCTTGCGCAGGCGCTGGCTGTAGACAATCGGCACATCGCTGGTGGTGTCCGAACCGCCGGCAATGCCGGCTTCGATCTGTCCGGCGGCGATCTTGTTGGCGATGATGATGGCGTTATCCAGCGAGGTGCCGCAGGCCCTCGCGGTGGTGATGCCCGGCGTAGTCGGCGCCAGACCGGAGCTGAGCAGCGCTTCACGGGCCAGATTCCACTCGGACGAGTGCTTGATCACCGCGCCCATCGCCACTTCGCCCAATTCCACGCCGTGCAAGCCGAAACGCTCGACCAACGCACCCAGCACCTTCACCGACATACCGAAGTTGCCCACGTCCGCATACGCCGTATTGTTGCGACAGAACGGGATGCGCACACCGCCGATCACACCGACGCGCTGCTGCGTGTTTTCCATAGCCTGACTGTCCAAATACGCCTGATCCGGCAAGGCTAACCCGCTCGGCGCCTTGGCGAAAGCCCGAAACGGCGCCCAACGCGTGAATGTTAGAATTGCTGCTCTTTGTCATACGGAATACCCGCGTGGAAGCCGGCCCGCTGCAAGCCTTGCCCGCCGTTCTGGCGCTGGAACTGTCCCCGGGCGAGCATCCGCGACGCCTGAGTCTGGACCGCGATGAGGCCGCTGAGCTGGCTGCGCTGGTGGCGCTAGACCTGCACGCACTGGTACCTCAAGTGGAGCAAGCGCGGCTGGCGCTGGCCGGCGCGCTGTTCGATGCCGTCGAATTGCTGCGCCCCGGCTTTCCCGCGTGGTCCACGTTGGACGAACTCGCACGGCGCATTCCGCGCGGTCAGCTGGAGAACGTCGTCGCGTTCGGCAGCCACGAAGGCCGGATGCCGGCGCAACCGCTGGAACCGGATCCCTCTTACGCCGACGGCCCCATGCGTCTGCTGCCGTTGAGCCTGTTGGCCCCCGAGGCGCTGGCCAGCGAACTGTCCGAACGCCTGGAAGTGGAACTGGTCGGCCGCGGCGAAGCCGGCACGCGCACCGCCGACTGGTTGATGCGCACGTTCGGCATCCGGCTCGAGCACGTGCGTTATCTCAGTCGCAACGATCTGCTCGCACTGACCTGTGTGCAGTACGAACACGTCAATCTCGCCCCACTCTGGCAGCTGCTCGAAGCGGCCATGCTGACGCCCTATCGCGCCGAAACCACGCTCAGCGCGCGCGGCTTGGCGTTGCGCTACGCCGACGGCAAGGTGTGGGCACAATCGCCCACGCAGTGGCTGGCCACTCAAACCGGCGATATCGCCGAGCGTCGCCATGCCTTCGCCGGCATCGTTTTCGAGTTGCGCCAATATGCCGCCCTCCTGCAGGCGCATGGCCTTTCGCTGCATCTCGATGTCCCGCCCGGCGGCCACGCGGAGCTGGGCAACGGCTGGCTCGGGGAAACGGTGGCCTCCGCCGACCCTGCCTACGATGCGCCCGCCCTTTTCGCCCACGAAGCTGCCGGACTCGGCGTCGTGGCGGTTACCGTCGCACAACGCGGTCCGGGCGGCCGCGCGCGGGCGCTGGCCCATACTTATCCGCTACAACCGGCGGCACTGGGCCCGCTGGTCACCTTGCTCGCCGATCGCTTCGGCACCGCCAGCGACCTGCATGCGCTCGGCAGCATCCAGCTGGACGAACATGGCCTACTCGGCGCACCCGCCACCGCCTTGCACTGACCACTCGACGACCCTAGCGCACACGCGCATGGTGCAAACCGCACTCGGTCCGGCGCATGATGTGCGAACACGAGCCATGACCGATTGAGACGGCGAACCTCCATGCCGAAGGTGACGCACCCCATCGAGGCCGATCCGACGCCCCTGCAACCGGGGCCGGACCTGCTTGCGCATGTCGTGCAGAGCGTCCCCGCGCTGATCACCTATATCGATCCGGACGAACGCTTCGTATTCGCCAACGAAGCGCATCGCCAATGGTTCGAGATCGATCCGCACAAGATCATGGGCCGACCGGTCAGCGAGGTGATGGACCCGGAAAGTTACCTGCGCGCCCGCGCCGCGCTGTTGCAAGCATTGGGCGGTCACGCTTCCACTTACGAAGGCGAGCTGTTCAGCGGGCCGGCCCGTCGTTACGTCCACGGCAGCTTCACGCCCGACCTGGACGAACATGGCGCGCTGCGTGGGGTGCTCACCGTCTTTACTGACATTACCGAACGCCATGCACTGGAAGAGCAACTGCGCGAGAGTGAGCAGCGCTTTTCGCAAGCATTCCAGCATGCGGCGGTCGGCATGGCACTGATTCTTCCCGACGGCCGCTACCAGCGCGTCAACGCCGCACTATGCGGCATGCTCGGCTACAGCGAAGCGGAGATGCGCGCGCTGACCTGGCAAGACGTCACCCATCCCGATGACGTGGCCTTGAGCGAGGCGCTGGCCGCGCAGATCACCAACGGCAAGCGCGAGGCCTTCCAGACCGAGAAACGCTACATTCATCGCGATGGACATGTCGTGCATGTGTTGCTCAGTGTGTCGCAAGTGCGCAGCGAATCCGGCCAACTGAATTATGTGGTGAGCCAGGTCCAGGACATCACCAAGCGCAAGCAATACGAAGAAGCGCTGTTCCGCGAGCGCCAACTCGCCGAAGTAACGTTGAACTCGATCGGCGACGCGGTCATCACCACCGACCTCGCCCTCAACGTCACATCGCTCAACCCGATCGCCGAAGCCATGACCGGCTGGTCGAGCACCGACGCGAAAGGCAGCCCGCTGGATGACGTATTCCGCTTGCGCGATATCAACAACCGGCAGCCCTTGGACAATCCATTACGGCAGGCCATGCGTCGCAACGCCAGCGTCGATTTCAGCGGCCGCGCGATCCTGCTTCACCGCAACGGCTTCGAAACGCCGATCGAAAATTCAGCCGCACTGATCCACGATCATGCGGGCAACGTCACCGGCGGCGTACTCGTGTGCCACGACATCAGCGAGAATCGCACGCTGGCGCTGAAGCTGATCCAGCTCGCCCAACACGACACCCTCACCGGATTACCCAATCGCAGCCTGCTGAATGCGCGCATTGAACAGGCCACGGCGATGGCGACGCAGCGACACCGCCAATGCGCATTGCTCTACCTGGATCTGGATCATTTCCGGCGCATCAACGACACCCTTGGCAACGGCGTCGGTGATCAGGTACTGCAAGCCGTCGCCCATCAGATTCGCGGCACATTGCGTGATAGCGAAGATCTGGCCTTCCGCTACACAGGTGACGAATTCGTGATACTGCTTCCGCGCGTGGACGATGCGGACGAGGCCGCCAGTTTCGCCCAGAAACTGGTCGATGCTTGCGCGCAAACACGTATAACGACCCTGCCCCCGCTCGACATTCGGGTCAGCATCGGCATCAGCCTGTTTCCGCAGGATGCCATCGAACCAGATGCGCTAGTGCGCGCTGCCGATGCCGCGATGTACGAAGTGAAAACCCAGGGCCGCCACGGCTACCGCTTCTACGCGCCGGAGATGAGCCAGCGCTCCGCCGCCAGCCAGCGCATCGAAGACGTGCTGCGCCACGCCTTGGCGCACGGCGAGCTTTCGCTGCTATACCAACCCAAGGTCGATGCCGTGCTCGGCCATATCGTGGGGGCGGAAGCACTGCTGCGCCTTCAGGTGGACGGCGAGGATCTGTTTGTACCGGACCAGTTCATCCCCGTGGCGGAAGACACCGGCTTGATTGTCTCGATCGGCAAGTGGGCATTACGCGAGGCCTGTCTTCAAGCGCGCATCTGGCAACGCGAAGGGTGGCCGATTCCGGTCTCGGTCAATGTCTCGCCGCTGCAATTTCAGTACGCAGGCTTCTACGAACGACTCGATGGCATCCTCAACGAAACCGGTCTCGATCCCAGCCTGCTTGAGCTGGAGCTGACCGAACGCACGATGATGTCCGGCGGTGACGGCACCATCCGCCTGCTCCGCCGCATTCGTCATCGCGGCGTGCGCCTGTCGCTGGACGATTTCGGCACCGGTTACAGCAGCCTTTCCTACCTCAAACACTTCCCGGTCGATGCGCTGAAGATCGACCGGGCCTTCGTGCGCGACATCACCCAGGATGCGGAGACCGCCGCGATCACCAGCGCCATCATCGCGATGGCGCGCAGTCTCAACAAAGACGTGATTGCCGAAGGGGTGGAGACCGAAGCGCAAAGTGCCTTTTTGCGCGAGGCAGGATGTTCGCAATTGCAAGGGTTCCTGTTCGGTGCACCCATGCCCGCTGAAATTCTTGAAAAGCGCCTTGCCGAGCAGCTTGTCTGAGCCGTCAGATCATTTGTTCGTACATCAGGTAATGGCACTCCGCCATGCCAAGCTCCCGATACGTACTCTGCGCGCGCCGATTCTCCGTTTCCACATACAGTCGCAAACCTACCGCGCCCGCATCTGACGCGCGCCGCGCGACTTCGGCATGTAGCGCACGGAACACGCCGCCTCGACGCGCTTCCGGCACGACGTAGACACTCTGGATCCACCAGAAATCGCCGTTGCGCCAGTCGCTCCATTCAAACGTCACCAACAGGCAACCCACTGCCTGGCCGTCACGCTCAGCCATCAAATAAAACCCGCGGCGCGGCTCGTCGAACACCGCCGTCACGCCACGCATCAACACTTGCGTGTCGAGCCGCTTCTGCTCGGTTTCCCACGCCATCGCTGCGTTCCATTCGACCAGCGCCGCGATGTCGCTGCGCTCGGTATGACGAATCTTCAATGTCGACACCTTCAAAACTCCTCTCGGATCTTCATGACTTGCGCCGTGTGCGCGACGCACCCAGCTTTCGCGTCAGCGTGTTACGTCCAACGCCCAATGCAGTCGCCGCGTGTTGGCGATGACCGTCACTGGCGACCAGCGCCGCTTCGAGCAAGACACGATCGAGTGCCTCGCGTGCGCGCGTATGGATATCCGCCTCGCCGTGCGCAAGCGCCCGTTCGGCCCAGTCGCGCAATGCGTCCGTCCAGTCGCCGCGTGGCGCTTCCGCGGATTTTCCCAGATCGGCAGGCAAGATCTCCGTACCCGACGCAATGACCGCCAGACGCCTGCAAAGATTTTCCAGCTCGCGCACATTGCCGGGAAAATCACGTTGCGCGATCGACTTCAGCGCCGCTTTGGAGAAACGTTTGGGCGGAAGTTTCAACTCCTGCGCAGCGCTGGCGAGGAAGTGTTGCGCGAGCAAGGGAATATCGCTGCGCCGCTGCCTCAGCGGAGGTAATTCAATACGCACTACATCCAGTCGATGCTTGAGGTCGGCGCGGAATTGCCCCGCGGTGACACGTGCGTCCAGATCCTGATGCGTAGCGGCGACGATGCGTACGTTGCAGCGAATAAGCTCGCGCCCACCGACACGATAGAACTCGCCACCCGCCAGCACGCGCAACAGCCGCGTCTGCAAGATCAGCGGCATATCGCCGATTTCATCGAGAAACAGCGTGCCGCCCTCGGCCTGCTCGAAGCGCCCCGCCACACGTCGCGTTGCGCCGGTAAATGCACCCGCTTCGTGACCGAACAATTCGCTTTCCAACAACTCACTAGGAATCGCCGCGGTATTGAGTGCCACGAACGGCTTACTGCGACGCGCGCTTTCCTCGTGCAACGCGCGCGCTACCAATTCCTTGCCTGTGCCGGTTTCACCGGTGACGAGCACATTCAGATCGCTGGCCGCGACACGACCGATCAATCGGAACACCTCGCGCATCGGCGCGCTTTCACCGAGCAATGCATGCGATGGCACGCTCGGCATCTCGGCGACTACGTCGGCATGCGGCACATCGGCCAACGCACGCTGCACGGCTGCAAGCGCCTGATCCAGATCAAACGGCTTGGCGAGGTAATCCACTGCACCGGCGCGATACGCTGCCGCTGTGGTGGCGACATCGGTATACGCACTCATCACGATCACCGGCCCTATCTGCCTGGCGCGCAACTCGTCCAGCAGTGCCAGTCCGCTTTCGCCAGGCATACGCACATCGGTAATCAGCAACGCCGGTGTGGCGTCACGCAGCGCGGCGCGTACGCTCTGCGCGTCGCCGAACTCGCGTACGGCGAGCCCTGCATCACGCAAAGCCTCAGCCAACACGAAGCGCACGCCGCGATCGTCGTCGACGATCCAGATGCCGGAAGTATCGGAGTGTTTAGCCATCGGAACGTCCAGCAGTCACTGCCGCGCCGACGCGCGGCGGCAAGGGTAGGTAGAGAGAGAACATCGTTTCGCCCGGTCGGCTTACAAACCGCAATTCGCCGCCATGCTCGTAGGCGATTTCCCGAGACAAGGCCAAACCCAAACCCGTACCGTCAGCGCGCCCCGATACCAATGGCTCGAATAAGGTATCGCGCAAACTCGCGGGCACGCCCGGACCATCGTCGATCACATCCAACCGCAACGCACTGCGAAACATACGGTCGCCCACACGCACGCCATGTTCGACGCGACTGCGTAAGATCAACGTTTGCGCACCCGCCTCGATCGCGTTGCGTGCAAGATTGAGCATCACTTGCTGCAGACGATCGGCATCGCCATGCACATCCGGCAAGCTCGGATCGTAGTCATGACGCAGACGCGGTGGCGACGGTTCGGCCTGGATCAACTCGCTCAAACGCTCGAGCAACTGATGCAGATTCACTTCACCCCAGCGCGGGGCGCCATCGTGATGCAGCAGACGATTCGCCAAGGTGGCCAACCGATCCGCCTCTGCAATGACCAAACCCGCCAGCGCCTGCATATCCGCATCGTCCAGCCGGCGCTGCAGCAACTGCGCCGCCCCGCGCAAACCGGCCAGCGGGTTCTTCACCTCATGTGCAAAGCCACGCAGTGTCGCCGACAACGGCGACACGGTCGGCGACGACTCGGCCAAGGCATGCACTTCCACCAACAAGCTGTTCTCATCCAGCGGCTGCAACGACACATCCACCCGCTGCCTGCCACCGTGCGCCCCCGACAAGGCCACGCCCCTGCATTGCACCGAACGCTGCTCCACCAGACTGCGCGCTGCCTGCTCCGCCACTCCCGGATCCTGCAACAGCGCCGCTAGCGCCTGCCCCTGCGCATGCCGCAACCCCAGGCCCAGCAACTCCGCCAGCGCAGCATTGATCCACTGCACCCGCAAATGCCCGTCGACCACCGCCAATCCGGTCGCCATCTGCTCCGCCCAGCTTTGGAACGACTGCTCGCTCATTGCACCATCATGGGCAATGCGCTCGTTTGGTGCAAATGGGACGTGATGAGACTCGCGCGTCAAATCACTTGGGTGGGCAGAACACCAAAGTTTGTATGTGTCTATGAGCCAGCATTGCAGCCAAGTGCGGATTTTCTGAAGGCAAAGCTTGCCGAAACAATGAGCTCCAACTCGCGCATGCAGTCAGCGCCACCTTTCGCGCTGACTGCATGCGTCCACGTTGTTTGAGTGCGGTTCAATGACGCTTCGAAAACGCTCGTTAACGCACGAATCGGCCGCCGGGTCCGGATTTCTTCAAAAGTCGATTGACAGCGTCCGCTGCGGGGAAATTGGATTGCAGGCAATTAGGTGCGGCCTGTGCAATCGATTCACCCGCGCTTTGCTTCACAGGGGTTGCTAGAAAGGCGTGCATCTCGCCCTGGTGCGGCCCGCTGCATACGATTGCCATGCCTCCGATTTGTCCGCGGTTGTTGATCTTGGCGGCGAAGGTCGCGAACAGGTTGGAACTGGCAGGGAACAGCGTGTTGAGGTCGGTCATTACGCCGTTCTGCCAGATGAAGGCATGAGACCAGAAGAAGTTGGCGTTCCACTCACCCCCCACTACCTGGCCCTGGTTGTTGTTGCCGAAAGCTAGGCCCGCGGCATCTCCCGGCAGCAGTCCGAGCACTGTGGTGAGTTTGGTGGTGCCTGTGCCTTTGACAATCTGCCAAATCGCGCCAGTTTGGGTCGTTCCGTCAGCACTACCGACTGTTCCAACAATTTGGCCTTCGTCGTTGATGTTCTCAGCGAAGCCGCCGGTTCCGAGGTCCGCAAGCGCAGACGCAGTGCGGTTTTCCCACAATATGCCGTGAATGGGTCCGCTGCAGTTTCCCGAGTAGCCGACGGCCTGGCCACGATCGTTGATCCAAAATGCGAACCCGTCTGGATCATGATCTACCGTAGGCAGAGCGTGGACGTTGCCGTTTTCCCACAACACCGGCAATTGAACCCGATTATTGATGGTGCCCGCCTGACATGAGGGGTCCACGGCACCGTTTTCCGCCATGCCAACGATTTGTCCAAGGTTATTGATCGCGCTCGCCTCCCCGTTATTTCCGCCTAGTGTTGGGAGGGCGCTCATATGGAAGGGCTGCCAAAGAAACGGAAGACACGTAAGGTGAGTGCCGAATCCGCAAATGTCTTCGCCGTTCGGGTCTGGGACAGCCGTTTCGGAATCACCCACTACCTGTGCGAAGTCGTTGATCTCGCCAAAGTTCATCCAACTGTTCGGTCCGCCGAGCGTGCCGAGATCGACGTAGTATCCGTCGACGTTTATCAGTGCGCGTCCGTTTAGAGGTACCCCGGATAACGAATCGCCCTGCCCCGGTAGAAAGTTCCCAGCCATGATCTCCGACCAGCCCTCATCGTTGACGGACATGATCATCGAATAATTGTCATTCTTCGGAACGCCCAGATCGGTCACTTGGTAGCTCACCTGAGCGAAGGCATTGCCAAAGCAAGTCAGAGCAAAAATCGTAGCGCACGGCATCCAGAGATTGCGTAGCTGCTTGAACATGTTCATATTTTTGCCTCCCACGAAGTTTCAGTCCCAGCCCCCAGGTTCCTGACAACGCAGCGTTACACGCGAGCGCCAGCTGGACGGATCTCGCTCATAACAACCAGTACACTGATACAACTGGTTATATTATGCAACTGGTTTTAAAGTCGTAGAATGGGGCTGGAATGTCCATTCAAGTTGGAAGCAGCGTGCGCACGAGTCATAGATCCGAATGCGTCATCAACCAAACGGTCGAAGTGCTTGGCGATCAATGGACGTTGCTCGTCATCCGCGACATCGTTTTCGTCAATCGAAGGCATTTCCGCGAACTCCTGACCCAATCTTTGGAGGGCATCGCATCGAATATCCTTGCCGACCGACTTCGAAAGCTTGTCGAACAAGGGATCATTACCAAGTCCGATGACCCGACCCATAAACAGAAAGCGATTTATAGCCTTACGGAGAAAGGCATCGCGCTGGTTCCTCTTCTGTTGGAAATGGCTGCATGGGGAGACGAGTATTTGCCCACTTCCAAGTTGCAGGGTCTGGCTCGCACCTTGAAAGAAGGTGGGCCTGAACTGCGCGCAGAATTTATGGATGAACTTCGGAAAACACATCTTCCGGCATCAGCATGAGCTGCTGAGCTACTGCCGGCTTCACAGACACCGAGTTCAGGTGTGATGGGGCGCAGGCATAACAAGACGTGGGGATTCACGCCAACGTGCTGCGCAAGTGGGTGGGTGCTAAAACGTAGAGACTTTGGCGTTCTGTCCAGTGGCCTTCTTGTCATCCTTGCTCGACGGGTTTGTCAGGATGGCGCTCGCGATAATGTGAAAGAGATGATCGGCCCGCGGCGCGAATGCGGGTTGGCCGGCGAGCCAGCCGAGCGACGACATCAGTGCGAACAGGTCGTCCCCATCCATATCGGCGCGTGCCGTTCCCTCGGCTTGAGCGCGGAGCAGTAGTCGCGCGCCCACTGCGTGCACCGCTGCGCATGAAACGTAAAGCGCGGAGTCCGGGTCCGCGTGGGCGCTCGCCATCAAGTCGACAACGCCGCGATAGCTTTGGACGAACGCCACCCCTTCGCGAAACCAGGACACGAGCGCTTCGTCAGGGGGACTCGACGTTTCGAGTTCGCCTGCCATGCGCGTCAGTGCGTCCAGATTTCTGCACATCAACGCTTCGAACAAAGCTTCTCGCGTCGGGAAATGACGAAGCAGTGTGGCCAGCCCGACGTCGGCCCGGCGGGCGATATCTCGCATGGACGCATCGACACCATCCTCCGCGACGACGTCGCGCGCGACTGCAAGTAGGTGGCTGTAATTTTTTCTGGCGTCGGCTCGCATGGGCTGCCTTGACAAACGGATCACTGATCCATATATTCGGATCAGTGATCCGAATACCTTGAATTGGGATCTGGATCGGTGATCCACAAGATACAGCGCCCTTGTCCCCATGGGAACAGAGCCGCTGTCCGACGCGACGAAAGGTGAAAAGTCATGGGAAAGCTTGAAGGTAAGGTTGCAGTCATCACGGGCGGTTCGAGCGGCATGGCGCTGGCGAGCGCCAAGCGGTTCGTCGAAGAAGGTGCCTACGTTTTCATCACGGGCCGGAGGCAGGAGGCGCTCGATGAGGCCGTCAAACTGATTGGGCGGAACGTGACTGGCGTGCGCGGCGACGCGGCCAATCTCGACGACCTCGACCGTCTGTTCGATACGGTCAAGCGTGAAAAGGGCAGGATCGACGTCCTGTACGCGAGCGCCGGCATCGGCGAAGCCGTCCCGCTGGGCGAGATTACCGAGCAGCATTTCGATGCGGCCTTCGACCTGAATACACGCGGCACGCTGTTTACGGTTCAGAAGGCGTTGCCGCTGCTCAACGATGGCGGATCGATCTTCATGACCGGGTCGGTTGCTTCGGTGAAAGGTTTTCCTGGTTACGGCGTGTATGCGGCGAGCAAGGCGGCGTTGCGCTCATTCGCACGCACCTGGCTCAACGAACTGAAGGGCAGAAATATCCGGGTAAACGTGCTGAGCCCCGGGCCGATCGCCACACCGATGCAGGACCAAGTTCTCACCGAGGAGGCGAAGCAGATGTTCGAATCCCTGATCCCGCGGGGAAAGATGGGGCGTCCTGAGGAAATCGCGACGGCCGCGCTGTTTCTCGCTTCAGACGATTCGAGCTTCGTAAATGGCGTGGACTTGTCTGTCGACGGCGGCTTCTCGGCCATCTGACATCGCGCCGAAAAGCATGCGAGCGCCGGCACTCCGGGCAACCCACTTCAACACCGATCGGAACGACAACATGAGCTACGCAATCGTAGGTTTCGGCGCGGTCGGCCAGGCGCTGGCCCGCATGTTCGCCCGCAAGAGCATCGACGTGGCGGTAGCAAGCAGGCACCCGCCTGAAGCGCTCGTGCCGCAAGCAAACGCGATCGGCCCGACGATCATTCCCAAGACCTTGAAGGACGCGCTCGAGGCCGACATCGTGATGCTGGCTGTCCTGTACGAGCAGCACCGAGAGGTCGCGAAGGCTCGGGCAAGCTGGAAGGGCAAGATCGTGATCGATGTGACGAACAGTCTCGACGATTTGGGCGGCGTTCCTTCCTCTTCGGTCATAGCCCGAGCCCTGCCCGGCGCGCAATTGGTCAAAGCGTTTAACCATCTGCCTGCCCGCGTGCTCGCGGAAGACCCGGCCATCAACGGCGGACGACGGGTTGTATTCCTGTCGAGCGACGATGAAAGCGCGACCGCAACGGTCGCCGCCCTGGTCGAGCAACTCGGCTATGCGCCGGTCAGTCTCGGCAAGATCGCGGAAGGCGGTCAGCTCGTGCAGGCGCGGAACGGGATCTGGGGCCCCCTGATCTTCCAGGACCTGTTCAAGAAAGGGCAGTGACCGAATCCCATTCCATCGTGCGAATTTCGGTCTTATAAGTCATCGTCGCTGGTTGGTACTGATCCAGGTTCCGGTACGTTCGGTCGGTTGCTAACGTGGCTAAGCGCTCAAAGTGAGGCATGTCGATCCGACAACGGGCGGTTCGTCGTCATTTCAAACAGGGCAAGAAAAGCGACCCATGTTGAAACCAATCGTCGGTGCCATGGCTACCGGGGATGGCGGCGTGCAATCACAATCATCAGGAGACCCCGATGACTATCACCATTACTGCCTTTGAACGGTCACCCGATGGCGGCATGGGGCTGGCGCGCGATACGCGCGTTCGCTGGGTGCTCGAAGAAGCAGGCCTACCCTACGAGGTTCGTCCCGTTTCATTCTCCGCGATGAAGGAGCCAGCACATCTGGCCCTCCATCCCTTCGGCCAGATTCCAACCTATGAGGAAGGCGATCTAGTGCTGTTCGAGTCAGGCGCGATCATTTTCCATATCGCCTCGCGCCATCCGGGTTTGTTGCCGCAGGACGCAAACGCCCGGGCGCGCGCGATCACATGGATGTTTGCGGCGCTCAACTCGGTGGAGCCGCCGATCCTTGATTTATCCAACGCCAAGATTGCGGAGAGCGATCAACCCTGGGCTAAGGACCGCCTGCCGGTGGTCGCCGATCGCGTCCGCCATCGGCTGGGTCAACTCTCCGCGCGCATGGGTGATGCCGAATGGCTGGATGGCGCGTTCAGCGCGGGCGACCTGGTCATGGTGTCGGTGCTGCTTAGGACGAGACGATCGGGCATTCTGAATGAATTTCCCAGCCTGGCCGCCTACGTTGCCCGCGGCGAAGCGCGCCCCGCATACCAGCGAGCTTTCGCCGCTCAATTGGCCTTTAACACCGATAAGGCGCCAGCCGGCTGATTGAGTTTCGTCCCGAGCTCAATGCCGTCACCCGAGTTTTCGTTCGGTTTATGAGCCCTGACCCTAGCTCGATCGCTTCTCGCGGATCAGTTCGATCAAGGCGCGCAATCCGGCCGGCACATGTCGCCGGCCGGGGTAGTAAAGACACAGGCCTTCGAACGCTGGTGTCCATGGTTTGAGAACGCGAAGGAGTGCGCCGGAGGCAAGGTCGGCTGCGACGTTCCACTCGGTGAGATAAGCAAGCCCGAGGCCGGCGCGAGCTGCTTCCAACATGAGGTTGGGTTCGTCCAACGTCAGCGCGCCACGTACATCAACACGCACGGCGTGACCGCCGCGTTCAAACTCCCAGTGATAGATGCCACCGCTCGGCAGTCGACTGCGGATGCAGACGTGATCGGCGAGATCGGCAGGATGTCGCGGCACCGGATGATTGGCGAAGTACGACGGGGAACCCACCACAGCAAACCGTTGAGGCATGCGCAGTGGCACGGAGATCATATCCTGCGGCACGTTTTCGGCGAGACGCACGCCTGCATCAAAACCATCGCCGACGATATCGACCATGCGGCCTTCAGTCACCAGATCCAGCTTCATTTGCGGATGGCGCTGCAGAAAAGCGATCAACAACGGAGCCATGATTTGTCGCGCCGCACCGACCGACGTATTGATCCGCAACGTGCCGCTCAGTTCGTTCTGTTGGTTTCCGGCGTGGTCAATCGCGTTGCCGATGGCCTCCAGTGCCGGCGCGATCTCCGCGACAAACCGCTCACCCGCTTCGGACAGCGACACGCTGCGGGTCGTTCGATTGAATAGTCGCGCGCCGATGCGCGACTCCAGCGCAGCCACGGCCTGACTGAGCGCCGAGGTCGACATTTCAAGATCCGCGGCAGCCGCGCGGAAACTCCGATGCCTTGCCACCGCCAGTATCGCTTCGAGTTCGGTCAGGCCTGAGCGCATTGTCCTGATTACCGGGATAAGTCATCCCTTTTTATATGTCTTATCAGATTAGTCTGTTGGGCGCATCTTGGAAAGCACACACCACCCCATGAGACCCCCATATGCATCACATAGAACACATTTACATCGACGGCGCTTTCGTAACCCCGGAGGGTGAAGAGCGATTCGATCTGTTCAATCCCGCCACGGGCAAGGTCATAGGCACCGTAAGGCTGGCCGACGCACGCGACGCAAAGCTGGCCATCGAGGCAGCGAAGCGCGCCTTCGTCACGTTCTCGCGCACCAGCAAGGCCGAACGCGTCGCCCTGCTTCGGCGCATGCACGCCGCTATCGAGGCGCGCGAAGACGACCTCAATGAGGCCATCATCGAGGAATACGGCGCGCCCGTTTCGCGCGGCCGCTGGATGGCCAAGCACGCATCGAGTGTCTTGCTCGATGCAGCGATCACTCTGGAGGACTATTCGTTTGAACGTCGCATGGGTAGCGCCGAGGTAGTGATGCAGCCGCTAGGCGTGGCGGGTCTGATCACGCCATGGAACAGCAACGCCGGTTTCATCTGCGGCAAGCTCGCAGCAGCCATTGCCGCCGGCTGCACAGCGGTGATCAAACCCAGCGAGATGAGCGCGCTACAGACGCGCATCGTCATGGAAGCCCTGCATGAAGCCGGCGCGCCTGCCGGTGTATTCAACATCGTCACCGGACGCGGTGAAACCGTCGGCGCAGAAATCGTCGGACACCCGGATGTCGCAAAGATCTCATTCACGGGCTCTACCGCCGTCGGCAAGGCGATTGTGCGTGCGGGTGCGGAAACGCTGAAGCGCGTGACGCTGGAGCTCGGTGGCAAGTCGCCCGTAGTGATTCTTGACGATGCCGACTTTGCACAGGCCGTACCGATGGCGATCCAGGCGGGCTTCATGAATAGCGGTCAGGCATGTATTGCCGGAACGCGCATTCTGGTGCCGGAAAGTCGGATGTCCGAATTTGAAGCGGTCGCCAAACAGATCGTTGCGCAAACGATTGCGGGTAATCCGCGCGATGCGAAAACCGATGTCGGTCCGATGGTCAGCCAGAAACAATGGGATCGTGTACAGCGCTACATCCGGCTCGGCATCGACGAAGGCGCGCGTCTGCTGGCGGGCGGAGAAGGTTTGCCCGATAACGTGAGCGAAGGCTGGTTTGTGAAGCCCACGATTTTCAGCGATGTGCGAAACAGCATGGCGATTGCGCGCGAGGAAATTTTTGGCCCGGTGCTGTCGGTCATTGCGTATCGCGATGAGGAAGATGCCGTCGCTATCGCTAACGACACGCCTTACGGTCTGCAGGCTTATGTCATGTCGCGTGATTCGGCGAGGGCCAGTGCCATCGCATCGCGTATCGATGCCGGGCGCGTGCTGATAAACACCCTGACCCACGAACCGAAGGCACCGTTTGGTGGCTTCAAACAATCGGGGATAGGTCGTGAATACGGCAGCTTCGGGCTGGAGGCATTCCTGGAACCCAAATCGGTATTGGGCCTTCATCAGTAGTCGGCATCCTATTCGGTACGGCCTGTGCTCATTTCCATCCGTGTCTACACGGCTTGCCGCTCCTGTTCGCTTTCGACCCAACCTGCCCATGCAGCCCAGAGTAGACTGGTTGTGCTGCGCAGTTCGGATCGTGCACGGTGAGACGTCATCGCGTGGCGTTCGACGGTCGCATGTCGTGGAGGGGCTCTCTTCGAGCGCGAAGAAGGTCGGGTGATGACGGATCGTACGGAGCATGTCCGCATGTCGCGTTACGTTTCGGTCGTGAGGGTTCTAGCGTGCTTGGCATGCGCCGCGTGCTTGGGCTGCTTGCCCGGTTGCGCATCGATGAGCGGCGGGCGCGTTTCCCAACGCTCTGCCGACGCATTGCTCGAGAAGGCGCACACCTGGCAGGCGCAGGCCATCCGGGGCCAATCTGCGCGGACTCAAGCGGAGGCATGGATACATTGCGCAACGCTGGCGCATGACGCCATGGCTGCCGAAAAGGCGACGACGCAAACAGCGGCCGCGCTGCTTGCCACGCAATGCAGTCGCGCCTACTTCGATCTTGTGGCGCAAGGCGGCCCTATCGGCGTGACAGTAGGGCCGTCGTCACCGGGAGGCGTCGCGATCCACGTCGAATTCCGAGGCGTGCCCGATAGCCTCGGTAACAGCGTCTACCTGGAGCCTGCCGACCAGGTGCCGATGGAAGCTTTGAATGGCGTTCGCTATCAGCATTCCGGGTTCGGTGTGGCGCTTGTCGCGTTCGCACTGCCTTGTTCCGATCGACCCATCTGCCATCTTTATCCGCCGGAGGGCGTGTTTCGGCCAGTGACCATGTGGCTGGAGGCGCCAGCTGATCCCAAGCATCACGACGACACACCCGTTCTGGTGCTGCAGAACACCGTGCTTCAACCCGAACACGTCGCGGGCAGCAACCACTATGCGCTTGCCGAAGATCGGTCGGCCCCTTATGCGCAGCTGCTGGAGCGATCGCGACTAAAGCGATTGGCGTGGTGGGGCATGATCGGCGGAGCGGAACTGGGCAAGCGATCAGGTTTGTTTCTGTTGGACGACTACGATCCGAACAAGACGCCCATCATCATGATTCATGGCCTCGGCAGCAGTCCGGTGATCTGGGCGCGGTTGAGCAACGCGATCATGGGCGACCCGGAACTTCATCGGCGCTACCAGATCTGGCACATCGTCTATCAGTCCAACGCGCCGTTGCTGGTGGAGCGTTATCGCGTCCAGCACTACATCGATGGAGCCTGGGCCATCCTCGATCCGGACGGTCATGCACACGCAAGGCAAGGTGTCGTGCTGATCGGGCACAGCATGGGTGGTGTGATTGCGCGTTTGCTGTGCGCGCAAAGCACGCCAGCCGTGTGGGATGCGGCGTTTTCCGTGCCTGTTGAAAATCTGCATGCCGATGCGACCGATCTGACCGCGCTCCGCAGAGTTTTCCAGTTCAAGCCCTACCCCGGCGTCGATGAGATCATCTTCATGGCCGCGCCACAGCGCGGAAGCCCGTCTGCAGAAGGATTGCTGGGGCGTTTGGTGGGGCTGCTGGCGTGGCGAAACATCGAGGAACTGGCGGGATTCGCCCGCATCGCCGTCGAGAATCCGAAAGCCATTCAGCCCGTGGTTCTATCCATGCTCCAAACGGGCCGCATCACAAGCATCACTAGCCTGCGACCCGACGAGCCCGTCACGCTTGCGGACGAAAAGCTGATGCCCGCGGCCGGCGTGCGCTACGACACGATTGCCGGCGTTCTTCCGGGCGTAAAGCCGCCGGGAGACGGCTACGTGCCATTAAGCAGCGCGCTGCTGCCCGGTTCCACCACGACATTGATTATTCACTCCAACCACCAGGTGCCGATGAAGCCCGAGGCAATCGCAGATGCGTTGAAAATCCTGCGTGAGCACGACGCGACCCACGATGCGTTGAGCAGTGCACCGCCTTAGCGTTTAGTAGTGCAAGGCGTTGCTGCAGTTCTGTGTGTCCGCGTCGCAAAGGCCTGGACGAGCCCGGGCCCGCCAGCATGGCTCTGATAGGTAGTAAGTAGGCTGGTACCGATCGTCATACTGGTCAGGCGGAAGTTGCCGATGCAAACCGGCCGTGAGGCGCAACCATAAGAGACTGACGAAATCTAAACGTTCTGTGAACTTATCAAGGTCCACATTGGTGCCAGGGGAGCTTCAACAGCTCATGCGATAGACCGGGGTACGTTCATGCGCATTGCTCATTCAATCAGTTTCGTGGTGGTTTCGTTAGCGATGATGTGGCTGACGCTGGCTTCCGGTGTTACTCACGCATCCGATAGCGATCCACTGAACGCTGAAGAGCAAGCGTTCCTGACCCGGGCCATGTCGGACAACGCCGTTCAGTTGGCGATGGCCAAACTGGCGCTGGCGAAATCGAAGAATCCCCAGATCATCGAGTTGGCCAATGCCATCGTCAACGAGCGGCTGGCTCTCGATCAGGAGCTGGTAGCGCTTGCCTCCGGTTCGATCGATAAAACTGCCTTGCAGCGTGATGCGGCCGACAATCACCGGATAGCTGCCTTGCAGTCTTTGAATGGCGATGCCTTCGACAAAACCTTCACCGGTCTGCTGGTGCGGGATCATTGCGAGATCATTTCCGCCTACGAAGCGATGAAGGTCACCTCGACCCACGAAACACTCAAAGCCATGGCACACAACGCGGTGCCGGCACTGCAGGGCAATCTGACGATAGCGCTTGCTGTCCTGAGATCCGGAAGCTGGAAGCCGGTGTCTCATCAGGAAGCGTTGACGAGCGCCGATGAGCATTCGTCGAAGATGCCGGCCTACTGGGAACCCATTTCGATCGTCACGGCGCCGTGGTAAAGCGGCTCGACTGACACATCGATCATCGCGCGATAGGCACAAGCCTGCATTGCTCCGGCAAGCGCCTATATCGAACCTTCTTACTACCTGTGAGTTCGTCGCCCTGACGAACTGAACGCCTCTGCGTGAGATCCGCACAGGCAATAAACGCGTTCGTCGACATCGTCACTGCACCGCATCATGCGCATGCGTGATGTGCGTGCATTTTCTTCCAATGAATACGTATGCATACGCTGGTTGCTGCACTGCGATGCTTTCTACTATGCGCCGCACTAGCCGCCGAACAGCCAATACTGCGTCCGTGACGCAGCTTCCATGGGGATCGATTTGGCCTTCCAAACAACGGCGATAGCGCAGGTTGTTACGCCTGCCATGCACGGCTTCATGGAAGAAGCACACCCCGCTGTTGCACCTCTTCTTCCACCAAGCAAGATGGAGGCAAACCCTAATGAAGTGTCCGAAGATTTTCGCCGCGTTGCTGATCTGCGCCGGTCTTGCCGGTGCACCGATCATGCCCGCTCATGCATCGATCGACAGCATGAGCCTTGGCGCCAGCTATAACGCGCAAAAGACCCAGATTACCTTTCGGGTCTATTCCGCCAACGCCACTAACATGATGTTGTACCTGTACAACGCCGGTTACGGCGCGCAGGAATCTGCGACCTACACGCTGAGTTCGGTCGGCAACGGTGTCTGGCAAGTGGTCGTTCCCGTATCAGCCATTCAAGGGGCAGGCATTACCGGCACGGTCTACTACGGTTATCGCGCGTGGGGTCCGAACTGGACGTACAGCGCGAGCTGGACAAAGGGCTCTTCCGTCGGCTTCATTTCGGATGTCGATGCCAACGGCAATCGCTTCAATCCGAACAAGCTGTTGATCGACCCTTACGCGCTGGAAATCAGCCAGGACCCGCTCAATACCCAGAATCAGGACAACGCTATCTTTGCGACAGGCGCCACCGTCGACTCCGCTTTTGGAAAGGCTTACCGGTTGATCGATAGTGGCACTTATGCACCTAAGGGCATCGTCTTGGCGCCTAGCGGGCAAAGCACCGGCACCAAGCCGACTCGCGCGCAGAAGGATGATGTCATTTACGAAGTGAATGTTCGCGGCTTCACCAAACAGGACCCGAGCATTGCTACGCAGTATCAGGGCACTTATTACGGCGCCGGACTCAAGGCGAGTTATCTCGCAAGCCTTGGCGTTACCGCCGTCGAATTTCTGCCTATCCAGGAAACGCAGAACGACGCGAACGACGTCGTTCCGAATTCGGATGCCAACCAGAATTACTGGGGCTACATGACCGAAGACTTCTTGGCGCCGGATCGCCACTATGCCTACAACAAAGCGCCGGGCGGCCCGACCGCCGAGTTCCAGGCGATGGTGCAGGCTTTCCACAATGCCGGCATCAAGGTGTACATGGATGTGGTCTACAACCACACTGCCGAAGGTGGTTTGTGGACCAGTTCCGACCCCACCACGGCGACCCTGATTTCCTGGCGCGGCCTGGACAACGCGACCTACTACGAGCTCGACTCGACCAATCAGCTCTTTTACGACAACACCGGCATCGGCGCCAACTACAACACATACAACACCGTCGCCCAGAACCTGATCGTCGATTCGCTCGCCTATTGGAACAATACGATGGGCGTCGATGGTTTTCGCTTCGACGAAGGCCCCATCTTGGGCAACAGTTGCTTGAATGGCGCTGCGAAAGCCGCGGCACCGAACTGTCCCAACGGCGGCTTCAACTTCGACGCGTCGGATTCGAACGTCGCGATCAATCGCATCCTCCATGAATTCACCGTGCGTCCGGCTGCAGGCGGCAGCGGGGTAGACCTCTATGCCGAACCGTGGGCCGCGAGCGGCACCGGCAACTACCAACAGGGCGGCTTCCCCGCCGGTTGGTCCGAATGGAACGGCACCTTCCGCGACAGTTTGCGCCAGGCGCAGAATGAGCTCGGCAACATGACCATCTCCATCGGTCAGGATGCGAACGATTTCTCCGGCTCATCCAACTTTTTCCAGGCCAGCGGTCGCTCGCCGTGGAACTCCACCAACTTCATCGACATCCACGATGGCCTGACGCTCAACGACGTCTATTCCTGCAACGGCTCCAACAACAGCCAGGCATGGCCTTACGGTCCGTCCGACGGTGGCATCAGCAACAACTACAGCTGGGATCAGGGCGTGTCGGCCGGTACGGGCAGTGCTTACGATCAGCGCCGCGCCGCGCGCACCGGCCTGGCGTTCGTGATGTTGTCCGCAGGCACGCCGATGATGCAGGGCGGCGACGAACACTTGCGCACGCTTCAATGCAACAACAACGCGTACAACCTCGACTCCACCGCCAACTGGTTGAACTACAGCTGGAACACCAACCAGACGAACTTCTATAACTTTGCACAGCGCTTGATCGCATTCCGCCTTGCGCACCCTGCATTGCGTCCGGTCACCTGGTACACCTCCAGCCAGGTCGTCTGGTACGAACCCAGCGGCGCTGTCGCTACCAGCAGCTATTGGAACAACACCAGCAACTACGCCATTGCCTACACCGTCGATGGTGCATCGTTCGGTGACGCCAATTCGATGTACATCGCCTATAACGGCTGGTCCGGTAGCGTCACCTTCACCCTGCCGCCGCCGCCCACCGGCACAAACTGGTATCGCGTTACGGATACCTGCAATTGGAACGACGGCGCCAATACCTTTGTTACGCCGGGCAACGAGACGTTGATTGGTGGCGGTGGCACCACGTATGGCCAGTGCGGACAGTCGTTGTTACTGCTTATCTCGAAGTGACAAATATGGACGGCGGAAGTAGTTGGGTCTCATCGCTTAACTATTTCCGCCTCCTTGATCCGAACCGACAAATTAGCTTGCGCCAAACTGACATCAGCAAGGCGCAAGTGACTTTTCTGCCCGCAAATGACTTGCAAAACGGGGCATTCGCCTATGCCAGACGATTGCACCCCGGGACTTTTTGGTCCACATTCGGCCAGACGTAGGGTTAGGCAGCGTGAAATCGGGGATGGAGAACAAGCGGGAGGGTGTGTCGATCGTTTCGTTGCCGGAGACCCCGGCCATCGACGTACGCACCAATACGCACAGTTTCGATGCCTTTATTCGCAGCCAGTTTCGCGGTTTGCTGCAGTTTCTGCGCGCGCGAACGGTCACCGAGCAGGATGCCGAAGACGCGGCGCAGGAGAGCATGACCAAGCTGCTCCGTTATCGCGAATCGGAGCCACCTTCGGCTTGGAAACAGCTGCTTTATCGGATTGCGGTAAATGTGGCGAACGATCAGTTTCGAGTCGCCTTGACCCACCACAGCAAAGAACACGTTGCCCTCGACGGGTTGGACATCGCCGCGACAGGGCACTCGCCGGAGCAGCGCGCGGTGTATGAGCAACAGGTAGCGCACCTGACCAGGGCCATCCTGGAACTACCGCCCAAGTGCCAACGCGTCTACCTGCTGAAGCGGGTGCACGACATGAGCCACGCGCAGATCGCCGAGCGCTGCGGCATTTCGGTGAAGACCGTCGAGAAACACCTAGCTACCGCCCTCGCCCAGTTACGGCACAAGGTAGGCGAATCGTCGGCGGGCACGTTTTAATGAACATGGACAGGCGGAACACCGACGAGAACGCCAAGCTAGGCTCGTATGACGAGGCCGAGCACTGGTTTGTGCACCTTCTGGAATCCGGTTGTTCAGCCGACGAACGCGCCGAATTCGAACGCTGGCGCGCCGCCGACCCGGCCCACGCGGCGGCTTATCGCGAAATCGAATTGCTGTGGAGACAGAGCAAGGAAGCGGTAAAGAACCCCGCCATCGTGGCCGCCGCGAGTCGGGCGCTGCGCCGTGAGCCTGAAACGCGTGCGCGGCGATACTGGTTTTTGCCGGCGATGGCGGCGGGCTTGGCCATCCTGGTCGCCGTGATTGTTTTACCGCGCTGGCTGGGAACCTCAGCCGATCCCGCCGGCATGACCTACACCACCACGCCCGGCCAGCAACAAACCGTAGCGCTGAACGACGGTTCCACCATCATGCTGGATACCGACACCGAAGTGGTGGTTCGCTACAGTGCGCGCACGCGCCGCGTGGATCTATTGCACGGCCAAGCGCAATTTACCGTGCAAGGCAATCACGCGTGGCCATTTGTCGTGCATGCCCAGCATGGCACGGTGACCGCCGTCGGCACGCAATTCCAGGTACGCATCAACGACGGCTGTACCGACGTCGCGTTGCTTAAAGGCAAGCTCGCCATCGCCACGGAATCACCCCATGGCACGCCGCAGAATGCATCGCTGATTGGCGGGCAAGGTCTGGCGTATGACGAGACGGGTCGCATCTCGCCACTGCATTCGATCGATCTGCAGATGGCGGGCGGCTGGACGCAAGGCAAGTTGTTTATTCACGATTGGCGCTTACCCGATCTGCTCGCTGAGATGAACCGCTACAGCGCTACCAAACTACAGATCGGTGATCCGTCGCTGCAAGACATTCGCATCAGCGGCATCTTCCGCACCAACAATCAGCAGGTCTTTCTGCAGCTTTTGCAGCAAGGCTGGCCGATCCACGCCAAGCGCCTCAGTGCCACGCAGATTGTGTTGCTGCGCAATCGCTAGCTGTCGGCATTTCGCCAACCACGACGCAAAGAAGACACCTCACACCGCCCGTGGGTAGGGTTTTTGTGCCTGCACCCGTCTTATGGCATGGCGGCGCTGCAGCATGGTTGACGTACAGGGACAGTTGGGGGCGTCAATCTCTGAGGAGCTTCGGGGGCCGCTAGACATTCCTGGTGAGTCGAGACGCCGTACGAGGGTGCGGTGATAACTACTACATGGGGCTTAGACGGCCGCATCGGTGTCGTCTGTCCCAAATTTACGGGAGTTCACTAATGTCGAGCAGTATTCGTTTTTCGGGGAGTCGTAAATTGCTGCTGCCAGCTGCTTTGTCGCTGGCGTTGTCGTCCATGTCGGCGCAAGCCGGCAATACCTGGGTATCGACGCGCACGCATGCGGGCATTCAGACCAGCAGTGCGCATGTTTCCACGCTGGTGATGACGGGACATCCGTCGATCGATGCCTCGCAGATCATGCCGCTGGAACAGAGCAAGCCGCTGCATATCGAAGTCAGCTTGAATCTGCGTAATGTCGATCAGTTGCAGAGCTTTCTGCAGGCAGTGAATCAGCCGGGCAGCGCGAACTATCACCGTTTCCTGACGCCCGCTCAATTCAAGGCGCAGTACGCGCCGACCGATGCGCAAGTACAGGCCGTGGTCGCGCATCTGAAAGCAAACGGCTTCACCAACATCAAAGTGGCGCCGAACAACATGTTGGTGTCGGCTGACGGCAATGCCGCTCACGCCAATGCCGCGTTCAACGCCAACATGAAGACCTTCAGTTTCAAGGGCAAGCAGCACTTCGCCAATGCCTCCGATGTCACCGTGCCAGCAGCACTGGGCGGCATCGTGGACGGCGTGCTCGGCCTGCAGGATTACGTCAAACCGCACGTGATGTCGCACAAGATCAGTAGCGACGTTGCCAAGCCGCAGGCGGCGGGCAGCAATGTCGGACACCAGCCCACGGATTTCCCGAAGATCTACGACGTCGGCAGCACGCCTAGTGCTTCCAACACCACGGTCGGCATCATCACCTGGGGCGATATGACCCAGACGATTGCGGACTTGAATACCTTCACCAAGAATGCCGGTCTGGCCACGGTCAATACGGCAACGGTGGCAGGCGGTAGCGGCACACTGGCCAGTGACGGCGACGATGGCGAATGGGCGCTGGACAGCCAGGACATCACCGCCGTTTCCGGTGGCGTGAAGCAGCTGATTTTCTACGCCGCCATCAACGGCGACAGCCAGGACAGCCAGCTGACGGACGCCACCATCACCGCCGCCTACAACAAAGCGGTGACCGACAATGTCGCCAAGGTCATCAACGTATCGCTGGGCGAAGACGAAACAGCGGCCAACAGCTCCGGCACCCAAGCGGCGGATGACAAGGTATTCGCTCAGGCGGTTGCGCAAGGCCAGACGTTCTCGGTCGCTGCCGGCGACGCGGGCGTGTATCAGTGGTCGAGCGATCCGACCGAAGGTGCACCCGGCTACATCGCCAATTCCAGCGGCACGGTGCAGATCGACCTGAGCCATTACGGCGTGAGCGAGCCGGCCACGTCGCCGAATGTCGTCGCCGTGGGTGGCACCACACTTAGCACCACGGGTACCACCACGTGGGCCGGCGAAACGGTGTGGAACGAAGGCCTGGCGGCCGTCGATCCCAACAACAACGACAACAACGAACGTTTGTGGGCCACCGGCGGCGGCATCAGCCTGTTCGAGGCGGCACCGGCATGGCAGACCACGGCACTCGGTGCGTCGGTAACCAAGCGCGAATTGCCTGACGTGGCATTCGACGCGGCTTCGTCGACGGGCGCCATCATCGTTGCCAATGGCCAGACCGGTCAGCAGTACGGCGGTACCAGCCTTGCCTCACCGATCTTCGTCGGCATCTGGGCGCGTATCGAATCGGCCAACAGCAACTCGTTGGGTCTGCCGACGCAGAACATGTACAAATATTTCCCCACGGACGCGTCGCCGCTGCATGACGTAACCTCGGGCAACAACGGTTACAACGGCTACGGCTATAACGCTGGCGCCGGTTACGACAACACCACGGGCTGGGGCAGCTTGGACATCAGCAAGTTCAACGCCTATGTCACCAAGTATTGGGGTGGTGCGCCGACGCCGACACCAACCCCAACACCAACACCGACGCCCACGCCAACACCGACGCCCACGCCAACGCCCACGCCTACTCCGACACCCACCCCAACACCGACGCCAACGCCAACGCCAACACCGACGCCCACACCATCGGGTCATCCGGTTGCCAATTTCGGTGACACGGTAAGCGGCCTGACGGCGAACTTCACCAACAGCTCCACCGATACGGGCGGCACGATCAGCTCGGACGCGTGGAACTTCGGTGACGGCAGCACGTCCACCTCGGCCAGCCCCAGCCACACCTATGCGGCGGCCGGTACCTATACGGTATCGCTGAAGGTGACGGACAACACCGGTGCGACCAACACCAAAACGGCGTCGGTCACAGTGACGAGCAGCGGTGGTGGTGGCGTATTCAGCAACAACAAGGCCGTGGTGATCAACGACAACGCCACCATCACCAGCAGCATCGCGGTGACCGGCGAGCCGGGCAACGCACCCTCGACCTTGAAGGTGCACGCCAACATCACGCACAACTGGTCGGGTGACCTGACGATCGAGATCGTCGCGCCAAACGGTGCCTATGCCGTGCTCCAGAACCCCGATTACGGCGATGACGGCAACATCAACACCACCTGGACGGTCAATGCATCCTCGGTGACGGCCAACGGTACCTGGAAACTGAAGGTCATCGACAACGATCCTCAGTACTACGGCGACTACGGCACGCTCAACAACTGGAGCCTGACCTTCTAAGCCTGTATCCCGTGTTTGTCGGCGCGCAGGGACGCGTGCCAAGGAAGGCAAAAGCCCGGCTTTCTATGGCCGGGCTTTTTTTATGGGCTTTCTGAAACCGCACCTTGCCCTATGATCGAGGTGCCGGATGCGGGTTGACCCGCGATCCACACGTTCGAGAGAAAGATGGGGGTGGAAGATAGGAATGCAGGGGCGTTCAACGGCATGGGTTGCGCAGATTTCTTTGCGCCGCAATGCTGCGCGCGATTCCAGAGTGCGAGGATTCCTGCTTCGCCACGCCATGGCATGCGCACATACCCTGACGATCGCATTTTGCGGCGCAGGCTTGATGCTCAGTCTTCCCGCTGCACGTGCCGATGAGACCACCGCGAAAGCTCAGCTATACGCGATTGGGGCTGGCAATCTTCGCAATGCCTTGGATGCGCTCGCCGCACAGAGCGATGTGCAAATCGTCTATTCGCCGGAGCTGGCCGCCGGCAAGACCACCCAGGGGGTATCCGGACGTTTCACGCCTACGGACGCGTTGAAACAACTGCTCGTCGGTACGGGTTTGACGTGGAAGACCGTGAATGACTCGACGTTCGTGCTGGTGTTGTCGGCGGTCTTTCATCAAGCCGCAGTCGAGCCAGCGACGAGAAACGTTTCAGAGACCCCGAAGACACTTAATGTAGTCAATGTCAGTGGCTCGCTGATCGGCAATGCCGCCATTCAGACTGCAACGCCCACGTACACCCTCACGGCTGTGGACATCAAAGAACGCGGCTTCAACAGCGTCGCCGAGGTCCTACAGAACTCCGTGCTTGCAACCGGATCCGTACAGGGTCCACAAGAGGCTGGCTCGTTTACCCAGGGAGCTCAGCCGGTCAGTCTGTTCGGTCTGGGTCCGCAATTCACTCTTATTCTGGTGGATGGCAAGCCAGTCGCCAATTTTGGACGGCTATATAACGGCACCATCAATTTCACCAGTGTCTCCAATATTCCGATCGCCATGATCGATCATATCGATGTCATGCCGGGCGGCGCCTCGTCGATCTACGGCTCGCAGGCCATCGGCGGTGTCATCAATATCGTTACCAAGTCGCACATGGATGGTGGCGACGTATCGGTGCGTACCGGCCATTTTTCGGACGGCGGCGGTGCCAACCAGCGTGTGAGCTTTGCGTACGGTCACGACTTCGGCAGGCTGAACGTGTTGGCTGCGGGCGAGTTCGATAACGCATCGCCGATCTGGGGCTACCAGCGGCCATTGACGGTCGGCAGCAACTCGGGTCCCGGTGGCGTTGGAGCGCCGAGCGTTCAAACCGGCATTGTCGATTACGGCACGATCACGACATATACCGGCAACCCGTTGGGTTATGTCGATCCACCCGCCGGCTGCGCCGGCAACCTTTTTGGAGGCAGCACCGCGCTGGCCACAAGCGGAAACCCGAGCCAGCCGGGTCAGTACTGCGGCTCGCGCAAACTGGACGGCTATACGACGTACAGCAATCAGGCTCGCAACTACGACGGCATGCTGAAGCTCGACTACAGGTTCAACGAACATGTCCGGCTCTACAGCGATGCGTTGCTGAACTGGCAACAGCAGCGATGGTTTCCCGGCGTTCCCGCGTGGTTTCCCGATGATTTGCCGCAAGGCGCGATCGAGGATGCCAGTACCGGCCATTTCCTTTATCCGGAAAAGTTCTTTGCGCCCGAAGAAATGCCTGGCGGTGCCGCGGGCCAGATGTACAGGCAGGACGACCTGTTGTATCAGGTCGATGTGGGCGCAAATGGTCAATGGGGCGATTCGGGTTGGAACTGGGATCTCTATTACCTGCGCTCCGGCGATCGCACCAAAGTGGTGGAACCGCTATCGATCAAGGCGAATATCGACAATTTCTTCAACGGCATGCTGGGACCGGTAGTCGGTGTCGATCCCGCCACCCAGCTCAACCTTTACAACCCCAATTACAAAGCGTTCTTCCAGCCGATTACGCCCGCGCAATATGCGAGTTTCACGCAAGGCGTCGGTGAATTTAGCAATACCTGGATCAACAACACCCGCGCCACGGTTAGCAACGCGGCGCTGTTTGATCTGCCCGGAGGCGAAGCCGGCGTCGCCGCGCTGGTCGAGGGAGGCAACGAAGCATGGTACGAGCCGGTCAATCCGCTATTTACGCAAGGCGATGTGTTCGAGCACGCCGAAACCGGCGGCGGCGGGCAACGTTCACATGTTGCCTCGGCGTTCGAACTAAACCTGCCGCTGTTCAAGCTGCTGACGATCGATCTATCCGGCCGCTACGACCATTACGCATTGGATGAAGGCAGCAACAATCACAAGTTCACTTATAAGGCTGGCATCGAATACCGACCGATCGATAGCTTGTTGTTACGCGGCAACAGCACTACGGCGTTCAAGGCGCCGGATCTGTCGTCCATATTTCTTGGGCCTACCGACTACTACACCACCATCACCGACTACTACCAGTGCGCACTGGCGCATAGCACCAACTGCGGCCCCATCTATCAATACGGCGTACAAGGCACATCGCTGGCCAACCGCAAACTGCAACCCACGGTGTCGCAGAGCTGGACGCTTGGCACGGTATGGTCGCCTAGCGACGATCTCTCCCTGAGCCTCGACTATCTGCACATCGCGATCCAGAACGAGGTTGTACAGCAAAGCCTCGACATGCTGATTCAGGTGGATGCGCAGTGTCTGCTGGGTCAACTGAATCCCGACTCGGCGGAGTGCCTGGCGATCACCAATGCGGTCAACGGTCAGGTACGGCGCGCCGGCGGCAATGGTCCGGTCAGCGGTATCACCACGTACTACGCCAACCTCGCCAACGAAGTGACCAAGTCGATCATCGGCAGCGCGCGATACCACTTCGTGCTCTCGCATGTCGGCAGCTTCAGTGTGCAGCTCGACTACAACGACATGCTCAAGCACGACTACCAATTGGCAGCCGGTCAGCCGCCGATCGACAGTCTGGCAAACCCGGAGTACAGCAACGAATTCAAAAGCATCGTCAGCGGCAGCCTGACCTGGACCAGCCCGGGCGGACAATGGACCAGCACACTGTACGGACACCGCTACGGGCCGTCGCCGAACTTCACGGCGGCCAACAATGGCACGGGTTATCCGGGTTCCGGTCACGTATCACCGTGGATCACCTTCAACGGCAGCGTGAGCTATCGGCCTGTTCGCAATCTCGAGCTATCGTTGTTGGTCAACAACATCGCGAACAAGATGCCGCCGTCCGATCCGACTTACGTCTCCTATCCCTATTTCAATAACGAGAACTACAACGTCTACGGTCGAGAGATCATGTTGCAAGCTGATTTGAAGTTTGGTTCCGCAGCGCGTTGATTGACAGCTCGATACGTTCATTGCGGCCCCGGTGCCTGAGCCTCGTGGAATAACGCGTTCAAGCGCGGCTGTTAGGTCGGAATCCGCGAGCACAAGCGAGTTTTCACGGCAGAAACATGTTTTACGACGTAAGCTACGCGTAAGCTAAATATGAATCCAGGGCTCTAGAATTCCGTTTCCGCCTGACGCACGGTGCGTTCAGGGCTGTCCCAAGCCGACATGACCATGCCGCTTTTGGTCACTTTGTCACGTGGCAATCGGCGATACACGTAGTTGCGAAGCCCTTGGCAGGGTGATCCACGGTTGGCACAACGTGTGCATCACGTTAATGCCCTAAGTATTAAATGAATGAGGCGCAGCACACCCTCATCGAGCAGCCGGCGGGACTCTTGCGTCTCCTAATTACCTCCAGGGAGCCGCGAAGAGCGATATTTGCCTTCTTGGATCTGAAGACAATGGACTTGCAGACAACACTTGCCAAGCCGTTGCACATTTCTCGCCGCCTCGTATCTATTGCGGCGCTTGTAGCGCTGCTCGCGTGCCTATCGCTGGTGAGCAGAAGTGAAATGCCGCAGTCGCGTTTCGTGCTAGATCAGACGGGTGGCGCTGTCACTTCCATCGACAAGCAAATGTTCCGCGGAGCGAGCGATTGGTTGGCGAGGAGAAAATATGCCGTCTTGACCTTTGATGATGGTCCGTATGGCCATGGTATAGACGAGCAGATCCTGGAAGTTTTACATCGGCACCATGCGCACGCCGTGTTCTTCCTAGTTTGCAGTCACATCGATGAAACGACGAGCCATGTGCTTGGTGATCTCGAGCGCAACGGTGACATGATCGGCAACCATAGCTACGACCACTTACAGCTCAACCGATTGCAAGCCCCCGAACTTCATCATCAGATCGAAGGTTGCAGCTCAAGGATCGCGAAGCTGACTGGACATCGTCCGTATTACTTCCGACCGCCATTTGGTGAGACATCGTCAAGCGTCAAGCAAGCCGCAGAAGCTGCAGGCATGAAGCAAATGATGTGGAACGCTAATAGCGAAGATAGCTGGCTAACCAGGCCAGATCAGATTCTTTATTGGACTTCAGAACAGATTGAAAACGAATCTATTCTGCTCATGCATGACAAACCTACGACGGCTGCCGTACTCGATCAGGCACTGACCAATCTGGAGCAGCGCGGATTTCAATTTGTGCTGCCTACGCAGCCTTCTTCGAGTGGATTGGTGAACTAAAACCGGTCTCCGTTGATAGATGCTGAGTCGGATCTTTCATTAGCGGCACCTTGGTACGATGTCGCACTACATACGCGGCCGATATCTATTGGTGCGCGGACGATTGGTTCGCTTGCTTCACAAGCCCAGCGAATCGATTGAGCGGACACCCGTAGCCAGGGGTTGCCGGACTACATCCCGGAATAAAGATCGGCGCTAATTCCGGCGGGTGCTTCAGATCCAACATCGAACTTTCTCTCATCTGCTCCATACTTTGGCTGACGTAGTAGGCACGTACGTTGTAATGATCTGTTCCCTTTTCGCGGCGCAGCTCAAAAACCAGCGCACCGCCTGTTGAGGTTGGGTCGGCGGGCTGTTCGGCCAGCATCCAATGAAGATCGAGCAGGCCTGCCAGGGTTTCGATATTGGTGTCGTGACCAACCAAGAAGACGATCTTTGCCTTGTTCGAGCCGATGGCTTCTGCCGTAGGCTTGACGTCGGCGCGTTGTTGCAGCGTAGCCAGGATGCGTGTGGCCAAATGACCTGCGTAGGATCTGGCGATGATCGGCGTGCGCAATCCGATATCGCTGTAAGTCGCGTGCAGGGTGAGCAACTGACCGAGTTGCAACGATGAGATGCGTCCCCATGCCACATCGGACATGGGCATGCCTTCCGCGTACTCGAGGAAGAAATTTTCAGCGAATGTGCTTGCGTTGTGCAGTGGTGACTTGATGCTCAGCAGTCCATCGCCGTGTGCTGGAGCGATCGACGAATCCTGATCCAGCAGGATTTTTTTGCCCGCCGTCTGCGCCGGAGTGCATGTACCGGATTGGCAGCCGAGCAACACGGTCTGCATCTGATCCAGCAAACCTGCGTTTGCCAACGCAAGCCGTTTCGGATCACCACCTATACGTCCGAGCACGGCCGCCATCGCTTCGGCGCGGTCCGCATCGCTGGCATGGGTGAAGTCGTGCGAGAACAAGGCATCCGGACCATTCTTTGGCGACGGATGAACCTCGATGGCACAGTTTGGATCGAAGCCATCCATCAGGCCATGCGCCGATTCCAGCGTGCGCTCTTCATCGTCGGCCACTACGTAAAGGGATGGCGACGCGACGCAACCGTCGAGTGGCAACAGCCCGGCATTCGCATAGTAGGCGCGATACCAGCTTCCCATCATGGCCATCAGTTGCTTGCCATGTGGCGTGAGATAGCCCGCCGGCACCGGCCATGCCGGCCAGGGTTTGCTGGAAAAAACATCCAGCGAACCGGGCTTGGCCGTCGGCGAGCGCACTCCATGGCGACTGAGCACGATTACCAACTGCAAGTCACCGGCATTTTGCGTGTCTACCGCTTTTGCCGTGCCGGACAGACCCAGCAACACGCATAGCAGGAAGCCGATCGCGCGACTTTGTACACGTGCACTGGGATTCATCTGCGTCATCTCCGAAAGGTTTAACAGACCTGCCGATTTACCAGCCACGCATCAGTGCGTACCGACTACCAATACGCCGAAAGATTCTTGCGCGCCACCCTGCCCGGCCACAGCGACACTCGGCGCGGCCAAGAAGACGCGATGCGTTCCAGGATCCACGGCCAGTGTGCGCGCACCATGGGCGGTGACGACATTGCCGATGACCGTATAGTGATCCGCATCGTCCTGATGGATGACCGTCAAGGTGCCATCGGAGTTGGAGCTGAACACCATGTCGGTGTCAGCGTCGTAGCCGGCCGCGTCCGGATCGTCGCCGATGGGCAGTACCGCTACGCGATGGCCATCGGTCGCATCCAGCACGACAAGATGCTGATTGGCGCAAGCGGAGAACAGGCGTTTGTGCTGCACGTCAATGGCAAGACCGGTCGGGCCATCGCAAGGCGTCAGCGGCCACGTCGCTATGACCTTGCCGGCGCGCGCATCGATCTCGGTGATTTGCGAAGTGTCTTCGAGATTGACGTAGATGTGCCCGCTATCGTCCGTCACGGCGAACTCCGGTTTGCCGGGCAACGTTACGCTGGCGGTTTCCTTGGCCGAAACGGGATCGATCACGCTGGAGCTGTTGCTGTGTCCGTTGAAGGTCCACAGTTTGCCGCTCGCCTTGTCGTACAGCATCGCATCGGGATCCTTGCCGCTCACGGCAATGGCCAGCATGGGTTTAAGCGTCGCCAAGTCGAACGGCGTCACACTGTCGCCGTGGCCGTTGCTGACGTAACCACGATGCTGTTCGGGAAGAATCACGACCCGATGCGCGCCGATGGCGCCGGGCACCTCACCGACCAGTTTGCCGCTTTGTGTGTCCATCACCATCACGCGATTGGCGCGCGCTATGTAGAGTCGATGTGCATCGGCATCAAGGGTCAGATAATCCCATTTGCCCGAACCGCCAAGCACGTGCCGCTGCAGCACCGTGTAGTTTGGCGAAGACGCAACGGCTAGGCAGGCGGCGGCGGTCATCAGAAGGCCGACCAGCGTGAATGCAATTCGCTTCATATACGTTTTCCTTTTCGTTTTTTTGAAATGCAGTGGAATCTAGATCGACGTCAATGCACTGCCGTTCGCTGCACGGTCGATGGGCCCGTGTGGCGAACGGCGTGTCTTTGATTGGAGCGGTTTACAAATGGATGCGAACGCCGGCCGTAAAGGTTTGGTCGTAGAACTCGCGTTGGATCGGCCGGTTGTTGGCCGCCGTTTCGGTGAACCGAAGCTTGGTGTTGGTCAGGTTCTTGGCGCCGAAGTACACCGACACCATGTCGTTAAAGGCGTAACTTGCGCCGAAGTCCAGCGACGTACGTGCTGACGAATACTGGTCGGCATAGACGTTCGTGCCATCTGCATTGGTATACAGCAGGCCACCCACGGTGAAGATGTTCTTGCTCTCGTAATAGGCACCGAGATCCAGACGCAGACCCAGGTAATCGTAGGTCAGCGAGAAATTGGCGGTATCGCGCGATGTGGATGGCAGCGAGGAGTAGACCCCTGGATGAATCTGGATGCGTGAATCCACGTAGGTGAAGTTGGTATTTACGCCAAGGCCACTCAGCGCGCCAGGGAGCCAGCGGAATCGATCCACGTATACCAGCTGTAGGCCGCGCGCCCAGGCCGAAGAAATATTCTCGTAGCTGCTAAACGTCACCTGAGTACCAGGTGCGAAGACGTCGAGGATGCCGGTGGGATTGGTGACCGTCTGGATGGTGCCGGTCTGCACGATGTAGTTGGTGAGCTGCTTGTCGAACAAGCCTGCGTACGCCAGACCGCCTTCCGGTAGGTAGTACTCCAACGACAGGTCGAAGTTGTCGCTGTAGGTCGGCTTGAGCGCTGGGTTGCCCTGGGACACAACGTTGTTCACGTCATCGACCTGTGTCGACGGCGTGACCTGCTGGAAGCCCGGTCGCGCAACGGTTTTCGAGTAAACCGCGCGACCGATCAGATCGGTATCGAAACTGTATTTGGCCTGCAGCGATGGGAATACATTGCCGTAGTTACGGTTGATGATATTGGGTGAATAGTTCACCAGCGTGCCGTTGCTGGTAACGATATTCAGCCCTTCGTATTGCGCATTGGTCAGTTCGTAGCGCACGCCGCCCAGCAGGCTCAGCTTGTCCATCGGCTGGAATGCGTATTCGCCATAACCGGCATAGATGTTTTCGCTGTCGTGGCCGAAGGATTGCAGATTGGCCAGGAAATCGTTGGCGCTGTTTTCGACGAACTCGCCGGGGTTGGCGTTGAACAGATTGATGACCGCTTGCGGATTGATGTTGTAACCGTTGTTGTAATGGCCGTCGTAAAAGACGATGGGTTGCCCCGTCATTAACTGAGAGAGCGGGGCCGCCGGCGGGTTGTAATCGAAGTTTTGCTGGGTGTTGTTGCGCGTACGCAAGCGCGAACTGACGCCGAACTTGAGGTATTCGTCGCTGCTTTGCGTGAAGAAGCTGGTCGGAATGGTAACGTTGTCGCCGAAGCTGTATTCCTGATCGTGATCGTGCTCGCTGCTGTTGCTGAAATCATTCAGCGTATAGCCACTCGGATTGGTCGGATTCTGGCCTTGTAGGACGGAATAACTCGGATAGTTTGGGTTGCTGATGTTGTCGTAGGAAACGACGGAGAGACCTGACCCATCGGGATTCGCCGGATTGGGCGCGCCATTGGCGAAATTGATGCCGTAGTCGTAGGGCTTGTTGTACGAGCCGATCGACAGCGACAGATGATAATCCGTGCGCCAACTGCCGAAGTTGTTCTGGCCGCCGAGGATGGCGACACGCGAGTCGATCATCTCCTTCTCGTGCTCCGTCGATTTGACGTAACTGGCGTCATCGACAAGGCCATTGGGATTGTTCGGATCCGCCACCGGTGCCCCGGCGAACTCCAGCGTCAAGCTCTGGCGACTTTTCAGTTCGGTATATCCCGCATCGAAGTAGCGTGCGTACCACTTGTCGTTGTCGTCAGGCTGGAAATCGAACTCGAAGCCGTAACCGTGACGTGTGCGCTGATAGTTGTAGTAGCGCTGATCGATATCGGTGAATGCCTTGTCTGGCACGCCTGCACCCTGTTGGTCGACGTAACCGGCCTCGACGTCGTCGATAGCGCGCCGGTCTTGGTAATACTCCACCGTGCCAATGAAGGAGAAGGGTTTGTAGTTCTTGTCGGGACCGAAGCGAAAGCCACCGGTGAGTTCGTAATCCTTCACCGGTGTATCGCGCAGGTTTTCCAGGCCAGTGCCGAGCTGCACGTCGAGGAACTGATCGCGGTCTTTGGGTATGGTCTTGGAGCTGATCTCGATGGTGCCACCGAGCGCTTCGGCATCCTGCTCGGGCAGATTGGTGTTGGTGACAGTGAGCGCGCCGACCAGTCCCGCCGGGATTGAATCGAATGCCACTGCACGACCACCGCCCGTAGGTGTGGAGACATTGGTTGGCATCAGGCGCACACCATCGAACGTGGTGCTGTTGAGATCGGCGTCCAGACCGCGAATGTTGACGAAGCGGCCTTCGCCAGTATCGGTTTCCAGCGAAATACCCGGCAGACGTCGCACGGCTTCGCCGGCGTTGACATCCGGCAGGCGTTCGATCGCTGCGGCAGGCTGTACGAAGATCATGTTTGGTGCCTGCTGCTGCAAGGCTCGCGCCTCGACATCGGCGGTGACCGGCGCATTGACATTGACCGAGTCGAGCGACTTGACGTCGGCGCCGAACACGAAGTTCTCGACGACCGGGCTGGTCTCATCGACCGTCACTTTGCGCTGCAGAGTGTGCTGCCCTTTCACATTTACGATCACGGTATAAACGCCGGGCGCGACGTTCGGCAGCATGTAGTCGCCGTTTGCATCGGTGATGGTGGACAGGTTCGCTTCGCGAACCACGACGCGGGCGCCCGCGACGGGTTGATGATTGGCGGCAACCTCGACATGTCCACTTAGCGCCGTTGGCGCGGCAGCCACGGTCAACGCAGGCATCGCCAGCACCATCAAACCCAATCCAATCCTACAAGCCTGTGCAAGTGACATGTCCCGAGCCCTCGAATCCGATGAAGTGTCGCGCTGATGGCAAGGTTCTCGATGCCGCGCGTACTCCATCGAAACTAGGCGCAGGGGATGACAGCGAGAATGCAGCTGCTATACGAATCGGTAAGCTTTCTTCGTGGGCGGCGGCGCACCGCCGTCGGTGGGGTGTCGTCCCTAAGTAAATCGCATCTCGATCGCCAGGCCCGGCCTGCGGTCGAACAGGACGATCGGTATGCGATGGAGATCGGCAATAGCCGCTACCAATGCCAGTCCCAGGCCGCTGCCGGGCGATGTGCGACTGCTGTCCAAGCGTACGAAGCGTTGAAAGACGCGTTGGCGTTCGCCCGTCGGTATGCCTGGACCGCTATCTTCGACACAGCCGATCACGCCCTCGATGGTGTTAATGAGTGACAGCGTGATACGCGTTCCCACCGGCGTGTGATGAATCGCGTTTTCGATGAGATTGGACAACATCTGCGTCAGCAGCGCGCGATCTCCCTTGAACGCAAGCCCGGGCTGCACGCGTGCGCTAACGGAATGCCCCGTATCTTCGGCCACCGGGCCATAGGTATCGGCCATCGACGCAAACAGTTCGGATAGGTCCACTGGCGCAAAACCTGCTTGCCGTTCCCGCGCCTGGATGCGCGAAATACGCAGCAGCGCGGCGAAAGTCGCGAGCACGCCATCGACTTCGGCGATCGATTGTTCGATGGCGATACGCTGCCTGACCGGCTCCTGCTCGATGGTGGCTGCCGTTTCCAATCGCTGGCGTAATCGCGTCAGTGGTGTGCGCAGGTCGTGCGCTATATCGTTGGAAACCTGGCGCATGTTTTCCATCAGCGCATGCATTCGCTCCAGGATGCGGTTGAGGCGTCCCGCAAGCCGTACAAACTCGGCGCTGCCCCGCTCCAGCCGCAAAGGCCCGGATTCCTCGCCAGCGACGATACGCTCGGCGCGCGCACTGAGGCGGTCCACCGATTTGACGAAGATGTGGCCGGCGATGCCGCCCGACAACAAGGCAAAGAGCATCGCTATGCCGACGCTGAAGAAGAAGAAACGCGAGAGATCTTCGTCGAGCTCGCCGATGTCGCGGTTATCACGCCCCACGGTCAACCATTTTCCGCCGTCGAGTCGGCTGACATAGAGATCGACCTGATTCGCATGTCCTTTGTGCCGGCCATAGGCACCGCTGATCGGCACACGCTGCCAACCTTCGACCTGCGGACGATAAATCAGATTACCGGCGATGTGACTCCCGTCCGCATCGGAAAGAAGGTAATAGTCGTCGCCTTCCTGCGGGACCTCGAGGCGCTCGCGTATCTGCGGCTCGAGCGTACCGGCATGCGCCGCACCGAGCAGGCTGGCAGTCTCCACTTTCACTGCGTTGAGCAGCTGGTCTGCCACGTACTCGTGAATCTCACGCCATACAAAGCCAAATAGCGCCGCGACGATCACGGCGAAAAGCATGGCCTGCAACACCGCCATGCGAAACGTTGCGGTTTGCAGAAAATTAATCGGGCGCACGCAGGCAATATCCTGTCCCGCGCACGGTGTGCAGCAGTGCCATGCCATAGCCGCGATCGATTTTTGCGCGTAGCCGGCTGATATGCGTTTCGACCAAGCTGGTCTGCGGATCGAAATTGAATTCCCAGACATGCTCCAACAGCATCGAGCGCGTCACCACTTTGCCGGCTTGCATCATCAAGTATTCGAGCAGACGAAATTCGCGCGGTTGCAGCTCGATGACGTGCTCCCCGCGACATACTTCGCGAGCAATCAGATCCATATGCAGATCACCCACGCTCAGCCTGGTGCGTGGCTCCGCCATGGGCGGTCGCCGCGCCAACGCGCCGACGCGCGCCTTGAGTTCGTTGATGGCGAACGGCTTTCCGAGGTAATCGTCCGCGCCTGCATCGAGACCCTCGACACGCGAGTCGGCCTCGCCCAATGCCGAGAGCATCAGCACGGGCATCTGCTTTCCCCTCGCGCGCAGATTCCGGATCAGGGAAATGCCATCCGTATGCGGCAGCATGCGGTCGACGACCAGCAAGTCGTATTCCCGCGTCGTGGCCATATTCCAGCCGGCAGAACCGTCGGGCGCGCATTCCACGTAGTGCTCGGCGCCAGATAGGCTGGTCTTCAGGTAACTCGCGGTTTCGACATCATCTTCCACCACCAGGATCTTCATGCGCCCTCCCGCCATGACCGGGACAATCAGGACCGCCGTCTATCGTCCAGCCGGCCACGAGAGCCGGATGTCGCACGGCGTATCGCGGAGTTTCGCCCCGGCTATGCGGCAATCTGATGACAGATAGGGCGAATCGCCGGCCGACGATCGGTGATGTGACGTCGGTCCTGAATGGGTTCGGGCGTCTTAGCGCGGGGTGCGCAGCGCCGAATCGCGCAGTGCAGCGTCGTGCTGCACTTCATCGTGGGCCGCGATGTCGGCCATGTCCTGGTCGCTATGATGCGGGCGATGCATGGTGCCCGGGGAAGCCGGCACGTCGGAACTTCCATCCTTGTTGATGCTGACGTCCGCAACGGGCTTCGTGGTCATGCGCGGTCCTCGGTGTTTCACCTATTTCCGCATGAGTCTCACCGGCGCGCAAGCTGGTCCGACGACCAACCGCCGCCGAGGGCACGGATCAGCTGCACGCTAGCGCGCAACCGCTGGGTATCCAGTTGCAGCAACCCGCGCTGTTCCTGCAGCGCCACGGTTTGCGCCTGCACGACGTCGAGATAGCTCACCGCACCGTGCTTGTATTGCGTCATCGACAGATCCAGCGCGTGTTGTGCGGCATCCGATGCGTCTTTCTGATCGGTGCTGGCGGTGCCCAAGTGATCGAGCAATGCGAGGTTGTCCTGCACCTGTTGGAACGCACCTAGTACCACGCCGCGGTAAGTGGCACCGGCCTCGTCTGTCTGGGCCTTGGCCACGACGATGGTGGCCTTGCGGTAGCCACCATCGAACAGGTCCGCGGCAAGCATGGGACCGATCGCCCAGATCCGATTCGGCGCGGTAAGCAAATTGGCCCAACCGGTGCTCTGGTAACCACCCTGCGCATTGAGCGTGAGTGACGGAAACCATGCAGCGCGCGCCACACCGATGCCTGCATTGGCGGCGGCGACGCGACGTTCCGCAGCTGCCACATCGGGGCGGCGCTGTAACAACGCCGAGGGCACAGCGAGTGGAACCGCTGGCACGGATATCGCGGCGGTTTGTTCGGGCAGGCTGAAGTTGGACGCATTTTCGCCGACCAGTACGGCGATGGCGTCTTGCATCAAGGTGCGTTGCGCGACGGTCTGCGACCACTGCGAGCGCGCATCGGACAGCTGCGTCTTGGCGCGAGATACGTCTAGACCCGAGACGATGCCACCAGCATGCAGGGTCTCCGTTAGCTTCAATGCTCTCTCGTAAGCTTGGATGGTCTGCTGCAACAGTGCGATCTGTTGATCGAGGCCGCGCAACTGCATGTAGCTATCTGCGAGCTGCGCTTGCAGGCTGAGTTGTGCAGAAGCGAGATCTGCTTCGGCAGCCAGCGCATTGTCACGACCAGCTTCGACCGTATTGCGCACGCGCCCCCATAGATCGACTTCGTAGCTGGCCTGCACACCGACCGTGTAGGTGTTGTAGTCAGCGGGTGCAGCAGGATTGCGCAGCGGCGGCGCGGTATCGGATTGCCGCTGGCGCTGCGCGCTGGCGCCAAGTCCCACTTGCGGGAACAGTTCGGAGCGCGCCTCGTTACTGAAAGCCTGCGCTTGCGTGTAATGCGCCAACGCGGCGGCAAGGTCGGCATTGTTCGCGAGCAGTTTCGTCTGCAGCGCATCAAGCTCGGCGTCGCCGTAGAGCTGCCACCAGTTATTGCGCGGCAGTTGATCCGACGGCTGCGCCGCGACCCACGGCCCGACATCCCGATAGGCTTGCGCCACGGGCGTCGCCGGCGGTTTGTACGCGGGTGCCAGCGAACAACCGCCGAGCACCGCAGCGACAGCAACAGTGAGAGCTAACTCAAGCTTTTTCATGTGGCTTGGCCGCCGTGTCCTGGCTCGCGATCTTCACAGCATCGCCGTCCTTGATGCCGTCGGGCGGGCTGTCGATCACACGGTCTCCCGCGGTTAGGCCGGAACCGATTTCGACCGTCTTGCCGTAGTCGTACAAAATGCTGACGTTCTTGAAGGCGACTTTGTCGCCCGTGCCCACCGTGGCCACGCGCAACCCGGCATTGTCGAAAATCAACGAGCTGGCGGGCACGCGCAATGCGGCGGCATCGACCGGCAAGTTGAAATGCACGTGGGCGAAGCTGCCTGGTATTAGTTTGTTGTCAGTGTTGTCGACCAGCAGTTGCACAAGCGTCGTGCCGGAGGTGGCGTTGACGGCGTTGGCCGAAGCGACGACCTGCGCGTGGAATTCGCGCCCCGGATATTCCGGTACCACTAGCACGGCATCGCTGCCCGGATGGATGGATGGACCGTAGCTCTGTGGCACCTGCACGTACACGCGCAACTTGTGAACGTCCGAGACCACGAATAATTCTGGGCCGGTGCCGCCGCCCGAGTTGATCAAGGCGCCGACGTCGGTATCGCGCGCCGTGACCACGCCATCGAACGGTGCCACGATGCGCGCGAATGCTTTGGTCGCTACGAGACGATCGACATTGGCTTGCGCAGCTTTCATCAACGCCACTTTGGCAGCGTAATCGCCACTGCGTTGGTCCACGTCTTGCTGCGCAACGGAGTCGCTGCCCAGCATCGCCTGCCAACGCTTGGCAGTAATCCCGGCGAGATCGGCGTTGGCCTTGGCGCTGGCGAGATCGGCGCGCGCCTGCAACAGTTGCTGGTCGATTTCCGGCGTGGAAATTTCACCGAGCAGCTGACCGGCTTTCACCGGCGCACCGATATCGGTCTTCCACTCTTTCAGATACCCGCTGACTTGCGCGTAGATCGGCGCGCGCGTGAACGCTTCCAGACGCCCGGGCAGATCCAGCACCGGACCAGTTTTGCCGGGCTCGGGAACGATCACACTGACCGTAGGTACGGCCTGCTCGTTAGTCCAGGTTTTCAGGCTGCTCGCCTGCGTCGCGCGAGTGATCAGGCCGATCACCACGACAGCGACCAGCACGACGCCAACGACGAGCCCGGTCAGACGCAATCCGTGCTTCGACGGCTTCTGAGTGGAGTGAGTAGTAATGACTTCAGACGACATAGCTTGGTTCTCCGGAAGCGTTGGCTTCTTTCGGGGCATGGCTGTGACGCGCATGGACGATGCTGAACACCACGGGCACAAACAGCAGCGTGGCGCCCGTAGCGAAAATGAGGCCGCCGATCACCGCGCGGCCGAGCGGAGCGTTTTGTTCACCGCCCTCGCCCAGGCCCAAGGCCATCGGCGCCATGCCGATGATCATGGCCAGTGCCGTCATGCAGACGGGACGAAAGCGCGTGAAGCCCGCTTCGAGTGCGGCCACGGCGGCATTGCCGTGTTCGGCCAGGCGCTCGCGGCAGAAGCTCACGACCAGAATCGAGTTGGCCGTCGCCACGCCCATGCACATGATCGCGCCCGTCAAGGCGGGCACCGACAACGGCGTATGCGTGGCGAACAACATCCACACGATGCCGGCGAGTGCGGCAGGGAGCGCGGTAATGATCACGAACGGATCGCTCCACGACTGGAAGTTCACCACGATCAGCAGGTAGATCAGCACCACCGCACCGAGCAGACCGAACAGCAGGCCGCCAAAGGCGCTGTTCATGGTTTGCACCTGACCGAGCAACACGACATGCGAACCTTTGGGCTGCTGGTCGGTGGTTGCATTGATCAGCTTCTGCACATCGGTTGCTACGGCGCCGAGGTCGCGGCCTTGCGTGGCGGCATAGATCTGCACGACCGACTGGATGTCGTATTGATCGACTACGGCATTGGTGGTTTGCCGCTTCAGAGTCACTAGACCGCCCAGTACTTGCGCCTGACTGTTGCTGCTGTTCACTGGCAGGTTGCGCAAGGTTGCCAGGCTGTCGAGGGCGTATTGCGGGGTCTGCAAGACGATCGGATACGAAACGCCATTCTTCGGATTCAGCCAGAACGTCGGCGCCACCTGACTGGAACCGGCAAGGTTCACCACCAGGCTGTTGGTGATATCGCGCTCGGTAATGCCCAGCAGCTGCGCTTGCGTGCGATCGACATTGATGTCGAAGCCAGGGTTGGCTTGCGACTCCTGAATACGCGCATCGACGACGCCGGGGATGAGCTTGATCCGTCCCAGCAAGGTATTGGCGTAAGCAAAGTTGGCGGCGAGATTGGGGCCGCGAATCTGTAGATCGACCGGTGCCGGCGCACCGAAGTTGAGAATCTGGCTGACGATATCCGCCGGCGGGAACGAGAAGGTGACACCGGGATAGTCGCGTGGCAGCAATTCGCGTAGCTTGCGCACGTACTCGGCGGTCGGACGATGGCCTTCGGTGAGCGCGATCTGGATATCGCCATCCTGCTCGCCAACCAGACCAGTGTTGTTATAAGTGGTGTTGATACCGCTGTTCGACAGGCCGATGTTGTCCACCACCGTGCCCAGTTCGTTGGCGGGAATCACCTGCCGCACCGTCTTCTCGATGCTGTTAAACAGGTTGGCGGTATCCTCCACGCGCGTGCCAACCTGTGCACGCACGTGCATCAGGATCTGCCCGCCGTCCACATCCGGGAAGAAGTTGCGGCCCAGGAAGGGCACCAGCAGGAACGACACCAGCACAAACGCGAGAAAGCCGATCACGAACGGTTTGCGGTGGCCCAGCGCCAGTTCGAGCACGCCGTGATACGTCGCGCGAATGCGCTCGAAGCGCGCCTCGAATGCGCGCTGGAAACGTACCAGTGGATTGCGCGACGACGGCGGCACGTCATTCGTACCGTGTTCGCCCACATGCGGCGCGTGCGGCTTCAACAGATACTTCGCCATCGTCGGCACCAGGGTGCGCGAGAGGATGAAGGAGCAGATCATGGCGAACATCACCGCTTCGGCCATCGGCACGAACAAGAAGCGCGCGACACCGTCGAGGAAGAACATCGGCACGAACACGATACAGATGCACAGCAGCGAGACGAAGGCCGGCGTCACGATCTGGCGCGCGCCGTCCATGATCGACGTTTCTACATCCTTGCCGTGTTCCAAATGCCAGTTGATGTTCTCGATGGTCACCGTGGCGTCGTCCACCAGGATGCCCACCGCCAGCGCCAGGCCGCCGAGCGTCATGATGTTGAGCGTTTCGCCGAATGCTGAAAGCAGCGCGATGGCACCGAGAATGGCGAGCGGGATCGACACCGCAATGATCACCGTCGAACGCCAGCTCCCGAGAAACAGCAAAATCATCAGGCTGGTAAGCGCCGCGGCAATCACGCCTTCGCGCGCCACACCGGTGATCGCCGCACGCACGAATAACGACTGGTCGCCGATCGGCGCCACCTTCAAGTTGTCCGGCAGGATGCCGCGGCTGTCGGCTAAACGCTGCTTGATACCCGCCACGATGGCGAGCGTCGAGGCCGAGCCGTTCTTCAGCACCGTGAGCAACACCGAGCGGTGGCCGTCCACGTGCACGATGTTGGTCTGCGGTGGCGCGCCGTCGCGCACATGCGCCACGTCGCGGATATAGATGGTGGTGCCGTTGACGTCCTTGATCGGCAGGTTGCCCAGTTCGTCGATGTCGGCCGGCGAGTTGTTGAGGTTCAAGGTGTATTCGAACTTGCCGATCTTCTGCGTGCCGACCGGAATGATCAGGTTCTGCGCCGCCAATGCGTTGGCCACGTCCTGCGCGGACAGGCCGCGCGCTTGCAGCGCGGCGGAGTCCACATCGATCTGCACCTGACGCGTCTTGCCGCCGTACGGATAAGGAATGGCCGCGCCAGGTACCGACACCAGCTGCGGGCGCAAAATATTCAGAGCCAGATCGCCAAGATTCTGTTCGCTCAGCCCATCGCCCGACAGCGCCAGCTGCAGAATCGGCACGGTCGAGGCGTTGTAGTTGAGGATCAACGGCGGCGTGATGCCGGGCGGCAGCTGCTTGAGCAGCGTTTGCGACACCGCCGTCACCTGCGCGTTGGCTGTCGCGATGTTGACGGTGGGTTGAAAGAAGATCTTGATGATGCCGAAGCCATTGATCGATTTGGCCTCGATATGTTCCACGTCGTTGACGGTGGTGGTCAGCACGCGCTCGAACGGCGAGGCGATGCGCCCCGCCATCTGGTCCGGCGGCAGGCCGGTGTACTGCCACACCACGGCGATCACCGGAATCTTGATATCCGGGAAGATATCGGTAGGCGTGCGCAACGCCGCCAGCGGTCCGACGATCAGGATCAGCAGCGCAAGAACGACGAATGTATAAGGCCGCTCCAGCGCAAGCCGTACAATCCTCAACATGTGGACGACTCCAGGGATTGGGGACGGAGAATCCAGGTCGCATGCCGCTCGATGGCATCCATGTAGCGAACCAAGCTCTGGGTGCAACCGGGGTAGCGGCCGCATGCTCCGCTTATATGCAACAACCGCTTATGACAAGTCGGCCGACGCATGGGGAAGGCGTCAGCCGATAGCGGAGCTTAGTTGTGCGACTTGCTAAGATCGATACAGTACCGCGAATGGCTCGATACGTATGACGAATGAATACCTGGAGCTGCGGCACCTGAAATATTTCGTGACGGTGGCCGACGAACTGCATTTCGGGCGCGCAGCGGAGCGTCTTGGCATCTCGCAGCCGCCGCTCAGCCAGCAGATTCATGCGCTGGAGCTGCGCCTGGGCGTCAAACTGTTCGAGCGCAAAGGCCGCGGTATCGTGCTGAGCAACGCCGGTAGCGCATTGTTGCCGCGGGCACGCGGCATACTCATCCAAGCCGAGCGCGCTGCCGAATCGGTGGCACGTTCGCAGCGCGGTGAGCTGGGCGAGCTGCATCTGGGCCTGATGTCGTCCGGGCCGTTCACCTTTGTGGTGCCTCGCGTGCTGGCGCGATTCCGCGAACGCCTTCCCGACGTGCGCCTGGTGATTCACGAGATGGCGACTTCGCAGCAGATCGAAGCGCTGGAACAGGGAGTACTCGATGTCGGCGTGATCCGGCCGGATGCTCTGCCCGACAGCATTAAGTCCATCGAGCTGTTCAAGGACTCACTGACGGTGGTGATGCATTCCAGCAATCCGCTGGCAGCGATCCCCGGGCCGATCGATGTCGCCGAACTGGCGCACGAAGATTTCATCTTCTACCAGCGAAACCTGGCGGTGCGCCTCTACGACGAAGTGATCGCGTTATGCACCAAGGCTGGATTCAATCCGCATATTCTTTATGAAGTTCGCGAGCTTCCCACCATCATCGGGTTGATCTCCGGCGGCTTCGGTGTCGCCGTATTGCCAGGCTCGGTGCAGAGAATGACGGTGGAGAACGTGGTGTATCGTCCAGTGATAGGCATGGAGGCCGCTACGGCCGTGTGGGCGATCTACCGCAATGGCGAGGATCCGATGGTGCGCGCCTTCCTGGAGATTGCGCAGTGTCTTGCTTCCAAAAAATGAAAGTTGCGTGATGTGAACGAGATCGGGCGCAGCCATTCCAAAGGCATTCTGCAGGCGCTGGCCGCTGCCGGCCTGTTCGGGATCAGCACGCCTTTGGCCAAACTGCTGCTGGGTACTGTCGCACCAGGGATGCTTGCCGGTTTGCTGTACGGCGGATCCGGCATCGGATTGATGTTGTGGATGCTGTGGCGGCGCCGGTCGTCTGCGTCGAACGAGGCGCCGCTGGTGCGGCGCGACCTGCCCTGGCTGGCCGGTGCCGTGCTGTTCGGCGGCGTACTCGGCCCACTGTTGCTGATGTTCGGTTTGACACATACGCCCGCTTCCAGCGCGTCGTTGCTATTGAATATGGAAAGCGTGCTTACGGCTGCGCTGGCCTGGGTCGTATTTCGCGAAAACGTGGACAGCCGCATCCTGCTGGGCATGCTGGCGATCGTTGCCGGCGGCGTGCTGCTGTCGGTGCAGCCGACCGGTTATGGCGCTTCTGCTCTAGGCGCGCTGGCGATCGTGGGTGCCTGTCTATGCTGGGCGATCGACAACAACTTTACGCGGCCGATCTCGGGGAGCGATCCGTTGCAGATCACCGCCATCAAAGGCAGCGTGGCCGGCTGCATCAATATGCTGATTGCACTGACGATGGGTTATCGCTTCCCTGCCCCTTCCATGCTGGTGGCTGCGGGATTGCTGGGGTTTGTCGGTTACGGCGTAAGCCTCGTGCTGTTTGTGCTGGCGCTGCGCTCGCTCGGCACCGCGCGCACCAGCGCCTATTTTTCCACCGCGCCGTTTCTCGGCGCGTGCGTGTCCCTACTGCTTTTCGCAGAACATCCCGGTCTGATTTTTTGGCTCGCGGGTGCTTTGATGCTGCTCGGTGTATGGCTGCACGTCAGCGAACGCCATGAGCATGAACACGTGCACGAGGCGCTGACCCACAACCATCGCCACCGTCACGACGAGCATCATCAGCACGACCACGATTTCCCCTGGGACGGCAAGGAACCCCACACCCATCCGCACACCCACGAGCCGCTGTGCCACAGCCATCCGCACTATCCGGATCTGCACCACCGCCACCCGCATCCGTAAGGCACCCGTAAGGCACCGTTTATTTGCATCCGCGGACGCGGATCTAGCCTTGCGTGTCAGGTTTTCCCCACCATATAACGCGTCTCGTGCGTACTCCTTTCCAAGCAACAGCGAGTTGCAGGAAATGACTCAAAAGTGGCTAGCCATAGTCCCCAAACATTAGTAAACTTAAGAGTACATAAACAATAAATTCCCTATCCGCATAGGTACTCGAATGCGCATTCATCCTCTCACCCGCGGCGTGGCAGCTGTCTTGATGTTTGCTTTACCAGCCCTGCCCGCTATGGCCGCACGTTTTGAACTGCAAGTTGGACGTAGCTACATGGATAACTACGGCACCAACGCGGCATTCGGCGAAGTGATCTTCGATGCGAACCAGATCGGCAGCAGCAATTTCACCTGGGCGCCCGACGTCACCGCTGGCTGGATCGAAGGTCGCGATCTTGCGCGCTACAACCACTACCGTTACACCACGCGCGACGATATCGGCTTGGTTTCAGGCGGTGTGCGCTTCCACTACGGGCCGGCCGGTTCGTGGTATCAGCCGTTGTTCTTGAGCTTCCAGCCGACCGTGCACACAGGTCGCACCGAGGCGCTTAGCAGTGTGTATGAGTTCGCCACCACGGTCGGCTACCAGGGCAATCATTGGAGCGTCGAGGTGCGTCACATCTCCAACGGCGGCTTCCACGAACCCAATCGCGGCGAAACGATGGCGCTGGTCGGCATCGCGTTCTGATTCGAGCTTTCTGCTTCACTCAAAACAACGGCCCCGATGGGGCCGTTGTTATTTGCGAAGCTGCCAACGTTTCAGTGTCCACCACCGCCGGCGCCGGCTTTGGCCGCAAACGGCGGCTTTGCCATCCAGATCACCACGATCAGGGACAGGAAGATCCAGCCCAGCATGTGGAAGACTTCATTGAAAGAAATCTGGAGACCTTGCAGCGTGATGGTTTGGTTCAACACGGCAACTGCCGCCTGCGAATTACCTGTCTGCGCTATCGCTTGTTGCACGTCGGGATTGTAAGGCGTGATCTGCTCAGTCAAATGCGCGTGATGCAGGATGCCGCGATGCTGCCACAGGAAGGTGGTGAGCGATGCGGCGAAACTGGCGCCCATAGTGCGGAGGAACGTGGCCAGGCCACCGCCCGCGGCGATTTCATGAGGCTGCAGGTCCGACAACAGGATCGTGGTGACCGGCATGAAGAAGAACGCCACGCCAAGACCTTGCAGCAGCTGCACCAGGGCAACATGTTCGAAGTCGATTCCGATATAGAAATTCGAGCGCAGGAAGCAGGTCACGCCCATCACCACGAAGGCACCGCTGGTCAGTAGACGCAGATCGAATCGTGTCGCGTATTTGCCCACCATGAAGGTAAGCAACACCGGTATCACGCCCAGCGGCGCCGTCGCCAAACCTGCCCAGGTCGCGGTGTAGCCCAGATTCAGCTGCAACCATTGCGGCACGAGCAGGCCAATGGCGAAGAACGCCGCGTACGCCAACACCAGCGCAATCGTGCCCATGCGGAAGTTGCGGTGCCGGAACAGTTTGAGATCCACGATCGGATCTTTGTCGGTCAACTCCCAGATCAGGAAGATCAGGATCGCGATGGCCGAGACGATCGAGGTGATCACGATGAACGTGGAGTTGAACCAGTCCTCGTCATTGCCCTTGTCCAGCACCACCTGCAGCGCGCCGACGCCGATGACCAGGGTGATCAAACCCACATAGTCGATTTTCGGCATCTGGGTGACCACTTCGCGCAGACGCATCTGATTGGCCACCACCATGCTGGCAAAAATGCCGATCGGCACGTTGATGAAGAAGATCCACGGCCAGGAATAATTGTCGGTAATCCAGCCGCCGAGGATGGGGCCGGCGATCGGCGCCACCACGGTCACCATCGCCAACAACGCGAGCGCCATGCTTCGTTTGGCGGGTGGATAGATCGAGATCAGCAACGCCTGCGTGATCGGATACATCGGACCGGCCACCGCGCCCTGCAGGGCACGGAAACCGATCAGCATGCCCATGCTTTGAGCGATGCCACATAAAAACGAGGCCATCGAAAACAGAATGGTCGCCCACACGAACAACTTCACCTCGCCGAAGCGACGGGTGAGGAAGCCGGTGAGCGGCAGCGCGATGGCGTTGCTCACCGCGAAAGAGGTGATCACCCAGGTGCTCTGATCCTGACTCACGCCGAGGTTGCCGGCGATGGTCGGCAGCGACACGTTGGCGATCGTGGTGTCCAGCACCTGCATGAACGTGGCCAGCGACAGACCGATCGTCGCAAGAACCAGGTTGGGTGGACGGAAGTGGGTGCTCATGAGATCCGGATCTAGATGATGATGCGCTGCAAACGTTGCCGTGATGAGGAATGTGCTGCGGGCCTGCTAAAGCGCTCATCCATGCGCCCGTGACCCGCTTGCTCATCCCTAGCCCATCAATGCTGTCCCGCCATGTTCGCGTGAATGATCTGCTCGATCTGCTGGTCGGCGTTGACCAATTGCTGCTGATAGACGTCGGTGCTGAAACGCGCTTCGGTGCGCGGCGTCTGCGACAGCGCCGGGCCGTTCTGATCGTGCAGGTTCACTACGGTATCGAGCGACATGCCGATGCGCAGCGGATACTTATCGAACTGTGTCGGATCGGTGAACACGACGCGCACCGGAATACGCTGCACGATCTTGATCCAGTTGCCGGTGGCGTTCTGCGCCGGCAGCAGCGAGAACGCGCTACCCGTGCCTACGCCCAGGCTCTCCACCTGGCCCTTGTACTTCACCGAGCTGCCATAGACGTCGGAGGAAATTTCCACCGACTGGCCGATGCGCATATGGGTGAGCTGCGTTTCCTTGAAGTTGGCATCTATCCACACCTCGTGCAGCGGCACGACCGCCATCAACGCTGCGCCCGGCTGCACGCGCTGGCCCACCTGCACCGTGCGCTTGGCCACGTAGCCGGTCACCGGCGCGACCATCACGGTGCGCACATCGTCAAGATACGCGGCGCGGTACTGCGCGGCGGCAGCTTTCACATCGGGGTGCGAGGCAACGATGGTGTCGTCCACCAGCACCTTGTTCGTCTGCAGTTGCTGCTCGGAGGTCGTCAACGCACTCTGCGCGGCGGTCAACGCATCCAGCGCATGCGACAACTCTTCCGAGGAGATCGCACCGCTCTTGGCCAGATCACGGCGGCGGTTGTAGTCGGCTTGCGCCTTTTGCAACGCTACCTTCTCCACGGCGACCTGCGCTTGCGCACCGGTCACGGTGCTGTACAGGCCGCGCACTTTGCGCACGGTGTTGGCGAGATTCGCGGCGGCACTCTGCAGTCCGACATCGGCGTCCGACTTGTCGAGCTTCACCATCACGTCGCCCTGCTTCACCAGGTCGCCGTCATCGGCACCGATGCTGATGACGGTACCGGCGATGCGTGGCGTGATCTGCACGATGTTGCCATTGACGTAAGCGTCGTCGGTACTTTCGTACCAGCGGCCTTCAAGGAAGTACCACACCGTCCATGCGATGACGGCGAGCACGATGACGACGGCGAGCAAACGCAGCAGGAAGCTGCGCCGGTTGTTGGCCGGAGGCGCCTGCACAACCGAGCTGTCGGCGGTATTGGGATTCGGGCTGGACATGGGGCTGCCTCAGGAACGATTGGAATTATTGGAAGAAAGTTCAGCATCGGCCTGCGGACGGAAGCCGCCGCCGAGTGCCTGGATCAGTTGTACGTTGAGATCCGTTTGTTGCGCATGCAGCGTGGCCATGCGCTGCTCGGCCGCCAGCAGTTCCTGACGCACGCTGAGTGCTTCCAGGTAACTGCCGATGCCCGATTTGTAACGCTGCTCGGAGAGTTTCCATGCATCGCTGGCAGCATCGAGCGCGCGTTGCTGCGCGTCGATCTGTTGCTTCACGGAATTCAGCGCATCGTAGTCGTCGGACACTTCGTTCACTGCCGACACCAGCGTCTGGTTGTACTGCGCGACGGCCATGTCGTACTGTGCATCCTTGCCGCTGAGGTTCGCGCGGCGGCGGCCGCCGTCGAAGATCGGCAGGCTGATCGCCGGCGCCACTTCGTAGAAGCGGTTCGGCAGCTTGAAGAGATTGCCGCCACCCAAGCCGACCAGGCCGACCATCGCGCCGATATTCACGTTCGGCAGGAACTCGGTCTTGGCCGACTTGATGTCTTTGCTCGCAGCTTCGACACGCCAGCGCGCTGCAACCAGATCGGCTCGATGACCGACCAGCTCCACCGGCACATCGGTCGGCACAGTCAACGCAGTCGGCGTCAGCAATTGCGGCCGGCCGATATCCAACCCGCGATCCGGGCCCTTGCCGAGCAGTACAGACAAGGCCGAACGCGCAGCGTCGATGGAGCGATCGGCCAGCGCCGTCTGCCCTTCCGCGCTGGCGACTTCCGAATCGCTCTGCTTAAGCTGTATTTGGTTGTCGATACCGGCGGCGACACGCTGACGCGTCAAATCGCGCGCTTCGGTGGCGCGCTTTAGTTCGGCCGTAGCCACGTCCTGTTGCACATAGGCGTAGCCCAGTTGCACATAAGCGCGCGCAATATTGGTCGATAGCTCGATGCGCGCGGCCTGTGCATCCACCTCTGCCGCACGGAGCTGGCCCAGCGCAGCTTCCCAAGCAGCGCGCTGACCGCCCCACAAATCCAGATCCCACTTGAAGCTGCCATACACATATTTGGCCGCCGCCACGTGTCCGGTACCGAGTACCGGGATGGACGTGGGAATACGTGCTTCGGCCACGCTGGCGCCCACACCGACGCTCGGCTCACGCGCTGCGTCGGCCGAACCGGCTTCGGCTTGCGCTGCGCGCGCGCGCGCATCGGCGACAGCGAGGCTCGGGTTATCGTGCAGCGCTTCGGCGATCAACGCATTGAGCTGGGGATCGCCCAGGCCGGTCCACCAATCGTCCTTCGGCCAAGCCGCATCGGACACCTGCACGTTCGCCAAGCTGCGTTCGGCCTTGAGCGAAGACGGATCGATCGAGCTACCGTTCGGATGAATGCCGCCGCTGCTAGCGCAGCCAGCAAGCGCGAGTGTCAGTCCGACCGCAGCCGCAAGAATATGCAGACGCATGGCTTTCAAGTCTCGAAGTAAAGGGGTATGTCAGTTTTTGTCGCGGAGCGCGTGCAACACGCGCCCCAGGTAGTCGTGCAGGTGCTTGCTTTCGGTTTCGGTCAAGGAACGCTGGGCTGCTTGTAAGACGCGCTCGTTACAGCCGGTCAGTTGCTGCCATAACTCGGTGCCGGCGTCGGTGAGCTCGATGCGCAAGGCGCGGCGATCTTGCTCGTGCGGGCGGCGACGTAAATAACCCTTGCCTTCCAGTTGGTCGAGCTGGCGTGTCATGGCGCCACCATCCAGTTCCACGGCGCGAGCGAGCTCGGTTGCCGACATCGGGCCCAGCAAGGCGAGCCGCTTGAGAATAAGGAACTGGGTGAAGCGCAGATCCAGGCCCTTGGCGGCGATTTCCGCTTCCAGAGAGCGCACCAACTCCGCACGGACCAGGCCGAGCAACACGCCAAGACTCTCCTGGCTGGTAGGGGTAATGAAGGGGCCGGTATTCATGGGAGCCCTATTCTATTGCTCCCGAAATATTTGTCAAGGCAAATATAGTTTACGCACCTATTGTTTCAGCAAATGGTCAGCCCTGCGCTATCGCTGGGGCATGGCGGTCAGTTCGGCCAGTTCGTCGCCCAGCCAGGTGCGCAGGGCCGGGTCGCGCAATTCGAACAGTTCGAACACACCCAACGCCCGCAACGCGGGCAGCTGCGCCAGCAACCGGGGTTCCATGGCCTGGCGTAAGGCCTCCGGCGTGGCGGGGTCGAGCATCTGATGGGCGCAGGCGACGAAGGTCTCCAGCGGGGACTTGGACACTTCGGATTTCAGGGTAAGCAACTGGATCGGAGACATGGGGGAATCCTTTGAATCAGCGTCGCTATGGGGCTCTGAATGAGCTTCTTACTTACTAGACGAATGGTCTCGCTCTAAATGGACGAACAAACCGCTCGGGTTGTGACATGGGACAAGCGCACGCGAGCACCGGCCAGGTGTCGGGTGGAGAACCGCGGGCGGCGGCAGCGGCATGGGGAACCCGGCGTAACGGCCAGGTACCGGAAAGCTTAGGCAAATCCCGTGTCAACCTGATAACGTTATTTGGTCAAATAGTGTCGAGAACCGGCCATGCCGCGATCCAAGCAAGAGTTCTACGACTTCATCGAGACCACCGACGGCCCCCCCGTTATTGCGTACTGGAATGAAGGCGAAGCGACCAGCGAGTACAGCCAGGAGACCCAGCAATACGACTGGCACAGCCATCTGCGTGGACAGTTTTGGTGCGTCGAAAGCGGCCTGGTCCATGTACACACCGCACGCGGTTCGTGGCTGCTGCCGCCGCATCGCGCGGGCTGGATGCCGCCGGGTGAAATGCACACCGTCACCATCAGCGGCGTGATGAGCGGCTGGGGCGTTTTCCTGACGCCGGAGATCAGCAGCTGCTTGCCGGCGCACCCCTGCGTGATCGGCGTGAGCTCGCTGATGCGCGAACTGGTGCATCGCGCCAGCTCCTGGACCTGGAACGCAAAACTGGACGACCAGCAAGAACGCGTCATGGCCGTGCTACTGGACGAAATGCGCGACGCCACCCACGAGCCACTGCACTTGCCGATGCCGATCGATCGGCGACTGCTTCGCATCGCCCACGCCGTGCTGGAACGCCCGCAGGATAACCGCGGCCTGGAGGAGTGGGCTGCGTGGGCAGGCCTGTCTCCGCGCAGCCTCAGCCGATTGTTCCGCGCCGAAACCGCACTGAGTTTTGCGCAATGGCGCCAGCAGGCGCGGCTCAGCCGGGGGCTCGAGCAGCTCGCCGACGGCATGCCGGTGGCTGCAGTGGCCGATGGGCTGGGTTATGCCAGCACCAGCGCCTTTATCGCGATGTTCCGGCGCAGCTTCGGTCATTCGCCGGCACGCTACTTCGGGCAACGGGCTGCCTGATCGGTGGGGCGTCTCGCCCCGTGAGACAACTGCACCCGAGGATGTAAAACCGCGGCTAGCCAGGGCAGGCCTTTACCGCGCCGCAACCGGGCCCTATGTATGATCGACGAACCGTTCCCGCGCCCAAGCGGGCCATCGACGATGCCTCTGCACGATTTCCATCCCGCCGTTGCCGCGTGGTTTGAGGCCACGTTCCCCGCGCCAACCACCGCGCAATCCGCCGCATGGCCGGCGATTCGCTCGGGCAAACACACGCTGGTGGCCGCGCCGACCGGCTCAGGCAAAACGCTGACTGCCTTCCTCGCCGCCATCGACGCGCTGGTGCAGGAAAGCGTCGCGCGCGGCGGCACGCTGCCGGACGAAACGCGTGTGGTGTATGTGTCGCCGCTGAAGGCGTTGTCGAACGACATCCACATCAATCTCGAAGCGCCGCTGGAAGGCATTCGCACGGAACTGCAAACGCTCGGCCTGCCCGACGCGCCGATCCGCACCGCCGTGCGCACCGGCGACACGCCGCAAGCCGAGCGCAACCTGATGCGCAAGGCGCCGCCGCACATTCTGGTCACCACGCCGGAATCGCTGTACGTGCTGATGGGCTCGCTGTCCGGGCGCGAGATGCTTAAAAGCGTACGCAGCGTAATCGTCGATGAAATTCACGCGGTCGCGGCCAGCAAGCGCGGTGCGCATCTGTCGCTGACGCTCGAACGCCTCGAGGCCTTGTGTCAGCGGCCGTTGTTGCGCATCGGTCTTTCGGCGACGCAGAAACCGATCGAAGAAGTCGCGCGATTCCTGGTAGGGCAGGGCACCGGTATTGCTCCCTCTCCCCTCCGGGGCACGCGGGGAGGGCACATGGATGTGCCCGGCTTTGAGGAGCGAGGAGAGGGTCGGGGTGAGGGGCCAACCTCGCGAGAAACTCCTTCCAAAGCGCACCCCACGACAGCAGACCTCTTCGCGAGCCCCAACCCCTCACCCAACCCTCTCCCCAAAGGGGAGAGGGCTATAGCGAAGGAGCAAGGCTGCACCATCATCGACGTCGGCCACACCCGCAACCGCGATCTCGCCATCGAAGTGCCACCCGTACCGCTGGAAGCGGTGATGTCCAACGACACCTGGGAGCTGGTCTACAACCGCATCACGCAGTTGGTAGAAGAACACCGCACCACGCTCATATTCGTCAACACACGACGCATGGCCGAACGTGTAGCACGGCATCTGTCCGAACGCCTGGGCCATGAAGCCGTCGCCGCGCATCACGGCAGTCTGGCGAAGGAGCAGCGGCTGGATGCCGAGCAGCGCTTGAAGCGTGGCGATCTGAAGGTGCTGATCGCCACTGCATCGCTGGAGCTGGGCATCGATATCGGCGATGTGGATCTGGTCTGTCAGCTTTCGTCGCCACGCTCCATTGCAGCGTTCTTGCAGCGTGCCGGCCGCTCCGGGCACGCGGTGATCGGCACGCCGAAAGCGCGGCTTTTTCCCACCAGCCGCGACGACCTGATCGAATGCGCCGCGTTGCTCGACTGTGTGCGCCGTGGCGAACTCGACACACTGGTTCAGCCGCCGCAACCACTCGATGTATTGGCCCAGCAGATCGTCGCTGAAGTGGCTTGTGCGGAATGGGACGAGGATGCGCTATTCGCGCTGATACGTCGCGCCTATCCCTATCGCACGCTGCCGCGCGAACAGTTCAATGCGATCGTGCGCATGTTAGCCGAAGGTTTCACCACGCGGCGCGGTGCGCGTGCCGCCTATGTGCATCGCGATGCCGTGCATCACGAACTGCGCGCACGTCGCGGCGCGCGACTCACTGCCGTGACATCCGGCGGCACCATTCCCGATACCGCCGACTATCTGGTGGTACTGGAACCGCAAGCCACGATCGTCGGTACCGTCAATGAAGACTTCGCGATCGAAAGCATGGCCGGCGATATCTTCCAGCTCGGCAACACCAGCTATCGCATCCAGCGCGTGGAGCGCGACCGCCTGCGCGTCGAGGATGCGCATGGCGCGCCGCCAAGCATTCCGTTCTGGCTGGGCGAAGCGCCCGGTCGCAGCAAGGAATTGTCGCTGGGCGTCTCGCGGTTGCGCGAAGAGATTGTTGCCCGCATCGACGCCATCGGCGTGCAAGCGGCCTTCGACTGGCTGCGCGATACCCTGGTGCTAAGCGAATCTGCCTCGCAGCAGATCGTGGAATACCTGGCCAAGGCGAAAGCCGCGCTCGGCGTCATGCCCACGCAATCCACGCTGGTATTCGAGCGTTTCTTCGACGAATCCGGCGGCACCCAGCTGGTGATCCACACGCCGTGGGGCAGCCGCATCAATCGCGCCTGGGGCTTGGCGCTGCGCAAGCGCTTCTGCCGCCAGTTCAACTTCGAGCTGCAAGCGGCGGCGACCGAGAACGCCATCGTGCTGTCGCTCTCCACCAGTCACAGCTTCCCACTGGAAGAAGTGTCGCGTTACCTGCACAGCAGCAGCGCGGAACACGTGCTGATACAAGCACTGCTCGATGCTCCGCTGTTCCCGGTGCGCTGGCGCTGGAACGCCGTCACCGCGCTGGCCTTGCCGCGTTACGCAGGTGGTAAGAAAGTGCCCGCGCCGTTGCAACGCATGAAAAGCGAAGACCTGCTCGCGGCTGTGTTTCCCGATCAGGTCGCGTGCCAGGAGAACATCGTCGGCGAGCGGCAAATCCCCGATCACCCGCTGGTCAACCAGACCATGCACGACTGCCTGCGCGAAGCGATGGACGTGGATGGCCTGCTAAACATTCTGAAAGGGCTGGAATCCGGCGCGATCACCGTGGTGGCCCGCGATCTCACCGCGCCCAGTCCGCTCGCCAGCGAAGTACTCAACGCCGCACCGTATGCCTTCCTCGACGACGCACCGCTGGAAGAGCGCCGCACACGTGCTGTGCAAACGCGCCACTGGAACGGTATCGAAGACACCGACGATCTGGCCAAGCTCGATCCTGAAGCGATCGCCGCCGTGCGTGCCGAAGCATGGCCCGAAGTGCGTAGCGCGGATGAAATGCACGAGGCGCTCAATGTGCTCGGCTTTGTTACGGCGCGCGAAGCTGACGTCAACGCCGGCTGGCCGGATCAGTTGCACAAGCTTGCCATCGCGCACCGCGCCACATGCTTTGTACCATTAGCCGTGCTCGACGGACACGACAACGGAATTTGGATCTGCGCCGAAAAACTGCCGTTATGGCAGGCGGTGCATGACAACGCATCGATGCAGCCACCCATCGCCGCACCCGCCGAATTCGCCGCGCAAACGTGGACACGCGAAGACGCCTTGCTCGAACTGGTCCGCAGCCGGCTCACCGGCCTAGGCCCTGCCACCGTAGCCTCACTAGCCGCATCACTCAGCGTGGAAACCGCCGACATCGACCTTGCACTCATCCGCCTGCAATCGGAAGGGTATGTGATGCAAGGCCGCTTCACTCCCAACGCTGTCGACACCGAATGGTGCGAACGTCATCTGCTCGCGCGTATTCATCGCTACACCATCGGTCGCCTGCGCCGCGAAATCGAACCGGTGAGTCGGCGCGACCTGATGCGCTTCCTGCTGGAGTGGCAACACATCACACCCAACACCCGACTGAGCGGCCCCGATGCGCTCGGTGCCGTGCTCAGTCAGCTCGAAGGCTACGAAGCCGCCGCCGGCGCCTGGGAAAGCGAACTGCTTGCCGCGCGTATTGAGGACTATTCCAGCCGCTGGCTCGACGAACTCTGCCGCGCCGGCCGCATCGGCTGGAACCGCTTGCGCAGCGGTGGCGGCAGCGGCGGCCCGGTGCGTGCCACGCCCATCGTGCTGCTGCCGCGTCGCCAGCTTGGCATCTGGACGTCCATGGCCGATCGCAATCAGGAGCAAGAACTGCTGTTGTCTTCGCGCGCACAAGCCGTCGTCGACGCACTCACCACACAGGGCGCGCTGTTCTTCGACGAACTGCTCGATGCCGCACGCCTGCTGCGCACTGAACTGGAAGACGCCCTCGGCGAACTCGTCTCCGCCGGACGCGTGACCGCCGACAGCTTCGCCGGCTTGCGCGCGCTGCTTACACCCGCCGCCAAACGCGAATCACCCCGACATCGCCGCGCGCGCCGCCACGCGCTAAGCGAAATCGAAGACGCAGGACGCTGGTCAATGGTGCGCGCCAGCACACAAGCGGCGGGCGAAGGGCAGGCGGACACCATCGAACACATCGCACGCACCCTGCTGCGGCGCTACGGCGTGGTGTTCTGGAAACTGCTGGAACGCGAAGCCCCATGGCTACCATCGTGGCGCGAATTGCTGCGCGTATATCACCGACTGGAAGCACGGGGCGAAATTCGCGGCGGCCGCTTCGTAGATGGCCTGGTGGGCGAACAATTCGCGCTGCCCGAAGCCATCGGCCAACTGCGCAGCGTGCGGCAACGCCCGCCGGAGCAACTACGCATCTGCCTCAGCGGCAGCGATCCCCTGAACCTGGTCGGCACCGTGCTAGCCGGCGATCGACTGCCCGCGCTGGCCGGAACGCGCGTGCTGTACGAAGACGGCGTACCCGTGGCCGCACTGGTCGCCAACAAGCCGCAATGGTTGATCGAAAGCGATCTCGCCCAACAGCGACGCTGGTTCAACGCCTTGCTGCGTCGTCCGGAACCGGATGGCACTAGCGATGTAAGTTACGTGCGCCGATAGTTCGACGTGCGTAAGACAAACGCCAACGACAGGCCCCATCGTGGCGTCCCGGGTGCGGCATAGCAGTTCGTGCACCGCGCGCCACTTTATTTAGGCCTTAACTAGCGGAGGTCACTAAATGAACTTCCCAGCCACGATCAAACTGCCAAGCGCGTTTCTCCCGCTAGCAATGTCAATCGCCGCCATTGTCGTGGTGCTTGGTGACGTCGCTCTATTCGGTGTTCCCCACGACGTCGACGAGGGTGCTGCTGCTCATCTTTGGCAGTTGCTCGTCGCCGGGCAGATACCATTAGTCGCGTACTTCGCAATCAGATGGCTACCGCGGACTCCGCGGTCTGCTTTGCCAGTATTGGCGCTTCAAGTTATCGCTGTCCTCGCCGCGCTTGCGCCCGTCTACTTTCTCCATCTGTAACTGGAGCATTCGTATGAAGTCGCCGCTTCCTTCCGCACAAGAATATTCGGCACGGACTGTCTGAAGAGGGCAAAAAATGATTCTTGGTGCTCATGTCATTGTCTATAGCAAGAACGCCGATGCGGATCGGGCGTTTTTGCGAGATGTCCTGGGGTTCAAATCCGTAGACGCCGGTCATGGCTGGCTGATCTTTGCGCTGCCGCCGGCGGAAGTCGCAGTGCACCCGTCCGATGAGAATGACGTGCATGAGCTTTATCTCATGTGCGACGATCTGAAAGCCGAAATAGCGTCACTTACAAGAAAGAATGTCGAATGCTCCGAAGTGCAGGAGGCACGATGGGGTTCGATCACGAAGATTCGGCTTCCGGGTGGAGGCGAGGTCGGGCTTTATCAGCCGAAGCACCCTACGGCCTTGGGCTTGAACTGAGAAAGCTATGCATTACTCCCGCCTTTGCGCAGTACTCATCGATTGCAACACGCCCGATATCGACAAGGCCGCCAGCTTCTGGGCCGACGCATTGGGGCGCGCGATCGACGTCGACCATCCGGGTACTCGCGGCAATTACCGGATGCTGGATACGCCAGAGGACGAAGCTATCGTTCAAATTCAGCGCGTTGAACACGAGAGCAGGGTTCATATAGATATCGAGACCGATGACATCCCGGCCGAGGTGGCCCGCTTGGAGAAGTTAGGTGCTCGTGTAGTGAATCGCCTAGAGCGTTGGGTCGTGATGCAGGCGCCCACGGGGCAACGGTTCTGTGTGGTTCGAGTACAGCGTCCGGGATTCCCCAAGAATGCCAACCGTTGGGACTAACGTCTGTTGTGGCGGATTGGTAGGATCAACGCCTGTTCATTTGGAAGTACGGTGTTCACTCATGCAAGAAGCCATCGTTCTTTCCTCAACGCTTACTTGTCCGGTCTGCGGTCACTGCAAGACCGAAACGATGCCTACCGACGCGTGTATCTATTTTTACGAGTGTGAGCATTGCAAAGAACTGCTTAGCCCACTGGTCGGTCACTGCTGTGTGTTTTGTTCTTATGGCAGCATCAAGTGCCCTCCGGTCCAGGCTGCAGGTTCGACAGCGGGTTGTTGCGGCTAACTAATTGTCCAAGCGGGCGCGTCTGCGCCGCTTAACTCAGGCGTTGGGCACCATGACCGTTTCAGACATTGTGTTGCGGCAAGCGGACAGCCCGGAACTTGTCGCTATCGCTAGGCAACTCTTCGATGAGTACGCCACTGCCATCGCCACAGATCTTGAATACCAGGGCTTTTCGGCGGAGCTCGCGAGGCTGCCCGCACCCTATGTGCCATCACGAGGCGCGCTACTTATCGCGTTTATCGGTACAGAGGTAGCAGGTTGCGTCGCCATGCGACCTCTTGATAGCGACATCGCCGAAATGAAGCGTTTGTACATCCGTGCGGCTCATCGCGGCCTGGGTTTGGGCAAGCAGCTGGTCGAGGCCGTGATTCAAGCCGCTCAACAAGCCGGGTACCATGAGCTTCGCCTGGATACGCTTCCCAGCATGGCATCGGCGCAAGCGCTTTATCGGCAGCTCGGATTCGTTGAGATTCCACCGTACAACAGCGCACATTTGCCCGGCACTCGCTTTTATTCACTCAAGCTGGCCACCTGACAATTCGTAGAAGCCGATGCCATCTTGTGGCGCGACTTTGCTCAAGTGTTAGACAGCATCCATCAACTTGGGGGAGATCGATGAAAGCATCTACTTTCCTTCGCATTGCATCCGCCATCGCCTTCTTGTTTGCTATCGGCCATACAATGGGTGTGCCATGGACACCCGCTACCGACGCACCGGAGAGCGCCCTCCTCGCATCGATGAAATCTCTTCATTTCCCGGTGATGGGCACGGACCGAAGCTACTGGGATTTCTACGTTGGCTTCGGCGTGAGCATTAGCGTTTACCTGTTCACACAGGCCATTGTGCTTTGGCAGATGGCCAGCCTGGCCAGATCGGACGCGAAGCGCGTTCGCCCGCTGATTGTCACGTTCTTCGTTTCCTATCTTGCTATGGGCGCGATTACGTTGAGATATTTTTTTGTGGTCCCGATCGTTCTGACCGTTGCCATGTGTATTTGCCTTGCATTGGCATGTTTGTCGGCATGGCGGCGTGATGCCGGCATGTAGCAATGCGGGATATGCTGTCGCCTGACCAACGTCAGCGACGCACGATTCATAGGGGGTCCTCCGTGAACGCCACTTCTTCAGGTATTCCAGCCGTACCGACACCAGCACCGGTCTGGGCGGCAACGATGCGCCGGTTTACCGACTACCTGGTCGGCGATTTCCTTGGTGGACCGCGGCCGTGGACGTTGGCCTGGGTGATCAATTTTCAGAAGGCCGGTACGTTTTTCTTCCTCGGCCTGCTCATTTGGTATTACCACAACACCTCCACCGCAGCCTGGATCTATCTCGCCATGCACGGTAGCTATGGTCTGGTGTGGATTCTCAAGGACGTCGCGTTTCCCGATCCGGGCTGGCAGAAAAAGGTCACGATCGGTGGCGGTATCAACGCCTTTGTGGGTGTGCTCGGCTGGTACTGGGTGTTTGGCTGGCTGCTGATTTCGCGCACCGTGCAGCCGCATTACCCATTGCCGGACTACGCGTGGTATTGCCTTTGCATCAGCCTATGCATGCTTGGCAGCGTGATCATGATCGCTGCCGATGCGCAGAAGTATTTCACCCTGCGGGTGAAGCGTGGCCTGATCACGGATGGCATGCATCGTTACATCCGCCACCCGAATTATCTGGGTGAAATGATGATCTACGGCAGCTTTGCATTGATGGTTTGGCATTGGCTGCCAGTGTTGGTGCTGGCCTGGGTTTGGCTGGGGCTGTTCGCCGTGAACATGGTCATGAAGGAAGCCAGCATGTCGCGGTACCCGGAGTGGGCCGCGTATAAGAAGCGCAGCTGGTGGCTGGTTCCGGGCGTTCTCTGATTGATCTATCGGCATAACCATTCTTTCGCTTAGTAGCGCGTACCCTGCGTTGCTCATGCGTCGGCATGCGCGTTGAGGAGACCGTGCGATGAAAGCATCCGTGTTTGTCGGAATCAGCGTCGACGGGTTTATGGCCAGAGCCGATGGCGCCCTCGACTTTCTGCCGCCGGGCGGAGGCGAACCGCATGGCTATGACGCTTTCATGGCATCGGTAGATGCGTTGGTCATCGGCCGCAAGACCTATGAGACCGTGCTGGGCTTTGATGCGTGGCCCTACGGGGAAAAGCCCGTGTTTGTACTCAGCAGTCATGCGCTTGCGCCGCCGCCTGCTGGCGCTGTCATGGAGCGTATGTCAGGAGCACCGAAAGACATCGCATCGGCGCTTGCAGCCCGAGGCATTCGACACATCTACGTGGATGGTGGCATCACCATTCAAGGGTTTTTAGAAGCGGGACTTATTCAGCGACTGATTATCACCCGCGTACCGGTGCTCATTGGCACCGGGATTCCACTCTTTGGCGCAACGGCGCGCGACATCGTGCTTAAACATATTGGAACGCGCCAATACGCCAGCGGGCTTGTGCAAAGCGAGTATGAAGTGATCGTCTGAACTAATCGCTGTGATCGGCGATATGGATCAGCAAACCGTCGCGCTCCCGGAATTCGCTGCGACCGTTCATCACGATGCTTTGCCCCGCCCGCACGCCATTGGGAAGATCGATGGCGAACGTGCCTTCGAACAGAATCTGCACATGGGCTGTGCCAACTGCCTCGCTATAACCGGTAATGGTTTGGCGGCGTGCTGAAAACAGATGTCGCGAGCTCTCAGCCAGATGGCGAAGTTCGTCGATGCCTATGGTGCGAACGGTCAGCGTGCCACCGGCGTAGTTTTCGAAGATGACCTCGCGATGCATCGTTGTCAGCATGGCGGCGACGTCCATGCGGTTGTAAGCGTCGATGTAGCGGTCGATCAGGGCACGCATAAGGGTCTTCGCCACGGGGGAGGTATGACAAGCATAACCTCCCCGTGGACACGTCGCTGCGCTCAGCGTTTTACGTTATCGGTCTGCTCGATGAAGCGCGCCACGTTGTCGTGCAGCAGTTTCAGCGACTCTTCGTGCGCGTACACCATGTGGCCCGACGGGTACCAGGCATAGCTGACGTTGTTCATCAACGCCGGCTGGACGGGCATGTGGTGCATTTCGTAGTCGGCGGCGTAGAACGGGGTGGCGAGATCGTAGTAGCCACCGTTGAGCAGAATCTTGAGATTCGGATTGGTCTTCATGGCCATTGCCAGGTCGGGCATCACGTTGACGGCACCGTCGTGGTTGTTGTGCTTGAAGTCCCACTCCTTGATGTCTGCGAATTCGCGGTAATTCTGCTCCTGACCGAACTTGAGATCTTTGCGCACATAGTCGTTGAAGGCGGCGATATAGGCGGAGCTGATCGATGAGGATTGCGGATCGTATTCGGCTTCCTTGCTTAGCGGGTCGAGCGACGGGCCGGCGAAACGCGTATCCAGGCGGCCGGTGGTGTCGTTGGTGTCGCCCAGCAGTTCGTGCTCGAACATGCCGCCGGTGACACGCAGGTTGGCTTTGATCAGATAAGCCACCGGTAGGCCGGTGTATTGATGCAGCTTTTCCGCAACGGCTTGCTTGCGCGCGTCATCGAGGCGCGAACCGGCCATCAGCGCTTGTGCGTAATCGCCTAGCGCGAACTGTTCCACTTCCTGCAAGAAAGGCTCCAGGTCCGCCGGCGCCTGTGGCAGCTTGTGGTGGTAGTACGCCGTGGCGGCGTAGGTGGGCAGCGCCAGTTCGTAGGGCAGGTCGACACCGGGGTTCTGGTCGGGGCCGTCGATGCTGGTGTCGAAGTTGAGAATCTGCGACAGCAAGATCACGCCGTTGAGATCGACGCTGTTTTCGTTTTCCAGATCGTTGGCCACCACGGCAGAGCGAGTGGTGCCGTAGCTTTCGCCGAACAGGTATTTCGGCGAATTCCAGCGGCCGTAGCGCGACAGGAACTGGGTGATGAATTGTGCGAAGGCGTGCCCGTCGCCGTCGACGCCGTAGATTTCCTTGCGGCGATCCTTCATCTGCTCTTCGCGCTTGCTTGCGTCCGATTCGTTGGCAATCAGGCGGCTGAAACCCGCACCCGGCGCGTCGATGAAGACGAGGTCGGAGGCGTCTAACAAGCTGTAGTCATTGTTGACGAGCTGGTAAGGCGCTGCGGGCGTGTGGCTGTCGTCCTTGGTGATCACGCGGCGCGGACCGAACGCGCCCATGTGCAGCCACACCGTGGCTGAGCCCGGACCACCGTTGTAGATGAAGGTAATGGGGCGTTTGGTTGCATCGTCGCTTTTCTTGAAATAGGCGACATAGAACATGCTGACGGTGGGGTCGTTCTCTTTGTCGTCTTTGCCATGCAGCACGATGGTGCCGGCGACGGCCTTGTATGCGATGCGCTTGCCTTCGACGGAAACCGAGCCTTCGCTGGTGGAGGCCTGCGGCTTCAACAGCGCAGCTTCGGGTTTTGCTTCGTCCGGCGGTGTTTTGTCTTTCTTGTCGGCGGCGGCGGCGTTGCCGAGCAGCATTACGGCAAGGGCTATAGCGAGCGGAAGCTTGCGCATGGACGGACGTTCCCCGGGGACTGGCGCAAGGCGCCGACCGCCCAGCTTAGGCAGATGGTAGGTGGGTTTCACACCCCAGAAGTCACGGCTATAGCCTCGATGCCGGCGACCAGAAAAGGAGACTCGATAGCGCTACTTCAACGCTTCCGTAAGCGGTGCCTGCTTTGCGTCCGGCAAGGAGACGTCGAGGATCTTGGCGATGGTGGGCGCCACGCGCAGGTTGGTGATGGCACCGAGATCGACACCGCGGCGAATATGCGCACCGGAAGCGATGAAGAGCGCCTCCATGTCGGCGTTGGTATTGAGATAACCGTGCGCACCCCGCGCTGGGGCGATGTCGCGCATCATGGGCGCGTCCGTGCCGTCTATAAAGGCGTAGCCCGGCTTGGCGACCAGGTACACATCGGATGCCTGGTCCGTCGCCTTCAGCGAAGGAATGCCGAACTGTTGCGACTCCTCGTTGGTATAGACATGGGCAATGCCGGGCACGCGCTCGAAGTAGGCTTTCAGCTTCGGCACCAGCGCTGCGCGCATGGCCTTATCGCGAATGAACAAGGAGGCTTCGCCACCTTCGGGTAGAAACCACACCTTGCCTTTGAAACTACCGCCCTGCATTCGCAGTAGTCCTTGTTGCACCAGGGCAACGTTGGGACGAATCGTATGCGTGTAGCTCGCGAAGCCGTGATCGGAAGCAATGATAAACGTGATGCGATCGAGCAGCCCTGCAGCGCGCGCGGCGTCGATCAGCCGTGCGATAGACGCATCGGCGGCAGCAAAAGCGGCATAGGCGGCCGGTGAAAGTGCGCCGTATTCGTGTTGAAGCGTGTCGGTCTGGAGCAGATGGAACAGCAACAGATTGGGCGTATGCCGGGTCAGGATATCGATCGCGGCATCGGTCCAGATCTGGTCTCGCCATGCCGGGCTGTCGTTGCTGCCAAACGTGGCGATGTCGTTCTGCGTGACGAGCCCCTGCGCCACCAGGTCCCGCGCGATCGGGCTCTCGACGTCGGGCCGTTCGGCGAATGACCAGCGGATGTGATTCGCGCCGTAGATCGCGACCCAATCCACTTGTCCGGTCGACATGCCTTTTTCAGCGAGGGCGTCGTACAGCGTGCGCGCGTGCACGAGTTCGTCCTTGGGCACCCAAGGCTTCACTTCGAGCGCGCTGCCATCGGAAGGTGCGGTGATGAGCCCGTTGGCCATCACGTGATGCCCACTGGCGTTGACGCCGGTGATCAGCGCCGTGTGGTTCGGCCAGGTCACCGTGGGGTTGATCGGCTGCATCGCTTCGGCGTGCGCGCCGTTGGCCTCCAGCATGCGCAACGTGGGCATCGGCAATCGCGGATCCTGAAGCGCGCGCGCCGGGAATCCATCGATCGTGATGAGCACGACGATCGGCCCACTGGTGGCGGCCGTGCCATCATTCGTTGGGAGCGACGTTGCACTGCGAACATCAGCAGTGTGAGTAGTTTCGCTGGCGGCGTCGGATGTGTCATGCCCGGCTGCGTCACCGATCAACAGCGCTGTAACGATAAAGGCTGCAGCAACGAGCTGACGCGCGAAATCGATCAACGTCCTAGCCACCCTTCACGCCGCGCAGATGCGCGGCCTCACGCGCCAGCTGTTCAATACCTGCCCAATCGCCGCTGTTGAGCTTGTCGTTCGGCGTTAGCCATGAGCCACCGACGCAGAGCACGTTGGGCAACGCGAGGAAATCCGGCGCGCTCGAGAGCGTAATGCCGCCGGTGGGGCAGAAGCGCAGTTGCGGAAGCGGACTGGCCCAGGCACCCAGCAATTTCGCGCCACCTGCCGGTACAGCGGGGAAAAATTTCAGATGGCGATAACCGCGTTCGAGCAGATTCATCGCTTCACTCGCGGTCGCAACACCCGGCAGCAGGGGCAATGCGCTGTCGTCTGCCGCTGCAAGCAGGTTCGGCGATACGCCCGGCGAGACCGCAAAGCGCGCACCGGCTTGCTCGGCGGCATGAAAATCTTTCGCCGTGAGTACGGTGCCGACGCCGACCACGGCGCCTTCCACTTCAGCAGCGATCGCGCGAATCGCATCGAGTGCGGCCGCGGTACGCAAAGTCACCTCGATCGCGGGAATACCGCCAGCTACCAGTGCGCGCGCCATCGGCACGGCGTGTTTCGCGTCATCGATGATGACCACCGGAATCACCGGTGCCAGGCGCATGGTGGCTTCGACGTGTCGCTGCTTTTCTTCGATGTTCATCAAGCTTCCTCGTGATGTGGCGATCACAGCACACCGGCGCCGAGATCGGCGGCCATGGCGTTGCGGCGGAACATACCGAACAGTTCGCGGCCCATGCCGTGCTGGTGTTTCGAAAGATCTTCGATGGCTGGCGTGCGTGCGGCGAATTCAGCGGCATCGACCAAGACATCGAGCTTTCCGTGCTCGGCATCGAGACGGATGATGTCGCCGTCGCGGATTTTTGCAATGGGACCACCGTCGTCCGCCTCTGGTGTGACGTGAATCGCCGCGGGCACGCGTCCGCTGGCACCGGACATGCGGCCGTCGGTCACCAATGCGATGCGATGGCCACGATCCTGCAACACGGCCAGCGTGGGTGTGAGCTTGTGCAGTTCCGGCATGCCGATGGCACGCGGGCCCTGGAAACGCACGACGGCGATGAAGTCGCGGTTGAGTTCACCACGGTCGAATGCGCGCTTGATCTCGTCCTGATCATGAAATACCACCGCAGGCGCTTCGATCACCAGGCGGTCATCCGGCACCGAGGACACTTTGATCACGGCGCGGCCGATATTTCCGTGCACCATGCGCAAACCGCCGTCGGCGCGGAACGGCTCGCTGACGCCGCGCAGCACACCGCGGTTGCCGCTTTCCTTCAGCACCGGCGTCCACATCAGCTCACCGGATTCGGCGAGCGTGGGCACTTTCGTGTAGCCCGCCAGATTCGTGCCGGCGATAGTGAGCGCATCGCCATGCAACAGGCCCGCGCTCAACAGTTGATCGATCAGGAATGCCATGCCGCCGGCTTCGTGGAACTGGTTCACGTCGGCATAGCCATTGGGATAAACGCGCGCAAGCAGCGGTATCACCGACGACAACGCGTCGAAATCTTCCCAGCGCAACGCAATGCCGGCCGCCTGCGCGATCGCTACCAAGTGCAACAAGTGATTGGTGGAACCGCCAGTAGCATGCAGACCGATCACGCCGTTGATAATGGCGCGCTCGTCGATGATGTGACCGATGGGCAGGTTTTCGCCCCGCTTGCCCAGCGCTGCGCAGCGACGTACCGCTTCCGCGGTGAGCGCGTCGCGCAACGGCGTGTCGGGCGCGACGAAGCTGGCGCCGGGCAAGTGCAGGCCCATGATCTCCATCAGCATCTGGTTGGAGTTGGCGGTGCCGTAGAAGGTGCAGGTGCCGGGCGCGTGATAGGAACCCGCTTCGGCTTCCAGCAATTCGGCGCGGTTGGCTTTGCCTTCCGCGTAGGCCTGGCGCACTTTGGATTTCTGTTCGTTGCTGATGCCGCTGGGCATGGGACCGCTCGGCACGAATATGCCAGGCAGATGGCCGAAGCTCAGCGCGCCAATCAGCAGGCCCGGCACGATCTTGTCGCAGATGCCCAAATACAGCGCGCCGTCGAACATGTCGTGCGACAACGCCACCGCGGTAGCCATGGCGATCAGGTCGCGCGAGAACAACGACAGCTCCATGCCGGAGCGACCTTGCGTGACACCATCGCACATCGCCGGCACACCGCCGGCTACCTGCGCGGTGAAACCCGCATCGCGCGCGACCTCACGGATGAAGGTGGGATAGCGCTCATACGGCTGATGCGCAGAAAGCATGTCGTTGTAAGCCGTGACGATGCCGATATTCGGCGTATGGCCTTCGCGCAGCGCGGCTTTGTCCTGCGTGCCGCAGGCGGCGAATCCATGAGCGAGATTGCCGCAAGAAAGACGTGCACGATGCGTGCCTTCGACGGACGCATCATGGATACGGTCGAGATAGGCGCCGCGTGTGTCGCGGCTGCGCTCGCGCACGCGCTCGGTGACTTCGGCTACAACGGGATGCAAACTCATGTTCAACTCCAGATCGCACGAACGGATGCGCGATCGATCAAGAAATCCGGCACGTTTGCAGGATTGAAAAGAGCGGGCGGAAAGCCTCCATCACGGGCACCAGTAGATTTCCAAATGCTGCGCGCGACGCAGCACACTGGCGATGGGCAGTGGGCTACCGGCTTGCTCGGCCTGCTCCAGCACGACGCGCTTATCGGGCCCTTCGATGTGCAAATACAAGGAGCGTGCCTGCAACAGCACCGGCAAGGTGAAGGTGATGCGCGGTTCGCCGGCGCCCGGTGCGCGCATTGGTACGACCTGCGCGGTATTGGCGATATCCAGCGCTTCGGCAAGACGGTCGCCCCCAGGAAAGAACGATGCGGTGTGACCGTCCGGACCCATGCCGAGTACGACCACATCGAGCGGCAACCTCATCGCCGCTACACGCGCGCGCACTTCGCCGATGCCCGCTTCCGGCGTGGCCGCTTCCACATACAGCGGCACGAATTCCGCATCGGCCGCGTTGTGTCGCAGCAACAGTGCTTCAACCATGCGCGCGTTGGAACGCTCGTCGGTATCCGGCACCCAGCGTTCGTCGACCAGAGTCACCGTGACGCGCGACCAATCCAGCGTTTCATGCGAAAGACGCTCGAACAGACGCTTGGGCGTGCTGCCACCCGATACTGCGATCGACGCCTCGCCACGCGCTTCGATCGCCGCGCGCAGATCCTCGGCGATACGTACGGCTAGCGACGCAGCCAATGCATGGCCGTCCTCGAAGGCGTGGATGGATGATGGTGCAGCCACTACTCGTTGTCCTCATCCCAGGTGCGCCCGTCGCGTTCGATCAACGCGACCGCCGAACTCGGGCCCCATGTTCCAGCCGTATATGGACGTGGCGCTTCACCGCCGGCGGCCCAGGCGGCCAGGATCGGATCGGCCCAGCGCCATGCCGCTTCGACTTCATCGCGGCGCATGAACAGGGTGGGGTTGCCGCGCACTACATCGAGCAGCAGACGCTCGTAGGCATCCGATTGTTGTGCGCCGAACGCCTCGGCAAAACTCATATCCAACGGCACGTGGCGCAGACGCAAGCCGCCCGGCCCAGGGTGCTTGATGGTGAGCCATAGCTTGACGCCTTCGTCCGGCTGCAATCTCAACACCAGGCGATTTTGCGCCAGCGGACCTGCAGAGGCGCTGAAAATCGAGTGCGGCACGGGCTTGAAGGCCACCACGATTTCCGACACCCGTTCGGCCAGTCGCTTGCCGGTGCGCAGATAGAACGGCACGCCCGCCCATCGCCAGTTGCCGATCTCGGCTTTCAGCGCGACGAAGGTTTCGGTGTTCGATTTCTGGACTTTCGTCTTGCTGTCGTTGTTCAAGTCCTCGATGTAGCCCGGCACGCTCTGCCCTTCGGCCACACCGGCGCGGTATTGGCCGCGCACGGTGAGCTGTGCGGCGTTGCTGTCGTCGATGGTCTTGAGTGCGTGCAGCACTTTCAGCTTTTCGTCGCGCACCGCATTGGGCGAAAGCGATGCAGGCGGCTCCATGGCCACCATACAGAGCAGCTGCAACAGATGGTTCTGCACCATGTCGCGCAGCGCGCCCGCATGGTCGTAATACGGACCGCGTCGGCCCACGCCCAGCGTTTCGGCGACGGTGATCTGCACGTGATCGATATGTCCCGCATTCCACAGCGGCTCGAACAGGGCGTTGCCGAAGCGCAGCGCCAGCAGGTTCTGCACGGTTTCCTTGCCGAGGTAGTGATCGATGCGGAAGGTCTGCGATTCCGCGAACACACTGCCGACGTCGTCATTGATGCGGTTGGCGCTCGCCAGATCGTGGCCGATCGGCTTTTCCAGCACCACGCGCGACTCGCCCTTGTTGAGGCCGTAGTGGCCCAGGCGCTGGCAGATGTCGACGAACAACTCCGGCGACGTGGAGAGATAGAACACGCGCACGTTGTCGGGCTGTTCGGCCATCAGCTTGGCGAAGTCGTCCCAGCCGTCGTCCTTGCGCGCGTCCAGCGGGCGATAGCCCACCAGCTTGAGGAACGCATCGAGCTTGGCCGGCTGGGAGTCGGCGGCACCGTTGAGCGCGGAGCGAATCTGCGCGCGATAACCGTCGTCGTCCAGCGCCTCGCGCGCCACACCAATGATGCGGCTGCCGGCCTGGATCTGGCCGTCAACGAAGCGATGGAACAGGGCAGGGAGCAATTTGCGCACGGCCAGATCGCCAGTGCCGCCGAAAATCACCAGATCGAAGGTATCGACCGGTTGAGCAGGTGCAGTCACAACTCACCTCTTACTGATGCTGGCTGGCCACGGGGGTGCGGCCGCCGGGGGAATCTGGATCGTACCAATGACATACCAGGCAATACCAGTCCTTTGTGCAGTGCAATCGTATGCAAAATTTTCCTAAGGGGCCGGGACTTGGGCGCAAGCCCCTGTTGTACAAGTGGTTCGGCATTGGTATGGTGCGCTACCTATGCAAAATGCCCTGGCCGACGAATACCGGCGCCTTAGCCGCGATACGACCACCCACCAGCCGCTGGCCTACCTGCGGCTGCGCCGGGCTATTCGCAATGTGATCCAACATCGTGACATCGAGCCGGGTCAAACCCTGCCGAGCGAGCGGGATTTATCGCAAGCGCTGGGCCTGTCGCGCGTGACCGTGCGCAAAGCCATTGCCGGCCTGGTCGAGGAAGGTCTGCTGACCCAGCGCCACGGCGCGGGCACCTTCGTCGCCGAACGCATCGTCAAACCGATGTCGCGGCTGACCAGCTTTACCGAAGACCTGCGCGCCCGCGGCCTGCATCCGCGCTCGGAATTCTTCGAGCGCAGCGTGGGCGAGGTGACGCCGGAAGAATCGATGGCGCTGAACCTGTCGCCCGGCGTGCTCGTCGTGCGCCTACATCGCGTGCGTTACGCGGAAGACGAACCGTTGGCGATCGAGCGCAGCGTCGTGCCCGCCAGCGTGCTGCCCGATCCGCACGAAGTGCACGACTCGCTCTATGAAGCGCTGGAACATCACAACTGCCGGCCCGTCCGTGCATTGCAACGTCTGCGCGCGGTACTGCTAGGGGCACGGCAAGCCCGCCTGCTGCACGTGACTACCGGCAGTGCGGGTTTGCACATCGAACGCCGCGGCTTTCTCGATGATGGCCGCGTGGTGGAGTTCACTACGTCGTGGTATCGCGGCGATATCTACGATTTCGTGGCAGAACTGCAGACGGACTGACCCCCGTCGTTTGCCCCCGAAGGCCCCCACCAGCTACAGTTCACGCGTTTCGGGTGTCCCTTAGGTCTATCCAAAAGGGATGAAACGGGAAGCCGGTGCGCTGTTTCGCACAGCAAGGCCGGCGCTGCCCCCGCAACGGTAAGCGAGCGTTTTACGAACGGTTACACGCCACTGTGCTGAACGCATGGGAAGGCATCGTTCGACGGTATGCGTTTCGTGCATGCCACTCGCGAGTCCGGAGACCGGCCTGATTCGATGGTTCTGGCGACTCGCGGCGGGCGAGGCTCGGATCGCGTGCTTTGGCCTTTGTCGCCCGCCCGCTATTCCGTTCCTCTTGCATTGCATGGTCGCCGGCTTATTTATCTACGCCGCGCGGGGCCGTGCGGCAGGGGAACCGACATCATGTTGAAGAAAACATCGCTGGCAGCCGCGCTGCTCAGCCTTGGATTGGCCACTACAGCCTCATACGCCCAGACCGTTGCGACCAATCAAAGCAGCACGCTGGAGCCGGTGATCGTCACCGCGACGCGTACCGCGATCACCGAGGACAATTCCTTGTCCTCGGTGACCGTGATCACGCGCGAAGATATCGATCGTTTGCAACCGACGTCACTGGTGGATTTGCTTACCGGCCTGCCTGGCGTGTCGATCACGCAGAGCGGCGGTATCGGGCAGCTGACTGGGCTGTATGTGCGCGGTACGAACGCCACGCATACGCTGGTGATGATCGACGGCGTGCGCATCGGTTCGGTGAGTATCGGCCTGCCGGCGCTGGAACAGATTCCGGTGGAGGCGATCGACCGTATCGAGATCGTGCGCGGTCCGCGCTCCAGTCTTTATGGTGCCGATGCGATCGGCGGCGTGATCCAGATCTTCACGCGTCACGGTCAGCCCAATGGCGGCATCGCGCCTTCGCTCAGTGTGACGAGCGGTAGCCACGGCTATATCAACAGTCAGGCCGGTATTTCCGGCGGCGATGCGCACCTTTGGTACAACGCCAGCCTGGGCGGCGAGTACACCAGCGGCATTCCTGCCTGTCGCTTGGGTGCGGCAGAGCTCGGCGTGGGCTGCTTCGTGGATGATCCGCGCAATGACGCGTATCGCAACTGGAACGGCTTCGCCAACTTTGGCTACCGCTGGGACAACGGCACCGAACTGGCCTTTGACTGGCTGCGCAGCAAGAGCGATGTGGAATACGCCGGCAGTCCGTTTGGCGGCAACGATGCGATCGAAGAACAAGAGGTGGCCGGCGCGCGGTTGAGTTTCGCGCCGCTGGATATCTGGAAAGTGACGTTGAACGCCGGGCAGAGCAGGGACGACGATGTCACCTTTTATCAAGGCACGTATGTCGGTACGTACTACCCACGCATGGCGACCGGCTATTTCGATTCGCGCCGCAACCAAGCGTCGTGGCAAAACGACATCACGCTCAGCACCAACCAGTTACTGAGTGTCGGTGTCGATTATCAGCAAGAGCATATTTTCAGCGACACGGGTTTCCAGGAGACCACTCGCGGCGACACCGGCACGTTTGCGCAATACCAGGGCACATTCGGTCAGAACGAAGTGCAGCTGTCGGCACGCCATGACCACAACGACCAGTTCGGCAACCACAACACCGGCGCTGCCGCGTGGGGTTACCACTTCGACCAGGGTCTGGTGCTATCGGCGAGTTATGGCAGCGCGTTTCACGCGCCGACGTTCGACGACCTGTACTTCCCGGCGTTCGGCGGTGTGCCCACGGCCAACCCCGACCTGCGGCCGGAAACGTCCCGCAGCGCCGAAATCGGACTTACGCAACAGCTGACCGGCTGGAACTGGGGCGTCAATGCATACCAGACCCGCATCTCCAACCTGATTACGCTGAATACCGCCTTCGTGCCGATGAACCTCAGCCGCGCGCTGATTCGCGGTATCGAAGGTCAGTTCGGTTTCAATCTGGACGACTGGCGGGTGCAGAGCTACCTGACCTTGCTGCAGCCGAAGAACGATGACGGCGGCCCCGACAACGGCAAGCTGCTGCCGCGACGTGCCAAACAAACGGCGCGTGTGGATGTGGATCGCAGCTTCGGCAAGTTCGCGGTGGGCGCCACGTTCTTCGCTTCTGGCGCGCGCTATGACGACACCGCCAATGTGTACCGCATGGGCGGTTACGCCACCACCGATCTGCGTGCCAGCTATGCCTTTGCGCCGGCTTGGCGCGTCGAGGCGCGGCTGGCGAACGCGTTCGATCACAACTACGAAACGGCCTATTACTTCAACCAGCTGGGGCGTACCTGGTACCTGACGCTGCGCTATAGCCCGGCCAATCGCTAAGGCAAGACTTCAACCCGTCGTCCCGGCGAAAGCCGGGACGACGGGAAATCACCTCGATAGGAAAATCCGCTCCATGTCTTCCGGCACGGCCGGACTTCAGGCACATTCGCGGGGATAGCCCCACAAGGCATAAGGTGCCCATGGATATGCCCTGCTGTTTTGAAGCGCCGCCGCACGCGCTGGATGCGTGCGTGCGCGGCTTACGTTTGCCTGACGGCGACGCCCCGGTGACGCGATGAGCGTCTTCGCGCCCATTATTCGCCGCCCGATTGGCACCTCGCTGCTGGCGATCGGCCTGACCATCGCCGGCTTCTGCGCCTATCTGCTGCTAGGTGTAGCCGCATTGCCGTCGCTGGACTTCCCCGGCCTGGTGGTGATCGCCCAATATCCCGGCGCCGATGCACAAACCATGGCGGCCACCGTGGTGGCACCGCTGGAGCGCCAGCTGGGCCGCATCCCGGGCATCCAGCAGATGACCTCCGACAGCAACGCCGGTGGTACCCAGATCCAGATCCTGTTCGATTTTGGCCGCAATGCGGACAAGGCGGCACGCGACGTGCAGGCGGCCATCAATGCCGCCCAGCCGGACCTGCCGGCCGCTATGCAGCCGCCGCAGTATTTCAAGTTCGATACCGCTTCGATCCCGGTGCTGCTGATCTCGCTGACCTCGACCGGCATGCCGCCGGACAAGCTCTACGATCTCACGGACACGTTGCTGAAGCCGGCGGTGGCGCAGATTCCGGGCGTGGCGCAGGTGCAAGTGTTCGGTGGCACGCCGCATGCCGTGCGCGTGACGCTGAACAATGGCGCTCTGACGGCCAAGGGTTTGACGGCGAACGATGTGGCCAACACGTTGCGTGCGGCAAACGTTACGTCGCCGCAGGGCATTCTTAGCGACGGCCGCACGCAGATGACCGTCACGGCCAACGATGCGCTGCATACGCCTCAGGATTTCGGCGCGCTGGTCATCGCCAACAAGAAAGGCGTGCCCGTACATCTTTCCGACGTGGCCACCATCACCAGCGGCCAGCAGGATGAGTATCAAGCCGCCTGGTTCAACGGCCAGCGCGCAGTATCCATGCAGATCAGCAAGCGCCCCGAGGCTAACTCGGTGCAATTGGTGCAGGATATTCGCAATCGCCTGCCGGGCTTGCGCAACCTGGTGCCGGCGGATGTGCAGATCACCCCGATTTTCGACCTCACGCAAGGCACCAAGTCCGCATTGCACGAAGTGGAGATCGCGCTGCTGCTCAGTATCGTCATGGTAGCGCTGGTGATGCTGGTGTTCCTGCGCCGCCTGCGCCCCATGCTCATCGCCATGCTTAGCGTGCCGTTGTCGCTGGCTGGCGCGTTTGTGGTGATGTATACGCTGGGGTTTACGCTTAATACGTTGTCGCTGATCGCGTTGGTGCTGTGCATCGGCTTTGTGGTGGACGATGCGATCGTGGTGATCGAGAACATCGTGCGCCATATGGAACACGGCATGCAGTCGTTAGACGCCGCGCTGCTGGGCGTACGCGAGATTGGTTTTACGGTGATTTCGATCACCGTCTCGCTGGTGGCGGTGTTCGCGCCGATGGTGTTCGGCAACAACACGCTGGTGATGCTGATGCGTGAGTTTTCGGTCACGCTAATAGCCACCATCGTGATTTCCGCACTGGTGTCGCTGACGCTTACGCCGGCCTTGTGCGGCCGCTATCTTCTGGAGGAGAAGGCGGAGCGCAAGCCCAGCAGACTCGAAGCCTTGGCCGAGCGATTCGACAACGGCATGCTGCATATTTACCGGCGCGGCCTGGATTGGGCCATGCATCACCGTCGCATCATGCGCTGGCAGCCTCTGATTCTGCTGCTGCTTACCGTTGGGCTCGCGGTGGTCGTCGCCAAGACGGCCGGCGGCGGCATCATGCCGAAAGAGGACACCGGCATGTTAATCGCGCAGATGACGGCTGATGCGAATATCTCGCCCACGAAGATGGCCGAGCGCACCAAGGCCGTTGCGGCGATCATGCAGGCCGATCCCGCGGTGGTGGATGTGACCACGATTCTCGGCGGCAACAACAACAATGGCGCGGTCGGCAATGAATCCACGCTGTTCGTCGACCTCAAGCCACTGGGCAGGCACCCTGGCGAGCGTCCCGACTCTCTCGAAAAGGTGATCGAACGCCTGGACAAGCAATACAAGAATCTGCCGGATATGAAGGTGACTATGCGCGCCTTGCAGTTCCTCGGTGGCGGCAACAACAAGGGCGGCGGCGAATATGCCTTCGATCTTGACAGCACTACGGGCACCCTACTGCAACCGCCCACGCTGCGTCTGGCGCAGGTGATGCGCAAGATGAAACAGTTCAAGGACGTCACCACCAGTTACGACAGCATTGGCAAGCAACAGTTACTGGAGGTCGATCGCAACGCCGCGTCGCGATTGCAGGTCGGCATGGGTGCTATCGATCAAGCGCTTACCAATGCTTTCAGCCAGGCTCCGGTGTCGGTCATCTATTCGGATATCAATCAGTACCGTGTCGTGTTGACGGCGGGCAATGCGGATCGGCTAAGCCCCGACACTTTACTTAACACCTATGTGCGCAATGCACAGGGCAAAATGATCCCACTGTCGGCGATGGCGCGAATCAAACCGTATATCGCGCCGGTCGAGGTTCAGCACTTCAACCAGGTGGAATCGTCCACGATCAGCTACAACCTGGCCGAGGGTGTCACGCAGGCGGACGGTCTTAAATATATTGATCAGGCGATGTTTGCCGCACAGCTGCCGTCGGGTGTAACCAAACGCTATACGGGTGACAACCAAAAGCTGATGGAGGCGCTGGAAAACGCGCTGATTGTTTTCGCCGCGGTGATCTTGGTGATGTATATCGTGCTCGGCATTCTTTACGAGAGCCTGATTCATCCGCTTACCATTCTTTCCACCCTACCCGCCGCGGGCATGGGCGCGTTCCTCGCCATGCTGATCACACATACGCAGTTGACCATCATGTCGGTGATCGCGGTGTTGATGCTGATCGGCATCGTGAAGAAGAATGCGATCCTGATGGTGGACTTTGCGCTAGTCGCCGAGCGCGACGGCGGGCTTACGCCGCCGGAAGCGATCCGCGAGGCGGCGCTGGTGCGTTTCCGCCCAATCACCATGACTACGCTGGTGGCGATGGGCGCCGCGTTGCCGCTGGCGATTGGTTTCGGCATCGGTTCGGAAATGCGCCAGCCGTTGGGTATCGCGATTCTCGGCGGCTTGTTCGTGTCGCAGCTGCTGACGCTGCTGAGTACGCCGGCGATTTATTTGTGGCAACACGATCGTCGCGAACGGAAGGCGGCACGCAAGGCGCGGCGCGCGGAAAAGCGACGTTTACGCCAGCTGGGCAAGCGGATCACGGCTGCCAACTGAACATGCTCGTCGTCTCGGCCGACGCTGGGATGACGAGCAAGAAGTGCGGGTGCAAAGGGAACCAAAACGCCCGTCTGTGGACCATTACCTATCCACATGCCTTCTGGCATGGGCGGACTTCAGGCACATTTGCGAGAGCGCCCGTGCGCGTATGAAGTGTTTATGGATATGCCCTCGTTTTCATGCAGCCTCTGCGCCCGGAATCCACGGGGCTTTGCTTGCGCCTACCTGACGAGGGTGCGGGGGTAATCGCATGAATATCTTCGAGCCCATCATCCGGCGCCCCGTGGGAACCTCGTTGCTGGCGATCGGGCTGGTCATTGCCGGGTTCTGCGCCTATCTGTTGCTTGGTCTGGCGGCGTTCCCCTCGATTGAATTTCCCGGCGTGGCGGTATTCGCGCAACTTCCCGGCGCCAGCGCGCAGACCATGGCAACGACGGTGGTCGCACCGCTGGAGCGTCAGCTCGGACGCATTCCCGGTATTCAGGAAATGGACTCCGACACCACGCAAGGCGGCACGCAGATCCAGATCCTGTTCGACGTCGGCCGCAACCCCGACAAGGCGGCACGCGATGTGCAGGCGGCGATCAATGCCGCGGCACCGGATCTGCCGGCCGAAATGGCGCTGTCGCCGCCGCAATACTTCAAATTCGATACCTCGCAGATTCCAGTGTTGCTGATTTCGCTGACCTCCACCAGCATGCCGCCGGACAAACTTTACGATCTGGCCGACACACTAGTGAGGCCAGCGGTATCGCAAATTACCGGCGTGGCGCAGGTGCAGCTGAATGGAGGTGCGCCGCATGCGATACGCGTGTCGCTGAACAATGGCGCGCTGACTGCGAAGGGTTTGACGGCGAACGATGTAGCCAATGCGCTGCGCGCTGCGAACGTCACCTCGCCGCAAGGCATATTGAGCGACGGCCGCACGCAGATGACCGTCACGGCCAACGATGCGCTGCATACGGCGAACGATTTTGGCTCGCTGGTGATCGCCAACAAGAAAGGCGTACCGGTCTATCTCTCCGACGTGGCGACGGTCACCAACGGTCAGCAGGACACCTATCAGGCGGCGTGGTTCAACGATCAGCGCGCCGTCACCATGGCGGTCAACAAGCGCCCCGAGGCCAACTCGGTGCAACTGGTGCAACAGATCCGCGAGACCATTCCACGGCTGCGCGCCCTGGTGCCGGCCGACGTGCAGATCACGCCGATCTTCGATCTGACACTGTCCACCAAGTCGGCGTTGCACGAAGTGGAAATCGCACTGTTGATCAGCATCGCGATGGTGGCGCTGGTGATGCTGGTGTTTCTGCGTCGCACGCGCCCCACGATAATCGCGATGTTCAGCGTACCGCTTTCGCTCGCCGGCGCGTTCGTGCTGATGTATGCCTTGGGCTTCACTCTCAATACGCTGTCGTTGATCGCGCTGGTGCTGTGCATCGGCTTTGTGGTGGACGACGCCATCGTGGTGATCGAAAACATTTTCCGTCACATGGAGCAGGGCGCCAGTCGGTTGGATGCCGCGTTGGTCGGCGTGCGGGAGATCGGCTTTACCGTCATCTCGATCACGCTTTCGCTGGTCGCGGTGTTCGCGCCGATGGTGTTCGGCAACAACACGCTGGTGATGCTGATGCGTGAGTTCTCGGTCACGCTGATCGCGACGATCGTGATTTCCGCGGTGGTTTCGCTGACGCTGACGCCGGCGCTTTGCGGTCACTATCTCATCGAAGAAAAGCCTGGCGTGAACAAACCGGGCAAGCTTGAAGCGACCGTCGCGCGCTTCGACCGCTGGCTGCTGCATATCTACGAACGCGGTCTGGATTGGGCCATGCACCATCGCCGCGTGATGCGCTGGCAGCCGTTGATCCTGCTGGTGTTGACCATCGCCGTGGCGATGGCCGTCGCCAAGACAGCCGGCGGCGCGGTGATGCCCAAGAGCGACACCGGCATGCTGCAGGCGACCATGACCGCCGATGCAAACATCTCGCCGGATCTGCTCGCCAAGCGTGCGCAAGCGGTCTACGCCGTCATGCTGGCCGATCCCGCCGTGCTCGACGTCGCCACGTTCCTCGGCGGCAATAACACCAACGGCGCGGTGGGCAATCAGGCGTCGTTCTTCGTCGACCTCAAACCGTTGGGCAGCGGACCTGGCCAGCGGCATGACTCGATGGATAAAGTGATTGCGCGGTTCACCAAACAATATAAAAAGCTGGCCGACGTGGATGTCGTCGTCACCAGCCTGGGCTTTTTCGACGATGGCGGCGGCACCAAGGCCAAAGGCCAATACGCTTTCGACCTGACCGACACCAATGGCGGCTCGCTACAGGAGCCCACGCTGCGGCTGGCGCAAGTGATGCGCAAGATGAAGCAATTCCGCGATGTCAGTACCAGCTTCGACAGCATCGGCAAGCAGCAGATGCTGGAGATCGACCGCAACGCTGCGGCCCGTATGCAAGTGAATATGGGACAGGTCGACCAGGTTTTATTCGATGCGTACGGCCAGACGCCGGTCTCGGTGATCTATTCCGACATCAACCAGTACCAGGTGATACTGACGGCCGACAACGCCGGCTCGCTCAGTCCGGATACGCTGTTGAACATGTATGTGCGCAATACCCAGAACAAGATGGTGCCGCTGTCGGCCATTGCGCACATCAAACCATTCATTGCACCGGTGGAGGTGCAACATTTCAATCAGCTCGAATCGTCGGCGCTCAACTACAACCTGGCCGATGGCGTCACGCAGGCAGACGGCCTGAAGCTGATCGATCAAGCCATGTTCGCTGCGCAGCTGCCGCCGGGCGTGGGCAAGAAATTCACCGGCGACAACCAGAAGCTGGTTCAGGCAGCCACCAATGCCGCCATCATGTTCATCGCCGTGATCCTTGTGATGTATGTCGTGCTCGGCATTCTTTACGAGAGCCTGATCCATCCGCTGACGATTCTCTCCACGCTACCCGCCGCGGGCATGGGCGCTTTTCTCGCCATGCTGATTACGCATACGCAGCTCACCACCATGTCGGTGATCGCGGTACTGATGCTGATCGGCATCGTGAAGAAGAACGCGATCCTGATGGTGGACTTTGCGCTGGTCGCCGAGCGCGAACACGGCCGCGCGCCGCCGGATGCCATTCGCGAGGCAGCGCTGGTGCGCTTTCGCCCCATCACCATGACAACGCTAGTGGCGATGGGTGCTGCGCTGCCGTTGGCGATCGGTTTCGGTATCGGCTCGGAAATGCGCCAGCCGTTAGGTATTGCGATTCTTGGCGGGTTGTTCGTGTCCCAGTTGCTGACGCTGCTGAGCACCCCGGCTATTTATCTGTGGCAACACGATCGCCGCGAACGGAAAGCGGCGCGTAAATTGCGCAAGGCCGAGAAACAGCGCTTGCGTGCGATCGGCAAACAAATCAGCGTGACTTAGCGGGCGTCGCGCGCCGCGCGCGGTTATGTGACACTTGCCGCAGGATGCGAACAGGGGCACACCGACATGCAGTTTCTGACGCTAGAGCAATTCGCGACACGACTCAATGAGAACTTCTCCGTGGATGTGGATCAAGGGCGGACGCCGTTCACCCTGGTAGAAGCAAAGCCACTACCGGTTCACGAATTTCACGGCATGATGCGCGCACCTTTTTCTCTGCTGTTCCACAACGCATCGCCGGTTCTGTTTCCCCAGCGCATTTATCAGATGGGAAATCCGGGCATAGGCGAGTTCGGCATTTTTCTGGTGCCGGTCGCACGCAATCAGGATGGATTCCTTTACCAGGCCGTCTTCAACTAAGCCCGCTCACGCCGACGCGTTCGTCCAGCGCATGCTGATGTACGTGTTTTCGCGCGCCACGTCGGCGAATCCGTGCCTGACGTAGAGCCGGTGCGCGGAGTGGTTGTGTTCGTATACGTGCAAATCGATGCCTGCGGCACCGGTCTGTCGCACCTGTGCCTGGGTCCAGTCGAGCAAGGCGCTGCCGACGCCGCGGCCTCGCCAATCGGGTTCCATCGCAATATCGATGATCCGGTAATACGGCAGTCCGCGTAACAGGTAATAACGGCCGACAGTACGTCCGTCGTGCTCGACGATCCAGAAATCCGTCGAGGCGTAATGCGTAACGTAATGGCTGTGCTGAAGCGCGAACTGGCTATCCAGAAACGTCTGCTTGAAGCCATCCGGCCAGTCGACCTGCGCCAGCTCGGCGGCGCGCACCGTGCCGTAAAGCTTTCGAAGATAGGGCAGGTCATCGTCGCGGGCTGCGCGCAAGCGCAACCCGCCTGCCTGCCATGGCGCGTTGTAAGAAGTCTCCGCACGCGCCGGCGGAAAAGCGAGGGGTTCGCCTATGGCTGGCATCAACCGAACGATGGATAGACGCCGTACAACGCGATGCCATAGGTGATCGCCAGCGCTGGCTGACGATTCTCATGCGGCTGGTTTTGTCCCGTCGCCGTCGACATGTTCGGCGAAAAGGTGGTGTTGGGATTGGTGCCGGCCGCTGGAAAAGGCGAGGCTTGAAGCGGTATCAGCAGCGCGTTGCCTGGCGAGGGCTTGTTGCTGCGCTTGGTTGCATCGGCTTGGTTGTACAGCAGAAACCCATGGTTGTGCCGCGGCATTTCGTTGCCGGTAAGGGTGACGCTGGGATCACCAAAGGGCTCGCCGATATCGCGCTGCGTCAGGCCAATACCTGCGCCTTGGTTGCATGCGGCGCGACTTACCAGGTTGGGTATCTGGAACGTCGATGTGCCATTACCGCCGTAGGTCGTACCGAGCAGCGAGAACAAGGCGGTGTTCTGCTGGATGCTGAAGGTAGCACCGTTGCATAGCGCCCATTGGTAAGGGGCGAAGTTGAAGCCGAATAATTGGATTTCACCAACAAAAGGCATTGTCATGATGCGCTCCGGCGATGGGGGCGGTGATGAAGTTGCGGCATGTCCTTGCTCGGTATCAACCTTGCGAGGGAAAAATGCCTGCAAAGGCGATGCAGTACGACACCGTCAACGTTGGCATGGTGTTTTCGTGCGGCAGACTGCCACCCTGAGTGCTCACGGCAGCGGCGGCCATCGTGAAATTGGTGGCACCGGTCAGATCCGTGGCGTACATCGTGTCGGTGTTGGTCAACGCACCCGGCATCACCGTGTTGCCTGGCGTGCCGGTACTGACGTTATTGGTGGTTGCATTGAGCGTATGCGTATGCAGCGGCATCTGCTGTGTCGTCAATGTGACACTTTCGGTACCACCGACTTCGCCTATTACGCGCGGCGTGAGGCCAAGGCCGGTGCCTTGATGCAGCGGTATCTGGCCACGCATGTCCGGCATGGCGAACGTATTGACACCGTCGCCGCCGTAGGTCGTGCCCAGCAACGTGTACAGCGTTTGGTATGCCGAAATGGGTTGCAAGCTGCCGTCGCACGCCAACCAGCCGGTCGGAACGCGCGAAAAGCCGAACAGCCGGATTTCGCCCACATAGGGGGTACTCATGAAAGGCTCCTCGTGAATGCCTGGATGGTCGCGAACGGATCAGTTGCGCGACGGAAAAACGCCGGTCAATGCGATGTTGAAATTGATAACGCGATACGGCTGCATGTTGGAATGTGGCTGACTGCCGCCTGCCGCTTGGAGCTGCGAAGCGGCGAGCGCTGTCACACCACTGCCACCATTTCCGTAAATCGACTCGCTCGACGGCACGCCGTAGATCGTGTTGGTCGGGTTACGGTCTTTGCCTGCCACGGTGGTGGCGTTGATGATGTGCGCGTGCTGGGGCAGCGTCGTGGGGTCGAGCACCACGTTTTCCACACCGAACTGCTGACCGATCTGATACCCCGGCGGCTGCCAACCCGGATCGACCGAATTGCCTGCACCCATCGGTGTCCTGCCTCGTAGATCAGGCAGGCAAAACGTGGATACGCCATTGCCGCCGTAATACGTACCTATCAACGAGAACAAAGCCGCGTTCTGGTTGATCGGCAAGGTTTGGCCGTTGCACAGCGCAAACCCGCGTTGAGCGAAATTGAAACCGGTGAGCATGATCTGCCCAATGAAGTACTCGGACATCGTTTTGACCCCCTGTGGCGATGAATGACGGCCTGCCGCCTTTTCTGCCTTCACGCGAGCGTCACATAGCTCACGCCCTGTCAACAACATATCGCGAACGGTGCTACAGTCCGGTCCTGCTTTGCGGACTGGTTCACACTTATCGCGCGGAGCGCGCCTTTTGTAAATAGGCGCAACGACAGGGGGACAAAGGAATGAGCATTCGTCTGTATCAGGCGGCGTTTCGGCGCACGCTTGCGAGCGTGCATGGCAGCGGGCTTTTGTTGCGCTGCTTGCTACTGTGTGTGGCGTTCGTTTGCATGAGTCTGGTTCCTGCCAGCGCGCGTGCGAACGAATGTCCGAATATGTCGATCACAGTGCCATCGGGTACGACGGATACTTTCGCAGTACCCGCCTGCTCGCCCACGGGTGCAAACGCCCCAGGCACTGCCGGCATTGCGCAGCAACCAGCACATGGTTCGGCCACTATCTCCGCAAACGACGCGGACATTAGCTATACGAACAACGGCGACAGTGCGACGACGGATTCCTTCGCTTGGTTTGACGATCTCGGCGAAGCGATCACTGTAACGGTCACCATCGGCGCATCGACGACTCCGCCAGTTACGTTGAGCCCGACAACTGCGCCCAATGGTACGCTTGGACAAGCATATTCCCTGCAGTTCACCGCGTCGGGCGGCAACGGAGGGCCGTACACGTTCGTGATCAACTCGGGCAATTTGCCAGCGGGCTTGAACGACAACACCAGTGGACTGATTTCGGGCACACCCACGGAAAGCGGGACTTTCAGCTTTACCGAAACGGCCCAGGACAGCAGCGGGAATGTCGGCCAGCAGGCCATTACGCTGACGATCAACGGCGGCAGCATCAGCGTGAGCCCGACCAGCCTGCCGAATGCGACGGCTTATGCAGCTTTCAATCAGACGTTAGCTGCCAGCGGCGGCACGGCTCCTTACACATTTTCACAAGTACCTGGAACCGCACCACCTGCAGGCATCACCATCGGTAGCAGCGGCAGTATTTCCGGTACTGCAACCAGTCTTGGTTCCACCAATTTTTCAGTCAAGGTCACGGACAGCGTCGGTACGTCGGAGCAGGTGAGCTACACCCTGCAAGTGGTAGCGCCTACGATCACACTGTCGCCGACCAGCCTGCCGGGCGCTACCGAGAATTCGCCATATCCCACGCACACACTCACAGCGAGCGGAGGGACAGGGCCCTATACGTTCGCAGTGACATCGGGCGCGTTACCGAGCGGTTTGTCGTTATCGAGCAGCGGTGTACTCAGCGGTACGCCCACGACCAGCGGAGCGGTCTCTTTCAGCGTTACCGCAACGGACACGCATGGCTTCACCAGTACGGCACAAGCCTACTCGTTCACCATCTCACCGCCGCTCACGTTGGCCGGTTCCACGCTCAGCGCCGCAACGGTCGGCGCGTCTTACAACACCACGATCAGCGCATCAGGTGGAAGCGCGCCGTATACGTATGCGGTCACATCCGGTGTGTTGCCTGCAGGGCTTTCTCTCAACACGACGACGGGCGCAGTCTCCGGTACGCCGACAGCGGGCGGCACGTTCAACTTCACGGTGACCGCCACCGATGCGAACAGTGCCACGGCATCGGGCAGCTTCAGCCTGACCGTGAGCGCACCGACGATGTCGCTTGCACCGACATCGCTACCGAACGCGACGCAGAATGTGGCCTACAGCCAGAACATTACGGCCAGCAACGGCACGGCGCCGTACACGTATGCCGTGACGGCAGGGGCTTTGCCGGCAGGCGTGTCGTTGTCATCGGCGGGCACGCTTAGCGGCACGCCGACCGTGTTCGGCTCGTTCTCCTTCAGCATCACGGCGACGGACAGCAGCACCGGCACGGGGCCTTACACCGTTGCGCGCGCTTATGCGTTGACGGTGGTTTCCGCCGCGCCGGTGATCACCACCACCAGCTTGCCTGCGGGCACCGTGAGCATCGCTTACAGTCAGACGATCGTCGTCAGCGGCGGCAATCCGCCGTATACGTTCGCAGTGACATCTGGCAGCTTGCCCGCGGGCTTGCATCTCAACAGCGGCACCGGCGTGCTATCGGGCACGCCTACCGCCGGCGGTACGTTCTCCGTCAGCGTGACCGTAACGGATGCCGCGAGCAACACGGGAACACAGAGCTACAGCATCACGATCAATGCGCCGACCATCGTCGTCGCGCCGACCACCTTGCCGGTACCGACCGACGGCGTGGCTTATTCACAGGCCATCAGCGCCTCCGGCGGCACCGCGCCCTATACGTTCGCGGTGACGTCCGGCAGTTTGCCGCCCGGTATGACACTAGCCAGCAACGGCACGCTGTCGGGCACGCCCACTGGCGCGGGAACTTACAACTTCACAACCACAGCCACCGATAGCAGCACCGGAACCGGTCCATATACGGGATCGCGGGCTTACAGTTTCACCATTGCCGCGCCCACGCTGACGTTGGCGCCAGCGGGCCTGGCGCTGACTGCGTCTTATGCGCAGGCTTACACGCAGACATTCACCGCAAGCGGCGGTGTCGCTCCCTATACGTATACCGAATCAGGCACGTTGCCGGTCGGCGTCACTTGGAACGCCGCAACCGCCACGCTCTCGGGAACGCCTACGCAATCGGGCAGCTTCCCCATCACCGTGACTGCGACCGATCACAGCACCGGAACGGGTGCGCCTTTCTCTGTCGCGCAGAACTACACGTTGACGGTAAGCGCGGCGGCGATCTCGATCAGTCCGAGTACGTTGGCGACAGGAACGGTCGGCGTTGCCTACGGCTCATCGCTCACCGCCAGCGGTGGCGTGGCGCCTTACACATATGCCGTCACCAGCGGCAGCCTGCCCGCCGGCATCACTCTGAGTTCGTCCGGCCAGCTCAGCGGCACACCCACGGCAGCCGGTACATTTAGCGTGACGGTCAAAGCTACCGATGCCAATAATGCATCGGGCTCGCAGGCGTACAGCCTTACGATCAGTGCGCCGACGTTGGCACTCAGTCCCACAACTCTGCCCACCGCGGCAGCAGAGGTCGCGTACAGCCAGACATTCAGCACATCGGGTGGTACGGCGCCATACACGTATTCGGTCAGTGCCGGGGCATTGCCCGCAGGCCTCAGCTTGAACTCAACGACCGGTGTGTTGAGTGGCACACCGACCATCGCAGGCACGTTCAATTTCACGGTGCGCAGTACAGACAGCAGTACCGGCACGGGCGCTCCCTACGTCACCAGTCGTTCGTATTCGCTGAGCGTGAATGCGCCCACGATCACCATCAGCCCCACTAGCTTGCCGACTCCGCTGGATGGCGTTGCGTACAGCCAGCAACTCACGGCGAGCGGTGGCAGCGGCGGTTATACCTTCAGCATCACCGCAGGCGCATTGCCGAACGGTCTAACCTTGGGTGCGAATGGTTTGCTATCCGGTACGCCCACGACGGTTGGCACTTTCAGCTTTACCGTACAGGTCGTGGACGGTTCGAGCTTCAACGGTTCGCAGTCTTACAGTGTCACGATCGCTCCACCCACGCTGGCGCTCAGTCCGACGAGCCTGCCCGCGGCTACCGCCGAAACGGCTTATAGCCAAACCTTCAGCACATCCGGCGGTGATGCACCTTATAGCTATGCGGTGAGTGCCGGCGCCTTGCCGGCGGGGCTTAGCCTCAACGCGTCGACCGGCGTGTTGAGCGGAACGCCGACCGTCGCAGGTACGTTCAGTGTCACGGTGCGTAGTACGGACAGCAGCACCGGCACAGGCGCGCCTTTCTCCACCATCCGCACCTATTCGCTGATCGTGAATGCGCCCGGCATAACCATCAGTCCGGCCAGCCTTCCCGCTGCGCAGGATGGCGCTGCCTACAGCCAACAACTTGCAGCGAGCGGCGGCAATGGCAGTTATAACTTCAGCATCAGCGCAGGCACATTGCCGAACGGGTTGAGCTTGGGCGCGAATGGTTTGCTGTCCGGCACGCCCACCGCCGTGGCTACCTACACCTTTACGGTTACGGCGAAGGACGGCCTGAACTTCACGGGCTCGCAGTCCTATACGCTCTCCACCTCGCAGCCCAAGCCGGTGGCGGTCAACGACACGGCGAGCACACTGGCCAACCAAGCGGTGACGGTTAACGTGACGTCGGTCGATACGGGCCCGATTACCAGCATCGCCATCGGCACGGCACCGGCGCACGGCACCGCGGTGACGAGCGGCGTGGCCATCGTCTACACACCGACGCACAATTTCTTCGGCACCGATACGCTGACCTATACCGCAACCGGTCCGGGAGGCACGTCTGCGGCAGCTACCGTGACCATTACGGTCACGCCATTGTCCGTGCCCACCGCGGCTGCGCAAAACGTCACGGTATTGGCGGGCAATACGGTCGCCATCAATCCGACATCCGGTGCGACCGGCGGGCCTTTCACCGCCGTGACGATCGTCAAGGCGCCGGCATCGGGCAGTGCGACTGTTAGCGGCAGTGCAATCAACTACGCCGCCGAAGCGACTGCGTCCGGCCAGGTGAGCTTCACCTATACGCTGACCAATGCGTTCGGCGTGTCGCTGCCGGCCACTGTCACGGTCACGGTCGATCCACGTCCGATCGTGGTGTCACAAAATGTTTCGGCGATTGCCGGCAAGTCCGTGCAGGTGAACCTCACGCAAGGGGCCACAGGCGGACCGTTTACGTCGGCAGCGCTGGTGTCCGTTTCGCCTGCTTCAGCCGGCAATGCGCAGATCGTGCAGGGATCGGGTGGTTATCAACTCGCGTTCACCTCGGCGCCCACGTTCAGCGGTGCCGCCATCGTGACGTTTACGCTGAGCAACGCCTACGCCACGTCGCTACCCGGCATCGTCACGGTTGCAGTGACGGCACGGCCCGATCCATCCAAAGATGCCGAAGTGCTCGGCGTGCTGGGTGCACAGGCCGACGCCACGCGGCAGTTCGCACAAGGCCAGATCGACAACTTCCAGCAACGCCTGGAAAACCTGCATGGCGGTGGTGGCGGCCAGGGCTTCCAGAATGGACTGACCTTCATGTCGGACACCGGCAACAACGGATTGTCCCCCTCGACGTGGCAGGGCAACGCTTCGCAAACGCTGCCGGGCAATCTCAACCGCCGTTACCTGGAGAATCCGCAGACACCTGCGAATCCTTCATCGTTCTCCGCGCTGCCGGATGGCTACACGCTATGGACAGGCGGTGCGGTGAACTTCGGTTCGCGCGACACGACGGCGAGTGCGAGCGGCTTCGACTTCACTACCGCAGGCATCAGCGCCGGTGTCGATCGCCGGATCTCCTCGTCGTTCGCGCTAGGCGTCGGTGCGGGTTATGGCCATAACGACACCGACATCGGCCATAACGGCAGTCGCAGCAATGCCGACAGCTACAACCTTGCGCTGTACGGCAGCTTCAGTCCAAGCCAGTCGACCTTTATCGACGGGCTAGTCAGCTACCAGTGGTTGTCGTTCGATGCACGGCGCTATGTTACGGCCGACGGCAATACCGTTAGCGGCCATCGCGATGGCGGCCAGGTGTTTGCATCAATCTCGGCCGGTTACGAATACCGCAGCGACCTGCTGCTGATTTCGCCTTACGGTCGCCTAGACGCTGCGTCGGCGCGACTGGATCGCTATACCGAACAAGGCGATGCCACCTATGCGTTGAGCTATGACAGCGCGATGGTCAAGACGACCACGACCAGCGTGGGTGTACGCGCGAACTATCTGTTCAAGGAAGACTACGGCACGGTGATGCCGCAGATTCGCCTGGAATACGAGCACGACTTCCAAGGCTCCAGCGAAGCGACCATGACCTACGCCGATCTGCTTGCCGGACCGGTCTATCGCGCACAAGTGGACCCACTCACACAGAACCACTTCCTGATTGGCATCGGCGTGAACTGGGAGTTCACCAACCAATTGCTGCTGCGCTTCGAGTATCAAAACCAGATCAATGCCGGCGATCAGAACGATCAGTCGATACTGATCAACGTGCAGAAGAAGTTCTAACCGACACCCGGTTCCAGCCGTTTAGGCGGAACCGGTAGGTCGGTGGTTGCGCTCGCCGAATACGCCTAAACGGACCGTAGGCGTCTGGAACCGATCATCGTTAATGCTGCTATGAGAAATTTTTACCGTCGAGGGCACCCCAAGGGCGCCCTCCAACGGAATCTGCTTCTACGCGACTTGGCTATTCGTTGTTCTTGATCTTGACGGTATGCATGGGACGACATTGATCGCCATCGCAGTCGATCAATACGCCGTAGGTGCCACACGGTGCTATGAACGTCGAGGCTCCGTTGGATTGAACGTTACCGCAACCCATGCCAGTTGCAACGGACTGAGCAAGCGCGACGCTGGCAACAGAATCTGCTGAGGAAGTCGTCGTTGAGGCGACAGGTGCAGACTGTTGAACGGGTTCCGCAGGGACAGCAGGCGGATCAGGCTGAGGCGATGAATCTGCCACGATCGGCGCGGTCTGGGTTACAGCCTGAGGGGTTGGCGTGTCCGTCGTCGCTACTGGGGTGGCTACTGGGGTGGCTACTGGGGTGGCTACTGGGGTGGCTACTGGGGTGGCTACTGGAGTTGCCGCTAGCGCTACCTCGGAGGAGCCGTCGCCTTTAACCAGGCCACACTCTTTCACGCCAGCCTCGCCTGTCGCTTCGTCCACTTGATGCAGCTTGGACCGTGCGTAAAGCACACCCATTTTCACTTCCTGCCACACAAAGTAGGTTTGCCCGGCCACCATATCGATCGTGAGAGAGGCATCGTTTTCGGCCTTTGAGATAATCGTGTGGCTACCCGCAGGCAAGGTCTTGAAGATGTAGGCATTGGCGACGGTATCGCCGACCGAGACGCCATCGATGAGCACAGGCATCTTGATCGCCGAGCCTATGATCTCGTTCCGATAAATATACACATCGGCCATTCCACCTTGCGAAGGAGCGAATTGCTTCGCCTTCGCGTCGGCGTCCTTATTGGCCATGGGTACGCTGGCACAGCCAGTCATGAGCAACACCGCGGTCAGCGCGACCGCGGCCATCAATTTGCGAATCATGTTTTCCCCTTTTTGGTCAGTTTTCATGCGAGCAGACGCATGCAAGCCAAGCCAAATATATCGTTGCCATGCCTTCAAAACCATCTGCCGGCGTGCGGTCGATAGGGACGATGTTTACCGCCGGAGGCATCGTGAGATGTCCACCGTTTGCCGCAAGAAAACGTCGGTGAGCAAACCTGGAACCGTCGTTTACAAAAAAAAGCCGGACTGGTTGCCATGCAATCCAGTCCGGCTCGGTTTACGTTAGATCTCCGATAGCTCAGTGCAGCTCATTGAGTGTCTGATCACGCTCGACCTTGAACACCTTGGCCGGCGGCGCGATCGACTTCATAAGTTTCAGCTGCTTTTTGCCCTGCTCGCAAGCATTGCCACCTGACACAAAGACACCATCCTGCGTGCACTTCCAGTCGTAGAAGTTCTGGATGCCACCGGCGAGCTGCAGGCTGAAGTCAGTACTTAATGCTGCTGCATCGAATGGCACGCCGGCCTCTTCGTTCTGGAACCAGCGCATCCACTCCTTCGAACCGACCGGTGGCACCTTGTCGGGCGCCTGGAAGGTGGGGTTCATCGGCGACAGCTGCGGACTTTCCGCCGTCATGTGGCAACTCAGGCAGGCGCTGACCGGGTTATCCACCGGGCCGTCTAGACGTCCGTTCCATCCCAGATGCGTCGGCGGCAATTCGGGCTTGGCATTGATCGCCGATTCCATGATGGTCGGGTTGATCTTGGTGACGGTGGGCTGCGGGTTGGTGTAGTTGTTGCCGGTATTCTCGGGGTCATTGCCCCACATGACGCCAACCGGCACCAGGTTGTCCCAGCCGGGTTTGCCGGTGACTGCACCGTTGTACTGGAAGGTGCCGAAGATCCAACCCGTACCTGGAATACGCGTATCGCGTACGGCGAAATCCATCTGGATAAGCGCCACGTTCTTGATCTCGCGATTGGCCGAATTGAAGCTGTCTGTGACATAGGCCTGCCACAACACCGGATTCACGAGGAACGGCACCTGCGTCAGGTCGACATCGGCAAACAAGGGTTTGCATACCACGGTGCCGTTGTGAAAGCTGTTGGGTTTCGAGGTGACGGACGGATCGGGATTCTGCGGATCCTTCCATACCCGACCGATCGTATAGCCGCCGATGTCGTTGTAGATGCCGACAGCGAAGGTCTGTCCGGTGGTTGTCTGAGTAGGCGCCAATTGCTTGGACTGAATCTGCGCTTCCTTGGTGAGACCGTGAATGCCTTCACGCCCCAGCGGCCCGTAGTGCTGCCATGGTGCGTGGTACCACTTGCGCACGGTGTTCTTCTGCACATACCAATCGTTTTCGACGTTGCCTTCCAGGCAGTACTTCTTCACCGCTTCCACGTACGGCCGCCATTGCTCGAAGTCGTTGCTCAGCTTTGGCAGCAGCTTGAAGAACGCCGGCGTACCGTTTGGCAGCGTTGCCGGATAGTTTTGGCTCAGTTGGAAGATCGGCCCCGTGTAGCTCGCGGGCGGCTGGTATCCGTAGTCCGGAAAGGTGCCCGCATGAACGGCACCCGCCATCATCACGAGCGCCGCGACGGCACTCATGATACTGCTTTTTTCGAAAAGCATGATGTATCCCCTGTTTGTACGTGTGAATCCCTCACACGAGTGTTACGCCCCTGTGCAAATGGCTCGTCCGACGTAGATAGGACTGACCATTCACGATTCAGCGACGCATAACATCACAGTAGGGGTGTGGGGAGCGCGTGAAATTCGCGCGAGCTAAGCGTGTAGGCGACCGTCTTGCCGCGGACCTGCCTCGACGAGGTTTTCAATCGCTAGGTCCAGTGCACGCGGCATAGCGCTTGCCTTCCACCTGCAGAACGTCGTGCCCATTCACTGCGACATCGCCGGTGTAATGCTCGGGCGAATCCAGATCGATGTGCCCGCGTCCCGCGCGCTTGGGTGTAGCGCCGCAACTCACGTTCCACGCCAAGGCCGTGCTCGTGCGATGTTCGCCATGGCGCTCGCACGCAGCATCGGGAGCCATGACGTCCACAAAGGTCGCCCACGGATCGGCACCGTCATACAGGCATTTCCAAGTCACCTTGGCCTGCCCTGGATGGCCGTCCTTGACCGTGTGCAAGGTGATCTTCCACAAGCCTGGCATGGCCTGAAAGTCGGCCGGATCGGCATGCGCGCCGGAACTGATGGTGCTGGACGCGCCGAGCAGCAACATAGCAGCAAGGGGATTGGACCAGCGGTGCAGGTGACTGACGGATCGTGCGAACAAGCTCATCGTGGGTATTTTCCGATTGGACCGGTCCAGAAACGACATGCCCCGCCCGCCGAAGCGGGCAGGGCATGCATAGCAGGATACTTAGTTCTGTGTTGCAGCAGTGTTTTCGCCAAACCGCCAACCGCGATGGAAGTCGAACATATCCATCAGGTCGCCGATGGCCGGTGCATTGACCGGTACATACGGGTTTTTCCAGGATGCGACCGGGTTCGGCAGGTTGTCGCGGCTACGACGCGAGATGGTCTCATCCAGATCCCAGTTCGCTTCCACGAATTTGTCGAACGACACGTGATCGTAGTACGTGTGCACCACGCGACCGCCGGTGGAGTACTTGGAGATCACCAGCAGCGGAATGCGTGTACCGTCGCCGAAGAAATCGATCGGCTGCACGTAACCGGAGTCGTAGTAACCGCCGCCTTCGTCGAACGTCACCATGATGGCGGTGTCATCCCACAGTTCCGGATTGGCCTTCACCATCTGCACGATCTTCTGCACATAGCCTTCGAACAGTTCCAACTTGGACGAAGACGGATGGCCGTCCAGCAGCCCGTCCGGCTTGGCGATGGAGACCGCCGGCAGCGTACCGTTCTGGATGTCGCTGTACAGGTTGTTGATGTCCTGGTTGTTCGCACGCAAGGTCGGGTTGGTCATGACCTGCGTGGAATACAGGAACGGATCGCAGATGTTGCAGAAGGTACCGGCTTCGCCGGATTCCGTGCCGTTGGCAAAACCTTCGCCGTAGTACTTCCAGCTCACGTTGTGACGCGTCAGCAGCAACGCGAGGTTCTGCTGCTTGGTGGGCGGAATGGTGAACAGCGTGCTACCCAGCGGCGCAGGCGTGCCATCGCCGAGATAGCCTGGGTTGTAGTTGTTCACCAAGTAGTACGCGCCCGCTTTGCAATCCGTGCCGTGGAAGGTGTGGTACGGCAGGCTCTTCAGATAGCTGCGCACAGAGGCCACGCCGGGCTGCGTGTCATCCGCGCAGTTGACGTAGGAGCCGCCGCCGTAACCATCCTGCACCCACCAGTTGTTGGTGCCCGACTGCGAATTCGGATTTTCGATCTGGTTGGTCGGCGGAACGGCAGGGTTGCCATTCGCGTCGGCGTAATAGATCGCATCGCCGAAGCCCAGCATGATGTGGTTGGCACCCGTGCCGCCCATCACCGACTGGTGGAAGTTGTCGCTCAACGCATACTGCTCGGCCAGTTGCTTGAAGTAGGGCGCGTCGCCCTGGGCCATGTTGAGGAACTGCATCGAGGTGGAACCCTCGCCCGTGCTTTCATCGGTGAAACCTGCGGGCTGCGTCTTGCCGTTGTTGCCGGCGCCCATGGTCACTTCCACCCAGGGGAACAGATCGGCGAGGCAGCCGCTGGGATTTTCGCGCGTGGCGTTGCTGACATTGCAATCGAGCTGCTGCCACATCTGGAAGAAGCGATGCACCGGACTATTGGCGTAGTCGTTGTAGCTGATCGAGGCATGCATATCGACCGGCACGTTCGGCAGCGTGGCCGGGAAGCGCGTATCGAGTACATCGTTCGGCAATCCAGTGCCGCCTTCGGCGAGATACGGGTAATAGGCCGTGGGCAACGCCGGTTCGATGGCTTCCGCCGCCGCCGTCGAAGGCAGATACGGCTGGGTCGGTGCGCCGCCCGTGTTCATCGGCGGCAGGTTGGTGTAAGCGCTGGTATGCGTAGGAGCAACCGTGTAATCGCCGGATTGAGTGGCCTGCCACTGCTGCGCCTTGGCCATGTTCTTGCCGGGTGTGCCATCCGCATTCACGATGCCTTCGGAAAGCAGATTGTTCACCGTCTGGCCGGCCGGCGGCGTGTACGTGGCGAATACGTGGTCGAACGTGCGGTTTTCACCGATGAGCAGGATCACGTGCTTGATCGGTGTGCGGGTGTGGTGGCTGTTGTCCCGGTCCGAGCCGGGGCGATACAGCGTCACGACGCCGCCAGGTTGCCCGCTCCGTGGGATGGCCGCCGACGTTGGCATGTTCGCGCGAAAAGTAGTGTCGTTATCTGGACTGGTGGTCTGCGCGTTGGCCAGGCCGGCGAGGCTGGTGACAAGCGCGCCTATGGCAAAAGTTTTCAACCGGGTACGGCTGAACTTCGTAAGCATGACTGGTTCTCCTGCTGGCGTTCTACCAGAGCCTGCAATCGAGTAATCCCCCTGATTACGGTCTACGCGTGTTGACCACTCGTAGTCCGCTAGGAAGTGTGGTCCTCGTAGATGACGTAACGTTGGCAGGGGCGCGACATGTCGTCATCGTGTGATGACAATGTTGCGACAAATGTGACATCCGCACGACGGCGCATTCACGCACTCTTTATGAATGTGCGGGCAAGACCACGTACGGCCGCATCATGTCGTTGTCTTCGTGCTCGAGGAAATGGCAGTGCCACACATAGCGGCCTGGCTCGCCTTCGAAACGCATGGCGATGCGCGTGACCATGCCTGGGTCGGCGCGTACGGTATCTTTCCAGCCTGCTTCATGCGGTGGTGGCGGTTCTGCAGGCCCGGTGTATTTCAGTGTGCGATGCGCGTTCCATGCGAACAGATCGAACGGCCGCCGATCGACGATCTGAAAACGCACCAGATGCAGATGGATCGGATGCGCATCGCCGGTGAGATTGACGAAGCTCCAGGTCTCGATGCTGTTCTGTCGCGGGTTTTCGGTGATCGGATCGGACCAGTGCTTGCCGTCGAGCAACATCATCATGGCGTTGCCGTTGGCGTCGTCAACTTCGTTCAACGTCAATACGCGATCGCGCACAGCGCTGGCAGGATCGATGCGTGGAATGTTGCGCAGCGCCGCGGGTAGTGCGGCCGTGGTGCCGCGGCCGCTATTTTTCACTCGAAATTCCAGAATGCCTTGCGCCTGATGAAGCAGTTGTACGGATTTCCCGGCCAGGGCGGAGAAATCGATCACGACGTCGGCACGTTCGGCCGGATACAACTCGATTCGCGCACGCTCGAGCGGTGCGGATAACAATCCTTGATCGCTGCCGATCTGCTGGAACACGTGATCGTGCGATAGCGAGAGATCGAAGAAGCTGGTGTTGGCGACGTTGATCAGTCGCAAACGGTAAGGCCTAGGCTCAACCTCGACATACGGGAAGATCTTGCCGTTGCACAGCGGCAGATTGCCGTTGCACTGCATGACCCACGGTGCGGAGGGATCTTCCGACACGGGGTAATAGAGCTGGCCATCCTGCGCGAGCAGGCGATCGCAAAGGACCAACGGTATGTCGTATTCACCCGTCGGCAACCCCAGCGCCTGCTCTTCCGCATCGCGCACGATGAACGTACCGACCAGTCCGGCATAGATATTGAGCCGGGTGATACCCATCGCGTGATCGTGATACCAGAGCGTGGCCGCGTCTTGCGCGTTCGGATAGTGATAGAGCGCCGAATGACCGGGTGTGTACCAGTCTTCCGGATAGCCATCGGCATCCGCTTGGACACGTGCGCCGTGTACATGCGTGACCACGCGCACGTCGGGTTTGTCGTGCTCGGCGCCGTGGATGTTGTGGTCGATGGGAAGGAAATGCTGCGTCGGCAGCGCATTGACCCATTCGATCAGCAAAGGCTCGCCGCGCCGAGTTTCAAACGTCGGGCCAGGAAACAAACCGTCGTAGCCCCACAGCGGCGTGGGTGGCACGTCACGATGAAGACGTGCTTTGAACGCGCGCATTTCCATGCGGTAGTAAGGCAGCTCGCGGCCTGGATACGCCGGATGTGCGCGATGCCCGACGGAACGCGCGATCGGCGGAACGGGCAACGGATCGACGAAGCGCGCCAGCGACGTGGGATTGATCAGCGGAACCTTGGGCGCCGCCAGCTTCGGCATGCTGGAACGCATAGGCATGCTCATCTGCGCTGGAGCGAATGCCTTCGCCGTACGCCAAACATCGGCAAGCGCATAGGCACCTAACAGGCTGCCGGTGCTGCGCAAGAAGCCTCGCCGCGTCAGCGTCATGCCTGGTCCGCCTGACCGCGACGATCGTGAAATAAATGACTCATCCCGGTCACCCTAAGCAGCGGGGATGACAGAATTGTGGCAGCGATGCGTGAATCGCGGTGAGCAGAAAAGACAACGGGCGCCGAAGCGCCCGTTGTTTCGCACAGTATGCAGACGCGATCAGATCGCGTAGTACATCTGGAATTCCAGCGGATGCGTGCTGGCGCGGTAGCGAGTGACTTCCTGCATCTTCAACGCGATATAGGCGTCGATGAAGTCGTCGTTGAACACGCCGCCGGCCTTGAGGAAGTCGCGGTCCTTGTCCAGCGCTTCCAGCGCGGCGTCGAGACTGGAGCACACCTGCGGGATGTTCTTCTCTTCTTCCGGCGGCAGATCGTAGAGATCCTTGTCGGCCGGCGCACCCGGATCGATCTTGTTCAGGATGCCGTCGAGGCCGGCCATCATCAGCGCGGTGAAGGTGAGGTAACCCGACTGCATCGGATCGGGGAAGCGCACTTCGATGCGGCGACCCTTCGGGCTGGACACATACGGAATGCGGCAGCTCGCCGAACGGTTGCGCGCCGAATAGGCCAGCATCACCGGGGCTTCGTAGCCCGGCACCAGGCGCTTGTAGCTGTTGGTGGTGGAGTTGGCGAAGGCGTTGATGGCCTTGGCGTGCTTGAAGATGCCGCCGATGTACCACAGCGCCGTCTGCGACAGACCGCCGTACAGATCGCCCGCAAACAGATTCTTGCCGTCCTTGCTGAGCGACTGGTGCACGTGCATGCCGCTGCCGTTGTCGCCGACGATCGGCTTGGGCATGAAGGTGACGGTCTTACCGTTCTGGTGCGCGACGTTGCGAACGACGTACTTCATCGTCATCAGCTCATCGGCCTTCTGCACCAGCGTGTTGAATTTCACGCCGATCTCGCACTGGCCCGCGTTGGCGACTTCGTGGTGGTGCACTTCCACGCTCTGGCCGAGCGATTCGAGCACCTTGCACATGTCGGCGCGCAGGTCGCCCAGCGAGTCGACCGGGCTGACCGGGAAATAGCCGCCCTTCACGCCCGGACGATGGCCGCTGTTACCTTCGTCGTACTTGAAGCGCGAACTCCACGCGGCTTCCTGCGATTCGATTTCGTAGAACACGCGGCCCATGTCGTTCTGCCAGCGCACGGAATCGAAGATGAAGAATTCTGGCTCCGGACCGAAGAAAGCGGTATCGGCAATACCCGTCGACTTGAGGAAAGCCTCGGCGCGCTTCGCGATGGAGCGCGGGTCGCGGCCGTATGCCTGCATGGTGCTCGGTTCCAGCACGTCGCAATGCAGGATCAGCTGCGTGTGGCCGCTGAACGGATCGAGGTAGGCCGTAGCCGGATCGGGCAGCAACACCATGTCCGACTCGTTGATGCCCTTCCAGCCCGAGATCGAGGAACCATCGAACATCTTGCCGTCCTCGAAGGTCGACTCGTCGATGGTGTGCGAGGGGAAGGTCACGTGATGGTGCTTGCCGAGCATGTCGGCGAAACGCAGGTCGACGAACTCGACGTCATGTTCTTGGATTAGGTCGAGTACTTTCTTGGCGGCGGACATGGGAAAACCTCAGATGGGTTGAACGGGCACGCGTGCATATTGGCAAGCTCCGTACCAACTGCACAAGCCAAACAAAATCAATCGTTTAAATCGCTCTTACGGGTTGACAGTATGCTTTATTGCACCAACTTGGAACGCCAAATGCAATATTTTGGTGCGGAACGGGTTAAGGCCTCAGATGCGCAAGAGCCTCCCGTAAGGGTGCCACGGAAATATTGATGAACCCGTTCAACGGAGTATCCATCTCCAGGATGACAAAAATCGCACCCGCCGCCGAGAACGCGCACATCAGAAAGAAGAAGATCACCGTGCCGTTGTGAGGCGCAAATAATCCGAAAGCGCCGAAGATGATCGACAGCCAAGCCACCAGTACAAACAGCAATGGCACGGGAATCGAGCCTCGCCTCTGCAGCAGCGCAAGCCAGCGCGCGGTGAACACGTCATCCGCAAGGGAGATGCAGCGCGCCTGAAGTTGTTGCTGCATGGCCGTCTTGGGCGTGAGCTGCGCCAGCTCGCGTTGAAAACTTTCGATTTTGCCAACCAGCTCTGGATTTTCAAGCTGCGCGAGTTTTTTGGGATCGCCCGATCCAAGCATGTCCACCCATGTCGCATAGCTTTGTTTGAGCTGTTCGCGCAGGCCTTGCGTTTCTGGGCCGTACTGCTCCAGGGTGCGATCGAGCCGAATGATGTTGACGGCATTGCGCACGAGATCGGCGTTGACCGTATCGAAGGAATTCTTTGCCGACGAAATCAGCAGTCCAAGCACGAGCGCAGCGATGGTCGCGATAAGACCCGTCGCAAGCTTGATCGAACTGGTGGACTCGTCGCTGAAATGATGTTTCGGAAGCCGCTTGTGCAGCTCCAGGCCAAGCAAGGCCATCGCGAACACCCAGATGAAAACGGCCATTGCAATCAGCAGATGAACCATGGGGCCCTCTCCGAAAGTACAACGCGCACGTTACGTCGTTCTCGATAGCCTGCGGTGGTCACGTTGGTACGTCGGCGACCATCGCCCTTGATGCCTCGGCGATGGTACTCCCGTCTATCAACCACGGCGCCGATAGCCGCTATGTCCGCGGTAGCGAATGCACGTAAGCTCCAGCCTGCGCCCTACCTAACCTACGTGAGATATCGCGCCATGCCTGATCTGATCCGCGTCATTGTGCTGGGCATCATCGAAGGCGTTACCGAATTCCTGCCGATCTCCAGCACGGGGCATCTGCTTATCGCCGAAGACTTCGGCCTGGGCGCACGCTCCGAACTCTTCAACGTGGGTATCCAGGCCGGTGCCATCCTTGCGGTTACGCTGATTTATTGGAAGCGTATTTGGCAGTTGCTGACACAGTGGCAGGAGCGCGGCAATCGCGATTATCTCTTCAAGTTGGTGACCGCCTTTGCGATCACGTGCGTGCTCGGCGTTGTCGTCACGCACTACGGCTTCAAATTGCCGGAAACGATCACGCCCATCGCATGGGCGTTGCTGATCGGCGGCTTCTGGATACTGGGTGCCGAAGCGATCGCCGCACGACAAGCCGACCGCAAGGAAGTGACCTGGCGCGTGGCCATCCTGGTCGGCATCGCGCAGATCGTGGCGGGCGTGTTTCCCGGCACGTCGCGTTCGGGCGCCACGATTTTTACGGCGATGCTGGCAGGTACCAGCAATCGCCCCGCCGCCACCGAATTCTCGTTTCTGGTCGGTATACCGACGATGTATGCCGCCACCGGCTACGAGCTGCTGAAAGTGCTTAAGCACGGGGCCGCGGCGCACGAGGATTGGACCGCGCTGATCGTCGGCTTCGTGGTGTCGTTGATCGTGGCGTTTGTCGCGGTGAAATGGCTGCTCAGTTATATCCGCACGCACCGCTTCACGTGGTTTGCGGTGTATCGCATTGCACTGGGCATCGCGCTGTTGGCGCTTATTCCGGCCGGTGCCTGAGAGCCAGTCCTCCTGGCTCTGAGACGTTACTGGGTTCGCGAACCCGGCTTTGCGCGCGCAGGTGGACGGAAGGCTTCAACCACCGGCCCAGGCGCCACATGACACACCGACTCGAAGGGACGCTCGAACAACTCGCGCGCCCATTCGATAAACGCTTGCACGCGCGCGGACAGATGTTTCTTCTGCGGATAGACGATCCACACCGACTTACCGGTGGAGTTGGTGTCGGTCATGATCGGCTCGAGTTTGCCCAGGTCGAGCATGCAGGCTGCCAATACATGCGGTGCCTGGATGATGCCCAGCCCTGCCACTGCCGCCTGGATCACCGATTCGCCGTCGTTGATCAGCATGTGCGCATTGACGTCCACTTCTAGCCGGCCATTGGGCGTGTCGAACTGCCACTGCCGTGGACGGCCGTTAGGGTAGACGTAGTTGATGCAGCGATGATTCTTGAGGTCTTCGATGCTGGTCGGCGCGCCGTGGCGTTGCAGATATTCCGGCGAAGCCAGCAGCACGTTGCGGAAATAACCGATCTTGCGTGCGATCAGGCTGGAATCCTCCAGCTCGCCCATGCGGATGGCGCAATCCACCCCCTCCTCATTGAGGTCGTAGGGGAAGTCGCACATCATCAATTCGAGCCGGATATCCGGATAGCGGCGCTCGAACTCGTTGAGCTGGGGAATGATCGCCGCCCGGCCCACGGACACCGACATGCCGACCCGCAATTTGCCCTTGGGCTTGCGGTGGGCATAGCCCAGCGCCTCGGTCGCTTCGGTGAGATCGGCGAGGATCTCCTTGCAACGTGCATAGAACGAGGCCCCATCGTCCGTTAACCGCAACGCACGGGTCGAGCGGAACAGCAGCCGGGCGCCCAGGTGTTCTTCCAGGCGGGATACGGCGCGGCTGACGCCCGAGGGGGTCATGCCCAGTTGGGCGGCCGCGCTCGCAAAACTTTTCGCTTCGACGACGCGGACAAAGGCTGATATAGCTGAAAAGTCTTCCATGGGACCGATTATGCACCCATTCGTGATTCTGAGTCATGAGTGGCATGCGCAAGAAACGGATTTTCTAAACTGTACGGTATACCCATTATTCGTTTCCCCATCGTGCTGCATTGCGGCACGACCATCTCCAGGGAGCGAATAGTAATGTTGAAGAAAGCCATCTTGGCCGGTCTCGTCGTTGCGGCGGTTGCCGGCAGTTGGGCGTTGTTGGGCAACCACGGCGCCCATGCGCAGTCCGCCACCCCAGGCGGCGGGCCGCTCGAAGTCACGGTAGCCCAGGCCATGCTGCGGCCGATCAGCGACAGCGCCGAATTCACCGGCCAGTTGCAGGCGGTGGACACCGCCGACGTGCGGCCACGGGTCGGCGGCTACGTGGAATCCGTGCAGTTCAAGGAAGGTGCCGAGGTCCATCAGGGCGATGTGCTGTTCCGCATCGACCCGCGTCCGTTCCAGGCCGAAGTGGATCGACTGAGCGCCAACCGCGCCCAGGCGCAGGCGCAATTGGGGCTGGCCCAGGCCAACGCGGCACGCGCCAAGCGTCTGCTTGCGGCGCATGCGATCTCACAGGAAGACGCCGACAGCATGAGCACGGGCGAGCAGAGCGCCAATGCTACGCTGGCGGCCGCCACGGCGGCACTCGCCTCGGCCAAGCTCAATCTCGACTGGACCCAGGTGCGTGCGCCGATCGACGGTCGCGTCAGCAACGCCCGCATCATGCAAGGCAATCTGGTCACCAGCTCGGACGTGCTGACCAGCGTGGTGTCGGTGAATCCGATCTACGTGTACTTCGACGTGGACGAGCAGACGTGGCTCAAGTTGGATCGCCTGCGCCGCGAGGCGACGAAGAACGGTCACACCGCGCGCATCGAAGCGGCCATGGCGTTGTCGGACGAGCAAGGCTATCCGCACACCGGGCGCATCGACTTCGTCGATAACCAGTTGCGCGTCGGCTCCGGCACGATGCGGCTGCGCGCCGTCTTCGACGACGAAGGCGGGTTGTTGACGCCAGGTCTCTATGCGCACGTGCATCTGCAAAGCGGCCAGCCGCATCCGCGTCTGCTGGTCGACGATCGCGCCGTCGGTACCGATCTCAGCAACCAGTTCGTCTACGTGGTCGATGGGCAGCACAAGGTGCAGTACCGCAAGGTCGACACCGGCCCGCTGTTTCACGGACTGCGCGTGATCGACAGCGGCTTGAATCCTGGTGACGTGGTGGTGATCAACGGTCTGCAACACGTGCGCCCAGGCGCCGAAGTGGTACCGCAACAAGTGGCGATGGATGCCCGTCTCGACCCGCAAGACAAGGCGCTGGTGGATGCCGCCGCGACCGATCCCGATGGAAATGACGCGCGCACGGCGCAGGCCGTTACGACTGCACCGAAGCGCCCGCAAGGCTAAATCATGAAGAACATTGCACAGTTTTTCGTCGACCGGCCAATCATGGCCGCGGTGCTCTCGCTGATCTTCGTGATCGCCGGCAGCATCGCGGTGTTCAAACTGCCGATCAGCGAATACCCCGAAGTCGTACCGCCCACCGTCGTGGTGCACGCCAGCTATCCCGGCGCCAACCCCGAGGTGATCGCCGAAACCGTCGCCACGCCGCTGGAAGAACAGATCAACGGCGTGGAAGGCATGCTCTACACCGCCTCGCAGGCCACCAGCGACGGCACGATGACCTTGACCGTGACTTTCGCGCTGGGCACCGATCTCAACAACGCGCAGGTGGAAGTGCAAAACCGCGTGTCACAGGCCTTGCCGAAGCTGCCCGAAGAAGTGCAGCGGCTGGGCGTGACCACGCAGAAGAGTTCGCCTGATCTCACCATGGTGGTACATCTCACCTCGCCCGATAAGCGTTACGACATGCTCTATCTGTCGAACTACGCGCGTCTGCATGTGAAAGACCAGCTGGCCCGCCTCGACGGCGTCGGCGACGTGCAGATCTTCGGCGCAGGCGAATACAGCATGCGCGTGTGGCTGGATCCGCAGAAGCTGGCCCAGCGCAACATGACCACCGGCGATGTGGTGCATGCGATTCAGGAGCAGAACGTTGCCGTGGCCGCCGGTGCACTGAATGCGCCGCCAGTACGGAGCAACACGGACTTCCAGCTCAACATCAACACGCAGGGACGTCTGAGCACGGTCGAGGATTTCCGCAACATCATCGTGCGCACGGACGCAAACGGCAGCGTCGTGCACTTGAGTGATCTCGCGCGAGTGGAACTAGGTTCCAACCAGTACGCGCTGCGCAGCTTGCTCAACAACCAGCCGGCGGTGGCGGTGCCGATCTTTGCGCGTCCTGGTTCCAATGCGATCCAGATTTCCAACGAAGTGCGCGCCACCATGGCGCAGCTGAAGAAGGAATTCCCGCAAGGCGTCGACTACAGCATCGTGTACGACCCGACCGTGTTCGTGCGCGGTTCGATCGAAGCAGTGGCGCACACGCTGCTGGAAGCGATCTTCCTGGTAGTGCTGGTGGTGATCCTGTTCCTGCAGACCTGGCGCGCATCGGTCATCCCGCTGGTGTCGGTGCCGGTGTCGCTGATCGGCACGTTCGCGGTGATGTACCTGGTGGGCTTCTCGCTCAACGCGCTGTCGCTGTTCGGCCTGGTGCTGGCAATCGGTATCGTGGTGGACGATGCGATCGTCGTCGTCGAAAACGTCGAACGCAATATTGAACTCGGCTATTCGCCGCGCGATGCAACGCGACGCGCGATGAATGAAGTGACTAGCCCCATCGTTGCGACCGCGCTGGTGTTGTGTGCGGTGTTCATCCCCACCGCTTTCATCAGCGGCCTGACCGGCGAGTTCTACCGCCAGTTCGCGCTGACGATTGCGATCTCCACCGTGATCTCGGCGTTCAATTCGCTGAGTCTTAGCCCGGCGCTCGCCGCTGTGCTGCTGAAAGGCCACGATGCGCCGAAGGATCGCTTCACTCTGCTGATCGATCGCGCGTTTGGCTGGCTGTTCCGTCCGTTCAACAAGCTGTTCCATCGCGGTTCGGAACGTTACGTCGGCGGCGTGCGGCGCATCGTTGGCAAGGGTCCGGTCGCCCTGGTGGTGTATGCCGGCCTGATCGGCCTGACCTGGTTCGGCTTCAACCATGTGCCACTGGGCTTCGTGCCGGCGCAGGACAAGCAGTACCTGGTGTCATTCGCGCAGCTGCCGGATGCAGCATCGCTGGATCGCACGGAAGACGTGATCCAACGCATGTCGGCTATCGCACTGAAGCAGCCGGGTGTGGAAAGCGCGGTGGCCTTCCCCGGCCTGTCGATCAACGGTTTCACCAACAGCACCAACGCGGGCATTGTGTTCGTGACGCTGAAGCCGTTCGAGGAACGGCGTGATCCGTCCTTGTCGGCGGGTGCGATTGCCGGTGCGCTGAACCAGAAGTTTGCATCGATCCAGGATGCGTACATCGCGATCTTCCCACCGCCGCCGGTACAGGGCCTGGGCACGATCGGCGGTTTCCGTATCCAGATCGAAGACCGTGGTCAGCTTGGTTTCGATGAGTTGTTCAAGCAAACGCAGAACTTGATTGCGCAGAGTCAGAAGACGCCAGCGTTGGCCGGCCTGTTCTCCAGCTACCAGGTGAGCGTGCCGCAGATCGACGCCGATGTGAATCGCGAAAAAGCGAAAGCGGAAGGCGTGGATCTGGCCGACGTGGATGAAACCATGCAGGCCTATCTGGGCTCGTTGTACGTCAACGACTTCAACCGCTTCGGACGCATCTATCAGGTGAACGTTTCGGCCGAACCGGGTTCCCGTCATGAACCGCAGGACATCCTGCAGCTCAAGACGCGTAACGCGAAGGGCGACATGGTGCCGCTGGGTTCGTTCGTTACCGTGCGGCGCACGGCCGGCCTCGAGCGCGTGATGCACTACAACGGCTACGCCACGGCGGAAATCAACGGCGGTCCGGCACCGGGCTTTAGTTCCGGCCAGGCACAAGCGGCGATGGAGAAGCTCGCGGCGGACAACCTGCCCAACGGCATGAGTTACGAATGGACCGAGCTGACCTATCAGCAGATCCTGGCGGGCAACACGGCGATTCTGGTGTTCCCGCTGTGCGTGCTGCTGGTGTTCCTGGTGCTGTCGTCGCTGTACGAAAGCTGGTCGCTGCCGCTGGCGGTCATCCTGATCGTGCCGATGGTGTTGCTGTCCGCGATTGCCGGCGTGTGGATGTCCGGTGGCGACAACAACATCTTTACCCAGATCGGCTTGATCGTGCTCGTCGGCCTAGCGTGCAAGAACGCTATCCTGATCGTGGAGTTCGCACGCGAACGCCAGCATGAAGGCATGAGCCGTCACGACGCGGTGCTGGAAGCGGCTCGCCTGCGACTGCGCCCCATTCTGATGACCTCGATCGCTTTCATCATGGGCGTGGTGCCGCTGGTGACCTCGCACGGCGCGGGCGCAGAGATGCGTCATGCGATGGGCGTGGCGGTGTTCTCCGGCATGCTCGGCGTCACCATCTTCGGTCTCATCTACACGCCGCTGTTCTACGTGCTGATCCGCGCGGTGGTCGAACGCCGCGAGGCACGCAAGCAGCAGCATGCATCCGCCTTGCCCGCTTTGGAGGGCCATTGAGATGACACGTTTTATTCGTAACACCGCCCTGTTCGCCGCACTCGCGCTGGCCGGATGCGTCAGCGTGGGACCGGACTACAAAGCGCCGGCGACGCAAACGGCAAACGTGCAGGGTATCGACGCGGCGCGCGAAAGCGCCGCGCAGTTCCAAGCTACGTGGTGGGAGCAATTCCATGATCCAGTGCTGGATGCGTTAATCCAGCACGCTGCGAAGGGCAGTCTTGATCTGCGCATTGCGGCGGCACGCCTTCACGAATCGCGTGCGCTGCTCGGCAGCGCGAAGTCCGATCAGTTGCCGACGATCGACACTGACCTTGCTTACAGTCGCGCGATGGAGCAACAACCCGGCTTCACTAAGCAACGCGTCGCCATCACTACTTACGAAGCGGGCTTCGATGCTTCGTGGGAAGTGGATCTGTTTGGCGGCGTGCGGCGCTCCGTCGAGGCGGCGCGCGCCGATCTCGGCGCCAGCGAAGCTTCGCTGCACGATGCACAAGTGAGCCTGTTTGCCGAGGTGGCGCGCAATTACTTCGAGTTGCGCGGTACACAGCAACGGCTGGCCATTGCACAGCGCAATATCGCCAATCAGGGCGATACGTTGAAACTGATCCAGACACGTGCCGAGATCGGTACGGCGTCGGAACAGGACGTAGCGAGCGCCAGCGCACAGCTAAGCGCCGCCAAGGCGCAGCTGCCGGTGCTGGATTCGCAGGCCCGTGCCTACGAGTACCGGCTTGCGGTGCTGGTCGGCGAGCGCCCCGGTGAGCTGGATGTCGATGTGTCGCCGACGTCATTCAAGCCGATCGCTGCGGTGCTGCCGATCGGCGACGCGGGCGATGTATTGTCGCGTCGTCCCGATGTGCGTGTGGCGGAACGGCAATACGCCGCCGCTAACGCGCGCATCGGCGTCGCCAAGGCGGATTTCTTCCCGCATATCTCGCTGGGCGGTTTCTTCGGCTTTCTGGCCGGTCAAAGCAACGACTTCGGCGGTCCCGCATCGCGCGCATGGTCGTTCGGACCCAGCATCACCTGGTCCGGCCTCAATGTGGAGCGCGTGCGTTCCAATTTGCACGCGAGCGAAGCGCGTGCCGATGCAGCCGAAGCGAATTACCAGCGCACCGTGCTGCAGGCGATCGAGGATGTCGACAATGCCGTGGTCGGCTACAACGCCGAGCACGCGCGCGTCGAGCAGTTGATCGCGCAGAGCGAGCAAAGCCGCCGTGCTGCCGATCTGGCGCGTATCCGCTATCAGGAAGGCGCTACGGGTTATCTCGAACTGCTGGATGCCGAACGTGTGCAATTGGCGGCCGAGGATGATCTGGCTCAATCGGAAAGCGCGATCGACACCCGTGCCGTGGCTTTGTACAAGGCGCTCGGCGGTGGCTGGCAGGCGTGTAACGATGCACGCTGCACGCAAGTGGCGGAGTCTGTTGCCACTGCACCGTAACGTAAGTTACGTCGTCCCGGCGCCAGCCGGGACGACGTAGCGGCTCAACGCTGCACCATCCGTGCAAACCATCCCCAGCCTCGCACCCGCTCGGCAATCAGCTTGGCACTGGTCAGCATCGGCACCGCCAGCAGTGTGCCGAGAACCACCCCACGGCTAGCCCTGATCAACAACCAATCGGGATCTTGATCGGACTGATGCGTATACGCCGCCCAAAGATCATCGGGAGTGAGGTTGCCTTCGACCGCGTTGATCTCCTCGAAGCATGGCGTCGGCAGCAAGGCGTGCTGCATATCGTGGAAATGCATCAGGCTTGCCAGCAACAGCGTAGTGGTGAAAATCGAGCTCACGTGCGAAATGAAATTCGCCCATAAGTTCCAGAGTCAGAGTGCCCCTTCAGTTTCGTTATGTATGTCGAGTGCTTTCTTGTCAGGCGGCACGTACGCAGCTTATGGCAATGTCCGATCAAGTAATCGCAGCGTACCTACATAAAGGTCTATCTTGGCCCAAATACGATTCAACCTTCATTGGAGTAGCCAAAATCTATAAACGGAGGAACAGATATGAAAGCTCTGGCATATGCCATCTTCGGCATCAGTTTTGCTCTAGCAGGAAGCGTCGCAGCGAATACTTCACAAGATAGTGTCAATATGAAGACCTCGGTAGTTGATGAACCGAAAATGACGAACGGTCAAATAGACCTGGCTACCGCCCCGATTGCATCCAAAGAACAGTTGCAGGCACATTTGGCTTCGACGCCAACATCACCCATCAATAAGCTGTCTCCAAGTGCACGGTTCAATTTTCTGAATTCGCTTGTTTTCACGCAGCGAGGTCTTGCTTCCTACTCTTATATCGACCTGGCAGGACTGCCAGTATCCGATGCATACAGCATATTGAGCCTTTTTGGTGCGCAATCAACGGTTGGCTTCATCCCCGACTTGCGGACGGATTCCGCACTAGATCAGTCCATCCTCGATAGAGCACAAAGTGAATCGACAAGTGGTTTCGTTCATCCAATGGCACAGCCCAAGGATCAGGTGTGTCACGTTGGGCCTAATGGCAGTGGGTGTGCGAGCAAGTACGGTTCATTGTGCATGGACGGTTGCTAAGCATGGAAGGTTGCTAAGCGATCGTAGGCCGAGCATGCATCAGCGTTGCTATGACGCTGATGCATCGAGTAGTTCCAACCATTATTAATCATTACCACGTGCCCATGCTGGCTCTTACAGTATTAAGTTTCGCGCTGACAGGGCGTCCACTGCTCTCACCGGCTGCATCCTTATCAGACTTCTCAGCAATCAGCTCCGATGGAGTGATGGATGCAAAGCAAAAGGCAAGGGCGATTGCTAAGTTATACGGTGAACGCATTTCACCGATTCGAGAAAACTTATCTAGGCTCAGCAACTCTGATTTACATGCTGCATTTATCGTATCAAGTATGACCTATTTTTATTCGCAGGCGGCAAATGAAGGGCAAAAGCTTATGTACCTAAATGATCTAAAGATGTATTCAATAGAGCTTGATAAAAGAAAAGCATTGACGAGCATCGAAGTTAGCGAACAGTACTTGAATCTTGTCGCGGGCAGGCAATTCGAAGACGCCGAGGACCTCCGGCAATTGCATCCGAACATCAAGTTGCCGGAACTCCCCCGAATCGACATAGCAAGCGATTTCAATGCTTCCAAGCCAGGTCTGTATAGCTTAACTGGCGAAAAGAATGGACTGATGCTTCGCAATGTAAACGTTAATTCGAGATATTTCATTCTTGTAGTAGCGCAATGTCATGTCGCAAGAGATGCGGCATCGGCAATTCTAGGCGACGAAACATTATCTGGCGCCTTCAAGAAGGGAAATGCTGTATGGCTTAGTAGTGCAGGCGAGCAACTTGATATCGAAAAATTGAAGGAGTGGAGTGAATCGTTCCCTTCTCAACCTATAGCCATTGCTTACGACAACATTGCCTGGATGGGTGTGGACTTCTCATTTAGCCCGACTTTCTATTTCTATCGAGATGGGGTCGTTATTGGAAAGCATGTGGGTTGGTCGCCTAGCACGGGTAAAGCGAAACTAATTGAGCTGCTTAGACTCCAGGGCGTGCTCGATTAAAGGTCCCAGGATACATTCACATCGTTTGCTCGCGCAGGAAACACCTCTCTCTATTGCCACTGAAGGAAGCGCGCGCTGTATCACACGACGTTGGTTACTCTTTTCTAGCCAGAGCAGGCGGCCTTAGCGCTGCACCATCCGTGCAAACCATCCCCAGCCACGTACTCGCTCGGCAATCAGCTTGGCACTGGTCAGCATCGGCACCGCCAGCAGTGCACCGGGAATGCCCCATAGCCAGCCCCAGATAAGTAGCCAGATCAAAATGGCGATAGGGCTGATGCGCATGCGCCGCCCCAGGATCATTGGCGTAATCAGGTTGCCTTCGAAGGCGGTGATGCACGCAAAGCACAATGCCGGCAGTAGCGCGTGCGGCACATCTTCGAAATGAATCAAGCCGACCAGCATCAACGTGGTGGTGGTGACGATGGCGCCAAGATAGGGAATGAAGTTGGCGAACATCGCGACCGCTCCCCATAACAGCGGATCGGGCATGTGCAGCAGGAACAGCAGGCAGGCCGTCGTCAGGCCCAGCGTCGCGTTGATCACGACGGTAGTGAGAATGTAACGCGACACTTCGGTCTGAATACTGCGCACGATGCTCACCGCATGGCGCTTGTATCCGAAGTTCGGCGCGATCTCGACCAGGCGCCGCAAGATCAGGTCGCCATACACGAGAAAGAAATACACCAGCAGCAGGACGGTGAGTATCGCCGCGAGCGCTTTTGGTGCGTTGGCCAGCACATCCCACACGCTGATCGCGACATCGCCGGGATTCTGCCCGGCATTGGCCTGCGCCGGATGGCCGTTGACCAGCGTCTGCGTCGCGCGGCCCGCGGCCTCCAGCGGCCGGGTAAAGTGCTCGAGCTTCGGAATAAAGCTGCGAATGGCGGATGGTGCATCGTGCAGCCACGTCACCGCGGGTTGCGTCAGCATGCTGATGCCGGTGGAGATCGCGGCAATCAGCGAAATCATCAGCACACTGGCGCCGAGCCAGCGCGGGATGCGATGACGCGTACCGGCGGCGACGATCGGGTTCAACGCGAGCCCGATAAACGCGGCCAGCAACAGCGGGATCACCAGCTCGCGCACGATGGTGATGGTGTAGAGCAAGGCCAATATCAGCAAGGCGCTGAGCAGCATGCGGATCGCGCGCAAATGCCCGCGCAGGCGATACACACTTTGCGTGGCTTGCTTGACCTGTTTGGATATGAGGGGGGTGACCGGTGGACCCGGCGATGTTCCGGCTGCTGGCGCGCTGCTCGGCGGCGCCGCGGATTCGATACCGGTCATGTATCGCTGCTGTCGTTGTCGTTGCTGCCGTCGTCCATGCCCAGTTCGGCGATTAGCCGAGTGCCTTCCGCCACGAGTTGCGCCAAACCACCGCTGAGCATCGAGGCTAATCCGGGTACGCGCAACGCACCCACACCGAGGCTACCCAGCACAAAACCCGCGCCTGCGGCGGTACCCACCGTGGTGAGCGGATGCCGATGGCCGCGCTCCAGCAGCGCCGCGGCGGGCACTACCATTTCGTTTCGATGCGACGCTACGCGCTCGCGTGCTTTGCGGACCTTTTCCAGTTGCCTGAGCAAGCTCATCTAGCCCTCCCCCTTGCTGGCCTCGACATCCTCGTCGGCTTTTTTCAGTGTGTCACGCATGATCGCACGCCATTCCTGCCGCGTGGCGGGCAGGCTCATCCAATGCATGCAGCGGCGGAACAGCAGGATCGCGCCGAATAACGACAACGCTTCCAGCACCGCCAGCACCACGAACGCCAGGATCCAGGAGTTGAACCACTTCGCCAGCAGCAGCCCGATCAAGCCCAGCAAGGTCAAGCCAAAACCGACGCCTGTTACGGTGGCGGCGAGACCGGCCACCAGCATCCACGATACGGCGCTGCGTGCCAGCCCCAGCTCGGCGGCAAGCAGCTGCAGTTGCGCGCCGAACAGGTGGCGCACCGCATGCGCAAGCTGGCCGAGTTCGTCGAGCAGGCCGCTCGGCGGTGGCCCGGTGGGTGGCTCGGATGGTCCGGCCGTTTCGTCATCGCGCACGGTATCGTGCATCGCCCGCCTCCGTGCCTAAGGTCTGCACTTCAGCGACGCAGGATGCGGCCAAGCAACCAGCCCGCACCTAGCGCAATAGCGACTGCCTGCACGGGTTTCTCGCGCACGAACTCGCGCACTTCGTCCAGCCATTCGTCGGCGCGGTCTTTGGCCTGATCGTAAGCGGCACGACTGCGCTCTTTGGCCTCGGCCACCTTTTCGGTAGTGCGGTTGGCCGCATGCGCCGCCTTGTCGGTGGCACGATGCAGACCTTCTTCGACATGGTCGGCAGCACGGTCGAATTTTTCCTTGCTGCTGGCCACGGCTTCGGATGTGGCTTGCTTGACGCGTTCGGCATGCTGCTCGATACGCCCATGCGTAGCGTTTTCGTTCGTCTGGACTTCTTTGTTCATGACGTTCTCCGATTGCGAGGTATTCACTCTAGCCGGTTAACGAGCCGTTGGCTGAACCGAGACCGCGTCGTTCAGCCAATGCGTCGGAAGCATAGACCACGGCATGTGCCATATATCGTGCCGTCTGCGCGTGAAGGTGACGCCTTCAGGCCGGCACACTGGGGTTGAGACTGTACGTGCCGGTAAGCGTTGCCTCGGCCAGCACATGTCCCGTCATCGCCGCGCGCAACTCGGCGAGGGTAAATCCCGGTTTCAGCGATAGGTTTTCTGTGTCCAGCGCATGGATACGGAAATGATAGTGATGCACCAGCGTGTCGTTCCACGGCGGACAGGGGCCGTCGTAACCGAGGTAGGTACCGCCCATGTCCGCGTCGCCGGCAAACCAGTCGGTGTAGTTGTTGACGCCCTGTACGCTGCCGGGCGGTCCAAAGGGTTCCTTTTTGCCGTGCGGAGTGATTTCGTCGCTGCACGAACCCTCAGACAGTTCACCGCATTCGGCCGGAATGTTCGCCATCAGCCAATGCGCGAATTCGATCCGCGGCAAGTCGGCCGGAACCTTGCGGCCTTCTTGGTTGACGTCGTCGGGCTTGCTCGGCACGTCGGGATCGATGCAGGTGAGCACGAAGGAACGGGTGCCGGTCGGTGCGTTCTTCCAGGCCAGGTGCGGATTGCGGTTGTCCGATAACGCCACAGGCTTGCCCGGTTTACCAAACGCGCACGCCGGCGGGATCGGCTTGCCGTGCTGAAAGTTATCGCTGCGTAGCTGCATGAAAATCTCCTGGGGACGGGATCGGAAGCCTTTCACTTGGGGGCACGCAGGACGCGCCGCAAGTTGAGACGATTAGCTTACGCCCATCGCCATGATCCTTTCGCAACGGCTCTGCTAACGTAGCGATCTCGCAGGAGGATGCATGAGCGAACTGGATGATCTGAACACGCTGGTGCGGGCCGCAACACCCTTGCTAGTGATCGAAACGGTGGACGAACAGCGGGTGATCGACTGCTTTCAGCATGTGATCGCCCAGGCGCTCCATCCGCTCTGGCGCTGGACGCTTACCGACGGGCTGGAGCGGCTCGATTTCAATGGTCCGCGGGATCAGCAGATCGCACCGGACGCCACCGCGACGATGACGGCCATTCGCGAGGCCGAGCAGCCCGGCATCTACCTGCTGTTCGATTTCCAGCCCTGCCTGCAATATGCGATGACGCAGCGGCAAATGCGCGAGATCGTGCAACGGGAACGCTCGGCACCGCATACGTTGGTGCTGATCGGCGCAAAAGTGGAACTTCCGCAGGAACTGGACGCGCTGGCCACACGCGTGCCGCTTGCGCTACCCGACGTCAAGGAACTGGCCGGTATCATGCGCGGCGAGGCCGCAGCGTGGCAGCGCCAGAACAATCGCCCGCTGGAAGTGGACAACGATGCGGCGCGCACCATCGTGCGCAACTTGGTAGGTCTGACGGCGCAGGACGCGCGACGCATCGTGCGCAAGCTGATCTACAACGACGGCGCACTCAACGCCAACGACTTGCCCGAATTGATGCAAGCCAAGTTCGACCTGCTCAACCGCTCGGGCCTGCTGCATTACGAATACGCTACCGCCAGCTTTGCCGACGTGGCCGGCGTCAGCCATGTGCGCGATTGGGTGCAACGGCGGCGCGCGGTCTTTCTCGACCCCAACCCGTCGCCCGCACTCGACCCACCCAAGGGCGTGCTGTTATTGGGCGTGCAGGGATGCGGCAAAAGCCTGGCGTCCAAGGCTATCGCCGGTGGCTTCGGTGTGCCCTTGATACGGCTGGACTTCGGTTCGCTGTACAACAAATACCAGGGCGAAACGGAGAAGAACCTGCGCGAAGCGCTTTCCAGTTGCGAGGTGCTGGCGCCGTGCGTGCTGTGGATCGACGAGATCGAAAAGGGTTTGGCGGGTGGCGGCGACGATGGTGGCGTATCGCGACGCGTGCTGGGTTATCTGCTGACCTGGATGGCCGAACGCAAGGCCAAGGTGTTCGTTGTCGCGACCGCCAATGCGGTGAACGAACTCCCCGCAGAGTTGCTGCGCAAAGGGCGCTTCGATGAGATTTTCTTTGTCGACTTGCCCAGGACGGAAGTTCGCGCAGCGATCTTCTCCATGCATTTGGCGCGACGCAAACTCAAGGTCGAGTCATTCGATTTGAATGCGCTGGCGGAAGCGAGCGACGGTTTCTCGGGCGCTGAGATCGAACAAGCGATCGTCAGCGCGCTCTACGATGCCGGCGGCAACGGTGCGGCGCTTGATCAGCCGACTCTGCTCAACGCACTGCAGGTGACCAAGCCGCTTTCGGTGCTTATGCATGAACAGGTTGCCGCGTTGCGCGCCTGGGCGAACGGACGTTGCGTGCCGGCGGATTAAACGCCGGCACGCCTATCAACCTGCTGGTTTACCGCCTGTCGTGGGTGACGTCGCCTGATCGACCAGACGCTGCACGTCCACCCACGGCGTCGGACCTTCGTGCATGGCATACACCGTATCGACCTGCAGGTGCTCACGTGCCACGGCTTGCATCACTTCATACATCAGGTCAGGATCGTAGAGCGAATGATCGCTGTTTCTGGCCAGCGTGTCGCTGGCGTACAGCAGTTTGTATTGGGGGAAGTACACCATGTACTGGCGCTCGGTCGATGCGCCGCGCAAGGGATACAGCACCACGCGATTTGCGCCTTGGCCCACCTCCACGCGATCGCCCACGACAACCCAATGCGCTGCTTTGGGGTTGGCCTGCAGCGCGTCCGGCTGCAAGCGGTGCGGCGCGCTTACCAGGTGGTCAAGCAGCGGCTTGTTGAGGTCGAGCACATAGACCGGCACACCTTCGGCCACCGCCTGCCTTACGCCGGCCATATGCGGCCAGGAATCGGAGGTGCTGAGCACGCCTTTGATCGGTACACCCGGATAGTCGTTGCGCACCTTCGCGAGTATGCCCTGCACGTAGTTGCTGGAGATCGGCGCCTCCAGCACCAGCACGCCATCGTCTTGTTTGATCAGGGTGGTATTCCACGCGCCTTGGTAGAGTTCAACGCCGGGTGCAAGCTCGACGTGCTGCTTGTCGCTGAATACGCGATTCCAGCCTTTCGACTGCGCACTCTTGGCGGCGACGGCAGCATCCATCGCGAACATTTTCTCGTCGACGGCGACATTGAAAACCGGATCGAGCAGCTGGGTGGAGGCGTACCACATGCCATTACGTTGATCGATGCGATTGGTCGGAAACACCACACCTTGCACCACATGCCAGTTGTCGAAATAGATGCGCTGATCGACGTCGCCCCATACGAACCAGTAATCCTCGAAGGGGCGCGTGCGTTGCAGCGCATCAGGCAGATGGTTGTAGGCGTTGAGCAGCACTTTCACCGGCACGCCCTGCCACGTGAATTCGACCACGCTGTGCGGCGTGGCGCGCAGCCATTGCGATGGTGCGTAATGCAGGTCGGTGGCGGCCGCTGCGTTGAGCAGCAAACGCTCCGGCCCAAGCGCCAACGCGTCGCGCGTATCGTCGAGGTCCGATAGCGAACAAGGCGAATCGCCCTCTTTGCTCTGATAGACGCCACCTTGCGGCGTGGCGATCAGCGTAAGAGCGAGATCTGAGCTATGCGGATCCGCTTCGGGCCAAGTGATGTGTACGTCGCGGACAAGGCGCTGCTTGTCGAAGTCCACCGTCACCTTGTCGCGCTCGTACGCCGTAATGAACGGCTGTTGTCGGTACGATTGCTCCGGCATCAGCGCGTGGCCAATCGTTTCGTAGCTTGCGCTTCGAATGTTGGTCAGTTTTTGTTGCCCGCCCATGGCATCGATGGCTTGTTCGACGCAGGCTTTGGCGTCGATGTGATCGCAACCCGGGCGCCCTCCTCCTCTCACGGCGTCACCGTCTTGCGGCAAGTTCGCGGCAAGTGCCGGCGTCGTCCATGCCAGCGCCAGCAGAACCGGAAACACGGAAAACATACTGCGGTCGATGCGACGTTCCATTTCGACTTCCCTGACAGCGCCCGGCGATATACCTGGGCAATGCGGCGCACGTTACGCGCGTAACTCGTCACCTCCACCTGCAGGAAGTCACGTCATGAGGGTGTCTCTTGGCAGGGGTTGCCGCGTACGTGTCGTTTAGAAGCGGCGCAACGTTGCTTCGATCACGTCGGCGGCAGTTGTCGCGCCGTGTTCGGCTCGCACCGCTTCAGCGCAGCGCCAAGCGTGCTGGCCGTACTGCGCGTCGTCGAGCAGCTCGCGTAACAACGGCGTCGCCGCTTCGACGCTGTAACTGCTCGCGTGCAGGACATGCGCCACGCCCAGGCGTTGCAACCTGGCGGCGTTGTCGAACTGATCGAATCCGTGCGGCACGACCAGCATGGGGCGTCCGGCACGCAAGGCTTCGGTACTCGTGCCGATGCCGCCGTGATGCACGATGGCGGCGGCGTGCGGGAATACCGCCGCATGCGGCGCGTAATCGACGGCGCGTATCGTTGCCGGCAATGGTGCCGGCAATTGCGCTCGCACGGCGGGCGTACCGGTGAACAACACTGCGCGCCGATTCAGGCGTTCGGCCACGGTGATGCTCGCACGCAGAAAATCGGCACCGATATGCACCGCTGCCGAGCCCAGCGTAAACACCAGCGGTGGCGACCCTTCACGCAGAAAGTTATCCAGCTCCGCGTCGAGCTTTGCGCCCGGCTGCGCATAGTGCGCGAAACCCGTGACGTGCGTGTTGGCTGGCCAATCCAACTGTGGCTTACCGATCAACGGGGAGAACAGCGCCAACACGCCATCCGGCGAATGCTGTCCGCGATGGAACGGATCGCCGCCCGAGGAAACAGCCCGCAGGCCGAGCTCTCGCCGCAGTGCGCGCACCGGCGCCGTCCAGTGCCGCGTGCCCCACTCGAATAAGTGACGTATGACGCGAACGCGTCGCGGCGCATCGCGCGTCAGCGCATCGACCCAGGCCATGCCGGTCGTGGGCGGGTCATACGCGGAAACGAAACTGGCGGGCGCCAGCACCGCCGAGATCCATGGCAACTTGCCCGCGGCGCTCAGAGTTTCGCCGAGTATCTGGCCGGCGAAGGCAAGGCTTGAGGTGATGAGAACATCCGCGTCGTCGCAGATCGTCTTCAGCTTGGCGTAGCTCGCGCGCACGTCGCCGGCCGCCAGGTCGTGCACTACGAAGTGCGGGCCGCGACGATGATCAAACGCGCGCGCGGTGAATTGCGCGCGATCTTCCGGTTCCGGCATGCCGCTGGCATCGGCGAAGCGCAGACCGGCCTGTGCCACCGTCGCGCGATGCGTCGTGTGCGTGGCGATGGTCACGCGATGGCCGCGTGCTTGCAGCACTTGCCCTACCGCCAGGAACGGGAACAGATCGCCAAGCGAGCCGAAGGTGGTGATGACGATATGGGCGGATCGCATGCTTGGACCTTGCCAGGACGGCTATCTTTCAAGCATAGCGTGCGCGTTGACTTCTCTCCCTACGGAGAAAGAAAACGTCAGCCGCCGGCGTTCGCGTTGAAGCGCGCGGCGATGTAGTCGTCGCAAAAACTCGTCATATCCCAGCCGCGGATAAAGCCGCAGTGACCGCCGTAGTCGGCGATATCGAGCTCGACACTACCGGGTAGCTCCAGCTTTTCAAAAGCGGTTACCGGAATCACGGGGTCATCGCGCGCGGTAAGAATAGTGGCTGGGATCTGCATGGCAGCCAGCGCGCGACCGGCCACCGAATACCCGTTCAGATACGCTTCGAGCGAATCAAAATCGGTATGGCGCAATACCATCGCCTCGGTAAGTCCGCGCAGACTTTGTTTCAGTTCCTGCAGCTCGAAGTATTCGCGTTGCGGGAACGCCGCCTGCTTCGCGCGCAGCGAGTGCCGCCACTTGCTCATGAAATACGCCTGGTAGAACCACGGCGCGGATTCCTCCAGCGAAAACAAGCCTTCGCTAGGATCAATGATGGGGCACACCGCCAATGCGTAGTTCAGTGGAATGCCCACCGCCGGCGCACGAAGCGCAACGCGCAAGGCAAAATTGCCGCCCAACGAGAATCCTGCCAAGGCCATCGCGCGCGACGGCCAGCGCCGCGCGATATCGCCTACCGCATGTACGACTTCATCGATGCGGCACGAATGGAACAGCGCTTCGTTGAGCGCATGGCTGTCGCCGTGGTCGCGGAAATTGAGCCGGAAGATATCCCACCCGTCCGCCAGCAAACGGCTGCCCGTTTGCAGCACGTAGGTGGAATCCACACTGCCTTCCCAGCCATGGAACAGCACGGCCAGACCGCGCGAGGTGGCCTGCGCTTTCTGCGCGGTGAAGGCGCCGGTCAGACGCACGCCTTCGCCACCATCGACCACCACCGGTTGCGCACCTTCCAACACGTTGTAGGCGTAGCGCGGAAGCAGCGTGCGGCGTATGCCGCTGGAGGAAAGCATGGTTTGAATATGGCCGCTCTTGAGCGGCCAAGGAGGACGGAAATCGCGTCCTTGCGGTAGGGTCATGCCGCGCGATCCTCGAGCGCCGCAGCGATGCGTTCGCGCGCCAGATCGGCCATTCGCCGCCGGCCATCTACGGAAGTCTGGACCGGCTCGAGGAAGTGCACCTCGGCATCCATCGACGCGCCGCCGAGCATGCGCAGGATGTTCTGCATGAAGTTTTCGTGCTCGCGGAAACCCGCATCGATCACCCGCTTGCCGCCGCGCGCGAAGCGCAATGCGACAGGTTGCACAGGTACCCCGGCATCTACCGCGGCCTGGAAGATGCGCGCATGGAACACTTTCAGCACACCGTTGTGGCCGGTGCCGCCTTCTGGAAACACGGCGACGGAACGGCCTTCACGCAGACGCTCCACCATCACCTGCATCACCGCCGCGAGGGAATGGTTGCTGCCGCGACGATGGAAGATCGTGCCGCCGCTGGCGGCCAGCCAGCCCACCAGGGGCCAATTGGCGATCTCGGCCTTGGCCACAAAGCACGCGGCGCGCTGGCTGTGCAGCAGCTCGATGTCGATCCATGACGTGTGATTGGCGACGAACAGTACCGGATCTGCCGATGGTTGCCCGACGCGCACGGACCGCAAGCCGAACACGCGCATCAATCCGGTGGACCACGCGCGGATCATGCGATGCGTAAACGGTTCACGACCGTTCTTCATCACCGCATGGCGGTTCCAGGTGAGGATGAATCCACACAAAAAAATGCCGAGCACGATGTGCAGCAGCAACAACGGAACGCGCCACAAGTAACGCAGCGGGCGCAGCAGGTCTCGGTCCGGGACGGATACGGCTTCTATACTCATCAGCACATCATTTTAACGTTAGTCGCCGCTCAACGCTCTAGTTGGCCCAAAGGAAGCGAAGGCGAACGCTTGACGGTGCGCAGTACAAAGCTGGAATTGACATCGGCGACCCCGGCGTCGTTCAACAGCTGATCGAGCAGGAAGCGCGAGAAGTGCTCCAGGTCGGCCACGTAGACCTGCATGAGGTAGTCCATATCGCCGGTGAGGGCATGGCAGGCCACCACCTCGTCCCAGCCGGCCACGCGCTCCACAAATCGCTCGATGGCCGCCCCTTCGTGGCGAGCCAGCTGCACCCGCACGAACGCCTGCAAGCCCAGGCCCACCGCCTGGGGATCGATCTGGGCCGCGTATCCGCTGATCACTCCCTCGGTTTCTAGCCGCTGCAGACGGCGCAAACAGGCCGACGGCGACAGATTGACTCGCTCCGCCAGTTCCGCGTTGGTGACCCGCCCTTCGGCCTGTAGCACGGCCAGCATTCGCAGATCGGTGCGATCTAGATCAGCCAATGCACGATTCCTCTATAAATGTTCTGATCTTTGAATGAATATTGCACACATGAGGGTAAAGTCAACAATAAAACAACCACTGTGCATGGTCTGCGTCGTATGCTTTTGCTTGCCGCCCGGTCCTCGCCGGGTATCGAATGGCGTAGCCCGGAGCCTCCATGGAAAACAACACCCCTCGCCGCGTTGAGCACCATCAGACCGATCGTGGCTACGTACCGGTCTATGCCACCGGGGTGGTTGAGCAGCCCTGGGCCGACTACAGCCGCACCGATCACGAGGTGTGGGACACGCTGTTCAAGCGCCAGCGCGAACTGCTGCCCGGACGGGCCTGCAAGGAATTCCTGGCCGGCGTAGAGCGCTTCGGCCTCGGCGACGGCGGCATTCCGAAGTTCGCTGACCTCAACAAGGTGCTTGGCGAGACGACCGGCTGGGAGCTGGTCGCGGTCGAAGGTCTGCTTCCGGACGAGGTATTCTTCGATCATCTCGCCCATCGCCGCTTCCCGGTCAGCTGGTGGATCCGCAAGCCGGAGCAGCTGGATTACCTCAGCGAGCCCGATCTGTTCCACGACCTGTTCGGCCATGTGCCGCTGCTGCTCAATCCGATCTTTGCCGATTACATGCAGGCTTACGGCCGCGGTGGCATGAAGGCGTTCGCCATTGGGCCCGAGGCGCTGATGAACCTCACGCGCCTGTACTGGTACACGGTGGAATTCGGCCTGATCAACACCGACGAAGGCATGCGCATTTATGGTGCGGGCATCGTCAGCTCCAAAGGCGAGTCGATCTATTGCCTGGATTCGCCCGCGCCCAATCGCATCGGTTTCGGGTTGGAGCGCGTGATGAGCACGCGCTACCGCATCGACACCTACCAGCAGACCTACTTTGTGATCGACAGTTTCGAGCAGCTGTTCGATGCGACTCGACCTGACTTCACGCCGATCTACGAAAAGCTTAAGCAGCTTCCCGCACATACCGCTGCCGATGTGCTCGACAGCGATCGCGTGTTCAATCGCGGCACGCGCGAAGGCTTCGCCAGCAACGCGGATACGTGAGCGAGCCGACCGTCATTCGGGCGAAGACCGGAATGACGGCGCGGACATATCGCGCGAGCAGTCAACGCGCGTGCGCATCGACCCACGGCTTGATGATGCCAATCCACAGTTCATAGCCCGTGCGATTCATGTGCAAGCCATCCTCGACAAACCACTTGGGCTGCGGCTGACCGTCCGCGCCCAACATCGGGGTGAACACATCGAGGAAGGCAACCTCTTTCTGAGTCGCCGCATAGCTGCGAACGAGATCGTTGGCCTGCCTGATCTTCGGCAACAACACCTTGCGCGCCATGCTTGGTTTGATCGCGATGAAGGCGATCGGCACACCTGGATCGACGGATCGCGCTTTACGCACAAAGGCGGCGAAGTCGTCGCGCACCTGCTCCGGACGATGTCCATCCTGCAAATCGTTGTCGCCGGCATACATGACGATGGCGCGCGGATGATAGGGCGCCACGATGCGGTCGGCGAAATACGTGGAATCGCCCAGCTCCGAACCGCCAAAGCCGCGATTGATCGTCTTTACTTCCGGAAAATCCTCCGCGACGGATTTCCAATGCTCGATCGACGAACTACCAATGAACAACACCGCAGCTTGCGGCGGCGGGTTAGCGCGATCGGCAGCCTCGAAGGCATCCATCGCTGAATTCCATTGCGCATGGCCGGTTTCGGTCGCGCAAACAAGACACGATGTCAGTGCGAACAACAGCGATAACAGAATTCTCATGACGCTCCCGGGGATAGCTCTATAGCCAGCAACAGCCGGCGTAGATGATGGCCATGATAGTCCCGCTTCGCGTTCGACACGCCCGCGCCTGACATCAGCTGCGCTTCAACTCGCTCACTTCCAGCACTTTCGCTATGCGTTTGCCATCCCAGCGGTAGATCAGATGCTGGGCCTGTACGCAGGGTGCGACGACATCGGGATAAAACGCCGCCAGGCATTCGCCACCGCGATGACGCACGCTGTCGTAGACGATGCCGTTGGAGCCGTCGGCGCGTAGCACGCGGGCGAGTTTGACACTTGCGACGTAGCTATCCGGATCATGGGCTTCGTGCCAATCGTTGCGCAGATCGTGCAGCTTGCAGTCGACGCTGGTGCGATAGCAGCGCATTTCGATATCGCAGGCCGGCTCGGCGGTGGCGGCGAGAAAGCGCTCGCGGTGATAGACCGTTTCCTCCACGGCCGTGATGACGCTGCGCGCCGCATAGAACACGCCCCACGTGCCATCTGAAAATCGGCTGCCTTCCGGGTTGAGATGCGTGAACGCGGCCATCACCGGCGTCGAACCCGGGCCGCTGATGCGGCGCTCCTTCGGCACCAGCTGCATGGTGTTGGCTTCTTCGCGCAGGCGCGGGTTGGTCAGCGCTTCGATCGCGAACACGGCATCCAGATCGGCGGGATCGGCGATGCGGTCGAACAAGCCGGCAGGCGGAAACCGGCTCGGCACGATGCGATAAGCCTGGCTCCAGCGGATCCGTCGAATGGGGGGCATGTCGATAGGCATGGGCGTATCCCGCGGCACAAGCCGTGCCGTTTTTTGTTCTTCCCTGTTTGCCTGCAGAGTCTGCCGAAACGTGTTCTCGCCGACTGCGACGGCCGGCACCGTTTACTCAGTTCCAGCCGCGCTGTGCATCCAGATACTGCCGCACTACGTAGAGATCGGAGACATTGCCCGACAGCATGCGCTCCAGCGCGGAGTGTCCGCCGAACAGCGCCGATTGATTGGGTTTGTGCAGCCAGGCATCGGCCTGCTCCGGATCCGGAAAGAGGATCTGCAGTGCCTTGTAGATACCCAGCAGGTAGCTGATGCGCTCCAGCGTATCGCGCCCCAGCACGCCATCCTGCTGGCGCTTCCATTTGTAGAAGGTGGATTCCGGCGGATCACCCAGCAGCTTGCGCTGCTCGGCAATGCGCAGGTTCCAGAGCTCGGCGAGCTTGAAGAACGTGCGCAGGGCAGGGCCGCCAAGGTCTTCGGCGGGTGCTGTCAGGGATAGGGCATGGGCTGTCATGGCTAACTCTCCCAATAAAGCTTGAGGCCATTCTACTTCATTGGTGAAGTTTTAAGCAACCGGACCCTAGGGTGCCTTACCGCCTTTCGCCGCGTCATCGCCGACATCCGGCTCCGGGCCGCCTTCCGCAATGAATCGGTCGATCCGCTGCTCCAGCACGGGCAAGGGCACCGACCCTGTCGCGAGAACGGTGTCGTGGAATGCACGAATGTCGAACTTCGGTCCAAGCGCTTTCTCGGCTTTTGCGCGCAGATCGAGCAGCTTCAGATACCCGAGTTCGTACGACAGCGCCTGGCCGGGCCAGCTGATGTAGCGATCGATTTCATTGGCGATTTCGCGATCCGATAGCGCGGTGTTCTGCGTCATGTAGTCGATCGCCTGCTGGCGTGTCCAACCCAGGTGATGGATACCGGTATCGACCACGAGTCGGCAAGCGCGCCACATCTGATACGTGAAAAAACCGAACCGCTGATAGGGCGTCTTGTAGATGCCCATCTCGTTGCCCAGGTACTCCGAGTAGAGGCCCCAGCCTTCGCCATAGGCGGAGATGTAGCCGTTGCGGCGGAACGCGGGTTGATCGTGTTCTTCTTCCGCCAGTTCCAATTGCAAAGCATGGCCGGGATACGACTCATGCAAGGTCAACGCCGGCATGTTGTAGAGCGGACGCGAGGGTAGGTCGTAGGTGTTGACCAGATAGACGTCCGGACCGCCGCGGCCAGAGGTGTAGTACGGCGCGATATCCGCCGGCACCGGCTCGATGGTGAAGCGCTTGCGCGGCAGGTGGCCAAAGAATTTGCCGACTTGCCCATCCACTTCCTTAGCGACCCAAGCGGTGCGATCGAGCAATTCCTGTGGCGTCTTGGCGTAAAACTGCCGATCGGTGCGCAGGAAATGCAGGAAGTCGGTGAAGCTGCCCTTGAAGCCGGTTTCCTGCATGGTCTGCAGCATTTGTGCGTGGATCTTCGCCACCTGCTCCAGCCCGATCTTGTGAATGGTGTCGGGATCAAGATCGAGCGTGGTGTATTCGTGGATCTGCTGGCGGTAGTAGTTCTTACCGTCCGGTAGCGCCTCCGCCGCCAGCGTGGTGCGCGCATGCGGCACATATTCATTGCGGAAGAAGGAGAGCAGCTTCGCGTAGGCGGGAATCACCTCGTGGGTGATTTTCTCGCGTGCGTCGGCCTGTATTGCTGCCGCCGTCGCCGCAGGTATGGTTGACGGCATGTGCTGCAGCGGCTCGTAGAAGCTGGTCTGCGTGGGGTCTTTTTCATTGGCTACGGATGCAATGGATACATCGCGCCCGGTCAGCACGGCACGCGGCACACTGAAGCCGCGCTGCAAGCCGGCACGCATGTTGTCGATCTGCTGGTCGAAATACGCCGGCACCTGGCCGAGGCGATCCACGTAATGGCGATAGTCGCTTTCGGTGCGTAATCCTTCACTGTTCAGATCATCGCCGAGTTCGCTCCAGAACGCCGAGTCGCTATTGAACGGCATCTGCCACTGCTTGAATTGCTGATCGGCGATGAAGTTGCGGATCTGCTCGCGATACACCGCGTAGTTCACCTGATCGGCGGGTGTGAGTTGCTTCGTATCGATGGCATCGAGCTGGCTCATCACCTTGCGCCAGAGATCGAGGCGCTCCTGCTGGCTCTTCGCATCGACCTGATCCAGCCGGCCGTTGTTGGGCTGCGACTCGCCCGATGCGCTGACGCCGGCCTGTCCGGTACGCCACGCCCACTCCTGCTGGTAGATCTGCTTGAAATGCAAGTCTGCATCCTGTTGCGCCCATGCCGGCATCGCCAGAGCAAGGCCCAAGGCCATGCATCCCCTACGTGTTGCGTTGTTCACTGCGCTTGATTCCCCGTGGACGATAGCGCGGCGGTGGATGCCGACACGGCATCTTCCACGCTCCAGTTGTTGAGCGCCTGTGGCGAAAGCTGGGGCAGCGCGGCGCGCAACAGCAGGGCGCGTGTATCGTCTTTCAAGCGTGCGACGCGCAAACCCACGCTGCGCGATTGCAGCCAACTGGAAAAATCGCTGAGCGATTCCAGGGCGGTACCGTCGAGATCCGGCGATTCCTCCAGACTCAGAACCACCTGCTTGAGATCCGCACGTTGCTCCACCTGCTGCCGCGCCAGTGCCAGCACGGACTCCGCATTGGCGAAGAACAGCGGCTCTTCCGGGCGCAAGATCAAGATGCCCGGCGGCTGTACGGCATCCGGATGCTGCGCGATATCGACGAAATCATGACCGTTGGCGAGACGGCCAAGCACGCTGAGCCGCGCGACGGCGAGCTGGCGCAGCAGCAGGATCAGGCTGAAGGCGATCGCGACCAACAGGCCGTTGAGAATGCCCAGTGACAACACTGCCACCACCGCAGCCAGCGCCAGCAGGCGATCGCGTTTCCACTGCAGATAAGGCCGGAATACCGACAGCCGCCACGATTTGCTCACCGCATGAATCACGATGGCGGCCAACACCGCGAGCGGGATGCGTTCGATCCAGCGCAATAGCAGCAAGACCATCAGCAACACGCTGGCACCGGCGATCAAACCCGCCAGACGCGAGCGCGCACCGGCCGCCTCGTTGGCCGACGTGCCGGAATAACCGGCACCCACCGGCATGCCATGCAACAGGCCGCACAACACATTGGCGAGACCCAGCACGAGCAGATCGCGGTTCGGTTCCACCGGGTCGTTATGTTTGAGCGCAAAGCCGCGGATGGAACTGTATGACTCGGCGTACAGAATCAACAGCAACGCCGCTGCCAGTTCCACGCTGGGCATCCATTGGCCGCTCGCCGGCCAGGTCGGCATGCCGAGATCCATATGCAGATTGATCGCGCCGGTCAGCGGCACGCCGCGCGCCTGCAGCCAGCCGGAGGCGATGACACCGAGGGCAATGACCAGCAGACTGCCAGGCAGCCGCGGTATGCGTTCGCACACGAACAACAAGGCCAACGCCAACACACCCGCACCGAGCGTAACGACCTGCACCTGATTCGACGTCTGCACCAGATCCTTGATCAGCAGCGGCACGAAATCGCCATGCAACTCAGGCCAGCCGCCCAGATGCGGCAGCTGCTTCAGCGCGATAACGATGGCCAGGCCAAAGGTGTATCCGCGCAACACCGGGCGCGCGATGAGATGCGACAGGCCGCCCAACCGCGCAAAGCCCGCGATCAGAAAACAGATGCCGCCGAACAACACCAGCGTGGCCGCGATAGCCACGCGCGCAGCCATGGAACCGCCCGCCAACGCAATCGTTCCCGCCGCCAACACGGCCGCCGAGGAGGAGGTTGACGAGACGATGGCGAAACGGCTGCGGCCCAGCAATCCGTAGCAGATCAGACCGATGAACAGCGCGATCACACCCGCTTGCGGCGGCATGCCGGCGATGCCCGAATACGCCACCGCTTCGGGCACTAGCAAGCCAGCGATCGCCAGACCCGCCAGCACGTCGGCAACGCGTGCCGACGACGACGCTGGCGTCGCGCTCATTGGATGTGGCCGCTCCAGCCCGGCAGATAAGCCGTTTCATGCGAGTGCGACAATAGCAAGGCATCTTGGAATTGCTTGGCGGTGACGCGACCGTTCTTGAGTTTCATATGTCGCCGGAAGAAATCGGCCCAGAGGAATTCCGAGTACGGCGTGGCGTCCTTGGAATAACCGCCAGCCATGCGCACGCGCGCGGCGAGTGTGCGGAATGGATCGTCCGCCATCCCGGTGAGGCTGCGCGGAATCGCGTCGTATTCCTGCCGTTGACCGTGCTCGTTATACGGATGCGCCCAGCGGTTGAATTCCATGGTGTGCCAGAACACCGGCGTTTCCAGCCAGGAGAAATCGCGCTGGATCATCACCGGTACGGCTTTGACGCCTTCTTCATACAAGGCCAGCCCAAGGTGATGGTGGTCGACGATATAGACCTGATTCTTCGGACCCAAGACGCCGGGGAACCAGTGCTGGGAAAGCAGTTCCTTGCGCTTCTTTTTGCCGAGCTTTTCCCACTGGACGCGTTTTTGCGCCACTTCGGCCTTGCCCACCGTCATCTGGGTGGGGCGCAACTTACCCGGTGCAATCGACAACAGAGGATGACGCACGCCTGTGGACATGACATGACTCCTGCGGTGGCTCTGGTTTGCGCAGGGTACCCGAAGCGGAGAAACGGCGCGCCTATTCCAATCCGGAGTAATAGCCGCGCATGGCTTGCAGGTAGGAAGCCAGGTTGCGGTCCGCGGCGCTCTCGAATATTTCGCCCGTGTGCTCGATCCGCTCGATGCGGTCCGGGCGGAAGTTGCGAAAATCCCGCCGCAAGCGACACCAGGTGCCCAGTGTCCACTTGCCGCCCCAGAAGGCCAGACACAGCGGTTCCACCTCACGCTCGCTTTCGCGACCTACCTCGTCGCGATAAAGCAGCCGCAATACGTTCTGCGCTTCGATCGCCGCATGCAGTTGATCGATGCGGGCGGCGAAGGCGACCGATTCCTCGTCGCGCCAGATCGGCGCGTAGATGCGCGTACGCGACGAGCGTTCGCGCAATTCGGGCGGCAGCACCGCTTCGATTTTCACCAGCGCCGCCTGGGCACCAGCCGCCAGTCTCTCGCCGGCAAAAGCGCGGACGAAGCGCGTGCCGACCACCAGCGATTCGAGTTCGTCGGCGGTAAACATCAGCGGCGGTATGTCCGAGCCCTTGCGCAGCACGTAGCCGACGCCGGCCTCACCTTCGATCGGTACGCCCGACAACTGCAGGTCGGCCACGTCGCGGTAGACCGTGCGTAGCGATACGCCCAAGGTTTCCGCAAGCTGACGCGCCTGCAAAGCTGTGCGGCGTCCGCGCAGGGCGTTGATGATGAGGAAGAGACGGTCGGCTCGGCGCATGGGTACATGATCGCCCACGCAGCCATGGCGGGCCAGCACCCAAAGTCATGCGCCGCAGTCGCAATGCGTGAGACAGACATGGGCGAGCCGTGTTGATGCATGGTCTCGACTCGCCCGCTGCGCTCACGCCGCCTGCTGCGCGGCGAATTCGGCATCCTTGGCCGCGGCACGCTGCATGGCGGGACGTGTGATCACACGATCGATGTACGCGCGGATCTCCGGGGTTTCCGGGACGAGATGGAACATCGTGGTCCAATGCAAGGCGCCACCCCACAACACATCTACCGCGGTGAATCGTTCGCCGAGCAGATACGGGCCCTTGGCAAGCTGCAGTGCGAGTGTGTTGAGCACATCGTCCCAAGTGCCGTAAGGCGACGTGGAAGGCGGCGCCGGATCACGCTGTTGTGAGCGGTCGACGATTGCTGGCTCGAAACAGGAACCGTAATAGACCATCCACCGCAGGTAGGGACCGCGCAGTGGATCGTCGATGGCCGGTGCCAGTCCTGCTTCCGGATAGAGATCGGCTAGATACAGAAATACCGCCGGCTGTTCGGTGATCAATGCCTCGCCGTGACGAATCGCCGGCACCTTGCCCATCGGGTTGATCGCCCGGTACGCCGACTGACGTTGTTCGCCGGATTTGAGGTTGACCAGATGCAAGTCGTAATCCACGCCAAGTTCTTCGAGCAGCGAAAACGTGCCGCCGGAGCGACTGTTCGGCGCGTGATAGAAGGTGATTCTCGGACTCATGATGCATGCCTCCGTGATGGATGAATCAGCGATGCGGCGGTTCGACGTACGCGTTCCGCCAACGACTTGGCCGTCACCGAAAACGCGTGCAAACCCGCGGGAGTGTTTGTGGTGGTTACCAACACGCGTCGAGGGCCGGATTTGAAAGCGGGCGTCAGATGGATGGCTTTGCTGCCCTTTGTCGGCGGCGCTTGCGGCGGCTTGGGCAGACGGTACTGGCCATCCATCAGCAAGCCACGGAGATAGAGCGGGCGATAAGCGGCCAGTACACGATCGATCACGTTGTTCATAACGAACTCCCTAAGCAGCTCGAACGATTTCAGTAGCCACACCGGGAAACCACGGCGGGGGAATGGCGTGCTTGAACAGGCGGTACCAGTGCTCGCGGTCGCTGGCGTTGTAGAGTTCCAGCGTGTGGATGACTTCGCGCGCGAACTCGACGCTGCCCAGATGACTGGCGGTCGTCACGCCACCGTCACTCACGGCAAGCACATTCGCGTCGTATTGCTCGTGCCCGGCATAACTCGGCACTTCGCGGGCAATCTGGCTCGCCCAATTACCCGTATGGCGGCAGCGGTTGATCAGCCCGGCACGCGCCACCGCCAGCACGCCTTCATCGATGGCAGCGACCGGAGCGCCAGCGTCGTGCACGCGACGTGCAAGTGCGGCGACTTGATCGACCTGTGCGGGCAACCACAGGTGGCCACCGGGCAGAATGAGCAACGCCGCGGCATCCAGATCGAGCTGATCCACGCTGCCATCCGGCAACACCTGCAGCCCGCTCATCGATGTCACCGGTTCGCGGGAGAAACCGACGGTACGTACTTCCCACTCCCCGGGCCGGCGGACCTCGCTCAAGGCCAATGCCACCTGCCAATCCGCAAATCCGTCAAAAACCAGCACATAAACTGTGTCGCGCATGATCGTTTCTCCCTTTCGATGATGTGAGCTTGCGCCCCGCCTGCTGCCAGCGTGTTGTCAGCAGGAAGCCTGGCGGTCCATTCAGGCCTACGGCTGGCATCCCGCGGGCAGACCCGGGAAAATGGCTATCCCTTTGCCTGCAGATTCGCCATGAAGCCCATTTCGCTGATCCAGTTCCTGATCGAGGAACGCCGTGCCGGCCGCATCAACGCCGAACTTTCCCTGCTAATCGAAGTGGTCGCGCGCGCCTGCAAGCGCATCGCGGTGGCCACGAACAAGGGCGCGTTGGGCGGGGTGCTGGGGAATGCCGGCAGCGACAACGTGCAAGGCGAGGCGCAAAAGAAGCTGGACGTGATCTCCAACGAGATCCTGCTGGAAGCCAACGCCTGGGGCGGTCATCTTGCCGCGTGCGCATCGGAGGAAATGGAAGATCCGCAGCCGATCCCCGATATGTATCCGAAGGGCAATCACTTACTGATGTTCGATCCGCTCGACGGCAGTTCGAACATCGATGTGAATATCTCGGTGGGCACCATCTTCTCCGTACTACGTTGCCCCGACGGCATCACCGAACCCAAGGTCGAACACTTCCTGCAACCCGGTACCACTCAGCTGGCCGCGGGCTATGTGGTCTACGGCCCCGCGACTGTGCTGGTGCTCACCTTCGGCCACGGTACGCATGAGTTCACGCTGGATCGCGAAGTGGGCAGCTTCCTGCTCAGCCGCCGCGACGTGCGCGTTCCGGAAGAAACCGGCGAGTTCGCCATCAACATGTCCAACCAACGCCACTGGGAAGCGCCGATGCAGCGCTACATCGGCGAACTGCTGGCCGGCACGGACGGCCCGCGCGGCAAGGACTTCAACATGCGTTGGGTCGCTTCGATGGTGGCCGACGTGCACCGCATCGTCACTCGCGGCGGCGTGTTCTTCTACCCGCTCGATGCAAAGATCAAGAGCAAGGGCGGCAAGCTGCGCCTGATGTACGAAGCCAATCCGATGGCCTTCATCATCGAACAAGCCGGCGGCGCGGCGACCACGGGGCGCGAGCGCATTCTTGAGCTACAACCCACCGGGCTGCACCAGCGCGTGCCGGTGTTTCTTGGCTCGAAAAAGGAAGTCGAGATCGCCACGCATTACCACCGTGAAGCGGACGGGGCGCAAAGCTGAGTTCGTCGTCCCGGCGAGGCGCTTCGCGACAGCGAAGCTGGTCGAGCCGGGACGAAAATGCTTGGTGGCTCTTCAGCTCGTTGCGGTCGCAGGCGACAGTGCTTCTCCATAACGCCGCTGTCGCATCCACTTGGTGACGATCCACTTCTCGCCGCGCGTCACGGGTGAGCCACCATGCAAGGTGAGGCGATCGAGCTGGTTCTGGCTGTTGGTGTATTCGAAATAGACGGCCGAACCTTTTTTCGGCACGACTTCCAGGCCGATCTCGGGGAAGATGGTGGTACCGCCCTCTTCCACGTCATTCAAGTACATCACGAGCGTGGAGACGCGCTGACCACCGATAGTCATCTGCACGTGGCTGCCGGGTTCTTCCGGCGGAAAATAATCGAAGTGGGGTTTGTATTCACCGCCGGTGCCGTAATGCAATACCTGCAGGCCTTCGCCGTGGTCGACCGGCCAGTGCATGACTTCGCCGATGCGGCGATCGAGGCGAGTGATGAAAGGATCCGCGTTGAGGGCGAAGAAGGTACCTTCGCTGCTGCGGTCGGCGATCACTTCATGTTTGCCGCTGATGGGATCGACCGTGGTGGAACGATGCATCTTGTCGGCGGAGAGACGAATGAGCTGGTCGCACTCCTCGTCGCTGAGTACGCCTTCGAGCACGGCGATCATCGGACGATTCACGCGTGTCACCACGCGCACGTCGCGGTCGGATGTGCGAATGATATTTCCAGCGGGTAAGCGTGGCATTTCGTAGACGTAACCGGTCCCGACTTTCGGCTTCACTTCAAAAGGTGCCGCGACGGGTTCGTTGTTGGTCATGACGCCATTGACCGCTGCCCGCGCGAACACGGGATCGAAGCGGTTGCGCACCATGTCGTCGACCAGCGATTGTGGCGCGCAGCCGCGTGCCAGGTTTTCGCGGATCCAGTTGCGCCATTCGGGCGACAGGTTAGTGATGCCGTTCATTGCAGACTCCCCAGTCCACACTGTTGTCGTTTCGGTAGCGGTTTCCGCACTGCCGGCAACGATGGTGACAGGGCGAACCTCGCCCCATTGTGATCCCGTTTGCCACCTGCGTGCGACCCCTCACCGAGGTGAAGGGTCGCTATACATTCAGGCCAGGCCGTGGCTACGCAGCAGCGCTTCCGGCTCCGGCTTTCGGCCGCGGAAGGCGACAAAACTTTCCAGCGCGGGACGGCTGGCACCCACGGCCAGGATCTCGCGGCGGAAGCGCTCGCCGATGGCCGCGTCGATCACACTGTTGCCGCTGGCCGCTCGCTCTTCGAAGGCGCCGAAGGCATCCGCGCTGAGCAACTCCGCCCAGAGATAGCTGTAGTAACCCGCGGCGTACCCGCCCGCGAAAATATGGCTGAACGCATGCGGGAAGCGCTGCCAGGCGGGCGGATGCAGCACCGCTACTTCGCGTCGCGCTTCTTCCAGCACTTCGAGTGTGCGCGCACCCTTCGCCGGGTCGTATTCCAGGTGCAATAGAAAATCGAACAGCGCGAATTCGAGCTGACGCACCAGGAATAGACCCGCGTGGAAATGCCGCGCCGCCAACATGCGGTCGAACAACGCCTCGGGCAGTGGCTCACCGGTTTCCCAATGCTTGGCGAACAGATCCAGCGCTTCGCGGTTCCAGCCAAAGTTCTCCATGAATTGGCTGGGCAGTTCCACCGCATCCCATTCCACGCCGTCGATGCCGCCGACGGAAGGCAACGGGACTTCGGTGAGTAGATGGTGGAAGCCGTGACCGAATTCGTGGAACAGCGTCAGCGCGTCGTCATGCGTGAGCAGGGCCGGGCGTCCTTCGGTGGGCGGTGCGAAGTTGCAGGTCAGGAAGGCCACCGGCAACTGCAACTGCTCGCCGTCATCGAAGCGTGCGCGGCAAACATCCATCCACGCGCCGCCGCGTTTGCCGCTGCGCGCATAGAGATCGATGTACGCGCCGGCGAACACGCGACCGTCGGCGTCGGTGACGTCGTAGTAGCGAACATCCGGATGCCACACGTCGACACCGTCGCGAGGATTCAGCGTGATGCCATAGAGCCGATGCACCAAACCGAACAAACCGTCGATGACTGCGGGCAGCGGGAAGTAAGGCTTGAGCTGTTCTTCGTCGAGTGCGTATTGCTTCTGGCGCAGCTTTTCGGAGGCGTAGGCGACGTCCCAGGATTCGAGGTTGTCGAGCTGGAGTTCGGTCGACGCGAAGTCGCGCAACGTGGCGAGTTCCTTTTGCGCGACCGGCTTGGCGCGCGCCGCGAGATCGCGCAGGAAGGTCAGCACGTCGGAAGATGCAGTAGCCATCTTGGTGGCCAGCGACTCTTCCGCAGCGTTGGCGAAGCCAAGCAACTGTGCCGCTTCGTGGCGCAATGCCATGATCCGCTCGATGCGCGCGGTGTTGTCGTATTTGTCGGCGTTCGGCCCCTGATCGGAAGCACGCGTCTGGTATGCCCAGTAGACGCGCTCGCGCAGTTGGCGATTGTCGGCATAGGTCATCACCGCCTGCACGCTCGGTTGTTTGAGCGTCACCAGATAGCCATCCAAACCCTGCTCTTTGGCGTACTGGTGCAACACGGCGCGGCCGGATTCGGGAATGCCGGCCAGATCGCGTTCGTCGGTGATGTGTTGGCGCCAGGCATCGGTGGCATCGAGCACGGCATTGGAAAATTCGGTCGATAGTTTGCTCAGCTCCACGCCGATTTCGCGGAAGCGCGAACGTGCGGGTTCTTCCAGTGCGACGCCGGAGAGCTTGAAGTCGCGCAGCGCGTGCTCGACCAGGGCGCGTTGCGCGCGCGACAGCCTGGCGAATTCAGGTGCATCGGCCACGGCCTGTACAACAGCGTAGAGGTCGCGGTTCTGACCCACTTCAATGGCGTGGTCGGTGAGCTTTTCTTCGGCAGGACCATAAACCTTGCGCAGTGCCTCGCTGTCCGCCACCGAGTGCAGATGCGACACCGGCGACCAGGCCTGCGCGATGCGCTGATCGAGCCGTTCCTGGGGCAGCATCACCGAGGCAAAATCGCGTGGCGCGCCGGGTGCGGTCAATACGGCAATGCCAGCACGGCTGTCGGCCAGCAGGGCATCGATGGCAGGCGTCACTTGCTCGGGCTCGATCTGCGAAAACGCGGGGAGCGCGGTGTCGGCCAGTAGCGGGTTGTCTTGGTTCATGGAAACTCCTTCAGGCCTGACAGCGTGCTGGCGCCCCGCACCGAAATCAAGCGGGATGGTGGCTGTTTGGGAGACGACGCGTACCGTGTCACCACCGGCGTCGTACCATCGCGTGCATGCTGCCCACCGATATCCCCGCCCTGATCGGTCGCATTCCGCTTTTTGCGCATCTGAACGACGCGCAACGAACCGCGCTGGCCGGAAGTCTGCGCTGGATCTGCCTGCCCGGCGGGCAGTACCTGTTCAAAGCAGGTGAGGTCGCGGAGGCGCTGTATTTACTGCGCAGCGGAAGTCTGGGCGTGTTTGACGGCCCGACCAGCCTAATTCGCCAGGTTTCTGCGGACGATTGCGTGGGCGAGATCGGCCTGCTCAGCGGCGAAGCGTTGCGCTATAGCGTGCGCGCCCTGCGCGATTCGGAATTGCTGCGGCTGGATCGCGATCTGTTCGAACACCTGATCGAACGCCATCCGCGCGCCATGCTCGCCGTGGCACGGCAGGCGATGGACCGACTGCTGCGCCGCGAGCGCCATGTGGAAGCGCCGGACAAGCCGCGTACGTTTGCGATCCTGCCCGTCGACAATGGCGTGCCGGTGCGCGGCCTGGCCATGCAGCTGGCGCAGGCGCTGGAAGCCTATGGCAACTGCGTAGTGATCGATGCCGAGCACGGTGCCAACCGCGGCAGCGACTGGTTTGCCGAACGCGAAGCGCAGGCGCGCTTCGTGATCTATCTGGACAGCACCGGCGATGCCTCGTGGCGACTGCGCTGTCTGCGTCAGGCTGATGTGCTGTTGCTGCCTGCGCTGGCCGCACAACAGGCCCGGCCTTGGCCCGAAGCAGCACCTGGGCATCCAGCACGCGTGCGTCATCGCCCGCGCCATCTGCTGCTGATACATCCCGCACATCGGGTTTTATCCGGTTCGGCGCGCCGCTGGCGCTCGCAATTCAGCGGCGAATTGCAGCATCACCACATTTGCGGCGAGAACGATATCCCGCGCATCGCTCGGCTGATCAGCGGCCATGCCAACGGGCTGGTGCTCGCGGGAGGCGGTGCACGCGGGCTAGCCCATCTTGGCGCGTTGCGTGCGTTGCGTGAGGCCGGACACGCATTCGATGCGGTGGGTGGCACCAGCATCGGTGCGATCATCGGTGCTGGCGTCGCCAACATGTGGGACACCGACGACATGATGCGCATCTATTACGAAGCCTTCGTGCGCGGCAAACCGCTGTCGGACTGGACACTACCGTTCGTCGCCCTCACGCGTGGCCGACGTGCGGCGATGATGCTGCGGCGCGCGTTCGGGGCGCTCGACATCGAGGATCTGGAACGCCCTTTCTTTTGCGTTTCGACGAATCTTTCCGGCGAGGGCAGGGTGGTGCATCGCCACGGGCCGTTGTGGCTGTGGCTGCGCGCGAGTAGCTCGATCCCCGGCATCCTGCCGCCGGTCTTGCATCACGGACATGTCTTCGTGGACGGTGCGCTGGTCGACAACTTGCCCACCGATGTGATGGCCGAAGACGGGATCGCGCACATCACCGCGGTGAGCATCCGCGCCGACATCGAACTGCGCGCTCAGGCGGAGGAATTCGCCACGCCGCCGTGGTGGCGGCTATGGATGCGCCAGCGCCGCGGCACCGGCTGGCCGGGACTGGTGTCCACGCTGACCCGCGCGGCGATGGTCAACAGCGAGGAAACCAGCCTGCACTGCCTGGAGCGCGCGCATCTGCTGATCACGCCACCGCTGGAGCATGTGGGAATGCTCGACTGGAAGGATTGGCAGCTTGCGGTGGATTCCGGCTACCAAGAAACCCTGCGCGTGCTGGAAGCGCGCGAACGCGACGGTCTGCCGCCCGGCAACGAGAACATTACGGTTGCCGGCTAAAATACGCCGATGAACCATTTACGCAGTTACAAGGGCATCGCGCCCACGCTGGGCGCCCGCGCCTATGTCGATCCTGCCGCTACCGTCATTGGCGACGTCGTGTTGGGCGACGATGTGTCGATCTGGCCCGGTGCCGTGTTGCGCGGCGATGTGCACTACATCCGCATCGGTGCGCGCAGCAATGTGCAGGACGGCACCATCGTCCACGTCACGCACGATGGTCCATATTCGCCCGGCGGCTTCCCCACCCTTGTCGGTGAAGGCGTGACTATTGGGCATGCCGCGGTGATTCACGCTTGCACGATCGAGGACTACTGCCTGATCGGCATGCATGCCACGGTGCTCGATGGCGCAGTAGTGAAGAAGTACGGCTTCGTCGGAGCGGGCAGTGTGGTGCCGCCCGGCAAAATCGTAGGCGAGCGTGAGCTATGGCTGGGCAATCCGGCGCAGCGCATACGACTGCTTACGGACAAGCAGATCGAGCAGCTGCATTACTCCGCCGATCACTACGTGCGCCTGAAAGACGCTTACCTCGCCGACATAGCGAGCGCTTAGTTGGCGCTCTGCCCGCCCGACGCCTGCTGCGCCTGAATACGCGCAGCCTCGGCTTCATGCTGACGACGTTCGATCACGAGCTGCGCATCCAGCACACTGCCGAGCAGGGCTAGCTTGTAGTTGTGCGGATCGTACATGCGCAGCAACAAAAGCTCGCGCTGCGCCTCGTCGAGATCGCCGCTGTTGATGGTGCTTTCAACCACGTCGCACGCAGGCTTGAAGGAATCGCGCATGCGCTGCACCGCGATCGCGTTGTTCGGATCGGCCTGCAGCACGCTGAAATAGAACTCGTACACATTGCTGCCGACCGGCGCGACCAGCTGCTTATCGTGATAGGCCGTGTCAGCCAGCCCGAGCAGGATGCCTACGTCGCTGCCGTCGTTGGCCGTATGGCCGACAGGTTTGGCGCTCATCGATGCATGCGCGTACCAAAACCCGCCGCCGGCAATCGCCACGACGGCGGCCAACACAACGAAAATCAACCCGCGCCGATCCGGTGCGGTGGAAGTTGAAGAGGACATGGCACCCGCGCGCTAGCAATGGTATCGAAGGCAGCCGCTCTCGAACCGAGGCGACTGCCGCTACCGCGCCAGATTAGTCGTGCAACATGTCAGTAAAATGACCTGGGCTGTCGATTATGACAGTGCCGTGATGCGCTTAATGAAAATCGCCGCCGATGATGCGGCCGTCCTTGTCCATCTGGGGAAAGAAGCGACTGTTGTCGTAGCGTATTTCCATCGTGCTGATCATCCCCGGCAGCATCAGCAGCACGCCTGGATACATCGCCTTGAACTGTTGTTGCGTAGGATGCGTGGCGATGAAGGCCTCGAAGCCTGCCATGTCGGTCACCCCAGCCTTGGAAATGCGTGAACCGTCCGGACGCGTACCGTGATGGCAACCGCCGAGTGCGACGGCCACGCCAAGAATGGAAAGTGCAAGCAGACGGGTACGCATCGGTAGGGACTCCATGGAGCGGGGTGCTCTGTCATAAGCCGATAAAACTAGCATGCCGGTACCCCCTCAGACCATGAGGGGGTACCGCTCGTTCCTTACCAGCCCAGCGCGGCGTCGCCGAGATACGGCGAACCGTCCGGGTGGGTGAACCAGAACACCCGGTTGCGCTGGCCCGGGCAGCCCTGCCCACTGCTGTAGGCGGTGACGACGTCGTTCGCCGAGCTCACGCTGCCGCTATAGCAGCCACCCAGGGAGTCGCTAAACGCATAGGTTTGCTTGGTCTGCTGGCCGCTATGGCTGACGATCTGAAAGCCGGAGTTCAGAACCAGCGTATCGGAACCTTCCACCTTGTTATGCACGTCGGCCGAGTACAGCGGAAAACCGTCGATGCTCACGCCCGAGTGCTGCTCGTAACCCTGGCGAATGGTGGTCAGGATCGAGTAACCGCCGCTCGACAACGTGGTCTGGTTGTAGTCCACGTGCAAGGGATAACGGAAACGCTCCTTGAACTCGCCGCTGATAAACGTACCGATTCGGCTGCGACTCACACCTTCCACGCTGGTCAGCTGGTCGCTGGTCTGATCGTAGAGGCTGCCCTGGATCGTAAAGCCTTGCGTATCGGCGAAAGCGACCGTCTGGTCCACCGTGGTATGCACGCGGCCGTGCGATGTATCGACGTAACCTTCGATCGTGAAGTGGCGACTCAGATCCGTGGTGATGTTGCCGGTCACATTGCCGGACGCATCCTGGCTCAGCGTGCTGCCGATGGTTGGCGTGGGCGGCTGATTTGCCAGGGTATTGCTGACAAGCTGTCCGCTCACTTGCTTGGCACCGGCATCCTGATAAACCAGCAAGCTCGCGGTGGCCGAGAAGTAGTTGTTCGCGCCTTGCACGTTGACGGCGACCGTATGCGGCGAGCCATTGCTGAGGATGCCAGCGAACGGCGTGAGGTCGACGCGATACGGCATGAAGTTGAGCGCCTGCACGCCGGGCGTCGGTTTCCAGATGTAAAGATCGATGCCGCCGGTGTAGATCCATGGATACACCGGCGCCACGCCGGCTGGCTGGCCATCGATGCTGACCTCGGCCTCGCGGAAATTACCGCCGCCGCATTCGCTGGTCTCCGCGGCATATTGATCCGGCACACAGGTGTACCAGAACTCATCGGCATACTGGCTTTGCGTGAACACATCCAGATACGCGCGTTCGACATTGCGCGGCAACGTCAACGTCGCGGCCATCTGACTACTGGAGTTGTTCAAGGTCACGGTGCTGCCGATCGGATCGCTGCTCAGCGGGTACACCGCATCCGGTGCTTTCGCCGCAGGTGCTACGACGGATGCCGGATAGAACAGCAAACGCGCGCTGCCATAGATCACACCTGTATAGGTGCTGTTGACGATATTGCCAATGAACACTTGGCCCTGACCCGCGTTGCGAAACAGCGCGCTGTAATCCGTCAGATCGCGTTCCACATGCCAGCTCCGTCCCTCGGTGGAGGCGGGTTCCTGTGTGGTACCGAAATAAAGATTCACACCGCCGAGGAAGATGGTGGCGGTACGGTCGTACTGCTCGCCGGCAGAAACGGAGAAATCACCCTCCAGCACCACTTTCGACCAGCTCGTACCGCAGCTCGCCGGCGGCGTATAGCTGAAAGGTCGTGGGCTGTAGTCATTGAATGTGTCATTGCTGAAAAGCTGCACCACACAAGGCTGGCCCGGCGGGCGCGGCACGGTGGGGTCGGCCACGGTGACATTGGCCGAACCGACTGGACTACTCGTATCCGGCGCGGCTTCCGCAACGCCGGCGAAACACAGTGCAAGCCCGGCCACAACCAGGCAACGACGGAAACTGCCCTTCGGTAACATGTCTAGCTCCCCGCAAGTGTTACCCCTGTCCGCTGAAGCTAGCACGACCCGAAATTTAGAGATGCCAAATGGTTCGGATGGCGCAGCAGTTCACATTCAGACGCTGCGAGCGCGCAACGATCGGTACACCGGTTCGGTATCGGGTCGCTTGCCATGCCACAGTTCGAACGCATCGGCCGCGGTTTCCACCAGCATGCCTAGGCCGTCATACGCGTAGCGCGCACCGGCTGCCTGTGCCCAGGCGAGGAAGCCGATGGCGGATTTGCCATAGCCCAGGTCGTAGCAGAGCGCCCGTGACGCGGCGAGGGAAAAGGGTAGCGTGAGCGATTGCCCCAAGGTGCCTGCCGACGTGGCGTTGACGATCAAATCGTAACTGCCGATGTTGTCGAGGTCTTCCCAGTAGCGTGTGTGCACGCGTGACGGTTCGCCGATCGCGTCGGCCAGTGCATCGGCCGGTTCGGGCGAACGGTTGACGATAGTGAGCGTCGCTACGCCCGCGTCGAGCAGCGACCACGCCACACCGCGCGCGGCGCCGCCCGCGCCGAGCATCAACGCATCGTGACCGCGAAGATCGATGCCGTGACGATCGGTGAGGTCGCGCACCATACCGGCGCCGTCGGTGTTGTGTGCGGCGATGCGGCCGTCGGCAAGACGCGTCAGCACGTTGGCAGTACCTACGCGCGCGGCCGCTTGCGTGCGTTCGCCAGCCAAGGCGAACGCGGCGGCTTTGTGCGGCAGCGTGACATTCGCGCCGCGACCGTCTTCGTCGTCGAAGAAGCGCCGCACGGCGTCGGCGAATGCCGCGGGTGCGGCATCGATCGTGCGGTATTCCAGTGCGATGCCGAACTGTTGCGCAAACGCCTGATGGATCTGCGGCGAAAGGCTATGCGCAATCGGATGACCGAACACGGCGAACTGGGCGGGTCGTGGCATGTGCAAGCTCCTGCATTCAGCCGTTTAGTGTAAGTGCTCGATCGCGCTCGCGCCGTATCGGCTTTGCTCCGGCGTGCTTGATGGAACCAGATCTCGATGCAATCGCAGCCTATGAGATCGCCGACGCGCAGGCTTTGTCCATCGCCTCTTCCGGAGTTTCCCATGCGTCCGCAGGTCAATGATTCCGATCGTCGTTCGCGGCTGCTGGCCGTGTCCCTGTTGTGGCTGCTCGGCGGCAGCCTGCTGATGCTGAGCACGCTGGTGCCTGCGCATACCGAATTATTTGGATGGGCGCCGATGTTCTGGTTGTTGGGGGCGCCGCTCGCGGTGACGCTGACGCTGGAGCCCAGGTTGCCGCGACAGCTTTTGGCGCTACGCCGTTCGCGCCGCCGGGCTGCATCGCATGTGATCTGGAACTAAACCGACGAAATCCGCTTGGCAGTGGAGTCGGTACGGCCGGAGTGCCGTACGTGGGCGTCGCCGGCTCGGTATGGAACGGTCGCTTGCCGGCGGCCAGCGCAAGGGATCGCGCAGTGGTTCCGGCCCACCCATGGATGGGTGGGCCGGAACGACCCTTACGTGATGATGCCTAGGCGCTTGCGTTCCATCCGACGCAGGAACTCCTGCATGATGCGGCGATAAAGATCTTCGCCCAGATAAGCGTCTTCCACACCGGCATCGATCGACGGGTTGTCGTTCACTTCGATGACCACCGGCTTCTCGCCGACCTGCTTGAGATCCACGCCATACAAGCCATCGCCGATAGCGCTGGTGGCCTTGAGCGCCAGCTTGATGACTTCAGCGGGTGCGTCGCGCGCCGGAATGGTTTCGAATCCGCCGGATTTGGCGGTGCCTTTCGCGCCATGGTTGTAGATCTGCCAGTGACCGCGCGACATGTAGTACTTGCACGCGTACAACGGCTCGCGATTCAACACGCCCACGCGCCAGTCGAATTCGGTGTAGACGAATTCCTGCGCCAGCAGCAATGCGCTGTGTTGGAACAGTTCGCCGGTGGCTTTTTCCAGCTGATCTTCGCTTTCCACCTTGACCACGCCGCGCGAGAACGATCCGTCGGGGATCTTCAGTACCAGCGGGAAACCAAGCCGGGTGGCGACTTCCTTCAGACCCTTGGTGTCGTCGCGATAAAGAATTTCGGTACGCGGCACGGCAAGTTTGCGCGACACCATCAAGTCGTTGAGGAAGATCTTGTTCGTGCAGCGCAGGATCGAACTGGGATCGTCCATCACCACCATGCCTTCACGCTCGGCGCGATGCGCAAAGCTGTAGGTGTGGTTGTCGCTCGCGGTCGTCTCGCGGATGAACAGGCCGTCGTATTCGGCCAGGCGCTGGTAGTCGTTCTTGCCGATGGGATCGACTTCGATACCCAGCTCCTTGCCGGCGGCGATAAACGACTTCAGCGCCTTCTTGTTGGAAGGCGGCATGGCTTCGTTCGGATCCACCAGCATCGCCACGTCATAGCGATACAGCTTGCGCGTGCGCGGTTTGCGCCACAGCTTTTTGGAGAAGCGATCCAGCTCGGCGGCGAAGGCGTCTTCCTGCGCGTCGTCCAATGTGTGCAGGCCTACCGGCTTGATCGAGGCGATCTGCCACACGCGCTCGCGCTCGAACTCGATGCGCAACAGCGGGCAGGGATACATTTCGAACAGCTGCCGCGCCAGATCCTGCAGCGCCGGGTAAGCGGTCTCGCCGAAGTAGACGAGGGTGCCGAAGTCAGTGGTGTCGCGCCCGCCAGCGGGCAGGAAGTGGGTGAGCTTGGCGTTGAGATCGTCGATCGCCAGGCCGTACAGCGAACGGCGGCGCAGATCGTTCACCGTGCGCACCGAGGGCATCACGCGGTGCCCGCGCGCTTCGGCCAGCAGCGACACGTAGTAGCCCGTACCCAGGTACTTGTAGCTGCGGCACAGGTTGATCACATGGGTGCGCTCATCGTCGCCGCCCACCGGTTCGCGCAGGTAGTCCATCGCGGTAACCACGTCGACGGACGGATAGTAGGAGCCCCAGTCGGAAGCTTTCTCGACGACAATGACGAGTCGGGTCATGACACCTCAGTAGACCAACAACGAAGAGGACGTCGTCGCGTAGGGGAACGAGGCGGCGCAGCGCAAGGCGGCAGTGTCTTTCACCTCGGCGAGGTGCACAAGGGCAAGCACTGAAGCTGGACTAAACACGTTCGCTCCGAAAGGTGCAGCCGGTGACCCTGGCGGGATGCTTTCCTGCGCGCAGTGGACTAGAGTGCCGCGCTACTTCAAACCCTTAGCACCCGCGTCCGGCCCGCCACCGGCGCGTTCCGACGAGAACCCCTGATGACCCCATCGCCAGCCACCGCCGCCGTGCGGGTGCGCCGAGCCGAACTTTCCGATCTCGATGATCTGGTCGCGCTGGAGCAAGCCACTTTCGACCACGATTTGGTGAGTCGCGCTCAATTCCGCCGCCATCTGGACAGCGACAGCGCGCGGGTGCTGGTGGCCAGCGCCAACCATCGCCGCTTCCTTGGAACGGCGCTGGTGTTTTTCCGCAAGGGCAGCCGGGTGGCGCGGCTGTACTCGATCGCCAGCCTGCCCGAGGCGCGCGGCAAGGGCGTAGGTACGGCGTTGATCGAAGCCGCTGAGGCGGCCGCCCGGCAAAGGCGCTGCCAGTCGCTGCGGCTGGAGGTGCGCATCGACAACGAGAGTGCGATCCGTCTCTACGAGCGGCTGGGCTATCGCCGCATCGGTCCGGTCGAAAAAGGGTTCTACGAGGACGGTTCGGACGCCTTCCGGTACGCCAAGACGCTGGCATAAAAAAGGCCTCCCTGATCGGGAGGCCTTTGGACTTGCGCGTCGCTGATGCAAAAACTCAGTGACGATCGTGGTCGTGGTCTTCGTTGGAAGCCTCGGCCGCCCGCTTGAGCTCTTGGTTGGCCTGATCGAGCAGTTCCTTCGCCCGCTGCGCATGACCGTCCAGGTCGAATTCGTTGGCCTGCTGCGCGTCGGTGATGCGCTTGTACGCCTGATCGACAAGGCGCTGTGCCGCGGCGATGTTCGGATGACGCCTGCCGCTGACATCGCGGACCGGCATCTGCTGAGCGATAGCAGCCGTGGTCATGGCAAGGCCGGCGATAACTGCTGCAGTTGCAATGCGCTTCATGCGTGTCTCTCATGATTGGGTGGATGGTGGCGCGAATCTAGCAGCGCGCAATGACTGCGCGCCTACAGAGATTTCTTGCGATTTATCCGCAGTTAGGCGTGACCGCTCATCCGCCCAGCGGCTGCCCGATGCGTTGGGTGGTCGCCTCGTCCGGGCGCGCGACCAGTGCGCCGGTGCGCATCAGATCCACGCTGTAATGGCCGCCGTCGACCAGCGGCAGATAGGCGCCGCTACCGAACAGCGTGTCGACCCCAGGCAACCAACGCGGGTATTGCTTTTTGAGGTCCAGCAGATCACCCCGGCCAGCGTGGCTGAAATCGATCACGGTGCGAGGTGCGCTCATTTCCTGGGTTGCATCGTCGTAGCGCCCGGCAATCCGGTCGAGTCGATACAAGGGCGGCAACCCCGCGAGGATGGCGGGCAGTTTCCACTTGAGCACGACCGCCTCGATCTGGAAGTCGTCGCCCGCGAGCATCACGATGCGGGTGTCGCCATCCGGCCAAGTAAGCGCGAGGGCCCATCGCTGCGGAGCAAGAATGCGCGAGTCGACCTGCACCACCGGTGCTTCCTCGCTGAGAAAACGATAGCCGCGCAGCGAAACGGCCAAGCCGGCCAGAAACAACCCCAGCAGCATAAAGACCAACAGCAGCAAGGCGTGCCCACTGGCAGCGAGGTGACGACGATGGCGAACATGCTGACGCGCCGCCACCAGCTGGATCAGTGCAAGCAGCAGGACCACCGCGGCCGCAATGGCCAGCAGCGTGGTGGGCAAACGCAGTAGTTCATTCCAGTTCATCGGGTACTCCACGTGCCGCACGTCCTATGCGGTAAGGCCCGCATGATAACGGGTACGACGTTGGCATCTGGGCAGCTTGGCTATACTGCGATCGTTTCCCGAGGACTTCGCATCATGCGCCGATCGATTTTGCTGCTGCCGGCTTGTCTTGTTTTCGCCGCGGTTTCCGGCTGCGGCAACAAAGGCCCGTTGTACTTGCCGCCCAAACCGGCGCTCACGCCCGCCCCGGCGAAGTCCGCTCCCGCTCCGGCACGCGCAAGCACGGTGGCGGCACCGGCCAGTGCCAGTAGTGTCGTCACCAAGCCGCTTAACGGTGGCTGAGAGTACCGGTTGAAGCGATGGCGCTGCGATTTTCCAAAATGCACGGCAGCGGCAATGACTTTCTCGTGGTCGATGGCCGCGGTGGTGGGTTAGCGCTGAACCCGGCAGTCATCCGCGCGATGGCTGACCGCCATACCGGCGTCGGCTTCGATCAATTGCTGAGCATCGAACCAGCGCGCGATGGTCGCAGTGCCTTCTATTACGGCATCTGGAATGCCGACGGCTCCTTCTCGGGGCAGTGCGGCAACGGCGTACGCTGCGTAGCCGCGTGGTTGCATCGTGCGGGTGCGCTGGCGATCGGCGACACGGTGCAGATCCAGAGTCCGTCCGGGCCGGTGGCCGTGCGTTTGATCGATGCGCACCGGGTCACTGTCGACATGGGCGAGCCGATCTTCGATCCGCCCCGCATTCCGTTCGATGCCCCGAACTCGGCGGACCACTACACGCTGGAAGTGGATGGCCAGGCGCTGGAGATCGGCGCGGCCTCGATGGGTAATCCGCATGCGGTCGTGGTGGTGGAAAATCTTGCGGCACCTGCCCTGGCCCGGCTCGGTCCGGCATTGACCGGACACGCACGTTTTCGTGAAGGCGCCAACGCCGGCTTCGTACAAAAGCTCGACCGGCAGCACGTGCGCCTGCGTGTGCACGAGCGCGGCGCCGGCTGGACCCTCGCCTGCGGCACCGGTGCCTGCGCCGCCATGGCGGTGCTGCGGCGGCGCGGCGATGTCGATGCGCGGGTACAGGTCGACCTGCCCGGAGGCAGCCTAGAGATCGAGTGGGCCGGTCCCGGCGAACGGCTATGGATGACCGGTCCGGCCACGTTCGTATTCGAAGGCGAATGGTTAGGGATGCTCTGACCTATTCTGCATAGGTGTCACCGGCACTGTCTGTTCGCAGACCACAGGGGCGACGGCGAAGGCAGACTGGCCGTCTGTCGAGCCGGCGCACCGAAGGTATGCGGACAGACAGTGCCGGCCCCAACGAATTGAATTTGAATGACGGGGTGATGCCCAGAAGGCCCGCAGGCGGCGCCTTCTGGGCATCATGCCACCTATGCAGAATAGGTCGGAGCATCCCTAGATCCGCAACGCGGTGATTGATGCGCGGGCGCGTCCATCGCACACTCGGACCCGACGGCTTGCCGTCCCACGTTTCCGGATCGAGGTTCCGCGCATGTCCAACGCCCTGCTCGAAGACACGATGAAAGCCAGTGATGTAGCGGCCTATCTGCGCCGGCATCCGGACTTTCTCAGCGGTTATCCGGAGCTGGCCGCGCTGCTGACGATGCCGCGCGAGCAAGGCGCGGTCGCTTCGCTGGCGGCTTACCAGCTGCAGACGCTGCGCGACCGGAACGCCGAACTGGAGCGAAAGCTCAGCGAGCTAACCGCGATTGCGGCCGAAAACGAACGCCTGATGCAGCGCGTGCACGATCTCAATGTCGCGGTATTGCGCGCCAACACACCGGCCATCGCGGCGCGCAGCGTCGTGGCCAAGTTGTCGGAAGATTTCGGCACCGACCAGATCCGTCTGGTGCTGTTCGGCGATCTGACGCTACCGCCGGCGGATTGGTTGCTGCACGAACAGGGCGGCCGTGCCGCCATGCCCGAGTTCACGGACTTTCTGGCGCATCACGAACCCATCTCCGGGCGACTGTCTGCCGAGCGCCTGTATCGTCTGTTCGGTCAGCACGCGCCCGAGATTCGTTCGGCCGCCGTCATGCCGTTGGGCGAATATGGTTTGCTGGCGATCGGCAGCCACGATCCAGATCACTTCCAGCCCGGCATGGGCACGATGTTTCTGAAGATGATCGCTGCGACCATCACAGCCGCTTTGGCGCGCCTGCAGGACGGCGCCTGAGCGCAGCCGTGGACGCTCAAGGCCAGATCGAGGCATGGCTCACGCGACTGGCTCGTGAACGCAAAGCTTCACCGCACACGATAGACGGCTATCGCCGCGATCTCGCCAAGTTGCTGCGCTATATGCAGGCGCAGCAGATCACCGCGTTCGAATCGCTCGAACCCAACCGCATGCGCGGCTTTGTCGCTGCCGAACATCGCGCCGGATTGTCGCCGAAGAGTTTGCAGCGTTTGCTTTCTTCTTGCCGCAGCCTGTTTCGACAGCTCACCCGCGAAGGTCTGCTCGCGCACGATCCGCTCGCCGGCGTGCGCGGTCCGAAGGTGCATCGCACGTTGCCGCAGGTCTTGGACGTCGATGAAGCCACTGCGCTGGTGGAAGGCGATGGCGACGGCGCGCTGGGTGTGCGCGACCGCGCCATGCTGGAGCTGTTCTATTCCTCGGGCTTGCGCTTGTCCGAGCTGATCGGATTACGTTGGCTGGATTTGGATCTCGAAGCGGGCGAAGTGCGTGTACTGGGCAAAGGCCGCAAGACACGCATCGTGCCGGTCGGACGCCATGCAGTTGCCGCGCTGCGCGCGCTAGGCGAGACGGAAGGTCGCGAAGCGGAATCGCCGGTGTTTCGCGGCCGCAACGGTGCGCCGATCAGTCCGCGCACGGTGCAGGCACGCTTGAAGACGCTCGCCATGCGCCAGGGTTTCGCCAAGCACGTGCATCCGCATTTGCTGCGCCACACGTTTGCCAGCCACATGCTGGAATCCTCCGGCGATTTGCGTGCAGTGCAGGAGTTGCTCGGCCATGCCGACATCGCCACCACACAGATCTATACGCACCTGGATTTCCAGCACTTGGCGAAGGTGTACGACGCCGCGCATCCGCGTGCGCGGCGTAAAGGGTAGCGATGCTTTCCGCGTCCACCATGAACCTGGCTTTGAAGGCGCTGATCGGCGCGCTGATGGTGCTGTTGATCGGCGTGCTATCGCGCACGCGCAACTATTACATCGCTGGATTGCTGCCGCTGTTTCCCACGTTCGCGCTGATGGCCCATTACATCGTCGGCAGCGAGCGCGGCGTGGCCGATTTGAAGGCAACTATCGTGTTCGGCGTGTGGGCCATGGCGCCTTATCTGGCGTACTTGATAAGCCTTTATTGGCTGGTCGATCGCCTACCGCTGGTGCCGGCACTGCTGGTGGCCCTGATCGTGTGGTGCGGTGTGGCCGCCGCAGCGGTGCTTTTGTGGCAGCGCCATTGAATCGATGACCTCCGTCGCCCGCTGCGCGGCTTGGAATTGAACGCAGCGGCCCCACGTTTCCGGTCTTGGCTTTTTTCGGAGACATCCATGGAATCCTTCCACGCCACCACCATCATTTCGGTGCGCCGCCAGGGTCGCGTCGTGATCGGCGGCGACGGCCAGGTCACGCTGGGCAATACGGTGATGAAGGCCAATGCGCGCAAGATCCGCCGCCTCGGCAAGGGCGACGTGCTGGCCGGTTTCGCGGGCGCCACCGCTGACGCGTTCACCTTGTTCGAATTATTCGAGCAGAAGCTGGACAAGCACGGCGGCAACCTCACCCGCGCCGCCGTGGAAATGGCCAAGGAATGGCGCACCGACCGTCGCCTCGGCCGCCTGGAGGCGATGCTCGCCGTCGCCGACAAGGAGGCCTCGCTTTTGATCTCCGGCAACGGCGACGTGCTGGAGCCTGAGCACGGTCTGATCGCCATCGGCTCCGGTGGACCGTATGCGCAGTCGGCCGCGCTGGCGCTGATGGAAAGCACGGATCTGGATGCGCGCGCCATTGTCGAGCGCGCATTGAAGATCGCCGGTGATATCTGCATCTACACCAATCACAACACGACGATCGAAGAGCTGTAAGCGCCACGCGCTATCACGACAACATCATTCCGGCTCACGCTGGAACGACACGATAACTTTCTTTACCCGGTGAACCCATGTCTGAACTCACCCCTCGCGAAATCGTCAACGAACTCGACCGCTACATCATCGGTCAACACAACGCCAAGCGCGCCGTTGCCATCGCGCTGCGCAACCGGTGGCGCCGCATGCAGCTAGAACCGATGCTGCGCGAGGAAGTGACGCCGAAGAACATCCTGATGATCGGTCCCACCGGCGTGGGCAAAACCGAAATCGCGCGCCGGCTCGCCACATTGGCCAACGCGCCGTTCGTGAAAGTGGAAGCGACCAAGTTCACCGAGGTCGGCTATGTCGGCAAGGACGTGGAGTCGATCGTGCGCGATCTCGCGGACGTCGCCTACAAACTTACCCGCGAGCAAGCCATGAAACGTGTACGCACGCAGGCGGAAGATCATGCCGAGGATCGCATCCTCGATGCGTTGTTGCCGCGTCGCCAATCCCCTAGCGACTGGAGCCACGATCCGGCGCCCGCCGCATCGACCGAAAGCGACACGCGCCAGAAGCTACGCAAACAGCTGCGCGAAGGTGCGCTGGACGATCGCGAGATCGAACTGGATGTCAGCATGAATGTGGGCGTGGAGATCATGTCGCCGCCCGGCATGGAGGAAATGGGTCAGCAGCTGCGCCAGATGTTCCAGAACCTCGGCGGCGGCAAGACGCAGAAGCGCAAGCTGGCGATCAAGGCGGCCCGCCCGCTGTTGATCGAGGAAGAAGCCGCCCGATTGCTCAACGACGATGAAGTGCGCGCGCAGGCGATGGAGGCGGCCGAGCAGAACGGCATCGTCTTCATCGACGAAATCGACAAGATCGCGCAACGTTCGGAATGGGGCGGCGCGGGCGTCAGTCGCGAAGGCGTGCAGCGCGATCTGCTGCCGCTGGTGGAAGGCTCCACGGTGTCCACCAAGTACGGTCCGATCAAGACCGATCATATGCTGTTCATTGCTTCCGGCGCGTTCTCACTGGCCAAACCCTCCGACCTGATTCCGGAACTGCAGGGACGACTGCCGATCCGCGTGGAGTTGTCGGCGCTGTCCGTGGACGACTTCAAGCGCATCCTGCGCGAGCCGCACAACGCCTTGACCAAACAATACGTCGCCCTGCTCGGCACCGAGGGCGTCACGCTGAGCTTTGACGACACCGGCATCGACCGGTTGGCCGAGGTCGCTTTTCAGGTCAACGAACGGACCGAAAACATCGGCGCCCGGCGCCTGCATACCGTAATGGAACGGCTTCTGGAGAAGATCTCCTACGAAGCTGCTGACAAATCCGGCGAAAACTACTTGATCAACGCCGAATATGTAGATAAAAACCTCGGCAGCCTGGTCAAGGACGAGGATCTCAGCCGGTATATCCTCTGATGGCGGTCTTTTTTATCAAGTCTTTGGTTTTGAAGGATAAAATTTTCAGGGAGCCCGCACTTAGCGGGCTATGAACAATGGCCCGGGACCCCATCTGGTAAAATTTTGACCATGGGTAAGATCATTGAACTGAAGACCACCGGTCAGCGTGCGCAGCTCCGCGAAGCGCAACAGAAGCAGCAGCTGGTGCGGTTATGGCGCGGCGAACTCGAACACGGCAGCTTCTGCGGTTATGTAGGCGGTGTGGGGCGTGAGTTTTTGTTGTTGTGGGTGGTCGGCGACGGCATTACCTACGACGGCATGTATGTCATGCGGCATCGCGACATCAGCGAACTGGAAGCACCTGACAAGCATAACGACTTCATGCAAAAGGCGCTGACGCTCAAGCAGCTGCTGCCGCGTCCGCCGCGCGGGTTCCCGCTCGACAACATCCGCGAGGTGGTGCAGGCCGCCAATGCGATGGCGCCGATCATTGGTGTGCACGTGGACAGCGAGGACGAAGCGGAAGTCTGTTACATCGGGCGACTGGTCAGTGTCGAAGAAGACGGCTTCAACATGCAGGAGATCACTCCCGATGCGGAGTGGTTGCGCGAGCCTTCGTTCTTCGCATGGGATGAAGTGTCCACGGTGACCATCGAGGATGGTTACGCGACCTCGCTACTCGCCGTGGCCGGTGCGCCGCCACCGCTGCTGCAAGGTGATTCCGGTATCGGTCACGCTAGCTGACGATGCAACGACCGTATAAAAAAGCCCGCCATTCGGCGGGCTTTTTCATACTGGTGTCAGCGACCGAACAAGTTGCGTCGTGCTTCCTCATCCGTGCGCGCATCGAGCTTGCCATCGATGGTATCGGCCAACGCATAAGCTCGTCGCGTCGCGTCGCGGTCACGAATGTGTTCGTGCCAGCGCTTGAGATGCGGGAAATCGTCCAAGTTCATACCTTGATCGGCGTACGACACCGTCCACGGGTAAGCAGCCATATCGGCAATGGTGTAGTCGTTGCCGGCGATGAAGACGCGCCCCTCCAGCCGCTTGTCCAGCACGCCGTAAAGACGGCGCGTTTCGCGCACGTAGCGGTCGATCGCGTAAGGGATCTTTTCCGGCGCGTAGCGATTGAAGTGATGATTCTGGCCCAGCATCGGGCCCAGGCCTCCGACTTGCCAGAACAACCATTCCATCACCGTGGCGCGGCCGCGCAAGTCCGCGGGCAAAAAGCGACCGGTCTTTTCGGCGAGGTATTGCAAGATGGCGCCCGACTCGAACACGCTGATCGCCGCGCCGCCGTCGGCTGGCGCTGTATCGACGATGGCCGGCATGCGGTTGTTGGGTGAAATCTTCAGGAACGCGGGTTCGAATTGCTCGCCCTTGCCGATGTTCACCGGCTTGATGGTGTAGGGCAAACCGCTTTCTTCCAGGAATACGGTGATCTTGTGGCCGTTCGGGGTTGGCCAGTAGTACAGCTCGATCATGAGGGACTCCAGGGCTGAAGCACAGATCGTCGGGGCCGCGACGTGTCGTTTCAAGGTTCGGCGGGCCGACGCCACCAGCGCCGAAGTAAACCTCGCGCCGGTTTCATCGTTTCCAGTCTGCCGGCCTTCGGCAAACGCTCCACCCACGGATTCACTTCGCCTGGAGAAATCGCATGAACAAGCTCGCCCCGCGTTTTGTCTTGCTCGGCCTGGCCTTTGGCGCCATGACTCTGACGTCGGCCGCCTTCGCGCAGGACAACGCACCTGCCACTAGCGGCAGTTCATCATCCTCCGCACCGCAACACGCTGCACCCGATCCGCAAAAACAGGCCGCAAGGCTTACGCGAAAGCTGGGATTGAGCTCCGATCAGTCGGCCAAGATCACAGGGATCTTGCAAGATCGCCAGCAGCAGCTTGCCGCGGCGCGCGGCGACAGCACGCTTGCGCCGCAGGATCGCCGCGCCAAAGTGCGTTCGATCCAGCAGAGCACCGACGCGCAGATTAACGCCATGCTCACGCCGGCTCAGCAGACGCAATACGCGACCATGAAGCAAAACATGAAGAATCGCTGGCAAAACAAACATGCGGCACCGGCTTCGTCCTCCAGCAGTTCCGGTGGCGGTTCCGATAACGACAGCAACTGATCGGCCATGCCGATACGTATCGGCGAATTGTCGGTACGTATCGGTGCACGAGCTACCACCTTCGCGCTTCTGCCTATACGCTCTCCAGTGTCGCCATTGCGAGAGCACTCATGACTCGTCTCGTCGTCGTAGGCAGCATCAACATGGACCTGGTTACCGTGGCGCAGCGTTTCCCTGCGCCCGGCGAAACGCTTCTCGGCGAACGTTTTCTTTCTGTGCATGGCGGCAAAGGCGGCAACCAGGCGGTGGCCGCCGCGCGTTTGGGCGCGGAAGTGCATATGGTTGGTGCGGTCGGCGACGATGCTTTCGCGCAGCCTCTGTGCGATGCACTCGCGGCGGAGGGTGTCGGACTCGAGCATGTTGCGCGTATTGAAAACTGCAGCAGCGGAACGGCGTCGATCACGGTGTCGTCTGGCGAAAACCAAATCATTGTCGTGCCAGGCGCTAATGCACGGTTGACGCCCATGCACGTAGCGAACGCGCAAAGCCTGATCGCCTGCGTTGATGCGGTTCTGGTGCAGATGGAGATTCCGCTGGAAACCGTGGAGGCCACGCTGCGCATCGCGCATCGGCTGCACGTGCCGGTGATCCTCAATCCCGCACCGGCGCAACCGTTGCCGGAGGAATGGTTGCGACTCGCACGCTACATCACACCTAACCAGCATGAACTGGCAACCTTGCTTGCTGCCGATCCCTCTGCAGACTTTCGCAGCTTGATGCGCAGAGCACCGTGCCCGGTCGTGCTGACACGCGGCGCTGAAGGCGCGTGGTTTCGGGAAGAGGGTGAACCGCAATACCAACATGGTTTCAAAGTGGAGGCGGTAGACAGCACGGGTGCCGGTGACACCTTCAATGCTGCACTAGCTGTCTTTCTGCACGAAGGATTGCCGCTTGCCGTGCGCAGAGCATGCGCCGCCGCCGCACTTTCTGTAACGCGTTTAGGCGCGCGCGGCGGCATGCCGCATCCTGCTGAAGTCGATGCGTTGCTCGCTCGGCACCGCGATTGATCACTTGCCGATGCAGAACGAGCTGAAGATGGCTCCGAGCAGGTCATCGCTGGTGTACGTACCCGTAATTTCACCGAGCGCGTGCTGCGCTTGACGCAGCTCTTCTGCAGCGAGTTCTCCGGCATGCGTATCGGCTAGCACGCCGGCCGTGCGATCCAGGTGACCGGCCACCTGTTCCAGTGCCGATACATGTCGTCGCCGTGCGCTGAAAGCGCCTTCGCCGCTGCCAGCGCCGGCCAGTTGCTTGAGATGTTCGCGCAACGAATCCAGGCCTTCGCCGGTTTTCACGGAAAGCCACAACCAACATGCATCAGCACGCTGTTCGGCATGCGCGTTGGCGGTATCAAGGTCGATTTTATTGACGACGACTATGCGTTCAACGCCGGATGGCAGATCGTGCAACCAGGCAAGGTCGGTTTCGGCGTGTTGCGCTTCGGTGACCAGCAGCACGACATCGGCTCGCTCGCGTTCGCTGTGCGCCCGACGTACGCCCTCGCGTTCGACCGGATCGTGCGTATCGCGCAAGCCGGCGGTATCGGCCAGTTCCAGCGTGATGCCGTCGAGGCTGATGCTTTCGCGCAAGACATCGCGCGTGGTGCCGGCGATATCGGTCACGATGGCGCGCTCGGTACCGGCCAGTGCATTCAACAAACTGGATTTGCCGGCATTGGGCCGGCCAATGATCGCCACGCGCAAACCGTCGTTGAGTCGAACGCCGCGTTGCGCTTCGCGTAACAAATCGGCGAGCTGCGAGCGCAAGGTGTGTAGCTGTCGTGCGATGGCGGGGTCGGCCAGAAAGTCGATTTCTTCTTCGGGAAAATCGATCGCCGCTTCGATGTGTACGCGTAGTGCGATCAGGGCCTGCAGCAATGCATCGACCTTACGCGAGAACACGCCTTCCATCGATTGCAGCGCAGCGCGCGCACCGGCTTGCGATCGGGCAGCAATCAGGTCGGCTACCGCTTCGGCTTGCGCGAGATCGAGCTTGCCGTTGAGGAAGGCTCGTTCGGTAAATTCGCCGGGTCGTGCAAGGCGTGCGCCGAGCTCGCATATGCGGCGCAGCAAGGCATCGAGCAATACGGAACTGCCGTGCCCTTGTACTTCGAGCACGTGCTCGCCGGTGTAAGAGGCAGGGGCCGGGAAGTGCAGCAGCAATCCGCGGTCGATCAGGTGATTGCCTGCGTCGCGGAACGCAGCGAAGTGCGCATAACGCGGTGTTGGCGCTCGGCCGAGCAGAGCTTGGGCGATGGCGGGTACACGTGGTCCCGATACACGCACGACACCAATGCCGGCGGCGCCAGGCGCGCTGGCGACGGCGGCTATCGTGTCTTCATGCGGTGCATGGGCGGTCATGGCGTATCAGCATAACCGTGGCGGGCGGCGCGTGGCCGCCCGCGCGAACATCAGGCTGCCGCTTTGGCGGGCGGGGGCGCAGCATCGTGACGACGCATCATCCACCATTGCTGCAGAAGGCGGCATAGGCCGTTGACCACGTAATACAGCACCAGGCCCGACGGGAAGAACAGGAAGATCACCGCGAACATCAGCGGCATGAACTTCATCATCTTCGCCTGGGTGGGATCCATGCCGGCCGCCTGCGGCATCAGCCATTGCTGTGCCAGCATGACGATGGTGTAGAGCACCGGCAGCACGAAATAAGGATCAGCCGCGGATAGATCGTGAATCCAACCGAAGAACGGCGCCTGGCGCAGTTCCACGCTGTCACGCAGCACGTAATACAAGCCGTAGAAAATCGGAATGGTGATCAACAGCGGCAAGCAGCCTGCCACCGGATTGATCTTTTCCTTCTTGTACAGCTCCATCGTCGCCTGCTGCATCTTCTGGCGATCGTCGCCGTAGCGTTCTTTCAACGCATCCATGCGCGGCTTGAGCTTGCGCATCTTCGCGGCAGATTCGAACTGCGCGTTGGTGAACTTGAAGGTGACAAGGTTGATCAGCAGCACCAACAGGATGATCGACACGCCCCAGTTGCCGGTGAGCTTGTCGAGTTGCGCGAGCACCCAGTGCAGCGGTTCCGCGAAGATCTTGAGCATGCCGTAATCGATGGTCAGCTCAAGGCCCGGCGCGACGTTCTTCAACACGTCCGGCAGTTTCGGACCGATATAAAGCTGCGCGCTGCTGCTGACGTGCTGGCCTGGCGCGACGCTGATTTGCGGGCCGACGCTGCGGATGACGTAACGCGGTGCATTGCCGTCGTCGTTCACGACCGTCGTTGAAAAGGTTTCGGCTTCCTTGGCCGGCGGAATCCACGCGCCGAGGAAGTACTGCTGCATCATCGCTACCCAGCCGCCGGTGACCTGGCTTTGCAGCGGTTCTTTTTCGAATTTGTCGTAGCCCAGCTTGTTGAATTTCTGCTCGGGGCTGTACCACGCGGCGCCGAAGAAGCCGTATTGCGACTGATCGGACATGCGTTGCAGGTAGTTGCTATAGACCGGCACCGGACGATTCACGCGCTGCAGCTGGCGGTACGCGTTGCCATCCCAGGTTTTGCTGCTGCCGTTGTCGATCTGCTGGTCGAGATCGATCGCGTAGCTGCCGCGATGCAGGGTGTAGCGCTTCAGTACCTTGATACCGGACGGATCGGTCCAGGTGAGGTCTACGTTCAAGGCATCTTGGCCAGCCGCCAACTCATAGCTGGTCTGTGCTGCCTGGAAGATCGCGCGATGATCGGGCGCGGCGCCGTCGGCACTCACCAAGCCCGTTTGCGCGGCGAAATAATCGGTAGCGCCATCATCGAGCAGTCGGATCGACGCCGGCTCGGGATCTTTCTTGGTGCGCGGCGTGACCGGGTACTTCAGCAGTTCGGAACGCACGACGCTGCCGCCGCGCGTGTCGATGGTCAGGCGCAGCACATCGGTCGTGACGGTAATCAGCTGGGCCGTGGCTGTCGCACTCTCTGCACCACCGTTTGCAATCGCAGGTGCGGCGCCAGGCACTGGATTGCCGCCCGCTGCTGTCGTCGATGTCGTAGTCGGCGTGTTGGTCGGATGCGGGGCGTAGTCTTGTTCCCAGGCCATCCATAGCAAATACGCCACGGCCAAGAGGGCGAACAAGAGGAAGGTGCGCGTTTGATTCATCGCGTAGCGATCCGGTGGAGGGCGCCGCGACGGCGGGCCGCTGAAGATGGAAAAGGTGTGGTCAACACGCGATTGTGGAGGTGTCGCCGTCGCGCTTCAACGGTAAGAGTTTGCGCCAGAGGGTTTCGAGTTCGGCCAGAAGCTCCGGACCCGGTACGCCGGATGCTTGCTCTCGGGCCATGACCACGAGATCCAGTGCCGGGAGCTGGTTGCGGACGCGACGGAACGACTCTCGCGCCAGCCGCTTGATGCGGTTGCGCTCCACGGCGCGTTTGGAAACCCGCTTGGAGATGGCTAGACCCAACCGGGCATAGCCCAGTTCGTTCTGGCGATAGCGCACAGAAAAACAGCGGCCGCCGAGGCGGCCGCTGGCTTGACGCAAGACGGCAAAGTCACCGGCTCGGCGAATCCGCGCCTCGCGCGGTAGGCCGGCGGCACCCATATGCGTGAACGCTTATGGGATCAGGCGCTTGCGACCCTTGGCGCGGCGTGCGCTAAGGATCTTGCGGCCGTCGGCCGTGGCCATGCGTGCACGAAAGCCGTGGGTGCGGGCGCGCTTGAGCTTGCTGGGCTGGAAGGTCCGCTTCATGGCTTCCTCCTAAGTGTATGGGTGAAAAGATCGGAAATTATGCGGAATGAAGCCGGTTCGTGTCAAATGGGGGTATGGTGGCTACTTGTGGATATCCGTGTGGATAGTTGGCCTGTGCGTGCTGCTAGACTTCCCGGTCCACCCCGCGCGAAAGCGCCCTTGCTGTGGTTGAAGAGTATCCATGAGTGACCTGTGGCGGCGCTGTCTCGAGCGTCTGGAAGGCGAGTTGAGCGCTGAGGATCTGCACACCTGGCTGATGCCCCTGCAGGCACGCGATGACGCGGACGGTCTGCAGCTTTACGCGCCTAATCCCTACACCCTGGATGCCGTTCGCGATCGCTACCTGACTCGGATCGAGGCCGTACTGACCCTGCTCAACGGTCATAGCCTGCCCGTGCGGCTGGAAGTTGGATCCAGCGCGATCGCAACCAGCAACGCTCGCACACCATCCCCCTCCCGGCCGGCGACGGTCGTGGAACCGGTGGCAGCGAGCTTCAACCACAACCTCGACCCGCACTACACCTTCGAGACGTTCGTCGAAGGTAAATCCAACCAGCTCGGCAAAGCGGCGGCGATGCAGGTGGCACAGAACCCTGGCCGCGCTTACAACCCGCTCTTGCTGTACGGCGGCACCGGCCTGGGCAAGACGCATCTGATGCATGCAGCTGGCAATCTCATGCGCGAGCACAATCCGAATTGCAAGGTGATGTACCTGCGTTCGGAACAGTTCGTGGGTTCGATGATCGAAGCACTGCGCACCAAGAGCATGGACGAATTCAAGCGACGCTTCCGTTCGGTGGACGCGCTGCTGATTGACGATATCCAGTTTTTTGCGGGCAAAGACACTACGCAGGAAGAGTTTTTCCACACCTTCAATGCGCTGTTCGAATCCAAGCAGCAGATCATCCTTACGTGCGATCGTTATCCGAAGGAAGTGGACAAGCTCGAGCCGCGATTGAAATCGCGCCTGGGTTGGGGCTTATCCGTAGCCATCGAACCGCCGGACTTCGAAACGCGCGCAGCTATTTTGTTGGCCAAAGCACACGATAAGGGTGTGTTGGTCAGCGAGAACGTAGCGATGCTTTTGGCCAAGCGCATTCGTTCCAACGTGCGTGATCTGGAAGGTGCGCTCAATACGCTTGCCGCACGCGCCAACTTCTATGGCAAACCAATCACCACCGATTTCGCGGAAGAAACGTTGCGCGATTTGCTTGCCACGCACGCACAAGCCGTGACGGTACCGAACATCCAGAAGATCGTCGCCGAGTACTTCGGTGTGCGCTTGCAGGACCTGCTCTCCAAGCGTCGCGTGCGTTCACTGGCACGGCCTCGACAGATGGCGATGGCTCTGTCCAAAGAACTTACCGAGCACAGCCTACCCGAGATCGGGGATGCCTTCGGGGGGCGCGATCACACGACCGTATTGCATGCCTGCCGCACCATCCGCAAGTTGTGCGAAACCGACACACGGATGCGGCAGGATTGGGAACAGCTGATTCGTACTTTGACGGGTTGATCGCGCAACGTTGAATAAGCGCTTGAAAACCGGCAGGGTATCCTGTGGATAATATGAAGACACTTTGAGGCGCCAAAGTTATCCACTGACGATACACAGATCGAAGGTGCTTCAAGGCACAGGGGCATTTACCACAAGTCTTTGTTTATAAAGGATAATTTGAGCTTATCAAGTTATCCACGGTGCCTACTGCAACCACTACTCTTCTTTTAAAAACAGAACTGCAGGATAGGGAAAGCACACACATGCAATTCAGCATCCAACGAGAAGCTCTGCTTAAACCCTTGCAGCAGGTCGTCGGAGTGGTCGAGCGTCGTCAGACGCTTCCGGTACTTGCCAACCTCTTGGTGAAAGTAAGCGACGGGAAACTGTCGTTCACCGGCACCGACCTTGAAGTGGAAATGGTCGCATCCACCGACGCAGATAAATTGGTCGATGGTGAAACCACCATTCCCGCGCGGAAATTGTTCGATATCGTGCGCGCGCTACCGGATGGCGCGAAGATCGAGCTGAAACAGAATGGCGATCGTGTAGCGCTGAATGCCGGTCGCAGTCGCTTCACGCTTGCCACCCTGCCTGCTACCGAATTTCCGACCATCGACGAAATCGAGTTGGTCGAACGTGTCAGCCTTCCAGAAGAAGTCTTGCGCGATCTGATGGACCGCACCTCGTTCGCGATGGCCAATCAGGATGTGCGTTATTACCTCAACGGCATGTTGCTCGACTTGCAAGAGCACGCACTGCGCTGTGTTGCAACCGACGGGCACCGCCTTGCTCTGAAGGAAACGCATCTAGACAGCAAGGTTTCCTCTCGCCGCCAAATCATCATTCCGCGTAAAGGCGTGAATGAGTTGGTGGGCTTGTTGGAGTCGGGCGAGGGCACCGTCGAACTCGAGTTCGGCCGGAATCACCTCCGCGTTCGACGCGGCCAGGTCGTTTTCACTTCGAAGCTGATCGACGGACGTTTCCCTGATTACGAAGCCGTCATCCCACTCGGCGCCGACAAGCGCGCGACGCTCGATCGGGAAGTGCTACGTGGAGCCTTGCAGCGTGCGGCGATTCTCTCGAACGAGAAGTACCGCGGCGTAAAGCTGGAGTTTTCGCCGGGCAAGCTGCGTATCGTCGCGCACAACCCGGAGCAGGAAGAGGCGGTCGAGGAAGTCGAAGCGGAAACCGGTGTTTCGGATCTGACGGTGGGCTTCAACGTCGGCTATTTACTGGATGCTTTGGCGGCGCTGCGCGGCGATAAAGCACGGCTCAGCTTGCGCGATGCGCAGTCCAGCTGCCTTGTGCAGGAAGACGACAACGAGCAGTCCCGCCACGTGATCATGCCTCTGCGGCTCTGACCCTTGGCATGATCGCCTTGGGTGTGCTGTTGCAGTCACGACGCCGGAGCCATGCGCTCCGGCGTCTTCGTTTGGGAGCGTTGCACCCGTGAGGTTGGAACGGTTGCAGCTACGCGGGCTGCGCTGCATTGGCGATACGTCGCTCGATGTTGCACCGGGGTTCAACGTCCTGGTGGGGCCTAACGGCGCGGGAAAAACTTCCGTTCTTGAGGCAGCGTTCCTCCTGTCACATGGCCGTTCATTCCGAAGTGGTGCCCGCGATGCGCTGTTGCAGCGTGGCGCCTCCGCGCTGAGCATTTTTTCGACCCTGCGCCACGATGATGGGCGCCTGCTACGACTGGGTCTTGGGCGAGAAGGCGTTCGCTGGGACGCCAGGGTGGATGGCCAGGATGTACCGATCGGCCAGCTCGTTCGGGAATGTGCCGTCGTCTGCTTCGAGCCTGGTTCGCACGCCTTGATCGCCGGAGCAGCGGAGGAACGCCGCCGCTTCCTGGATTGGGGTGTGTTCCACGTGGAACAGGATTTCCTGCCCACCTGGCGACGCTATCAACGAGCTCTCAAACAGCGGAACAGCTTGCTGCGGACTCATACGTTCGACGACGGGGGGGTATATGACCCCTGGGAGAGGGAGTTGGCTCGCTGCGGATCATTGATCGATCAGTGGCGCCGCTCCTACCTGGATGCGTTGTTGCCCTATTTGAGGGAGCAGGCGGCGTTGTTGCTGCCGGAACTTGGCGCCCTGGAACTCCGCTACCGTCCTGGATGGCCCGAGGGCGCGGATCTGGCGGAAACCCTGGTCGCTCAGCGGTCGCGGGATCTAAGCCGTGGTCATACGACCGCTGGGGTGCATAGGGCGGACTGGTCGTTGTCCTTTTTGCAGGCACCTCAGCGGGAGCACTTCTCCAGAGGTCAGGAAAAACTGGTGGCCCTGGTCTGCCTGCTCGCCCAAGCCCACCTGGATGCCGTCCATCGCGGCGAATGGCCGATCGTCTGCCTCGATGACCTCGCTTCCGAGCTCGATCTAGCGCATCAATCCGCGGTTACGGAAAGCCTGCTGGCGGTTCCAGTACAGGTACTCGTCACCGGAACCGAGCTTCCCAGGCCTCTTCAAAAAGCATCCGTAAAGGTGTTCCACGTGGAACAGGGATCCGTGGCGCCCCTGCTATAATTGCAAGGTTGCATCCAGCCCGGCTCTTTTGGCGCCGCCCCGGGTGGATTAATGGCGTCGGGAAATGGCTATTGCATGAACGCATCCTACGATTCGAACAGCATCAAGGTACTCAAAGGCCTGGAAGCGGTGCGCAAGCGCCCTGGCATGTATATCGGCGATACCGATGACGGCACCGGCCTCCACCACATGGTGTTCGAGGTCGTGGATAACTCCATCGACGAAGCTTTGGCTGGCTACTGCGACCATGTCCTCGTGACCATCCACGAAGACGGCTCAGTAAGCGTTGTCGACAATGGTCGTGGCATTCCGGTCGACGTCCACCCGGAAGAGGGCCGTTCCACTGCCGAGGTGGTGATGACGGTGCTGCACGCCGGCGGCAAGTTCGATGCGAATTCCTACAAGGTTTCCGGCGGTCTGCATGGCGTCGGCGTTTCCGTAGTGAACGCTCTCAGCGAACACCTCTGGTTGACCATTCGGCGCGACGGGCACGAGTACCACCAGGAGTACGCGCACGGCGAACCGCTGTACCCGGTGAAAATGGTGGGCCCGTCGGAAAAGCGCGGCACCACGGTGCGCTTCGTTCCCAGCCCCCAAACCTTCACTCACATCGAGTTCCACTACGACATTCTGGCCAAGCGCCTGCGCGAGCTGGCCTTCCTCAACTCCGGCGTCACCATCGATTTGCGTGACGAGCGCGGGGAAGGGCGCCACGACACGTTTGCGTACGAAGGCGGTATTCGTTCCTTCGTGCAGCATCTGGCCCAGCTGAAAACCGCGCTGCATCCGAATGTGATCAGCCTCAGCGCCCAGCAGGACGGCATCACCGTCGAACTGGCGATGCAGTGGACCGACTCCTATCAGGAGACGATGTTCTGCTTCACCAACAATATTCCGCAGCGCGATGGCGGTACCCATCTCACCGGGTTCCGTGCTGCATTGACTCGCGCACTGCAGGCTTATATCGAAAAGGAAGGCCTGGCCAAGACCGCCAAGGTCACGCTGTCGGGCGACGACATGCGCGAAGGCATGATCGCCGTGCTTTCGGTGAAAGTCCCGGATCCGAAATTCTCCTCCCAGACCAAGGACAAGCTGGTTTCGTCCGAAGTGAAAACGGTGGTGGAGCAGGTGGTCTACGAGAAGCTCGGCGAATTCCTGCTGGAGCATCCGAACGAGGCGAGGGCGATCGCCTCGAAGGTTGTCGACGCTGCGCGCGCTCGCGAAGCGGCGCGCAAGGCGCGCGAGATGACCCGCCGCAAGGGCGCGCTGGATATCGCAGGTCTGCCGGGCAAGCTTGCCGATTGCCAGGAGAAAGATCCTTCGCTATGCGAACTCTTCCTGGTCGAGGGTGACTCCGCAGGCGGTTCCGCGAAGCAGGGGCGCAACCGTAAGACGCAGGCCGTGCTGCCGTTGAAGGGCAAGATCCTCAACGTCGAAAAGGCACGCTTCGACAAGATGCTGTCGTCCGCTGAAGTCGGCACGCTGATCACTGCCCTGGGCACCGGCATCGGCAAAGAGGATTACAACCCCGACAAGCTGCGTTACCACCGCATCATCATCATGACCGACGCGGACGTGGACGGTTCGCATATCCGCACGTTGTTGCTGACCTTCTTCTACCGCCAGATGCCCGAGTTGATCGAGCGCGGCCACGTCTACATCGGCCTGCCGCCGCTGTACAAACTCAAACAAGGCAAGCAAGAGCTGTATCTGAAGGACGACACGGCACTCAACGCGTACCTGATCTCCAGCGCCGTCGACAACGCCGAACTGACCTACAGCCCTTCCGCGCCGCCAATTAGCGGCGAAGCGCTGGAAAAACTGCTGCGCGACTATCAGGCCGCCCTAGATCAAATCGAGCGCCTGGGTCATCGCTTCGATGCCAACGTGCTTACCGCCATGCTTGAGCATGCGCCGATCGAAGCCCATCAATGGAACGATCCGGCGGCGATGCAAACCTGGCTGGACGGCATCGCGTTGAATCTCGCCACCAGTGGGCTGGGCAAACCGCGCTATCGCTTGGCGCTGCGCCCTGCGCACGGAGAGCATCCGGCGGCGATCGAAGTGGTGCGCGATCAGCATGGTCTCAGTCACACCTGGCTGTTGCCGCAACCCTTCTTCAACAGCTCGGAATTCCGGCCGATCCTCAATGCCAGTCAGCAATTGGCCGCTTTGATCCAGGTCGATGCAGTCGTGCGTCGAGGCAATGCTTCGCGTGGCGTCGTACGCTTTGCCGAGGTCCGCAGTTGGCTGTTGGACGAAGCCAAGAAAGGTCGCACCATCCAGCGCTTCAAGGGCCTGGGTGAAATGAATCCGGAACAGCTGTGGGAAACCACGGTGAATCCCGAAACCCGGCGCATGTTGCAGGTGGGCGTTGAAGACGCCATCGCAGCCGACCAGATGTTCTCGATGTTGATGGGCGAAGCGGTGGAACCGCGTCGCGATTTCATTGAAGCCAACGCTTTGAAAGTCGCCAATCTCGATATCTAAAGCCACCACGTGGTGCGGAAAATATTCCGCACCACGCCAATGGTTTGCTACTCGCGCATTAATGCATTAATACGAACTGCCGTTCCTCCGCCTTCTTGCGACCACGACGAAGCGCGGCTTATACGCGCGTCTTTGTCTTTTATTTGCGAAAAATGCGCGGGCGTATGGGGTGGATGTTATAAGCCTTTGATTTGAATGTGGCTTTTATGCCGCATTGCGACTTGTTATCGATAGTCGCCTCAGGGTAATCTCAGTGATCCCCCGCACAGCTTGTGCGTGAAATCCGACTCCTTCCATTTGAGGAACGCTATGAAACACGCTTCCCTGAAGATGCTGGCCGGCGCAGCGTTTGCGCTGATGTTGGCAAGCACTCCGGCGCTAGCGAGCGATAACTCGTCGAGCGGTCAGAAAGCGGCTCCGCTGTATCCCAACGCGACCCGCAAAGAACCGAAGCTCGACTTGACGGATGCCAAGGAGCAAAAAGCGCTCAACGACGGCATCGATGCAGCGCAAGCGAATGACAAGGACAAGGCGACGCAGCTGCTGCAGCCGATCATCGACAACAGCAAGAGCAAATACGCACAAGCTTTGGCGCTACAGGCAATGGCCCGTATACACGCCGGCAACAACGACCTGCCGGGCGGTATCGATCTGTTGAAGCGTTCGCTCGATAACGGCGTGTTGCCGAACGACGCGTACTTCCAGCTCGAATACGAACTGGCGACTTTCTACCTCCTCAACAATCAGTTCCAGCCATCGATCGATACGGTTGAGAAGTGGCGCGCCGAAGGTAAGAACGAAACGCCGGAATCCTATGCGCTGGAAGGCGAGGCTTACTATCACTTGCAGAAATATCCAGAGTCCATTGCAGCCATCAAGAAAGCGCAATCGATGACGGACAAGCCGGATCCACGCTGGAATCAGCTGCTGATGCTCGATTACAACGATTCCGGTCAGAAGGATCAGGCCGCGGCGCTTGCGCAGAAACAGTTGAGCGCATCGCCTACTGATCCAACCGCATTCCACAACTCGCTCAGTCTGCTCATTCAATCGCAGAAATATCCCGATGCGCTGAAGTTGTTGGAGCAGGGCAAAGCGAATGGCTTGGTCACCACGGAAAACGACTACGTGACGATGACCAAGCTCTACATGAATACCGCGCAAGAAGCATCTGATCCGGGTCCCGATTCGACCAAGGCCGTGCAAGTGCTGCAGGAAGGCATGAGCAAGGGCGTGGTGAAACCCAGCGCCGAAAACTACGACTTGCTGGGCGACGCCAACATGATCGGTGGTGACACGGACGCAGCGGCTGCGGCGTACAAGAAAGCCATCCCGCTAGCCACCAATGGCGAGCCGGCACTGAAAGCGGGTGTGGCATCTCTTGCCCAGAACGAGTACAGCACGGCGAAGTCGCTTATCCAGCAAGCCATCAGCAAGGGCGTGCAACATAAGGGCCGAGCCTATATGGATCTGGCTCAAGCGAATATCGGCCTCAAGGACAAGCCCGCTGCGGTCGATGCAGTGATGGAAGCTAAGAAAGATCCGGAAACTGCGGCGCAAGCCAAAGCCTGGTTGCAAAAAGCCAATATTGGCAATTGATTGAAAGACGCTTGGCGCCTGTATCACGGGGTCTTATGGACGTCCATAAGACCGCCACTGAAATGCTATACAAACGCCATGTGCTGTTGTACCGTTGGACTTTTCCCGCACTGTCCAGTGGCAAATGTCACCCCTCTAGGGAACAACTTTGCCGCTGGGTGCTGCGACCACGTCACTCGATTGACTAGCTCCTGATTGAAAGCGACAGATGGCCTCAAGTAACGAAGAAACCGGCGCTAAGCCATTCAGTTGGGCCCGCACATGGGCGCTGGCGGTAGCCATTGCGCTGCATGCGTTTGCTTTCCTGCTATTGATCGCTCCTGCGGCGCCTCCGAAAACGGCGGAAGTCCAGAAAGACAAGATCGTGCAGGTGAACTTCATCGAACCCCCGCCGCCGCCACCGCCGCCGCCACCGCCGCCGCCGGAACCGCCGAAGCAGCCGCCGCCGCAGATCATCAAGCAGGTGGTTCCGCCGCCG
>NZ_BSNQ01000003.1:0-366410 GCF_030160075.1 Dyella lipolytica
CGCTTATGGTCATTGGCTTAGCGGCCCTCGGCATCAAGGCGATGCTGGCGCATTAAGAAAAGGGGCTGGCGCTACGTGGGTCAGCCTTTTCAATTGGGGTATTCGAGATGTCGGTTATCGAAATTTTGATGTCTGGGGCAACGGCGGACGTCGATGTTCTTCGTTCGTTGGACAAGCATGGCGATGACTTTTCCATAGCTCGCGACGTGGACTTTGTGTTGCGTACACCCATCAAGGAAAAGGCCGAAACCGTTATTGGATTCATCAATGACTATCAGTACGGTCTCGCGCGTCTTGAACAGCCTGAGAATGAGTATCGAGTGCTGGTGACGATCACTATGCCAATACAGCAACACGTCATCCTCTCGGTCTCGGGCTTTATGTCCTGCCTGGGTGCGTTATTTGGGGTTGAATACGATGGGTGGGGTTGCCCAGTAAAGCGACGTGATTGAGGAAAAGGGGGGCAGAGCTCTTTTCTAGGCCGACCTTGCGATCGAATCTTCGCAATGCGCCCAAGCTCCGCTTCGATGGCCTTCTGGAAGCGGAGAGTTTCGAAGGGAAAAAGGGGTCAGAGCCCTTTTCTATAAGTGCCGACAGGGGAAATCAAAACATGACGTCACGTGTGCGTTGGCTATTATTGGCCGGGGTAGTCATAGTTGGCATTGCAAGCACTTTGTGCTTTGGGCTACCGCTCTGGACTCAGGCGCCTGTCGCCGCAGTTCAACATCCACCCGTCGTGCGATTGACGCATGCGCAACCGTTCATGCCGCCGCCATTTACCGAGGCTCAGTTCAATCAGTTCCTGGTTGCTGCCCGGAAGGCGGAGACTGTCGCGGATCTACTTCAAAGATGTCTCGCTTACCCAAATCCACCGGGTCTTGATTGGTCGGAGGCGGTAACAACCGCCTATTGTCACTATCAATTTGATCCGATGGTGAAGCCGGATGAAGCGCGCCGACTCATCCTGACCGGACATGCGGCGAAACTGGATGCGCGTCTTGCCGACGTCATGCGTGCTCAGTTGTCAAAGCCCGACGCGCAAGGTGCGCTCGATCGCACCTATATGATCGATTTCAAAGATGGATCGGAAGCAACCCGTGCGCTTATGGACGCGTGGAAGCGCCAGTCTCCCACAAGCGCGTTTGCGTGGGCTGCCAGTGGTACGGCTTATGTGCAAATGGCGCAGCAAGTCCGCGGCTCCGATTACGCGAAGAAAACGCCGCAGAGTTCCTTCGAGTCGATGGGGCGATTGTTAGAGCGGGCACGCGCCGATCTCGACAAGGCGGTCGAGCTCGATCCGCAAGTCACTCCTGCTTACGGTGCGATGATCTACGCCGCGGCTCTGGAAAGCGATGGTGCGTACGCAGTGAACGCTGCCAAACGTGGACTGGCGGTTGATCCGGCCAACTACACCATTTATGCGCGCCTCGTCTGGATGGCGCAGCCCAAGTGGGGCGGAACGGTTCAAGAGATGCAAGGCATTATTGCCGGTGCTCAGCGTCATGCCAAAGAAAACCCCTTGCTAAGGCTGCTGCTATCGGAAAATAGCGGGGGCGAGTCTTACGTCGAAAACTGCGATTGCAATCCCATCACCGAGATGGATCTTTACAGGAATGTTTACGCCGAGGCGGCACCTGTCAGTATGTTGATGAGTGGCGGATGGGCCGCGAAAAATCGTAGCTCTACCGCGCTATCCGTGATCTATCGCTCGGAAGTGATTCGATTTGATCCAAGTAAGATCGATCACCGCGAGGGCCGCGCATTCGATTTACCGCCTTTGGGTCAATCGGATTGGGCGCTCGCAGAGGGAAACGCGCTTGTGGCGCTAGTTCCCCAGGATGAAAACGCGTTCGATGTGCGCGGCCTTGCCTATGAGGCGAGGGGTGACGTGGATCACGCAGAGCAAGACTACGCGGAAGCACTGCGCCTGAACCCCGATGACACGTGGACATTGGTTGAGCTCGGCAATCTCTACGTGCATTCAACTCGCAATTGGGATGGTGGCTGGGCCATTGCTAATCGGCTCATTCAAATGAGCCCGGATAACCCACAAGGCTGGTTACTTCGGGCCAGCATCCAAAAAGACGAGCCACGTGATGGCCTTAACCAAACCATTTCAGATTTTGTTGCGCGATTTGGCAACGACCCTAGTCAGCAGGCGTTAGTTGCGCAAATGCAGGCGATAGGCAAGCCGAGTCGATAAGGCTGCGGGTGTTCAAGGCTTTCATTCGCTCGCGTAAAAGTAGTCTGGCCCAACCCTGGACTGCTGACACGCGACCACTACGTGCGCGTGTTTACGCGTCCTCGTCGGTCGCAGTAGTGAGCTGCTTCAGTAACTGGAACACTTCACGATAAGCACGCGGCGGTTTGCTCGAGTCACGCTCGATGCGCGCCTGGCGAACCAGTGAACGCAAATGCTGACGATCGATATCCGGATATTGATCGATCAACTCCTGCAACGCGTTGTCATCGTCCAGCAACCGATCGCGCAGCGCTTCCAGCCGATGCATCGCGGCGGTTTCCTTGCGCAGCTGCTCGCGGTTTTCACCCAGCAGGGTACGTACGCCATCGAAGGCGTCGTCTTCGTGGCGGCGCATCACTTTGGCGAGAAAACCCAGCTGGCGCTTGCGGGCGATGTGGGCGGTGATGCGGCGGGTATTTTCGACTTCGCGCAGTACGTCTTCCGGCAGGTTTGCGCGGGCGAGTTTGCTGGGCGGCAGCTCTACCAATTGCGTGGCGAGCGCCAGCACGGCCAGCGCATCGCGCCGCTGTTGCGTGCGGGTGGGGCCGTAGTCGTGTTCGGGGTCGTCGGTGTAAGTGCGGTTCACGTCATTTTCCGGTCAGGGGCCCGGGTTGGTTTGGCCGGGGATGGCATCGATCAGGGCGAAGCGCGGGATGGGTTCGCCATCCAGTTCGACGGATTCGGCGAACATCGCGGCTGGCCGCACCCATAGGCCGTGGTCGCCGTACAAGGCCTGGTACACGACCAGCTCTTCCATCGTCTCGCTGTGCCGGGCGGTGCCCAGTACGCGGTAGCTCTGGCCTTTGTAGTGACGATAGATGCCGGTGGCTATGGACATGGCCGCTCCTGTGGCAACCTTGATGGGCTAAGTATTGGCAATGAGTCTAGGCGGCCCCATGTCTGCCTATTGTACCCGTGAGCCCCTCAGGAAACCTTACGTGAGCGAAGTTGCGATCAATCAGGACGCCAGCCGGCGCGAACTCGACCGATTGGCCGAACTGGCCGGGGATGTGATCCGCCGCGCCCGCGCCGCGGGTGCCAGCCAGGCCGAGGTGTCGGCCAGTATCGAGACCGGCCTTAGCGTCAACGTGCGTTTGGGCGAGGTGGAGACGGTAGAGCACACGCGCGACCGCGGCTTCGGCCTCACTGTGTATTTCGGGCAGCGCAAGGGCTCGGCGAGCACGGCCGATCTGAACGCGGATTCGATCCAGGCCACGCTGGACCAGGCCTGCGCCATCGCCCGTTTTACCGAAGAGGATCCCGCTGCCGGGCTGGCCGATGCCTCGCGCATGGCGACGCAATTCCCGGAACTGGATCTGTGGCATCCCTGGATGATCGACACCGCGGACGCGATTGCGCTGGGTCAAGACATTGAAGCGGCCGGGCGCGCGCATGCCGGTATCACCAACTCCGAAGGTGCCAGCGTGCAGATGGGCGAAAGTCTGTCGGTCTATGCCAACTCGCACGGCTTTGTGGGCAGCGAGCGCGGCACGCGGCATTCGCTGTCGCTGTCGCTGATCGCCGGCGACGAAGCGGGCATGCAACGCGACTACTGGTACGACAGCGTGCGCAGTGCGAGCGATTTCATGAGCGCGCAAGCGCTCGGCAACAAGGCCGCGGAGCGCACGCTATCGCGCGTCGGTGCGCGGCGTTTATCGACGCGGCAATGCCCGGTGCTGTTTGCGCCGGAAATCGCGCGCGGTTTGATCGGTCACTTGATCGGTGCGGTGAGCGGTGGCTCGTTGTACCGCCAGGCCAGCTTCCTGCTCGATCATGCGGGCAAGCAGGTCATGCCGGCGTGGCTGAATATTGTTGAGCGTCCCTTTTTGCTGCGTGGGCAAGGCTCCGGCGCGTTCGATGCCGAAGGTGTGGCGACACGCGATAGCGCCTTGATCGAAAACGGCGTGCTTGCGCGTTATGTCTTAGGCAGTTATTCCGCACGCAAACTCGGGCTTGAATCGACGGGCAATGCCGGCGGCATTCATAACCTGATCGTCGAACCGGGTCACGGCGACGGCGGTGCGGCAGACGATTTCCGCGGCATGCTGAAGCGTTTGGGCACCGGCCTGCTGGTGACCGAGGTGATGGGGCAGGGCGTGAACATCATTACCGGCGACTACTCGCGCGGTGCGGCCGGATTCTGGGTGGAAAACGGCGAGATCGCCTATCCGGTGGAAGAAATCACCATCGCCGCCAATCTGCGCGACATGCTCGCCGGTATCACGGCGGTGGGCAGCGACGTGGACAAGCGTTCGCATCTGCTGACCGGTTCGATTCTGCTGAAACCTATGACAGTCGCTGGCGAATAAGCGGTATTAGGCTTCGGCAAGATCCTGCGGGCTTTGATAGGATGCCCCACACCGGGAAGGGGCCGGTGTTTGCACGACTTGAAGGAGATACGCATGAGCGTTCCGCCTGAGTCTGCTGTACCGCCGCCGAGTGAGTCGTCGACCACCAGCGACGTTCCTGCCCAGGAGCGCACGTGGGCCATGATCGCCCACCTGTCGGCGCTGCTCGGCGCGTTAGTCACTTCTTCGCATGGCGGGGGCTTCGCCTGCTTTGTTGGCCCGCTGATTGTTTGGCTGATCAAGAAGGACAGCATGCCCTTCGTCAACGATCAGGCCAAAGAGGCGCTGAACTTCAATATCAGTGTGGCTATCGCGACATTGGCGCTGGTGTTGTTATCGGCCCTCACGTTCGGCATCGGCTTGATCATTGCCATCCCCATGTGGGTGGTTATCGGTATCGGCTGGTTGGTGCTCACCATCATCGCCGCGGTGAAAGCCAATGAAGGCGTGCGGTATCGCTATCCGTTCGCGCTGCGATTGATCAAGTAACTGGTTGAGCAACGCTTGGCGCTGGCGCTGCCAGACGGCACTTGACACGCAAGCGTGCGCAAACCAACAGTGATGGGAAAGGTATAGCCACCTAAGGAGGGAGCTTTATGAGCACGCCGTCCGACCAGGTCACACCGCCGTCCGAACCGGTTTCATCGTCCAGCAATGACCGCAATCTGGCGATGATTACGCATCTTTCCGGTTTTGTTCTCTACATTATCGTGCCGTTGATCGTGTGGTTGATTCACAAGGACCGTTCCGACAAGGCGTATCTGGCGGGCGAGGCCAAGGAAGCGTTGAACTTCCAGATCACCATGCTGATTGCGTGGGTGATTGCCTGGATACTGCAAATCATCCTGATCGGTTTCATCCTGATGGGGGTGTTGTGGTTGGTGAATCTAATTTTCTGCATCGTGGCCGCGGTCAAGGTCAGTTCCGATGGGCACTATCGCTATCCGTGGACGTTGCGACTGGTGACTTGAGCGAACGCTGTTTCGTCCCACTGCCAAAACGAAAAACCCGCGACATCGCGGGTTTTTTATGTGTGCTGTGGTCTTCGCCGTCAGTGAACGCGGTTGGCGGCGTAATGCGCGAGTTCGCGCAGCAGTACGCCGCGTTCGCCGAACGGCGCAATCGCACCGAGCGCGGTGTCGATGAGTTCGGCAAGGCGCGCACGCGATGCGTCAAGGCCGATGATTGAGGGGAAGGTGGGTTTGCCCGCGGCAGCATCCTTGCCGGCGGTCTTGCCGATCACTGCCGATTCGCCTTCGACGTCGAGAATGTCATCGCGCACCTGAAAGGCCAGCCCGACTGCCGTGGCATAGCGATTCAGCCCCTCGATGGCCTGTGCATCGGCACCCGCCGTCAATGCGCCGAGTTGCACGGACGCGCGAATCAACGCGCCGGTCTTGCAGGCGTGCATGTGTTCCAGTTCGGTCACGGTCAGCGAGCGGCCGACGGCCGTCAGATCGAGCGCTTGCCCGCCGGCCATGCCTTCGGCACCGCAGGCGTGGCCTAGCGTGCTCAGCATGTCCATGCCGCGAGCACGGTTACCGCGGGCGAGGATTTCAAAGGCCAGCGCCTGCAGGGCGTCGCCGGCAAGAATCGCCATCGCTTCGCCGAAGACGATATGGCAGGTGGGGCGGCCGCGGCGCATGGCGTCGTCGTCCATGGCGGGTAGATCGTCGTGCACCAAGGAGTAGGCGTGGATTAGTTCTACCGCGCAGGCGGGTGCGTCCAATTCGGGGCCGTCGTTACCGAGTGCGTGGCCGGTGGCATAGGTGAGCAAAGGGCGCAGACGCTTGCCGCCGCCGAGCACGGCGTAACGCATGGCGCGGTGCAGTTCGATGGGGGGCAGGTCTTCCGACGGCAGTGCTTCGCCGAGCGCGTGTTCGGCGCGGGCTATCAACGCCCGCAGAGCCGGACTTAATTCAGGCTTCGGGTTCAAACGGTTCGGCGGTGTCGGGTGCATCGGGGTCGAGCAGCAGGCGCACGCGCAGCTCGGCCTGGTCCAGGGCTTGCTGGCAGTGGCGGTAGAGGCCGATGCCGCGCTCGAAGGCGCTGAGCGATTCGTCGAGGCTCATATCGCCGCCTTCCATGCGCGCTACCAGTTGTTCGAGCTCGTCGAGCGAATGCTCGAAATCGGCGACCGGTGGTGCGGTTTCGGCGGGTGCAGAAGTGGGCTTGACCATGGCCGGCAACGCTAGCGCAGCGCTAGGGCGGAATCAATCGCTGCGGCGAGTCAAGGTGACGCAGCTGGGACATGTTTGCGAGGTAAGGTTCGCTGGCGCAGCCCCTCCAGTTCATGGGTGGGCGCTTGATTTCGATATATCTAAACACTATCTTGCGATACTGTCCCCAGCCGCTCGACACTCGGCAGCGATTCGCCCTAGGAGTTTTTGTGACCCATACGTCGTTGGATGCCGCCGAACCGGGCGGCACGGGTTTTTCCGGCTATCAGAAATTCGTCGTGGCGGTGCTGGCTTTTCTGCAGTTCACCATCGTGCTGGATTTCATGCTGCTAGCGCCGTTGGGCGCGCTGGTGGTGCCCGCCTTGCACGTCACGCCCGCGCAATTCGGTCGTGTCGTATCGGCCTATGCGTTCGCCGCAGGCGTGTCGGGCATTCTCGCGGCGGGCTATGCCGATCGTTTCGACCGGAAGAAGCTGCTGGTGATCTTCTACAGCGGTTTCATGCTCGGTACGTTGTTCTGCGCGCTTGCTCACACCTACACGTTGCTGCTGCTGGCGCGCATGGTGACCGGCATGTTCGCCGGCGTGGTGGGTGCGGCATCGATGGCCATCGTCACCGATCTGTTTCCGCTGTCGATGCGCGGACGCGTGATGGGCTTCATCCAGTCCGCGTTCGCGGCCAGCACGGTGTTGGGCTTGCCGTTGAGCCTGTACTTGTCCAGCCATTGGGGCTGGAATGCGCCGTTTTTCCTGATCGTGGTGGTTTGCACCGTGGTGGGTGGCGCGATCATCGGACGTCTGCGTCCGGTCAACGCGCACTTGGCACTGCGTCCGGACAAGAATCCACTGCATCACTTGCTGCATACCTTGACCACGCGCGCCTATTTGATCGGGTTCATCACCACGGCGTTGCTGACGATGGGCGGCTTCATGCTGATGCCGTACTCCACTTTGTTTGTGGTGCACAACGTCGGTATTTCGATTGAGATGCTGTCGGTGGTGTATCTGATTACGGGCCTGGTGTCGGCAGTGATGGGGCCGTTGCTCGGTAGGGCCAGCGACACCTTCGGCAAGTTCCGTGTATTCGCCTTCGGCTGCGCGGTGACGATCGTGATGGTGCTGATCTACACGCGGCTTTCTAACGTGTCGCTGTGGACGCTGATCACGGTGAGCGCGCTGCTGCAGGTCGGCATTTTCTCGCGCATCATTTCCTCGTCCGCTTTGATGTCCGGTTTGCCGAAGCCTTCCGATCGCGGCGCATACATGTCGATCAGCTCTTCCTTACAGCAGATGTCCGGCGGCCTTGCTGCGATGCTGGGTGGCATGGTTGTGGTTCAGACCGGCGACGGTCGGTTGGTGCACTTCGACGTGCTGGGCGATGTGTTGGTGTTCACCACGCTGGCATCGTTCGTACTGATGTATTTTGTCAATCGCAGGGTGATGGGGGCAGCGGTAGCGCCTGTGCCGCAGCGATTGGAGGGTGAAAAACCGTAAGCTCTAGCGCCCGGGCATCCAGCACGGTTGCGCCTCTGCTTCGCTGAAAATGGCTTCGGCACGGGCGCTCAACCAACGATCAGCCACCGCAATCAGCTCGTCGCCCTCATAGAGCAGCGGACATGCATCGCGCTGCCACGGTGGGATAGCGCCGGTCTGGAACAGTGAACGAAGGTCGCGTGTGTAGCGATCACCCGTAGGCTTGATCCTTTCGCCGCCACCGCGCCATCGTACGTTCAACATGACCGGAAGTTGCGCGGTGGGTTCCAGAGTCAGCAGACCGCCATCAGGCAGTTGCAACGCCTCGCCTTGCCACTGCAGCTCCGCATGCGTTTGCGCAGCACGGCGTGGCGCCATCGCCCACAGGCGATGCTTCCATACATGTACTTCGGCGCCGGGCCATTGAATGCAGGGCAACTGGCCGTCTTGCGCCGTGCACTGACGTTCGATCTGTTGGCGCTGCGCTGTGGTCGGTGCCGGCAAACCTTGAGCATGCAGCCAGTGCGCCAGCAGCGGATCACGCAAGGCGGATGGCAAGGCGAGCCATCCGCATGCGTCGAGACTGTTGGTAGTGTCATCACGCAAGACTTCAAGCGCGACGAGCCAATCCTGCTGCAAGGTGTCTGCAGCTGCACGGCATAGCAATGCGCTGTGCGTTATAGACACCACCGCTTGCGGCCAGTGCGCTTTCAGCCGGGGCAGGATGTCATGGCGCAAGTGATTGCGTGCGAGCCGCGTGTCGTCGTTGGAAGGATCGTGAATACAGGGCAGTTGGTGCACATCGACATAGTCGCAGAGCACCTGTCGCGGCAGGGTCAGCAGCGGCCGCCATAGCATGCCGCGACCTAGCGGACGCTGCGCGCGCATACCGCCGAGTCCTTCCGGTCCGGCGCCGCGCAGCAATTTCAGCAGCACTGTTTCTACTTGGTCATCCTGGTGATGGCCCAGCAACAAACATTCGTTGGCATGCAGGTGTTCGGCGAAGATCGCGTAACGTGCATGACGGGCCGCGGCTTCCAGTCCGATGCCGGCGAGGCGATCCACTTTGGCGAGGCGTACATCGCAGGCAACGCCAAGCGTTGCGCAGAATGCGCGGCAATGTGCTGCCCAGCGAGCGCTTTCCGTGTGCAGTCCATGATCCACATGCAGAGCACGCAGGCCACGCGCATGGGCCTCCGGCAAGCTGGCGAGCGCATGCAGCAGCGCGGTGGAATCCGGCCCGCCGCTGTAGGCCACGCACAGTGCGCCCGGTTGTTGGGTGCGCAGCGCCAGCTGCAAGGTTTCCAGCAGTGGAACGTTGTTATTCACGCGTCGCCGGCTTTTGCCTGTTGCGCACATAGATCACTTTGGGGCGACCCTCGCCAGGGCTGCGCCGATCCAGTTCGAACAGGTCGATGGCGTCGATCAATTCGCTTAGCTTGCCGTAGCCCCAACTGCGCGAGTCGAAGTTCGGGCGCTGCTTGGTGATGATCGAACCGACGCCGCCGAGCCCAGCCCAGCCCTCATCGTCGGACGCGGCATCGATAGCGTTGCGCAGCAGATTGATCAGATTGCTGTCCTGTTTCAGCTGCGCACGTGTGCGTGGTTTGAGCGGTTGCTCCTCATCCGCTTTTGCCGCAAGGATTTCGGTGTAGATGAATTTGTCGCACGCGGCGAGGAAGGGTTCCGGTGTCTTGCGCTCGCCGAAGCCGTAGACAATCAATCCCGATTCGCGGATGCGCGCCGCCAGCCGAGTGAAATCGCTGTCGCTGGATACGATGCAGAAACCATCGAAGCGACCCGAATAAAGCAGATCCATCGCATCGATGATCATCGCCGAATCGGTGGCGTTCTTGCCGCTGGTGTAGCCGAATTGCTGGATCGGTTGGATCGACTGCGTGAGTAGCTGATCTTTCCAACCCTTCAGATGATTGCTGGTCCAGTCGCCATACGCGCGCTTTACGTGCGCGGTGCCGTATTTGGCCACCTCGGCCAATAGCCCTTCGGCGATCGCCGGCTGGGCATTGTCGGCGTCGATCAGCACGGCGAGTTTGGTTGCTTGATCGTTGGCCATGGGGGGATTCCTTGGATGTCGCGCGCAGGCTACATCTTCCTCTCCTCGCTCCCCAAAGCCGAGCACATCCATGTGCTCTCTCCGCGTACCCCGGAGGGGAGAGGGAGCGGTGCGTGGCGTTATTCCTGATACGCGCCGTAGCCGCGCAAACGGTGATAACGCTGTTCCAGAAGCTCAGGTATCGGCAGGGCTTCCAGCTCATCCAGCTGATTGAGCAACACGGCTTTCAGGCGCACCGCCATCGAATGCGGATTGCGATGCGCGCCGCCCAATGGTTCGCGCACGATCTTGTCGATCAGGCCAAGCTCGAACAGACGTGGCGCGGTCATGCCCAGCGCTTCGGCGGCGTCCTTGGTTTTTTCGCCGCTCTTCCAAAGGATGGAGGCGCAGCCTTCGGGGGTAATGACGGAATAGGTGGAGTACTGCAGCATCAGGGTGCGGTCGCCGACGCCGATGGCCAGCGCGCCACCGGAACCACCTTCGCCGATGACGGTGCAGACGATCGGCGTTTTCAGCTCCGCCATTTCAAGCAAGTTACGGGCGATGGCTTCGCTCTGGCCGCGCTCTTCGGCGCCGATGCCGGGGTAGGCACCCATGGTGTCGATGAAGGTGAGCAGCGGCAGTTTGAAACGCTCGGCCATCTTCATCAGGCGCAACGCCTTGCGGTAGCCCTCAGGGCGGGGCATGCCGAAGTTGCGCTTGAGCTTGCCCTTCGTATCGCGCGCTTTCTGGTGGCCGATGATCACGACCGAGCGGCCATTGATGCGGCCCAGGCCGCCGACGATGGCGCCGTCGTCGGCATAGGCGCGATCGCCGGCCAATTCATGAAACTCCTCGCACATCACGCTGATGTAATCGAGCGTATAGGGGCGTGCGGGATGGCGCGAAAGCTGAGTGGTCTGCCACGAATCCAGATTGCGGAAGATGTCCGCCGTCTTGATCTTCATTTTCTCGCGCAGGCGGCGAATTTCGTCGTCGATGTTGACGGCCTGGCCACTGCTGGCGTGGCGCAGTTCCTCGATCTTGGCTTCGAGATCGGCAATCGGTTGTTCGAAATCGAGGAAGTTGGGATTCATTCGGGCACGGGGTGGCACGGAAGCGGGGCAGTATACCGGGGCGGCCAAAAAGGCGGGAACGGGGGCGTATGGGATAGGTGGGGTGGCAACGGCATGGTGGCCCCTTTTGTGACCCTTATTCCCCGTGGCCGCTTTTGACGAGCCGTACTCCCGCGGCCAGTACGCCGGGCATGCCGCGCACGGTGCGCAGCAACTCGGGAATGGCATTCACCTGCCAGTCCTCGCCTAGTTCTAAATCGGCCTGCGCCGTGGCGTTGTGGTAACCGCTGAGCACCACACTGGCCCGGCCGCCGCGATGGCCGGCCAGGGCTTGCCGCAGTTGCGCGATGAAGTCGGGGCCGATGCCGTTGATCTTCACCCGCAGCAGGCGCGCATAGCGGCGGCAGGCGTCGCCGAGGGTGTAGGCGCTGCGGGCGCGCACCTGGAAACCGCCGCCGGAGAAGTCGTCGATGCGTAGGCCGCCTTCGACCACCAGCATTTCGTCGCGAGTGAGCAGGGGGGCGACCTGCTGATAGAGCTCGCCGAAGAAACTCACCTCGATGACGCCTGTGCCGTCTTCCAGGCGCACGAAGGCGTCGCTTTCGCCACGCTTGCGTACCGCCGTGACCATGCCGGCGACCGTCCAGGGCGTGTCGGGACCGCGGCGGAAGCGGTTGCCGTCGTCACCGTCATTTTTACGCGGCCGGGGTGGCTGGTAGCGGTCGGCGATTTCGCCCAGCGGGCAGGTGGCCAGTTGCGCCAGTTCTTCGCGCCACGGGTCGGTGGGATGGCCTGAGAGGTAGTGCCCAAGCGTGTCGCGCTCGCCTTGTAGCTTCTGCTCCAGCGGCCATTCGGGTGCGGTGGGCAGTTCCACATGCACGACGGGAGCGGCGGCGCCCGTCGAGGCGCCGAACATGTCGTTCTGACCGGACTGGCGGTCGCGCAAATGTTGCTCGGCGGCCTTGATCGCGTCCGGTAATTGCAGCATCAGGCTGGCGCGCGTGGGTGCCAGCGCATCGAGCGCGCCGGAAAGGATCAGCGCTTCCAGCACGCGGCGGTTGAGTTTGCTGGGATCGACGCGGCGGCAGAAGTCGGCGAGATCCTTGTACGGCCCACCTTTGCGCCGTTCCTCGGCGATTGATTCGCACGCGCCGTGGCCCACGCCTTTGATGGCGCCGAGGCCGTAGCGAATCACCTTGGGCTCGTCCGCCACGAACATGAAGTTCGATGCGTTTACATCCGGCGGCAGCACGGTGAGGCCAATGGCGCGCGCTTCGTCGAGGAAGGTCACCGCCTTGTCGGTGTTGTCCATGTCCGACGAGATGGTGGCGGCCATGAACTCGGCGGGGTAATGCGTTTTCAGCCACGCGGTTTGGTACGACACCAGTGCGTAGGCGGCAGCATGCGATTTGTTGAAGCCGTAGCCGGCGAATTTTTCCATCAAGTCGAAGATGGAGTCGGCCTTGTCGCCGGAAAGACCGTCTTTGGCGGCGCCCTCGCGGAACTTGGCGCGTTCCTTCGCCATCTCCTCGAGTTTTTTCTTGCCCATCGCGCGGCGCAGCAAGTCGGCGCCGCCGAGCGAGTAACCGCCGACGATCTGCGCCATCTGCATCACCTGCTCCTGATAGACCATGATGCCGTAGGTCTCTTGCAGGATCGGTTCGACGCGCGGGTCGGGATACACCACTTCCTCGCGGCCGTGTTTACGCGCCACGAAGCTGGGAATCAGGTCCATCGGACCAGGGCGGTACAGCGCCACCAGCGCGATGATGTCTTCGAAGCGGTCCGGCTTCGCATCTTTCATCATGCGCTGCATGCCGGAGGATTCGAGCTGGAAGACGGCGACGGTCTGCGCTTTTTTCAGCAGCTCGTACGTGGGTGCATCGTCCAGCGGCAATGCGGCGATATCCAGCGGCGCTTCGCCGCTTTTCGCGCGGCGCGCGTTGATCGCCTTCACTGCCCAGTCGATGATGGTGAGCGTGCGCAAACCGAGGAAGTCGAACTTCACCAGGCCGACCGCTTCCACGTCGTCCTTGTCGTATTGCGTGACGACGCCGGCGCCGCCCGGTTCGCAGTACAGCGGCGCGAACTCGGTGAGCGGCCGCGGCCCGATCACCACGCCGCCTGCGTGCTTGCCGGCATTGCGGGTGAGGCTTTCCAGTTTCAGCGCCAGGTCGATCAGCGATTTTGCTTCGTCATCCTGCGCGTAGAGCTCGCAGAATTCCTTCACCACACGGTCGGGTTCTTTCTGCGATTTCTCCGAGCGGCCGAGCGCGTCGGACAGGGTGAGATCGAGCGGGCGCGGCGGAATCAGTTTCGCGATGCGATCGACCGCGTTGTAGCCCATGCCCAGCACGCGACCGGAATCGCGCAACACGGCCTTGGCTGCCATGGAGCCGTAGGTGATGATCTGGCTGACGTGGTCGCGGCCGTATTTGCGCGCCACGTAGTCGATGACCTCGTCGCGGCGATCCATGCAGAAGTCGATGTCGAAGTCCGGCATCGACACGCGCTCGGGGTTGAGGAAGCGCTCGAACAGCAGGTTGAATTGCAGCGGGTCCAGGTCGGTGATCTTCAGCACCCAGGCCACCAGCGAGCCCGCGCCCGAACCGCGGCCAGGCCCCACCGGGATACCGTTCTGTTTACCCCAATTGATGAAGTCGGCCACGATCAGGAAGTAGCCTGGAAAGCCCATCTCGATGATGACGTCCAGCTCGCGTTCCAGGCGCGCTTGGTAGTCGGCCAACGTAAAGCCCGACGCGAGCGGTGCAGTTGTGAGGCGTTCTTTCAGTCCTTCGCGAGCGATTTCGCGGATGTAGCTGGCCAGATCGTGACCCGGCGGCACCGGAAAATTGGGGAGATAGTAGGTACCGAAGGTGAGTTCGAGATTGCAGCGCTTGGCCAGCTCGACGGCGTTTTCGAGTGCTTCGGGGATATCCGCGAAGAGTTCGGCCATCTCGGCCTGGGACTTCAGGTATTGCTGGTCGCTGTAGTCGCGCGGACGTTTGGGATCGGCCAGCACGCGGCCTTGGTTGATGCACACGCGTGCTTCGTGCGCCTCGAAATCGTCCTGCTTGAGGAAGCGCACGTCGTTGCTGGCGATCACCGGCAAATACAGCGTGGAGGCCAGCGCGAGCGCGGCGTTGTTCCAGTTTTCCTCACCCTCGCGGCCGCTGCGGGTCAACTCCAGGTACAGGCGATCGGGGAAAAGCCTTGCCAGCGCCTGCAGACGAGACTCGGCGGCTTCGGTGCCCTGATTGACCGCCATGCGTCCGATCTCGCTTTCGCGCCCAAGCAGGGCGATCAGTCCCGACGACGTATCGGCGGTGAGCCACCCTGCATCGACCAGTGCCCGCCCGCCATGCTGACCTTCCCGCCACGCACGCGATACCAGCCGCGAGAGGTTGAGATAACCCTCGTGGTTCTGACACAGCACGGTAAGACGCCAAGGGCGTGGATCGTCCGGCGCGCTGATCCACAGGTCGCATCCGCTGATCGGCTTGATGCCAGCGGCGCTGCATGCCTTATAGAACTTCACCAGCGCGAACATGTTGCATTCGTCGGTGAGCGCTATCGCCGGAGCCTTGTCGCGCACGCAGGCCTCCACCAGCGCCTTGATGCGGATGGTCGAGTCGACCAGCGAGTACTCGCTGTGCAGATGCAGATGAGCGAAACGGAGGGGCATGGCTCGCACGCGAAGCAATGTCTCAGCCTAGCGGTGTGGTCGGGTGCGGGCAAGAATTGACAAGCAGGCGCTTGCCAGATGCTCAGCCTCCTCTCCCCTTTTGGGGAGAGGATTGAGGTGAGGGGCCAATCTTGCGATGAACCTTCATCAGAGCATGCTCTGAATCATCCGTTAGGCAAGATTGGCCCCTCATCCCAACCTTCTCCTCGCTCCTCAAAGCCGAGCATATCCATGTGCTCTCCCCGCGTACCCCAAAGGGGGGAAGGGGCTAACGCAGAGAGCGGCGCACCTTTAGTGCACGCGGAACCGTTCATCGACAACCGGTTGGGTGTAGTGCGAAAGACCTTCCACACTTAGCGGCCGATGGTCGTAGTCCAGGTGGTGCGGGCTGACATCGGCATGATTCGGTGGCGCGTCCGGGGCTTCGGCGGGTGCGTCGTTGGCTGACTGTTTTTCCGATGTAGGGCGGCGGCGGAAAGCAAGCATCATGACACTCTCCAGAAAATCCGTTGCGCGTGACGCACGGTGGTTCTTCCACGAGCATCGCGGCATCGGGCGGCTGACGGTAGCGTCCGTGCGGAGTGGTCGCCGGGTCAGTGCATGCGGTCTGTCGCAGCGGCCTTGCGGTTCTATTCCTATGCCTGCTTGGATGTGCGCGCAATAGGAAAGGTGGCATGGTTGGATGAACGCAAGCGACGATGAAAGCGGACCGGCGTTCGATTCAGAACAACTGCCCCTGGTCCAACAAGCGCTTCACGGGCGCAAAGCTGCGGCGGTGCTGACTGCACGGGCCTAGGCGCTCCAGTGCGGCCAAGTGAGCAGGTGTGGGATAACCCTTGTGAACAGCGAAACCGTAACCTGGATGTTGCGTTTCCATCGCGACCATCAATCGGTCGCGGCTTACTTTGGCCAGGATGGATGCCGCGCTGATGGCTGGTTCAAGCGCATCGCCTCCAACGATGGCGCGCCCTGGGCAAGGCAGATCCTTGGGCAGGCGGTTGCCGTCGATAAGCGCCTCGGTGGCAGTGAGAGTCAAACCGGCGACGGCGCGGCTCATGCCGGTCATGGTGGCTTGGAAAATATTGAGGCGATCGATTTCTTCCGGCTCGATTACCACCACGCAATAAGCTAGCGCGTGTTCCATGATCAGCGGATAGAGGCGTTCGCGGCGGACTTCGCTGAGCTTCTTGGAATCGTCCAGTCCGTCGATGGGTTCGAGCGGATTGAGTACGACTGCTGCAACGACCACGGGTCCCGCCAAAGGGCCGCGTCCCGCTTCGTCGACACCGGCGACGAATACGCGCGTTGTGTCGTTCTCTCCAGCGGATCGAGGCGTGGGGACCGGGCTAGCCATCAACGTCATGGAGCATGTGTATCACCGGCTTGCGGTGGCAGGTTTGTCGAGCAGTTCCACAATCGCCGCCGCCGCATGATCACCGGCGCGGCCATGCAGATTGCCGCGCAAGCTCTCGTGCAGCTGTTCGAATGCGGCGACGATCGCGCCGCGCCTTTCGCTGTCATGGAAGAGTTCGAGCGTGGCGTCGGCCAGCTTCGCTGCCGTGCAGTTGTCCTGCATCAGTTCGGGTACCAGCATCGCATCGGCGCCCATGCCGCAGGCGCGAGCGAGGATATTGGGTAGCGCGTAGACATCGGTCTTGAGCATGTTGAGCATGCGCGCAATGCGATAACTCACAGGCGAAACACGATAGCCCACGACCATCGGACGTTTGGCGAGCATCGCTTCCAGCGTGGCCGTGCCGGAGGCGAGCAACACGACATCGGCGGCGAGCATCGCGTCGTGCGCTTGGCCGTCGAGCAGCATGGGCATCATCTCGTCGTGGGGGCCACGTGCAAGCATGGTCTTGAGCGTTGCGAGTGCGCGCGGATTGGCGGCGGGGATGACGACGCGCAAACCAGGCAATGCGGCGGCGACGCGTCGCGCTGCATCCAGGAAAGGTGCGCCCAACCGTTCCAGCTCGGAATGACGGCTGCCAGGCAGCACGGCGAGAACAGGTACATCCAGCGGCAGCTGCAAGGCGCGGCGCGCGGGAATACGGTCGGAGACGAGCGGGAAGCGGTCGGCCAACGGATGACCGACGAAGCGAGCGTCGATGCCGTGCTTGCCGTAGATCGGTGGTTCCATCGGGAACAGGCACAGTACCCGGTTCGCGCTTTGGCCGATTTTTTCCGCGCGGTTTTCGCGCCAGGCCCAGATCGACGGGCTGACGTAATGCACGGTGCGCAAGCCGGCTTGTTTCAAGCGACGCTCGACGCCGAGATTGAAATCGGGCGCATCGATGCCGATCACGACGATGGGTTTTTCGGCCATGAGTCGTGCGACCAGTTCTTTGCGCAACGCGAACAGACGCGGCAGGTGGCTGACCACTTCGGCGAAACCGAATAACGACAGCTCGCGCATGTCGTGCCACGACTCGAAGCCCTGCTGTTGCATGCGGGGGCCGCCGATGCCGGCGAAGCGGGCGTGCGGATAGTGGCGGCGTAGCGCGACGATGAGGTCTGCGCCGAGTTGGTCGCCGGAGTCTTCTCCGGCGATGATGGCTATCAAGGGGCTGTTGGAGTCGTTAGACATGTCAAGCAAAGCCCGTGTTTGATTTGTTGATATGCGGGGCGCATATCAACGCGCCAACCCCCGTTCACTGCGGTCGAGGAATTCGAGCATGGCGCGCACGTCCTCGCTTTCCTTCGCTTGTTCCACCAATTGCTCGCGTGCCTCAGCCAGCGGCAGGCCCGAGGTGTAGAGCGTGCGGTAGGCGCGCTTGATGGCCGTGATGCGTTCCGGCTCGAAGCCGCGGCGCTTGAGGCCGGTGGTGTTCAAGCCGCGCGGACGTCCGCTCTGGTCGTTGGCCATCATCAGGAACGGAGGCACGTCCGCCCCGAGCAGGCAACCCATCGCGATGAATGCGTGCTCGCCGATCTTGCAGAACTGATGAGCGCCGGAGTAACCGGAGAATACCGTCCAGTCGCCGACTTCCACGTGGCCGGCCAGGGCCGAATAATTGGAGAAGATGGTGTGATTGCCGATCTTGCAGTCGTGCGCGACGTGCACATAGGCCAGCAGCCAGTTGTCGTTGCCGATGCTCGTTACACCGCCGCCGTCGCCCGTGCCGCGATTGACGGTAACGAATTCGCGAATCAGGTTGCGATCGCCGATGACCAACTCGGTACGTTCGCCGTCGAACTTCATGTCTTGCGGGTCGCCGCCCAGCGAGGCGAATTGCGCGATGCGATTGTCGCGTCCGATCCGCGCCGGCCCTTCGATGACGACGTGGGGTCCGATGATGGTGCCATCGCCGATATGCACGTCGGCACCGATCACAGTGAAGGCGCCAATGCGGACATTGGCACCGATGACGGCAGATGGATCGATCTGCGCAGTCGGATGAATCATTTCTCGGACCTCGCGGCGCACATCAACTCGCAGCTCGCCACTTCCTTGCCGTCGACCAGGGTGCGTGCCTCAAACAGGCCCATGCTGCGGAACAGGCGCTTTAGGCGCACTTCCATGCGCAACTGGTCGCCCGGCACGACGGGTGCATTGAAACGCGCGTTATCGACCTTGGCCAGATAGAACAGCGCGCTGGCTGAGTTGCCCTTCATGCGTGCGCTGATTTGCGTCAACAAGCCGGCCGACTGCGCCATGGCTTCGACGATCAGTACGCCCGGCATGACCGGATGGCCCGGAAAATGTCCGTTGAAGAACGGTTCGTTGATGGTCACGTTCTTCAGCGTCACCACGCTCTGTTCCGGCACGATCTCGATCACGCGGTCGACCAGCAGGAACGGAAAGCGATGCGGCAGCAGCTGCTGAATCTGCTCCACGTTCACCGGCAGCGTGATCGAAGCGGTGTTGTCAGTCATCGTTATTATCCTTTTCCAGCGCCGACAATCGGCGCGCGTACTCGTCCAGGTGCTTGAAGCGCGCAGCATTGCGGCGCCACTGACGGTTTTCCTGCAGCGGCACGCCGGAGGAATACTCACCGGCCTCCCGAATCGAATGTGTCACCAGACTCTTGGCCGTAATGGTAACGCGGTCGGCCACTTCCAGATGCCCCAGCACGCCGGCGTTGCCGCCGATCATGCAGTAGCGGCCAATTTTCGCACTGCCGGCCACCGCTGCACAGCCTGCCATGGCGGTATGCGCGCCGATATAGACGTTATGGGCGATCTGAATCTGGTTGTCCAGCCGCACGTCTTCTTCCAACACGGTGTCGTCCAGTGCACCGCGGTCGATGGTGGTATTGGCACCGACTTCACAATCGTCGCCGATGCGCACGCCACCGAGTTGCGGCAGTTTTACCCAATGGTCGCGGTCAAAAGCCAGGCCGAAGCCGTCTGAGCCGATCACCGCGCCGGGATGCACGAGCACGCGTTTGCCCAAGGTCACGCGCGTGACCAGGGTGACGCGGGCGACCAGTCGCGACTGTGCGCCGACGATGCATTCGGAGCCGATGATGCAATGTGGACCGAGTACGGCACCGTCTTCGACGATGGCACCGTCTTCGATCACGCAACAAGGGCCTACGCTTGCAGTGGCGCTCACCCGTGCACCGGGAGCGATGACTGCGCTGGGATGCACGCCCTGTGCGGCGGCTGGCAGACGCTCGAACAGTGCAGCGATGCGCGCATAAGTCACGTACGGATCATGCGCGATCAGCGCGGAAGTAGGGCAGCTGGCCAGCGCATCGGCGCCCAGCACCACTACGCCGGCGTGCGTGCTCGCCAGTTGTGCGGCGTATTTGCTGTTGGCCAGAAAGCTCAGCTGGCTGGGGCCCGCACCGGCCAGTGTGCCGACACCGTCGATGAGGCGTGCGCCGTCACCCTTGAACTCAAGGGCGAAGCGTTCGGCGAGTTCGGCCACGCTGAATTGGATCGTGCTCATGCAAGGTTCCCCGGCATGCGGCGCATTGTAGGGGGTGAATCCTGGCTGCGCGCACTATTTTGCGGATCTAAAAGAAAGCGCGGCATAGCCGCGCTTTCTTGAAACGTGCCCTTGCGGACAGATCAGGGCTTACGGCCTTAGAACTGGCTGCCGAAGGTGAACTGGATGCGTTCCAGGTATTGGCTGTCGCCCGGCTGGGTGCGGAACGGGAAGCCAAGGCTGATGATCAGCGGACCGATCGGCGCCTGCCAGTGCAGGGAGATACCGGCAGAAGCGTCGAGACCGCCGAACTTGAAGCTCTGCAGATTCGTGTATGCCTGACCGACGTCGACAAACAAGGAGACGCGTGCTGTGTTGATGTCCTTCAGGAACGGCAGCGGCAGATAGAGCTCCGTGGTACCCAGCACCTTGAACGCACCGCCGACCGGCTGTGCGTAGGAGTAGGTGCTGTTCGGGCAGTAGCCGTTCGACTGCGCTTTGATGGGAGCGCCGTTCGTATCGACGCCTGCGCATACGCGCGGGCCGAGCGTGTTGTCCTGGAAGCCGCGCACGTCGGTCACGCCGCCGGCGTAGAAATTCATCCAGAATGGGAAGGCGACTGTCTGGCCTGCCTTGTAGCCGACCTGTGCGTTGCCACCACCGGCCGGTGTGTAGTCTGACGTGGTGTTGGCGTACTTCTGATTGCCGTACGTGTCGCCGTACGCAACCTTGCCGTCGACATACAACACGAAGCCTTTGCCGATCGGCCAATAGTGGTTGGCCTCGCCGTTGAAGATCCAGTACTGCACGGTTGAACCCGGCAGTGCGGTGCTAACCGTAGCCGTGAGCTGTCCACCGTGTGTCGGTGCCCAGTACGAGTTGCGGGTGTCGTGCACCCAGCTGAGCGAACCCGTCCAACTGTGGATGGTCTGGTGACCCAACGCATTGATGTAGTCGACCAGCGGCTGAGGGGTATAGCCCTCATACGTGTTGATCTTGGTGCTGCCGATGCCGAGGCTGCCGCTGATGCGGTCGAAGTCGGTAACCGGGATACCCAGCGTGGTGGAGAACGATTTGGTGCTGTTCGAATAGCTGGCGTACTGGCTGCCGAGGTTGCTGTAATCGGCGCGCGAGAACGTGGCGTTGTAACCGATGCCGACACCGTTTTCGGTGAGGAACGGGTTGTAGTAGCCGGCATTGATCTGCGTGAGGTAGTCGCTACGTTCGGCACTGACGCTGAAACGGTCGCCGGTGCCGAGGAAGTTGTTCTGCGACACCGAGCTCGACAGGATGATGCCGGAGTACTGCGAATAACCTACGCCGAAGGTCAGGCTGCCGGCGGATTGTTCTTCCACCTTCACCGTCAGGTCGACTTCGTCGTCGCTGCCCGGCACCACTTGCTTGTCGATGGTGACGGTCTTGAAGAAACCTAGCTGCTGCAGACGGATCTTCGAGCGGTCGATCGCCGCCTGCGAGTACCAGGAGCCTTCCAGCTGGCGCATTTCGCGGCGCAGCACGTCGTCTTCGGTGCGGGTGTTGCCCTGGAAGATCACGCGGCGCACATAAACGCGCGGACCCGGCTGGATGTACCACGTGACGTCGACGGTGTGCTTGTCCTTGTCCAGCTTGGGCACCGAGTTGACCTTGGCGAAGGCATAACCGATGTTGGCCAGCAGGGCCTTGATGGAGTCCGATGTGGCCTCGATCGCACGACGACTGAAGAGATCGCCGTTCTTCACGAACACCAGCTTGCGCAGCGTGTCTTCCGGCAGGATCAGCTGACCCAGCAGATGAGTATCGGAAATGTGGTAGATGTCGCCTTGAACAACGTCGGCCGTGATGTACATCGCGCGCTTGTCCGGCGCGATGGTGACCTGCGAGGAATCCAGGCCGAAGTCGGCGTAGCCGCGGTCCATGTAGTACGACTGCAGTTTCTTCAGGTCGCCCGAGAGCTTGTCCTGCGAATACTGATCGTTCTTCGAATACCACGACAGCCAGTTGGTGGTGCCGGTTTCGAAATCTTTCTCGATTTCCTTGTCGGTGAACGCCGTGTTGCCGACGATGTTCACTTCCTTGACCTTGGCGACCTTGCCTTCGCGAATTTCGATATCGATGGAGACGCGGTTGCGATCGAGTTCGGTCACGTGCGGGATCACCGACACGTTGTATTTGCCGCGGTTGTAATACTGACGAATCAGCTCTTGCTGGACGCGATCGATCGCGAGGCGATCGAAGGTCTCGCCCTCGGTCAGTCCGATGTCCTTCAAGCCTTTCTTGAGGTCGTCGGTCTTGATGTCGTTGTTGCCGCGAATGGTGAGCTTGGCGATCGACGGCCGTTCGACCACCTTGACCACCAGGATGCTGCCGTCACGCTCGAGTTCGACATCGCTGAAGAACTTGGTGTTGTACAACGCGCGGATGGCCTGTTGGGCCTCCTCGTTGGTGAGGCGGTCGCCCTTGTTGATCGACAGATAGTTGAACACCGTACCGGCCGAAATACGGCTCAGGCCCTCGATGCGGATATCGGAAACGACGAATGGCTCGAGTGCGAAGGCACTCGTAGAGAGAGAGGCAAGCAGGATCAGGGCGGCGATACGCTTCATCGTCGATTCCGTTGTGTTATTCGGACGAGGCGGTCGATCCGACCGCCTCGCTACATTTTTTCTGAAGCCGGAACGATCCCGACCCCGTTTTTTTATCCCCACTCACGCTGGGCATGACCGGCGAGAAAACTCCGGGTGCTGCGCGTTGCGGGTGGTTTGCCGCGTGATGAGGATGCCGCGGCCAGCAGGCAACACTGGGTTGTCGGCGGCGCGCATCCGTCTCACGAAGGCAGGATGATGTGGTGGATGTCGTTGTAGAACGCCAACCCCATCAGCGTGAACAGCAAGGCAATACCCACATATTGGCCCGCGATCATGGTCCGCTCGCTGACCGGGCTGCCCTTGATCAGCTCGATAAGGTAATACAGCAGATGCCCGCCGTCCAAGATTGGAATGGGCAGCAGGTTGATGATCGCCAGACTGAGCGACACCAGACCGAGGAATTCAAGAAACCGGTCGAGGCCCATCTGGGCCGCCGCATTGGCCACCTGGGCGATGCCGATCACACCCGAAATATTGCGGGTGGAAGCTTCGCCCATGATCATCTTGCCGACCATCCCGAAAGTCTCGGTAGTGCGCTCCCACGTAAGATCGAGCGAAGCGACCAGTGCCTTGACCGGTCCGTAATGTTGAATGGCCGTTTCAGCGGCGGAATGACCGATCCCGATCATCCAGTGGGGTGCTTCGCCATTGCGCGATTCCATGCGAGCCGTGACCGTAAAGTGCATCGGCTTGCCGTTGCGCTCCACTCCCAGCGATAGCGCAGGCGACTTGGCCGCAGCGGCCACGATCTGCTTGCTGAGATCATCGAAATTCGCTACCGCAACACCATTAACGCTGACGATACGGTCGCCGCCTTGCAATCCCGCTAGCGCAGCGGGTTCGCTTGGCTCAACGATGGCGGCAACCGCCGGTGCCGGTGCAGGCATCAACCCCAGCTTGTCCATGTATTGGCCGACGTCCTCATCGGCGGGCAGCTGATTGAGCGGCAACACCAGCGAACGTTCCGCACCATCACTGCCGCGCACCGTGACTGGCAGGGGTGTGCGACCCAGCATGGCGTTGGCAATGACATCGAACGAACCGCTCCAGGTGGTGACGGGCGTGCCACCCACGCTAAGCAGTCGATCGCCGGGTCGTATACCCGCCTGGGCCGCCATGCTTTGCGGCGCGGCAGTCACTACCGGTGCGAAATCGGTACGCCCCATCACGAACATCAACCAGAACGCAACGATGGTGAAGATGATATTGAAGCCAGGGCCGGCGGCCACGATAGCGACGCGCTTCCAGATCGGCTGCGCGGTGAATTCCTGATGACGTAGCGCGGGGTCGACCTCACCTTCACGCGCATCGAGCATCTTGACGTAACCGCCGAGCGGAATCGCAGCGATTTGATACTCAGTGCCGTCACGACCGATGCGCTTCCAAATGGCGTTGCCGAAGCCGATAGAGAAGCGCAACACCTTCACGCCGCAACGGCGAGCGACCCAGTAGTGTCCAAATTCGTGAAAGGTCACCAGCACGCCGAGCGTGACTGCCAACCAGAACACGGAGCCGAAAAAGGGATTCATCAATCAGGTACGTCTCAAGGGAAGCTCAAAGCTTATCAGCAAGCGTTGCGAAGTACCCGTCGGGCGGCCTCTCGGGCTGTCCGGTCGCGTTCGCTCAGGGTCTGAATATCGACCACAGCTTGTGCCGGCAGTTCCGTCAGAACCTGCTCGATGAGGTCGGCGATGGACAGGAAGGGCAGGGAGCCGGCCAGAAACGCGCTCACCGCGACCTCGTTGGCCGCATTGAGGATGGCCGGCGCGTCGCCGCCTTCCTTCAGGGCCTGAAAAGCGAGGGCCAGGCAGCGGAAGGTATTCAGGTCCGGCTTCTCGAAGGCCAGCGGCGCGCCGGTGGCTAGATCCAGCGCGCTTACGCCGGCTTCGATGCGCTCGGGCCAGGCCAGTGCGTAGGAAATCGCGGTACGCATGTCCGGATTGCCGAGCTGAGCCAGCACCGCGCCGTCGACGTATTCCACCAGCGAATGGACCAGGTTCTGTGGGTGCACCAGCACGTCGATCTGGTCGGCGGAGGCTTGGAACAGGTGGTGGGCCTCGATCACTTCCAGACCTTTGTTCATCAGCGTGGCCGAATCGACGGAAGTCTTGCGGCCCATGACCGAGTTCGGATGTTTGCAGACCTGTTCCGGGGTCACGGTCATCAGGTCGGGGCGACGGCGACCACGGAATGGGCCGCCCGAGGTCGTGAGGATCAACCGCTTCACGCCGCTGCTCTTGAGGTTCGGGCGACCTCCTTGCAGGCATTGAAAGATGGCGTTGTGCTCCGAATCCACCGGGATCAGCTCACTGCCGCCTTCGGCCAGTGCCCGCTGCAGGAGCGGGCCGGCCATCACGGTCGATTCCTTGTTGGCTAGCAGCAGCCGTTTGCCGGCGCGTGCCGTGGCCAGGGTGGAATCGATCGCGGCGGTGCCGGCGATAGCTGCGACCACGGTATCGCAGCGCGTCGACGCAGCGGCCTGGGTGATCGCGTCATGACCGCTGGCGATATCGCATCGAACCCCTGCGTTGGCCAGTCGGCGAGCGAGCTCGGCTTCAAGCGACGTCTCGGCGATGATCGCCAGGTCGGGCCGATGTCGAACGCACAATGCCGTCAGTGCTTCGACATTGCGGTGGGCGACCAGCACGCTGGCACGAAAGCGGTCCGGGTGACGGCTGATGACATCGAGCGTATTCGCGCCGACCGAACCAGTGGCTCCGAAGACGGCGACGTTGCGAGTCATGCCTACCCTTTCAAGGACTCAGCAGCTTCAGCAGCAACATGCCGAGCGCGAACACCGGCAGCGCGGCGAACACGCTGTCGAGGCGGTCCAGCAGGCCGCCATGGCCCGGGAACAGGACGCCTGAATCTTTGACGTTCGCGTGACGCTTCATCAGGCTTTCCAGCAAATCGCCCACGATGGAGCTGGCGACGGTCAGGATCGTTACGGCAATCAGTCCGATCAGCCGCGCATCGCGCACGCCGAGCAGCCAGCCGCCTACGACGATCACCAGCGCACTGGTCGCGAAGGCGCCATACACGCCGGCCCAGGTCTTGCCCGGGCTGATCTGCGGTGCGAGTTTGCGCTTACCGAAGAAACGGCCGGAGAAGTAAGCGCCCGTATCGGCCGCCCACACCAGCAGCATCGCGAGAAACGTCCAGACGTGGCCATGCGGCTCGCTGCCATGGATGCTCACGCCTGCGACCCAGGCCGGAAACACCACGAAAGCCCCGGCCAGCAATTTCAGGTTACGGTTTTCGGGCGTGGGCGCCGCGCCGAATGCGAAATGGCGAAGCCACACGCACACCAGCAGCCACCACGCCACCCCAGCGACGATCAACGCCGGCCACAGCCAGCCCGACGCGCGCAGCGACCACAGCACCGCAAATAGGGCGGCGGCGAACGCAAGCAGCACGCCGCGAGTGGCATGGCTCTTCATGCCGGCCAACCGTGCCCATTCCCATGTCGCTGCGAGGAAGGCCAGGGCCAGCAACAAGGCGAAGACACCTGTCGGCAACAACAGGATTAGCAGGATGACTAGCGGAGCGAGTAGCAGGGCGGTTAGGACGCGCTGGCGCAACATGAGGCGTTCCTTAGCGATCAGGCTTGGGCGACCTGATCGCCGGTGCGGCCAAAACGGCGTTCGCGGCGGGCAAAGTCATCAATGGCATGCTGTAGCGAATCCTGGTTGAAATCCGGCCACAGCGTATCGGTGAAATACAGCTCCGCATAGGCCAGTTGCCACAGCAGAAAGTTACTGATGCGGCGGTCGCCGCCGGTGCGGATAAATAGATCCAACGGCGGTACGTCGGCCAGGCAGGTCCAGCGTTCGAATGCGGTTTCGTCGATGGCTTCCACCGGCAGATCGCCGCGGGCCACGGCCGTGGCAGCCTTGCGAGCGGCCTGCACGATGTCCCAGCGGCCGCCGTAGTTGACGGCCACGTTCATATGCAGCTTGTCATTGCCCGCGGTGCGCTGCATCGCGGCGAGCATGCGTTGCTGAAGCGGAGCTTCGAAAGCGGTCAAATCGCCGATAAAGCGCAGGCGAACACCGTTGCTGTGCAACTCATCGACTTCTTTGTCCAGGGCGCGCACGAACAAATCCATCAGCGCGCCGACTTCATCTTGCGGTCGCTGCCAGTTTTCACTGGAAAACGCGAACAAGGTCAGCGCTTCTACACCCTGGCGCAGGCAGCCTTCCACCACTTCACGCACGGCCTTGCGGCCGGCGTTATGGCCGAAACTGCGCGGACGGTGGCGCGCTTTCGCCCAGCGTCCATTGCCATCCATCACGATGCCGATATGGCGGGGTACGTATTTTTGCAGGGTCGTGGTCATGGATGGAGAGTAGCGCTGACGCGATGGTTGCCTCGCTGGAGCGGATGCACGAGAAGCGATCGTCAGAAAATAGCCATGTGCGATCGCTTCATTGCCTCTTTGACGAGAGGATCGCGGCGAAGGATATGAGCCCGCGAATCTGTTGCCTCTCTCGATAGAGAGAGGACGTTCCCCAACCCCGATGGCGCAGCCGCCGATGGCCTTTACATGGCCATCAATTCCTCTTCCTTCGCCTTCGCTACGGTATCGACTTCCTTGACGAAGCGGTCGGTGAGCTTCTGGATCTCGTCGTCAGCCTTGCGTTCTTCGTCTTCGGTGATCTTCTTTTCTTTGAGCAGATCCTTGACGTGCTGCAGGGCGTCGCGGCGCACGTTGCGAATCGCGATCTTCGCGTTCTCGCCTTCGTGCGATACGTGCTTGGCCAGTTCCCTGCGGCGCTCTTCAGTGAGCGGCGGCATGTTGAGACGGATCACGGTGCCGGCGGTGGTAGGCGTGATACCCACATCGGAAGCCAGCAGAGCCTTCTCGATCGGGCCGACCATGTTCTTTTCGAACGGTGTAATGACGATCGAGCGGGCATCGGCCAAGGAGATCGACGCCACCTGATTCAGAGGCATGTCCGAGCCGTAATAGGGCACCTTGAGGTTGTCCACCAGCGTGGTACTCGCGCGACCGGTGCGCAGGCGGGACAAGTCGTGCTTGAGGGCATCGATACTCTTGCCCATGCGGGTCTGGGCATCGCGTTTGATGTCGTTGAGCATGAGGAAATCACCCGTTGGCGTGCAAGCCGCTAAGTATAGCAGGGGGGCAAAAAGCGGGAATGGGTGGCCCCGTCCCCGCTTTTCTTCAGTTTGCGTCCACCAGCGTGCCGATGGCCTCGCCGCGCATGATGCGCATCAGGTTGCCTGGCCCGGTCATGTCATAGATGCGTAGTGGCATGCGATGGTCGCGGCACAGCGCGATGGCGGCAGTGTCCATCACCGCCAGCTTGCGCTCGATCACCTGGTCGTAGCTCAGCTGCTCGAAGCGTTTGGCGTCGCTATGCTTGGCCGGATCGGCGCTGTAGACGCCATCGACCTTGGTGGCCTTGAGCAACAGGTCTGCGCCCATTTCCACCGCGCGTAGCGCAGCTGCCGAATCGGTGGTGAAGAACGGGTTGCCGGTGCCTGCCGCAAACAGCACGATGCGGCCTTTTTCGATATGGCGGATGGCGCGTCGGCGGATGAAGTCCTCGGCCACGTCGTGGATCTGGATCGCGCTCATCACGCGTGCGAAACCGCCGCGCTTTTCGATGGCGTCCTGCATGGCTAGTGCATTCATCACGGTGGCCAGCATGCCCATGTGATCGCCAGTAACGCGGTCCATGCCTGCCGCGGCCAGCCCGGCGCCGCGGAAGATGTTGCCGCCGCCGATCACCACGCCGATCTGTACACCGGCCTTTTGTATTTCGATAATTTCGTCGGCCAGTCGGCCGATCATCTTCGGATCGATACCGTAGTCGGCATCGCCCATCAATGCTTCACCAGAGAGCTTGAGCAAGATGCGTCGGTACTTTAGCTGTTCGCTCATGGAGGCTCCGGATTGTGTGATGCAAAACGCGGGCATTGTAGCGGAGGCCGGCGTGAAACGTCAGCGCATCAGCCCGAATCTGCGCGCTATGGTCCTCTCGTTCGTGTTTCGGGCATAAAAAAAGCCGCGGCTTGCCGCGGCTTTTTTGGTAAGTCGATCAGGCTTACGCCAGACCCGCTTGCTTCATCACTTCGGCAGCGAAATCGTCCTGCACCTTTTCGATACCTTCGCCGACAGCCAGGCGGGCCACCGAGATCACATCGGCGCCTTCCTTCTTCAGCACGTCGCCGACCGTGGTGTTGGTATCCAACACGTAGGGCTGGCCGAGCAGGGTGACTTCGGAAATGATCTTGTTGACCTTGCCGCCGACGATCTTTTCGAGGATCTCGGCCGGTTTGGCCTTTTCCTTGTCCGACATCTGGCTCAGCGCGATTTCCTTTTCTTTGGCCAGGAAGTCGGCCGGGACGTCCTCGGCACGCACGTAGGCCGGGTTCATCGCGGCCACATGCATGGCGATGCCCTTGGCGAGATCTTCGGAGCCGCCCTTGAGCGCGACCAGCACGCCAATGCGACCACCGTGGATGTAGCTGCCGATGGTGCCGCTATGAGAGACGCGCGCCATACGACGCACCTGGATGTTCTCGCCGATGGTGGCGACCAGGGTCTTGGCGGCTTCTTCCACAGTGCTGCCGCCCGGGTAGGCGGCGGCCTTCAGCGCGTCGACATCGCTGGCGCCGGACTTCAGCGCCACGTCGGCGACGTTGTCGCTGAACTTCACGAAGCTGTCGTCCTTGGCGACGAAGTCGGTTTCGCTGTTCACTTCGACCAGCACGGCGCTGCCGGCGGCCTGAGCGGACACAACGCGGCCTTCGGCGGCCACGCGGCCGGCCTTCTTATCGGCCTTGGCCAGGCCGGACTTGCGCAGCCATTCCATGGCGACGTCGATGTCACCGTTGTTTTCGACCAGCGCCTTCTTGCATTCCATCATGCCGGCGCCGGAACGCTCACGCAGTTCCTTGACCAGTTGGGCGGAAATAGTGCTCATCAGGGTTCCTCGGGAATCTTGAATGTGCCGTGGCGGACACGCCGCCACGGCAGCGGGTAAGGCTTACTCGGCGTCCGGAGCGGCGTCGTGCGAACGGCCGCCGCGACCGCCGCGACCACCGCGGTTGTCACGATCGCCGCCGCGCGGGGCGCCCTTCTTGGCCGGCGCATTGCGACGCGGTGCGGCAGCCTTGCGCTCGTCGTCCTTGGCGACCGGGTTGCCTTCACCGTCCAGCTCGACGAACTCGTTGGCGTCGCCCTGGGCGGCAGCCGGTGCGGCAGCCTTGCCTTCGAGGATCGAGTCGGCGGCGGCACGGGCGTACAGCTGGATGGCGCGGATGGCGTCGTCGTTGCCCGGGATGGCGTAATCGACCAGCTCCGGGTTGTAGTTGGTGTCGACCACGGCGATCACCGGGATGCCGAGCTTCTTGGCTTCCTGCACGGCGATGTTTTCATGGCCGATATCGACCACGAACAGCGCGTCGGGCAGGCGGTTCATGTTCTTGATGCCGCCCAGCGAGTTTTCCAGCTTGGCGCGCTCGCGGCGGCGGGCCAGCACTTCGTGCTTGACCAGCTTGTCGAAGCTGCCATCGGTTTCGGCTGCTTCCAGTTCCTTCAAGCGGGCGACCGACTGCTTCACCGTGCGGAAGTTGGTGAGCATGCCGCCGAGCCAGCGGGCGGTGACGAAGGGCATGCCGGCGCGCGCGGCTTCTTCAGCCAGGGCTTCGCGGGCGGAGCGCTTGGTGCCGACGAACAGCACGGTGCCGCGCTTCTGCGCAAGACCCGACAGGAAGTTCATCGCGTCGGTGAACAGCGGCAGGGTCTTTTCGAGGTTGATGATGTGGATCTTGCCGCGGGCGCCAAAGATGTACGGAGCCATCTTCGGGTTCCAGTAGCGGGTCTGGTGACCGAAATGCACGCCAGCTTCCAGCATCTGACGCATGGTGACTTGAGCCATGGTGTTACTCCAGCAGTGGGCCTTTTCAGGTGGCCCGGGGGTTGGGACCTCCACGTATCCCCAGCTTCGACCGCAATGCCCATGGTTAGGAGGACATCGCAGCACCCCGAAGACGGTGCCGATACGTGTGTGGCATTGGTTGGGCTTGTACCGCAGGGCGGTTACAATCCCGCTTCGCTTTGCGCCGTGCTGGCCATCGATTGGCCGGAAGCGGTCTGCAAAACCCGGAAAGTATAGCCGGGGCCGAGACTTCGCGGCAAGTCACTGGTTTTTAGAGACTTTGCCGCCATATCACAGTGGAACTATGGCCATTACCCTGAAAACCGCCCAAGACCTCCAAGGCATGCGCGTCGCCGGCCAGCTGGCGGCCGAAGTGCTGGCCATGCTCAAGGAGCACGTCAAGCCCGGCGTCACCACCGAAGAGCTGGATCGGCTCGCCTACGAGCACATCGTGAACGTGCAGAAGGCGGTCCCTGCCAATGTGGGTTACCACGGCTTCCCCAAGACCCTGTGCACCTCGGTCAACCATGTGATCTGCCACGGCATTCCCAGCCCGGGCAAAGTGCTCAAGGACGGCGACATCATCAATCTCGATGTCACCGTCATCAAAGATGGCTGGCACGGCGATACGAGCCGCATGTATTACGTGGGCACGCCCGGCGTGCTCGCAAAACGCCTGGTAGAAACCACCCATGAAGCGATGATGCGTGGCATCGAGACGGTGCGTCCCGGCGCGACGCTGGGCGATGTCGGCCACGCCATCCAGAAGCATGCCGAAGCGGCGGGTTTCTCGGTAGTGCGCGAGTATTGCGGACATGGCATCGGCAAGGTGTATCACGACGAGCCGCAGGTTCTGCATTACGGCAAGCCGGGTACTGGCGTGGTGCTGCAGAAGGGCATGACGTTCACCGTCGAGCCGATGATCAATGCCGGCAAACCGCAAACCAAGCAGTTGCCGGATGGATGGACGGTGGTGACCAAGGATCACTCGCTATCGGCGCAGTGGGAGCACACGATCGCCGTCACCGACGATGGCTACGAGATCCTCACGCCCTGGCCGGATGCGTAACCGCCAGTTCGGGTTCGCCTCAACGACACGCATCATGTTCCCTCGCTGCTTGAGCAGAGGGCTACGCTCGTTGCCTGATTCCTTGGATGCTGTGGATCCATGACCGAGGTCGCTGCTCTCCATCTGCCGCCACTCCCGCGCTTGCCGGTCGCCGTGCCGCGCTCGGGTGTGTCCGGCGAAGCGCGCCGCGCATTGCGGCAGTTGCTCGGCGACCTGGACCGCGCCATCGCGTTGGCCTTCCGCGACGGTGCCGATGCGACCGCGCTGGCGCGCCGGCGCGGCGAATCCGTCACGCGCATCGTGGTGCACGTATGGACGGCCTGCCTCGGCGAAGTCAGCAACGCAGCACTATTTGCCATCGGCGGTTTTGGGCGTGGGCTGCTGTTTCCTTATTCGGATATCGACCTGCTGGCGTTGGTTGAGCAACCCGACACGACACGCTTGCGCGCGCTCGAACAATGCTTCGCCACGCTGTGGGACATTGGGCTGAAAGTCGGGCATGCCGTGCGCGATCCAGCGCAATGCCAGACACTCGCAGCGGCGGATGCTAGCGTTTTCACCAGCCTGCTCGATGCGCGGCGTCTGGTCGGTGATCCGGCGCTCGACGCGAGCCTACGCGTGATCGTCGATGCACCGGGTTTGTGGCCGCCGCGCGAGTATCTGCGCGCGCGCCTCGCCGAGCGCGATGCGCGTCACGCGCGTTTCGACGACACCGCCTACAACCTTGAACCCAATCTCAAAGACGGTCCCGGTGGTTTGCGCACGCTTGATTCACTGCGTTGGCTGGGACAACGGTTGGCTCATGCGGGCGATTTTCCTCACATGGTCGCCGAAGGTCTGCTCGATCCTGCCGAATGCGACACCCTGCTGCAGGCCGAGGCAACTTTGCGCCGCTACCGCTTCGCCCTGCATCTGGAGGCGGGCAGACCGGAGGAGCGGTTGCTGTTCGATCATCAACGCGCACTCGCAGCGCGTCTCGGGTTCGAGGACGAACACGAAAAGAACCTTGGCGTCGAACAGTTCATGCAGGGCTACTACCGCGCAGCGAGCCAGGTGGAGCGTCTAGGCGTACAGATTTCCGACCGCTTCCAGGAAATGCTCGAGCCACCCAGCGCCCCCCAGTCGGTAGGTAGGGACTTCGTTCGCTACGGCGCGCGGCTGGCGGTGCGCGATCCCGATCTTTTCATGCATCGGCCGGCTGCGCTCGTCGATATCTTCATCGCACGACTCGACGAGCAGGGCTTGATCGGCTTCACTGCCGACACCATGCGTCGCATCCATCAAGCGACCGCTGGGCAAGGCATCGCACTTGCCGACGATCCGCAGGTGCTGGTGTCTTTCCTGCAACTGTTGCGCCGCGGTGCGCCCGCGGTCGATGCGCTGTGGCGCATGAACCGCCACGGTCTGCTGGCGGCGATCCTGCCTGCATTCGGCAAGGTGTTCGGCCGCATGCAGTACGACTTGTTCCACGTCTACACCGTGGACGAACACACCTTGCGTGTATTGCGCAACATGGCGCGTTTTGCCGAGCCCGCGACACAGGCCGAATTTCCGCTTGCATGCGAAGTGTGGCCGACGTTGCCTAAGCCGGAAGTGCTGTTGCTCGCGGCACTGTTTCATGACATCGCGAAGGGACGCGGTGGCGATCACTCTGTGTTGGGCGAAGAGGACGCGCGAGCGTTCTGTCACAAACTAGGTCTGCCGGAAGACGACACCGAGCGTGTAGCGTGGTTGGTGCGCTGGCATCTGTTGATGAGTACTACCGCGCAGCGGCAGGACATCACCGATCCGGATGTCGTGCATCGCTTTGCCGAAACCGTCGGTGGCCGGGAGCGGCTCGGCCAGCTTTATCTGCTGACCATTGCCGACATCATCGGTACCAGTCCGCGTTTATGGAATGCATGGAAAGATCGCCTGCTGGCCGACCTTTACACAGCGACACGTTATGCCCTGCGACGCGATGCAAAGCCCTCGCCGAACGCAGCGGCGCGCATCGCCGCCTGCCGCGAGCAGTCCCTGGCACTGTTGAAAGCCGAAGGCTACGATCCCGCTGCCGTCGAGCAGGTCTGGGCAGGGTTCCCCGCCCTGAGCTTTCTACGTCACCATCCGCAGCAGGTTGCCTGGCAGACCGCCGCGATTTTGCAGTCTGGCGGCAAGCTGCCGCTGATCGCCGTGCATCCGCTATCCGTGCGCGGTAGTACCGAACTCTTCGTCTGCGCGCCTGATCGCGATGGCTTGTTCGCCAACGTCACGGCGATGCTCGACCGTCTGCACTTTTCGGTGATGGAAGCACGTGTGCTTGTGTCGCCCGACGGCAAGGCGATGGACACGTTCCTGCTGCTGGAGGCGGAAAATCAAAAACCGGCCAGCGCAGATCGTGCCGAAGAGCTGCATCAGCGCCTGCAACGCGCGCTGGCGCAATCGGCGCCGATCATGCCGCCTCGGCGCAGCATGTCGCGGCATCTGAAGCATTTCCAGATGACCCCGCGCATCGACTTCAAACACTCCGGGGGGCGCACCCAGATGGCTCTGGTATGCAGCGACCGGCCAGGCCTGCTGGCGGCGGTGACGCAGGTCATGATGGCCTGCGAGGTACGCGTGCACGATGCACGCATTGCCACTTTCGGTGAGCGGGTGGAGGACTTTTTCCAGCTCACCGACCGCCGCAATGCACCGTTGAGCGAGACACAGCAACAGCGTCTGTGGCAGGCTTTGGCGGAGCGGATCGGACCAGCCAAGGGATGATTCCCGCGGGGCCGCGCATGCGGCCCGTCATCGTGAATCCCCTTTTCCCGTTTGGTTGACCAGCCAAGAAGGCCGTGTATCCATGTCCGTATCCCACGCATTTCTCAAACTCGTGCGGCAGATCCATCTTTACGTCGGCGTATTTATCGCGCCGACCTTGCTGTTTTTCGCGCTCAGCGGCGGCCTGCAGGTGTTTAGCCTGCACGAAACGACCCGTGGCAGCGATTACAAGCCGCCGTCCTGGCTGATGACACTAGCCCAGTTGCACAAGAAACAGACCATGACGGTTCCGGCGCGTAAGCCACACCCGGTCGACGCTGACGAACATCGCCTGGCTCCGGCGGCTTCCGCTTCCACGCCGGTCGTCAATCCTGTGGCGCCGGTACAGATCAAGCCCGATGCCCCGAAGGCTGAGGCGGGAAATCCGCTGCCTCTGAAAATATTCTTCGCCTTCGTCGCGCTGGGTTTGTTTGTGTCGACCCTCATTGGCGTGTACATGGCTTATCGCTATACACGTCAACCTGTTCTGATTAGCGTTGTACTGGTGGCGGGTATCGTATTGCCTGTCGTACTTGCACTGATCTGAGTAAAGGCTACGCCGACGACACGTCGCCGCCTGGCGCGTGGATGTAATCTTCACCATCGATCCGAACACGAGTCACTCCCATGCAGTCCATCGAAAGCCTAATCAACGACGCCTTCGAACGTCGCAACGAACTCAGCCAGAGCGAAATCGAAACTCATCTGCGTCCTGCGCTGGGTCATGTGCTCGATTTGCTTGAGTCGGGCGAACAGCGCGTTGCTGCGCCGGATGGCAAAGGTGGCTGGACCGTTAACCAGTGGTTGAAGAAGGCGGTGCTGCTGTATTTCCGCATCAACAGCAATCGTGTGGTCGACGGCGGTGCGGCGTTGGCATTCGACAAGGTGCCGCTGCGTTTCGCGCATGGCAACGATGCGGAGCTGCAAGGCCTTGGCGCGCGCGTCGTGCCTGGCGCGCTAGTGCGTCGCGGTGCGCATGTGGCGAAAGATGCGGTGTTGATGCCTAGCTACGTCAACATCGGCGCGCATGTCGGCGCCGGCACGATGGTGGATACGTGGGCCACCGTGGGTTCCTGTGCGCAGATCGGTGCCGGTGTGCACCTGTCGGGTGGTGTCGGCATCGGCGGCGTGCTGGAACCGCTGCAGGCCAATCCCACCATCATCGAAGACAACTGCTTTATCGGCGCGCGCTCCGAAGTGGTCGAAGGCGTGGTGGTGGAGAAGGGCAGCGTCATCGGCATGGGTGTTTTCCTTGGCCAGTCCACCCGCATCTACAACCGTGCAACGGGCGAGATCAGCTACGGTCGTGTACCGGCTGGCAGTGTGGTCGTCGCCGGCAATCTGCCCGCGAAGGACGGCAGCCACAGTCTGTATGCGGCGATCATCGTCAAGCAGGTGGACGAGAAGACACGCAGCAAGACCGGCATCAACGAACTTCTGCGCAGCGGCGAGTGAGCGGAGTGCCCATCGCAGCCCCAGCTCAACGCGTGCGAGGCCGTGCTTGCGCATTGGCCATGTTGGGTGTGGTGCTGTTGATACTCGCGTTTGCGCTGCCGCCCTTCGCGCAGCCGCAGGGTTATCACGATTTTGCGGATCAACGTGCATGGCTGGGCATTCCCAACTATGGGAACATTGCGTCGAATGTGATGTTCCTCGTGGTCGGACTGGTTGGCCTGGCGGCGATGCGCACACCTTCGGTGCGTGCGATGGAATCCACGCCACGGCATGCCTACGCATGGATGTTCCTTGGTCTGGTGTTCACCGCCTTCGGCTCCGGCTACTACCACTGGGCACCCTCGGATGCGCGATTGGTGTGGGATCGGTTGCCGATGACCGTGGTGTTCATGCCGCTGCTCGCCGCGATCTATGCCGAACGGCTGCGCTGGCGTTCGGACTTGCCGTTGCTGGTGCTGACGCTGCTCGGTGTAGGCAGCGTGGTGTATTGGAAGCTCAGCGATAACCTGATGCCTTATCTGATCGCGCAAGGCGGTGCGATTCTCCTGATCTTGCTTGCACTGGCCTTGTTGCCGACATCATGGACCGAACGCCGTATGCTGCTGCCAGCGCTGGCGTGTTATGCGGTGGCGTTTGTCTGTGAAAAGTTTGATTTGGCGATCTTCCGGCTGACGGCAGGCGTCATCAGCGGGCACACGATCAAGCATCTGGCTGCGGCGGCCACTTTTTACTTCATTCTGCGCATGCTGCAACGGCAACAACGCAAGACGGATCTCAATCCATGACTATCCCAACGCTCTACGGTCTCCCGAACTGCGACACCTGCAAGAAGGCGCGCAACTGGCTGGCACGCTTCGAAGTGGCGCATGAATTCGTCGATTACCGCGCGAATCCAGTACCCGCGGCGACGTTGAAAAACTGGGCGCAGCAACTCGGCGGCTGGGAGAAGCTGATCAACAAGGCCGGTACCACCTGGCGCAATCTGTTGCCGCAGCGTAAGAACCCCGGCAGCGATCCGGAATGGACGTTGCTGTTGAAGGAATACCCCGCACTAATTCGCCGCCCGGTCGTGGTGCAGCCTGATGGCGCAGTCAGCGTCGGGTTCACCGACAATGGCTTCAAGAAACTGTTCGGGCGTTGACCGTTATGTCCGAGGTATGTGATCTCGCCACCGACCTGATCCGTCGCCGCTCGGTGACACCCGAAGACGCCGGCTGTTTGCCGCTGATCGGCGATCGCCTGCGCCGGCTAGGCTTTCATGTCAAACACTTGCGCTACGGCGAAGTGGACAACCTGTGGGCCACGCACGGTGCGGATAACGCGCCGGGGCAACGGCCGCTACTCGTCTTTCTCGGCCACACTGATGTCGTGCCCAGCGGTCCGGAAGACGCGTGGCAAAGCCCGCCGTTCGAACCGACTGTGCGCGATGGACGTCTGTATGGCCGTGGTGCTGCCGACATGAAAGGCTCGGTGGCGGCGATGGTGGTGGCGCTTGAGCGTTTTGTTGCTGAGCATCCCGATCACGCGGGTCGCGTAGGTTTGCTGCTGACTAGCGACGAAGAAGGCCCAACCAATCTCGACGGTGTGCGGCGCGTCGCCGAACACTTCCGCGCGACCGGCGAGCGCATCGATTGGTGCGTCGTAGGCGAACCCTCGGCGAAGCAGAAACTCGGCGACCTGATTCGCGTCGGCCGTCGCGGCTCGTTGTCTGCGACCTTGACCGTGCGCGGTGTGCAAGGGCATGTCGCTTATCCCGAGAAAGCACTCAATCCGATCCATGCGTTTGCGCCCGCACTCACCGCCCTGGCGACCGAACGCTGGGACAATGGCAACGCCGATTTTCCACCGACCTCGTTCCAGGTCTCCAATCTCAACGCCGGCACCGGTGCCAACAACGTGATACCTGGCTCGCTCACGGCGTTGATCAACTTCCGCTACAGCACCGCAAGCACGGCTGCGGATCTACGTCAGCGCACCGAGGCGATCCTCGCCGCTCACGGATTGGATTACACGCTCGAATGGAATCTTTCCGGTGAATCGTTCTTGACGCCGCCGGGCGGTCATCTGCGCGAAGTGGTCGTAGCGGTGTGCCGCGATCTTTGTGGGCTCGAGCCGGAACAAAGTACGGGAGGCGGCACGTCGGATGGGCGGTTCATTGCACCCTTGGGTGCGGAAGTCGTCGAGTTGGGTCCCGTCAACGCCACCATCCACAAAGTGGATGAATGTGTCGATGTGGCTGAACTCGAACGTCTTCCGGACTTGTATCAGGCCATTTGCGAGCGGATGTTGCTGGCGTAGTGCGTTATGAAGCGGGCTGCAGCGTCAGCGTGTGCTGGTCGCTTCCTGGCAGCAACGGTGTCGGCCGACCTTTGACCCAATCCTCGTGACCGGCGCCGTAGAACGGCGATAGCGGGTTATCGCTTTGGCCGCCCGGCATTTCCAGAATGCCTTGGTCCTCATGACCTGGCGCCACGTCGAATCGCTCGGAAGCACCGAAGCCAGGGGCGGCAACACGCGGCATGTTGTGGTCACCCGGTAGTTCGTCGTCCGGCATGTTTAGCCAGCCTGCGATGAAGCGAGGCAGGGCGCGCGAAAGGGGATGATTGACCTGCGCGTGATTGACCTCGCCCCAGGTGCGCGCGGCGAATCCTCCCGGTTGTTTGCTCAAGGTGTCGGCCACATTCTGTGCGGCCTGCAGCAGCAGCGCATGCCAATCGTGATAGGTCGGATCGAGCAGATTGGCCGGCTGTTGCTGGATCATCGCCCACACCGCGGCTTCCTGATCGCCGGGGCCTGGCCACTCGAAATCCGGGAAGCGTTGCTGGATCTGCGCGGCGAAAGGCGCCAGCACCAGTTTGTGCACTTCGTCGCGGAACGCATGCACCAGTCGGTAGTCCACGCTATCGACCGCCGCTTCGTCGCGCCAACTAGCAGTGAGCTGGCGCATTTGATCGAGCGTCGGGTTTTGTGTGCTCGCCAGCGTCTGTTGCAGCAACTGCTGCCAGCGAGTGAGGAAGACGGCGTGATCGTCGAGCTGGATGTCGAGCAGGTTGCCAGCGCCAAAATCGGCGCGTGCATGCAGATCGTCGCGGATCTGCTGAGCGCGTGCGCCGAGGTCGTGTCCGCCATCGCCGAGCAAGCTCAGGTCATCGCCGCCGACCGTGCGATTGTTGGCGGTCCAAAGCCGTCCATCGGCGGGGTTCTCGATGCGCGGGTATTGCGATGGCGCGGCCCAGCCAGTCCAGCCGGTGTTCGCTTGCGACCAGTCGGCCGGACGCTGTGGGTCGAATCCTGTGCGCAGCGGAATGCTGTTGCCGGCGATGGTCCAACCGATATGGCCGGCGCTGTCGGCGACGACGAAGTTCTGAGGCGGCATGCCCAGCGTCGGTGCGAGATCCAGCGCGGCCGATGCGCTGGTGGTGCGTTCCAACTGCATCAAGGCAACGTTGTAGCCGCGGGGCAGGCCGCCAATCCACGCCAGTGCAAGCGGGGCACCGTCGGTGTCCTTTGCCAGAATCGGTCCCCAGCGCGTGTCTTCTACTTCCAGGATGTGGGGCGGAGCGCCTTTGATGCGAATCGCTTCCTCGTGTTTGTCGATCGTTGCCCAACCCTCCGGTACTTTGTAGCGGCTCGAGTCATGCGGATCGCGCTGCACGCGAACCCAATCCAGCCAGTCGCCGTAGCTGTTGGTGAAGCCCCAGGCGATTTGGCCGTTCGAACCGACCACCAGCGCCGGTGTGCCGGGAAGGGTGACGCCGACGGCATCGCGCTGTCCGTTGGGTGCGGTCGGATCGGGATAGCGCAAGCGTGCGCGGAACCAGATATCGGGTACGCGCAGGCTCAGATGCATGTCGTTGGCCACCATGGCCGAACCGGTGCGCGAGAGATTGCCGGCGATGGCGAAGCTGTTACTGCCAGGAAAGGCTTCGTCCACTTTCATGGCGGATACGTCGGCGAGTTTTGCGTTCCCGGTGCTGGCACCCAGGTGGTGCAGATCGTAGACATCTGCGCCGGGAATCACGGGCGACTGTGCAGCCGCATCCTTCAAGGGTGCTTCCCAGTTCGGGTCGGCGGCAAGCAGGAAGCTGTCCAGTGTGTCCGGCAGTACCGCATGCATTTGTGCGATATGCAATTCGCGTTCGTCGCGACCGTCGCCGTTGAGGTCCAGATACATCGCGGCGATCACCAGCAGACTGTCTTCCGAGCGCCACGCTTGCGGCTTGGTGCCTAACAGCAGGTATTCCCACGGCTGCTTGCGCAAATTGGCCAGTCCCGCGTTGACGCCGTCGCGGTAAAGATCCAGCGTGTGCTTTTGATCCGGTGGCAACGCGGCATAAGCGGCTTCGGCCACAGCGCGCAGGCGATGGCGCCGATGGTTGATATCCGTATCCAGCGCTGCGGGGCCGACCAGTTCGGACAGTTCGCCGGCCGAAACGCGGCGCATCAGATCCATCCCGAAGAAGCGTTCCTGCGCATGCACGTAGCCAAGCGCGAAGTCGATGTCATCGCGTGACTGGGCGGTCAATGTCGCCGTACCGAGTGCATCGCGTTTGATCGTGACGGCGTGGCCCAGACCAGCCAATCGTCGCTCGCCGTCAAGCTGGGCGCGGCTGCATGCAAGCAGCCACCAGCCTGTAGCGAAGACACCGATCAGTACGATCACAAGCAACATCAGCAGCGCGCGAAGCCAGCGAAAGCGAGGTTTCGTAGTCATTGATCGGCAAATACCGCGAAGATGCCCGCGTAGGGCTTGACCATAAAGGTGGGAGCACCCGTGTAGCCGGTGCCGTCGATATAAAACTGAGAGATGCTGCCGTCCAGATATAGCGCATCGCGACAGCCGAGTTTGTCGCGAAACAGCGAGGCGAAGGTGTGAAAGTTCACCGGCGATTCGCTTACTACGAAGATGACTTGGTAAGGACTATGCACGCACACGCCGCTGCGCCATTTCGTGCTGCTGGAGTCATCGACGAATTGGTTATTGATTTCCCCATCGACCACCAGCATCGGCCCCGATTGTGTGGCCCAGTCGACGGGCTTGCTGTCGGTCTTGAAGTCCGTGCTGGTGCGCACTGCGGCATGGCCATCCGGATAGATCGCGAACACGCCGTTGGGACGGATCGAAAAGTTGCCCGCAGCGGGATTGCCATGGAACAGATTCAACGGCACCAGGGTCTTGCCGTTTTCCACGTATAGCCCAAGCGGCGCAAACGATTGATCGTAGATGCCAGCGTTGGCTGCGAACATCAAGCGCTTGCCGTTCGAGGCGCCCCATTCGCGCAATGTTTGAATATCGCCGAATGCCTGGCCAGTGTCCGGATTGCGCCAGTGCAGACGGAGCGATTCGCGATGCAGATCCAGTTTGACGACAGAGAAGTCCTGGTCCTGGAAAGCCATTTCGCGACTTTCCATCGGCTGGATCTGGTTGCAGCCGGCCAACGACACGAGCACCCCCGATAGAGCAAGCCCAAGCAGGGCGGGCGAACGAGGCATCAGGTCGCGTAGCAACCGTTTGGCGAGCATGACGGGGTGCATGCAACGATGGTCGCCGCCCGATGGCCATGGATGCAAGACCATTTTTTGCGTTTAGCGCTTAAACTCCGGTTTTGCTCACTTGTGCGCTGCCTCATGCCTTACACGCCCATCGTTGCCACGCTTGGTTATGTACTCTCGCCGGATCGGCGCAAGGTCTTGATGATTCACCGCAATGCGCGGCCGGACGATCAGCACCTGGGCAAATACAACGGGCTCGGCGGCAAAATGGAGCCGGGCGAAGATATTGCCGAATGCATGCGCCGCGAGATTCGCGAAGAGGCGGGCATCGAATGTGAAACCATGCACCTGCGAGGCACGCTCAACTGGCCCGGCTTCGGCAAACAGGGTGAAGACTGGCTGGGCTTCATCTTCATCATCGATACTTTCAACGGCGAGCCATACACGCAGAACCCCGAAGGTACTCTGGAATGGGTCGACGTCGACCGGATCATGGAACTGCCAATGTGGGAAGGCGATCGCCACTTCCTGCCGCTAGTCTTCGACCGCGATCCACGACCGTTTCACGGCGTGATGCCATACAAGGACGGCCGGATGCATTCGTGGTCGTTTACGCGGTTGTAAGAAGCCAGGCTCTAAGGTGCTTTGCGCACCGCCACCACGGCATTGAGCCCGCCGAACGCGAACGAATTGTTCAACGCCGCGCGTACTGACATGTGGCGTGCTTCGTGCGGCACGTAATCGAGATCGCAGGCCGGATCGGGACCGAGATAATTCAGCGTCGCCGGTACAATGCCGTGGCGTAACGCACCGATCACGGCGATCAACTCCAGTGCACCCGCCGCACCCAAGGCGTGACCATGCATCGGTTTGGTTGATGAAATCGCCAGCTGAGGTGCGCGCTCACCAAACACTTTGTGGATGGCGCGGGTTTCGGTGCTGTCGTTGGCGACGGTACCCGTGCCGTGTGCATTGATGTAGTCGATGTCGGAGGGTTGCATGCCAGCATCCTGCAGCGCCGCATTCATCGCTGAGGCCGCGCCGACATCGGATGGTGCAGCGATATCGCCGGCATCGGCGCTCATGCCCACGCCGGCCAGTTCGGCAAGAATGGTGGCGCCGCGTGCTTGCGCACTTTCCAGCGTTTCCAATACGAACATCGCCGAACCTTCGCCCAGCACGAGGCCGCGCCGGTTGGCGCTGAAAGGGCGGCAGGTGTCGGGTGCCAGCACGCGCATCGCTTCCCATGCGCGCATCAAGCCGAGTGTGATGCAGGCTTCGGCACCGCCCACGACAGCGGCGTCGACGAGACCGGCGCGTATCATCAATGCTGCCTGAGCGAAGGCGTGGTTGGACGACGCACAGGCGCTGGCAATCGCGAAGGTCGGGCCGGTAATACCGTGCGCCATGCTGATCTGGCTGGCCGGCGCGTTGGTCATGATGCGCACGATGCCCAGCGGATGGAAGCGACCGGCGTGTTCGCCGTAGAGCTTCTGGTAGAGACCCTCGCGGGTTTCCTCGCCGCCGACGCCCACACCGACCAGCACGGCGGTGCGCGTAGCGCGTTCGTTCCGGAAATTCAGGCCGGATTGGCGGATCGCCTCATTCGCCGCAACCAGGGCGTATTGGCTCAGCGGATCAAGAAACGGCAGGCGCGCTTCATCGATATAGGCGCGCGGTTCGAAATCGGTGACCTCGGCAGCAATAGGATCGCTGCGGAGCGAGCTGGTATCGAAGTGACGAATAGGGCCTATACCGCTGCGGCCTTCGGTCATGGCTTGCCAGATGTCGCTGGCGTTGTGGCCGAGCGTGCAGATGCCGCCCATGCCGGTGATCACGATGCGACGCATGAATTCAGCCGTTGCCGGATTTCTGTGCAATCTGCCGCTCGACGGCCGCGACCAGATGACCGACCGTACCGGCTTCGAAATCCGTGTCCTCGTTGGGCAAGTTGATATTGAAATGTTCTTCGATATCGAAGATCACTTCGATGGCATCCAGCGAAGCAACGCCAAGATCCTTGAGCGTGGACTCGGTCTTGATCGTGGCCACGTCGATCTTGGCCTGCTTGGCGATGATCTCGAAGACTTCTTGTTGCACGTTGCTCATGTATCGCTCCCCGGTGGGTCCTCGCCACAAGCGTGACGAAGAGCCTGCGTATTGTCCAGAAGGATGTGGCCGTCATTTATTACCAAACTGATGAGTATGTCTGTTGTCGCGTACTCAATCTCCGGCGACGACACCCAACGCACCCTTGGCTTCAGTAGGCGCATCGTGTTCCGGGTGTGCGCCGCTTTCGGCAAAGGCCAGGCACATGATGCCGAGCAGGATGACTGCAACTCCAAACAGTCGCGTGGTCGTCAGCGCTTCGTGAAACAGCCAGGCCGAAGCGAGCATCACGCTGACCACGTCCAGATGCGTGGCGGCGAAAGCCGGTCCGATCGGCGCATGCTTGAGCAGGCTCATCCAGGTGAAGAAGTTGCCGACGTAGCCGATCAGCGCGATGTAGATCCAAGGATGACCGAAGATACGCACCACCCAGGCCCAGTTTGCTTCGGGTGGAAACGCATGCTCGCCGGCGCATTTGAAGCTCAGCTGCACGATGGTGTCGAAGGCCAGCAGCAAGGCGAAGCCGGACAGATAGAAGCGCCAGGTGCGCGCACGCGTGTTCATCCGCCCATCCCCACGATGGCCACGCCGGCGCTAACCAGCAGGATGCCGGTAACGCGCAGCGGCGTCAGTTTTTCGCGAAACAACAGGCGGCCGGCGATCATGATCGCCACGATGTTGATCGAAGCCAGCAGCACGCCTTGCGACAGGTCCACCAAGGAAAGAAAGGCGATCCAGGACAGCAGATGCACGACATACGCGAGGATGCCCAGCCATATCCACGGCCGGCTTGCCATGTAGCGCCAGCGCGCTACACCGTCGCCTGCGCGCGGATCGCTGGCGGCGGCCTTGAAGGCAAGCTGGCCACCGGTGTCGAGCGTCACGTTGACCAGCCACAGCGTGGCGACGAGAGGAGACACGTTTTACGCCACGGCGCGCGCGCTGGGCGTGCAGCTCGAAGCAATCTTCGAGAAAAATTCGGCGGAGCGATGGATCAGGGTACGACGCTCGCGATCGATGGTGATCATGTGATAGCTATCTTCGAGCAGCAGCATGTCCACCGGGCCGGAGACCGAACGTGCGACGAGATAGGCATTCTCCACGCTGGCGACATCGTCTTCGGTGGCATGGGCGATCAGACAGGGCGCCGTCACCTTGGGCAACTCGCGCCGCACGGTCGCCGCCATGGCGCCCATTTCCGCCAGCGAAGGCCAGGGGTTGCCCGGCAGTCCGGCCGCGGTGCTGTCGCCGGACAACATCAGATTGCTGATCTGCGCGCGCAGACGCTCGTCGCGCAAGCCGTAGGGTTCGTTCTCATGGGTCATGCGGTTCCTGCAAAATCCCAACCGCAGAATCAAAGGAAGCAGGAACGAGAGCCTACTAACCCGCGGTATGGCCCAACCGTCATAGCGGAACGTAGCGCCGTAGACACCTACGCCGCGCACCCACTCGGGGCGCTCCGCCGCGAGCTTGAGCGCGAGGATGGCGCCCATCGACAGGCCGGCCACGAACAGGTGATCGACTTCATGGCGAAACTTTTCCGCCGCGGCTTCCACGCTGGCGTACCAATCCTTCCAGCCGGTGGCAAGCAGATCCGGCACATCGCCGCAGTGACCGGCCAGCTGCATGCCGTAGACGCTGAAGCCGGCGTTGTTCAGACCCTTGCCGACCAGGCGCATCTCGGTGGGAGTGCCAGTCAGTCCATGGATCAGCAGGACGCCACAACGGCCGCCTTCGAAGCGGAACTCAACATTTTGAATCACAGAAAGGATCTCTACCGCAGGCGGACATGCGTGGTTATCCCGACAGTGTGTGGGGAGAGGCTTTCCAGGTGCTTTCGGGTCGGATCAGTGCCCGTTAAAGCCGCCGAAGCGGCTAACCCCGATAGAAATGCCCAGGGTACCCGTGGGGTGATCGCAGCTGCCCGTGTTCTGGGTCACGCTGACCACGCCCGATTGGTAGCTGCCGGTGCCGATGTGGCTGCCGCTGACCACGCCCACGCCGACATCGCCATGAACCTGTGCTTTGTTGTAGGTGGAGTCATCGCATGGCGGCAAGGCGGTTTGGTCGCCACCCCGGGCGCCGCTGGTATCACCGTAATAGACGCCTGGAGCGGGGCTGGTGGATGGGCGAGCGCCGTTGATAGTCACGGCGCTAGGGTTGGGCTGGCTCGTGGACGCGTGGGCCGGCTGGGCCGCGGTGGAGCTTGGGGCCGGCGTACCGCTACCGCTGCTGGGAGGCAGCTTGAGGTTCAGCGGCTGCTGACTGGCCGTTTGCGCCCACGCAGCAGTAACCAGCAGGCTTGCAGCCAGGGCAGTGATGGCGCGTCTGTTCATGGGTGCTCCGGGGTTCACAACGCACATAACGCACGGCAAGGGCCTGCCGTGCACATGTCCATTGGACGACTTGCGGTCCGGTGAAGTTCCTTTCAAGCCGTTAGGCGGTGGTTTCGATCCGCTCCACGCGACGCAGACCGCGAGGCAACAAACCACCACGCGTAGCACGGGTGCCGCCGTATTCGACCAGATCAGACCACTTCAGCGTCAGCTTGCGCTGCCCGGCGAACAGGGTGACTTCGCCCTTGCCCTCGGTGACGACGGCAACACCGGCCACACGTTCGTCGCCGCTGCTCAGCTTTGCCTTCGGAATTTCGATCAGCTTGTTGCCCTTGCCTTTGTCGAGCTCGGGCAATTCGGCCACCGAGAACATCAGCAGATGGCCTTCGGTGGTGACGACCACGATGCGGTCGCGTGCCGGATCGGCGCTGACTTGCGGTGCCAGCACACGCGAGTCGTCGCTCAGGCTGATGATCTGCTTGCCGGCTTTGTTGCGTCCGGTGAGCGCCTCGAAGCGAGTGACGAAGCCGTAGCCGAAATCGGTGGCCAGCACCAGACGCGTGTCGTTGTCGCCCGCGGTAATGGCGTCGAAATGCGCACCGGCCGGCAGCGTGAAGCGACCGGTCAACGGCTCACCGTTGCCGCGCGCCGAGGGCAGGGTATGCGCCGGTGTGGAATAGCTGCGGCCCGTGGAGTCGATCACCGCAATTTGCTGTGTGGTGCGCGTTTTCACCACGGCAAGCAGACTGTCGCCTTCACGGTATGAGAGACCTTCCGCGTCGATATCGTGCCCCTTGGCGGCGCGGATCCAACCTTTCTGGCTCAATACCGCGGTGACCGGCTCGCTAACGACCAGCGCGCTTTCGTCCAGCGCTTGCGCGGCTTCGCGCTGCACCAGCGGTGAGCGGCGGTCGTCGCCGTATTTGGCGGCGTCGGCGCGCAGCTCTTCCTTGATCAGGCCTTTGAGTTTGGTCGGCGATTTCAGCAGTACGTTGATCTTTGCGCGTTCTTCCTCGAGCTGGTCACGCTCGGCGTTGATCTTCATTTCCTCGAGGCGGGCCAGTTGGCGCAGCTTGGTTTCGAGGATGTAGTCGGTTTGTTCTTCGCTAAGCTTGAAGCGCGCCATCAGCACAGGCTTGGGCTCGTCCTCGGTGCGGACGATGCGGATCACCTCGTCGAGATTGAGGTAGGCGATACGCAAGCCTTCCAGCAAGTGCAGCCGGCGTTCTACCTTGGCGAGGCGGTGATTGAGTCGGCGCGTCACCGTGTCGATGCGGAAGCCCAGCCACTCGGTGAGGATGCGCTTGAGATTCTTCACCTGCGGCCGGCCATCCAGGCCGATCATGTTGAGATTGACGCGGAAGCTCTTTTCCAGATCCGTGGTGGCGAACAAGTGCTGCATCATCTCGTCCGCATCGACGCGGTTCGAGCGCGGCACGATCACCAGGCGGATCGGGTTTTCGTGATCGGATTCGTCGCGCAGGTCTTCGATCATCGGCAATTTCTTCGCGCGCATTTGTGCGGCGATTTGCTCGAGGATCTTCGACGGGCTGACCTGGTGCGGCAGCGCGGTGATGACGATATTGCTGTCTTCGCGCTGGTAGATAGCGCGTGCGCGGATGGAACCGACGCCGTTCTCGTACATGGCGCGCAGTTCGCTACGCGGCGTGATGATTTCTGCCTCGGTCGGATAGTCCGGGCCGCGCACGTGTTCGCAAAGATCGGCGAGGGTGGCGTCCGGATCTTCCAGCAGCCGGATGCAGGCACTGACGATCTCGCGCAGGTTGTGCGGCGGGATATCGGTGGCCATGCCTACCGCGATGCCCATCGAGCCGTTGAGCAGCACGTGCGGCACGCGCGAAGGCAGCCAGCTGGGTTCTTCCAGCGTGCCGTCGAAGTTCGGCACCCAGTCCGCCGTGCCCTGGCCCAGCTCGCCCAGCAGCACATCGGCGATCGGGTTGAGCTTGGACTCGGTGTAGCGCATCGCCGCGAAGCTCTTCGGGTCGTCCGGCGAACCGAAGTTGCCCTGGCCGTCGATCAGCGGATAACGGTACGAGAACGGCTGCGCCATCAGCACCATCGCCTCGTAACAGGCGCTGTCGCCGTGAGGATGGAATTTACCGATCACGTCGCCGACGGTGCGGGCGGACTTTTTCGGCTTGGCGCTGGCGGCCAGGCCCAGCTCGCTCATCGCGTAGATGATGCGTCGCTGCACCGGCTTCAGGCCGTCACCCACGAAGGGCAGGGCGCGGTCCAGTACCACGTACATCGAATAGTCGAGATACGCCCGCTCGGCGTATTCCTTGAGCGGGATTTGTTCGTAGTTGGCTTGCAGATTCATGGGGATGTCGTTCTTGGGGCGCGAGAGGGCGCCATAGCAGAGGGATGGTGCCAGATGCCGAGCGCCTTAGGCTAGAATGCCCGCGGCGCAAGCATTCTTAAGCGAGTGGGAACCCATGCAATTTCAACGCAAAGTCGCAGTTGCGATGGCTTGCCTTCTGATTGGCGGGTGCGCGCTAGTCGCGGGCAGACATCCCATTCGCGGTTATTCGGATAAGAATCACCCGTCATCGGATACCGCCATTGTCGCTTGCGCTGAACAAGCCGATTACATCTGCGGCATCACCGGTGTCGACGACACGAGCACCTGGACCCGATACGACGGTGGCAAGACCCCATGGGTGCGCGTGCTGCCTGGCAATCGGGTGGTCAAGCTCACGCTGTCGAACTCGCACATCATCAATCGCCCGTGGGTGAAAATCGATGGTGTGCAGGCTGGGCATGTCTATCGCGTCGATGTCGCCTTCAATGGCACGGCGCTGACGGCCATGTATACGGATCTCGGCAAGATGGATTCGTATACGATCCACATCAAGCGTTTGCCGCTGTCGCCCAAACCGGTTACCGCGCACTTCTGACGGTGGCGGATCAATCCTGTTGCACGGTGATGCCTAGTTTGGCCAGCTGCGCCTGCACGCTGTCGGGGCCGGCGAGATGCGCCGCACCGACGGCAACGAACACCGTGACGCCGGGTTGTTTCAGCATGTCCTTGATCTTGCCGGCCCAGTTGGCGTTCCGCTGGACAATCAGCTCCTGGTAAAGCGCGGGCTCGCGTGTTTTCAGTTCATCGTTTTCGAGCTTGGCAATGGCCGCGACATTGCCCTGCTTCCAGGCATCGATCAGTGACAGCAATTCGGCGGTGTCCTTGTCTACATCGCGCAGCGTGTCGCGTAGGAAGGCAAGTTGAATAGGCGAAGGCAGATCGGCGAGAAATTGGATCTGCTGTTCCGCAGTTTCGAGCCCACGCACGGGCTTCCCCGCGTTGGTCATCTGCGTTTTCAGCTGTTTGTCTACACCTTCGGCAGGATCGAGGCCGGCTTTCAACAATGGCGCGACAGACAGCGTAAGGGCGGCCAGCCACGGCTTCATCGGTTGCAGTGTCGCAGCGCCGCCTGGTAATCCGGCCAGTTGTGCCGCCTTGGTCAAGGCTGCGTTATCGCCTTCGCTCAGTTGCGTGGAAAGCGGATGTTCTGTGTCGAGTCCGTAACGCAGCACTAGCGGAGTCACGCTGGCCTGGTCATCGTCCGTAAGCTCGATATAGAGCGCCTGGCTTTGCGCAAGCGCCTGCTTCAGCGCAGGGAAACGCCAGTCAGTGTCGTTCGGCAGCAGATGCACGGTGCCGAACAGATAGACCGTGCTGCTGTTGCTTTGTACCTGCCATAGAGCGGGATGTGCGAAGGCGTTGTCGCACAGCAGAAAAAGCAGCGATAACAGGAATACGGCAAAGCGTCGTTGTTTATGCATGATGGCTCAGCGAGGAACGCGATAGCCGCCGGCCACGCCGTGCGGACTGAGAGTGATTTGCCAGAGCTGATCGCGCCGGCTGCGGAAGACGGCGGCGGACACCGCCAGATAGAAACGCCACATGCGGTGGAAACGTTCGTCGTAGCGCTCGGAAAGCGTCGGCCACGCCGCTTCGAAATTCGCACGCCACGCGGTCAAGGTGCGATCGTAGTCGGCGCCGAAATTGTGCCAGTCCTCGACCACGAACAAGCCTTCCAGCGTCGCCGCCACTTGACTGGCTGCAGGAATCATCGAGTTCGGAAAGATGTACTTCTCGATCCACGGATCGGGACGCCCAGGCGCGTGATTGGTGCCAATACTGTGCTGCAGAAACAATCCATCGTCTTTCAGGCAGCGGCGTGCGACTTCAAAATATTCCCGGTAATTTTTTCCGCCGACATGCTCGAACATGCCGATCGACATGATGGCGTCGAACGGCTCGTCGAGTTCTCGGTAGTCCTGCAACCGGATCTCGATCGGCAAACCCTTGCACAGTTCGCGTGCCAGTGCGGCCTGTTCGTGCGAGACGGTGATGCCGACGCCGCTCGCGCCATAACGTTCCGCCGCGAACTTCAACGCTTCGCCCCAGCCGCAGCCGATGTCGAGCACGCGCATGCCGGGTTTCAGCTGCAACTTGCGGCAGATCAGGTCGAGCTTCGCCTCCTGTGCATCGTCAAGGTTGGTTGCCTGCGCCCAGTAGCCGCAGGAATACACCATGTATTTGCCCAGCATGGCCTTGAACAGATCATTGCCCAGGTCGTAGTGCACCTTGCCGATCTCGAAAGCGTGCTCGCCGCGCTGCATGTTGAAGAAGCGCGCCTTGAGATGCGCGATCAGCGTGTCCAACGTCTTGAGGTGATCATCCAAATGGCTGCGAAGGACTCGTGTGAAGAAGCCGGCGAGATCATCGGCATCCCACCAGCCATCCATATACGCCTCGCCCAGTCCAAGCGAGCCGTGCGCGAAAACGCGCGAATAGAGTTGCTCGTCGTGAACACGAATATCCGTGGCATCCGAACCGTCGATATGCACGCCAGCAGTTTTCAGCAATTCGGCAGCGCGCTGCTGCAATGAATCCTGACTCATCCGTCTCAATCCTTGCCCAATATGCCGAAGTGTACCGGCGACCATGCGTAGACCAGTTCAACACCCGCTTCGCGTACCAATCGCAGCAGGCTCTGCGCGTTGGCGTTGCTCAGCAAAAACTCGATCTTCTGCGGAAGGTCGTCGGCAAGTTCGAAAAAAGCTTCGTGATGCAGCACACCGTGCCGGCCGAAGCCGGCCGTGGCGCGAAATACCGAGCCGCCGCCTAGCTTGTGCCGTTTGGCCAGTTCCAGCAGCCATTCCGAAACCAGCAGACCGTCGTGCCGGGCGTGCACATGCGTGTAGAAGCGCAGGAAGATGCCGTTGGTCGCGTTGTTGTCGAACGGGGTTTCGTTGCTCATGACGATGCCGACTCCGGTTCAGTGGCGCAGCAGGCCGCGTGTCAGGAAGATACCGAGAATAGTCATGGCGAGACTGCCGAAAAGATGGACAGCCACATGTGTGCCGAACCACAGATATTGTCCGCGCAAAAGCAACGTATCAGCCTCGGCGGAGAAGGTCGAAAAGGTGGTCAGCCCCCCGAGAAAGCCGGTCATGATGAAAAGTCGCATCTCCGGCGGAAGCGCCTGGAAGTGTTCGAAGACACCCATCATGCAACCCATCACCAGGCCGCCGCTGAGATTCGCTGCAAGCGTGCCCATGGGCAGGGTTGGAAAGATCGGGTTGAGCATCACGCCGAGTATCCAGCGCAACCAGCACCCCAAGGCGCCACCCAGACCGACTGCGAAGAATCCGCTCATGCTCACGTTGTGTTGTCTCCTGATTGCCATGGACCTATTCCACGGCAACAGGCACGCCTGCGCCGCCGGAATCCGGTGGTGCAGGCATCATCAACCTTTCGGTGGTTCGTTCCCGTAAGGAACGGGAGGCATGCCATCTCCCACATGACCGGCATGCTAGCCGATGCTGGTAGGGTCAGGTCAAATGCTGGTGCCGGAGGTGAGTTCGGGCATGGCTGCGATGGCGCGTGCAACATCTTCAGGCGCGGTGCCATATGCTGCAATGACATGACGGCCGGGGCCGTAGGGTCCCCACTCGGCGGAGCTGGTGGCGGTGAAGATACCCATCGTCGGTACGTCGGATGCGCACGCCAAATGCATGATCCCGCAATCGGCGCTGATATAGACGGCCAAACTCGAGAGCACGCCAGCGAGTTTTCTTAAATCGCTGGAATAGTAGGCGGGATAGTTCGAGCTGAGCATCGATTCGCCGGATGCAGGAATGATCTCCACGATCCGATGTTCCGGATGCAGCGTCTCCAGCACCTGGATGAAGCGCGTCCACCACGCTTCGCCGAGCAGCTTGGGTCCGGTGGCATTGGCAAAGATGCCAATGACGCCGCGACCTTGGGAGGTTATGCCTTGCGCAGCGAGCGAGCGGGTCAGCGCGGCGCGGCCTTGTTCGCGTTCACCGGCGTTGAGGCGGATATCAGGCACTGGATAATCGGCGCCGGTATCGCGCCCCATCGCGCTGCGCAGCAGGTAGACCGGGCGGCGCCCCTTGCTCTCCAGATTGTCCGGCAACGGCACCGCGTGGGTGATTTCGCCGTGCTTTTTCGGGCTGCTGAAACCCAGCGTGTAAGTCGAGTTCGACAGCAACATCAATAGGCGGCCGGTCTGGGACAACGGATCGGCATCGATCGCCAGGTCGTAGCGAATTTTGCGCATGCGCCGCAAGGTGCCGAAGAATTGCAGCGGATGTCCCACGCCATGCGCCGGCAGACGGAAGATGCGCTGCACGCTGAAGAATCGGCCGTACACATCGTTTGCGATCGGGCTGCGCGTGAGGATGTCGATTTCCGCAGCTGGATAGATCTTTTCCAGTTCTGACAGCAAGGGCGTCAGCAGCAGCGTGTTGCCGAGGCTGTGGCTGATATGGCAAACCAGGATGCGATAAATGCCCTTGGCCGGAAGCGGCTCCGAGCTCGGCTGACCGTGGCTACCGAAAACCATATGCATCAGCCGGCGCGCCACGCGGCGGCGCAGGTCGTTGATGGGATCGTAGTAACGCGTGTTCTTGAGCACAGGTGGCTTCGCGACAAATGGGCGACGGCGACTATACCGGTTCGTCGCCCGGCGTAAGCAAGCCGTGCGCAATCAGCCATGCCTGAGCGTTGCCCGCATCGTGCTCGAACCATGCGCGGGTCGAACCGAGCCGAAAGGAATAACCCCAGGCGTCCATGTCTGCCATCAGGCGTTCGCGACCCACGCCGACCAGCGTACCGGCGAGCACGATCTGCAGGTAGCAGACGGCGTCTTCTTCCTCGATCGAATCGGTGGCGTCGGTATGGACGTCCGCACGGCGTTCCGGTGGCAGCACGATCAGGTGCCCGGCTTCATGCAATAGCGAGTGGACGGGCGTGTCGCCGCGGGCGTAAACCGTTTGGCCGATGATGCCGGCCTCTTCCTCTCCCCAGAAACTGCCGGGGATATCCGCGCCATCGGCCACCCGCACCAGGCTCAAACCGTAGTGAGCGAGCAGGGATTCGATAGCGGCGTGGTCACTATCCGCGAAGCGAAGGATGGCGGCGGTCATCAAGCTCCCTCTCCCCTCTTGGGAGAGGGGCCAGGAACGACGGCGTCAGGTCGCGGCGCTGCCGGCCGGCTTGCCGTCGGGCAGGGCGACCGATAGCTCCAATATTTCGTGACCGCTGTCGCGTTCGACGTTGATGTTGATCGCTTCAAGATCGACATTCACGTATTTCTTGATCACTTCGAGCAATTCATTGCGCAGCAGCGGCAGGTAATCGGGTGCGCCCCGGGTGGAGCGCTCCTGCGCGACGATGATGCGTAGACGCTCTTTCGCGACGACGGCAGTCGGTTCCGGCTTGCGCTTGAGGAAATCGAGGATACCCATCGCGGTCAACCTCCGAATACGCGCTGGAAGAAGCCCTTCTTGGGTGCGTCGAGAAAGCGCATCGGGCGGGTTTCGCCGAGGATACGGGCCACGGTGTCGCGATAGGCCTGCCCGGCGAGCGAGTTTTCGTCCAGGATCACCGGCACGCCCGAGTTGGAGGCGGCAAGTACGTTTTCCGACTCCGGAATCACGCCCACGACATTGATGCCGAGGATTTCTTCCACGTCTTTCACGCTGAGCATTTCGCCCTGCTCGACGCGCGCGGGGTTGTAGCGGGTCAGAAGCAAGTGCTGGGTGATGGCGCCGTCGCCGCGTTCGGCGCGTCGCGTCTTGCTGGCCAGCAGGCCCAGGATGCGGTCCGAATCACGCACCGAGGAAACTTCCGGATTCACTACGACCACCGCGTGATCGGCGAAGTACATTGCCAGGTGCGCGCCCTTTTCGATGCCGGCCGGCGAGTCGCAGATGACGTACTCGAACTCTTCCTTGGACAGATCGTCGAGCACTTTCTCCACGCCTTCCTGCGTCAGTGCGTCTTTGTCGCGCGTCTGGCTGGCGGCGAGTACATAGAGATTGTCGTAGCGCTTGTCCTTGATCAGCGACTGCTTGATCGTGGCCTCGCCGTTCACAACATTGACGAAGTCGTACACCACTCGCCGTTCGCAGCCCATGATCAGGTCGAGATTGCGCAGGCCGACGTCGAAGTCGATAACCGCCACCTTCTTGCCGGACATGGCCAGGCCGGTGGCGAGTGATGCGCTGGTGGTGGTCTTGCCGACTCCGCCCTTGCCGGACGTTACAACGATAATCTCAGCACTCAAGGCTTCATCTCCGCTAGTGTTCTTCTAGTCTTGGTCATTATGTAATTCAAAGCCGCGCGATCAGCAGCTTGTCGCCTTCGAGCCAGCATTGCACAGACTGGCCCTCCAGGTCTTTGGGAATCTGTTCGAACACCCGGTAATGACCGGCGATGGCAACGAGTTCGGCACGGAAGTCCGAGACAAAGATACGTGCCTTCACATCGCCTTGCGCACCGGCCATGGCGCGGCCTTTCAGGCCACCATAGATATGGATGCTGCCGTCGGCGATCACTTCCGCCGCGTTGGCGATGGTCCCTGTCACCACGAGATCCCGGTCGCGTGCATAAATCTGTTGGCCCGAGCGCACCGTGCCATCGTGATGCTGCGCACCGGTAATGCCTGTCGACGGAGCAAGCACGGGTTCGCGCACAGGTGCAGGCGCCGGCTTTGGCTCGGCTGCTGGCGTGGCGCTTGGCGTGAGCGGCGCGATGCTGCCGCCATCGGCGGGCTCGTAGGCCGCGCGGAACTTGGCGATCAACGGCAAGCCCATACGTTGCGCCAGCGCTTCGGTCGCGCTGGTGCCGTAAGCGAGGCCCACTGGCAGCATGCCAGCGCTGCGCACGGCCTCCAGCAGTGCGTCCACGATACCGTCATCAGGCAGATTGATCAGATGGCTTAGATCAAGGACGACCGCCGCACGCGAGAACAGCTGCGGGGCAGCACGCACGCGGCGTTCCAGCTCCTCGCACAGAGCCGCCGCATCGGGCCGTCGTACGCGCACGCAGGCAATACCAACCTGCCCGAAGCGCAGGTCACAAGCGTCGGAAGCATCCATTTTTGCATTCATGAGCGCCGCTCTCCGGCGAGGCGGCGCGATGTGGAGTGATGATCGGCTAAGTGAGGTTTGCGGCCAGCCAGCCAAGGCAGGTCGGGCAGGCCGCCGTGTTCCAGATAGGTGTCGCGCACAAAGGCGTAGCTGGGCAGATCCTTGGCCAGCAGGCTCACCTGCGGACCGTGTTCGCCCATGCGCTGCTGACCGACTTCCTGAAAGCCGTAGGTGCCGTGGAACAGCACGACCACATCGTCGCAGGGCTCCAGAAACACTTCGCAGGTCAGTAGCGGCACACGCACTTCGGCGAAGCTGTTCACGTCGCAATAGAAGATGCGGCCCAGGCCATGCCGGCGATAGGCATTGGCGATGACGATACGGTCGATGTAGACGAAAGACGGGTAGTGCTCGCTGAACCACCGGTAGTTGGGGCTGGCGTAGTCGCTGCCATCGCGCAGGGCGATCAGGAAACCGGCAAGTTGGCCGTCGATCTCGGCTACCCGGAAGTAATCGGCGTGGTCGTAGAAGTAGCGCAACTGCACCGCATCCAGGACCAGAATGGAACGACCGGCGGTGTTGTTGAGTGCCAGTACGGCGTCCAGGTCGTGCTCGCGCACGTCGCGGATGGCAAGGGCCATTCGTTGCTCCGCAGTGAGTGGTGGCTAGATTGAGACCGACTGACGGCCCAGCTCGAGGCGCATTATGGCATGTGCCATCAGGCGGTACATCCCGTATTGCGGCATGTAAAAGCTTTGTAAAGCCGGAGGTTGAGGGCCAGGATCAGGCGTAACGAACGGAGCGGCCGCTTCTGCAGATATTTGGAAAGGGATGACTTCCCGCGCATTACACGGCATCGGCGCGGGCCTATCATGCGTGGCATGGCGATGACCAATTTCAATCACATCCGGCTGTTGCGCATCACGGGGCTGATCGCCTACTTGTGCGACGGCACGCCGTTGTTCACCACCTGGGCGACCGAGCGGCTGGATTTGCTGCACCGGCCCAATTTTGCCCTGTTGCTGTTTACGCTTTTCTATCTGGTCTTTGGCGTGCTGTATCTGCTGGTGACCAACAACCTAGGGTCGCGCACCCACGTCGGCGCCCGCCTGTTCGGCCTGCTGCTGATGACTGCAGCAGCGCTGATCGTGGGCTGGTACAGCCATAGCGGGCTCTCGGCCATTCTGATGGTGGTGGTGTCGGTGGTGTTGCCGTGGCTGGTGCCGTTCTGGATCGGCGTGGCGTGGATGGTGCTGCAGACGTTATGCCTTGCCGTGGTGTTCGCTACGTTCCCAGAGCTGAAGTACAGCATTACGCTGGCGCTGTTGCAGGCGATCATCTACACGGCTTACGCGCTGCTCGGCTTCGTGGCATCGACCGTCGCCAGCCAGCAAGCCGATGAGCGCGAGGTGCAGCGGCGACTGAATTCCGAGCTGCGAGCCACGCGCGCGTTGCTTGCCGAATCGACGCGCATTGCCGAACGCATGCGCATTGCGCGCGAACTGCACGATCTGATCGGTCACCATCTCACCGCGCTCAGCCTCAATCTTGAGGTGGCCAGCCATCTCAGCAACGAAGCGGCTTCCGTGCACGTGCGCAAGGCGCAGAGCACCGCGCGTCTGTTGCTGGCCGACGTGCGAGAAGCCGTCAGCGAGTTGCGACAGGACGACGCAATCGACCTCACCCAAGCCTTGCAGAGCCTGATTGACGGCGTGCCCAGCTTGCGGGTGCACTTGGCCATTCCACCCCGCTTCAGCGTGGAAGATCCGCGCCGGGCGCAGGTGCTGCTGCGCTGCGTGCAGGAGATCATCACCAATACGGCAAAACACGCCGGCGCGCGCAACCTATGGCTGAGCTTTACCTATAACGACGAAAACCTGCTGAGCCTGAATGCGCGCGACGACGGTCGCGGCACGACCGCTATCCTGCCTGGCAACGGCCTGTCCGGTATGCGCGAGCGGCTGGCCGAGTTCGGCGGCGACGTGTCGATGAACAGCGGGGTGGGGCAGGGTTTCATCCTCGACGTATGTTTGCCTTTGGGCGAACCTTCCGTGTTGGCGCATACCCCGTCACGTTTCGAGCCACCCGCTTTGAGCCTCACATGATGGCCTGCAAGAATGCTTTGTTCGTTGTACGCATGTGGCCTGCGATGAGCCACTCACGCTGCGAGGATCCGCAATGATTTCCGTTTGTCTCGTCGACGACCAGAACCTGGTTCGCCAGGGTGTGCGTTCCCTGCTTGATCTGGCCGAGGACATCCGTGTCGTGGCCGAATGTGCCGACGGCGTACAGGCTGTGCAGGATATTCCGCGGATCAAGCCGGACGTCGTATTGCTGGATCTACGCATGCCCAACATGAGCGGCCTCGAGGTGTTGCAGGCGCTCTCGGCGCGCAACGAACTGCCGCCGACCATCATCCTGACTACCTTCGATGACGACCAGCTCGTGCTGCAGGGCCTGAAGGCCGGTGCGCGCGGTTATCTGCTCAAAGATGTGTCGCTGGAGCAGCTGGTGGAAGCCGTGCGCACCGTCTCAAGCGGCGGCTCGCTCGTGGCGCCGATGGTGACCCAGCGTCTATTGGCGGGCGTTGGACGCATCCATAACCAGTTCACCAGCCTGGAGCAGCCCGATCCGCTGACCGAGCGCGAGACCGAGATCCTACGCCTGCTGTCCGGCGGTTATAGCAATAAGGAAATTGCCAATTCGCTGAAGGTGGCGGAGGGCACCGTGAAAAATCACGTGTCCAACATCCTCTCCAAGCTCGGTGTGCGCGATCGCACCCGGGCCGTTCTCAAGGCGCTGGAATTGGGCATCGTCTAGCAACTATCCGTTTCGTGCAGCTGATTCGGGAATGCTGCGCAGCAGCGTGGCCGCGGGGTTCCGCGGCCCGTAGCGTTCCTGCCCGCGAGCAAGTACCATCGGCAGCTTAGGCGCCGGCCGAACCCCCGTCTGATGCGGTTTCCCCGAAGGGAAAGCCATCCCTGACGGTCTAGTTCTGACCTGCGCTTTCTACTGCATTAGAGAGACGTCTCGGAGACCCCTGGAATGACGCGTGTTCTGGAATTCATCGTTGCCCTGATCATCGTCGCCGTCGTTGGCGTCGTGGTGGGCGTCATCATGCCTGGCAGCGGCCACGTTGAGCGCTCGTTGGTGGTTAGCAAAGATCTGCGCCAGGTCTATGACGTGGTGGCCAATTTCCGTACCTTCCCCGATTACGGCGTGCTGCGCGCGTACGATCCGAAGACCCAGTACACCATCTCCGGCAACGCCTATGGCCCCGGTTCCGAGATCAGCTGGAGCAGTGACGATCTCAAAGTCGGCACCGGCAAGCTGACCATCGCCAGCGCACAGCCGGAATTCGACAAGATCGATACCACGGTCAACAGCGCCCAGGTCATCTGGAACGTCGACAACGATTGGCGCGGTAGCGACAAACACTTCACGCTGGACCTGCTTCGCCAGGGCAACACCGGCAAGCTGACCAAGATCACCTGGTCGTATGACGTGAGCTACGGTTTCAACATCCTCGACCGTTACTCCAACATGTACATCCACGGCGCGCCGGATGCTTTCATCCAGTACAGCCTGAACAATCTGCAGAACGTGTTGGCGGGTGTACAGAACGTCGACTACAGCGCACTTGTTCCGTACATCGTGCAGACCAAGCCGACGCCTGTGTTGATCGTCTCCACCTCCATGAAGCGCAAGGATGGTCTGGATGGCCTGAACGAAGCGACTGACGCTGCGATCAAGCAAATCCAGGACGCCGCCAAGAAGCTGGGTGTGCACACCACCGGTGAGCGCATCATCTTCACCACCAACTACGGCGACCAGACCTACACCTTCGATGTGGCCGAGCCGATCGATTCTGGCAGCCTTACGGTGGCCGGCCAGAGCGTTCAGCTGACCGCTCCGACGCCGCCGGCGCTGGATAACGGTGCTCCGGCTTCGAGCAGCACCGCCGCTGCGCCGGCGAATGCCGACAACAATCAGCCCGGCAGCAAGGATCGTTATGGCCGCCTGATCATCGACAACAATGTGCGTGCGACTCTGGCGTTCGGTGGTCCGGCTCTGGAAGCACCGTGGAACGGTACCGCCGCCGGCGTGCCGCAGACCCGCGACATGCTCAAGGCATACGCTCAGACGCATGGTTACAAGTACGACGAAGTGACCAATCGCCTGTACGACATTCTGGCCCAGCCGGAAGTGAAGGACGCAAGCGGTGCGATCACCACGTACGCCCAGTACGCCGTGTACTTGCCGGTCAGCGATTCCGCCGACGGCGGTACGTTGCCGCAGCAGACACCTGATCAGCAGGCCGGCATCAAGCAGCCGGGCGTGATCAATGCAAACGGTCAACCGGCTTCGAGCAGTACTGCTCCTGCACCGGCCAGCACCAGCGCCGCGCCGGCCCACTAAGCAGCAGGCTTGCATCGATATCCAAAGCCCTCCCTTCGGGGAGGGCTTTTTTTATGTCCGTATGTGATGCAGTCAGTTGCCGTGCTCGGCGAACTTTGCCCCGTGCTTGCGGTACATTGCCATGCGAACCGCGCAGCATCGTGCGCGAGCAGGGCTTTACACCACCAGACATGATCGAAACCGACAAGCTCACCAAGCGCTATGGCTATCTGACTGCGGTGGATGCGCTTAGCATCTACGCCGAACCCGGCCAGGTACTCGGCCTGCTGGGTCCCAACGGTGCCGGCAAGACCACGGCGATGCGCATGATTGCCGGCTTCCTGGCTCCCACCGCTGGCACCGCGCGCGTCTGTGGTCACGATGTGCGCAAGGAGCCGCTCAAAGCCAAGCGCGCACTCGGCTACCTGCCCGAAGGCGCACCGAGCTATGGCGAAATGACGGTGCGCGAATTTCTAGTGTTCATCATGCGCATGCGCGGATTGCGCTCTGACGTCGGCCGGCGCCGCTTCGACGAAGTCGTTAGCCATTTGCAGCTGGAAGGTGCGCTGAATGTCAGCGTCGATACCTTGTCCAAGGGGTTACGCAGACGTGTCGGTCTGGCGCAAGCCATCCTGCACGATCCGCCGGTGCTGATGCTCGACGAACCCACCGACGGCCTCGATCCCAACCAGAAACACACCGTACGCCAGCTGATCGACGCGATGGCGCGAGAGCGCACCATTCTGATTTCCACGCATCTGCTTGAGGAGGTGCACGCGCTGTGCAATCGCGTGGTGATCATTGCAGGCGGACGATTGCGGGCGGATGCGACACCCGCAGAGCTGGAAGCACGCTCGCGCTATCACGGCGCGGTGTCGTTCAGCGCCGCCGGCAGCGGGATTTCGCAAGAAATGCTCGGGCGATTGCCGCAAGTCGCCGGGATCGAAGTGGATCCCCTGGATGGTCGCGTCACGGTTTTCCCCATGCCTGGCGAGCGGATCCTGGAGCCGGTGGAAACACTGCTGCGGCAGCAGGGTTTGGAAGTATCCGAGATCCAGCTGGAGCGCGGACGTCTGGATGAGGTGTTTCGTCAGATCACTTTGGGCGCGGAAGCGGAGGTGTCGTCATGAGCACCACGATGGCCGTGATGCGTCGCGAGCTGCGCAGCTACTTCGTGACGCCCGTTGCTTACGTATTTCTGGTGATCTTTCTGGTGCTGTCGAGCATCCTGACTTTCTATGTCGGCGATTTCTACGACCGCGGCATCGCCGATCTGCAGCCGTTTTTCGCGATGCATCCCTGGCTTTATCTGATCTTGGTGCCTGCAGTGTCGATGCGTATGTGGGCCGAAGAAGCCAAGTCGGGAACCCTGGAACTGTTGATGACATTGCCCGTGACCCTGTGGCAGGCCATGCTCGGCAAATTTCTGGCGGCATGGTTTTTCGTGGGGCTCGCGCTGCTACTGACCTTTCCGATCTGGATTACCGTCAACTATCTCGGCTCACCGGACAACGGCATCATCATCGCCGGCTACATCGGCAGCTGGCTGATGGCGGGTGCTTTCCTTGCCATTGGCGCCTGCCTGTCCACGCTCACCAGCAGTCAGGTCGTGGCATTCATTCTCACCGCCGTGGTGTGCGTGCTGCTGATACTGGCCGGTCAATCGCAAGTGCTGGATTTCTTCCAGGGCGCGTTGCCGCGCAAGTTGGTGAACGGCGTCGCTCACTTGTCTATGTTGCGACATTACGAGGCGATCGCACGCGGTGTGCTGGATGTACGCGACTTGTTGTATTTCGTGCTCACCATCGCCGCATGGCTGACCGCCGGTGTACTGGTGCTCGATCTGAAGCGGAGCCACTGAATCATGGCTCATTCGTTCTTGCGCCGCCGCACCCTTCTGCTCAGTGCGTTGATCGTGCTGATCGTGTCTTATGGCGCCATCACACTAGTTGCCAGCCGCTGGCTCGTGCCGGAGCGATTCGACCTCACCGCGGATGGTCTCTACACGCTCTCGCCGGGAACCCGGCAGATCATCGACAGCGCACACCGTCCGCTTTGGCTCACGCTGTATTTCTCCCAGCATGCCACCCGCGATCTGCCGCAGCTGCGCAGTTACGAGCAACGCGTCAATGAAATGCTGCAGGAGATGGTCGCTCGTTCGCACGGGCGCATCCACCTGCAGGTCGTCGATCCGGTGCCTTATTCCGACGACGAAGCGAGCGCTGAGGGCAACGGCTTGACGCCGATAAACGGCGGCACCAATGGCGAGCGTATTTTTTTCGGCGTGGTCGGAACCACACGTCCGCCGTCGGGCGGGGACACGGCATTGGATCTGATGGCCGACCTGCCGGACGATACCAATGGAAAGCCTGTCGATCGCACACTGCCCATTCCGTTCTTCGATCCGCTTCGGGAGACTTTCCTCGAATACGATATTGCCAAGCTGCTGTATCAGCTGAGCGAGCCGGAAAAGCCGCATATCGGCGTGATCAGCAGTCTTCCCGTCATGGGTGATCCCGTACAGGGCACGCAGCCGTGGACGGTGATGCGTCAGTTGCAGCAGCTGTTCGATGTGGAAATGCTTGATCAGGGCAAACTCAAGCGCATCGACAAGAGCATCGAGGTCTTGCTGCTGATCCATCCCAAGAACATGCCGACCGATGCGCAATATGCGCTGGATCAGTACGTGCTTGGCGGAGGGCATCTTGCGGTTTTCGTCGACCCCTTCGCGGAGTCCGATCCGACGCCCCTGCTGGATGATGTAACGAGCGCCACGAATAACCATAGCTCCAATCTGCCGCGCCTATTTGCTGATTGGGGTGTTGCCTACAATCCCGACCAGATTGTGCTGGACCGCGCACGTGCGCTGCAGATCGAACTCGCCGGCGCGAACCTTGCTCATCCGGCGATGCTCGGTTTGGGGGCGCAGGAACTCAATCGCGACGATGTCGTGACTGCCAGTTTGCAGCGCATCAACGTTTCCTCGGCCGGTCATTTCGATCTTCTGCCCAATGCGGATACTCGATTGGTGCCGCTGTTACAGAGCAGTGCCGATGCCGAGGTCGTACCGACCCAGCGCGTCGTCGAGGCGAGCAACAATCCTTCCAGTTTGCTGCAGAACTATCAGCCACAAAATCAGAACTACGTGATTGCGGCGCGTTTGCGCGGTCCGTTCGTCAGCGCCTTTCCGGAACTGGCCAAGCGGCCGGGTCACCTGGCGGCATCGCCAAACAATGCCGAAGTGATTCTGGTTGCTGATACCGATCTGTTGACTGACCGTCTATGGGTGGAGACCCAGTCGTTCCTGGGTCAGCCCATGTTCACTGCATTCGCCGACAACGGCGAGTTCATCACTAATCTGGTTGATAACCTCAGCGGTTCTTCAGCGTTACTTTCCATCCGCAGCCGCTCCAGCTCGCAGCGTCCGTTTACCCGCGTACTGGCGCTGCAGCGCGCCGCCGACCGAAAGTTTCTGCAGAAGAAGCAGGAGCTGGAAAGCGAACTAGCCGACACCAAACAACGACTCGGTGAACTGCAGCCGGCAAAGGGCGCGAGCGAGGCGTCGACCAGTACGGAACAGAAGCACGAGATCGAGCAGTTCTTGCAGCGCGAGCTGGAAATAAGCAAAGAATTGCGCAATGTGCAGCACCAGCTCAATGCCGAGATCGATGCCTTGGGAACGCGGCTCAAGGTAATCAATATCGTGCTGCTGCCGATGATGATCACCCTATTAGGTTTGTTGTATGGCTGGCGCCGCACGCGGCGCAACCGGCGCCAGCGCACGTGAAGGTGGCAATATGTCGCAATACGCGGCCACCGGACGGAATATGCCGTGATTTAAGCTGGACTATGGCCGTCGATGGGCGGTGTAGGTCGGGTCGATGATAGCTGGCTTGCTGAAATGGATCGTTCCCTGGGAATTCTCGTGGGTGTTTCTCGCGACGTTCCTGGGCGCCTGCGTGCTGTACTGGCGCGGCAGTCGCACGTTGCACGTCAGTACTGGACGTCGCTTGGCGTTCTGGGTGGGCATGGCGATTGTCTATCTGAGCTTGCAAACGTATTTCGATTTCTACGCCGAGCATGAATTCTTCATGCATCGCATCCAGCAATTGCTGCTGCATCACATTGCGCCCTTGGTGATCATGGCGTCCTATCCCGGCTCGGTATTGCGAGCGGGGGTGCCGCTAAGCTGGCGCGTTCATCTCTTGCGTCCCGCATGGCGCTCATGGCCGTGGCGCGTGGTGAGAGCGGTGCTGCTCAATCCGGTGGTGGCGACCATCCTGTTCGTGGCGTTCGTCCTGATCTGGCTGGTGCCGTCGATGCAGACCATGGCGATGCTCGATTGGCGGATCTATCGCTTCATGAACTGGTCGATGATCGTTAGCGGGTTCGTCTACTGGTGGCTGGTGCTCGATCATCGACCACGCCCGCCAGGGCGCATGATTCCCGGCCTACGGGTGCTATCGCCGGGGATCACCATGGCGCCGCAGATTCTGGCAGGCGCCATCATTACGTTTTCCAAGGCCGATCTTTATCCGATCTTCGAGATCTGCGGTCGCGCCTTCAATTTCAACGTATTCACCGGTCAGTTGATCGGCGGCATCATCATTTGGGTGCCGGCGGCGACCATCGAGACCATCGGTGGTTTGTTGGCGATGCGGCAATGGCTGCGGCTCTCGCGCAGTGGCCGTATTCGGCGTCAGGCGCGCACATCGCAAACGCTGATCGATACCGCAGCTGCTGGCGGCTCTTAGGGTACCGTGTGGATGTGGACAAGCCGGCGCCCCGTAAAGTGCGCTTCCGCCGGATAACCGAACGCATTGTTGATGTAGGTAACACCGTCCAGCGTGATATGCCGATTCACGTGGCTATGCCCGTAGACATGCATGCTGGATCCCAGCTGCCGTATTTGCGTTTCCAAAATGGTCGTGCCTAGGACCGGATAGATCTTGCGGTGCCGGCTGGGGATACGATCCGGCATAAGATCGATGCGCGGTAAAAAGTGCGAGAAGGTGATGACCTTGCTTGCCCCTTCCAGCTCCGGCGACGACGCGTCGGGATTGCGTTCGGTGAAAAAGCGCGTCACGGCCGCATCGTCGTAGCCATCCGGCCATCGGCAGGCGCGGTAGTCAACCCAGGCGCTTTTGAGAAAACCATCGGGCTCGCCGAACGAGTAGTCGTACCAGCCAAGCAACGGCACGATGGCCAGATCATCGTGACGAAATGGCGTCATGCGAACGCCGTATTGGGTTGCGGTTTCGCGCACGGCCGCGAATTTTTCGAATGAGTCGCGCAACCCATCGGTAGAAATCCATAAATCGTGATTGCCGGGCACGTAAAGCACGGACGCGAAACGTCGCATCAGTGTGTTGAAGCCTTCTGCCAGAAGAGGGAGCTTGTCGGAGATATCCCCGGCAAGTATCAGGACATCCCCGCGGTACTCACGCAGAGACAGCTGCTCCAGCCACTCGCGATTTGGCGCATAGTCCAGATGCAGATCAGAGACGGCAAATACACGCATCAACGGTCTGCCTTATACAGGGTGCGCCGAGTGCCCGCTTAGTTTGTATCGACGGCGTTGGCCGGACGAACCAGAAAGTGCACCGGCAACCGGCTGCCATCCGCAAAATCAAGTGTGATGTCGACGCTGTCGCCAACCTTCAATGGATGAGAAGCCTGCTGCAGCATCAGATGGTAGCTCGCCGGCACCAACGACATGTCGCCATGAGCCGGGATCATCAGGCGCCCGATCATCGCCATGCGACTCGTGCCGTCTGTTTCCTGCAGGCTCTGATGAATCATCACGGATGCATACGCTGCACTTTGCGCGGCGACGAGCGTTGCGGCGGTGGCGCCGTTGTTCTGCAAGGTCACGTAGCCACCAGCCGGCAAGTCGCCTGGAAGCAGGCGGATCCACGCATGACTGGCGGTGACATGATCGGCCTGTGCGGCGTGCAAGCCAGCGGTCGGAAGCAAACTGGTGGCCAGTAGAAAACCTAGGGCGCGAGGTGTCACGTTGCATCTCCAGGACTCAACAGCAAATGCAGATCGTGTACCAGTTTGTCTTGCGAATCGGCGGGTGTGGCGAGCAGGCGCACCTTGCCATTGCCATCGAAAATATAGATGCCCGAGCTGTGGCTGACATCGTAGCTGCCATCGGTCTTGCCCGGCTCTCGGGTAAACGCAGCACGGTAGCGCTTGCTCAACGCCTCGATGTCGGCGGGTGAGCCGGTAAGTCCGACAGCATGCGAATCGAAGGCCGAGACATAGTCGTGCAGCACGGCAGGGGTATCGCGTGTCGGGTCGACGCTGACAAAAAGGATGCGCACTCCGTCAGACAGTTTGCCGAGGCGCTGCATCACCACGTGCAAATGTGCCAGCGTCAGAGGACATACATCGGGGCAGTGCGTATAACCGAAGTAGAGTACGGTCACCTTGCCGCGATAGTCGGCTCCGCTGACGGCTTTGCCTTGATCATCGGTTAGCTGAAAAGACAGGTCCGGCATATGCCCGGAAATGTCCGCGAGTTGCCACGGCGGCGGCTCATCGTGGTGGCAAGCGGCGAGCAGCAGGCTGGCGATGAACACGATCGAGAGGCAGGCCAGGTGGGCGAGACGCGGCGGCTTCATGCAAAAATCCCAAGTCAGATCCGATCAGCATACGCCACGTGCGACTTTCCATTGCTTTTTCACGACGGGGAACGGCTTTCATGCGACAACTTGTCCTTCATGTCGATGGCGTGCTCGTTGGACTCGCCGGTGCCAGCGCGGTGCTGCTGGGAGCCTTCGGCGCCCACGCTTTGCGAGCGACGCTTGACGCTGCTCATTACGAGCTCTGGCATACGGCGGTGGAGTACCACTTCTGGCATGCCTTGGCATTGGCAGTTGCCGTGCTATTCGGTCGACAAAAGGCATCCCGTGTCGCTGTGTTGGCATTCACACTTGGCATCGTGATGTTCAGTGGCAGCTTGTATGCCTTGGCGCTTGGCGCCATGCGATGGGTCGGTATTGTCACGCCCATCGGCGGTCTGGCGTTCTTGGCCGGGTGGATCGCGCTTGGGTTTGCGGTGCAGACGCAAGGCGATCGAACGATGCGCTGAAAATCTCTACTTCGCCGCACTACCGAACCCCGGCGGTACAATGACCTATTTGCCGGAGATCGCTATGAAGCCGTTTGGCACGCCGCATTCCAACCATGCTCTGAAGGTGCTGTTGCTGGGGTCAGGCGAGCTGGGCAAGGAAGTGGCGATCGAATTGCAACGTTACGCCGTGGAGGTCATCGCGGTAGACCGTTACGCCAATGCGCCGGCGATGCAGGTGGCGCATCGCAGCCATGTGATCGACATGCTGGACGGCGCCGCGTTGCGTGCCCTGATTGCGCAGGAGAAGCCCGATCTGGTGGTGCCCGAAATCGAGGCCATCCATACGCCGACCCTGATGGATCTGGAAAAGGAAGGGCTGCACGTGATCCCGACCGCACGCGCGGCCTGGTTGACGATGAACCGTGAAGGCATCCGCCGACTGGCGGCAGAGGAACTGGGTTTGCCGACGTCGCCCTACCGATTCTGCGACAGCGAGGACGAATACCGCGAAGCGGTGGCGGCGATCGGCTATCCCTTCGTGATCAAGCCGGTGATGAGTTCATCGGGGAAAGGCCAGAGCATTGTTCGTGACGCATCGGGTGCGCAGGAGGCTTGGGATTACGCCCAAGCCGGTGGTCGCGCCGGCAAGGGCCGAGTGATCGTCGAAGGTTTCGTGCCATTCGATTACGAAATCACGCTGTTGACGGTAAGCCACAAGAACGGCATCAGCTTCTGTGCGCCGATCGGACATCGCCAGGAAGACGGCGACTATCGCGAATCCTGGCAACCGCAACCCATGAGTCCGATCGCCTTGGCCGAGGCGCAGCGGCAGGCGGAGGCCATTGCCAGCGCATTGGGCGGCTGGGGTGTGTTCGGCGTCGAATTCTTTGTGAAGGGCGACGCGGTCATTTTCTCGGAAGTCAGCCCGCGCCCGCACGATACTGGGTTGGTGACGCTGATCTCCCAGGAGCTATCCGAATTCGCCTTGCATGCGCGGGCGATCCTTGGGCTGCCCATTCCGGTAATCCACCAGAACGGTCCATCCGCCTCGTGCGCGGTGTTGCTGGAAGGCGAGGGCCGCGCACCGCGATATCACGGCATCACCGACGCTCTGGCGGAGCCGGATACCCAGCTGCGCATCTTCGGCAAGCCTGAGGTGAAAGGCCGCCGTCGCATGGCGGTAACGTTGGCGCGCGATACCGATATCGATGCGGCCAAAGCCAAGGCGATTCGTGCCGCGAAAGCGATACGGATGGAGTTGTAGAATTCGAAGAGATCCGCAGGTGACGCGCGGCGGCGATGTATCGAGATCACGACGGCGACAGTCGTTGCCGATGGGAGAGCAAGGATGGAATCGACGGGTTTTGCGCATTGGCTGATCGTGCTGGTAGAGACCTTTGCACTGCTCTTTGTGATGCTAGTGGTCATCGCCATCTTGTTCGTGGCGGTGGTCTGGGTGATCGATCGCAACCAGACGCACAATTCCGTGTTGCGCAATTATCCGGTGATTGGGCATTTCCGTTATTGGTTTCTGCATCTGGGCGAATTCTTTCGTCAGTACTTGTACTCCAGCGATCGCGAGGAATTACCGTTCAACCGCGCACAGCGTATGTGGGTCTATCGCGCAGCGAAAAATTCAGAAAATACCAATGCCTTCGGTTCGACCCGCGATCTGCGCGGAGAAGGTGTGCCGTTCTTCGTCAACGCGGCTTTTCCGTCGCTGGGCGATCATCACGTCAAATCCAAGCCGGTACGCCTTGGGCCGTATGCGCGCGAGCCATATGACCACGCCTCGTTCTTCAACATTTCCGCGATGAGCTTTGGTGCGCTGTCTGCGCCGGCAGTTCGCGCACTGTCTATCGGCGCAGCCAAAGCGGGTATCTGGATGGATACCGGCGAAGGCGGCCTGGCGCCGTATCACCTCGAAGGCGGCTGCGACGTCGTGTTCGAGATCGGCACCGCCAAGTACGGTGTACGCACACCCGAGGGCAAGCTGGACGATCAGAAACTGCTGGCGATCGCTGCACACAAGCAGGTGAAGATGATCAGCATCAAGCTGGGACAGGGCGCCAAACCGGGTATGGGCGGTTTGCTGCCGGCGGCGAAGGTGACGCCGGAAATCGCGGCGATTCGTGGCATTCCGGTCGGGCAGGATTCGCAAAGTCCCAACCGGCACCTGGATATCGCCAATGTGCAGCAGCTGATGGATGCGATTGCACATATTCGCGATCTCACCGGCAAACCCACCGGTTTCAAGGCGGTGTTTGGCGGCATGGAGTGGATCGACGAGCTGTGCGACGAAGTTCATAAGCGCGGTATCGAGAGCGCGCCGGACTTCATCATTGTCGATGGTTCCGAAGGCGGTACCGGTGCGGCCCCGCAGACCTTGATGGAAGGCGTAGGCCTGCCGTTGCACGAGGCATTGCCGGGTCTGGTCGATACGCTGATCGTGAAAGGTCTGCGCGAACGCATCAAGGTGATCTGCTCAGGCAAATGCATCACCGCGTATGACGTGGCGTGGGCGCTTTCCATGGGCGCGGATTTCGTCAATTCCGCGCGCGGTTTCATGCTGGCGCTGGGATGTATCCAGTCCTTGCAGTGCAACCGCAACACGTGTCCCACCGGCATTACCACGCAGAACCCGCGCCTGCAGCGCGGACTCGTGGTGACGGACAAGAGCGAACGTGTTGCGCACTATGCAAAGAACGTCATGCATGAAGTAGGCATCATCGCGCATAGTTGCGGGGTGGATGATCCGCGCCAGCTCGATCGCACGCATTGCCGTGTGGTGGGCGATGACGGTATCTCCATACCGCTTATCAAGCTGTTTCCGTATCCGCAGACTTCCGGACAAGAAAGCTTGAGCAGTTAAAGCGTGCTCAACTGCGACGGAGTTCCACCCAGCCTTCAGCCGTACGCACTTGCAACGGTTTGAAGCGGCGTTTGTAGTCCATCTTCGGATGACCGTCGATCCAGAAACCGAGGTATACCCACGGGATGCCTCGGCGCCGCGCGAGTTCCACCTGCTGCAGGATCGCGAAAGTACCTAGGCCACGCGCCTGTTCGTCCGGATCGTAGAACGTATAAACCGCCGATACGCCGGTAGCGCATACATCCGTGACAGCGACGGCTAGCAGACGGTCGTCCCGATGCAATTCGAGAAACACCGTGGGGCTCCACGGTGCGGTGAGGAAGCGCCGGAAGTCGCTGGCTTCGGCGTCGTCCATGCCGCCACCGGGATGGCGGGTGCGCAGATAGCGCGAATAGAGCACGTGCCGTTCGCTGTTGTAGCCGGCCATGCGTTCGGTGACGGTGAGGTCCGCATTGCGCTTCAGGCAGCGACGTTGCGAGCGGTCCAGCGTGAAATGCGCCACATCGATGCGACAGGGTGTGCAGGCGTGGCACGTTGGGCAATGCGGAAAGTACAGATGACCGCCCGCTCGACGAAAGCCGTGATCCAGCGCGGCGCCGTACAGCCGATCCAGCTGCGGAGCCGCCGGGTCGATCACCAGATTCTGCGCCGTCCGCCCAACGAAATAGCCGCAGGTGTGCGGCAGGGTCTGGAACAGACGGACATGATCGGAGCGCATGGCTGATTCTATGACCCTCGCGGGTCGCCGTGGCAAGCGCTTTTAGTTCAGCAGCCTCTCAGAGCACATGCAGGTAACGCAGCGCCAACACCATAAAGATGCCCAGGATGGCCAGCAGCACGATGCGCCGGACACGGGTCACGGTATGTTCGCGGCGGGTGTAGATCGATTCGGCGGGGTTACGCTCGGCCTGCAGCATCTCGCCATGGCGGATCACCGGTTCGATACCCAGCTGGCGCAGCAGTTCGCGCGCCCGCGTGTAATCGTCCGCGCGGCTGATCCACACCTGCGGCCAGCTGTCGCGATTCTCGTTGCGTTGGGAATAGCTGAAGCGTTGATAGCTGGGCCGGTTCCAGTTGGAACGGTTGGTGACGGTGGTCTCGACGCCGTTTTCGGTCATGAGCGCGATAACGCGATCAATGTTTTCCTGGCGGGGTGATGTGTAAAGAAGTCGCATGTTAGAGCCTGTCTAAGGTCTCCAAGTGTAGTCAATCGCCACGCAGCCGGATCAGGCCTTCTTGCGCGGTGGAGGCGATCAGCCGGCCATCGCGGCTGAAGATCTGCCCCCGTGCGAGCCCGCGGCTACCTTGCGCCGTCGGGCTGTCGAACGAATAAAGCAGCCATTCGTCCACCCTGAACGGGCGGTGGAACCACAACGCATGGTCGAGGCTGGCCATCTGGATGTTGTGCGTGAGGTAGGAGATGCCGTGCGGCAGGGTGGCGGTGCCGATCAGATGGAAGTCCGAGGCATAGGCGAGCAAGGCGCGATGCAGAATGGCCGAATCGCTGATAGGTGCGGTCAAGCGAAACCAGATGTGCTGGATGGCAGGCCGTTTAGCCGGATGTAACTCATCGCGTGGCCACACTTGGCGGAACTCGAACGGGCCGTCGCTGCCCAGCCAGCGTTGCAGCTTCACCGGCAGCCGTGCCAGCTCCTGCGGCGGCACGCGGTGCATCGGCTCCAGATCCTCTGGCGCCGGCACTTCCGGCATCGAGGACTGGTGTTCGACACCCTTCTCAGGAACCTGGAATGAGATGGCGCCATTGAGAATAGGCTGGCCGTGCTGGATCGCCACCACCCGGCGGGAGGAAAACGAGCCGCCATCGCGAGCCCGCTCGACGCTATAGACGATCGGTGCGTCGACATCGCCGGCACGCAAGAAATACGCATGCAGCGAGTGCGCCTCGCGAGAGGGGTCAACCGTTTGTTGTGCCGCCGAGAGCGCCTGACCCAGCACCTGGCCGCCAAAGACGAAGCGCGTACCGATATCCCGGCTCTGGCCGCGGAAAAGGTTGTCCTCCAGCCGTTCGAGCTGCAGTAGCTCGACCAGTTCATTGACGTGTGCGTCCCGCATGTGACCGACCCAGGATGGTGTAAGAGTGGCCCGCGATTATAGGGGGCGTCCGATACCGCTGGACTATTGGCCCGTCCCAATCCGCTTCAGACCGCTGCCCGCCAGTACCTCGGCCCAGGGAAACAGCGGGCCGGGATCCAGCTTGCGGGGCACTTCCTTGCTGGGATCATCGCTAGCCGTCACGCGGGCGATGTCCAGATCTTCATGGCCGGCGATCTCGTGCAGGTTCGGGTAGTCCGTGCGCAACTGCGCAAGCAGGGCTCGCAGCGAGACGACCTGTGCTGCCGTGTAGGGTTCGGTCATGCGTTGTTGCTGCGAATCGAACCAGTTCGGATAACGCCCACGGTTGACCAATTCGATACCGATCGATGATGGGTTGTAGCCGCGCACCTGATGGGCCACGCGCGTGCCGGGTACATAGCGATATACCGCGCCGTCGCGGTCGATGTAGTAGTGGCCGCTGTTGCCGGTACCGTCTTCGTACAGCACCTTTTCACCGTATTCGCGGGCCGTCGCCAGGTCGGGCAATTCCGTGCAGTGAATCACCACCAGTGTGACCGCGCTGGCCGGGCGCCCGGGCAGTTTGGCGACATAGGGCAGGAGCTGGTCGTGAATGGTCAGCATAGGCATGCAGACAGTCTCGCATAGGCAGGTCGTTCAACGCGTGGCGCGCATTTAAGCGAGGTGTGGAGACATTGAATACATCCAGAGGGCTATCATGCGCGTCTTATTGAGCGACATTCATGGAGGCCGTCATGCCCGGACACGTCATACTTTCCCACGGCTCGGACGCCGGTCCGGATGCCACCAAGGTCAGCGTGCTGGCGAAGATCGCCGAATCGATGGGATGGAGCAGCGAACGCCCGGACTACCGCGCCGACGATGCGTTGGGGCATGCAGGCTCGGTGGCGCCGCGTATCGCGCGGCTGCATGAGCGAATCGCCGCGTGCAGCGCGCCGCCGGTGCTGGTGGGCTCGAGCATGGGTTCGTTTGTCTCCGGGTTGGTGTCGCTGGAGCTGCCGGTAGCCGGCCTGTTCCTGCTGGCCACGCCGGCGCTGATCCCGGGTAACGATCTGGCGTTCGATGTGCGCCTGGATGTCCCTACGCTATTGATTCATGGCTGGCAGGATGACGTTTGTCCGCTCGACGAGATCTACGAGTTCGCCGGCCGGCGTCAGCTACCCTTGCTGGTGCTGGAGGACGACCATCGCCTGGGCGCCCATATCGATGCCATCGGCCGACAGTTCGGCCTCTTCCTGGAACAGCTGGCGAAACGCGCTTGAGTCCTTTTTTTGCAACTTGCCCCAAAGGGCTGGAATACCTGTTGCGCGACGAGCTGATGGCTCTAGGTGGAACGGACGTGCACGAAGCGCTCGCTGGCGTGCGGTTTTCCGGCACCCTCGAGACGGCCTATCGCGCCTGCCTGTGGTCGCGCCTGGCCAGCCGCATCCTGCTGCCGTTGGCTGAATTCGACGCCGCTTCCGACGAAGCGTTGTATGCCGGTGTGCAGGCCATCGACTGGTCGGAACACTTGGCGCCGCACGCCACGCTGGCCGTGGATGCCAATACGACGCAAAGCAAGATCTCACACAGTCAGTTTCTCGCGCAGCGAGTAAAGGATGCCGTAGTCGATCAATTCCGGCAGCGCGGCCAGGAACGTCCCGGCGTAGATACGGAAGAGCCTGACGTTCGCATCAATCTGAGACTGCGGCGCGATCGCGCCACCGTGTCCATCGATCTGGCCGGCGCCCCCTTGCACCGCCGCGGCTGGCGCGAGCAGCAAGGCGAGGCGCCGCTGAAGGAAAACCTTGCCGCGGCCATGTTGCTGCGCGCGGGTTGGCCGGCGATCTATGCGCAAGGCGGCGCGCTGCTCGATCCCATGTGCGGATCGGGCACCTTGCTCATCGAAGGCGCACTGATGGTGGCCGACGTCGCGCCGGGTCTACGTCGTTCGTATTACGGATTCCTCGGCTGGAAGCAGCACGACATTCCGCTGTGGCGCGGCCTGCTCGACGAGGCGCGCAAGCGTGCGGAAGCCGGAATGCCTGCGTTGCGCAGTTGTTTCTTTGGTTCCGATGCCGATTCGCGCATGGTGCAGACGGTCAAGCGGAACGCGCAGGAAGCCGGTGTGGCGGGCTTCTTCACTTTGGATCGCCATGATGCGCAACACGTCGCGCCGCCGCCCGGATTGACCAACGGCCTGGTCATCACCAATCCGCCGTATGGCGAACGGCTCGGCGATCGCGAAAGCATGCCGAAGCTCTATCGCATGCTCGGCGAAACATTGCGCGATCGCTTCACCGGTTGGCGTGCGGCCATTCTCGCAGGCGATGCCGAACTGGGGCGTGCCACCACCTTGCGTGCTGAAAAGAAGTACGCGCTGTATAACGGTGCACTCGAAACCGTACTGCTGATCTTCGAACTCCATCCGCGCGACGACACGCCGCGCGAAAGGGCGCCGCTTTCATCCGGCGCGCAGATGCTGAAGAACCGGCTCGAGAAGAACGTCAAACATCTGAGCAAGCGGTTGGAGCGCGAAGGTATTCATGCATGGCGCGCCTACGATCAGGATCTGCCTGAGTACGCGGCAGCCATCGACGTGTATGCCGATACCGCCGGCGCAACGCATTTGCATATCCAGGAATACCGGGCACCTGCCGACGTTCCCGTCGAGGTGGCGAAGACGCGCATGCGCGAGATCGCCCGTGTTGCCGGCGAAGTGTTTGAGACACCCCGTGCACGCATCGCGCTCAAAACCCGCGAGCGCGGCAAGGGCGGTTCCAAATACGGCCAGTTCGATCAGCGCGGTGAATTCATCGAGGTGGAAGAGGGCGGCCTGAAGTTCCTGGTCAATCTTTACGACTATCTGGACACTGGTCTGTTTCTCGATCACCGGCTGGTCCGCGCGAAGCTGCGTGAGCTCGCTGCGGGTCGGCGCTTTCTCAACCTCTTCGCCTATACCGCCACCGCTAGCGTTTACGCCGCCGCCGGCAATGCTCGTGATACCACCAGTGTGGACTTGTCAGGCACGTACCTCGAATGGGCATCGCGCAATCTTGCGCTGAATGGATTTTCCGGTGCGAAACATCGTCTGGTGCAATCGGATGCCACCGGCTTCCTACAGCACTCGCGCGACCACTACGGTCTGATCTACGTCGATCCGCCGACTTTTTCAAATTCCAAACGTGCCGATGATTTCGATGTGCAGCGAGATCACGTCAAGCTGCTGCTGGCTTGCGCGGACCGGCTTAGCAGCGATGGCGTCATCGTGTTTTCGAACAACTTCCGTCGTTTCACACTCGATCACGCCGGGCTGGAAGAACGCCTGACGATCGAGAACTGGGGAGGCGGCAGTATCCCGTTCGATTTTTCGCGGCGCGCAAATATTCACGATTGCTGGCTGCTGCGGCTGCGCCCAGCTGAGGGCGAGGTAAATCCCTGGGATGGCGCCCGTGTAAAGAAATGAAACGCTTCAGTACAGATTAAGCGCGCCGGCCCGAACATTGAGCCATCTTGACGGAGATGTGTCATGTCCAAACGTAGTGTCGGCAAGTTCGTTGCAATCGGCCTGGCTCTTGCCTCGGCTGTGGCTCTGCCGGTTGGCGCATCTGCGCACGGCTGGGGTGGTCCCGGTTGGCACGGTGGTGGTTATGGCTATCACGGTGGTTATTACCACGGCGGCTATGGCTACCGTGGCGGTTACTGGAGCGGCGGTCGCTGGATCGCAGGCGCCATCGTCGGCGGTGCCGTGGCTGGCCTGGTGGCCGGTGCGGTTGCTGGTCCGCCGGTGTACTACGCCGCACCGCCGGCCGTGGTGTACGCACCGGGTACCGTGGTTTACCAGAGCGCGCCGGTGGTCACCACGGTGGTGACGTCCCCCGGTTACGAGACGCGCTATATCGGTCCCGCCCCCGGTTACTGATCGGTGCTTGATCGCGTAGAAACAAAGAGCCCGGCCATGCCGGGCTCTTTGTCTTTTGTCCCGATGATCCGCTCAGGGATTCTTGCTGGGCTGTTGCGTCTTCACGCTATGGTATTGGGCTTTTGCGCGATAGCTATTGAACTGGTCTTCGCCGATCAGCCTAATCGACTGAATCGCGCAATCAGGTTGATTTCTGGCGCGCACCTTTTCACCTACTCCGCCGCACATACGGCTACCCGTAGCTTTGTCGGACCTGCTCGGTACTAAAACCAAACCGGGGTTGCCAATACCTAGTTTCTGGCAATCGGCTTGCAGGGTCAGCAGATAGCGCTGGTAGGGGCCTGTGCGCACGATGGCCGTTCTTGAATCCACCACATGCCACTCGTTGATCTGATCGATGCGAATGCAGTCCCCGTAGGCCAAAGTGCTTCTTGCCGGGGCCGATTGGGCCAGTAGCGATCCCGCACTTATTGCAACGGTCAAAGTCAGCAGTACAGAAATGACGGGTTTCATAAAAGTCACCTCGATGCTGTGTGGATGTGCAGCAATCGCTTGAACTATCGCCGCGGCCATATTCCCGCCATACACGCATCACACAATATGAACGATGTTTGCGGCATGGTAGAGATTATGATCGCCCCTTGGTCCACCCCACACAAGGTGTATCGCAGCAAGTCCGTCCAGATCGTGCCTGTGCCATGAATGTCTCCACGTTCCCAGTACATACCGAGGATAGCGTTGCGCGGTTCATGCGCATTCGTCGACAGACGCTGGCGCTCTGCGCCGGGTTGGGTCCCGAAGATCTGATGGTCCAATCGATGCCCGACGCCAGTCCAGGCAAATGGCACCTGGCGCATACCACTTGGTTTTTCGAGCAGTTCGTACTGGGACACGATCCGGCTTACCGTTCGCTTAATCCTGCGTGGCATTACTTGTTTAACTCATATTACGAATCGGTAGGTCCGATGCACGCGCGTCCGCAGCGCGGTCTGCTGTCGCGGCCGACGCTGGACGACATTCGCGATTACCGGTCACGTATCGACGAAGCGGTAGGCGAGCTTATCGCGGCCGGTCCTGATGCTGCGCTTGCTGCACGGATCGAACTAGGCCTGCATCACGAGCAACAGCATCAGGAGCTTTTGCTTACCGACCTCAAGCATGCGTTCTGGTGCAATCCATTGCGCCCTGTTTATCGTGATTTACCGAGCGTGGTGGACGAGAGCAAATCGTTGCCCATGCGCTTCCTGGCATGTCGGGAAGGGCCGGTCGAGATCGGTCATCGCGATGGCGATGGTTTTGCCTACGACAACGAGACGCCTCGTCATCGAACGTGGCTTGCTCCGCACGCGCTCGGCAACCGCCTGGTAACCAACAGCGAATACCTCGCCTTCGTGCGCGAGGGTGGTTACCGCGAGGCCAATCTGTGGCTTTCCGACGGCTGGGCGACCGTACAACGCGAAGGCTGGCAGCGGCCGCTTTATTGGCAAGAAGACCTGTCGAGCGAATTCACGCTTGCGGGTATTCGCACGCTGGAGCCCGAGGCGCCGGTGTGCCACATCAGCTATTTCGAAGCCGATGCGTTCGCACGCTGGGCCGGCGCGCGTTTGCCTACTGAAGCCGAGTGGGAAAATGCCGCGGCTGGCCTGCAAGTCACAGGCAATTTCCAGGAACGCCACCGCTTCCATCCCGCCGCTGCAGCCCACGACGATGGTCTGCAGCAAATGTATGGCGACGTGTGGGAATGGACAGCCTCACCTTATGTGAGCTACCCCGGTTTCAAACCTCTGCCCGGTGCCCTGGGCGAATACAACGGCAAATTCATGAACGGTCAGTGGGTGTTGCGCGGTGGCTCCTGCGCAACACCGCGCGAACACATTCGCGCCAGTTACCGCAATTTCTTTCCGCCCCATGCCCGCTGGCAATTCGCGGGCATCCGCTTGGGACAGGACCGATGAGTGTGCAAGCTTATGTTGTACGGGACGAACAGCGTCCTCCCGATAATGCACTGTTGCAAGTTGTCCAGCGCGGGTTGCGTTCGCAACCCAAGCGATTGCCGTCGTGGTTGTTCTACGACGAGCAGGGTTCCGCCTTGTTCGAGCAGATTTGCGAACAGCCGGAGTATTACCTAACGCGTGCCGAGATCGCGTTGTTGAGCGAACACGCGGCCAACATCGCCGAGGTACTCGGACCCGATGTTCGTCTGGTTGAATACGGCAGTGGTCACGCGATCAAGACACGCCTGCTGCTTGAACATCTGGCGACGCCAGTGGCGTGGGTGCCGGTGGAGCTTTCGTCCGAACCGTTGCGGTTGGGCATGCAGCGCATGGCGCAACATTTTCCGGAATTGCCTATCCAGCCGCTGTCGGTCGATTTCACGCGTCCCCTGCGGCTGCCGGTTCCACCGCGCGCACCACGCCGCACCGTGCTCTATTTTCCCGGCTCGACGATCGGTAATTTCGAAGAACGCGAAGCGGCGCAGTTGCTGCGCAAGATGCGCGGCGAAATGGGCGACAACGGCGGCATCCTGGTCGGCGCGGATCTGAAGAAAGATCGGGCCACCATCGAGGCGGCCTACAACGATCGTGCCGGCGTCACCGAGGCGTTTACGCTCAACATGCTGACGCGTCTGAACCGCGAACTGGGCTGCAACTTCGAGCTTGGTGCTTTCCGCCACCGCTCGCGCTACAACGCGATGGCGGGGCGCATCGAAACGTATATCGTGAGCAAGCGGGAACAACGTGTACGTGTCGGTCGACTGCAGGTCTTGTTCCGCGAAGACGAGGCTATGCTGGTGGAATACAGCTGCAAGTATTCGCTCGAGGATTTTGCCGCGCTCGCCGCCACCGCGGGTTTAGCTGTGCAGCATGTCTGGACAGATTCCGCAGGCATGTTCAGCCTGCAATATCTGACAAGAAGCAACGCCGGCTAACAGGTGGTTCTCATGCCACCTTGCGGGCGCCCAATCGGATCAGGATTTCCTCGGCGCTGCGAATGCGTTCGCTGGAACCGGGTAGCTCCAGATTCACCTTCAACTTGTCCTGGCCGTCCAACTTGTAGATGCGCGGGTAATTCTGGATCAGGCGGATAATAGCCATCGGGTCGATATCGGGCTTGTCGCGGAAAGTTACGCGGCCACCGTTCGCCCCGAAATCGAGTTTGCGAACGCCCAACGGCGTCGCCATCAGTTTCAGACCGGCGACGGCGAACAGGTGCTTGACGGCATCCGGAAGCAAGCCGAAGCGATCGATCATTTCCACCTGCAATTCGCGCAAGGCATCTTCGTCGCGCGCGCTGGTGATGCGCTTGTATAGCGTCAGGCGTGCGTGCACGTCGGGCAGATAGTCGTCGGGAATCAATGCAGGCAAATGCAGCTCCACCTCGGTTTCGTGCTCGCTGGTCAAGTCGAAATCGGGCACTTTGCCGGACTTCAGCGCGCGCACGGCGCGTTCCAGCAATTCGGTATAAAGGCCGAAGCCGATCTCCTGAATCTGGCCCGATTGCTCATCGCCTAGCAGCTCGCCCGCACCGCGAATTTCCAGATCGTGCGTGGCCAGCGTAAAACCTGCGCCGAGTTCTTCCAGCGACGCCAACGCTTCCAGACGCTTCTCCGCATCGGCGGTAATCGACTTGCGATCCGGCACGATCAGATACGCATAAGCGCGATGATGCGAACGCCCCACGCGTCCGCGCAGCTGGTGCAGCTGCGCCAGGCCGAAGCGATCCGCGCGGTTGATGACGATGGTGTTGGCGGTGGGGACATCGATACCGGTTTCGATGATCGTGGTGCACACCAGCACGTTGAAACGCTGGCGGTGGAAATCCGCCATCACCTGTTCCAGCTCGCGCTCGGGCATCTGACCGTGGGCGATGCCAATGCGTGCATCGGGTATCAGTTCCTGCAATTCGTGGGCGGTGCGTTCAATGCTGTCCACTTCGTTGTGCAGGAAATATACCTGGCCGCCGCGTTGCAGCTCGCGCTGGAAGGCTTCACGGATCAGCGCCGCTTCCCAGGCGGAAATAAACGTGCGCACGGCCATGCGATGCGCCGGCGGCGTGGCGATCAGCGACAGGTCGCGCAGGCCGCTCATCGCCATATTCAATGTGCGCGGGATCGGTGTCGCGGTCATGGTCAGCAGATCCACTTCGGCGCGCAGCTTTTTCAGCTGCTCTTTCTGGCGCACGCCGAAGCGTTGTTCTTCGTCGACGATGACAAGGCCGAGCTGTTTGAACTTGATATCCGGCTGCAGCAGCTTATGCGTACCTACGATCACGTCGATCTGGCCATCGGCCAGGCGCTTGAGCGCCTCGTTCACTTCTTTGGTGGAGCGGAAGCGTGACAACACATCCACGCGTACCGGCCAATCCGCAAAACGATCCGCAAAATTGCGGTAGTGCTGCTGCGCGAGCAACGTAGTCGGCACCAGCACCGCCACCTGTTTGCCTGCGGTAGCGGCAGCAAAGGCGGCCCTTAAGGCGACTTCCGTTTTGCCGAAACCGACGTCGCCGCAGATCACCCGATCCATCGCACGCGGAGCAGCGAGGTCGCCCAGTACCGCATCGATCGCGTGCAGCTGGTCCGGCGTTTCCTCGAACGGAAAACTACTGCCGAATTCTTCGACCAGCTGGCGATCGATCGGCAGTGATTCACCGCCGCGCGCTTCGCGTTGCGCGTAGATCGCGAGCAATTCGGCGGCGACGTCGCGCACTTTTTCAGCCGCTTTCTTGCGCGCACGCTCCCACGCATCGCCGCCCAGCGAATGCAGCGGCGCCAGCTCCGGTGCGGTGCCGGAGTAGCGGCTGACCAAGCCCAGCTGCGCCACGGGGACATAGAGCTTGTCGCCTTTGGCGTATTCGATGGTGAGGAACTCGCCTTCCATGCCGCCCAGTTCCATCGAGACCAGGCCCTGATAGCGGCCCACACCGTGGTCGATGTGCACGATCGGCGAGCCGATGGACAGCTCGGTCAGATCGCGGATGATCGTTTCCGGATCGCGCGCCGCGCCGCGCCGGCGTCGCCGTTCGGTGCGCACACGTTCGCCGAACAGCTCGCGCTCGGTGAGCACCGTGATCGCAGGCTTCGTCAGGGCGAAGCCTTGTTCCATCGGGGCGATGGTGATGGCAAGCCTGTTTGCATCGTCAAGGAAGGCTTGCCAGCCGTCGACGTTTTGCGGCCGCAGGCCGGTGGTGGCGAGCTGCTCAAGCAAGGCTTCGCGACGTCCCGCCGAATCTGCGGCGATCAACACGCGGCCTGGATAACTCTGCACGAAGTGACGCAGCGACGTACCCGGCTCTTCGCCCTTGCGATTGAGCGGTAGTTCCGGCGCCGGTTGTGTTCCTGCTGCAACGGCATGTTCGTGACCGCTTTCGACCACTTCCACGCGCAAGCGCTTGTTGAGTTGCTCGCGCAGTTGTTCGGGCGGTATGTAGAGCTCTGCCGGCGGCAGCACAGGGCGTTCGATATCGTGCGCGCGCTGGTCGTAGCGTTCGGCGGTCTGCACCCAGAACTGTTCGGCCGCGTCGCCCGTACCTTCGCCAAGCACGAACAGCGCGTCATCGGCGAGGTAATCGAACAGTGTGGCGGTCTGATCGAAGAACAGCGGCAGGTAGTACTCGATGCCGCCGGGCGTCACGCCTTCCTTCATGTCCTGGTAAAGCGGACAGCGACGCACATCGATCGGAAAACGTTCGCGCAGGCGGCTGCGAAACGCCTTGGCCGCGTCGTCCGTTACTGGAAATTCGCGCGCGGGCAGCAATTCCACCTTCTCGACCTGATGCTGCGAGCGCTGGGTTTCCGGATCGAAACTACGGATCGATTCCACTTCGTCATCGAACAGTTCGATGCGATACGGTTCCGCTGCGCCCATCGGAAAGATATCGATCAAGGCGCCACGCACGGCGAAATCGCCTGGCTCCGCCACCTGCGGAACATGGCGATAGCCGGAAGCCTCCAGGCGCCGCTGTTCGGCAGCGAGGTCGAGCTTCTGACCCTTGGCCAGCATCAAGCCCGAACCGGTGATGTGCGAGCGCGGCGCGATCCGCTGCATCAGGGTCGCTGCCGACACCACCAGTACGCCGCGTTTTACGTTGGGTAGCTGATAGAGTGTGGCGATGCGCTGGGAGACGATTTCCGGGTGCGGGCTGAATACGTCGTAGGGCAGCGTTTCCCAATCCGGGAAATGCAGCACCGGCAGCGAGCCGGCAAAGATGCGCAGCTCATCCTCCAACGCATGGGCGCGCTGGGTATCGCGGGCCACCACCACCAACAACCCACTATGCGATTGCGCGGCTTCGGCAACCAGCAAGGCCCGCGCTGAACCGTGTGGCGGGGTCCAGAAGCGGCGTTGCTTAGGGGAGGTGGGAAGGGGCGGGTGACTGATCGGATTGGGCATGGGGACGCTGCGTGGAGGGCGCAGCCTGTGTGCCGCGCTGATCAAGCGCGCAAGTGTAGCGCGTGCGGCATGCCCTTCTCCCTTTGGGAGAAGGTGCCCGAAGGGCGGATGAGGGTGCGAGCGGAGCGTTGAAGCGGGAAAGTTTAATTTCGCGCGAGCCCGTACCCTCACCCCAACCCCTCTCCCGGAGGGAGAGGGGCTTTCAGAGCGTTAGGCTGATCTGCGCCGTGCCGGCTTCGCCGGGCAGCATCTTGGCGACGAAGCCCAGCTCTTTGCACAGCTGCAGCATCGGGCGGTTTTCCATCAGCACATAACCCCACAGTTCGCTGATGCCGCGGCGACGGGATTCGTCGACCAGTCGCTGCATCAGCAAGGCGCCCAGGCCGATGCGCGTCCACTCGAGTTCTACCAGTACAGAGAACTCGGCGCTATTGCTGGCTTCATCGACGTAGATGCGGCCTACGCCGCGCAACTCGGCGGGCTTGACCGTTTCGTCCATCAAAGCGAAAGCTGCTTCCAGCGCGGGATCGATACGGCACAGGCGCTGCGCCATCGGCGGCGGCAACTCCGACATCGCGTGCATAAAGCGGCGACGCACATCCTGCGGCGACAGCCGCTTGAAGCAACGCTCCATGGCAGCGACATCGCCCGGCTCAATATCGCGTAACACGAGTTCGCGACCGTCGGCCGTGTGTACATGTTCGCCTCGGGCCGTCGTGACGATGCGCGGGCTGGCGAAACGCTCGCGGCTGCGCGGCGGCGGTTGGGCGTGCCGGGAGGGGGATCCAGAATCGCGGGCAGGGGTCATAAGCATGCCCATACTTTAGCGTATTGTGTGCACTGCAACATGAATAAGCAGCAACTCTGGGTCTGCCCAGCCTAGTCGGCCACGTCCGGCTCGAAAAAGCTCCAGCGCACCTCGGCAAATTCCGCCTTCATGGCGCGTTCCACCGTGTTGATCGCGTCGATCAGGCTGAGATTGTCGGCTGTTGGCGCCATGCGCGCCTTGACCGCCACCATCACATCCGGGCCCATCTGCAGCGTAATCAGGTTGAGCACCTCGGCCACTTCCTCGCGCCCGGTGAGAAAGGCCAGCAGCTCGGCGCGGCGGCGCGGTTCCACGCCCTGGCCGATCAGCAGCGCCTTTACCTCGATCGCCAACGCGACCGCCACGACCACCAGCAGCACGCCGATGGCAATGGTACCCACCGCATCGAACAACAGATTGCCGGTGAGCATGGTGGCGCCGATGGCCAGCGCGGCCAGGCACAAGCCGATCAGGGCGGCGAGGTCTTCGCCGAAGATCACCAGCAACTCGCTCGAACGCGTCTCGCGGAACCACCGCCAGAGGTTCTGCTCGCCGCGCGCGCGATTCACCTCGAGCATGCAGCCGCGCATCGAGATGCTTTCCGCCACGATGCCGAACAGCAGCACGCCCAGCGCCAGCCACGGCCACTTCAGCGGCTCGGGTTGGCTGAGCTTGTGCGTGCCTTCGTAGATCGAGAACAGTCCGCCGACGGCGAAGAGCAGCATCGCCACCACGAACGACCAGAAATACAGCGCGCGTCCCCAACCGAGCGGATAGTCTTCCGATGGCGGTTTTTTCGCCTGCTGCATGCCCAGCAACAGCAGACCCTGGTTGCCGCAATCGGCCAGCGAATGTACGGCCTCGGCCAGCATGGCGCCGGAGCCGGTGATGACAGCGGCTACCAGCTTGGCGACAAAGATCGCGAAGTTGGCGCCCAGCGCCAGCAGGATGGCCTTGAGCGAATTGGCATGGCCGGACATGCATCACTCCTTGTTGCGAGCCGTGATCCGAAGATCAACGGAAAACCTCAACGGATACCGACGCCCACGCCGATGCCAAAGTGCACATCCGGATGCCCCTGGCGTAATTCGGCGGCAGTCCACACATGCGATTGCGCCACGCTAACCAGCGGATAGACGTATGCAGCCTGATCCACCATACCGGCGCGGTTGCCGTTGAGTTTCCCGCTGACCGTGATCAAGGCGCCGCCCGGAAAGTTGAACGACTCGACATAGCCGGGATAGACCGCGATAAAACGCCCCGCACCATGCGTATTGGGCAGCGGCCGCTGTGAGGTATCCAGCGGATAAGCCAGAATTTCGACCTCACTGTGATCGGGGAAGTTGTGCACGCTGATCACGCTGCCGCCCCAGATCACATCGCCTTGCCCGTATTGCTCCGGCGACTGCGCCACCTGGGCCGGAAGTGCCGCCAGCGTGCCCGGTGCGGCTTTGTAGATGGGAGCCGGTGCGCAAGCGGCCAAGGTCAGCGCGGCAACCGGGCCAAGCCTGCGCAGCAACGGAAACAGGTGACGTATCGACATGACGAGCTCCTTGCATGGCAACGCTGTTGCCGGTCAAGCATCGAGCTTAGCGGGCTCGCTTCGGCGGTGGTAGCCGGCTTGGACGCGTTGGCGATGTAGCCGTTGTCTCGTTGTCTTGCGCCAGCCAGTCGAGCCGCCATTCGGCCGCACGCTCTTTCGATAGCAGCCGCGCCATCGCCTGCAAGGGTTCGCGCAGTACCTGGTCGAAATTCCACGGTGCATTGAGAATGACCATGCCCGAACCGTTCAAACGCAATGGCGAATCGTCGGGATGCACCAAGAGTTCCGCGCGCAGCACACGGCGGGCGAAACCATGCTGTAAACCGCGCAAGAACGGTTGCACTTGGCTGCGCTGCTTGATCGGGTACCAAATCGCATAGATACCGGTGGGCCAGCGCTGCAGCGCGGCCTTCAATGCCGCTTCGATCAGTCGATACTCTGCTTCTTGCGCTTCGTAGGGCGGATCGATCAGCACCAAGCCGCGCTTTTCCTTGGGTGGAACCAAGGCTTTCAGTGCTTCGTAACCGTCGCGGTTATGCACGTGCACACGGTGATCGTTGCGAAACAGTTCGCGCAGGTGCGTCGCTTCTTCGGGATGCAGCTCGCACAGCTGTGCGCTGTCGATATCGCGCATCGCGCGGGCGACCTGCAAGGGCGATCCAGGGTAAAGCTTCAATCCGTTTTCGTTGCCGGGCAGTGCGAGGATCGCATCGAGCCAATGGCGCAATAACGATGGAAGCGCACTGCTTGCGGCCTTGTCGGCTTGATGCAGATCGGGAAACAGCAGTCGTGCGATGCCGTCGCGATATTCGCCGGTCTTGCCGGCTTCTTCGCTATCCAATGCGTAGCAGCCGCTGCCGGCATGCGTGTCGATCAGCGCGAAAGGCGTGTCTTTCGCGCGCAGCGCCTGGATCAGCGCGAACAATACGCTGTGCTTCAGTACATCGGCGAAATTGCCCGCGTGGTAGGCGTGACGGTAATTCATGGCGGTCGCGGCAGGCTGGGCTGCAGAGTATAGATCCCTGGCCTGCCGCGAACCGCTTAAACAGGCTCTTCAATACGCTACGGTAATCCGCTGGCGCAGGGCGTCATGCTTGTCCAGGCGGTCGAGCAGGGCGATCGCGTAATCCGGCACGCTGATGCGGCTGGCGCCGCTGGCATCGGTCAGCAGCCGGTCGCCACCGACGCGGTATGTCCCAGTGCGTGCTCCATCCTCGAGCAAGGCGGCCGGGCTGATATACGTCCAGTCGATATCGGCCTTGCTGGTGCGAAACACATCCAGCGCGCGGATCTGGGCTGCAGCCTCTGGCTTCCAGGCCTCCGGGAAATGCGGGTCGTCGATCACCTTCACGCCCGGCGCCATCTCCAGACTGCTGGCGCCGCCCACCCATAGCAGGCGCTTCACGCCGGCACCGGGAAGCGTATCCAACAAGGTTTTGGCGGCCGCAGGAATGGTGTCGTTATCGCCGTTGCGACGCGCGGACACGCTGGCAATCACCGCATCGGTACCCTTCACTGAGGCCAACCAGCCGGCGGGCTGGCTGATGTCGCCGACCACCACGTGCAAGCGGTCATGGCGCTGCGTAAGCCGACCGGCATCGCGCACGATCGCCGTAACGTCGTGACCGCGTGCAAGCGCTTCGTCAAGGATCGCGTGGCCGATATGGCCGGTGGCGCCGAATAGAACCAGTTTCATGACCTATCTCCGTCAGGGGAATCGATGGTGCACAGCATGCGCGCCTTGTATTGGTCGGATAAACGGATCAATAGGTAATTGACTGTAAATATTTTATTTACAATGATGCGTGCATGCAGCGCGACGTCAATCTCAACCGGCTTGCCATATTCGTTGCGTTGGTGCGTGCCGGTTCGTTTACCGCCGCCGCGGGGCAATTGGGCATGACCAAGGCGATGGTCAGTCAGCATTTGCTGCGGCTAGAGCGTGAACTGGGCGTCACACTGATCGTACGCAGTACGCGGCGCATGGCACTCACCGAGGCGGGCGCGGCTTTCCATACCGATTGCGTGCGGTTGCTCGAACAGACCGAGGCCGCCATCGAGCGAATCGGTAATCGCCGTAATACACCGACGGGCACATTGCGTTTGACGACGTCGACGGACTACGGCATGTCGGTGGTCGCTCCCGCACTGGCCGAGTTCCGGCGTTTGCATCCGTCGCTGCAGATCGATCTGGTCATCAACGATCAGATTAGCGATCTGATTACCGAGCGCTTCGATCTGGCCATCCGCATCGGCTGGCTACGCGATTCGAGCCTACGTGCAGCGCGGTTGGGCAGCTTTCGTCAGCTGGTGATGGCAACACCAGCCTATGTTGCCGAGCACGGTGTACCGCGGCGGCCGGAGGATCTTTCCACGCATCCGTGGATTGCCATGTCGGCATTGACGGCCCCGTTACGTTGGACTTTCACACGCGGCAGCGGCACTCGTCGCGTGGTACGTATGCGCCAGGCGATGCAGGCCAACAACGCTGCAGCGATTCGCGCTCTGGTGCTGAGCGGTGCGGGTGTATCGGTATTGCCCGACTATCTCGTCGAGGACGATATCCAGGCCGGACGTCTGCAGGTGCTGCTGGCGCAATACCGTTTGCCCGAAGGCGGCATCCACGCGGTGTATCCCGATCCGCAGCCACCCGCGAAGGTGCGTGCGTTTATCGACTTTATGCGCGACCGTTTGGCCAAACGCTAAGCCGCGGCTTCAATCAACTATGTTGTGGCTTTCGGCGGTACCCAACAGTTCGGCTTGCGCGGGTTGGCGATCGCCACGGTGCAGCAGCGGGTGCGCAAAAACAGCCATCAAAATCACCACCACACCGGCATAGAACCAGGCATCGAGCTGGCGTTGCTCACCCAGCAGGAGAATGGCCAGCACGATGGCGTAAACCGGTTCCAGATTGGTGATCATCTGGGTGGCGAATGCGCTGATGTGGCGTAGTGCCACGAGCGCCAGCGTAAACGGCAGCAACGTACAGCCAAAAGCCAATGCCAGCAGCAATACCGCGTCGTGCACATGCGGTACTTGGAATGCCGGTCCGGTATGCGGCATGAGCGGCCCCATCACGGTGAGGAACATCGCGCCGGTACCCAACTCGATGCACGTGACAGTAAGCGGATCGCCATGTTCGACCAGACGCTTGTTGAAAGAGCCGAACAGCGCCACGAACAAGGCCGAAAGAACGCCCACTGCGATACCTATGCGCATGCCGGCCGGCACGCCGCCGACAACCATCGCCACGCCCGGTACGACAGCGACGGCGATCAGCAGTTCACGCGGATCGAAGCGACGACGCGCCACCCAGGGTTCGATAAAAGCGAGAAAGACCGGCCCTAACGCGATGCAGGTGGCGCCCACCGACGCATTGGCGAGTTTGATCGATGCGTAGAACGTCAGCCAATGCAACGACACCAACACGCCGATACCTGCATAGGCCAGCCGCAGCCGCATCGTCATCGCGCGCAGGCCGCGCCATACCCTGGGGATCAACAGCAAGGCGCCGGCCACCAGCAGCGTGCGCCACCACACCAGCTGTAAAGCAGGCAGCGTGATCAGTTTGCCGAGGATGGCGGTGAAGCCCCATAGCAGCACGCAAAAGTGGATTTGCAGGCGGGCCTTGCTGACGGGCTGCATGATGATGAAAGCGCTAGTAGGGGATGGTCGGTCATTCTAGCTGTCTCTCAAGGCCGATCGCTCTATGACGCCCCCTCGTCGTGTGGGCGTGGCATGCTAATCGGGTTCAGTCCATGGAGCGGCCATGTCACGCCATTACAAAGCGTCAGCGCGTCCCCGCCGGGTCGAACCGCGGCCTGAGTCATCGAGTCTTCGCGAGCGCCTGGCCGCCCTGCGCAACGTGCCGCCGTTCCTGCTCAGCATCTGGCACACCAGCCATTGGCTGACGCTTTGCAGCGTGGTGCTGCGGTTGGTGCGCGCCGTGTTGCCGGTGGCGACCCTGTATGTCGGCAAGCTGATTATCGACGAGGTGATGCACCTGCTACGCACCAGCGGCCCCCATCCTGATATGTCGGGATGGCTCAGCAACGGCATGCTGCATCACTTGTGGATGTTGCTGGCGTTGGAATTCACGTTGGCGGTAAGCGCCGATCTGCTCGGCCGTGTCGCCGCCATGTGCGATTCGCTGCTGACCGAGCTGTACTCCAACAGCACCAGCGTGAGGCTGATGGAACATGCGGCGTCCTTGGATCTGGAAGACTTCGAAGACGCCGACTTGCAGGACAGACTCGACCGCGCACGTCGCCAGGTCGCTGGTCGCAGCGTGTTGCTGTCGCAACTGCTGGGGCAGGCGCAGGACGCGATCACCATCATCAGTTTCGCGATCGGCCTGCTGGTCTATGCGCCGTGGCTGATCGTGCTGTTGCTGGTCGCACTGGTGCCGTCGTTCGTGGGCGAGATGCATTTCAACGCGCAAAGCTACGCGGTGAATTTCCAGTGGACGCCGGAGCGGCGTGAACTGGATTATCTGCGCATGGTCGGTGCGAGTGCGCAAACGGCGAAGGAAGTGAAGAGCTTCGGCCTCAACCGCTTCCTGATCGACCGTTATGCCGAGCTGTCGCAATCGATTTATCGCGCCAATCGTCGCGTCGCATTTCGCCGCGCGGGTTGGGGTGGCGTGTTTACGACGATCGGCACGATCGGCTATTACACGGCCTATGCCATCATCGCCTTTCGTACCGTGCGCGGTGATTTCAGCATCGGCGATCTTACCTTCCTGTCCGGTTCGTTCCGACGACTGCGCACGTTGTTGGATAGTTTGCTGAGCGGCTTCTCGCAGGTGGCGGGGCAGGCACTCTACCTGGACGACCTGTTCTCGTTCTTCCGCATCGAACCAGAGATTCTTTCACCAGAAAACCCGCATCCATTTCCGAATCCCATCCGCGAAGGGATTATGTTTGAAGACGTAGGTTTCCGTTATCCCGGCGCCGAGCGCTGGGCTGTGCGTCATCTCAACTTCACCCTGCGCGCGGGTGAAGTGTTGGCGCTGGTGGGTGAGAACGGCGCCGGCAAGACGACGTTGGTGAAATTGCTATCGCGTCTTTACGACCCGGACGAAGGGCGCATCCTGCTCGACGGTCATCCGCTGTCCGACTACAGCCTGGCGGAATTGCGCGCCAATATCGGCGTGATCTTCCAGGATTACGTGCGCTATTACTTCACTGCATCCGACAACATTGCGGTGGGTCGCATCGAAGCCCGCGATGACGAGGTGCGCATCACCGATGCCGCACGACGAAGCATCGCCGACGCAGTGATCGCGAGGTTACCCAAGGGCTATAAGCAGATGCTGGGCAAGCTGTTCAAAGAAGGCGTCGATTTGTCCGGTGGCGAATGGCAGAAGATCGCCATCGCGCGCGCGTACATGCGCGATGCGCAGTTACTGGTGTTGGATGAGCCCACAGCCGCGCTGGATGCACGTTCGGAATTCGAAGTGTTTCAGCGCTTCAAGGAACTCTCGCATGGGCGCAGCGCCGTGATCATCTCGCACCGTTTCTCCACAGTGCGCATGGCAGATCGCATTATCGTGATGCGTCACGGTCAGATCAGCGAGATGGGCAGTCACGAACAGCTGGTCGCAGCAGGCGGACACTACGCCGAGCTGTTCGAACTGCAGGCGGCTGGCTATCGGTAGCTGGGCGTTGACCCTGATCTCGGCTGACGATCAGGGCGGATTAGTGCGAACCGGAATATCGATGTTGCACACATCGATCTTGCCCGCGGGCAGGGTGTAGAACGCATCGCGGCGATTGCGCTTCGCTTCGATGATCGCGGCAAAGGTCGAGCTATCGGTGCGCAGCACCTGCAGCTTCTCGCGTTCGGCAGGGGGCAGGTCGGAAGCCAATGTCACCGAGATAATCGGCAGACGTTGTGCTGCCTGCGTGTAGAAGCCGAGCGGGCCGGTGCCGCGTGGAAGTCCGGAAAGATACGGCATGCCTTCGATCACGCGACCGGCGATAGCCAAGTTGCGGTCGAGTCCGCGCGGCGCCTGACCTATCACTGCGTACAACGAATTGCCATTGCCGCTATCGGGGGCAATATCGCGCGCCACGCCTACCATGCCATAACAATGCGTCAGCCACTCGCGGCCGGTGGCGGGATCGCGCGCGGCCGGAAAGCCCTCGGTGAAACCCACTTGCGGTGCGTAGACATCGCCATCGGGTAGCGGTGTCCAAGGCAGCTTGGAATCGATCGCCCGCGTGTATTCCGGCGGTAACTTGGCCTTGGCGCTGCCCAACGGTTTGATCTTGCTCTTGTCGCCGTTGTCGTCATCGTTGGGGTCGCCCCACTGGGTGACGAAATTATCCTGCACGCGGATGATCGCCAGCCCGTCGAAGTAATGTTCGTGCACCAGAGTGCGGATGTTCGCGGCATGCAGCGGGGTAAAGTCGGGCGCCAGTTCGATCACCACGCGACCCTGCGGCAATTGCATATAGAGCAGGTTGGCGGGATCCGGCGTGCGCCATTCTTCCGGCTTCGACTTCGCGATCAGTTCCTTGGCGGTCGGCGTCGGCTTCGTTGTATCTGCCGCGGTCGGTAGAGCCAGCAGGCTGATCACGATGGCCAGTGCGATCGGAAGATGGCGCAGATGCATGAACTTCCCCTGGAAGATGTAGTGACTTAGCACGGTATCAGAGACACCGGAAACCCGCATATCGGAGATCGTTAGCTAGCTTGACTCACAAAACTGGCCGTTGCTTCAGTGCGAGTGTCACCCACCGATGAACGCGCCTGACTATCGAGCCAACCCAGCCACTCACTCAGCACGATAAGCGTCCAAATCGCGCGAGCGTGATCACTGGTCCGCGCCTGGTGTTCATCGAACAGATCCCTTGCGGCTCGAACGTTGATGCCGGCATTCAAAAGCGCCGCGCTGGACAATTGAGATTCTGCCCAGTCGCGCAGCGGCCCTCGCAACCATGCGGCCAAGGGCACAGACAGGCCGCGCTTGCGACGGGTTACCACCGATTTCGGCAAATACTCCAAGGCATAGCGCTTGAGGAATACCTTGGTGGTCAGGCCGCGGATGCGTGCCCGCACCGGCAGGGTGGCGGCGAACTCGATGACAGATTGATCCAGAAACGGAGCGCGAATCTCCACGCCGTGCAACATGCCGCCGCGATCCGCCTTCGCCATCAAGGCATCCGGCAGCGAATGCCCAAAGTCGTAACGCTGAATGGTGTCGATCAATGCCGATGGATCGTGGCGCGTATCGTCCGAGGGCGGATTGACGCCCAGTCGGCGAAGCCAATCCGGGGAGATGCTAGCGGTCCACAGCAAGTGACGCGCGAGTCCATCGAGCTCCTGGCCGCGAATAAAGCGCTTCAGCAAGAACGAAAGTGTGACCTTCTTATCGCTGGTGGGGAATTCCTCGATGAGTCGTTCCGACCAGGCCTTCATGGTTTTTGGCAGGCGCGCGTACTGACTTGCCCAGCGGGCACCGAGGTAGGTGGGATAGCCACCGAACAACTCGTCCGCGCCTTCGCCAGCGAGCAGCACGCGCACATCCCGGGAGGCGCGCTTGGTCACCAGCGAAAGCGGTAGCCATGCAGGGTCGGCCAAAGGCTCCCCGGTGGCCTCGATCAACTCGCGCAACATGCCGGGAAATTCGTGTGCAGCGACATTCACCGGAACGAAATCGCAGCCGAGATCATGAGCGAGTTGCGCGGCGGGTTCACCCTCGTCGAACGAGGCTTCCGAAAAACGGATGCAGTAGGCGGAGAGCTTCTTTTCAGGTCGCACGCTGCGCGCTACGGCCGTTACCAGTGCCGAATCGACGCCGCCGCTCAGCAGCACGCCGTAGTCGACATCGATATCGGTTTGTCGCGTTACCGCGTGACGAAACACCGGATCGAAGGTCTTAGGCGACGGCGCGGTCGCCGTGACCTTGCCGGTAGGGAACGTCCAATAGTCCTGGCGACGTATACCCGAAGGCTCGACGATGATCATCTCGCCAGGGCTCACTTTGTTTATGTCTTTCACTGGGCTTCGCGGCGAGGGGCAATAGCCGGAGCGTAAATATTGAGCGAGGCCGGCTTCATCGATCTGCGGAGTGCTGTCCTGCGCCGTCAAAAGCGCCGCCATTTCCGACGCGAACCGAACCGCGTGATCCGACGCGGTGTAGTAGAGATGGCGTTCGCCGGCGCGGTCACGCGCAAGAATCAGTCGCTGATGGCGCGGATCCCACAAGGCGAGTGCGAACACGCCTTGCAGGTGTTCCAGAAAGGCGAGTCCCTTTTCCAGATAAAGCGGAGCGATCACCGCTACATCGGTGCTGAGCGTGATGTCATGCCCGGCGGCGGCGAGCGAACGCCGCAATTCGCGATGATTGTCGATTTCGCCATTGCACGCGACGATGATGCCGGACTCGTGCTCGATCAGCGGTGGCTGTTGTTGATCCACGCCGCGGATAGCGAGGCGGTTGCTGGCGATGGCCAGGTGAGGGCGCGCGGCGAATGCGTCGCCGTGCGGCCCCCGGTGCGTCATCGCCCGGAGCATCGTTCTGCTCTTTTTGTCGAGATCCTGAATCGGATGGGCTGCATCGCGATTCAGTAGGCCGCAAATTCCACACATCTCAAAACATGCCTTTATCAGATCTGGATCAGTTCGAGCGCCTGGTCCCGCCAGGTGCCCAGGCGAGTGGCCTGGCGGACCCCGCAGCTTGTCAACGCCGGCTGCAAATCCTCAGGTTTGATGTCGGCATCGATAATCACCAGTGTAGAACGCTCTCTGTGCAAGGCGTTACATAGCGCTTGTGCGCCTTGAGGCGAATGCCAGGGAACGCCGTAGATGGATTTGTCCAGGTACATGCGGAGCCCCCACGGCGTTTGCTCCTCGATCGAGTAGCTCTGATCCGTGTTTTCCACGAATACCACCGCCGCATACGTGTCCGGCTTCGTGATGGTGCGCAACTCCTGTGCGGCCAGACGGTTATCCACGGCGGGATGCACGTAGTAAGCGCCGATGGCCTTGCATGCCAACAGGATGACGATCCATGCAGCAAGCCATGCTCGCTGGCTCGTTTTGGTCAGATCGACGCGGTCGCGCAATGCCAGCGCCAGCATCAGCGATAGGGGCAAAAACAGCGGCAGCATATACAGCGGCAGCCGCGACTGTGCCAGGCAGAACACGATAAACGGAATCAGAAACCACATCAGCAGGAAAAGCTCGACCGAATGCTGGCTCTTCCATGCTCTCCACTTATCGGCAGACAGAGCGCTGCGCAGGCCGCGGATTAAAGCAGGCCACCAGGGGAGCGATCCCAAGACCAGCGTCGGAACATAAACGACTACCCAGCCCAGCACGCCGGCATGACGATGGTGGGCGGCCGTGAACAGGCGGTTGTAGACCTCCTCATGGAGGAAGTAGTGCAGCAGTCCCGGGAAACGCAGGATAACGATCAGGTACCAGGACAGACCCACCGCCAGAAACAGCAAAATGCCTGTAAGCGGGCACAGGCGGCGAAGTCCGCGCCAGCCGTCCCGACTCACGATGAAGGGGATCACCGCCAGCAACGGAATCAGCCCTGGCGGACCTTTGGTCAGGAACGCCAGCCCCCAGCCCAGCCACATCAGCAAGACGTAGCGCTTCCGATGCGACTCGTCATCGCCGAACGCCGCGGCCACAAAGCCGAACATGGCCAGGGCTTCGCACAGTGTCAGGAACGCATCCGTGCTGATGATGTTGCCGGCGAGAAAGGGAGCCAGCGAGCAGCCGTACACCAGGCCCGGCAGCCACGGTTTTTCGGGTACTAGCCGCTTGCCCATCGCATAAAGCGCCAACAGCGTGAGCAGGAACGCCAGCGCATGGGGTATGCGCGCTGCCCACGTGTTGCGGCCGAAGACCTTCAGGGATGCGGCAATCATCCAGTAGGTGGTCGGCGGCTTCGAGAAATTCACCTCGTCGGGACTGTAGCCGGGCGCCAGATAGTCGCCCGAATCGAGCATCATGACGGCGGCGTCGACATAGCGCCCTTCGTCAGGGCTCCACAGCCCCCGCGTGCCCTGGAACGCAAAGCCGAGGAGGAGCCCCAGGCAAATCAGCCCGATCAGCGGCCATCGTGTGCGAGAAGCAGAGGTCGTTGATGGCACGCGAATTTCCTTCAAAGCGCTAGCGAAGCAAAAGGGAGCGCACGGCACGTGGGTGCCTGCGCGCAAAACCGGCCATCAAGGTTTCTGAGGAGATTTGTGCAGAAGTTGCAGATTGCGCAAAAAAACCAGCAAGGTCACCGTCTCGCCGATCACGAAAACCAGCTCCTGCCGATGGATGGCGTAACTGAGCACCAGCACGCCCCCGGCCACGCTCAGATACCAGAATACGCCGGGGACACGACTCTTCCCGCGCGCTTCGCTATAGAGCCATTGCACCAGGAACCTGGCGGCGAAGAAGGCCTGGCCGGCAAAGCCTGCGCCCAGCCAAAGGGTCTGCGAATCCAGCGTCATTACGGCGCATCCTCGATGGGAGTTGCGGCACGTTCGCGCAGCCGCAATTGGAGATTGCGTGCATAGATCAGCACGCCGCAGGACTGCCCGGCGATGAACACGGGATCCCGCTTGTACACGGCATAGCCGAGCAAGAGTGCGCCGCCGATGATGCTCATGTACCAAAAGACCATCGGTATGACACTGTGCCGTTTGTATTCGCTATAAATCCACTGGAGCAGGAAGCGTGCGGAAAAAACGGTCTGGCCGATCAATCCCAACGCAAGCCAGCCGCTTTCTGACGTTTCCATCTAGGCTCTCTTGAGGTGTGTTTTTCACGTCGGCGCAGGCTTCCCCTGCCGCCGTGACGTCGTTTGCACGGTAACTATCGCGTCAAGCGTAGCAAATGTCGGTCGATATGACGCCGAAGCAGTGCCCTAAACGAGGCGGGACCCACCCCCGACCCAACCATGCACGCCGCCAGCCGAAGCCGCTCAAAGGCTTATAAACAGGAGGTTTCACGAACTTACCGAAGCAAGTCTGGGGGTGGTTCTCGGGCGTTGCTTAGCGAAATGTTATTAATTTGTAATGGACGAGGCGGGTAGGGCAGACGTCGCCTCGGCGCGATTCATCGGCTTTGGCGATGCGGCGGACGCCGTAAACAGCTTCGGCCAGGCTTCGACAACGCGCGTCGCAGCCTCCGATGCCGAAAGCCCCTGCGTCACCAATGCGCTATTCCCGTCGCCGTAGGGGCCATAGACATTCGCGTCGGTGACGGAGAACAGACCCACCGTGGGAACGCGCGATGCCACGGACAGATGCATCACACCGCAATCGGCGCTGATCATCAGGTCAACCGCCGACATCACCGCTCCCATCCGGCGGATGCTGGTCGAGTAATAACTGGGCCACTTCGCACCGAGCATCGACCTACCGTGCATCGGCACGATTTCCACCAGATCACACTGCGGCGCAAGCTCCTTCATCGTCTTGATAAAGTCGTCCCACCATTCTTTGGGGTAACGCTTGTTACCTGTGGCGTCGGCAAAGATGCCGATCGTGCACGTCGCATGGTGCGGCGGCAACGCCGAAAGCAACTGCTGGATAACCGTCTTGCCGTTGGCTCGCTCGACGTCGGTCAGTCGAATATCCAGTGATGGAAATCCGAGAAATTCCCCCTGTTCGAGCGGCGAGTACCAGCGCACAAGACTGACCGGCCGTTTGGCCATGTGTTGCGGAGCCATGGCATCGGATACGACGTGGGTCAGGCCGGCGGCGTGTTCCGAACGATCGAAGCCGACCTTGCGCCGCCCTTTGAAAATGCGAGTCAAGGTGCGGCTGAAACCCGACCCGACACACGGATCGACGATCAAGTCGTAATGCGTCTTGCGGATACGGGATATCAGCGAGAGAAAGCGGATTGGGTGCTTGAATCCGCGCCGGGGCAGGCAATAGATATTCTTCACGCTAAAGAACGTCGCAAAGACATCGGCCGCCAAATCGCCCTCCGCGACGAAATCGATTTCAGCGCCTTTGTACAGGCGCTCCAGCTCGGCGATCAAAGGCGTCATCAGCACCATATTTCCCAGCCGATGATTCGGCCGGCAAATCAGGATGCGATAAATGCCATTCCTGGGAATGGCCTCCGATGGGACGTTCGTAGGAGAGGCGTTCAAGATTCACCGTTACGAGCTGGCAGACACTATTGCGTTTCCGACATAACCGGTCGACGTTCGCAACGTTTTTGCGATGCAGGCGGCAGCACGTCCTTCGCGGCGCAAGCGCTGAGTCTGGCGCGCCCGGCTTAGTGGGTACTTAGCGGCCTGTCGCCTTCTCATAATAGCTCATGGTGGCCGGGGGAGCGCCCAGATCGGCCTGTTTGAAGGGGTTCTGCTGGCTTAAGCAGGCCCCCACGGTTACGCCAAAAAGCAAAGCCCCACTGCTGAAGTGGGGCTTTGGGCCTCAGGTCCAGGCCATTAGATGGCGCTAGAAGCCGAACGGCGGTGTCAGTCCCGTGAAATCGCCGATCTGCTTGGCATCGTAGGGACCGTTGAGCTCGTTGAACCCGTCGCCGGGCGAGTTGAGCGCACCTTGCTGGAACACGATTTTTCCTGCTTTGTTGACTTCAATGACACGATCGTTGAATTGATCGCTGATCAAGGTATCGCCGTTGTGCAATCGAACCGCCCGCGTCGGTAGCGGTGTCGGGTTGCTGCCGGCCTGGGTATTGGTCAGGTATTGCCACACTACGTGGTCAGTGCCGTCGACTTCCACGATGCGGTTGTTGTTCGAGTCGCTGATGAGCGTATCGCCGTTGGGAAGGCGACTGGCAAAGGCCGCGCCGTTCACTGTGCCTTGCGCCGTGAATTGTTTGACGATCTGCAGATCAGGTTTGACCTCGATGACGCGGTTGTTGCTTTCATCTGCAATCAGGATGTGGCCGTTTTCCAGCACCTCGCCGCTGTTGGGATTGTTGAGCTGGTTGGGACCACTGCCGGCTACACCTGTAGTGCCGTACTGCCACACAATTTGATGATTGAGGTTGACGACGATGATGCGTTCATTGGCTTGATCCGCAATCAGCACCGCCGGCCCTGGGTGATACGGAAAGTCGATCGTAAACAGAGCCTGCACAGGTGTATTCAATTGATTCGGGCCCGATCCTGCGACGCCTGCCTGGCCGTATTGCCAAATGATGTCTCCATTGGGATCGACGATAAACACCCGGTTGTCGGGACAGCCGTTGACGGTATCGGAACAGCCCGGAAATCCCGGCGGCGTACCGGTGCCCGAAATCAAGGTGAGTGGGCCAAACCGTTCGGCATCGTTGGTGCCCACCACGCTGTGCGGGCCGGGAAGATCGGAGCCATTGCCGAAATGCCATACCACCTGATGCGTCTTGCGATCGACCTCCACGACGCGGTTGTTGAACTGGTCGGCAATCAAGATATGGCCATTGTCGTTTTGTGCAGCCACCGGGTGTGCATACAGCACACTGGCGGCTACGCCGGCCACGGCCATCGCAGTCAGCATGTGTCGAACGATTGGTTTTTGTAACAGGGTGCGTGCCATCGGAAACTCCTCCATGCGGGTTGTGAGGAAGCAAGTCCATCGGCGTCGCGAGCGGTACGCAAAACACGCATCGCAGAACGGCGCGAGTTTGTAGGAAGCTTTTTCGCGGACGAGCGAGACCTAGCCGCGCGCGCAGCTCCCTGTCCTTACGGGTTTGCCAATCCCCATCTTCACCAGATCGATGGGGTGTGTTGCTCAAGTAGCGTTACGAGTGATGCCTGTCACAGGCGCAAGTGTCGATATCGTCACCACGCATAGGAAATGCTGACGATCCAGGCGTTGCGAGTTACACCCGCGCTTGCCGGATAGCCAAAGACATAGTTGTTTGCGCCATAAACCGTCGACCAACTCAGTTGCATGTCGCACGGCGCAAGCGCCAGGCCGACGCCCATGCGGATGTCGGAACGAAAGCGGCTGACGTGGTCGTCCGCTACATCGCCGCCACGGCGTAGATAGCCCACGTGTCCGAACACGTACCACGGCCCCGAGAGCGTGTGGCTGTCGTTGAGTTCCGCATACAGCGCGGGATAGCCGGCGTTGAAGTAATCCGGCGCGTAATACACGCGGCCGACCAGCTGCTTGTAGGTGAGGCCAACGTAGGTTTCCGCATACGCATAAGATTCATGCCCCGTGAATCCCGTGTATCGCACCCCCGCTTCCCAACTCAGATCGGGCAGCAGGCGCTGCGCGAATCCCGCGTAACCGAGAAGCTGTGCCGCTTGAGTCGGATCGAGTCGCACGGTGGACATCACACCTCCCGCATACCAACCGCTTGCCGGCAGGTCGTAGTCAAATGCCAATTGAGCGGATGGCCGGTCATCGCTGAGAGAAACCCCGCGAAAACGGTAATCGGAAACCAGCGTCGCGCTGCCCGTGACCTGCGCCCTGGCCTGCATCACGAACAAGGTGAGAGCGACTGCCACGACAGCTCGTAACACGGGGCGTTCTCATCGGCGCGGCACCGAGATGGAAGCATTGGCCGTAGCGCAGTTGCACGTACAACTTCCGCTTACTCGCGCTACGGCCGCGCATGCATCGATCATGGCTGGCCGCATTGCGACCAAGCCTAGCGCAGTTTTTGCATTCAAGCTGTCGCGGAGCTGTGCTGGTGTGATATCGGGCGAAAGCTGCCGAACCAGGGCAACCAATCCGCTGACTTCGGCCGCCGAGAACGACGAACCCGTGACGAAGTTCCACCGCGCGCCGGGCTGAGTCGTGGGGATGTCTTCGCCAGGCGCGCGCAGCGCGTCGCTGATAACCAATGACTGGGCGCGCTCATCAGCGACCGCCAATACGCCGGGATAGGATGCCGGGAAGCCGCCGTCGGTCGCTGCCTCATCGACCGCACCGACCACCGTGATGTCGCGTGACAACGCGATATCCAGGAGACGTTCGAGCAAGCGGTCATGCGGGCCGGCAAGACTCAGGTTGAATATCTTTGCGCGACTATCCAAGGCGTACTGCAAGGCCTTCGCCAACGTGAAGCTGCTGCATGTTGCCGCAGCGTTGTCTGGCGATGATTGCCAACAGGCACGCAGGGCGAGCAAGCGTGCATCGGGTGCAACGCCCGCAATGCCCACGCCGTTACCTTCACGGGCGACGATAATGCCCGCGACTTCCGTGCCGTGCATCTCGGCACGGTAAACACCATCGTCGACAAAGTTTCGCGTCTGCGTTACCTGACCTGTCAGATCCGGATTCGATGTGTCCACGCCACTGTCGAGCTCGGCGATGGTGACGTTCCTGCCCGTGGTGGTTGCATGAAGTTCGGCCAGGTGCCATTGCGTGGCCGTTGGCTGCAGCCGATAAAGCGGGTCGCCTTTCCCCAGCACGTGAAACAGCTGCATGGGTTCGACCGACTCCACCCGTGAATCCTGCGACAGCGTCTGAGTTATTTGCTGCGTCGACAATCCTGGAGCTGCACGCATGACAAAACAATCGAGCCCAAGCGCAGGCATCGGCCAGCCGCTGACGAGCTGCAAGCCGTATTCATGCGCCAGTTGCCGCGCAACGTGTTTTCGCGCCGTTTCATCGGGCGTCGCCGCGTAGTTGCCGACGTAGCCATCCGCCGCACGCAAGTGAGGCGGCGCAACGCGCAACATGACCAGAACTTGCGATTGTTCCGCACCCGTTTCGTACCGGGCTACGGGCGCTGTCGATCTCACCGACGCGCAGCCGCTTAGGCCAAGCACGCACAGCACGATGACCGATGGCCAGGATCTGATCATTCGCTCCCGCCCGCTTCCAGGTTTTCCACCATGGTGACTTCAGTGGAGCCATGCAGCATTTTTTGCGCGGCGCTCGCGCGTTCACCGGGTACCCTGAGCAGATAGGCGCCGGCTTCGGTCGGGCCGCCCACGATGCGTGCATCGCTGGCGCGCACCAGCTGACGCAATTGCGCTTCGCTGATGTGCGGGTCGAACACCACGACTAACAACGCGCCCCCACTGCTCGGCGCGCTCAGCGTGTGATAGACGGGTTGCCGATTCTGAAACAGTGCTACGCCAAGCACGAGGATCAGCGCCGCTTGCGCAGCAGCCAGCCACGCAAGTCGTCGGCCGTGACGCATCCACACGGAAGGAGAGGGCGACGGCAAGACAGTTTTGGCATTTTCCGCTTTCATTCGACGACGCAAACGATGCATCGTCGGCGCTACGTCGCCCGACGTCGCCTCATTGCCGATGTACTCATCCTGTAACGTGCGCAGCCATGATGCTTCGCGTTGGCATTGCGCGCATTCGGTCAGGTGTTGCTCCACCTGTATGCGCTCGTCTTCCGGCAGGGTTCCATTGACCCACCATGGCAAGAGGCGATCGGCTTCTGCGTGCACCGAACCTTCAAACTTGATGATCCGACCATTCATATGGCCTCCCGGCGCGACGCCAAGCACGCTTTAAGCTTGCGCCGCGCATAAAACATTCGCGTCTTTACGGTGTCGACCGGGCAACCCATGATCTGGGCGATTTCACGACAGCCGTAGCCAAAGTAGTAGGTAAGCTCCATCACCGCGCGCTGTTCGGCCGAGAGCGTGCCGAGCGCGTCGTCCAGATGCTTGCGCAATTCCTGCTGCTGCAATGCGTCGTCGGGGCCGACGGTGGTGGTGTCGATGTGCTCGCTGGAATCGACATCCGCCGGTTCACCGAATCGTTTGAGCGCTTTCAGTGATTGGCGATAAGCAATCGCCAGAATCCAGGTGGATACCTTCGCGGTGTGATTGAAGGTATACGCCTTGCGCCAGACCACCATCATGGTGTCGTCGATAATTTCCTCGACCAGCGCCGGTTGCTTCGTCATGCCGCGCACAAAGCGCTGCAGGCGCGGCTGGTAGATGCGATAGAGCTTGTCGAAGGCATCCATTTCTTCCGCAGCCACGCGGCTAAGCAGGGCAGCCTCTTCCTCAGACGAGGCACCATCGCCGCGCTTTGCCGTATCCGCCTGCCTGTCGTGCATGGCCGCTCCCGGGGCTCCGTGCCCTTCGCGTATACGTCCATACCCTGCGCGGGCATTTTGGTTCATTCGGGTGGCTTTGAGCCACCCGAATCTACACAAAGCCCAAGGTTTGATCGCCCGATGGCATCAAAGCCCAGCCACACCGCACGTCAGCGCATCAAGCGCGATAGCGCAGCGTATCGACCAGCAGAGTAAATGCTGGCGAAGGCTGCCGGCGGCTCGGGTAGTAGAGGTGATAACCCGGGAAGGGCGGGCACCAGTCGGCAAGCACGCGGATGAGCCGTCCATCGTCGATGTGTGTCCGCACCTGGTCTTCGGGCAGATAAGCCAGGCCCGATCCGGCCAGAACGGCTTGCAGTCTTAGGGCGAGGTTGTTGAACACCAATGGCCCTTCGACACGCACGCGCAATTCGCGTTCGTTCTTTTCAAATTCCCACGGGTAGATTCCCCCGTAAGTTGGCAAGCGCAGGTTGATGCAGTCGTAGTGAGTCAATTCCTGTGGCGCCTTGGGGCGCTTTCGCCTTGCGAAGTAGGAAGGCGCGCCGACCACGGCCATACGCATGTCGGGGCCGATACGCACGGCGATCATGTCCTTCGCCACCTGCTCACCGAGTCGAATACCGGCGTCATAGCGTTCGGCGACGATGTCGGTCAGTCCGTAGTCGACGACGACTTCCACATGAATGTCCGGGTAGTCCGGCAACAGTTTCTCTAGTGCAGGCCAAAGAATCGCACTCGCTGAGTGCTCGCCTGCCGTGATGCGGATGTTGCCGGCGGGTTTATCCCTAAGCTCACTCAACGCCGAGAGTTCGGCTTCGATCTCCTCGAAACGTGGAGTAATGGCAGCGCGCAGACGTTCGCCCGCCTCGGTTGGCGCGACGCTGCGCGTGGTGCGGGTCAACAGTCGGATGCCAAGGCGCTCTTCCAGTGCCCGGATCGTGTGGCTGAGCGCGGACTGCGACACGCCAAGCTTCGCAGCGGCCTTGGTGAAGCTTCGCTCGCGCGCAACGGCAAGGAAGGCCAGTAGATCGCTAAAGTTTTCGCGGGGCATTGATGAGCCCAATTCATAGGTCCATGCGCTTTATACCACTTAATCGCATAGCGCCGCGGCGCTAAGGTCTCCGCACAGCAGAGCTATCACTGCCTTTCGAGGATGACGTCATCATGCAAAAGCGAACACTGGGCAACAGCCATCTGGAAGTCTCGGCCATCGGCCTGGGCTGCATGGGTATGAGCTTTTCCTATGGCCCGCCGGCAGATAAGAAAGAGATGATCGCGCTCCTGCGCGCAGCGGTCGAACACGGCGTTACGTTCTTCGACACCGCCGAAGTCTACGGTCCGTATACCAACGAAGAACTGGTGGGCGAGGCGCTATCGCCGCTTCGCGATCACGTAGTCATCGCCACCAAGTTCGGTTTCAATCTCGACCCCAGCGCCGGCCCGCCGTGGATAGGCCTGAATAGCCGGCCGGAGCAGATCAAAAAAGTGGCCGAGGCGTCGCTCAAGCGCCTGAAGATCGATGCCATCGATTTGTTTTATCAGCATCGTGTCGACCCGAATGTGCCGATCGAGGACGTGGCGGGTGCGGTGAAGGATTTGATCCAGGAAGGCAAGGTGAAACACTTCGGTCTTTCCGAAGCCGGCGTGCAGACCATCCGCCGCGCGCACGCCGTTCAACCGATCACCGCCGTGCAGAGTGAGTACTCGTTGTGGTGGCGGCGCCCCGAAGCGGAAGTGCTGCCGACACTTGAAGAACTCGGCATCGGCTTCGTGCCCTACAGCCCGCTGGGCAAGGGCTTTCTCACCGGCAAGATCGACGAAAACACCCAGTTCGACAGTACTGATTTCCGCAACACCATCCCGCGCTTTTCGCCGGAAGCGCGTAAAGCCAACCAGGCGCTGGTCGACCTGCTCGGCGTGATTGGGAAGCGCAAGCACGCAACACCTGCGCAAATTGCGCTCGCCTGGTTGCTGGCCCGGAAACCGTGGATCGTGCCGATTCCAGGCACGCGGAAACTCGGACGCCTGGACGAAAACATCAAGTCGACGGTCGTCGAACTCACGCCCGACGATATGCGGGAGATCCACGACGCCGCGTCAAAGATCACGGTGCTGGGCGATCGGTATCCCGAGCGGCTCGAGCAAATGACGAATCGCTAAGCAGTAAAGATCAGCGTCGTTGTCGCGATTCAACAGATCCGGCAACACGCTTCGGAAAAACATTCAGGACAGCAAAGTCATGACACAAGGTATCGAGAACAAAGTAGTTGTCATCACCGGCGCAAGCAGCGGCCTCGGCGAGGCGACAGCCCGAATGCTGGCATCGCAAGGCGCCAGCATTGTGCTCGGCGCACGGCGAGCCGATCGCATCCAGGCGCTGGCCGCCGAATTGTCCGCCAGCGGCGCCAAGGCATTGGCCGTCCAGACCGACGTCACCGATGTCGAGCAAGTCAAACGGCTGGTCGATGCCGCCGTGCAAACCTATGGACGTGTCGACGTCATCCTCAACAATGCCGGCCTGATGCCGCATTCGCCACTCGAGCGCGGCAAGGTTGAAGATTGGAACCGCACGATCGATGTGAACATCAAGGGTGTTCTTTATGGCATCGCTGCCGCACTTCCATACATGAAAGAGCAGAAGAGCGGCCACATCATCAATGTCTCATCGGTGGCAGGCCACAAGGTGGGGCCGGCAAGTGCGGTGTACGCAGCCACCAAGACCGCAGTTCGCGTGATTTCCGAGGGACTACGCCAGGAGGTGAAGCCGTACAACATTCGCACCACGGTTATTTCGCCTGGTGCAGTAGCGTCGGAACTAACCACCAGCGTCACTGAGCCTGACGTCGCCAAGGGTGTCGCAGCGTTCTATGAACGGTATGCGATCCCTGCCGAATCCTTCGCGCGCATGGTGGTTTTCGCCATGAGCCAGCCGGAAGACGTCGATGTGAACGAGATACTGTTCCGTCCGACCAAGCAAGAACTCTGACGATACGTCCTTCCATCCTGCACGGAGACTGCATCATGGCTAACGAACCCACTGTCGCGCGCGGCGCGTTCGGCGACATCGCTCCGGCGCTGGCAAATTACACCGACAAGATTCTGTTTGGGGATGTCTGGCAGCGACCGGAGCTTTCGCCGCGTGACCGAAGTTTGGTCACTGTGGCGAGTCTGGTCGCGCTTTATCGCACCAACGAGCTACCTTTCCATCTGAAGAAGGCACTTGAGAATGGTGTCCGCCGAGAAGAACTCATCGAGCTGATGACTCATCTCGCGTTCTATTCGGGCTGGCCCACGGCCAGCTCTGCCGTATCGATTGCCCGGCGTGTCTTTGAAGAAGTACAAGCCTAGACGGCGAACACTCGCGGATTACCATTGTTTGGGACGCAGCGCGCTCAAAGTGTCGCCTCTGTGCCTGGGTGCGATGATGTCTGGTGGGAAGCAGCTCGCCCGCGAGGGCCGCTTCGATTACTTGCTCGCGGAGTCTCGCTTAGGGCGCCGGACGGCTCTTACCTTCCCGCTGGTGCCGCTACCGCAGAAGAACTGGTCGCGACCGTCGAACTCGAGTCCCGATACGAGGATTCCCGGCGGCATCTCGAGCGTCTCCAATACTTCTCCCGTTCGAGCATCGAGGTGCCTCAGCTCGCTCTGCTCGCCTTCCCAGGTAGCGTGCCAGAGTTCTCCTTCAACCCAAGTGACTCCGGTGACGAAGCGGTTGGATTCGATAGTGCGGAGAATCGTCCCTGTCTCGGGATCGATTTGATGGATCTTTCGTTCCCGATACTGCCCTACCCAAAGCGCACCTTCAGCCCATGCCAGACCCGAGTCACCGCCGCCGCCGGGCGCCGGGATCGTGGCGAGCACACGGCCGGTCTCCGGATCGATCTTCTGGATGCGATCCTCGGCGATTTGAAACAGGTGCTGGCCGTCGAAGGCCGTTCCTGCGTGCGCGGCGACATCCATCGAGCGCAGCGTTTTACCGCTCGCTGGATCGAGCGCTTGCAGCTTGCTTCCGGCCGCAAACCAGACTCGCTGTCCGTCGTAGGTCACCCCACCCACGCGGTCGATACCCGGAAAGGGGCCATATTCGCGGACGACTTCGGCTTTTGTTCGTTTCATGCGTCCATCCTAGTCACTTGGCAATGGAGCGGGGAGTAACAAGGTCGTCGTGAATCCCAGCACGGGCGGAGTCATCCAACGGCGTGCCCGCCCGCGACCCAGCGACTGCACCTTGCCTGCGGCTGCAAGCGCATCGAGTGTCCGCTGCACGGTACGCTGACTGGCGCCAAGCGCAAGCGCCAAGGCCGAGCTCGACCACGATTCACCGTCAGCGAGGCAGGCGAATACGGCCGCGTTTTTCTCTTCGACGGGCTGCGCGAGCACGACCACGTCGCGTGCGCGATGCGGCACCAACGCAAACCCTTGCTTCGTCGCGCTCACGTCGGCGAGCGTGCGAAGCAGCGTGCGAAGCCGCCCGATTTCGACGCGTAATCGGGCGCGATGCGATTCGTCGGCGTGCTTCGCGCGGAATGCTCGCGCAACGAGTACATCCCTAGGTACCTCTCCGGGCCATGCTTCGCTCAACGCGCGTGCGAGCGTGAACAGCACCGGGCGCGTCGTGAGAGGAACTACCGTGCGTGCTTCGCGCACGACATGACGGCACGCGTCGACGACAAGCGCTTTGGACGCCAGTAACGCTTCAACTTCCTCAAGCTGGAGAAGGCGTTCCTCGCCGCGTACGATCAGGCGCGCCGCGGGCGTGTCTAGTATGAGAGATGCGCTTTCGACCTCCGCCGTCAGTGCAGGGATAGCGGCCTGATGCGCGGCGTACTCCGCCCGAACGAGTGCTGCGCGCGCCGTCTTCGCGCGGATACGTCGCATCGCGATTCCCGCAACAACGAGCTCGTGCGAGGCTCTTAATGCAGGCGGGAAGGGCGTGGGGTCGAGTTCGGCGAGCGTGCGTTCGGCCTCGTCGAGGCGCCCGATCAGGAGAAGGCGCCGAACCTGTAGATATCGCGCATGCGCGGCGTTCGCACGGTCGCCGTGCGCTTCGAGCGTCGCCTGCGCGGCGTCGAGTGCCTTCGCCGGCCAGCCGAGGTCGCGCGACACCAGTGCGATCTCGGCCTCGGCGACGACGCACCTTGCGCGAGCTACCGCTTCTTTCGGACCGAAGGCACGCGCCGCACTTCGCACAAGCGCCTTCGCCCGAACGAAATCGCCGAGCTGCGCCATCGCGATGCCACGAAGCGCGAGCGCGGGCGCGTCGTCGCGCAAGGCGACCCGCTTCAATGCGCCGAGGGGGTCACCTGCCGCGAGTGCGCGTGCCGCGGCCGTGATCAGCGAGTCCATTTAGGCGAGCTCATTTCAATCGCGCCACACTTGTCACTCCCACCCTTCGATGGTCCGGTCGCAGTCTATCTCACGAACACCAACCAACGCGCCGGAGACAACCGGCACCGACCAGACGTGAATGTGAGGAGAAACGACATGGAAAAGATTGCTGTGTGGGGCTTTAGTTGGGTGCCGCCTTTTGCCCAAGGGCTTGTGCGCGATCTGCGCGTGCGTTGGGCGCTCGAAGAGGCGGGGCTTCCCTATGAAAGCCGGTGGGTCGGTATCGAGGAGCGAAACACCGAAGCCTATCGGCGCAAACATCCTTTTGGCATGGTGCCCGTTCTCGAATCCAGTGAAGGAACCTTGATCGAATCGGGCGCCATCGTCTATGCCATTGCCGAACAATGCGACAAGCTTATGCATCCCGGTCTGCGCATCGAAACGCTCACCTGGATGTTCGGTGCGCTCAATACCGTCGAACCGCCGCTTTGGAATCTTTTCGTGCTGGATCAGCTGCATCAGGGCGAGGAATGGACAAAGCTGCGACGTGCTGGGGCGGTCGAAGAAGTGAAGCTTCGCTTGGCCGCGCTTTCCGAATGGCTCGACGATCGCGACTATCTGCTGGGTCGTTTCACGGCAGCCGACATTCTGATGACAACCGCGCTGAGGTTCATCCGGCATACGGATCTGGTGGCCGAATTCCCATTGCTCGATGCCTACGTCAAGCGTTGCGAGGCTCGGCCTGCATTCCGAGCTGCCTTGCGCGACCAGATGACCGACTACGTGCGCAACGCGCCAGTCGCCGCCTGAGTTTGAGAAGGAGAGAAGCGATGACAAATCACAGAACCGGAACACGCGAAGAATGGCTGGCAGCTCGGGTCAAGCTGCTTCAGGCCGAGAAAGAGTTTACGCGGCGCGGCGACGAGCTGGCGCTGCAGCGGCAGGAGTTGCCGTGGGTTCGGATCGACAAGACGTATCGATTCGACACCGACGACGGAAGCGCTTCGCTGGTAGACCTCTTCAAAGGGCGCTCGCAGCTGCTTGTTTATCACTTCATGTTCGGGCCTGACTACAAAGCGGGATGTCCGTCCTGTTCGTCGATCGCTGACAGTTTCAACGGCATCGTTGTCCACCTGGAAAACCACGATGTCGCATTTTCAGCGGTGTCGCGAGCGCCGCTTGCAAAACTGAAAGCGTACAAACGGCGGATGGGATGGACGTTTCCATGGGTATCGTCGAGCGCTGGCGACTTCAACTTCGACTTCAATGTCTCGTTCACGGAGGACGAGCAGCGCGAAGGACGCATCGAATACAACTACCGGCGTGGGGGCCACGCGATGGATGAAACATCGGTCCCGGAGCCCGTCGCCCCATCCGCAGCCACATGCGGAGCCGAGCCTGTCGTCCAGTTCGCAGCCGCATGCGAAACCGATGTCAATACTTACACGCGTGAGAAGCCTGGCATAAGTGCATTCACGCTCAAGGACGGCGTCGTGTACCACACCTATTCCGCCTATGCGCGCGGCCTGGACGGCGTCTGGGGCATGTACCAGTGGCTCGACCGCGCGCCTTTGGGGCGCAACGAGCCGGGCGTCTGGTGGCGTCGTCACGACGAGTACAACAAGAGCTGAGCGCCGTCGTCGTTGTCGTAATGCAACCGAGGATCTGGAGATTTCACGCGCATGACTTCCGAGCGAATTTCCCAGCAGGCATTTTTCGGTGTCTCCGCGTTGCTCTTTGCTGCCAGCGCGGCGGCGACGATCGCAGGGTGCGCGTCCATGTCGTCGATGGGCGACATGCCGATGCCCGGCGGCTGGACGATGTCGATGACGTGGATGCGGATGCCCGGACAGGCATGGCCGGGCGCTGCGATCTCGTTCCTCGGGATGTGGGTGGCGATGATGGCAGCGATGATGCTGCCATCGTTGGTGCCGATGCTGTCGCGCTATCGCCAGGCCGTCAGCAGAACAAGTGAGACGCGCCTCGCTCGGCTGACCGCGCTCGTGGCCATGGGTTACTTCTTCGTTTGGACCGTGCTCGGTATGGTCGTCTTTGTGCTGGGTGTCGCGCTGGCGACGATGGAGACGGAGCTGCCGGCGCTGGCGCGTTCCGTTCCGTTCGCAGTCGGTGTGGTTGTACTGGTTGCTGGCGCGCTCCAGTTCACCAAGTGGAAGGCCCATCACCTTGCCTGTTGCCGAGAGGCACCGACATGCTGCGCTAGATTGCCGGCGGGTGTCAGCGCGGCCTTGCGACACGGCCTGCAACTCGGTCTGCACTGCAGCTATTGCTGTGCCGGCCCCACGATGATCCTTTTTGTCACCGGCGTGATGAACTTGCGAGCGATGGCTGTCGTGACGGCAGCCATCACCATCGAACGTCTCGCGCCGGCCGGTGAGCGCATTGCGCAAGCCATCGGAGCCATCATCGTCGCGGCAGGGCTGCTGCTTATTGCGCTAGCGGCAAGAATCGGATGAAGCCTCCGCTTACGCCTTCTTCCACTCCAGCAGAAACCAGGCGGAGATGGACGATCCCGGCGCGAGATAGTGTTCCGGGGCAAGGTTGAATGCGTCGGGTGGACCGCTTTGCGGTTCTACGCAGGTGGCATGCGATGTTTCGTCGTAAACCACCCAGTGGCTGCAATCGGATGTAAGTCGAACGCATTGTCCGTGTCGATGGACGAGTACGGGCTTGTTATTGATGAAGCAGTCATCCCACGGCGCTGACGGTGGTTCCGCCAAGGGGAGGGTGGCGATGCCCTCGGCATCGCGCGGGTAGAAACCGCTTGGCTCGAAATCCAGTCGGTCGGGTTTCTGGAACCACGGATGCCATCCGATGGATGCAGGCATCGGATGCTCGCCGGCCGTCAATGTCAGTGCCATCCGCAATTGGTTCTCGCCTACTTCGATGTGCTGAGTGGCGTTGCCGCCAAATGGCCAGCGCTCGTCCTCCGGCAATGACAGTGAGAGCGCTACGTGGTTGCTTGATTGTTCGGCGACTTCCCACGGCATCCCGAATGCCACGCCGTGTATCGCGTGATCGCCCAGGTTGAGCGGGAGCTGGTAACGGTGCCCGCGGAACCGGAAGCGACCATGACGAATGCGTCCCGCCCACGGGAGCATCGGATAGCTGCCCCACGCGATCATCGCTTCATTGGCGTGATCGTGCCCGATCAACCATGCAACACGGTCAACGAAGATCTGCGCAATACGTCCGCCCGCCAAGGGCGCGATATCGACGGCGAGCGCACCATGTGCGATTCGCAATAGCGGGCCGGGTGCGAATGGGCTTTGCGCATCGTCGCGTGGCAACACGGTTTGACCGGGATTACTTTGCATGCGGATGAAGGCTCTCGATGTTGCCACGTTCGTCGTAGTGTAGTTCAGCCATCTTGGTGGAACGCAGGTGCGTTACACCGTTTGCAAGAGAGATCACCATGATGAGAAACCGGGCACGTAGCGAAATGAAAGGGACTCGTAGTACTTCAGCGAGTGCTGTGGCGGCGAGAAGCCCGGCGGTAGTGGGCGTTGGGATAGGCTTTGGAAGTAGGCGATGCAGGCATCGCGCCACCACTGCGCTTCTTTTTCCTGGATCGCCAGGAAAGCCGCGGCCTGCTGGTAGCGCTCGGGGTCGATATAGCCATTGAGATGACGCCATGTTTCGCGCATCTGCTGCACGTCATCGACACCGTGCGTGTAATGCGCCACCAACTCGTACCACAGCGTCTGGCCGGAACGCATGCGATAGTCCCAGGGGACGTGATGGAACCAGAGCAAGAGTTCCTCGGGCGTCTGCTTAACATCGTTGAATTGCGCAGCGATGGGTGGTGCGTATTGGGCAACGGCATCGCTGCCGGTGCTGCTGCGGTCGAAGCCGATGCCATCGCTGTCAGCGCGGTTATAGTAAACGGGCCGCCAATCGGCCTCCGACTCGCTGGCATCCCAGGGCGCCGGGCCGTAGTGATGGCCGGGGCCCATCTGATGATGCAGGCCAAGCGGTGTCATGTAATCCACCGCAGCCTCACGAGAGCCCATCATCATGTCGACGACGGGTTTGACGAAGGCTTGGTCGTTGGTAAAGGTCATTCTTACCCAATCTTCGGCGATGAGGCGCGACGACTGCGTGGGGTTCCATGCCATTCGACCCAAGACATACCAATTGGCCTGGTTGAAATCCGAACCGCACCAGTTTTGATCGGAGCCGACGTTCGCGTCACCCGCCACGCCAGTCAAGGCGTGGTTATCCAACGAGCCGTCGATCACTTTTGCCACGGTAGATCCTTTGCCATGCGCCATCGTGTCCGCTGACAGCACTTCCTCGTACAAAGGGCCCAGATAGACCAGATGTGTGGCAAAGCCGAGATACTCCTTGGTGATCTGAAACTCCATCATCAGCGAGGTCTTTGGCATGGCGCCGAACAGCGGGCTGAAAGGCTCTCTTGGCTGGAAGTCGATCGGCCCGTTCTTGACTTGCAACAGCACGTTGGCGCGGAAGTGGCCGTCGAGCGGCTTGAACTCGTCGTAAGCCTGCTTGGCGCGGTCATCCGGATTCGCTTGTGAATAAACGAATGTGCGCCACATGACAATGCCGCCGCGCGGGGCGAGCACATCGGCGAGCATGTTCGCTCCATCCGCATGGGTGCGCCCGTAATCCCGCGGACCCGGTTGGCCTTCCGAATTCGCTTTGACGAGGAAGCCGCCGAAGTCCGGGATGAGTTTGTAGATCTCGTCGGCTTTCGTGCGCCACCAACGTTGTACTTGTGGATCGAAGGGGTCGGCGGTCTTCAGTCCACCAAGCTCGATCGGCGCGCTGAAGCGAGCACTGAGATAAACGCGAATGCCATAAGGACGAAAAACGTTGGCGAGTGCCGCTACCTTTTCCAGATACGTTGGCGTCAGAATCTGGGAATTGGCGTTGGCGTTGTTGAGAACCACACCGTTGATGCCGATCGAGGCATTGGTGCGCGCGTAATCGGTGTAGCGCGGAGCGGGCCAGTCCGGAAGCTTGAACCAATCCCAGATCGAGGCGCCGGCATAGCCGCGTTCGACGCTGCCGTCGAGATTGTCCCAGTGGTCGAGTACGCGCACCTTCACACGTGGCGAGTCGTGCAGGTCCAGATGATCAACAGGATGATTGGTCTGCAATAGACGTAGAAAATGGAACGCGCCGTATAGCACTCCGATATCGTTATTGCCGACGATGACGGTCGCTGCGCGACCATTCACGACGATACTGCGAATCAAATAGCCTTCGTTACCGAGACTCTTGGTATCCAGCCGCAAGCGTGCGATGAGTGGCGACGAAGCTGGCGTACCGACGACGATCGCGCCATCGCTCGTTACAGCATCCGACAATGGCGGAGCACGTCCGAGCATCCCACCCAGACCGCGTTGCAATTCCTCTCGAGTGACGGTCTGCGTCGGCGTCGCGGAGCCTATGATCAGTTGTGTGGCGTGGCTCCGATAGATAGTTGCCTGTTCGGCGGCGAGTGGGTGATAACGCAGCCATAGCTCGTATCCATCTTCGGCGTGTGCCGGTGCCATGCATAGCGCCGTAGCCAGTATCAGCATGATGACCGCGAAGGCTCTAGATAGCGAAGGATGGCGCGGGGATCTGTTCCGCGCGGCGCTGTCGATGCCTGCGCCAGTTATCGCTAACCTATGCAAGAATGCTTTCATATCTAGTCCAAAGTGACTACTGATAGCGATTTACTTGATAGCCGCGACGCGAGCCCTGTCGCCACGGACTCGCTGGAAGGGAAACGGCATTGTTCATAGCATTCGTATTTCGCGTACGCCTTTACCAATCCGTCGACGCAGTAGCGTTCGGAGCGTAACGCCGTCCGCGTAGCCAACTTGCTCGGCGATCTGATCTACGCTGTGCTTACTCGTTTTGAGCAGGTGGATGGCACGTTCAATGCGTAGATCCTGGATGTACTCGATAGGTGTTTTGCCAAGCACATCGCTCAAACGTCGCGACAAGGTGCGCTTGCTGGTTGCCAGGGCATCGGCGGCGGCGTCGAGCGTAATCGACGTATCGAGCCGTTCACGCACCCAGCGATCGAAACGTTCCACTAGCGGGTCGGCATGCGCGAGGTGGTCGGTAATGGCATAAGCGGACTGCGATGGGCGCGTATCGAATACCAGATACTTTGCCGTCAGCATGGCAAGTTCAGGGCTGTTTTGACGAATGAGCCAAAGTACCAGGTCGAGATGACTGAGCGCCGCGCCTGCCGTCAAGACAGCGCCACTGGGTACGACGATACGATGCGCATCGAGTCGCACGTCGGAATAACGTTGGCGAAACAACGGCGAGAGCCACCACGTCGTCGTGGCTTCATGTCCGTCAAGCAGGCCGCTTTCAGCGAGTACAAAAGTGCCAGTGCACGCGGCAGCGATACGGGCGCCGCCTTTCGCCCACGCACGCAGCACGGGCAGTGCGTCGACAACATCGTCGCTACTAAGCCCAGGAACGAGCTGATCAGGCATCTTGAAGCCGAGAGCAGGAACGATGACCCATTCAGGAGTGGGTGCGTCGCAGATGTCATGCACTGGTACTTGTAGCCCGCGCGCGCTATGCACCTGTGGCCGTACACCCACGATGGTGACTTCGAAGCGTGGGGTGGGCATGCCCGTTACCTGCGCCAGCTCGTTGGCGGTGTCGAGGGTATCCAACACCGTAGCGAGACCCGTATCGAACACGTGCTCCAAAGCAAGAACGGTAACTTTCATGGCTCGATTGATATCGATATTGTCAATCTTGTCAGTATTTGCCGCGGGAGCGCGTTTGTACAGTGGCCTCCATTGCGGGGAGACCTCCACGCAGCCCTTGGAGAAACAAGATGATCAAGCATGCATTGTTCGTCCGGCTCGAAGCGAAGCCGGGAAAAGAGCAGGCCGTAGCGCAATTCCTCGCTGCCGGTCTGGCCATGGCAAATGAAGAGGCCACCACACCGATCTGGTTTGCGCTGCAGCTCTCGTCCTCCACCTTCGGCATCTTCGACGCGTTCGCAAGCGAGCAGGACCGGCAGGCACACCTTAATGGCCCCATTGCACAGGCTTTGATGGCGAAGGCCGGAGATTTGCTCGCGACAAATCCAACGATCGAATCGATTGACGTACTGGGTGTCAAGAATCGGTTGCCTCACGACTGATCTGCAATACAGCCATCAGTCGGAGGTTGCTTTGACTATCGGGCGCTTATGCGCCCGATTTTCCGGTGGCCCGAGAGAGAGCCCACTGATTGAGTCCGGCACACAGCACCAGCAAGAAACCCGTTGCAAAGAAGACCTCGTGCAATCCGATGCGCGCTCCAATCTGCCCGCCGATCTAAGATGCCGCTGCATCGTTGGCGAGGCTCCGCATCGTCTTGGGCTGAGGACGTACCAACAAATAGAATGCGACGACATGCGTGATCATCAGCACAGGCACATAGATGATCGGAATCGCGTATGTGGCGCCTAAGTCTCCCGCACGCGCAGGAAGATCGACTTGTATAGCGTGGTAATAGTCGAGGATGAGGTCAGTTATCCCCATCAGATTGAAGGCGGCGACGAACAGCCAAAAGAGCGGGCGTATCCTTACCGTGAGAAGCGCCAGGATGGCCAACACACCGGTTGCGAAGTCGCCGTAGGCGGCGAATGTAGCGAAGCTAGCGGGCAGGTTGGGGCTGACGACGCCTGGAAGGATGAAGACGAGCCCGAAGAAGCGGAAGCTGTGCACCGTAGCAATGGCTCGTAGCGCGTCGACTCGGTCCATCGACATAAGTTTGGGTCTGACGTACGCGCCGAAGCAAAGCAGCCACGCGACATAGCCTAAAACGAGATGCAATCGAAAGATCGTTTCCGGCGACATATTGCCTCCTATCTGTTGTTAGTTCACGCAGCCTCGAACACGGCGGTTAGGACGCCGAGCCGTCCCTCCATGAGGTTTCGCCCCAAGTTGCTGGCAAGCTGCGCAAAGTCCGGCCCCATCACCACACCGAGATTGGGCGAAGGTGGTGGTCCCGACGTGCGCAGTTGGGTGATCCAGGCCTTGGCGGTCTCAGTGTCGTCTTGCCAAACCCGTGTGCGGAAACCGGCACGTTCGATCACGTCTTGCGTTGCGGCCGCTGTTAGAAGAAAACTCGTTGCCGGCGTTCGCGCCCAGGGAACGGGATAATGTGGTTCGCCGCTGTTCAAAACGACGTCGAAGGTCGCAAGCTTTCCGCCTGACTTCAGCACGCGTCGAATCTCACGGTAGAGCTGCGCCCGGTCGGCGATGTTCATCGCCACATGCTGCAGCAGCACGACGTCGAAACGGTGGTCGTCAAAGGGAAGCTTCAACGCGCTGGCGGTCTGGAACGACACCTGCTTGCTCTGTCCTGTGCGCTCGGTCAGATAGCGCGCGGCATCGACAAATGGTTCGCTTAAGTCGACGCCCGTAACCAGGCAGTTGTAGGTCTCAGCCAGAAAGCGCGCCGGTCCGCCGACGCCCGAGCCGACATCCAGAATCGACATGTCAGCGGTGATCCCAGCCAATGTGGCAAGTTCGGCAGTCGCGGCGAGTCCGCGGGTGTGAAACTGATCGAGAGCACCCAGTTGCTGGGGCGTGAGCCGTTGATCCTCAGGCCCTAGGGCAGTAAGCACCGTCTTCAGGCGCTCGGTCAGACCGAGCGCGCGATAGTGGTCGCGCACGCCATCAAGTACGTCGGTCATTGCAAGATTCCTCTAGGGCCTCAAGTAGTTATGCGGATCATGGGTCTCGATATCGGCAGGACTCCTGATTTGCGAATCAAACGTACCATCGCTTTCAGTGAGCGACTATTCGCGATAATGTTGATGAGCCATGAAGCAGAACTTCACAGTCAGGCAAGGCGCGCTCGACGGTGTCGAGGCGTTCCTAAGCGTTGCCCAGCACCGAAGTTTTCGCAAAGCGGCCGCGGAACTTGGGGTGAGTACGTCGGCGATTAGTCAGTCGATACGTGTACTCGAAGCACGCGTTGGCGCAACGCTCTTCATACGCACAACGCGTAGTGTTGGCCTGACCGAAGCGGGCGAACGATTCCTTTCGCGCGCAAAGCCCGCCTTCGAGGAGCTGGTCGCCGCAAGCGAGATTGCGCGTGAACTCGGACAGCGGCCGGCCGGATTGTTGCGCCTCACGGTGCCGCGCTCGGTGGTGCCGATCTTGCTGGAGCCGCTGATCGCATCCTTCTGCCAGGCCTATCCCGAGATCGAGGTGGAAATCGCCGCGAGCGAAAAGCTAGTCGATCTCGCAACCGAAGGGTTTGATGCCGGCATTCGAATGGGCCAGTTCATCGACGCCGACATGGTCGCGGTGCCGATGACGCTGCCGTTTCGCTTCGTGATTGTCGGTAGCCCCGCCTATTTCGCCCGCAGAGACCGGCCCGAGTGCCCGGACGATTTGCGCCAGCACGCATGCTTGAGATTGCGACGATCCAACGGCGCGCTTGCACCATGGTCGCTCAAGGATGGCGACCACGCGATCGAGATGGCCGTATCGGGCCCTTTCATCGCTAACGACTTTCCCACCATGCTCAGTGCGGCCGTCGAAGGTGTGGGTCTTGCCCAAGTGCCTGAGCCGATTGCCGCCGAATCAGTGAGAGCGGGAAAACTGGTAAGCGTGCTGGAGCCGTTCGCGCCGATGGCACCGGGTGTGTTTCTCTACTATCCCAGCCGCCGGCAAATCATGCCGAAGCTGCGAGCTTTCATCGATCATGTGAAGAGCCGCTCGAACGCCAACAAAAATCGAGTTCACGTTGACGGCCGGTGACGCGACTGTTTGTGCAAGTTTGGAAACCAGAGCGAGAGGCTATGCACCTGATACATAACGATTGCCAGGCACACGCCATCGCCATGGGAGATCCTTGCCGAGTCTGATGCCAATACGAGGCCCGCCCGCTAGATCTTCGGGAGGAGCCATGCCATCGCTGACGACGGTAAAGCCATCATGGGCGCCAACCAGATCAATCCCATCTTGGGTACCGCTGATACCCATCGCCTGAGTCAAGCGACCTGGTCCACGGCATAAATCACGATCACGCGCCGCCCGTGGGCGTGCCGCGCGCATTTGCTCAAGCCCGTGGAGGGGTTCCAGCGCACGGATGAGCACACCGCAACCATCGCCCTCATGGCCACACACGCAGTTGCAGCACCAGTGCATACCGTAGGTGAAATAGACATACATATGTCCCGGTGGTCCAAACATGGTCGCATTCCGTGGCGTCTTTCCCCGGTACGTATGCGCCGCTGGGTCGATAGCACCGACATAGGCCTCGACTTCCACAATGCGACCCGCCCGGCCATCCGCTGCTGCCAGGATTTTGTTGAGCAATTGTGGCGCCACCGTGGGAGCGGGCCGATCGAAGAACGCACGTGACAACGGGGTGCCTGGCCAGCTGATCAGCGCAGTTTCTTTTTGAACCACTCGAGTTCTCCCTGCGCACGCTTTCTCGGGTCGGCCCGCGAACTGCCGGAAAGAGCACGGATGGCCATGGTGTGCCATTCCAGCGGCGCTTTTGCGAAGAGAGTAGCTTACCGTGAGAAACAATGAACGCCTGCCTGAGTACCTTTCATCCAGCATCTCGACCGGCTGCGTCACATGTCGCCAGTGCCGTGGATGGCTTACGGCAAGAGAGAACACATATGCATCGCCTTGAATGTTTTTGTAATACGAGCATTCCACTTGCCCATGGCGCTGGAGCGATCCCTGCCGTCGGATTCGGCACGTTGATTCCCAATGCCATCGCGACCAAGCAAGCCGTCAAAGTCGCGTTGGAGGTCGGATTTCGTCACATCGATGGCGCAGAGGTCTATCGCAACGAAGACGTGGTCGGCGAAGCGATGCGGGAGGCTTTTGATGCCGGGACGGTCAGCCGAGAGGAGCTCTTCGTCACCACGAAGCTATGGAACAACAATCATCGCCCCGAGCGAGTCAAGCTTGCGTTCGAAGCAAGCCTTCGTCGTCTTCAGCTCGACTACCTTGATTGCTATTTGATCCATACGCCCTTTGCCTTCCAGCCCGGCGACGAACAGTATCCGATGAACGAACATGATGAGCCGATCTATGACTCGGGAGTAACGCTGGTTCAAACGTGGCAGGCGATGGAGCGTCTCGTGGATGAGGGAAGGTGCAGGTGCATTGGACTGTCCGACATCACTCTGGACAAGCTAAAAGAGATCGTCGCGGTCGCACGCATCAAGCCCGCGGTGGTTCAGGTCGAGTGCCATCCTTATCTTCCCGAATGGGAACTACTCGAGTTCTGTCAGCAACATGGAATCGTGCTGCTCGCCTTCGCGCCATTGGGTCATGGCATGGAACCAAGAATAACGGGCGATCCGGTGATCAAGGCCATCGCCCAGCGTGTCGGCAAAAGCCCAGCGCAAGTCGCGCTGGCTTGGGCTGTGCAGCGCGGGACGGCACTCCTGACCACGTCGACCAATCCTGTTCACATCAGGGAGAACTTCGACATTTCCTTGCTGCCGCAAGACGCCATGCAGGAGATGAAAGATCGCATCACGACAAGCATCCGATTGAACGCAGTGGTGGAAACGGGAGTGCCCGGATTTGTTCCTCGGGGCGCGTGAACGAGGGGACGTCGGAGGGAGTGTTGTTGAGTGTCCTGGCGATCGGATGGTCATTGCCCACCATCGGTAATCGCGGAGGATCTGATCGTTCAGGCCCGATGTAACCAACGTGTCGGGAAAGGCGAAGGATAGGAGAAGAGGGCGGTGCTGCATGTCGCTGCGTCTCCTTAACGCCGTTAGAAAAAAAGGATCATCCTGATGCGCCGCGCATTCTTGAACGTTCTATGGGTGGTATTAGGCTCGTTGAGTCTCTCGGCCACGGTTTGGGCGCATGACCCATCTGCGCCACCCACAGGCAAGCTGGTGGTTGTGGAGCTTTTCCAAAGCCAAGGCTGTTCGTCGTGCCCGCCGGCGGAGTCCAATATCAACGCACTTGCGGAAGGGCCCGGCGTGCTGGCGCTTTCATTTGGTGTCACCTATTGGGACGAGTTGGGCTGGAAAGACACTTTCGCCATGCCTGCTTACACCGAGCGACAATGGAACTATGCGCACTATCGTGGGCGCGAGACAGTCTGGACGCCGCAGGTCTACGTGAATGGGCATACCGATCTGGTGGGTACGGATCGTACGCAGCTTGATGAGGCGATTGCGCGCGCAACGAGTGATGGACCATCCATCGCATGGAGCGATGGGAAACTCGTTATCCACGCTGCGCGCTCACCTGACGCCGCATGCGATGTGTGGTTGGTGCGTTATGACCCGCGTACATTGCATGTAGCCATTGGTGGCGGCGAAAACGGCGGTCGTACGTTGCCACAGAAGAATGTCGTGCGTGAACTCATCCACTTGGGAACGTGGGAGGGAGAAGAGCGTTCCTTTTCAATTCCGCCTTCGTCCTTATCCGGGTTGCAGACCTCTGCGCTGGTCCAGGTACATGCGGGCGGCGACATTCTGAGTGCATCGATCCAGAACGCGTCTCCTGATTAGGTTGCGACTTCGGAATCGGAAATCCAACGTCGCGATGCAAGGACAGGCGTGGAGCACCCTCGGAGCTCCACGCATAGATGTGCGCGATCGCATTGCTTGGATTCTGTCGAATGCCTCCTGTATGCCACACGGCGACAATGTGCGCGAGTTATCACTTTTCGTGAAAGTCACACTTCGAGGGTAACTCTTCTTGTAGCGAAGCGAAAAAAAGGATGGCCGATGCAATCGGTCGCCCGGAAGTACCGAAGGTGACTTCCCACGAAGTCGTCACTTTCTCATCGCTACAGTCGAGGATACACACATGAAGAAGGCAGTATGTGGTTTGGGTTTACTAACGTTGCTCATCGCCGGCACCGTCGCCGCACAGAGCAACACATCATCGAGGGACGATCATGCGCTGATCGTCACCGCGTCGAATACGACGAAAAATACATTGCTGGTCTACGACACAACCGGTGCGCTGCTCGAACAGATCCCCACTGGCGGTGAAGGTGGCGTCAGCGGCAACGCCGGCGGTATCGCGCAGGATCGCGACCGGCTCGCCGTCGTCAATTTTGGCTCCGGTAACGTTTCTGTATTCGGCAAGGACCTCCAACACACTGGCTTGCAGCTCGAGAAGCTGGTTCCTGCCATCACCAACCCGATCAGCGTAGCGTTTGGTCGCGATCATCTTTACATCCTCACCGCCACCAACATCGAGTCGCATCGCATCGACAGTAACGGCGTGGAATCGCAAGCGGACGGCGAAGCGCGGCTCGTGATCGGTGATGGCTCTGCCGCGCAGGTGGGCGTTCTCCGTGGTCAACTGATCATCAGCGAAAAGAGTAATGCGATCGAGACCATCGATGTGAATGAGCAGGGTGCGGTGAGCGGATCGACCAAGCTGGTGGCTAACATTCCTTCCAACGTCAATACTCCATTTGGCCTTGCCACGCGCGGCAACGATGCTTACGTGACGATCGCCCATGCGAACGAGGTCAGTCTGGTGCGAAACGATGCAGTGCAGATCGTCACCAGTTCGGGCACTCAATCGGCGCCGTGCTGGGTGACCCTGGACGGACCGTTCCTGTTCTCCGCCAATTCGCCCAGCCATTCCGTGTCACGGTATGCCGTCTACGGCGACAAGATCGTCCAGGACGCAGCGGTGGTAACCACCTTCAGTGGTAATCCGACAGATATCACCTATCGCAGTGACCTAGCTGCAGTCATCGACGCCAATGGTAGTGTCTCGCACGTGTCGATCTTCAACGTCGATGGCAGTGGCAGTTTCACTTTGAAAGCACAGGCCACCATCAATAGCGCAGCGACGAATGGCATCGCCATCGTTCGCCCGGACAGCGATTTCAACTGGTAGGGTCGCATGCGACGCCTGGCACTTAACGCATATCCCCGAACCCTGGTGCCGGTGTTGTTTGATGCCGCGGGTCGGTGTCACGTTTCCCGGATAGCGGGGTGTGACACCGACCTTCATGCCGTCAATTGCGATGTCGCAGGCCGGAGCTGCACACCTTCACGGTGTTGCGGACCGGTAGGACCGTAGTCCAGCTCGGCGCCCAGGTTGCTGCTTCGAGTGACCAGGGCGGGGGCGTCGCAGGAATCCATGATCGATTCGACGAAGATCAGCGTGTCGTTCGGCGTGCCGAGGGCGTTTTGTAGATCCGCACCGGTTCTGACTACGAACGATCGCGCCGAGGTGTCAGGACGTAGCACTTTCGGCAAACTGGCGTAGGACCAATTGGCAACGTCGTTGTACGGCTCAGTCTTGCCGAGGTAGCCACGTTCGATGGTGTATCCGCCGTTGTTGATCAACAGGATCACCGGCTTGTGATCATGTCGCAGAATGGTCGATAGCTCCTGCGCTGTCACCTGGAATGAACCGTCGCCGATCAACAGGATATGGCGACGTTCCGGCGCCGCAGTCAGCGCACCAAGCAACGCTCCGACCGAATAGCCAATCGAACCCCAGTTGATCGAGCCTATGAATGTGCACCCCGGCGGAAGCTTGAGGCCGAGAAGAGAAAATGACGTACCGTTGTCGACATACAGAACATCACCCGGGCGCAAGTAGCGTTGAATAACCGGCCAGTAAAAAGCCTGAGTCAGCTTGGCATTGGCGTCGATGTCTGTGCTCGACATTGCGGCTGCCACAACATGTTGCGGCGCGCGATGACTGACCTGGGGAACGGCCTCGATGACGCCACGGAGTACTTCCTTGAGCGTCACCGCTTGATAATTGTCATGGCCAATATCCAACGAGTGCGCACGGGCATGGATCGTGTTGGCAGGGAGCGAAGCCGAGAAATCACCCGTAGTTACTTCGATCGGTCGGTAAGCGATAGCGAGCAGACAATCACTGCTCTCGATCGTCTCGCACACACCCGGCTCGCTGGCCTTGCCGGCGTACATGCCAACGTAATGCGAGAACGATTCATCAATTACACCTTTGGCCGCGTTGATCACTGCGACCGGAGCCTGCAGCTTGTTGGCCAGATCCATGAGTTCGGAAGCAACACCGAACCGATCCGCATCCGTATCAACCAAGATCGCCGGCGACTTTGCCGCAGACAGGCGTTCCGCGACCGCAGCGACGCACGAACGCAACCGTTCCGGATCGCTCGGCGGCTCGGCGAGCACAAGCGGTGCTGCGGGCACTTCGATATCGAGATAAGCGATATCGGACGGAAACTCCATGTACACCGGAAGCTTCTCTCGCCATGCAGTGAGGATAAGGCGATCGATCTCGGTGACCGCATTGCGTGGAGTGATCCGCGCCTGCGCCACCGTCACCGGTTTGTACGCATTGAGAAAGTGATCAAAATTTCCATCCGCCATGGTGTGGTGCATCCCCAATCCGCGATCGATGGATCTCAACGGTATCGAGCCGGCGATGCAAATCACTGGAACGTGTTCGGCGTAAGCACCACCCACCCCGTTGATCGCGCTTAAGGGGCCGACCCCATTCGTGACGAGGAGCGCACCCAATCCGTTCAATCGTGCATAACCATCCGCCGCATACGAGGCAGTCAGCTCGCCGGTGGTACCGATCCATTTCATTCTCCCCGCGTCGTGCAGTTGCTGCAGCACGGTGAGGTTGTAGTCCCCAGGAAGGCCGAACAGATGCCGAATGCCGGCCTCTTCAAGACGGCGAAGAAGGAAATCGCCGATTTTCATTCGTTGGATGTTGCTTGCCATGGGGGACTCCTGGGCCGTTGAAGGAATGCGGCGAAAATTGGGCCGCGGGCCGGGGGAATTCCCTGCACGAAGGTATCGGTGACTTACCGAGCCATCGGCGTATCGGGGTAACTCCGAGAAAATCGCCGTTATTGCTGACGACTTTCATCATTGGATCAATCCAATGTCGATGGTGGCTGGCCGGGCCAACGCCGATCCTAAGACCCCACTCTTAGCGACTATACGAACATCAGGATGGCGTTCAAGTTGAACGCTGACGGTTTGGCACGAAACTGTATAAATCTTTCGGACAGTCCTTGTGTGGCACGTCGGTTGCTTCGAGTGCCATCGGCAATACTGCGCGTAGCACTTCGCACAGATGAAGAATACTTTAGATCTTGCAAGCCATTTGCTAGGTATGTCGCCAAGACAGCCGAGGTGGCCGATGGCCGCGCAATGCTTGTTTTAGAAACGTGTCGCTGATGGTCTTCGGTATGACTGCTGCGGATTCCGGTCGGGCTGAACAGGCAGTCCAGGCAAGCGGTGTCCGTAACTCCGGCTGTGAGTTTTGTATCGAAATGTTTCAGAGGCCGCCTGAGACACGTTCTGATGGCTTTTGGCCCCTCCCGGACATAGTCGGGATACGTCGCCGCGGTTTCCTATGTGCACAGGGAAGCGCTTCTTGAAAAGTAGGAGCGTGGCTAAAGCCATCAGCGAATGGCTTTTTTAAAAAACATCATCAAATGACTGCCCAGTCAGTCTGTAGTGGAGTATTTCATGTCGAAAGTTTGGTTGGTAACAGGAAGCGCAAGCGGCTTGGGTCGTGACATCGTCGGGGCGGCCTGCGCGAGCGGCCACAAGGTTCTCGCCACCGCGCGAAACACGGGCCCGCTCGCTGAGTTGTGCGAGCAATACGGGGAGAACATCTTTACCACGCAACTCGACGTCACGAATGAAACCCAGGCGCAGGCGGCCGTCGCCTTGGCGGTTGAGCGCTTTGGACGTCTTGATGTTCTGGTGAACAACGCAGGCTACGGTGATGTCCGCCCCTTTGAGGAAACCAGTTCGGCGGATTTCAAAACCCTGGTCGACACCGTCTTCTATGGCGTCGTCAATCTGACGCGTGCTGCGCTGCCGATCATGCGCACACAACGTAGCGGAACGATCATCCAGATCTCCTCCGTGGGTGGGCGCCTCGCCACCGCCGGCTCGGCGTCGTATCACGCGGCGAAATGGGCGGTCAGTGGATTCACCGAGAGTCTGGCGCAGGAGACCGCACCCTTCGGAGTCAAGGTGGTTGCACTGGAGCCAGCGGCCATTCGAACAAACTGGGGTACGCGTGCGACACAGCAGCGGCCGGCGATCATGCCGGACTATGAACCATCGGTTGGGGCGGCCATCAAGTCCATGGAGGGTCTGTGGGGTAACGAACCCATCGATCCCGCGCGCGTCGCGCAAATTCTGCTGTGCCTCATCGATGCCGAGCAGGTACCTGCGCATCTCCTCATCGGCACTAGTGCTTGCGAATATTACGCGATGGTGGAGGCTCATCGCTCCAGTGAAGCCAAGCGCTGGCGGGATATCAGTCATTCGGCTGATTTCAACGCAGGACCGATTCCATCGGTTCCTACTGCCTGACGCCGATTAGGGCCGCCACGGCTCGTCTCCCCGGTGGTCGCTTTGTGACCCGACCCGACTAGCCCATTAGTAAGCCTTGCCGCGTCGCGGCCACCATGTGTACAGTGTATACATGAACTGCCTGACGACTCCCGAAAAGATTCTCAAGGCCGCGCACGCGCTGTTTGAGCGCGAAGGCACCGACGCGGCGCGCCTTTCGCTCACCTTCAATGTCGCACTCGACGCCGTGATCGAAGGCATGGCCCAAGGCTTGTTGAAGCAAGACGATCCGCACGACGTCACGATGACGATCTGGGCGCATCAGCACGGCTTGATCGCGCTCTATCGGCCGGACGTTTCAGCTATGACGAGGCGCAGTTTCGCGCCTTCTACTTGCAATCCTTGAGGAGGTTGCTCGATGGCATCGAAGCATGATTATTCCGCGCTGCAGACTTGGTTTGCAGCGACCGTCCTCTCTGCGCTGTGCTGGTGGTTCGGTAGCGGTATACATCCGGAGTGGTGGCTGACATGGCTCGCACCGTTGCCCGTGCTATGGCTCGCGCCACGGGTTCAAGCGCGCTGGGCCGCCTTGTCGGCTTTTATCGCGTATACCGCAGGCTCGTTTAGCGTCTGGACTTATCTCCACACGTATATCGGCTTGCCTTGGTTTTTCGATGTATATGCGATTAGCGCATCGGGCGTCATGTTGATGCTGTGCGTGCTGCTGTATCGGCGATTGCTGCTGCGCGGCCATACGCTGGCCGCCGCACTGGCGGTGCCGACGATATGGGTCGCCATCGAATACGTCACTAATCTGCTTTCGCCGCACGCCACGTTTTCCAATATCAGCTACACGCAAATGGATGCGCTGGCCGTCATTCAAATTGCGGCGATAACCGGCATTTGGGGCATTGGTTTTCTGTTGCTGCTAGTGCCCACGGCCATCGCGTTGCAGGCGACGCCGCGCGCTTCCAAACGCAGCCGTGTCACGGTGGCTGTACTTACGGCTACTTTGGTGGCCGGCACTGTGGCGTATGGCGGCTGGCGACTTCAGGCTCCGGCGACCGGAACGATGCGCATTGGCCTGGTATCGCTGCAAAAGCCGGCCGACGCCACATTGAGCGAGCCGAAGGGGCAAGCTCTCGAAGCACGTTACATGGAAGCATTCGGTCGTCTCGCCAACGACGGCGCACATATCGTGCTGGCTCCGGAAACGACATTCGCCGCCGCGGATACGAGCATTCCCGCGTTTTCCCAAATGGCGAAACAGCGCGATATGATCGTAGCTTCCGGCATTGACTTCTACGGCGATCCGCACGGACATCGCAACGTGCTGATGGTGTTTCAACCTGGCGCCACGTCTCCGGCCACCTACAACAAACACCATTTGCTCCCCGGCATGGATCCTTTTATACCGGGCGACAACTACACCATGCTTCAAGGTGACCCGCGCATCGGATTGGCGATCTGCAAGGACATGGATTTCCATGACATTGGCGATGCTTATGCCGCGCGTCGTGCGCAACTATTGCTGGTGCCTGCTTCGGATTTTACCGTGGACGGCTGGCTACACAGTCGCATTGCGATCATGCGTGGCGTGGAAAGCGGCTTCGCCGTCGCACGCGCCGCGCATGCCGGCCGGCTCACGCTCAGCGACGACCGCGGTCGTGTCATGGCGGAAGCTTCCAGCGAAGCTGGCGATGCCGAATTGGTGGGTGATCTTCCGCTGCACGAAACGCACACGTTTTATGCACAATGGGGAGACTGGTTGGCATGGTTGGACTTGATCGCGCTGACGGCATGGCTGGTATTGGCTTTCATTCCGCACAAAGCACCGGTAGAAAGCCCCGGTCAAACGCATCCGGCTCGCGCTTGAACGAGTCAGAGTCGGCACTGACTCGGGATTCAAACGTTCGAGCAATTTTTGTGGTAGCGGTGGTCATATGAAAGATCAGGATGCGCACGACGCGCATCCTGATCCAGCCGTTCACTTCTTCTAGCCGTTACCGAAGAAGACTATCCGTCGCAGGTCGGGACGCGTTTCGCGCAGACTAGCTCGCGCCGGCAGGCGCAAGCCTTTTAAGCCCACTCGCCACGATGTCGCTGAAGACCGTTGGATCGCCATAGGCTCGTGCCGCCAACATCGCGCCATACACCATGGCCATGAACGCCTCCGCCTCCTGGCGAGCTGATCCCTGCAACTCAAAGCGCCCCAGCTGCGCGCCTCTGGTCATCACGATCTCTAACCAATTCGACAAATCGCGAAAGTGGGCACGCACTTCCTGGGCCAAGTCCGTTGGCAGTGTTGGCAATTCGCTGGCGAGCATGCCGGCCACGCAAAATGGCGCGGAGGCATCGGCAATGCACTTTTCCCAGTAGCCGGTGTACATGCGGAGCTGCTCCACAGGATCGAAGGCACCACCGCCGAGCGTGCGCGTCTGCTCCACGATGACCGCACGGGACTGTTCGACCACCGCCCTCGCCAAATCGGATTTGGCCGGAAAGTGATGATGGATGCTTGCCTTGCGCACCTGAACCTCTTCGGCGACATCGGCGTAGCTAAAGCCGTTGTATCCGCGGGTCTGGATGAGGTGGCGGGCCGAATCGATTAGTTTTTGATGGGTGCTCATGGCTCACCCTACCATTAGGTAGGTATATTCGTCGATGCATGCCATTTTATAGCATTCATTGGAGATCATTGACAACGTTACCTACCTTCTAGTAGGGTGATATAACTTCCTCGGGAAACCTCGCCATGACCTGGTTACAGCAGTTCTATTTTCTTCGGGCCGGCGTAGCCGCTGCATGGATTTCGCTGGTCGTGATCACGGCGCCTGCGTCATTGGTGCTCGCAGCCGTGTTGCTAGTGCTCTATCCGGCGTGGGACGCCTTCGCGAACTGGCTGGACGCACAGCAAAGCGGCGGCCTTGCGTTCAACAAAGGCCAAACGTTCAACATGATCGTCAGTGCAATTACCGCCATTTGTATGGGCATTGCTGTGGGTCTGCACGGCAATGCGGGCGGCGTTCTGGTGTTTGGTAGCTGGGCACTTCTTGCGGGCATCTTTCAGTTGGCCGTGGGCATCTCGCGCCGAAAACTCGGTGGCCAAGTCTTCATGATGATCAGCGGTGTGCAATCAGCGCTCGCGGGCATCGTCTTTATCTACCAATCCTTCCGTGTCGCGCCCGGTCTCGTTCAGCTGACTGGCTATGCCGCGTTTGGCGCCTTTTACTTTTTGGCTGCAGCGTTGTGGCTGACCTTCAGAAAAAACCGCGTAGCACGCGTCATGTCGTGACGCTCGCTTTGTGAATACGCAGATTCGGGTGCGCGAGATTTTCTGGTTTGTCATTTGGGCAATTGTGCTCAGCGCGCCCGCTGCCTGGCTTTTGATTCAGCCACCTGAGCAATTCGGCGCACAACAAACCAGGAACAACGGCCAGCAGACGCGATCATCTCAAGCTAGATCGTTATCAAGCAGGATGATTGTTCCGAATAGCTGGCGAGAAAGTCATAACCAGCGAAATCGAACGCCGCCGCCTGCGCCGCAACCGCTGTAGACGCACGTGCTATCGCAGAAGAATCCTGCGGCAAATTTGCTCACTCTTCCCTCCATTCTTGAAGGAACATCGACATGTTTGGAATTTCACCGCTTGGCTGGATACACACACTCGGTAGCCTACCGGCCATTCCTGCCGCCGCTTACATGTTTAGCCGTTTCGGCCGGATCGTGCCACGCTCGTCCGCAGGCACCATCTATTTTGTTTCAATGCTGATTGGGGGGATCACTATTTTCCTCATCGCCCATCAGTCGGTTAGCTACATCATTGCCTTCGTCACACTCGCGTTGTTATTGGTGGGCTATGGCGTCGGGCGGCTCCCTTGGCCGCAGACTCCAAAAGGATATGTCGAGACAATCAGCCTCACGCTAACTGCTTTTCTACTCGCGCTGCCGACCCTCTCTGAGACGTTGCGTCGCGTTCCGGACGGTCATCCGTTCGTTACGGACCCGAAATCACCGATTCTCCTTGGTGTAATGGCTGCACTCGGCGTCCTCCTCATCACAGGTCTGACGGCACAGGTCATCTACTTTCGCAAGCGGATGCATTTGTTCCAAGACAGCAAGAGCGTATCGGCAACTCGCTAAACGTGGGCCATGGGCAGAAACTGCGTCGCTTCTCGTGGTGCTGGCGTACCTGAAGCGCCCATGCCCATATGGTGGGCATGACACCTAAGTCTGTGCACTTTTGAAAACCAAAGTGTGTGGCGTAGGGCTACGTAATGTACGTACTTTGCTTGTCGCCGGATGGCAAAGTATGTGTACACCTATATAAAACAAACAGTTACGATCGAGTCATTTTCGTCAAAGTGCACCCTTTGACAACCAAAGTGTGTGCCAGAAAGATCATGTCACCGCAGCCGTCGTCACGGTCGCTAGGGAACAGTCATGATCAATATTTCACCAGGCAACCAACAACACATTGATGACTATGTCTCCCATTTCGAGCAAATGAACGACGCTGAAGTGCCGGCGCGGAACGAGGAAATCATCGCAAAGGCTGAGGCGGAATATGCTGAGTTTGTCCGCGCGTTTAGCCGCCTGAAAAGACCATCCGTATCTCATCCATTTACGATTGCTAGCCCACCGCACGATGGCGAACCGGTCGGACCGGCGCCGGCAGAACCTTCAAATGTCCAAGTGCGTTAGAGCACGGGAAAGCGACTATGCCCGAATGCGTGAACGCCCTTGCGGCGATAGGCTTCGTCGCTCGCGGATAACTGGATCGCAACGCCCTATTATGGGCGCGTGTCCTTAATCTGGCTCTTCGTTTCGCGCTGACGCCGCGCGAGCTCCTTGAATTTTGCCGTTGCCGCGGTGTTCTCTGCCTCAATACGGGAATCCTGTTCCTTATCCAATTGAATGTTCCGGGCTTCGAGTTGGGCATTGCGCTCGCGCTCAAGTTCCTTCACCTTGGCCGTATCCGTTGGTTTTGACCTCGCCATCTCCTCGGCGCGCCATTGGGCTTTCGTCTTCTTTACTCCCTGAAACTCGATCACCGTATCGTCGGATGCGTTCTTTACCGCCGCCATGATTTGTGGCTGGCTCAATTTGTCGGCCACTATGGTCGTCTGTGCAGCCACAGCCACGCTTACGACGCTCAACGCAGCCATGCTCAACGCTAGTCTTTTCAGCATGATTTTTCTCCCGTGTAGCGACTGCGCTTAGAAGGACACGCCTTTGGGGCCGGTGATGGTCAGATTTCCCTCATATCCCACAAATCCGCCCGTCGCACCAATGTGCCAGCTGACGGGAATTTTGATGGAGCTCGCACCAGATAACGCCGGAACTGTTTGCGGCGTTTGAGCGGTACCGTTACTGGCGCTTAGGGTCGTAGAAGAAAAACCCAAAGACTCGAACGTCCAGCCGTTCTTAAGGGCGGCCGAGAACGTATCGGTTCCGGTGTCACTGGAAATGCCGAAACAGCCGTGGTGATGACCGCCGAAACTGTCGCTTGCAGTCGGGGGTATACCCTCAGTAGCGAATCCAAAGGGGCATTCCCCGGATTCATCGCCTATGTGATTGCACGAATTCATGTGAGCGCCATCGCTACACGACACAACCACTACGCGACTCTGCGGCAAGTGCGCCGCCACCAACCGCGGATGAAATGTGGCCTGCCACGCGTTGGATTTCTTACCGTCTTTTGTTGTGATGGTGATGTCCACGGTCTGCTCGACGACACCGGCTAACGCGCTATTCACCGTACCGCCGGTGAGGCCGGGATACCACCACTGGGAGCTGGGTTGACCTATCGGTACGCTCAAATCAGTGGTTGACGGGCCTTTCGGAAAGTGGATGTTGATTGTGCCCGCCTGATCCCCGAAGTCCGTTCCAAGTACGTAGAAAAAACTGTTCGGGGAAAGGTCCGTCGGCCCGAATGTGATCTGAGGTGGACCCGTAATGACGACCGCGTCGATGAAAGTTGACAGGTCGTCGCCAGTGGCACCAATGGTGCCGGCGAAACTGAGCGTATGTACACCACTGGTGGCAATGGAGAACGGGATAGTGAACAGGCTAAAACTCGTGCTTGCTGGCGAAATCAAATTTCCAATTTGTTGCCCATCGATGCTGACTTTGATGGGTTGCACGCTACCGGCAGGGACGCTATGGAGCCGTCTTGCTGCTTGCAGGGAAAGTGTGTGGCTACCGGCATTGAAATTAATCGTTTGCGATATCGTACCGAGATTCTGTATGTAACCGGTTTGCACGCCATCTGGCGCACTGGTCGCGCCGAACGCGCTACCGTTGCCTTGAATGCCACTGGTACCGACAAATGTCCAGCCAACACCAGTGCCCGTGGGATCAGTTTTAAAATTGCTTCCCAGTACCGGAATTTCAAAGCTGCCATTCACGACATCTTCCGCCCTCACGCGCGAAGGAGATATAAGCCAGAGTGCCGATAGCGCGAGGGCAAGTAGCGTGGGCCAACGCTTTTTCCGTGCTTTAGTCATAAAGATCCCCTTGCTCGAGTACCTACAAATAATGACAAAAGCGAATAGAGCAACTCGTTGCCTTCATAGGCAGCATGCATCACTACGGCGTAGGAAGGCGTAGCCTGCCGAGTTGTTCGATAGGTTCGCTTACTCACGCCTGGCCGTGTTTAATCCAAAAACTGAAAACGCTTTAGGGCGTTTTCGGGTGCCGAAGATGGGCATCCAATAATGGATATGCATGCAACCCCTGCCTTTGCGCATGCTGCATTCACATTAGTGATGACTCCGTGACGCCGAGGCGTGATTGGCGTAGGGCTTCGGCTTTCTGTTGTGTAGGACTTTTCCTATGAATGAAGGCTATCGCGACCGATCACGAGCCGCGTGTGGTCACGGTTAGCTCGGTTGCGTCCGCTGAAAGGGTGACCTAAGGATGCCCTTGGTGTGAGGCCGTGACTTCCTACCCATGCACTACTGTTTACTTCACACTACAGTGCACTCCAACATAAGCTGAAGAGCGGGTCAGCCATGGACGATAGCGCGGGCCAACTCAAGAAATTCCAGAAAGAGCTCTCCACCGGCACGGTGTCCCTGGTGCTGTTGGCGGTGCTTGGGCAGTCGCGGCAGGCGTTGTATGGCTACCAGATTGCCAAGCGGCTGGAGGAGCTGGGGGAAGGGGTGCTGGCTGGCAAGCAGAGTGCGCTTTATCCGGTGCTTCGCAACCTCGAGACCAACGGCCTCCTGGCTAGCGAAGTGGAGCCATCGGTGAGTGGGCCGCCGCGCCGTTATTACCGCATTACCAAGTTTGGACGCGAAGTGTTGCGTGAGTGGATCGCCGCGTGGGAAGGCACGCGCGATTCGGTCGATAGGGTTCTGCAAGGAGAGTTGCGATGACAGGCACACCGCGAACGATTGCGGACTATCTGGATCAGTTGCGGACCGCGCTACGCGGTGCCGATCCAGCCCTGGTCCAGGATGCGTTGTACGACGCAGAAGAACATTTGCGCGCTGAGCTGGCCGAACAGCCTGGGCGCAGCGAAGCGGACATGCTGGCCAAAGTGGTTGGCAGTTACGGCGCGCCGGAAGAGGTAGCGGAGCTCTATCGCGATCAGGAGATCAAGATTCAGCGCGCGCTGCGTCCGCCGCTGCCGCCGAAACGGCGCTCGCAGGCTGGCCGGTTCTTCGGCGTGGCAGCCGATCCGCGTACGTACGCCGCGCTGTTCTATATGTTGCTGTCGCTCGCGACCGGCATTTTCTATTTCACCTGGGCGGTGACGGGGATTTCGTTGTCGCTTGGTCTGGCGGTGTTGATTATCGGCATCCCGTTTATCGTGTTGTTCTTCGGTTCGGTGCGCGTACTCTCGCTGGTGGAGGGACGCATGGTGGAGTCGATGCTGGGTGTGCGGATGCCGCGCCGGCCCTTATTCTCCACGCGCGGCATGTCGCTGTGGCAGCGGATTGGTGCGATGTTCAGCGATCCGCGCAGTTGGAGCACCTTGTTCTACATGGTGATGATGCTGCCGTTGGGCATCATTTATTTCACGTTGGCGGTGACGCTGCTGAGTGTGTCGCTGGCGTTCACCGGCGCGCCCATTGTCAAGCTGATAGCGAATATGTCCGGATTCCAGGACACCTGCGACGGTCCGGCGTGGGTGTGCGATTGGGTCATGTGGCTACACGGCTGGGGCGCAGCCTTTATGCTGTGCGTGATCGGTGTGCTGCTGCTATTCGTCACGCTGCATATGGTGCGCGCGCTCGGGCATCTGCATGGACAGATGGCAAAGCACTTGCTGGTGACGGGAACAGCGAGGGATTGAAGGCCGATGAGTCTTTGCAGAGCGGGAGCCATTCATGGCTCCCAACCTCGCACATCGATGCGTGTTTCGCTCAGCGATAATTGAGATCAGGCGACGAAAGCAGGAACGTGTTCCACTCCTGCTGCGACGTCGCCTTGGTCAGCGCATCGTGGGTGGCGGGTGATAGGTAAGGCTCGATGGCGTCGTAATACAGGCGTGTCGTCAGCATCGGGAAGCCCGCGCCGCGCGCGGTGCTGCCGGCGGGAGTGAACAGTTGGTTGTTCCCGGTGCCGATGGCGTGAGCAATATCGAAACGCTTCGCCATCTGCCCGGAGCTGGACCAGCTTGCATTGTCGAGCGGCCAGCCATCGGGAGTGATACGCCCGAACAGTGGTTCATCGAGCTGGTTGAGCCATCCCACCAGCGGTTGCGCATTGGCCACGGGCGTGCCATCGAAAGCCAGACGTACTGACGACACGACGAATTGCGTCGGGTCTTTGAATTTCTTGCCGGTGGCGGCGAGCAGGTCGCGCGACTCGAACATGGTGCGCACCACTTGCGCGATATCGCCATCGGTACGCCGGAAAGTGCTGGCCATTTTTTGTACCAGCGCCGGTGACGGGTTATCGGAAACGAAGTATTCGGCCAGTTTGCGCGAGACGAATTGCGCGCAGGCCGGTTGTCGCACGATCAGGTCGACCGCCTGTTTCACTTCGTCGAAGCCGCTGCCTTTGATCGGTTTGCCGAGCAAGACCTTGTCGCTGAAATCGTGCCGTTGCGGATTGAATTCGAACAGGCCGCTTCGCACCATCAGCGGCGCGAACTGCGGGTTGATATGCTCCGGTCTGCCATCAGTGGGCGCGATGCCGACGCCGGTCAGGATCAGCGCGAGCTGCTGGACATCTTGTTGGGTGTAGCCGGAGTTGACGCCAAGCGTATGCAGCTCCATCAGCTCGCGCGCATAGTTTTCGTTGACATGACCCTTGGCGTTTTGGGCATTATCGAGAAACTCCAGCATCGCCGGACTTTGCAGCGTGGCCATGACCAGGTCGCGGAATTTGCCCAGCGCATGCGGGCGAATCACGTTCTGTTCGTAATCGGCCAGTTCCCAACGCACGCGTCCTTTGGCTGCGTAAACGCTGAAGTGATTGAGCCAGAACCACACCAGCTGTTCCTTGAGCTGGTTGGGGCCGTAGATTGCGTGCAGCAGTTCCGCCTGTTGTGCTTCCTGGCCCAGCTGGTTGCCCCGCGTTTGCAGGGCCTTGTTTGCGGCGACCTTGTTGGGGCTATCCGGCATGGTCTTGATCTGCTGCTGTTCTTGCTGGATCGACATCAGCAGTTGATCGACGGGCGTGTAGAACGATTCGTAGGAGGCGATCTGCGCCGTGATCAGCGGTGGCAACGTGTCGCTGAGGCGATCGTCGAGCTGTTCTTCCAACAGCGCTTTGCGGCCGAGCGTGCGGTATTGAGTCACTGTCGCGGTATTCAGGCCGAAGCTGTCGCGGCGCAGCCATGCGGCGTCGCTCTGGCTGAGGCTGGTGGAGCTGGATGCGTGCGAAAGCGAAGGAATGAACAGTAAGGTTATCGACAGCGACAGAACGGTAAGAGTGATTGGACGCATGCGGCGGTTTCCACTGAGCGCGGGTAACGTTCGAACGGATGTTGCTGTGTCCGGATAAGTTGTGTTGTGAATGGTATCGAATCTTTGACCCCTCTCCCAAAGGGAGAGCGGCTTAGACCAGTTGCAGATCGCGCGGCTTCGCTTGTGGGAAGACGGTCTGCAACTGATTCCCATGCAGGCCCCACACACGGCCAAGCAAACCGCTGTACACGTCGCGGTAATTGTTGAGCACCTTGTAGTCGCGGTTCTGTAACAAGTTCTGCTGATTCACCGCAACTTGTTCGCCGGCGATGCGACCGCCGTTGACCTTGCCGCCAAGCACCCAGTGCACGGTGCCGTGGCCGTGGTCGGTGCCGCGATCGCCGTTCTCACGGAAGGTGCGGCCGAATTCGGAAACGACTACGACGGTAGTGTTGTTCCACTCGTCGCCCAGAGTCGTGGCGTAGGCCGCCAGGCCGTCGCCGAGATTGCGCAAGTTGTTGGCCAGGCCGCCGGTGACGTTGCCCTGATTCACGTGCGTATCCCAGCCGCCGACGTCGACGAAACCGAGCCGGTACCGATCGCGCATCAACGTAGCGATGCGTTGCGTTTCCTGGGCGAAGCCCGATGCATTCGGTGCGCCGCGGCTGGCGGCAACCATTTCGTTCTGCAGATCCATCGACACCGTCGAGCGCAGGCTGAGGCCGTCCGCAGCTGCGGAGGCGAGCGCGGTGTTCTTGTACATGCCCGCAAGGATGGCCGACTGGCGCTCGTCGAAATTCGCCTTGGTATTGCCGCGCAGCGAAATATTCGGAATATCGCTGCTCGCACCTTGGAAGCTCAGCGGCAGACTGTTGGTGAACGAGATGGCGGGTACGCCGGTAAGCACGCTCGACAGGCGCGCCATGAAGCCGGAGCGGTAATTGCCACCCTGATCCATCGGTTCCCCGCGTTCGATGTTGTCTTGCGTTTCGAAGTGGCTGCGCGAAAGATCGTCGGTGCCGGCGAACGGAATGAACGCCACCTGCTTTTTTTGCCACAGCGGGTAGATCGAATCGCGCAGCACCGGATTCATGCCCCAATTCGTATCCAGCGGAATCGTGGTGTTGGGATTGGCGCTATCTGGCTTGGCGATAGCGATGGTTGGGCGCGATTCGTAGTAGAAATCGCTGCTGTAGGGCACCAGAAAGTTGTTGCAGTCGTAGCCGCCGCGCAGGAACACGAACAGGAAGCGTGGCGAGTTGGCCGGTGCGGCAAACAGCCGCCCGGAGAAAGACAGCGCAGGAAGAGCGGCAGCGCTAGCAGTGGCAAGCAGAAATTCGCGGCGATTCATGGTCGTTACCTCAACGATAATTGAAGTCTGGCGAGGACAGCAGGAAGGTATTCCATTCCACCTGCGATGTGGCTTTGCTGAGCGCTTCGCGCGTAGCGTCGGACAGCGTCGGTTCGATAGTCTGTTGGTAAAGCGTGGAGTTGAGCATCGGCGGATCGGCTTGCGTTATGGTGTCATCGGTGCCCGCGAACAGCCGGTTGCGACCGCTGCCGATGGCGCGCGCCACGTCGAAGCGCTTGGCCATCTGGCCCGAGCTGGTCCAACTGGCGTTGTCCGTCGCCCAGCCGTCGGGCGTAATGTGGGCGTAGACCAATTCCGTCATCTGATTGAGCCAGTTCACCAGCGGGTCGGCATTGGTGATGGGTTTGCCGTCATAACTCAGCCGCATCGCCGAAACCAGGAACTGGGTGGGATCCTTGAATTTCTTGCCGTAGCTGGTGGTGAGATATTTGGACAGGAACATGGTGCGCAACACAGCGGCGATATCGCCATCGGTGCGCTGGAACGTTTGCGCCATCGCGTCGACCAGCGCCGGCGGCGGATCGTCGGAGACGAAATACTGCGCGATCTGGCGCGACACGAACTTCGCGCAGGCGGGCTGCTGCACGATCAGGTCCACCGCTTGCTCGATCTCCCCAAAGCCGCTGCCCTTGATGTCCTGGCCGAGCAACTGTTTGTCGGAGAAGTCGTGCCTGCCCGGATAGAACACGAACAATCCGTCATGCACGAAACCAGGCCGTTGACGGAAGAAGCTGTCGTCGACCCCATTCACGACGCCGGGGCCACGCTGCGGAACGATACCGGCGCCGGTAAGAATGAGCGACAACTGCTGCACATCCTGCTGGGTGTAACCCGAATTCACGCCGAGCGTATGCAACTCCATCAGTTCGCGCGCGTAGTTCTCGTTGGTTTTGCCGCGCACGTTATGAGCGTTGTCCAGGTAGAGCTGCATGGCCGGGCTTTTCAGCGTGGCCATCACCAGATCCTTGAACTTGCCCAACGCATTCGGGCGGATCACGTTTTCTTCGTAGTCGGTGGCGAAGAGGCCGACGCCGCCCTTGGCCGCATAGATGCTGAAGTGGTTGAGCCAGAACCACACCATTTGTTCCTTCAGCTGGTTGCCGCCGTAGATGGCGCGCAGCAACTCGACCTCCGCGCTTTGCCGAATCAGATCGCGGCGATACATCTGGAAATCTTTCTTGGCCATCTCCTTGGCGTTGGTGTCTGCCGCGTCGACGCTCTTTACCTTTTGCGCCTCATCCCGGTATTCGGCGATCAGCTGTGCGGGCGCGGTATGGAAGACTTCGTAGCTATTGATTAGCGGAGCGACGGCGGGTGGCAGAGGATCGTCACCGCCGGCCAGCTGCTCATCCAGAAAGCGGGTTCGGCCGAGTTCGCGGTAGCGTTCGAGGGTGGCGCTATCCAGGCCGAAGGTGTCGCGACGCAGCCACGCGATATCGTCCGCACTCAACTTTGCCGGTCCGGCCGCTTCGACCGGAGTGGAGCAGGCGAGGGGGGCGACTATCAGCAACAGGCCCAGCCATGTCGAAGATCGCCAGCGGTAGTGTGGGATGGAGTCGACTTGCATGGCTGGGTTCCCCTGTTGAATGTCTAACTGACTCAACGCGTGGTCGAGCAGGGCGCTGACTCGAAGTTGGCCCGAGATAAAGAATATTCCGCTGCGATTCACAAAATCCGGGCCGTATCGTTAACCCGGAGTTACTATCACATGCTTGTAATGGAGCCGAACCATGCCCAAAACTTACGACCAGGCGTATTTCGACAAGTGGTACCGCGACCCGAAGCATGCCGTGAGCTCGACCGCCGCCTTGAAGCGCAAGGTGGCCATGGTAGTGGCGCAAGCGGAGTACTACCTAGGCCGGCCGATCAGCAATGTGCTCGACGTGGGCTGCGGCGAAGGTGTGTGGCGGGCGCCGCTGCGTGCCTTGCGGCCGGATATCCATTATCGCGGCCTCGACTCCAGCGAATATGTGGTGCGGCGTTTCGGTCGTAGCCGCAACATTGGCTTGGCGCGTTTCAGCCAATTGGCTGAGCTGCGTTTCGACACGCGTTTCGATCTGATCGTGTGCACGGACGTATTGCACTACCTCAAGCCTGCGGAAATACGCGCGGGGCTCATCGGTATCGGCGAGATGCTGGAGGGCGTTGCCTTTCTGGAAGTATTCACCAACCGCGATGACCCGGATGGCGATCATCAGGATCTGCAGCTGCGCTCACCCGCCTGGTATCTGCGCGCGTTCCATGAAGTGGGTTTGTTGCCGTGCGGTTCGCAGTGTTATCTGGGGCCGCGATTGGAGCGGCATATTGCGGCGTTGGAGCGGGCGCAGCTCCACACGTAAGGTCAGACCAGCATCACCTCGACGCCCGCATGGCGCAGCGCCTCGACCATGTCCGGTGCGGCGCTGCTATCGGTAATGACGGTATGCAGATTCCGCACTGGCGTGATGACCGAGAGGCTGCGTTGCCCCAGCTTGCTGGCGTCGAACACGGCGATGGTTTCGCGGGATACGCGGATCATCAGCGCATTGAGCGAGGCTTCCAACGGATCGGGTGTGGTGACGCCAACCACCGGATCGAGACCGTCCACGCCGAGGAATAAGCGATCGGCGGAGATGCGCGACAACGCCTGTTCCGCGTCAGGGCCCACCAGCGAATACGACGTCTGCCGCAACAGGCCGCCGAGCATCATCACGCGGATATTCGGCAGGCCCGACAATTCCAGCGCGATGTTCAACGCGTTGGTCACCACCGTCAGCGACTCGAATTTCATCTGACGGATCTGACGGGCGATCTCTGCAGTCGTGGAGCCGGAGTCGAGGATGATCGTTTCGCCGTTCTGGATCAGTTTTGCCGCCGCCTGACCGATGCGCAGCTTCTGCGGATGCGAGCGCGTCTCCTTGATGTTGAGCGGTATGTCATTGGTCGTGGGCTGGGTGACCGGCAGTGCGCCGCCGTGCGAACGCGCGATCATCGCGCCGCGCGCGAGCATTTCCAAGTCGTTGCGAATGGTGACGGATGACGTACCGAAGCGGGCGGCCAACTCTTCAACCGTAGCGCGACCATGGGTTTCCACGTAATCGACGATCAGGCGTCGGCGCTCCTCGACCAATAGGCGATGTACGGGAACGGAGGCGTGGGCTTCACTCATGGTCAATGCTTAAAAGTCGGGCGGCATTGTCATGGTATATCTTGCGCAGAATCGTGTCTGTCAGGCCCAGGCCGTAGATCGACCAGCGACCTTGCGGGGGCGTTTCAGCCGGGGCGTAGTCGAAGTACTCGTCCTCGGTTTCGAGGAAGCGGTAATAGATTTCGTAAAGCTCGTCGCCGAACAGCTGCTGGGGGACATCGTCGCCGTAGGGGGAGGGCACGGCATCCGTACCAAACAGGATGCGGTCCTGATAGCGGTCGAAAAAGCGCTGCGCGGTGCGCGGCTGGCGACCCAGTTCGCCGATACGCGCGCTGATATCCACAAGAGTATTGGGAAAGCGATCCAGGCAGTCCGCGACGGCCTCGAGGTTTTCGGCCCAGTTGCCCACGTGCATCAGGGCAAAGGTGGTCTTTGGATGGCGGGCGATCAGACGGTCGCGGGCGGCGAGGATTTCTGCATTGCTGGGAAACTCCGGGCCGTAGAACGACCAGTCCGGGTGCTTGGCCAGTTCCTCGTAGCGCTCGTTGTATTCGTCGGTCGGCAGAAAGAACGCCTCCGGGTCGGATACGTGCAGGAACACCGGCATGTTGTACGCCGCGCAGGCTTCCCACATGGGATCGAAGCGCGGGTCATCCACCGCGACCAGCGGCCCTGAATCGACGTGCTCACGCAGATACAGGCCCAATGTCTTCAGCAACTTCAGTCCGCGCGCGCCGACCCGATGGGCATGAGTGATCGCGTCCGCCTGCAGCTGCGCGAAGTTCGGCTCGGGGAAATATTCGTACGACGGTTCAGTGAGCGTGAGGAAGCGCCCCGGGGCAGCTTGGTCGAACAGGCGGATGGTTTGTTCGAGGCCGGCGCCGACGCCACCGGTGAGGTTGACCAAGGTGCGGACGCCTTTGCGGTCCATCACCGGCAATAGATCTTCCGGCTTTGCAAAAACGATGATGTCTTCGCCCACCGAAACACCGTTGCGCACCTTGCTCGACCACGTGAGATGCGTATGTGCGTCGATCACTGGAAAACGCGGCTGCTCAATGCGCGTCTTCGGTACGCGCAACATGCTGCGGGGTTTGAAATCGTTTAGCCGCAGATCCGCTTTGCTTCGGTCGGGCGCGGTTTGCAACGGATTTTTGCCGTTGCCGGCTTGGATCGTGCCGGTACCGCTGGGAGGTGCGCAGCAAAAGCAGCCGGCACGCGTTTGCGTGCGGAACGACCAACGTTGGTTTGGGGGTTTGCGTTTGCTGTGTGGCATCAAATTAAGAAAGCTCTTTGCTTTTGCCTCCTCTCCCCTGCGGGGAGAGGATTGAGGTGAGGGGCCAATCTTGCGATGACCTATATCAAAGCCTGCTTCGATTCACCAATTGCGCAAGATTGTCCCCTCACCCCAGCCCTCTCCCCGGAGGGGAGAGGGAGTAGGGCAGCTTAGCGCGGATACTTGGCCATGATCTGATGCACTTGCTGCACCAACGCAATCGCTTTGTCGAGCGGGCGCAGCCACATATTGCGGCCAAACATCACACCGTGTGCGCCCGACGCCATGTAGAACTCCACCTTGCGCAGTACCGCCGCATCGTCGTCGTTCTTTTCGCCGCCGGAGAACAGCACCATGGTACGTCCGGCCGAACGTACCACGCGCTCCGTGCGTGCCGATGCGTCTTCCTGCAACGTGTTGTATGGCGCTGGGGAATGAGCGGTGCTGTCGTCCGGCTCGTGCAGTTTCACGATATCGGCGCCCAGTTCCAGCGCTACGCGTGCGGCGTAATCCTGCGCGTACAAACTGCCCTTGCCACCCTTGGCATCGATCGCCGCGCCGCGCGGATACGACCACAACACCAGGGGCATGCCGAAGCGCTCGCAATCCTGCCGCACTTTTTCGAACTGGCGGAATTCGTCATGCTGGCGCGGCGAACCTACATACATGGTGTAGCCGACGGCGTCGGCGCCGAGCCGCACGGCGTCTTCCACCGAAGCGAACAGCGGCGAGGTGGCCTCCGCATCACTAGGAATATTGGTCTTGCCATTGAGCTTGAGAATCAGCGGAATCCGCCCGCACCACTCGCCCATGTATTTCTCTGCCAACCCCACACCGAGCGCGATCGCCGAAAAATTCCCCTCCACCGCGAGCCGGAACTGGTAGGCCGGATCGACGGCAGGGGGATGGGGGAAAAAGTCGGTCGGGCCGTGCTCTAGACCCTGATCCAGCGGGAGTACGAGCAAACTGCCATTGCGCGGACCGTGGCCGTACATCAGGCGCCACAAGCGGGTGCGCTTGCCGTGGGAGAGGGACAGTTGCGAAAACTTTTCGGAAGCTTTCGAAAGGTGTTGTAACTGATCTTTCATTTCGAATACTCTGTGAGCGTCATCGGATGGTTTCACATTCGAGCGAATTGAGCAAAATGTCAATACTTCATAAGAAAACGAAAGAAAAAGAAGGGCTGGAGGCACTTCAGGCGCAGCCGGCTGAAGCGCAGCAGGCTGCGGGTTACGCGGACACGTTGCGCGAAATTCTGCAGCAGCCCGCCACCTGGCAGGACACTTTCGATCTATTGCACAGCACGGTAGTGCAACAGCGACTGGCGAAAGCGCTCAATCAGCAGCCGGGTCACATCGTGCTGACCGGTTCGGGCAGCTCCATGTATATCGGCGAATGCCTGGCGCCTCTATTGCAGTCGGGTCTTGGTGTCCCGGTGCAGGCGATCGCTGCCGGTACCTTGCTTACGCATTGGCGCAGCGTACTGCCGCCGGGGCCGGGGCTGCTGATCTCGCTGGCGCGTTCGGGCGATAGCCCGGAAAGCGGTGGCGTGATGAGTACGCTGCTGGCCGAAGCACCGGCGTGGCGCCACCTGGTTATCACGTGCAACGCTGACGGCAAGCTCGCCACGCACTACCGCAACGATCCGCGCGTCACGGTGCTGGTGCTGGATGAGCGCACCAACGACCGCAGCCTGGTGATGACCAGCAGCTTCACCAATCTGTTGCTAGGCGGCAGTGGATTATTGCAAGGCACGCGCGAGGAACTCGTCGCTAACGCAATCACTCGCGCGGCATCCGGCGCGCAGCACATCTTCGATACGCAATCCGATACCGTCGCGGCGCTCGCACAGCGCGACTTCACTTCCGTGGTCTATCTCGGTAGCGGCGCAGCGTTTGGTGCAGCACGCGAAGGTGCACTGAAAATGCTGGAGATGACGGGTGGCCAAGTCATCACGATGGCCGAGACCTTTCTTGGGCTGCGGCATGGGCCGATGTCCTTCGTCCATCCTTCCACGCTGATTGTGGCGCTGCTTTCGACGGATCCGGCGGTACGTCGCTACGAGTGCGACGTGCTGCGCGAGTTGTCGCGCAAGCAGCTCGGCATGGCGAAGTTGGTGATCGGCGATGACGTGCCCGATGATGTGCTCGGTGCCAACGACGTTCTTGTTACGCCATCCACGTCGATGAGCGGTACGGAAATACCTACCGTGCTCGCTGGCATCGTCACCATGCAGCTGTTGGCCTTTTTCCGCTGTCTGCAACTTGGCGGCAAACCCGACACGCCTTCCGAGGGGGTGCTCACGCGCGTCGTAGAAGATTTTGCGATTCACGGAGCGACGCCGTGAAACCCACCCACCATCCCGTGCGCATCCTGGTCGTCGGCGAAATCAATGTCGACTTCGTGTTCAAGGGTTGTCACGCGCTGCCCATGCCGGGCAAGGAAGTATTGGCCGACGATTTCGTGATGACGCCGGGCAGCTCGTCGATGATCTGTGCGATGGGTCTGGCGCGGCTCGGCAATCAGGTGGCCTTTCACGGCAGATTGGGCACGGATGCGTCGGGCAAGTTCTGTCTAGAGGCATTGCAGGATGCCGGTATCGATGTTACGTCGTTGCGGCCGGACGGTTCCCAGCGCACGGGCGTTACCGTTTCTCTGTCTACGCCGCAGGATCGCGCCTTGGTGACGTTCGCCGGTGCGATCGCTGAATTGCGGGCCGAGGAAATCGAAGACGAATGGTTGAGGGCAGCCGATCATCTGCATGTCTCCTCGTATTACTTGCAGAAGGCGTTGCGGCCCGGTTGCCGTGAGCTGTTCGCGCGTGCCGCATCGTTAGGGCTGACTACGTCGCTCGATCCCGGCTTCGATCCGGAACAGCAATGGGAAAGCGATCTGTTCGATACCTTGCGCGAAGTGGATGTCTTCCTACCCAACGAACAAGAGCTGCAGGCCATCACGGGCCGCAGCGACATGCGCGAAGCGCTTGCATTGGTTCAGAACGGGCGCACACAGACGATCGTCAAGCGTGGACGCCAAGGCTGCGTCAGCGTGCACGACGGTCAATGGCTAAACGTACCGGCCTATGCCGTCGACGCCATCGACAGCACAGGTGCAGGCGATTCTTTCGACGCCGGTTTTCTGCATGCATGGCTGCGCGACGTGCCCTTGCTGGATTGCATGCGCTGGGGCAGCGCGTGCGGCGGCTTGTCGACGCGCGGCATCGGCGGTACGACTAGGCAGGCGAGTACGAGCGAAGTGCTCGCATTGATGACGGATAAATCATGATTACCGTCGCCGGATTCAATACCGCCATCGATCGCTTCATCCATCTCGATGCGCTGAAACCCGGCGAGGTTCACCGCGTGCGTGCGGAGCAGGTTTATCCCGGCGGCAAAGGTGTGCATGTGGCGCAGACCATCGCCGCGCTTGGTGAACGCGTGCAGCTGGTGGGCCTGATCGATGCCATGCATCGCCATCTGATCTGCCAGCGCATGAGCGAGCGCGGCGTGTTGTTCCATGGCGTGGAGATCGCCGGCGAATTGCGCCATTGCCTGGCCTTGCAGGAGGCCGACGGCAGCATCACCGAAGTGCTGGGGCAGGGGCCGCTGCTGTCACCCGCCGAATGTGATGCCTTGCTGCTGGATTTTCGCCGCAGCGTCGACGAAAGCGATTTGGTGATTCTGTCCGGCAGTTTGCCGCGCGGCTTTCCGTCGACCGTGTATGCCGAATTGGTCGATTACGTCAAAAGCAGCGGTAAACGCTGCCTGGTCGATGCGAGTGGCGACGCGATGCGGCACGCGGTGGACGCGAAGCCTTTCTTGGTCAAGCCCAATCGTGACGAGATCGGCGAGTTGCGCGGGAAACCTGTCGCCGATCTTGATGCTGCGATCGAGGCTGTGGGCGAGTTGCAGGCGCACGGCGTGGTTATGCCCGTGGTGACGTTGGGTGCGCTGGGTGTAACGACCGGCGATCCCAGTGGAATCTGGCACGCCGGACTATCGCTGCCTCAGGTTCGCAACACCGTTGGTTCGGGCGATTGCCTACTGGCCGGGATGGCGGTGGGTATAGCGCGCGATATGAGTTTGGAACAAACCCTGCGATTGGGCGTGGCTTGTGGTGCGTCTAATGCGCTGGGTGAGGAGACCGGTTTCGTCGAGCGACGGACGGTAGAGGCGTTGTTACCTCAAGTAAAGGTGCAACGTCTGACGTGACAAACGAGGAAGAGATTAACCGGACGGCTATCCGTCCGGCGGGGAAGGCTTGCGCTTAAAAAATGATGAGGGTGAACGGGTTCGTGGGATGGGGACGTTTCCACGAGCATCCATAACCGCCTGCAGCAGAGGGAGAGGTCATATCTGCGCAGGCGATAAAAAAGGGAGAGGGTAGTCATGCGTGCTGTGAACGGTTGTCGGCTTGCCGTCGATGGCAAGAGCAGAAAGTTGTTGGCGATATCCATCCGCAAGTCGCTGACGGCAATGCAGGTGGTTTGCGTGACGGGAAGTTTCGCGCTTGCCGGGAGTGCTTGGGCACAAACCAACACCCCGAGCGCAGCAACAACTAGCGGGGCTGCTACGAACGCAGCCCAGAGCACTAGTTCGACCAATCAGAGTTCCACGTCGACATCGAGCGCTACGTCGTCGCCATCGTCGAAGAAGGCGGTGCAGCTGGAACAGGTCACCGTAACCGGCACGAATATTCGCGGCGTCGACATGGAAACGGCGCTGCCGACCATCACCATCTCGAAGCAGGATATCGAGCGTCAGGGCTTTGCCACCGTCGGCCAGCTGCTGCAAAACCTTCCTTCCGCAGCAACGCCGGACTTGAGCCGCGGCGACGCTGCGTCGCTGGGCCCCAATCAGGGCGGAACCTTCATCGATTTGCGCGGCCTCGGCGCGCAACGTACGTTGGTGCTGGTGGACGGTCAGCGCATCGGCGCCGTGCATGGCGGTTACACGGATATCAGCGTGATCCCCGCCGCGATCGTCGACCATATCGACATTCTGGGTAGCGGTGCTTCGGCGATCTACGGTTCCGACGCCATTGCTGGCGTGATCAACATCGTCACGATCAAGAACTTCAAAGGTGTGCAGATCGATACCTATGCCGGCGAATACATGCCGCATGAAGACGGTGCCCAGGCGCAGTACAGCGTAACGGCAGGCACCTCCACCGAGCGCAACTCGCTGATCGGCAGTGTTTCTTACCAATATCAAGGGTCGGTCTGGGGTGGCGATCGTCCATGGTCGGCCTATCCCCAAACCAATCATTACCCCTATTTCGGACTTAGCTCGTTACCACCGAACAGCGGTTTCATTCTCAATTCGCCGCAGACGAATCCGCTTATCCCCGGCGATAACACACTGGTTCTGAATCCGGGCGGCAATTCGTCCATTCTTGCGGATTACTCCTTTCGGCAGCCGCGAACCTATAGCGCGAACGGCAATGTTTCCAGCCTCGCCAATGCAGGGTCGTACATCTACAACTATAACAATCTGAGCACCATCCTCAGTCCCAACAAAACCAAGAATCTGTATCTGGCCGATCGCTACAAGATCACCGACCACATCACTGCGCATATCGAGTTCGGTTACAACCAGAGCTACAACGGCGGTGCCGGTGGGCCGAGCTATTTGTACAGCGGCCAATCCAGCAATCCGCCGAATCTGCCGCAGTTCCCGATCGTGCTTTCCGCGCAGAGCTACTACAACCCGTACAACGCGCCGGGCCAGACGCCGCAGGACGTGCAATTCGAACGCCAGTTTCCGCAGAACCTCTATACCAACGACAACACCTCCAAAAACTATCGTTATAGCGCCGGCCTGGAAGGTGATTTCAGTTTCGACGATCACGTCTTCAACTGGGACGCTTACTACTACGACAGCAAGATCCGCGATGTCGACATTCGCCCCGGACAGTACAACCTGATCAATGTGACGCAGGCGCTGGGACCTTCTTTCATGGGCAGCGATGGTGCGGTCCATTGCGGTACGCCGGGCAATATCATTGCCGGTTGTGTGCCTTTGAATCCGCTCGGCACCATCACGCAACAGATGCTCGACTACATTGCCATCAACAATGTCGAGCGCACGGGCTACGATGAAAAGGCTGCCGTCGCCGACATCAGCGGGGATGTCTATGAGCTGCCTGGAGGCGACCTCACCATTGCAGCCGGTGTGCAACATCGAACCGAAGCAGGTTACGACGACACCGATCCCTTTGCGACAGCGGGGTATTCCAGCGACTACTCGGTCGAGCCCAATCACGGCAGCTTCAGTCTCAACGAAGGCTATCTCGAGGTTTATGCCCCGCTGCTGAAAGATCTGCCGGGCGTACAAAGCCTCTCGGTCGACGTGGCGCGCCGCTGGTCGTACTACAGCAATTTCGGTGGCACGCGTAACAATTCCTTCAAGCTCGCGTGGAAGCCGATTGACGACGTCATGGTGCGTGCCAGCTACAGCACCAATTTCCGTGCGCCGACGATCAACGATCTGTATCAGGGACTCTATCTGGCCGGTGGTTTCACCGATCCTTGCGATGCGGTGTACGGGCAGTCGCAGTACGGCTACAGCTCGGCGGTAGCGCAGCGTTGCCTCACCGGTGTGGGCGGCCTTCCCGGCGTGCCTGCCAATTTTCGACAGACGGATATTACGGGTACACCGGTCACAGGCCCCGGCGCCGGGGGCATTACCAATAGCTACAACGGCGGCAATCCCAACTTGAAACCGGAAACCGCGTACAACGGCGATATCGGTTTGGTCTACAGCCCCTCCTGGTTGCCGGGCTTCAATACCACACTCGATTGGTGGAGCTACAACATTCGCAATCTGATCACGGGTATCAGCAACGATCAGGTGCTTGCCGATTGCTATGAATTCGACATTACTTCGGCGTGCTCGCAGTTCCAGCGCAAAGGTGGCACCGGACCGTTGGCTGGTCAGATCATCAACTTGATGAATCTGGAAACCAATGCCGGTTGGCTGAAGGAGCGCGGCTGGGATTTCGGTGTGAACTATGCGTTGCCCGAATTCAGTTTCGGCCGTTTCAAGTTAGGCCTGCAGAGCACGTATATCGCCTCAAACAATGTGCAGCCGACGGTGGGCGCCGCGGTGCAGTACACGGCAGGCACGGCATTGGGCAATCTCGACGGCGCAGTGTGGCGCGTGCGCGGCACATTCACCGTGAGCTGGGACTGGCGCAATTTCGGTGCCGACTGGACGGTGCGCTACTTCTCGCCGATCAAGGGTCCCTGCGCTTATCCGCCACCGACCACGACCACGGCATTCCCGTGCACGTTGCCTGACTATTACGCGCCGGGGGTGGGCATCTCGCCGATGACACAAGAGGCGTCAGCCACCTTCAACGATTTGCAGGTGCATTGGAAAGCGCCTTGGAACGGCACCTTCTCACTGGGCGTCAACAACATCTTCAACCATGTGGGGCCTTACATCTACGGCGGCGGCTTCAATTCGGGTACGGACAGCTACAACGACTACAACGCCTCGTATGACATCGGTCGTTTCGTCTACATGCGCTACCAGCAAAAGTTCTAACGGTTGAGCGGAGTGGGTGCCGCGCCGACAGCAGTCGGCGGCACCCGCTCATTCCGCTTGGAAGAAAGATCGACCACGGTAAAGGCATGCCGGTGGTGTTTTAAGAAGGCCAACGCCGAGACGAGTGTTTGGTGGAAGGCCTTACGAGTTCATATCGAGGTTTATCAGTTGAGTGACATAGACACAGGGCAAGTTCGGGTCGAACGGGAGAGGTTCGATTCACGATGGAGTGGTTGATCGCACGATGCGTGCGCGCCCGGTTGATCACGGGCGATCCGTTCGGCGGGGAGCCAGCGGTGACGACATCACGATCGCGATGGCCAGTGAGGCCATCGCGTAGAGCAAAGGTTTGCGACAAGTCAGCAACGGCTGCTTTGGCAGGGTTTTCTAAAAATAGCTACTCGATAGAGGGGTGGGTCCATGAAATGCGGAGTTTTGTTGAAGCGTAGATGCCTGGTGATGGTGATCGGCTCCTTGTTGATATCGGCCGGCGCCTATGGCCAGTCGACGACCAGCAACATCTACGGTCAGGTAACGGCGGAGAAGGGTCTTAGCGTTGTCATTCATAGCGACACGGGTTTGACCCGTGAGATCGGCATCGACAGCGCGGGTCGATACAACGCCGCGCAATTGCCGGTAGGTACCTACACGGTCACGCTGATGCGCAACGGTACTGCGCTGCAGACGCACGAGCACGTGGTGCTCAACGTCGGTGTCGGCGTCAACGTTTCGTTTACCCAGCCGGTGGATGCCAAGGAGCTGTCGGGCGTGTCGGTGTCCGCCAACAGCACGCCGCCGATCGATGTCAGTTCGGTGGACTCGCGCACGGTGATCACCGCCCAGCAGTTGGCAGCCTTGCCTCTGCCGCGCACGGCAGAAGCGGCTGCGCTGCTTGCACCCGGCGCCGTAGGCGATAGCGGTGGATTCGTCAGCACCACCGGTGTTCCGCTGGTGAGCTTCGGTGGCTCGTCGGTGCAAGAGAACGCGTATTACATCAACGGTTTCAACACCACCGATCCCTATCTTGGCCAGGGCGGCATCACGTTGCCTTATGGCTCGATCGACCAGGAAGAAGTCTATACGGGCGGCTACAGCGCCCAATACGGCCGTTCCGACGGTGGTGTGCTCAACATGATCGGCAAGAGCGGCACCAACGAATGGCACTTCGGCGGACAAATGCTGTACGAGCCGGAAGGTCTGCGCAGCAGCCAGGACAATACGTACTATGCGAACGGACTGCCGCCGTCGCCTGTGGCGGGGAATTTGTTCGATCCCAACAGCAAAAACAACCACTGGACGTCCGTTTACGACGCCTATGTCGGCGGTCCGATCATCAAGGACAAGCTGTTCTTCTTCGTTTCGACTGAAATGAGCGACGTCGGCGGCCAGACGGTGGGTAGCGTGGCCAACGGGCAGGGCAGCAGCGCGACCGCGCCGGGCACTGCCGAAAACTACAAGACGCGTTTGCCGAAGTGGTACGCCAAGATCAACTGGAACATCACCGACAAGAACCTGCTCGAACTAACGGGTGCCTCCAGCAAGGAGGAAGGGCTCGGCTCGATCTACAACTACGACTACAACAAGCTGCAGGAAACCACGTTCAAGGGCTACGCCAATGACACCAAGAGCGGTGGCGATCTGCTGTCGGCGAAGTTCACCAGCTACATCACGGACAATCTGACCTTCACAGCCTTGTACGGCAAGATGAAGACATTCAATTACAGCACGCCGGTGGACTACAACCCTGATGCTACTTACATCTCCGGCGCCACGTATCAGAATCCGTCGCTCAATAATGGAGTGCCGAACAATGGCATCCAGACCGTCAGCTCTCTCTACAATCCTTACTACCGTACCAGCAACCTGCGCGTCAGCCTGAGCTACGTGCTGGGCGATCACACGATCACCGCAGGTATCGATAACTTGACCTCCGGTGCCTACGATCAGGGCAATAACACCTCTGGCCCAGGTTATGGCTGGAACTACGGCTATACACCCGATCCGACCGTGGCGTTGATTCCGGCGCTTGGCGTCGGCGCGCTGGCCAACTATCCCAATGGCGCGTCGGGCTATTACGTCAGCAAGAACATGTTCATCGGTGGCGCGAATCTAGTGACCAAGCAACGCGCGGAATACATCGAAGACCAGTGGCAGGTCAGCGATCGCTGGTTGGTGTCGCTGGGTCTGCGTGACGATGGTTTCAACAACACCAATGCCGCGGGTCAGTCGTACATGGCGCAGACCAAGCCGCAGTGGGCGCCGCGTCTTGGCTTCAGTTGGGACGTCAACGGCGATGGCAGCTTCAAGGTGTATGGCAATGCGGGTCGTTACTATCTCGGTGCGCCGCTTGCACCGGGCGGCCCGGCCAACGGTTACACCAGCACGCAGCAGTACTTTACCTATAGCGGTATCGCCGGCGACGGCACGCCCACGGGTTTGACGCAAGTATCGGGGCCGGTGTCGGCAGACAATGCCTTTGGGCAGACGCCCGATCCGCGCACAGTTACGGTGCAGAAACTGAAGGCCGAAGATCAGGATGAATTCATCCTGGGCTTCACCAAAACGGCGGGCTCTTCGTGGATCTACGGGGCCAAACTGACGCGTCGTATCCTGCGGCACGACATCGACGATTACTGCGATATCCAGACAGTCATCAACAAAGCGGCCTCGTTGGGTATCACCGACGTCAACAACGCCAGCTGTTATTACATCAACCCTGGTCAAGCCAACACATTTGCCGTGGAGGACCCCACCGGCGCTTTCCATAACGTGACGCTGACCAATGCGGAAATGGGCTTCCCGGCGATGGTGCGCAAGTACTATGGCCTGGAGGGTTTCTTGGAGCACCCGTTCGACGGGCACTGGTACGGCAAGATCGATTACGTGTTCTCGCGCAGCTACGGCAACAACGAGGGCATGGGCGAAACCGACATCATGGCGCTTGCCGCAACCCAGAACACGTACTGGGATTTCCCGCAGTTGATGCAATACGGTATCGGTCCACAGGGTGAAGACCACACGCACCAGCTGAAAGCCTACGGCTACTACCAGCTCACGCCGGAATGGCAGGTCTCGGCAAATCTGAGTTTGGTCTCGGGCGGTCCCAAGTATTGTCTGGGTCTGTACGGTCCGAACCAAACCGACCCGGTGGGTTACGGTTCGCTTTATCAGTGGTGCGGCGGTCAGCCGTCACCGCCCGGTGCTGCCGGTCGTCTACCGTGGATGAAGCAGGTCGATGTGGGCGTCCGCTATCGACCGGCATTCGCCGCACACAAGCTGGGCTTCAGTCTGGATGTGGTCAACCTGTTCAATGGCCAGGTGCCGCTCAATGAATACCCGGAATACAACACGGGAACTGTGCCGGCCGCGCCGAATCCGCTCTATGGAACGGCGATGCTGCTGCAGACACCGCGGTACGTGCGATTCGGCGTGACGTACGATTATTGATCTTGCCCATGCTCCCACGTTCGAAGGCTGCGGTAGCTGCCGCAGCCTTCGGGCGTTGGATCAACTCCTCGAGACTTAGTGATATGCCCAATCCATCGAAGTTGCATCGTCGCGATCGCGCCGCGGTTCGACGCAAGTTGTTTGTCCTTGGCATGTTCGCGGCATCGGCCGGTGTCGCGGCCATTGTTCCGCGCTCGTTCGCCGAGCCAGCTCCTGATTCCCATTCGTTTGGCAACGCAGCGATATCGGTGCGCTGGCAACGGGTCGGTGGTCACGTGCAGAACATGGTGCTTACGGATCATGTCAATCAGCGCGACATTCCAGTCGTCTCTCCATTCGCATTGGCCTTGCGTAGTGGCAAAAAATTGGATGCGTCGCAATTGTCACTGTTGACCCCGGTCACGGAGGTAGTGCTGAAGGCCGATCCGCGTGCTTCGCGCGAAGCCGAACGCTTGCCTGGGCACGCCATCAAGGCGAGTTTCGGCGACGCGGACGGCCGCATCCGCGTGGATTGGCAATGGGTACAGCGTGAAGGCAGCGACTACATGCGCGAGATCGTCACTGTCACGGCACTGAAGAAGAGCGAGGATATTTCGCGCATCGACCTGCTGCAGCTCAGGGCGGATCACGCTGAAGTGATCGGCACGGTGCAGGGTTCGCCGGTGGTTGCGGGGCACGACTATGTCGGTTTCGAGCAACCCTTGTCCAGCAGCGAAGTGCGCGGCACGCAGATCCACTTGTGGATGGACGAGGGGCTGCCTTTGCCGAAAGGGCAGTCCGTGACTTATTCCGCGGTGGCTGGCGTCACCCACGACGATCAATTGCGGCGCGACTTCGCGGCCTACGTTGAACGCGAGCGGGCGCATCCCTACCGGCCATTTCTGCATTACAACTCGTGGTACGACATTGGCTATTTTACGCCGTACACCGAAGCGGAAGCGGTGGATCGCATCAACGCCTTCGGCCAGGAGCTGAGCGTGAAGCGCGGTGTGAAACTCAATTCGTTTCTGTTCGACGATGGTTGGGACGATCGCAGCGGCAGCTGGCATTTCAGCAAGGACTTTCCGCACGGCTTCGTGCCATTGCGAGAGGCGGCGGCCAAGTACGGTGCGGCGCCCGGCGTATGGCTATCGCCGTGGGGCGGCTACAGTTCGCCCAAAGAGGAACGGATAACGAACGGCAAGGCGGCCGGTTACGAGATCATCGACGGCGGCTTCGCGTTGTCCGGCCCCAAGTACTACCAGCGTTTCCATGACGCCGTGATGGAGCTGCTGGACAAGGATGGCATCAATCAATTCAAGTTCGACGGTACCGGCAATGTCAGCAGCGTGTTTCCCGGCAGCCGTTTCACCAGCGACTTCGCCGCGGCGATTCAGCTGATCGAGGATATCCGTAAAGCCAAGCCGGATACCTATATCAACCTCACCACCGGCACCTGGGCTTCGCCATTCTGGCTGCGTTATGCCGATTCGATCTGGCGCGGCGGCGAGGACGACTGGCATGCCGGTGTCGGTACCGAGCGCGAGCAATGGATCACCTATCGCGACCAGCAGACCTACGAGAACATCGTGATCCAGGGGCCGTTGTTCCCGATCAACTCGCTGATGCTCCACGGCATCATCTACGCGCAGAAGAACAACCGCCTCAATACCGACCCGGGCCATGACTTCGCCAACGAGGTGCACTCGTACTTCGCCACTGGAACTCAGTTGCAGGAGATGTACATCACGCCGTCGCTGTTGAGCAAGGACGATTGGAACACGCTGGCCGATGCGGCGAAGTGGTCGCAGGCGAATGCGGACGTACTGCGCGACACGCATTGGATCGGCGGCGATCCGGGCAGGCTGGATGTTTACGGCTGGGCATCGTGGTCGTCGACCAAGTCGATCATCACTCTGCGCAATCCGGGTTCCCATTCACAGACGGCGGTGATCGACTTGCAGCAACAGTTGGAGCTACCCCAGGGTGCATCGCGCCGTTTCAGCGTGCGCGATGTGTGGAAGACCGGGGGCGATGTCCCGCAGCATCTGGATGCCGATCATGTGAGCACGATCACACTCGCGCCATTTGAAGTTTTGACCCTTGAATTGACGCCATGAGGTACGTTCCGCCACTCCGGCCTGCGCCGGGGTGGTGGGCGGAGCGCGTGCCGCGCTATCCGCCGAACGAGATTTTAAAGGGAATGGCATCATGCAGCGACGAGATTTCCTTCGATTTGCAATCCTCACTCCCATCGCCGCCGCGACGCCGTTGGCGCGCGGCGCGACGGAAAAAGGCCCGAGCGTTGAGCCCGTACCTGACGGTAAACATCACCGTTTCGAGCTAAGCCATCGACAGTTTCTGCTTGACGGCGCGCCTTTTCAGATCCGCAGCGGCGAGATGCACCCCGCGCGCATCCCCGCCGAGTATTGGCTCCATCGCATCCGCATGGCCAAGGCGATGGGCCTCAACACCATCGCGGTCTACCTGATGTGGAACAGCTTCGAGAGCGAACCGGGCGTATTCGATCTCAGCACCGGGAGTCGCGATTTCGCGCGTTTTATCGAACTGTGCAAGCAGGAGGGCATGTGGGTCTATCTGCGTCCCGGCCCTTATGTTTGCGCGGAATGGGATTTCGGCGGCCTGCCGCCCTATTTGTTGCGCGATCCGTCCATCCGTGTTCGCACCAAGGATGATCCGCGCTACATGCAGGCCGTCCAACGTTATATGGATGCGGTGGCGCCAAAGCTGGCGCCGCTGATGGCCAGCCGTGGTGGCCCGATCCTGATGATGCAGATCGAAAACGAATATGCGTCATTCGGTCATGATCTCGATTACTTGTTGCGCTTGCGTGCGATGTGGCAGCAGCACGGCATCGAAGGTCCGTTTTCGATTTCCGATGGACTTTCGCAAATTCAAAAAGAGAAGACCTACGTGCCAGGTGCGGCACTAGGTCTGGATGGCGACACCGATTTTGCCGGCGGCCAGCTGATTGCCGGTGAAGCGCCGGTATGGGTAGGCGAGGGTTATCCGGGTTGGCTGACGCACTGGGGCGATCCGGATTTCCAGACGGGCGACTACGCCGCTACGTTGCGAAGGCTGCTGGCCGAAGGGCGTTCGTTCAATCTGTACGTAGTGCACGGCGGAACCAATTTCGGTTTCACCGCGGGCGCCAATGCGAACAACGACTATTCCGGTTTCGAACCGGTCATCACCAGCTACGACTACGGCGCGCCGATCAACGAGCGTGGTGAGGCAACACCGAATTACTACGCGTTCAGGGCACTGATAGCCCCGCATGTAACCCATCGCCTGCCCGAGCCGCCACCTGCACCAGCCACGATGCGCTTCGCCGATGTCGATGCAAAGCCCTACGCGTCGATCTGGGACAACTTGCCGCCCGCCAAGTTGGTGAAGAAACCTGATCCCAACGAGATCCTGTTCGCACAGGATCACGGCATGGTGATGTATCGAAAGACCTTGCAGACCGGTGGCATGCTGCACATCGAAGGCCTGCGCGATTACGGCACGGTATTCAGCAACGGCAAGTATCTCGACTATCTGTCACGGGTCAACAAGCCCGGCTTGCACGTCACACAGCATGTCGATATTCCCCCGCCGGCCAATGGCGCAGGAGCCGTGCTGGATATTCTGGTCGACAGCTTCGGTCATGTCGGTTACGGACAAGCCATCTACGACTTCAAAGGCATCGTCGGTGCGGCCACGCTCGATGGGGACGAAATGATGGAATGGCAGGCACACAGCCTGCCGCTGGACGAGCAATATCTCGACGGTCTGCCTCCGATGACGGATACATCGACGATCCGCCCCGGCATGTTCTTCAAAGCCACCATCAAGTTGGAGGAACTGGGCGATTGCTACATCGACATGAGTGCCTGGGACAAAGGCTATCTGTGGGTGAACCGGCAATTGCTTGGACGCTATTGGCGCATTGGGCCGCAACAGCGGCTGTATTGCCCGGCGTCGTGGTTCGTGCGCGGTCACAACGAGTTGATGGTGTTCGATATGCATCGCGTAAGCGCGACGCCTATTCGAAGTAGTGATCGCCTGAAAGGTTGAGTCATTCCTTCGATTTTGTGCTCCACGGCGATATAGAACACTGCCACGCTGCCGTGTAGGCACAGGCATACGCAGTTCAGGGTCATAGTGGTCGAGCAATTCGGCGTAAGCCGGCATCGAACACCGGGTGCCCCTGAAGACAATCCATCGAAGTTCGAAAACTTCGATGGAGATCTGCGAATGCGCAAGGCCAAAGGGCTGCTTGCCGCCGCTATGTTGCTGGTTGTATGTCAGACGAGCACATCACGGGGAGCGTCGAGCGATGTCGTTAGCACGTTGTCAGAGAAGACTGCGTTGCCTGCGCAAGCTTCATCATCGGCTGGGCCAGCAAAAAGTGCCGCTGCTTCCCCAGAAATTCCTCGCGAGGTCGAAATCTACGCAACCAGAGACGTAGGTGCCGGGCAGAGGTGCATAGTCGGTGCCAGGACCGACGAAGATGGCATGAATGAAAAGCCCGTGGCTTATCTGAGCAATGCGAAGGGAGGATTTTCGTGGGAAGTGTCCTTGTCGATACCCACTGATACCTACCAAGGAAGGGCAACGCACTGCGTTGCATCAGCACGAACATTGTTTGTTCTTGTTCAATCAGACACACAACCACAGCAATCTTTGTCGCAAACCTTGCTGCAAGTAGTCGAGTTGGACAGGAAGAGTGGTGCGGTTCTTGGTTCGAAAAGCATCGACGTGCCGAATATTTCAGCAGCACATACGACGTGGGTGGAGAAGGGAGATAAGAATTTTCTTCCCGATGGAAATGACTTGGTTGTTAGGGGGCGCTATGAATTCATTTCCGACAGAGACAATGCCTCCAAAAAAGAGCCTTCTCGTTTTTCTGTAAATGTTTCACAGCATCACAACCCGTAAGGAGATGGAGTCATGGATGACAAAGAAAGATTCATTGCCGACTCAGTCCCGTCGAGTTCGAGCTGCGACATATGGCTCAACTGAGTACCCGTGATTCAGGAGAATGATTAAGTATCCAATTGTCGACAAACGTTCGGAATGTATAAGTTTCATTTGTGGAACGATCTATTTGCATAGGAACATAATGAATCGCATTCGTCTCGCCTTCTTAATCGCGTTGTGTCAATTGTCTACTGCATGCGGTGCCGGTGATTCGGCGCAGCCTATCCAGGCGTTGGTTCAACAACCTGCACAACAAACAACATCTTCCGTAGCCGCATCGACACTGCTCGGTGATGGGCTGAAGGAGGGCATGACTTACGCAGACTTCCATAATGCGCTTCTTGCTCAGGGCTGGGTGCCTGTGGTGGACAAGCAATGCAAGGCGAATGTGGTCGGCGGGGATTACAAAACGTCGTGCGCAACCCATCCAGACTCCACATGCAATGCATGCGACGTGATACCTGAATTGAGTTCATGCGGTGCTGACGGGGTTTGCCTAACGCGGTTCCACAATGCGAACAACAACAAAAATCTGGAAGTCGGCACCTACGGAGATACTGATGATTGGAACGTTCACGGAGGAGAGTCACGAATTTTAGTTACCGGCTGGAGCATTACACCGGCAGCTTCCCGCTGAATAACAGTTCATAGGAAAGGAAACCTTTATGAGCAATCCGTTGTTGGACCTGATCTCACACGGTGAATCCGGAGTCGACGGTTATAATGCCTACAATCGTGGCACGTATATCGATGCGCAAGGCAAGCCACATATCCGGCCCGCAAACGAGCCCATCGATTTTTCTAGCCTCACGCTGGGACAAGTGCAGGATATGCAGCATCTCGGGCACGATGACCCGAAAAGGTTGCTTGCCGTAGGCAAGTACCAGGTCATTCCGAAAACAATGGATGACGCAATCAATAAGCTGGACCTAGATCGCGACCAACTATTTACACCGGAACTACAAGACAAAATTTTTTCCGATTACCTAATTGTCGATAAGCGTCCGGATGTCCATGACTACATCATTGGAAAGCCAGGCGTGACGCTGGAGGATGCACAACGAGGTATGGCGAAAGAATGGGGGAGTTTTGGCGATCCGGACAATAGTGGACATAGCCACTATCCGTCACCCAACAAATCGAGCATTACGTTAGAGCAATCTGCTGATGCATTGAATCAGATGCGAGCTCAGTACAAGGCTAGTATCGACCGCGGCTTGACGTCGGACGCGGCGTGGCAGGCAGTTACTGACTCAGGGCCATCTCAAACGCAAGCCAATCCGCAACATTCAACAGGCCCTCTCCGCCAAGGTGCGCATGGAGATGCTGTCCGCGCAATGCAAGCCGACTTAGCGGCACTTGGTTACACCGACAACCGAGGCCACGCTTTGCAGCCTGATGGTCACTACGGTCCCAACACCGGAGCTGCCGTCTATGCATTCCAGAGCGACCATGGCTTGCTCAGCGATGGCGTTGCCGGCAGGCACACTCTCGAAGCTATTCACGGGCAGCGCCAGTTAATCAACGACATTTCTGCCTTGGCGCCGGAGCTGGACGGTCGTCAACGTGCGCGAGTGGAGGGTTCGGTCATCTTCAGCCGCGTGTACGCGACGGAACCGGCCGCCACAGTCACGCCCACCGGTCCGGCGCCATCCCCAACGCAGAGCCACATGCTTATCACTGGGCAGGCGAGCAGAGGCATCGCGCCGGATACCAATACCAATCCGCAACTGCGCGATTTCAGCGACTCCAGCCACCCGCAAAACGCGCTGTACAACACCCTCAAAGCAGGATTTCCATCGGATACGACGCCGGCATGGCTCGCCTGTGCCACGGCCGCCTGCTACATGTCAGGAATCAAGCAGCCCGACGATTTGGGAGACATCTACGGCAATGGCGAAAAGATCATGTTCATGTCCAACTCGCTGTTCGCCCTAAGTGCCACGATCGACACCACGCAACCCCCACCAACCGTGCAGCAGACCATGCAACACGTGCAGCAGTTCGACCAGCAGAAGGCGCAGAGGATGAGCGAGATTCGGACGCAGAGCGCGCACGTCAATGCGCACGCGCAGCAGGCGCCGACACGGTAAGGCTCAACACATGGAGAGCTGGCGTTCAAATCTCCAGCTTCGGGCGAATCCTGGGTTTCTCCAGTGGCACGGACGGCCGGCGCGCCAAGGATATGTAGTGCTGGGGCTGGATACGCTGGCTAATCAGAATTCGACGTGCGCACGCAACCCGGCAAAGCGCGCAGGACCGCGATCGCGGTTATAGCCGGGGTTGCGAATGAACTGCAGATCCGGCGTGATGGTGAGGTGGTTGATCACTGCGATGCTGTAGTACACCTCGGCGATCTGTTCCGGTCCGTAATGCAGTGTGCCGTCGCCCAGCAGGAAACCGTCGCCGCCCATGGCTAGGTACTGACTATGGATGCGCGAGAGTCCGTCGATAGCGATACCCACGCCAAGTCGATCGTCTGATCGATTCCAGTGCGATCCGGACAATTGGAAGCCGCCACTCAGCAGGCGGTCGACCTCGGTGAAGATGAAGGATTCGGTGTGACCGTCGTTCCATCCGGCGCGCATGAAGAGGCCGGTGTCGCCGTTGTCGGCCAATGGCAGTTCGCCATTGATGCCGAAGCCGAATTTATGTCGGCCGGGTTGGTCGTCGGCGTGAATGTCGGGCGGTTGGCCTGTGGCTTGGGCGATATCGATGGCCTGCTGGTAGATGCCCAGGTTTCCGGTGTTGTAGAAACTGAGGAAGCGTAAGGCCCAACCATCGGGTTTGGGTTGCAGGGTCAATTCAAGTTGTTGGCCGTTGGCAGCACTCAACGATTTTTCCAGCGCCTGACCGTTGGCCTCGACGGGCATGCGATAGATGCCATAGCGCAAGCTCCAGCCGGACATGATCCAGCCGATCATCAGGCCGTCGGTATAGCCGCGCGTGTCGGCGGCGAAATCCCAGGTCGTGTTGTTCCACAACGACCAATTCATGAATTGCGTGCGAGTGGAGTTGGCGTAGCGGTTCTTGTCGAAGTCGTCGTTGACGGCCATGAAGCCGATCTTCACTTCGATATGCCGCGTAGCTTCTTCGCCGGGTAGCTGGTCTTGTCCGCGTTCGACAGGAACGACATCACCGCCGAGCGGAAAGCTCCAGCGTAAATAGTCGCGCGCTACGTAAGGCCGCTTTCCCAAACTGGCGACGCCCGAGCGAATGATGTCGCCGTTGGTGAGGCCGGCGAGTCCGGTGGCATTGCTTACGCCTTCGCCCTTGAACATCTCCACGTCGAAGTAGTACTGCAGATGCCAGGGCAAGGCGACGCCGAAGTACGCGCCGAACGTGTGCGAACGCGCGGTGGAGCCGTCGGGATGGAGACTGAGCGGCCCGCTATACGGCGAATGGATGCGCGACTGGTTCTGGTCGACGAAGGTGTATTGCGCGCCGAGCCACTGCGGCACGAACAGGGGCGCGCTATCAGTGCTATCTGCGTAAGCGATCGGTGACAGTGCTGTCATCAGCAAGCACGTCAAAATCTTGCGATAGATTCGGCGTTGAGACGTACTACGCATGAGTTGGAAGGATTGACGTCCCGATCGCCAGTGCATACAGGATGCTGCAGGCCGCACGCCGAACTGTCAACGCCTTCCGCGCTTCGTGCGGCAATAAAAAGGCCACCTTGCGGTGGCCTTTCGATTTCTTCATGCAGAAGCCATCAGGCGCCGCGCGAGGCCTTCTTGCGATCGTTCTCTGTGAGATGCTTCTTGCGCAAGCGGATTTCCTTGGGCGTGATCTCCACCAGCTCGTCGTCGTCGATGAAATCCAGCGCCTGTTCCAGCGAGAACTTGATCGCCGGGGTCAGCTGGATCGCGTCGTCCTTGCCCGAGGCGCGCATGTTGGTCAGCGGCTTGGGCTTGATCGCGTTGACGGTGAGATCGTTGTCCTTCGCATGGATGCCAACCAGCTGGCCTTCATAGACCGAGTCGCCTTCCGCCGCGAACAGCTTGCCGCGATCTTGCAGCGGGCCGAGCGAGTAGGCCGGGGTGGTACCGCCGGCGTTGGCGATCATCACGCCGTTGAGGCGCTTGGCGATCTGGCCATCTTCCTTCGGACCGTAGTGGTCGAACACGTGGAACAGCAGGCCCGAGCCCTGGGTGAGCGTCTTGAACTGGTTCTGGAAGCCGATCAGGCCGCGCGCCGGGATCTGGTATTCGAGGCGCACGCGACCCTTGCCGTCCGACTCCATGTTCTTCAGTTGGCCCTTGCGGATGCCAAGGCGCTCCATCACCGGTCCCTGGTGAATTTCCTCGACGTCGACCACGAGTTGTTCGATCGGCTCCATCTTCTGGCCGTCGATCTCTTTGATGATCACTTCCGGACGCGACACGGCGAGCTCGTAGCCTTCGCGGCGCATGTTCTCGATCAGCACTGACAGATGCAATTCACCGCGACCGGAGACGAGGAATTTGTCGGCATCGGAGCCTTGCTCGACCTTCAGGGCCACGTTGTGCACCTGTTCGCGGTCCAGACGATCCTTGAGCTGGCGGCTGGTCAGGAACTTGCCGCCCGAGAGATCCTTGCTGCCGGCGAACGGCGAGTTGTTGACCTGGAAGGTCATGCTGATCATCGGCTCGTCGACGGTCAGCGCTGGCAGCGCTTCCGGGGTGTCCAGCGCGCAGATGGTGTCGGAGATGGTCAGATCCTGGATGCCGGAGATGGCGACGATGTCGCCCGCTTCGGCGCTGTCTTGCTCGATGCGCTCCAGGCCCATGAAGCCGAGCACCTGCAGCACCTTGCCCTGGCGCTTCTTGCCTTCGCGGTTGATCACGGCGACCGGCATGTTCTTCTTCAACGCGCCGCGCTGGATGCGGCCAATGCCGATCACGCCGACGAAGTTGTTGTAGTCCAGCTGGCTGATGCGCATCTGGAACGGGCCGTCGGGGTCGACTTCCGGCTTCGGCGCGTGGTCCATGATGGCCTGGTATAGCGGCGTCATGTCACCTTCGCGGGCCGAGTCATCGAGGCTTGCATAGCCGTTCAGCGCCGAGGCGTAAACGATCGGGAAGTCCATCTGCTCGGCGGTGGCGCCGAGGCGATCGAACAGGTCCCACACTTGGTCGACGACCCACTGCGGACGGGCGCCCGGGCGGTCGATCTTGTTGATAACGACGATCGGCTTGAAACCCATCGCGAACGCCTTCTGCGTCACGAAGCGGGTCTGCGGCATCGGGCCGTCCATCGCGTCGACCAGGATCAGCACGGTATCGACCATCGACAGCACGCGCTCCACCTCGCCACCGAAGTCGGCGTGGCCTGGGGTGTCGACGATGTTGATGCGGTTTTCTTTCCATTTGATGGCGGTGTTCTTCGCCAGAATGGTGATGCCGCGCTCCTTTTCCTGGTCGTTGCTGTCCATCACGCGTTCGGCCAGCACGGTGCGTTCGGACAGGGTGCCCGACTGCTTCAGCAGCTGATCGACGAGGGTGGTTTTGCCATGGTCGACGTGGGCGACGATGGCGATATTGCGCAGGTTTTCGATGGACATGAGGTAAGAGGCTCGGGCGAGCTATAAGGCCGCCGTGCAGATTTCGGTAGGGTTAACCTGCAGATTATACGGACTTATGTGACAGCTTGCTTGACGTCGCCTTAAGTCGGTTCAGTCCTTAAGACCGTGAAAGCCTCAGGCCGTCGGTTTTCTACCTATCCCCGGCGAGCAGAGGGGGCACTTTTGACCCAGTTCCACCAGCAAGCGGGGGACGTGGGAAGGGGGCTCTTAGCAAAAGCTCACCCTGCGCCCATCTACGGAGCAGGGGAAGGTCAGGGAGAGGACCAGAATCGCGCCCCCCAAGCGATTAGACGATTCCGGTCAGATAGAACACCGCGATGACCAAAAATACCGCAAGCGTCTTCAGACAGGTGATCGCAAAAATGTCTTTATACGATTGTTTGTGTGTAAGTCCGCAGACGGCAAGCAGGGTGATGACCGCACCGTTGTGAGGCAAGGTATCCATGCCGCCCGACGCCATCGAGGCGACACGATGCAGCACTTCGGGCGAGATGCCCGCGGTGTGAGCAGCCGCAATGAAATCGTTCGCCATGGCCGCGAGCGCGATCGACAAGCCGCCGGAAGCGGAGCCGGTGATACCAGCGAGTGTGGTGACCGTAACCGCCTCATTGACGAGCGGATTGGGAATCGCCTTGAGCGCATCACGAATCACCACAAAACCGGGTAACGCGGCAATCACGGCGCCGAAGCCGTATTCGGATGCGGTATTCATCGAGGCCAGCAGCGCACCAGCGATCGCTGCCTTGCTACCTTCGGCGAACTTCGTCCGGAGTGTGTTGAAGCCGAACACAAAGACCAGAAGAATGCCTACGAGCAGGGCGCCTTCGACCGCCCAGATGGCGATCACTGGCGACATGTCGATACTCAAGGGTTTTGCGAGCCCCGGCAGCGCGACGTCGTAACTTTCTTTGCCGTAGTGGGCCTTGATCAATTCAGTGAAAAGATAATTGAACACGCTCACTGCCACGAGCGGAAGGATCGCGATCCATGGATTGACCGGACGCTCTTGCGACTTCGGCTCCGGCTCGTTGCTGTGTCCGGTGCCATAGCCTTCGTTCGCGGCGATGGCTTGACGCCGACGCCATTCCAGATAGGCGGTGCCGGCGATAAAGATAAACAAGCCGCCGATCGTACCGAGCCATGGCGCCGCGTATACGGTGGTCTTGAAGTGCACGGTTGGAATGATGTTCTGGATCTGCGGGGTGCCCGGCAGCGAATCCATGGTGAAGGTAAGCGCGCCGAGCGCAAGCGTGCCCGGTATCAGACGTTTCGGGATGTCGCTTTGCTTGAACATTTCGCAGGCGACCGGATACATCGCAAATACGACGACGAATAGCGAAACGCCGCCGTACGTGAGTAGACCGCAAACCAAGACAGTCGCGATGATCGCGCGCTTTCGGCCGACCAGGCCGATGACCGCCGAGACGATCGATTTGGAGAACCCCGACAGTTCGATCACCTTGCCAAACACTGCGCCGAGCAAGAAGACGGGGAAATAGTTTTTGACGAAGCCGACCATCTTGTCCATGAACAGGCCGGAGAAAATCGGCGCCACAGCGGACGGGTCGGTTAACAGCACCGCGAGCAGAGCGGCAAGGGGCGCGAACAGAATCACACTGTAGCCGCGATAGGCCACAAACATGAGAAAAGCGAGTGCGGCAAGGCAGACCAGGAAACTCATTAAGGGTACCCGCTTCGAAATAGATTAGAGGTGGTTGCGCACGCCACGAGAATCCGCGCGCTCGGGCACGTAGTCGCTTACGTGAAAAGGCATGCCGCCAAAAATGCCAGCAACTCTTTCGTAACCCAGTGGCAGCTAGCCGGATGGTATGCAAATCCGGTGGGGGCGATATTGGACTTAAGCCCAATAGGGACTGTGCGGAATAGTCCGTACGATGACTATCGTCGTACCAACGCATAACGCTTCATCGTTGGATGATTAGTGCGATTGCGAGAGTTCAACGCGTCGCTTCATATCTCTAATCCCAACATCAAACTCAAGGATGAGATCGATGAGTCATTCCTATGTGCCTCGGACTTGTTCCGCCGGCAAGCCCACCATCTCTTCAACGTGCAAGGCGATGCTAGCTGTCGTTGCCGGCTTGTCGGCAACCGGCTTCGCCGGTAACGCCATGGCTGCCGAAGACACCAGCTTGACCTGGAATGGCATCACGCTTTACGGCGTTGTCGACGTCGGATTGGCACACCAAACCCACGGCACTCCAACGACCGCTGAATTTTATCCGAGCGCGGAGTGGGTGATCTCCAAGAACAGCAACAAGTCGATCACGTCGATTGTGTCGAACCCCATGAGTCAATCGAGGCTTGGTCTGCGCGGCCTCGAACCGTTGAACGACCAGTTCTCGTTCGTTTTCAATGTGGAAATGGGATTTGACCCGACGTCAGGCGCACTTGCCGATGCTCCTGGGTCTTTGACGAAAAACAATGGCGTGGCGCTGGAGAATCAGAGATCGGCGGGCGATGGGAGTCGCGCCGGTCAGATCTTCAATGGTCAAGCGGTCGCGGGGTTCAGTTCAAAGGATTACGGTACCGTCGTATTCGGCCGCAACACCACCGTTCTCCTCGACAATATCGTCAAGTACGACCCGATGAACGGTTCCTACGCGCTTTCGCTCATCGGGTATTCGGGTGTGACGTCGGGTATGGGCAGCACGGAAAATGCGCGCCTCGACGACTCGGTCAAGTACACCTACAAGTACGACATGTTTCGCGTCGGAGCGCTGTACCAGTTCGGCAACGCCGATACCAGTCCGGGTAAGGCATACCAAGCCAACGTTGGCCTTGACTACGGCGGCTTCTCGGCCGACGCCGTGTATGGGCACAAGAACACCGCCATATCATTGGCGTCACTCAGCGCGGCTCAGGTCGTGACACTGCCTACCAACTCACTGGCGGCGACGATTTCCGACAACACCTCGTACACGCTGGATGCAAGCTATGCCACCGGCCCCTTCAAAGTGTCTGGAGGTTACGAGCACATCAAGTACGAAAATCCATCGAATCCGCTTGCGGCGGGTTTTGCCGGTTTGGGTGGCTATTGGGTTGGCGTCACCAACAACACCGCGTTTCCGAAACCCAAGGTGTTGCAGGTGTACTGGCTAGGCGCGAAATACAATTTCACGAATGATTTCGATATCACCGGCGCCTGGTACCACTACGACCAGAACGCTTATGGCGTGGTGAAATGTTCGAATGACAGCGCTGCCAATTGCAGTGGTGCGGAGAATGTTTATTCGGTGCGCCTGGACTACCGCTTTACCAAGCGCTTCGACGTCTACGCAGGCCTGCAGAACTCGAAAGTATCGAATGGCTTGGCAAGCGGATTCCTGAATAGGTCAACCCTCGCCACGGTGACTGGTTTGCGTTACCAGTTCTAGCAAGCGGTGTCGAAGTGCCGATCTTGTTGGAGTCATCGATGGCTAGTGCTCACTCGCAGTTGGCAGGATGAACGCATTCCGGTTTCAAACAGTACCCACCATGGTTGTCGAGTTTGGCGCTGCGCGCCGTCTCGGTGCTTTGTTGCGCACGCAATTTCCGTCGCTCACGCGCCTGTGTGTGGTGACGGATGGTTTTCTTCATAAGAGTGGACTGTTGGATCAGGCGCTTGCCGATCTCTCGGCGCATGGCTGGAATGCCACGGTGATCGACGACGTGGTCGCCGATCCACCCGAGCACATCGTGCTCGACGCGACATCGCGGGCGCGTGAGGCCAGTGCGGAGATCGTGCTGGGACTCGGCGGCGGTTCGTCGATGGACGTGGCGAAGCTGATCGCCGTGCTGGCTCCACAGGATCAGCAAGCACTCAGCGAGATGTACGGTGTGAACAAAGTCACCGTGTCACGCCTGCCGCTCGTGCAGATGCCGACCACTGCAGGCACCGGCTCCGAAGTCACGGCCGTGTCGATCGTAACGGTGGGCGAGGCGAAGAAGTTGGGCGTGGTCGCGCCGCAACTGGTCGCCGATCTGGCGGTTCTCGATGCGGAACTCACGCTCGGGCTGCCTGTCGTTGCGACCGCGGCAACCGGCATCGACGCGATGGTTCACGCGATCGAGGCGTACACGTCCGCGCATTTGAAAAATCCCGTGTCCGACATGCTGGCGGTCAAGGCGCTGGAACTGCTGTGGCGTAATTTGTTGCCCGCGTGCGAGAACGGCCAGAATCGCGAGGCGCGCGAAGCGATGTTGCTTGGCGCGGCGTTCGCCGGCCAGGCGTTCGCCAATTCGCCGGTGGCCGCCGTGCATGCGCTTGCGTATCCGATCGGCGGCATTTATCACGTCCCGCACGGCCTCTCAAATGCGCTCGTGCTGCCGCATGTGTTGCGGTTCAACGCTGAGGCAGCGGCGCACCTGTACGCGGAACTCGCGGACGTGATCGTGCCCGGTATGACGGGCAGTGCCCGAAGCAAGACGCTGACGTTAATCGAACGGCTCGAACTGATGATTGCCGCGACCGAGATCCCGGTTCGGTTGCGCGATGTCGGCATCGAACGTAGCGGGCTAAAAAGGATGGCGAGCGACGCGATGTTGCAGACGCGGCTTCTGATGAACAACCCTCGGTCTGTTACCGAGGCTGATGCGTTGGCAATTTATAGCGCTGCGTTCTAATCGGCGCGGAACGATGGAATCCGTCCCGCTTCGCTCAAGTCCAGTGACCGCAACAACACACTAGCCTGTGTGCGGTTACGTACTTCGAGTTTCTCGAAGATGGCGGTGGCATGCGCCTTCACCGTGCGTTCTTGGATGCTGAGTCGATCGGCGATCTGCTTGTTCATCAAGCCTTCGGCCAGCAGGCCGAGCACACGATATTGCTGTTGAGTCAGTCGCGCGAGTCGCGCCGTGAGATCCGCATCGGCCGGATTGCTGGGTGGTGCGGCGATACTGCGCGCCAGCGCTGGCGGCGACCAGTTGCCGCAGTTCAGTACCGCGGCCACCGCCTCGCTGATCTCGCCAGGAGCAGCGCTTTTCGGAATAAAACCCGCAGCGCCGTGATCAAGTACGCGCCTTACTACCTGCGGTTCGTCGTGCGCCGACACCACTAGTACGGCGACGCCGGGATGCTGTCCGCGCAGTGTGGCCAGACCGGAAAGGCCATGGCTGCCGGGCATGTGCAAGTCCAGCAATACCAGGTCGATATCGGGATCGGTGGAAAGTGCGTGGAGTACGCCAGGCAGGTCGCTGGCTTCCAGCACATCGCAGGCATCGAGATGTTCGCTGGCGGCCTGGCGCAGCGCGGCGCGGAATAAGGGATGGTCGTCAGCGATCAGCAAGCGGGTCATCGAGTGGGCCATAGCGGCAGTCGGTCATTGCGTCGCGATGAAAGAACGACGAGGTTGAAAAGGGTATGTTGTACTTTCGTACGATAGCCCGGCGCAGCAGGCTTGCTAGGGTAGGTGATGAATATCCGTACAAGTCCGATAGGGTTGTGCGTTAGTGCTGGTCGTCTGTGCGGTACGGACGTCTTTGACGGAGTCTTCGATGCAAAGGATCGATTTCGTGCAGGGCGAGGTGAGCGTCACCGCGCATCGCGATCATGATGACCTGCTCAGCGCAGGACTGGGCCTGGCGGGATTAAAGGGTGCGGCGGCGCCATTTGTGGACGCACGGCATCCCACCGTGCAGGACTTGCGCCGGCGAGCGATCCAAACTAGCTGGAAGGGCATCGCCGATCTGGGGGCGCTCGGTGGCTACGGTACGGTCTACGGTGCAGTTCCGGATGTGCCCGGACGGGAATACCAGGCGCTTGCGAAAATCCCCAATGCACACGCGCCGCATCGTGTGTTGCTGCAAGTGCCCGATCACTTCGACATGGCGCGACGTTGCCTGGTGGTAACGGCATCGTCTGGCTCGCGCGGTATCTATGGCGCGATTGCGCTTGCTGGCGCGTGGGGTTTGCCGCGCGGTTGTGCGGTCGCCTATACGGACAAGGGCATGGGATCAGGCTACTTCGATGTCTCCGACGACAGCGGCGTGGCGTTGGATGGGCGGCGTGCAAAGCGCGGCACCGCGATGCTGGAATTCGAACCCTTGGCATCGAAAGGCGAAGGCATCGCGGTCAAGCATGCGCATTCCGGCGACAACCCTGAGGCTGATTGGGGTCGGCATGTGTTGCAGGCTGCGCAGTTCGGGTTGGCGATGCTGGATCGCGCATTTCCGGATCAGGCACCTTTCACGCCGCAGAATACAAAAATCATTGCGACCGGTTTATCCAATGGCGGCGGCGCGGTGTTGCAGGCGGCGGGCCTCGATGAGCAGCACATGCTGGCTGGCGTGGTGGCGCTCGAACCGAACGTGCATACGCCCGGTAGCGGTCGTGCCTTGTACGACTATGCGACCGAAGGAGCGGTGTGGCTGCCCTGCGCTCTGGTAGATGCACGCTTCGCCTCCACACCCTTCGCGCGCGATGCGCACGGAGCACCTCACGCGGCGTGGACCGCTCGCTGCGCAAGCCTCCATGCGCAAGGCCAACTGAAGGCGACCACACTCGATGGGCAAGCCGTGGAAGCCTACGAACATCTGCGCAGTACCGGCTGGACCGAGCAGGCGATGGCCGCCGCGGCATTGTCTACGGCGTTCGATTTATGGCGTGCCATCGGTTCGGCGAATGCCTCGGCGTATCTGCGTCGAGGTGTTGACGACATGCCTTGCGGCTACCGTTACCAAGCCACCGGCACCCATGGCAAACCCGGTGTGGCCGATGATGCGACGCGCGCGAGCTGGTGGGCGGATGCGTCGGGCATTCCCCCTGGCAATGGTGTTGGATTATTCGGCGGTACCGACAGCAGCGCCGATCCGCAGCTCGTCGGCATCGCATGCCTGCGTCGTCTCTGGACGGGCGACGATGCGGATGCCCGCGCACTGCATGCGTCCGTCCGGGCACTCGCCGCGCGATTGCCGCGCAAAGATCTTCCGCTATGGGTGCTGCATGGTGCCGACGACGGCCTGTTGCCGACGGCTTTGACTTCCGAGCCTTATGTGGCGTGGTTGCGTACCGAAGGACGCCAGCCCTTGTACTGGAAAGTGCCCCACGCGCAGCACTTCGACGCCTTCCTGGCCTTGCCGGGCTTCGGCGAAAAGCATCTACCGCTGCTGCCTTACGGCTATGTCGCGCTGGATCGGCTCTGGGCCCATCTCTACCAGGGACAAGCCTGGCCGACCGACTTGCCGACCCCGGCCGTCACCCCACGCGGCGCGGGCGCTCTACGGCCGGAGATGCTGGGCCTGCATTGATCCTTTCATGGCGGTATTCTTACCGATTAGCCGCCCGGCCTCCCGGGCGTCCCGTTCGAATACCGACTAAGGAATACCCATGGCCATCAACGTCACGATCACCACCAACCGCGGCCCGATCCATTTGCGCCTGCATGACGACAAGACACCCGTCACCGTGGCGAGCTTCGTCAACCTGGCGCGTCGCGGCTATTACGATGGTTTGTCGTTCCATCGCGTGATCCCCGATTTCATGGTCCAGGGCGGTTGCCCGGAAGGTAGCGGCCGTGGCGGCCCGGGCTATCGTTTCGAGGACGAATTCCACGGCTCGCTGCGCCACGACAAGCCGGGCGTGCTGTCGATGGCCAACGCCGGTCCGCGCACCAATGGCAGCCAGTTTTTCATCACCCACGGCGCGACACCGTGGCTGGACGGCAAGCACAGCGTGTTCGGCGAAGTGGTGTCGGCGGACGATCAGGCCGTGGTCGATGCCATCAAGCAGGGCGACACGATCGAGAAAGTCATCGTGGAAGGCGATGTGGATGCGCTGCTGGCCAAGCAGGCCGAGCGCGTGACGGAATGGAACCAGGTGCTCGACCAAAAAGGCTGAGCTGCTTGCTAAATGCTTGAATCAAAGCCGCCACGGTATGCCCTGGCGGCTTTTTTCACGACTTTGTTACCTACGTGTAGCCGACGGCGACATAGAATCAAACGGTTGGATCCCCCATTCAAAGGAGTGCTGTGATGTCCTTACTCGATAGTTTGAGCAGTCTGTTCGGTGGTGGCCAGAACGATGCGGCGGGTGCCTCTTCGCTGGTGTCGGTGGCAGGACAATTGATCCAGCAGGCAGGTGGCGTGCAAGGATTAGCGAGCACGCTGCAGCAGCACGGCCTGGGCGATGCAGTCCAGTCCTGGATCGGCAGCGGCGCGAATCAGGCCATTTCCAGTGGTCAGCTCAGCCAGGCGCTGCAGGGCAGTGGCCTCGGTTCGGTAGTCGCCGATGCGGCGGGCAGACTGGGTGTGGATCAGAACCAATTGCTGGGCCAGCTGGCGCAGGTGTTGCCGCATGCAGTGGATCATCTGACGCCGAATGGCCAGGTGCCCGCGGGTGGCGGTGGCTTTGATCTTTCTATGCTGGAAGGTCTGGCCGGCAAGCTGCTGGCGTCGAAGACCGCCTAAACGCGTTTCGCATTCACAAAAAAGCACGGCGGGGCGACCTGCCGTGCTTTTTTGCGTACTGGAGCGACCAGATTGTCTCAGTGCTCGATCAGGCGCATCAGGAACAACAAGATCACAGCACCCACGATCGACATCAGGAAACCGGCCGTATGGAATTTGGAGCCCGGCGCCGGCTTGTTGAACAGGGTGGCGATGAATCCGCCGACGATGGAGCCCACGATACCCACCACGGTGGTCATGATGAACCCATAGTGGGCGGCGCCCGGCACGATCCACCGTGCGATGAGACCGACGAAGAAACCAACGATGATGTACCAGATGATACTGAACATAGGCATCAACTCCTTGAGTGAGTCTGTGTCTTGGCTGGTCGGACGACGTTCTCCGCCCGGTCTTGAGGCGGCCCCTGCATGATGCCAGCGGACAGCGGCGACGCAATAGGAGTTTTTTCGTCCCTGGCGCCCCTGGATGACGCACCGCCGCATGCTAAAATCCGCGGGTTTGCTGTTTTCGCCCCCCCACCCGAGGACGCCATGCCCCAGCTTGCCCAGCGTGTCGGCCGCGCCAAACCCAGCGCGATCATGGTCATTGCCGAGAAGGCAAAGCAGCTCAAGGCTGCCGGCCGCGACATCATCAGTTTCTCCATCGGCGTACCGAACTTCCTGCCCGGCGAGCACGTTTACGCCGCGGCCCGCGAGGCGCTGTCGCACGATAGTGGCCAGTACGGCAGCAACCGCGGTTCCGATGCCTTGCTGGATGCGTTCCTGAAGCACATCGAAGCGCTCGGCTTTACCGGCTACGGGCGCATGAATCTTTCGATCGGTATTGGCGCCAAGCAGGTGCTGTACAACCTGGCCGAGGCGTTGCTCAACGAAGGCGACGAAATCTGCTTCGCGGCGCCGTACTGGACTACGTACCACGACATCGCGGATATCGTCGGCGCCAAGGCCAACGTGCTGCATTGCGGCCCGGTACAGAACTACAAGCTCACGCCCGCGCAGCTCGACACCGCGCTGGCGCGCAAGCCGAAGGTGTTTCTGTTCAACAATCCTTCGAACCCTACCGGCATGGTCTACACGCGCGAGGAAATCGCCGCGCTGGCGGACGTGCTGGCGCGGTATCCGGATACCTGGATCGTCACCGACGACATCTACAACTCGATGGTGTTCGACGGTATCGGCTATCACAACTTCGTGTTCGCTCGGCCCGAATTGCGCGAGCGGCTGATTTTCGTCGACTCAGTATCCAAGACATACGGTATGCCGGGTTGGCGCGTTGGTTTGATCGCTGGCCCGGAATCGGTGGCGAAAGCGGTCACTACGCTCAATTCCAATCACATCACCAGCGTGCCGGAAGTGATTACTGCTGCGGCCATCGCTGCCTTCAGCGGTCCGCAGGATGTACCGCAAGCCAAGTGCAAGGAATTTGCTGCGAAGCGCGACATCGTGGTCGCCGCGCTCAAGGCGATTCCCGGCGTGGTGTGCCCGCGCCCGCAGGGCGCGTTCTATGCGTTCCCCGATATCTCGGTCGCGTTCGGCAAGAGTCACGACGGCACGCGCATCGAGAACGACATCGATTTCTGCGCGGCGCTGCTGAACGCCAAGGGCGTGGCCTGTGTTCCGGGTTCGGCCTTTGGCGAGCCGCGCGCGATGCGCATTTCCTACACCTGTCCCACCGCTCAGCTCGAGCCTGGACTCGCACGCATCACCGAGTTCTTCGCCGAACTGAGTTGATCCCTTTACCGGCCCGCGTCGAACGATGCGGGCCATGTTTTATGCACCTGAAGGAGTTGCCACGATGAAAGCCCCCGTTCGTGTTGCCGTGACCGGCGCTGCCGGCCAGATTGGTTACGCCCTGCTGTTCCGCATTGCTGCCGGCGACATGCTCGGTCCGGACCAGCCGGTGATCCTGCACCTGCTCGAAATCACCCCGGCGCTGCCTGCGTTGCAGGGCGTGGTGATGGAACTCAACGATTGCGCGTTCCCGACGTTGGCCGGTGTGGTCGCCACTGACGACGTGAACGTGGCCTTCAAGGATGTCGATTACGCGCTGCTGGTCGGCGCGCGTCCGCGCGGTCCGGGCATGGAGCGCAAGGATCTGCTGGAAGCCAACGGCGCGATCTTCTCGCCGCAGGGCAAGGCGCTGAACGATCACGCCAAGCGTGACGTGAAGGTGCTGGTAGTCGGCAATCCTGCGAACACCAATGCGCTGATCGCGCAGCAGAACGCGCCGAGCCTGGATCCGAAGTGCTTCACCGCGATGGTGCGCCTGGACCACAACCGTGCGCTGTCGCAGCTGGCCGAGAAGACCGGCAAGCACACCACCGAGATCAAGAAGGTCACCATCTGGGGCAACCATAGCTCCACGCAATATCCCGATCTGCACCACGCTACGGTAGGCGGCAAAGCTGCGCTAAGCCTGGTCGATCAGAGCTGGTACGAGAAGGATTTCATCCCGACCGTGCAGCAGCGCGGCGCCGCGATCATCAAGGCGCGCGGCGCATCGTCCGCCGCGTCGGCTGCCTCTGCAGCGATCGATCACATGCGCACCTGGGCGCTGGGTACGGCCGAGGGCGACTGGGTGTCGATGGGTATTCCGTCCGACGGCTCCTACGGCATCGAGCCGGGTGTGATCTACGGCTATCCGGTCACGGTGAAGGGCGGCAAGTACGAAATCGTGCAAGGCTTGGATATCAACGATTTCTCGCGCGGTCGGATGGATGCCACGGAGAAAGAACTGCGCGAAGAGCGCGCTGGCGTTGAGCACTTGTTCGCGAAAAAGTAATCCATCGGTTTTGGAAAGCGCGCAAACGGCCATCCATTTGGATGGCCGTTTGTATTTACAAAATCAATAAGCGTGGCGTGTACCGACTTACGCTGCCTTGCTGTTCGCATAAAGCGAGGTCTGGCGCACGCGGTTCAACCACCGCATCGTGCTCGGATAGTTAGCCATCGGATACTTGCACATCTCCGCATAGTCCATCACAGGAAAGACAGCAAGATCTGCAAGTGTGAGGCTATTGCCCACTAAGTAATCGTGTTTGGCAAAGTGGTGTTCCAGCACCTGCACATACTGATGGAAGGTGGGCTCCGCTTTGGCGAGCACATCCGGATCGGCCGGGCCACGATTGAAGATGACGGCTTTGACGAAGTTCTCGAAGATGAGCGGGTTGCATGCGGGCGTCAGGTGGGCCGATTCCCAGAACAACCAACGATCGACATCTGCCTGCATGCGTGCATCGCTCGGCCACAAGTTGTTGGGCTTCTTGGAGGCGACGTATTTCATGATGGCGTTCGATTCCCACAGCGCGAAATCGCCATCGGTGAGTGCGGGGAACTTGCCGTTCGGATTGATCGCCAGATATTGGGGCGTCTTGGTATCGCCAGCAGGCACATTCAGTGCAACGATTTCCAGCGGCACGCCGAGTTCTTTGGCGATGGCGATGGTTTTGCGGGCATTGGGAGAGGCTGCAACACAGTAAAGTTTCATGATGTCTCAGGGGCCATGGAAGTGAGGGGGACGAACCTGGCGGCGATAATCATGCGGCGCGTGGGATCCGCGAGAGTCGAAAAAATGCTGGAAAGCTCGTCCATGAGATGGTTTCGTTACCGATGATCGGCGGCTTTCGGATGCTGTTAATTCGCCGGTATGCTAATTAGGTGAATAAAGTCGGATCTATCAGGCAAGCCTGAAGAAAGGCGACGAATGGACCTTCAGAACGGACGTCCCATTCCCACACTATGTTGCGGAGTGGAGTCGTTGCATCGACGATTGGATGGTTACGTTGCGCCTGCGCGACGTAAAAAAGATCGTGGAGAAAACTGGGGTGACTCGCTACGTCTCACGACGAAGTTCACCAGGCGCAGATGCGCCGATCAGTGCCAGTGATTTCTGGCAAGATCTATTTCTACAGCGCGCGCAATTGGCGCGAGTCGGACGTCACGCGCAACACTGACCCTTGTTCGTACCAGTCGCCCAATACGATGCGCTCGGCTGTATGGCTGTCCAATTCGAAGTGATGGACTGCAGGACGATGCGTGTGGCCATGAATCAGATGCGTTACACCTGCATGGCGCATGACCTGACTCACGGTGTCGGCGCTGACATCCATGATGGTTTCTTGCGTACTGTTGGTATGTGCGCGACTTTCCGCACGTGCTTTGGCGGCGAGCGCGCGGCGAGCTTCCAACGGCATAGCTAGCACCTGCGCTTTCCACTCCGGCGTGCGGACGCTGCGACGCACGGCTTGATACGCGACATCGTCCGTGCAGAGTACATCGCCGTGCATCAACAACGTGGGTGTGCCGTAGAGGTCGTGCACCGTACCGTCTTCCAGTAGCGTGAAGCCGGCACGCTCGGCGAAGGCTTCGCCGAGCAGGAAGTCGCGATTGCCAACCATGAAGTACGCCGGCACGCCTGCATCGCGCACAGCGCGCGTGGCGCGGGCGATGCGTTGCGGAAGTTCGGCATCGTCATCGTCGCCGATCCACGCTTCGACCAAGTCGCCGAGGATATACAGCGCATCGGCGCGGCGAACTTCATCGCTGGCCAGGTACTGTTCGAATAGCGAGGTGATCTGCGGACGACTGTCGTCGAGATGCAGGTCGGCAATGAACAACGTGCTCATTTGGATTTGCGCGCGGCGCCACCGGACGATGCTGCCGTAGAGCTGGAGGCGGCTGGCGCTTCTTCGCCCACGACGCTGGCGCCTTCGATCAGCACCAGCGGATCGGGCACATCGGCAGCGAACGGCCCCTGGCCATGCGTGGGCAGATTGGCGATCTTGTCCACCACATCCATGCCTTTCACTACCTTGCCGAACACCGTGTAGCCCCAGGTCAACCCGCTCTGGTTGCCGACATAGTCGAGACGGCGATCGTCGACCAGGTTGATGAAGAACTGCGAGGTGCCCGAGTTCGGGTCGGCGCCGCGTGCTACCGCAATCGTGCCGCGCAGATTGGAGAGGCCATTATCTGCTTCGCTGGGCACCGGCGAATGCGTGCGGCGCGGCTGCAGTTCTTTGGTGTAGAGCCCGCCTTGAACCAGATAACCGGGGATCGCGCGATGGAAAACCGTTCCCGCGTAAAAGCCCTCATGCACGTAGCGCAGAAAATTGGCGACGCTCTTGGGCGATTTGTCCGCAAACAGTTCCAAGGTGATATCGCCCTGCGAGGTATGCAGCACGACGGTCGGACTGGCTGCCGGCGGAATGGCTGTCGCGGCGGCCGGTTTGGCCGTCTGCGCTAGGGCGAGCGGAGTAACAAGCAGGAAGAGGGCTGTCAGCAGATGCTTGGGCATGACGATCGGGGCGGCAGAAATATTCCCCCATGATACGCGGCTGCGAGCGGCTGTGGCTCAATCGTCCTGAATGGCCTGATTCCTCTCCGGGGCGAGGAATCAGAATGAGCTCAATATGTCGACAACGTCAGCGTGAGCCCCAGCTCGGCCATCGGCGTGATTTCCTGCTGCAGGTCTGCTTCGCTCAGCGGATGTTGCTCCAGCCATGCCGCAGGAAGCTGAAGGCTAAGACGTTGGCTGGTGGCGGCGAGGCGTAGTGGCGGCAGGGATTCCGCTCGACGTGCGCGGCGGAACAGCACAGCCAGGCGCAACAGGGCGGTAATGTGCTTTGCCAGCTGGCGATAACGCTGGGGCAGGGCGGAGAACGTCGTCTTGTCCGGCTTACGGCGATGCGCCTGGGTGATGGCGGCGAGCAGGTGCTGCTCCTGCCGCGAGAAGCCGGCCAGGTCGGCGTTGCGGAGGATATAGGCGCCATGATGATGGTACTGGCTATGCGCGATGGCCAGTCCGATCTCATGCACGCGGGCGGCCCAAGAGAGCCATTCGCGGGCTTCGGCGTCGAGCTTCCAGCTGGCGGCGACCTGATCGAACAGCGTCAGTGCAGTGGATTCCACGCGGCGCGCCTGGGCGCGGTCGACGCCGTAGCGGTTGGCCAGGGCATCGATGCTGGCTGTGCGCGGGTCGCTACCGCCAGCGCGGCCGATCAGATCCCACAGCAATCCCTCGCGCATCGAGCTTTCGCATACTTGCATGCGCTGGATGCCGAGCGCGGCGAACGCTGCCTCGAAGATCACCACGGCACCGGCAAACACTGGGGCGCGTTCATCGGCCAATCCCGGCAGCTTGAGCGTGCCGATCTGGCCCTGTTCGAGCATGGCGTCGCGCAGTGACGCCAGTGATGTGGGCGTCACCCCGTGGTCGGACAATTTCATGGCCTGGACCACTGCGCCGATCGCTTTGGCGCTGCCGGAAGATCCGTAGGCATCCGTCCAGCCGGCCTCTAGATATTCCTCGGAGAACTGCTGCAGCAGCACGCCGATTTCGCCGCGCGCACGTTGCCAACGCTTGCGGGTGAGCTTGCCGCCCGGAAAGAAACGCACGGTCGATGCAATGCAGCCGACCTGCACGCTCTCCGTATGTAGCGGCGCGAGCCCGCGGCCGATGATGAATTCGGTACTACCGCCGCCGATGTCGATCACCAGGCGCGGTTCGCGCGAGGCGGACAGGTCGTGGGCCACGCCGAGAAAGATCAATCGGCCTTCCTCGCGGCCCGAAACGACTTCCACCGGGTGCCCGAGTGCCGCTTCCGCGGCGGTAAGAAAGGCTTGCGGCGCAGCCAGTCGCCGCACCGTATTGGTCGCCACAGCGCGCACCCGAACCCTGGGAATGCCGGCGATGCGCTGGCCGAACTTGGCCAGGCAGTTCAGCGCACGGGCGCGGTGCTCGGCATCCAATGTGCCGTCGGCGCGCAGGCCTGCGGCCATACGCACACTGTCACGCAAGCGATCGATCACGCGCGGCTCGCCGTGCTCCATGCGTGCTACCACCATGTGAAAGCTATTGGAGCCAATATCGACGGCTGCCATCAGCTCTCCATCCTTGATCTGCATCTGGTCGCCGAGACTCACTCATGGCTCCTGATCGGGACTTGAAGGGATTCTCGCATGGTCGCGTGTGCTGCCAGCAAGACGCGCTGCGGTGTCAGGTGGAAGGAGCTGTGCCGCATAGGCGTTCCAGCAACATCTCTTGTGCCGTGTGCGGTGTATGGGTTCCAGGCGTGGCGCGAGTGTAGTGCCCATCGCTGTCCAGCAGCCACGCTTGAGTATTGTCGGCAAGGTAGTTGGCTAGCGTCTCGTCATAGACGCGTGCGGCCAGTTCCGGATCGAGGATCGGAAACGCCACCTCGATGCGCCGCATCAAGTTGCGTTCCATCCAGTCGGCGCTGGCGCAATAGATCTCCGGCGCACCGTCGTTGGCGAACCAATAGACACGGCTGTGCTCAAGGAACCGCCCGACGATGGAGCGCACGCGAATGCGTTCGGAAATGCCGGGCAAACCTGGACGCAGCGTACACGCGCCGCGCACGATCAGATCGATTTCGACACCCGCCTGCGCCGCGGCATAGAGCGCTTCGATCACATGCGATTCGTTCAGGGCATTGAGCTTTGCCACGATGCGCGCCGGACGGCCGTTGCGTGCATGGGCCGTCTCGCGCTCGATCTTCTCGACCACGCTCTTGTACAGCGTGAACGGCGAATGCAACAGTCGCTTGAGGTTAATCATGGGACCCAAACCCGAGAGCTGCTGGAAGACCTTGTGCAAGTCTTCGGCGATTTCCGGGTGAGAGGTCATCAAGCCGATGTCGGTGTAGAGCCGGCTGTTAGTCTGATGATAGTTGCCGGTCGACAGATGCACGTAGCGGCGCAGATGGCCGTTTTCGCGCCGCACGATCAGCATCATTTTAGCGTGGGTCTTGAAGCCGACGACGCCGTACACCACTTGCACGCCCGCTTCCTGCAAGCGAGTGGCGAGTCGGATGTTTGCTTCTTCGTCAAAACGCGCCCGCAGTTCGATAACTACCGTGACGTCCTTGCCGTTGCGCGCGGCCTCCACCAGCAGATCGACGAGGGGCGTGTCCTTGCCGGCGCGATACAGCGTCTGCTTGATCGCCAGCACGTCGGGGTCTTGCACGGCTTCGCGCAACAGGTCGATCACGGCATTGAACGACTCGTAAGGATGGTGCAGCAAGATGTCTCGCTGGCCGAGCACATCGAACATCTTTTTCGCCGTACCTAGTGCGGCGGGCATGGCTGGCGTGAAGCGCGGGAATTTCAGGGCAGGGCGATCGAGATCGTCATATACCAGTCCCGCGCGGATGATGTTGACCGGGCCGTTGCAACGGTAGACGTCGGTCTCTTCCAGCTCGAAATTGGAGATCAGCATCGACACGATGGATGGCGGGCAATCACTGCCGATCTCCAGCCGTACCGGGCGCGCATAGCCTCGGCCGATCAATTCCTCGGTCAGCGCGTGGGCAAGGTTCTCGATTTCTTCTTCGACGACCAGCTCGCTGTTGCGGGTGACGCGGAACTGGTACGAGCCGGCGACTTTGAAGCCGGGGAACATCATGTCGACGAAGGCCTGCAACAGTTCGGCCAGGAAGACGTAGTGATCACCCTTGCCGGCTACCTCGTCAGGAACGCGGATGATGCGTGGCAGCGAGCGCGGTGCGCGCACCAGCGCCATATGGCCTTCATGGCCAAACGCATCGCGACCTTGCAATACCACCGCGATATTGAGGGTCTTGTTGAGGATGCGCGGGAACGGGTGCGCCGGATCGAGGCCCAGCGGCGAAAGCACCGGCAGCACTTCGTTCTCGAAATAACCTTGCAGCCAGCGGCGCTGGCGCGCCGTCCATTGCTTGCGCGTGAGGAAATGGATGTCCTCGGCGGCAAGCGCCGGTCCAAGCTCATCCTGCCAGGTGGTGTATTGCGCGCTGACGAGGTCGAGTACGCGCTGGCGGATGCGCGTCAGCAGTTCACCGGAAGCGATGCCGTCGGGCCCCGGAGCGGCCGACCCGAACTGATGGTGATGCTTGAGCATAGCCACCCGAACCTCGAAGAATTCGTCGAGGTTGTTGGCGACGATGCTGAGATAGCGCAGGCGTTCCAGCAGCGGTATGCCGGTATCGCGCGCTTGCGAGAGCACGCGGAAATTGAATTCGAGGGCAGCCAGCTCGCGACTCAGGAACAGTTCGGGCTGGGGCGTTTCTTTGACGACGGGCTGGGTGGCTTGGCGACGAGGCATCCGCACATTCTGGCGCATGAAGCGGCGTCGCGCCTACGCGCCTTTTGAAACCTGCTCAGTTGCCGTCAAGACTTTTGCTGTCGTGCACCTCGGGCGTCAGCAGACGCTCGGGGCCGAAGCAGCACGTGAACGTCGAACCCTGTCCCGGCGTGCTGCGGATGTCCAGGCGTGCCTGGTGCAGGCCCAGCACGTGTTTGACGATGGACAGACCCAGGCCCGTGCCGCCGCTGTCGCGCGAGCGGCTCGAGGAGACGCGATAGAAGCGTTCGGTAAGACGGGAGAGGTGATCGGCCGGAATACCGTAGCCGGTATCGGTCACCGAATAGTTGGCGCCGTCGGCAGTGCGCTCCCAGCGCACCGATATGCGCCCGCCGGTGGGTGTATACCGCACCGCGTTGCTCACCAGGTTGGATAGCGCGCTGTGCAAATCCTTGGGGGAACCGAGTAAATCGAGTTCGGCAGTGGATTCGACGGTGATGCTGTGGCGTCCCTGGCTCAGCGCCTCGGCTTCCTTGCGCAGGGTAGCGAGCAGCGGCGCCATCGGCACGCGCTCCTCGTTGACGTGGTCCTGCGTCTCTAGGCGGGACAAGGTGAGCAGGTCTTCCACGATCTGCCCCATGCGCTTGGACTGCGCGCGCATTTCGCCGAGCACAGGAGCCAAGTGCGGCACGTCTTCCGGATCGAGCAGCTCAAGATAGCCGTGGATCACCGTCAGCGGCGTACGTAGTTCGTGCGACACATTGGCCACGAAATCGCGTCGGATCTGTTCGAGCCGCGACATGTGACTGATATCGCGCGCCAGCAGCAGGCGTTGGCGTTGACCGAACGGCAGCAGCGTCACGTTGATATGGCGGCTGGGCTGACCCGGTGCGCTGACATCGTTCAGCGGTTCCGGCGAGGGCTCTTCCAGCCAGCCGGCGAGCTCAGAATTGTGCAGTTTGTCACGCAGCACGACACCGCGATCTTGCGGACGACGCAGGCCCAGCAGGCTTTCCGCTGCATGGTTGAACCAGCGCACATGCTGGTCTTGATCGAGCAGCACGATGGCGTCCGGCAAGTTGCCAGCGGCACGGCGCAGATCATGCAAATTGGCGGCTAGGCGTCGGGAGCGCATCATGAATCGGTCGTGCCGGGGTTGATCGGAGTCGATGTTGGACGTGGGGGAGAGCGAGCTCATCATGGGCTGAGCAATGTGACGCAAGTGCGTCAAGAGCAAGACAATCTCTACTATGGCGACAACGGCCACGCCAGTTGCCACATGGCCGCCCGCAAACCAGCCAACCAAACCACCCACGGCCAACCCGCCGATCAGCGCGAGGGGGAGTTTCCAGGCGCTGTCGAACGGGCGATTCATGGGTGCGGGCGCGTCAGGGGCTTGCCGAGAATCGATAGCCGGCGCCCCGCACCGTCTGCACCATGTCTTCAAGCTTCCACGGCTCGAGTGTCTTGCGCAGGCGGCGGATGTGCACGTCGACGGTACGCTCTTCCACGTACACGCTGCCGCCCCAAACGTGATCGAGCAACTGGGCGCGCGAATAGACGCGTTCCGGGTGCGTCATGAAGAAATACAGCAGACGGTATTCGGTGGGCCCGATCGGCACCGGTTCGTCGACGGCGAAGACGCGGTGCGCCGGGCCATCGATGCGCAGGCGGCCCAGCTCGACCATGCCAGAACCGTCGTCGCCCTGACTACGGCGAAGCACGGCCTTGATGCGGGCGATCAGCTCGCGCGTGGAGAAAGGCTTGACCACATAGTCGTCCACGCCGGCTTCCAGGCCGTTGACGCGGTCCATCTCCTCGCCGCGCGCGGTGAGCATGATGATCGGCACTTCGCGGCTGAGTTCTTCCTTGCGCAGACGACGGGCCAGATCCAGGCCGCTGGTGCCGGGAAGCATCCAGTCGAGCAGGATCAGATCCGGAACTTGCTCGGCGATGGACATCTGTGCCGTGCGTGCGTCAGCGGCCTGTGCGGTGTCCATACCGGCTTTGCGCAGGGCGAAAGCGACCATGTCGCGGATGGAAGCTTCGTCTTCGACGATAAGGATGCGTTTGTGCACGCTGAGTCCGATTGGGGTTGGCCTATGACGCAAATATTGCAGCTGTGCAATGTTACGTGCCGATGACAGTGTGTGAAAACACTGTCGCAAAGGCCAGAATCGGACTGCATTTAGGGTCGGCCGTTGCCCATGCTGAAGCATAGCCTACCGCTGCAAGGCGCGGTGGTTCCGAGTTGTTGTTGTGTCTGATCATTACCGTCCGGATTGTCATCCGTAGACACACGCCGCTTGCGTAGCTCCAGCACCAGTGGGGTCAGATCGGCGACGCGGGCCTGAATGCGGGCTCTGGCGTAATAATCCAGGTCAGTGCGCTTGAGCAGGGTTTTCAGCTGCTCCATCGCGTCGAAGGGACGCCCCGAGAGATAGCTGGCCTGGGCATAGGCCTCGCCGGCACGAACCGTGTCGCCTGCTTTCTCACTGGCGCGGGCATAGGCGGTGAAGATACCCGGCTCGTCGGTGTTATCCAGCATAGGGCGCAGCATATCGGCGGCCTGCGCCGCCTGCGCGGTGGTGCCGCCCTGGGTCAGCGCGTTGGCGTAAGCCAAGCCGATAGCCCGGTTCCGCGGAGATTGGGTATTGAGTGCGACGTAGATATCCAGCGCCGCGGCGCGCTGGCCAGCCTGCAGGCGGGCGTCGGCCATCGCCAAACGCAGGATCAGGCTGTCGGGGTATTTGCCTAGTAGTGGCTGCAGCTGGGTGATGGCCTTGCCGCCCTGGCCGCTGCGGGTGAGCGCCAGTGCGTAGCCGTAGCGATTTTCCGGCGTGTCATAACCGGATTGATGGCCGATCAGTGCGCCGTAGTAGTTGCTCATGCGATAGGCGTCGTCAGACAGCACGCGCACACGTTCGCGCATCAGCAGATAGGTGTTGGGACCTTGATTATCCGTATTCGTGGCCAGCAACGAAGTGGGGTCTTTCACGTAGGCGATAGGTGCGGTTTTCTGCATCCAGCTGGATTTGTCGAGCGGGTTGCCGCTGATCTGCTGTTTCTGTGCCGCGATCAACGTGGTGGCGCGTGCTTTGGCATCGCTGATGCGCTGCGCCGTGACCGGGTGGTCAAGTAAGAGCGAGGGCACGTTGATGCCGCCGGCGTCGGTGCTCATCACGTCTTCCATGCGCTGGAAAAAGCCGGCCATGGCGTTCGGATCGTAGCCCGCCTTGGCGAGCGTCTGGATGCCGGTGCGGTCGGCTTCCGCCTCGTCCTTGCGGGTGAAGTTGATTTCCTTCTGCATCAGCACGCCCTGGCCACCCAGCAGCGCTGCCGCGGCAGCCTGGCCGCCCGCCGCGCCGCCAGCGGCAATCGCGCCAAGGGCGACCAATGCCATCAACGGCGTGTCCTTTTTCGCCGATTCGTAGGCGCGCTGCAGATGGTTTTGCGTGATGTGGCCGATTTCGTGCGCCATCACCGCCGCCAGTTCGTCTTCGCTGCGCGTGATGATGATCAGCCCGGAATTGATGCCGACATAACCGCCAGGCGCCGAGAACGCATTGATCACCGGATCCTTGGCGATGAAAAACGCGAAATGGTCCTTGGGCTTGGCCGAGTTGGCCACCAGGCGGAAGCCGAGGTTGTTGAGGTAGTCGTCCGCCAGCGGATCATCCACCACCATATCCAGTGCGCGCATCTGCTGGAGCATCATCGCGCCGTAATCCTGCGCTTCCTGTGGCGAAATCAGCGCATTGGCCGAGCTGCCCAGGTCCGGCAGGCGCACATCGTCGGGCTTATCCTGGGCACCGGCGACGAAGGTTACGCCGGCCATGACCAGCGCGGTCAGCCATCGTTTATGGAGATGTCGTGGTGCCATGGTCATAGATGAATGACAATACCACTTGAGACCTTTCGGCGGCGTTGCAGTTCAGCAGCAAACGGCTTGTTTTCGATGGTCGTCACCGCCATTTATTGCGCAGGTAATTTCGGAGTTTTGCAATGCCCAAGATCGAAGTCTATTCCACCGCGGTATGCCCCTATTGCGTGGCGGCCAAGAACCTACTGAAGGCCAAGGGCCTGACGTGGGAGGAGGTGCGCGTGGATACCGACCCTGTGCAGCGCGACGCGATGCTCCAGCGCAGCGGCGGTCGCCGCACGGTGCCGCAGATCTTTGTCAACGATCAGCTCGTCGGCGGTTATGACGACCTGGTCGCGGCCGACCGCAGCGGCAAGTTGGCGCAACTGATCGGCGAAGCCGCATGAGCAACGAAAAGGATCGCGTTGCCGAATTCACGGCGTTCCGTCAGCGCATGAACGAGCGCATCTTGGCCGAAGACAATCAGGTCGTACGGCGCTTCTTCGCGCTGGACACGCAGACCTACAAAGCCGGCGCGCTGGACGTGAAGACCAAGGAGTTGCTCGGCCTGGTGGCGTCCATGGTGCTGCGTTGTGACGACTGCATCAGCTACCACGTGGCGCAGTGCAAGGAAGCGGGCGTCAGCCGCGAGGAGTTCTTCGAGGTGTTCAGCGTGGGACTGGTTGTGGGCGGTTCGATCGTGATCCCGCATCTGCGCCGCGCGGTGGATTTCCTGGATCGACTTGAGTCGGGCGACACTGCAGACCAGAGCGAAAACTGCAAAGATCACGCTTGATTGCTTTTGCTCCCCCTCCCAAAAGGGGGAGGGGCGAATGCAAAGAGCCACGCTTATGCGAGTTCTTGCAACGCTCCATGCGAGGATTTGCAACGTCCCGCGGCGGTTTCGGACTGTTCGCCGACACGCCAGTCGGGGATAATTGACGGGCTTTCAGCCAGGCGCCTCCCCCCGCGCGCCGGCTCCCCGCTTCAATCCAAGGAGTTTCCCCATGAGCAAGACCATTGCGGTGATCCCGGGCGACGGTATCGGCCCGGAGATCATGACCGCCACGTTGCGCGTGCTCGACGCGCTGGATTGCGGCCTTACTTACGATACGGTCGAAGCCGGAATGATCGCGCTCGAGAAGCACGGCGATCTGCTGCCCAAGGCCACGCTCGACACCATCGCCAAGCACAAGGTGGCGTTGAAAGGCCCGCTGACGACGCCGGTAGGCGGTGGCTTTACGTCCATCAACGTCACGCTGCGCCGTCACTTCGACCTGTACGCGAACGTGCGTCCGGCGATCAGTTTCCCGGGCACGAAAGCGCGTTACGAACATATCGACATCATCACCGTTCGCGAGAACACCGAAGGTGCGTACCTGGCCGAAGGCCAGACGCTGTCGGAAGATGGTGAAATCGCTATTTCGATGATCCGCAACACCCGCAAGGGCAGCTCGCGCATTGTGCGTTACGCGTTCGAGATGGCGGTGAAGAAAGGCCGCAAGAAAGTCACGGCGGTGCACAAGGCCAACATCATCAAGACCGCGTCGGGCCTGTTCCTCAACGTGGCGCGCGAAATCGCCAAGGAATACCCGCAGATCGAGTTCAACGAGATGATCGTGGACAACACCTGCATGCAATTGGTGATGCGCCCCGAGCAGTTCGACGTGATCGTCACGACCAACCTGTTCGGCGACATTCTTTCCGACCTGTGCGCCGGCCTGGTTGGCGGTCTGGGTCTGGCGCCGGGCGACAACATCGGCGAGCACGCGGCGATCTTCGAAGCGGTGCACGGTTCGGCACCGGATATCGCAGGCAAAGGCGTCGCCAACCCTTGCGCTCTGCTGCTGGCCGCGGCCGACATGCTCGATCACCTCGGCATGGTCGAGAAGGGCACCAAGCTGCGCCATGCGATCCGCGACACGATGGCGAACGATCGCGATCACGTGACGCCGGATCTGGGTGGCAAGGGCAACACCCAGAGCTTCGGCGAGGCGATCGCCAAGCGCGTGAAGGCCTAACAACGCTGCAGTGTTTCAAAAAAGGCCGCCTTTCGAGGCGGCCTTTTTGTATCTGCCGGTCGCGTTAACTCAGGCGGCCTTATGCACTGCGGGCTGATAGTTGCCGGCTTCCGTGCGTGAAGGTGCCGCGATGCGGTTCCAGCTGTTGATCAGGATCACCAGCAGATTCAGGTCCAGCAGTTCGCGTTCGTTGAATTCGGCGCGTGTCTGCTCATAGATCTCATCCGGCACGCCATGTACGGGATTGAGCCGCGTGACGGCTTCGCACCAGGCCAGCGCTGCGCGTTCGCGTGCGCTGTAGAGCGGTGCTTCACGCCATGCCTGAAGCAGGTAAAGGCGTTGCTCGGTTTCACCGTCTGCACGTGCGTCTTTGCTATGCATGTCGATGCAGTACGCGCAGCCGTTGAGTTGCGAGGCACGCAGCATGACCAGGTTGGTCAGGCTCTTCTCGAGTCCGGAGCGGTCGATGTGCGCCTTCATGGCGAATAGTGGTTTCAGGGCTTCAGGGTAGTTTTGGTAAGAAAAACGGGGTGACATGGTAGGGTCCTCGTGCAGGGCGGCCGCATCGGCCGTTCAATGCAAGGACGTCCCATCTTCCGCTTTCGTGACAGCGGCTAGCCGAGCCAGCTTTTCGGGGTTGCGCAAGGCATGCAGCGCGACAATGCGCTCACCGTCGCATTCGATCCAGGTGGCGGTGGTTAGCTGACCATCCACCCAGGTCAGCAGCACGGGCGCGTCGTTGAGCGTGTGCAGTCGCCGTTGCACGTGATGGTCTTGCTCGTGCTTGGCAACTTGCAGGTAGAGATGTGTGATACGCGTGGCGCCTAGCAACGGGCGCAGGGTGGCTGTGGCTAAGCCACCGCCGTCGGAGATGTGCATGGCGTCTTCGGCGAACAGTGCGTGCAGGTTTTCGTTGGTCGGTTGATCCAGCGCCTGTGCAAAGCGTTCCAGCAGCCGGCGTTGAGTTTGCGCATTGACGGTGAAGCGTGTGCGTTCGTCGCGCACGCGCTGTTTGGCGCGATGTACGCGCTGGCGGCAGGCGTCTTCAGTGATGTCGAGAATGGTTGCGGCTTCGGCATGGCTGTAGTCGAAGACTTCGTGCAAAAGAAAGGCGGCACGTTCTTCCGCGCTGAGCCGTTCGAGCATCAGCAAGAAGGACATCGTCAGCGTTTCGGCCTGTTCGGCTTGCGTATCCGGTTGATCTTCCGATTCGATCAGCGGCTCGGGTAACCACGGGCCGGTGTAATGCTCGCGTTCGACCTTGGCGTGGCGCAGTCGATCTAGTGCTAGCCGAGTGGTCACGGTAACCAGCCATGCCTCCGGATCGTCAAGGCAGGTTTTGTCCTGGGCATGCCAGCGCAGCCAGGCATCGTGCAGTACGTCCTCGGCATCCGCCGGGGTGCCGAGCATGCGATAGGCGAGTCCCAGCAGGCGGGAGCGGTGTCGCTGGAAGAGGTCGGTGTGCGGGTCCATAGCGCTTTCCGTTGAGAGCTTGTGGCCAGGACGCGCGGATGACCGGAAACGTGACAGTGCCTAGCGCACGAAGGGCCAGGGTGCCAGGAACACCAGCCAGATAAAGATGAGCATGCCGATGTATTTCACGGTGCGGAACAACTTCGGAAATTTCTTTTTGAATGCACGGTTGCGTTCGCGGCTGCGCTGGTTCAGCGCGAACATGCGATTGACGAAACCGGTTTTCTCTTCCGGTGATTCGGTATTCGGTGAAGCCGTGATCTTGCCCATGAAAGCACCTACGCGATGGTTGATGGCATTCATCAGGCCTGTGCGCAGCGGACGCTCGACGTCGGCGAACAGGATGACACGGGTCTGATCGGTCTTGTTTTCCACCCAGTGCACAAAAGTCTCGTCGAACACGACATCCTTGCCGTCGCCCCACGCGTGTTCCTCGCCATCGACAAAGATGCGGCAATCGCGCGAGTTGGGCGTAATAAGGCCCAGGTGGTAACGCAACGAACCGGCAAACGGATCGCGGTGCGGATTGAGTTTGCTATGCGGCGCAAGCGTGGCAAACATCGCCGCCTTCACGCTGGGAATGGATTTCAGCAACGAGACCGTCTGCGGGCATAAGGTTTCCGCCGAACTCAGGGGCTCGCCGTACCACTTCAGATAGAAGCGTTTCCAGCCCTGCTTGAAGAAGCTATTGAAGCTTGCGTCGTTGTGTTTCTCCGCTGCGCGGATGTGCCCTTCGTCGAACAACTGCAGCGCTTCATCGCGAATGGTCTTCCAGTTCGCCTGCAGCAGATCCAGTTGCGGGAAGCCGCGGCGATCGAGGATCGGTTTGGCAGGAACGGCCGAGAAGGCATACATCAGCAAGTTGTATGGCGCGAAGATTGCCGAATGATCGACCAGTTGGCGATCGAAGCGCAGACGCGCACGTCCGCGCAGATGCACCAGCAGCACGCACAGCACGAAGGCCAGCAGCACGTAGAGAGCAATGAAGCGGGGGCTGAGGAAATCCATCGTAAAAAGCGGCTCGAATGGCGCCAGGGACAATCCCGGAGTATGTGGCCGGATGGCCGCAAGTCAAGGATTTTGCGGCTATTCCGGGCTCAGTGACGGAGTACGTACGTGGAGCCGCCGCCTGGCCGATAACCCTGTTTCAGCGCGCGATGCACGTAGGCGCTGGCGCGGCGCACGGCGGAGCGGGGCGTTTGGCCCGTGGCGAGTTCTGCCGCGATGGCCGACGCAAGGGTGCAACCGGTGCCGTGACCTTCGCGCGGCAGGCGGACATGACGGACCTCCATCGAGCCGCGATCGTCGAAGTAGCGGTCCACGACTTCATCGCCGCGAGCATGCCCTCCTTTCAACAGCACGCTGCCGGCACCGAGGGCGAGCAGTGCTTCGCCAGCGCTGGCAAGTCGCGTGGATGTTCTGAGCGGACAGCCGAGCAAAGCTTCGGCTTCTGGCAGGTTCGGCGTCAGCACATCGGCCAGCGGAATCAATTCGTTGATCATGGCATCGATGGCGTCCTCGTCGAGCAGGCGCGCGCCGCTGGTGGCAATCATCACCGGGTCGACAACCAGCCACGCAGGCTTGCGTTTGCGCAACTCTCGCGCAACCAGGCGCACTGTAGCGGCGTTTCCGAGCATGCCTGTTTTGACGGCGGCGATCGGGAAATCATCGAACACCGCTTCGATCTGACGGCGGATGTGCGTGAGCGGTACAGCATGTATCGCGCTCACTCCCCGCGTGTTTTGCGAAGTCACCGCCGCAATCACCGATAGTCCATGCACACCGTGTGCATGGAACGTTTTCAGGTCCGCCTGGACGCCGGCACCACCGCCGGAGTCGGAACCGGCGATGGTGAGGGCGATAGGAGGCGTAGTCGGCTGCGCCACGCGGTTGCTCGGCATATCGGCGGAGGCTACAAAGCCTCCGATGCAAAGTCGGCCAAACGCGAGCGTTCGCCACGACGCAGCGTGATATGCGCCGAATGCGACCAATGCTTGAAGCGATCGACGGCGTAGGTGAGACCCGAGGTCGTTTCCGTCAAGTAAGGCGTGTCGATCTGCTCGACGTTGCCCAGACACACGATCTTGGTGCCGGGGCCGGCGCGCGTGATCAGCGTTTTCATCTGCTTTGGCGTGAGGTTTTGCGCTTCATCGATGATCAGATAGCGCGAGAGGAAGGTGCGTCCACGCATAAAGTTGAGCGAGCGGATCTTGATGCGCGAGGCCAGCAAATCATTGGTGGCCTGACGCCCCCAACTACCACCTTCTTCCGGATTGGCGAGCACTTCGAGATTGTCGGTGAGCGCGCCCATCCACGGCGTCATCTTTTCTTCCTCGGTACCGGGCAGGAAGCCGATGTCTTCGCCGACGGATACCGTGGCGCGCGTCATGATGATTTCGCGATAACGCTGCTGATCCATCACCTGGGCAAGCCCTGCTGCGAGCGCCAGCAGCGTCTTGCCGGTGCCAGCAGTGCCGAGCAGGGTAACGAAATCGACATCCGGATCCATCAGCACGTTGAGTGCGAAGTTCTGCTCGCGGTTGCGCGCGGCAATGCCCCACACGGCGTGATTGCTGTGGCTGTGGTCGTCCAGCAGCACCAGCGTCGCACGCTGCTCATCGACATGCAGCACACGCAACTCCACGCTGTTGTCGCCGGGCAGGAACAGACACTGGTTGGGATACCAGTCTTCATCATCATGGCGATCGAGCTTGTAGAAGGTGCGGCCGCGCTCGTTCCACGATTGAACTTCCGGGTGCTTGTCCCAGAAGGTTTCGGGCAGCTCGGTGGAGCCGGTATAAAGCAGCGCGAAGTCGTCGAGGGCGCGATCGTTTTCGTAGTCCTCCGCATCGATGCCGTAGATTTTGGCCTTGATGCGCAGATTGATGTCTTTGGTGACCAGGATGACGGCGCGATCCTTATTCTGATCGCGCAGTTCGATCACCGAGGAGAGGATCTGGTTGTCCGCCTTGCCGTGACCGTTGCTGGTGCGCTGCTGGAAATACAGCCGGCCTACCGCGCCGCCGCGCTTGAGCGTCACACCTTCGGGGTTCGTCAGCTCAAGACCATTGCTGATGCCGTGGCCGTTGCCGCGTTCGATCAATTCGTTGAGAAAACGGCTGACCTGGCGGCCGTTGCGCGAGACTTCCGATGCGCCTTTCTTCTTTTCGTCCAGCTCCTCCAGCACAGTCATCGGGATGAAGATGTCGTGTTCCTCGAAACGGAACAGCGAGGTGGGGTCATGCAACAGCACGTTGGTATCGAGGGCGTAGATGCGCTTGCTTCCGGTCATGCGGAAGGAACCTCATGAGGCAGGAGGTGGAAGGGACGGAGCACGTTTGCGACGTTGTGTGACGTGGAAATCACCGAGCAAGTATGGCGTCGAGCACCGCCTGGGCATGGCCGGGCACTTTCACGCCCCGCCACTCCGCGGCGAGCTTGCCGTCGGGGTCGATCAGAAAGGTACTGCGTACCACGCCCATGTGACGTTTCCCGTACAACACCTTTTCATGGATCACATCGAAGGCGTTGCACCAGGTTTCGTCGGCGTCGGAAACCAGCGGGAAGGGCAGTTCCTGCTTGCTGGCGAAGTTGGCGTGGGATTTTGCGGAGTCGCGCGAAACGCCGACGATTTCAGCATGGCGCTTGCGGAATTTCGGATAGAGGTCGCGGAAGTCGTTCGCCTCGTTGGTGCAACCGGGCGTGCTGTCCTTGGGGTAGAAATACACGACCACCCATTGGCCCTTCAGTGAATCGAGTTTCAGCGTGCTGCCGTCGCCGGTGATGCCTTGCAGCTTGGGGGCTTTCTTGCCGAGGTCGGGCATGAGTTCTCCGGAAGCCTGACTGAGTTTTGCGCTTGCCTGGGCGGAGACTAGCGCGTGTCGGGCAGTGGAAAACAGCCTTGTCAGATCACTCCGGGCGGAGCATCCTAGAACTTCACCGGATCCATGATCGCGTCGAGATTCAACCCGTCGCAGAACTCCAGAAAGTCGTCGCGCAAAGCGGCGATGTGCAATTTATCCGGCACGCCGATCGTGAACTGCGCCTGGAACATCGAGGCGCCGGTCTGCATGGCCTGATAACGCATCGAGCTGAGCTGTTCCACGCTGATGTCGTGGCGGCTGAAGAAGTCCACGATCTTGACCAGGATGCCCGGGCGGTCGGACGACACCACTTCCACCAGATAGGGCAGCAGGTGGCCGCTCGGTTCACGCGGGCTGGTGCGGTAGTGGGTCAGGCGAAGCTCTTCCTCACGCGCCAGTTTGGTCAGCGCCGTTTCGAGCTTGGCGACGGCGTCCCATGCGCCGGTGGCGAGCAGGGTCAGCGACGTATCCGTGCCGATGGTCGAGACCCGCGCGTCGGATAGATTGCAGCCCGCATCGGCAATGCGCCGGGCCAGCGCCAGCAGTGGCGTGCGCGCGGCAGGTGTCAGCGTCTGGATCAGCAGCTGATGATCGGTGCTGGATCGCGCGGAAAAGGGAGTCGTAGACATGGACGATGGCGATCCCGCGTCGTGCGGGATGACGACGAACGATATGCCAGCTTACTTGCCCGTCCTGCAGGGCCGCAAGTAACATGCAAAGCTTGGTTTTATGCGGGTTGCGTCATGGACATTCGCGGAAGCATCTGCGCACTGGTTACCCCGTTCGGGTCGGATGGGGTGCTCGATGTGGCGGCATTCGGTCGCCTGCTCGACTTCCAGATCGCGGGCGGTACCCAGGCTGTGGTCGTTGCCGGCTCCACCGGTGAGGCGCACATGCTTGAGCATGATGAGTACGATCGCTTGCTGGCCTACGCGGTCGAGCATGTGGCTGGCCGCGTTCCGGTGATCGCCGGCACGGGCGAGGCAGGCACCGCCAAAACGGTAGCCGCTACGAAGCGTGCCCGATCTCTCGGCGCGGATGCCGCGCTGGTCGTCGCACCTTATTACGTGCGGCCCACACAGGAAGGGTTGCGTCGGCATTTCCTCGAGGTTGCCGAACACGGCGGCCTGCCGGTGCTGCTGTATAACGTGCCATCCCGCACGGCCTGCGACCTGGCGCCCGAGACGACGGCGGCCTTGCGCGACCATCCTGCCATCGTCGGTATCAAGGAAGCGCGAGGCGATGCCGAGCGTATTCGGCGCACTGCGGAACTTGTGCGCCCGGATTTCGTCTATCTGTCCGGCGACGATGCCAGCGGAGGTGATGCCATGCTGGCAGGTGCGGCTGGCGTCATTTCGGTGGTGGCCAACCTTGCACCCAGGGCTTTTCGTGCATTGTGCGATGCGGCCACCGCAGGTGATCGCGGGGCCACTGCACGCTGTCATGCGGTGCTCGATCCCTTGGTGCAGGCGCTCAACTGTGCGCCGAACCCGATCGCAGTAAAGGCAGGCCTGCCGGAACTGGGGTTGGGAACGGCGACGCCGCGGCTGCCGCTGGTGGAACTGGAACAAGGGCCGGCGCGCGAGCAGTTGCGCAAGGCCTTGGCGACTCTGGCATCCTTGGCGGATGCCGCCTGACCCGGTCGACGGCTCGACTCAACTTCGGAACATCTACGGAATCTCACTACATGAAGAAATCTTCCCTCGCCGTTGCCCTGCCGGCCCTGGCTCTCTCTGGCCTGCTGCTTTCGGGCTGCGGCATGTTCCGTTCCGAGCGAGCGTGGCAGAACGCCAAGCAGCAGTCGCCGCTGGAAATCCCGCCGGGCCTGGATACGCCTTCGGCTAGCGCCGCGCTGGTGATCCCGCCGCCCGGCAGCAACCAGCCGTCTCCGAATGGCGCCACCGCACGGGTCGGTAGCACACCGGGCATGATTACCGATGGCTTTATCCTGGCCGATAGCGTGGACGACACCTATCGTCGCGTAGGCGAGGCCTTGAGCAATGGCGAGATCGGTTCGCTGCAGGGCCACGACGACGCCGCACACACCTACACCCTCAACGTGCTTGCTTCCGACCAACCGGTGGAAAAGGCGAGTTTCCTGGGCCGTATGTTCGGTCGCGGCAGCAGCAGTTCGAGCGGCCCCAATGTCGCGCCGCGCCAGGTGTTGGTCACCATCAACACGAGTGGCCAGGGCTCGAGCGAAGTGCGCGCGCAGGGTGAAGCCGCTGCCGTCGCGAAAGTGGTCGACAGCCTGAAGTCCCGCCTGGGCGGCAAGGGCTGAGCAACTGCTCAGCCTCGCAAGGGCTCAAACAAACAAAAACGCCGCCCATGGGGCGGCGTTTTTGTTTGGGCCGACTTGCTCAGCGTTCGAGCAGATTGAGCTTATCGGGCTTGTTTTCCCATTCTTTCGCATCGGCCAGCGCGTCTTTGCGCACGGTGATGACCGGCCACGCCTTGGCCAATTCCTTGTTCAGCGGCGTAAAGCCTTCCTGGCCGGCGGGTACATCGTCTTCCGGATAGATCGCGTTGATCGGGCACTCGGGCTCGCACAGGGTGCAGTCGATGCACTCGTCCGGATCGATCACCAGGAAGTTGGGGCCTTCGTGGAATGCGTCGACGGGACAGACTTCAACGCAATCGGTGTATTTGCATTTGATGCAGTTATCGGTGACGACAAAGGTCATGCTGTCGTGTGCCTGCTGTGGATTGGGAGCCGATAATACTGGGTGATGGCGCTCCCAACGAGGTTCGAACTCGTGTTCCCGCCTTGAGAGGGCGGTGTCCTAGGCCACTAGACGATGGGAGCGTATTGTTGCGAGGCGCGGTAGTATAGCTGAATTGCTTCGTCCGGCAACGCCCGCGGACGGCAGCCTACTGGGCCAAAACGCTTGCAGGACAGTGCTTTTGGCCGATATTGATGGAGCCTGGGCATGTTCGCAGTATTCGTACGTGCCATCGGAAGTTGGATACCCGCAAGGATTTCGATCGCTTGAATCCCAAAGCCAGGAACGACGCCAAGCCAGTGCTGCGCATCATTCCGCGTGAGCAGCACACGATCTCGCGCAAAAACATCAGCAAGGCAGCCTTGCGCGTGCTCTATCGCCTGAATGAGGCCGGCTACAACGCATACCTCGTCGGCGGGGCGGTGCGCGATCTGCTGCTGGGCGGACATCCGAAAGATTTCGACGTGGCGACCAATGCGACGCCCGATGAAGTCAAGAAGCTGTTCCGCAATTGCCGCCTGATCGGCCGCCGTTTTCGTCTTGCCCACGTGGTGTACGGCGACGAGATCATCGAGGTAGCGACCTTCCGCGGCACCGGCGAGGAAGAGGGCGACGGCGATCGCCATGTCGTGGACGGACGCATAGTGCGCGACAACGTATGGGGCACCATCGAAGAAGATGCGCTGCGCCGCGATTTCCGCGTCAACGCGATGTACTACGACGTCAGCGATTTCTCGGTGCGCGATTACGTGGGCGGTGTGCAGGACCTGCATGATCGCGTGCTGCGCCTGATCGGCGATCCGGTCACGCGTTACCGTGAGGATCCGGTACGCATGCTGCGCGCTGCAAGGCTGGCGGCGAAGCTCGATTTTCGCATCGACCCGGCAGGCGTCGCGCCGTTCGCCGAGTTGGGGCCGTTGCTGAGCGGCGTCGCGCCGGCGCGTCTGTTCGACGAATCGCTCAAGATGTTTCTGACCGGGCACGGCCTGAAAAGCTTCCGCATGCTGGAACAATGCGGCCTGCTCAAGTTCATATTTCCTGCCACGGCGCGTGCGCTCAAGCGCGGCGACAAGGCTTTGCGCTCGTTGATCGAACGCGGCTTGGAAAATACCGATGCCCGTGTTTCGGAAGGCAAGTCGGTTACACCAGCCTTCTTGTTCGCCGTGCTGCTATGGGGTGAAGTGCGCGATCTTGCCCACACCTGGACGACGCAAGGCAAAGACGCCAACGAATCCTGGGCGCGCGCGGCCACCCACGTGGTGGCCGAACAATGCCAGCGCGTGGCCATCCCGCGGCGCTTTACGATCACGATGGAAGAAATCTGGTCGTTGCAACCGCGCTTCGAGCAGATTCAACGCAAGAAGGTGTTCCGCTTGCTGACGCATCCGCGTTTCCGCGCGGCCTTCGACTTCCTTTTGCTGCGCGCCGCCGAGTCGCCGGCGATGGGTGAACTCGGTCAATGGTGGGAGCATGCCCAGCAGCTGCCGCACGAAACGCTGGCAGCTGCCCTGCCGTTGCATCATGCAGGGACGGCGATCGATGTTGCCGAACCCGTTCGCAGCGGTACCGCACCACGCAAGCGCAAACGTCGACGCAAACCGGCCGGTAAATCCGGGGCGACCTGATGCGCGCATACGTTGCGCTGGGCAGCAACCTTGGCGATTCCCGACAGCAACTGCTCCATGCCCTCGAAGCATTGGCGCGCTTGCCGGATACCCGTGTGCTCGCGCATTCCCGGTTTTACCGCACACCGCCCTGGGGCATGCATGATCAGCCTGATTTTCTGAACGCGGTGGCCGTGCTGGAAACGCCGCTACCGCCGCACGACCTGCTAGATGCGTTACTGGAGATCGAGCGTCATGCCGGCCGCGAGCGCGGCGGCGAACGCTGGGGCCCTCGCACGCTCGATCTGGACCTATTGCATGTGGCCGGCAAAACAGTCAGCGACGAGCGGCTGACCTTGCCGCATCCGCACATCGCCGAGCGCGCCTTCGTGCTGTTGCCGTTGAGCGACGTGGCGCCTGACCTGGAGATTCCAGGGCAGGGGAATGTGGCTGATCTTCTGCGAGCCGTTGATACACAAGGCTGCGAGGTATTGGCTTGAGCCTTTGCCACCCCAGGCCGGATAATTGTTCACCGCAGCATTGAAGGAATAGCCGTGTACGTGGACAACACCAAGGCTTCCGCCCGCAAGCCGGTCACCGTACCGGGTTTGCATACGATGAAAGCCGAAGGGCGCAAGATCGTCATGCTCACCGCGTACGACGCCAGTTTCGCCGTCCAGGTCGAACAGGCGGGTGTCGATATCGCGCTGGTCGGCGATTCGCTCGGCATGGTGATTCAGGGTCATCGCAGCACGTTGCCGGTGACGCTCGACCAGATGGCCTATCACACCAGCGCAGTGGCGCGCGGTTTGTCGGCGACTTTGCTGATAACCGATATGCCGTTCATGGCCGATCGCGACGTCGCCTATGCGCTGGAGGCAGGCGCGAGGCTGGTGGGCGAGGCCGGCGCCGCGATGATCAAGATCGAAGGTGCTGCGCCGCATATCCTCGAATCGATCCACGCATTGACCGAGCGTGCGATACCGGTGTGTGCGCATCTTGGGCTGACGCCGCAATCCGTGCACAAGTTCGGCGGCTTCAAGATCCAGGGTCGTGCCCAGGATGCCGCCGATCGCGTGGTGAGCGAGGCCTTGGCGGTGCAGCAGGCGGGTGCCGATCTGCTGGTGCTGGAAGGTGTTCCCACGACGCTGGGCGAACGCGTTACCAAGGCGCTTCATATCCCGGTGATCGGCATCGGCGCAGGCCCGCATTGCGACGGCCAGGTGCTGGTGATCTATGACATGCTTGGTATTACGCCTGGCAAGCGTCCGAAGTTCAGCAAGGATTTTCTCGCTGGGCGTGCTTCGATCGGCGATGCGATCGAAGCCTATGTAGCCGATGTGCGTAACGGCACCTTTCCCGCGGCAGAACACGGTTTCAACTAGAGCGGATTTTCATGCAAACGGTGCAAGACGCAGCAAGTCTGCGAGCCACGATCCGTGGTTGGCGCTCGCAAGGGCATACGGTCGGTTTCGTGCCGACCCTGGGCAATTTGCACGCGGGCCACTATTCGCTAGTCAAACTGGCGAGGGAGCGCACGGATCGCGTGGTGGCCAGCGTGTTCGTCAATCCGACCCAGTTCGGGCCGAATGAGGATTTCGAGCGTTACCCACGCACGCTTGCGCAGGATCAGGCCGGCCTGGCCGAATCCGGTTGCGATCTCCTGTTCGCGCCGGATGTGGCGACGGTATACCCGTTCGGTGCCGTCAGTAGCGTGAGCCTGCATGTCCCCGACATCACCGACACTCTGGAAGGCGCCCATCGCCCGGGTCATTTCGATGGTGTCGCGACCGTGGTCTGCAAGCTGTTCAATCTGGTGCAGCCCGATACGGCCCTGTTCGGTCAAAAAGATTTCCAGCAGCTAAAGGTGATCGAGCGGATGGTGCGCGATCTCTCCCTGCCGGTGAAAGTGATGGGGGCGCCGACCCTGCGTGCCGAGGATGGCCTGGCCCTGAGCTCCCGCAACCAATACCTCTCGCCCGCTGAACGGGCCGAAGCGGTGCAGATCTACCAGACTCTGCAGCAGATGCGCGATCTGATCGCCAAGGGGCATGCCCGGAAGGTGGTGGAACAGGCTGCCGCGTCCAAGCTGGAACGTGCTGGCTTCGTCCCCGATTACGCCGCGATCCGGCGTGCCGAGGACCTTTCCGAACCTGCCGACAGCGAGCACGAGGGCCTGGTCGCCCTGATCGCCGCCCGGCTCGGCACCACCCGCCTGATCGACAACTTGCTATTCGACTGAGCCACCCCTATTTACCGGCTCGGAGCCGATGTTGCGACGCAGCGCCGGCAGTTCGATAATAGCGTGCTATGCAGGCAGTTCCTGCTGGGTGAAGTCATGCAACTCAACATGCTGAAGGCGAAGATCCACCGCGTCACCGTGACCCACGCGGAGCTGCACTACGAGGGTTCGATCGCCATCGACGGCTTGCTGCTCGATGCATCGGGCATCCGCGAGTACGAGCAGATCCACGCGTGGAATATCGACAACGGTAAGCGCTTCGTCACCTATGCGCTGCGCGCTGAGGAAGGTTCCGGCATCATCTCGGTGAACGGCAGTGCCGCGCACCGTGCGCAGCCGGGCAACCTCATCATCATCGCGTCGTTCGCACATTTGAACGAGGCCGAACTGGAACAGTTCCAGCCGACGATGGTGTATGTGGACAAGGACAATCGCATGACCCACACCAATCGCTCGATCCCCAAGCAGATGGCTGTGGCCTAAGTCGTTCGTTCAGGCGGCCGGTGCGGTCGCCTGCTGTTGCGCCAGCGCCCAAGCGACGTGCTCGCGGACGACTTCCGATGGATGATCGCTGCGTGCCCTAAGCGCGTCACGAACCTGTTCCGAGTGTGGCGCATTGCCCAGCGCCACGGCGATGTTGCGTAACCAGCCCTCGTAACCGGTACGGCGAATCGCCATGCCTTCGGTGCGCTGAAGAAATTCGGCTTCGCTCCATCCGAACAATTCCACCAATTTCGCGCCATCGAGGCTATGCCTTGGCGCGAAATCCGGCTCGGCGGCTTCCTGCGCGAATTTGTTCCACGGACAAATCAACTGGCAGTCGTCGCAGCCGAAGATGCGGTTGCCCATCGGTACGCGCAGTTCTTCGGGAATCGAGCCTTTCAGCTCGATAGTGAGATAGGAAATGCAGCGGCGTGCATCGAGCCGGTAAGGGCCGACGATGGCTTGGGTCGGGCATATATCGATGCACTTACGGCACGTGCCGCAGTGCGCGCTTGCCGGTTCGTCGACAGGCAGCGGCAGGTCGGTGTAAAGCTCGCCAAGGAAGAAATACGAACCCGCATCACGATTGATCAGCACCGTGTGCTTGCCGATCCAACCGAGCCCCGCATTGCGTGCCAACGCCTTCTCCAGCACCGGCGCCGAATCGACATAAGCGCGATAACCGAAATTGCCGACGGCATCGCGGATGCGTTCGGCGAGTTTCTGCAAACGGTTGCGCATCAGCTTGTGGTAATCGCGACCCAGCGCGTAACGCGCCACATATCCCGTTTCGGTATCGCGAATCACGTCCCAGGCATGCTGTGTGCCGGGCGGCATGTAGTCCATGCGTACCGAGATCACTCGTTGTGTGCCGGGTTCGAGTTCGTCCGGCCGGCTGCGCTTGCTGCCGTGGCGCGCCATGTAGGCCATCTCGCCGTGATAACCGTCTTCCAGCCAGCGCTGCAGGTGCTGTTCGTCCTGACCCAGCGCGACGCCGCTGATGCCCGTCTCGGCAAAGCCGAGCTCGCGCGCCCAGCGTTTGATATCGCTGGCGAGCGAGGCGTAATCCGGCTGCGCATGTGTGGACATGCGTCTATTGTAATCGCTGCCTATAATCGGCCGATGCATGCGACCACGCATCACCGCGATCTTTACACCGTCGAGCAGGTACGCGCCCTCGATCGACGGGCCATCGACGACCTCGGCATCAGCGGCTTCGAGCTGATGAGCCGGGCGGCCACCGCCGCATTCGCCTGTTTGTGCCGACACTGGCCGCAGGCACGGCGAATCGTGGTGTTCTGTGGTCCAGGCAATAACGGTGGTGATGGGTATTTACTTGCCCGCCTCGCGCATGGTGCGGGCGTGGCGGTGGAAGTGATCGAACTGAGTGATGCATCCCTCGGCGATGCCGCTGCCGCGCGTGATACCTGGCAGCGAGGCGCGGGCATCACGCATCGCTGGAGGCAGGAGTCATCGCTACCACCGGCGGATGTCTACGTCGATGCGCTCTATGGCACGGGTTTGAATCGCGCGCCGGAGGCAAGCGTGGCTGCGCTGATAGAACGCATCAATGCGTCTGGCGTGCCGGTACTAGCGCTAGACGTGCCTTCAGGACTGAATGCAGATACGGGCCATTGTCCGGGTGCGGCCATAGATGCGCAGCTCACGGTCAGCTTCATCGCCGCCAAGCGTGGGATGTACACCGGGCAGGCGCTCTCTAAAGTTGGCGTGTTGCATATCGATACGCTCGGCCTGCCGGATATTCTCTGGCAGGGTATGCCCCATGATTCGGCCTTGCTCGAAGCAACCCATTTGCCGCCGCGCGCACGCGACGCGCACAAGGGCGATTGCGGCCACGTGCTCGCCATCGGTGGCGATCATGGCACCGCAGGAGCCATCCGCTTGTGCGGAGAGGCGACCTTGCGCAGCGGTGCAGGTCTGGTCAGTGTCGCGACGCGTGCCGACCATCTGCTTGCTTTGAACAGCGCACGGCCGGAACTGATGGCGCATGGCGTCCACGGCCCGCAGGAACTGCAACCGTTGTTGGAGCGTGCCGATGTACTCGCGGTGGGCCCCGGGTTGGGGCAGGGCGCATGGGGGCATGCGTTGTGGCTGACGGCGCTCGATAGCGGGAAACCGTTGGTGTTGGATGCCGATGGGCTCAATCTGCTCGCACGTGAACCCCGCCGCTTTGCGACGCCGGCCGTACTGACGCCGCACCCGGGTGAGGCGGCACGATTGCTCGACAAGACGGTCGCAGAGATCGGGCTGGATCGATTCGACGCAGCGCGTGCGCTGGCACAACGTTACGGCGCGGTTGTAGTCCTGAAAGGTTCGGGCAGCCTTATTGCAAATCCCGATGGACGTCTAGACGTCTGTATATGGGGGAATCCAGGCATGGCCAGTGGCGGCATGGGCGATCTTCTGACAGGTGTGATCGCCGCATTGTTGGCGCAGGGTTGCTCCGCGTGGGAGGCGGCTCGCCTCGGTGTCGGCTTGCATGCGCGTGCCGGCGATGTGGCTGCGCGCCATGGTGAGCGTGGATTGTTGGCGAGTGATTTACTGGAGCCCTTGCGTCTTCTCGGCAACGGACTTGAGCATGTCTGAGCAACAGTGGGAGCTTGCCGACGAGGACGCCACGCGCGCATTCGGCGCCAGGCTCGCCGAAGCGCTGGATGGCGGACTGGTGGTGTATCTGCGCGGCGAGTTAGGCGCCGGCAAGACCAGCTTCGCGCGCGCCATGCTCACCGCCCTAGGTGTCGGCGAGCGCATCAAGAGTCCAACCTACAGCCTGGTCGAGGGTTATCAGGCGCACGGTCGGCCGGCTTGGCATCTGGATCTTTACCGCATCGCCGATCCGGGCGAGCTCGAATGGCTTGGCCTGGATGCGCTATCCGATCCGGCGGCTCTGATCTTGGTGGAATGGCCGGAGCGGGGGCGCGGTGCCTTGCCGGCACCCGATCTGGAACTCGAACTGGCCTACGAAGGGTCTGGTCGCAGCGCAAGGTTGCGACCACGCACGCCACGCGGGGAGCGTGTACTGGCCCGTTTGCGGTGAGGCGCCGGTAAGTCTCTGGATTGCGCTAAGTATTCGTCCCGTATGGGAAAACTGAACGGATCGGGCCGGGTGAGCTTGCCTGCGAAATGCGTGGCTTATGGGCAATAGCTTGAGCTTGTCTGACAAATACCCTGCAGGTTATGGAAATTCAAAGGAAAAACTCTTGCATTCAGGAAGACGCTGCGCTTCAATTCGCGCTATGAGGGGACTCCTTACTCGCGCTGTCTGGCTGGCTGGTACCGCGATCATCACCGCGGTGCCCTATGGCGCGCTGCATGCCGCCGACGTGAAGAACGCCCGAGTCTGGGCCGGTCCCGAATACACCCGGGTCGTTTTCGACCTGTCAGGCCCTACGAAGTACACGCTTAGCCAGCAAGGCGACCGGATCGTGCTGGATCTGAGCGATAGCCGCGTTGCCGGTCAGTTTGATACGCCGGCTGCGCAGGGGCTCTTCAAGGGCCTCGATAGCACGCGCCAGGGTAGTTCCGTGCGCCTCACCGCTTCCGTTGCGCCCCATAGCCAGCCCAAGAGCTTCCTGCTGGGTCCCTCGGGACAGTCCGGTTATCGGCTCGTGCTGGATCTTTATCCTGCGACGGCGAATGCATCGACGTCCGGCAAGTCCACCCCCGTCGCCACGGCGACAGCGGACAGCCCGTCAGACACCACGACGTCGGATGACACCGCGGACGCGCCGCCTCCAGCCCCCGTCACCGTCAATGCGAGCAGCAAACTGACCTCCCGCAAAGGTGTGACGACCCGTCAGGCCGCGGTGCTGTTGAACAGCCAGCGCCAGGTCATCGTGGCGGTCGATGCAGGTCATGGTGGCAAGGACCAAGGCGCCCACGGCCCGGACGGCACGTTGGAAAAGAACGTGACCCTGGCGGTCGCGCGCGACCTGGCCGCCCAGATCAACCGCCAGCCCGGCATGAAGGCCATCCTTACCCGCGATGGCGACTACTTCATCCCGCTGAAGCAGCGTTACGAGATCGCCCGGCAGAACCAGGCCGATCTGTTCGTCGCGATCCACGCCGACTCGTATCCCGGCAGCGATGCCAAGGGGGCATCGGTCTGGGTGTTGTCCTCGCGTGGCAAGAGTTCGGTGGCTGCGCAGATGCTGGCCGATCGCGAAAACAGTTCCGATCTGATCGGCGGCGTGTCGCTTGCCGCTGAAAACGACAGTCTTGCCTCTGTGTTGCTGGACATGCAGCAGGGTTGGGCGGTGCAGGCGAGCCAAACGGTCGCCCAAAACGTGCTCAATGCCTTGTCGGCGCTTGGGCCGACCCACCGCGGATATGTGGAACAAGCCAACTTCGTGGTGCTCCGCTCACCGGATGTGCCTTCGATCCTGGTCGAGACAGCCTTCATCAGCAATCCGGTCGAAGAGCGCAAGCTGCGCGATTCCGATCATCAAGAACAGTTGGCGACAGCGATCATGGATGGCGTGAAAAGCTATTTCATGAATGAACCGCCGCCTGGAACATGGTTCGCCGCTGAAGCTGCACGCCGGAAGGGCGTCATGATCGGTAATGACAGCGATCTGGCTGCCACCGTCAAATCGACGAACAAGGTCGCCGTGGCAAGCGCGCCGACGCCGGCCGATTCAGACGTGCGCGACATGCACCGCGTTACCCAAGGCGAGAGCCTGCGCAGCATCGCCAAGCAATACGGTGTGAGCGTCGATTCGCTGAAAAGCATCAATGGCATTAGCAGCAACAGCGTCCACGCCGGCATGATGCTGGAGATTCCGGATAGTTGATTCTGGGCAAGCGCTGTTAAGCTTGCCTTATGTCCCGGATCCGCCCGCTTCCCCCCGAACTCATCAACCAGATTGCTGCCGGCGAAGTGATCGAACGGCCGTCGTCGGTCGTCAAGGAGTTGGTCGAAAACAGCATTGACGCTGGTGCTACGCGCATCGAAGTCGATATCGAACTCGGCGGAGCGCGGCTGATCCGCGTGCGTGACGATGGCGATGGCATTGCGGCCGACGATTTGCCGCTGGCAGTCGCCTCGCACGCAACCAGCAAGATCGGCAGCTTCGACGATCTAGAGCACGTGGCGAGCATGGGCTTCCGCGGCGAAGCGCTCGCGTCGATGTCGTCGGTGGCGCGGTTTGCCATTACATCGCGCCTGAAGGGATTGGATAGCGCGTTCCGCATCGAGGTCGATAGCGGCCGCATGCAGGCCGCGCGGCCCGCGCAGCATCCGCAAGGTACCAGTGTGGAAGTGCGTGATCTCTTCTACAACGTTCCGGCGCGGCGCAAATTCCTCCGCGCCGAACGTACCGAGTTTGCGCATATCGACGACCTGCTCAAATCGCTCGCGCTCGCACGCAGCGGCGTCGAATTTCGTTTGAGCCACAACGGCAAATCCGTGCGCGTGTGGAAAGCAGCGCGCGACGAGCAGGCGATGCTGACGCGTGTGGCGGAAGTGCTGGGTGACGAGTTTCCTCAGCAAAGCCTGCGTATCGATCACGCCACGGCCGGCATGCGTCTGTCGGGTTGGGTCGGTTTGCCGACCGCATCGCGTTCGCAGGCGGATGCGCAATATTTCTACGTCAACGGTCGTTTGGTGCGCGACCGAGTGGTCTCGCACGCGGTGCGTCAGGCCTACGCCGATGTGCTGTTCCATGGCCGATATCCGGCGTTCGTGCTCTATCTGGATCTGGATCCCGCCGGTGTGGACGTCAACGTACATCCGGCCAAGCATGAAGTGCGCTTTCGCGAGCAACGGCTGGTCCACGATTTCCTGTTTCGCACATTGCACGAAGCACTGGCGGAAACACGCGCCGGGCAGAGCGTGCAACCGGAGAGCACAGCATGGGCGGCCGCTCCCGGCGTAGCGTCGCCCGCTGCGCACGCGATAGGCGGGCAGACGACAGGCTGGCAAAGCGGGTTCGCCCAAAGCCGTTTGCATCTCGGCGTACGTGAGGAACCGTTGGCCGGATACGCCGCCTTAATGGGCGAAGTCGCCAGCAACCACACCGATCTGCTGCCGCACACATCATCGGTCAATGATGGCGATGCGCCACCGCTGGGTTATGCCATCGCACAGCTGAAGACGATTTATATTCTGGCCGAGAATACACACGGCCTCGTACTAGTCGACATGCACGCTGCGCACGAGCGCATCACTTACGAAAAGCTCAAGTCGGCACGGGTTTGCAGCAATCTTCGTTCACAAATCCTGCTCGTGCCGCTGTCGGTAGCGGTCAGCGCGAAAGAGGCCGCCGCCGCCGAGGAACACGGCGAGGCATTGGCCGAGTGGGGGTTGGAACTTTCGCGCAGCGGTCCATCTGCTGTGGTGGTACGGCGCATTCCGGCCCTGCTCGAAGGCGCGGATGTCGCCGAACTTACGCGGAACGTCCTGGGCGAACTGGCGCAGCACGGCAGTTCGCGTCAATTGCAGGAACTGGAAAACGAACTGCTGTCCACCATGGCTTGCCACGGTTCGGTGCGCGCTGGAAGGCGCCTCACGCTGCCGGAAATGAATGCGTTGCTGCGCGAGATGGAAGCGACTGAGCGTTCCGGTCAATGCAACCACGGCCGCCCGACCTGGGTGCAAATCAATATGAACGAACTGGATAAGCTATTTCTGCGTGGTCGTTAAGCGGCGCTTGTGTCGCTTTCGAATAGACGTCCATACTGGGCCTCCTTGCATCGAGCGGAGCGGACCCCATGTGGCGCAATGTCCTGGCCGGACTGATTCTGAGTACTGGAGTAGCCCTCGTGCATGCTGATACCCCCAAACAAGCCACGTCATCCGACGCCTACCAGCAAAGCATCGAGCAGTGGCGTGCTGAGCGCGTCGCACGGTTGACTGCGCCCGACGGCTGGCTGAGTTTGATCGGACTGGAATGGTTGCAGGAAGGTTCCAATAAAATCGGCACAGCCTCGGATAACAACGTCGTGTTGCAGGCCGGGCCTGCGCATTTGGGCGTCGTAACTCTCGACAAAGCAGGGCAGCTGCATATCACGCTCGCCGATGGAAGTGGAGCGACAGTCGACGGCAAGCCGGCACACGAAGCGGTGCTGATCGACGATGTACATGTCACCGGCGATGCGGCGCCAACCACCGTTGCCTTCGGCACGGCCAATTTCTATGTGATCGACCGCGAGGGCCGCAAGGGCTTGCGCGTGAAGGACACAACCGCCACCACCCGGCAGCATTTTCTCGGCATCGACTATTTTCCGATCGATCCATCCTGGCACATCGTTGCCGACTGGGTACCGTTCAACCCACCGCACGATCTGCAGATGGGCACGGTGATTGGCACGATCGATACAGTGAAAGTGCCAGGCAAGGCGGTGTTCGTGCGTGACGGACACACCTACGAACTCTTGCCGTATCAGGAAGAACCGGGCGGTGAACTGTTCTTCGTGCTTGCTGATCGCACGTCGGGCCATGAAACCTATGGCGCGGCGCGATTCCTATACGCCGCGCTGCCAGTGAACGGTAAAGTCGTGCTGGATTTCAACAAGGCCTATAACCCGCCTTGCGCGTTCACTTCGTTCGCGACCTGTCCTTTGGCACCGCCGGAAAATCGACTGGATCTGCGTATCACCGCGGGCGAGAAGAAGTATCGCGGCGATCATTGACGAGCACATCGGAACGGGCGAGCTGAAAGAGTAGCCCGCCCATGGGATGTTCATTTCCCTTTGAAGACGGCTTTGCGCTTCTCCAGGAATGCGCTAGTACCTTCCTGCATGTCCTCCGTTGCAAACGCTAAAGCAAACGCCTGCGTCTCAAATTCCAGGCCTTGATCAATGGACATCTCGCCGCCCTGCAGCACGGCGTCAAGAATGCCGGCAGCGGCCAGCGGAGCAGCATGGGCCAGCTGATCGGCGAGCGTGTTGACCGTTTCGTCCAGTGCCTCCGGTGCCACGACACGATTGATCGCACCCAGTTCGTAAGCACGCTGTGCCGTGATCAGGCTGCCGGTTAGGCAAAGCTCCAGTGCCGCGCTACGGCCGGCCAAGCGCAGCAAACGCTGAGTGCCGCCGAAACCAGGGACGAGACCGAGATTGATCTCGGGTTGGCCGAACTTGGCTTTTTCGCTGGCGATGCGCAGATGGCAGGCCATGGCCAGCTCCATGCCGCCGCCCAATGCAAACCCTTGAATGCGCGCGATCACGGGTTTTCCGAGCCGCTCGATGGTGCTCATCAGCCGCTGCCCGGTGCGCGAGAAGTTTTGCGCCTGGACCGAGGTGTAGCCGTGCATTTCGCTGATATCCGCCCCGGCCACGAAGGCTTTTTCGCCTGCACCGGCCAGTACCACCGCGCGAACGGCGTCGTCCTGTGCAGCCTGAGTGAAAGCCAGCGTCAGCTCGTTCAAAGTGTCGCGATTCAGCGCGTTGAGCTTGTCCGGCCGGTTGACGGTGATCGTACGTACAGCATCGCGATTGCCGATTTCAAGGTTGCGGTACGCCATGGCGGACTCCGTATTGAACATAAAGCACCGATTTTAGCAGTGGGAACCTTTGCTGCCCCAGGTGTTCTCAAACAGACTCTTACGACACGTCGAATGGTCGGCAGCTGCGCGAAACGGTCAGACCGCTTAGGATGGCGGCTTTCGCCGTATGCTTGCCGCCATGGAGAAACGAATGGCACAACTGCGTTGGCTGGTCCCAGGATTGATGCTGCTTGCCGTGTTCGCGGCACAGGCACAGGGACCGACTGCACCCAGTCCGCCGCAACCGCCGCCGGCCAAACTGGATAAGCACAAGCTTTCCTACGCGATCGGCTATCGCATCGGCACCCAGTTCTCCGAAGGCGATTTCCCGGTGGACATGGCCGTGCTGCAACGGGCGATCGAGGACGCCTACGCCAAGCGCCCGCCCGCCGTACCTAAGGAAGAGATGGTCGATCAACTGGTCAGTCTGGGCGAGCGCATGCACGAGCAGGCGATGGCCGAGTACAACCGCATCGCCGTCGACAATGCACGCAAGAGCGCCGAGTACCTGACGCACAACGCTACGCTGCCAGGTGTGGTGCAACTACCCTCGGGTATCCAGTATTCGGTGCTCAAGAAGGGCGACGGTACTGCCAGTCCAGGTATCGACAGCCTGGTGACGGTGAACTACCGCGGCATGCTGATCGACGGCACTGAGTTCGACAGCACCTGGGCGCACGGTGCACCGGTGAGCTTCACCGTGGACAAGGTCATCCGCGGCTGGCAATACGTGATTCCGCGTATGCACGTCGGCGATCGCTGGAAAGTGGTGATTCCGCCCCAGCTGGCCTACGGCGAGCACGGGGCGTTGCCGCGGATCGGTCCGAATCAGGCACTGGTGTTCGATATTGAGCTGCTGGACATCAAACCGCCGAATCCGCAGGCCGCCGGCCCCTGACCTACCTGCGTTATCATGGTAGGTGCATGTCGAACGATTCCCAGCTTCCCCTTCAAGCTATTTTGAGCCCGTGCGTCGGCATTTGCCGACTCGATCCGCACGGCTATTGTCTTGGCTGTTATCGCACGGGCGATGAAATCGCCCGCTGGCGCAGCATGAGTGAGACCGAGCGCTCCCATTTCATGGATGTGGTGCTTCCCGCACGCGAGTCCGCGTGATGGCGATGGAGGCCTTGCAGCGCGCACTGCGTCCGTTGTCGCAGCCGCCGACGGCGCCGGGCTGGAACCACATGCAGATGACCGAGCTGCTTGGCGACACCCCGCGACTTCCCGCCGCAGTGCTGATCGGTTTGCGCGATGACGCGCAGCCGCGCATGGTGTTTACGGTGCGCACCGATCATCTGAGCTCGCATGCGGGGCAGGTTTCTTTCCCGGGCGGTCGCACGGATCCTGCAGATGGCAATGCGCTAACCACGGCGCTGCGCGAGAGCGAAGAAGAGATCGGCCTGGATCGATCGCTGGTCACGCCGCTGGGCTATCTGGATTGTTTCGAAACCGTCAGTGGCTTTTGCATTACCCCAGTGGTCGCGCGTATCGCATCCGAGGCACGTTTTCATCCGGCACCCAACGAAGTGGCCGAAGTGTTCGAAGTGCCGCTGGCTTTCTTCCTTGAACCGGGCAACCTGAAGCGTTATGTCATGGAATACCGTGGCCATCAACGCGAAATGGTGGAATTCGAGCATGACGGTCATCGCATCTGGGGCGCCACGGCCGCGATGCTGCAGAACCTGTTGCAGAGGATGGAGCGCTCATGAAAACCACGCTGATTTCCGCCGCCGAGTTGGCCGCACTGTCGCCGGATGACGTGCTGATTGTCGACTGTCGCCATGACCTCTCCGACGCAGGCAAGGGCGAGCGCGATTACCTTGCAGAACATATTCCCGGAGCTGTCTTCGCCAGCCTCGATCACGACTTGTCGGATCTCAGTCGCATACATCTCGGTCTGGGACGGCATCCGTTGCCTTCGGAAGAGGCTTTTTCGGCGGCACTCGGCAAGTGGGGCTGGCGTCCCGGGCTGCAAGTGGTTTGCTACGACGCAGGCAATGGCGCGCTGGCTGCGGCGAGATTGTGGTGGCTGTTGCGATTGACCGGAGTGCGCGAGGTCGCTGTACTCGACGGCGGTTATGCAGCATGGAAAGCGGCGGCCCAGCCTGTGTCGCAAGAAGCGCCGCAGCGCAAAGCGACGCAGGTGACGTTGCACTACGACGCTAGCCAGGTTCTGCTCGATCACGCTGCCGCCGGTAACCTGCAACACGAATTGCTGCTCGACGCCCGCGCGACGCCGCGCTATCGCGGCGAGGTGGAGCCGCTCGATCGCGCCGCCGGCCATGTGCCGGGTGCAGCGAATCGTCCGTTTTCCGAAAACCTGCAAGCCGATGGCCGATTCAAACCTGCCGCTGTTTTGCGGCAGGAGTTTGTGGCCGTGATCGGCGAGTACGCACCCAACCAAGTCGTTCATATGTGCGGGTCGGGCGTTACCGCATGTCATAACTTGTTGGCGATGGAGCACGCCGGACTCGCCGGTTCGCGTCTTTATGCGCCATCGTGGAGCGGTTGGGTCAGCGATCCGTCGCGCCCGGTAGAAACGAGCGCCGGGGTAACCGGCGACTCGTGATCGCGGCGCGAACCGCTTCAGTCTTTCTTCTTGAGGCGCGCGACTAACTGTTGCAACGTAGCCTGCGTCTGCGGATGAAAAAACGCATCGACAAAGGTATCGATCGGCAACGCATCGACATCGGCGTATGCATCGATCAGATCCGCACGCGCGATCAGGCGAGTTTCCAGCATGGCGTGTGCAGGCAGCGCCAGCACTTCGCCCAGCCAGTGCAGCGCGCGCGTAGTGACCTGCTCGACGGTAGTGAGCTCGTCCACGAAACCGCATGCCAGGGCTTGTTCTGCATCGATCAGCGCACCGGAAACCAGCAGACGTTCCGCGCGATACGCACCCACCACACGGCGCAGCGCCATTTGGATGCAGTCCGGCGCAATCAGTCCCACCTGCACTTCATTCAAACCAATGCGATAGGCCCCTTGCGCCATGATGCGGTAATCGCAGAACAGCGAAAGCACGGCGCCGCCAGCGGGGCTGTGACCCGTGATCGCGGCCACTACCGGCACCGTCGAATGCGCCAGCGCGGCGCAGGTCAGAAAGAATTCGCGCCAGTATTCACGCACGCCGGCGCGGTCGCGAGTGAGCAAGGCCGGCACATCCACACCGGCGGAAAACATGCCCTGCGTGCCCGACAGTACGATGCCGCGCGCTCCGTCCTTTACGGCGTCCGTGAGGGCGGCTTGCAATGCGCGCAGTAACTCCAGGTTGAGCGCATTGACCGGTGGCCGCGCCAGCTGGACTTCGGTGATGGCGTCGTGCTTGACGAGATTGAGCATGGCGGGTTCCATAAAGTAGGTCAGGATTGTGGTTGGTCGTCGGCCGTCCAGGTGTAATGCACGCCGTAGTCGAGCACGGCCTTGCCGTTGGCAGGTACGTCGATCCGAAACTCGAGCGTATCTGTCGTTTGGTGGCTGGGTTTTGCGCTCGACGAGGTTACCGTCCATTGCCGCCAGCGATTCGGATGTTCGCGTACCGTCACCGTGCGCGCGGTGTCGCCGGCATTGGTCAGTGTGATGCGGAAAGCCTCGTCCATGGTGCGGCCAGCTTTGTCCACATGAAAACTGGTGCGTTCGCGGCTGCCGCGCAGGTCGAACGCGGTACCCAGCGTGATGGTGGCGTCGCTGCCTTTGGGTGTGTCGTTGATACGGCCTTCACCGATGAATTGCGGTACGCCGTTGCGGTCTATGGTCAGCACGCGCAGATAGCCGGCGGGCAGGCTGTCGAACGCAGTCATGCGAAGTGTGCTGGTGATGGAACTATTGCCATCCGAATTGAAATCGGTATTGAGCATCGGTTGCGGCGGTAGCCAGTTGCCACCGTTTTCGTAAAGTGCGGTGCGTTCGCAGCCAAGCGTATGGGTAGCGTAGAGAGGCACCTGGCTAATGCTGCCGTCGGGCAGGTCGACCGGCGCGGGTAGGGCGTAGCTGCGATAGTCCGCAAGCGACGATTGCACGGGCGTCGCCTCCGCGGCAGCGGGTGCGGCCATGGCGCGCATCATCATGGGGCGCGGCCCAGTGGATTTGGCGAAATTCGGTTCTCCCGCGATCAAATTGACTTTGGCGTCGCGCCAATCGCGGCCGCTGCGGTTGGCAATGCTGGCGCGCGACTCGAACTGCATGCTGCACGCATTACCGGGCTGCAGCGTAGCCACGTAAGCTGCGCGCCAGCCGATACCTGAGGTGGGATAACTCAATACGGCGTCGGTGGCGCCCGCACGCGCTGCATCGACACGCAAACGCAAACTGGATCCGGTGGGAAAATGACCGCTCTCGGTGCTCACCGCCGCGTAGTTGCGGATAAGTGTGGTTCCGCCGTTGCCGCCGCGTACAACCAAGCCATCATCGCCAGCGCGCAGCAAGGTACCGCTGGCCAAAGGCTGGCCGTTTTCGCCAAGGACGTTGATGGTGCTGTCAGTCAGGCCGGTTAGTGCCGCATTGGCGCCTTGGCCGAGCAGCAGTCGCTGTGAAATGACTTTGGCCTCCCCACCAGGGAATCCTAGCGCCATGGCCTCGGCATCGAGATTGTTCGGCAAGTCGCCGAGTACCACGTCATGCACGCCTGCCTGCAAAGTGACACTGCGCTGTTCGCGCACGACGGCATAGCCCTCATTGTCCGCGCCGTTGCCGTTGCTCGCATAGAGCCCCGGACTATCACTGCGATACAGCGTTATCGACGCGTTGTCGGCAGCCTCGACTTGCGATGCGCTGCAAAAAACGGCGCAGGCGAGGGCTAAGGCGGTTCGGTGCTGAATCGTCATGGGGCGCTCCATCGTCGGGGATTCGCCGCCATCATAACGAGCGCAGGTGAACGCCGTTAGGCTGCCTCTCCGGCGTCACGAACGGCTTGCGGCAACGGCACCGATTTACCGGTGGCGGGGTCCATCCAGACCAGCACGACGTGCCCGTCGCAATACAGCAGTTCGCTGTCCGCGGCATCGACGATGCGGTGGGCGATGGTTATGGAGCTATTGCCCAGCCGCGCGCAGAACAGCTCGACATGTAATTGCGAGGGCCACGCGATCGGTCGACGATAGTTGAGTTCGCTCGCCGCCATCACGGGCATGGCCTGCTCGGTAAACCACGGGCCTGGTATCTGCTGCAGCCATTGCAAACGCGATTCTTCGAGGAACGTGAGGTAGTTCGAGTTATTGACGTGGTTGAACGCGTCGAGATCGCGCCAGCGCACGCTGATCGAAGCGGTATAAAGCGACACGGCGTCGCGCTGAGAATCTGTGGAAACGATGGTCATGAAGCCACTTTACGCTTGGGTTTGATCTTGCCGTTGTCGGCTTTCGGGCGTGCGGCTTTCGCGGGTTTCAGATGCGGCGCGAGAAAGTGACCGGTGTGCGAGCCAGGCGTAGCGGCGACTGTTTCGGGTGTGCCGGTCACTAGAATGCGGCCGCCGCCTGAACCACCTTCCGGACCGAGATCGACGATCCAATCGGCCGTCTTGATCACATCGAGATTATGTTCGATCACCACGACGGTGTTGCCCTGCTCGACCAGCTGATGCAGTACGTCCAGCAACTGTTCGATGTCGTGGAAGTGCAGGCCGGTGGTCGGCTCGTCGAGGATGTACAGCGTGCGTCCGGTGTCGCGCTTGGACAATTCCTTGGAAAGCTTCACGCGCTGCGCTTCGCCACCGGACAGCGTGGTCGCGCTCTGGCCGAGCTTGATGTAATCGAGACCTACCGCACGCAACGTATCGAGCTTGCGCGCGATGGTCGGCACGTTCTCGAACAGCTTGGATGCGTCTTCCACCGTCATGCCGAGCACATCGGCGATGGTGTGACCCTTGTAGAGAATTTCCAGCGTCTCGCGGTTGTAGCGCTTGGCCTGGCAGACGTCGCAAGGCACGTACACGTCCGGCAGAAAGTGCATCTCCACCTTGATCATGCCGTCACCTTCGCAGGCCTCGCATCGACCACCGCGTACATTGAAGCTGAAGCGGCCCGGCGTGTAGCCGCGCGAGCGCGCTTCCGGCACCTGTGCGAACAGTTCACGCAGCGGTGTAAACAGGCCGGTGTATGTGGCGGGATTCGAACGCGGCGTGCGTCCGATCGGCGATTGGTCGATATCGACGACCTTGTCGAACAGATCCAGACCTTCGATCGATTTGTACGGTGCCGGCTGTGTGCTGGAGCCATTCAATTCGGCGGCGGCCAGCGAGAACAGCGTGTCGTTGATCAAGGTGGATTTGCCCGATCCCGATACACCGGTTACGCAGGTAAATAGCCCAGCCGGTATGGCCAGATCCACATGCTTGAGGTTGTTGCCGCTGGCGCCTTTCAGATGCAGCCACGAATCCTTGTCGAGTTGCTCGCGGCGCTCCGTAGGAACCTTGATCTCGCGTTTGCCGGACAAGTATTGACCGGTGAGCGAGCGCGAAGAGGAAAGGACGTCTTTCAATGTGCCCTGCGCAACGATCTCGCCACCATGCACGCCCGCGCCGGGACCGATGTCCAGGATATGGTCGGCAGCGCGGATCGCATCTTCGTCGTGCTCGACCACGATCACGGTGTTGCCCAGGTCACGCAGGCGGGTGAGCGTACCAAGCAAGCGTTCGTTGTCGCGTTGATGCAAGCCAATCGAAGGTTCGTCCAGCACGTACATCACGCCGACCAGGCCGGCGCCGATTTGCGAGGCCAGGCGAATACGCTGCGCTTCGCCACCGGACAAGCTATCGGCTTGGCGGTCGAGCGTGAGGTAATTCAAGCCCACATCGTTGAGGAAGCTCAGCCGTTCGCGGATTTCCTTGACGATCTTCACCGCAATGTCGCCACGCCAGCCGGAAAGCTTTAACGTGTCGAAGAAGGCGAGCGCATCGTCGATGGCACGTACCGTGAGTACGGGCAAGGCTTGATCGGCCACGAACACGTTACGCGCCGAACGGTTCAAGCGCTGGCCGCGGCAATCAGGGCAGGGATGATCGCTGATGTATTTCGCCAGTTCTTCGCGTACGGCTGGCGATTCGGTTTCTTTGTAGCGTCGTTCCAAATTCGGCAAGATGCCTTCGAAGGCATGCTCGCGCGTAACCTTGCCACCGCGTTCGGTGAGATAGCGAAAAGCGATCTTCTCTTTGCCGCTGCCGTACAACACGGCTTGTTGCACGGCATTCGGCAACTTCTGCCACGGCGTATCGACATCGAAGCCGTAATGGTTGGCCAGCGAGAGGATCAGCTGGAAGTAGTGCGCATTGCGCCGATCCCATCCGCGCACGGCACCGCCCGCCAGGGATAGTTCCGGATGGCCGACTACGCGATCGGGCGAGAACACCTGGGTGACGCCTAAGCCGTCGCAGCCGGGACAGGCACCCACCGGCGAGTTGAAGGAGAACAGGCGCGGTTCCAGTTCCGGTAGCGAGTAATCGCAGACGGGGCAGGAATAGCGCGAGGAAAATAATTGTTCGTTCGCTTTCGGGTCGTCCATATCGACGACGATCACCAAGCCGTCGCCCAGGCGGAGCGCGGTCTCGAACGACTCGGCCAAGCGCTGCTTGATGTCATCGCGCGGGCGGAAGCGATCGATCACCGCCTCGATGGTGTGTTTCTGGCGCAGCGTAAGTGGTGGCACTGCATCGAGATCGTAAACCGCGCCATCGACACGAGCCCGCACGAAGCCTTGCGCGCGCAGCTGCTCGAACACCTGCACATGCTCGCCCTTGCGCTCGCGGATCACCGGCGCCAACAGCATGAAGCGCTTTTCCGGATCCAGCGCCAGCGTGCTGTCGACCATCTGGCTGACCGTCTGCGCTTCCAGCGGAATACCGTGGTCGGGGCAGCGCGGCGTGCCGACGCGCGCATAGAGCAGGCGCAGGTAGTCGTAGACCTCGGTGATCGTGCCCACGGTCGAGCGCGGGTTGTGCGAGGTGGATTTCTGTTCGATCGAGATCGCCGGCGACAAACCCTCGATGTGGTCGACGTCCGGCTTCTCCATCATCGACAGGAATTGCCGTGCATACGCCGACAGCGATTCGACGTAGCGGCGCTGCCCCTCGGCGTAAATCGTGTCGAACGCCAGCGAGGATTTGCCTGAACCTGACAAGCCGGTGATCACGATCAGCCGGTCGCGTGGCAGGTCCAGGTCGATGTTCTTCAGATTGTGCGTGCGTGCGCCGCGGATGCGTATGGTGTCCATGACGCTTTGATATTTGGGGAATCATTCACTATAGCAAGCCGACGCGGGAAGTCTGTGGTGTGCCCGCAAAAACCTGCTGACAACGTGGTGTCAGCAGCCGCGTTAACAGCCTATCTAGGCAGCGGCGAGCGGGACGAATATGCTCGGTTGCTATTTCCCGATTCCCGGCGAATGCGGAGGGTGCGACATGACGGTTGGCAAGTGGGCGGTATGCGTAGGGGTGTGCGTGGCGCTGGCGACCGGTTCCGCCTTCGCGGCCCAGCCGAGCGAGGCGCAGGTGCGGGAACTGATGCAAGTAATGAATGTGCCTGGCCAGTTCGCCGTCATGAATAACCAGATGGCAGCCATGATGAGCCAGCAGCTGCCCTGCGTGCCGGCCAGCTACTGGCAGACCTACATCGACAAGAACGGCGTGGACCAGCTCACCAAGGCCATGATTCCGGCCTATCAGCACCATTTCACCGCCGACGAAGTCGACGGGCTGATCAAGTTCTACCGCTCCCCCCTGGGCCAGAGGCTGGTCACCGAGATGCCGGCGACCATGGCCGAAGCCGCCCAGAGCGGCCAGCAGTGGGGGCGCCAGCGCACCACGGACATGTTCTCGGCGCTGCAGAAAGAGGGCAAGCTGGACTCCCAGGGCCGTTGCCCGGGCACCGGTTCAGACGGTGGCGGTGCCGCGACGCCTCCCGGGGGCGGTTCCGGCCAGTAAACGGGTCATAGGGCGGCCATTCGGCGGACCGCGGGCGGGCTGGTCACTTGTTGACCAGCAAACTGCTCGATCGTTATAATCCCCAGTTCGCTGCGCCGGAATCGGTGGCAGCGAACCCAAGAGAATAACGACAGAAGGGCTTTCCCATGAGTTATGCAGTCATCAAAACCGGTGGCAAGCAGTACCGCGTGCAGCAGGGCGATGTCCTGCGCGTGGAGCTGCTGAACGCCGAAGAAGGCGCCAGCGTGAAGTTCGACGAGGTGCTGCTGGTCGGCGCCGGTGAGTCGATCACCGTTGGTGCACCGACCGTGGCCGGTGCCACTGTGAGCGCCACCGTGCGCAAGCATGGCCGCGCCGATAAGGTCCGCATCATCAAGTTCCGCCGCCGCAAGCACCACAAGAAGCAGCAGGGACATCGTCAGCATTTCACCGAAGTCGAGATCACGGGCATCAACGCCTGATTCAGCCGGAGTAGACAGTCATGGCACATAAAAAAGGCGTAGGTTCATCCCGCAACGGTCGCGATTCGAACCCGAAATACCTGGGTGTGAAGATCTACGGTGGCCAGGCCATCGAGGCCGGCAACATCATCGTGCGTCAGCGCGGCACCAAGTTCCATGCCGGTACGGGCGTGGGTCTGGGCCGTGACCACACCCTGTTCGCGCTGGTCGACGGTACCGTCGAGTTCAAGACCCGCGGCGAGAACAACCGCAAGTTCGTCAACGTCATCAAGGGTTGATCCCTTCCTGATGGTGTAGCGCAGGGCCCCGCCTTGGCGGGGCCTTTGCTTTTTTCCGGTATGGCAAGATCGCTTATCCGCCACGATCCCCTCACTCTGGCTCTAACCCCATGAAATTCGTCGACGAAGCGATCATCAAAGTCCAGGCCGGGGACGGTGGCAACGGCTGTATCAGTTTCCGCCGCGAGAAATTCATTCCCTTCGGCGGTCCTGATGGCGGCGACGGCGGTAGCGGGGGCTCGGTCTGGCTTATTGCCGACGAAGGCCTCAATACGCTGATCGATTTTCGTCACCAGCGCAATTTCAAAGCCCAGCGCGGCCAGAACGGCATGGGCAGCGATATGTATGGCAAGGGCGGCGAAGACACCACCATTCGCGTACCGATCGGCACCGTGGTCACCAACGTCGATACCGATGAAGCCATCGGCGACCTCACGGTACACGGCCAGCGCCTTTTGGTAGCGCAGGGCGGCAAAGGCGGTTTGGGGAATATCCACTTCAAGAGTTCGGTGAACCGTGCGCCGCGCAAGTCCACGCCCGGCACACCCGGCGACGTGCGCGAGCTGAAGCTTGAATTGAAATTGCTGGCCGATGTGGGCCTGCTCGGCTTTCCCAACGCAGGCAAGTCCACCTTTATCCGGGCCGTTTCCGCTGCGACTCCGCGTGTGGCCGACTATCCGTTCACCACGCTGCATCCGAATCTGGGCGTGGTAAGTCTGGGTACCGATCAAAGCTTCGTGATCGCCGATATCCCGGGCCTGATCGAAGGCGCGGCAGAAGGCGCGGGTCTGGGTATCCAATTCCTGCGCCACCTGACGCGCACGCGCCTGTTGCTGCATCTGGTGGACGTCGCGCCGATCGACGGCTCCGATGTCGTCGAGCAGGTGCATGCGATCGAGCACGAGTTAGAGAAGTTCAACCCCGAACTTCTGCAGCGTCCGCGCTGGTTGGTGTTGAACAAGGCCGACGTGCTGCCCGAGGATGAACGTCAGGCGATTGCCGAAGACATCGTCACGCGTCTCGGTTGGACGCAGCCCTGGTTTCTGGTTTCCGCGATCGCGCGCGAAAACACTCTCTCGGTATGCCAGCAAGTGCAGCGCTTCTTCGAATCGCAGCGGCAGGCGCGCGAGGAAGGCAGCGACATGTTGCCGGGCGATGTACGTCTGCGCGGCGACGATCAGGCGTAGGTCGACAAGCAGGGTCGCGTGAGCGCGGCCCATCGTTCATCATTGTGGCTTCGCGGCCGAGGGCCGCCGTTCGGAGGCCTTGATGAGCAATCGCCGCGATTTTCTGAAGACTACGCTGCTGGCGACATCCGCGCTGGCTTTGCCAAACGTATCGCGCAGCGCCGCGTCGCTATCGGGCAGTGTTCCCGGCGGTGCCGGTGCGCGGGTCGTTTCCACCTGGGATTTCGGCGTACCTGCGAATCAGGCGGCGTGGGCCGTACTGGGCAAAGGTGGGAAGCCGCTGGACGCCGTCGAGGCGGGTGCGCAGATACCCGAATCGGATCTGTCTAACCACAGCGTCGGGAGGGCCGGTTATCCCGACCGCGACGGCAAGGTCACGCTCGACGCCAGCATCATGGACGGTGACGGCCGTTGCGGCGCGGTGGCGGCGCTCGAACACATCGGGCACCCGATCAAGGTGGCGCGCAAGGTGATGGAAGACACGCCGCACGTGCTGCTGGTCGGCGACGGTGCGCTGGAGTTCGCGCTACAGCAAGGCTTCACCCGGGAAAACCTGCTGACGCCGGAGTCCGAGAAAGCGTGGCACGAGTGGCTCAAGCAAGCGAAGTACAAGCCGGTAGCCAACAGCGAGAATCTCGACTACCACCGCAGCCTGCCGGCCCCCGGCATGCCCGGAGGCAAGAACAATCACGACACCATCGGCATGCTGGCCGTCGATGCCAACGGCCGCCTCGCCGGTGCCTGCACGACCAGCGGCATGGCGTGGAAGCTACACGGCCGCGTGGGCGACAGCCCGATCATCGGCGCGGGCTTGTACGTCGACAACGAGGTGGGCGGCGCGACTTCCACAGGCGTAGGCGAAGAAGTGATCCGCAATGCCGGCAGTTTTCTAGTCGTCGAGCTGATGCGCCAGGGGCGCAGTCCGCAGGAAGCTTGCGAGGAAGCCGTGCGGCGCATCGTGAAAAAGCATCCCGACGGTGCGAAGGAAATACAGGTCGGCTTCCTTGCCTTGCGCCGCGATGGCGAATGCGGCGCCTATGCCATCCAGAAGGGTTTCACCTACGCCGTTTGCGATGTGCGCAAACAGGACCTCCTGCTGGCTTCGCCCAGCGTCTACCAGACGACGTTTACCTGATGCCACGACAAACATTGCTCGAGGTTGCGGCCGGTTCGCTCGCGTCGGCGCTGGCGGCGCAGGAAGGCGGCGCAGATCGCGTGGAGCTTTGCGGGAGTCTGGCCGAGGGTGGCATCACGCCTTCATGCGGCGTGATTGCGTTGGTGCGCGATCGTGTTCGTATACCGATCTACGTGCTGATCAGGCCGCGTGGCGGCGACTTCCTTTACGAAGACGCCGAGTTCGAGATCATGCAGCGCGATATCGAAACCTGCGTGCATCTGGGCTGTGATGGCGTGGTCATCGGCGCGCTGAATGCCGATGGTTCGGTCGATCCGCGCTGTCGAGAGCTGGTGTCCGCGGCAGGCACCTTGGGTGTCACGTTTCACCGCGCCTTTGATGCCAGCGCGAGCTTGCCCCGCGCGCTGGACGAGGCGATCGCCATAGGGTGCGAGCGCGTGTTGACGTCGGGCGGATGCGCGAATGCCTTGCAGGGTTCCAAGGTGATCGCCGGTCTGGTGCAGCAAGCGGCGGGTCGCATCACCATCATGGCCGGCGCGGGAATTCGCTCGACGAATCTGGCCGAGGTAGTGAGGCGTAGCGGAGTGGATGAAGTCCACGGCTCGGCGCGTGCGGTCCATCGCTCGCTGATGCGCTATCGCAATCCGGCGCTGCAGGATTTGTCGCCGGATACGGAGCGGACCAGCGTCGCTGAAGTGCGCGCGATGAAAGAGCGGCTCAAAGCGCTAGCTCATCTTCCCAAGGGAGCGGGGGGATAAGGGTGCAAACGAAAAAGCCGGCGTTTCCGCCGGCTTCTCGCCAACCCGATCGAACGTTTGGAGCTTAAGCCAGTTCGCGAATCTTCGCGTTCAGGCGGCTCTTGTGACGGGCGGCTTTGTTCTTGTGGATCAGGCCGCGGGCGGCGTAACGATCCATCACCGGCTGGGCAGCTGTGAAAGCGGCCGTGGCGGCAGCCTTGTCCTTGGCCTCAATGGCCTTGACGACCTTCTTCAGGGCGCTGCGCACCATGGAACGGGCGCTGACATTGCGCAGGCGGCGCTGCTCGGACTGGCGCGCACGCTTCTTCGCGGACTTGATGTTAGCCAAGGTAGAACTCCGGAAATGAATTGCTTGGGTTGGAAAAAGGCGACAATTGTGACGTCAATTTGCCGCTAGGTCAAGCGGTTGGCCGTTTTTGGACGGTGTGAGCCGCTGATTCTACAAGGTTTTGACCAGGAACATCGGCTTTTTGCCATCGCACCGCCTCCGGCGTGCTGTCCCAAGGCCTCTGGTGGCTGTCAAACTACCTTCCCTGTGCCGGCGCCAGTCGCCGCTTTTCTCAATCCAGGTGTCGGCAAGGGCATGAAATCTCCCAGCATGTTACGCGGGCTGCTTTCGTTCAGCAGCATGACCATGGTGTCGCGCGTGCTCGGGCTGCTGCGGGATATCTCGATCAGCCACGTGTTCGGCGCCAACGTCGCCACCGACGCGTTCTGGGTCGCGTTCCGCATTCCGAACTTCATGCGCAGGATGTTTGCGGAAGGCGCATTCGCTACCGCCTTCGTGCCGGTCTTCACCGAGGTGAAGGAGAAGGGCAGCCACGATGATCTGAAGGAGCTGATGGCTCGCGTTTCCGGCACCTTGGGCGGCGTCTTGCTGGTGGTCGCTGCGCTCGGCGTGCTGTTCGCGCCGCAGGTGGCAACGTTGTTCACGCCGGGCGCGCTGGGCGAGCCGCACAAATTCGCACTGACCGTCGAATTGTTGCGTCTTACGTTTCCCTTCCTGCTATTCGTTTCGCTGACGGCGCTGTCCGGCGGCGCGCTCAACAGTTTCCATCGCTTCGGGCTGCCGGCGCTGACGCCGGTGATCCTCAATCTGTGCATGATCGCCGGCGCATGGTGGCTGTCGAGGCGTTTGCAGACGCCGATCCTTGCGCTGGGCTGGGCGGTCTTCGCCGCGGGCATTCTGCAGGTGCTGTTTCAAGTGCCGGCGTTGCGCCAGCTCGATCTGCTGGCATGGCCGCGTTGGGGATGGAACCATCCCGATGTGCGCCGGATCATGCGCCAGATGGTGCCGACTTTGTTCGGCTCGTCGGTATCGCAGATCAATCTGCTGTTCGACACGGTCATCGCCTCGTTGCTGATTTCCGGTTCGCAGACGTGGCTGTCGCAAGCGGATCGTTTTCTGGAACTGCCCTTGGGCGTATTCGGTGTTGCGCTTGGCACGGTGATTCTTCCATCACTGTCGCGGCATCACGTCGCCACCGACCACGAGGGTTTCTCCAAGGCGCTGGATTGGGGTCTGCGCACCACGCTGTTGATCGCCGTGCCGGCGATGTTCGGATTGATGTTGCTGGCCGAACCGCTGGTGGCCACGCTGTTTCAGAACGGCCAGTTCCGACCGTTCGATACGCGCATGGCGACGCTGTCTGTCACAGCATTGAGTTTTGGCGTACCCGCCTATGCGCTGGTGAAAGTACTGCTGCCCGCGTTCTACGCACGAAAAGATACGCGTACGCCGGTCCGCGCTGGCGTGGCTTCACTGCTCACCAACATGCTGCTCAACGCGGTATTCCTGCTGATGTTGTACGCGATGTGGGCGCCATCCGAATTGAAAGCGGGGCCGTTGCTGGATGGTTTGTCCAAGGTGCCTGGATTGCACCTGGCCTTGGGCATGGCCAGCGCGCTCGCCAGCTACATCAACCTACTGTTGCTATGGCGCTGGTTGCGGCAGGCGGATATCTACCAGCGCCAACCGGGATGGGGCCGCCATCTTGCGCGTCTGGCGGTGGCTTGCGCGGCGATGACGGCGGTCCTGCTGTGCGGGCGCTGGTACTGGCCGGACTGGACGCAGATGCAGGTGATCGGTCGCGTGTGGCGACTGGCGCTGCTGGTCTGCACCGGTGGTGCGACGTACGTGGCCGTCCTGTTCGCCACCGGCTTTCGTCTACGCGAATTGCACCACGCTTGAACGTTATACTTGCCCGATGATGAAACTGTCCCGGGACGTTGCGGGGCCGTGCGTGGCCCCCGGCGGCAGTGTGATTGCGGTCGGTGCTTTCGACGGCCTGCACCGCGGTCACCAAGCCCTGCTGAGCGAAGTGCGCGAACGTGCGCAGGCTCTCGGCTGCATGCCCGTCGTGGTGAGCTTCGAGCCGCTGCCGCGCGCTTATTTCTCGACCGAGCCGGTACCGCGTCTGTCCAGCGTGCGCGAGAAGCTGCGTGGCTTCGCAGCCGCGAGCATGCAACACGCGCTGCTGTTGCGTTTCAACAAAGCACTGACGGCGATGTCAGCCGAGGATTTCGTGCAGCGCGTGCTGATCGAGCGGCTCAACGTGCGCGAAGTCTGGGTGGGCGCGGATTTCCGCTTCGGCCACAAGCGCGCCGGCGATGTCGCCATGCTGGAACGGATGGGCGCGGAACGCGGATTTGCCGCGCATACCATGCCTGCCGTTTCGCTGGATGGTGAACGCGTCTCCGCCAGTCGGGTGCGGGCCTTGCTGGCAGCTGGCAATTTCGGCGCCGCTGCGCCGCTGCTCGGACGGCCCTTCGTGATCGAAGGCAAGGTGGAATACGGCAAGCAGCTCGGCCGCACGCTCGGGTTCCCGACCGCCAATATCCACCTGCGCGAACGGGCGACGCCGGTGCATGGCATCTTTGCCGTGCGCGTGGGTCTGGGTGAAAGCGCGTGCAGCTGGCCGGGCGTGGCCAGCCTGGGTACGCGGCCGACCGTCAACGAAGTCCCCGAGCCGTTGCTGGAAGTCCACCTGTTCGATTTCGACGGCGATCTGTACGGTCAGCGCATGGCGGTCGAGTTCGTGGCCAAGCTGCGCGAGGAGATGAAATTCGACGATTTGGACGCATTAAAGGCCCAAATGAGTCATGATGCGCGCTCGGCCCGGGAGATCCTGGGCATGAACCCCGCCCTGATCAACGCGTGAAAGGCAACGACATGAGTTCCCATTACATGCCAGCCATCCGCAGTACGTCCGCGAAAGCGGCCGTGGCGATCATTATTATTTGAAGCACCCGCCGAAGCGCGTGCGCTTGCCGCCGCGCGCGGCGAGCAACAAGCACGAGGCTTCGGTTCCCCCTGGCATCGAAGCGGAACGAACCGGTGATGCCGTCGTAGTGATGGCATCCCTCAGACGGCACCCGAGCGATGACCCAGGACTACAAGAACACCATCAACCTGCCGCAGACCACTTTCCCCATGCGCGGCGACCTGCCCAAGCGCGAGCCGGGCTGGCTGGCCGAATGGGAAAAGGCGGGGCGTTACCACCAGATCCAGGCCAAGACGACCGGCCGCCCGATGTTCGTGCTGCACGACGGTCCGCCGTATGCGAACGGCGCCATCCATATCGGCCATGCGGTCAATAAGATCCTCAAGGACATCGTCGTCAAATCGAAGCTGCTGTCCGGCTTCCACGCGCCCTACGTGCCGGGCTGGGATTGCCACGGCATGCCGATCGAAATCCAGGTCGAAAAACAGTTCGGCAAGAACCTGCCGCCCGCCGAAGTGCAGCGCAAGGCGCGCGCCTATGCGGCCGAGCAGATCCAAACGCAGAAGGCCGACTTCAAGCGCCTCGGTGTGCTGGGCGATTGGGATCGTCCGTATCTCACGATGGATCACACCAACGAGGCATCCGAGATCCGCGCGCTGTCGGAGATGCTGCGCAAGGGCTACATCTATCGCGGCCTGAAACCGGTGAACTGGTGCTTCGACTGCGGCTCGGCGCTGGCCGAAGCGGAGGTCGAATACGAAGACAAGACGGACATCGCCATCGACGTGGGCTTCGCCTTCGACGATCCCGCGGCTGTGGCCAAAGCGTTCGGTCTCGACAAGCTGCCCAAGCCCAACGGCCAGATCGTGATCTGGACCACCACGCCCTGGACGATTCCCGCCAACCAGGCGCTCAACCTGCACCCGGAATTCAGCTACAGCCTGGTCGATACGCCGAAGGGCTTGCTGATCCTCGCTACCGAACGCGTGGAAGAGTGCCTGAAGACGTACGGTTTGGAAGGCCACATCATCGCGTCCGTACCAGGTACTGCACTGGGCGAGCTGAGCTTCCGTCATCCGCTCTACGCGGTCGATCCGGGCTACGGGCGCCTGGCGCCGGTGTATTTCGGCGACTACGTGACGCTCGACACCGGTACCGGCATCGTCCATTCCTCACCGGCCTATGGCGTGGAAGATTTCCTGTCGTGCAAGGCGCACGGCATGAAGGATGCCGACATCATCAGTCCGGTGATGGGCGACGGCCACTACGCCTCCACACTGCCGCTGTTCGGTGGCATGTTCCTGTGGAAGGCCAATCCCAAGATCGTCGAAGCACTGGAGCAGGCCGGCTCGCTGCTGCACCATCACAAGTACGTGCACAGTTACATGCACTGCTGGCGACACAAGACGCCGATCATCTACCGCGCCACGTCGCAGTGGTTTGCGGGCATGGATATCACACCGAAAGACGGCGGCAAGACGTTGCGCGAAACCGCGCTGGATGGCATCGAAGCCACGCGCTTCTATCCTGCGTGGGGCAAGCAGCGTCTGCACTCGATGATCGTCAATCGCCCGGACTGGACTCTGTCACGCCAGCGCCAGTGGGGCGTGCCGATGGCGTTTTTCGTCCACCGTGAAACCGGCGAGCTGCACCCGCGCACGCCGGAGTTGCTGGAGGAAGTTGCCAAGCGCATCGAGAAGGATGGTATCGAAGCGTGGCAAAGCATCGAGCCCAGTGATTTCCTGAGCGAGCAAGATGCCGCGCTCTACGAGAAGAATCGCGACACGCTTGACGTGTGGTTCGATTCGGGCACCACGCATTGGCACGTATTGCGCGGTTCGCACGTAGACGTATCCACGTTCCCTGCCGACCTGTATCTGGAAGGTTCCGACCAGCATCGCGGCTGGTTCCACTCTTCGCTGCTTACTGCATCGATGCTCGATGGTCAGCCGCCGTACAAAGCGCTGCTTACGCACGGCTTCACCGTGGACGGGCAGGGCCGCAAGATGTCCAAGTCGCAGGGCAACGTGGTCGCGCCGCAGAAGGTGATGGATACGCTGGGTGCGGACATTCTGCGTCTGTGGGTGTCTTCCGCCGATTACCGCAACGAGATGTCGGTATCCGACGAGATCCTGAAGCGTGTGGCCGATGCGTATCGGCGCATCCGCAACACCGCGCGCTTCCTGCTCGGTAATCTCGACGGTTTCGATCCCGTGAAGCATCTCGTGCCCGTTGATAAGAGCGTGCTCCTCGACCAGTGGGCGGTAGGGCAGGCGTTCGAAGTGCAGCAAGCGGTAGTCGCTGCCTATGAGCGCTACGACTTCCCCGAGATCATCCAGCGCGTGCAGAACTTCTGCACCAACGAAATGGGTGCTTTGTACCTCGACATCACCAAGGACCGCCTCTACACCATGCCGACCGAAAGCCTCGGCCGGCGCAGCGCGCAGAGTGCGATGTACCGCATCCTGGAAGCGCTGGTGCGCTGGTTGGCTCCGGTGCTGTCGTTCACTGCCGAAGAAATCTGGCAGCACATGCCGGGCGAGCGCGGCGAAACCGTGCTGTTCGAAACCTGGTACGACGGCCTGGTGAATACGCAAGGCGCACCGGAACAACGCCGCTACTGGGCCGATCTGCTGGCGATTCGCGACACCGCATCGCGCGTGCTCGAAGACATGCGCAAGGCCGAACGTATCGGTGCGGCATTGGAAGCCAAGCTGGTGCTGCACGCCGATCCGGCAACGACCGCCCGTTACGCGGCGACCGCGGATGAGCTGCGTTTCTTTTTCATCACTTCCGAACTGAGTTTCGCACCGCTGCAGGCCGATCCGAATGAAGTGGCCGCGCTGACCTTGGAGGACGGCGAAGTGCATGTTGCCGCCAGCGTAAGCGACGCCGCCAAATGCGTTCGCTGCTGGCATCGCCGCGATGACGTGGGTAGCAACCCCGCACATCCGGAGCTTTGCAGCCGTTGTGTCAGTAACGTGGAGGGGCCGGGCGAAAACCGGCGCTGGTTCTGAGCATGACCATGCGAAATCCATCCAATGCGTTGCCCTGGTTGCTGGTCTCGGTGCTGGTCATTGCACTCGATCAGCTCAGCAAACTCTGGGCGCTGTCGGCGCTGCAGCCGGTCGGTACGCCGCATCCAGTGATTCCCGGCTTCCTCAACTGGACGTTGGCCTTCAACACGGGCGCAGCTTTCAGTTTTCTTGCCCAAGGTGGCGGATGGCAGCGGTGGTTCTTCGTGCTGCTTGCGGTGGCGATCAGTGTGGCGCTGGTAGTGTGGCTTGCACGCACCGCGCGGCGCGAATGGCGCACGGCGTTGCCGCTTGCGCTGGTGATCGGCGGTGCGCTGGGCAATCTCATCGACCGCCTGCATGCGTCGCAAGTTACCGACTTTATCCAGGTGTATTACCGCGATTGGTATTACCCCACGTTCAACGTGGCCGATTGCGCCATCTGCGTGGGCGCGGTGTTGCTGATCCTGTTCGGTCTGCGCTCTCCGACGCAGGCCTGAGCGCGTCGTCAGGGCATCATCGATTGGCAATTCCGGCACGGATACGTCGAAAACATCTGGCAAGGAAAAGCAATTCAGACGGCCAGCTCCACGCGATTGCGCCCGTTGCGTTTGGCCTCGTAAAGCGCACGATCGGCCGAGGCGACAAGTTTCTGTGGTGTCGTATCGATTGTCGGTACGATGCTTGCCACGCCGATGCTCACGGTGACGCGACCCAGAGGGCTGTCGCCGTGTTGCAGGTTTATGTGTCTGACGGATGCACATAGTCGCGCGGCCACTTCGTATGCACCGGCAAGAGGTGTGTCAGGCAGAATCAAAGCGAATTCTTCGCCGCCATAGCGAGCAAGAAGATCGGCAGGGCGTTGCACGGCCTGGCGCAGCACCGTGGCCACTTCGCGAAGACAGGCGTCGCCTGCGGGATGCCCGTAGCGATCGTTGAACAACTTGAACATGTCGACATCGATCAGCAGCAAAGCGATGGCGCGTTGCGTACGCTGCGCTATGCGCCATTCCCGCTCCATCGCCGCATCGAATGCGCGCCGATTCGGCACGCCGGTCAGATCGTCGCGAAAGGCGAGCTCGGTCAGCGCCGTACGGTCATGGCGCAATACGTCCTGCGCCTCGATTTGGCGAACTTGACTCAGAATGCTGCGCAGACCGTATCCGATCACCGCCAGAATCACGCCTGCGACACCGAGACTGAAGCGTTGCCGAAGCAGTAGCAACGCGATAGCCAGCACCGACAAGGCCAGCAATAGCGGACTGCCGATGCGAACAAAACGCACCAGGGCGACGGACGGATTCAAGCCTTGCACCACACGTGGCGGCGCACGCCACGCCAGGATCACGAACACCAGAAACGGCACGTCGATGATCAGGTCGTAGAGGCTCCCGATATTGGGCGCGACATCCATGGCGACGTGATGGTTGTAGTACGCCGCAGCCAGGGCGTACAGCATGGTAAAGGCGGTCAACACACCGAATAAGTGGCGTGTCTTTAACGCGTCGGCGGCGAGCAAGCGAATCGCTGTGGCGACAACGAGGAACGCGTTCTCGATATCGAACATATAGGTGATCATTTCCGCGGACCGAGCGCTCGATGCGCCGTGCAAGGTAGTCCACGAGAACATCAGCGCGAAATAGAGATAACCCAGCGATATCGCGAGAATGGCGTCGATGCCACGTTGCACGCGGCTGCTGCTCTCCGCACCCACTGTCGCGACGGCGTAGGAAATAGGCACGCCGTAAAGGATGTAAAGCAACATGGTTTCGCCGGGCGCTTCGTTGCTATTGCCGGCGAAAAGATCTAGACGAAGGCTGCTGATCATGCCCAGCGTCCATAGCAGCAAGCTAAGTGCTGCCAGGCTCCATCCATGGGCTGGCGAGAGACCCGCTATCAGGCCACGCCGCAGTGCAGAGGCGGCCGCAAGCAGTGGAGCGGTGACCAGGAACGCATACGATGCGGCCATGGCGTGCGTGGGCATAAGCAGAATGAGCACGGCGTGCAAGAGGATGAACCCGATTGCAAGCAGCACCGTCATGATATCTGCAGGACCCCTGACTTACGCTGGAAATACCTTAATACACATTGCGCCTTGGGAATGTATGCGCGCTTTCACGAAGAGGGAGGGATCTCTATCTACCACCATCCTCTTTACCCGGCGGTGTGCGCTGAAAACTGCCAGCATCACCCGGATACACCACCGGGCTCTCATAACCATCGGCAGAAACGGACGAGACGCCAAAGAACCAATCGTCGATCACCACATCCTTGATCACGGCGTGGTCGACGTCGCCAACGGCGTTGCTGAATTGCCATTGCGGTGCGGTGGTGTCGCGCCAATGCACGCGATAGCCGGCCGCGTCGGGTACTTTCTTCCAGTGCAGGGTAGTATCGGTAGCCACCGCGCCTTCGGTATCCACGCCGGTAGGCGGCACGGGCGCGCGGCTGAGCGCGGCCATCGTCACGGTGTTCAGTGCGGTGACGCGAGCGAGGTAGCGGAAATCCACACCGTCGATAGTGTCGCCGTAGTGGATGCCATGCTCAGTGCGCAGATCCTGATGCTCGTGCGTGTAGTCCTCATGGCCCTCGCTGACGCGCACTGCAGGATAGCCGGCTTCGAGAAAGGGCACCTGGTCTCCGCCGCGTGAGTAGCGATCGGTGCGATAAACCATGCGCACTCGCAAATCTGGCAGGTATTGTTCCGCCGTCTTTGCCATGTAGCGGGCGATATTGCGCGAGGGCGAGTCGACTTCGCCGCCGTGATAGCGGCGGTATGCCGCCTGCTCGGCGGTCTCATTGCTCTTGGTGCCTTCTGAGAACACTCGCACCGTCGTGTTGTCGAGCACGCCGTTCTGACCGTGGCTATTACCGATGATATCGTTGTTGAGATCGACCTGAACTTGCCAGCCCTGTGCGGCGGCGTAGTCGGCCAGCACCTTGCCGCCGTACAGACCTTGTTCCTCGCCCGAGAGTGCGGCGAACACCAGCGTGGCTCGGTTATCCTGTTTCGACAGTAGGCGCGCGGCCTCGATCAATGCAGCGACGCCAGAAGCATCGTCATTGGCGCCGGGAGCGTCGCTGGTCGCGTTCATCACGTCGGTGACGCGCGAATCTATATGGCCGGTCATCACAATCACGCGCTTGGGATCGCTGCTGCCGCGTTTGATCGCAACCACATCCATGATTTCGGTGGGTTGCGGAATGCGCTTGCCGGTGACCATCTGCGATGGCGTGACGACTTCGATACAGCCGCCGCAGTCGCGCGAGATCGCCTCGAAGCGAGCTTTCACCCAGCGCCGTGCGGCACCGATGCCACGCGTATCAGACTTCGTATCAGACAGCGTGTGACGTGTGCCGAAGCTGACCAGCTTCTCGATCGTCGCATGCAACTCGGCTTCGCTCGGTGCGCTGGCGAGCGCATGCAGGGAAGGTTGTTCAAGGGGTTCGACGGGGTTATCGCTATGACTAGCGAAGGCAAGCGCTGGCAACAGAGCGAAGAAGGGTACGAGGATTTGACGCACGGAAAGCCCCCCGAATGACGGTGTGCCAACCTTACAACGAGTGGCCTTTCTGGTGCCGGGGATTGCAGTTGAGTACCGTATTGGAGCAAAACATCTTGTTATACGTCGGCAAAACGCCAGGATGGCTCATGGGCACGTTGTGAAGCATGAACACCACGCACACACTGCTGGCGCTACGCCTTCCCGAAGCAGATCTGCTCATCGGCGATCTGCGGGATAAACACGATCCCTCTGCGCGACGCTCGCTAGGCGCGCACATCACGATCTGGTTCGACTGGAAGCCTGCGGATCAAGTCTCGGAAGCTGATTTGTCCTGTCTGGCGGAGTTGGTAGCGACGACAGCACCGATCGACATCACGCTGCGGCATGTCGGTTACTTTCATGGAGTGGTCTATCTTTCGCCGGAGCCCGCACTCCCACTTCACGAGTTGGAGCGCAGGATTCGCGCGGTCTTTACCCGTGAGGATCGGGAGCGTCCACGCCCATACGTACCGCACGTCACGATCGGCCGGAAGTTAAGCGACGAAACGGCACGGCTGGTTGGGCAAGAGGTTGAGCGGCGCATCTTGAAAGGCGGTGCGCTCGTCACGCGATGCGATCGTCTTTCACTGCTGGTTCTGCAGAATTCTCATTGGGTGCCGCAAGCCAGCTTTCGATGCGGTGGCGGAGTAAATCCAAAATAGCGAGCTGGATTTCGACCCCTTCGGGCAAATAAAAACCCGCAAGGTGCGGGTTTCTAAAGTGGTACCGGTGATAGGACTCGAACCTACACGACATCGCTGCCAGTGGATTTTGAGTCCACCGCGTCTACCATTCCGCCACACCGGCCCGTGAGCGAACGCCCATTATGCCGATTTTAATGCACCGGGTCGAGACTCAGTTGGCGGTCGGTGCGTTCGTAGCAATCGTCCTGGCCCTTGGGCTGGAAGGTGGCGCAGTGGGTCATGTTGCCGGAATAGATGTGCAGGCTCACGGCCACGGTGTCGTCGCTGGGGTTGCGGATGGTGTGGTACTCGTGGGGCGGAATCAGGCTGCCGGCGGAGCCGGGGCCGGCCTGGATCGAGCCGACGGGCTGGAACTGGCACAGGTCACCCTTGTCGGCCAGGCGCTCGTATTGGACGACTTCCAGCGAGCCGCTCCACACGCCTTCGACGCACCACATGCCGCAGTGGTCGTGGATCGGTGTGCCTTGGCCGGGGCCCCAGGTCATGGCCACGACGCAGTAGCCGTGGTCGTCGCTGTGGTAGAGCTCGCGGCGGGCGTAGCGATTCTCGGCGGTTTCGAACACGCACTCGGGCAGGGTGATTTCCTTGCTGCGGATCAACTTGCATAGGCTGTTGCGCAAGCTGTCGGTGATGGCCGGTGTGGTGCTTTTGGACACGGCGGCATCGATCGCGTCGATCAGCTTGTCGCAGCCGGGAAATTCCATAGTCAGCATGGGTGTTCTCGAAAATCGTTGTGCCGGCGGCATTTTAGCAGTGTGGACGCCGGTCTGCGGACGGCCGTTCAGAGTCGAGTGAGGAAGCCGCCGATGGCCCGGCTGTAGTTCTCGATATCGACCAGAAACGCATCGTGCCCCTGCGGAGAGTCCAGCGCGACGAACTCCACCTGGGCGCCGGCCGCTTCCAGCCCTTCGGCGATCTGTTCCTGCTGCTCCAGCGGAAACAGGATGTCGGTGCTTACCCCGATCACCAGCGCCCGCTCGATGCGAATGTGCTTCAAACCTTCCAGCACGCTGCCCTGACCGTACTCGGAAATATCGAACCAGTCGCTGGCGCGGGAAAGATAAAGGTAACTGTTGGGGTCGAAGGTGCGCACGAAGCGTTGCGCATGACTTTCGAGGTAGGACTCCACTTGGAATTCGAAACCGAACGGTTGGTCTTCGCGTTCCTCCGGATCGAGCCGGATGCGTGCGAAGCGGCCGTTCCATTCCATCGCCGAGCGGTAGGTGATGACGCCGAGCTTGCGCGCGATGCTCATACCGATGTCGGGGTAGCGTCCGCCGTGTTCGACATGGATGTCGTAGTCGCCGTTGTTCCAATGGGGATCGAGCCGAATCGCCTCGCGTTGCAGCGAACGAATGGCGATCGCGAAGGGCTGAGCCTGCGGCGCGGTGTCCACGCTGATATGCGCACGCACGCTGCCGGGATGCAGCAGCATATAGGCCAGCGCGCTCATGCCGCCCATCGAGCAGCCGATCAGGCAGGCGAGCTTTTCGATCTGCAAACGGGTCACCAAGGCATGGGCGGCGTTGGCGACGTCTTCCAGTGATAGATCGGGAAAGCTGAGGCGATAGGGTTCGCCGGTGGCGGCGTCGATCGACGCGGGGCAGGTGGAGCCTTTGTCGCTGCCTAGCGAGTTCATGCAGATCACGAACCAGCGCGTGGTATCGATCGCCTTGCCGGGCCCCAGCATGCCTTCCCACCAACCCGGTGCAGGATCATCCTGATTGGACGCCGCGTGCGCACTGGGTGACAAGCCGGTAAAAATCAGCATCGCGTTGTCGCGGGCCGTGTTCAGCGTGCCCCAGGTTTCATAAGCGACGTGTGCGCCGTGCAGCATACCGCCGCGCTTCATCGCGAAAGGTGAAGGCAGGGAGAAGTACTGACGTGCGTCGCTCATTACCGCTCCTTAGTCGTGCACTTTGTCGATCAGAATGCTGATCGGCGTCTTGCTGTTCACGTCGATCACGCCGGCATTGCCTTCCAGATCGCCGGCCTGTGCCATGGCCTCGCCATGGTGGGTAATTCGCGCGCCGACGAATACGCGTGGCACTGACGATAGCTTCATCGACGGCATCATGCTCATCGCATCGGTCAACGTGACCGTGGCCGGTAACTGGCCGGCGTCGAGTCGTGTCACGGCAAGCGGCATGGGCGGTCCGTTTTCAGCGCGGGCGTAGACAAACAAGGTGTCGCCGGCTGCGAGCTTTGACTTGAGCGCGGGAGCCAGTGCGATCTTGATTTGCAAGGCAGGCGCCTCTGCATGGCTGGATGTCGCCTCGTTCGCGCTTGAGGCAGCTGCGGGCGCGCCACCCGCGTGCGCATCGGCGAGCGCGATCTGCTGCGCGACGGCCTGCGCCACATTGGAGCCAGGTTGAAGTTGGGGCTGCAGCAAGCGCCACGTCGCCGCCGCATCGGCGTATCGACCTTCCTGATAATCGCTGATGCCGAGCAACCACAAGCCGCGCTGATTGTCCGGCTCCAGTTTCACGGCTTGTTCCAGCAGATCGCGCGCACGGCCCTCGATACGATGATCCGGGCGCGCCGTCGAATCGGCCTGCGCCCAACCGACCATCGCACTCGCGTCGTTCGGCGTCAGCTGCAGTACGTGTTCGTAAGCTTGGCGCGCCTCATCCGGCTGCTGCATTTCGGTGGCGGCCTGTGCCAGCAGCGCCCAGCCTTGTACATCCTTGGGATGGCTGGCGAGGTGGGCGCGCAGTTCGTCGAGCGCCTTGTTGATGTCCATGCCCGCCTGCGCCTGCGCGGGCACGCCATCGAGCGTGGAGGGCGTACCGATCTTCAGATACAGACCCGCTACACCAAGGGGAACAGCAAGCGCGATAAACAGCATCAGCACGAACACGTTGCGTGGACGGCCCGATTGCCGGCCGTGCCGGAGTAGCGGTAGCAACAGCAGTGCCAGCACCACAGCAATCATCACTGCGGCTGCGATATAGAAAGCTAACTTCACCAATCGTCCCCATTGTCGGTCGGTGCGACGGGTGTGCCGACGCGGCTGCGCTTGCGTATCGTGTAGCCCACCACGACGCCACCCGTGATAAGGATCAGCAGCGGTCCGAACCACAGCAGCCACGTGCGTGTATTGACCGGTGGGTCGTACAGCACGAAATCGGAATAGCGATCCACCAGGTATTGCTTGATCTCGGCGTCGCTTTTGCCCTGCTGCATCAGCTCAAACACCTTGTGGCGCAGATCGCGCGCGAAGTCCGCGTTGGAGTCGGCCAGGTCTTCGTCCTGACACACGAGGCAGCGCAGCTCGCTGGTGAGGTGTTGGAAACGCAACTCTTCGGCGTGATCGCGGAACGGCAGTGGGTCGATCGCCTGCGCTGCGGCGATGCCGGTTATGGCGATCAGCGCAAGCAGTGTCCATGCGCGCAAGACCTTGCCCATCACGGCGCTTCCTTTTGCAGGGCGGCGATGGCGGGCATGAGTTGTTGTGCGATCACATCGGGCGTCAGTGGGCCGATGCGCTTGTAGCGGACCACGCCTTTGCCGTCGATCAGGAACGTTTCCGGCGCGCCGTACACGCCAAAATCGATGGCGGTGTGACCGGACTGATCGGTTATCACGATGTCGTACGGATTGCCGTGTTGTGCCAGCCATGCTTTGGCATCGGCCGGTTCGTCCTTGTAGTCGTAACCGACCACCGGTATGCCCAGCTGTTTGGCTTCTGCCATCAGCACCGGATGTTCCTCGCCGCAGGCGAAGCACCAGCTGGCGAATACATTGACCAGGTAGGGCTTGCCCAGCATCGATTCCTTGCTGACCGTCTGCGCGGGATCGTCGAGCTTGGGCAGCGCAAACGCAGGCGCAGGTTTATTGATCAGCGGTGACGGCACGGCTGTCGGATCGTGCGAACTGTTCCACCAGATGCCAAAGCCAAGCAGTATGGCCAGCAGCACGAAGGCGAAGAAGGGCAGCAGCCGGCTCACGCCTGCGATTCCTGCACGGGCGTGGTGATGGTCTGCGTGGCTTCCGCATCGCGTTTCACGCGGAAGCGACGATCTGCTGCGCTCACGAATCCGCCCAGCATCATGAACAGCCCGCCGCCCCAAATCCAGCGGATAAATGGCTTGGTATACAGGCGCAGCGCCCAGGCACCTTCGACGTGGTTCGCATCCATCGGTTCACCCAACGCGACATACAGGTCGCGGGTGATGCCGGGATCGACCGCCGACGCGGTTTGAACTCGCTCGTGCGTATACGTGCGCTTTTGCGGGTGCATGACGGCGATCGGGGCACCTTTTCGCGTCACGGTAACCACGCCTTGCTCGGCCACCCAGTTCGGGCCGGTCGTCTGCGTGACGCCGTCGAAACGGAATTCGTAACCGCCGACCGCGGCCACCTGGCCGGGGCTCATGCGCACGTCGCGCGTGACGCTGAGCGATTCGGACAGCAGTACGCCGATCAAGAAGATCGCCACGCCGAAATGCGCCAGCAGCATGCCGGCCATCTCGGCTGGGTAGCGGCGTCCGCGTGGCATCTCGCGCCAGCGCTTGACGATATACAGCACGACACCGACGCCCACCCACACCGCGCAGGCCACACCGGCAATCGCTTTGAGTTGCCCCTCCACGAAGAACGCCGCGATGATCGCGCACGCTGCCGCCGCCATGCCTGCGCGCACCAGCACTTGCTTGAGCGCAGGTACATCGCTCTTGCCCCAGCGCAGATACGGCCCGAACGGCAACAACAGCACCACCGGCAGCATCAGCAAGGGAAACAGCAGACCGAAGTAGGGTGGGCCCACCGAAATCTTGCCGAGGTTCAGCGCATCGCCCAACAGTGGGAACAGCGTGCCGAGCAGCACCATGGCGGCCGCAACGGTGAACATCAGATTGCCGATCAGGATCGCGCTCTCACGCGAGATCAGCGCAAACGCCTTGCCGCCGGCCACCTTCGGCGCACGCAGCGCGTACAGCAGCAGCGATCCGCCCACCACAAAAGCGAGGAAGCACAGGATGTAGGTACCGCGGCGCGGATCCGATGCGAACGCATGCACCGACGTAAGAATGCCCGAGCGCACCAGGAATGTACCCAGTAACGAAAGCGAGAACGCGAACAACGAAAGCAGGATGGTCCACGCGCGCAGCGAGCCGCGTTTCTCTGTCACCGCTTGCGCATGGATCAGCGCCACGCCCACCAGCCACGGCATGAAGCTGGCGTTCTCCACCGGATCCCAGAACCACCAGCCACCCCAGCCGAGTTCCGCGTATGCCCACCAGCTGCCGGCGACGATGCCGCAGGACAGAAAGGCCCACGCGGCGTTCGTCCACGGACGTGCCCAACGCACCCACGCCTGTTCCATCGAACCGCCGAGCAGCGCCGCGATGGAAAACGCGAACGCGACCGAAAAGCCCACGTAGCCCATGTACAAGACGGGCGGATGGAACGTCATGCCCGGATCCTGCAGCACAGGATTGAGATCGGCGCCGTCGGCGGGCATCGGCAGCAGTCGGCCGAACGGATTGGAGGTGAACAGGATGAAGCAGAGGAAACCCACCGAGATGATGCCGAGCACACTCAGCACGCGCGCCAGAAACACTTCGGGCAGCTGCCGGCTGAATAGTGCGAGCGCCACGGTCCACACGTTGAGGATCAGCACCCACAGCAGCATCGAACCTTCATGCGCGCCCCACACCGCGGCGATGCGGTAATACCAGGGCAGCTGTAGATTGGAATTGTCGGCCACGTACTGCACCGAGAAATCGAAATGCAGGAAGGCCCACACGAGTATCGCGAAAGCCAGGGCGACAAACACCGCTTGCCCGCTGGCCGCCGGCCGCGCGACGGCCATCAGCGCGCGATTGCCGCGCCATGCGCCGAGCAACGGCAGGATGCTCTGCGCCAGCGCCAGCATCAACGCAAGGATTAACGCCAACTGGCCCAATTCAGGTGTCATGGCGACGGCTTGTCCTGGTTGACGGTCTCATCGATGTGCTTGCCCGAATGCGCCTTGGCCATCGCGTCTTTCAGTTCTTTCGGCATATAGGTTTCATCATGCTTGGCCAGAACTTCGGTCGCGACGAAACGCGCGCCGTCCATGTGGCCGGTCGCGATCACGGATTGGTTCTCGCGAAACAGGTCGGGCAGGATGCCGTTGTATTCGACCGGCATATCGCCGCTGGCATCGACCACCGTAAACGTGACCTTGAGCGAATCGTTGCTGCGCTGGATCGATCCCGCTTTCACCATGCCGCCGAGGCGGAACGTTTTGTAGCGCGCCGCTTCGCCACCTTGCACCTGGGACGGCGTAAACAGGTAGTTCATGTTCTGCTGCAGCGCGTACACCACGAGTGCCGACGCCACGATAACGGCAGCGAGCACGGCGATGATGATGGTGAGTCGGCGTTGGCGCGTGGGGTTCATAAGGGATAGGTGCTTTGAAATCGCGCTTAAGTTGCGGCTGTGGAGTTTCGGCTTGCGCGGTCTTTGCGTGCGTCCTGCCGCGCCATTCTTGCGCGCAATTCGCGCAGCACACGGCGGCGGCGAAACTGCGGCGCCAGCCAGTCGATCAGCAGCACAATGAAGAACACGCCATAGGCAGGCCATACATAGGCGGCGTAACCACCCATGGCAAAAAACGATTGCAGTGAGGCGACGCTCATCGGGCCACCTCGTTCTCGGCAATGTGACGCACCCAGTCCTTGCCGCTTTCCAGCGCCAGCAGATCGGTGCGCGTGCGGCCGAACAGGCTGGCGACGTAATAGCACTTGGTGGCGGCCATCATGGTCAGCAGCGGCCAGATCATCGACGGCGCAATCGACGACGGCCCGAGTAGACGGATGGTGGAACCCTGGTGCAAGGTGTTCCACCAGTTCACCGAGAAATGCACGATCGGTACGTTGACGATGCCGATCAGCGCAAGAAACGCAGCGGTGCGCGCACCCTGACGGCGATCCTCGAAAGAGTGGTACAGGCCGATCACGCCCAGGTAAAGGAACAGCAGTACCAGTTCCGAGGTGAGTCGCGCATCCCACGTCCACCACGTGCCCCACATGCGCTCGCCCCACAGCGAACCGGTGACGAGGGTGATGAAGGTAAACGAAGCGCCGATCGGCGCGGAGGCCATCGCCACCACTTCAGCCAGCTTGATGCGCCAGACCAGCGCGATGAAGGCCGCGATGCCCATCACCCCGTAAATAAACAGACTCATCCAGGCACAGGGCACGTGGATGAAGATGATGCGGTAGTCATCGCCTTGCTGGTAATCCGGCGGCGCCAGCACCAGGCCGCCATAGAGTGCGGCGACGCCGAGGATCAATGCGAGCGCGATCGCCCACGGCCGCAGTTTGCCCGCAAAGCCGTAGAACACCGGCGGCGAACTGAGTTTGTGCAACCACAAAGGGATCCAGTTGGCCATAGCTATGAATCCAGCGCGATACGGAGCGCCGCTGCGCAAGCCAGAGGGGCAAGCACAACGGCCATGACGAGCGCTGCGCCTAACCATGCGATGGGGGCGATCCAAGGCAGCCCCTCTTGGGCGGCTGCCAAGGCCCCGGCGGCGAAGATCACCACCGGCACGCACAGCGGCAGCAGCATCAAGGCGAGGAGCATACCAGAGCGCCGCGTACCGGCCGTGAGCGCCACTAACACGCCGCCCACGAGACTCAGCAGAGGGGTCGCCAGCAGCAGGGCGAGCAACAACACCGGAATGACGGGAGATGGCAGGTGCAGCATGCCCGCGAGCAACGGGGCGATCACGATCAGCGGCACGGCCGTCGCCAGCCAGTGCGCAAGAATCTTCATACCCAGCATCAACGCCAGCGGTTGCGGAGCGAGCATCAGTTGTTCCAGCGAACCGTCCTCGATATCGCTGCGGAACATCGCGTCCAGCGCCAGCAACATCGCCAGCAGCATGGTGACCAGCACTACGCCGCCGGCGATCCGTCGCAGCAAGGCGTCTTCCGGACCCAGCGCGAAGGGAAACAGCGAGGTGACGATCAAGGCGTACAGCACCGGCAGCACCATGTCGCCGCGCTGGCGCCAGGCCAGCGTGAGGTCGCGGCGCAGCACGGCCATGCAGGCGTGGCCGAGACCGGGTCGGCGCGCGTCAGTCATGCAGGCGGATTCGCTGCGGTTCGCCGCCGTGGAATTGCACGGCGCCATGGCTGGTGACCAGGGCAGCGCCGCCGTGCGCGATATGCGCTTCCAGCAGTCCGTTGACCAGTTCGATGCCAGTACGGTCCAGGTTGGCGTAGGGCTCATCCAGCAGCCACAACGCGGCAGGGATCAGCAGCAAGCGTGCGAGCGCGACGCGTTTCTTCTGGCCGGCGGAGAGTTTGCGCACCGGCTCGTTTTCAAAGCCGGCGAGACCGACTCGCGCCAGCGCATCGTCCACCTGGCTGTGTTCGCGGCTGCCGTGCAGGCCGATGGCGAAGCGCAGATTTTCGCGCGGGCTCAATTCGGACTTGAGCCCCAATTGATGACCGAGGAACACCACCTCGCCGCTGCAACGGTCCCAGCTCAGCGGTTCGCCGCGCCAGAGCAACTCGCCTTCCTCGGGGCGCAGCAAACCGGTAAGGATGCGCATCAAGGTCGTTTTGCCGCTGCCGTTGTCACCTTCGATCAGGGTCAGCTCACCGGCGTCGAGACGGAAATCCAGCGGGCCGAACACGGGTTCGTCCTGGCGATGGAAACTCAGTGCCCGAGCTTCGAGCAAGGGCGTGGCTGGCGTGGCAGGAGTCATTGCCGGCATTGTCGGAATGCTTATCCAGCTTGTCCATGCGGTGCCCTGTCACTGGTCAGGCGCAGGCGCGCCGCGCCCTTGCCGAGGCCGTGGACATAAGCGAACTGCTGGAATTGCTGCGCCAGACGGTCGATATCGTTGAGGTCCGGGCCGACCACGAAAAAGCTGGGCTCCCGCCAATCGACGCCCACCCCAAGCCCCGGGCGGATGGAAACGGTTCGCGGCAGCTCGCGCAATGCGGCGATCAGATTTTGTTGCGCAGCATGGTTCCGCGCGCGCGGCTGTGCTTGCGAGCCGGGATTCCAGGCGGTGATGAATGCCCAGCTGCGGTTGCCGATCAGTGCGAGCAATGGCGCCGGCAGCGCAGCATCGACATGGATGGAAGCCCAGCCGCCCGGTGCAAGACGCACCCGGTAATCGGTGGTCCGATAAACGGTAAGCAGCGCGTTATCCATGGCGCAACTTCGGCAGCGGCGGCAGGGTGGCTTCCAGCGCGGTGATGGCGGCATCCAGCTGCACGTCGTTCGCGCTGGTCGAACCGCGCAGCAATTGTTCCAGCAGTTGATCCTGCGCACGACCGCGTTCGTAGACGTAAGCGTAGGGCAGGTGCGTAAAGGTGACCATGCGATAGCGTGCCATGAAGTGCTTCGGTGCGCGCTCGGCGAGCCGTGCACCCAGTTCGCGCTTGGCCAGATAGTGCGGGTCGGCCACCGAATCGCGCATTTCGATGTAGTTCTCCAGCGCCATCGCCGCGATGGCGTTGGCGTTCGGCTGGCGGATGCGCTGGAACTCGGCGAAGGCATCGGCCGTGTCGCGCCGGGATTCGGCGAGCAGGTCGGCCAAGACCACCGTGTCTTCAAAACCGCAATTCATGCCTTGACCATGAAAGGGCACGATGGCATGTGCGGCATCGCCGATCAGCAAGGCGCGGCCGTCGATGTGCCAGCGATCCAGATAAAGCGTCGACAGCGTGCCCACGGGATGGCTGTCGTAGTCCTCGGCGAAATGAGGGATCAGCGGCAGTAGATCGGGAAAGTCTTCGCGGAAAAACGCGCCGGCTGCGCGGGAGTCGGGCAGGGTGTCGAAGCTGGGATGCGGTCCGTGCGCCGGCAGGAACAGGGTGACGGTGAAGCTACCTTCGGTGTTCGGCAACGCGATGCACATATAGCCGCCACGCGGCCAAATATGCAGCGCGTGCGGTTCGATCGCGAAACGTTCGGCGCCGGTGGCGGGCGGAATTTCCAGTTCCTTGTAGCCGTGGCCCAAGGGTTCGACGCGTGCGCCGAGCGGTTGGTAATCGTCCATCGCGGCACGCAAAGCCGAGCCTGCACCGTCGGCTCCGATCAGCACGGATGCATCGTGGCTGCGCTGCGTGCCGCTTTCGTCGGCAAGCACGATGCGCTTCGCATCGAGATCGGCTGAAACCAGCGACTGACCAAAATGCAGTGTCACTCCTGCGGCTTCTGCCGCGTCGAGTAGCAACATGTTCAATCCGCCGCGCGACACCGACCAGATCACTTCGCTGTCGTCGACGCCGTAGCGCTGTAGACCGGAGGCACCCTCGAGCGGATGCACCATGCGGCCGCGCATCATGACGGCTCGCTCCAGTACATCCTCGGCCAAGCCTGCGGTGCGCAGTGCCTGCAGGCCACGCTCGGCCAGCGCGAGATTGATCGAACGGCCGCCGACAAAGCCGGCGCGCCGCGGATCGGGGCGCTTTTCGAAAACCTCTACGGCAAATCCGCGCCTAGCCAGCAATTGGGCGAGCAGGGCGCCGACCAAGCCGCCGCCGATCAGGGTGATACGTTGCCGTGTCATGCCGCGTTCCGTGGAAGAGAGCAGCCCACTCTTCCGCAAGTGAGCGTTTCCTGCAAGCAGGGCTCAGAAGCTCATGAAATAGCCGCCATTCACCGGCAAGTTCGCGCCGGTGATGTAGCTGGCATCGTCCGCCGTGAGAAAAACCACTGCACGCGCGATATCGGCAGGCGTGCCAAGTCGTCCCACGGGAATGTCGGAAATGATTTGCTGGCGGATTTCATGGGGTACTGCCGCGACCATCGGCGTATCGCAATAGCCAGGAGATACCGTGTTGACCGTTACGCCCTTGCGTGCCGTCTCGCGCGCCAGCGCCATGCTGAAACCGTGCACACCGGCTTTCGCGGCGGAATAGTTGGTTTGCCCGAACTGGCCGGTCTGGCCGTTTACCGAGCTCAAGTTGACGATGCGACCGAAGCTGCGCGCCGTCATACCCTCGACCACGTGCCGGCACATGTTGAACACGCCGTCGAGATTGACTCGCATGAGCTCGTGCCATTGTTGCGGATCCATCTTGCGCAGGCTGGTGTCGCGGGTGATGCCGGCGGCGTTGACCAGGATGTCGGCGCGACCAGCGCTACGCTCGATGTGCTCGATCAGGCTGCCGCAGGCCTTGAAGTCGCTGACATCGCAGGGTTCGAAGCGGATGGCGCCGTTGTAGGCGGACATCTGCTCGCGGAACGCCTCGATGCGCTCGCCACGGGTGGCCAAATCGACAGCAATCACTTGTTTACCGGCTTCAGCCAGCCGCAGGCAGATTTCCGTGCCGATGCCGCCGATGCCACCGGTCACAATGGCGACGCGAGCGGTGGAAGTTGACGAAGTCATTACATATTTCCTTCAGCGCATGCCGCGCGGCAGCACGTGCTGTGCTGCAGCGGGAAGCGGACCATCGCAGATCAACCCGGCTTCTTGGTGCCGGTGCCGGTGCGACCAGCCTGGCCTTGCGTCGCAGTCGTAGGCTGGGTCTGAGAGGCGGCATCGAGGAAGCCGCGCTGCATCGACTTCCAGGCATCCATGTTGCGCTCCGTCAGCTCGTTCAACATCGACCACGGGGTTTGCCCCATCAGGCTGTTGAGTTGGCTGCGGAACTGCTGCTGCTGGTCGAGGAAGACTTGCAGGCTGCGCTCCAGGTACGGCCCCATGAATCCTTGCAGGGAGTCGCCGTAGAAACGGATGATCTGGCTCAGCAGCTGGGGCGACAGCATCGGCTGCCCTTTCTCCTCGTGCTCGGAGATGATCTGCAGCAGCACGGAGCGGGTCAGGTCCTCGCCGGACTTGGCGTCGCGGACCTCGAAATGTTCGCCATCCAGAACCAGCTGACGGACCTCTTCCAGCGTGATGTAGCTGGAGATTTCCGTGTCATAGAGCCGACGGTTCGGGTACTTCTTGATAATGCGATTAGTTTGTGCCATGCGACACAAGCTAGCAGAAGGTATTGCGCCGCACCAGCCGGTGTTCAGCTTTTATGCTGCACCCGAGGGTGCAGCAAAGCATGTAGGTCAATGCCCCATGGCCCCGCCGGCGCTCCCGAACGGTGGCCGCGAGAACCAGATGAAAGGGATCAGCATCACGAACAGGATGGCGCACAGGTAGAAAATGTCGTTCACCGCCAGGGTGAGGCCTTCGCGGCCAACGATCTGGTCGATAAGCCCCAGCCGCTGGCTGGCGCTGAGGCTTGTATGCGATAGCTGCTGTATGTATTGCGTAGCGGCTGGCTGGCCGGGGCTTACGTATTCGGTCAGCGTCGCGTGGTGATAGATCCCGCGATGCTGCCAGAGCGTTACCGTCACCGCCGTCGAGACGCTGGAACCCAGCGTACGGAAGAAATTGGAAAGCCCCGACGCGCTGGCAATTTCCGACGCCGGCAGACCGGACAGATAGATCTGGTTGAGCGGAATGAAGAAGCATGGGATCGCCATGCCCATCACGAAGCGCGGCACCACCAGCGCAGCGAAGGACGCGGCACTGTCGAAGGTGGAGAACCAGTAGGACGTGAGCGCGAACACGATGAAGGCAAAGGTCACCACCATGCGCAGATCGAGCCTATGCATGTTGCGGCCAAGGATCGGCGCAAGCAGGAACGCCAGGACGCCCACCGGCGCACTGGCCAGGCCGGCCCAGGTGGCGGTGTAGCCCAGCGTGGTCTGCAACCACAGCGGAAACACCACGTTGATACCGAAGAAGGCAAACATGCCCAGCGACAGGCTGATCACGCCCACCGTGAAATTGCGCTGCTTGAACAGCGTGAGGTCGACCACCGGGTGCTTGGCATGGATTTCCCACACCACCAGGAAGGTCAGACAGATCAGCGCGGTGATGCCCAGCGTGGTGATTAAAGGTGAAGCAAACCAGTCGTGATCGTTGCCGTTGTCCAGCATGAACTGCAGACAGCCGACACCCGCTACTAGCAGGATCAGACCGACCGCATCGATCGGTGCCTTGAAGGTCTTGGTCTCGCGCTTGTGCAGCAAGGTCCAGGTGATGACGCCGGCCATGATGCCGACGGGCAGGTTGATGTAGAAAATCCACGGCCAGGAAAAGTTGTCCGTAAGCCAGCCGCCGAGAATCGGTCCGAAAATCGGTGCCACCACCACGGTCATCGCCCATAGCGCCAGCGCGATACCTTGCCGTTCCTTCGGATAACTGGAAAGCAGCAGCGTCAGCGACAGCGCCACCATCGGGCCCGAACCCGCGCCCTGCAGCAGTCGGCCGATCACCAGCATCGGCATGCTGGTGGCCATGCCGCACAGCATGGAGAACACCACGAACAGCATCACCGACGTGACAAAGGTGCGAACCTCGCCGAAACGTCGCGCGATCCAACCGGTGAGCGGTTGCATGATCGCGCTGGCCAGCGAATAGGAACTGATCGTCCACGTGCCTTCGCTGGCGCTGACGCCCAGGCTGCCGGAAATGTGCGGCACCGCTACGTTGACGATCGTCATGTCCAGCACTTCCATGAAGGTGCTGAAGGCGACGGCGATGGTCAGCAGCACCAGCGGCGTGCCGTGCAGCGGTTTCAAAGGTGCTGCGTTATCGGTAGTGACGGCCATGACGCGCTCGCTCGGCAGAGATCAGTTCGAGGACGCACCGAGATTGGCGCGGATGATCTTTTGGGCCTCTACATCGGCCTGCGCGGCGACCTGGTCGTACACCGAAGTCTCCGCGGGCGGCTGCTGCGCGGCGGCGGCCAGCACCGGTCCCTTGTCGTTGGTGATGTCCACGGTCACGTCGGTGGACAGGCCTACGCGCAACGGATGCTTGTCGAGCTCGTCATTGTCGAGTGCGACGCGCACGGGTACGCGCTGCACCACCTTGATCCAGTTGCCGGTGGCGTTCTGCGCCGGCAGCAGCGAGAACACGCTGCCGGTGCCGGCGCCAAGGCCGATGACTTTGCCGTGATATTCGACGCTGCCACCATAGATGTCCGTGGTGATCTTCACCGGTTGGCCGATGCGGATGTGGCGCAGCTGGTTTTCCTTGAAGTTCGCATCGATCCACAAGTTGTGCAGCGGAATGATGGTCATCAGCTGTTGGCCTGGTGCGATGCTGCTGCCAAGCTGCACGCTGCGTTGCGCGACATAACCGGTGACCGGTGCGACGATGGTGTTGCGTTGCGCGGCAACCCAGGCGGCGCGGAAGTTTGCGCGCGCCTGCAACACGGAAGGATTGTTTGCGATATCGGTGCCTTCGATAGCGGCACGCGAGGCCGATGCTTGTGCCTTGGCGGTGTCCAACGCGGCGCGCGCCTGCGCCACGCTATCGCGCATGTGCTGCACGACTTCCGGCGATTCGGCTTGCGCGGCAACCAGCGGCAAATGGCGAGTGAGATCGGCCTCGGCCTTGCGCAGATCAACCTGGCGAGCGGCGACCGTGGCATCGGCGCCATTCACCGAATCAGTCTGCTGACGCACTTCGCGCACCGCTTGCGCTAATGCGCTGCTGGTCTGGCGCAGGCGCACGTCGGCATCGGTGCCGTCCAGCTTCACCAGCACCTGTCCGGCTTCAACGTGCTGAGTGTCGTCGGCAAGGATAGCTACGACGGTGCCGGGAACCTGCGAAGAAAGCGCCACCTGGTTGCCGCCGACATACGCGTTGTCGGTGGTTTCGCGGGTGGATAACACGAAGTACCAAAGCAGGAACCAGGTCAGCGCGGCGAGCACGAAGATGGTGGCCACGATCAGCAGCGCGCGGCTGCGCTTGGCAGGGTCCTTCGCGGCAAGGCCGCTATCGTTGGCGTCCTTGGAGAGGGTGGACTCAGAGGCGCTCATGATTGTGGGGCTCCGGCGAGATTCGAAGTGGAAGCAGGGGAAGAAGAAGTCGTCTGCGGCGATGCGTTACCGGCGTCGACGTGATAGCCACCGCCCAGCGCCTTGATCAGCGCGAGGTCCGTGCTGAGTGCTTGCGCTTGCAGGCTGATGGCCTGGTCTCGCTGCAGCAGCAGCTGTGCTTCGGCAGCGAGGTTTTCGCGGGCGTCCTTGACGCCGCGCTGGGCGCGCGCCTGCGCGGTAGCAACCAGCGTCCCGTTGGCCTGCACTTGTGCATCTTGCTTGGCGCGGCGCGCGGCAATTTGCTGCGCAGTCACGGCTTGCGTTGCGACATCTTTGGCAGCACCTGTCACCGTTACGTTGTATTGCGCGATGGCGTCATCGAGTTGCGCTCGGCTGGCGCCGTAGGCTGCCTTCAACCGCCCTCCCTCGAAGATCGGCAAATGCACGGCCGGCGTGATACCGAAAACCCGGCTGCCGAGTTCGAAGAGATTGCCGAGATCGCCCCTGCTGCCTTTTGCCAGGCCAGGAATATTGGGCGAACCCTGATTGGTGCTGGACAAGCCAGCCATCGCATTGATGCTGATGTCGGGGAAATACTCGGCACGCGCCACATCGGTTTGTTTCAGCGCGGCCTCGACTTGCCAACGGCTGGCGGCAATGTCCGGACGGCGCGCGATCAGATCCAGTCGCGCATCGTCAGGCAACGCACCCGCGACGTCCGGTAACGCATGCGGTTGCAGTGGGGGCAGTTCGGCGGGCGACACACCCACGAGTGCGGCGAGTGCCACCTTGCGAATCTCGATCGAGCCTTCCAATGTCACCTGCGTCTGCTGCGCACCAGCTAGTTGCACGCGCGCCTGTTGCACGGTGTCAGGCAGATCCACACCTTGTCGCACGCGCAATTCGGCGATCTGCAGCAATCGCTGCTGCACCGTCACCGCCTGTTGCGCCAATGTGAGTCTGTTTTCGTCGGCAAGCCAACCGAAATAGGTATCGGCCACCGCATTCTGGATGGTCAGTGCGGCGGCACTGCGTTGCGCTTCCGCTGCGTGGGCCTGATCTAGCGCCGCTTCGATCGATTCGCGTTTCTTGCCCCACCAGTCGAAGTCGTACTCGAGCTGTACGCCGAGATCGGCCTGGTTATACCAATTGAAGCCGAGCAGGGACGGTGGAAACAGACCGTGATCGCTCATGCGTTGACGTGTCAGTTGCGCATTGCCGTTGATGCTCAGGCCGGCCTGTGCGGCGGCAACTTTCACGGATTGTTCGGCGGTCTGCACGCGCGAATGCGCCTGCGCCAGGTCTGGCGACTGTTTCATGGCCAGTGCGATCAGATCATCCAATTGCGAATCGTTGTATACGCGCCACCAATCGGTGGCGGGCCAACCTGCGCGAGTGGGGGCTTGCAGGCCGGCCAGCGGGACGTCGTCACGTAGCGTAGGATGCGGCAATTTCGCCGGAGCGAATGCGCAGCCCGCGAGGACCACCGTGCATAGCATGGTTAACGCAAGCGGACGAAGACGCACGGGAGGCTTGGACGAAACAACGTTCATGGCGGATCACCCGCTTCGTATTTGAGTTGGCTGAGGTTGTAGGCAAGCTTGCGCAGCAGACGGCTCAAGTTGCGCCTGTCTGCATCGCTGAAGCCGGTAAAGATGAGCTTCAGACGGGGAAACATGGTGGGCAGCATCTTCAATACGAAGCGCCTGCCTGCAGTGGTGATTTGCATGACGACGCGGCGCCGATCTTCGGCGCTGGGACCGCGCGTAATGAGGCCTCGTTTGACCAGGGCGTTGGCGATGCGCGTCATGTTGGTGGCGCCTTGCGATGTGAAGACGCAAAGCTCACCCGGCGTGGAACTGCCATCCGGTCGGGAGAACAAGGTAATCAGCGTGCGGAACTCGCTGTCGTTGAGCTTGTAGGGGCGGAGCTTGTACTCAAACTCCGTTTGCATGCGCTCGCTCAACAGCATCAGCACACGACAAAGCGCCGCATCCTCGGGCATCTCCGGAATCGCTGCGCGGACGCCGGCAATGCCTTCGTCCAGCCATTTGAGGTGGTCTATGAGGGACATTTCATCGGTGCATATTTCACTGATGAAATAAATGATGCAACACAATGCGGCCGATCCGCAAGTACCCGCCGATCAATCGGATGCGTGGATCAAATCCCGAAGAGGCGCCGTACGTTTGCCGTGGTGGCTGCTGCGATGAGCTCGGGGTCCTCGTTGCGCAGCTGGGCGATGCAGTGCAGGACGTCGGGGAGGTAAGACGGTTCGTTGCGTTCGCCGCGATGCGCGGCGCCGGGTTGGTCGGGAGCGTCGCTTTCCAGCAGCAGATATTCGATCGGCATGTTGGCGACGATCCGGCGCAAGCGTTGGGCGCGTTCGTAAGTGATTGGGCCGCCGATGCCGAGATGGAAGCCGATCTTCCACAGCTGTTCGGCCTGTTCCTCGCTGCCCGAGAAGCTATGCACCACGCCGCGCAAGCCGCCGGTCCGTCGGAGAGTGGTTGTCACTTCATCCATGGCGGCGCGTGCGTGCAGGATCACCGGCAAATCGAACTCACGGGCCAGGGCCAGTTGCTGTCGAAAATAATCGCGTTGCCCCTGCGCATCGTGTCCTTCCTGATGAAAATCGAGGCCGATTTCGCCTACGGCGACGGGGCGTTGCGTATCGAGCCAATGTGACAAGGTTGCGAGATCGTCACGATGGTGCCGATGCATGAACATCGGGTGCAGGCCATAAGCCGGGAATAGCCCGCTCCCGGTGGTACACAAGGCATGGATACGCGACCAGCTTGCGGCATCCGTTCCCGGAATCACCTGCAGCGCTACGCCCGCGCTACGGGCGCGCCCGATCGCAGCTTCGCGATCACTGTCGAAGCGTTCATCGTCCAGGTGTACATGGCTATCGGCAAGTAATGGCATGGCTTGGGTCGATTTGTTATGCAGCCCTGTCCTGACGCCGTGCTGTCGATTCGTGGCGCGAAAGGATCAACGGTCTTGAGATCAGTCTAAGCGCTATTCAGCGTCCCGGCGGTTCAATGCGCTTGCGCAGATTATCGCGGCGGCGCAGCGCAGGCGCTGGCTGTTTTAGTACAGGAGATTCGGACATGACCAAGTTAGCACTCAAGGCATTGTGCATAAGTGTGATAGCGACTTTTGCACTCGGTTTGGCGGCCTGCAGCAAGCAGGCGAGTTTCGACGCGGGTACTGCGGGTGCAGCTCCGGCGGCCAGTGTTGACGGTGCCGCTCAGGCTACGCAGCCGGCTCAGTCGCCGCCGCCCGGTAGCGACGACGCGCAATATGCCCAGGTGGTTAGCGTGGCGCCTGTTCGCCAGGCTGCCGGTCAACCGCAGCAGGTTTGCCATGACGAGGTGGTCACCAGGAAGGTGCCGCCGAAAGATGAGCATCGCATCGCTGGAACCGCCATCGGTGCGGTGGCGGGCGGGTTGCTGGGTCACATGATCGGCAGCGGCAAGGGAAATACCCTGGCGACCGTCGCCGGTGCGGTGGGCGGCGGCTATGCGGGTAATCGCATCGAGGCGAGCCGGCAAGAGCACAACGTCCAGTCCACGGTAGTGCATCGTTGCACTACCGTTGAAAGTAGTAGCAGTAATATCGTGGGTTATGACGTGACTTACGTTTACAACGGTGTGACACGTACCACTCGCATGGATCACGATCCAGGCAACCGCGTCAGGGTGGAACAAGGTGTTATGGCAGTCTCGGACGCACATTGATCGATTCACAGGAGGTCGTCGTGGAAATCAAGTCAGGCAAGTTCGCAGTGGTAGCGGCATTGATGGTAGGTATGGCGGCCCTTTCTGGATGTCAGACTCAACCGGTCTATCAGGCACAGCCGGCCTATGGATACCGCGGCTGCCAAAGCTGCGGCGTGGTGCAGCAAATTCAGCAGGTCTATGTGCAGCAGCAGGGTAGTAACAACGCGGGCATCGGCACCGTGATCGGCGCGGTGGCGGGTGGCTTATTAGGCAGCACGCTCGGCCATGGCCGCGGTACGACCGCTACCACCGTTGTGGGTGCAGTGGCTGGTGGCGCGGTAGGTAACGCCATCGGTTCGCAAAGCGGTACGCCTGGCAGTACCGTGCCGGCCTGGCAGATTGTCGTTCGTCTCGACAATGGGCAGTACGCGACGGTTACGCAGGTCCCCAATCCCGGCGTGCGCCCCGGTGATTACGTCGTAATCAACAATAATCAGGTTTATCCGCGCTGATAAATAGACGTCTAAACGTCCATAAAATAAAAGGCCCTCTGCAGAGGGCCTTTTTTATTCGCCAAATTGTGCGTATCAGTTGATCGAATAGAACTTGTGATCGCCGATGGTGATTGCATGTAGATTGCGCGACCATGCAGGCGAAATCGATACGGTAGCGAAGTGATCCGCATGCGGCACGAAGAAGCGCCGCTCGTCTACGGGAAGATCCCAATTGACGATCGACTTGCCCGCGATGTCCCATGCCTTCTGGAACGCTTTGAGATTGTCGATATCCTGGGACTGCGACGTAGTAGTGAGCGCAAATTGATGTGGTGACTTCACCACATCGCACACCGTGCCACCCCACTGACCGCGTTCGCGTCGGCGCATGGCAACTTCGGCCACGGCCATCTGACCGACCGTCGACTGGTCACGTGCTTCCAGATAGACGGTAGTCGCCAGACAAGTCTGGTCTGCGAGCGGTTGGGGCAGTACGGACATCAGCCACAACAACATGGAAAGTTTCATACCTGCCTCCAGCTTGCAGTTACATCGCGACATGACATGCATGTGTTGACGCAGTTGCGGTGGACGGGCGGGCAGACCGTTCCACCTGGATATATCGCCTGGGCCGAAACTTGTGGCACAAGCGGTTAGCCACGACATCGTGGCGAAATCGATCGACTTGTCCGGTGCCGACCGTCATGAGTTTGCTGTGACGCTGCGGGGCAAAAGGCCCATGCTTGCAGCGTGTTCGCGCATACGGCGAATTGTCATCCGGCGATGCTCTGCCGGGTCGCGCCGATCCGGACCCCTCCGGTTCGTCGCGTATAACGGCACCCTGCGGGCTGGTGGATGCCGAAAAAAGTTTGGCGGAATCTAGTGGGGCTTTCTTTTCTTTGCAAGTGCCTGGTCGGTTTGGTTCACATTTCACTCACATTGATGACACGCTGCACATCGTGCATACATCAATCCGACCAAGTATCGAGCAACTGCACTACTACACCATTATCGCTAGTGTTTTCTGAGCTTTGCATGATGCTGCTTGCTATGTCGTCAGTTATGACTGCAAGCGCTTCGATGCGTTCCTCGTTTGAGATGACGTTCAGCAATCGCACGAATTCGCGATCACCTCTACGCAACATACTCCCTTCTGCAACGGCTCGTGATAGTTCGACGCGATGCAGGTGCCGTTTGTTCCCGCCGCGATAGTGCAATCGCGCAACGATTTCCTGTCCTGGGTAACAACCTTTATCGAGTGCGATGCCGCCGAGTCGATGCAGCGATAACGCAGGCGGAAGAGATTCGTTCAATGCATCCGCGGGAAGCCATGGCCATCCTGCGCGCAATTGCGCGAGTCGCCATGCGTCGTCATCGACAACATCGGTACCGAATTGCAAAGAGTGCGAACCGCAACCCAGGCGAATCACGTCACCGTCTGCGTCGACGATGTGCATGGGTAGTGCAGCGCCGCTTCCGAGCGTCGACGTGTTCGCAACGGACAAGCGCACACGCGAACGAAAGACGAAGCGTTGCAGCGCTTCTGCGAAGCTTGCGGCATCGCCACCGCGCAGCAGCAGCAACAATCGCTCCTCGGCCAGTCGCGCGAGATGGAACACAGCGCGTACTCGCCCTTGTGCATCGAGCCAGCTGCTGAATTGCCATTGGCCGTTAGGCAGGGCACTGACCTGGCTGGTGAATTGGCTGTGTGCGAACGCAACAGCGTCCGGACCTTCGATGAAAACTGCTTGGGCGAGGTTGGATGTCGGCATGCGCTAAGAGAAGTGGGGGCTGCAGGGGCATGGTGCAAGGCGGCAGCCGGCCTATGCAGCGCTAGGCGCCGCACGTCAACTGGTTGTGCCGCTATGCCGCAAGTATTACGCTTTTAGCGATACAAACCATGCCTGACACCTCCTCCAAACCCGCAACCAGTCCCGAACCCGCGAAGACGGAGCGCGTAATCACGCCTGCTTCGCCAACGCAGGAGAAGGAACCGGCCGGGCGACCGGCACCGGATCCCACACGCTACGGCGATTGGGAAAAGAACGGGCGCTGCATCGACTTCTGATTCGCTGTACCGGCCGCGTCGTATAGGTGGCCATGGAACAGGGGAAGCAGAGGGTAGTGCGGGCATCAGCGATTCCACCCCAGGATAGCCGCCATGGCAGACACGCGACGACCGCTTTCACCGCACCTACAGATATATAAGTGGCAAGTGCAGATGGTGACCTCCATCTTGCATCGCGCCACCGGCATTGCCCTGGCCGTGGGCACCTTGCTGATCCTGTGGGGCTTGCTCTCGCTGGCTGCCGGCGAAGATGCCTTCAATCAGTTCAAGGTCTGCGCTGGCAGTCCGATCGGGATCATCTTGATGATCGGGTGGAGCTGGTCGCTGTTCTTTCACCTGTGCAACGGCATTCGCCACCTGATTCAGGACGCGGGTACCGGTTACGCCATTGCCCAGTTCGTGCGCTCCAGCTGGCTGTCGGTGATCATCAGTATCGTGCTGACGTTGCTCGTATGGGCTTACGTACTGACCGCCGGAGGTGCCGCATGAGCACGAATGCGAACGATCTGCGTAATCCGCTCAAGCGTGCCCGCGGGCTCGGCTCGGCTCAATCGGGTGTTGGCCATTGGTGGACGCAGCGTGTCACGGCAGCGGGCCTGGTGCTGCTCGGCATCTGGTTTGTCGTCCTTGTGCTTGGCTTGCTGCATGCCGATTACGCGACTGCAAGGGCGGCGGTGGCCAAACCGTGGAATGCGGTGCTGCTGGTCGCGTTCCTCATCACCGCTTTTTGGCATGCCGTGCTTGGTTTGCAGGTGGTGATCGAAGACTACGTACACACCCGCTGGAAAGAAATTTTTCTACTGGTGGCAATTAAGTTCCTCGCGGTGCTGGGCGCGCTGGCTGGCGCGCTGGCTGTGCTGCGCATCGCATTGGGAGCCTGAGGCCGATGGAAGCCTACAAGATTCAGCAACACAAATATGACGTGATCGTGGTCGGTGCCGGCGGCGCCGGTCTGCGCGCCACCTTCGGTCTGGCGGAGAAGGGCCTCAAGGCCGCCTGCATTACCAAAGTGTTCCCGACTCGTTCGCACACCGTGGCGGCGCAGGGCGGTATCGCCGCAGCGCTCGGCAACATGGGCGAGGACGACTGGCGCTTCCACTTCTACGACACGATCAAGGGTTCGGACTGGCTGGGCGACCAGGACGCGATCGAGTACATGTGCCGCGAAGCCATCCCGTCGATCCTCGAACTGGAACATTACGGTGTGCCGTTCTCGCGTACCGACGACGGACGCATCTACCAGCGCCCGTTCGGCGGCATGACCACGCATTACGGCAAGGGCACCGCGCAGCGCACCTGTGCCGCCGCCGACCGCACCGGCCACGCGATCCTGCATACGCTGTATCAGCAGGCGCTGGCGCATGACGCCACGTTCTTTGTCGAATACTTCGCAATCGACCTGATCTTCGACGACGAAGGCGTTTGCCGTGGCGTACTTGCGCTCGATATGAACGAGGGCACGCTGCACTTCTTCCGCGGCCAGGCCGTTGTGCTGGCCACGGGCGGTTATGGGCGCGCCTACTTCAGCGCCACATCTGCGCATACCTGCACGGGCGATGGCGGTGGCATGGTGTTGCGTGCCGGCCTTGCGTTGCAGGATATGGAATTCGTGCAGTTCCATCCCACCGGCATCTACGGTGCGGGCTGCCTGATTACCGAAGGCGTGCGCGGTGAGGGCGGTTATCTCACCAACTCCAAGGGCGAGCGCTTCATGGAGCGCTATGCACCTAGCGCGAAGGATCTTGCCTCGCGTGACGTGGTGAGTCGTGCGATTACCGTCGAGATCCGCGAAGGCCGCGGCGTCGGCGAACACAAGGATCACGTGCACCTGAATCTGATGCACCTGGGCGCCGAAGTGATTCATGAGCGTCTGCCGGGTATCGCCGAATCCGCCCGCATCTTTGCCGGTGTGGACGTGGCCAAAGAACCGATTCCGGTACTGCCGACCGTGCACTACAACATGGGCGGCATTCCCACCAACTATCACGGCGAAGTGGTGCAGAAGAAAGGCGACAACGTCGACGCCGTTGTGCCGGGCCTGTTTGCCATCGGCGAAGCGGCCTGTGTGTCGGTGCATGGCGCCAACCGTCTGGGTTCCAATTCGCTGCTCGATCTGGTGGTATTCGGTCGTGCCGTGTCGCATCGCTGTGCCGAGCTGGTCAAGCCGGGTGCCGCGCACAAGGATCTTCCGGCCAGTGTGCTGGATAAAGCGCTGGCCCGTTTCGACGGCCTACGCAACGCCAACGGCAGCACGCCGACGGCGCAAATCCGCATGGACATGCAACGCACGATGCAGAAGGACGCCGCCGTGTTCCGCACCGGCGAAACGCTGAAGGAAGGCAAGCAGAAGATCTCGGCCGTCTATGACTCGTTCAAGGACGTCAAGGTCAGCGATCGTTCGATGGTGTGGAACTCCGACTTGATCGAAACGCTGGAGCTTTCCAACCTGCTGGCGCAGGCGGTGGCCACCATGCATTCGGCCGAGCAGCGTCCGGAAAGCCGCGGCGCGCACGCCCGCGAGGATTTCCCGGAGCGCGACGACCACGACTGGATGAAGCACACCCTGGTCAAAGTCGACGACAACGGTAACAGCAGTTTCGATTTCCGCCCGGTGCACATGTACACCCTGACCGATGAGGTCGAGGTTGTGCCGCCGAAGAAGCGCGTCTACTAAGTATTCCGACTGGAGAGGCAATCGTGGCCGAGTTCACGCTACCCAAGAATTCGAAGATCCAGCCGGGCAAGCACTATCCGGCGAAGGACGCGAAGAAACCGCGGACGTTCCGCATCTATCGCTGGTCGCCGGACGACGGCCAGAACCCGCGCATCGACACGTACGAAGTCGATCTGGCCGCCTGCGGCCCGATGGTTCTGGACGCGCTGCTGAAGATCAAGAACGAGATCGATCCCACGCTCACGCTGCGCCGTTCTTGCCGCGAAGGTATCTGCGGCTCGTGCGCGATGAATATCGACGGCACCAACACGCTGGCTTGTACCCGGGCCATCGACGAGTGTCCGTCGGGCGACGTGAAGATCTACCCGTTGCCGCATATGCCGGTGGTGAAGGATCTGGTGCCGGATCTCACGCACTTCTATGCCCAGTTCGCCTCGATCAAGCCGTGGCTGCGCACGCAGAGCGCAACCCCGGACCGCGAGCGCCTGCAGTCGCCGGAAGATCGCAAGAAGCTCGATGGCTTGTATGAGTGCATCCTCTGCGCTTGCTGCTCGACCAGCTGCCCGAGCTACTGGTGGAACGGCGACCGTTATCTGGGGCCGGCGATCCTGCTGCAGGCTTATCGCTGGATCGTCGACTCGCGCGACGAAGACACCGGTGCACGCCTGGACGATCTGGAAGATCCGTTCAAGCTCTACCGCTGTCACACCATCATGAACTGCGCGCGCACGTGTCCGAAGGGTTTGAACCCGGCGAAGGCGATTGCCGAGATCAAGAAGCTGATCGTGGAGCGTCGCTCGGCGTGATGTCGCTTTTCCTTCTCCCTTTGGGAGAAGGTGCCCGTAGGGCGGATGAGGGTGCGATCGGAGCGTTAAAGCGGAAGTTGGATCATCGCGCAAGCTCCGTACCCTCATCCCAACCCCTCTCCCGGAGGGAGAGGGGCACTATCAGGAGGCTTTTGCGTCAATGGACGCCGAACGAATCAAACGCCTGCGCTGGCGTACCCGCCGCGGCACGCGTGAACTCGATGCGCTGTTCGGAGGCTGGCTGGAAACGTCTTTTCCGACGGCAGACGAAGCTCAGCGCCAGGCTTTCGACGAATTGCTCGACGTGCAGGATCCGGACCTGTGGGACTGGGTGATGGGTTATGCCCGGCCACCTCGCGCAGACTGGCAGGCGATCATCGATGACATCCGCGCCCGCCATCGGCTTTGAATATCGACCCTCGCGCTGGGTACCTCGTCTGCTTGTCGCAGTGACCGGCCTGACGTTATTGGCAATCGCGTTATCGGGCTTGCCGGGATTTCTGCAGCTGATCTCCATGCTTGGTGCCGCAGCCGCCTGCGGTCATGCGCTGCGTCGGCTGCGTTTGCCAGTCAGCGCGGTCGGCTGGGCCAACCAGGGTGGTTGGAGCTTGCGTGGCCTGGATGGCGCAGACGAGCCAGCCGTGCTGCTCTCGCATAAGGTTTTTCGAACCGTGGTCCTGCTCCGGCTGGCAAGCCGCCGTTACGGCAAGCTCACCTTCTGGCTGATGCCGGACAATAGCGATGCGGATATCCGGCGGCGCCTGCGTATGCGGTTGGCCATACAAAGGGCCAATACGGAAGAAAGTACGGGCTAAGACCCTTTGAGGTTGCCGCATTGCCCCGCTTCGGGCACTCTGCGCGCGCGGCACGGTCCAAGGGATTCCACGATAATCAGGCGTCCGGGCGGCCTGTCTCCCGACCCCAAAAGCGAACCCTACATGTTCCGACCGCTCGAGCTTTTCATCGGCCTGCGTTACACCCGCGCCAAACGGCGCAATCAGTTCATCTCCTTCATATCCAGCGTTTCCATCGTCTGCATCACCATCAGCGTGATGGCGTTGATCACGGTGATGTCAGTGATGAACGGGTTCGACTACCAGCTGCGCTCGCGCATTCTGGGTGCGATCTCGGATGCCACGGTTTCCGGCCTGCCTGGCGAAAGCGTGCAGAACTGGCAACACGCGATGGACGTGGTGCGGGCCAATCAGCACGTGAAGGGTGCGGCGCCCTATGTCGAGATTCAGTCTTTCCTGCAGGCGCAGCGATCCGGCGGCGCCATGGTGCGCGGGATCGACACGGCGCAGGAGCCGAATGTCTCGGATATCAACAAGCACATCATCGCTGGTTCGTTCGATTCGCTGACGCCGGATAGCTGGAACATCGTGCTTGGCAGGGACTTGGCGGTGCAACTCGGCGTAAATGTCGGCGATCGGGTCACCATGGTCGTGCCCGAACTACGCGCGACACCGATGGGCGCCGTGCCGCGCATCCGCGGTTTCAAGGTCAGTGGCATCTTCGAGTTGGGCATGGAGGAATTCGACTCCGGCCTTGGCGTGATCAACATCAGTGATGCCGAAAAGCTGAAAAGCATCGACGGCCCTACCGGTATTCGTCTGCGCCTAGATGATTTGTACAACGCAGGCCCTGTCGCCCGCGAATTGGCCAACAACCTGGGCCAGGTTTACGAAGTAACAACCTGGATGGACAGCCATGCCAACTTCTTCTCCGCGATTTCGATGGAGAAGAAAGTGATGTTCATCATCCTCTCGCTGATCATTCTGGTCGCAGTGATCAACCTGATCTCGATGCTGATGATGCTGGTGACTGACAAGCAGGCCGACATCGCCATTTTGCGCACGTTGGGTTCCACGCCACGCAGCATCATGGGCATGTTCATGGTGCAAGGCGTGCTGGTCGGTGTCGTGGGCATTGGTTTCGGCGTCACCCTCGGTTCGCTGCTGTCATGGCAGTTACCGGGCATCGTGAAGTGGATCGAGCACGTCACGGGCGTGGTCTTTCTCTCGCCGGACGTTTATTACATCAGCGAAGTGCCGAGCAAACTGGATTGGCACGACGTGACTTGGGTGGCTCTCGTCACTTTCGCTTTTTCCCTGCTTGCCACGCTCTATCCCGCATGGCGCGCATCGCGTACCCAGCCGGCGCAGGCGTTGCGCTATGAGTAAGCCCATGACGAATGCTTCCGATGTTGTACTGCGAGCCAGCCATATCGCCAAGACCTATGAGGAAGGCGATCTGCGCACGAAGGTGCTCAGCGATGTGAGCTTTACCCTCAAGCGCGGCGAGACGCTGGCCATCGTGGGTGCGTCGGGCTCCGGCAAAAGCACATTGCTGCACATCATCGGCGGTCTGGACACGCTCACCGGGGGCGAGGTCGAAGTGGAAGGCCGCATGCTCTCCAGGCTTTCCGATGCCGAGCGCGGGCGAGTGCGCAATCGTTCGCTCGGTTTTATCTACCAGTTTCATCACCTGCTGCCGGAATTCACGGCGATCGAGAATGTTTGCATGCCGTTGTTGATACGCGGCACCAAGATCGACGAAGCGCAAAAGCAGGCAAAAGCGCTGCTGGAACGCGTGGGATTGGGCCAGCGGCTGGAGCACAAGCCCGCCGAGCTGTCCGGCGGCGAGCGCCAGCGTTGTGCCGTAGCGCGTGCGCTGGTAACGCGTCCTTCCTGCGTATTGGGCGATGAGCCGACCGGTAATCTGGATGAAGACAATGCCGCGCAGGTCTATGCCTTGATGCTGGAATTGAACCGCGAAATCGGCACCAGCTTTATCCTGGTTACGCACGATAATCGGCTGGCGGCGCGCATGGATCGAACGTTGGAGTTGCACAACGGCGAGCTACGCGAAAAGCCATAGTTCTTACCTTGGGCAAGTCGCTTGCCTACACGTGAAACCTGCTGTCATGCGTTAGTGTCGCTTTGTCGGGATGCGGAGCGGCACGGACATGCTGCAGGCACGGAAATGGCCGAGTGCGACAGCTGCAGCTTTAGCGCTGCTGGCCGGTGTGCTCACGGTGCAATGGCTTCCGGTATTGCCTCCGCATTGGATGATGGCTGCGCTGGTTGCGTCTGCGCTGGTGCTTGCGTGGCGTCTGCCACGTGCACGCTGGTTATTCGTCGCGCTGCTTGGTTTTGCATGGGCGGCATGGCGCGGTAGCGTCGCGATCGATGCGCGTCTGCCAAGCGCGTGGGAAGGGCAGGATGTCAGCGTGGTCGGCCGTATCGGCGGTCTGGCGCAGACGAAAGCCGATGCGACGAGCTTTCTCTTTCAGATCGAACAGACGAAACGCGATGACCAGGTTCTACCTTGGCGTGGCTTGGCGCGCGTAAGCTGGTATGGCAAGCCGCCATCGGAACTCGAGCCCTGTTCGCGCTGGCAGCTGTCATTGCGTTTGCGAAGGCCGCGCGGGCTGGTCAATCCGGGTGGCGCCGATGGCGAGCGCAGCGCCCTTGCGCATGGCATCGCGGCAGTCGGGTATGTGCGCGACGACCGATCCAACGAGCGGCAAGCCGTCGCGCGCTGGTGCCTGGACCGCGTGCGCGCTTCGCTAGCGAATGACATCCAGACGCGCGTGTCCAATGCGCACGATGCGGCGCTACTGCGCGCCTTCTCCGTTGGCGACACGCGCGGACTCGATGCACACGATTGGGATGTGGCGCGCGCCAACAGCGTCTCGCATCTGATCGCCATTTCCGGATTTCACGTCGGCGTCGCGGCGGTGTTCGGTGTCTGGTTATGTCTGGTCGTTTACTGGCTGTGGCCTCGGCTCGCGCTCCGCTGCCCACGCGCCCAAGCGCAGCCCATAGCGGCTTTAGTGGTGGCTTTTGCGTACGCTGGGCTGGCCGGCTTCGGCATGCCCACGGTGCGAACGGTGTTGATGATTGCGGCGATAGCGCTGGCTCGATGTGCCAAACGTGCATCGGGTGCAGGTCACGCGTTGGCGCTCGCGCTCATGGCGATTTTGGTGGTCGATCCATTGGCCGTGCTACAGGCGGGTTTCTGGTTGTCGTTCGTCGGCGTGGGATTTCTCATTCTGTGTCTGGAGACAAAGGGGCGGGGGATTCGTGCGTTCCTGCGCGAACTGACCATGGGCCAGATGGTGATGACCATTGCGCTGTTGCCGTTGACGTTGTGGTTCTTCGGCGAAGCGTCCTTGGTTGGCGCTTTGTCGAATCTCGTTGCGGTGCCCTTCGTCAGTTTCGTGATCGTGCCGTGTGCGTTGCTTGGCGTGTTGCTGCTGCTGATCTGTCCGCCGCTGGCATCGCCCGTGCTGCAAGGGGCGGGATGGCTTGCACATGCGCAATGGTGGTTGCTCGAGCAAACAGCCACTTGGCCGGGAGCACATTGGTTCTTGCCGGCAGTGCAGCCTTACGCGCTAGTGCTCGCCATGTTAGGTGCAACATGGCTGTTTATGCCGCGAGGCGTGCCGTTGCGTGCGTCCGGCGTTTTGCTGTTTCTACCGTTGGTCTGGCCGATACGGTACGAGCCAACCGTTGGGGCGTTTCAGGCGTGGGTGCTCGATGTCGGACAGGGACTCTCGGTCGTGGTGCGCACTCATGATCACATCCTCGTTTACGACACCGGTGCGCGTTATCCGTCGGAGTTCGATCTGGGTGAGGCGGCGGTGCTTCCGTCGCTGTATGCGCTCGGCGCCGATCATCTGGATGTGCTGATGGTCAGCCACGCCGACAATGATCATGCTGGCGGTGCGCCGGCGGTGGCAGCGGCTTTCCCTGCAGCACGCCGTTATGCCGGAGAACCGGAACGGATGCCGCTGCCGATGACACAATGTGTGGCCGGCCAGCATTGGGATTGGGACGGTGTGCGCTTCCAGGTGCTCAGCCCGGTCGGAACAGGGCAGGCGTCATCGGACAACGATCGCTCCTGTGTCTTGCTGGTCGAAGGAAGTGCAGGGCGCATGCTGCTGACCGGGGATATCGCCTCGGACATCGAGCCTCGCGTCGCAGCGGCAATGGGACCCGGTCCCGCACCTGTCTTGCTGGTTCCCCATCACGGCAGCAAAACGTCGTCCAGCGCCGCTTTTATCGCAGCCATCAAACCGGAGCTGGCCGTTGTTTCAGCCGGTTGGCGGAATCGTTTCGGTCACCCCCGCCCGGAGGTTTTGCAGCGTTACGCCGAAGCGGGCGTACCGGTATTCAATACCGCGCTGGAAGGTGCCGTTCAGATTGATTTTCCGGCGCATGCGCCAGCCTACGTCGCCGCGCGTTGGCGCCTGCGGGAGCGCCGTTACTGGCGGGAATGAATTGCCACCAGCCGCACGGTATGCCATAGCGACGCTGCTATGATGCCGACTTCAAGCAGACGGCAACGCCGGGAGTTTGTTGTGGGTGATTTGGGTCAGATTCTGATGGCGGGTGGCTGGGCGATGGCGCCTATCCTGATCTGCTCGGCGGTAGCGCTGGCGATCGTACTGGAGCGGTGCTGGACCTTGCGGCGCAACTCGGTGCTGCCGCCCGGACTTTCCCAGGAAGTGCGCGAATGGGCGCGCTCCGATCAGCTCGATCCGGCACATCTGGAAAAGCTTTCGACCGGCTCGCCGTTGGGCGAACTGTTAGCCGCCGCGCTGGCGGTGCGCAATCGTCCGCGCGAGTTGATCAAGGAACGTATCGAAGACACGGGCCGCCATGTGGTGCATCGCATGGAGCGTTATCTCAATACGCTCGGCACGATCGCGCTGATTGGCCCGTTGCTCGGTTTGTTCGGCACCGTGATCGGTTTGATCCGCATGTTCATGCAGGTGATGGTCGGTGGTATGGCCGATCCGACCAAGATGGCCGGCGGCATCGGCGAAGCGCTGATCTGCACGGCTGCCGGTCTTACCGTGGCGATTCCCGCTTACGTGCTGCATCGCTACTTTCGCTCGAAGGTGGCCGGCTACTGCGTCGAGATGGAGAAGCAGGCCACACTGCTGCTGGACGACCTGACCATGTCCGCGCCCACTGCAACCACGCGCCCGCGCCGCGCTCCGGTAACTGCCGCAAGCGGCAAAGCTTCGGTCTGACCTATGCGTATCGGTAACGACCGTCGCAGCGATGATTTCGAGATCAACGTGGTCTCGCTGATCGACGTGCTGCTGACTCTGTTGATGTTCTTCGTACTCACGACCACGTTCGTGCAGCATTCGCGCCTGAAGGTCGAGCTGCCGCAAGCGAGCGCGGAAGACCGCGACATGCAACCGCCCGTGATCACCGTGATGGTGGATCGCGACGGGCATTTCTACGTCGGTAGCGATGAAGTGACGGGTGCAGGTGTAGATCCGCTGAAAGAGGCTATCGCCCGTGTGGCAGGGGATGATCGCAACCAGACCGTGACCATCCGCGCAGATGCCATGACGGCGCATCAGAATGTGGTCACGGCGATGGATGCGCTCGGCCAGCTCGGTTTCACCCATCTCTCGATCGCCACGACGCCGACGCAGTCGGAAGCGGGCCAATGAGCGGTAAGAAAGTCGCGGTCTGGGGTCCCGAATCCCTGCAGGTCTACAAAAGACTGCTCGGTTATTCGGGGCGCTACTGGCTGGTTGCAGTGATCTCCGTCATCGGCATGGCTGTCGACGGCGGTGGTTTGGCCATATTTACGCAGCAGCTGCGGCCGATCATCGACAAGCTGTTTGCGCAGAAGGATCCGTACCTGATCTTCTGGATGCCGATCTGGATCATTTTGATTTTCGTCGTGCGTGGCGTGGGTACATTTGCTAGCGGCTATGGCATTTCCTACATTGGCCGCAACGTCGTGAATTCGATTCAACGTGATGTGTTCGCTGCTTACTTGCGTTTGCCGGCAGCGTTCTTCGGCAAAGAACATTCCGGTCACCAGATCTCGCGCATTACCTACACCAGCGAACAGGTCGCCGCGGCCGCAACGGATTCGGTCAAGGTAGGCGTGACCGAAGGTGTGACTGTCATCGGCATGCTGTACGTCATGCTTCACAACAGCGTGTATTTGACTTCGGCGCTGTTGGTGATGATTCCGGCGATTTTATATATCTCCTCGATCGTCAGCCGGCGCTATCGGCAAATTAGCCGGCATATCCAGGGCATGATGGGCTCGGTGACCGGGACCGTGGAAGAAACCGTCTCGGCGCATCGCGAAGTACGCATCTACGGCGGGCAGCAACATGCGGCGTCTCGCTTTGCGGACGTGACGGACCGTGCGCGTTACTTGAATCTCAAGATCGCAGCAACCAATGCATCATCCAGCTCAGCCATCCAGACGGTGGCCTCTTTTGCATTGGCCGGCCTAGTTTTCCTTGGATCGCGCCCGAGCGTCATCGGTAGTATTACGCCTGGTGTCTTCGTCACGGTGCTGACAGCGATGGGCGGCATGCTGCCTTCGCTGAAGCGCCTGACCAACGTGCAAGCCAACATCCAGAGTGGTATTTCCGCGGCCGAAAGCCTGTTCGAGGTCATGGACATGCCGCCGGAAGTCGACCATGGCACAGAGGTGCTGGAACGCGCGCGCGGTGATCTGCGCTTCCAAGATGTGCGTCTAATCTATCCGCGCAACGACTTCGAAGCGCTGGCCGGCGTGAACCTGCATTGCGCGCCCGGTACGGTGACGGCGCTGGTGGGGCGTTCGGGTAGCGGCAAGAGTAGCCTCGTCAGTTTGCTGCCACGATTCAACGAGCCCACGAGCGGCCACATCCTGCTCGATGACGCTGATTACGGCTCTTATACGCTGCTTTCGCTACGTCGACAGATTGCATGGGTAGGGCAGAGCGTGGTGTTGTTCGATGGCACCGTGGCCGAAAACATCGCTTATGGCGAGCTGAGTGGTGCCAGTGAGCAGGACATCGTTGCTGCCGCCGAAGCCGCCAATGCGATGGAATTTATCCAGCGCTTGCCGAAAGGTATACACAGCCATATCGGCGAGGGCGGCAATATGCTCTCCGGTGGCCAGCGTCAACGCCTTGCGATTGCGCGCGCCATTCTCAAGAACGCGCCGATTCTTGTGCTGGACGAAGCGACCAGTGCACTCGATACCGAGTCGGAGCGGCTGATTCAGCAGGCTCTGCAGCGCTTGATGCGCGATCGCACCACGTTGGTCATTGCCCACCGCCTCTCAACCATCGAGCACGCCGACCAGATTGCAGTGATGGATCATGGTCGTATCATCGAATGTGGCACGCATACCGAACTGATGGCGTTGAACGGTCACTATGCGGCGCTGCATCGCATGCAATTCAACGAGCGTCCTGCTGCTGTCGCCGCTGATTGAGCGCGATGACATTGGCCGAAACGCTCCAGGCGGGCTGGTACGGCAAGGGACGCCTGCCGTGGTGGTGCTATCCGCTCGCGGGACTTTACGGTGCGGTGGTGGCGATCCGTCGCGCACTGTACGCGTGGGGCTGGTTGCGCATCGTGCGATTGCCTTGCCCGGTCATCGTGGTAGGCAACCTCACAGCGGGTGGTGCCGGCAAAACACCGCTTACGTTGGCCTTGAGCGATGCGCTGCGCACACGTGGCTATCGACCGGGCGTCGTGAGCCGTGGTTACGGTGGAAGTCGGCGCGAACCCATGTTGCTCGGCGATACACCGAACCCTACCGAGGTGGGCGACGAACCTTGCCTGGTCCGCGCCGCGGGTGTTCCTGTGGCGATCGGTCGCGATCGTCCGGCCGCCGCGCAACTGTTGCTCGACGCCGGATGTGATGTGTTGATTGCAGACGATGGTCTGCAGCATTACCGGCTGGCGCGCGATGTCGAGATCTGCGTGATCGATGGCGACCGCCGATTCGGTAATGCGCGACTGTTGCCCGCAGGGCCGCTGCGCGAGCCGTTACGTCGATTAGATAAAGTGAACTTTCGCGTGTGCAATGGCGGAACGGCGCAAGCGGGCGAAATTCCGATGTTTTTGCGCGGCGGTACGGTGCGTGCACTGCGCGATGGGCAAGAACGGTCCATTGCAGATTTTTCCGGCGCACGTGCACATGCGGTCGCAGCTATCGGCCACCCCGAACGCTTTTTTGCAAGTCTGGCCATGCAGGGCATTGACGTCATCGCCCATCCTTTCGCCGACCATCACGCGTTTGTGCCAGCCGATCTCGCTTTCGGCGACGATTTGCCCGTGCTGATGACTGAAAAGGATGCGGTTAAGTGCCGCATCTTTGCCCGGCCGGATTGGTGGAGTGTGCCGGTGAAAGCTGAGCTGCCGCTCGCTTTTTACGATGCGGTGTGCGCGCGACTCGATAGCCGCTAGGCATAAAAATAACACCTGGGGCGTTATCATGCGCGCTGTTCCCGGCCTTGAGCCGGTATACATCTTCCAGCGCGAGGTTTTCATGAGCTTGATCCAGGTACCGGTGTCCTTCGGCGAACTGATCGACAAGATCACGATACTTGAGATCAAGTCGCGCCATATTTCCGATGCGTCCAAGCTGGCCAACGTCCATAACGAGCTCAACCTGCTCAATGCCACCTGGGCCAATCATCATGCGTCGCAGACCGATATCGCCAAAGAGCGCGCCCGCCTGCTCGCGGTGAACGAAACCTTGTGGGACATCGAAGATCGCATTCGGTTGAAGGAAAAAGCGCAAGCGTTCGATGCCGAATTCATCGAGTTGGCACGTTCGGTGTATTTCCAGAACGACGAGCGCGCGGCCGTGAAGCGTGAGATCAATCTCAAGCTGGGTTCGCAGCTGGTTGAAGAAAAGTCGTATCAGGATTATCGACAGAAATAAGCGGTGCGGACGGGCGTCACGCCGTTCAACCTGCGCTAACGCCCAGGGCCGCAGCCGCGGCCTCGAAACGCTCGATGGCGTCATCGATTGCGATCAGATCCATCACGCCCGGCTGTTCGATCTTGCTGCCCCACGGAATCTCGCTGGCTGGCTTGCCAAGATATTTGCGGGATGCTGCATCGTATTTGTCCACGCACCAGCGCCGGTCCGAGTAGGGTCCCGAGCGTGCGGGATTGCTGGCGGCATGCAGGCCAAGCACTTTCATACCCACCGCGTTGGCCATATGCATGGGGCCCGAGTCGGGAGTGAGCAGCAGTTGCGCACGGCAGAACATCGCCATCAACTTTTTGAGCGTGTCTTTGCCGGTCAGATCCAGCGGTGTGTGGCGACACGCGGCTAGCACCGTATCGGCCATCTGGCGCTCGTTGGGCGAGGGACCGCCGATCAGCACGATCCGCCAGCCGCGAGCGGCGGCATGATCCATCACCGCGGCGTAGCGCTGAGGCTGCCAAGTGCGTAGGACGTGGCTCGACGTGGGGCTAACCAATAGCGTCGGCTGATCGCCGGGCAATTGCTCGGCGGCCCAGGCATGGGCATCGTCGGGAATCGGGATGTCCCAACGCACATCCGTCTGTTTCAGGCCCAGCGGTTCGCAAAAGCTGCCTATCGCGTCCAGCACATGTTCGCCGGTGCGAGCAGGAATGCGTTCGTTGATGACCAGGGTATGCAGATCCTTCGCGCGTGCATGGTCGTAGCCGATACGGCGCTGCGCCTTGATACCCAGGCTCAACAGATTTGAACGCAGGGCGACCTGCATGTGCAGCAAGGCATCGAACTGCCTGCCGCGTAGAGCCGCACTGACGGCCCGCATACCGGCCCAGCCCGCACTTTTGTCGAAGGTGACGAACTCCACACCGGGCAAGTCGCCCACTAGCTTGCGTTCCAGCTTGCCGACGATCCAGGTTAGCGAGGTCTGTTGCCAGGCCCGCTGTAGGGTGCGTACCAGCGGAACGACATGGGTCACGTCGCCGATGGCTGACGTGCGCAGCAGGCAGATGGATCTGGGATCAGACATGTAGAATCGCCGGGCAATGAACCGAGACGGAGCAGCGGCAACACCGATGCACGAGCAACTGCGCCAAGACGCCGAAGCTGCGATTCTGTTCGACACTACGGTGTCGCCACAAGTCGATGGCGACTGGTTCGATCCCAAATACTGGCATGGTCGCGGCGCGCTGCGCACGCAGGCCGGTGGGAGGGGAGGTGTAGCCGTGATCGCCACGCCGGCCGGCGAGTGTGTGCTGCGTCACTACCGGCGGGGCGGCATGGTCGCGGCGCTGATGGGCGACCGTTATCTATGGACGGGCGCCGACCGTACGCGCAGCTTTGCTGAATTCCGTTTGCTGCAAGCGATGACTCGGTTGGAGTTGCCTGCACCCCAGGTCGTTGCGGCTCGATATCAGCGCGTTGGATTTCACTACCGCGCCGATCTGATCACCCGCCGCATTCCCGATGCGCAGACGCTGGCCGAATGCCTGGCGGGAGGGTGGCTCGATGCGGAGCTGGCGCAGGAAGTCGGCGCGCTGGTGGCGCGGTTTCATCGCGCCGGTGTATGGCACGCCGATCTCAATGCACACAACGTGCTGCTAGCACAGGCTGCGCTGTACCTGATCGATTTTGATCGCGGTCGTCTGCGTTCACCTGGGCAGGGGTGGCGTGTGGCGAACTTGCAGCGGCTGCGTCGTTCGCTGCTAAAGCTTGGCGCGGCAACACAGGGAGAGTCCGTTTTCGATGAGACGATTTGGACATCCCTAATGTACGGCTACGAGCGTACCCTGAGCGCATGAACTGGCATCTTCATTTCCTTGGTACGGGCGCGGCGCACGCAGTGGAACTGGGTTCGTCATCTGCCGTGCTCGAGCGCGATGGCAAGCCGTTGCTGCTGATCGACTGCGGCCCGGACACCCTCGATCGGTACATGGCTGCGTATGGTGAGTTGCCGCATGCGATCTACATCACGCATACGCATCTGGACCATGTAGGTGGTTTGGAACGATTGTTCACGCGGTTATGGTTCAACGAGGCGTTGCGCGGGCAAACGCGCGTATTCATTCACGCGGCGTTGGTTCCGTGGTTGCAGACGCGGGTGGCCGACTATCCGGGCGTGCTGGCGGAAGGTGGCGTGAATTACTGGGAAGCGTTCCGGCTGGTGCCGTGCTCCCGCGGCTTCTGGCTCGATGGCCTATGGTTCGACGTATTCGCCACGCGGCATCATCGGCCCGGCACCTCCTTTGGTCTGAGTTTGCGTGGAAGTTTTGTCTTCACCGGCGACACGCGCCCGATTCCGGAAGTGTTGGCACACTATGCGGGCGATCATGAATTGATCGCGCACGATTGCGGGCTGGTCGGCAATCCGTCGCACACGGGCATCGACGATATAGAACGCGACTACGACGCAGCCTTGCGTGCGCGCCTGTTGCTATACCACTACGGCAGCGCTGCCGATGGGGCAACTCTCACTGCACGCGGATACCGTGTCGCCGGAACCGGCGAGCACGTGGCGCTGGCTGCGCCGCCTCCTCCGCGGCCGGACGCCGGTTGAACCGCCGCTCTCTTGTCTGCGCCGGGAGCACCCGTTATCCTTCCGCTTCTTTGCCGGTCTTCGGACGGCATTGCGGTTGATGCGTGCGGAGAGATGTCCGAGTGGTTGAAGGAGCACGCCTGGAAAGTGTGTATACGGCTTATACCCGTATCGAGGGTTCGAATCCCTCTCTCTCCGCCAAATACAGCGAGATGGGCGACGAGGCTTAATTTGGCGTCCATCCAGGGCTTCGATGCCCACCCCTATGGTGGCCCCGTCGGTCCCCCCGCGACGATAGTTCGCAAACCCCGCCAGGTCCGGAAGGAAGCAACGGTAGCGGATGATTCGGGTGCCGGGGTGTGGCTGGCGGGGCCGCCGCCTTTTGCGAATGCCGCCGGGTTCGCATGACTTGCCTTGACCGACTTGGCACAATCGGGTTCTGCCCCAACTGGCTTTGACGCATGTCCTATCAGGTACTCGCGCGTAAGTGGCGCCCCCGCAAGTTCGCCGAACTGGTCGGTCAGGAACACGTCGTACGCGCGTTGACCAACGCCCTGGACAGCGGGCGCATGCACCATGCTTACCTGTTCACCGGCACGCGCGGCGTCGGCAAGACCACGATCGCGCGCATCTTCGCCAAGTCGCTCAACTGCGAACGTGGCGAGTCGGCCGATCCCTGCGGTGAATGCGCCGTTTGTACGGCGGTGGATGCCGGCCGCTTTGTGGACCTGCTCGAAATCGACGCGGCCAGCAACACCGGCGTGGACGATGTGCGCGAAGTGATCGAGAACGCGCAATACGCGCCGGCGCGCGGGCGTTTCAAGGTGTACCTGGTGGACGAGGTGCACATGCTTTCCAAACCGGCCTTCAATGCTTTGTTGAAAACGCTGGAAGAACCCCCGCCCCATGTGAAGTTTCTGCTGGCGACCACCGATCCGCAGAAGCTGCCGGTCACGGTGTTGTCGCGCTGCCTGCGCTTCAACCTCAAACGCCTGCTGCCGGATCAGATCTCCGGTCAGATGCGGCACATTCTCGGCGCCGAACATATCGAATACGAAGATCCGGCCATCGTGGAACTCGCGCGTGCGGCGGATGGTTCGTTGCGCGATGGTCTATCGCTGCTGGATCAAGCGATTGCCTATGGCGGCGGCTCGCTGAAAGCCGATGACGTCAGAGCCATGCTGGGCAGCGTTGAGCGCGGGCAAGTGCTTGGTTTGCTCAATGCACTGTCGGCGGGCGACGGACAGGCTTTGCTGGCCGAGGCTACGCGTATCGCGTCGTTCTCTCCCGATTTCGGTAGTGTGCTGGACGATTTGGCGGCATCGCTGCATCGCATTCAGCTCATCCAACTGGTGCCTGGCTATCGTCCGGAAAGCAACGACGGCGAGGACAGCGCGTTGGTTGGCCTGGCGGAGCACCTTACTGCCGAAGACGTACAGCTCTACTACCAGATCGCCATCGCCGGCCGTCGGGATCTGACATTGGCGCCCGACACACGCACCGGCTTTGAGATGGTCTTGTTGCGCATGCTCGCGTTTCGTCCATCCGACGATGCAGTGCCTGCCGCTTCCGGTGGTCAGCGGTCTGCGCCACCTCAGCGGCCTGCGCCAGCCACGCCGCCCGCACCTGCGGCAGCCCCCATCCCGCCGCGCTCTTCCTTGGCACCTTCTCATCCGGCCACGACGCGGGAAGCGGCGGCGCCCCGCGTTGCCGAAGCCGGCGGTTTGCCCGATTGGGAAGCGTTGATCCAGCGTGCCGACCTGCGCGGCCCGCTCGGCCAGCTGGCACAGAATTCGGCGTTGCGCGGGCGGGAAGGCAATACGCTGGTGCTGGCCTTGCAGCCGACCCATATGCATCTGGCCGTAGAGCCGATGGTGAGCCAGATCGCCGATCGCGTGAGCGAGGTGATGGGCGAACCGATACGGCTGCGTTTCATCGGTGACAGCCAGGGCGCTGTCCATACCCCGGCGGCGCGTGCGGCCAGTGCACGCAGTGCGGCGCAATCGGCGGCCGAAGCGTCGATCGAGGGCGATCCCCTGGTGCAGGCGCTGAAGCGAGAGTTTGGCGCACGCGTCGTGCCGAACTCCATCAAACCCATCGAATCCTAGGAGTACATGTCATGAGAGGACAACTTGGCCAGCTGATGCAGCAGGCGCAGCGCATGCAGGAAGACATGAAGCGCGCGCAGGAGGAAATCGCCAAGCTCGAGGTCACCGGTAGTTCCGGCGGCGGACTGGTCAGCGTCGTGATGAGCGGTGCGCATGAAGTTCGCCGCGTGCAGATCGATCGCAAGCTATTCGCCGACGATCCGGAAATGGCCGAGGACTTGGTCGCGGCAGCGATCAACGACGCGGTGAATAAAGTCGCCGAGGCGAGCAAGAACAAACTGGGCGGCGTCACGGCAGGCATGAACCTGCCGCCGGGCTTCAAGATGCCGTTTTGATGGGGAAGGGCGTTGGACGATCGCGCCATCACCTAGCACCTTTGCTCATCCCCTCGTTCCTTGGCGCATCCGGCTGAATCATGAGCGGCTCCCCACTCCTCAACGAACTCATCGAAGCGCTGCGTTGCTTGCCTGGCGTGGGCGGCAAAAGCGCGCAGCGCATGGCGTTCCACTTGTTGGAGCGGGAACGCGAGCGCGGCCTGAAATTGGCGGTGGTGCTGCAACAGGCGATGCAGAACATTGGTCATTGCACGCGCTGCCGAAATTTCAGCGAAACACCCGTGTGCGGGATCTGCGCCAGCAGCAGTCGCGATCGCCACGTGCTCTGCGTCGTCGAGTCGCCCACTGACCTGGCCGCGATCGAGCAGGCTACGGGTTACCGCGGGCAATACTTCGTTTTGATGGGTCGCCTGTCGCCGCTGGATGGTCTTGGGCCCGAAGAGCTGGGGCTGGGCCTGCTAAGCGAGCGTCTGGCCGAGGGCGAAGTCGAGGAGCTGATTCTCGCCACCAACCCGACCGTGGAAGGCGAAGCCACCGCCCATTATCTGGCGCAGCTGGCACGCGCCGCAGGTATTCGTCCGACACGCCTGGCACACGGCGTTCCGCTGGGTGGCGAGTTGGAATACGTCGATCGCAGTACGCTGGCACATGCATTCGGTAGTCGGCAATCCTTGGAATGATCGGAATACAGCAGAGGAACGATGCTCATGGGTGACACTATCTTCGGCAAGATCGTCCGTCGCGAAATCCCAGCCGATATCGTCTACGAGACCGACGACGTGCTCGCGTTCCGCGATCTCAATCCGCAAGCGCCTGTGCATGTGCTGTTTGTCCCGAAGCGCCCCATCGCGACTTTGAACGATGCCGCTGTACCGGATGCCGAATTGCTCGGCAAACTGTTGCTGGCCGCTGCCGATTACGCCAAGCGCGAAGGTTTCGACAAGGAGGGCTACCGCGCGGTGGTCAACTGCAACGAGCATGGCGGACAGACCGTGTTTCATCTTCACGTCCATTTGCTGGCCGGACGCCGACTCACTTGGCCGCCTGGCTGAGATAAAAAAACGCCGGCATAAGCCGGCGTTTTTTATAGGCGAAGGATTGATCAGCGATGTCGCACGACGATCACCGGCGGGCCATAAAAACCACCCCAGCCGCCCCAATAGGGACCACCCCAATAGGGGCCCCAGAACGGGTCGTACCAGCCCGGTCCATAGGGATAATTCACGACCATCGGACGCTTCGGCCACAGATAAACCACATTGGCTTCGACGCGCGGATAGGCGTAATCGTAATCACCCACCTTTCGGCTCATCGTGCCTTGGACGGTGCCGGTAACGGTGATCTCGCGACCCCGCGCAAAGACTTCCGGATCATAGAAGCCGGCGCGGCAGGCTACGAAACGACCTTGGCTATCGTTGCTGGTGCTGCGCGTGGGACGCGCCTGATCATCCAGCGGGTGACCCAGCACGTAGAAACAGGTCGACTGCTGACCCGGTTCCGTACTGATGATTTCGCCGCCCCAACGCACTGCCGTGCCGTTGGCGCTGCCTTGCTGGGCACCGAGCGACGTGACGTTGGTCGCGTAATTGCCCTGCAATGGCTGCGGCACCGTGGCGCACGCGGCCAACAGGGCGGAAGCCGCTGCGAGGCTAAGAATTCGATAAAGGGGAGACATGGTGTATTTCTCCATCATGGGCGGATGCATGCTACAGCGTTGCGCTCTGGTTAGACCACGCGGTGCGGTTGGAAATTCCGTACTGCCAGCCGGAAAGCGCGCAAAGTTTCAGGGGAAGGTTCGACAGTGGCGTAGCGCAGTTCGATATAGCACCTCATCAGCTGGTCCAGTTCGGTACGTTGCCCGGGCAGCGCACGGATAGCGCGGCGGAGGAAATTCTGCGGTCCTTCGCTGTGTCCACGCGCAATCCCCGCTCCAGCAAGCTTGCGCTCAAGCGCTCGCATTGCTGCCAGAGCAGGGTCGCTCTCCGGTCGACGCCACAGCGCCCACGACAAGCCGACGATGCCGAACAACGCGATGCTGGCAGCCAGCAGCTTTTCAAGCATGCCGGTGTCGACCTCGCGTATGCCGAACGGGGTCAGCAGTCCGCGTTGGCGGAGGGCGTCAAAACCAATAACGCCTTGGTTCCACCATCGGTTGACGATGTCCCAGTGATTGCGCATCGATTCCAGCACGCCGGATTGGTACCAGGGGAGCTGGCCGCTGGCAGCGCTGGATGCGCCCAAATTAATTCTCTGCGGCCGCACCGCTGCGGTGGGATCCACACGCACCCAACCCCGCCCGGCTAGCCATACCTCGCTCCAGGCGTGCGCATCGGAATTACGGACCAGTAAGTATTGGCCCATGGCGTTCCAGAAACCGCCCTGGTAACCGGTGACGACGCGCGCCGGTATCCCGGCGGCGCGCATCAGTACGGTGAAAGAAGATGCGTAGTGTTCGCAAAAACCTTCGTGAGTGTTGAACAGAAAGTCATCGACGGCGTCGCGTCCCAGCGGCGCCGGCGTCAGCGTGTAGCTGAAGCCGTCATCGTGAAATCGCCGCAGCGCAGCCTGGATAATGCCGGCGTCATCTTGGGCGAAGCGTTGCCGCAGTTCGGCGGCCAGCGCGTGCGTGCGTGGATCGAATCCCTCCGGCAACTGCAATGCGCGCAGGCGCGTGGCGGGATCGAGTTCGGCCTGAAGCCGATAATGAAGTGCCGAATGGAGCGTGTAATCGAGCACGTCGTTAACGGATTGGTCGGCAAATACCTCGCCGTCCAAGTGCATGTGCGATTGCGCGGGCGCTTGCAAAGGCAGGTCGAGGGTCGGAAGCACGTGTTGGTGGGTGGGTTCCAGGCTGATTCGATAAGCGATGGAACCTGCGGCTTCAACGGGTAAGGCGTCGCTGGCCGGCATATCGAGTCGCGTCCAATCTCTGCCGTCGTAGTCCCACATGACGTAAGCGCGGAAATAGCGCTGACCATTGGGTGGCGGCGGCCCTTCGAAACTCACACGCATGGCCGCGCTGTCGTCGGTCAGCAATTCGGTGAAGTCGCTGGGGGACATCTGATCGCTGAGGCCAGTTCGGGCCGCTTGCGGGTTAGATGTACCCCACAGCGGCGAACTCAGCCGCGGCACCAGCACGAACGCGGTCAGCGCCAGCGGCAACGACGCCATGAGCAGTACCAGCGCCGGCAACAACTGGCGCGGCAGGGTGACGGGCACTTGCGTCGGTTCGAGGGAACGCCATGTGGCCAAGGCAGGTAGCAGCCCGAACGCTACGACTAGCGTTGCGATCAGTCCCTGTCCAAACAGCAATGCCGCCATCAACAGGAAGCAGGCGAAGGCTGCCGCAACGCGTGCATCACGCGGGAATTCGCTCTCCGTCAATTTCAGCACCAGCAGCCCCGCCGCCAGTGCAGAACCGGGTTCCCGGCCGAATAGGTTGCCGTATTCGAGAATGACAGCTGCAACCAGGATGACCAGCATGGGTACTTTTAGCCATGCCGGTACGTTGCCGGGTCGATGCTTCCGCTGCCACCAGCGCAGTGCCAGCGCCACGATCAGTGCCACGCTCAACAACCAGGGCAAGTGGTTGACATGGACGGCCAGTACGAAGGCGGCGCTCAGGCTCATCAGATCGAAGGTGCGTTCGCTCACGCGCGCGTGTACGCGACGATGGCTTGTCGTTCGTCCTGTAGCCATCATGGCAACAGTGCCAATGCGCTCATACAGCGCGCGTAGTGAGCGACGCCACTGCCCAGGCCGATCACCTCGCTGGGCAACCACAAGCTGCACGGACGTCCCTGTGCCTGCGCCTCATTCAGCCAGCGGGCCAGGCGGGCAATGCGTGCCTCGTTGTCCAGGCCGCGTAAGTGCCGCCAGTCCAATCGCCACTCCTGCCTGGCCTCGGGTTGCTCGTAATCCTTCACCAGTAGAGCGTTGTGGCGCGCGCTGGCCTTCCACGCTACGTGACGCATCGAATCGCCGCTGCGGTAATCGCGTAGGGAGGCCAAATCCTCTCCGCGGTGCAGGCGCTGCCGCCGGTTATCCTCTTCCGGCAACGTGGGAGCAGGCCCGGCAAATTCAGGTCGTGGCCAGACCAGTACCGCATAGTGCGGACGCAACCAGCTCCAGGCGCGGAACAGACCCAGCGGCCAGGTCGTCCAGATGCGACATCGCGGTAGTGCCAGCCAGCCGCGATGTTCAGTGGGGATGCTCACCGTTACATCGGTGCGACCATTGACGTCGAAGCTATGACTGTTGTCGGCGATATCGAGCCGAACGGCCTGTCGTAGGCGCCTGGCCTGAAAATCGAAAGTGACGTCGATGGGCTGCCCGGCCGTCGCATGGCCGGCGCGCAGGCCGTGCACGCGCAAACCGTTCAATGTACGAAACGCCACGAGCATGCTGATCGATGTGGCAGCACCGAGCAGACAGGTAAGCAGCAGTGCGGCGTTGTTCGAATAATTGAGACTGCCGACCATCATCACCAACAGCAACACCGTAAATGCCACGCCGAAGCCGGTGGGGATGATGTAGATACGTTGCCGATGCAGCTCGATCGGCAACTCCTCCAATCGACGATGCTGTGTCAGCGCCGGTAGCCGGCGCTCGGCCCATTGCTGCAGGCGCTGAAACTGGGCGCGCATCAGTCGACGGCGACTTCGCTCAACAATGTGCGCGCCAGCGTTTCGCCACTGGCTCCTCGTGCCGCGACCAGGCGATGGGCCGCCAGTGGGACGAACAGCGCTTGGATATCTTCCGGCAAAACATGCCCGCGATCGCTGAGCATGGCCCACGCGCGCGCTGCGGCGAGCAAGGAAAGACCCGCACGCGGCGATAGTCCCACTCGGATATCGGGATGCCGGCGGCTGGCCGTGAGCAATGCCTGCAGATAATCGAGTAATGCGGGGCTGGCCGTAATGGTCTGAATTTGCCGATACAGCGCCGTCAGGCTGGCGGCATCCAGTTGCGGCGTGAGGCGCGTAAGCAAGTCGCGCCGGTCGCTGCCGGTGAGCAGTTCGCGTTCGGCGCTGGCGTCGGGATAATCCAGCGAGACGCGCAGCATGAAGCGGTCGAGCTGCGAGTCGGGCAAGGGGAAAGTGCCCGCAAGATCCAACGGATTTTGCGTGGCAACCACGAAGAACGGTTCCGGCAAAGCATGAGTCTGCCCGTCCACGGTGACCTGGCGTTCGGCCATGGCCTCCAGCAGCGCGCTCTGCGTTTTCGGCGTGGCGCGGTTGATTTCGTCGGCCAGTAACAGCCCGGCGAACACGGGTCCGGGATGAAAGCGAAATTGACCGGTCTCGCGCTCGTACATGCTGACCCCGATAATGTCGGACGGCAGCAGGTCGCTGGTGAACTGCACGCGCTGGAAATCGAGCGCGAAGCTCGCCGCCAGTGCATGCGCAAGCGTAGTTTTGCCAACACCGGGTACGTCTTCCAGCAACAGGTGGCCGCCTGCGATCAGGCAGGTGAAAGCCAGTTTGACCTGACGTGCCTTGCCGAGCAGTACCCGATTGACCTGGGCGATGGCAGCGTGGAGACGCTGCTGCAGATTTTCATCACGAAGCGGGGTGATCGCTGACATGGGTTTGTGGAAGGCGAGGACAGATTGGGGAGACCACGCCAGTGTAGTCGCCGGCATCGCGCGCTGGCGAGCGGCATTCGTCACGGTATTCCTCTGCCTATTCTTGATAAAGCTGGTGCTCGCGGCAACTCTTCAGCCGTTCGGTGACGAAGCGTTCTACTGGCAGGAAAGCCGGCACCCCGCCTGGGGCTATAGCGATCTGCCACCGTTTACGGCGTGGTTGATTCGTCTGGGCGAAAGCGTGGCCGGGCATGGTGTGCTCGGCATGCGTTGGCCATTCCTGCTATTAGGGAGCTGTCTGCCCTGGCTCATCGTGGCTTTCGGTCGCCGCGCCTTCGATGCGCGCGCAGGTTGGCAGGCCGGTCTGCTTTGTCTCTGCCTGCCACTGGCCGGCAGCCTGGGTGTGATGGCGATGCCGGATGTGCCGCTCACCGTGGCCGGTGCTGTCGCGATGCTCGCGTTGCTGAGCGCGATGGATCAAAACCGGTGGCGCTATTGGTTGCTGTTGGGCGTCGCGCTCGCGGTGTGCTGGATGAGCCATTACCGCGCCGCGATGTTCATGCTTGCGGGGTTGCTGTTATGCCTGCTCACACCGCGCGGACGTATGCAGTGGACTCGCAGCGGTTTCTGGATAGCGATGCTGATTGCCGCGATGGGGTTGTTGCCGTTGGCCATGTCGAACTGGCAGCAAGGTGGCGCCGGGTTGGCATTCCAGTTGGTCGAGCGCAACCCATGGCGCTTTCACCCCGATACGCTGGTGCAGCCGTTGGAACAGGCTGTGACATGCACTCCATTTCTGTATGCATGTTTGCTGTGGGCGGCATGGCGTTGTTGGTGCCGGCGTCGCGACGGTGGGCCATGGGATGTGATCGCACTGCTATCGCTCACATTTATCGTCGTCTATTTTGCAGCGGGGCTATTCGCTGACGATCAGCGCTTCCGCGTGCATTGGCCGTTGCCCGGATATTTGCCGTTGATGGCAGCGCTTCCCGTATTGCTGCGTGATGCAAACGTAAATCGAATCTGGCGGATTGTTGCCGTGGCAGGAGCAGGGTTGGCATTGCTGGTGCAATTGACCGGTTTGTTTTATCTCGGCTTGGCGTCTTATCCCGATACCGCTCGATGGCTTGGGGCGGCACGCATAGTTCCGACTAGTTTTATCGGCTGGCGCGAAAGCGCGGATATTGCGCAGACGCAGCTCGCCACACAGCCGGCCATCCTGGTGGCGGACAATTTCATGATGGCTGCAGAACTCGATTTCCAGTTCAACGGGCAGCGCGTGATTTATACGCTCGACAATCCTTTGAATGTGAAATACGGGCGTGCGCCGCAAGTCGCATGGTGGGGCACTGATGAAACGGCATTGCGTCGCCTGCATGCCGCGGCTCCCATACTGTTGGTTGTCGATGAACATGCGGCGCGTGCGCGCGAACGTGCATTGTGGCTGAACTCGTTGTGTGTGCGCGTGGAAAACCTGCAGCCTGTGCAAAGGCTCAGTCTCTTCGACGGCCGCAAAAGTGTCGCGTTCTATCGCGGGCGGGTTGCCGGACTGATGCCGGCAAGCATGCCGAACGCGGGCGATTGCATCGCCTCACGCAATGCCGCGGGAGCTGCAGAATGATTAAGGAACGCTGACGCCGGCATCGCGCAGCAGCTGGGACAATGCGATCAGTGGCAAGCCAATCAAGGCGGTGGGATCGCTGTTCTCGATGCGCTCAAACAGACTGATGCCCAAACCCTCGCATTTGAAACTGCCGGCGCAATCCAAGGGTTGCTCCCGTTCGATGTAGCGCGTTATTTCTGCGGCATCGAGTTGCCGGAAATGCACGCGAGTGAGATTAACATGCGTATAGCGCCGCCCGGCATACGTATCGAACACGCATAACGCGGTGTGGAAATAAACGGTGCGGCCGGAGCAGGCCAAAAGCTGCGCCTGCGCTCGCTCGGTGGAGCCTGGTTTATCCAGCAGTACACCGTCGAGCTCGGCGACTTGGTCAGAGCCAATCACCAGCGCGTCGGGCAGCCCGGCACCAGCGTCGACGGCTTTGGCTTCGGCCAGTCTCATCGCGCGCGCCGCCGGCGCCTCGCCGGCCATCACGCTTTCCTCTGTTCCCGGCGAGCGCAGCTCGAAAGCCAGCCCAAGCCGATGCAGCAGCTCGGCGCGGTAGCGCGAGGTGGACCCCAGAACCAGCTGCCGCGTCGTCATGTCGGCGAATCGGGCCGTATGTGCTCCCGCATGGCGCTATCCAGTTCGTTCTGAGCCTGGCCCAGGGCCTGAAGCAAGGGGCTCAACCGTTCGCGGGTCTGATCCATCGCCTTGGTAGCAGCATCCAGTTCGCTCTGGCTGGCCGTTGGGGCGTAGTCGCGGATCCAGATGCGCTGCTGGAGCAGGGCGCGCAAACCGGCCTCGACGGCATGAGCCGCCTCCTGTTCGCTGGCGGCCGGCAGGTCGGGGTTTAGCGATATGACAGCGTGGGCCTGCTGCAGGCGGGCTCGGCAGGATTTGAGATCGGCTTCCAGCCGGTCGGCCAGGTCCAGCAGACGTCGCAGACTGGTGGCGCGTTGTGTCGCCCGACGCAGCAGGAAGGCGCCAACCAGGGCCACAATCAGTAAAATAAACAGGATGGCCAGGCCGAACGTGAGGTAGGTGTCCACTTAGGTGTTCGGCTCAGGCGGGGATAGGGCCGCAGTCTGCCGTATGTTCAGGATTCAGGCAAAGCGGCATGGTTGGCGCCGTGACACCGTTTGCGGCTTGAGGGCGCCTGTGACGCGCGGTTGACTTCAACAGGCTGGAAACTTACTATTTCCCGGTTATGTCCGCGACACTGCCAGAGTCCGTGGACGCTTGGCGCATGGTTTCAGCGCGGCGTTCGTTCCAGGGGTCACTGCCCATCGCCGCAATGCGTCGCCTCTGCGAAGTGCTGGCGGATGATGCAGGTGTGGTCCAGTACGAGCTCGATTTCGGTCGGGACGAGTACGGTACGGCCTATGTCGACGTTCGTGTTCAGGCGCCTTTATGGCTGGTCTGCCAGCGCACGCTCGAGCCGTTCGTCATGCCGGTAACGGTGGACAGCCGGTTGGGCATGATCCGTTCCGAGCGTGAGGAATCCGCGCTACCGGCCGGGTGCGAGCCACTTCTGGTCGCCGAGGACGACAAACTGAACCCGATCGATGTGATCGAGGACGAATTGCTGTTAGCGCTGCCGCTGGTGCCGGTCAATCCGGACGGTGAGCTGCCCGAAGAAGTAACACGCCCGCCGGAGGAGGAAACTCCCACCGAGAGGCGCCCCGATAACCCGTTCGCCGTGTTGCGCGAACTCAAGAAAAACTGATTCAGCTGGAGAACCATCATGGCTGTTGCCAAGAGCCGCAAAACCCCGTCCACCCGCGGCATGCGTCGTTCGCACGACAAGCTGAGCACCGTGCAGCTGGCCACCGATCCGACCAGCGGCGAAGTGCATCGTCGTCATCACGTGACGGCCGACGGTTACTACCGTGGCAAGAAAGTGATCCAGACCAACGTCGCGGTGGTCGAAGAAGACTGAGCCGTCCCGCTGAGCCTTTAAGGTTCTGGGATTCGGTTTCGTATGGCGGCGCGGTGACGCGCCGCTTTGCGTTCCGGCGTCCGGCAACGTAACGTTGCGGTTCTGGTGTGTTGGTCACCCGCAAGGCGGATGGCGTGCAGCACCCTTCGCTTGCTGATGGATATTCAATGGCACAGATCTACTCCCGCATCATGGCCACCGGCAGCGCGCTGCCGGAGCGTGTCCTGACCAACGCCGATCTCGAAAAATTCGTCGATACCAGCGACGAGTGGATTCATTCGCGCACCGGCATCCGTCAGCGCCATGTAGCGGCCGAGGGGGAGACCACTGGCGACCTGGCGACATTGGCCGCGCAGCGTGCACTGGATGCGGCTGGCGTCAAAGCCTCCGAGCTGGACCTGATCATCCTGGGCACTACCACGCCGGATATCATTTTTCCGTCGACCGCCTGTCTGGTGCAGCACCGGCTGGGCGCCAACGGTTGTGCCGCGTTCGACGTCAACGCTGCGTGTTCGGGCTTTGTCTATGCATTAGGCGTGGCCGACAAGTTCATTCGCAGCGGTCAGTCCAAGAAAGTGCTGGTGATCGGCGCAGAAACGCTTACCCGCATGATCGACTGGACCGAGCGCGAGACCTGCGTGCTGTTCGGTGACGGCGCTGGCGCCGTGGTGCTGGAAGCTTCCGATGAGCCGGGTATCTACGCCACCTGCCTGCATGCCGATGGTGGTCACAAAGAACTGCTTTACAACCCGGTTGGCGTTTCTGTCGGTTTCAAAGACGAGCCCAATCACGGCGTGCGCATTCGCATGTCCGGTCGCGAAGTATTCAAGGTGGCGGTGAAGACACTCGACTCGCTGGTCGAGGAAACGCTCAAAGCGGCTGGCATGGACGCATCGCAATTGGATTGGCTGATTCCGCATCAAGCCAACCTGCGCATCATCGAAGCCACGGCCAAGCGTCTGAACATGCCGATGGACCAGGTGATCGTCACCGTCGACAAGCACGCCAACACCTCGTCCGGCTCGGTGCCGCTGGCACTGGATAGTGCGGTACGTTCGGGCAAGGTCAAGCGTGGTCAGAACCTGTTGCTCGAAGCGTTCGGTGGCGGCTTTACCTGGGCTTCCGCGCTGCTCCGTTACTGATTCAGCGCAAGGTCTGCCGGTACGTATTTCTTTCGATAGACGAATACGGCTGCGTACGTCGCGTATTGATGGCACCATTTCGCTTTTACCCGATGGACTGCGCCTGTTCATGACCCAATCGTCCGCATCGCTCGCCTTTGTTTTTCCTGGCCAGGGTTCGCAATCGGTCGGCATGCTTGCCGATCTGGCTGCTGCGCATGGCGACGTAAAGGCCACCTTCGACGAAGCGTCGCAAGGCGCGGGCATCGACCTGTGGGCATTGAGTCAGCAGGGGCCGGAAGACCAGCTCAATCGCACCGAAAACACCCAGCCCGCATTGTTGGCGGCCAGCGTCGCGGTTTGGCGTCTGTGGCAAAAGCTGGGCGGTGCGCAACCAGCGCAACTTTCCGGACATAGCCTGGGCGAGTACAGCGCCCTTGTTTGTGCTGGTGCGTTATCGCTGCATGACGCAGCAGCTTTGGTAGCCGAGCGCGGTCGCCTGATGCAGGCTGCCGTGCCTGCTGGTGTGGGCGCGATGGCGGCTATTCTCGGCGGTGACGATCAGCAAATTGCGGCTGTGTGTGCGGAAGTTGCGAACGGACAGATAGTTGCTCCCGCCAACTTCAATTCGCCCGGGCAGTTGGTGATTGCCGGCCATGCTGAGGCAGTCGACAGGGCGCTGGCCCGGCTCGCCGAGTTGGGCGTGAAGAAGGCGGTGAAATTAGCCGTCTCCGTGCCGTCGCATAGTGCGCTGATGCGCGAGGCGGCCGACAAGCTCGGCGAGCGCATGACGTCGATAGCGTGGCAACTGCCGACCATCCCAGTGGTACAGAATGCCGAGGCACGCAGTTACGCGTCGCTGGACGATATCCGCGGCGCGCTGCAGCGCCAGCTATATCTGCCGGTGCGTTGGACGGAATGCGTTCAAGCACTGGTCGCCGGTGGCGCCACGCGCATCGCCGAATGCGGTCCGGGCAAAGTGCTGGCGGGTCTGATCAAACGCATCGACAAAAGTGTTGAAGCGCGCGCGATCGGCACGCCGGCTGATCTCGATGTTGCGCGTAGCGAATGGGTCTGAGGGTCGTTTGGGTCACCCGAATCTCGCTTCATTGAAGGAAATCGAAGAATGAGCACACTGCAAGGTGAAATCGCATTGGTCACCGGCGCCAGCCGCGGTATCGGTGCGGCGATTGCCGACGAACTCGCTGCGATGGGTGCCATCGTGATCGGCACGGCAACCAGTGAAGCGGGTGCCGCGGCGATCGGTGAGCGGCTTGCTGCAAAAGGTGGTCATGGGCGTGTACTCAACGTCACCGATGGCGCAGCGGTCGATGCATTGATCGACAGCATTGCCAAGCAGTTCGGCAGCGTCTCGATCCTGGTCAATAACGCGGGCATTACCCGCGATCAGTTGCTGATGCGCATGCGCGACGAAGACTGGCAGGCCATTCTCGATACCAATCTCACCTCGGTCTATCGCACCTCCAAGGCGGTGATGCGCGGCATGATGAAGGCGCGCAAGGGACGCATCATCTCGATTGCCTCGGTGATCGGGCTTACCGGCAATCCGGGGCAATCCAACTACGCGGCGGCGAAGGCCGGCATCATCGCGTTTTCCAAATCGCTGGCGCGTGAGATTGGTTCGCGTGGGATCACCGTCAATGTGGTGGCACCCGGTTTCATCGATACCGATATGACCCGCGGCCTTCCCGAAGAATCAAAGCAGGCCTTGTTGGGCCAGATCGCGCTAGGCCGCCTGGGCGACTCCACCGATATTGCCAAGGCGGTGGGCTTCCTTGCATCGCCAGCGGCCGGCTACATCACGGGTGAAACCTTGCATGTGAACGGCGGCATGTACATGCCTTGAGAGGGGGGCGGCCGGCGTAAACCTCGGGTGGAAGAGACGATAAGTTTCTTCACACCGTTTGAATTTTGCTGACCTTCGAGTCAGCCGATATGAAAAAAGTCGTCACGGCGCCCGTTTTGGGCGACAATCGGCGCTTTCGCGCCGGCACTGGCACTGTGGCGGCTTGTATCCCTGGCATATAATTGGCGGCTTCACGGCTTAGCCACTACAATGCCGCAGACTTTGTCGGCGAAAAATCCGGCATAGATAGACAATTTCCCCTTGGGAGGTAAAGGCAACATGAGCACCATCGAAGAACGCGTCAAAAAAATCGTCGTCGAGCAGCTGGGCGTGAAGGAAGATGAGGTCACGGCGAACGCTTCGTTCGTGGACGATCTGGGCGCGGATTCGCTGGACACGGTCGAACTGGTGATGGCGCTAGAAGAGGAATTCGAAACCGAAATTCCTGACGAGGACGCCGAAAAGATCACCACCGTGCAGCAGGCCGTCGATTACATTCGGGCCCACACCAAGGAATGATTCGTTGTGGCGGGCGACGCACAGTGCGTCCCATGTACCACTAGCGATACCGGAAGCTGCGCCATCAAGGCGCAGTTTTCGTTTCTGCAATTTGCAACGTCCGATCCCGTATGGTGTGCAGGTCGGCGCGCATCGCGATTTGTGGGGGGTGATGCCTGACGGCGGATCCTTCCCGAAACAGCAAGGAACTTTGATCCATGAGCAAACGACGTGTGGTAGTGACCGGCATGGGCATCATCTCGCCGGTCGGCAACGATATCGCCACTGCCTGGGACAACATCCTCAAGGGTGTCAGCGGTATTGGTTCGGTGACACATTTTGACGCCACCACGTATGCCACCCGCATCGCGGGTCAGGTGCGCGACTTTGATCCGCTGCAGTGGATGCCGCCCAAAGACGTCAAAAAGATGGATCCTTTCATCCATTACGGCATTGCTGCGGGCACGCAGGCCCTGCGCGATTCCGGTCTGGAAGTGACCGAGGCCAACGCGCCGCGCATCGGCGTGGCGGTGGGTGCCGGCATCGGCGGCCTCAACACCATCGAAGACACCGCCATCGAACTGCACGAAAAGGGGCCGCGCCGCGTCTCCCCGTTCTTCGTGCCCAGCTCGATCATCAACATGGTGTCGGGTCATCTGTCGATCATGTTCGGCCTGAAGGGCCCGAACATCGCCTGCGTGACCGCATGCACCACGGCTACTCACAACATCGGCCTGGCCGCACGCATGATCCAGTACGGTGATGCGGATGTAATGATCGCCGGCGGTGCCGAATTCTCGACCACGGGTACGGCGATGGCGGGCTTCTGCTCGGCCAAGGCCATGTCCACCCGCAACGACGAGCCGCACAAGGCAAGTCGTCCGTGGGACAAGGACCGCGACGGTTTCGTGTTGTCCGACGGTGCCGGCGTGCTCGTGCTTGAGGAATACGAACAAGCCAAGGCTCGTGGCGCGCGCATTTATGCCGAGCTGGTCGGCTTCGGCATGAGCGGCGATGCGTACCACATCACCGCGCCCAGCGAAGGCGGCGAAGGTGCTGCGCGTTGCATGGATGCCACACTGCGCGACGCCGGTATCAATCCGACCGACGTGCAATACATCAATGCACACGGCACGTCGACGCCGTTGGGTGACCTCGGCGAAGTGCTGGCGGCCAAACGCGTGTTCGGCGATCACGCCTACAAGTTGGCGATGAGTTCGACCAAGTCGACCACCGGTCACCTGCTGGGTGCCGCTGGCGGCGTGGAAGCGATCTTCAGCATTCTCGCCATGCGCGATCAGGTGCTGCCGCCGACGATCAACCTCGACGAGCCCGGCGAAGGCTGCGATCTCGATTTCGTGCCTCATACGGCGCGCGACGCGAAAATCGAGGTCGTCATTTCCAACTCGTTCGGCTTCGGCGGTACCAACGGCACGCTCGCCTTCCGTCGCATCTAGTGACTTGTGTGACTCGTACGCTCGCCGGCCGGCGCGATCTGCTCGCGCCGGCCGCTGCGTTTCCGGAGCGCTATCCAGCGCTACTCGAGAGCGTGACGCGAGGAAGCGCGCATGCGCGCTACGACATTCTGTTTGCGTTCCCACGCGCAACGCTTAGCTTGACCTCCAACGGCCGTGTGCACGATGCCGAAGGGCAAACACACCCTGGCCGTTTTCTTGATGCACTTGATGCTGCGTGGCGCGCAGAACGCTTGCCGCACGGTGCCGACGATGGATTGCCGTTCCATGGCGGCTGGGTGCTGTTGCTCGCATACGAACTCGCAGCGGAAATCGAACCGACGCTGCACTTGCGTCCGTCGGAACAGTTACCGGTAGCGATGGCTGTCCGTTGCCCGGCGGCGATCATCGTCGATCATTTGCGTGAACGGACCATGCTCGTGGCCGAGGCAGGGCAGGCCGACTTGCTCGATGCGATGGAAGCCGATCTCGATGCGGTACCAGTCATTCGGCCGCTTGCGACGCCCGAAGCTATCGAGGAAGACGCGCCATCACTGTTTCTCGATGGCGTAGAGCGCATCCACGAACATTTGCACGCCGGTGACGTGTTTCAGGCAAATCTTTCGCGTGCCTGGCGCGCGCGTTTTGCCGAGGCACCTTCGGCAGCCAGTCTTTATGCCGCGTTACGTCAAGCCAATCCGGCGCCGTTCGCCGGTCTACTGCAACAAAAGCATTGGGCGATCGTCAGTTCTTCGCCCGAACGTCTGGTCGAGGTGCGGCGTGGTATGGCGCAAACCCGGCCGATTGCAGGCACGCGGCCCCGCGTGGCCGGCGATGACGATCTGGCACGTATCCGCGAACTCAGCGCCCATCCGAAGGAACGCGCCGAGCACGTGATGTTGATCGATCTCGAACGCAACGATCTCGGCCGCGTCTGCCGGCCAGGCACGGTCGAGGTCAACGAATTGATGGTGGTGGAAAGCTACGCACACGTGCACCACATCGTCTCAAACGTGCGAGGCCGTTTGCGCGATGGCGTGACCCCAGGGCAGGTCATCGCCGCAACCTTCCCGGGTGGCACGATCACGGGTTGCCCCAAAGTGCGTTGCATGGAGATCATCGCAGCGCTGGAAGACGCACCACGTGGTGCTTATACCGGTGCGCTGGGTTACCTCGACCGCAATGGCGACCTCGACTTGAATATCCTGATTCGCACGTTGACCTTGAGCGACAACGAAGTAAGCCTGCGCGCCGGCGCCGGCATCGTGGCCGATTCCGTCGCGGAGAAGGAACTGGACGAAACACGCGCCAAGGCCCGCGGCATGCTGCGGGCGCTAGGAGTCGACGGCTGATGATGCTGGTCAACGGCCAGCCGCGAGATAGCGTGTCTGCGCTTGATCGTGGGTTGAGCTACGGCGATGGGCTGTTTGAAACGATACGTTTCGTCGGTGACAAGGCGCCGCTGTGGTCCAGGCATACGCAACGCCTGCTTGCCGGTTGCGCACGCTTGAAGATACCCGCGCCCGATCCGCAGCAGCTGTGGCAAGAAGCGCTGTTGGTCAGCATGGGGCTCGAACAATCCGTAGTGCGTATTACGGTGACTCGCGGTGTTGGTGAGCGAGGCTATGCGCCACCAGTTTTGAGCTCCGCGACACGTGTCGTTGCAGCGTTCGCCATGCCTGCAGTACCTGCGCTGGTCTACAAAAACGGCATTCGCATGCATCTATGCCAGACGGCGCTCGCTGATCAACCGCTGCTGGCCGGCATCAAGCATCTGAACCGGTTGGAGCAGGTGTTGGCGCGCGCCGAGTGGAGCGATCCTTCCATCGGGGAAGGGCTGGTGTGCGATCAGCACGGCAACGCAGTTTCGGCGACCGCCGCCAACCTGTTTGCCGTCATCGACGGCGTACCGGTGACCTCGACGGTGGATCGCTGCGGTGTGGCCGGCGTGGCTCGTGCGGTGCTGCTTGATGCGCTGCCTACCTGCCAGATTCGTGATCTGCCGCTCACTGAGTGCTTGCGCGCCTCCGAACTCTTCCTCAGTTCCAGCATTCGCGGCATCCTGCCGGTTCTGGCCGTGGGCGATACCGTGTACGCTCCCGGGCCGGTGACCCGCGCCATGCAGCGGCATTGGCGCGATCTCGGATTTCCGACGGAGCAGGCATGAAACGAAACAGTGCAAACGTCGGGCGCGCGTCGTGGCGCCTTCTGTTGTTAGTCCTGTTGCTGGTATTCATCGGTACCGCCGCCTGGTTCTGGCGTGATTTCACACGGTTCGGCACCACCCCGCTGCACGTCAGTGAGACGGGCGAGAGTGTTGAGATCGGGCGCGGCACCAGTTTCAAAGACATCGTGCACCAGCTGCGCGGCCAAGGTCTTAGCACGGCTGCACCGCTGTACTGGCGCCTGCTTGCCGAGCAGATGCATGTGTCGGGCCGGCTACACGCGGGCGAGTACGCGATCGAGCCCGGCATCACGCCGCAGCAGCTGTTGACCAATATGGCAGAAGGCAAGGTATTGCAGCGCGACGTCACCATCGTCGATGGCTGGACCTTCCGCGAGGTATTGCAGGCCTTGGCCAAGGCGGACAAATTGAAGCACGACACGGCCGGTGTCGATGACGCGACGATCATGCAGAAAATCGGCGCACCCGGCGAAAAACCCGAAGGAAATTTCCTGCCGGAAACCTATGCCTACGTAAAGGGCGACAGCGATCTGGACATACTGCGTCGCGCGCATGCGGCCATGAGCAAGACATTGGCGACGTTGTGGACACAACGTGCGCCCGATCTGCCGTTGAACTCGCGCTACGACGCGTTGATCCTTGCCTCCATCGTCGAAAAGGAAACGGGTCGCGCCGATGAAAGACCACGCATTGCGGGCGTCTTTATCCGTCGCCTGCAAAAGAAAATGCTGTTGCAGACCGATCCCTCCGTGATCTACGGCATGGGGTCCAGCTACGCGGGCACGATCCACAAAAGCGATCTGACCACCGACACGCCTTACAACACCTATACACGACCGGGCTTGCCGCCGACGCCGATCGCGATGCCAGGCAAGCCGGCCATCGAGGCGGCCCTGCATCCGGCAGCGGGCGACGAGCTTTATTTCGTGGCACGTGGCGACGGCACACATGCCTTTGCCAATACGCTAGACGAGCAGAACCGCAACGTTGCCTGTTATCAACTGAAGCATTGCCAATGAATCGGCGAGGACGTCTCATCACGCTCGAAGGCGGCGAAGGCGCCGGCAAGAGCACCTTGTTGGCCGGGCTGCACGATCATTTGTTGCAGCGTGGCGTGCGTCTGCTGCAGGTGCGCGAGCCCGGTGGCACCGATCTGGGCGAGGCGATTCGCTCGATCGTGCTCGATCCATCTCATCCTCACATCAGCGCCGAAAGCGAACTGCTGCTGATGTTTGCGGCGCGTGCGCAGCTGGTGCGTGAGCGCATGCTTCCCGCGCTGGATGCGGGGCAGTGGGTGCTATGCGATCGTTACGTCGATGCGAGTTATGCCTACCAGGGAGGAGGGCGCGGACAGCCGCAGGAGCGAATCGCAGAACTGGAACGCTGGGCCTGCGCGGGACTGAAGCCGGACCTGACGTTGCTGCTCGATTTGTCGGTGTCGACGGGACGCGCACGTGCCGCTGGTCGCGGCGCAGCGGATCGCATCGAGACTGAAGCCGATGCATTCTTCGAGCGTGTTCGCCAAACCTATCGCGAGCGAGCGGAGGCCGAACCCGAGCGTTTTCGTGTGATCGACGCCAGCCAGTCGCCGGATAAAGTGCTGCAAGCGGCAGTGGCCGCCGTTGCACATTTGTTCGAGGTCGATACATGAGTATTCCGTCGTGGCATAGCGAACACTGGACGCGTCTGCAAGCGCGTCGCCAACGCGATGCCTTACCGCACGCGTTGTTGCTGTGCGGGCCGCGTGGACTAGGCAAGCGTGATTTTTTGAGGCGCTTCGTACGCGGACTTTTGTGCCAGCGACCCCAAGAAGGTGATGCCTGCGGCACCTGCCGTAGCTGCTTGTTGTTCGACGCTGGCACGCATCCCGACTACGTTGCGTTGAGCTACGGTCTGCGCAAGGACGGTGTGCAGCGTTCGGAAATCGTAGTCGACCAGATCCGTGAACTGTCCGCGCGACTAGCTACGGCCAGCCAATTCGGTGGCTGGCAGATCGCCAGCATCGATCCGGCCGATGCGATGAATGCGGCGGCGGCCAATGCCTTGCTCAAGACACTGGAAGAACCCGCTTCGCAAACCATGCTGATCTTGGTAGCCGATGCGCCGTGGCGCATGCCGGCCACCATCCGCAGTCGCTGCCAACGCATCGATTTCCAACTGCCTGCGCAGGCGGAATCGCTGGCCTGGTTGCAAGACGTAGGCGTGCGCGAGGCACCCGCTGCCCTGGCTGCTGCCGGCGGCAACCCAGGGCTTGCGCGCATCTGGGCCGAAGAGGGAGCACTCGCGCAGCGGCAGGATGTCCGCAAGGATCTTGCTGCGCTGGCCGCCGGGCGTGGCGATGCGATGGAAATGGGACGGCGCTGGCTCGACAACGCGCCCGATCAACGATTGTGGTTTGCCGCGCAAGCCGTGGCGGACGAAATGCGTGCCCGCGCCGCGACACAAACAGGTCCCCTTGCCAGTGCGCTCGACATCGAAGGTCTCGGCGCGTGGTATGACGCTGCGAACCGTGCGCGCGAAGCGTTGCGAGGTCCGCTGCGCGGCGATCTGTTACTGCTGGAGTTACTGGGGCGTTGGCGCTGATGCAGCCATTGTCCGTTTCTACGCAAACCCGCCTGCTGGTGGTGGCGCCGCATCCGGACGATGAAACGCTAGGTTGCGGGTTGCTCATCCAGCAAGTGTTGGCCGCAGGGGGAGCGATCCGGCTACTTTTGCTGACGGACGGCGACAACAACCCATGGCCGCAGCGTTACATCGAACGTCGTCTGCGCATCGACGATACAGCGCGTCTGCGCTGGGGCGCGCGACGTCGTAGCGAAGTGACGCGGGCGATGGCACATCTCGGCGTGCCCGCTTCTGCGCTGCAGGCCCTGGGCTGGCGGGATATGGAGATAACCCACCACTTGCTCGACGATGTGCCCGGCGCAATCGCCGCGATGCGCACGGTATGGCAAGAGTTCCAGCCGACGTTGGTCTGCTGCCCAGCGCTCGGCGACAGCCATCCGGACCACGGAGCGGCGCACGTGTTATGCCGTTTGGCGCTGACCGGCGTAACGCCTTCGCCGATGCTGCTGGCTTATCCCGTCCACGGCGTGACTGACCCATCGGCTTACCCCATCCTGATCGAGGCCGCGCCTGGGCAGCAGCAACGTAAACTGCAAGCCTTGGCCGAGCACAAGACACAGATGACGCTCAGCGGGGGTCGCATGCGCCGTTTCGCGCTTAGTCCGGAACGGTATATGCACAGCGAAACCGTGACGAGCGATCCACTACGGTTACCCTGGCAACCACCGTCTGTTTTGCGGCGCTGGTTGCGGCTACTGGTCGCCTCATCTGACAGCGTCCAGGATTGGCGCTGGTCGGAGGCGCCCGTCGTTCGCGATCCGGACGGGATGTACCGGTGGCAGTGGCCCCCGGGCTTATCCATCCCGGCTCCCGTATTCGTGAAGCTCTACCTGGACTGGCCTTCGCCCTGGATTTTCGATCACTGGGGCTGGCACGCCTTGTGAGGCCGCTTTCGCAGTTCGCAACAATAGCTTTGCGCAAGAAGAGGCAGCTGGTTACGATGCAGTCTCACCATCCGCCGACAGCGTTGCACGACAGGAGCAGGCATGAACCCGGTCGCCGCCCGCCAGGGCATTATCTCGCTGAAGTTCAAAGATACGGCGTCGCTCTATAACGCATATATGCCATTCCTGAAGCATGGCGGCCTGTTCGCGCCCACCGCGCAGCGCTATGCGCTGGGTGACGAAGTCGTGTTGCTGATCAGCCTGATCGACGAAAGCGAGCGTCTTTCGGTGGCAGGCAAAGTGGTGTGGATTACCCCGATCGGCGCACAAGGCAACCGTACCGCCGGTATCGGCGTGCAGTTCAATGAATCGGCCGACGGCGAAGCGGCGCGTAGCCGTATCGAGGCCCTGCTTGCCGGCACGCTTGGTTCCGAGCGCGCCACGCATACGATGTAATTCGCACTAGCGGCTGTTTGCATGCAAGGCAGGAAAGGGCCTACGCACCATACGGAGCGGCCCTTGCTTTGTATTTTCCTGTTGGTTCTTGCAAGAAACGTCCATGTTGCGCCACACAAGGCTTGTCGGCCCACCCATGCGCGCTGATACAATGTCGCGATCCCCGGGCCCGCCCCGGGGATCGTCGAGCACCTGCATCCTGCATGTCAGCATTCAGGGCTGGACAGCCCGCTGAATCGAACTTCCGGACCGTTTACCCCAACGGTCACTGATGCACCTGCATGGTGCGGAGGTAAGTTAAACCGTGCTTGCCGAATATTGGCCAGTTCTCCTGTTCATCGCGGTTGCCGCCGGAATGGGCATCGTCCTTATCACACTCGGCCTGCTGGTCGGTCCGCGTCGACCCGAACCAGACAAGCTCTCACCCTACGAGTGCGGCTTCGAGGCTTTCGAGGATGCGCGCATGCAATTTGACGTGCGCTATTACCTCCTTGCCATCCTCTTCATCATTTTCGATCTGGAAATCGCCTTCCTCTTTCCGTGGGCGGTGGTGTTCAAGCAGATCGGCATTGTCGCGCTGATTGAAATGGGCCTGTTCCTGCTGTTGCTGGTGATCGGTTTCGCTTACGTGTGGAAGAAGGGAGCGCTGGAATGGGAGTGATCTCCGCCATTGATCGGGTGATGCACAACCCGCAGCCGTTGAACGTGGTCGACGACATCTTGCGTCCGGCCGGCGACAACCCTGTCATCCAACGCGGTGCGGTCACGACCACCGTCGACGCGCTGATGAACTGGGCGCGCACCGGTTCGATGTGGCCGATGACCTTTGGTCTTGCTTGCTGCGCGGTCGAGATGATGCACGCCGGCGCCGCGCGTCTGGACCTGGACCGCTACGGCGTGGTGTTCCGTCCCAGCCCGCGCCAGTCTGACGTGATGATCGTGGCCGGTACGCTGGTCAACAAGATGGCGCCCGCGCTGCGCAAGGTTTACGACCAGATGCCCGACCCGAAATGGGTGATCTCCATGGGCAGCTGCGCAAACGGCGGTGGTTATTACCACTATTCCTATTCTGTGGTGCGCGGCTGCGACCGCATCGTGCCGGTGGACATCTACGTGCCGGGCTGCCCGCCCACGGCCGAAGCGTTGATCCACGGCATTTTGCAGTTACAGAAGAAAATCCGTCGTACCAGCACCATCGCGCGTTCCTGAAGGCTCCATCATGAGCGATACGCAAACGAACTCGCTGGTCGAGCGCCTTTCCGCGCGATTCGGCGATTTGCTGAAAATCACCGTCTCGCACGGCCAGACGACGGCGGAAGTCGCTGGCGGTAACTTGCTGTCCGTGGCGACCGCGTTGCGCGACGAGCCCGGCTTTCGCTTCACCGAAGCGGTTGACCTGTGCGGTGTCGATTATCTCGGCTACGGCCAGACCGAGTGGGATACCACCGACGTCACCAGCACTGGTTTCTCGCGTGGCGTGGAAGGCGAAGCACAAGGTCGTTTCAACTGGGCCGACCGTCCGCGCGATGTTTCGAAGCCACGTCGTTTCGCTTCCGTGTTCCATTTGTTGTCGATTGAGCACAACCAGCGCCTGCGTGTGCGCGTGTTCTGCGACGACGACAGTCTGCCGGTGCTGCCGTCTCTGGTGCATATCTGGCCGGGACTGAACTGGTTCGAACGTGAATCGTTCGATCTGTTCGGCATCATTTATGACGGTCATCCGGATCTGCGCCGCATCCTTACCGACTATGGCTTCGTCGGTCATCCGTTCCGCAAGGACTTCCCGCTGATCGGCAACGTCGAAGTGCGCTATGACCCCGAGCAGAAGCGTGTGATCTATGAACCCGTTTCCATCGAACCGCGCGTGTTGGTCCCGCGCGTGATCCGCGACGACGCCGACCTGATCCAGGCCAAGGCCGAAGCCGCCGACCACTGGCGGGAGAACTGAGCATGAGCGTCCAAGAAATCCGCAATTACACGATGAACTTCGGCCCGCAGCATCCCGCTGCGCACGGCGTGCTGCGCCTGGTGCTGGAGATGGACGGCGAAACCGTCGTGCGCGCCGATCCGCACGTGGGTCTGCTGCATCGTGGCACCGAAAAGCTGGCCGAATCCAAGCCGTTCAATCAGTCGATCGGCTATATGGATCGTCTCGACTACGTGTCGATGATGTGCAATGAGCACGCTTACGTCCGCGCCATCGAGACCCTGCTGGGAATTCAGGCGCCGGAGCGTGCGCAATACATCCGCACGATGTTCGACGAGATCACCCGCATCCTGAATCACTTGATGTGGGTGGGCTCGAACGCGCTCGACCTTGGCGCGATGGCGGTATTTCTCTACGCCTTCCGCGAACGCGAAGAGCTGATGGACTGCTACGAAGCCGTGTCCGGCGCACGTATGCACGCCACCTACTATCGCCCCGGCGGCGTGTATCGCGATCTGCCCGGCAAGATGTCGCAGTACCGCGAGTCGCCCTGGCACAAGGGCAGCGATCTTAAGCGCCTCAACAGTTGGCGCGAAGGCTCGATGCTCGACTACCTCGATGCTTTCACTTCGGACTTCCCGACCAAGGTGGATGAGTACGAAGAGCTACTCACCAACAACCGCATCTGGAAGCAGCGTACCGTTGGCATCGGCGTCGTGTCGCCCGAACTTGCCCAGCAGTGGGGCATGACCGGTGCGATGATTCGCGGTTCCGGTATCGCTTGGGATCTGCGCAAGAAGCAGCCGTATGCGAAGTACGCCGATATGGATTTCGACATACCGGTCGGCGTCAATGGCGATTGCTACGACCGTTACCTGGTGCGCGTCGAAGAAATGCGCCAGTCCAATCGCATCATCAAACAGTGCGTGGCTTGGCTGCGAGCCAACCCGGGCCCCGTGATGGTGGAAAACTTCAAGGTCGCGCCGCCCAAACGCGAGGCCATGAAGGAAGACATGGAAGCGCTGATTCATCACTTCAAGCTTTTCACCGAAGGTTATGGTGTGCCGGCGGGTGAAACCTACGCCGCGGTTGAAGCCCCGAAGGGCGAGTTCGGTTGCTACCTGGTTTCCGACGGCGCGAATAAGCCGTTCCGTGTACACCTGCGCGCGCCGGGCTTTGCCCACCTGTCGTCGATGGATGCTCTCGTGCGCGGCCACATGCTGGCCGATGCCGTGGCTGTGATCGGCACCTATGACCTCGTGTTCGGCGAAGTCGATCGCTGAGCCCGGAGGAACGAACACATGAAAGTCACCGGAAATTACGAGCAGGTCAAAAACGTCGATCCGCTCGTCGTGCTCAACGAGCACACGCGTCATCACATCGATCACTGGCTGGGCAAGTTTCCGCCGGATCGCAAGCGTTCCGCGCTGATCCAGTCGCTGTTCGCCGCGCAGGAGCAGAACAATGGCTTCCTGACCGATGAGCTGATCGCGGCTGTCGCCAAGTACATCGACGTGCCGACCGTGTGGGCCTACGAAGTGTCCAGCTTCTATTCGATGCTGGAAACCAAGCCCGTCGGGCGCAACAACGTCGCCGTCTGCACCAACATCTCGTGCTGGCTCAATGGCGGCGAAGATATCCTTCGTCACTGCGAGAAGAAGCTCGGTATCAAGGTGGGCGAGAGCACTGCGGATGGCCGCGTGTATCTGAAGAAAGAAGAAGAGTGCATCGCTGCCTGCGTTTATGCGCCGGCGATGACGGTCAATGGTCATTACCACGAGCGCCTCACGACCGAAAAGGTCGATGAGATTCTCGACGGTCTGAAATAAGGTCAGGGCAATGGCAGTCGGACCCGCACCCCAGGAACACCAGGTCGTCTACACCACGCTGCATTTCGACAAGCCGTGGGCGATGGACAGCTATCTGCAAGTGGACGGTTACAAGGCGTGGAAGAAGATTCTCGCCGAAAAGCCCGATCCCGCTTCGATCGTCGATATCGTCAAGAACAGCAACCTGCGCGGCCGTGGCGGTGCGGGCTTTCCCACCGGTTTGAAGTGGTCCTTCATGCCCAAGGGCAACATGCAGAAGTACATCCTCTGCAACTCCGACGAATCCGAGCCCGGCACCGCCAAGGACCGCGACATCCTGCGCTACAACCCGCATGCGGTGGTCGAAGGCCTGGCGATCGCGTGCTACGCGACCGGCTCGACGGTGGCCTACAACTATCTGCGTGGTGAATTCCATCATGAGCCCTTCGAGCATTTCGAAGAGGCGCTGAAGGAAGCCTACGCGGCCGGCCTGCTCGGTAAGAATATTCAGGGCACAGGCATCGACGTGGACATCTATGGCGCGCTTGGCGCGGGTGCTTACATCTGCGGCGAAGAAACCGCATTGATGGAATCGCTCGAAGGCAAGAAAGGTCAGCCGCGCTTCAAGCCACCGTTCCCGGCCAACTTCGGTCTGTACGGCAAGCCGACCACGATCAACAACACCGAGACGTATGCTTCGGTGCCCGCGATCCTGCGTAACGGTGCCGAGTGGTTCCTCAATCTCGGCAAACCAAACAACGGTGGTCCGAAGATCTTCTCGGTGTCCGGTCACGTCAACCATCCGGGCAACTTCGAGATCCGCCTCGGCACATCGTTCAAGGATCTGCTTGAGATGGCCGGTGGCGTTCGCAACGGCAACAAGCTCAAGGCGGTCATTCCTGGCGGCTCCTCGATGAAGGTGCTCAAGGCCGACGAAATGATGGTCGCCACCATGGACTACGACTGTCTGCAGAAGGCAGGTTCGGGCCTGGGCTCCGGCGCTGTGATCGTGATGGACGAGACTACCTGCATGGTCAAAGCCTGCCATCGCATCTCGCAGTTCTATCACGCCGAATCCTGCGGCCAGTGCACCCCGTGTCGCGAAGGCACGGGCTGGATGTACCGCGTGCTGACCCGCATCGTGGAAGGCAAGGGCACGCTGGACGATCTGCATCGCTTGAAGGCTATCGCGGGCCAGATCGAAGGCCACACGATCTGCGCGTTCGGCGAAGCCGCCGCGTGGCCAGTGCAGGGCTTCCTCGCCAAGTTCTGGGATGAATTCGAATACTACGTGCAGCACGGCCGGTCGATGACCGAAGACCAGCTTGCCGAAACCCGCCGTGGAGTCGCTGCATGAGTGCGCAGCCAGCCAATACCGCGCCTGATCTGCTGAACATCGAAATCGATGGCAAGCCGACACAGATTCGCAAGGGCGCGATGATCATCGAAGCGGCCGACGCTATCGGCGTCGCGATTCCGCGCTTCTGCTATCACCGCAAACTTCCTATCGCCGCCAACTGCCGTATGTGCCTGGTGGAAGTGGAAATGGGCGGCCGCCCCATGCCCAAGCCGCAACCCGCGTGCGCCACGCCGGTGGCCGAAGGCATGAAGGTCACGACGCGTACCGCCGGCGCGCTGAAGTACCAGCGCGACGTGATGGAATTCCTGCTGATCAACCACCCACTCGACTGCCCGATCTGCGATCAGGGTGGCGAATGCGAACTGCAGGACGTGGCGCTCGGCTACGGTCGTAGCGTGTCGCGCTACACCGAACGCAAGCGCACTATCGCCGATGAAAACCTCGGCTCGCTGGTCGCTACCGAGATGACTCGCTGCATCCAGTGCACGCGCTGCGTACGCTTCACCAGCGAAATCGCCGGCACTTATGAGCTGGGCGGCATGAGCCGCGGCGAGAACCTGCAGATCGGTACGTACATCGGCAAGACGCTGGAAACCGAGCTGTCGGGCAACATCATCGATGTGTGCCCGGTCGGCGCGCTTACCAACAAGCCGTTCCAGTTCAAGGCACGTGCGTGGGAGCTGATCGCCAAACCATCGATCGCCTATCACGATGCGTTGGGCTCGAATCTCTGGCTGCATACGCGCCGCGGTGAGGTGCTGCGCACGGTGCCGCGCGATAACGAAGCCATCAACGAATGCTGGCTGTCCGATCGCGACCGTTATAGCCATCAGGGTCTGTATGCCGCCGACCGCGTGCGTACTCCCGAAGTGAAGCGCAACGGTCAGTGGCAGGGTACGACGTGGGACGACGCTTTGGCGGTTGCCGCCGACGCGCTGAAGAGCGTTCCTGGTAGTGATGTCGGCGTGCTGGTGCATCCGTCCACCACCAACGAGGAAGGCGACCTGCTCGTGCGTCTTGCGCACGGTTTGGGCAGCGCTCACATCGATCATCGTCTGCGTCAGCTCGATTTCGCCGACAACGCCGTTGCGCAGCCGTTCGGCATGCCGGTGGCGGAAGTCGACAAGGTGAAGGCGGCGCTGCTGGTCGGCTCCAATCTCCGCTACGAGATGCCGCTGCTCAACCACCGCATTCATCAGGCGGTGAAGAAGGGCGCCAAGGTTTACGCCGTCAATCCGGCAGAGTTCCACTTCAACTACAAGCTGGCCGGCGAAGCCATCGTTGCGCCGCATGCGTTGGTCGATGCGTTGTTGTCGTTGGCGAAGGCGGCGGTAGCTGCTGGCGCGACGGCTCCGGCGAATCTCGCCGATGCCATCAACAGTGCTGCAAACGATCAGGGCGACAGCGATGCGATCGCGGCGCTCAAGTCCGGTCATGCCGTGGTGATTCTGGGCGATGCCGCTGTGACGCATCCGCAGGCTTCGTGGCTGCGTGCCATCGCACGCTTCGTCGCCGAAGCCACGGGGGCCGCTTACAACGAGTTGCCGGCTGGCGCCAACGCCATCGGTCTGGCCAAGGTCGGCGTGCTACCAGGCAACGGTGGTCTGGATGCGCAAGCCATGCTGGCGCAGCCGCGTAAAGGCTATGTGCTTTACGGCGTGGAATTGCCGCACGACTTCGCCGACGGTTCGGCTGTAGTCAATGCGCTGCACGGTACCCAGCACATCATCGCGTTTGCCGCGTTTGCTACGCCGCAACTTCGCGATGTGGCCGACGTCATTTTGCCGATCGGCCTGCTGCCGGAGATCGACGGTACGCTCGTGAACGTCGACGGTCTCGCACAGCACGTGGAAGCGGGTGCCAAGGCACCGGGTACCGATGTACGCGCGGGTTGGAAGGTGCTGCGTGCCCTCGGTGGCCAGATGAAGTTGCCGGGCTTCGAATTCGATGATCTCGCCGGTTTGCGCAACGGCATCACTGAGCACGTGGCGGTGGCGAAGCAGGGGCTTTCCGCACGCAAGACCGTGCAGGGGCTGAGCCGCCTTGCGACGTGGCCGATTTATCGCAGCGACGCTGTGGTTCGCCGCGCCACGGCTCTGCAGGCGCATCCGCTCAATCGTGCAGCAGCCGTGCGCGTAAACGCGGAAGAAGCGCAGCGTCAGGGCCTGGCTGAGGGTGGCCTGGTCAAGCTTGCGAACGTCGTCCTGCCGCTGGTCATCGATTCAACGGTGCCCGATGGCGCTGTGTGGATCGAAGCCGCACACGATCAGACCGCGACGCTGCCGCCTTACGGCGCGGCCATCACCTTGAGCAAGGCGTAAACCATGGGCGATCAGATTCTCCATCAGCTAATCATTCCCATATTGCTGGTCGTGGCGGTCGTTCTTCCGCTCACTCTCACGGTGGCGCTGTACGTGTACTGGGAGCGCAAGGTCCTGGGCTGGATGCACGTGCGCATGGGGCCCAACCAGATCGGTCCGTTGGGCTTGCTGCAAGCCTTCGCCGACGTGGTGAAGCTGATTTGCAAAGAAGTGATCCTGCCCACCAATGCCAACAAGTTCCTGTACTACACGGCACCGTTGCTGGCATTGATTCCGGCGTTGGCAGCATGGGCGGTGATACCTTTCGGTGCGCGCTTTGCTTTGTCCAACGCCAACGCGGGTTTGCTCTATCTGCTCGCCATGACCTCGCTAGGTGTGTACGGCATCATCCTCGCTGGTTGGGCCTCCAACTCGCGCTATGCGCTACTGGGTGCGATGCGTTCGGCGGCGCAGGTGATCTCCTACGAACTGGCGATGGGTCTGTGCCTGGTCTGTGTGCTGGTGCTGGCGGGCAGCCTCAACCTCACTGACATCGTCAATGCACAGGCCGGTCATAAGGGCATCCTGGACTGGTTCATGTGGCCGTTGCTGCCGGTGTTCGTGGTCTATTTCGTCTCGGGCGTGGCCGAAACCAATCGTGCGCCCTTCGACGTAGCGGAAGGCGAATCGGAAATCGTCGCCGGTTTCCACGTGGAATATTCGGGCTCGACATTCGCGCTGTTCTTCCTGGCCGAATACGCCAACATGATCCTGGTGAGCTTCCTGGCTTCGCTCCTGTTCATGGGCGGCTGGTTGAGTCCGTTCCCGGAAAGCGTGCCGGTGCTTGGGCACACCAGTTTCATCTGGCTATTGGCGAAGGCGTTCTTCTTCGCGTTCCTGTTCCTCTGGTTCCGCGCCACTTTCCCGCGCTATCGCTATGACCAGATCATGCGTCTGGGTTGGAAGGTATTCATTCCCATCGCCATCGTGTGGGTGTTCGTCGCCGGCTGCATGAAGTACTACGGCTGGGTTCACATCGGCACGGGGGGCTAAAGAAAGCCATGTCTCGCATTACCAACTATTTCAAAAGCCTGCTGCTCATCGAATTGCTCAAGGGCATGGTGCTGACCTGGAAGTATCTGTTCAGCCCCAAGTACACGATGCGCTATCCGATGGAGCATATCCCCAAGTCCAACCGCTTCCGCGGTCTGCACGCGCTGCGCCGTTACGCCAATGGTGAAGAGCGTTGCATCGCGTGCAAACTCTGCGAGGCGGTGTGCCCGGCGTTGGCGATCACGATCGATTCTGCGCCGCGCGCCAGTGACGGTCAGCGCCGTACCACTCGTTACGACATCGACCTGTTCAAGTGCATCTACTGTGGCTTCTGCGAAGAAAGCTGTCCGGTGGACTCGATCGTCGAGACGCATGTGCACGAATACCACTTCGAGCACCGTGGCGAGAATGTGGTGAACAAGCTGCAGTTACTGGCCATCGGCGACCGCTTCGAAGCCGATATCGCCGCGGCCCGTGCGCAAGACGCGGCCTATCGTTGAGGACGGGACATCATGATTGATCCGCAAATGTTCCAACTCGTCTGTTTCTATGCGTTCGCTGCGGTGACCGTGATCGCGGCGCTGTCGGTGATCACGCTGCGCAACTCGGTGCACGCGGTGCTGGCCCTTGTGCTCACCTTCTTCAGCACGGCCTGCATCTGGATGCTGGCGGAGGCCGAGTTCCTCGCCATTGCACTCATCGTGGTGTACGTCGGTGCGGTGATGGTGCTGTTCCTGTTCGTGGTGATGATGCTGGACATCGACCAAGAGAAACTGCGCGAAGGTTTCGTAAAGTTCCTGCCGGTCGGCCTGGTCGTCGCGGTCGTGATGCTGGTGGAAATGCTAGGTCTGATCGGTGTGCGCGTGATGCATGCCCAGACGATGGGCGTGAACCCGGCCACCGCCGCGGGCATGTCCAATACCGCGTGGCTGGGTATGGCGCTGTACACGCAGTACCTGCTGCCGTTCGAAGTGGCCGCGCTGATCCTTACCGTGGGCGTGATCGCCGCCGTGGCGCTTACCTTGCGCCAGCGCACCGGCGTGCGTCATCAGCAGGCTAGCGAACAGGTTGCTGTGAATGCGCGCGACCGCGTCCGTATCGTGAAGATGGCAGCGGAGCGCCCAATCGTCGGCGAGCCAGGTAGCCAGTCCGCACCGGCCGAGGAGCCCAAGCCATGATTACGCTTTCGCATTACATCGTGCTCGGCGCGATCCTGTTCTGCATCTCGGTGGCTGGACTGTTCATCAATCGCAAGAACGTGATCGTACTGCTGATGGCGATCGAGTTGATGCTGCTCGCCGTCAATATCAACTTCGTGGCCTTCTCGCGTTTCAATCATGACGTGGCGGGACAGGTCTTCGTTTTCTTCATCCTTACCGTGGCCGCGGCGGAATCCGCCATCGGCCTGGCGATCCTGGTCTTGCTGTTCCGTAACCGCAGCACGGTCAACATCGCCGAAATCGACAGCATGAAGGGTTGAGCACATGGAACTTTCCACCTCCATACTGTTGACTATCGCACTGGCGCCGCTGGTCGGTTGTTTGCTCGCCGGGTTTCTCGGCAAGCAGATCGGCAGGGTCGGCGCGCACAGCGTCACCATTCTGGGTCTGCTGATTTCCTGCGGCCTATCGTTCTACGTGCTGTACCAGATCACGATGGGCGGTGCGCCGGTCTACAACCACAATATCTACACGTGGTTCGAGATCGGCAAATACACCGCCACCGTTGGTTTCCTGATCGATCGCCTTACCGCCATGATGATGGTGGTGGTCACGTTCGTGTCGCTGCTGGTGCACGTGTACACCATTGGCTACATGGCCGATGACGACGGATACCAGCGTTTCTTCAGCTACATCTCGCTGTTCACCTTCTCGATGTTGATGCTCGTGATGAGCAATAACTTCCTGCAGCTGTTCTTCGGCTGGGAAGCGGTGGGCCTGGTGTCGTATCTGCTGATCGGCTTCTGGTACAAGCGTCCGACCGCGATCTTCGCCAACCTCAAGGCGTTTATCGTCAACCGCGTGGGCGACTTCGGTTTCCTGCTCGGTATCGCCGCGATCCTGTATTTCCTGGGGACGCTGGATTACGCCACGGCGTTTTCCACCGCTCCGACGCTGGTCGGCAAGACGCTAACGCTGACCCAGAGCATCCACTGGGATGCGGCAACGGTGATCTGCATCTTGTTGTTCATCGGTGCGATGGGTAAATCGGCGCAGGTGCCGCTGCATGTGTGGCTGCCCGATTCGATGGAAGGCCCGACCCCGATCTCCGCGCTGATCCACGCCGCGACGATGGTGACCGCCGGCATCTTCATGGTGGCGCGCATGTCGCCGCTGTATGAGCTGTCGGATTCCGCGCTCAGCTTTGTGTTGGTGATCGGTGCCACCGGCGCGTTGTTCACCGGCCTGATCGGCATCGTGCAGAACGATATCAAGCGCGTGGTGGCGTATTCGACGCTGTCGCAGCTCGGCTACATGACGGTGGCGCTCGGCGTGTCGGCTTATGCCGGAGCGGTGTTCCACCTGATGACCCACGCGTTTTTCAAGGCGCTGCTGTTCCTCGGCGCCGGTTCGGTGATCATCGCCATGCACCATGAGCAGGACATGCGTTACATGGGCGGCCTGCGCAAGTACATGCCGATCACCTGGATCACGATGTGGATCGGTGCGTTGGCCTTGTGCGGTGTGCCGTTCTTTGCGGGGTTCTATTCGAAGGACTCGATCATCGACGCGGTGCATGATTCGCATCGCTGGGGCTCGGGTTACGCGTACTTCTGCGTCATGGCCGGTGCCTTCGTGACCGCTACGTATACGTTCCGCCAGATGTACATGACCTTCCATGGCAAGGAACGCTTCAAAGTGATCGAGCACCACGGCCACGATCATCACGACGCGCATGGCGCCGATGATCATCATGATGATCACGGTCATCTCGAGCCCGGTGTGCTGCATCATGCACCCAAGGAATCGCCGTGGGTGGTGACGTTGCCGCTGATCCTGTTGGCCATTCCGTCGCTATTGGTGGGTTACTTCACGGTCCAGCCGGTGCTGTTCGGCGGCTGGTTCGGAGGTGCCGTGCATGTGAACGAAGCGAACAACGTACTGGGCGAGATAGGGAAGGAGTTTCACGGCTCGCTGGCGATGGCGCTTAACGGCTTCACGCAGTTGCCATTCATCCTGATCGTGCTCGCATTCATCATCACGACCTACATTTACCTGTTCAACCCAGCCATGGCCGGCAAGATCAAGAACGCGCTAAAGCCGCTGTGGACGATTCTCGACCGTAAGTACTGGGTTGACGACATCTACTTTGCGATCTTTGCGCGCGGCGGCGTCATGTTGGGCCGCATGTTCTGGAAGGGCGGCGATGCCGCCGTGATCGACGGTGTGCTGATCGACGGTTCGGCGAGCCTGGTCCAACGCATTGCCTCCGGCATGCGTCGTGTCCAGTCCGGTTATCTGTACCACTACGCCTTTGCGATGATTCTCGGCCTGATCCTGCTGCTTGGCGGGTATTGGCTGATCGGGCAATAAGGGAAGCGAGCTCCATGTTCAATCATCTGCTCAGCCTGCTGATCTGGCTGCCCATCGCAGGCGCGGTGCCTGTCCTGCTGGCCGGCTCCAGTCGTCCCAATACAGCCCGTTGGCTGGCCTTGTTGATGGCGGTGCTTACTTTCGCCGTCAGCCTGTACCTCATCCCGCAGTACCACGCGGATGCGGGCGGCATGCAGCTGGCCGAAAGCCATCTGTGGATTGCCGCACTGAACGTGCATTACAGCCTGGCCGTCGACGGTATTTCGGTCGCACTGATCCTGCTGACCACGTTCGTGGGCATCCTGGTCATCGTGGGTGCCTGGGAGGTGATCCAGGACAATCCGCATCAGTACATGGCCGCGATGCTGGTGCTCGAAGGCCTAATGATCGGCGTGTTCTGCGCCACCGATGCCTTGCTGTTCTACGTGTTCTTCGAGGCGATGCTGATCCCGATGTTTATTCTCATCGGTATCTGGGGTGGTCCGCGTCGCGTCTACGCCACGCTGAAGTTCTTCATTTATACCTTCCTCGGCTCGATCTTCATGTTGATCGGCCTGATCTACCTGTACCTGAAGGCAGGCACGTTCGATTTGCACACGCTGGCGGCCTTGCCCTTGACGCTGAAAGAGCAGAGCTGGTTGTTCTTCGCCTTCCTGATTGCGTTTGCGGTGAAGGTGCCGATGGTGCCGGTGCATACGTGGTTGCCGGATGCGCACGTGGAAGCACCCACCGGTGGTTCCGTGGTACTGGCGGCGGTGATGCTGAAGATCGGCGGATACGGTTTCCTGCGTTTCAGTTTGCCGATCGTGCCGGACGCGTCGATGCAATTTGCGTGGGTAGTGATCCTGCTCAGCCTGATCGCCGTGGTCTACATCGGCTATGTGGCGCTGGTGCAGGACGACATGAAGAAGCTGGTGGCGTATTCGTCTGTGGCACACATGGGTTTCGTGACGCTGGGCGTGTTCATCGCCTTCATGCTGGTGCGCGAGCAGGGCAATACCGATGCCGCACGGCTGGGCATGCAGGGTGCGATGGTGCAGATGATCTCGCACGGTTTTATCTCGGGCGCGATGTTCTCGTGCATCGGCGTGTTGTATGACCGCCTGCATACTCGCTCGATCAAGGACTACGGCGGCGTGATCAATGTGATGCCGTGGTTCGGTTTCTTCTATGTGCTGTTCGCGATGGCCAACTGCGGTTTGCCGGGCACCAGCGGTTTCGTGGGTGAATTCATGGTGATCCTGGCCAGCTTCAGTGCCAATCCATGGATTGCACTGTTTGCCGCCTTCACCCTGATCATCGGCGCCGCTTACACGTTGTGGCTGGTCAAGCGAGTGCTGTGGGGCGAGGTGACCAACCCCCATGTGGCAGAAATGAAAGACATCAACGGACGCGAAACCCTTGTGCTGGGTGCGTTCGCCGCATTGGTGCTTATTGTCGGCGTCTGGCCCGAGCCGCTGATCCATCTGATGGACAGTTCGGTGACACAACTGGTCCAAGTGTTGGCCATTCACAAGGTCTGATCGAGAGCGCCCATGCCGAATTTCAATGACATTCTTATCATGCTGCCGGAGTTTTTTCTGGTTGCCGCGGCGTGCGTCATTTTGGTGGCCGATGCTTTCATGAAGCCTGCCGAGCGCCCCTTCCTGCACTGGATTTCCATCGCGGTGCTGGTCGTGACCATCTACCTGGTGGTGCGTGGGCAGCCGAGCGGTTCGGTCACCGCATTCAACGGCATGTTTATCCGCGATGGCGTGGCTGAGATCCTCAAGGTATTTGCCTTGCTGAGCACGATCCTGGTGTTCATCTACGCGCGTCCATACCTGGTCGATCGCAAGCTGTTCGTGGGCGAGTTCTATACGCTGATGATCTTTGCGATTATCGGAGTGATGCTGCTGGTCTCGGCCGGCAACCTGATCATGATCTACCTGGGACTGGAGCTGCTGACGCTCTCGTCTTACGCACTGGTTGCTCTTAACCGCGATTCAAAACTTTCTTCCGAAGCTGCGATCAAGTATTTCGTGCTCGGTGCGCTCGCCTCGGGCATGCTGCTCTACGGCATGTCGATGCTCTACGGTGCTACCGGTACCTTGGATTTGGCGCATCTGCATGATGCGATCCCGCAAAGCACGATGCCGCACCTGCTGGTGTTCGGCCTGATCTTCATGATCATCGGCATTGCGTTCAAGCTGGGTGCTGCGCCGTTCCATATGTGGATTCCGGACGTCTATCAAGGCTCGCCCACGGCCGTTACGGTGTTCATCGGTTCGGCGCCGAAGCTGGCTGCATTCGGCATGGCGTTCCGTTTGCTCGAATCCGGCATGGGCGATCTTTCCCAGCATTGGCAATTGATGTTGGCGGTGTTGGCGGTGTTGTCGCTAGCTATCGGTAATCTGGTCGCTATCGTGCAGAGCAATCTCAAACGCTTGCTCGCCTATTCGACTATTTCCCATATGGGCTACCTGCTGCTGGGTCTGGTCAACGCAGGGCCGGAAGGCTATGCCGCGGCGATGTTCTATGCGATCAGCTATGCGTTGATGTCGACCGCGGCCTTCGGCGTGATTCTTGCGCTGAGCCGTGCGGGCTTCGAGTGCGAAGAGATCGAAGACTTCAAGGGTCTCAATCAGCGTGCGCCGTGGATGGCGTTCCTCATGATGCTGTCGTTGTTCTCGCTGGCTGGTGTGCCGCCGCTGTTCGGCTTCTTCGCCAAGCTGCTGGTACTGCAGGCCGCGATCCACGCGGGCATGATGTGGTTGGCCATCGTCGGTGCAGTGTTCGCGATCATCGGGCTCTACTACTACTTGCATGTCGTGAAGGTGATGTACTTCGACAAGCCGGTTGCTGGTACCGAAGTTCGTCTTCAACCCGATTTCACATTGCGCGTGGCTTTATCGCTGAATGCACTGGCGTTGCTCGCACTGGGTCTTTACTGGGGTCCGCTGCTAGGTTGGTGCAAGCAGGCTTTTGCAGGTTGAGAAGTGTGTTTCGCTCGCACGGAGCGAGAAATAACGAGTTTAGGCTTGCAAGAATCCGGCCATCTCGCTAATATTCTCGGACTCTGATGCGGGGTGGAGCAGTCTGGCAGCTCGTCGGGCTCATAACCCGAAGGTCGCAGGTTCGAATCCTGCCCCCGCTACCAGATCTTTCTTGGACAAGAAAGCCTCCTCGTGAGGCTTTTTTGTTGGGCGCAAGGATTGCGGTGCATTTTGTCTGGCTTTTTTTGCTATGACGGGTGCGCGGAAAGAGCCTGGAAGAGTCGGGACATCGGCGAGATAAGGGAATGGGCCGCTTGAGCCCATTTTTTGTTTCTGGCGACGGTAGACGGATATGGACACGCAAGTTCTGGCACAACGCTTCACCGATGTACTGGCGGATCTCCAGCTGGAATGCCTTGGTGTGGAATTCACTCCATCGCAGGGGCAGAGTACGCTGCGCGTCTACTTGAATGCCGAAGGGCGCGAGGTCAACCTCGATGACTGCGAGGCGGCCAGCCGCGAGCTTTCGGCTTTGTTGGACGTCGAGGATCCCATTCCCGGCCATTACGTGCTGGAAGTGTCATCGCCGGGCATCGATCGTCCGCTGTTTACCGCCGATCAGTTCGCGAAAGTGGTCGGTCAGGAAGTGAAAGTGCTGTTGAAGGCACCGCTCGAAGGTCGCCGTCGGTTGCGCGGCAAGGTGGTATCGGTGGAAGGCAGCCAGATCGCGCTGGAAGCTGAAGGCAAGGTTTTTCAATTCGAGCACGATGCGGTGGAAAGCGCGCGCATCGTGCCGGACTGGGTGGCGCTCGGTTACGTGCCGCAGCCCAAGCCCGGCGGTCGCAAGCCGGGTAAGAAAGAGTCGAAATAATTCAATCTGTCGAAGGAACGCCGGACGGCGTTCACGGAGTGGTTGCAATGAGCAAAGAACTTTTGCTGGTGGTTGATGCAGTTGCCAACGAAAAAGGTGTGCCGCGTGACGTGATCTTCCTGGCCATGGAAGCTGCGTTGGCGTCGGCCGCGAAAAAGCGCTATCCGGACGAAGATCCGGATATTCGCGTCAGCATCGATCGCAACTCGGGCGACTACGAAACCTTCCGTCGCTGGGAAGTGATCGCCGACGACGGAGAGATGGAGTCGCCGTTCCGCCAGTTGCGCCTGATGGATGCCGTAGACGAGCGTGCAGACGCCGCCATCGGTGAATTCATCGAGCAGCAGATCGAGAACGCCGAATTCGGCCGTATCGCCGCCCAGGCCGCCAAACAGGTGATCGTGCAGCGCGTGCGCGAGGCCGAGCGCCAGCAGGTGGTCGATGCGTTCAAGGATCGCGTCGGCGAGCTGGTCACCGGCATCGTCAAGCGCGTCGAGCGCGGCAATGTCTATCTCGATCTCGGCGGCAATGCGGAAGCTTTCATTCCGCGCGACAAGACGATTCCGCGCGAATCGCATCGCGTCGGCGACCGCGTGCGCGGCTATCTGCAGGAAGTGCGCTCCGAAGTGCGCGGCCCGCAGTTGTTCGTGTCGCGCGCCGCACCGGAATTCATGATCGAGCTGTTCAAGCTCGAAGTGCCGGAAGTGGGCCAGGGTCTGGTCGAGATCAAGGGCTGCGCCCGCGATCCCGGCGACCGCGCCAAGATCGCCGTGGTGGCGCATGACAGCCGCACCGATCCTATCGGCGCGTGCATCGGTATGCGCGGCTCGCGCGTGCAGGCTGTGTCCAACGAGCTCAACGGCGAGCGCGTGGACATCATCCTGTGGCACGAGAACCAGGCCCAGTACGTAATTAACGCCATGGCGCCGGCCGAAGTGCAGTCCATCATCATGGATGAAGACAAGCACTCCATGGATATCGCTGTGGCCGAGGACAAGCTCTCGCAGGCCATCGGCCGCGGCGGCCAGAACGTGCGCCTTGCCAGTAAGCTCACGGGCTGGCAGCTCAACGTGATGACTCAGGACCAGGTCGCCGCCAAGAGCGAGGCCGAACAGGAATCTGCCCGCCAGCTGTTCATGGACAAGCTGGAAGTGGACCAGGAAATCGCCAACATCCTCGTGCAGGAAGGTTTCTCCAGCGTCGAGGAAATCGCCTATGTACCGAGCGCCGAGCTGCTGGCCATCGAAGGCTTCGACGAGGATATCGTCGAGGAACTGCGTGCCCGTGCCCGCGACTCGTTGCTGACTGAGGCGCTGGCCGTCGAAGAAAACATCGACGAACACCAGCCGTCGCAGGAATTGCTTGAACTGCAAGGCATGGATGAATCGACGGCGTATGCGCTCGCCGAGCGCGGCGTTGTCACCGTGGACGATCTGGCCGACCTCGCGGTCGACGACCTGATCGATATCGAAGGCATGGACGAAGATCGGGCTGCGGCACTCATCATGGCGGCACGTGCGCCGATGATTGCTCGACTGGAGAAGGGCGGCTAACCGCGAGCGGCCGCGCCCTGGATGGGCGCGCCGGGAGACCTACTGGGTCTCCGCCAAGGATGGAGGTGACCGTACAAAAACTTTTGTACGGACGATAAGCGCGGGAACGGCGGAGAAAGAACACGATGTCGGACGTCACAATCAAACAACTCGCCCAGGTATTGGGCCTGCCGGTCGACAAGCTGCTAACCCAGCTTGGCGAAGCGGGCATGAAATTCTCCGATCCGGAGCAGGTCATCAGCAGCACCGAAAAGGTGAAGCTGTTGGGTTTCCTGCGCCGTACACACGGCAAGGCCGATGTGGCCCCCGAAGCAGAAGACTCTGCTCCCCGGCAGATCACCCTCAAGCGTCGCAAGATCAGCGAGCTCAAGGTCGCCACACCTGGCGGTCGCGGCACGCAGAGCAGCGCTAAGACGGTCAACGTGGAAGTGCGCGCCAAGCGCACCTACGTCAAGCGTAGCGTGATTGCCGAGGAAGCCAGTGCGGAGCCGGAGCGCGAGGATGCGCTGCGCAAACTGCACGAATCGCAACAGCAGCGCGAGCACGAAGAAAACGAACGCGTCGATGTAGAGCGTCGGCGCCAGGACGAGGCGCGCGAGCGTGCCGAAGAGGCCGCCCGTCGCGAAGCCGAAGCAGAGCGTGCGCGCATCGAGGCGCAGGCCGCTGCCGAAGCGCAGGCTGCTGAGCCTGAAGCCGAAGAACACGTTGCTGACGAAGAGCTTGCCGGCCCGATCGCAGCCGAAGCCGTTGAGCAAGGCGAAACGGCCGCGCCGGAATCACCGTCGGTACAGCGCATCGATCAAAAGTCGCTGGGCATGATCCTTCCCCGCATCCACGAACCGCGCAAGCGCGAAAAGAAGCCGGTGGTCGTGGCGGCGGCGCCGGCTCCTGCGCCCGCACCGACGCCTGCGCCGAGCGCGGGCGATGCTGGTCGTGGCGGCAAGGCGCGTCACGGCGGTGGCGGTGGCCGTGACCGTGATGAAGGGCCGGGCGGCAAGCGTTTCGCCGCGGGCGAATTGCATCTGTCCGAAGCTGATCGCGCTCGTCGTTCCAATAAGCGAGGCAAATCTGGCAAGGGTGCCGTGCGCGAAGTTTCGCGCGGCGGTGCTCCGGCGGCAGGCGGTGCGCATGCCTTCTCGCGTCCGACCGCACCGGTCGTGCGCGAAGTCGTCGTGGGCGATGCCAACGTCGTTGCCGAGCTCGCGCAGAAGATGGCGGTCAAGGGTTCCGAGGTGGTCAAGGCGCTGTTCAAGATGGGCGTGATGGCGACCATCAACCAGACCATCGACCACGACACCGCCGTGCTGGTGGTGGAAGAGCTCGGCCACACGCCGGTCGACGCCAACCAGAACGACGCCGAATCCGCCCTGGCCGCGCACACGCAGAATGCGGAACTCGACGGCGAGCGCTCCACGCGTCCGCCAGTGGTCACCATCATGGGCCACGTCGATCACGGTAAGACTTCGCTACTCGACTACATCCGTCGCACCAAGGTTGCTTCGGGTGAAGCGGGTGGCATTACCCAGCACATCGGTGCGTATCACGTGGAAACGCCCAAGGGCGTGATCACCTTCCTCGACACCCCTGGCCACGCCGCCTTTACATCGATGCGCGCACGCGGTGCGCAGTCCACGGATATCGTGGTGCTGGTGGTGGCTGCCGACGACGGCGTCATGCCGCAGACGATCGAGGCTGTGCAGCATGCGCGTGCCGCCAAGGTGCCGCTGATCGTCGCGATCAACAAGATGGACAAGTCCGATGCGAATCCGGACCACGTCAAGCAGGGCCTCGGCAATCTCGAAGTGATTCCGGAAGAATGGGGTGGCGACACACCGTTCGTGCCGGTATCGGCGAAGACGGGCATGGGTATCGACGACCTGCTCGACGCCATCTCGGTGCAGGCCGAGGTGATGGAGCTGACCGCGGTGCATGACGGCCCGGCCTCTGGTGTGGTGATCGAATCCAGCCTGGATCGCGGTCGCGGCCCAGTGGCGACGGTGCTGGTGCAGCAGGGCACGCTCAAGCGCGGCGACTTCGTCGTGTGCGGCATCGAATATGGCCGTATGCGCGCGCTGGTCGACGAGACCGGCAAGACCGTGCAGGAAGCGGGTCCGTCGATTCCTGTGCAGGTGCTGGGTCTTTCCGGCGTGCCGGAAGCGGGCGATGACTTTGTCGCCGTGGCCGACGAGCGTCTGGCGCGCGAAGTGGCAGCGGAACGTCAGCTCAAGCGCCGCGAGACGCGCATGGTCAGCAAGGCCAACCGCCTCGAAGACATCATGGCGCAGATGGGGCAGGCGACCGAACAGCAAACGCTCAACATTCTCGTCAAGGCAGACGTGCAGGGTTCGGTGCAGGCGTTGCGCGAATCGCTCAGTCAGATCGGTAACGAGAACGTGAAGGTGAACGTGATCGCAGCCGGTGTCGGCGGCATCACCGAATCCGACGCCACGTTGGCGGCCGCATCGAAGGCGTTGGTCATCGGCTTCAACGTGCGTGCGGATGCCTCCGCGCGCAAGGTGATCGAAACCTCGGGTCTGGACGTACGCTACTTCTCGATCATCTATGACGTGATCGATCAGGTGAAACAGGCAGCATCCGGTTTGCTCGGCGTGGAAGTGCGCGAGGAAATCATCGGCGTGGCTCAAGTGCGCGATGTGTTCCGCAGCTCCAAGTTCGGCGCGGTCGCCGGCTGTATGGTCACGGAAGGTACGGTCAAGCGCAGCAAGCCGATCCGCGTGCTGCGTAACAACACGGTGATCTTCCAGGGCGAACTCGAGTCGCTGCGCCGCTTCAAGGACCTGGTCGACGAAGTGCGTAACGGCATGGAATGCGGTATCGCCGTGAAACAGTACAACGACGTGAAAGTGGGTGATCAGATCGAGTGCTTCGAACGCATCGAAGTCGCCCGCACGCTGTAAAAACCATCGAACCCTCTCCCGTCGGGAGAGGGTTCAGGTGTAGGGTTGATCTTGCCTCAGGCTTTATGAAAGGCGGAGCAAGCACTGCCCTCACTCATCGTCTTTCCCAGCGGGAAAATGGTGAGCAGGTCACCGTCGCTACGCGGTGTCGTATCGTTATCAAATAGGAGCGGCTGCCATGCCCTCACGCGACTTCAAACGCACAGACCGCGTCGGCGCCGAACTTCGCCGTGAGATCGGCACGCTGGTTCACGGAGCAGTGCGCGATCACGGCCTGCCGTCGGTCAGCGTGTCGGATGTGGAAGTAACACGCGATCTTGATTGGGCCACGGTGTGGGTCACCGCCTTGTTGCCTGCGCAATCCAAAGAGGCAGTGAAGGCGCTGAACCAATTGGCCGTTGAATTTCGCCGCACACTGTCGCGCCAAATGCGCTTGCGACGGGTGCCCGAATTGCGTTTCAAATACGACGATTCGGTAGACAAGGGCGAGCGCATCGAGCATCTGCTGCGCCAGGACTCCGTGGACGCTTCGTCGGATGATGGCGAAAGCTGAGTTTACGAACCGGTTTCACCCGTCACCATGAGTCGTCGTCGCCATCGTCCCGGTGCCCGTGACCTGCACGGCATCCTGTTGCTCGACAAGCCGCTGGGCATGAGCTCCAACAAGGGGCTGCAGATGGCGCTGGCCATCCTGCGCGCGGCCAAAGGCGGCCACACCGGCGCCCTCGATCCGCTCGCCACGGGCCTATTGCCGCTGTGCTTTGGCGAGGCGACCAAGATCGCCGGCAATCTCCTGGGATCGCGCAAGGCTTACGTTGCCGAATGCCGGCTCGGCGCCACCACCACGACCGCGGACCTCGAGGGCCAGATCATCGACCAGCGACCGATACCGCCTCTGGATGATGCCGCGATCGAGGCTGCGCTCGCCGCTTTTCGCGGGCGCATTGTTCAGGTACCACCGGTGTATTCGGCCCTGAAACAGGACGGTGAGCCGCTTTACCTCAAGGCGCGCCGGGGCGAAGCCGTTCAGGCTCCGCCGCGCGAGGTCGAGATCGATCGGTTGGAACTCGTCTCGCGCACCGCGGACATCCTCACGCTGCACGTGGAATGCGGTTCCGGAACGTACATCCGCAGTCTGGCGGTCGATTTGGGCGAGCGATTGGGCTGTGGTGCACACGTGATCGCGCTGCGGCGACTATGGGTGGATCCATTCCGGGAGCCGGTAATGGTGAGCCTGGACCAGCTCCGCGAGGCGGCAGAGCAGGGCGAAGAGACGGTGGATCGGCTGGTATTGCCGCTTTCGGCAGGGGTGGCGGACCTTCCCGCGCTGCATTTCGACGCCGAATCCAGCCAGGCTGTCTCACAGGGCCGTCAGATCGACTGGCCCGCCGAGGCCCGGCATGAGCGATCCGCCGCATTCGGCAACGATGGGCGTCTACTGGCCCTGGTCGATTGCGATGAGCTGAACCGGGTACGCATTCTACGAGGCTTCAATCTGCCTATTTCACCCGTGGGGGCTTAATGCGCAAGGCCATGCCCTTGTTGCAATGCGGTCCGGCTCGGTACAATAACCCACTTGATTCAGAGCTTTCACTAACCAGTCGGAGCTTGCGCAACGTCACCGGGCGGTGACGTTGCGCAAGTTCCGCACCCGCTTTTAAGGAAAAGTTACCCATGTCTCTCAACGCAGAACAGACCGGCAAGATCATTGCTGACTTCGGCCGCGTGCCGAACGATACCGGCTCGCCGGAAGTGCAGGTTGCCCTGCTTTCCGCCCGCATCGATCACCTCACCGATCATTTCAAGGCGCACAAGCAAGACCATCATTCCCGCCGTGGTTTGCTCAAGCTGGTCAACCAGCGCAAGCGCCTGCTCGGCTACTTGAAGGATCGCGATCTGGGCCGTTATCAGAGCCTGATTGAGCGCCTCGGCTTGCGCAGGTAATTGCTGCTCATCCGTGACCGCGAAAGTCAAAAAGCGGCCATCCCTGGCCGCACTATTCAAATCAGGACAAACCCAGTGGCGAAAGTAACCAAGTCATTCCAGTACGGTAATCACGAAGTCACACTGGAGACGGGCGAAATCGCCCGGCAGGCATCCGGTGCAGTCATGGTCAGCATGGGCGGCACGGTGGTGCTCGTCACCGCGGTGGCCGCTTCCAAGGCGAAAGAGGGGCAGGATTTCTTTCCGCTCACCGTCGACTACGTCGAGAAGTTCTATTCCGCCGGCCGTATTCCGGGTGGTTTCTTCAAGCGTGAAGGACGTCCGACCGAGAAGGAAACGCTCACGTCGCGCCTGATCGATCGCCCGGTTCGCCCGCTGTTCCCGGAAGAGTTCAAGAACGAAGTGCAGGTCATCGCGCAAGTCGTTTCGTTGAACCCCGAGATCGACGGCGACATCCTTGCCATGATCGGTGCTTCCGCCGCACTGTCGTTGGCCGGTATCCCGTTCAAGGGCCCGATCGGTGCCGCACGTGTCGGTTACGCCAACGGTAAGTACTTGCTTAACCCGACCGTTACCGAACTGAAGACTTCGGATCTCGACCTGGTTGTAGCCGGCACCACCAACGCCGTGTTGATGGTGGAATCTGAAGCCAAGCTACTTAGCGAAGAAGTGATGCTGGGCGCCGTGATGTTCGGCCACCAGCAGTTGCAGACCGTGATCCATGCGATTGCCGAGCTGGCCACTGAAGCCGCTAAGCCGTCATGGGACTGGCAGCCGCCGGCCCGTAACGAGTCGTTGATTGCCGCCCTCAAGGGGGAAGTCGGCAACAAGCTCGAAGAAGCTTTCCAGGTGCGCGACAAGCTGCAGCGCCGCGATGCCATCGCCGCGATCAAGTCAGATGTACTGGAATCGCTCAAGGGTCAGGCCGAGCAGAATGGTTGGGTGTCGGCCGAGCTCGCGAAAGAATTCGCTGAACTCGAATACCGCACCATGCGCGACAGCGTGCTGAAGTCGAAGATCCGCATCGACGGCCGCAAGCTGGACGACGTGCGTCCGATCACCGTGCGCGTCGGCGTGTTGCCGCGTACCCACGGTTCGGCGCTGTTCACCCGCGGCGAAACACAGGCGCTGGTCGTTGCTACGCTGGGCACCACGCGTGATGCGCAGATCATCGATGCGCCGGAAGGCGAGTCGAAGGATCCATTCCTGTTCCACTACAACTTCCCGCCGTTCTCGGTGGGTGAGGCCGGTCGCTTCGGTGCTCCCAAGCGCCGCGAGATCGGTCATGGCCGCCTCGCCAAGCGCGGCGTGCAGGCCGTCAAGCCGAGTATCGAAGAATTCCCGTACGTGCTGCGCGTGGTCTCCGAGATCACGGAGTCGAACGGCTCTTCGTCGATGGCATCGGTGTGCGGTTCCTCGCTGGCCATGATGGACGCCGGCGTGCCGCTGAAGGCTCCGGTGGCCGGTATCGCCATGGGCCTGGTGAAGGAAGGCAGCGACTTCGTAGTGCTGTCCGACATCCTGGGCGACGAAGATCACCTCGGCGACATGGACTTCAAGGTAGCCGGTAGCGCCAATGGCGTGTCCGCGTTGCAGATGGACATCAAGATCGACGGCATCACCGAAGAGATCATGAAGGTGGCGTTGGAGCAGGCCAAGCGTGGTCGTCTGCACATCCTGGGCGAAATGGCCAAGGTGCTGAATACGCCGCGTTCTGAAATGAGTGAGTACGCTCCGCGCCTGCTTACCATCAAGATCCATCCGGACAAGATCCGCGAGGTCATCGGCAAAGGTGGCGCCACCATCCGCTCGATCACCGAAGAAACCGGCACCACCATCGACATCACCGACGATGGCACGGTCGTGATCGCTTCGGTCAACCGCGAGGCCGCCAACGCTGCCAAGGCGCGCATCGAGCAGATCGTTTCCGACGTCGAACCGGGCCGCATCTACGAGGGCAAGGTCGCCAAGCTGATGGATTTCGGCGCGTTCGTTACGATCCTGCCGGGCAAGGACGGTCTCGTCCACGTCTCGCAGATCTCCAACGAGCGCGTGGAGAAGGTCTCCGACAAGCTCAAGGAAGGCGATATCGTCAAGGTCAAAGTGCTGGAAGTGGACAAGCAGGGCCGTATCCGCTTGTCCATGAAGGCCGTTACCGAGGACGAAGGCGCCAGCGTCTGAGTTTTTTCTGACGCACTGATCGTCGAAAACGCCCGGCTCCTGTAGCCGGGCGTTTTCATTTCTGCAAGCTGGTATTTGCTACGATATCGGTTCAGTTCGAGGAATGCAGGCATGCCCGACCAGGCGAACGAGTTTCTTAAGGACTACCAGGCTTTTGCGCAGCAATCCTGGGATACCTGGATGCGATATCTGCAACAGCAGCCAGGGGCTTCCGCTTCCTTCGGCGCCATCCCGCCCGCCGCGCCAACCGATGATCTACTGACCCGCAGTCTTGCCAGCCTCCAGGCCTATGGGACCTGGCTGCAGCAAGCCGCTGGCGCGGGTGCTGGCCCCATGGGCAACATGGGGATGGGCATGGGCAACTGGCAGCAGCCGTCCGCCATGCAGCCCTTCCTGGCGGCGTTCAGCCAACCCTTCGCGCAGACTGTGGCAGGTATCGATAGCGCCTCGGCATTCGGGCTCGACCATCAATGGCAATCCTGGCTGCAGGCGATGCAGCGTGCCGGGATGGGAGGGATGCCTGGTCCCAGCCCCGTAGCTGCTTTCGGTATCACGCGCGAAATGCAGTTGGACCAGCAGGCGCTAGCTGCGGCCATGAACGAATATGCGCAGATCAGCGCGCGCTATCAGGCGCTGCTGCAGCAAGTGAATACGAAGGGCATCGCGCGTCTGCAGGAAATGCTGGGGCAGCGCACCGAACCGGGCAAACAGATCGACTCACTCAAATCGCTCTACGACTTGTGGGTCGATGCCATGGAAGAGGCCTACTCGCAAATGGCACTTACCGACGAATACCGCGAGGTGTTCGGCGCCATGGTCAATGCGCAGATGCACGTGCGCAAATTGCAGCAACAGCAAACCGAGCAAATGTGCCGCGAATTGGGCATTCCCACGCGCAGCGAAGTGGATAGCCTGGGCCAGCGTCTGCAGCAGATGCGGCGCGAGATGCAGGAACGTCGGCAGGAACCTGCGCAGGCGGACACTTCCGTCGTCGACGCTTTGCAGGCCGAGATTGCATCGCTCAAACGCGAGCTAGCCGCGAGCAAATCGGCTACGAAAACCTCGGCGACGGTCAGGCCGATCACCCGCAAGTCCGACGATAACGACAAGCCATCAGCGGCATCTACGCAGCGCGCGAAAGCGACGCGCTCTGCCTCGGCCAAGCGCAAGTAAGGATCGGCCATGCAAACCCCGTTGCACATCGACCCCCAGCAAGCCTTCAATGAAATCGCCGCGTTTCAGCGCAAGCTCGCCGCCGGCATGCAAAACCTGCGTGGACTGGGCGAGCAGGAATACGCCAACACGCCGCGTGAAGCGATCTATCGCGAGGACAAACTCACCGTCTGGCACATGAAGGGCAACACAAAGCCTACGGCCAAGGTGCCCACGCTGATTGTGTATGCGCTGGTCAACACGGTGTGGATGACCGACCTGCAAGACGACCGCTCCCTGGTGCGTAATCTGCTGGCACAGGGCGAAGATGTTTATCTGATTGATTGGGGTTATCCCGATGGCGCCGATCGCTGGCTGACGCTGGACGATTACCTCAACGGATACCTTGATCGTTGCGTCGATGTGCTGTGCAAGCGTCACGGCCTGGATGCGATCAACCTGCTCGGCATCTGCCAGGGCGGTACGTTCTCGTTGTGCTACACCGCGATGCATCCGGAGAAGGTCAAGAACCTAGTCACCATGGTGACGCCAGTAGATTTCCGCACGCCGGACAACATGCTCTCGCAGTGGGTGCAAAGCTTGAACGTGGATCTGTTCGTCGACACGCTGGGCAATGTGCCCGCGGAGTTGATGAACTGGGTGTACCTCATGCTCAAGCCACTACGCCTGAATCAGCAGAAGTACGTCAGCATGGTCGATATTCTCGACAATCCGGCGGAGCTGAAGAACTTCCTGCGCATGGAACGATGGATCTTCGATTCGCCCGACCAGGCGGGTGAAGCATTCCGCCAGTTCATCAAGGATTTCTACCAGCAGAACAAGCTGATCAAGGGCGATCTGCAGATCGGCAAGCAGCCGGTCGACCTTGGCATGATCACCCAGCCCGTCCTCAACATCTATGCCAACCAGGATCACCTGGTGCCGCCGGATGCTTCGCGGCCGCTAGGTCGTCATGTGGGCACCAAAGATTATACGGAGCTGGCCTTCAAGGGCGGCCACATCGGTATTTACGTGTCCGGCCGTGCGCAGCGTGAGGTGGCTCCCGCGATCCATCAGTGGTTGCGCGAGCGGAGCTGACCCAAACCTCCCTCTCGCCCGGCGTCACGCTGCCCTCTAAACTAGGGGAATGACCTCGACGCATTCTCCCCAAACCCACGACACCATCCGCGCCGTGCAATGGCATGGCGATCACCTTCGACTGCTGGATCAGCGTCTGCTACCGGCCGAGGAACGCTGGCTCGATTGTCACGACGCGACTGCCGTCACGCAGGCCATCAAGGATCTGGCGGTACGCGGTGCGCCAGCCATCGGCATTGCTGCGGCATGGGGTGTGGTGCTCGCTGCGCAGCAGGGTGCTGCACTCGATCAGGCGCTTGCACAGTTGCGCGCGGCGCGACCGACCGCAGTGAACCTGATGTGGGCACTCGACCGCATGAAGACGCGCATCACCGCCGGTGCGGATGCGGCAGCGTTGGAACGCGAGGCGCAGGCCATTCAAGACGAAGACCTCGCCGCCAATCGCCATATGGGCGAACTCGGAGCGGCCCTGATCGCACCGGGTTCCGGTGTGATGACTCATTGCAACACCGGTTCGCTGGCGACGTCCGGCTATGGCACGGCATTGGGTGTGATTCGCGCCGGTGTCGCGGCTGGCCGTATCGCGCATGTGTACGCGGGTGAAACACGACCGTGGCAGCAGGGTGCGCGGCTAACCATGTGGGAGCTGGTGCGCGACGGCATTCCCGCGAAACTCATCGCGGATTCCGCCGCATCGCACCTGATGAAGTCGGGCGCGGTGAAATGGGTGATTGTCGGTGCGGATCGCATTGCCGCAAACGGCGATACCGCCAATAAGATTGGTACTTACCAGTTGGCCATTGCAGCACGCCATCACGGCGTGAAATTCATGGTCGTAGCGCCGTCGTCCACGGTCGATATGGCTACAGTTTCCGGCGACGATATCGAAATCGAGCTGCGCGATGCGGCAGAGCTGCTTAGCGTGGCCGGCCGCCGCACGGTCGTCGAAGGTGCGCAAGCCTGGAATCCGGTTTTCGACGTCACGCCAGCGGCATTGATCGACGCCATCGTCACCGAACGTGGCGTGATCGAACAACCCAGCACGGAACGCATGCGAGCCGTGTTCGCCGGATGAGGTTGCGCCACGAGTTCATGCTGTTCGCGATCGGCGGCTTGATAGGTCTGGTCGTCGATGCGGGTGTTGTGCAATTGCTGGTCAGCTTTGCTCACACCGATCCATACATCGGTAGAGTGATTTCTTTCCTGCTGGCGGCTACCGCCACATGGTGGTGGAACCGCAGCCACACCTTCGCAGCTCGTCAAAGCGGTCGCTCATTGCCGAGCGAATGGCTGCACTGGATGGCGTTGATGAGCGGCGGTGCGGCGGTCAATTACGCCGTTTATGTGCTCTGTCTGCTCGAGTTTCCGAGCTGGCACCGGTGGCCAGCCTTGGCCGTTGCGGTAGGTTCGGTTTTCGCCGCGCTGGTCAATTTTGTGAGTGCCCGGACACTGCTTTTCCGGCGCGCCAAAACACGCTCGTAACTCATTGATTGAAAAGGCTAAAATAAGCCATTTTCAAGCCCTGTTGTGTTACACTTCCAAGCTACCGCCTGGCCTCCACAGACACGCGCATAACGCGCTGGTCGCGAGGCCCTTATTTGTTACCAGGGAAGCCGATTGATGGCAGAGCTCGCCAAAGAAATCATCCGCGTCAATATCGAAGACGAAATGCGCCAGAGCTACCTCGATTACGCCATGAGCGTGATCGTGGGACGCGCCCTCCCGGATGTTCGCGACGGTCTCAAGCCTGTGCATCGCCGTGTGTTGTTCGCGATGAACGAACTGGGCAATGTCTATAACAAGCCTTACAAGAAATCCGCTCGCGTCGTCGGTGACGTGATCGGTAAATACCATCCGCACGGCGATGCGTCCGTCTACGACGCCATCGTGCGCATGGCGCAGCCGTTTTCGCTGCGCTACATGCTGGTCGATGGTCAGGGTAACTTCGGCTCGGTCGACGGCGACAACCCCGCCGCGATGCGTTACACCGAAGTGCGCATGGCGCGCCTTACGCACGAGCTGCTCGCCGACATCGACAAGGAAACCGTCGACTTCGGGCCCAACTACGACGAAAGCGAGCATGAGCCGTTGGTACTGCCCACGCGCGTGCCGAACCTGCTGGTGAATGGTTCGGCGGGTATCGCAGTGGGCATGGCCACCAACGTACCGCCGCACAATCTCACCGAAGTGATTTCCGCCACGATCGGGCTGATCGATGATCCGTCGCTCAGCGTCGACGATCTGATGCAGTACATACCCGGCCCGGATTTTCCGACTGCGGGCATCATCAACGGCGCAGCAGGCATTGTCGAAGCGTATCGCACGGGCCGTGGCCGCATTCTGGTACGTGCGCGTACCGAGATCGAGACCGAATCCAACGGTCGCGAGACGATCCTCGTTCATGAACTGCCATACCAGGTAAACAAGGCACGGCTGATTGAAAAGATCGCCGAGTTGGTGAAGGAAAAGCGCCTCGAGGGCATCTCCGAACTGCGCGACGAGTCCGACAAGGACGGCATGCGCATCGTCATCGAGATCCGCCGCGATGCGATGGCCGATGTGGTGTTGAACAACCTGTTCCAGCAGACGCAGCTGCAGGTCACGTTCGGCATCAACATGGTGGCGTTGCTCGACGGTCAGCCGCGCACGCTGAATCTCAAGGAAATCCTCGAAGCCTTCATTCGTCATCGCCGCGAAGTGGTTACGCGTCGCACGATCTTCGAACTGCGCAAGGCTCGCGCACGTGCTCATATTTTGGAAGGCCTTACGGTTGCGCTCGCCAACATCGACGAGATGATCGAGCTGATCAAGACCTCCAATTCGCCGCAGGAAGCACGCGAACGCATGCTTGCACGCAAATGGCAGCCGGGCATGGTGGGTGCGCTGCTTGCCGCTGCGGGTGCGGAGTCTTCGCGCCCGGAAGACATGGACCCGCGCGACGGTCTAAAGGCCGATGGGTATCAGCTGTCCGACACCCAGGCGCAGGAAATCCTGGCGATGCGCTTGCACCGCCTCACCGGCCTGGAGCAGGAAAAGCTTTCCGATGAATACCGCCAGATTCTGGAAACCATCCGCGGGCTGATCGAGATCCTGGAAGATCCTGCGCGCTTGCTCTCGGTTATCCGCGATGAGCTGGAAGCCATCAAAACCGAATTCGGCGACGAGCGCCGCACCGAGATACAGCGTTCGCAAGAAGATCTCAACGTGCTCGACCTTATTGCGCCGGAAGATGTGGTCGTCACGCTTTCGCATTCTGGCTACGTAAAGCGTCAGCCGGCCAACACCTATCGCGCGCAGCGTCGCGGCGGCAAGGGACGCATGGCTTCGGCACTGAAGGACGAGGACTTTGTCGAACAGCTGTGGGTGGTGAACACCCACGACACGCTGCTCACCTTCACCAGCACCGGCCGCGTCTACTGGCTCAAGGTCTATCAGATGCCCGATGCAGGCCCGAATGCGCGCGGCAAGCCGATGGTGAACCTGTTGCCGCTGGGTGAAGGCGAAAAAGTGCAGGCGGTATTGCCGGTGCATGAATACAGCGAGGATCGTTATGTGTTCTTCGCTACCGCGGACGGCACGGTCAAAAAGACGCCGCTCACGGAATTTGCCTATCAGCTGCAGAAAGGCAAGATCGCGATCAATCTCGATGAAGGCGATGCGCTGATCGGCGTCGAACTTACCGACGGCAACAGCGACGTGCTGCTGTTCGCATCGAACGGCAAGGTCGTGCGTTTCGACGAAGGCGAGGTGCGCTCCATGGGTCGCACCGCCACCGGCGTGCGCGGTATGAAGCTGACCGACAATGCGAAAGTGGTTTCGCTGATCGTTGCCGCGGAAGGCGACATCCTCACTGCCACTGAGCGCGGCTACGGCAAGCGCACCCAGCTTGAAGAGTTCCCAAAGAAAGGGCGTGGCACGCAGGGCGTGATCGGCATCCAGTGTTCCGAACGCAACGGTTCCCTGGTGGCGGCGGCACAGGTCACCGGTGCACACGAGCTGATGCTCATCTCGAATCAAGGCACCTTGGTGCGTACTCGCGTTACGGAAGTGTCGCAGCTCGGTCGCAACACGCAGGGTGTGACGCTTATCCGTCTGCCTGCCGAGGAGTCGCTGGTCAGCGTGGTGCGGCTGGACGCCGATGAAAGTAACGGTGACGAGACCGACGCAGGTAATGGTCTCCCGCCGGAATCAGGTGATCCGGCGGATACGCCGACGAACGCCGAATAAGCTGCATGACCTACTACTGCAAAGCCCCGGTGAGTCCGGGGCTTTGCTTTTTGCGCATCATGCGGGGCAGCTATTTGTGTAAGTGGCGCTGACCACTTTGGCGTCCTTTGCTGCTAAAGCACGGATGACTATCTCGCTATTTACAGGCCTCAGTGCGGTATCGCCGCCAGCATGGCCTCGGCCGTTGTCACGCGTAACTCGCCCGGGCTTTCGACATAAAGCTGTTTCACGATGCCGTTTTCTGCATACAGCGCGAAGCGCCGCGAACGCATGCCCAAGCCGTAGGCGCTGCCGTCCATCTCCAATCCCAGCGCTTTAGCGAATGAGCCATTGCCATCGGCCAACAGCTTCAGTCCCGCCGGTACACGCTGCGACGCGGCCCAGGCTTTCATCACGAAAGCATCGTTGACAGCCATGCCGTAGACGCTCACGCCACGGGCTTTGAATTCCGCATAGTGGTTAACGTAACCCGGTAGATGACGCTCCGAGCAGGTTGGCGTGAAGGCCCCCGGCACAGCGAATAACACCGCCTTCTGGCTAGCAAAGAGCGCTGAGGTGGCAACCCGTTGTACGTCGGATTCACCGTCGACGACGGCTACCTCGACGTCCGGCAGGGTCTGTCCGATCTGGATGGTCATGTGCAACTCGCTGAAGGCATGGCAACGGCGGGCATGCTACTGCCCGGCAAGGCGGTTTGTCGCGCCTTGAAACTGTCGGCGCCGGAACTATCTAGTTCCCAAGCGGTGAGCGCGCCGCAACTTTTTCGAGGTAAGAACCATGACACTGAGCCGCAACGTAATCTGGGGCACACCCAGCGCTTTCCCGTCGGACATCCGCCAGGTGTTCGATCGTTTTTTGCAACACGATGAAAACGATACTTCCCATGGGGTGACCAGCCAGTGGGCGCCACGCGTGGACATCAGGGAAGAAGACCAGCGTTTTGTGATTTTCGTCGACGTCCCGGGTGTCGATCCGGCCGCCATCGACATAAGCATGGAAAAGGGCACGCTTACCATCAAAGGCGAGCGCACGATCGAAAAGAGCGAGCAGAACAGCCGATTCACGCGTGTTGAGCGCTCGCATGGCAGCTTCCATCGCCGCTTTACCTTGCCTGACAGCGCCGACGCCGATAACGTCAGTGCTCATGGCAAGCACGGCGTGCTGGAAATCGTCATACCGAAGAAGGCGGAAATAGCGCCGCGCCGTATCACCATCAACACCGCACAATAAAACCGCATCTCGCTTGATGTTGCGGAGGCAGCCTGCCACGGACGATGATCCGTGGTGGGCTGTGCGTATGTGGACGTATTTGATTTGAATCGGGGCCGGCTCAAGATAACGGGCCGGCTTATGGGGAGTCACAGTGGAATTCAAAGACTATTACGACACCCTGGGTGTGAAGCCCGATGCTAGCGAGGCCGACATCAAGGCGGCCTATCGCAAGCTGGCGCGCAAATACCATCCGGACAAGAACAAAGAAGCGGGCGCCGAGGAAAAATTCAAAGCGATCAACGAAGCCAACGAAGTGCTTCGCGACGCTGAGAAGCGCCGCGCCTATGATCAGCTGAAGGCCGGTGGATATCGTCCGGGCGAGCAATTCCGTCCTCCACCCAATTGGGGGCAGGGACAGGGCTTCGATTTTGGGGATGCGGGCGAGGGCGATTTCAGCGACTTCTTCGAAAGTCTGTTCGGCCGCACCGCGGGCGGTGCTCGCCAGGCCCCACGTGCACATCGCGGCCGCGATGTGCAGGCCCATGTGCAGATCGACCTGCAAACCGCCTTCGATGGCGGCCGGACGCGCCTCAGTCTGGACGATGGCAGCGGTAGCGAGCGCGTGCTCGAGGTAAAGATTCCTGCCGGCATTCAGCCGGGAAAAGTCATCCGTCTAAGTGGGCAGGGGCAGCCTGGCATGGCGGGCGGTCCGAATGGCGATCTCTTGCTTGAGGTGGGCATTCGTGATGATGCGCGCTTCAAGCTGGATGGCCGTAATGTGCTACACGTGCTGCCAGTCAGCCCCTGGGAAGCGGCACTGGGTGCCGCGGTGCCTGTGCCTACGCTGGCAGGCACGGTGGACCTGCGCATTCCAGCCGGTACGCAATCCGGACGCAAGCTGCGTTTGAAAGGGCGCGGATTGCCGGGACATCCGCCGGGTGACCAGCTGGTGGAAGTGTCGATCAGGGTACCGACGGTCGAGAGCGAATCGCAGCGTGAGGCGTATGAGGCGTTGCGGGAGCAGTTTGCGCATTACGATCCGCGGCGCTGAAGACGGTTTGTGGAAGTCGGACGTGCAAACGGCGCCGTAAGGCGCCGTTTGTTGTACGTCGATTTATCTGGACTCAGGCCGGCAACAGTTCTTTCAACGTGGCGACCAGTTCTTCTTCCTTGATCGGTTTGGTCACGTACGCCTTGGCGCCCTGACGCATGCCCCACACCTTGTCGGTTTCCTGATCCTTGGTCGTCACCAGCACGATCGGGATATGCGCCGTGTCCGGGTTCTTGCTGATGGTGCGCGTAGCCTGGAAACCATTGAGGTTGGGCATCACCACGTCCATCAGGATCAAATCGGGTTTTTCCTGCTTTGCCACCTCGACACCGGCGGCACCGTCTTCAGCGGTCAGCGTCTCATGGCCGAGCTTCTCGACGATGCGCTTGATGCCAAGAAGTTGCGACGGAGAATCGTCGACAATAAGAATACGTGCCATAAGGTGGGAGTCCCCTTGTTGTTTCGTCAATTCTAAGTCGCCGCTGCAGCTCTTCCAAGCGCAAACGTGTCAAACCTTGCCGACACGCACAACAGTGCGGCCGAACGAGTCGCCTGCCAGCATACGCCCGAACACCTCCGGAAGCTGCTCCAGGGTAACTTCTCGGGTAGCAATCCGGTCGAGATGGGCAGGCTTCCAGTCGCTAGCCAGATGTTGCCACACCTGATCGCGCAGATCGCGTGCGGTACCGGCTGAAGCGATACCCAGCAGGCTGGCGCCGCGGATGATGAACGGCATCACGGTGCTCTCGAAGGCGATACCGCCGGCGTTGCCGCAGATGGCCACGTTGCCGTAAGGCTCGATCAGTGGCAGTAGCCCTGCGAGCATGGCGCCGCCGACATTATCGAGTGCACCGCCAAAACGGGCCGAATCCATCGGCTTGCCGCTGAAAACTAGCTGATGTCGGTCGATGCACTCGACTGCGCCCAGATTGCGCAGGACATCGAAATGATCGGCCTTGCCGCTGATGGCGTGCACGGCATAGCCGGCACGGCTGAAAATATCGATGGCCAGCATGCCCACACCGCCGCTAGCGCCCGTCACGGCAATCGGGCCGAGCGCTGGCGTTTGGCGATTGTCCTGCATGCGCAGCAAGGCCAGCGCAGCGGTAAAGCCGGCCGTACCCAGAATCATGCTTTCGCGCAGGCTCAGTCCCGTCGGTAACGGGATTGTCCATGTCGAAGGCAGTCGGATGTACTCGCCATATCCACCGTCGCGCGTCTCGGAAAGGCCGCTGCCGGTACACAGCACAGGGTCGCCTTCCTTGAACTTAGGATCGGTGGAAGCCACTACGACACCCGAGGCATCGACGCCGCCGTTGAGCGGGTACTGGCGAAGAATTTTGCCCTTGCCCGTTCCGGCCAGCGCATCTTTGTAGTTCACCGAGGAATAGGCCACTTTCACCAGGACTTCGCCCGCGCTTAGCGCCGCAGTGTTCATGGTCTCGATGCCGCCGCGATAACCCGCTGCGTCGTTATGGATACGGAAGGCGCGAAAGTCGGTGTGCGTGGTCATGATGGATTTCCTTACAGCATCGTAAAACGGCGACTTAGGCTTTCACACTGCTGCTATCGATCCATTTGGGCGTATGGCCGACTTGATAGTGCGCCATCCAATCGAATAACTGGGTCATGCTGTCGCCGAACCATATGCTTTCGCGGTGTTCCGTGCGTACAAAACCTTCCTGCACCATATGGTCCATCATGGCGTGCAATTGCGCGTAGTAGCCGCGGACGTCGAGAAAAGCACATGGATATCTATGTAAGCCCAATTGGGCCCAGGTCAACATCTCGAACATCTCATCCATGGTGCCAAAGCCGCCGGGAAGGGCGACGAAGGCATCCGACAATTCGTACATACGCGTTTTGCGCTGATGCATGGTCTCGACCACGTGCATCTCGGTAAGCCCAGGATGGGCGACCTCGCGTTCGACCAACTGGCGCGGGATCACTCCAACGACTTTGCCACCAGCGGCCAGCAGCGCATCGGCCACTGCGCCCATCAAGCCCACTTTGCCGCCGCCATAGATCAGCGTGATGCCACGGCGCGCCATTTCCTCACCGAATGCGCGGGCCTGCTCGACATATTCGGGATGCTTGCCGGAGCTGGAGCCGCAGTAGACGCAGAGGGAAGTAGGCATGGACATATCAACGGGCTCGATTAGACGGGTGACTTCGACTTGCACCTAACGGATGAGGTTGGAGATTTTCGGTGCTATGCAGCCATGTTTCGCAAACATCGAAAACACAACGGCCCGCCCATGTTGCCACGAGCGGGCCGTCGATCACGCGGACATTTGTCTTAATTGCCCTTGTGAATCGCGCGCTTGTCGACCGAAAGCGCGGCTTCGTGCACGGCTTCCGACAAGGTCGGATGCGCGTGGACGATGCGCGCCAGATCTTCGGCGGAGCCCTTGAACTCCATCGCCACCACGGCTTCGGCGATCAGCTCCGATACGCCGGGGCCGACCATGTGTACACCAAGCAAGCGATCGGTTTCGGCATGGGCGATCACCTTCACCTGGCCGATCGCTTCGTTCATCGCGACCGCACGACCGATCGCGGCGAACGGGAAAGTACCGATCTTGTACGGGATGCCAGCGTCTTTCAGTTCTTTCTCGGTCTTGCCGGCCCAGGCGATTTCCGGTTCGGTGTAGATCACCCACGGCACCGTGTCGAGATTCACGTGACCGGCCTTGCCAGCGATCCATTCGGCGACAGCGACGCCTTCTTCGGAGCCTTTGTGCGCCAGCATCGGGCCGCGCACGGCATCACCGATGGCCCACACGCCGTCGACGCCGGTGTGGTTGTGTTCGTCGACCACGATGCGGCCGCGCTCGTCCACCTTCACGCCAGTGTCGCCAGCCAGCAAGCCGTCGGTATAGGCACGGCGGCCTACAGCGACAAGTAATTTGTCGACGGTGAGTTCGTGTGCGCCGTCCTTGTCTTCGTAGGTAAGCGCGACTTCATTCTTTTTGACTTCGGCCTTGGTCAGCTTGGCGCCGAGCTTGATGGTGAGGCCCTGCTTGGCGAATTCCTTGGCAGCGATCTTCGCCACGTCGGCGTCGGCCACCGAGAGGAAATCCGGCAGCGCTTCCAGGATCGTCACTTGCGAACCCAGGCGGTTCCACACGCTGCCCAGCTCCAAGCCGATCACGCCGGCGCCGATCACGCCCAAGCGCTTCGGCACTTCGTTGATATCGAGCGCGCCGGCGTTGTCGATGATGTTCTTGCCGTCGAATTTGGCGAACGGCAATTCGATCGGCACCGAACCGGAAGCGAGGATCACGTTGGTAGCGCTGATCGTTTGCTTGCTGCCGTCGTTACCGGTGATCTCGACGTTGTTATCCTTCAGCAGCTTGCCCTTGCCGAAGAACGCGGTGACTTTGTTGGCTTTGAACAGCTGGCCGATACCGCCGGTGAACTGCTTGACGATCTTGTCCTTGCGGCCGATGAAGGTGCCCATATCGACCTTCGCGTTCTCGACGCTGATGCCGTGCGCCGGCAGGTTGTGCGAGAGGTTGAAGAACTGCTTGGACGAATCGAGCAATGCCTTGGACGGAATGCAGCCGACGTTGAGGCAGGTGCCACCAAGCGCCTGCTTGCCGTCTTTGCCGACGAAGGCGTCGACGCAAGCGGTCTTTAGACCGAGCTGTGCGGCGCGGATCGCGGCCACGTATCCGGCAGGGCCGGCGCCGATGACGATGACGTCGAATTTGTCGCTCATGATTTTTCCTAGCTGCGTGACGCGTTTGTGGTGCGCGCCATAGTGAAGCGGGGGAGGACTGCGGCGATTCTGATATTCACTATCGAGAATCGCCGCCAGAGCTTCGTACTTATTTTCTGATCGCCGGGGCGGCGATCAGAGACCAAGAAGCATGCGCTGCGGATTTTCCAGCTGGTTCTTGATATCGACCAGGAACAGCACGGCATCCTTACCGTCGATGATGCGGTGGTCGTAGCTCAGCGCCAGATACATCATCGGTGCAGCGATCACTTGACCGTTCTCGACGATGGCGCGCTCTTTGATCGTGTGCATGCCAAGGATCGCGCTCTGCGGCGGGTTGACGATCGGCGTGGATAGCAGCGAGCCGAACGTGCCGCCATTGGTGATGGTGAAGGTGCCGCCCTGCAAGTCATCCAGGCCGAGCTTGCCTTCGCGCGCTTTCTTGGCGTAGTTGCCGATGCCTTTTTCGATATCGGCGAAGCTCATGTTCTGCACGTCGCGCAGCACCGGCGTCACCAGGCCCTTGTCGGTGGACACGGCGATGGAGATGTCCTGATAGCCGTGATAAATGATGTCGTTGCCATCGACCGAGGCATTGACCACCGGGTGGCGCTTGAGCGCTTCGGCGGCAGCTTTGACGAAGAAGCTCATGAAGCCGAGCTTCACGCCGTTCGACTTCTCGAACTGCTCGCCCAGCGTCTTGCGCATCTTGGTTACTTCGGCGAGGTTCACTTCGTTGAACGAGGTGAGCATCGCGATGGAGTTCTTCGACTGCATCAAGCGTTCGGCGATGCGCGCGCGGATGCGCGTCATCGGCACGCGTTCTTCCGGGCGGGAGCCGGGCGTCGGTGCGACGGCTGGTGCAGCGGCGACGCTGCCACCCTTGCCGTAGTTGACCAGGTCTTCCTTGGTCACGCGGCCATCGCGGCCGGTACCGGCGACCTTGGACGGATCGATGCTTTGCTCGGTGGCGACGCGCAGGCCGGCCGGGGAGAGATCTTCTGCACCCTTCGCTGCAGCTTTCGGCGCTGCAGCGGCAGCGGCCGGTGCAGGTGCTGCTGCGGCCGGAGCGGGAGCAGGGGTTGCGGCAGCGGCGACGGCACCTTCTTCGATGATTGCAATCACCTGCTGGCTGTTCACGGTGTCGCCGGTCTGAAACTTCAGCTCCTTGATCACGCCGTCGACCGGTGCGGGCACTTCCAGCACGACCTTGTCGGTTTCCAGATCGACCAGGTTCTCGTCGCGCTTGATCGCGTCGCCGGCTTTCTTGTGCCAGGTCGCAATGGTGGCGTCGGAGACAGACTCGGGCAGAACGGGGACTTTGACTTCGGTGGACATAGATGATCCTGGGGTTGGTCGCTCATCCGTGAGCGCGAGATTCCTGGATGTTATTCAGCAGAGTGATCGTCGCCGATCGGAGCAACCAGCGCCTGCTCGACCAGCGCCGCTTGTTCGGCGATGTGATCGTTGAGGTGACCAGCCGCCGGTGCCGGCGAACGTGCACGACCCGCGTAGGAGAGGCTTTGCTTGCTACCCACGCACGCCTGCAGGTGGTGACGAATCTGGAACCAGGCTCCCTGGTTCATCGGTTCTTCCTGGCACCAAATCACTTCCTTCACGGAAGGGTACTTTTCCAGTTCGGCCACGACTTCGGGGCGCGGGAACGGATACAGCTGTTCGACACGCACGATCGCTACATCGGTGAGTCCGCGCTTATCGGCTTCTTCAAGCAGGTCGTAGTAGACCTTGCCCGAGCACAGCACCACGCGCTTGACCTTCTTCGCCGGCAGATCGCGGTGTTCGCCGATCACCAGTTGGAAGCTGCCGTTAGCCAGCTCGTCCAGCGTCGACACGGCCAGTTTGTGGCGCAGCAGCGATTTGGGCGTCATCACGATCAGCGGCTTGCGCACCGGGCGCAGCATCTGACGGCGGATCATGTGGAAATCCTGCGCCGGCGTGGTGGGCACGCAGACTTGCATGTTTTCCAGTGCGCACATCTGCAGGAAGCGCTCCAGGCGTGCAGAGGAATGCTCTGGACCCTGGCCTTCGTAGCCGTGCGGCAAGAACAGTGCGAGACCGCACAAACGATCCCACTTCGCTTCGCCGGAGCTGATGAACTGGTCGATCACCACCTGCGCGCCGTTGGCGAAGTCGCCGAACTGCCCTTCCCAGATGTTGAGCGTGTAGGGATCGGTGGTCGCGTGACCATATTCGAACGCCATCACGGCTTCTTCGCTGAGCAGCGAGTCGATCACTTCGACATTGGCATCGGCGCGCAGCGTCGCCAGCGGCATGAAGGTGTGGCCGTCTTTCTGATCGTGCAGCACGGCGTGGCGATGGAAGAACGTGCCGCGGCCCGAGTCCTGGCCGACCATGCGCAGGTTGTGACCTTGGTCGATCAGCGTGGCGTAGGCGAGGTTTTCTGCAAAACCCCAATCGCCTGGCTGTTCGCCACTGGCCATCTTGCGGCGGTCGTCGTAGATCTTGGCCACGCGCGACTGCAGCACTAAATCTTGTGGCAGATCGAGAATCTTGTTGGCCAGCTCGACCAGCTTCTTTTTCGGAACCGTAGTGTTGACCGGGGTGGACAGCTTGCCGCCGATGAACTGGCTCCAGTCCACTTCCACGTCCTTGGTTAGCGAAGGATGCAGATCGGTCATCGCGGCGCCTGCTTCGAGGCGATCGCGGTAAGCATCGAACTGCTTCTGCGCATCGCCCTCGGCCAGCAGACCTTCCTTCACCAACTGCTGCGAGTACAGCTCGCGCGCGGGAGGGCGCTTGCGGATGATCTGGTACATCACCGGCTGCGTGGCGGACGGTTCGTCGGCTTCGTTATGGCCGTGGCGGCGGTAGCACACCAGATCGATCACCACGTCCCTGCGGAACTGCTTGCGGAATTCGTAAGCGAGACGGGTGACCTGGATCACTGCTTCCGGATCGTCGCCGTTCACGTGGAACACCGGCGCGTTGACCATCTTGGCCAGGTCGGTGCAATACAGCGTGGAGCGGGCATCCTGCGGATTGGAGGTGGTAAAGCCCACCTGGTTGTTCACCACGATGTGCAGTGTGCCGCCGATCTTGAAACCGCGGGCCTGCGACATGTTGAACAATTCCATGTTCACACCCTGGCCGGCCAACGCGGCGTCGCCGTGGATCAGCACGGCGAGCGACTGCGTGTGCTCGGTGTCGCGACGGCGGACCTGGCGCGCATGCACCGAGCCGGCCACCACCGGGTTGACGATTTCCAGGTGCGATGGATTGAACGCCAGCGCCACGTGCACGCCGCCCTTGGGCGTGCGCACGTCGGCGGAGAAGCCCATGTGGTACTTCACGTCGCCGGAGTGGGCCGGATCGTCTTCAGCGTGTTCGAACTTGCCTTCGAACTCGTTGAACAGCGTCTTCGGCGGTTTGCCGAGAATGTTCACCAGCATGTTCAGACGGCCACGATGGGCCATGCCGATGACCAGATCCTTGATGCCGTTGTCGCCCGCGGCGCGGACGATATCGTCCATCATCGGAATCAGGCTGTCGCCACCTTCCAGCGAGAAGCGCTTCTGGCCCACGTACTTGGTGTGCAGATAGCGTTCGAGACCGTCGGCCGCAGTGAGGCCGTCCAGCACGCGCTGCTTGCCTGTCTTGTCCAGGCCGGCGTTGCCGTTGGCCTGCTCCAGGTGCGAGTAGATCCAGTTTCGCTGGGCGTGGTCGGAGATGTACATGAACTCCGCGCCGACCGTGTTGGTGTAGACGCGCTTCAGGCGAGCAAGCAACTCGCGCAGTTTCATGCGCTGGCCGCCGCCGGCAAAGTTGCCGCAGTCGAATTCGGTATCGAGGTCAGCGTCAGACAGGCCGTGGAAGGCAAGACCGAGGTCCGGCGCGTCCATCTTGTGGGCCAGGCCCAGCGGATCGAGGTCGGCGGCGAGATGGCCGCGCGAGCGGTAGGCCGTCAGCAGGCGCAATACGCCTGCCTGCTTGCGCGCGTGCTCATCGCTGACGGGCGCTGCCACCGCGCCGTTGAGGCGCTGTTTTTGCGCCGCCTCGATGCGTGCAATGGCCGCGGTGTGGGAGACATCCCCCGACTCGCGGCCCTTGAAAGTCTTGAAATAAGTGTTCCATTCGGCGGGCACCGACGCGGGGTCGGCCAGCCAAGTGTCATACAACGATTCAATGTAATCGGCGTTGCCGCCTGCGAGCTGCGAAGACTCGAAAAACTCGCGGATCAGGTTTGTGCTCACGTCACCACCGGCAGGGAAGGGAGGCCTTGCAGCGAGCCGTCTGATCATGGCGGTTCGCTGGCGAAAAATCCTGTTAATTATAGCCTGCGGCTGCTGCGACGCGGCAAGCCGATGGGAGACGCCGATTGAGGTAGTCCGCTCCGGCGGTCAGAGAGCGAACAACAGCGCGTACAAGCTTTTACGTCGATGTCGGGACTTCGGTAGAGGGATGGGTGCTCGAATGCGGCCCCATCCCTGTTCAGCCAGCGGTCTACATATCCAGCGGCTGCAGCTGGGTGGCTGGTGCCGCGCGCTCCCAGATTTGTTCGAATTGCAGCAGGAGGGGTGCCTGTCCGGGGCCGTCGTGCAGGGCGGTTCGTCCCTCAAGGCGGTCTGCATCGGGGAGGAACAGATAGCCGTAAGTGTCGTTGAGCAGCCAGCCGCTGGCGCTCGGGCCCTCGCTTTGCTCGTCTGCAGGCACGCGGATCTGCAACACGCTGGGCAGGCGTTGGGCGAGGTCGATCAGGCGGTGTCCCGCGCGCAGGGCGGCTGCCGGGTCGTTTAATAGGATGCGGATCTCGGCGCCGCGTCCGGATGTTGCGATACGACGCAGCTCGGCGAGTTCCAAGGAACTGCTATAGGCATCGGGCGGCAGAACGGGCAGATGGATAGCGAGCTTGTAACGGGCGGCGGTCAGCAATTGCAGTCGCGCTGTGGCGAGTTCCTCGCGGCCTTCGACGGCGCGAACGTCGGTGTCGGGTGTGGGCGGCAGGGTGCTCAAGCGTTGCGTCCTCGCAGTCGGCGTGGAACCAGATGGCCGTCGTTGACCAGCGCCAACAACAACCCATGTTCGGCGGTAGAAAGTTCATGCGGCGGTGAGAGCGTACGTTGCGTGCACAGTTGTGTCGCCAAGCGGACGGAGGCCGGATAGGCGTGGCCGTTGGCATACAGCGTGCAGCGCGAGCCGTTCTGGGTCCAGGCCATACGCGACCACGGATGACGCAGCAGCGACGTGCCGCCCGTCAGCTGCTTCAACAGCGCCGCCTCGCTCAAAGGTTTGGCCGGTGGAAGCGGCGCCTGCGCGCTGCGGTAGCGGGTAATGAAGCGACCGAACCAGTCGAGCAGCGTTGCGTCGTCCAGAGGCGCGGCGAACGGCAGGGCTGTGCGGATACGTTTCAGCGAAGCTTTGTCGATTTCGCCGGCACGTTTGGCGGGCGCAAGGTCCGGATCGGCATAGCGCAGCTCTTCGGGCAGACGCTCGGCGAGGTAATCGGCGAGATCCCCGACCAACTCGGCCTGAGACGGCGCACGCATGCCCACTGAAAACGTCATGCATGGTCCACCGAAGGCAACACCGTCATGCGGTATGCCGGGCGGCAGATACAACATGTCGCCGGCATCCAGCAGCCATTCGTGCGTGGGTTCGAAGTGCTGCAGCTGTTTCAGTTCCACATCACTGCGGAAATCCTTGGGCGCATGCGGATCGGTGCTGATGCCCCAGTGACGCTGACCTAGGCCTTGCAGCAGGAATACATCGTATTGATCGACGTGTGCGCCGACGCCGCCGCCAGGCTCGGCGTAGGAGATCATCACATCGTCCACGCGCCAGCTAGGCAGGAAACTGAAGTGGTCGAGCAGGGCCGCGACGTCCATATCCCATTTATCGACATCCTGCACCAGCAACGTCCAGTTCGCGTTACCCGTCTTGGCGAAATCGCCCTCGCTCATTGGACCTGTTTTTACGCGCCAACGTTGGCGATCTTCATCGTGTTGGATCAGGCGCGACAGCGCGCCTTCCTCGCAGGCGAGTCCTGCGAGATCCTCCGGCTCGATCGGCGACTGGAACGCGGGAAACGCATCGCGTATCAGTAACGGCCGCTTTTGCCAGTAATCGCGTAGGAATTGCGCTGCGCTCATGCCGAGCGGCAGCCTGGGGGTGCCGCGCACTTCGATGGGTAGCGGCTTGCGGGAGGTTCGTGAAAGTGTCATGGGCGGCATTGTATGGAATCCACCTGCCGATAAGCGTAGCCTCCGGCGCAATAACCCGGTTTCAGGCTGCGCTGGATGGTCCTGCGATGCGCCCTTCTGGCATCGCGCCAGACCAACGGGAGGAGAGCATGGCTACGGTCAGGCTGGCAGTACCCAAGTTTCTAGTGTTGTCGATGTCAGCGTTGGCATGGGTAATAGCAGTTGCCGTTCCGGCTGTGGCGGAAGGTCCGCCAAACCCGACGGCGGTATTCGCCGTGCCGCAGCGCGACGGCTCGCATGATTTCGATTTCCTCATCGGCGACTGGAAGGCGCACGTCCGCCGCTTGCCGGATCGCCTCGACGGCTCGACCGCGTGGGATGAGTATTACGGCATTTCCAACCACCACAAGCTACTCGACACCAACGCCAACTTCGAGCAGTTCGAGGTCAGCAGCCCCGACAAGAAGCTGCATATCAAGGCGCAGACTTTGCGCATGTACAACCCGCAAACGCACCAGTGGATCATCTACGGGCTAGACCTGGACAACGGCGAACTGGATCCCGCAGCGCCCGTCGTCGGTGAATTTCACGGCAATCGCGGCGAGTTCTACAACCGTGTCACCTGGAAAGGTCGCGTGGTACTGGTGCGCTGGATGTGGCTCAACATTTCACCGCATGCGGCGCGGATGGAGCAGTCGTTCTCGCCGGATGGTGGCAGAAACTGGGAAGTGAACTGGATTTGCGAGCTGTCGCGGTAGCAGACATTTACCCGGCGCGGTGCTGAATAGTCAGCGCACTATCCGGTAGAAGTTGTACAGCCCCAAAGTCAGCACGGTCAGGCCGGCCAGCAGCGTGGTGACGCGTGCCGGCAAACGGCGCACCAGCCATGCGCCGAACGGTGCGGCAATCACGCCGCCCAGAATCAGCCCCAGCACGACGTGCAGGCGGCTTTCGCCGATGCTGAGCAAAAAGGTGATGCTAGCGGCGAGGCTCACGATGCATTTGGCCAGATGCACGCTGCCGATCACCATGCGTGGCTCCTGTCCGCGCGCCACCATCGTGGTCACCGTCAACGCACTCCATCCGCCGCCGCCGGCAGCGTCGAGCAATCCCGCAATGAAACCAAGTACGCCCGTGCCGCGCGGCACATCTTTGCGCCGCTCGGTGCGGCCGGTGGTGCGAAATAGCAGAAACAGGCCCATCAAAAGCAGATACGGCGTGAGGAAATACCGTATCCATGCTGGGGGTAGATGCGCCAGCAGCGTGGCGCCGATCACGGCTCCAACGACACCGGGAATGGCGAGCGCCAGAAATAGCCGGCGCTGCACGTTGCCCGCCCACCAATGACTGAGCCCGGACGCGCCGCACGTAAACGTCTCCGCATAGTGCACGCTGGCGCTGGCTAGCGCCGGAGGCATGCCCATGCCCAGCAGCATGCCCGCCGAGGTAACGCCATACGCCATGCCCAATGCGCCGTCGACCAGTTGGGCGAGTGCACCGATGCCGGTGAAAATCAGGAATTCGGAAAGAGGCGCCATGACGCTCGTTCAAACCGGGCAGCGGCCATCATGACAAAAGCCACGATGTCTTGTCCGGTCCGACGGATCAGATCCTCTTTGCCAGGTTGCCGGCGAGGCCGGTGTAGGTGCCGGGAGTCAGATCGAGCAAGCGCTGCTTGGCGTCCTCCGGCAAGGCCAGGCTTCCGATGAACTGACGCATGGATTCGCGGGTTATGCCCTGGCCGCGGGTCAAGGCTTTCAGTTGCTCGTAGGGTTCGGGTAGGCCATAACGGCGCATCACCGTCTGCACCGCTTCGGCGAGCACTTCCCAGCTGGCATCGAGGTCGGCCGCGAGGCGGTCGGCGTTGACGTTGAGTTTGCCCAGACCCTTCTGCAACGACTCCAGTGCGACCAGTGTATGGCCGAACGCGGTACCGAGTGCGCGCAGCACGGTGGAATCGGTAAGGTCACGCTGCCAGCGGCTGATCGGCAGCTTTTCCGCAAAATGGCCGAGCAGGGCGTTGGCCAGGCCGAAGTTGCCCTCCGCATTTTCGAAGTCGATCGGATTGACCTTGTGCGGCATGGTCGATGAGCCCACTTCGCCCGCTTTCAGCGCCTGCTTGAAATAGCCGACCGAGATATAACCCCAGACGTCGCGTGCCAGGTCGATCATGATCGTATTGGCGCGGCGCACCGCATCGCAGTATTCCGCCACGCCGTCGTGCGGCTCGATCTGCGTGGTGTAAGGGTTGTAGTCCAGCCCGAGACCGGTGACGAAGCGCTGCGAGAAGGCTTGCCAGTCGATCTCCGGATAGGCAATGGCGTGCGCGTTGTAATTGCCGACGGCACCATTGATCTTGCCGGGAACCTCGACCGCCGCGAGTTGCTTGCGCTGGCGCTCCAGTCGCGCCACGACATTGGCCAGTTCCTTGCCCAGCGTGGTGGGCGAGGCGGTCTGGCCGTGCGTGCGCGACAGCATCGGCAGATCGGCGTTGGTATGCGAGATATCGCGCAGCTTGGCGATGATTTTGTCGAACCAGGGCAGCAACACGTGCGTGCGGGCGTCGCGCAGCATCAGTGCGTAGGAAAGGTTGTTGATGTCTTCGCTGGTGCAAGCGAAGTGTACGAATTCCTTGGCCTGAGCCAGCGACGCATCGTTACCGATGCGCTCCTTGATGAAGTACTCCACCGCTTTCACATCGTGATTGGTGGTGGCTTCGATGGCCTTGATGCGGACACCGTCCTCGACACTGAAATCTGCAGCGATCGCCTTCAGCTTGGCGATCTGCGCAGCGGTAAATGCCGGCAACTCGCCGATGCCAGGTTCGGCTGCCATCGCCAGCAACCATTCGATCTCCACGTGCACACGGCGATGCATCAGGCCGAACTCGCTAAAGATGGGGCGCAGCGCTTCGGTCTTGCTGGCGTATCGGCCGTCCAGCGGCGACAGGGCGGTGAGGGCGTGGGTGGACATCGGGCAATTTCCGCGGGGGATCAGAACCCGGCATTTTACATTGCCGCAAGGTTAGAGATGCTCTGAACGAATTTACGCAGCCGGCATGATGACCAGAAAGCCCGCAGAGTGTGTTGCGTGGCGCAGGGAAGACTGGCCGTCTTGCCAAGCCGCGCGGCGCACTCTGCGGGCTTTCTGGTCATCACCCTTCGGGCCGCCCCTGTCTGTTCACATACCTTCGGTGCACCGGCTCGACAGACGGCCAGTCTGCCTTCGCCGATGCCCCTGTGGTCTGCGAACAGACAGGGGCGGTGACGGCTGCGTAAACTCGTTCAGAGCATCTCTACGTTTGCGGGCTTATAGTCGGCCGGTCCCCAAGGTATGAGACGCAGCCATGAGTGGTTTTCGCATCGAGAAAGACAGCATGGGTGAATTGAAGGTGCCCGCCGACGCCCTGTACGGCGCGCAGACCCAGCGCGCCATCGACAATTTTCCGATTTCAGGCCTGCACTTGCCGCGGGCGTTTATTCGCGCGCTGGGCTTGATCAAAGCAGCTGCCGCCGAGGCCAATCTCGGTTTGGGGCACCTGAAGAAAGGACAGGCGGTCGCCATTCGCAAGGCTGCATTGTCGGTAGCGGATGGGCAGTTCGACGATCAGTTTCCGATCGATATCTTCCAGACCGGCTCGGGCACCAGTACCAACATGAATGCCAACGAGGTGATCGCCCACCTTGCGGCGAAGGCCGGCGCCAAGATCCATCCCAACGATCACGTGAACTATGGGCAAAGTTCCAATGACGTGATTCCCACCGCGATTCATGTGAGCGCTACGCTGACCTCGCACGAGGAGCTGCTACCGGCGCTCAAGCACCTCAAGCGGGTGATCGACCGTCGTGCTCATCAACTACGCAACGTCCCCAAGACTGGGCGCACGCACCTGATGGATGCCATGCCGGTCACTTTCGGGCAGGAGTTATCCGGCTGGTCGGCGCAGATCGAGTCCGCTATCGAGCGCATTCAGGACAGCCTCAAGCGCATGCGGCAGTTGCCGCTTGGCGGTACGGCCGTGGGTACCGGCATCAATGCCGATCCGAAATTCGGTGCCGCGGTGGCACGCGAGCTGAAGAAACTTACCAACGTGCGTTTTGATTCGGCTGGAAACTACTTCGAAGGCATGGCCGCACAAGATGCAGCGGTCGAGCTTTCCGGTCAGCTCAAGGCGCTTGCGGTTGCGCTGATGAAGATCGCCAACGATCTGCGCTGGATGAATTCCGGCCCGCTCGCAGGAATAGGTGAAATCGAACTGCCTGCGCTGCAGCCCGGATCCTCCATCATGCCTGGCAAGGTCAATCCGGTCATTCCGGAAGCGACGACGATGGTGGCAGCGCAAGTGATCGGCAACGATGCATCGATCACTATCGCCGGGCAGTCGGGCAATTTTCAGCTCAACGTGATGCTGCCGTTGATTGCCTACAACTTGCTGCAATCGATCCACATTCTCGCCAATGTCTCGCGATTGCTGGCGGACAAGGCGATTGCCGGCTTCCAGGTGAATGCCGAGCGCGTCAATCTCGCGTTGGCGATGAATCCGATTCTTGTTACAGCCTTGAATCCGGTGATCGGTTACGAAAAGGGCGCAGCGATAGCCAAGCAGGCGTACAAGGAAAAACGCCCGATCATGGAGGTGGCGCTTGAAAAATCGGGTCTGTCGAATGAAGAGCTGAAGAAGTTGCTCGACCCGCGTGCGCTAACCAAGGGCGGCATCCACGGCGGCGGTGGCGGGGGTGGCTGACGGGATATCCAAAGCGATGCCGCCTTTCGGGCGGCATCGTGGATGAGCGTCAGTCCTTCGTGCCGTCCATGCAATCTTTCGCGTCGCCGGCACCCATGATGTTGCCATAGGGCTTGAATGCGGGAAGCTGTGGCGTGAGTTGATTCTGCACTGCCTGGATGCCGCTGATGTCCTGGCAGATCTTCCTGGCGGCTTCTTTGACGAGCTTGGCCTTGGCGTCCACGTCTTGCTGAATCTTGTCGGGATCGCCGCTGGCCAAACGCGTCGCCACACTCTTGAGTGCTTGCGCACCGACGGCGGCACCGGCCTTGCCGGTGGCAATGCCGTCGGTGCGGATGGCGAAGGCGTTCTGATAGTACGACTGCAGCAGCTGGCGCTGTGCATCGTTTATGTTCACGCTCTGCTGGTCGATCTGTAGATCGCCGTTCGCGCTGATCGTGGCGTCAGGCGAACCATCGACACGCAATACCACGTGGTCGTTATTCAACCGGATGTGTCCATTTGCCATGTCGGTCGAGCCATTGATAACGATCACATCGTTGCCTGACTTGCCGCTGCATGCCGTGATGAGCAGACATGCTGTCAGCAGTCCAAGGGTAAGAACGTTTTTCATGAGTGCGTAACCTGTTGTGCCGATAGGTTGACCAAACGTTGTCGAGAGACTCATTTGTCCTAGTCGTCCTTATTGCACGACACATCCTCATCCTTGTTGGTAAAAATCTTGCCGTACGGCTTGAACTCGGGAAGCTGCGCTGCCAGCTGATTTTGGACGCTCAGCATGTTTACATGGTCCTGGCACATCTTCTTCGCCAGCGTTTTCAATTGAGCGGCACCATTTTCGGCATCCTTGTCGGTTTCCTCCTTGGACTTGCCGTTCAACTTATCCTGCAGCGCATTCTTGCCCATGCCCGCGCCGACTTTGCCCATTTCGGTGCCTGTGTCGTGAACATCCGCGATGTTCCCGTAATAAAGCATCAGCAGGCCCTGCTCTGGTGGTGTGGTGGCGATTGTCTTGTCGCCGACCTGCAGTTCGCCTTTCGCATTGATCATGGCATCCGGCGCGCCATCCACATGCAGGGTAACGACGTTGTCCTTCAGCGTGACGGCGCCGTTCGCCATGGTGGTATCTGGCATATCGCAGGCGCTCAGAACAACACATAGCGCCGCAAGAAGAATCGTTCCTTGGTACTTCATGATGCGTTCCCCACTCAGGTCTTGGTTTGCCAGATGGCAAGTGTGCGATTTCAGTTGTCGTGGCGCCAGCGGCGGAACCAGATGGCGGCCGCGATCATGGCGACTCCGGCAATGATTCCGATCCACGCATCCGGCGCTGCCAGTGCTGCGTAATTCTCCACCAATCCCAGGTGGTCGAGCGCGGTCACGGGGTGAAGCGAATTCGACGAAAATTCGAGCCAGTTGGCAGGACGCAGACCAAACAGCAGGCGGGCGGTGACGTGCGAGAAATACCAGCTTGGGCTGAGTTGAGCCAGGCCGATGATGTGCAGCCACCATACGATTAGATTGCTTGCCAATGGGATAAGCAGCGCCCACAGGATGGGCATGCTGCGTACACAGGCAGAGCAGAGCATCAGCCAGCCGATCGTCGGGAGTGCACACAGTGCATACAGTGGGATCAGCGCGATGATGTCGAAGGTGACGTGGATTGGATGCGCCGCACCCAGCACGTGCCAGACGCTGAACCCGTGAATCTCGCAAAGGAACACACCCAGAACTAGCAGCAGCAACCCAAACACGATGCCGATGATCGTGGCGATGACCGGAGCGACGACTGTGGCGCTGAGAACCTTCGAAACCACCGTTTTCCAGCTGGAGATCGGTAGCGACTCCCAGAACAGGATGCTACGGTCTTTGCGATCGTCGTAAAGCGATCCAAGGCAGTAAAAGAACACCACGATCGCCATGATCGCAAGCACGGTGGCCGTGCTGCCGCAGATGACCGCGTCGAGGAACGTGCCTGCCTGCTGCAGGTTCTGCGCAGTCATGTGGCCGTCCGCGGAGATGCCCATGTTCGGATCATCCAAGGGGAACTGGGCACTAAAACGATGTCCCATGATCTCGCCGCCGATGATCGTCATGAGGGCGATGGCGAGGAACGCTGCGGCCGTTATGGCCGGCGCACGCAGGAAACCGCCGCGGTGCTCCCAGAATTCGCGTTTGACAAGCCAGTAGAGGGTTTTCATGCGTACGTCCCCTTCATGGTAGCGACGAACAGATCACTGACGGACGGCCGGCGAATTTCGCCCAGTTCAGCCAGTCGCGACTGGTCGACACCGTCGAACAGGAAGATGCTCTTTCCGAACACCTGTCGTTCGTCCAGTGGATTCAATTGACGTGCCGTGGCGGCCTTGTCGGCGCTTACCATCACTTCAGCGAAGCGATCACCCAGGGCTTCCATCTCGGTGTTCAGGATGATTTTTCCGTCGCGGATGAACATCAGGTCGGTGAGGATGTTTTCGATTTCCTCGACCTGATGCGTGGTGACGATGATCGTCTTGTTGTCGTCGAAATATTCTTCAAGCAGGCTTTGGTAGAACTGCTTACGGTAAAGAATGTCCAGGCCGAGCGTGGGCTCATCCAGCACCAGAAGCTTGGCATCGATGGCCATCACCAGCGCCAGGTGCAGTTGGACGATCATGCCCTTGGACATCTGCCGCACCCGTTGACCGGGGGTGAGCTTGGTGCGAGCAAGGAACGCTTCGCACTTGGCGCGGTTGAAACGCGGGTGAATGTTGGCGACGAAGTCGATGGCTTCGCTGACACGAATCCAGCGCGGCAGCACAGCGACGTCGGCGATAAAGCAGACCTGTTCCATCAGTTTGTCGCGTTGACTGCGCGGATCCATGCCCAGCACATCGAGCCGTCCCTGGAAGTCGGTCAGACCGAGGATGGCCTTGAGTGCGGTGGTTTTGCCGGCGCCGTTGGGACCGATAAGACCCACGATGCGGCCGGCAGGTATCTCGAAACTTACGTCATCCAGCGCTACCGTATTCTTGTAGTGCTTGCTCAGACCACTGGCGGTGATGACCGCATTCATGACTGATTCTCCGAATCCTGCGGCGCTTCGCGCAGTAGGGTTTTCAGGTCCAGGCCCAGGCGCTGCAATCGTGCGTAAAGCGTCGGCCATTCCTCGCGCAGAAAGCGTTCGCGCTCGGACTTGAGCAGTGCCTCGCGGGCTCCATCGGTGACGAACATACCCAGCCCCCTCCTTTTTTCCACAAGTTGATCGTCGACCAGTTCCTGGTACGCCTTGGAAACGGTGAGCGGATTGATCTGAAAATCCGCAGCCACCTGGCGTACTGACGGCAGCGGGTCGCCCTCGTTCAAGGCGCCGTCCAGGATCATTGCCACGACGCGTTCGCGTAGCTGGCGATAGATCGGGACGCTGTCGTTCCAGGTGATGGACATGGATTTATTCCTTACTGATGCCGGCGAACTTGGTCGAACCAAACGAATAGTAGGGCATGGCCAACTGCGCCCCGAGCAGACTCGCGCCGCTTTCGGCTTCGTAAGCCATCGGCGAATTGACGATGGTGAGATCGGCTGTAGTCAGCAGGGCAGCGGCGCGCTGGTCGGCGGCGGTGGGGCGCACTTCGACGGGGGCCAGGTTGATGACCTTGGCACCGTTGATCTCGCTGACGGGTGTCTTGGGGGTGTTCGGGCTAATGGCGATCAGGCTTACCGTGGTAAACAGAACCGCGGCAGTGATGGCGATCGGGTTCGGTGCTTTCATGACGGCTCTCCTAGTGATCTCGTGGACCGGTGTTGTAGTGAACTATAACACCATCTTCGAAGCTGTCAACAAGGACCTGCCATGACTGATGGCCTAGGGGCCTTGGACTGTCGGGATGGGCTCACGCCTGGTGTAGGGGCAGTCGAACCGCCGTGGAATTCATTCCATGTCCGGGCCTGGATATAAGGATGCGCGGCAACTCTTCGGGGTTGCAGCGGCGGGTGTCAGGGATCGCTCCTGACAGGTATCACCCCCCGACTTTCCTGACCCACTCGGCTAAAATCACGGATTGCCTGAGGGAGTTCGATACATGTGGTACGCCATCACCGGCACGGATCATGCCGACTCGCTGGAGCGCCGACTGGCAGCGCGTGGCGCGCATCTCGCGCGCCTGGAAAAGCTGCAGGAACAGGGTCGCCTGTTGCTGGCCGGCCCGTTTCCCGCCATCGATGCCGAACAGCCTGGTCCGGCGGGTTTCACGGGTAGCCTGATCGTCGCCGAGTTCGCGTCGCTAGCCGAAGCAGAGCAGTGGGCCAAGGCCGATCCGTATGTCGATGCGGGTGTCTACGCCGGCGTTAGTGTCAAACCCTTCCGCAAGGTGCTGCCGGCGTGACGGCAATCATGGCCGAAGAAATCCGCCACCGCCTTTTCGAGGCGCTGCATCCCGTTGAGCTGGAAGTCTTGGATGAGGGATACAAGCACGCGGGGCATGCAAATGACGGGAAGGGGCATTTCCATGTGCGCATCGTTAGTGCTTCATTCGCTGGGCTGTCGCCGCTCAAGAGGCATCGTATGGTCTACGCCGCGCTCGAGGGGTTGATGGATAACGGTATCCATGCGTTGTCGATAGACGCTCACGCCATCTGACCTATTAGAGGACGAGGCGATCTAGCGGTCGTTACATAGATCTTGGGGGGGTAATGGATCGAGTGATTTCTGGAAATCCGCAGGACGCTACAACTGTGGACAACGCATGGGTGCGATCGACACGAAACATAACCGCCGCGACCATTGCCGTTCTCGTCTTGTACCTTGCCTGGTATCTGCACAGGCATAGTGATTTCAGCAACGATGATCTAGATAACTTTGTGCTCATGCAGCACACGGGCTTCTGGAAGTTCCTGATGATGCCGGCCGATGTGCACTATGTACCCTTGCACAGGCTGATGAGCTGGATTGCCTATCACGTGGCGCCAATGAATTTCTCAGTGGCCATCGTGATTCTGTTGACGTTTCATGTCGGTACGTTGATCTTGCTCGTGCGGACGCTGCATCTGCTTAAGGCTGGACAGTTCGGAGATCTCATTGTCTGCGGATATGCGTCATCCGCCATCCTGGTATACGGATTGATGTGGTGGGCTCATGCGGAGCATCGCGCCCCTTATGTGTTTCTGGATGCTTGCGCGATCTACAACTATCTCGCGTGGACGAAGAATAGCAACCGGTTTCATCTACTTTTTGTTGCTTTGGCATTTGTAGCAGCATTCGGTTTTTACGAGAAAGCCGTATTGATCCCGATACATATGTTGCTCGTGGGTTACCTGGCCGATGAGCGCTATTTCCGCTTGAACGCCAAAAAATTTCTTAGCCCACCCGTTTTGCTGTTGCTCGGATCAGCTGTTTATGTGGCCGGCTACCTGGCACTGAATGGGAATTCGGTGAAATCCACGCCTCTTCAGGCGATAAGAGCAGACCTGGAGTTTGCAAAAGTATTTTTCGCGACGGCTTCAGGGGCCGGCATCGAAGATTTTCATGACGTTCCCACACATGGGATGTCGCTACGGTTGCTGTGTTTGATCCTAGTAGGCGGTGCTGTCGTCGTATGGGGCATTTGGCGGAGAGCAGACAGTTGGAAAGTGTTGCTCGCCGGATTCCTGATACTGATGCTTGATTATCTACCGATCGCTTTATCAAATCGGGCCACATGGTCCGGTCTTTTGGTAATGCACCAATCTCGATTCGGCTACGAAGAGCTGCACTTGTTCGCGCTGCTCGCGGGTATATGGAGCGTTCGGGTCGGTATCGCGAGTGCGGAGGGTGGCTACCGTCGGACGGTATGGTTGATCGGTTTCGCTTTAGTGCTGGTTTACGCGGGGACCAATATCAGTTACGTACGATGGGGCCGCCAGCATCCTATAGGGGCTCTTTGGGTGATGGAGCAGTCGCACCAGTACCTTGGAAATCTTCGGGGCGGGTTGGCACAGATCTCCGACGATACGCCAGTTTTTGAGAATGATAGAGTTCCGCACTATCTTTCTTTGTTCTGGACAACGCCCGATACCCGAAGCTTGCTCCCGCTCTTCTTGCCGCGCGCAAGGTTCAGTGACACTGCCAGCCCGCGTTATCAGGTGCAGCAGGATGGTCATATCGTGCTGGTCCAGTGAGGCATGCTTGGCGTGTTTATGATCTTGCGGATCAATGGCTTACCGATTGATTTCGCAGCCCGGGAAAATAACAACGCAAATTTGCCCAGGCAGGGCTGGACCACCGAGATGAGAATTTCATGCGCTTAACCACGATCAAACTTGCCGGATTCAAGTCCTTCGTCGACCCGACAACCCTGCATCTGCCTACCAACATGACCGGCGTGGTGGGGCCCAATGGCTGCGGCAAGTCCAACATCATCGACGCCATTCGCTGGGTGATGGGCGAGAGCGCGGCCAGCCGCCTGCGCGGCGATTCGCTGACGGACGTCATTTTTTCCGGCTCGAATGCGCGCAAGCCGGTGGGGCAGGCGACAGTCGAACTGATCTTCGATAACGCCGACGGCACGATTCAGGGCGAGTACGGCCAGTACGCCGAAATCTCCGTGAAGCGCCAGGTAACGCGTGACGGACAGTCCGCGTACTTCCTCAACGGTGCGCGTTGCCGCCGACGCGACATTACCGACCTGTTCCTGGGTACCGGCCTGGGACCGCGCAGTTACTCGATCATCGAACAGGGCATGATCAGCCAGATCATCGAGGCACATCCGGAAGAGTTGCGCACGCATTTGGAAGAGGCGGCCGGCATTTCCAAATACAAGGAGCGCCGCAAGGAAACCGAAAGCCGCATCAAGGCGACGCGCGAAAACCTCGACCGCGTACGCGATGTGCGCGACGAGGTGGACAAGCAGCTGGAACATCTCAATCGCCAGGCGCGCGCCGCCGAGCGCTGGAAAGCTTATAAAGAAGAACAAACCCGCAAGGAAGCCGAACTGCGTGCGCTGGAATACCGCGCACTCAAGAGCCAGCACGAAGGACAAGGGCAGGGGCTTTCCGCAGTAGAAACCGAGATCGAGAAGCATCTCGCCGAGCAACGCCAGATCGAAGCGCAAATCGAAAGCGCGCGCGAGCGCCATACCGAAGCAAGCGAACACCTCAATACAGTACAAGCTGAGGTCTACAAGGTTGGCGCCGAGATCGCGCGCGTCGAACAGCAGGTGCGTTACAACCGCGAGACCGCCGAACGTTTGCAGCGCGCGCAGCTCGATGCCGAACGCGAGCATAGCGAATTGGCGGCGCATATCACCACCGATCGCGATCAGGTCGAAACCTTGCGCATGGCCTTGTCCGAGGGCGAGCCGAAGCTGGAAGCCCTGCGCCAGATGCAGGACGACACCGCGGACGCACAGCGCGAAACCGAAACCAAGCTGGCCGATTGGCAGCAGCGTTGGGATACCTACACACGCACCGCCGGCGAGGCGAGCCGCGCGGCTGAAGTCGAGCGTACCAAGCTGGCTTACCTCGACCGCCAGTCGATGGATCTCGCCAAGCGCAAAGAGGCGCTGGACATCGAGCAGAAAGCCACTGACGTTGCTGCACTCGATGCCGCTGCCGAGCAACTGCATGGCGAGCACGACACGCAACGCGAGCGCGTCGAGTCGCTGGGTGGTCTGCTCGATCAGCACAAGCTTAGCCACGAAAAGGTGCTCGACGACGAGCGCCAGGTTCAGGGTGTACTCAACGAAGCACGCCAGCAGCTGCAGACGGCGCGTGGTCGACTAGCTTCGCTCGAAGCGTTGCAGCATGCCGCGCTTGGGCAAGAAGAAAGTGCTGCCAGCAGCTGGCTGTCGCGATTCGGTCTCGACAAGAAGCGTCGCCTGGGTGAAGTGCTGCAAGTCGAAGCTGGCTGGGAAACTGCCGTCGAAACGGTGCTGTCTGGTTTCATCGACAGCGTACTGGTCGACGGTGCCCACGATCTGGCGCGCGAGTTTCATCGACTGGACGGCGCTGACGTTGCCTTGCTCGATGCGACGGAGGGTGGCGCTGCCACCGCCGGCACACTTGCAGCGCATGTCCGCGGGCCGGCCGCTGCCATGTCGATTCTCGGTCATGTGCTGACTTCCGATTCCATCGACGAAGCCCACCAGCGCGTCTCGGGACTTTCGGCGCTGGCGCCCTATCAGTCGGTGATTACGCGGACAGGCGAATGGCTGGGGCCGGGCTGGGCGCGTGTACGTCGTGCCCAGGGCAACCAGGTGGGTGTGCTGGCGCGCGAGCGTGAAATCCGCGTACTGACGGAACAAACAGAATCGCTCGAAGCGCAAATCGAGGAAGCAGGCGCAAGGCTCGATGCGTTGCGTACCAGTAAATTCGAAGCAGAGCGTGCACGTGACGATGCACAGCGCGAGTTGTACAACGCGCATCGTCGTCAATCAGAACTGGCGGGACAGCTGCAGAGCCATCGCGGCAAAGTGGAGACCGCTCGCGCCCGCGCCGAGAAAGTGGCGGGCGAGCTTTCCGCGCTGATCGAGCAGATAGACGAGTTGCAGGCGCAGACGCGTGAGGCGCGCGCGCGCCTGGACGAGTCCGTCAACAACATGGGCGATCTGGAAGACCAGCGGCGCGAGCTAGAAAACGAACGCCGTGCACTGCTCGAGGCACGCGAAGAAGCGCGCATGAATGCGCGCGAAGCTGCCGACCAATCGCATGCGTTGGCCTTGAGCATGGAGTCCAAGCGCTCCTCGCTGACCTCTCTGGAACAGGCGCTGGCCCGTATGGACAGCCAGATTCGCCAGATCGAAGCGCGACGCGGCGAAATCGCCGAACAACTGGCAGCCGGTTCCGATCCGATCGCCGAGCTAGAAGCCGAGCGCCAGACCTATCTCGATCAACGCCTACTCGTGGACCGTCAACTGGTCGACGCACGTCGCGCGCTGGAAGACTGCGATATCGAATTCCGCAAGCTGGAACAGCAGCGGCACAACGTGGAGCAGGAACTGTCCGGCTTGCGTGAAAGCGTGTCGGAAAAGCGTCTCGCAGCACAGGCGCTGCAAATGCGTGCCGATCAGCTTGCCGAGGCCATCGCCGCGTCCGGGCTCGAGCTGGAGACCTTGTTGTCCGAACTGGCCGAGCACGTGGATGCCACGCAATGGCGCCAGCAGCTGGCTGATCTCGCACAAAAGATTGTAAGGCTGGAGCCCGTAAACCTCGCCGCGATTCAGGAACACGCCGAGCAGAGCGAGCGCAAGACCTATCTCGATGCGCAGCTGACCGACCTGACCAGCGCGATGGAGACGCTGGAAAACGCCATCAAGAAAATCGACCGCGAGACCCGCCAGCGCTTCAAGGAAACCTTCGACCGCGTCAATGCAGGTGTGCAGGAGTTGTTCCCGCGCCTGTTCGGCGGCGGTCATGCCTATCTCGAACTTACCGGCGACGATCTGCTCAGCACCGGCGTGTCGATCATGGCGCGGCCGCCGGGCAAGCGTGTTTCAAATATCACGCTGCTGTCCGGTGGCGAAAAGGCGCTGACCGCTGTATCGCTGGTGTTTGCGATTTTCGCGCTGAATCCGGCGCCGTTCTGTCTGCTCGACGAGGTGGACGCACCGCTCGATGAGGCCAACGTGGGACGCTTCTCCAACATGGTGCGCGAGATGAGCGAAAAGGTGCAGTTCATCTTTGTGAGCCATAACAAGGCCACCATGGAAGCGGCGAGCCAGCTCTGCGGCGTTACCATGCGCGAAGCGGGTGTCTCGCGCCTTGTGCAGGTCGATCTTGCCGAGGCAGCCAAGCTGGCCGGTGCGGCCTGAGGAGTTACATCATGTTGCCAGGATCCGAGTTGGCTGTTGCATGGAATCCGTCGGTCGGCATTCCAATGCTGATTGTGGGCGTCATCGTGCTGGTGCTGGTCTGGCTGTTCGGTCAGCCGAAGAAAGAACAGGGCAAGCGCCGCATGGTTCCGGAGCCGGGCGCGGAGCGGCGCGAGCCGACGTTGGGTGAGCCGGCAGAGGAAGACGATTCGTTCAATACTGCATCCGGCGAACGAATCGATCCCCTGTTTTCCGACGCAGCACCGCAGCAGGGCGAATTGGACGTTGGCCTGCGTAGGGAGCTGGAAAAACTGGGCGCCACACTGGCTGATGAACGTCACGCCACGATACACATGCCCAAACCCACAGGTCATGCGGCTTCCATCGTCGAAGCACTGCGTGCGCCGTCGCAGCCCGAGCCGATTGAGAAGTCGGAAAGACGCTATGCAGCGTCGGGCCCGGCCGATGTGCAAATACCAGCGGCTGCGGCTCCAACGCCTGCACCTGCACCAGCACCGCGCATTCCGCCGCGTTCCGATTTGGGCAAGCGTCCTGTGCAAATGCCGGTGGAACGTATCGTCAGCTTGTTTGTCGTGGCGCGTGAAGGTCACCACTTCAATGGCGCGGACCTGATCGTTGCGGCCGAAAAGGCCGGGCTGGAATATGGCGATATGGGCATTTATCACCGTCTGGTCGACGGCAAGCGCGAGCTAGGGCCGATCTTCAGCGTCGCCAACATGCTCAAACCGGGAAGCTTCGACTTGAGCCACCTCGATGCACTGCGTACACCCGGCCTTAGTTTCTTTATGGCGCTTCCGGGCCCAGTGACGGCCTTGGATGCCTGGGACACCATGTTGCCGACCGCACAGCGTCTGGCCGAGCTGCTGGATGGACAGGTGCTCGACGAGGAGCGCAATGCCCTTGGCCGCCAGCGCATCGCGCATATTCGCGACGAGTTACGCGGCTGGGACCGCGAGCATGATGGTGGCGAGATTCGTTTCGGTCACTGATGGCTCGCGTAAATACGCAAAAAAAGAGAGCGCCCACATGGGACGCTCTCATAGTTGCTTGGTTGGGAAACCGCTCGATCAGGCAGCTTTCGTTGTCAGATTGCCGATGCTGTCGTGGGCCGAAGCGACTGCGTTCGTCTTGTGTTCGGCGCTCACATTCACGCCTTCGGCGCGCACAAATTCCACATTGGCGATACCGATGAAGCCGAATACCGCACGCAGGTAGGATTCTTGGAAATCGAATCCTGTGGCCGGGCCGCTGCTGTAAATGCCACCGCGGCTGGACGCCACGATCACTCGCTTGCCACCGGCCAAGCCCTTGGGGCCGGACTCGCCGTAGCTGAAGGTCTTGCCGGCGACCAGCACGCGGTCGAGCCACGCCTTCAGCTGACTCGGGATCGAAAAGTTGTACATCGGTGCGCCGATCACGACGACGTCAGCGGCGAGAAACTCGTCCATGACCGCCTCGCCGAGCCGCGCGGCTTCGCTCGCGGCGTCCACCACCGGAGTCCAATGCGGGAGAGGCTGAGCGGTGAGATCGCGGTAGGTGACATCCAGCCCAGCGTGTTCCCGGGCGAGCTTGGCAACAACGGCGGCGGTCAGTTCGCGCGAGACGGAGTGCTGGCCTAGGGAGCTTGCGTCAAGATGCAGCAGTTTCATGGTGATATCTCGAATTCCAGTCGGACTGGCCGACGACGGAATAAAGATATAATCCGAACAAACGAACGATAAGATAGGCCTTTTTGAACTTATCGTTCCAAATGGGAAACAACGATGACGGCTTTACCGGGTGCCATGCAGGATCTGAACGATCTGTATTTCTTTGCCGCGGTGGTGGAGCACGGCGGCTTTTCGGCGGCGGGACGCGCCCTGGGCGTGCCCAAGTCGCGGCTAAGTAAACGCATCGCCCAGCTTGAGGACCGCCTTGGCGTGCGCCTGTTGCAGCGGACGACCCGGCGCTTCGTAGTCACCGAGGTCGGGGAGCGTTTCTACGGCCATTGCCGCGCCGTACTGGAAGAGGCGAGGGCGGCCCAGGATGCCGTGGAAGAGTTGCGCGCCGAACCGCGCGGCGTCGTACGGCTCAGCTGCCCCGTTTCGATCGCTCAGACGGTGCTGGCGTACATCCTGCCGGAATTCATGGCGCTGTATCCGAAGGTGCAGGTGAGGGTGCTCTCGAGCAACCGCCGTGTCGACTTGATCAGCGAGGGATATGACCTAGCCATCCGCGTGCGCAGCAAATTGGACACCGACGCCAACATGATCGTACGCAGCTTCAGCCAGTCGCGCATCCTGCCGGTGGCCAGCCCGTCTTTACTGAAGGTGCATGGCTATCCCAAACACCCTGCCGATTTGGCCCATCTACCTGCGTTGTCCATGCAGGAGCATGAAGGTGCACAGATCTGGGAGTTGATCGACGCTCAAGGCGAGCGGGTCAGCGTGGAAGTACAGGCTCGCATGATTACAGGTGATTTCGCCCTGCTGTTGGAGGCGGCGCGGAAGGGTCTTGGCGTTACGCTGCTGCCGGAATTTGTTTGTGCGCCCGCCATTACCCTTGGCGAACTTGAAGTCGTGCTGCCGGAGTGGAGCGCTCCACAGGGCATGATGCATTTCGTCTACCCGAGTCGGCGCGGCATGTTGCCGGGCGTGCGCGCCCTGGTGGACTTTCTCGCCGAACGATTGCCGGAGGCGACGCGCCTGAGTCATGAGAAGTGCATGACGCGCCCACTCAATGAGCTAGAAACGCCCAAGCAGCCTTCGCTTTAAGCCATGCTAGTCTTTGCGTTTGGACATCCATACTGCCGCCCATGACTATCGAAACCAAGCTTCCGAAAGTAGGCACCACCATCTTCAGCGTGATGAGCCATCTGGCCGTGCAGCACAAGGCGGTCAATCTTGGCCAGGGTTTTCCTGATTTCGAACCGCCGCAGGCGCTGCGCGATGCGCTAAGCAGCGCCATGGCGAATGGGCTCAACCAGTACGCGCCGGGCATCGGTACCGCGGCCTTGCGCGAACAGATCGCTCTGAAAACAGAGCGTCTGTATGGACATAAGGTTAGTCCGGATAGCGATGTCACGATAACCTCTGGCGCCACCGAGGCGCTCTTCGCCGCTATCGCCGCGGTAGTGCGTGCTGGCGATGAAGTCATTGTGTTCGATCCTGCCTACGATTCCTACGAGCCTGCGATCGATTTGCAGGGCGCGCGTGCAGTGCATATTCCGCTGACCGTGCCGAGTTTTTCGATCGATTGGCAGCGCGTGCGCGATGCGATCACGTCCAGAACGCGCATGATCCTCATCAACAGCCCGCATAACCCATCAGGTGCGGTGTTGTCGTCGGCGGATCTGGAAGAGCTTGCGACGATCGTGCGCGATACGCCGATCGTGGTGCTTTCCGATGAGGTTTACGAGCACATCGTGTACGACGGCGCCGCGCATGAGAGCGTGCTGCGCCATCCTGAACTCGCGGCGCGCAGCATCGTCGTCTCCAGCTTTGGCAAGACCTATCACTGCACGGGCTGGAAGGTGGGTTACGCCGTGGCGCCTGCCAAACTGTCGGCCGAGTTTCGCAAGGTGCATCAATATCTGACTTTCTGCACCTTCCATCCGGCGCAGGCGGCGTTCGCGCAATTCCTGGCGAGCAACCCGGAACATTATCTCGAGCTTCCTGCGTTCTATCAGGAAAAACGCGACCGTTTTCGTAAGCTGCTTACGCCTTCGCGCCTGAAGTTGTTGGACGTACCAGGTGGCTATTTTCAGTTGGTCGATTATTCGGCGATCCGCGATGAAGATGATCTCGCCTTCTGCGAATGGCTGGTGAAAGAGGGTGGTGTAGCAGCCATTCCGCTGACGCCGTTCTATGAAAAAGCACCGGGTACGCGTCTCGCACGACTATGTTTCGCCAAGAGCGATGCCACCATGGACGCGGCGGCGGAGCGGTTATGCAAACTCTGAATGTTTCGCTCGTGCAAGGGGCGACGCGCTGGCATGATGCGCCGGCCAATCGCGACTATTACGGATCGCTGGTGCGGCGCGTGGCAGGGCAAAGCGACCTCATTGTGTTACCGGAGACTTTTCTTTCCGGCTTCAGCAATGACACGCGCGCTAGTGCAGAAGCCATGGATGGCGAAGGCATTGCCTGGATGCGTGCACTGGCTCGCGAGGTCAACGCCGTGGTGACTGGCAGCCTCGCGATTCGCGAAAACGATCAGGTTTACAACCGGCTCATCTGGGCTCGCCCGGATGGCAGCTTTGCGCAGTACGACAAACGTCATCTGTTCCGCATGGCAGGCGAACACACGCGCTACGGCGGTGGTTCGGAACGGTTGATCGTTGAGTTGAACGGTTGGCGCATTCTTCCGCAGGTTTGTTACGACTTGCGCTTTCCCGTATGGCTGCGCAATCGCCGCCTGGCCTCGGCGGCGGGTGGCATGGATTACGACCTGTCGATTTTTGTCGCCAATTGGCCTGCGCCGCGCCGACAGCCTTGGCGCACGCTGCTACGTGCCCGCGCCATCGAAAATCTCGCTTATGTGATCGGTCTGAATCGAGTCGGTACCGACGGCAACGAGCTACCGTATGCCGGCGACAGCGCGGTGATCGATCCTGTCGGCGAGCCGCTGGTCGAATTGGGTACGCAGGAACAAGTCGTGACGGTGTCGCTCGATCCAGCACCCCTGCTAGCGCACCGCGAGCGCTTTCCAGCGTGGATGGACGCCGACGATTTCACGCTCGCTCCGATGTGATTCGATGTGCTGCGTGAGGTCCGAAACGGTCCGATCATGAACCGAATGTTTCAGGAAACTTCACAAAGAGTATTGACGGCTGCGGCCAGTACCTGAATAATTCCGCTTCTTGCTTCGGCGCCTTCCGGTTTCGGGTTCAGGCGGCAGCAATCAGGTTTAACCGCGCGCCCGTAGCTCAGTTGGATAGAGTACCAGGCTACGAACTTGGTGGTCGGGAGTTCGAATCTCTCCGGGCGCGCCATTATTTCAAAGCACGATGTAATTCCAGTCGTGAGTGTGTCGCAAGCAGAACATCGCCTGCGAAACCGGATGAAGTTTGGAATCCGGCGTGTTCGATACGGATTGACGGGGCAGAGTGTCGCCCGTAGCATTTCAAGGCTTCGGCACGCGAAAGCTGACCGGGTTTCGAAATCGGGGTATAGCTCAGCCTGGTAGAGCGCCAGCTTTGGGAGCTGGATGTCGTGGGTTCGAATCCCTCTGCCCCGACCATCAGGTGTTCTGCTTCAGTCAAGCGCCTGTAGCTCAACCGGATAGAGCATCGGCCTTCTAAGCCGACGGTTGCAGGTTCGATTCCTGTCGGGCGCGCCAGATTCGTAAGGTTTACGGTGGGCGTAGCTCAGCTGGTTAGAGTACCGGATTGTGATTCCGGTTGTCGTGGGTTCGAGTCCCATCGTCCACCCCAATTCAAAGCAGTTTCTGGGCCGTTAGCTCAGCTGGTAGAGCAGTTGACTCTTAATCAATTGGTCGTAGGTTCGATCCCTACACGGCCCACCAGCTACCGAAGGACCCGCAGCTATGCGGGTCCTTTTTCTTTGCGGCCAAGGCTGGCTGCTCCCGGGGCGGTTTTGACGCTTGTGCTGGTCCGTTGCACAACCGTAAAATGACCCGCTTTGGTACAAGGTAATCATCGACTTAGGGTCGCGGCTAGGCAGCTTCTCGACGATGTCGGCATAACCGGCGAAAATCGTTGTAAATCTGTCGCTTGCAATCCGGCGAACGATGCGAAAGTGGCGGAACTGGTAGACGCACCAGATTTAGGTTCTGGCGGGTAACCCCCGTGCGGGTTCGAGTCCCGCCTTTCGCACCACTGACCTTGAGTTTGACTTTGCAGGCGGCCGGGGCCGCCGCGGCGCCGTCACGGGCCATTACAGGTAATTCCAGGAGACGTCATGCAGTTTTCCGTTGAAAACGTCGGCAAGCTCGAGCGCAAGCTCACGGTCAAGTTCCCGGCTGAGCGGTTTGAGACGCAGGTGAGCGCGCGTATCGCCGAAATGAGCCGCACCGTGCGCCTCAAGGGCTTCCGTCCAGGCAAGGTGCCGGCGACGGTGATCCAGCAGCGCTTTGGTGCGCAGGTGCGTGGCGAAGTGCTTTCGGATCTGATCGGCAGCACGCTGCGCGAAGCGTTCGACAAGGAAAACCTGCGCCCGGTGGCGAATCCCGCTATCGATACCACCGGCAAGCCGGAAAATGGCGAAATCGCCTATACGGCCACGTTCGAAGTGATGCCGGAATTCCCGGAGATCGACGTTGCCGCGCTGGAAATCGCTCGTCCGGTGGCCGAAGTCACCGACGCCGACATCGAGAAGATGATCGAGACGCTGCGCCAGCAGCGCCGCAGCTTCGACGAAGTGGAACGCGCATCGGCGGAAGGCGATTTCGCGATGTTCGAATATGCCGCTGCCACTGGCGACTACCGCTTCCCGGCCGAAGGCCTGGAGCGCGCCGGTAGCGTGATCGGTTCGGGGACCTTGTTTAAGGCGCTCGATGCCGCGCTGACCGGCCGCAAAGCTGGCGAAGAATTCGAAGCCGATATTGAGTTTCCGGCTGATTTCCGTAACGAACAGCTTGCCGGCAAGACCGCCAAGGTCAGCTTCAACATCATCAAAGTGCAAGAGCCCAAGCTGCCGGAAGTGGATGGCGAATTCGTCAAATTGTTCGGGATCAATGACGGCAATCTCGACAACTTCCGCAAGGAAGTTCGTGCCAACCTCGAGCGTGAGCTGAAGGCTGCGCTGATGGGTCGCCTGAAGTCTCAGGTCGCCGAGAAGCTGGCGCAGACGCATAGCGAACTCGAAGTGCCGAACCTGATGGTGCAGGCCGAAGCCCGCAATCTCGCTGCCGGCAGCGTGCCGCGCGGTCAGCAACCGCCTCCGCAGCTGGTTGACGCCGCCACGCCGGCTGCGCGCATGCGCGTGATCGCCGGTCTGCTGATGGGCGAAATCGCCCGCAAGCAGGAACTCAAGCTGGATCGCACGCGTCTGGCCGAGCAGCTCGCCGCGATCGCCTCGACCTACGAGGAGCCGGAGAAGGTCATTGAACTGTACAACGGCGATCCCCAATTGATGTCTGGGCTGCAGAACCGTGTGATGGAAGATCAGGTAGCGGAGTGGGTGGCCGAGCACGGCAAGACCACCGTCCAAAATCTGAGCTTCGACGAAGTGATGCGCCCCGTGGGTGCCTGAGACGATTCGGTCAGGCCCGCGTATAGTCTGACCTGATCCCACGAATCGTCGTTCAGTCCCCACACGCGGAGAGTCACATGGCCATGGACCAGATCCAGAACCTCAACCTGGTACCGATCGTCGTCGAGCAGACCGCTCGCGGCGAACGCTCGTATGACATCTACTCGCGTCTGTTGAAGGAGCGAGTGATCTTTCTGGTCGGCGAAGTGAACGATCAGGTCGCCAACCTGCTGGTGGCGCAGATGTTGTTCCTGGAGTCGGAGAACCCCGACAAGGACATCCATCTGTACATCAACAGCCCAGGCGGTGCGGTCACCGCCGGCCTGGCGATCTACGACACCATGCAGTTCGTCAAGCCCGACATCAGCACCATGTGCATCGGCCAAGCCTGCAGCGCAGCGTCGCTGCTGCTGATGGCGGGTGCCAAGGGCAAGCGCTACTCGCTACCCAACTCGCGGGTGATGATCCACCAGCCGTCGGGTGGCGCCCGTGGCCAGGCGACCGATATCGAAATCCAGGCCCAGGAAATCCTGTACCTGCGCCGCCGCCTGAACGATATCTACGTTCAGCATACCGGCCAGCCTTTGGACAAGATCGAGCGCGATATGGAGCGTGACCGCTTCATGAGCGCCGAGGCGGCCAAGGAATACGGCCTGATCGACGCCGTTCTCGACCGCCGTAGCGTCGAAACGGTCAAGTCGGCCTGATTCCATACCCCTAGCTACGACGGGGTCCCGCGTCCGGGTGCGGATTCGGGACCCTGTGCTATTCTCGACCCGTACCGGATTTACCAGCAGGATCAAACGAATGAGCGACGAGCGGCAGGGCCGTTCCAACGACAGCGGCAAGATTCTCTACTGCTCCTTCTGCGGCAAGAGCCAGCACGAAGTACGCAAGCTGATCGCGGGTCCGTCCGTGTTCATCTGCGACGAGTGCGTGGAGCTGTGCAACGACATCATCCGCGAGGAGCTTGAAGAGAAGGCCGCCTCCGGGCGCAGCCAGCTGCCCAAGCCCAAAGAAATTATGGAGACCCTCGACCAGTACGTGGTCGGACAGACGCGCGCAAAGAAAGCGCTCGCCGTTGCGGTCTACAACCATTACAAGCGGATGGAATCACGCCAGCGCAGCGACGAAATCGAGCTGGGCAAGTCCAACATCCTGCTGATCGGTCCGACCGGTTCGGGCAAGACGCTGCTAGCCGAGACGCTGGCGCGCCTGCTCAACGTGCCGTTCACGATCGCCGATGCCACGACGCTCACCGAAGCCGGCTACGTCGGTGAGGACGTCGAGAACATTATCCAAAAGCTGTTGCAGAAGTGCGACTACGACGTCGAGAAGGCGCAGTCGGGCATCGTCTACATCGACGAGATCGACAAGATCTCGCGCAAGAGCGAAAACCCGTCGATCACTCGCGACGTGTCGGGCGAAGGCGTGCAGCAGGCATTGCTGAAGCTGATCGAAGGCACGCTGGCTTCGGTGCCGCCGCAAGGTGGTCGCAAGCATCCGCAGCAGGAATTCCTGCAGGTCGACACCAAGAACATTTTGTTCATCTGCGGTGGCGCGTTCGCCGGTCTGGAGAAAGTGATCCAGCAGCGTTCAGAGACGACCGGCATCGGCTTCTCGGCCGAAGTGCGTTCGAAAGAACGCACGGAAAACCTCGGCAAAGTATTGGCCGAAGTGGAGCCGTCGGACTTGGTGCGCTTCGGTTTGATTCCGGAGTTTGTGGGTCGTCTGCCTGTCGTAGCGACGCTGGATGAACTCGATGAACCGGCCTTGGTGAAGATTCTCACCGAGCCGCGGAACGCCGTGACCAAACAGTTCCGCAAACTGTTCGAGATGGAAGGTGTCGAGCTGGAGTTTCGTCCCGAAGCCTTGCAGGCGGTCGCCAAGAAGGCGCTCAAGCGCAAGACCGGCGCGCGCGGCCTGCGCACGATCTTGGAGCAGGTGCTGTTGGACACCATGTACGAGCTGCCGTCGCTGGAGCACGTCAGCAAGGTCGTGGTGGACGATGCAGTGATTGAGGGACAGGCCGAGCCTTACCTGATCTATCGCGGAAACTTGCAGCAGCAGCCGCGCATCAGCAGCGAGAGCGGCGACGCCGCGGCTTAAGCGTTACAACATCCGCCAACGACGGCCTCGGCGGTATTCGCCGGGGCCGTTTGTTTTTCGTTGTGGGGCCAGCACTTGAGTGCGGGCCGTTACGCCTCCACTTGACGAGATAGTGACCTCGGCGCAGTGTCGGGGCCGTCCGCTTTCATTTTTCGCGAGAGATTTCCTGCGATGGCAAAAAGTGCCGCATCTACTGCCAACACCAGTGCCGTTCTGGACGCGCTGCCGGTGCTCCCGCTGCGCGACGTAGTCGTGTATCCGCACATGGTGATTCCGTTGTTCGTCGGGCGTGACAAATCCATGCGTGCGCTCGAGCGTGCGATGGAAGGCGAACGACAAATTCTGCTGGTGGCGCAGAAGAGCCCCGATATCGACGATCCCGCGATCAAGGATCTTCACGAAATCGGCACGCTCGCTGGCGTGCTGCAATTGTTGAAACTTCCCGATGGCACCGTGAAGGTGCTGGTCGAAGGACAGTCGCGCGTATCGATCGAGGAATACCACGACGACAGCGGCATGCTGACCGCGCGTTCGCGTGTGATCGAACCGGTTTATAACGTCAAGGAACGCGAACTGGATGTGGTGTCGCGCACGCTGGTGTCGCTGTTCGAGCAGTTGGTGAAGCAGAGCCGCAAGCTGCCGCCTGAAGTATTGGCGACGCTTTCCGGCATCGACGATCCATCGCGTCTGGCCGACTCCATTGCCGCGCACCTCACCGTGCGCATGTCCGACAAGCAGAAGGTGTTGGAGACGGCCGACGTCGGCCAGCGTCTCGAACTGCTCATCGGTCTGGTCGATGGCGAGATCGATCTGCAGCAGGTGGAAAAGCGCATCCGCGGCCGTGTGAAGTCGCAGATGGAAAAGAGTCAGCGCGAGTACTACCTCAACGAGCAGATGAAGGCGATCCAGAAGGAGCTGGGCGAGGGCGAGGATGGCCCGAACGAGATCGAAGAACTGCAGAAGAAAATCGAAGAATCCGGCATGCCCAAGCCGGTCCTGGCCAAGGCGCGGCAGGAGTTTGGCAAGCTCAAACAGATGTCGCCGATGTCGGCCGAAGCCACGGTGGTGCGCAACTACCTGGATTGGCTGATCGGCGTGCCGTGGAAAAAACGCAGCAAAGTTCGTAAGGACCTCGCGCTGGCCCAGGAAGTGCTCGATGCCGATCACTTCGGCCTGGAGAAGGTCAAGGAGCGCATCCTCGAGTACTTGGCTGTGCAACAGCGCGTGAGCGCCATGAAAGGCCCCATTCTGTGCCTGGTCGGCCCACCCGGCGTGGGCAAGACCTCGCTGGGGCAGTCGATCGCCAAGGCGACCAATCGCAAGTTCGTTCGCATGAGCCTGGGTGGCGTGCGGGACGAAGCGGAAATTCGCGGCCATCGTCGTACCTATATCGGTTCGATGCCGGGACGCATCGTGCAGAACATGAACAAAGTAGGGACCAAGAACCCGCTGTTCGTGCTCGACGAGATCGACAAGATGTCGATGGACTTCCGCGGCGATCCGTCATCGGCATTGCTCGAAGTACTCGATCCCGAGCAGAACCACACGTTCAACGATCACTATCTGGAAGTCGATCTCGATCTTTCCGAAGTGATGTGGATCGCTACGGCCAACTCGCTGAATATTCCCGGCCCGCTGCTGGATCGCATGGAAGTTATTCGTATCCCCGGATACACCGAGGACGAGAAACTTGGGATCGCGCAGAAATATCTGCTGCCCAAACAGATCAAAGCCAACGGCCTGAAACCGGACGAGGTATCGGTGGATGGAGAAGCCGTGCGCGATATCGTGCGCTACTACACACGCGAATCCGGCGTGCGTAATCTCGAGCGCGAGATTTCCAAGATCTGCCGCAAAGTCGTCAAACAACTGACGTTGGGTGAGCACAAGAAGGCGGCGGAGAAAGCCAAGGCCGCGGACGCTAAAAAGAGCAAGACGAAGGCGGCTGCGGCATCGGGCAAGGTGCGCGTGGATTCGGCCAATCTCGATCAATATCTCGGTGTGCGTCGCTTTGACTTTGGTCGCAAGGAACTGCAGAACGAAGTCGGCCTGGTCACGGGTCTTGCCTGGACCCAGGTCGGTGGCGATCTGCTGAGCATCGAAGCGTCGATCGTGCCGGGCAAGGGTCGCCAAATACATACCGGTCAGCTGGGCGACGTGATGAAAGAGTCGATCCAGGCGGCACTCTCGGTGGTTCGGGCGCGTGCCAGCCAGCTAGGTATCGAACCCGATTTCCACGAGAAATTCGATCTGCATATCCATGTGCCGGAAGGAGCTACGCCGAAGGATGGTCCGAGCGCCGGTATCGCGATGTGCACGGCCTTGGTTTCTGCGTTGACCAAAGTGCCGGTTCGTTCGGAAGTGGCGATGACAGGCGAAATCACCCTGCGTGGTCGCGTACTGCCGATCGGTGGTCTGAAAGAAAAACTGCTCGCCGCACATCGCGGTGGCATCACGACCGTGATCATTCCGGATGAGAATCGCAAGGATTTGGCGGATATTCCGGAAAACATCACCAGCTCGCTCGAAATTCATCCCGTGCGCTGGATCGATGAAGTGCTGGACATCGCGCTGGAGCGTCCGCTACAGCCGTTGCCAGCCAAGGAGGCCGAGCCTGCCGCGACAGCCGACACCGCGGCACACGATGAGAACGCGGAGACGCCCACGCGGACGCACTGAGCGAGCGCGGTTTCACCTCAGCACGCAATTTGCGATAGGCGACACGTTTTACGTGTCGCCTATTTCATCGCGTGCAATATCGTTGCCAAACAACATATGCATGGTGGTGGGTGCGAATAACCTTGTACCGCTGAACCTCCGCGAAGCGTTGGTACTGCTTATATTGCGGACCCCGGGGGGCGCTGGTATAAAGGCTCACCGCCATCCTGGGGCTTCAGCAGAATGCACAGCGATGCGGGATTGCGTGGCAACGCAACGCCTTTCATGAATCGATGATCCTTCCTGCGTTGTCCCGTTCCCAACCTATCACGCGGGCCGAATACCTGTTTAAGGGAGTAACTCAATGAATAAAACCGATCTGATCAATGCCGTCGCCGAACATGCCGAATTGACCAAGGCCGACGCAGGCCGCGCGCTCGAAGCGTTTTTCGAGACCGTGCAGAAGGCTCTGAAGAAGGGTGATGACGTGTCAGTGGTTGGCTTTGGCACTTTCACCGTGCGCAGCCGTGCTGCCCGTACCGGTCGCAACCCCCGTACGAACGAAGAGATCAAGATCGCCGCCTCCAAAGTTCCGGCTTTCAAGGCTGGCAAGACGCTCAAGGACGCCCTAAACTAAGCGGCCCGCTTGGTTTCGGGTGCTTAGCTCAGCGGTAGAGCGTCGCCCTTACAAGGCGAGGGTCGTAGGTTCGATCCCTACAGCACCCACCAGAATGTGGAGCGGTAGTTCAGTCGGTTAGAATGCTGGCCTGTCACGCCGGAGGTCGCGGGTTCGAGTCCCGTCCGCTCCGCCACGGTTTGCAAGGGCGCCCCCGTGGCGCCCTTGTTGTTTAGGGGCAAGCTTGTTTAGGTCATGCGCGGCAACGCGCCAACATTATTGCGGGAAGATCTCATGCTGCAGTCGTTACGTGACAAAATACATGGATGGCCAGCCATTATCGTGCTGGGCATCGCCGTATTTGCGATGTCATTCTTCGGCATTGAAGGCTACTTCAGCTCGCAGGCCGAGACCTTCGTCGCCAAGGTCGGGAAGCGCGAGATCGGCCAGCAGCAATTTCAAGACACGATGAACCACATCCGTCAGCAGCAACGCGCGCAGATGGGTGACCAGTTCGATCCGAGCGTTTTTGAGAAGCCGGAATTCAAGCAACAGATACTCGACGAGTTGATCGGCCAGCAATTGGTGCTACAGGCCAACGAAGACCTCGGCATGCGGGTGTCGGATCAGTCGCTGCGCGACACCATCGCCGCCACGCCGGCTTTCCAGGTCGATGGCAAGTTTGACCCGACTATGTATCGCGCACAGTTGGCCGCCGCCAATCTCACGCCCGATATGTACCAAAACAACGTGAGCACCTCGCTGCAGAGCAGTCTGCTGCCCGATGCGATCAGCGGCAGCACCATCGTCACCAATGCGGACATCGACCGCTATCTGGACATCAAGCTGCAGCGTAGGGATATCCGCTATTTCGTGCTGCCGCGCCCTGCGCCGGCGGATAGCCAGGTCACCGACGCGCAAGTGCAGGACTACTACAAGGCCCACCAGGCCGATTACATGAATCCGGAGCAGGTCTCGCTGAAGTACATCGAAGTGAACGCGACCGATCTGAAGTCCGACACACAACCGACCGAAGATGAGTTGAAAAAGCGTTATCAGGATGAGATTCAGCGCTTCGGTATGCCTGAGCAACGCGAGGTTTCGCACATCCTGGTCAACGTGCCCAAGAATGCAACGCCTGCACAACAGAAGGCCGCCTTGGACAAGGCTGAGAAGATCGCCGCCGAGGCCACCCCTGAAAATTTTGCCAAGCTTGCACAGCAAGATTCCGACGACCTTGGTTCCAAACTGCAGGGTGGCGACCTCGGGTGGTTGCAGAAAGGCGTGACCAACCCTGCTTTCGATGCGGCTATGTTCGCGCTGCAGAAGGGTCAGATTTCCAAGCCGGTGCTTTCCGACGAGGGTTATCACATCATCTGGCTGCGCGATATCAACAGCGGCCAGACCAAACCTTTTGCGGAAGTGCACGATCAGCTCCTCAAGGAAGCGATCACCGCCGATCACGATCGCATGTATAGCGACGTGGCCGGCAAGATGACAGATCTCACTTCGCAGAACCCCGGTTCACTGGAACCGGCTGCTCAAGCCTTGCAATTGCAGATCAAGGAAACGCCCCTGTTCGGACACGAAGGTGGGCAGGGCATTGCTGCCAACCCCAAGGTCATTGCGGCAGCGTTTTCCAATGACGTGATCGCGTCCGGCAACAACTCCAGCCTGATCGATCTGAGCAAGACCGACTCGATTGTGGTGCGCGTTGACAAGCACGTGCCGGCCGCGCCGCGCCCGGTTGCGGAAGTTCGCGACGCCATCGTCCAGAAGATTCTCGATGAGCGGATTGCCGAAGCTGCCCACCAGAAGGCTGACGTACTGGTCGACCGCCTGAGCAAAGGCGAGGATTTGGCGACTGTCGCTGCGGCCGAGCACGCCGATGTGCAGACCGCCAAGCAGATCCAGCGCGTCCAGCAAGGGCCCGGTGTGCCGCAGCCGGTGCTGACGCAGGCCTTCGTGACACCGCATCCTGAGAATGGCAAACCGCAATATGCCGATGTTTCGTTGGATCACGGTTCGTACGCCGTGCTCGCGGTCGACAAGGTCGAAGGCGGTGATCTGTCTAAGCTCACGGCGGACGATCGCCAGCAGCTCTATCGCCAGATGATGCAGGTCTACGGCGGTGTGGAGACGCAAGGCTTCATCGATGCGCTCAAGACGAATACCAAGATCCAGATCGCCAAGGACCGCATGTAACGCGCGATCATGCCAGTCGAGACGAAAAAGGGCGGCTCCGAGGAGCCGCCCTTTTTTTGTACCTTGTAAAAACCGGCTTAGATGCCAGTCATGCCCAAGGTGTTGTAACCCGCATCCACGTAGGTGATTTCACCCGTAATGCCAGAGGCGAGGTCCGAGCACAGAAACGCGCCGACGTTGCCCACTTCGTCGATCGTCACGCTACGACGCAGCGGTGCATTCTCTTCCACATGGTCGAGCATCTTGCGGAAGTTGGCGATACCGGCCGCGGCCAGCGTCTTGATCGGGCCGGCGGAAATCGCATTGACGCGAGTGGTCTCGGGGCCGAGGTTGAAAGCGAGGTAGCGAACGTTGGCCTCTAGGCTCGCCTTGGCCAGACCCATCACGTTGTAGTTGTTCAAAGCGCGTTCGGCGCCAAGATACGTAAGGGTAAGAATCGCGCCATTACGGCCCGCCATCATCGGGCGTGCGGCCTTGGCCAGAGCAGCCAGGCTGTAGCTCGAAATGTCGTGCGCGATCGTGAAGTTCTCGCGCGTCAGATTGTCCAGGTACTGCCCCTGGATCGCCTCGCGCGGTGCGAAACCGATCGAATGCACCAGAATGTCGAAGCCGTCCCAGTGCTTGCCCAGCTCCACGAACAGGTTTTCGATCTGAGCGTCGTCGGCGACGTCGCAGGGCAGCACGATGTTGGAGCCGAACGCATTGGCCGCTTCATCGACGCGATCCTTCATGCGGTCGTTCGGATAGGTAAAGGCAAGTTGCGCGCCTTCGCGGTGCATTGCATTGGCAATGCCCCAGGCGATCGAGCGCTGGCTGGCAATGCCGGTGATAAGGGCACGCTTGCCGTGCAGGAATCCCATGCGTCCTCCAAAAGGTTGTCAGTGCGCCGTTACGGCGCAGCCGCCGGAGTTTAGCAGGCATGGCCCGGCGCGGCTTCCATACGTCAAGGCATGGATCAGGGGGCGTCTAGCTTGAGCACCTGACCGGGTTTGAGCTCTTTCCCGTGCAGATGGTTCAGGCGTTGGAGCGTGCTCACGCTTACGGAGTAACTCCGTGCGATTTGCCATAGGCTTTCCCCAGATCGCACCGTATGCGTTCTGACTCGGTGCGATGCCGCAGGGGTGTGGTTTTCTTGCGTGTTCGCCGTCTCGTCCGCAGAGACCGTGGGCGCAGGCGGATCGGATGACATGGGTGTGCTTGCCGTCATCTGCTGATCGTTAGCCGCCTGCCTCGTGTTACGGAGCTGCTCGGCATTGCGGTGCGGCATCAACAGATACCCAGTGGTATTGGCATCCACTTTGTCTCCCAACACGGCCGGGTTCAGTCGTTTGAGGGAATCAGTCGTCATGCCCGAGTTGTTCGCGGCGCCCGACATGGTGACGCCTTGTGTAACTTCGACGGTTTCCAGATGCTGATCGGCGGGAAGCGTGGACAGTTCCACATGGAAGCGCGAGGGATCGCGTACTACGCACGAGATGGCCAGCAGCTTGGTCAAATGCTCGCGTGTGATGCGCGGAACGAGCAGTCGCGGGATGGCGGGCTCTTGCGGAGGTATGCCATGTTGCTTGACCAGTTGCCGCATCGCGTACTCCCCACGATTGTAGGCGTAGTCGACCAGGCGCCAGTCATGCAGTTCATTGTAGTAGTCGTGCAGCATACGCATAACGCCGTCAGTCGACGCTGAGGTATCCAAGCGACCGTCGTAACCGCGATCCACGTGCAGGCCGATCACATGCGCGGTGCTCGGCACGATCTGCCACATGCCCGCCGGCAGATTGCGATGGCCGGGTACTGGCCGAAACTGGCTCTCCACCCACGGCAGCAGCACGAATTCGCCTGCGACATTGTATTTCTCGGCCACTTGCTGCACGTAGGCCACTTGCGGCAATGCATTGTTCATGGCCGCTTCGAATTTCTGCGGGTCCTTGGTAAAACGATGCGCCCACACCATGATTTGCGGATCCGCGTCGCAATCGGGCATGGCGAAGCTGTTGCGCAATTTGTCCCAGACGTCCGTAGTACCGATAGGAGTCACCGGCGGCGTAACCGTTGGCGCTGGTTGAGGTAACGAGGCAGGTGACAGACTGGGTGGCGTCACCGTGGGTGCGCGTGTAGGTACAGTGGTGGGCTGAGTTGTACAGGCTGCTAGCAGCGAAACCAGCACGATGGGCAAAAGTCGCTGTGCAGGTTTCATGCGCGAAATACATCCTTGGCGGAGCGTAATGCGGCGAAGCGTGCGATCGGATCGTTGGCCGCACCGTGTCGGCGGCACCACGCCATGACTTCTTCGCTATCCACGCGCAGAAAGGGATTGCAGGCCAGCTCGCTCGACAGTGTTGCCGGCACGCTGGGCCGATGCTCGGCGCGCAACTTGGCGACTTCGTCCAGCCGTTGTTTGAGCGCTGTGTTATCCGGCTCTACGGTTTGTGCAAAGCGACCATTCGCAACGGTGTACTCGTGGCCGCAACACACCAGCAAATCGCCGGGCAACGAAGCCAGTCGCTGGAGCGAGGACAGCATCTGCGCGGGCGTGCCCTCGAACAAACGTCCGCAGCCAAGGCTGAATAGCGTATCGCCACAAAGCAGCACACCTTCGCCGACGTAGACGATGTGGCTCAACGTGTGTCCCGGAACAGCAATGATTTCGAAGCGCGCCGCCGGTTGCTGCAAGGTCAGCGTTTCACCATCCCTCACACGATGCGTAGCGACGGCAATCCGAGGATCATCGGGTGCGTAAATCGGAACAGCGTGGTTTTCCCGCAGGCGATCGGCACCGCCGATGTGATCGGGATGATGGTGTGTCAACAAGATGGCGCGCAGCGTCAGATTCCGCGCACGAAGCGCGGACTCGACGGGGGCGGCTTCGCCGGGATCGACCACGATGGCCTGGTTGCTGTCGTCATGCAGCAGCCAAATGTAGTTGTCGGCAAGCGCCGGTAACGGTACGACGTGCAAGGCGATCTCCGCTGCGGTTTCGTATCGACTGGCGCAGGCATACGGCTTGCGCGAGAGCGCCGAATATAGAGCCCTGCTGAAGGTCGATCGTTAGATATGTGTTAATCGAAAGTTCGTTCGGCCGCCGTTGGGTACTGGTTCGTCTTTGGGGAGCCAACCATTAAACTCTCGTCCAATCCGCCCCGCGACAGGTCATCCATCCATGCCCCCGCGCACCCAAGATATCTACGCAAGTGCGCCCATGCGTGGTCTGCTGGCCGACGAAACGGTGGCCTACCTACCCGATCTGCGCCGCTGTGCCGGCTCCCGGGCATTGCTGCTTTCGGCTGCGCGTCAGGATCAGCCGCCGAATCCGCCTTACCTTGGTCAATGGGTCACGCTGCGATTGGCTCAGGACCGCTTGCAAGGCGATATACGCGCCAGCGCCTCTGAGCCGCTGCCCTTTTCCGACCAGGCATTTGATTTGATCTTGCTGCGCCACGCCTTGGAGCCTGCGTCGTTATCCCTGGATGAGATTGTTCGCGTGCTCGCGCCGGGCGGGGTATTGGTATTAACGGGCCTGAATCCGCTGAGCGGATGGACGCCTTGGTGGTTGTGGCAGACGCGGGGCACGGCATCGCGGGCCAAATCGCCCATCCAGCTTGCGGCACGTCTGCGCCGCGCGGATTTGCAAGTGGAACGGGTGCAGCGGGTAGGGCGGATCTGGCCATTGCCTTCAGCCGAGCCCGGAAAGGCCTCAGGCATGCTCGGCGGCGGCTACGTGCTGGTCGCACGCAAAAAGGGACCGCAGAGTGTGCCGACAAGGTTACGACCCAAGCCTCTCTCGACACCGGTTCGGGCTGGCCTCGCGCCAGGTGCGCGTCGTAGTTCGGTCAGTTGAACATCACATACAAGAGAAGATGGAGCAGAACGAGTGGCGGATGTGGAAGCGTTTACCGATGGCGCATGCCTCGGCAACCCCGGTCCCGGGGGATGGGCGGCGTTGCTGAGAGCCAAGGGTAGTGAGCGGCTGATCAGCGGCGGTGAAGCACAAACCACCAACAACCGGATGGAACTGCTTGCCGCGATCAACGCGTTGGAAGCGCTCAAACGCCCTTGCGAGGTGATAGTGACCACCGACTCACGCTACGTCATGCAGGGCATGGAAGAGTGGGTGCCGCGCTGGATAAGCAATGGCTGGCGCACGGCGGACAAGAAGCCGGTGAAAAACCAGGATCTTTGGGAACGGCTCGCCGCCGCGGTGGCGCCTCATCAGGTTCGTTGGAAGTGGGTGCGCGGTCATACCGGGCATGCTGAAAACGAGCGCGTCGATCAGGCCGCGCGGGAACAGGCCGAGCAGTTCAAGGACCAGGCATGAGGCAGATCGTTCTCGATACCGAAACCACCGGCCTTGAAGTGCGCCAAGGCCATCGCCTTATCGAAATCGCCTGTGTCGAACTGATCGAACGCCGACCGAGCGGACGGCACTACCAGACTTACCTCAACCCAGAGCGCGCCATCGACGAAGGCGCACGCGAGGTAACCGGCATCGCCGATGAGTTTCTGCTCGACAAACCGCGCTTTGCGGAGGTCGTGGACGAATTTCTCGCCTTCGTCGACGGCGCCGAACTGATCATTCATAACGCCACCTTCGATATCGGCTTTCTCGATGCCGAGCTCGCGCGTGTTGGCGAGCGCTATGGCCGCATGGCCGATCGGTGCGCAGTGCTCGATACGCTCGCGATGGCACGGGAACGCTACCCCGGGCAGCGCAATAGTTTGGACGCGCTATGTAAACGCCTCGGGGTCGACAACTCCGCGCGCGACTTGCATGGCGGCCTGATCGACGCGCAGTTGCTTGCCGACGTCTATCTCGCCATGACCTCCGGGCAGGTGGTGCTCGATCTTGGTTTCGAGGGGGCTACCGAGACCGGCGTTCGTGCCGTTATCACGCCCGTCGTGCTGGCGAGTCGCCCGCGCGTGTTGCGCGCCAATGCCGAAGAAATCGAATCGCATCTGCGGCGTCTCGATGCGTTGGATAAAAGTGCCGGTGGGCAGTCCGTTTGGCGTCGGCAAGAATCCGACGTGTGAACCGCATCAGCGAATGCGCGCAAGAATCGCCGTGATATTGTCGCTGCCGCCACCGTCGAGTGCGGCAAGCAACAGATGATCGATACATTCCTGCGCGGCCAGATCCTGACGATCCACGATGTTTGCGATGGCGTTATCGCTCACTTCCTCGGTAAGGCCATCGCTGCACACCAAGAAGCTCATGCCGGGCTCGAGCTGTCCCTTCGCCATGCTGATGTGCAGCTGAGCGAGTGCAGTTATACCTAGCGCTTGTGTCAGCACATTGCGTTGAGGGTGGCGCGCAGCCTGCGCCTCATTGATCACGCCGGACGCCACCAGCTCCTGCACCAGCGAATGATCGTGGCTGATCCGGCGCAGGCCGTTGTGCCATTGATAAATGCGGCTGTCGCCCACCCAGGCCACTTCATAGCCTTGTTCGGAAAAACGGATCGCGGCAACGGTGGTGCCCATGGGCAACGCATCGTCGTAGCGCTGAGCATGCTCCAGCAACTGCGCGGCCGCGCCATGCACGGCCTCGACCAACGACAGTCCACCACGAACCCGTTCCACAATGGCATCCCGCGCGAGCGCGGAAGCCACTTCGCCGTGCTGATGCCCGCCCATGCCATCGGTGACCAGAAACAGGCCGAGCGTTGCGTCGGCGCAGTAGGTGTCTTCGTTGCGCGTGCGGCGCAGTCCGACGTGGGTTCCGTGTCCGAATTCGATCATGAGCATCCGCCGGGTAGATGGGCGCAGCATGCCGGATGTGGATGCGTGGCGCAAAAATTTGTGTGTGAAGAATGTATTGGGTGAGTGGGTGGGATGGTTCGGCCCATCCATGGGCCTCACCCTCTGCGCTGGGCGCAGCGGGGCCAGCCTGCGGCTGTCCCGATTTGCTCCCGGCGAATCGGTCGAACCGGGTGGGCTCTCAGCCTGCCACCCTCTCCGCCAGCAATAAAAAACGCCCACGAGGGGCGTTTTTTATTGCTGGCGGAGAG
>NZ_BSNQ01000003.1:366624-1068718 GCF_030160075.1 Dyella lipolytica
GCCGGACATGATACGTGCTGGACGTAGTCATGACAACTGGCGGGCAGCTCGCTTACCTGGTGGCCGCCGCTTCGCCGTAGCCGTCTAGCCTGGCCGCAAAACGCTGTTTTCGAGGCAAGTAGTCATTGTTAGGATCCAGGGAAAGCGCCACGTAGCGCGAGCGCCCAACGATTTCGTTACGCGGAAAAAAGCCGAAGTAACGCGAGTCCATGCTGTTGTCGCGATTGTCGCCTAACAACAAATATTGACCGGGAGGGACCGACACCGGACCGAAATCGCGCGCTTCGCTGGGACGGTAGAGGGACAACCGGATAAGGTGCTGCATAACGCCCACCCGCTCGATCGCGTAGCGGGCCGGATCCTGCTGGTCGTCGTGGATGCCCTTTACCGCTGCGGGTGAGTAGTTGGCCGCAACGCCGTTGACGTAAAGAACGTTCCCTCGCATGGCCACCTCGTCTCCGGGAATTCCGATCACTCGCTTCACCAGGCGCTCGCGCGCGGCGTGCGAATCGAGCACAACGATGTCACCGCGCTGGGGATCGGCCAAGTGCAGCAGCGATATATGGGTAAGCGGTACACGGATGTCGTAGGCCGCTTTGTCCACCACGATGCGGTCGCCGATCTGGATGGTGGGTTGCATCGAACCGGTCGGTACCACGCTCCAATCGGCCAGGGCGCTGCGGAACATGATCATGCAGAGCATGAAGGTGATGAATCCTTTGTTCCTGGAAAGGAATTGCGTGAAGCCGCGCATGGCATACCCCTGGGCTGTCGGTGGAGGGATCATTCGTTCCTTAGCAAAGGTGGACAACGCAAGCGCCGTCTAGTTTCGCGGGGCAAAAAAATGAGGCGGTGTTGCCACCGCCCCATCGCGTTACGTGCTGTTTCGATCAGTCGGCTTTGCGCTTGGCCAAACGTAGCCACGTGTCGACCACGGTATCTGGATTGAGCGACACCGATTCGATGCCTTGATCCATTAGCCACTCGGCCAGATCCGGATGATCGGACGGGCCCTGGCCGCAGATGCCGACATATTTGTCGCGTTTGCGCGCGGTCTGGATGGCCATGGACAGCAGCTTCTTCACTGCCGGATCGCGTTCGTCGAACAAGTGGGCGACCACGCTGGAGTCGCGGTCCAGGCCCAAGGTGAGCTGGGTAAGGTCGTTCGAGCCGATCGAGAAGCCGTCGAAAATATCGAGGAATTCGTCAGCGAGAAGGGCGTTGGATGGCAGCTCGCACATCATGATGACCTTCAGATCGTGCTCGCCACGCTTCAGGCCGTTCTTGCCCAGCACGTCGACCACTTTGCGACCTTCATCGAGCGTGCGCACGAACGGAATCATCACCCATACGTTGGTGAGACCCATCACTTCGCGCACGCGCTTGACGGCCTTGCATTCCAGGCCGAACGATTCGGCGAAACCGGCATCGACGTAACGACTGGCGCCGCGGTAGCCGATCATCGGGTTTTCTTCGTGCGGCTCGTAGCGCGAACCGCCGAGCAAGTTGGCGTATTCGTTGGACTTGAAGTCGGACAGGCGCACGATCACCGGCTTCGGATAGACCGATGCGGCGATGGTGGCGATGCCTTCGGCGAGACGATCCACATAGAAACTCACCGGATCGGCATAGCCGGCGATGCGCGCGTCGATCTTTGCCTTGGTGTCGGCATCCTGCTTGCTGTATTCGAGCAAGGCCTTCGGATGCACGCCGATGTGGCTGGCGATGATCATCTCCAGGCGCGCCAGGCCGATGCCGGCATTGGGCAACATGCCGAAGTCGAATGCGCGTTCCGGGTTGGCGACGTTCATCATGATCTTGAGGGGCGCTTCGGGCATGGCTCCGAGGTCAGCGGTGACGCGATCGAACTTCAGCTGACCTTCGTAGATGGTGCCGGTGTCGCCTTCGGCGCAGGACACGGTTACGCCGAGCCCATCCGGAATCAAATCCAGCGCATTGCCTGTGCCGACCACGGCGGGCACGCCCAGCTCGCGCGCGATGATCGCCGCGTGACAGGTACGACCACCGCGATTGGTGACGATGGCCGAAGCGCGCTTCATCACCGGCTCCCAATCGGGATCGGTCATGTCAGCAACGAGCACGTCGCCCGGCTGCACCTTGTTCATGTCGGCGAGTGAGCGGATCACACGCGCCTTACCTGCACCGATCTTCTGGCCGATGGCACGGCCTTCGGCCAGCACCTTGCCTTTCTCGTTGAGATGGAAGCGCTCAAGCTGCGTCGCGTGTGCGCGCGACTTCACCGTTTCCGGACGCGCCTGCACGATGTAGAGCTTGCCGGTGTTGCCGTCTTTCGCCCACTCGATGTCCATGGGACGGCCGTAGTGCTTTTCGATCACCAGCGCCTGCTTGGACAGTTCCTGCACGTCCGCATCGTTGATGCAGAAACGGTTGCGATCGGCGGCAGGCGTTTCTTCGATGCGCACACGCTCGCCCGGCTTGTTCGAATACACCATGCGCTGCTGCTTGGCGCCAAGGCTGCGGCGCAGCACGGCGGGCTTGCCTTCCCGTAGCGTGGGTTTGAAGACGTAAAACTCGTCAGGATTGACGGCGCCCTGTACCACCATCTCGCCCAGACCATAGCTGCCGGTGACGAACACCACATCGCGGAAGCCCGATTCGGTGTCGAGCGTGAACAGCACGCCAGAGGCGCCCACGTCCGAGCGCACCATCAGCTGCACGCCGGCGGAGAGGAACACGTCTTCGTGCTTGAATCCCTGATGTACGCGGTAGGCAATGGCGCGGTCGTTGTAAAGCGAGGCGAAGACTTCCTTGACCTTGTGCAACACGTCGTCGATGCCGACTACGTTGAGGAAGGTTTCCTGCTGGCCGGCGAAGGAGGCGTCCGGCAGATCTTCGGCGGTGGCGGAGGAGCGCACGGCGACGGCGATATTGTCGCTGCCGGCGTCCTTGCACAGCTTGACGTAGGCCTCGCGGATGGCTTGTTCGAGTTCGGCGGGCAGGGCGGTGTCGACGATCCAGCCACGGATTTCCTTGCCGCCGGCGACCAGCGCGTCGACGTCATCGACATCTAGCGTGACCAGTCGTTCGGCGATGCGCTTGGCTAGACCGCTTTTTTCGAGGTATTGCTGGAAGGCGTCCGCCGTCGTGGCAAAACCGCCGGGCACGGAAACCCCTAGCTGGGCCAGGTTGCCGATCATCTCGCCGAGCGACGCATTTTTACCGCCGACCTTGCCAAGGTCAGTCATGCGCAGTTGGTCGAGCCAAAGCACCAGATCGTTCAAGGGAGTCTCCTCAAGAGCTCGTCATACATGGCTGGGGGCGGCACGGGGGAAACGGGCCGCACAAGACTGGTATTGTCCGCTGCCGATGGTGCGCGGCACAAGAAGACCATTGCGCCTTCGTGCCGCGCCAACTGCATACCAGTCAGGTGTTGGTCAAGCAAAGACAGGTTTGCGTGCTTGAGATATGGTGCAAGGCAGGAACCTTCCCAACCCACGGATCCAGCATGCAGCGCTCGGTTTTTTTCATCTCCGATTCGACTGGTATTACCGCCGAGACGATCGGAAACAGCATCCTCGCTCAGTTCGAGGGGGTGCAGTTCGAAAAGCATCGCCTGCCATTTATCGACGACCCGCACAAAGCCGAGACGGCCGCGCTGCGAATCAAGACCCGTTACGCGCAAAGCGGGCAACGTCCGATCGTGGTCAATACGATGGCCGACTCCAATTTGTGCGAGATCGTCGCAACCAGCGGCGCGCTGATACTGGATGTGTTCGCGCCGTTTATCGGCCCGCTCGAAGACGAACTGGGAACCCGTCATTCCGGCGCCGTCAACCGTTCCCACGGTCTGGTGGATTTCGCCAAGTACGAGGCGCGTATCAACGCCACTAATTACGCGTTGAGCCACGACGATGGCATCGACGTGGACTACGCACAGGCCGATCTGATCCTTATAGGCGTGTCGCGCTCGGGCAAAACGCCAACCTGCTTGTACATGGCCTTGCATTACGGCGTGAGCGCCGCCAATTACCCGTTGACCGACGAAGATCTGGAAAAGCTCGAACTACCCTCGCGCTTGCGCAACTACAAGCAACGCCTGTTCGGCCTGACCATTGAACCTGAACGCCTGGCGCAGATTCGCGAACAGCGGCGCCCAGGCAGCCGTTATGCCACGCTAAAGCAATGCCGGTGGGAGCTGGAGCAGGCGGATCGGCTGATGCGTCAGGCCGGTATTCCGTCTCTCAACACAACGCACGTTTCGATCGAAGAGATTGCGAGCAAAATCTTCGATCAGTTCGGTATCGAAAAAACCATGTTCTGAGCGATAGAGGTTTCCGTACACCCATGAGTGCCGTGCTCGACCGCCGTACTGCCCTGTTACCGGGACGCTTCGAGTTCCTGATGGGCCTTTATGCCGAAAACTACCATCGGCTGACGCGCCTATTTGCGCCGCAGCAGCTTGCCTTGGGCGATTACGTGTCGGATGTGGACGACGGCCTGCCGGTGCACCTCGTGGTGCAAGAGTGCCATCCGTACACGCTCGAGCTGGAACTTACTTATGGGTTTGTCGATGCGCAGACGGGTCGCCGTGCACCGTCTGCGCAACTGCGTGTCTACAACGATGCGCATGTCGCCGAGGCATTGCATTGCCACCCGGGACGACACCTGTGGCAAGTGCTTGGGCCGTTTACGCCAGCACACACCGTGTTCCAGCACCGGCTGCAAATGAACAGCTTCTTGGCGCGATGGCTGGAATACCTGGCCGAGCAGGGGCACTCGTCCGGCACGCTGGAACGCGCGGTGAAATAGTCGTTCGACGGGCAACAAAAAAGCCCGCGAGGCAGCGGGCTTCTTGCGAAGACGATCGTTATAAAAAAATGGCGGAGCGGACGGGACTCGAACCCGCGACCTCCGGCGTGACAGGCCAGCATTCTAACCGACTGAACTACCGCTCCGCGTTGTACAACGTTCCAGCGACCTCACACACTAAGTCCTTTTCCAATTCGCTTGAATTGGCGTCCCCACGGGGATTCGAACCCCGGTCGCCACCGTGAAAGGGTGATGTCCTAGGCCTCTAGACGATGGGGACGTATGTGTTGGTGGAGCCAGGCGGGATCGAACCGCCGACCTCCTGCATGCCATGCAGGCGCTCTCCCAGCTGAGCTATGGCCCCGCCGCTGGAAGCCAGAAAGAATAGGGTGGTACCTGAATTCCGTCAAGCGATTTTTGGAAAAAAACACGCTGACAGATGAATCGAGTCCCTCCCTTTATCGTGCCCAGCCGGTATGCCGCTTCGGTTTAAGCTGTCGTCGAGACACGGACGCGAGGAAGGGCATGCACGATATCGGTTTTATCCGCGACCTTGCGCTCGTCATGCTGGTGGCTGGCACGACAACGGTGCTGTTCCAGCTCCTGCGATTGCCCGTATTGCCTGGCTACATCCTGGCAGGTGTGGTGATCGGCCCGCATACACCGGGTGTGCTGGTGGCCGATCCGCGCACGATCGGAGATATCTCCAATCTCGGTGTCGTCCTGCTGATGTTCACGCTGGGGCTCGAGTTCAGCGTACGCAAGTTGCGCCAGGTGGGCGGCGCGTTGCTGCTTGTTACGGTGATCGAGGTCGGGTTCATGTTGTGGGTCGGCTATGGGCTGGGCCTGCTGTTCGGCTGGGGCAGCAGAAATGCCTTGTTTCTTGGCGCGATCATGGCCCTGTCTTCGACCATGGTGGCTACGCGCACTTTGATGGAAGGCGGTCTGAGGCAATGGCCCTTCGCGCGGCTGGTAGTCGGCATGCTGGTGGCCGAGGACATGCTGACCATTGTGATTTTGACCTTGCTCACTGCCGTCGCTATCAGCGGAACCGTGCAAACCGGGGCGGCTCTCAGCCTCATCGGGCACCTGGGTTTGTTTGTCATTGCAGGCATGATCGTCGGGCTGCTGCTATTGCCGCGACTGGTCGACTACATCGCGCATTTTGATCGTGACGAAACGCTGCTCGTTAGTGTGCTCGGCATCTGTTTTGGTGCGAGCTTGCTTGCCCAGTGGCTCGGTTTCAGCGGTGCTTTGGGGGCTTTTTTGGCAGGTGCCGTCGTTGCGGAGGCACGCAATGCGCCGCGTGTCGTGCATCTTGTCGAGCCGTTGCGCGATATGTTCGCTGCGCTGTTTTTCGTCGCCATTGGCCTGAAGATCGACCCGACGCAACTCGCACACTACGCCTTGCCGGCAGTGCTCATTGCGTTGACGGTGATGATCGGCAAAAGCGTGGTCTGCACCGTGGGTGTGTTTTTCATAGGACACGATCCACGCACTTCTTTGCGCACCGGACTTTGCATGGCGCAGATCGGCGAGTTTTCCTTTGTGATCGCCACACTGGGGCTGACACTTGGTGCGATCAACGACTTTATCTATCCGATCGCCGTCGCTGCCGCACTGATTTGCATGCTCGCTTCACCCTATTTGCTTCGCTCTACCGATCTGCTCGCGCGTGCTGGACGGCGCACTCTGCCTCGGCCTCTGCGATTGCTGGTGAGCAGCTACAGCGGGTGGCTGGAGAACCTTCGTCCCGTCGAGGAGAACGCCACGTTGGCGGCGATGTTTCGCCGACTGCTGTGGCACATCGCCGTGAACGTGGCGCTAGTGGTGACGTTGTTCGTCATCGGCGCTTACGTGAATGCACATAACGCAGACTGGTTCGAGCGCTTGGGACTTGGGCTTGATCTGCGTCACTCGGTCATCTGGGCAAGTGCTCTGTTCTTGTCATTGCCGCTGCTGATCGCGGTGTACCGCAAAGCGGAGGCTCTTGGCATGTTGCTGGCCGAGCTAGGTATCAGGGAGAGCCTCGCCGGGGGATATACGCAAGCCATCCGGCAGGTTCTTGCGAAGATGATCCCATTGGCGACTCTAATGGCCCTGGCGATTCTGGTCAGTGTGCTGAGCTCTGCGATTTTGCCGCCGCGTGGCGTAGCGCTATCTCTCATCGCCGTGTCCGTAGCCCTCGCTATCGTGCTTTGGCGCGGGATGGTCAAGCTGCATGCGCGATTGCAGGCTGCATTGCGTGAAACCCTGGAAAAGCCGTCATCTGCCGGTCACGAATGAAGCTGAATGAGAAGCCGCGCACACTCATGCGGCTGAACCTTTATCCTGGCTGATGGTCAATTACCAAACGTCGTTGCCAAGACCGGACAGGACACCGCACAATGCGGGGCCAGCCTCCATTTGGGGGAGGTCCGGCCGGCTCGCCGGCATATCCATTACGAGGGAGTTCCAAATGAAGCATTTTCTGCGACCCACGCTGACGGCGGCCGCGCTGGCTGTAGCGCTGGGCATGACTGCTGGCGCGCAGGCCCAGACGTCCACCACCGGTACCGGTACGTACGACAAGGCCAAGGCCAGCCAGATTCTTGGTTACCAGTTAGTTGGACAGATTCCTGCCCCGATGCGCGGGATGGTGGATCCGGCGGCTGTCGGTCAGGCCGTTACCGCTGCGTTGTCCGGCCAAAAGCCGACCATTTCCGACGCCGAAGCAGAGACGGTGTGGAAGAACTTCGTGACGCAGGCGCAAGCCAAAGGCAAGCAGGAATACGACACTTTCTCGGCGAAGAACAAAGCCGAGGGCGACGCTTTCCTGGCCAAGAACAAGAAGGCTGCTGGCGTGAAGACCACGGCTTCGGGCCTGCAGTACCAGGTGCTTTCGCAAGGCACGGGCGCACGTCCGGGTCCGAATGACACGGTCAAGATCGACTACTCCGGTTCCTTCCTGAATGGCGATGTTTTCGACGCGTCGTCGAAGCACAACCCGCCTGGACCGGCCTCGATCCCGCTGGCCCGCGTGATTCCGGGTTTCCGCGAAGGTCTGCAGCTGATGCAGGTTGGCGGTCATTACAAGCTCTTCATTCCGGCGAACCTCGCCTATGGCGCTGAGCCGCAGAGCCAGTTCCCGCCGAATGAAACGTTGATCTTCGACGTGACGCTGATCAGCACCGGTCCGACCGCAGCAGGCGCGGCGCCTCAGCAGGGCGCTCCGGGTGGCGGCGAAGCCGGCGGCGGGCAGTAATTACTAGCACGCATCGCGGGTAGTACACCGAGCAGGGCGCGAAGCAATTCGCGCCCTGTTTCTTTCAGTGCATTCCGCGCATGGATCCCTGACACTGGGGTTTCTTATATGCCCTGCTAGAATCGGCGGCCACAAACGAGGCTGTGATCCCATAGATGAAAGTCACCATTTTCGGAACCGGTTATGTGGGTCTTGTCACCGGGGCTTGCTTGGCCGAGATGGGCAACCATGTGGTTTGCGTCGACATTGATGAGGACAAGGTGGCTCGCCTCGCGCGCGGCGAGATACCCATCTTCGAGCCGGGACTGGAACCTGTCGTGCGGCGAAATCACGCCAATGGGCAGCTCGACTTTACGACCGATGCATCATCGTCCATCGCACATGCGCAGATCATTTTCATTGCCGTAGGAACGCCGCCCGACGAAGACGGTAGTGCGGATCTGCAATATGTCTTGGGTGTGGCCAAGACGATCGGGCGGCATCTGGATCGCTACGCGGTAGTCGTCAATAAATCCACCGTGCCCGTCGGTACGGCTGATCGTGTACGTAAAGCGGTTGCCGCCGAACTTTCGGCGCGCGGTGCCGACATCGATTTTGACGTGGTATCCAATCCCGAATTCCTGAAAGAAGGCGATGCGGTCGAAGATTGCTTGCGTCCGGATCGCATCGTGATAGGCAGTTCCAGCGAGCGCGCCATCGAACTGCTGCGCAAACTGTATGCGCCATTCAATCGCAATCATGATCGCACTGTAGTTATGGACGTGCGTTCTGCCGAGCTGACCAAGTACGCCGCAAATGCGATGCTGGCGACCAAGATCAGTTTCATGAATGAAATCGCCAACATTGCCGAGCTGGTCGGCGCCGATGTGGAACTCGTGCGGCAAGGCATCGGTTCGGATCCGCGTATCGGCTACCACTTCATTTATCCGGGCGCCGGTTATGGTGGCTCGTGCTTTCCCAAAGATGTGCAGGCACTCGAACGTACCGCTCGATCTGTAGGTTACGAAGCACGCTTGCTGAGTGCGGTCGAAGCGGTCAATGTCGACCAAAAGGCCAAGCTGTTCCAATTCATTCAGCACTACTTCGACGGAAACGTGCGCGGACGAACGATTGCCCTATGGGGTCTAGCGTTCAAACCCAACACCGACGATATGCGCGAGGCGTCCAGCCGTAGCCTGATGGAAGCATTGTGGGAAGCAGGCGCGACGGTGCGCGCATTCGATCCGGAGGCGCGTGAGGAAACGCATCGCGTATACGGGCAGCGCAGCGATCTGGTGTTGTGCGAGAACGCCTATCAGGCGTTGGAGGGTGCCGATGTGCTGGCGATCGTCACGGAATGGAAGGCGTTCCGTAGCCCTGATTTCGTGCGCATTCGCGCCATGCTGAAGGAACCTGCCGTTTTTGACGGACGCAATCTGTATGAGCCCGAAGCGGTTGAAGAAGCCGGTTTGGCGTACTACGGCATCGGCCGTGGGCGCAGTGTGTTCCGTCCAGAATGACGATGACTAGTCACGAGCAACGTCTGGTGGAATTGGAAGTGCGGCTCGCCTTTATCGACGATGCTGTGCAGGCTCTGGTCGCGGCCGACGCCGAACAATCTATGCGCATAGCCGCGCTGGAGCGCATGATCCACGATTTGCGCAGTGAACTGGCATCGGTACGGACAGGCCAGGGTCACGATCCACATTCCGAACCGCCACCGCCGCATTACTGAAACGCAACACGTAATATCGGATTTTGATCATGGTCGATTCACTACGAGATCAGCTGCTCAAGAGCGGCATTGTCAAACAGATCAGGGACGAGAAGCGCCAGCAGCAGCCCGCGGCGAAGCCCAGTGCTTCTTCGGGGAAGGGCAAGCCGCCGCACAAGCCGCGTCCTGCCCGCAGCCAGGAGGAGATCGACCTGGCAAAGGCTTATGCCATACGCGCGCAGACCGAAGCCAACGAGCGCAAGCGTGCCGAGCAGGAAGCCGCCGAACAGGCGCGTGTAAGACGCGAGCGCAAAGCCAAGGTGCAGCAGTTGCTTGAAGGCAATGCGCTGAATAAGGCCGACGTCGATCAGGTTCGCCACTTCGAATACGGTGGCAAGATCCGTCGTCTGTACGTCGATGCTACGCAGCTAGCCGAGCTCAATGCGGGCAAGCTTGGCATCGTCCAGAACGGCGGTCGCTATGTGTTGGTCACGCAATCGATCGCTGAGCAGGTGCGCGCGATTGATTCCCATCTGGTGGCGTTGCTGGTCGATCCTTCCGCCGGTGGCGTAGGTGAGGACGGCGTGCCTGATGATTTGATGTGGTAAGTGCACGTTGCGAAGGTGCGTGACAGCACCTTCGCATAAGGCCCGCAATCCACGTTAGGAGTTAGGCGGAAACTCGAATCCGCTCTGCTTCAACGCCGGATGATCCCAGCCATTCTTTGGCGCGAAACGTTCGCCATAACGCTTGGACAGCGTTTCGAGCTTCTGCCGAATGTTCTCTGCGCCTTCGCTGCGCACGTACTGAATCGGACCGCCGCGGAAGGGTGCGAAGCCGGTGCCGAAGATCACGCCGGCGTCCAGCAGATCCGCATCGTCCACCACTTTGTCCCCCAGGCATGCGACCGCTTCGTTCACCATCGACAGGATCATGCGGTCCTGCAGATCCGGCGGTGGCGTGTAATCGGGATCGACTTCGGGCTTCTGCGGTTTGCCGTCCTGCCAGGTGTAAAGACCCTGGCCATCCTTCTTGCCGCGCTTGCCTGCTTCGAGTTTGTCCTCCAGACCAGGCGGCAGCTCCAGACCCAGGAAGGGCGCCAGTTCCTTGCCCACCGAGGCACATACATCCAGTCCAACCGTGTCGGCCAGTTCGATAGGGCCCATCGGCATGCCGAAGCTCTTGGCCTGCTTGTCCAGCACCGGACCCGGCACGCCTTCGTTGTAAAGACGCAACGCCTCGAGCAAGTAAGGCATCAGGATGCGGTTAACCAGGAAACCTGGCGTGCCCTTGACCGCCACCGGTAGCTTGCCGATGGCTTTGCAGAAAGCTAGCGCGCGCTTTTCGATGGCTGGATCGAGTTGATCGTGGCGTACCACTTCCACCAAAGGCATCTGCGCTACGGGATTGAAGAAATGTAGGCCTAAAAAGCGCTGTGGTGCTTTCAGCCCCTTGCGCAGTTCATCAAGCGGAATCGAGGACGTGTTGCTGGCCAGGATGTCGTTGCTACGACATTGTGGCTCGATGATTGCGTATAGCGCTTCCTTGGCTTGGGCGTTCTCGAAGATCGCTTCAATCGCAAGGTCGGCCTGGGCTATACCGCTACCTTCCACATCCGCGCGCAAACGGCGATACGTTTCTTCCACCTTTTCGGGCGTCTTGAGTTTTTTCTCATACAGCGCGCGGGCGCGGTCCAGCGCGGGCTGGATGAACTTCATCTCGCGATCTTGCAGTGTGACGTCAAACCCTTTGAACGCAGCCCAGGCCGCAATGTCGCCACCCATAACACCGGCGCCGACGACATGCACATGCCGGATCTCTGCATCTACGCCGCTGCCTTGACCCTTCAAGCGTTCTTGCAGGAAGAAGATGCGTATCAGGTTGTGTGCGGTGGGTGTTTGCGCGAGCTTGGATACGGAACGTGCTTCCAGCTTCAAGCGTTGCTGGATATTGCTACCGCCGCGTTTCCATACATCGATTAAAGCGAAGGGCGCCGGGTAGTGTTCCTTGCGCACCTTTGCGGCCGTCTGTTTGATCACCATGGGCGCAAGAATTTGCCGCGCAAGCCAGGTGTTGGTCGCCCATGCCCTGGCGCGCTGCGCGAACGGGCGCGCGTGCGGATGACGTAACAGGGCGCGGGCTTCCGGCAGTAACTCATCCGGACGGGCAAGCCGGTCGACCACCCCGAGGTTCTTGGCCCGACGGGCCGATAAAGCCTTGCCGGTGAGCATCACAGGCAGCGCTTCAGGCGCACCGATGAGTCGCGGCAGCCTGGCGGAACCGCCCCAGCCTGGGTGAATGCCCAGCATCACCTCGGGCAGGCCGATCCGTGTTTTCTCATCGTCAGCGGCAATGCGCTGTTGGCAGGCCAGGATGAGCTCGGTGCCGCCGCCCATGCAGGCGCCGTGGATGGCTGCCACCGTTGGGCAGGGCAGGCGTGCCAACGATTCGTAGACCCGCTGGCCGTTCTCGATGTTTTCCTGCACCGTGCCCAGCCTGGCGTACTCGACAAATTCCTTGATGTCCGCACCGACCGCGAACCCGTTCGGCTTGGCCGAATGGATGATGACACCCGCGGGCTTTTCGATCGCCAGGCGTTCGACGATCTGGCCCAGTTCGTCCAGCACTTCGCGGGAAATGGCGTTGACGCTGCTGTTGGCGCGATCGAGGGTAAGGGTGACGATGCCGCTGTCGTCCAGGCTCGTTTTCCAGTGACTGAAACGCAATCCTTCGAACATGGGGATAGGGGTATGGCCGAGAGACCTTCACCATACCGTCCCGCCGCTATGATTGCGAGACACCAGAACCCCGGGAGGTCCTGAACCGACGCTTATACGACCTAGCAGCATCCGGGTGTGCCGCATGGGTCACGCCCTGGCATTTCGGCTATTGCGCTTGGCGCGCGAGCGCGTAACGTACGGAGCGCGACAACTCTCCCTTTGGGCGCTATGACTTCACTGATGGCTCCTGCGCCGCTTGCCGGCAGCGACATCTACGAGCGCATCCTCACCGCGCCCGGTGGACTGGTCGTGCTCGAACATACCGATAGCGAGTCCCTGATCGAGCAGTTTCGCGGCATCGCCCGCCATAGTGGCCAGTCCATCTATGTCTGGCAGCCTGAAGCGGGCATGGGCAACCTGCGCGAAGCGCATACCCGTATTCCGGGTTCGCAACGTCTGGGCAATGCGTTGCGCTATATCCAGCAGAGCATCCATTTCGGCGTCTATCTGATCGAGCGGTTTCCCTTGCCGATGTCCGCGATGGACAGCACGTTGTTACGGCAGTTGGCGCGTGCGCCCGCCGGGCACGTTCGCAGGGTCGTCCTGATGGATGCGGCGCCAACCCTGATCGCCAGCTTCGACGATGTGGCAGTGCGCATCAGCGGTGTGGCGCAAGCCGCGCAACGCCCCCGACTGCGCGACGGACGCTGGCTGTTGTGATGGACGCGATGTTTCAGGCTGGTATTTTGCTGGTGGCGTCTCAGCGAGAGCTGCGGCGCGAACTGTTCGACGTACTCGACGGTGAAGGACATCCCCCGATTCATTCCGCGCGCGATACGACGCACGCGGCCATTCTGCTGGAAGGGCGCGAACCGCTGTCTCTGATCGTCGTGGCCTTCGATGGCGATGGGCGCTCGAGTCTTACGCTATGCGAACAATTGCGTCTGCTGCCGCCGTGCGTGGATGCGCCCATCATTGCTGTGTTGGTCGATGATGCAACGATCAAACCCACCCAGCTGCCTGATGTTGTGGGAGGCTGGTTGTATGCCTCGCAAGTCGGCACCGAGCTGATCGCCCGCTGGCAACAACTGCGTGGCGGCGAGAAGCCAGTTGTCGCAGAAAAACCATCGAGTGTGCCCAGCCCACCGGCTGCTGCGAAGCCGTCCGGTGGCGACTATCGGTTTGTCTTCGAAGATGGCGATGGCGATTGGCTGATCGTCGACCCTCAGGCCGGACAGGTCGTGGAGGCGAGTCCCGCTTATATGCGGCACAGCGGCCTGGCCAATAGCGTATTGACCGGCTTGCCGCTGCGCGAAGTGCTGTCCTTCGAAAGCATAAGCATGGAAAAGGCGTTCGGCGATGGCGATCGGCGATGGCTTGCCTGCCAGCGTAAATCGATCCGTGGCCACGACACCGGCGAGGCAAGCGTGCGTCGCGTGCGTCATGGCGGTCGCGAAGTGATCGCACTCCAATTCCGCAGTGATCGTGCCGGTGTGCGCCCAGCCGTCGCCTTGACGTTGCTGGCGCGCTTGTTCAGCGGTGGCCACGACGATGCGGGAGTGACGGATGCCGCCCAGCTGTTGCTCGATGAAATGGGGCTGGATTACCTCGCCGTTTGGTCGGCGCGCCCGGAAGAAAGCAGTGTTCCTGTGCAGATCGTGCAGCGTTGGCGCGGCGATGAACAGAACTGGCCCGGGCCGCAGCTGCAGAGCTCCTTGCGGCTTGTGTTGGGCGGTCGAACCCTCATGCATCCGCACGATGCCAGACGGCTTGCCGATGTCGATCCGCTGATCGGCCAGTTGGGTTTGCGTGGATTCGTCGGGTTACCTTTGGTTGACGAGCGGCGCAGCGTTCTGGGTGCTCTGTTGGCCGGCAGCCGCAATCCCTTCGGTGAACCGGAGATCGTGGAACCGGTGCTGCATTGTGCGGCGGCGCATTTTGCACACATGCTCGAGCTGCGCCGGACGCGCGAGCAGGGACGTGCAGAGGGATTGTTGGACGCGCTTACCGGCTTGCCCAACCGACTGCTGTTCAACGATCGCCTCGACACGATCATTCGCGAAGCGAACAGAACGGGCGAATGCTTTGCCGTGTTGTTCGTTGATCTGGATCGTTTCAAGTTCATCAACGATACCCTGGGGCATGCCGTCGGCGACCAGGTGCTGGTCGCCGTTACACAACGTCTTCGCAGCAGCGTGCGTGCCTCCGATACGGTCGCTCGCTATGCAGGTGACGAATTCACGATCGTGCTCAGGCACATCGTGAAAACCGATGACGTATTGCGTGTTGCCGAGAAAATCGTGCAACTGATGGATGTGCCGTTGCATCTGGACGACGGTCCCGAGTTGCAGGTGACGGCATCCATCGGTATCAGTTTCTTTCCGGAAGATGCACCGGATGCCGAAACCCTACTCAAGCACGCGGACGAAGCGATGTACGCGGCCAAGAGCATGGGGCGCAACAACTACCGTGTTTACGATGTCAGTCCCGCGCAGGAGCAGCAGAACGCCGCCTTGAAAGCGCGTCTTCGTCATGCGGAAGGCAACGGCGAACTGCGTGTCTTCTATCAGCCACAAATTCATGCGGGCACGGAAGACATCGTCGGCATGGAAGCATTGTTGCGTTGGGAGCATCCCGAGCTCGGCAATATCGGCCCCGGCTTTTTCATTCCGTTGGCCGAAGAATCGGGTCTCATCGTTTCGATCGGAGAGTGGGTATTGCGCACGGCCTGCAAACAAGCCAAAGAATGGGAAGATCGTTTTGGATTGCGCTTGCGACTGGGCGTCAATCTTTCGGCTGTGCAGTTGATGCAGCCGGATCTCTCCGAACTGGTGGCAAGCGTGCTGCAGGAAACCGGCCTTGATCCGGGCATGCTGGAGCTGGAAGTAACAGAAAGCATCAGCATCAAGGCCGCGCCCAATCTCATGGAAAACATGCAGAAATTGCACCAGCAAGGCTGCCACATCGCCATCGACGATTTCGGCACCGGCGCCGCCTCGCTGGACTACCTGCGCAAGCTACCTGCCGATCGCATCAAGATCGATCAGAGCTTCGTGCGCAACATTGGCGTCGATCCCGACGACGAAGCTATCGTGCGTGCCACCATCGAGATGGCGCACCGACTGAAACGCGGCGTGGTGGCCGAAGGCGTGGAGATCGAGCAACATCTGCAGTTCTTGCGCGCCAACCATTGCGATGAGCTGCAGGGCTACTTGTTCTGCCGACCCTTGCCGCATGCGAGTTTCGAACGTCTGCTGGGCGAGCGTGAGCGGCTGCTGTCTGGCGTACCGGACGGGCTGCCGGCTTGAGCCCGCTCTGAGCGTCCCTATCTTAGAATCGTCCGGTGGCCTCGCTGTCTGTGCTGAACTTGCCGGCATCGTACGGGTCTGAGCAGATCACCCATCCGATGGACGGTATCCCGGTATGGCCCAGTGACGAAGGAGACGGCCCGGATGGGCGACAACGAACTCGATAGGGCGCTGGTTGAGCGTGTACAAAATGGGGACAAGCGTGCTTTCGATTTGCTGGTGCGGAAGTATCAGCACAAGGTCATCGGGCTCATTTCTCGCTACGTACACAATTATGCCGAGTGCGAAGATGTATCCCAGGAGGCCTTCGTTAGGGCCTGGCGGGCGATCGGCTCATTCCGGGGCGAAAGCGCTTTCTATACTTGGATGTACAAAATTGCCGTGAATACGGCCAAGAACCATCTTGTGGCGATGGGGCGCCGCCCACCGGCGGACGATATTGCGATTGAGGATGCCGTTTTCGTGCCCGGTGCCGACCGCATGCAGGAGAGCGCCACGCCTGAACGTGAATTAATGCGCCAAGAAATTGAACAAACGGTGTTCGCCACTGTCCAAGCTTTGCCCGAGGAGCTGCGGACAGCCATTACCCTGCGTGAAGTGGAAGGCCTCAGCTACGAAGAGATTGCCGAATCCATGGGCTGCCCGATCGGAACGGTGCGTTCTCGTATCTTCCGGGCACGCGAGGCAATCGACGAAAAGTTGCGGCCGCTGCTGTCAGACCGCGAGGATCGGATGTCATGAGTGAAACCAATATGGAAACCCTCTCTGCTGCGATGGACGGCGAGCTGTCCCGGGAGGAATTGCGCTTTTTGCTGCGTCGACTCGATCACGATGCGTCACTGCTGCAGGTCTGGAGTCGCTACCACGTTGCAGGCGAGGGTCTACGCCGCCAGCTGCCGCCGATGGCCGGCTCCGGCTTTGCATCGCGCGTGATGCAGCTTATCGAAGACGAACAAGCGGCCTCATCGATCACCCCGAAGCGTCGGGATTGGTTGCGCCTGTCCGTCGGCGGTGCAATCGCTGCCAGCGTTGCCGTTGCTGCGTTGATGGTTTCACAACCGACCGCGCCCGATTCCAGGCGATCCGCTCCGCTTACCGCCGGCGTGACGCCCCAAGACACCACGTCTGTTGCTACTCGGTCGCCGATGGGCGCAGCGCGCGCCAATAACATGCTAGCTACCCTGCCACCCTCGTTGAGTGTTTATTCGGCCTCCGGGTTGAGCCAGCGCGCGTCTGTCACGCTGGGCGATCCGTCCGACAATCCGTTGTTCCAGCGCTATCCGTTGAATGGCCAGGACTATTCCGTGAACGGTTACAAGGCGCTGGACAATCGCGATGGCAGCTACCTGCTGCTGATCGATACGCCGCAGACAAGCTCCGCGGCGCAAAAGCCGGCCTATCAGGCAGCGGCGGGGCGTTAAGTCCCCGCTGTTTTTTCGGTACCGGTAGTAACACTTCCCGATTTCTTTATCGCGCCTCCTCCCGTTCCGTCCTACGAGCCATGGAGCTGGGGTAGCGCGCCCAGAACAGAGGAGGAACCATGAGTCACCCCCGTCTCGTCCGCAGTCATGTTTTCAGCGGTCTATTTGGCTGCTTATTGGGCTGTGTTTTGGTTGCGGGCTTCGCCAAACCCGATGGGGCGTTGGCGCAAGCGGCCCCGGGCACTGCGTCCCTGCCGGATTTCACCGGCATTGTGCAAAAGAACGCCGCCGCCGTTGTGCATGTGGAAGCCAAATACGCCGGTCGACGTCCCAAGGATTCCGGTGCTTCATCCATGCAGGGACCGGATCAGGGGCCGGATGCCGACCAGATGGAAATCTTCCGGCGCTTCTTCGGTATGCCGATGATGCCGTCACCCGAAGAGCAGGCGCGTACCTCGCTGGGTTCGGGGTTCATCATCTCCAGCGATGGTTACATCCTTACCAATAACCATGTGGTCGATCATGCCGACACGGTTACCGTCAGGCTGCAGGATCGCCGCACATTGACTGCCAAGGTTGTCGGTACCGATCCAACTTACGACATTGCGCTGCTGAAAGTCGATGCGGGCGCAACGCTGCCGGCAGTAACCATTGGCGATTCGCGTCTACTCAAGCCCGGTCAGTGGGTGTTGGCTATCGGCTCGCCGTTCGGTTTCGACTACACCGTCACTCAGGGCATCGTAAGTGCCGTGGGCCGCAATCTCGGTAGCCAGGATCAACCTGATACCTCCTTCATCCAGACCGACGTACCGATCAATCGCGGTAATTCCGGCGGTCCATTGTTCAACCTGCAAGGGCAGGTCGTCGGCATCAACTCCCAGATCTATTCGGACACCGGCGGTTATCAGGGGGTGGCCTTTTCGATTCCGATCGACGTGGCCATGAACGTTGTCGATCAGCTCAAGACCAAGGGTTACGTCACCCGCGGCGAGCTTGGCGTGATGATCAAGCCCGTCGATAACGATGTAGTCAAGGCTCTCAAGCTCGATAGCGCAAAAGGTGCGATCGTGGTCAGCGTATCGCCGAACAGCGCTGCACAGAAAGGCGGTCTGCAATCGGGCGACATCATCCTTGCCTTCAATGGTCATGCGATCGAACAAGGTGCGGACTTGCCGCCCCTGGTTGCGATGACCAAGCCGGGCACGACGGTGCCGGTGCAGATCCTGCGCGATGGGCACGAAAAGACGGTCAACGTCACCATCGGCACCATGCCTCGCGACCAGAATGGGCGTTCCGCCGCGGGCAAGCCGATGCCGAGCGGGGGTGCCGATGCTTTGGGCCTGAGCGTGCAAGGTCTGGACCAGGACACCCGGCATCAGCTCGGCCTGCAGCCTGGCGAAGGGGTGGTCGTTCAGAACGTCACCGGCCCTGTGGCTGCCACGGCCGGTTTGCAGCCCGGTGACGTGATCCTCATGGTGAATCAGAAGAAGATCGGCAGCGCCGAGGAGTTTCGCGCCGCCACTGCAGGCGTGAAACCGGGCGACACCGTGCTGTTGCTGGTGCGCCGCGGCGACTCCAGCAACTTCCTCGCCCTGACGATTCCTACCGACAAGAACGGTTGAGTCGACTCGGGAGCCTGCCTGTCATGGCAGGCTCCCCAATTTGCGGACTCGTGCGTACAGTTCGGACGGGCATTCCATGCGATAATAAGCGGCTAATATCGCCATCCCGGTGATAGGCTGCCTATGCATCGCGCGGGGCGGTGAAGCTGACAGCGTGCCCATGGAACTGATCCGCAACTTCTCCATCATCGCCCACATCGATCACGGCAAGTCCACACTTGCCGACCGCATCATCCAGATCTGCGGCGGTTTGGCCGAGCGCGAGATGGAAGCCCAGGTGCTGGACAGCAACCCGATCGAACGCGAACGCGGCATCACGATCAAGGCGCAGTCCGTATCGCTGCCCTACAAGGCGCGCAACGGCAAAACCTATCAGCTCAATTTCATCGACACCCCCGGTCACGTCGACTTCTCTTATGAAGTAAGCCGCTCGCTGGCCGCCTGCGAAGGTGCGCTGCTGGTCGTAGACGCGGCGCAGGGCGTGGAAGCTCAATCGGTGGCCAACTGCTACACGGCGGTGGAGCAGGGGCTGGAAGTGGTGCCGGTGCTCAACAAGATCGATCTGCCCACCGCCGATCCGGAGAAAGTGAAGGGCGAGATCGAGGCAGTCATCGGCATCCACGCCGAGGATGCCGTCTCGGTAAGCGCCAAGACCGGTCAGAACGTGATCGAAGTGCTCGAAGCCATCGTCGCGCGCATTCCGCCGCCGAAGCCGCGCGATACCGATCGCCTGCAGGCACTGATCATCGATTCCTGGTTCGACAACTACCTGGGCGTGGTGTCGCTGGTGCGCATCATGCAGGGTGAGATCAAGCCCGGTGACAAGTTGCTGGTGATGTCTACCGGGCGTGCTCACGAAGTCAGCGAAGTGGGCGTATTCACCCCCAAGCGCAAGAAGCTCGACAAACTCGGCGCGGGCGAGGTGGGCTGGATTACCGCCTCGATCAAGGACGTACACGGCGCTCCCGTGGGCGACACACTGACCCTGGCGGGCAAACCCGCAGCGCATCCATTGCCCGGCTTCCAGACCATGCAGCCGCGCGTGTTCGCAGGCCTGTTCCCGGTCTCCGCCGACGACTATCCCGCACTGCGTGAGGCATTGGACAAACTGCGTCTCAACGATGCCGCCCTGTTCTTCGAACCGGAAAGCTCCGAAGCCATGGGCTTCGGTTTCCGCTGCGGCTTCCTTGGCATGCTGCATATGGAAATCGTGCAGGAGCGCCTGGAGCGCGAATATGATCTCGATCTGATTACCACCGCACCTACCGTGGTCTATCAGATCCTCAAGACAGATGGCTCGGTCATGCAGCTGGACAATCCGGCGCAGCTTCCGCCATCGCCGCAGATCGAAGAGATTCGCGAGCCGATCATCGTCGCCAATATCCTTACGCCCCCCGATTACATCGGCAACATCATTACGTTGTGCGAAGAGAAGCGCGGTGTGCAGCGATCGATCCAGTATCTCGCCACCCAGGTGCAGATCAGCTATGAGCTTCCTCTGGCTGAAGTGGTGCTGGATTTCTTTGACAAGCTGAAGTCGGTCTCGCGCGGCTATGCCTCGATGGACTATCACCTAGAGCGTTTCGATGCGGGTCCGTTCGTGCGTGTGGATGTGCTGATCAACGGCGACCGCGTCGACGCACTCAGCCTGATCGTACATCGCAGCCATGCCGATCGCCGCGGACGCGACTTGGTCGAGAGGATGAAGGATCTGATCCCGCGCCAGCAATTCGACGTGGCGATCCAGGCTGCCATTGGCGCCCAGATCATCGCGCGCTCGACGGTGAAAGCGTTGCGCAAGAACGTGCTGGCCAAATGCTATGGCGGCGATGTCAGCCGCAAAAAGAAGCTTCTGGAGAAGCAGAAAGAAGGCAAGAAGCGCATGAAGCAGGTCGGTCGGGTGGAGATTCCACAGGAAGCTTTCCTTGCCGTGCTTAAAGTAGACAAATAGCAGCAGGCTATGGAGTCATCGCATGGATTTTGATTTTTCGGCAATTTTGCTCGCCCTCGCCGTCGTGTTCGGCGTGGTGTGGGGGCTAGATCGCCTGTTTCTCTACAAGAAGCGTGCGGCGCGCTTGGCCGCAGCCGGCGATGAGTACCGCGATCCGGTGCCGGTGGACTGGGCACGTTCGCTATTCCCGGTGATCTTTGTCGTGCTGCTGCTGCGCTCCTTCGTGGCCGAGCCGTTTCGCATCCCGTCCGGTTCGATGATGCCGACGCTGGATGTCGGTGATTTCATCCTGGTCAACAAGTTTGCCTACGGCCTGCGCCTGCCGGCCTTCAACAACAAGATTGTCAGCCTGGGCGAACCCAAGCGCGGTGACGTGATCGTTTTTCGCTTCCCGGGCTACATCTGCCAAGATCAGAACGGCAACGTCGTTCGCAGCGGCGACATCACTTGTGCCGACCCGCACGCGCCCGTTGCCAGCCAGAATTGGATCAAGCGCATCATTGGGCTGCCCGGCGACTCGATCGAAGTGCGTGACAGCCAGATCGTCATCAATGGCAAACCGGTCGTTGACACGGAAATCGGTCCGTTCACGGGCAATCCGAATCGTGCCGAGGACAATGAGCTGTTGTACAACAACGCTACGCTCTGGAAAGAGCATCTCGGTTCGGTCAATCACCTGATTGCCCGCATGCCTTCGCGCGGCCCGACGCCGCCGATCCCCAACGCGCGCGTGCCATCGGTAGTACCGCCAAACTGCTACATCGTGATGGGTGACGACCGCGAAAACAGCGAGGACAGCCGCTGGTGGGGGTGCATGCCGGAACAGAACCTGGTCGGTAAGGCTTTCATGATCTGGTTCAGCTGGAAGGGGCTGCATACCGGTGCCGTCGATTTCCACCGTATCGGCACGGTAATCCACTGATACCCGTGCCAGCACGGCGCGAAATCGTGAACATGTCGCTGGCGGTGTCAGCGTCGACCGGGCAAAGTACGCTTCGTCAGGTTGGTTCGAGTCAAGTTGAGCCGCATCGGCGGCGTAGCGAGGGGACTATGAAATCGAAGCAGGCAGGTATCACGCTTATGGGATTCCTGATCGTCTTGGCGGTCGTCGGCTTCTTCGCCTATATGGCCATGAAGCTGGTGCCTTCCTATACGGAGTACGCGGGCGTCGTGAAGGCGATGAACCAGGTTTCCAGCGAGGGTGTTGAAGGCAAATCCTTGGATGAGATTCGCCGTGAACTCATGTTCAAGCTGGGTTTCCAGTATGTCGACGACGCCACGATCCACCCTAGCGATATCACGATGGGGCAGGGGGCCGGCGGCAACCAGCTGCATGTCTCCTACGATAAACAAGTCCCATTCATCTACAACATCGATTTCCTGATCCATTTCGACAAGAGCGTGCCTGTGCAAGGCAATGTGGCTCCTCCGCAATAACAGTGGAATTGAAATACCACTTCCGCGATGCATCGCTTGCCGCGCTGGCTTTGACTCACCGCAGCGCGGGCAAGCCCAACAATGAACGCATGGAGTTTCTCGGCGATGCCCTGCTCGGCGCTATCGTTGCCGAGATGCTGTATGAGACGCATCCAAAGGCTACCGAGGGCGAGATGTCGCGCCTACGCGCACAGCTGGTCAACGGTCAGGCGCTGGCGGTCATGGCACGCGAGCTGGAACTCGGCGAGCGCCTGAAACTTGGTTCCGGTGAGCTCAAAAGCGGTGGCTTCCGGCGGGACTCCATCTTGGCCGATGCCTTCGAGGCGTTGGTTGCGGCGGTTTATCTCGACGGCGGTTTCGAGGCTTGCAAGGATACGGTACGCACCCTTTTTGCCGACCGCGTAGCAGCCCTGCCGCGCTCGTCCAAAGATGCCAAGACCCGACTACAGGAATGGTTGCAGGCACAAGGCTTGCCCTTACCTCAGTATGAATTGGTGGGGACGCAGGGCGAGGACCATGCGCGCATCTTCGACGTGAATTGCGTGGTGGCCGAACCGTTCGCGATGACAGCCGCAGGCCGCGGCAGCAGCCGACGGCTCGCCGAGCAGGATGCCGCCGAACTCGTGCTTGGCCGCTTGCTAGACACCCAGGACGGTCGCTAACACCCAGGAATGGCCGGTATCGCTCCGGCAGGCCTTAACCCGTTTCTCACTTCGGGACACACATTCCCGATCCAGTGGCGTTTGCCGACGCGCAGCGCCATGCTTACGCCTATCTACAAAGAGTAACCCTGTGCCATGAACGACGAACGCGAAGGCTATGACCTCGCTGACCACGAATTGCCGCATCCGGATTTCCGTTGCGGATTCGTAGCGCTGGCCGGCCGGCCCAATGTCGGCAAGTCGACCCTGCTCAATGCTTTAATCGGTTTTCGCCTGTCGATTGTCAGTCCCCGGCCGCAGACGACGCGACATCGGATACTCGGCATCGCGACCAGCGAAGCGGGTCAGATCCTGTACGTCGATACGCCGGGGCTGCACCGCGGCGCCAAGCGCGCCATGAACCGCAGCCTCAATCGCGCCGTTCGTTCGGCCATCAGCGAAGTCGAGGTGGCCGTGCAAGTGATCGAGGCCGGTCGCTGGACCGATGAGGATGAGGCGCTTTACGAAGCGCTGGCCGAACAGAAAATTCCACGCCTGCTGGTCATCAACAAAGTCGATCTGAGCAAAGACAAAACAACGTTGCTGCCCTTCATCGCCGAGTTGAGCGAAAAACACAGCTTCGACGCCGTGCACTACGTGAGTGCACTCAAGCGCAAAGGTCTTGAAGCGCTTACCCGCGACATCCTCACGCGCCTGCCAGTGCGCGCACCGGTATTCGGCGAAGATGAAATCACGGATCGCAGCGAACGCTTCCTGGCTGCCGAAATGGTGCGCGAACAATTGATGCTGCGGCTCGATCAAGAACTGCCGTACGCCACCACCGTCGAAATCGAGCAATTTCAGGATCGTCCGGATGGTATTGCGGAAATCCATGCCGTGATCTGGGTCGAGCGCGACGGTCAGAAAGCTATTGTCATCGGCCAGGGTGGTGAGCAGTTGAAAGCGATTGGCACAGCGGCTCGCCGTCATATGGAGCGCATGTTCGATCGCAAGGTTTTCCTCCGGCTCTGGGTGAAGGTCCGCGAGGGCTGGGTGGATGACGAGGCGATGTTGAAGCAGTTCGGCTACACGGATTAATGAGGCCAGGATGGGGTATCGGCGACCATGCTCGTTGAGCAACAACCCGCCTTTGTGCTTCACACACGACCTTACCGGGAAACGTCGCTACTGCTCGAATGCCTGACGCGCGATTACGGCCGCATCGGCGTCGTCGCCCGCGGCGTACGCAGCCAGCGCGGTCGCTTGCAGCGAGCACAACTCGAACCGTTCCAGCCGCTTGTGCTGGATCTGCACATGCGCGGCGAGCTAGCCACTTTGCGTAACGCCGAGTCCGCTACGGCGTCGTTGCGCCTGTTGGGGGATGCGGGTCTCGCTGGTCTCTATGTCAACGAACTGGTCGTGCGAATGACGGAGCGGCAGGATCCGCATCTGTCGCTCTATGTTGCTTACGCGCAGGTCCTTTCGCGTCTCGCAACTGGAGAATCACTGGCCTGGCAACTGCGCCGTTTCGAACGGGATCTGCTCGACGCGCTCGGTTACGCCCTGCAACTCGATAGCGATGCGGATAGCGGCGAGTCGCTGCAAGCGGATGTGCTGTACGCGTACCGGCCCGAACATGGTCCGGTGAGGTGCAGCGCCAGCGATCCTGGCGCGCTGCGAGGCGCGGATCTCCTGTTGCTTCTTGAAGACCGCATGCCCGATGCGCAAGGGTTGCACGCCTTGCGCGGCATGATGCGCGAGTTGATCCGTTTCCACCTGGGTGGTGTCGAGCTGCGCGCCTGGCGCGTATTGCGCGGAGCGCTCGCGCGTCGTTAGTGCGTTTCTAGCGCCTCGATGGTCTTTCGCAGCGACTCGCGAAAATCCGCCAAAGGCAACATGGCACCGTGATGGGCCAGTTTCAGATGCTGTTGCAAGGCCACAATATGTTCGGACAGCGCGGATGCGCCGCAGAATCCGCAGGAAGAGCGCAGCTTGTGTAAGCGAGCCAACAGCGCGCCGGCATCCGAACTTAGACCATCCAGCTCCTGATAGATGTTCAACAGCTCTTGGCGAAACAGGCTGCGCAGTGCCTGAACCACGGTAGGCGTACCGCTGGTGCTCAACGCCAGTCCATCGTCCAGCACGGGGGCATCATGGCGATGGGTGGTGGCAAGCGTCAGGATGTTCCGCAAATCGAGCAACGTGCACGGCTTGAGCAGCACGGCATGGAAACCGGCGGCGAGCAGCGCTTGCTGCTCGCTGACATCGAGCTCCGCGCTGCTGGCGACCGCAGGGCTGCATAGCGAACGCGCCTGCGGGTCGTTACGCAGGCGGGTCAGCACACTGACCGCATCGGTATCGGGCATGCGGCAATCGAGCAGCAACAGATCGAACGCATGGTTGCTCGCCTGATCCAGCGCCTCACCCCCATCCGCGCTGAGGGCGACGCGAGCACCTAGCTGCCGCAGACCATCCCCCAGGAAGCAGCGGCTGGTCGCATCGTCATCCGCTACCAACACGTAGGGTTCGGCCGAGCGGGCGGGGAGGGCATCCGACGGGTACGGCATGAAAGTAGTCCGCTGCGTTCAGCTTAGTTTGGCAGAATGCGCTTACATGTTTCGACTATTCAGCCGCCTGCTCTGTTGCCTATGCACCCTCTCTAGCCTGCTTTGGGTGGCGCCGTCGTGGGCCGATACGGTGATCGTCGCCAAACGGGTCGATCTGCCGGGCGTAAGTTTGCAGGAGATGCGCGTGCAACTCGTACCTGGTGCGGATCCCGACACCGTGCGAGTCAGTCTCCATGCTGGCAAGGCCGATATCCCGGTACTCGGCTGGCGACGGGTGGGACTGACCCTGGATGGCACTCTGAAGCGCGATGTGCAGATGCGTTGGCTGTTCGATGGCGCGGTGCAAATCGACGGCGCTCCCGGTGGCGCGCTCGGCAACGCCATGCTCGATCTCGTGGTGGATGCCTCGGCCAATACGCTCGAGATCGATGCGAACCAAGGCCCGACGCACATCGGTACAGCGTTTCCCCTGGATCAGCCCACCCATGTCCAGGTCAATCTGCGCAACCTGCCCGCGGGCTGGTTGCAGGGTGTGCTGGGTACCGTCTGGGCGGGGCATATCGCGAGCGGGAAACTGGATGCGGATCTCGCGCTGGATGGGCGCGACGAAGGTTTTCAGTCGTCCGGAGATTTCACTGTCGCGGATCTCAAATACGCCACGCCCGCAGGCAATCCGGCCGGCCAGGGCTTGGCCGGGCATGGGCGTTTCGCGTTCGATGCCACCAGTCATCCGGCGCAGCTGACGTTGAACGGTGGCCTGCGCGGCGGGGAATTGCAGCTCGGCCCCGTGCTTGCACGACTCCCTGCGCACGACGTGGAGCTGGACCTCAGCGCCAACGTCGAGCACGGCGCACTGGATATCAGCCGCCTGCGCATGGATGACGCCGATGCCTTGCAGTTGGAAGGTGCGCTATCTATCGATGCCAAGGGCAACCTGCAGAAAGTCAAACTCGACCATTTCCAGGCACGGTTTCCCGCCGCCTACGATCGCTACGGCCAGCCGTGGCTGGATAGTGCCGCAGCACCGAACCTGCACCTCGCCGGACAGCTCGAGGGACACCTCGACTACGTCGACGACACCTGGCGCAGCTTTGCCTTGCGTACCGATGGGCTCGATGTGGCCGACAGCAGCGGTCAGCTGCAAGCCAATGGTTTGCATGGCGCGGTGGATTGGTCCGCGCAAGCCGATAAATCGCCCACCACACTCGCCTGGAATCAGCTGGTTCTGCGCCGGTTTGCCGTGGGTGCCGCGCAGTCGCACTGGCGTAGCCGCAACGGTAGTCTCGGACTGCAATCGCCGCTGGACATTCCGATACTGAAGGGACAAGCCCAGATCACGGCGCTGGAGTGGCGGCCTGCAGCCACCAAGGCGCCTCGCTTGAATCTTGCTGCGACCATTGCCGGCGTGGATATGGCCACGCTCAATCAAACCCTCGGCTGGATGCCGTTTGCCGGCACGCTGGGCGGCAGCATTTCCTCCATGCAATGGACCGGCGATCGTTACGCGCTGGAAGGTCAGCTGACGATCAAGGCCTTCGATGGAACAGCCGTGCTGACACACATGTCCGTGCAACGGCCTCTGAGCGACACCCCCATCGTGGCAACGGATATCGCTTTGCACCAGCTGGACCTCGCCCCGCTTTCCGACACCTTCAACTTCGGCAACATCAGCGGACGGCTGGACGGTTCCATCGACGGTTTGCAGCTCGTAGCGACCAGCCCGATCGCGTTCAAGGCCTCCTTGCTTGCCCAAAACGGTGGGCGAATCAGTCTGCATGCCGCCAACAATCTATCCATCGTGACCGGCGGCAGTGCGGCAAGCGGTCTGCAAGGTGCCGTGTTGAAGCTGTTCAAGACGTTCAATTACAAGCGCATGGGCATCAACACCAGCTTGCAAGGAGGTGTGTGCACGTTGAGCGGCCTGGACGGCGATACAAGCGGCTACACCATCGTCGAAAGCAGCGGTTTGCCTTCTTTGCATGTGGTCGGAGAACAAACCCGCATCGACTGGCCGGTACTCATTCACCGCCTCAAGGCGGCGTCCCAGGGCACCGTCGCCGAACGCTAAGAGGACAGCCTCTACAGGCCCGCTGGTATCATGCGGGTCTGCGGCTGGTCTTTTACGGATCGTGCCCATTCTTTTCACCCCACTTTCTTGCCTGGGTCGCCCGATCCGGGCGCCATGCTTTCAAAGAGTGCCGATGAACGAGTTCGAAGCCCCTATCACCGATTTGAGTCACGATGGCCGGGGCGTTGCACGCATCGACGGCAAGACCGTATTCGTCAGCGGTGCCTTGCTCGGCGAACAGGTGCGCCTGCGGATCCGCAAACGCCACCGCAACTTCGACGAAGCCGAAACCATCGAGGTGATCGAGCGATCGCCGCATCGGGTCGAGCCGCGTTGCCCGCATTTCGGCCAGTGCGGCGGATGCTCGTTGCAGCATCTGGATGCTTCCGCGCAGATCGAGGCCAAACAGCGCGTGCTGGTGGACAACTTCGCGCGCATCGGCAAGGTGGAGCCGGAAAGCTGGCTGCCGCCGCTCACGGACGAGGCATGGGGTTATCGCCGCAAGGGACGCCTATCCGTGCGTGCAGTGGCAAAAAAGGGTCGTGTGCTGGTCGGCTTTCGCGAAGAAAGCAATCCGCGCTTCGTCGCCGACATTACGCATTGCGACGTGGTGCATCCTGCACTCGGATCGAAGATCGGTCTGCTCGGTGAACTGGTCGGCGGCATGGATGCTGCAGCCGATATCGCGCAAATCGAATTCGCTGCCGGCGACGACACCATCGCGCTCGTTTTTCGTCACCTCAAGCCCCTGAGCGATCGCGATCGCTCCGCGCTGGTAGCGTTTGCGCAACAACACGGTTTTGCGATCTACCTGCAACCCGGCGGCGTAAGCAGCGTGCACCCGTTGTGGCCCGAACACCCGCGGCTCGCGTTCCGCGTCCCGGCAGGCGATGGCGTCGATGACGTCGAGCTCGAATTCCAGCCGCTCGATTTCGTGCAAGTCAACGCGGGCATGAACCGGCGAATGATGGCGCGCACGCTGGAACTACTCGATCTACAACCAAAGGATCGGGTGCTCGATCTGTTCTGCGGGCTGGGCAACTTCACCTTGCCGTTGGCGCGGCGCGCAGCCGAAGTCACCGGCGTGGAAGGCGAGCATGGATTGGTCGCCCGTGCCGCCGACAATGCGGCACGCAACGGCATCGCCAACGCCAGTTTTCACGTCGCCAACCTGTTCGAGGATCAACGCGGCGCCGACTGGGCACGCAAGCCTTGGGACAAGCTCTTGCTCGATCCGCCGCGCGCCGGTGCCGACAAGGTGCTGGAATACCTGCCGCACAAGGAGACGCGTCGCATCGTCTACGTCTCGTGCCATCCGGCATCGCTGGCGCGCGACGCCGGCATCCTGGTCAACCAGCACGGTTTTCGTCTGGTATCGGCCGGTGTGATGGATATGTTTCCGCACACGGCGCATGTCGAATCCATTGCGTTGTTCGAACGCGGCTGAGCGACGGTAATATCCGACGATGGGCATCGAAATCGAACGCAAATTCCTGCTCGCCAACGACGCGTGGCGAGCAGCCGTGAGGGACAGCAAGCACATCGCGCAAGGTTATCTGGTCGGCGTACGCGCATTGCGCGACGGCGCGGCGCGAGCCTCGGTGCGAGTACGCATCAGTGGCGAGCAGGCGTGGCTCAACATCAAGTCGGTCGAGTTGGGTATTTCACGTGCCGAATACGAACTGCCATTGCCGCTTGCCGATGCGCAAACCATGCTCGGCACGCTGTGCGACGGCGTGCTGGAAAAGACACGGCATCATGTCGACGTCGACGGCTGGTTGTTCGAGATCGATGAGTTCCAGGGACACAACCACGGCTTGATCGTGGCGGAAATCGAATTACCCGCTGCTGACGCAACGTTTCCGCGTCCGACCTGGCTGGGGCGCGAAGTCAGCAATCTGGCGCGCTACTACAACGTCAATCTCATTACGCACCCGTTCGCCCAATGGAGCGAAGCGGAGCGTGATGCGGCCGATGCCGAATTCGCTTCCGGAGGACAAGCCTGATGCTGCTGATCGGCATAGCCGGTACCGAGTTGCTGGCGCACGAGCGCGCTTGGTTGACTGCGCGAGGTGTGGCAGGGGTTATTTTGTTTTCCCGCAATTACGCCAACCGCGAACAGTTGCTCGCGCTGGTGGAGTCGATCCGCACAGCGGCAGGCGAAGAAATCCTGATTGCGGTCGATCAGGAAGGCGGCCCTGTGCAACGTTTTCGCGAGGGTTTCACCCGTTTGCCGGCGCTGGTCAAGATCGGCGAGGTGTATGACCGTGATCCCATCGAAGCCGTGCGGCTGGCTGAAGAACACGCCTGGGTGATGGCCAGCGAACTGCGCGCCAGCGGCGTCGATTTCAGCTTTGCGCCGGTGGCCGATCTGGCGCGCGGCAACGCGGCGATCGGCCCGCGCGCTTTCCACGCCAGTGCGGACATCACCGGCGAGCTGACCCAGGCCTACGTACGCGGCATGCATCTGGGCGGCATGGCGGCGGTACTCAAGCATTTTCCCGGTCATGGTTCGGTCGCCATCGATACGCATAAGGCGCAGGCCATCGATCCGCGTCCGCTGGAGGAGATCCGCCGCAATGACCTGCGTCCGTTCGTCGAAGCGTTCTCGGCGCATGCCGAAGCCGTGATGATGGCGCACGTGGTTTATCCCGCGGTAGACGATCAGCCTGCGGGGTACTCCCGCCGCTGGATCCACGACATCCTGCGCCAGGAGCTGGGTTTTCAGGGTGCGGTGATCAGCGATGACATCAGCATGGCCGCTGCCGGCGTGGCCGGCAGCGTGGGTGAACGTGTACATGCGCACCTTGCCGCCGGCTGCGACCTGGTGCTGGCCTGTTTCCCCGAGGTCGTGGACGAGGCGATTGCCGCCATGCAGCAATCTTCGGAGTCCAGCATGCAACGTGTCGCCACCCTGCGTGGCGCCATTGGCGCGACCTGGGCCGGCCTGCTCGACAACCCGCAGCGCGACCGCTTCGTCGCCCGCATCACCGCACTGGATCGCTAAGGAATTGCCATGAGCCAAGCTCTCCCATCGCTGGCAGATGCACTACTTCGTTCCGACATACTGTTCGAGCGCGAAGCGCTGGACACCCTGATCGCCGATATGGGCCGCGCCATCGACGTAGCCCTCGATGGCGAACGCGCCGTGTTTCTCACCGTGATGAACGGTGCGTTGATGTTCGGCGGCCAGCTGGCACTGTCGATCCGCACCGATCTGGAATTCGATTACGTTCACGCCACCCGTTATCGCGGCGCCACGTCCGGCCATGATCTGCACTGGTTGCGTGAGCCGATGGCTTCGCTGGAAGGGCGTACCGTCCTGCTGGTCGATGACATTCTCGACGAAGGGCACACGCTCAAGGCCGTGCGTGACGATTGTCTGCGTCGTGGTGCGACGCGCGTACTGGTGGCCACGCTTTGCATCAAGCGACACGATCGCCGCGTCGAAGGCATCGACAGCGACTTCAACGGCGTCGAAGTACCCGACCGTTACGTCTTCGGCTACGGCATGGACTATCACGAGCAGGGCCGTAATCTTCCGGCCATCTATGCACTGAAAGAATAGGGCGGACGAATCTCAGCGTCCCCTTCATCAAAGTCTCCACTAGGCACACCCATGACTCCATCGATCGATCTCGCCGTCATCGGCGGCAGCGGCCTGTACCAATTCCCGGGCCTGGAAAACACCACCCGGCAACGCGTTGAAACACCTTACGGCCCGGCATCCGGCGACGTGGTGATCGGCGATTTCGCCAGCCGACGCATTGCGTTCCTGGCGCGTCACGGCGAAAGCCATACGCTGCCGCCGCATCGCGTGAACTACCGCGCTAACGTGTGGGCACTGCACCATTTAGGCGCGCGCCGGGTGATCGGCGTCAACGCGGTGGGCGGTATCCGTCATGACATGGGGCCGCGCGTCATCGTGGTGCCGGACCAGATCATCGACTACACCCATGGGCGTTATACGAGCTTTTGCGACGTCGAAGGCGCCGAGGTCAAGCACATCGATTTCAGCGAGCCCTACACGGCCTCCTTGCGCAATGCTCTGATTGCCGCAGCGCAAAAAGCCGGCACCGCCGTGATCGACGGCGGTTGTTACGGCGCGACCCAGGGACCGCGCCTGGAAACCCGTGCGGAGATCGCCCGTATGAAACGCGACGGCTGCGACCTGGTTGGCATGACCGGCATGCCCGAGGCGGCCTTGGCGCGCGAATTGCAGCTCGATTACGCCTGCCTTGCGCTGGTTGCTAACTTCGCCGCCGGCTGCGGCGACGAGGCTGAAATCAGCATCGAGGAAATCTTCGCGCACCTGGCCGCGGCCACGGCAGCGGTGCCTCCGATACTCGCCGAGTTGCTCAAAAGCTGAGCAACCGTTCCGGCTTCGGCATGACCAAACGCCGCCGCATATTGCGCTTTGACTAGAAACATGCAGATACTTTCCCTGTGCCAGGGGCGGCGGACCTAGGGGTAGAGGTGGTTCTCGCAGAGACTTGGTGCATCCAGTCCTTTAGATTCAGAGGTTCACGCAATGCGTTTCGGTACGGTCAAGTGGTTCAACGACGCCAAGGGTTTCGGCTTCATCGCACCCGAGGACGGTGGGGAGGACGTGTTTGTCCACTTCTCGGCGATCAACTCCAAGGGCTTCCGTAGCCTGCAGGAAGGCCAGCGCGTGAAGTTTGAAGTGACCCAGGGCCCGAAAGGTGCCCAGGCTTCCGGGGTCGAACTCGCGGTCTGATCAACCCGTCGTATGCAGTATCGAGAAAGCCTTGCGTTGCGCAAGGCTTTCTCTTTTTGGGGATGTGCTCAGGCGACGAACTGCAGGCGCGCCAATTCGGCGTACAGACCTTCCTCCGCCAAGAGGCTTGCGTGAGTGCCTTGCGCCACGATCCGGCCGCCATCCATCACCACGATACGATCCGCACGTTGCACGGTCGCCAGGCGATGGGCGATCACCAGGGTAGTGCGACCTTTTTCCAGCCGCTCCAGCGCCTGCTGGATGGCCGCTTCCGACTGTGCATCCAGCGACGAGGTCGCCTCGTCCAATAGCAGCAACGGCGCATCGCGCAGGATGGCCCGAGCAATGGCAATGCGCTGGCGCTGGCCGCCGGACAGGCGCACACCGCGCTCGCCCAGCTCTGCGTCGTAGCCGTTTTGCAGCAGCTGGATGAAGTCGTGCGCCTCGGCGGCATGCGCGGCGGCATGCACGGCCTCATCGCTGGCATCCTGCCGACCGAAACGAATATTGTCGGCTGCCGTGCCGCCGAAGATCACCGTTTCCTGCGGCACCAGGGCAATCGCACCTCGCAGTTCCGTGAGTGTCATGGCACGCAAGTCGACACCATCGAAGCTGATGCGGCCGCGTTGCGGATCGTAGAAACGCAACAGCAGCGCGAACACCGTGCTTTTACCGGCGCCGGAAGGCCCCACCAGCGCCACCGTTTCACCGGGGCGGATATCCAGATTGAAATCGTGCAACGCGGGAGCATCGGGCCGGGTGGGGTAGTGGAAGTCGATACCCTCGAAACGGAGCGAGCCGCGTATCGGTCGCGGCAAGGCCAGCGGGTTCGGCGGATTGGCGATGGTCGCCTCTTCGCCAAATAGTTCACCGATGCGCTCCATGGCGCCGGCAGCGCGCAGCACATCGCCCCATACGTCGGACAGACCCATCATCGAGCCGCCGGACAACATGGCGTACACCACGAACTGCGCCAGCACGCCGGCATCCAGGGTGCCTGCCAGTACGTCGCGCGCACCGACCCAAAGTACGAGCGTAATCGCGCCAAAGAACAGCGTAATCACTACTGCGGTCAACATTGTGCGCATGCTGATGCGCTGGCGTGCGGTGGCCAGCGCACGCTGGATCGCTCCCCCATAACGATCGCTTTCGATGCCTTCGCGCGCGTAAGCCTTGACCGCGGGCGCAGCGTTGAGCGTTTCGTTGGCGATCGCTGCCGCATCGGCAAGGCGATCCTGACTGGCGCGCGAAAGCTTCTGCACGCGACGCCCGAAAATCAGTATCGGCAGCACCACCGCCGGAATCACCAGTGCGGTGAGGCCGGCCAGACGCGGACTGGTCCAGATCATTGCAGCGGTGGCGCCGATCAGCATGACGGCACTGCGTAGCGCCACGGAGATGCCCGAGCCGACCAATGCTTGCACCACTTCGGTGTCGGTTCCGAGGCGGGAGATCAGCTCACCCACGCGATTGCGTTCAAAAAAACTGACATCCAGTCGAATCACATGCTCATAGAGTTTTGCGCGCAGTGCAGCAAGCGTGCGCTCGCCCAGCAACGTGATGCAGAAAAAACGCGCCGCTGTCGCAAACGCCATCACCAGAGCGACCACGAACAATCCAAGGAAACTGCTATTGATCGCGGCTGTACTGGAATTGCGAAAACCATGATCGATCATGTGCCGCACCGCGGTCGGCAGCACCAGCGTGGCACCTGAGGAAATACCCAGGAACACCAGCCAACCTAAGGCCAGTTTCCGGTGCGGCTTTACGAAGGGCCATAACAGGCGCAGAGAGCCAATACGGCGGCGCGGCTTGGGATCGTTCGCTGGAGGCGTGCTCATGGGATCTCGTCGTGGGCCGGATCGAATTCAGATGGGGCCCCGGCCATGCGATTCAATGATCGCGGCCCGGAGCCTGCCAATCCAGCGAATACGCTTCGCTACGGCCACGGCTGATATCGATGATGCGTGCCTTGACCTCGTCCATCCGGTCCTTCGGTAAACGCAGATGCAGGGTGACGCCGGTAGCGTCGAAGTTTTCCTGTTCGGTCTCGGCGCCGATCTCCATCAGGCGTGCCTTCATGCGGGCGAGATCGGCGAAGTCGCAATGCACGCCCAGCCGCACCATCGCCACGATGGGAACGCGTTCGGCAAGCCGCAGGCATTCGGCGGCCGTGCCGCCATAGGCGCGCGCCAGACCGCCTGCGCCGAGCTTGATGCCGCCGTACCAGCGCGTCACCACCACGACCACGCGATCGACGCCCTGGCCTTCGATCGCCTGCAGGATCGGGCGGCCGGCGGTGCCGCCGGGTTCGCCGTCGTCGTTGAAGCGGTAATCCTGGCCGATCCGGTACGCCCAGCAGTTATGGGTGGCGGACGGATCGCTCATTTCCTGGACATAGGCGAGCGCCTGCTGCGGCGTGTCGACCGGCGCCGCCTGGGCGAGGAAGCGGCTCTTGCGGATGTCTTCGCTATGGCGCGTAGCGGTGACAAGGGTATGCAACACGGGGCTCATATCGTGCAGGTTAGGCGAAGCAGGGCGGCAGGTCACACATCCGTTGCTTGCGCTACGCTGCCGCTTTCAGGGAGATGGATCGACATGTTGATGCTGCTGCTGATTCTTGTGCTGCTCGGTTATGCATGGGGCCGTTTCCGCTGGCATCGGTGTCAGCGGATGTTTTATGGGCTGGCCTTGCTGCTTTTCTTTGCGGCGGGTTGCGGACCATTACCGGCATGGTTGCTCGCACGTTTGCAGGCACCGTATGCAGCGCAGCCGAATGTCTCATGGACTTCGCGCAATGCCATTGTGTTGCTTGGCGCTGGCACCACGCGTGTTACAGCCACAAACCAAGTGGAGCCGACCATCTTTGCCGACGGCCGCATTCTGGAAGCGTATGCGCTCTACCGTTCGTGTCGGCAGGCCGAGCGCGATTGCAAGCTGGTCGTCAGCGGCGGCGATGCCTTTCGCAACGGCGTTCCCGAGGCGGTTGCTTATGCAACGGTGTTGCAGGCGATAGGTGTCGACCGTTCCGATCTCCTGCTCGAATCGCGCAGCATGAATACCTGGCAGAACGCGCAGTTTGTGAAGCCCATGCTCGACACGTATGCACCGCAACGCGTGGTGCTGGTGTCATCGGCGCTGCATTTGCACCGGGCGCAGTTGTATTTCGCGCATTTCGGCATCGATGCGATACCAGTACGAGGCGATTACGCGGATGTCCGGCTGTCTTGGTTGCCCAATGCCTGGAATGTGAGGCTGACAGATGTCGCCTTGCATGAATACGTCGGGGTGCTGACGTATCACCTGTACAACGCGATGGGATGGAATACGCCGCCCAGCCGGTATGGGGCCGCGTAAAGCGTGGCGATGGCTAAGCCCGCCGCGCACTGCGAGACGGGCTAGCCGGGGCGTTTGGTTGCGCTGCAGAGTTACGCGGTCAGCGAAGCCAGATCGATCACGAAGCGGTAGCGAACATCGCTCTTGAGCATGCGCCCGTAAGCATCGTTGATATCCTGGATCTTGATCATCTCTACATCGGCACCGATGCCATGCTTGGCGCAGAAGTCGAGCATCTCCTGCGTTTCCGCAATGCCGCCGATCAGCGAGCCGGCGATGGAGTGACGACCGAAAATCAAACCGCCGGAATGTACAGGCGGATCGATCGGCTCGACCAGACCCACCAACACATGCACGCCATTCAACTTCAGTGTGGCGAGATACGGATTGAGATCGTGCTGATGCGGCACCGTGTCGAGGATGAAATCGAACTGGCCGGCCACGGCCTTCATCTGCTCCGGATCGGTCGATAGCACGACATGATCTGCGCCCAGCCGACGTGCTTCCGCTTCCTTGCCCGGCGAACGCGTGAACAGGGTGACGTCCGCGCCCAGCGCTTTGGCGAACTTCAGTCCCATATGGCCCAGACCGCCCAGGCCAATCACGGCCACCTTGTTGCCCTTGCCGATCTTCCAGTGGCGCAGCGGCGACCACGTGGTGATGCCAGCGCAAAGCAGCGGTGCGGCGGCTTTGGGGTCGATGCCGTCGGGCACGCTCAGCACGAACTTGTCCGACACCACGATGCGCTCGGAATAGCCGCCGTAGGTCGGCAGCCCGTCGCGGCGATCGGTGCCGTTGTAGGTGAAGGTGGGGACTTCCTTGCAGTATTGCTCCAGGCCCTGCGCGCAGGCGTCGCAGTGCTGGCAGGAGTCGACCATGCAGCCCACGCCGACCATGTCGCCCGGCTTGAACGCCGTGACCTTGCTACCCACGGAAGCGACGCGGCCGATGATCTCGTGGCCCGGCACCATCGGGTAGGTGCTGTTGCCCCATTCGTTGCGGGCCTGGTGGATGTCGGAATGGCAGACGCCGCAATACAGGATGTCGATGACCACATCGTCCGGACGCGGATCACGCCGCTCGAACGCGTGGGGCGCCAATGGTGTAGTGGCGGATTGCGCGGCATAGCCACGGATGCTCAGAGCCATGTATTTCTCCTGGGGAGCAGAGGGAGTGAACAGAGGGCAAGTATGCGCAGGGCGCCAACACAGGGGTAGTCGGATCCTGCGAAATGCTTGCCTGATCCTGCAAACTCTCTCTCAGGCACTCGCCATGGATTGTAGGAACAGGCAATCTTCTGTTCGTCGTATATGCTGACTCTTCCCATGAATAGCGCGCTAAAACCTGTGGGGTCGTTTTCTCGCCTGGCGCAGGATCGCGAGGAATTGACAGCTATCGTTGAACGATTCGCCGGGGTGGAAGGCGTCACGCCTACCGCTTGGCCTACTTTGTCGTTCTTCCGCGCCGACGCACCCAGCGACCGCAGCTGCGCCATGTACGAGCCCTGCATGGGGCTGCTGTTACAGGGCAGCAAGCACGTCCTGCTGGCGGAGGATCGCTTCGAGCAGGAGTACGGGCATTACCTGATCAACTCGATCGACGTGCCGGTGACGGCGCAGGTAATGCGGGCTTCTCCAACAGAACCGTGCCTGTGTCTGACCTTGCGCCTCGATCCCGTGCGCATCGGCGAATTGCTGTCGGAAGTGAAGTTGCCCAAGCCGGCGACGGCCACGGCGCGTGGTCTGGCTTTGAGTCCCATCACCATCGAACTACTGGACCCGTTAGTGCGCCTGGCGCGGCTGCTTGATTCACCGCGCGATCTACCGTCTCTGGCGCCACTGATCGAGCGCGAGCTGATCTACCGTCTGCTTACTGGCGAGCAAGGAGCCCGACTCGCGCAGATCGCCGCGGCCGGAGGGCAGGGCCAGCAGATCGCGCGGGCGATCCAGTGGCTCAAGCAGCATTACAACAAACCGTTGCGCATCGGCGATCTCGCCAACATGGTGAACATGAGCGCCTCGTCGCTGCACCATCACTTCCGCGAAATCACCGCGATGAGCCCGCTGCAGTACCAAAAACTGTTACGCCTGCATGAGGCCCGACGTCTGCTATTGACCGAAGGTTGCGATGTGGCGACTGCCGCGCATCGTGTCGGTTATGAAAGCCCTTCGCAGTTCAGTCGCGAATACAGTCGCCAGCATGGAGCACCACCGCTGCGCGATGTAAATCGGCTGCGGGCGGTGGGCACCTGACCTCCTCGCCCCTTTTTGGGGAGAGGGAGTCAGCTCTCGCGCATCACCATCAACCGAATCTCGCTCATATCTTCAATCGCGTAACGCACGCCTTCGCGACCGATGCCCGAAAGTTTCACGCCGCCGTAAGGCATGTTGTCCACGCGGAAACTCGGCACGTCGTTGACCACCACGCCACCTTGCTCCAAGCCGTTCCATGCACGCATCGCGTGGTCGAGGCTGTCGGTAAAGATGCCGGCCTGCAGACCAAAGTCGGAGTCGTTGACCATGGCGATGGCATCGTCCATGCGTTTGAAGGGTGCGAGCAAGGCGAAGGGGCCGAAGGCTTCCATCCGGTTGGCCTTGGCATCCTTGGGCACGTCCTCCATCAGCGTAGCGTCCAGCATGTTGCCTTTGCGCTTGCCGCCGCACAGGACTTTACCGCCGGCTTTGCGGGCTTCGTCGATCCAGCTTTCCAGGCGCTCTGCAGCCGCTTCGTCGATCATCGGGCCGAGAAAGACATCCTTCTTTTTCGGATCGCCGGCCTTGAGTTGTTTCACAGCGTCGACCAAACGCTTTTTCAGTTCGTCGTAAAGCGATGCGTGCGCATAAATGCGCTGCACGCTGATGCAGCTTTGTCCGGATTGGTAGAAAGCCCCGAAGATTAGCCGCTCGATCACTTTGTCCAGGCGCGACTTTTGGTCGGAGTCGACGATGCAGGCCGCGTTGCCGCCCAGCTCCAACGTCACCTTCTTGTGGCCGGCCATGGCTTTTAGATCCCAGCCGATTTGTCCACCGGTGAAGGAGAGCAGCTTCAGGCGATCGTCAGTGACCAGCGGCGAGGCGTGTTTGCCATCGAGCGTAAGCACCGAAAAAGCGCCCTTGGGCAGATCGGTTTCGGCCAGTATTTCGCCGATGATCAAGGCGCCAATGGGTGTCTTTTCGGAAGGCTTCAGCACGAACGGACAGCCCGCCGCTATCGCGGGTGCGACTTTGTGCGCGACAAGATTCAATGGAAAGTTGAACGGTGTGATGAAGGACACCGGCCCCAGCGGCACGCGTTTGGTGTAGCCGTGATAGCCATCCAAGCGCGATGCCAATTCCAGGTTCAACGTTTCGCCGTTCACGCGCACGGCTTCTTCGGCAGCGATGCGGAAAGTTTCGATCAATCGAGTCACTTCGCCGGCGGAATCTTTGATCGGTTTGCCAGCCTCGATGCACAGCGCCATCGCCAGTTCATCGCGGCGTTCCTGAAAGCGTGCGGCGCAATGTTGCAGCACCGCCTGCCGCGCCCATGGGCGGAAATCCTTCATCGGGCCTGCAGCTTTCACCGCCGCCTTGATCGCCTTCTCGGTAGCGCTCGCATCGGGTACGGCTACGCGCGTGGCGACCTTGCCGCTGTACTTGTCGTACACCTCCATCATGGTCTTGGAAGTTTGCGGCTGGTTGGCCAGGTAATAGGGATAGGTCTTGTCGAGCATGGTCACTCCTTAAAGTAGTCCTTTTCCCGTTGGGAGCGTGGTTGAGGTCAGGGTGCGGGCAGCGCGCAATATTGAATGCTTGTCCGAGATTCCTTTATCGCGCTCCGATCGCACCCTCATCCGTCCTTCGGGAACCTTCTCCTGATTTCAACGCTTTCACAAACAGGGTCGCAGCCTTCATGCGCTACCTCCATAGTGAAGGTGCGCAGCATGCTACGGCGCTCGTTCAAATCCTGTAAGGAAGCGGCGCTTCAGTCGTCGCTGACGCGAAGCGGCAAGTCGCCATCGGCAAGACGGGCGCGAAGTAGTGTATCTACGGCGACGTTTTGCGCCGAGCGCAGCACTTTGCCATCGGCATCGAACAGGATTGCGTAGCCGCGTTCCAGCGTAGCCAAAGGGCTAACGGCGTGCATGGTACGTGCGGTCTGCTGCAACGTCAGGCGCTCGCGTTCCAGTTTGTGTTCGATCGAACGTCGCAGATGCGTGGCTTGTTGTTCGAGTTGCTGGCGCCATAGCGCAAGGCGTTGCCGCGGATGTAGGGCCAGTAGTCGCGCGTGCGCACGTTCGAGTCGCACGGTCTGTTGTGTGGTTCGCGACTGGCGGGCGCCCAGCAGACGGCGCCGTAATTGCAACAGACGTTCGCGGTCACGCGCCAGCCTGGCTTGCGGACGTTGCGATTGAAGTCGCGCTAGCAGGTGGTCGATGCGTTGAATGCGTGCCTGTAGTCGCCGTTCCTGGATGGCGACGATGCGCTGTTGTAACTGTTCCAGATGCCGTCCTAGCGCGACTGCATCGGGCACCAACAGTTCAGCGGCTGCAGAGGGCGTCGGTGCGCGCAGGTCGGCGACGAAGTCCGCGATGCTGAAATCGATCTCGTGCCCGACCGCGCTAACTACAGGTACGGCGCTTGCGTGAATGGCGCGTGCGACTTGCTCGTCGTTGAAGGCCCAAAGATCTTCCAGCGAGCCGCCGCCGCGTGTCAGCAAGAGCACGTCATAACGACCGCAGGCGGATGCCTTGCGCAGCATCGACACGATGGCGGGCGGCGCTTCGCGGCCTTGTACGGGTACCGGCAGCACTTCTACATTCACCAGCGGCCAACGACGAGCGAGCACGCTCAGTACGTCGCGAATCGCTGCACCTGTGGCGGACGTGATGACACCGATGCGCCGGGCAAAACGGGGTAGGGGGCGTTTGCGTTCGGCGGCAAACAAGCCTTCGGCATCCAGCTGTGCCTTTAGCCGTTCGAACTCGCGTTGCAAGGCACCTTCGCCGGCCGGTTCCATATGCTCGGCGACCAGCTGAAATTCGCCACGCGGTTCGTACAGACCGACGCGCGCGCGCATCAGCACGTGCATGCCGTCGGCCGGTTTGAAGCGCAGCCAGCTGGATTTGGGCTTGAACATGGCGCAGCGCACCTGCGCCGCACTGTCCTTCAAAGTGAAATACAGATGGCCCGAAGCGGGGCGCGCCACGTTGGACAATTCGCCCTCGATCCACACCAGCGGCAGCGCATCCTCCAGCAAACCGCGCACCAGCCGGTTGAGCGTGCTGGGCGTTAGGATGTGCCGTGGCGGCTGGCCGCCGGCACCGTCACTGAGGTCGTCGGGCGCGTGCATGGAGGCGGGAGACTAGCACGAACGGCTTGGAGAACATCCTATTGGCGCCTTATGCGCAGGTCACTTCTCATTCAAGTCGTGCAAGCCATTGAGGTGGTGACTATTTGCCAATCGAATCTGGCATGATCGGCCCATGTTGCCAGAGCAGCGTTTTACGGATACCGACGCCTGTGCGCAGCTGATTGTCGAACGGCTGGGTGCGGACTTGCGCGTCGCTGCGCCACTAGGGCTGGGTAAGCCGCACGGCTTGCTCAACGCCTTGTACGGTCTGATGCAGGCCGACACCTGGCGATCGATGACCTTGTATACAGCGTTGTCGCTGACGCGTCCGCAGCCGAAACCCGGGTTGGAAGCGCGTTTTCTTGATCCGTTCCTGAAGCGGCACTTCGGCGTCGATTTCGTCGATCCGCAGTACGCGCTGGATCAGATCAAAGGCAAACTGCTTCCCAACGTCGCCGTGCATGAGTTCTATATGCAGTCCGGTGTCTTGCTGAATTCACCCAGCGCCCAGCGTAGCTATATCAGCCAGAACTACACGCACGTGGCGCGCGATCTGGTCGTGCAGGACATCAATCTGCTGGTGCAGTTGGTATCGCGTCGCGAAACACCCGCCGGTGTGCGCTACAGCTTGTCGTGCAACCCGGACCTTACGCTGGATTTTCTCGATCGCATCAAAGCGGCAGGAAAGTCGCGGCCTTTGTGCGTAGCGGTCGTGCATCCGGCGTTGCCCTATATCGGCGGCCATGCGGAAGTACCGCAGGATTATTTCGATATCGAGTTGGCGCCAATGTCCTCGCCGCCTTTGTTCGCGCTGCCGCGCCTGCCGCTGAACGTTGCCGAATACGCACTGGGCTTGCATGCCAGCGCGCTGGTAAAGGATGGCGGTTGCCTGCAGATCGGCATCGGGGCGTTGTCCGATGCACTGGTCAAAGGCCTGTTGCTAAGGCATCGGGACAATGTGAAGTGGAGGAAGTTACTGCTGTCGTTGGATTCGGGCGGCGTTACCCACGGACTGGCCGCACGCATCGGCGGTCTCGGTAGTTTCAAAACCGGGCTTTACGGCGCCAGTGAAATGGTGATGGATGGTTTCATGCATCTGGCCAAGGCGGGCATCCTCAAGCGGCGTTGCTGGGACAACCTTGCGCTGGAACGCGCGGCGGCGGCGGGACGCCTGGCGGTGGACGTTCCTGGTGGCCATTACCTGCGCGGTGCGTTCTTCCTTGGTTCGCGCGAACTTTATGATTGGCTTGAGGTGACGGCAGGCAGCGATCCGGATGCGATCGATATGTGTCGCGTCTCCAACGTCAATCAACTTTACGGCGACCATCAGCAACTGGCGATGTTGCAACGGCGCGGCGCACGTTTCTTCAACACGTGCATGATGGCGAGTTTGCTCGGTGCGGCGGTTTCAGACGCGCTTGAAAATGGTCACGTAGTCAGCGGTGTGGGCGGCCAATACAACTTCGTCGCGATGGCACACGAACTCCCGGACGGACGGTCTGCATTGCTGATGCGTGCCACACGCGAGGGCAAAAGCGGTGTCGAAACCAATATCCGCTGGAATTACGGGCACACCACCATCCCGCGTCATCTGCGCGATATCGTCATCACCGAATACGGTGTAGCGGATCTGCGCGGCAAGACCGATAGCGAGTGTATCGAAGCGATGCTCGCCATCAGCGATGCGCGTTTTATCGATGCTCTTGCTGCCGAGGCGAAATCGCGCGGTAAATTGGCTGCGGATTTCAAGATTCCGGATGCCTGGCGTCAGCATCGCCCGGCCGTACTGCGTCAAGCGCTGGCCCAGCAGATGCACAAGGGCTTGCTGCCGACATTCCCCTTTGGCAGCGATTTCACTGAAGTCGAGCAACGGTTGCTTCCAGCGCTGGAATGGCTCAAATCGTGCAGCGCGAGCTGGAAAGGGCGCTGGCACTTGCTCAAGGCCGTGTTGCGTCCCGGCGAGACGACAGCAGAGGAAGCTGTCGCACTGGAACGGATGGGGCTGGTTGCGCCTAAGCGATTCGGCGATCGTTTGCAGCGTCGTCTTTTGCAGGCGGCGTTGCGGCGTAAGTTGGAAGCGCCCCCGACCTGATCCGATTGAACTACCACTTACGATCATTCGATGCACGATGTCATAAGCGTCTGCGGGCGCTGGAGTGCCCTTAGACGTTTCCTTCGCCGGCATCCTCGACGATGACGTTGTCCGAAAATTCACAGCACGTGCTGGATGATTTGCGCGTAACCGCACATTGGCTATGTGTACGCCGGTGTCAGAATGCACCTGTACAGGATGCGCCCCGGGGGGAGTGCTGCTCGTGACCTTAAGCCCACAGTTGCGAACTGCCGGCACCTACGTGCTGGTCTCCGCAGCATATATCTGGTTCTCCGGTCATCTGCTTGGAGATTTGGTGCACGATCCGCACCGGATTGTCATGTACCAGATTTTCAAAGGCTGGTTTTTTGTCCTTGGCACGGGACTGTTGCTGTACTGGATGATCGGTCGCACGGTGCATCGTCTGGCTGAAGCCAACCGGCGCCTGGTCGACAGCCACGAGCAAGCTTTGCGCGTGCTGGTTGAGGCCATGGATGTGCGCCATAAGGAAACCAGCGATCATTCCGAGCGTGTGGTGCGCATGACGATGGGTCTTGCCCGTCTGGCCGGGCTGGAGGGCGATGCCCTGCGCGATATCAAGTTCGGCGCATTGCTGCACGACATCGGCAAACTGGCCTTGCCGGATGCGATTCTGATCAAGCCAGGCAAGCTGGATGAAAGCGAAACCCGCCTCATGCGCGCGCACCCGCGCATTGGCTACGACATGCTGCAGCGGGTGGACTTTTTGAGCAGTGCCAGTGTGATTCCCTACAGCCATCACGAGCGATGGGATGGGGACGGCTATCCGCAGGGCCTTAAGGGCGATGAGATTCCGCTGGCCGCACGCATCTTCAGCGTGGTGGATGTGTGGGATGCGCTAAGTTTTCAACGCGTCTACAAGCATGCCTGGCCGGAAGCGGATGTCTTGAAGTACTTGCGGGAGGTGTCGGGGAGCCAGCTGGACCCCACGCTGGTGCAGTTGTTTCTGGACAACTATCCGGCGCTGAAAACGCTCGCACTCAATCCAACCAGATAACGCCTTCATCGTTCAATACGCGTATGGCCGGGATGCTTGGCACGCCGTGCCAGCGCCGCTGATCGAAAGGCGCCGATGCCAAGGTGGCGACGTATTGCAGAAAGGCGCTGCGCGGGATTTCCACGGCGCCCAGGCTAAGCAGATGAGGATTGCTGACCTGCGCGTCGATCAACGGGAAATGCCATTGGCGCAACAATGCGGCAAGGGCGCATACCGCAAGTTTCGATCCACCGCTGCATGCGCTGAACATCGATTCGCCGCAGAACAACTGCCCGATAGCGACACCGTAAATTCCGCCGATCAAGCGTTGGTCGTCCCATACTTCCACGCTATGTGCGCAACCGATGTCGTGTAGCGCACAGTAAGCGTCGATCATGGCAGGGCCGATCCATGTACCTGCTTGTCCTGGCCTAGGCGCTGCGCAGGCTTCCATCACTTCACGAAACGCGCGATTGACTGAGACCTGCCACACCGTGCCTGCCAAGGCGCGCCGCAGGCTGCGATTGGGCCGCAGATAGTCGGTGCGAAAAACGCAGCGCGGATCGGGCGACCACCACAGGATGGGTTCGCCCTCGTTGAACCAAGGAAAGATGCCGTGTGCATAGGCTACTTTCAGGCGAGCAGGTGAAAGATCGCCGCCGAACGCCAGCAGGCCATTGGGCTCGACAAGAGCGGTGCGCGGATCGGGGAAGCGATCCGGAGCGTGTTCGTCGAGCAAGGGTAGGCGGATCATCGTATGGCGTAAGGAGAATGATCTAACAGTTCGTCGGCATAAGCGTCCACGCCCTCGCGTTCCTGTGCAAGCGCGCGGCGCACGGCCGAGCGGAAGCCCTCGTGCAACACGTAGTGACGCGAATGAGTGCGCACCGGCAGAAAGCCGCGTGCAAGCTTGTGCTCGCCTTGCGCACCGGGTTGAAAATGCTGCAAACCCTGTGCGATCGCGTACTCGATACCCTGGTAGTAGCAAAGCTCGAAATGCAGGTCGGGCAGATCCACGCATGCGCCCCAATAGCGGCCATACAAGGTCGTCGCGCTGCGCAGGAACAGCGCCATCGCGACTATTTCCTGATCTTGGTGAGCGAGTGCGAGTTGCACCGTGTTGCCGAGTTCACTGCGCAAGTAGTGGAAGAACGCTTCGGTCAGTGCAGCGTGGTTGCCCTTGGCGTCGAACGTGGCGGTATAAAGCGTATGCACGCGCCGCCATGTTTCGGCGTCGAGTTCCGCGCCTCCGACCATGCTGATGCGCAAACCGTGTTCGGCGACGCGGCGGCGCTCATGGCGGATGTTCTTTCGCTTCTTATGATTCAGCGCGGCAAGAAACGCTTCGAAATCGGCGTAGTCGCGATTGTGCCAATGGAATTGCACGTCGCTACGTGCCATCCAATCGCCATTGAAAGCAGCAAGATCCGTTTCGTCCAAAAAGTTGGCATGAATCGACGACAGTTGCAGCTGTTGCACGTGTTGCTGCATGGCTTGCACCAGCAATGGCTTCAGTGCGGACGCTTGAACGAGATCGCGGCCTGCAAGTAACCGCGGGCCAGGTACGGGCGAATAGGGCACCGCATTGAGCAGTTTCGGGTAGTACTCGCCGCCGGCGCGTTCCCAGGCACTGGCCCAGCTCCAGTCGAACACGAATTCGCCGTGCGAGTTGCCTTTTAGATACAGCGGTACAGCAGCGATCAGCGCGCCATCGCGATAAAGGCCAAGGTGATGGGCTTGCCAGCCCCAGTCGGGGCGGATGCATCCGCTGCGTTCTAGTCCGGCGAGGAAGGCGTGCGAGACGAACGGATTGTCATCGGGGCGCAGCGCATCCCAGTCGGCGCGCGCGATCTCGTCGATGTTGTCGTGGAAGCGTGCTTCGATCACGCGACGATTATCGCGGATGTGGAAGGGCAGTGGGATGTTCACGCACTGCCGCTTCCAACATTCGCATGCTCAACCTGCGGGTTTGCCCTGGTCCAGCCAGCGTTCCGCATCCAGCGCCGCCATACAGCCGAAGCCGGCAGAAGTCACGGCTTGACGATAAACATGGTCGGCCACATCGCCCGCCGCAAACACGCCGGGAATCGACGTCATCGTTGCCATCCCTTCCAGCCCGGTGCGGATCTTGATGTAGCCGTCGTGCATATCCAGCTGGTCTTCGAAGATGCCGGTGTTCGGCGTATGACCGATCGCCACGAAGAAACCGGTCGCTTCGATATCGCGCGTGGCGCCGCTGTTGATGTCCTTCACGCGCACGCCGGTCACACCGGACTGATCGCCGAGGATTTCGTCGATGGTATGGTTCCACACCAGTTCGATCTTGCCGGCGGCGGCTTTCTCGAACAGCTTGTCCTGCATGATCTTCTCGGCGCGCAGCTTGTCGCGGCGATGCACCAGGTACACCTTGCGGCCGATGTTGGCCAGATACAGCGCTTCCTCGACGGCCGTGTTGCCGCCACCGACGACGACTACATCCTGGTCGCGGAAAAAGAAGCCGTCGCAGGTGGCGCAGGCCGATACGCCTTTGCCTTTGTAATGTTCCTCGCTGGCGATCCCCAGATACTTGGCGGTGGCCCCGGTGGCGATGATCAGCGCGTCGCAGGTGTACTCGCCCGAGTCGCCTTTCAGGCGGAACGGGCGCTGTTTGAGGTCCGCGGTGTGGATGTGGTCGTACACCATCTGCGTCTCGAACCGTTCAGCGTGCTCGGCCATGCGTTGCATCAGCACGGGGCCTTGCAGACCCTCGACGTCGCCCGGCCAGTTGTCCACGTCCGTGGTGGTCATCAATTGGCCACCCTGCTGCAAGCCGGTGATCATGGTCGGCTTCAGGTTGGCGCGCGCCGCATACACCGCAGCGGTGTAGCCCGCGGGACCGGAGCCGAGGATCAGCAGGCGGCTATGTTTGGGGGTGGTCATTGCTATAATCCTTAGGGTTTGCTGGCGACTTGTACGGATATTCGCTGTTACGAAGGCGCTGGTTTCACCCGGACGCCGGAACCCGCAAGGATGGGGAAGTCGCAAGGCCGATTCAAGGCACCGGCGGACCAAAGATTCCGCCGTGGCGCATGGCGCCGCGGTTTTTGCTTTTTTGATCCCACAGGATTGCACTCCCCATGCGTATCGGTATCCCTTCTGAAACCAAGACCCTCGAAGGTCGTGTCGCCCTCGTTCCCGCCGCCGCCGCCGATCTGGTGCGCCGTGGCCACGAGGTGTTCATCCAGGCTGGCGCCGGCGAGAAGAGCGGCTTCTCCGACGAGGCCTACGCCAAGGTCGGCGTGAAGCTGGTTCCGGATGCCGCGGCGCTGTACGAAGCCGGCGAACTGATCGTGAAGGTGAAGGAGCCGGTGGCCGGCGACCTGGCCCTGCTCAAGAAGCATCACCTGCTGTTCTGCTACCTGCATCTGGCCGCCGAGCCGGCGCTGACCAAGAGCCTGCTGGATATCGGCTTGACCGGCGTGGCGTTCGAGTCGGTAGAAGAGGACGGCGGCCTGCCGCTGCTGTTGCCGATGTCGGTCATCGCCGGTCGCATCGCCACCCAGGTAGGTACCACGCTGCTGCACCGTCCGCAGGGCGGCAAGGGCAAGCTGCTGGGCGGCATGGCTTCCACGCCGCGCGGCAAGGTGGTCGTGCTGGGCGCGGGCGCTGCCGGCGGCAATGCCGCTGCGTTGGCTGCTGCTGCGGGCGCTAACGTGGTGGTGTTCGACAAGCGTCAGGATCGCCTCGCCGAAATGATGGCGATGGGCCCGAACGTTACCGCGCTGTACGCGTATGAATCCTCGGTGGCCGAAGAAGTCGCCAACGCCGACATCGTGGTCGGCGCCGTGCTGATCCCCAGCGCCAAGGCCCCGCGCGTGGTGACCGAGGCGATGGTCAAGACGATGGAGAAGGGCAGCGTGCTGGTGGATATTTCCATTGACCAGGGTGGCTGCTTCGAGACCTCCCGTGCCACCACCTGGAAGGAACCGACCTATGACGTGCACGGTGTCACCCATTTCTGCGTGACCAACATGCCGGGTGCCGTACCGCAGACCTCCTCTGTCGCGATCTCGGCGGCCATCCTGCCGTACGTGCAGCGCCTGGCTGCCGGCAAGGAGTGGCGCGATTTCGCACCGCTGCAGAAGGGCATCAATGTCGATGGTGGGACATTGGTCCACCCGGCACTGCAGGGTGTGGTTTAAAGTCACGCCGTAGCCCTTGAGGAAATCCAAACCGGTGGCGCGTAGCGCGAACGTTCGAAAAGAAAAGGAAAAGGCGGGCCTGAGCGAAGAGCTCAAGCGCCGCCTGCGCGAGGCCGGCGCGCTGCTGCTGCTGCCGCTGGCCTTGTATCTGCTGGTTTGTCTGCTCAGCTACGACCCCGCCGATCCCGGCTGGTCGCATGCCGATACCAGCGGGCACGTGCACAATCTGGGCGGTACGGTCGGCGCCTACATCGCCGACCTGCTGCGCTACTTGTTCGGTGGCGTGGCGTATTTCTTTCCCTTGCTGTTGCTGTTCCTTGGCGTGCAGGTGCTGCGCAATCACGGCATGCGCAGCGTGCAACCGTGGGAGCCTTCGCTGCGCCTGATCGGTTCGGTGTTTTTCTTCATCACCGCGCCGGGTCTGTGCTGGCTGAATTTTCCGGATAGCAGCATGGGGCCGGAAGGTGCCGGTGGCGTGATCGGTCACGCCGTCGGTCATGGTTTGCTGCGTGCGTTCGGCGACAAGGGCGCGCCACTTTTGCTGCTGGCGGTGTTCCTGGTGGCGGTGACGCTGGCCACTGGTTTGTCCTGGTTCAAGGTCATGGATCTGACAGGGCAGGGCGTGCTGAAACTTGCCAACTGGTTCGGCAGCAAGCTGCGCGAAGCACCGGAAGCGATCGCTGCGCACCAGGCGCGCGCCGAACGCGAGGTGGTCAAGAAAACCGAAGCCATCAAACAGGCCAAGCGCGAACCCATCCGCATCGAAGCACCTGCCGCACCGGTCGTGAAGAGCGAACGTGCGCGCGTGGAAACGCAGATTCCGCTGTTCGTCGGTCCCTCCGAGCCGGGCGAATTGCCGCCGCTTTCGCTGCTGGATGAAGCGCCGGAGCAGGGCCCGGGCTATTCGGAAGAAACGCTGGAAGTGCTCTCGCGCCAGGTGGAGCTCAAGCTCAAGGATTTCCGTATCGAGGCGAAAGTGGTCGGCGTCTATCCCGGCCCGGTGATCACTCGCTTCGAGCTGGAACCCGCCGCCGGCGTGCGCGGCAGCCAGGTGTCGAGCCTGGACAAGGACATCGCGCGCGGCCTCTCGGTGGTCAGCGTGCGCGTGGTGGACGTGATTCCGGGCAAGAACGTGATCGGCCTGGAAATTCCCAACACCAAGAAGCAGATCGTCTATCTCTCGGAAATCCTGCGCTCCGACAAATACGACCAGCAGAAATCGCCGCTGGCGTTGGCGCTGGGTAAGGACATCGGCGGCAAGCCGGTGGTGGTGGATCTCGGCAAGATGCCGCACCTGCTGGTAGCCGGCACCACCGGTTCGGGCAAATCCGTTGCGGTGAACGCCATGGTGCTCAGCCTGCTTTACAAGGCCAGCCCGAAAGATGTGCGCATGATCATGATCGACCCGAAGATGCTGGAGCTCTCGGTTTACGAGGGTATTCCGCATCTGCTGGCGCCGGTCGTCACCGATATGAAGGAAGCCGCCAACGCGCTGCGCTGGTGCGTGGCGGAGATGGAGCGCCGCTACAAGGTGATGGCTGCGGTGGGTGTGCGTAACCTCGCCGGCTTCAACAAGAAAGTGAAGGATGCGGAGAACGCCGGCCAGCCGTTGCTGGATCCGCTGTTCCGTCCCAATCCCGAGATGCCGAACCTGGCAGCCGCTCCGCTGGAGCCGCTGCCGTACATCGTCGTGATCATCGACGAATTCGCCGACATGATGATGATCGTCGGCAAGAAGGTGGAAGAGCTCATCGCGCGTCTGGCGCAGAAGGCTCGTGCGGCTGGCGTGCATCTGGTGCTGGCGACGCAGCGTCCGTCGGTGGACGTGATCACGGGATTGATCAAGGCCAATATCCCTACCCGCATCGCCTTCCAGGTATCAAGCAAGATCGACTCACGCACGATTCTCGATCAATCCGGCGCGGAAACCTTGCTCGGCCACGGCGACATGCTTTATCTGCCGCCTGGCACGGCCACGCCGGAGCGTGTGCATGGCGCCTTTGTGGACGACCACGAGGTGCACAACGTGGTCCACTGGCTGAGGGCTCAGGGCGCGCCGCAATACATCGACGGCGTGCTGGAGGAAGTGCAGGCCACCAGCGACGGCAAGTTCATCAATGACGCCGGTTTGCCCCAGGAAGGCGAAGAGGGCGGCGATGCGGAAGCGCAGCTATACGACCGCGCCGTGCGCATTGTTACCGAGACACGTCGTGCATCGATTTCCGGTGTGCAGCGGCATTTGCGCATCGGCTACAACCGCGCTGCGCGCCTGATCGAACAGATGGAGCAAGAAGGAGTGGTCAGCGCACCGCAGCACAACGGCAATCGCGAAGTGCTGGCGCCGCCACCGCCGAAGCATTGAATTAAGTCCGATCTTGCGTTAAAGCCAAACATCAAGCCCTTCTCCCTTCGGGAGAAGGTGCCGACAGGTGGATGAGGGTACGAGCGGAGCGATCTGTTGAAGGTTTAGGCGAGTCTCGCACCCTCACCCCAACCCCTCTCCCGAAGGGAGAGGGGCTAAAGCGTCGCCCCCATTAAGCATTCTCATCGCACACTTGGCACATTCCGCTCACTAGGAACAGGACCCATGAAACGCCTCCGATTCGCCACTGTTGTCGCCTTGCTAGCGCTGTCCTTGAGCGGTGTCGCGCAGGCCGCCACCGGCCCGGCGCGTGCGCGGCTCGACACCTTTGCGCAGGGTCTCCATGCCATATCCGGAAACTTCACGCAGACCCTCACCAACGCCGACGGTCAGCCCGGCCAGACCAGCAGTGGCACCCTGGTGCTGCAGGCGCCGCGCCAGTTTCGCTGGGATACGTTGGCGCCTTACAAACAGACCATCGTCGCCGACGGCAGCCGCGTGTGGATGTACGACCCAGAGTTGGAGCAGGTCACCGTGCGCAAACAGGACACGGAAGAAGCGCATAGCCCGCTCACCGTGCTGACCGATCTCAAGCAACTGGATAAGGATTTCAAGGTCACCGAGCAGGGCGAACGTGATGGTCTGGTCTGGCTGCGGCTGACCTCCACCGCCCAGGAACCGCAATTCGACTACGCCGATCTGGGTTTTGACGCGAACGGTCTCGCACGCATGCAGTTCAAGGACCAACTCGGCTCTACCACCGATATCCGTTTCTCGAATTGGCAGCGCAATCCGGAAATCCCGCCGCAGGATTTCAATTTTGTCCCGCCCAAAGGCGCGGATGTGATCGGCGATCTGCCGGTGATCACCACCGAACCGCTGAAGAACTGATTCATACGCAATGATCCGCCAGTTGCCGCGCTGGGCATGGGTCGGTGGTGCGTTGCTGGCGTCGGCCGCTGGCTGCATCAATGCCGTCGGTTACATGTGTTTTCGGCACCAGCCGATCACCCATCTCACCGGCACCAGCACGGAACTCGGCATCTCGCTGGCGAGCGGCGATATCGTAAGCGCGTTGCATTGGGGCTTGACGATTGCTTCGTTTGTGGCCGGCGCTGTAGTCAGCGGCATGATCGTGCAACAGCGTACGCTGCAGCTGGGCCGCCGTTATGGCGTGGTGCTGATGCTCGAATCGCTGCTGTTGTTCGCCGCCATGCCCTTGATTCACGACGCGAAGGATCTCGGTCTTTACCTTGCCTCTGCGGCGTGCGGTCTGCAAAACGCCATGGTGAGCACGTATAGCGGCGCGTCGCTACGTACCACGCATCTTTCAGGCATCTTCACCGACCTGGGCATGTATCTCGGTCAGCGCTTGCGCGGTCTGGACGTGGATACGCTGCGTATTCACGTCTGCCTGCTGGTGGCTGGCCACTTTATTCTGGGAGCCACGTTGGGGGCGTATGGGTTCGCACATATGCAGGAGCGTGTGCTGCTGATACCCGCGACACTCACGGGCATGGTTGGCCTTGGTTACGCCATTTACCGACACTTCTTTCTGCGTAGGTTGGGGTAAGCAAGGCGAACCCCAATCTACTTCAATGCAACGGATTGGCCGTCAAACCCAGCGCATGGCGCAATTCCAGGCGCGCCGCTTCGTAATCCTGTTTCCAGCTCGGGTCCTGCATGATGTCGGCGGCGATCACGGTGCCGGCAAGATGACCGGCCTCCACGTCGCTAGGGAAGTGTGCGCCCATCACGATGCGATGCTGTGCGTAAAGATCGGCGCGTGCGAAAATCGCAGACCGTTTCTCCGGCACCATGTTGGCGAGTAACACGGCCGTGGTGTAACCGAACGTGGCGTGTCCGCTGGGATAACTCCAATCGTTGGCTTTTTCCTTCGCCAACGGGTGCACCTGCGTGGATACCACGGCAGGCCGTGGGCGCAGCCAGTAGCTCTTGGCTTCTTTAACGGCTTCTTTGTCGAATTCGGCCGTGCGCGCGAAAAACGCAGCCGTCTTCGGTAAGTCGGTCGGTTGCAAGGCGCTACCCAGGACATCGGCAAAACGGAACACGGATCGCTCCGTGTCCGCTTTTGCAGCAAGCATATCCGCCGCCGTGCGCGTCCGCTGGGTGCTCAGCACGATCTGAAGATCATGCTGAGCCGCAATCGAACCTGCTGCCGGCGGAGGCGGCAACAGGTTCGACAGTTCGACGATGGCGGGTTTTGCGCCATCGTCGTCAGCCAGTGCGGTCTGGCCGATCAGAAGCATCAACAACAGCAGTGCACTTCGCTTCATCAGAACAGGTCCGCTGAAACGGTGAAGTTGAAGTTGCGAGCCGGAATGGTAAAGAACAACGGTGTGCCATCGGCAGCGGTGGTGCCGGCGAGGGCGTTGATGGTCGTGTTGTTGAACAGGTTGTTGATCTGGAAGCCGATCTTGAAGTCCTTCACATCGCTGATGTGCGGATCGAACTTATAGCTGGCGGCGAAGTTGGTCACTGCATAGCCGCCGATCGGCGTGTCATCTTCCGCGTTGGCCGTGTAGTAGGTCTTGCCGACGAACTTGTCGACCAGCGACGCGTAGACGGGACCGTTGCTGTAAATGAAGCCCAGCGCGGCGGTCTTGTGCGGCGTATTCGCGTTCCACGCGCCATCGGTCGTTTGCATCGCGCGGTTGAGCGAGCCGTTGGCATAAACGCTGAAACCGGCGCCCAGCATGTAGGTGCCTTCGAGCTCGACGCCTTTGTAGTGCACGCCGCCGCCGTTATAGAACTCCGTAACGCCGCCGATCTTGCGGCTCTGGACGAAGTTGTTGAAGTTGATCTTGTAGACGTCCGCCGACAGCGTCAGGCGGTCGCTGCTCCACGTGGTTCCGAGCTGGATGTTGGTGGTTTTCTCCGGCTGTATGGCACTGTCGGAGACGGAGGGATTCGGCACGTAGAGCAGGTTGAGGTTAGGCGCCAGGTAGCCTTTGGCCCATTGTGCGTATGCCGTCCAGTTCGAAGTGAACGCATAGTGGAACGCGGCGGAGGGCAGGGTGGCATTCCAGTCCTTGGAATAGGTCAGCGGGGTTTCCGTCTTCTGGTTCACCGGTGCATCAAGATCGCGCTTGAAGTAGTTGTACTTCACGCCACCGACGAAGTAGGCGTTGTCGGTGATGTTCCACTGGTATTCGATAAACGGCTGGATCGTGACCAGCGAGTCATTCATGCGACGATCGGCCGAAGCCAGCTGCAACGTCGATGCACCAGGATTGATCACTGGATTCAACTGGTTGGTCGTGTCGTCGAATTCATAGAGCCAGCGGATGTCGTCCTGATGGTCGTACCACACGCCGGTGCGTGCTTCACCCGGACCGATTTCCTTGCTCAGACGGAAGATGTCGCCCCACGAACGATTCGTGTTGCGCATGTGCTGGCCAGGTACGTCGGTGGGGCTATACGCGGTGCCGTTGGGGGTTTCGCCATTCGGATCTTCGCCGTTGTAGCCGAAGTGGTTGTAGCCGTAGGTGTAAGTCTTGTTGTCGATCGTCCAGCCCGAGAACTCCGAATGCAGGCCGATATAGGCCATGTTCGTGTCGATCTTGTCGTTGTTGTAGCGGTAGTAGGCTTGGCTGGTGGGATCGTTGTTCAGCGCATAGTTCACGCCATACTGCGCGATCTGCGCCTTGGTGGCGCCGAACGGCACGTACTGGTTGAGGTTGTTCCACAAGCCCGCGAAAGTCAGCGTGGTGTTTTCGCCAAGAGGCTGCACGACCTTGGCAAACACGCTTTGGCGGCGCTGACCGGCGTAGGTGAGGTAACCGTCCGACTCGCCGTTCTGCAGGTTGATCACAGCGTTGGTGCCGCTGCTGGTGAAGCTGCCCGTATCGATACGAGCGCCTTCCACGGCGGTATCCCAGCTGCCAAAGCTGATGTACGGGTTGACGTTGAACTGACTCTGCGGATTGAGTGAATCCACCGAAATGGTGCCGCCGAATGTGGCATTACCAAGCGTGGCGGCCGTACCCGGGCCGCGATCGACCACAACGGAGCTGGTTTCCTGATTGGTGAAGTACGAGGTGGAATGGTGCGTGAAGTCGTTGGAGTCCATCCACGGAATGCCATCGAAGGTCACGTTGTACTGGCCATCCTGGAAGCCGCGAATGGAAACGACCGCCGCTTCCATCAAGCCGGCGCCGTTCGGCGCGACGGTGTACACGCTCGGCGCGATCGACGCTGCGTCGCTGTAGTCGCCGGTGGGCGGAATGTTTTCTTGAATGTAGGTGCTGCCGATAATCGATTGCGGCTGCGTGGCGACGGTTGAGCCCTGTGTCGGCGCAATCGCGCTCACTGCCGTGGAATTAGCCGTTACCTGCATGCCCGCAAGGGTTTTTGCATTGGCCGACGAAGCTTTGCTATTCGTGTCATTGGCCGTGCTTGGGCCATTCGCCTGGGCATTTCCATTACTGGCGGTGTCCTGCGCCGAAGCCGGAGCGGCAAGGGCTACCGCAAGGCAAAGGGCGAGATAGGCCGGCGGGCAACGGTGTAGCGCAAGAGTCGATCGCGTCATTGTTTTTTTCCGGTGTTGGCGGGGTGGTAGAAAGTCCGACACCGTAGAGACGCTGTATGACACTTACATAACAATTAAATTAAATGGATATTCTTTTTGACACGAAAGAAAATGCGCTAAGCGGGACCTAAGAATTGAATTATCAATGCAATAAAAGAATCGATCCATTCGCGCTCAGTAATAAGCTAAAACTAAGAAATGCGCAATTATCCAAATAATGATGGTGATTGATAATAGCTAGCGTTTGATCGGCGCCATACGTAGTGCTTGCGGTAAGGCTTCGGTGCGCACGGGATGAGCAGCACATCAGATGTCCTATCATTCAGCGATGGAACGACGCGACACACACCGCACCCCAGAACTGTTCGCGACCGACTCGGAAGAACTCAAGCCCCTCGCCGAGCGCATGCGTCCGCGCAGCCTCGACGAGATCGTCGGCCAGCATCGCCTGCTTGCTCCGGGCAAGGCGCTGCGGCGCGCCCTGGAAGCGGGTCGTGTGCATTCGATGGTGCTGTGGGGACCACCCGGTTGCGGCAAGACCACACTTGCCCTGCTGGTGGCGCGCTACGCCGATGCGGATTTCCGCGCCATCTCGGCGGTGCTCTCCGGTTTGCCCGAGGTGCGCAAGGCACTTGCCGAAGCCGAAGCCAATTTTGCGCAGGGCAGGCGAACGGTGCTGTTCGTCGACGAAGTACATCGCTTCAATAAAGCGCAACAAGATGCCTTCCTGCCGCACATCGAGCGCGGGGTGATCATCTTTATCGGCGCCACCACCGAAAATCCTTCTTTCGAACTGAATTCGGCGCTGCTCTCGCGCTGCCGCGTGCACGTGCTCGATGCAGTGTCGGTGGACGATATCGTCGCCGCACTACATCGCGCGCTGGCCGATGATGAGCGTGGCTTGGGCGCACTGAAGCTGGAAGTCGCCGACCATGCGTTGCAGCTGATCGCCAAGGCCGCCGACGGCGACGTGCGCCGCGCATTGACGTTGCTGGAAATCGCCGCCGAATTGGCCGACGGTCACGTTATCGACAACGCGACGCTGGAGCAGGTACTTGCCGATCGCACCCGCCGCTTCGACAAAGGCGGCGAGCAATTTTACGACCAGATCTCGGCCCTGCATAAATCGGTGCGTTCTTCCGATCCCGATGCCGCGGTGTACTGGCTGGTGCGCATGCTCGACGGTGGCTGCGATCCGCTCTACCTCGCGCGCCGCATGACGCGCATGGCAGTCGAGGATGTCGGACTAGCGGAACCGCGCGCATGGCGCATGGCGCTGGATGCCTGGGATACCTATGAGCGCCTTGGCAGCCCGGAGGGCGAGCTGGGGCTTGCGCAGTTGGCTATTTGGCTGGCGATTGCGCCCAAGAGCAACGCCGCTTACATGGCTTATAACCAGGCTCGCGCGGTGGTAGGCGAAACCGGCACGCTCGACGTGCCTATGCATTTGCGCAATGCACCGACCAAGTTGATGAAGGGCCTTGGCTACGGCAAAGGCTATCAATACGACCACGATGTGGAAGGCGGTGTGGCGCTCGGCCAGCAGTGTCTGCCGGATGCCCTGGAGGGCACGGAGTTCTACCAACCGGTAGAGCGAGGGCTTGAAGTGAAGCTGCGCGAAAAACTGCAGTCGCTGCGCGAGGTACGCAAGCAAGCGCGCAAGAAGTAGTTGCCCTTCATGCAGAAATGACGCAAATGTCCTTGCGGCCTCCCTCCATGCCGCCTAGATTGCTCACCACTATCCACCCGGGGAGGGCAGAGTCATGCGCATACTGGTCGCAGCGATATTCGGTGGCATCGTGATGTTTCTGTGGGGCGGCGTGGCGCACATGGTGCTGGGGCTTGGCAACCCAGGCATACATCAGCCGGTGCATGAAGATGCGGTCATCAGCACCCTGCACGAAGGACTGGGTTCCCAGCCAGGCGTGTACATCCTGCCTTCGTTCGACCCCAATAAATGGAACGACCAGGCAGCCAGGGCCGCGTACGCGCAGAAATCCATGGCGTCGCCTTACGCCTGGGTGGTCTACCTCCCTCAAGGTGAAGACATGACCAATATGAGCCGGCAGCTGCCACGCCAGTGGGCATCGGATACCTTGGCGGCGTTGGCCCTGGCCTTCCTGATGGGGTTGGCTGCCTTTGGTTTTGCGAAGCGCATGGGCATCGCCGTGGTAGCGGCGCTGTTCGCCTGGTTGAGCGTGCTGGTGCCTTACTGGAACTGGTATCGCTTCCCCGGGGCGCTCACCTGGGCCGCCTTGGCCGAGCAGCTGATCGGCTGGCTACTGGCGGGCGCTGTCATGGCCTGGTGGCTGGGGCGCCGGGAACGAAAGACCGCCTAGGCTGAGAAAGCAGGCAGTGTCGCGTTGCGGCGGTGATGGCCACGCAGCGATAATCCTTTGTTCTTGCCATTCACTCGGATCCAATCATGCTGGACCCCGCATTGCTGCGTTCGCGCCTGGCTGAAACCGCCGCGCGCCTCAAGGAAACCCGTGGCTTCACGCTCGACGTGGCGGCCATGGAAGCGCTGGAAAGCCAACGCAAGCAGCTGTCTACCGAGACGCAGGAACTGCAGAACCTGCGCAACACCCGCTCCAAAGCCATCGGTCAGGCCAAGGCCAAGGGCGAGGATGTCGCGTCGCTGATGGCGGAGGTCGCCGGCATCGGCGACAAGCTCAAGGCCAACGAACAGGCGCTGGCCGAGGTGCAGGCCAAGCTGTCCGACATCGCCTTGGTTATTCCCAACATTCCACATGAATCGGTGCCGGTCGGCAAAGACGAAACAGACAATCATGAAGTGAGCCGCTGGGGCACGCCGCGCAGCTTCGATTTTACCGTCAAGGACCACGTCGATCTCGGCGAACGTCACGGCTGGCTCGATGGGGAGGCAGGCGCCAAACTTTCCGGCGCGCGTTTCACCGTGCTGCGCGGTCAGCTGGCGCAACTGCATCGCGCGCTTGGACAGTTCATGATCGATCTGCACACGCGCGAGCACGGTTATCTGGAATGCAACGTACCTGTGCTGGTCAATAGCGATTCGATGTTCGGTACCACCCAATTGCCGAAATTCGAGGAAGACCTATTCGCCACCCACGTGGGCGATTCCCGGCGCTACCTGATTCCGACGGCCGAAGTCTCACTCACCAATCTAGTGCGCGACACCATCCAGGATGCCGATGCTTTGCCATTGCGTCTCGCTGCGCACTCGCTGTGCTTCCGCGCCGAAGCCGGCAGTTACGGCCGCGATGTACGCGGCATGATTCGTCAGCACCAGTTCGAAAAAGTGGAGATGGTGCAGGTTGCGCGTGCCAGCGAATCGTATGCGCAGCTGGAAGAGATGGTCGGCCATGCCGAAAAGGTGCTGCAGAAACTCGATCTGCCCTATCGCAAGCTGCTGCTGTGCACCGGCGACATGGGTTTCCAGTCCAGCAAAACGTACGACCTGGAAGTGTGGTTACCTAGTCAAAATACGTATCGCGAAATCTCCAGTTGTTCCAATTGCGAGGATTTCCAGTCGCGCCGCCTGCAGGCCCGTGTGCGCAACGCTGAAACCAACAAGCCGGAACTGGTGCACACGCTCAACGGTTCCGGCCTCGCCGTCGGCCGCACCTTGATCGCGGTGATGGAGAACTATCAAAACGCCGACGGTTCGATCACCGTACCGGAAGCACTGCGTCCCTACATGGGCGGCGCGGAGAAAATCGCATGAACACTCCGGTGCGCAGTTCATGGGGCAAGGTGGAGTTCTATACCAGCTACTTCCTCATGTTCGTGCTTGCCTCGGTGATCGGTACGCGCCTTTGTTTTGCCAGCGTGTGGGTTTTGCCGACAGTCGATCTCGTGTTCAACGCTGTTGCGCTGGTTCTGGTTGTCGCCAGTTTCTGGATCGCACGTAAGCGTCGCTCATGGCGCCTATGGATCATTGCCTTCGCCGCCGCCACACAGTTGGTGCCGATGGTGCTTCGTTACCCGGCGACGCTGTTTCCGCTGCTGGGTGGCCTGATTCCGGTGATCATCATGGTTTGGGCGTTGTTCTCGCTCTCTCGCAAGGGCCCGAATGGCCCGCGAGTGCGTGGTTCCTGATAGCATGTCGGCCGCGCTAGGCCCGGGACCGGTGAATCGAGTCGGGTAGTTATTAACGATCTAAATCGGAGAGATGGCCGAGTGGTTTAAGGCAGCAGTCTTGAAAACTGCCGTAGGTGTAAGCCTACCGTGGGTTCGAATCCCACTCTCTCCGCCAGCAATAGAAAAACGCCCCATGCGGGCGTTTTTTATTTCTAAAGGAGACGGGATGCGCAAGTGGCATTCGTCCCTCCCAAATTAACACCAAACAAACCCCTGAAGCCCCATCTCTTCCACAGAAAGAGATCGGTGCTCCAATCGAGGAAACGTGCGCTTCATCAGCTAGTCAATCGGGCTGGTGGTGTATAGGTAATTTGCACGCCGTAGACACACCTCGGTGTTACATTCCATGCGGCAATTGGTGCCGCAACCCAGAGAGATAGGGGGTTTTTATGTTCCGCAAATCAAACGGATTCATTTCGCGCAAAGCCGTTATGTCGACACTGTTTGCAGCGGTCTTGTCCACATCAGCGTTTGCGCATCAACCACCTGCGACCGGTTTGGGGCAATCGTGGCCGAATGCGACGGATGTCAGCGTCAGTCCGCACTATCACGTTTACGTCTTCCTTCGCGATGGCATTCGCTACATTCAGATCAACGATCTGAACGGTACGGTACGCGGTGCCATTGCTGAGGCAGATCACGTTGTGCTTGTGTTGCCGGTGGGTGTCGACGCTCAGTATGTCACTACATCGCAAGCCAGTACTCAAGCTGCGAGTGCAGCCGACGCAAGCACGGTCGAGACGATTTACAGTGATAGCTCAACGCGCATTACAGCGTCGCCAGCAAGTAGCGGGGCCGTCCAATTAAATGTGCTCACCTCAGATACCTGCACTGCCTGGAATTGCACCGGAATATCAACTCCTATAACCGGTCAGTAACCTGCGAACATGCTTAGCTAATATAGAGTTTAAGTGCGGGGGGAGCACCATGCGACTCCCGCACTTGCTGATTAGCATCATGAATTAAAGCTGTTATCTGAAGCTTGTCATCTCGGGTTCTAACATGGAGCTCGCCATCATAAAGACGAACATGATCTCTCATAGCGTCGGTATCTAGCCCGTTGGCTCCAAGTTTCGATGCTAATTGCTGGCTTTCGAACTTTTTAAAAACGGGGTCGTTGATATCGGAGTGGTTGACCAGCCCTTCTACACGCAGCACGGCCCATTGCTGACTATTTGTATGGCCTCCGCGCAGCGATATCATGATGGTTGACCATGCCTGTTGCTCGCAAATGTAAACCACAGCTTCGCAAGCGAGGCGGTAGATCGCCGCATGGACGCTTGGCGAAAGCTGGCTCAATCCACGACCTTTAAGTTCAAAGCGATAAGCGAATCCGGCCTCGTCCAAAGTTCGCGCGATGGTTTCGCGTAACGCAGCGGGCAACCCGCGCTCACGCCAGACAGTGGGATGCATAGATTCTGCGAGCCTGTACACCTGGCTTTGTGTTGCGGCTGCCTGCTTGTAATAGTTTTGACCTTCGGTCGCGGGCAGCATGTGCTTGAAACGATTGAGCAGGCGAGTTTGCGTCAGCTGTAACATGCCGCCAATCTGCTCAAGCGCTTGCGCACTTTGGCGCATGCGTATTTCACACAGATATAGCCCTTGTTGAGCGAGTTTGACTGCGACCTTCGCGTTCATGCGTTCCTGTGCTTCAGCGGCATTTTGTGCCGTGATATGCGCCCCTAGCGCAAATAAGCATGTTGATGAGAAGGTAATTAATGCCTGAGCTCCGGCGATGTCTAGAGTGTCCGGGCGCGCTTCTAGCTCGGGATAAATACAGGCCATCACTGCAGGAATGCCAAAAGCGGCTGCACGCCAGCCATGCTTCATCGTGAGCCATGCAACGGGTAGGAACATCGCCATCCGAATGATCGGCCGAGCGTCTTGGGACGCGTGGTGATTAATCCAGACAAGTACTGCGAGCGTTGGAAGCAAGAGCACCACCGTCTCAAGTGTCAGGCGGCTCTTGGCCCATTGAATAAGATGTGTCATCAAGGGCGCTGGTTTTTGCAATCGGACTGCTAAAGCAATTGGCACGACAGCCAGGATGCCAGCATATCGGCCTAGGAATATCTGCGCGATTTGAAGTACATGAAAATGAAAGGGAGGCGTCGGTGCTGGGAACGCGAATACGATCGAGAGGACAGCGAAAAACATCGCAGTCCAAATCGCAGATGCCAAGAAAATGCAAATAAGCAGGGCATTGACCCTGACGAGTCGTTTTGAGGGGAACAGCGAAAGCTTCTTCCTACACCACCAAACGGCAGGCATGGCATAAAGGATGGACGGAATCGAATTGAAAATGGTCCAGGCGAGCCCGAGCTGGTCGAGACACAAATAGTTGTAGTAGACGAGTGGAGTGAGTTCGGCCAATACCAGCGTAGGCCAATAGCGGTAAGGCAGAAGTATCAAGCAACTCAGACGCAGTCCGCCAAGCAGGAACCAGTTGGCGTTTGAATATGGCCTCAAGATCGCAAAGGCCACCGCGTAGCCGACGAAGACCGCAATCTGTCGTAGCCACTTGTTGTCAGCGATCGATTTCAGCATCTCCGCTACTCCTCAGCTCGAGATAACCGCACCCCTGCCGTCCGTAAGCGGTATGGCTGTCCAATAACATGGCAAAGCTAAAATTGTGCCATTGCATCGGGACCGTGGTTCGATGGCGGGCAGTTTCAAGCTGCAATGGCTTTTCGCGGATTCCCAACGTTCTTCTGGCCCTAATGGTACCCGCCTAAGGTGATTCAAAACGTGAAGACGGTAGGGTCGAATTGACGCCACGCCACGTTTACCGGCCGGGATATACCACCTATGTTTCCGATGAAATGCCTGCCGCGCACAGGGACAACGGCCCAAGATCCGCCGTGTGAAGGCGGTGGCCTTAAGGTCTTGCCTCGTGTGAGATAATCGCTGTCCCCGCAACACCCCAAGTCCCCATGACTCTCCCTAAAGATGCCTTCCGTCGGTTCCAGGAAGAACTTGCGGCCCTCGAGAAACAAATCGAAGATCGCACACCCAAAATGTCCAAGAAGGAGGCCGCCAAGCAAGCTGCCGCCTCAGCGATGGCAAGCGCGCGGGAGGAGTTTTTGGCCCTGCGGGAGCGTTACAAGCTGTCTGTCGCGGATGTGGTGTCGTTCTTTCCCGAGGAAGAGGGCATTGCCTACCTGCAAGGGCTGATTGCGCAGTCGCAGGCCAAGCCGCGGCGCGGGCGCAAACCTAAAACCGACGTCTAAGCGTACCTGTCGAAAGCGCAACATATTGCGAATGGCGGTGATTTGCTGCCAGCCGGCAACCATGGCCGGACATTCCACCAAAGCGACAGTTTGGGTCGCGTTTGGCCAATCAAGGTACCAACACGACGCGGCCCGGCGTGCCCTTGGCGACGGCTTCATAAGCTTCTCGCCCTTCAGCCAGGGCATAACGATGGGAGATCAACGGCGCATCGAATTTGCCGTGGTCGAAGCCTTGTGTAATAGCGCGCATCAGCCGTGCAGATTCCACGATGCCGAGCTTTGCACTGTCGGCACCTAGCAGTTGCGTTTCGTTGTGATAGAAGTCGATCAGATCGAAGTCGACCCGACGGTGCCCCGTCGCGCTGATCTCGACCACTCGACCACGCCGCTTTGCCAATCCAAGGGCGGTTTCGAATGCGATGCCCCCGACACTGTCGAAAACCACATCGACGCCATCGGCAAGGCCCTTCAGATCGCGCACGTGGGCCACGGTGTGCTCGTCGAAATTCACGAATGCGTGAATGCGCTTTCCTGCCGGCGAGTTTGCATCTACAGGCGATCGATCGATACCGACAATGCGGCAGTTGAGCGATTTGGCGATCTGCGTGACCGCGCCGCCGACACCGCCACCGACGCCGACTACGGCGATCGTTTCGCCTTCGCGCAATTGCGCGTAATCCACCGTGCCTAGCCATGCCACCACGAAATTGACGCCGACCGCCGAGGCTTGCTCATGACTCAGTGCAGCGGGTTTGCGCACCAGTGCGTTGACCGGCACCAGGATATATTCGGCATGAGTCCCGTCGGCGGTGAAGCCGATGTCGCCGCCGGTGCCCCATACCTCCATACCCAGCCATGCTTCCGGCCCTCGCTCGACCACTCCGCTGAAATCGCGCCCGGGAATTCGCGGCAATACCGTTTGGGAGAAATGACCGGAAACATTCTTGACGTCGCTGGGATTCACAGAGGCCGCATGAATCCGCACCAATGCCGAATCCGCTTCGATGCGAGGCGTGGCGACGTCGACGTATTCCATGACCTCGGGGCCGCCGTAACGGCTGAATCGCAGGGCTTTCATAGGTATCTCCCGTAGCGGCAACGCGAGCAGTTTACGTGACCGCTATGCCGACGATCGATTGCCTTGTTCTGATCGCTCCAAGCCAGGAAGGAAGCAGCAATCTAAGGTAAGACCGCTCTAAGCTAATCTCTGCACAATCGACCGTAGAGACAGTGCCTTATAGTGCGGTCGGGCGAAGGAAAGACGTTATGCACATCATCCTGGTCGAAGACGATCTGCAATTGGGGGCGGCTATCCAGCAAGCGCTGGAGCAGCTCTCCTATGCGGTCACGTGGTTGCGCGATGGGCGCGAAGCGCTGGTGGCTTTGCGCGATCAGACCGCGGACCTCGTCCTGCTGGACTTGGGCTTGCCGAGCAAGGACGGGTTGGAGGTGCTGGCCGAGGCACGTCGCGCTCATGTCAACACACCCGTCATCGTGATGACAGCACGCGATGCGTTGGAGGCGCGCGTGCGCGGTCTCGATGCGGGTGCGGACGATTACCTGGTCAAGCCCTTTCATGTGGACGAGCTCAGCGCACGCATCCGTTCGTTGACGCGACGTGCACAGGGACTCGCGGCGAATCGTATCGACGTCGGCGTGATCAGCCTGGATATCGGAACGTCGGAAGCCGAATATCGTGGCAAGCGCGTCGAGCTCACTCGCCGTGAATTCTCGCTGCTACGCATACTGATGGAGCGCGCCGGCCGCATCGTGCGCCGCGAACACTTGGAAAACTCCCTGTACGGGCTGGACAACTCTGTAGGCAGCAGCGCTCTGGAAGTGCAGATCCATGCATTGCGGAGGAAGCTGAGCTTTGACGCTATTCGAACCATTCGTGGTGTGGGTTACATGATTCCAAGGGATCCGACGTGAGGCCGCTGAGTCTGCGCGATCGTCTGCGCTGGATGATCATTGCCGTGCTGGTCGCTGTTCTGCTGCCGCTAGGTCTTTACAGCTATCGACGCACTTTGACCGAAACGCACGAATTGCTCGACGGTCGCCTGGCCCAATCGGCGCGTACGCTGGATGTGCTGATCCAGCATGCCGGCATCGACGCTGTGCGCCGGCCTGAGCAGGGATCGCTAGTGGTACCGGTCATCGGGCGCGAGGATGAAGAACGGCTGATGCATGGGCGCACGTATGAGGTGGAAGTGGGCTACCAGGTATTTGACATGCATGGCCGCATGCGCCTGGCCACCGCCAATCTGGCGCAGCTGCCCTTGCCAAATACTCCGATATCCGGATTCGAGAATTATCATTTCAACGACTACGGATGGCGTGTCTTTACGCTGGTCGACGATGCCGGCGGCGTCGTGATCCGCATGGGTGAGCGCGACGACAGCCGGCGCGACATCACACATGCGTTGTGGCTTGATCTCGCCATGCCGCTGCTGCTGGGCTTACCGCTGCTGGCGTTACTCGTGGGTTGGGCGGTGCGACGCGGTCTGCGTCCGTTGCAGCGACTGACACAGGCGCTCGCATCGCGCGCTCCCGGTAGCCGTCAACCGATTCAGCTAGAGCGCGCGCCGCAGGAATTGCAGCCGGTGGTGGGTGCGCTGAACGCTCAGCTGGAACGTCTGGAAGACGCGCTGGAGCGCGAACGTCGTTTCAGTGCTGATGTTGCGCATGAGCTGCGCACGCCGCTGGCCTCCACCATGATCCATCTGGATGGCGCGTTATCCACGCATGTTGCTCCCGATACGAAGACCGCGTTGGTGAGTGCGCAATGGGGTCTGGCACGACTGGCTCGACGCATCGAACAATTGCTGGCGCTTGCGCGACTAGAGGCGGGCGCTGCGGCAGGACAGCGTGGTGAGGTCGATCTGGTCGTGGTCGCAATGAATGTGATCGACGAGCTGGCGCCTCTCCTCGGAGATAGCGGCGTGGAGTTCGCTTTTGTCGAACACAACGCGACTTTGAAGATCCAGGGTTACGAAGCGGCGCTCGCCGCGCTGTTGCGTAATCTGATCGAGAACGCGATGCATCATGTGCCCGCGGGCGGGCAGGTGCAGTTGTCGCTGGGGCGCAATGCGAATACCACGGTGATCGAAGTTATCGACAATGGTCCTGGTATTCCCGCCGAACGCCGCGCGAGTGTGTTTGCGCGCTTTCATCGCGAAGCCAGCAGCAGTGGCGACGGTTACGGACTAGGCCTATCGATCGTGCAGCGTGCAGCGCAGCTGCATGATGCGACGATCGAATTGCTTGACGCGCCATCAGGGAGAGGTTTGCGTGTGCGTGTGGCCATTCCTGTTGCCGAGACGACAACAACGCACAGCTAATCGTTTTACGCAGGTCCTCTCCCATCAACGGGAGGGGACCTGCATGCTGAGACACTCAGGGCTTGCCGACAGTCAGAATGGCAAACGTGTCCGGTACCTGCTGCGGACGGCCATGCGCGTCCTTGTTGGTGCCGAGCTGTGCCGATGACAGATAAACGCGGTGCTTCTGCGGATCCAGTGCCTGCGTGCGTGCGCTGATCTGCGTAGGAACGTCCGCGACCACGCTGTAATGATCGGGATCGTCTTCGTGCACAACAGTGAGCGTTCCGCTTTCGCCGTTGGAGCTGTAGACCATGCTGTCTGCAGGATCGAACGTCACCGCATCCGGACCATCGCCGATCGCGACGGTTGCCACGTGGTGACCGTTTTGCGCATCTATCACCGCCATGGTGCGGTTGTCACAAACGGAAAACAATCGCTGATGCACGGCATCGATCGCCAGACCGCTCGGCGATTCGCAGGGAGCTAGCGGCCAAACGTGCAGTACTTTGTTGCTGCCGCTATCGATCTCGGCGAGTTCGGACTTGTCTTCGATATTGACGAAGACATGACCCTTACCATCGGCCGCGGAAAATTCAGGCTTACCGGGCAGGGCGATGGTAGCGATCACAGCATTTTTTGCCGGATCGATAACGCTGGCGTTGCCGCTTTTGCCATTGAAGGTGAATACATGGTGCGAGGCGGTGTCATAAAGAATCGCGTCAGGCTTTTGTCCGGTGCCGTTGATGGTTGCAACGGTCTTGAGGCTGTCCAGGTCGAACACAGTCACGGAGTCGGCCTTGCCATTGCTGGTGAACCCGCGATGCAAGTCCTGTGCGATGGCAATGCCATGCACACCGGTGGTGTCCGGAATCGTGCCGATCTGTTTGTTGCCGTCGACGTCGATGGCCAGGACACGGTCGCCACGGCTCACGAACAGATGCCGGCGCTGCGCATCGAAGCTGAGGTAGTCCCAGCCGCCAGCGCCGCCGAGCGTCAGACGATTGATGACTTTGATGGTGGATGGCGCATTGCTCGCCGCTGTGCAAGGTACGGCGGCAAGGCAGGTCAGCGATGCAAGTACGGCGATGGTCAGAGGTCGACGCATGGGTCAGGCTCGTTGGGTAGGTTTGCCAAGCTTGCCCAGACTTACTTATCGCTGGCTTAGGGGTTTCGGCGCCATGCGTGTCACGGGCATCGGTAAGCGCCTTGCTGGCGTCTCATTGAGCTGGTGCCCGGAGACGGAATCGAACTGTTGTACAATGGTGTCCAGAATCGTCCACTGAAATGCAATAAATGGCCTTATTTTGTGCGACATTTGTTCAATACAGTCCAATACTGTTCTATTGCATCCAGCACTTATTGTGGGTAGATTGTGGGTAAGTGATGCGAGGCTACTCATGCTGACCGTGCCGCAGATCAAGAACGCTCCACTCAAGGCCAAGCCCTACAAAAAGGCCGATGGGCTTGGACTGACCTTGCTGGTGCAACCAGATGGCGGAAAGTTCTGGCGTTTCCGTTATCGGTACGCCGGCAAAGAGCAAATGCTCAGCTTGGGCGCGTGGCCGGACGTATCCCTGGCAGAGGCTCGGCAGCTCCGCGATGAGGCGCGCGCCAGGCTGCGCACCGGCGTCAACCCGGCCTCACTGCGCAAGCAGGTGAAAGCCCAGGCGGTCGTTGCCGCGGCCAATACCTTCAGGGCCGTTGCTGCAGAGTGGATAGAACTGCACCGCGGGAGCTGGCGCCCATCGCACACAACGCGAGTGCAGTCCCAACTCGACCGCGACATTCTGCCAGCGCTCGGCGATCGGCCGATCGGCGAGATCTCCCCACATGAGGTGCTGGTGGTGGCAAAGCAGGTGGAGGCGCGAGACGCGCTCGACCAGGCGAAGCGCTGCCTGCAGCGAATGACGGCGATATTCGCGCTGGGTGTGCGCAGCTTGCGTTGCGATAGCAATCCGGCGCGCGAGCTCGCTGGCGTCATCAAGACACGGAGAGTGAAGCACCATGCTGCACTCCCATTCGATCAGGTGCCGGACTACCTAGACAGCCTCGAAAAGGTCGGCGCTGGTCCCGAGGCAAGGGGCGCCATGGAGCTACTCATATTGACCGCAGCGCGCTCCGGCGAGGTCCGCGGTATGCGCTGGCCGGAAGTCGATATGCGCGCGGATCTGTGGCGCATCCCGGGTGAGCGTACTAAGACCGGGATGGAGCACCTAGTGCCGTTGAGCCGGCAGGCAATGGCAGTGCTGGAGCGTGCCCAGTCGCTCTCGGGTGGCGGTGAGCTCGTCTTTCCGAGTCCTTCCAAGCCCAAGGAGCCGCTGACCGCGAATGCTTTGCTGATGATCGTGCGCCGCATGGGCTATCAGCCCGGCGAGGTCACTCCGCACGGGTTCCGCGCGACTTTCAGCACAACGATGAATGAGCTTGGCCACAACCCAGACGTGATTGAACGAGTGCTGGCCCATGTACCGGCGGACAAGATACGTGCCGCGTATCACCGCGCGCAGTACCTGGAGGAGCGGCGAGTGCTGCTGCAGACTTGGGCTGATATGATCGACGGCAACCGCAGCGGGGCCAATGTAGTTCCACTCCGCCGCAGGGCAAAGGCGTGACGGGGTTGACCGACCCAGCTGAGCAGGGAACGCTGAGGGGAAAAATATGAAGCCTAATGTCATAGCGGAGCCGCTCCTGGCAAACGGTGCCGCGCAAGCGAGTTTCGCTCTATCGCGTAACACAACCTCGCAGGCAACCGCCGGCATGTTCACGGATCAATAAGGGCGGCCCATGGACGACGAACAAAAACCGAACGCCTTTAGTGCCCCGCGGCTCTACTTAATGGCGAAGTGGCGCGACTATAAGTGCGAAGTCTGCAAAACCTCTAACTGGACCCTCCTGCGGAGCGATGATTACCCCTATAACTCGCTGACCCTGATGGACAAGGAGGGCCTGGCGACTTCGAAATCCTGGAAGGTCATTGGGGTGAGTTGCGGAACGTGCGCGAATACAAAATTCGTGCTGCTGGACACGATGACGAAGTGGTTCAATTCCGAGGAAGGACAGAAGGCAGTTGCTAAGAGCGCTGCTGAACATAAGGAAGACGAATGACAAGCTCCATGCAGCAGTTTCGAGACCAGAAGCTTGCAAACGCGGGCGGAGGCTCCAATGATGGGGACATGGAAAAGCGACTCACTACCCTAGAGACGCGCCTAGACACGATCCTTCCGACTCTGGCCACCAAGAGCGATATGGAGGGAATCCGCGGCGACATTTCAAAGACTGATACGGCACTCACTCGATGGATGCTAGGGACAGTCATTGCTCTCTTGTTTGGCTTCGCAAGCCTAATATTTGCCGGCGGATCGCTACTTAACAGCAATCTTTCGGGGATTAAATCGGATGTTCAGCGCGCAATTGACCTGGCCGCAACCAAACAGGCTGGTGCTCCGCCGGCGAATTCGCAACACGTCGCCGCCATAGATGCCGCGGCTTCAAATACCGTAACGATTCAGGGGTCGCCTCAAGCCGTGCAAGCCATGTTTCAGGCAAAGTCCGAAAAGAAGGACTCGAAGGTTCATTAACGCGCGCTAGGCCCTAGGCTACGAACCCCGCTCCGGCGGGGTTTTTCATGCTTAGTGATAGCGGTCCCGCAGGGCAAGACGAAATGTTTCGACGCAGCTCATTGCTGCTGACGGACACGCTGTGCGCCATTTGCCAGGCTAGGTGGCGATACCCAATGAAAGTCTTCGAGATGTGTTCCTCGAAATGTGCACTGAACCTTCGCCGGAACATTCTCTTTCCAGAACCCAGCATCAGTGATCGTGCCGGTCACATAGACAAGCTGTCCATTGCCGACAGATGTCGCGTGCTTGTCTACGATTTTGTCCGACGGCCAAGCCATGCTCATTTGTGCAGAGCACTGGCGCATGTTGGTTCCCGCGGTCGTGCAGCCGGATACAGCACAGATAGCTAGAACCATGGGCACGATCTTCCTCATGTCACCGTCCTCTCAAGAATGGTTCTCCTATATCGGCATTTGCCCGCGTGACTTAAATATGATGGTTTAGGTCAGGTTTGGCGGTCTGGATCCAATCAGCGAGGACGATTCAAAGAGAGATATTTTTCGCCATCTTGCAGTGCATCCATGGTCATGGCCTGATCTCTCTTGTTTAAATATGGTCCGAAAGCTTTTAGCTTGACGACCCTCGATTTGATTCCGGTTACCAGCATGTCCTTCGCGTCACTGCTATTTTCATTATCAAGAAGCGAAGCGACTGCTACGTCATCTTTCAAGCTGCTGGCCTCACATACAAGCTGTGTGCCCAGCGCACTAGTCAGCTGCACCCCAACTTCATGATCCTTCCAATGCAATCCGGCGAAAAAGGCTGCGCTTGAAAGAATGATTATTACTAAAGCAGCATAAACAACGGAAACTTTCTTCATGACGAACTGACCTCGCTGTCTTATTTGCACAATTTCATGCAAGCATCTCGCCGCTTCCGCGCCGTGTAGTCTGCAGCCTCCCACATCGCTGCAACCTCAAGTCTGCATGTGACTAGCCCGTTTGGGTCGTCCTGGGCAGGTACGCTGTTTGCACAATCATTCAATGCGTCCCCCATGATGTCCGCATTGGATTCCAAGTCATCTTGGTACTTGGTCATGCATTGCGCTTGATTCGCTGTATTTCTTCCAAAAATGTTCGGTAGCGGCGGCACCCATTCCGCGCCCGGTGGCAGCAAGTCCGGCGGCGGCAAGAATGGCCCCATCGGCGGAGGTCTACCTGGAGGCGAAAGCCCCAACGGATCCGTATGGCCAACTGGGTCGCCATCCACGTAGGCGTATGTGTTTGCCCCACCACTGAGCCCTATCGGATCACTCTCAATGTAACGCCCCGTCGTCGGGTCGTAGTTGCGATACCCGTTGTAGACGAGCCCGGTCTCTACATCGAAGTACTGGCCGAGATAGCGAAGGTTGAGCGTATATCCAACGCTTGAAGTGGGTGCGAGCTCACCGAACGGATTGCCCTGATATGCCCACTGCCAGATAACTGTGCCCGAGCTATTTTCCACAGCCCGTGGAGTACCTAGCTGATCTGCGTAGATGTAGTTGACAGATGATGTCGCATCTGTGGTGCAGGGGCCAAGAAGGCCACAGTGCCCACCAAGTGCAGGGTCAACGATTCCATCGACGTCTGCTACCGGAATGTCGTTGAGCCAGACATATTCGCGAGTTTGGCTACCGTATTTATCAATTACGTATTCGCTAATCAGGTGATTGGCTTGGTCGTAGTCGAAAAGCAGTCCCGTGGTCCCTTTGCCGATTCGCTGGCCAAGCCCGTTGTAGGTGTACGTTCCGACCGTTGTCCCACCGGCCTGCGCCACCGTCATACGATTTCTGGCACTGTAACCAAAACCATACGTCTCGCTGGCTTGGGCAATACTGGTCGTATTGCCATCCGCATCAACGGCTCGTGCAGCGTTGCCCGTCGCAGTTAATTGATGTGTGCCAGGGTTGTATGTGTAGGCGCCGGTAGCGAGGCCGTCACCTGTCTTGCTCAGCCGGTCACCTGTTGGGTTATACGTTAGCGCTTCCAGTACGGTGCCGCTCGCTTCGGTCACGGTGTTGAGACGATACAGAGGGTCGTACATGTAGGTCTCAGTAGCTGGATTCGCGCCCGGTGCATTACCCAGCGCTTTGATGTTGCCCATGGCGTCACGCGCCACATGCAGACTGAACGCATTACTGGCGATATCGGTAAGGCGATAGTTGGCATCGTAACTACGCGTGACTGTCTGACCATTACCCAACGTGTAACTGAGCACCGGGCCAAAGGGCTCGTAGGTAACGCTACTGACGGCCGCGGCAGCGCTTCCAGCATTCGGTGTCAGATTGATGGTCCTAACGCGACCATCTCCATCGAACGTGTAACTGACCTGACTACCGCTTGGATAGGTGATCCCACTTAAACGGTCAGCCGCCGTGTAGGTAAAGGTTGTGCCCACCGTCCCAGCGCTCGTCGTCAGCTTCTTCGTAACGACGTTGCCGCGAGGGTCGTAGCAAAAAACGGTCGTAATTGTGTTTTCAATGATTCGCGTCAGATGGCCAATCGGGTAGGTGCCAAGGCAACCGGTGATAACGTTGTTGTCGTCATAGCTGTACGTGACATTTTGGGTGGTGTCGGGGTAAGTGGTGGAAATCAGCCTGTCCAGCGCGTCGTAGGTGTTCGTGGCGACGATGCCCTTGGCGTCGGTACTGGTGAGCACATCACCAGCCGCGTCGAAGGTGCGTGAGGTCGTACCCGTATCCGGGCTGGTTTGGTCTTTGGCATCAGAAAGGCCATCGAACTGGTAGGTGGTATTGAGATTGCTTGGGTCCGTCACCTGAGTAACACGGTCCAAGCTGTCATGCGTCTGGCTAACTGTGGTGTTAGGCGTAAGACCGTCAGTGCCTTCGTAATCGTCGATAGTCTGGGTCAGACGATTGAGGGCGTCGTAGCCTCGATGTTGCTGAATGCCCATCGCATCGGCGGTGTGCACCAGGTTGCCATTGGCGTCGTAGCTGTCGCTGTAGTTGGCCGTGAAGACGGTTTGGCTTAGGCCATCGACGACCTTGGTGAGTTGACCCAGGGTGTTGAAGGTGCGGCTCAGACTCTTATGCAGGGTGCCGTTCGCGTCGTAGATCTGCTCACCCGTTTTGTCGCCAGCCGCATCGAGTCCGTATTGGATGTAGTTGCCCAACGCGTCGGTGATCTTGTTGAGACGATGTGCGGCGTCGTAACCGAAGGTGGTCGTGAAGCCATCGGGATCGATGATCGTTTGCACAGCGCCATACGGCATGTAGCCGAAGGTCGTCTTGGCACCGCCAACAGTGCGCGTTGACAGCCAGCCGCGCGGTGTATAGGTCATGTCGGTATTGACGCCGTTAGGGTCGGTGATGCGCGTGACGCGACCGTCGGCATCGTAGGAAGCGATAGTGGTGACGCGGCCCAAGGGGTCGGTGACGGTGTGCAGGTCGCCCGCTTGATAGCACGCATCGCCGGGTGTACCACAGCCAGTCGCACTGCTGGTCATGTAGTAACTGTAAGACGTGGTTTGTACCAGATCCGCGCGCGGGCCGGTGGTCGTAAGCAGCAGGCCCACCAACGGACAGTTCGTCCCATTAACGGCGGTGCAATAGGTGTAGGTCCAGCGACGAACACCAGCGGGCACGGTGCCGATGTTGCTGCAGGTGTAACCCGTCGCTGCACTATTGGTCGGATCGATGTCGCAGTGCGCGAGCGTTTGGCCAGCGGCGTTGTAGACCCATTGCGTGCTGCTATCGAGATTGCCGTTAGCGTCGCTGATGGCGCGCGTGAGCGGAACGCGTAGTGTGGTGTTCCAATTGATGGCGGTGGTGCGCTGGCTGTTGGTGCCTTGGGCGTCGATCTGTTGGGTAAGCAACCCCACGCTGTCATATGTCGTCGCAGTGGTATTGCCGTTGAAGTCGACAGATGTCTGCGGGTTACCGTTCCCGTCGTAAGTCACACTCGCCCAGGGCTGGTCACATTGTGGGCCGCAAGGCTGACTCAGGGATGCTGCTTTGTTGACGCCCTGCACGGTCGAGAACGTCATCTTGGACGTAAGACCCAGAGGGTACGCGACCGATGCGCTTCCGTCACTGTTGTAAGTCACCTGCGTCGTGTTGACGTTACCGGCGAGGTAAGACGACGTCGCCTGTCCAGTGCTGCTGTAGCTTGTGCTCTCGTAACGTGTACCAGTTTCATCAATGATGCCGGTCAGAATGCTTGGCAGGCTCGCCCCACCTGTTAGTGAAGATTCGTTGTAAACGTACTGCCGGGATGTGCCGTCGGGATACTGCACTGATGAAAGCATGGTGCTGCCGCTGGCATCGCTGTTATAGGCGTATTTTAATTTGCCACCATCGGGCAGTGTGACCTGTGAGATGTTGCCATTGGCGTTGTACGAGAAATTGAGCTGACGTCCCTTTGGATCGACCACCGTGAGCAACAATCCAGCTGATGGCGCCACAGAGGACGGGGTCGAGACGGTGCTGTAAGTCAACGTGATGCCTTGCCCCGTCTCATCAGTAACGGTCTGCAGTACGCCGCTGGCGCTATACGTCTCATAGTGCCGCAGACCCGCAATGAAAACGGTATAGCTTGTTGCTACACCTGAACTGTTATCTGTTTCGGTAAGGTTGTCATTTATATCTGGATCGCTTGTCCAGACACCATTGGTCTTCGTAAACGTTTCTTGAAAACCATCGGGGCGCGCTACGACGATCGACGTTGCCGGCGAACCGGTGATCTCTAGCGAGCGATCAAAGCTTTGGCGCCAACGTGGACCGATCGCAGTAGGAACTGAAGGTGCAACTCCATTGTAAAAGCGACGCAGCGCCAACCAGCCGCCATCAGGGTAGTCATCCTGTTGTAGGTAACTATTACCAGTCGAGGCATTGATAGGGTCACCAACCAACGTGGCAGAACCACCTGTCGCACTGCTTCCAGCAGCGCTATCTCCGCTACCGGGATTACCCTCATGACATCCACAACTATCGCTGCCGGCGTTTTTTCCGGCCACTGTTGTACTGGATGAAAGGAACGTATAAAAACCGCAGTCGCCTTCAGGAAAACAGTAAGCTTGCGCAGACGTATCGCAGGACCCAAAACCGTTGCACCACGTATACAATGCTTGGTATGCGTAAAGTGGTGGAATGGTCTGAGTACAGGCGCCGCCGGCCAGCGTGAAGAATTCGTCGGTATAGTTTGGTCCTGGTGCGGGGGCCGGTTGATACACATAGGCAGGATTCTGCGCGGTGCACGCGGCTAAAGCCTCCGCTTGGGTGTTGTAAATGCCACCCGTGTTTGTTTGCGCGTCCGCGTGACCAATCAAACCAAGGCTCAACATGCCGAGCCCGGCCACTATTAGTAGCCGTCGAATAAAGTCCATTTCCTTCCCCTGTTACATGCGACAAACCGGTGCAACATGACTGGCGGTCAGTGAACGATTTGTGATGGTCTTTATAGCAAGCCGCAGTCAGAATTTCTGTGTTGTCTTTGTAGGGTTTTTCCTACATAAGCTGATAGCCACAGGGGTGGATCACGGCTGCACGATGCCGTCTCAGAGTAAGGAAGCTGCATAGAAGTGCAACATGGCACCCTACTTAGACGGTTAACCCTGCGCTCCGATAATCCAGTAGACCTCCGCTTCATCAGATAGGACAATTTCGTGATCGCAAAGCCTATTGATTCGATTACCGAAGCCGATTTGCTGCATTTAATTGAAGCGGCCATAGTCGAAAGCAAGCGTATCGAGTACAAGCGTGAACTGCCCGATGCCGGTGACGCTGGGAAGGTGAAATTCCTGAAATCGGTTACGGCTCTCGCCAATACGCAAGGTGGTGATCTGATTTATGGCGTGGAGGCCATAGATGGGGTCCCGCGACATTTGCGTGCATTGACAATGCCATCCGCGGATCAGGTGCTGCAACGGCTAGAGAGCTTAGGTGCCGAGGGAGTGTCCCCGAGACTTGCGGGAGTTCACTATAAGTTCGTTTCACTTGCCGCAGGTGGTGAAGTATTAGTAATTCGCGTTGCTAAAAGTTGGAACGCACCACATCGAGTCACCGCTGGTGGACATGCACACTTCTACGGAAGAAATGCAGCTGGTGTTTATCCGCTTGATGTGGGCGAGTTGCGACAAGCATTCACCCTTTCTGATTCAATTGCAGAAAGAGTACGTTCATTTCGCGCCGGTCGTTTGCTTGCAATCGGGAGCGGTGAAGCTCCAACCCCGTTGCAGGATGGGGCTCGTGTTGTCTTTCACGTTATGCCGCTGCAGTCATTTACAAGCGACTTTCGTATCGATCTGGCTTCCCGTGAGCAACGCTTGGTGGAGGCATTTCAAAAAATTGTTCCACCAGGGAACGGTGGCCATAGCCAAAGGTTCAATCTTGAGGGCCGTCTTACTCATAGAATCGTTCGCGATGGCTTTTCAGAAAGCTACGCATTGTTATTTCGAAACGGAATTATTGAGGCAGCCCAAGTGTGGCCTGAGTCTGACGGTGAGAAAGGCTTGCCGAGCTATTATGAGGATCATGTTCTTGATGTGCTCAAGGAATACCTGGAAGCTTTGCGCGCTCTTGGCTTAGCGTCGCCAGTTTACGTCTTCATGTCTATGCTAAAAGTGTCTGGGTATCACCTCAGCATCCACGCAAGGCGCATTCTGGGAAGAAGAGTTGTGCTTGATCGCGAAGCATTGATCTTCCCGGAATTGCTCATGGAGGACTGGTCTCAAAATCTCACCGAACAGATGAGACCATTGTTCGATATGGTTTGGAACGCATTTGGTTACGAACGATCTTTCAACTACGATGCAAACGGACGTTGGGCACCTTCGAAGTGAAGTTTAGAGCCGTCCTGAAAACATGGAACGGACGAAGCTCGTGGCCCCCGAAAGGGATAGGCCAAGCGTCAAGTTAACGAACCGATGCACACTTATTCGGACGCCACCTTGGAGCAGGCGCAGCGTCGCTTTCCTGCGGAATGCCAATGGCCGCACGAGTGACTACCGGCCACCCATAGGCATCTAGGTAGTGGCGAATGCCGTTGAGGCGAAGGAATGCAATCTGGCCAGCCTTGCGGCTTGTCCGGCACAGTTCGGCGAGTTCATCGCGGGATAAGCAGATGCTCATCGAAGCTCCTATGATGCGGGCGGCAGAGCCGGTAACTAGCTCGGTTTATTGGTCTTCCAACACTCGAAGCACCAACTCGTTCCCATCCGCTAGCCATGCGTGCTCGTCGACGTACCAGGTCCCGCCGATCTTGCGGCCCGGCAATTTGCCGTCATTGAGCCAGCGGCGCATCGTCACCTCTGAAGGTTTGCTCGCCTTGTCGAAATATTTCTCGGCCAATTGCTGGGGGCATCAGGTGCACTGCCGATACTCCGATCATGCCCTGTAGCCATTCTGTAACCCCCGCGCCATCATCGCAAAAAACAGAAGGGGAAATCACGCATGGCCATTTCGAACGTTGAGCACGAGAAGGTGAACGCCTTGGTCGCTCGCCTCAAGCAAATCATTTCGCGCAATCAAGAGCCAAATGAAGGCGAGTATGTAGCACAGGCAATCGAGGAGATTGATCCGAATGCACCTACTCTGACGCAAGCAATCTTGTCTTTCAAAGGTAGCGACTATATTCCAAGCGCTGCTCGCGACCGTGTGCGCGGACTTTTGCAAGTCTATCGAGATCAGCTCATGGCCGAAGAGCTTGTTCGATCGCAAGCGACGCTAGCACAGTCAACCGACATGCTTGCCAGGAGAACACTCATTGCAACATGGGTCGGAGTGGTAGTCGCAATCGTCGGTACTGGAATAGCAATAATACAACTCATGGAAGGTTGACGATCTTATTGCAGGTTAGGACTTACCGAAAGCAACAGTGAAGAAAAGGTCTTTAGAGTCGGCGATTCCGAGGTCGATATGGTTCATCGACCACCTGAGTCTCGGGCTCCTTGGTCGCTCTCGGTTGGCCCCTGCGTAAAGTTGGTCAATAAAAGCGTTGTCCTCAAGCTTGGGGTCCAGTTCTTCTATCACTCTGGAAAAGTGCATCGCTGACATAACGATTAGTGCGTTGTGTCCGGATGATGAAATGAGGTAAGGAAAAATACCGGTTCCCTCAGGCAGACCTTCCGTCTTACGTCTAATGGAAATGTTCCATAGCTTTTCCCGTTCAGCGGTCAATCGACCATCTTGCAGGTCGCTTTCAAACACCGAGTGATCAACGATAGCAACCGCCGTAAACGTCTCATTGTCGATCTCGGCGAACAGGATGTCTTTCGTGCGTCCTGTCATGCCGTTGTCGCGCACGTCCGAGGATAAATGAAAGTGATGAAATCCCATCGTATTCAGGATTTGATCCTTGTCTTCCCATCTTGATGCTGGAGAAGAATCCCTGGCAGCCTTGGCGGCGAAGCCACGCTTAATAACTTTTTCTGAGAGATGTGGATGCAGAGGCTCACCACGTTCGGACTTTTGCAGCAGACCTTCGATCTCGGCACGCAAACGCAACCAACGAGGATCTGCAAGAACCTCTTTCGACACTACGGATTTTCGTTTTTGTGGCCTGACGAAACGAGCTGCCCAGCTCAAGTAATGCACGAACAGCGTAGCTAGTGAGCACTCCATGAGCTCTTCAAGAGATTCTTTGTTGTTGGGAAACCGCGGAATTTTTTCCGCGAGCTCTTTCCTGAATTTAATAGTCCGTACACCTTCTTCCATGGACTGCCTCGCGCATCGCATCGTGGTGTTCGGCAAGACTTTACCTGAGCCACGCCAGTCCACGAGCAAGAGCTGTTTTGGACCCACTTGACGCCGTCATTCGACGAGAGCAATCTGCACATGCCCGTGCAAATTCATGGGCCAGGTTTGGCGACCTGAGATAAATAAGGCGCAACGGCGCCGATGGCGCTTTTTTTGTGCCCGTTGCGTACTGCCCGCTTCTGCGGCGGGCGTGCTGGGCAGCCTTCGGGCTGGCCGGGTTCCTTATTTCCCGGTTCGCCAACCCTGCACGTCCGCCACCTTTGCCGCAATGGCATCGGTGGCTCATTGAACTGAGTGCAGAGGGGTGAGCTATGAACGGCAACGACACGATTCAAATCGGCCCGCGCAAGTTGCAGCTTGATGAGGCAAAAATTTGCCAACTGATGGCGGTGCTGGCAGAGATATGGCCAGACGTAAAACCAAGCAGGCCAAAGCTCACGTTACTTCAAGGCGGCAAAGGAACTGTCACTTCCGCAGCTTTGGAGGTGAAGCAATGACCGCGAAGATCATTCCCTTTCCGTCGGGCCGTCGCGCGCGAGTGGCGCCTGTCGTGGACAGCGAATTTCCATCACCAGCCGAGCAGCAACTGCTAGAGGTGATGGAACTCGAAGAGACAGGCACTCGCCCCCATTGGACTGGATGGGACGAGTACCTGTTTGAGCATTTCCTCCGTCAGGGACTGGATGTGCTTAGCGCGTGGAAGAAGGTCGAGCATCAAATCACCCTGCGGATTGGTACGGTCTATAGTGAAGATTGGCTGCTTCGTGCTGCGCGTGAGGCGGTACGATCGGCAGAGAAGCTCGAGCACTAAGTTATGCCGCGCCTAGGACGGCCATCCGAACGTCGGGCACCTTCCCCGGCTGGCGCGGCTCCCATTCGAAGGGCGATGGAAGGGCGCATATGGACGTTGTAGGAAATCTGACAGGTTGCTCGCTTTCGTTTGGGGTTGGCGGCAATTCAGCAACAATCTCATGCACCAGCGGCAACGTTCACTTCGCGAACGGTTCAGTCGTTGCCATCATCCCAAGTTCGATTACGGTCACCCTCGGTGTTAAGGCGCGCCGTGTACGGGTTTACGTAGCCGGAATTCGTCCACCCACTCCGATACAGTCGAGTGCGGGACTGCCTACTGTATACCTAGGCAACGGAGAGCATGGGCTCATCGGAGTCGATGAGGATCAAAACACGCCCCGTGGCGTGTACCCCGCTGGCCTAGTTGTAATAGGGCATGTCGATCTACCAGCTGAGGCGAGCACTCAAGCGGTGACTAGCGATGTGGATTTGGCCTTGGGATCGCGCGAGCGCACCAGCATGCTTCGTATCATTCGTGCCCTGACTGAGCTTGCAAAACTCAAAGAGCGAGGCTCAGCTGTTCCGATTGAGAGGCAGATACAGGAACTTGGATTTGATGGCCCCAAAGAAAGCACGATCCGAGATGTATTGAGGGAGGCTCGAGACCTGGACCCCAATCGCTAAGCCGTAATTACGGATCGTAAAACAGTAACTACGGATACCGCACTACCGATATTTCTAGTCTGACTCTGCCCTTTACGCGACGGAGCTGGACAACATGAGTCAAATCCCCGAAACCGGCTATCTGCGCCTACCGCAGATCGTTGGCAAACCTGCCACTGACAGTGCACCAGGTATCCCCGCTCTTATCCCGGTGAGCAAGTCCACTTGGTGGGCCGGCATACGTTCTGGGCGCTACCCGAAACCCGTGAAGCTTGGCGAGCGCATCACAGCTTGGAAGGTTGAGGACATCCGCGCCCTCATCGCGAGGGCCGCGGCATGAACTCCCTGGACTTGATCCGCGACATGCAGCACGAGCAGCGCATTCGCCGCCTGGGTCGGGCCTGTGCGAGCGCTCACGCAGGAGGCGACCACGATGCGGCTATGACGCACTGGGAACAGCTACGCGAGGCGATCGCCGAACGTTCGCCCAGCCAGGTGGCGCGAATGGAAGCGCGCATGGCGCAACGTGCTCGCCGCCAAATCAAATCAGCCCTGATGCTTGCCTTCCTTCATGGCTGGCTTCCTGCATTTGCCGTAACCGCAGCTTTTCAGGTCCTAAGCCTGCGGAGCGTGTGATGCGCGAATACGGCCAGGTCCAATCCGCGTTCTGGCAATCGCCTGACGCGCAGTCGTGGACGGATAGCGCGAAGCTGCTCGCGCTGTATCTGTTAACCGGTCCCCACGCCAATGGCCTTGGCTGTTATCGCCTGCCAGACGGCTACATCATGGCTGACCTTGGATGGGATGCCGAAACGGTTTCGGAAGGGTTTGCGGAACTGTCTCGAAACGGTTTCGCATACCGTTTCGAAGGGGTTGTCTTCACCCCGAATTTCCTCCGCTGGAATCGCATCGCCAACGGGAACATCGCTAAGGCTCGCTTTGCCGAGTTCGAATCGTTGCCCAAGGGTGAGGCGAAAGTACGCGTAGCCCGCACCATGCTTGAGTTTTCGACGCAGTGGAGCATCGAAGATCGAACGGTATTGGAAACCGTTTCGCAAACCGTTTCGGAACGGTATGCCAACCAGAACCCAACCCTACCCAACCCAACCCAGAAAGAACCCACTCTTGCGCAGCCAGCTGCGCGACGTGTCGAAAATCCGCCTGCTGAGTTCGAACAGTTCTGGTCGATCTATCCCAAGCACCAGGGCAAACAGGCGGCCGTCAAGGCCTTCGTCAAACTCGCACCCGATCACGATCTGCTCGGCGTGATGCTCGCTGCAGTGAATCGCCAGCGGCAGTCGGAGCAATGGCAGCGCGATGGCGGTCAATTCGTGCCGCACGCCGCGACGTGGCTCAACGGACGACGCTGGGAGGACGAGATCCGGCTTGCTCCGCATCAGGGCCATGATGCGAGCCGCGGGGTATCCGGTGCCGACAGCAGCGACATGCTGCGGAGGGCGATCTAATGCGCGCGACCGAGATTGCGCAGCGGCTTTCCGCTCAGGTCGACGGCGTTGTGCGCATGCTGCTGCCGAACGGTAAGCGCATCGGCCAGGAGTGGCGTGCTGGCTCGGCCGATGGCGAAGCGGGTCAATCCCTCGGCGTGCACCTCACCGGCGACAAGGCGGGCGTCTGGAGCGACTTCAGCACCGGCGAGAGCGGTGACCTGGTCGGCCTCTGGATGGCCAACAAGAAGCTCACGCTGCGCGCTGCCTGCAAGGAGGCGCTCGATTACCTCGGCATCCGCGAAGACCGCCTGGATCCGCCTGCGAAGCGCTACAGCCGACCGGCACGCGACGGTGTGAAGCGGCTGGCGCCGGAACATCTCGCCTGGCTCACCGAAGAGCGCAAGATCGCGCCAGAGACGATCGAGGCGTACCGGCTCGCCACCCGCGATGGTTGGCTGATGTTTCCGTACCTACGCGACGGTGAGCTGATCGCGGCGAAGTACCGCAAACTGCCCAAGTCATTTCGCCAGGACGCCGACTGCGAGCCGAGCCTGTTCGGCTGGCAGGCCACGTTCGACGACGCGCGCAGCGTGATCATCTGTGAGGGGGAACTCGACGCACTAGCGTGGCACACGTACGGTTTTCCTGCCCTGTCGGTGCCGATGGGCGGTGGTGGTGGCGCCAAGCAAGGGTGGATCGCCTCGGAGTTCGATCGGCTGGCGGTGTACGACACGATCTATCTCTCGCTGGATAGCGACGGTCCTGGCCAGCAGGCAGAGCGCGAGATCGCCGAGCGGCTGGGGCGCGAGCGCTGCCGCATCGTTCGGTTGCCGCACAAGGATGCCAACGACTGCCTCATGCAGGGCATCGCCCCCACCGACATGGCCGCGTGCTTACGAGATGCCCGCACGTTGGATCCGTCCGAGCTCAAACCGGCAGCGGACTTCGAAGATGCCATCTGGGCCGAATTCAACCGTGTCGACGACGGACTGCGGCTGCCTTGGAAGAAGACACACAACCTGGTGCTGCTCCGCGCCGGCGAGACCTCGATCTGGGCGGGCGTCAACGGGCACGGCAAGAGTGCCGTGATATCCCAGGTGGTCGGCGACATGGCCACGCACGACATCCGCTGTTGCGTCGCCTCGATGGAGTTTCGTACGCCTGTCTGGCTGATGCGCATGGCGCGGCAGATCGCCGGTAACCCGAATCCGACCGAGACCTACATTCGCTCGATCGTTCGCGCGCTTAAGGGGCAACTCTGGGCCTTCGATGTCGCCGGCTCAGCCAAGGCACAGCGCATCCTGGAAGTCTTCCGCTACGCGCGGCGTCGCTACGACATCGAGCTCTTCGTCATCGATAACCTGACGAAATGCGGTTTCGATGATGACGACTACGCGGGACAGAAGCGCTTCATCGAAGAGCTGTCCGACTTTGCCCGACTGGAATCGACACACGTCGCGGTCGTCGCGCACATGCGCAAGGGTGAAGGGGAAGATCGGCCCGCCGGCAAGATGGCCGTTAAGGGCTCCGGCGGGATCACGGACATGGCGGACACCGTGATCGAGATCTGGCGCAACAAGCCGCTCGAACGCGCCCTGGAGATATTCGAGCGCGATGGCGTCCCCGTTCCTGAGCGTATCGGCACCGCCAGCACGTACCTCAACGTGCTCAAGCAGCGCGCCACAGGCAACGAACCGTCGATTGCACTCTGGTTCGACAAGGCGACAACGCAGTTTCTCGCAGCGCCCGATCACACACCGCGGCCGATGCTGCCGTTCTCAGCCGTACCAAGGACAAGTCACGCCAGCGCTTAAGTGTTGAGTCCAACTTCCGGAGCAATAAACGATGCGGTACTACGACCTCACACTCACTCAGCAAGGCGCGTCGACGCCATTTCGTCAATGGACGTCACACCCCAATGGCAAATATGACCCATGTGCACTCCAGGTCGAATTCGACATGCCGGTCGCACCCTACCATGTGCCCACTGGAGGCATGACCATCACAATCCATGGCGTACCGCTCAAGGACATCAGTCAGGCATATCAATTTGTCGGGATGAACGTCGCCGTGCTCGGTGGCATGAAGAAAGGCTTGCCGCTGGCCAATCCGTATCAAGCCGGGATGCTCCTTCAAGGACAAGTCTTTCAGGCATTCGGTAACTGGGAGGGAACCGACATGCGCCTTGACTTGATCATCTATCCGCCCGGACATACCACGGATCTTCCCGGGAACTACGTCGTGAACTGGGCGCCGGGGCAGTCGCTGGCGGACGTATTGAAAGCAACACTATCGGTTGTGTATCCAGGCATACCGATCAGCATCAACATCGGATCCAATTTGGTGTTTGACTCGCTCGAATGCCATTTTTGCGCGTCGCTCGAGCAGCTTGCACAGTACATCGGGGATCTGACAGACAAGGTCTTCAAGCAGCGTGTATCGATCACTATGCAGAGTGGGAAGTTCGTGATCTATGACACCACGCATAAGCCATCGCCCATCCAGATCAATTTCACAGACCTGATTGGGCAGCCAACCTGGATCGAAACCAACGCCATGCAGATGAAAACCGTGATGCGCGCGGACCTGCAGGTAGGTGCATTGATAACGATGCCGCAGGGGTTACAAAACCTCCCGGGGTTGGTTATTGCATCAGCTGGCGCTGCTTTGGCATCGAATGGTGCAGGCATTTCTTCAACGGGGAAAAACACGTCGACCTTTCAGGGCAACTTCCTGGTGACAGAGCTGCGCCACATCGGAAACTTCCGTTCGCCATCAGGCCAAGACTGGGCAACCGTTTTCAACTGCGTGTCGGGAGGCTGATCATGGCCAACAACGCCTCAAAGCTATGGCTCCAGAAGTCGCTCAACGACCTGGCAATCAATCGTGCTCAGCAGGCCATACAAAACACAGGACGCGCACTGCCGTGTCGTGTGGTGGCAGTAAACGGCTCGATCGTCACAGTTGCGTTCGAAGTGAACTCAGCGCCATGGACGCTCCCTCAAATCACGATCCCCAAGGCAGAAAGCCAATGGGTGCGCATGCCGACGCAGGTGGGCGATTTCGGTCTAACCATCCCGGGTGACGTGAGCCTTGCTGCTGTCACCGGCATGGGCATGGGCATTGCCAGCATGGTCAGGCGCGGCAACCTCTCCACGCTCGTCTTTCTGCCGCTCAGCAACAAGAACCTGCCGCCGATCGATCCCAATGCTGCTCAGATCGAAGGTCCAAACGGCGCCATCATCCGAACGACGAGCGGTAGTGCATCGCTCACCGTCAACGATGACGGCATCACGATGACCTTTGGCGGAAAGACGGTCAAGCTCAACGGCAGCGGCCTAACGATCGACGGAGTGTTGTTCGATACACATACCCATCTCTACGCGCCGGGCACCGGCACGCCCACCGAAACAGGAGGGCCGCAGGGATGACTAGGAAGCAAGCACGAGAACTACCTGATCCTCGGTACTGGAAGATCCTCCGCAAGAAGCCCAACTCAGGCCCGGGTGAAACAAAGCGGGGAATACCTGCCGATTACGCTGGCGACGATCCGCGCCTATGCAACGCCAGGACCAAATCTGGACGTCCCTGCCGTGCGCTCGGGCTGGCCAATGGCCGATGCAAATGGCACGGCGGCATGTCGACTGGCCCAAAGACGGCGGAAGGTAAAGCGGCTGTAACCCAGAACTTCAGAGAGCGCAGGAAGCTCAAGAACTGGGTGGCCACGGAGCTTGAGAGGATGGGACGGCTGCCCAACCGTCCCACATCGCACACACGCCTGCGCGCGCGAATGAGTTAGGGGCATCCGTCCCGATCGATTTCTAAAGTAGAAAAGAATAGAAATCGCCATTTGCAACACGGCCCCATGCAGTCCGGTGTCAAGAGTTAGGGCAGCCTTTTTACAAAAGTAGTAAAGAGTAGTAATGGGTGAGGTCCAAACTGGGGAAAGCTGGTGCTGCTCTCTCCATTGAGCATTAACCTCCTAGCGTCGCATTTCCACGCCGCGGCAGGACGAGTAAATCCGCCGCTTCCTCTGCATCATTCATGAGCGTTTTGCGCAGCGCACCCATCTGCGCACGCATCGTCAGACCTCGGGCAAGGTCTACGGTCTGGCTCGCCCGCACAGCTACGGGAAAGTCGGATGGGATTTCTCCCGCGCTGATCCCGTCGCAGAAACGACGTTCCACGAGCGCTACGCCGGCAGATGCAGCGTCCCTCAGGAATTGCCTGACCTCAGCGTCGTCCACGAGAGGCGCGACGCACACGAGTAGACATCCTGGCGCCGATCCTTCCTCGGTCGCAGCTTCTACGGCGTGCCTCAGAAAGCTGGCCAGCGAGTCGCGAAGAGTCCGTGGCGAGAAGAGCGCCTTCGCAGCGCGAGCGCCTTTCGCCTCTGCATATGCTCTAAGCGCGCGCAAGAATATTGTCCGCTTGTCTCCGAAGACGGCATACAGGCTAGGCCGACCCACGCCCATCCCGGCGACAAGGTCGTCGATCGTCACGCCGTCGTAACCCTTCGACCAGAACACCTGAGTCGCTTTTTCCAGCGCCCCCTTCTCGTCGAAGCTGCGCGGTCGTCCGCGTGGCTTAGCGTTATTTTGAATCATGTAGTTCAAAAATCATTGACAGAGATTGTTGCTACTATTATGATACTAAACAGTTCTAAATTCAAGGCAAAGGTGAGTCCGTATGGAACATTCGATCGCCCTCGTCACCGGTGCGACCTCCGGGCTCGGTCATGCGGCAGCTCGCCTTCTTGCCGAAGAGGGTTGGCGCGAGATCATCATCACTGGGCGCAGCCTAGCTCAGATCCAGGAAACCGCCGAGCAGCTCGCGGCGGAGACCAGACGAAAGGTCTTCACGCCCTTGGAGCTGGACCTGGACAAGCCGCTCAGCGTTCAGTCCGCGCTCGCCGAGCTTGTCAAGCGAGGTCGGCCGCTCGATTTCCTGCTGCTCAATGCGGGGATGGTTCCTGGCAAGGCGCGGGTGATCACTGCGGCGGGCATCGAGGCTTCTCAGGCCCCGCTGATCGGCCATCATCAACTGACTATAGGGCTGCTCCGCGCGAAGCTACTGAGCAACAACGTGCGGATCGTTATCGCCAGCGCGGAGCCCGCTCGAGGCGGCGTGCCGATGTTCAAATACACCGACGCGGCCGCCTTCGCGGACAAATACTTCGGGGGTGACCAAACCGCCGCTGTTGAGGCCCTAATTCGCAACGGGCCGTACGTGAAGTACTCGCCGAACAATGCGTATGCCGACGCGAAGCTCATGGTCGCTTGGTGGGTCGCGGCGCTAGCGCGCCGGCTACCCTCCGGCATGGCCGTGTACGCTGTCTCGCCCGGTGCGTCGAATGCCACCAAGGTGGCGCGAAACGCTGGACCCTTGTTGAAGTATCTGATGATTCCGATCGTGAACCTCATTCCCGGCATGAATCAGACGCCGGAGACTGCGGCTCGTCGCTACCTCCAGGCGTCGGAGTTCGGAACCGACCTCTCAGGGCAATTCTACGCATCGGCTAAAGGGAAGTTCTCAGGCCCAATGGAGGTGCAGCGCCAGCCACACCTCCACGATGGCGCCAACCAGGAGGCCGCTTGGCAGGCCGTCGTCAATGTCTCCGGCATCGACTTGCCTCACCCGGAATGGTTGAGGGAAGTGTCCGGAAGGAGCCCCGATCGCGGCGAAATTGTCGCGTGATTCGATCGGCAGGTGATTGTTGGGCTGCGGATCGTCCACGAGGTTCTGCGGTTTTTGAATAAACAGTTCAAAACTAAACCGACAGCGCCTCCGCATCTGATTATTGTACAAGATAGTTCAATATTAACTGGGTGACTCAGTGTCGCGAAGGAAAAAGCATGAAAAAGTACGTTGGAAAACGGGCAGTGATCATCGGGGGCACCAGCGGAATAGGGCTTGCTACGGCGAAGATGCTGCTTGACGAAGGGGCGCGCGTTCTCCTGACGGGGCGCTCGCGGGCTGGCTTGGAATCGGCGGCGCAAGAGCTTGGCGGCAGTGCAATCGTGGTTTCGAGTGACGCACGTTCGTTGACTGACATCGACGCTCTCGCCACTCGGGTGAAGGGCGAATTTGCCACCTTTGACCTGCTTTTCGTCAACGCAGGTTTCAGTATTCCAACGCCTCTCGATAGCGTGACGGAGGCCATCTACGACGAGATGTTCAACCTCAACGCAAAGGGACCGTTTTTCGCGATCCAGAAGCTCGCCCCGCTGATCAATCGGGGAGGTTCAGTCGTCCTCACGACCTCCGTGGCCAACGTCAAGGGACTGCCGGGCCAAGCCACATACGGGGCCGCCAAGGCTGCGCTGCGGTCGTTCGCCCGAGTGCTCGCCACCGAGCTGCTTCCCCAGGAAATCCGCGTTAACGCGGTGTCGCCCGGCCCCATCGACACGCCGATCCTCGACAAAGTGTTTCCCGATAAGAATGTGGCCGCCCAAGTCAGAGAGAAGACGATCGGCATGATCCCGATGAAGCGCTTCGGGACCTCGGAGGAGATCGCGAAGGCCGTCCTCTTCCTCGCGTTCGACGCGACCTTCACGACCGGCCTTGAGATTCCGGTCGATGGCGGCTGGTCGCAACTCTGAGGAGTCCGGGTTAAATGAAGATGAGAAGAATCGTAAGTGCCGAGAGCAAAGCTGGCGTCGTCATGCAAGTGAGCGATGTTCTCGATACCGAGACCGCCGATAGAGTCACGAATATTTGGGGATTCGACGAGATTCCCCAGCTGCCGCTTACGCCTGATCAAGTTCTCGGTGAATACAAGCGGCTTGGGATTTTTGGGCCAAAGGACTCCGTTCGAGTCGATCTCCAAGTCGTTCCCCCCGAGAAAGTGGGCGCGACCGATCTCGGCGCCTTGATGGCCAAAATCGATTTCGGCACCGGGGGAGGCATGACCCAAGGCGAGCACGGTGGCTCAATGCACCGGACCGATACCATCGACCTCGCAGTGGTGCTCAAGGGCGAAGTGGATATCGCCTATCCGGGAGAAGACGGCCAAGTGCACACGACCACCGCCAAAGAGGGCGACTTCTTCGTGCAGAACGGCGCCTTTCACGAATTCCACAACCGCTCGGACGACCCTTGCGTAATCCTCATGTTCGTCTTCGGCGCCGAGAGGAAGGAGGCCTGAGCCACAAGGAACCAACGTGCTGAGTCCTGGCGCGGTCGATACGTTGACGGCCGTCTAGCTCGAAGGATTCCGCGCAGCGCCAATTATTATTTCGAGGAGCCCCTGATGACACACACAGCGAACCATTCGATCCCAGAGCAGGGGAAATTTCGCCGCGCCCTCGCGACTGCCTGGGCCTTCCTGCAAGCCATGGAATCCACCGGCTTCGACCACACGCTCGATCGCATCGAACGCTTGGAACAGGAGGTGGGACGACTGAAGGAGGAGTTGCGCCAAAGCCGGGACTCGGCGGCAGTCGATGCGCACAAATAAAGAGGTAACAAATGTCCTTATTGAAGAACAAGATCGCCGTCGTCACGGGGGGGAGCTCCGGCATCGGCCTCGCGACGGCCAAGAGGTTCGCTGAAGAGGGCGCCTATGTATTCATCGCTGGCCGCCGTCAGGCCGAGCTTGACAGGGCCGTCGCGGAGATCGGCAAGAACGTCACCGGCGTAAAGATCGACATCTCAAAGCTCGATGATCTCGACCGTTTCTACGAAGCCGTTGCTAAGGAGGGCAAGATCGATGTGATTTTTGCGGGTGCGGCCTTCGTCGAAAAGCAAATGACCGACACGGCAACGCCCGAGCATTTCGACAAGACGTTCAACACCAACGCCCGCGGCACTTATTTCACTGTTCAAAAGGCGCTGCCTTACCTGAATGATGGTGCTTCCATCATCCTCGTGGCGTCCGCAGGGAAGAACAAAGGCCTTCCGGGCCGCAGCACCTACAGCGCCACCAAGGCAGCGCTTCGGTCATTAGCTCGGACGTGGACCAGCGAATTCAAGGAACGGAGGATCAGGACAAACGTGTTGAGCCCTGGCGCGGTCGACACGCCGATGTTCGACAACCAGTTCCCGTCCAAAGAAGGCGCGGCCGAAGCGAGAAACCAAATCACTGCGATGACGCCGCTGGCACGCTTGGCGCGCCCCGAGGAGATCGCTGCCGCAGCTCTATTCCTCGCCTCGGACCAAAGCAGTTACGTCGCCGGTATAGACCTTCCGGTCGACGGCGGCCTGACGGCTGTCTGACAGAAAAGGACTTGAGCAGATGTGGTTTGTGCGTTAAGCATGCCCGGAGCGCGCGATAACCGACCTGCCGAACGCCATGCATAACCTTCACGCATGGCTGGCACCTCTGATGACCTGACGCCCAGCACCAGTCCGTCAACGTGCATCTAGCTAGTCGAGGTGACAAAGCCCTTCAGGAACGATGGCATTCTCTAGGAATAGCTCAATCGAGTTGCTTGTCCCGCCGCTTCCATTGCCGGTCGAATAGGCGAGATAGGCAGATTTATTGCCGTTCGAAATATGGAAACCAATCACGGCATCCTGTGTGTCGTGGTTTTCGCAGACCTTGTCGACCTTGAACCCGGCGGCCTTCAACTCGTGGTCGACTGAGAATGCACACGCAACAGTGTCACATTTCGGCGTGAGCTCGATTACCTGCGGTGGAAATTTGGCTGGCATTGCTGATCGGATGTAAATCTCCCAGGTCACCGGTTCAATCGTCTGTCGGAGATTCTTGAGCTCTTTGCCGTCAACGGTTATTCGTGCCGCGCCGATGCGGCAGGCTGAGTATTCACCGCATCCCTCCTCTTGAACGCCTTTAGATGTCCATTTGATATCGCTGCCCGGTCCTGCCCCCATGGACCATGTGAGATCAGGATCTGCAGGCGCGAGTAGCGAATCGATCACTTCGCCGAGCGACATTGGCCGCAGTTGCTTTGCTCCACCATCCGCGTGCGCCATGCCGACAGCCACGCAGCAAGCGGCAACCGCAGTTGCCTTCGAAAACCAGAGCTTCATCGAGATTCCCCCGAACCGTCCATTGGAGACCCGAATCCTACCTCCGATTCGGTCGATCGGCTAAACGATTTGGGAGGGGAAGGTTCGCGCGGCAAAGTATTTTTATATGCATAAGCTATGTATATGCCGGTTGGATTCCTGTCTTAGGAGGCGAAGGATGCCTCTAAAAGAAGAAACGATCACGTTCCAGCGGCCAGGGCGTCGGAGTTACCCGCGTCTTTACCCACGCTGGTAGCTAAAATAAAAATTGGCCGATTCAACCTCGAGGCATCTAACGCATGAATGCGCAGCATCCGACCTTCAATCCTCCCGCTGATGAAGATGTAAAAATCTGGCGGTACATGGACTTTACGAAGCTGATTTCGCTTTTTGATTCAGAGGCCCTTTTTCTCAGTAGAGCTGACAAGCTAGGCGACCCATTTGAAGGCTCTTTCCCTCTTGCTAATGTGTTGGCGCGCGCATTTGTTCCGGCACAAGTACCGGAAGAGTTCAAGGCCAACTTTCAAGAGGCGATGGCAAAAAAAGCAATTACCCACAAACGAGTTTCACGCTGCGTCGCTGTTAACTGTTGGCACATGAATGACCATGAGTCGGCCGCAATGTGGAAGCTCTATTTAAAGAGCGACGAGGGCATCGCGATTCGGTCATCTTATCGGAGGCTTCGGGATGCAATTCAGCACGAGGGTCCGGTTTATGTTGGCTGCGTAAATTATATTGACTACCAACAGGAATGGTTTCCAGAAGCGAATTTGCTAAATCCGTTCGTATACAAACGTAAAAGCTTCGAGCATGAGCGTGAGCTTAGAGTTGTTCTTCCGGTTTTTTCGGCCGCGTCGCCAGGACGAGAATATTTCGAAGTGCCTACGATCGACCATGGAATCAATGTAAAGGTAGATCTACAGGTGCTGATCGAGAGCGTCTACATAGCGCCGGGCACAGCGAAATGGTTTCACGACTTAGTCTCATCAGCCATCACACGATACGGTCACACGTTTCGCATAGTTCAATCAGAATTGTCGCAGGAACCTATCTGGTAAGTGACTGCTCTCCTTCCGTCGATTTAATGCTCGCGATGCCTACTCGGCTTCCTTCGAGACAAGCTCGTACTGGTAATACGCGTCGACCGGATCGTCGAGAATCACGCACATGTCCGACAGGTGATGCGGATCGGGGTTTAGCCAGGCATCGATGTTCTCGGGTCTGATCGCGATTACACATCGATCGTGGCCGGCAACTGCCACCTCGGATGGCCAGCGCACCCGCTGGCGGGCGAGCTGGTTTCTTCATCACTCCCCATCTGGAGATGGTCGCGATTGGGAAATCCTTGATCACGGAAATGTGTCCGGTCCATTCGATTCGGAAAGGCAGGCTTTCGATGCTGCGCACGAAATAGGGATTGACCATGCTCGCGTCCGGCAGCGAGATATGACCCTTCCCGAGCGGCATTGGGGCGTGCCGTTCCCTATAGTTCCGAGATAAGCCACGCGCCTTGCGCCCTTCCAGGATCGCGCTCACCATGAGGGCAGTGAACAGGGTGGGGCATCACACATGGAAAAGGACTCTTGGGATATTGCGTTGGTAATACTTACTGGCGTCGGCGCTCTCTTTACTGGTGTCGCGGCGGTCGCCACTGCGTTCGCTGCGCGGGGTGCGTTTAAGGCCGCTGATGTGGCGCTTGATATTGCAAGCCGGCAGGCGGAGTGGGAGCAGCGTCTGAGCTCCCGTCGTGCGGAAGTGCATGCCGGATTTATTTACAAGCAGATTGTCATTGTTCGAGGGTTTGCCGCAGACATGGAGTCGGCTGCAAATGAGATGGTCGCTGCGGCGCGTCCAGACAATTTGGCGAGTTCCGGAAGCCAGTTAAACGCGAAGGCCAGTCAACTGGACGCGTCGATCGATGCGATTCGACCGGAAAACATCGCCGAGCTTCCTGAAATTTGCGCTGCTGATACTGCCGTCGCCATCAGCGATGCGCGGTACACAGTGCAGCTTGCAAGGGCCGTATGGGAGAAATCCAGGAGCGGCAACTCTGAAAACCAGGCTACCGCTAAAAGGCTAGCAGGGGTCGTTAAGGCGCATTGCGCCGATATACAAAATCGTCTTGAAAGCTACCTCGTGTATGCGCGTGAGCGCTTCGGCGAAGAGTATTAATTGATTCGCCATCGGAATGCTTGCGGACAGTTCGGATCGCGCACGTCATCTGGATACTGAAAAAGTTAGGGAGCTCATGCATGGCCAAGGCCTTGAAGAAGATTTTCGATTGGGTGTCTGCTCATCCTCACTCGCTTGTCTGCGTATTCCTAGGACTGCTCGGCGGTGTCCTTATAAGGTTTCCAGGAGGCTGGGTGCTCCCAGATCCAACTGCGTCGCTGATCGGTGCGTTCGCTGGTGCGGGCGCTGCAGTAGGGGGTGCCCTTTGGGCGGCAAACGCCAAGCAGCGCCAAGAGGACGCCAGAGTGGCGATTCGCGCGGAAGCACACGCTGCATACATCTTCAATGAGATTGCTATCGTGTACGGTTTTATTCCCGAAATACAATCTCGTTGTAGCGCATTCACAGCCGACAAAGGAATGCACGAACTTCGCGGGCTGGCTTACGAGCTACATGAACATGCAGACAGCTGGAGCGACGCAATCAAAAGCGTCCGTCCAGAAAGCGTTGCAGCTCTTCCAGACGCATGTGTGGCTGCGACAGCTGGAGCGATGAGCGCCGCGCAATTTGCCAGCAGATTGGCAAATTCTATTTACTATAACTTCAAAGACACGCCAGAATCTGTTAACAACCAGAAGGCGGTGGCGGCAACTGTCGAAACGCACTGCGTGCAGATTCAGCATAACTTTCAACCCTACCTGGCGTACTGCCGCGAGACCTTTGGAGTGATTCTGTAATTGACGCACTGCGTGCTCCGGGATTGCATTGCGTTTTGGGGCTACCGCATATGGCCGAGTGCAACGGGAAATCAAGGGACAGCATCTCCTCCACGATTCCCACGGAGTCCCATGCGGGGAGACGGCGTAGGACAGTCGACCAAGCAGGGGCTGTGCCGAAGCGTCAGTCAACGCTCGTCAATTTTATTGAGTAGCGTTGAGAGGCTACCGCGGATACATCGCGTGTATGCGCGCCGACTCGAGTGCGAGATCCAGCGCGATCTTGCTGACCGGGCATTGTGTGCTGATATTGGCGCCAAGCAGGTGGCGCCTGAGACCCTCCGGATACTTATACCCAGGTCCCGCGCGGTTGTAGTCATTGGCATCGCCTCTGCACAGTGGACAGACAGCGCGCTGCGATGTGCACAAGGGCTCCTCGATGGTAAGCACCTCTGCAAGGGCCAGCACCTTGCCCATGGCAGCCGTGAGCCACGCGTGCGCCGCGCGAGGCGTGTCGAGATCGGTAGGCGGGTACAACAGGTCGTGGAGTTCTGGCCCGGTTAGCTCGAGCACCAACGTGCGCGCAAGGTAGAGGTCGTCCTCAAGTTTACGGATGCGTTGCTCGAGGGGAGACATGGCTCTCATGACGATAACCACCGATAACACTTCGGACCAGCACTTATCGTAGCGCGCGCTCGGTATATTGACCGAAGGCTACGGCCTACCCACAGTGCGGATAGTAGTCGACGCGCTGGAGGCACAATCATGGGACCAGAGATAACTGAGCATCGAGAAGTGCAGATTCGATACGGCTACAGCATTCGCGATGATTTGTTTTACGCGCACTTCGACTTGCCCACGAAACAACAGTCGCGAGGTTTCCAGCGATCTGTCCAGATGCACATGTCGCCAGGTATCTCGCCAGGTAAGGACAAGGTGAGCGCGAGCACCGAGCAAGAGGTGCTGACTAAAGCGCGAACTCGCATCGATCAGTACTTCAACGAGTGACATTTTGTGCGGGTAGATGCGTGGGTAATTCGAATCGTAAAAGCTGAAAAAGCCAAGACTTTTCAGTGTCTTGGCCGCTTTTTCTGGTGCCCGGAGCCGGAATCGAACCGGCATGACCTTGCGGTCGAGAGATTTTAAGTCTCTTGCGTCTACCTGTTTCGCCATCCGGGCTGGAGGCAGCTGCCGAAGGACAGGCTGCAGGCGCGCGGATCGTAACATGCGCTAATGCGTAAGCGGAGCAAGAGTGCTGCCGCTTCGATGGATATCAGGCGACAGCGCTTTCGATCGGCATACCGGGGCGCGCGTATTGCGCTAGGCGGATAGTCGACGTGGGGCCCGGCATTTCAACGCAGGTGCTGCGGCCGGAACGGTTGTGTTCGTCGCGAGCAGCTTCGCGTGCCAGCTGGATGGCAGGCCCCAGTCGTAATTGACTGAACAGCGTCGCTGAATCTCGGCGGATGCTCCAATCTCCCTCGGGAGACTGTCTGAGCGAGTAGATCACCATCGATACGCTCCGTTCGGGTTAGTACTAACTAGCCTTGCTGGGGAGTGCGATACGGACTACGAGTAGATGCTACACGCTGAATAATGCCTTGCATTTTAGGATAAGTATGTAGGTTATTTCTGATTCATTGTGTGGGCGTGGGAGCTATATGGAAAATCCTTGCTGGACTAGGGGTTACGAGCTTGCAATGTGTCGGCGACACGCCTACTTTGCCTAGGCATAGTACCTATCCAGGGAGGGCGCAAGATGATCGATGTTGTACTCGTTGACGACCATGAATTAGTGCGGACTGGTTTCAGGATGATCCTGCAGCAGCCTGACATCCGCATTTGCGGCGAAGCGGGCACGGCCGAGGAGGGGCTGCGCCTGATCCGGGCCGCCAAGCCGCATATCGCGCTGGTCGACGTGCACATGCCAGGCATGAGTGGAATCGAGCTGACCGAGCGGGTGGCTCGTGCGAACCTGCCTACTCACGTGATCGTGGTGACGGTGGTGGACGATGCCCGTTTTCCGAAACGGTTGCTGGATGCCGGTGCACACGGCTACCTGACCAAGAGCTGCGCGGCGGAGGAATTGCTCAACGCCGTGCGCCAGGTTGCAGGTGGGCGGCGTTATCTGGCGCCAGCAGTCGCGCAGCAGCTGGCCCTGGCAACGCTTGACGGTGATGGTTCGCCGTTCGACGTGCTTTCCAGCCGTGAGCTGGAAGTGGCCATGATGCTGGTACGCGGCAAGGCGTTGACGGCCATCGGCGAACAGTTAAATCTGAGCCCCAAGACCGTATCCACCTACAAGCAGCGGTTGATGGAGAAGCTCCAAGTGGATCATGTCATCAGCCTTGCGCATTTGATGACGGTGCATGGATTGTTGGACACGCATAACAATCAAGTCGGAAACTGAGCCGAATATTTGGTCGCTTTACAAGAAAAAAGGGCCGGACATTGTCCGGCCCTTTTGCTTTCGTCGAGAAAACGTCAGCGCGTCACGATTGCCTGTTGTCGCGCTGTCCGCTATGCACATCGTCTTCGTCGGACGACGGCTCTTTTGTTTCTTCCATAACGTGATCGACGTGCGTCGATGCAGTGTGCTGCTGGCGCAGCGGCGAGGAAAGCAGATCGCCTTGCTCGGGCTGATGGACCAGCGGCACGGGTGAAATCGTCACCGGCTCGGGTGTGGCCGTCGGGCTCACAGGCTCGACAATCGGCGTGACGGCTTCGGGCACGACGAACGATTCGACGGGCGCGATCACGTTTGCCTCATTGGCCGCGGGGGCTGCCTCGTGAGGTACGGTCACCGTTACCGTTTCCGCGTGCGGTGCCGACGTTTCGATATTCGTCGGACTCTGCGTGATTTCCGACGCTTCGGTCACCTCACGTGCCGGAATAGGCGGCAGCACCGGCAAATTGAACGAGGCGGGCACCGGAGCCGAAGCAACGATCAAAGGTTCCTTGGCCGTTTCCTCAACCGCGGTCGCCGGCTCAACGTGGGAATCGATAGAAGCGACGACTTTGGGTTCGACGAACGGCTCGGCGGGGATGTGCTCGCGATCGCTCTCGAACGGAACAGCGGCGACCGCAGCGACCGTATCCGGGGATGGCGTGAGTGACGCCGTATCAACCGGTGCTGAGTGCGTGACTACCGGTGCGGGCTTCGCGTGCGGCACTGTGTCGACGACAGTCGCGGCGCTTTCCTCGCGATCCTCGTCATCCAGTGCCGTTGTGCTTTGTTCGTTCGATGCAACGCCGACTGCGGCACCTTCATGCCTACGACGACGACGACCACCGCGACGGCCGCGACGGCGGCGCGACTGGGCGTTTTCCGTTGCTTCGGCGGCGGCATTGGCGTCTTCGTTAACGGCGACAACAGGTACCGTCGTTTCGACTGCCGGTTTTGGCGATTCCGCGGGCTTGGGGGCGACTGCCGCGTTCGCTTGCGGCGGACGTTCGCTCTGGGGTGCGCGCGGTTGGCGCTCGGGCTGCGGTTTGGCGACGGGAGCGTTCGGTTTGTTGCGATCGGCTGCTACGACGTCGTTCGCCTGCGCCGGTTTCGGTTGGCGCTGCTCCTGTTTGCCGGCTTGCTGCTGGCGCGGTTGCGCCTGCTGCTCGTTGTTGCGCTGGCGCTGATTCTGATTCTTGCCTTGTTGCTGGGCGCCGCGCTGCTGATTCTGGCGTTGCGACTGACCATCCGTCCGTGTGCGCTCGTTGCGACGATTTTCCTGAGTTCTGCCACCGCGAGGCGCGTCCTGACGTGCCGTGACCGGTGCGGGTGCAGGGGCCGGCGCGGCGGCGCCATTACCGCTGCGGAACCAACCAAACAGGCGCGAAAGGACGCCGCCGTTGGCAGGCTTCGACGCAGCCACCACAGCAGGCTGGCGCTTCGCCATCGGAGCGGTCGGTGCTGCGGCAGCGGGTTCTTCTTCGCGCACCGGTGCCGGGCTCGACGGCATGATGCCGCTGACGGCGGGCTGCTCGTTGCTGCCCAAGGCTTGACCCATTTTCGGCACGGCGGTTTCTTCGACGGCCGTCAGGCGTTCGTAGCTCGGCTTGCTGTGCTCGCCCATATCCGCTTCGCGGATGCGTTGGATCTCGATGTGCGGCGTTTCGAGCTTGTCGTCCGCCACGATCACCACATGAACCTTGTTGCGCAGCTCGATCTCGACCACGCTGGCGCGTTTTTCGTTGAGCATGAAGTTGGCCACGGTCGGCGGGGCCTGCACCAGCACCTGGCCGGTGTTGTCCTTCATGGCGTGCTCTTCGATTAGTCGCAACGTCGACAGCGACAGCGACTCCACGCCGCGAATGTGGCCGTGGCCTTCGCAGCGCGGGCAAACGATCTGGGTGGCTTCGCCCAGCGACGGGCGCAGGCGCTGGCGCGACATTTCCATCAGGCCGAAGCGCGAGATGCGGCCAATCTGGATACGAGCGCGGTCCAGCTTCGAGGCCTCTTTCAGGCGCTCTTCCACTTCGCGCTGGTGCTTGGGGCTGTCCATGTCGATGAAGTCGATCACGATCAGGCCGCCGGCATCGCGGATGCGCAGCTGGCGGGCGATTTCGGTCGCCGCTTCCAGGTTGGTGTTGAACGCCGTTTCCTCGATGTCACCGCCCTTGGTGGCCTTCGAGGAGTTGATATCGATGGCGGTTAGTGCCTCGGTCTGGTCGATCACGATCGAGCCGCCGGAAGGCAGGCGCACGCTGCGGTCGAACGCGCTCTCGATCTGCGTCTCGATCTGGTAGCGCGAGAACAGCGGGGTGTCGTCCTTGTACAGCTTGAGCTTGCGTAGGGCGTTGGGCATCACCTGCTGCACGAAGTCGCGGGCATCGTTGAAGAGCGATTCCTCGTCGATCAGGATCTCGCCGATGTCGTTGCGCAGGTAGTCGCGCAGGGCGCGGATGAACAGTTTCGATTCCTGGTAGATCAGGAACGGCGCCTTCTGGGCGTTGGCGGCCTGGGAGATGGCCTTCCATAGCTGAAGCAGGTAATCGAGATCCCACTGCAGCTCTTCGGCGTCGCGGCCCATGCCGGCGGTGCGCACGATCAGGCCCACGTCGTCCGGAACGGTGAGGTGCTCCAGGGCTTCCTTGAGGGCTTGCCGGTCTTCGCCCTCGATCCGGCGCGAGACGCCGCCGGCCTTCGGGTTGTTCGGCATCAGCACCATGTAGCGGCCGGCCAGGCTGATGAAGGTGGTGAGGGCGGCGCCCTTGTTGCCGCGCTCTTCCTTCTCGACCTGAACGACAACTTCCAGACCTTCCTTCAGCAGCTCGCGGATGTTGGACTTGTAAGGGTCCAGGCCCGGCGTGAAGTACTCGCGGGCGATTTCCTTCAGCGGCAGGAAGCCGTGGCGTTCGGCGCCGTAGTCGACAAAGCAGGCTTCGAGGGATTGTTCGACGCGAGTGATGCGGCCTTTGTAGATGTTGGCCTTTTTCTGTTCGCGGGAGGGGATTTCGATATCGAGATCGTAAAGGGTTTGGCCATCCACGATGGCCACACGCAACTCTTCACGCTGAGTTGCGTTGATCAACATTCTTTTCATTGTGATTCCTCGGCTTGGCCGCGCGTCGCGCGCCGCGGTGGCGCCTGAGGTGGCGGCCTGTCCGGGGATCGCGCCGCTGCGGTAAAGCGGCAAATAAACGGTAACGTTCCCGATACCGGGGGTGATTCTTGGCACGCACGCCGAATGTCTGTCTACGCAATGAGACCGGACAAGCGGCTACCCGAACCGTTACGATGAAAGGGTGCTTGCAACCGGTTGCCACGAGGGCGACCGGCGCAAACCTCGCCGATGTAACAGGCGGGCGCCAGGTCCTTTCAAAATGTCAGTGGACCGGGCTAAGCGCCGTGCGAGTATCCTCTCAACCCAGGTTTTTTTCAATGCAGACGGTAACTTCCCCCGATGTACCTCATGGGGTGCGTCAACTCGAGATAGGGCCGGAGCGGGACGGCCAGCGCATCGACAATGCGCTGATGACCCTGCTCAAGGGCGTGCCCAAGAGCATGATTTACCGGCTGTTGCGTACCGGGCAGGTGCGCGTGAACGGCAAGCGCGCCAAGCCCGATACCCGTCTCAGCCAGGGTGACATGCTGCGCATTCCGCCGGTGCGGGTGGCCGAGCGGCCCGCCGAGCATGGCGCATCAGAGGGCGCCCTTGCGGCCGTGACCGACGCCATCATTTTCGAAGACAAGCACTTCCTGGTCATCGACAAGCCCTCGGGCATGGCCAGCCACGGAGGGAGCGGCGTCAGTCATGGGGCGATCGAACTGCTGCGGCAGGCTCGTCCCAATGATCATCTGGAACTGGTCCACCGCCTGGATCGTGATACCAGTGGCGTCTTGGTTTTCGCCCGCACGCGCGCTGGGCTGACCGGGTTGCAGGCCGCGATCCGAGCCGGTGAGGTGACCAAGCAGTACCTCTGCCTGATGGTAGGGCGTCCGTCCAAGGCCCGGTTCGACGTGAACGCGCCATTGCAGAAGTCCATTCTGCAGGGAGGGGAGCGGATGGTGCGGGTTTCCGAGGGCGGCAAACCTTCGCTTACTTTCTTTCGCGAGACAGAGCAGTACCCCGGCGCTCGCCTCATGCAGGCCACCTTGGGTACGGGCCGGACGCACCAGATCCGCGTGCATGCGGCCCATATCGGTCATCCCCTGGCGGGCGACCCCAAATACGGCGATCGCGAGGCGAACAAACGCTTTCGCGAGCTGGGGCTGCACCGGCTCTTTCTGCACGCCTCCCATCTGTCGTTCGAGCTGGATGGGCGTGCCTATGGATTCTCGGCGCCCTTGCCCGACGACCTGAAAAGCTTCCTCGATACGCTCGCTAGAGGAAAAAGCGCGCGCTGACTTCCAGCGAACGTAGCCATCCCCCGACCAGTCCCGACTCGACGAGCAGGGCGCAGATAGCGTGGGCCAAACTCAGCGGCAACACGCTGCGCGAACGCAGGAAGCAGCCGGCCCACCAGAGTTCAGCCAAGAAACACAGCTGCATCAATACGCCATTGGGCGTGTGGAGCAAGCCGAACACGATGGCGGTGGCCAGCACCGCCCATCCCGGCCGCGGCATGATCAGCTCGAAACGCCGCATCAGGACCACCAGCATCAACCACTGCTGCAGCCATGCCCAGCCGACATAGGCGATCATATGGGCCAGAGACAGCGGATGAAGCGCGTGCCCGTAGATCACGATCAACAGTAGAGCGACCGGCAAGGGCGCCAACGGCCACAACCAGTCGCGTCCGGCGGCGGGCCAACGCCAAAAGCGCGAAAGATGGCGCCGCTCGATGGTCAACGCAAACGCGATGCTGCCGCACAAGGCGATGATGCCAAGCGGTGTGGGATATCGGAGGCCTATCACCACCCATAGCGGGCCAAGTAGGCAGCCGACGATCTCAAGCCAAGGTCGTAGCGGGCCTCTGATCGGTCGTAACGCAAGCCATGTCAGCGCAAGCAGATAGATGGAGCAAGCAGCCCACGCCCACGCGACCGGCGGAACCACGATGGTGGGTTGGGGTGTGACACCAGCGGGTGTAATCAGCGCGGCGGGCCAGCGTTGGCGCAACTGATCGCGCAGCACGAGCATCTTTTCCGCGCTGATACCGGCCGGCAACCGGAACAGGGGCATGGGCCAGTTTTGCGCAGGCGCTACGATCCGTTCGAGATCGTCAGCGGTGGCGCGCGCCGGAAGATCGATGGTCGCGTCCTGCAGCGGCGACAAGGGTGCGGTTGTCGTCAGAGACACCAAAGTCATACGCAACGAAGCACCGCGTGGAATCTGCAAACGAAGGCGCAACATCTGCGCGATACCGAGCGCAGGACAGGAGCCGACGTTGGCCGCACGCCATGCCAGACCGCGCAAATCGATACGCAACGTTCGGGTATTGGATGTAAGTGCGCTACCTATGGGAGCCGAACATGCCGGTGCGTCGCCGGGACCTTGCCATACAACGGCGAGCGTGCCAGGAGCGCTATCCCGCAGCTGGATCTGCAGGATCGGCCAGTGGGCCAGATCCAGCGACCACGCAATCGGTAGACCGAGCTCGAACGGCGTGCCATCGATACTGGTGATGACAAGCGCATCGTCATCAGGTGAAACCTTGGCCGGTCCGAATGCGCGGCCGGCAATCAGGTCGCGTGGCTTGCGTAAGGGCCATTGCCACAGCGGTTGATCCGCCTCGACGCGTGCGAACTGCCACTGCGCCTGGTCCGACAGCTGCTTAGCGGTGATCCGTGCCGCCAGCCAACCCAGCACCATACAGACAACAACCGCGACCAGCGCATAGCTGGCGAAAGTCCACGTCGAACGTAGACGCCGAGTCTCGTTCAACGTGCGAGCAAGGCGTCGACGCGCGCCGCGCAAATGAAATCGTTCAAGGACAGGCCGCCCACATCATGCGTGGACCAACGTAGCTTGCAATGCCCGTAACCGGCCTCGATATCCGGATGATGGTCCTCATGGTTGGCCATAAAGCCGACCGCGTTAATGAAGCCCAGCGTGTGATGGAAATTCTCGAAGCGGTAATCCTTTACCAGCGCGTCACCATCGTCGGCAAGTTTCCAGCCGTGCACCAGTGGCAGCAGTGCGTCGACGGCGGCTTTATCAAGCGCATTTTCCTTGCCCTTGCGTGGCTGGCAATGTTGGGCGGCGAGCGGAAGGGCAGTCATGACGATCTCCATAAGCTAACGCAGAAAAGCCCCGAAACTGTACGCGAAAAAACGCTAGCCGGACATTCGTCGCGAAAGAGGACTAAAATGGTGCTGTATAGCCCGAGCGATCGGGTGCAGATAGTAGGTCCGGAGCAGGCATGATCGAGATTTCCGAACGAGCGCAGCAGCATTTTCTGCGCCTTCTCTCGCAACAGGATATCGACGGCGCAGGCATCCGCTTGCGCGTCACCGCACCCGGCACCCCGGCGGCCGACTGCGAGCTGGAATTCTGCGAGCCGCAGGAACTCACTGGCAGTGAATGGACGGTCGAATGCGAAGGCTTCGATTTCCATATCGAGGGCGACAGTGCCCCCTGGCTGGAAGGTGCCACGATCGACTACGAGCCGAACAAAACCGGCGGCCAGTTGAATATCCGCGCGCCCAAGATCAAAGGCGAGCTGCCCGGCATGGAGGCGGGGCTGGTCGAACGCGTGCGCTATGTGCTCGACGCGGAGGTCAATCCGCGCATCGCCGCGCATGGCGGACGGGTGAGCCTGCTGGAGATCGATGCCAATGGCGTGGTTCTGCTGCAGTTCGGTGGCGGCTGCCATGGTTGTGGCATGGTCGACGTCACGCTCAAGAACGGCGTGGAAAAAACGCTGCGCGAACGCGTGCCGGAAATTACCGAAGTGCGCGATGCGACGGATCACGCGGGCGGAAACAACCCTTACTACCGCAAGAAAGAAGGTCAGTCCGCAATGGGTTGACGCAGTGCTACACGCAGAAAAGCAAAAGCCCGCACATGTGTCGCGGGCTTTTTACTTCCTAGCTACCGAGCGGGCTCAGTCGCCTTGGACGTGCCCCTTCAACGTGTCCATCTTGGTCGGCATGGACGAGAAGTAAGCAGCGAGATCCTCGATATCCTGGTCGGAAAGCGTACCGGCAAAACCCTTCATGATCGGATTGTTGCGGCGACCATCCTTGTATTCATGCAGTGACTGCTGAATGTATTCGTTGTACTGACCGGCGAGACGTGGATATTGCGGATCGACGGCATTGCCATCGGTGCCGTGACAGGCGAAACAGGCGGCAGCCTTGGTTTTGCCGTTGTCGGCGTTACCACTGGCCAGCAGCGGCGCCGAAGCCAGCGCAAGGGCAATACCGAACGAGAGCAGCGTAAGCGCGCGTTTCATGCAGGTGGAATCCTTGGCTAATTACTTCGCAGCAATGCTGGAGAGATAGGCGGCGATGTCCTCGATCTCTTGATCGGAGAGGCTCTGCGCCTGCGCCATCATGGTCGGATGGGTGCGATCCCCCGACTTGTACTCATGCAGCGCGCTGATGATGTATTGCTCGTTCTGCCCGGCGATTTTCGGCACCGGATACTGCGGATAGGCATTGTTGGTGCCCGGAATGCCGTGGCAACCATTGCAGGTATAGACGAGAGTGCGGCCATTGGCTTTATCGCCAGTGGCATGGGCAGTGCCCGAGAAAACAATAGCAGTGGCTACAGCCAGGCCGAACAATTGCAATCGAGTCATCAAGAGGATCCCCACCATTCCAGCGGACGCATGCAACGTATTTGCCGGAGTATAGAGGTTGCCCGGCGGCCGTCACAATGGGAGAGCGGCGGAGGGGGAGCGACAAAAAGCCGCTCCCCATCACTGAAAATCAGAACAGGCTCTTGAGGATGTGGATGCCGGCGGCGTACTCGCCGATGATCGTGCCCAGGCTGACCAGGAAAAAGTTGAGCAGCGTGCGCGCCACGCGGTTGGTCCACCAGCCGCTCCAGTGCACGATATCGTCGCGTAGGGTTTCGAAGTCCGCGACACGCGGCCGGCGTACCCATGCTTCAGCCATGGCGCTGATGCCGCCCGCCGGAATGCCGGGGCGAAACGGTTTGATCGGCGCCGCGATGAACGCCGCGAGGATGCTCACCGGATGCGCACGCGCCACTAGCGCGCCAAGCGCGGCGAAGCCGCCTGTGTACAAGATCCAATCGCGCAATGCCTGCGCGCCGAGTGCCGTATTGCGATGGAATGCGTAGCCGATGGCGACGAATACCAGCAACACCAGCCCGATCGCCAGCCACTTCGGCCACTGCGCCTTGGGCGGGTTTTGCGCCAGCTCGGCCACCGTCACGACGGGGTCTGCCTGCTGCACGCGCAAGTTTTCGCACATGCCCTTGAGGTGGCCCGCACCGATCACGACCAGTATCTTGCACGGGTTGGCGGTAACCGAACTCCCGGCTTCCTGTCGTAGGCGAGCTGCCATGAAAGCGTCGCGCTCGGCGATCAGGCTGCGGTAAAGCGGTGCCGATTCGTTGGCGAATTCGCTGAAGGCGCTCTCCAGCATGTCGCCTTGCTTGAGCTTTTCGATCTCTTTCTCGTCGATCGTCTCGCGCTCGAACACGCTGGCCAGCAGGCCACCGAGCAGGCCGAAACGTTGCCAGAAACTCACGCTATGCCAGGCGCGCTTGAGGGTGGTGCCGACTTCGCGATCGATCAGCCATACGGGAACGTGTCGTGCATCGGCACCGTCCATCGCCGCCTTCATTTCGGCGCCGGGCTGGATGCCGTACTGATCGGCCAGCCGTTTCTGGAAGGTGGAAAGCACCAGACTCGCCGCCACCATGCCGGCCTTGCCCTGGCGGATCACCCGGAACAAATCCATCTGTTTGAACGCTTCCGGGTCGCGCATGCTTTGGGCGCGGCTGTCGCATAACTCGACGGCGACGGCATCGAAGGATTCGTTCGCCAGCAGCGCATGGACCGCTTCCACGCTGCTGCGAGACACATGCGCAGTGCCCAGGACCACGTACTCCACCCCGTCGCGATGCACGCGCTCGATCGGCTGGTCGTGCAGGTTCGACGGGGGAAGAACGGCGGACTCAGTAACACTCATGCGGTCGGAGCTACGGCAAGGGGGAATGTGCCCAGCATGGGGATGCTGGGCGCGCGGCGCAAGTCGTTCTATTCAGGACTGCTGAACCGATATGCATTAATCGCGAAAACGGCGCAACAGGTCGCCATAAGCATCGATGCGACGGTCGCGCAGAAACGGCCAGATGCGCCGCACATGCTCGCTACGCGCCATGTCTATCTCGGCGATCAGCAACTGGCGGTGATCGGTAGCTGCCTGGGCCAGAAATTCGCCTTGGGGGCCGGCCACGAAGCTGTTGCCCCAGAACTGGATGCCTGCGCCCACGCCGGATGGATCGGCTTCGAAGCCGGTGCGGTTGCAGGCCAACAAAGGTACGCCGTTTGCCACCGCATGGCCGCGCTGCACGGTGATCCAGGCGTCGCGCTGGCGATCCTTCTCAGCTTGCTCGTCGTTCGGATCCCAGCCGATTGCCGTGGGATACAGCAGTAGTTCTGCGCCAGCCAGGGTCATCAGACGTGCTGCTTCGGGATACCACTGATCCCAGCAGACCAGCACGCCGAGACGACCGATGGAGGTGTCGATCGGTTCGAAACCAAGATCGCCGGGCGTGAAGTAAAACTTCTCGTAGAACGCCGGATCGTCCGGAATGTGCATCTTGCGATACTTGCCAGCGATGGCGGCGGAACGATCGAACACCACGGCGGTGTTGTGATACAGCCCCGCCGCGCGCTTCTCGAACAGCGACGCCACCACCACCAGCTTGAGTTCCTCGGCCAGCTTGCCGATGCGTGCGGTGCTGGGGCCTGGGATGCTTTCGGCCGAATCGAACTCCTTCACCGACTCGTGCTGGCAAAAATATGGCCCGTTATGCAGCTCCTGCAACAGCACCAGCTGCGCACCCGCGGAAGCCGCCTCGCGCAAGCCTGCCTCGATGGCATCGAGATTCGCATCGCGGCTGCCACGATGGGTTTCCTGCAACAAGGCGACTTTGAGGAGCTTACGGGTCATGGCGGCGATCCTGACAACAGGTTTCAAGTTTAGGGGATACGCGTTGAACGACGCTTAGATCAGGCCGGCCGGCAGCTGCATGGTGATGCAGTGCAGGCTACCGTTCTGCCAGATCAATGGACGGCAGGGCACCTGCACTACGGTACGGCCCGGATGGGCTTCACCAATGATGCGCGCCGCTTCATCGTCGGCGGTATCGCCATAGGCCGGTACCAGCACCGCGCCATTGACGATCAGGTAGTTCGCATAAGACGCAGCAAGGCGGCGACCTTCATCGACGATCGGCTTGGCCCAGGGCAGTGGATAAAGCGTGTACGGCTTTCCGTCCGCCGTGCGCAGGGCTGCCAACTCGGCACCCATGAGCTGCAATTCGTCGTGATGTATGTCGCTGCGATCATCGCAGGCTTGGTAAACGATGCGATCGCCTGGCGCGAAACGGGCCAGCGTATCGATATGCGCGTCGGTGTCGTCGCCTTCGAGGTAACCGTAATCGAGCCATAGCACGCGCTGGGCATGCAGGCTCTCGCGCAGGATCGCGCTCATCTGTTCGCGCGATTGCTCCGGATGACGCTGCACCAGGCAGCGCCACGTGGTCAGTATCGTGCCGGTTCCGTCGCTTTCGATACCGCCGCCTTCCAGCGCCCAATCGATGCGTTTGTGCACGGCCGAGCCGAACACGCCTTCATCGACCAGTCCGGCGATCAACGCATCGTCCTGCTCGGCGCCGAACTTGCCGCCCCAACCGGTAAAGCGGAAATCCGTAAGCTGGAAACGATCGCCTTCGCGCAAGGTGATCGGGCCGGAGTCACGCAGCCAAGTGTCGTCGTAGGGCAGTTCCACAAAACGTATTTGCGTCAGGTGAGCGCCTGTACTGCGCAGCTTTGTCGTCACGTGTGCACGCAACGTCGTATCAGGAACGACAATGATTAGCGGTTGAAATCGTGTTATCGCCGCAGCGAGAGCTACATAAGTGGACTCGACCGCATCGAGCCGCTCGGCCCAATCGGTGCCGGCATGCGGCCAGGCAATCAACACGGCGGCCTGCGGCTCCCATTCGGCCGGCAGGCGCAAGCTGGAATCGGTCATGGGGACGACACTCGCGCAGAGGGGCTACCCGGGGCGATGCCGGGCATGGCAAGTGTATAAGTCTACGATGACAGCCGGAGCAGGGCGAGTTCTTGCCCGTCATTGACCAGCAAGCTGGTCAATGACGATGAAGCGCCATCAATTCACCGCGCTGGGATTCTGGTTATTGCCCGCCGGGGTATTGAGCACCGAATGAATCACTCGGCTCTTCTCGAAATACACGATGAAGTCGGAGTATTCCCAGCGGTTGATCGTCGGATGCTTGGCCGAATCGCCGCCGCGCGGTGAAAGTTTGCGCAGGGGCTGGCCGTATTTCTTTTCGACCTGGGCCATGGTCATGCCGCGTGCCGGCAGGTTCATGCCCTTTTCTTCCTGCACGCGATGGGTCAGCGTTTCCTGGGCGTGTGCGGTCTGTAGCCCGGCAAGGCCGGTGGCGAGAACGATCGCTGCCAGCAAGGGCAGGCTGTGACGGTGCTTGAACATGGTCCCCTCTCCGCATAAAGCGTTGCTGCGTCGTTGTAGCAGAACTGTTGGCGCCGTGCCAACGAGCAAAACCGAGGGATGTGACGCCCGCAACCGTTATCATGCACGGCTGCGGGCATTTGACGACCCGATTCTCTACCCGGATTCCCATGATTGCGTTTCGCCATTTCGCTTTGCGCCGAGGCAGCCGGTTGCTGCTTTCCGATATCGATCTGGTGATCCAGAGCGGCTGGCGCCTGGGCGTGGTCGGGCGCAACGGCTGTGGCAAGTCCAGCCTGTTCGCCGCGCTGCAGGGCCAGCTGGAGTCCGATGCCGGCGAACTGGATATGCCTGCCAAGCTGCGTCTGGCTACCGTGGCGCAGGAAACCCCGGCGTTGCCGGACCCCGCCATCGAATATGTCATGAGCGGCGATGTGGAACTGGCCGCGGTGTTGCGCGACGAATTGGACGCCCAGGCACGTGGCGATACCGAAGCAATGGCACGCGCTCATCACCGTATTGAAGAGCTGCATGGCTACGACGCTCGCTCCCGTGCCGGTCGCCTGCTGCACGGGCTTGGCTTCAGCCCCGAAACTCACGAGCGCGCCGTGCAGGAATTTTCCGGCGGTTGGCGCGTGCGCCTCAACCTCGCCCGCGCGCTGATGGCGCCGTCCGAACTACTACTGCTCGACGAGCCCACCAACCATCTCGACCTCGACGCCGTGCTGTGGCTGGAGGAATGGCTGCGCCGCTATCAGGGCACCTTGCTGGTGATTTCGCACGACCGTGAATTTCTCGACGGCGTGATCACCCATACCCTGCATCTCAACGAAGGCCGGGCGAAGCTTTACACCGGCAACTACAGCTCGTTCGAGCTGCAGCGTGCGGAGCAATTGCGTTTGCAGCAGATCGCTCACGAGCGCGAGCAGGCTGAGCGAGCGCATCTGCAATCCTTCATCGACCGCTTCAAGGCCAAGGCCAGCAAGGCCAAGCAGGCGCAGTCGCGTATGAAGCGGCTGGAGAAAATGGCCGGTACCGAGGCGGTACGCGCTGAACGGGCTTTCCGGTTTCAGTTTGCTGTGCCGGACCGCTTACCCGATTCGATGTTGCAACTGGAAGAGATCGAGGCGGGTTATCCCGGCGAATCGGGTCAACCGCCTGCATCGATTCTTCGAGACGTGCGCTTTCGTCTGGAAGCAGGCGAGCGTATCGGTTTGCTTGGCCCCAATGGCGCGGGTAAATCCACGCTAGTGAAAACATTGGTGGGCGAACTCACGCCGCTGGGCGGCGAGCGCAAGGCGCACAAAGATCTAAAGATCGGCTACTTCGCTCAGCACACGGTAGAAAGCCTGCGCGAAGGCGCCAGTCCGTTCGATCATCTGCAAGACAAGGCGCCGGGCGTGTCGGCCCAAGTCATGCGCGATTTTCTCGGCAGCTGGAATTTCGCCGGTGACCGCGCCTTCGAATCGGTCGATGGTTTTTCCGGCGGTGAACGCGCGCGCCTCGCGCTTGCGCTGATCGCCTGGGACAAGCCGAACCTCTTGCTGCTCGACGAACCGACGAACCATCTCGATCTCGACATGCGCGAGGCCCTAGCCGACGCGCTGGCCGATTTCGACGGCGCGCTGGTGCTCGTCTCGCACGATCGCCATCTGCTCGGCATGGTCTGCGATAGCTTCTGGCGCGTCGCCGACGGCAAGGTCGAATCCTTCGACGGCGACCTGGATGACTATGCACGTTGGCTGCGCGCTCGCGGTAATGCACCGAAGAAAGCCAACGACACGGATTCGAAGCCTGCCGAGTCCGCCGCCGATCGTCGCCGTGCCGCTGCCGCGCAACGCGAAAACGAAAAAGCCACGCGTCAGCGGGTCAAGAAAATCGAGACGCGTGTTGCCGCGATCGATGAAGACCTGGTCAAGCTAGAGCAGAAACTCGCCGATCCGGCCACCTACAACGGCTCGACCGCCGAGCTGATGAAACTCGGTCAGCGCCAGACGGAGCTGCGCAAAGAAAAGGAAACGCTGGAAGCCGAATGGCTTCAACTGTACGAACTGCTCGAAGCTTGAGCCGATGACGGATATCTCGCCCCGACCTCTGGAGTGCTGGCTGCCGAACTTGCAGCGTTTCGAGCCGTCGCATCCTCTGCGTGCACTATGGACGCGAGCCCAGCGACTCGACGACGGCACCAAAGGTTATCTGCACGGCCTTTCGACCTATTTCCCATGCCGAGGTGGGATCCCTGCAGCGGCGCTCACGCGCGAATATCTGCTTGGCGACGCTGCCGATGCCTGCTGGCTCAGCGCCGACCCTGCCTGGGTGCAACCCGATCTCAGCGGTGCACGACTGTTGGCGTGCGGCCAATTGCAGTTGAGCATGGACGAAGCGCAGTCGTTGGCAAAACCGCTGAAGCCTGTATTCGGCGACGCCGGCATGACGCTGGAAATTTCATCACCCGACCGTTGGCATCTGCGCTTGTTCTCGCAAAGCCCATTGCCGGATTTTGCTGCGCCTGAGCAAGCGCTCGGCGAGGATCTCTACGAACATTTGCCGCAAGGACCCGATGGGCGACGCTGGCGTGTACTGCTCAACGAAGTACAGGTGCTGCTGCACCAGCATCCGGTCAACGCTGATCGCCGCGCGCGCGGTCTACCACCGGTCAACAGCCTATGGCTTTGGGGCGGTGGCACGTTGCCACAGCGCGTGACGACAACGCTGGCCGGTGTTATCGGCGAAGACCTGCTTTTGATCGCACTAGCGCGACGCGCGGGGATACCGGTGCAATCGCGCAACGCTGCCGTGGTTAGTGGCGCGAGTGCAGGCTGGTTGATCGATCTGCAAGATCAAACAGTGGACGACATCGCCAACATCTGGTGGCCGCTGCTGCAGACCGTAGCGAAACGTCAGCCGCTGACGCTCGCTTTTGCCAGCGGCGAGCGTTGGCTGCATCGTCCCTGGCATCGTTTGCGTTTCTGGCGCAAGGCGGCGCGATGAGGCCGTTGCAACTGCGACGACGGCCTCTGCTGGGCGAGCCGGCAGGGTGGGGCGACGCCGTGCCTTCCATTCTGCAGCGCATTTATGCGGCACGCGGCGTATTCGGCCCGGAACAAACCGAACACCGGCTGGCCCGGCTGCTTACGCCGCAACAACTGGGCGGCATGCAACAAGCGGTGGCCTTGCTGGCGCAAGCCATTCGCGATGATGTGTCTATCATTATCGCCGGCGATTACGACTGCGATGGCGCCACCGGTGCAGCGGTGGCCATGCGCGGCCTGCGCTTGCTCGGCGCGCGTCGTGTGGATTACGTGGTGCCCAATCGCTTCGTGCACGGCTATGGACTCACGCCGGAACTGGTGGCATCGCTGCCGGCGCACGCGCAGCTGATCGTTACCGTCGATAACGGCGTCGCCAGCGTGGCCGGCGTCGCAGCAGCAAAGGCGCGTGGCATGCAGGTGATCGTGACGGATCACCATTTGCCGGGTGAGTATTTGCCTGCAGCGGATGTCATCGTCAATCCCAACCTGCACGACGACGGTTTTCCGAGCAAGGCGCTGGCAGGTGTCGGTGTGATGTTTTATGTGCTGCTGGCTTTGCGCGCGTACATGCGCGAGCAGGGCAGTTTTGCGGCGAATACGGAGCCGGATCTTTCCTCGCTGCTCGATTTGGTGGCGTTGGGAACGGTGGCCGATCTGGTGCCGCTCGATTTCAATAACCGCATCCTGGTCGAGGCGGGCATGAAGCGGTTACGCGGCGGCCGCGGTTGTGCGGGCATCGTCGCCTTAATCGAAGCCAGCCAACGTAGTGTTTCGACCCTGTGCACCAGCGATCTGGGTTATGCCCTCGGGCCGCGCTTGAACGCGGCGGGTCGATTGGAAGACATGCGTCTTGGTGTGGAATGCCTGCTCACCGATGACCCATCTCAAGCACGTCACTATGCCGAGCTGTTGAGTTCGATCAACCGGGAACGACGTGATCTGCAGGCGTCGATGGTGGCCGAAGCGGAATCGATGGTGGCCAGCGCGGCCAATGTCGATGCGCAGCTGGTCGGCGTGAGTTTGTTCGAGCCGAGCTGGCACGCCGGTGTGGTGGGTCTGGTTGCATCCAAGCTGAAAGAACGGCTGCATCGACCGGTGATCGCGTTTGCACCTGCCGGCGAGGATGATCCCGATCATCTGCGCGGTTCGGCGCGTTCGATTCCCGGTTTCCATATCCGCGATGCGCTGGCTGTTGTCGATGCGCGGCATCCGGGTTTGATCGAGCGCTTCGGCGGCCACGCCATGGCCGCCGGGCTCAGCCTGCGCACGCAGGACTACCCGCGCTTTGCCGCCGCCTTCGACACCGTGGCGCGCGAATGGTTGAACGAGGAACAGCTGCAGGCTGTGCTTTATACCGATGGGGAAATGCCTGCCGGAGCGCTCACCCTCGATATGGCGCGGCTTTTGCGCTTCGCCGGCCCCTGGGGGCAAGCCTTCCCCGAGCCCGTATTCGACAACCGTTTCGAATGCTTCAGCTGGCGCCCTATGGGCGAGCGGCATCTGCGCCTGAGCCTGCGCGATCCGCGCGACGACAGCTTGCACGATGCGGTGATGTTCAACGTCTACGACGGTCAACCGCCACCGACAGTCATGCGCGCGGCCTACGAGTTGACCATCAACGACTGGCAGGGCCGCGAATCGCCGCGGTTGCTATTGCGGCATATGGAGCCGTTGTGACCAAGCGTTAACGCAGCCTTGTGTTTAGCCACTTGTATTCCGGCGTAAATGGGGTTTGGATAGCGCTATACGAGCATGAAGGAGCGCCATCATGATCGAACAACTCCCCAATCTTCCGGCAGGCATCATCGGTTTTCGCATGCGCGGACTGGTCACCGCCGACGACTACGAGAGCGTGATGGTGCCGGACATCGAAGCGGCGTTTGCGCTCAACCGCAAGCTGCACATCGTGGTGCACATAGGCGACGATTTCACGGGTTTCGCGCCGGGTGCGATGTGGGATGACGTGAAGCTTGGCTTCCGCCATATCTCCGGTTGGGAACGCACCGCACTGGTCACCGATGTGGGCTGGGTGCGCGTCATGTCCAGCATGTTCGGATTCGCCATGCCCACCCATTTCAAGCTTTTCACCAACGCCGAGCTTGACGACGCGCTGCGCTGGATTGCGCAACCCTAACGACTCCTTGCGGCCACTCTGCGCGGCGTTATTTTATGAAGCTGTACTGTAGCGAGCCCTGGATGCGGGTGTCGTCGTTATAACGGTTGTCCTGTTCCAGCAATCGGCCGTGCAGCAGCTCCAGTCCCACCGTCAGCGTGGGTACCGGACTCCAGATCAGGTTGGCCGCGCCGTAATAGCTGTCGTGAAAATCGTAGGTGGCCAACCAGGGCGACTGCTGGATGCGCGCCACGCCGTAAACGAGATTGCTGCGCCAGTTGCCACCCCAGTAATGCGTATAGGCGGCATAAGCACCCCAACCGGTGAGTGCGTGAAGCTTGCCATCAGGTCCGACCACGGCATCCAGGTTCAGACCGCCGGTGTCAGCGATATAGCGCGCGATGCCTTTCCCCCAATTGGTGCCGAACATCAGCAGATCGCTGTAGCTGGAAAACGTACCCATCTTGAACGAACTGGTCAGCGAGGCGCCGCCTCCCAATACGCTCCGGCTTTCTTGGTAGTTCGTATAACCCAGTTCCCGCAATACGCCGCCGAGTTGTAGATGACCCCAGTCATGCTCGGTGCGGCCGACCAAGATCAGATCGGGCGCATGTTGCGTGCCATGCACGTTGCTGCCGATGGCGTAAGCGCTGACCTCGGAGGATGGCTGTTCGGCGGCAATCGTCACGCTGTTGGTTTCGCTAAGACGGAAAAATTGATGGATGCCCGCCTGCCGCGGCGCGATGGCACCACCGGGGCCGGCGAAATCCAGGGTGTCAGGCAGCGCATCCGTATCGGTATAGGCCGACCAGCCGAAACCGGCATACGTATTGCCGAGCTGGCCATAGGCCTGGCGCATGCGAAAGCCATACGCGCCGTTGCCGCCGCCGTAGAAGTCGCTCTCGAAATAGAAGCGCATGCTCTCATCGAAAATGGTCGGTCGCCGTATATCCAGGTTGAAGCGGGTCTGTCGCGCCTGCATGTTGAAGTTGCCACTGTCGTTGTGTGGTGCCGGCACGGGAATGGCGGATGTGGCGAAGAAATCCGGCGTGCCGATGCTGCCGGTGTCGTAGATCGTGTCGAGCTTGGCGTAGCCGCCTAAGCGGACGATGGTCTGAGTGCCGGGAATCCGCACAAAACCCTTTAGATCAGGGTCGGTAGGAGGCGCTTCGTTGTCGATGCGCGAAGCCGAATCGGCGTTTTCCGAAACACTTTGCTGGGGCGGCAGTGGCGAGCGTGTCGCGTCGCCCATTTGCATGGCGTCGACCTGTTCGGTGGGCACGGCCGTGAGCGCGGTAGCTGGTGTCGTTGTCGTAGGTGGAGCAGGGGACGGTGCGACAACGATAGCGGCCGGGGGCGTCGGTTGCGCCGGCTTGGTTTGTTCCGCTTTCAGCGCCTTTACTTCGGCCTGCAATTCCTTCACGGTTGCCTGCAGGTCGTCCACTTCTTTCTGCAGCTTGCGCGTATCGCTTTGCGCGAACGCCGGCGACAGGGCGGCCAACATCAGCAAACCACTCAAACCCTTCATCGTTCCCATCGTTCGCTCCTTAATGAATGAACGGGTGATCCGCGTGGCGGACCGTTGGGTGATGTCATGTGCGGGTGTTTCGACGACTTGTGTTGTCCCCAGTACCACTTGGTTGGGCGGCGGCTCCGCGCCGGCTACGGCAGGAAGGCATGCAGTTGAGCAAGCTCCGGGCTACAGCAGCGTGAAGATCGGGCGACGCTCAAATCGCTGTATCACGGTTATTACAGCTTGCGCGCAGAAACAGCTTGTGGTCTAGTCGGGCTATGAACGCTTCCGTCGCTCGCCAACTTGCCTGCATCGCCGCTCCTGCGGCGGGTGCGCTTGTGGCTGCGAACGGCCTGAATAACAACGCCAATAATACTCCCCGTCATAACGGGTGGGCCGGCGTGTAGACGAAAGCGACAGACATACACACGCAAAAGGGCCCGCCAAGTGCGGGCCCTTTTTTTATGCCGTTCGACCCACCGAGGAACCTGTCATGTGTGCCATTTTTGGAATGTTCGACCTGCAACCCGGGGATGACCTGGCGGCGTTACGCCTGCTCGCGTTGGAACAGTCGCAGCGCCAGCGTCATCGCGGGCCGGACTGGAGCGGCGTATTCGTGGATGCCGGGGTGATCCTGGTGCATGAACGTCTGGCCATCGTCGATCCGGCCAGCGGCGCGCAGCCGCTGCGTTCCCGCGACGGTCATCTGGCGCTGGCGGTCAACGGCGAGATCTACAACCACCGCGAGTTGCGCGCCCAAAGCGATTACGACTTCACGACCGGCTCGGACTGCGAAGTGATCAACGCGCTCTACCAGCAACACGGTGCGGATTTTCTCGGCAAGCTCAACGGTATCTTTGCGTTCGCCTTGTGGGATGGCCATGCGCAGCGCTACCTGATCGCCCGCGATCCGATCGGCGTCTGTCCGCTTTATTGGGGCCACGACGCGCAGGGGCGGCTGTGTGTCGCTTCGGAAATGAAAGCGTTGGTGGGTATCTGTGCCGACGTTGCGCCATTTCCGCCGGGGCACGTGTACGACAGCGTCAGCGGCGAGTTGAAGCGCTATTACAGTCGCCCCTGGCGCGACTACGCGGCAACCAAAGGGCAGTCGCCAGCGCCGGGCGAACTACGGCAGGCGTTCGAGCAGGCCGTGCATCGCCAGCTGATGACCGATGTGCCTTACGGCGTGTTGCTGTCGGGCGGCCTGGATTCTTCGTTGGTTGCCGCCTGCGCTGCACGCTTTGCGCGTGAACGTGTCGAAGACGACGATCGCAGCGAAGCGTGGTGGCCGCGGCTGCATTCCTTCGCCATCGGTCTGGAAGGCTCGCCCGATCTCGCCGCCGCGAAAATCGTGGGCGACGCGTTGGGTACCGTGCATCACGGCTTTGTCTACACCTTCTGGGAAGGTCTGGACGCGTTGCCGGAAGTGATCCGGCACATCGAAACCTACGACGTCACCACCATCCGCGCTTCGACGCCGATGTATCTGCTGGCACGTCGCATCAAAGCGATGGGTGTGAAGATGGTGCTGTCGGGCGAAGGTTCGGACGAAATCTTCGGCGGCTATCTGTATTTCCACAAAGCGCCCTCGGCCGAAGCCTTTCACGAAGAAACCGTGCGCAAGCTGGATGCCTTGCATAGCTACGATTGTCTGCGCGCCAACAAGTCGATGATGGCCTGGGGTGTGGAAGCACGTGTGCCATTCCTCGATCTGGAATTCATGGAAGTGGCGATGGGCATGGATGCTGCGCACAAAATGGCGGGGAAGGGGCGGATCGAGAAAGCCGTGTTGCGCGAAGCGTTCGACGGCGCGTTGCCGGAATCGATCCTGTGGCGTCAGAAAGAACAATTCAGCGACGGTGTGGGCTACGGCTGGATCGATGGCTTAAAGGCGCATGCCGAGCAGGCCATCAGCGATCGCGAATTTGCCGCTGCGGCGGCGCGCTATCCATTCAACACGCCGGCGACCAAGGAGGCCTATTTGTATCGCCGCATTTTCGAGAAATATTTCCCGGGCGAAGCCTGCGCTGCAACGGTGCCGGGCGGCAAATCGATTGCGTGTTCTTCGCCCGCTGCGTTGGCATGGGATCCGGCGTTTGCTGCGATGGCCGATCCGTCTGGGCGGGCGGTGCGCGATGTACACAGTCATGCGCTGGATACGGTGGTGTAGTACGTGTGCTTGTCGAGTGAAACACTGATCCTTCTCCCTCCGGGAGCACGCGGGGAGAGCGCATGGATGTGCTCAGCTCTGAGGAGCGAGGAAGGTGCCCGAAGGGCGGATGAGGGTGCGATCGAAGCGTCTTATTGAAGTCTTGAGCGGGATTTCAATAATGCGCTTCGATCGTACCCTCACCCCAACCCCTCTCCCGCAGGGAGAGGGGCTACGTTGCGGGTATCTATCTGATATCCTGAGAGGTCACCATGACAGCCCATTATTTCGAATGATCGAGACCAATCCGATCCTCGCGCAGATCGCGGACCTCAAAGGCCGCATCGAGTCGCTTAGGGGGTATCTTTGACTACGCCACCAAGCGTGAGCGTCTAGAAGAAGTAAGCCGCGAACTGGAAAGCCCCAACGTCTGGGACGATCCGCCGCGCGCGCAGGAGCTGGGCCGCGAACGCGCCCGCCTCGACACTATCGTGAGCGGTATCGACCGCATCACCGCCGGCTTGGCCGATGCGGGTGAACTGCTGGAAATGGCTGCCGCCGACGGCGACGAGGCCACCGTGCAGTCCATCGTGACCGACGTCGGCCGGATCGAAGCGCAAGTGGGCAAGCTGGAATTCCAGCGCATGTTCTCCGGCAAGATGGATTCGGCCAACGCCTTCGTCGATATCCAGGCTGGCGCCGGCGGTACCGAAGCGCAGGACTGGGCCGAAATGCTGCTGCGCATGTATCTGCGCTGGTGCGAGGCGCGCGGCTGGAAAACCGAGCTGATGGAAGTGAGTGCGGGCGAAGTGGCCGGCATCAAATCCGCCACGTTCCGGGTGGAAGGCGACTATGCCTACGGCTGGCTGAAAACCGAAATCGGCGTGCATCGCCTGGTGCGCAAGAGCCCGTTCGATTCCGACAATCGCCGCCACACCAGCTTCACCTCGGTCTTCGTGTCGCCGGAAGTCGACGACGATATCGACATCGACATCAACCCGGCCGACCTGAAGACGGACGTGTACCGTTCGTCCGGTGCCGGCGGCCAGCACGTGAACAAAACCGAATCGGCCGTGCGTATCACCCACGTCCCATCGGGCGTGGTCGTGGCCTGCCAGACCGAGCGCAGCCAGCATGCCAACCGCGACCGCGCCATGAAGATGCTGGCGGCGAAGTTGTACGAGCTCGAGATGCAGAGGCGCAACGCGGAGAAGGATGCGCTGGAAGCCACCAAGTCGGACATCGGCTGGGGCAGCCAGATCCGCAACTACGTGCTGGATCAAAGTCGCATCAAGGATCTACGTACCGGCATCGAACGCACCGATACGCAGAAAGTGTTGGACGGCGACTTGGATGAATTCGTCGAGGCCAGCCTGAAATCCGGCCTGGACGCCGGCGCCAAGCGCGTCGACGCGTGACGGATGGATATACCTGACCACCGATCGAGGAGTCACAGCATGAACGCCAAGAAGGTCTGCGGAACCCTGTTCGCGTGTGGCGCGTTCGCGCTGTTCAGTCACGCTGCAAACGCAACGCCCAGCGGCTTGGGTCAGGACATCAAGCAGGATACGAAGGCGGCCGGGAAAGGTATCGGCAACGGCGCGCGCGACGTCGGGCACGCGACCGCGCATGTGGCCAAATCCATCGGGCATGGCGCGAAACAGGCCGGCCAAGGCATCGGGCACGGCGCGAAAGAAGTCGGTCATGGCATCGCGCACGGGACGCGCGAAGGCTGGGATGCGACCAAACACGCGGTCAAGCAGGTATTCCACAAGGGCGACTGACGCACAGCACCGCTCCAGAAGAAAACCATCTCGCGTCGTTCGGCAACCAAGCGATATATAACGAGGCTCTCGGCAACCGGCGCGAGCGCCGGCATCAAATGGAATCTCCATGAGTGAAGCAACCGACAATCCGATCATCGACGAGAACAAGCTGATCGCCGAGCGCCGCGAGAAGTTGACCGCGCTGCGCGCGCAAGGCGTGGCGTTCCCGAACGACTTCAAGGTCGATAGCTTTGCTGGCGACTTGCAGGCCGAGTTCGCCGACAAGGATGTGCACACCGCAGAAGCCATCGAGGCCGCTGCGCGTCATGTGAAGGTGGCCGGCCGTATCGTGCTCAAGCGCGTGCAAGGCAAGGTCAGCTTCGTGCAGATACAGGATTTCAGCGGACGCATCCAGCTGTTTATCCATGCAGGCACCGTCGGCGATATATACGAAGCCTTCAAGGGCTGGGACGTGGGCGACATTGTCGGTGCCGAAGGCGTGCTGATGCGCACCAAGACCGGCGAGTTGTCGATCAAGGTCCATGTGTTGCGTTTGCTGACCAAGAGCCTGCGACCGCTGCCCGACAAGTTCCACGGCCTGGCCGACGTGGAGCAGCGTTATCGCCAGCGCTATGTCGACCTGATCGTCACCGAGGAAGCGCGCCGTACTTTTGCATTGCGCTCAAAGATCATCGGTTATATGCGCCAATGGCTGGAAGCCGAGCCGCGGCGCTTTATGGAAGTGGAAACGCCGATGATGCACATCATCCCTGGCGGTGCCACGGCGCGCCCGTTCGTCACGCATCACAATGCGCTGGATATCGACCTGTTCCTGCGCGTGGCGCCGGAGCTCTACCTCAAGCGCCTGGTCGTGGGTGGCTTCGAGCGCGTGTACGAGATCAATCGCAATTTCCGCAACGAGGGCGTGTCCACGCGGCACAATCCCGAGTTCACCATGCTGGAGTTGTATCAGGCTTACGCCACCTATCACGAGATCATGGATCTCACGGAGGCGGTGATTCGCGACACGGCCAAGCAAGTGCTCGGCACGACGGAGCTGACCTGGGAAGGCACAAACATCGATGTCGGTCCGGCCTTCCGTCGCTGGCGCATGGAAGATGCCGTGCTCGAACACAACCCAGAGATCAAGCGCGAAGATTTACGTAACCGCGAAGCGATGGCTGCGCATGCCAAGCGGCTCGGTGCGCAGGTGAAGCCGGGTTATGGCTGGGGCAAGTTGTTGCTGGAGATCTTCGAGAAGACGGTCGAACACACCTTGGTGCAGCCCACCTTCATCATCGACCATCCCGTCGAAGTGTCGCCGCTCGCTCGCGAGAACGACACCGACAAGGGCATCACCGATCGCTTCGAGCTGTTCGTCAACGGCAAAGAAATCGCCAACGGTTTCTCGGAGTTGAACGACCCGGAAGACCAGGCTGCGCGTTTCCAGGCACAGGTGGATGCGAAGGATTCGGGCGACGACGAAGCCATGCACTTCGATGCCGACTATATTCGTGCGTTAGAAGTGGGCTTGCCGCCGACGGGCGGTCTCGGTATCGGTATCGATCGATTGGTGATGTTGCTGACCAATTCCTCGTCGATTCGCGATGTGTTGTTGTTCCCTTACATGCGTCCCGAAGCGTGAAGCGTTTGCCCTTCTCCCTTTGGGAGAAGGTGCCCAGAGGGCGGATGAGGGTGCGAGCGGAGCGTTGAAGCCATTGAAGCGGAAATATTCAATATCACGCGAGCCCCGTACCCTCACCCCAACCCCTCTCCCGGCGGGAGAGGGGCTTCAAAAGATCAAAAATCCAGTTCCTGCGACGCACAAAGATAATCAATCATCGGCGCAATGCGCTTGAAGCTTGCCACCATATAAGGCAGCAACTCCGCCGAGCAGGCGAGCGACTCTTCGAATTGTTCGCCAGCAGCAAAGTCCTTGCGCTTCAGATCTTCGATCAACTCGTGATCCGGATCGAAACCGCGCGGCGGTCGCGTTAGCGATTCGCCCCAGAACGCAAAATGATCCCGAAATGCTTTGCCCTGCGTGGCGCGCTTCCATGCCGCCGGATTATCCGCAAGAAAAGCGCGGAGGCGTTTCAGCGCGTCCGGTTCGGGATGCCACATGCCGCCGCCGATAAAACAATCGCCTGGCTTGATGTGCAGATAAAACGAGGGTGCCGGTATCTCGTGTCGACGCTCGTGGAAGAAGCGCGCACTGGCCCAAGGCTTATAGGGGTCCTTGTCACCGGAAAAGCGTGTGTCGCGGTAAATGCGAAACAGCGATCCGCCGTTCTTGCGCGGATCGGCCCGAAAGTGCTCGCTGATTTTCGCCAGTGGTGTCTGCAGATCGGTGATCAACTCAAGAAACGGGTCGCGGACATCTCGTTCGTAATCGGCCTTATGCGCAAGAAACCACTCGCGGTTATTGTTGCGATCCAGTGCGCGCAGAAAGCGAAACGTTGCGGTCGAGAAATAAGCACGTGGCATGGTTTTCGGTTCCGTATGTCAGGCGGCAATGCCGGCTTCGATGGCGAGTTGTTCGCCCCAGGCTTGCAGTTGGTCGAGCAGGGCGAATTTATCGCCTTGAGTGGAGTCGTTGCGCAAGGTACTGAGTTGGGCGAAGTATTCGTCCAGCGTCAATGTGGTCAGCGGCGTCGGGCGCGTCAGCCGTTCGCGACGGAACGTTTCCCAGCGTTCGCGTTCGTCCGGCGCCAGGGTTTCGGGCCAGTTGCGTGCGCGGTAGCGGAACAGCAGTTCGGCGTAGCGTGCATCGCGAAAGCCGAAGTTGCGTTGGCCTAACTGATCCGGTGGCGTGGCGCGTACCTCACGCAGAAGACGCTTGTCGGCGTCGGGCAGAAAACCACTATAGAGCGCCAGCTCCGGATCTTCAGGGGGCGGCAATGCGGTGGCGTGCTGGAAAACCTGACGCAGCTTGTCGCTCAGTCCGGCAGCGGCGCGTAGCTGGTCGGCGTGCGCTAGGCAGCGATCCAGATCAAGCTGCAGCCGCTGCATATCCACGCCCTTAAGTACTGACAGCGGCGCCAGTGCGGGCGAGCGGTTGGCGTGTATGGTGCGTAGCGGAATGCGCTCGACACCCTCGGGCAGGTCGGCGCGTGCGGTGAAGATCCGGTCGGCGATGTCCTCGGGCTCCAGCGCCAGCAAGTCGGCGGGATCCTGCGCCAGGTCGTACACGATGATCTCGCCGGACCGGCCGGGGTGCACCGCTATCGGTACGATCACCGCCAGGCAATGGCGGCTGGCCGGATACCGTGACGATACGTGCACCAGCGGCGTCATGTTCGTCACATCGAGCAGCTCGAACACGCGCTGCTTGCGGCGCAACCCGTAATGCCAATCCCACAGGCGCGGTTGACGTACTCGGACCAGGCGCGCCAGATCGATCAGTGCATGCACATCCGACAGCGCGTCGTGCGCGCGCTCCTGTTGCAGATGATTGGCGCTGGCCAGATGTTCCAGCTTGAAACTCGGCATACCATCGTCGCGGGTTGGCCATACGATCCCTTCTGGGCGTAGCGCGGCGCACATGCGCACCAGGTCGATCAGATCCCAGCGCGAATTGTTGTTTTCCCACTCGCGCGCATAAGGCTCAAAAAAATTGCGGTAGAACAGCTGGCGCGAAAATTCGTCGTCGAAACGCAAGGAGTTGTAGCCCACACCGCAAGTGCCCGGCGTGGCCAGCTGCTCGTGTACTCGCGCGGCGAAGTCGGCTTCGACGACGCCATCACGTTCGGCCTGTTGCGGCGTGATGCCGGTGATCAGACAGGACTCGGGGCTGGGCGGCATGTCCCTTGGCGGCTTCCCGAAGAACATCACGGGCTCGTCGATGATTTCCAGCTCCATCGTCGTGCGGATGCCGGCGAACTGAATCGGCCGGTCGCGCCGCGAATCCGTGCCAAAGGTTTCGTAGTCGTGCCAGAAAAAGGTCTGCATCACCAGATCATCGCATGCGAGCCTGATAGACTGCGCGCCGGGAGGGCGCATGAGCCAAGTCAACGAAGACAATCTCATCTGGATCGACCTGGAAATGACGGGTCTGGATACCGACAACGATTCCGTACTGGAAATCGCTACCATCGTCACCGACAAAGATCTGGCTATTCTGGCCGAAGGCCCTGTCTTCGCCATTCGCCATGAGGTGACGCGTCTGGAAGCGATGGACACCTGGAACCGTAACCAGCACCGCCGCTCGGGCCTATGGGAACAAGTGCTCAGCTCAGCCGCCAATCATGCCGAAGCGGAGCGGGCGACGCTGGAGTTTCTCAAGTCATGGGTGGCTCCGGGCAAGTCGCCGATGTGCGGCAATTCCATCTGCCAGGACCGTCGCTTCCTGCATCGCCAGATGCCGCAACTCGAGCGCTTTTTTCACTATCGCAACCTCGACGTCTCCACGCTGAAAGAACTGGCGCGACGCTGGGCCCCGGCGATTGGCCGTGGCTTTAATAAGGAGTCCGCTCACACCGCGCTGTCGGATATCCGTGATTCCATCGATGAATTGCGCTATTACCGCCAGTTCATGGGCCCGCTGGGCGGTATGGAGTAAGCCACATGTCCGCCGATCTATTTGCCACGGTGCTCGATTGCAACGGCCGTCCGTTGACGCTGGACCGTCCGCGCATAGTCGGCATCATCAACGTCACGCCCGACTCGTTTTCCGATGGCGGCCAGTTCGAGGATATGGATGCCGCCGTGGCGCACGGCTTGCGTCTGGCGGAAGAGGGGGCGGACATGCTGGACGTGGGCGGCGAGTCCACGCGGCCGGGTTCCGCTGACGTACCCGTCGAGGAAGAACTACGCCGTGTGTTGCCGGTCATCGAGCAATTGATCGCGCGCACGTCGCTGCCGGTTGCTGTAGATACGTCCAAGCCGGAAGTGATGCGTGCGGCAGTCGCCGCTGGCGCCGGTATGATCAACGACGTGTACGCATTGCGCCGCGATGGTGCGATGGACGCCGCAGCTGAAATGCGAGTACCGATATGCCTGATGCATATGCAAGGCGAGCCACGCAGCATGCAGGACGCCCCGCATTATGACGACGTGGTCGGCGAGGTGCACCGTTTTCTCACCGATCGACTGTTCGCTTGTGAGCTGGCCGGTATCGATCGGCGCAAGGTGATGGTCGATCCCGGCTTCGGCTTCGGCAAAGAGTTGGAACACAATCTGGCCCTGCTGCGCCGGTTGGGGCGCTTCGCCGATCTCGGCAGCGGGGTTTACGTGGGCCTCTCGCGCAAATCAATGATCGGCACACTCACCGGCCGCAAACATCCCGCCGAGCGGGCGGCCGGTTCGGTTGCCGCGGCGCTGATCGCGGTTCAGCATGGCGCGTGCATGGTACGCGTACATGATGTAGCCGCCACCGTGGATGCCCTGAAGGTATGGCACGCTGTGCAATCGGGCGACAAGCCCGAACGGCGGGACACACCTAAGGCGCCGCGCTGGCCGGATGACGAATAGGTAAGGTAATCGATGAATCAACGCAAATACTTTGGTACCGATGGCATTCGCGGCCGGGTTGGGCAGTGGCCGATCAGCGCGGATTTCATGCTGCGCCTGGGGCGCGCGCTTGGCGTGGTACTCAGCGCGCAGAAAAAAACGCCGGGTCGTCCGCTGGTACTCATCGGCAAGGACACCCGCGTTTCCGGCTACATGTTCGAATCGGCGCTGGAAGCGGGCCTTGCTGCCGCCGGCGCCGACGTTCGTCTATTCGGCCCGATGCCCACGCCTGGGGTCGCGTACCTCACGAGCAGCCTGCGCGCCGATGCTGGTGTTGTGATTAGCGCGTCGCACAACCCACATCACGATAACGGTATCAAGTTCTTTTCCGCGCGCGGCGAAAAACTTTCCGACGAGATCGAACAGGCGATCGAGCGGGAAACCGACGCGGAATTCACCACCGTCGATTCCGAAAATCTCGGCAAGGTCGTACGCGTTACCGATGCGGTGACACGCTACGCCGAATTCTGCAAATCCACCGTGCCGGAAGATTTCAGCCTCGCCGGCATGAAGATCGTGCTGGATTGCGCGCACGGCGCCACCTATCAAGTGGCTCCCAAAGTGTTCGCAGAGCTGGGTGCCGAGTTGCACGTGATCGGCGACAAGCCGGACGGCTTCAATATCAACCACAACGTCGGTTCCATGCATCCGCAAACGCTGCAGCGCGCGGTGCTGGATCATCACGCCGACATTGGCTTTGCTTTCGATGGCGACGGCGACCGCGTACAGATGGCCGACCGCGATGGCATCATCGGCGATGGCGACGACATGCTTTACGTGCTGGCGCGCAGCTGGCGTACACGGGGCATGCTCAAGGGGCCGGTCGTCGGTACGTCGATGAGCAACTTCGGTCTGCAACGGGCACTGGCCGATATCGGTGTGGACTTGATCCGCGCCAATGTCGGCGATCGCTTCGTCTTGCAGCAGCTGAAAGAACACCAAGGCATATTGGGCGGCGAAACGTCTGGTCACCTGTTATGCCTGGACCGCGCCACCACGGGTGACGGCATCGTCGCCGCACTGGCGGTGCTCGAAGCGTTGAAGCTTAGCGATCAGGACCTGGCGACCGCGCGCGAAGGCTTGCGCAAGTTGCCTCAGGTGATGATCAACGTGCGCACACCCGGCGCTCGCGAAGCGCTGCAGAGCGATGCGGTGCGTAAGGCATTGTCGGAAACCGAGCAGGCCCTGCACGGTCGCGGACGCGTGGTGTTGCGCGCATCGGGTACGGAACCGCTGGTGCGCGTTACGGTGGAAGCTGCCGACGCAGTCGAAGTTAGGCAGATGGCCGAACGGCTTGCGGAAGTCGTAAAATCTTCAGCCGAACGCTCGTGAACCAATAGAGCACGCCCCTCACCAGGCGGGCTTTAATCCAGGTCGCCAAGGAATAGGCCCGACGTGTACCGCGCAGCAGTAGTGGACTACACATCGACACACGCCAGCCTGTGGACAAGCTTATGGACGCATCCATCAAACGGGTTCCGACGCTAGACATTCGACGTTACGACTCCGATCGTGCGGCGTTCGTCGCTGAACTAGGCGCTGCCTACCGCGAGTTCGGTTTCTGCTGCATCAGCGGCCACGGCATGTCGCCCAAGCTGATCGATGGCGCTTACGACGCCTTCGAGCGTTTCTTTGCGTTGCCGCCCGAAACCAAGATGAAGTACCACATGCCTGGCACCGGCGGTGCGCGCGGCTACACGCCATTCAAGATCGAAACGGCGAAAGACAGCCGTTATCCCGATCTCAAGGAGTTTTGGCATATCGGCCGCGAAATGTCGCGCGATTCCAAATTCGTGGACGTCATGCCGCCTAATTTGTGGCCAGCCGAGGTGCCAGGCTTTCACGAATACGGTTACGAGCTGTATGAATCGCTGGATCTTCTCGGTAGTCGTGTACTGCAGGCGCTGGCCTTGCACATCGATTTACCCGAAGACTATTTCGAGGACAAAATCGATCAGGGCAATTCCATCCTGCGCCCGATCCATTACCCGCCGATCACCGAGGAAAACATTCCCAACGTGCGCGCGGGCGCTCATGAAGACATCAACTTCATTACCCTGCTGGTCGGCGCCAGTGCCGAAGGCCTGGAAGTGCTCACGCGCGAAGGAAACTGGCTGCCGATCACTACCGAGGGCGATGCCATCGTGGTGAATATCGGCGACATGCTGCAGCGGTTGTCCAACCATGTGTATCCATCGACCACGCATCGCGTGGTGAATCCGCAGAATGCCAATGCGCGCAAGCCGCGTTATTCCGTGCCGTTCTTCCTGCACCCCAATCCGGATGTGATGCTCGATCCGCTGCCACAATGCATTACGCCCGACAATCCACGCCGCTACGACACCTCGATCAGCGCGCATGAATACCTCATGCAGCGCCTGCGCGAGATCAAGTTGATCTAGTCGAAACGCTGCCCGCGTTTTATGTCGCGCCGCCTTGGTGCGAAAGACAATGCGTGTGTTTCTCATTGCGTCATCTATCGGCGCTTGCGGTTACATTAGCGCGCATCTCACGGAGCGTTGCCATGGCCGCCAAGCATCATCACACCGAACGACACTTCACCTCTTCCGACGTGGTGCGCGATCTGGTTATCGGCATGGCCGATGGACTCACCGTGCCGTTCGCACTGGCGGCAGGTCTTTCCGGGGCCGTGGTAGCCAGTCGCATTGTGGTCGTGGCAGGGGTGGCGGAAATTGCAGCCGGCGCGATTGCGATGGGCCTCGGCGGCTACCTTGCCGCACGCGGCGATGCCGATCATTACGACGCCGAGCGCCGGCGCGAAGTGCGTGAAGTGCGCGAGCTGGCGCGCGAAGAAGAACACGAGATCGAGCAGATCTTCGCCCACTACGGCCTCGATCGCGAGGCCTGCAAGCCGGTGCTTGCTCATTTCCATCAAGATCATGAAGCCTGGGTGGACTTCATGATGCGTTTTGAACTGGGCCTGGAAAAACCGCAGCCCGGGCGTGCATTACGCAGCGCGCTGACCATCGGTGGCGCCTACGTGATCGGCGGCCTGGTGCCGCTGGCGCCCTATATGCTGATCGAAGGCTTGCAACCGGCGTTACGGGTGTCCGTGATTTGCACACTGATTGCGTTGGCCCTGTTCGGTGCCGCCAAGAGCCGCTTCACCGGCATCGGCATGTTGCGCGGCGCTGTGCAGACCGTACTCGTGGGCGGTCTCGCTTCAGCGGCCGCTTTCTTCCTCGCTCGCTGGATTGGTGGTTAAACCTTTCCGCTTACGCAACCCACCGCCATAGGGCAGCAAGAAAATCTCAGTGTGACGAATCCTGCGCGCGATACCGGCGCGATTGCTTGGCCGACATCCGCAGCGCCAGCTTGTCCGGCATCAACTTGAATACACTTTTCACCGTGCGATTGAAGCGGCCTGTCACATAGACGGCGTCGCCACGTTCCACCGCGGCGATGCCTTCCTGCACCACTTGCTCTGCGCTTTGCCACATGAAATCAGGCATCTTGTTTACCAACGGGCGCGTACCGGTGACATCGTGAAATTCCGAACGCGTAAAGCCCGGGCATAGCGCACAGACGTTGACGCCCGTCGCTTCGTTTTCCAGCGCTAGCGACTGCGAAAACTTGATCATGTACGCCTTGCTCGCCGCATACAGTGTGTGGCCTGCCGAACCCGGCACATGCCCGGCCAGCGATGCCACATTGACGATGCGCCCATACCCGCGCTCGCGCATACCGCCGATCAATCGCCACGCCAGTTCGGTAGGCGCTGTGACTAGCACGCGCAGAAAATCTGCATGCACGGTCCAATCGCTCTGATCGAAGCGACCGGGCACGCCATAACCCGCGTTGTTGATCAGCCAATCCACTTTCAACCCGCGTTGATCCAGTGTCTGGCAAAGTTTCTCTACAGCATGCGGATCGGCCAGATCGCTGGTTAGCACCGTCGCATTTACACCGTGTGCCGCCTGTAGATCGGCCGCCAGTGTTTCCAGGCGGTCGGTGCGCCGTGCGGTAAGCACCACATCGTGACCACGCGCTGCCAGGGCGTGGGCGAAAGCGGCGCCGATACCTGCTGAAGCGCCGGTAATCAGGCTGAGCGGGCGGGCTTGAGTCATGAATCTGTTTCCTGGCGAAGGGGAGGGCGCGTTGCCGTGCCCGGGTGTGGTAGTTAAGCTTGCCAGCTTTCATTGCAACGGATGCGGCCATGCGCAAGAAACTCGTCGCCGGTAACTGGAAAATGCACGGCAGCCGCTCGATGGCGGAGGGCCTGGTGCAGGAGATCGCGCAGGCCAAGCCGACCGATATCGATGTCCTGGTATTCCCGCCGTTCCCGTACCTCGCCACGCTTACCGCCACCTACGCCGGCTCGGGTCTGGGTTTCGGCGCTCAAGACGTGAGCGAGCACGAGGGGCAGGGGGCCTATACGGGCGAAGTAGCCGCGGCCATGGTGGCGGACGTCGGGGCCCAATGGACCCTGGTCGGCCACTCCGAGCGCCGTCAATACCACGCCGAAAGCAATGAGCAGGTGGCCCGCAAATTTGCCGCCGCACGCGCCGCCGGGCTCACGCCGATTCTGTGCGTGGGCGAGACCCTGGCTCAGCGCGAGGCCGGTGAGACGGAAGCCGTCATCGCCCGCCAGTTGCAGGCCGTGCTGGCGCTCAGCGGTATCGCCAGCTTCGATACCGCCGTGATCGCCTACGAACCCGTCTGGGCGATCGGCACGGGCCGCACCGCCACGCCCCAGCAGGCCCAGGATGCGCACGCATTCATCCGTAGCCAACTTGCGCAGGGGGATGCTATGATTGCCCGTCTGACTCGGCTGCTTTATGGCGGCAGCGTCAAGGCGGTCAATGCTGCAGAGCTCTTCGCGCAGCCGGACGTGGATGGTGGTTTGATCGGTGGCGCTTCGCTTGTTGCGGCCGATTTCCTCGCTATCTGCAACGCCGCCCACTGAGCATCACCGAACCCTTACGCGAGACACCATGTTCGTCATCTTCAGCGTGTTCTACATCCTGATCGCTGCATCGATGATCGTGCTGATCCTGATGCAGCGCGGCGCCGGCGCCGATGCGGGTTCCGGCTTTGGCGCAGGTGCCTCGGCGACGGTTTTCGGCGCCCGCGGTTCCGCCAACTTCCTGTCGCGCTCCACCGCCGTGCTGGCTGCCCTGTTCTTCGCGCTCAGCATCGCCATGGGCATGTACCTGAAGATGCACGGCGGCGTGGCTCCGCAGAAAACCCAAAACAGCGATCTCGGCGTGATGGCAGGCCTTGGCAACAAGCCCGCCGCCGCGCAAAATGCGCAACCCGCTGCCCCGGTTCCGACCCAGGCAGCCGTTCCGGCCCCGGTCGCACCGGCAGCAGGCAATGGCGATGTGCCAGCCGCTCAACCGGCCCCGGCCAAGGCGGGCGACGTCCCGGCAGCCACCGCTCCGGCGTCGCCATCGTCGAGTAAGCACTAAACAAAACACCTGCCCAGGTGGCGGAATTGGTAGACGCACTACCTTGAGGTGGTAGCGACGCAAGTCGTAGGGGTTCGAGTCCCCTCTTGGGCACCAATAAGAAGTCCGATACGGTCCAATAAAGACCAAAAAGACTAAAGAAACCCGCCACTCAGGCGGGTTTTTTGTTGCCCATTGTCCGACCGCGTCCAACGCGGACGGCGGCGGCCTCTACCTGTTGGTGAACCCGAACGGTTCCAAATGGTGGCGCCGGAACTACCGCATTGCCGGTAAGCGCAAGACGCTGAGCATGGGCACCTATCCCGAAACGACCCTTGCCGAAGCCCGGGGCAAGCACGCAGCTGCTCGAAGGGTTGCTGGCGCAGGGGATTGACCTCAGTGACGAGAGGCAGGAGGCCAAGCGCCAGCGGGTCGAGGCGCAGAAAGCTGCAACCGATACCTTCGAAGCGGTGACTCGCCAATGGATGGCTCGCGAGCATGAAAAGACGGTGACACGATGACCGGCCACGGCTTTCGAGCTATGGCGTTCAGCCGACTCAATAAGATGGGCTGGGACGGACGGGCGATCGAACGCCAGCTAGCGCATGCCGAGCCCAACGAAGTGAAGGGTGCGTACAACTATGCGGCGAAATATCTGGATGATCGCAAACGCATGAAGCAGGCTTGGGCGGACTATATAGACGCATTACATGCTGGCGCAAAGGTGATCGGGATCAAGACGAACACAGCCTGAAGTTCGGGTATAGCGCTAGAGTCTAGATAAGGCTTGGCCAGAGCGTCGTTTCCACGACAGCATAGTTATCTGAACGAAAAGCACGCGGCTCTAATAGACCTCATCTTGACGTCAATTTTCAACCGAATCTAATGGTCTGTCATTCGGGCAAAACGCATCGTTTAGCGAATGATTCGTCCAGCCGACACCCAGATAGTAAATGGTCCTAGAGCCAGTTTGTTGCGTATTAAGGATCACACTTACTGCACCTTTGCAGAACTTGATCCAAGCGTTTGGTTCAGTCATCTCACTCGTATCAGCGAGATGCCATCCGAGCGGTGGCAGCGCCTTTTGATAGTAATCAAAGACGGATTTGGAAGGTCGCGTCGTACTGTAGTTACGCGCAACCTTCCAAACGCCGCCACGTTCAACTGTGCTGATTTCGTTGACAGGAAAATCACCTTCGGCAACAGGGATAGTGTCGAAGTCCGCTCTAAGAGCGGACTTCGACGGTTGTCCAGGTAGCACTCGATTGGCGTCATATCGACCTGCTACATGCGCAAAAATTGCGAGCAACGCAATCATGCCTATATAGCCTAAGACGTTGTAGCTCCCTTTACTCACCAATGGATACCTAGCTGACCAGTTTGCTGCGCATAGCTGTAGCCAGCCCCGAGGCCGCCTAAGCCAAATCCCATTTCTATGGCAGTTCCGCTTGAGTTATGTACGAAACCTCCGCCTACGCCATCATAAAATGAACCACTCAATGACCCGCCGTTGACTAAGTCATTTACATTTTGGCCTGTGTGGCATGGGTTCAATAAAAAACCGCCCATGATGGAAAAGCCCCAGTTTTTTCCGCTCGCAATGGATTTCGGAGTGCCAAACGTGAACCCTCCAGAACTGAATACAGCACCGGTCCTCGTTAACGTGTAGCTAAACGAAAACACTGATGGAACAGTCACGCTCAATTCGACGTAATCGGGTGCGTAATTAGAGCCAATTTGCATACAACCTTTAGCTGTTAAGCCGGCGCATAAATCTGTGTCGGCTCTAAGCCCAAGGCTATCAACATTAGTAATCGGATTGTTGTTTACGTATGCGTATGTATTGACCCCACCGTTCAAGCCAATTGGATCCGACTCTAGGTAGCGACCATCACTTGAGTCATAGTCGCGGAATCCATTACTCCAGTTACCCGTATTCGAGTCATAAACCTGGCCAGGCAAGCCAATGTCTACGTCAGCTATCCCGTTGGTTACGATAGCTCTATCGAAGCCATAGTTTTGCGCGCGCCAAACTACCGAGCCGCCGCTATTGGTGATTTCTTCGGGACGCCCTAAGTGGTCGTCATGCATGTAGTACAAAACTGGGGTGGCACTACCAATCTGATTGAGTAAGCCGACGGGTTGCCCATTTAGATAAATGTACCAATTGACGTTGACGCTTCCAGAAGGGGGAGCCGTTGCTTCGCTTATCAACTCCCCGTTCAATCCGTAGCCATACAGCCACAGCCCAAGCGGGCCATTACGAAAAACTGTGCGGCCTAGCCCGTCAACTTGGTACGTGGTGGTTCCAGAGGGGTATGCAGGGCACTGGTAGTTGGTTTCGCAGTTGGTCAGAGATGCGCTTCTTGCAACGCTATTTAAGCGGTTGAAGCCATCGTAAGCGTAGGTCGTAGTTACGTCATTTACCGTGTCAGTTGCACGATTTCCATTTCCATCATACGTGTAGGAATGAGAGCCTCGAGACGTTACGCGGTTGTTCGTCGACGGAATGCTGACTGCATCGTTTGTCATCCAGTTCTGTGCAGTGCGATTTCCATTCGTGTCGTACGTCAATGCAATCGGCGCAGGTCCCGTCTGGCTGGTCAACCGATAAAGATTGTCGTAACCAAAGGTCTGTGACGCAGATGGATACACGGAGTTAGTAATGCCGGTTATGCGATCCACGTTGTCCCACGAATATGTGAGGTTTTGGATGGCGGTCGAGCTCAGCATCGATTTAATGGACGTCAGACGTTCATCCTGGTCGTACGTTTGCGTGCGCACAATGCCGTTTCCATACGTCCAGCTTATCGGTCTCCGCATGGCATCATATTTGACGTTCGACACAACACTGCCATTTTGACCGCTGAATTGAAGACCCACGTTCGTCACTTGGTCATCAGTCCAGCCGTAATTGACGGTATACGACGAGCCATTAATCATCTGGGTAAGACGATTCATCTCGTCGTAATTGAATGTCGTAACGGACGATCCAAGGAAAGTCCTATCAGTGCGAGTATTGACGAGTCCTTCTATTGTGTAAGTTAAGGTTGATGACCCCCCACCGTTCTCTCCTGCGTACGAGCAGAGATGTCCCAGGCCATAGGTGCAAGAGTCGTACGTGTATTCATAGGTTTGAGACCCTGCTGCCATTGAGGTGACACGGTTGAGCGTGTCATACGTATACGTGGTGGCAACACCATTATTGTAAGTTCTAGAACTGAGCCTGCCGTACGCGTCATGCGAAAAGCTTGTTTTTCCGCTGTCAGGTATGCTCACGGCCCATAGTTGACCAAAGCCATCGTATGAGTAATTGGTGACCAGGCCCCGAGAGTCGGTCGTTGCTAATGGTTGGTCCCCAAAGTCGTATTGGTAAAGAGTCGACTTTCCGTTTGCGTCAATAACGTACTGTATGCGGTTATCTGAATCGTACTTGTACTTGGTTACATTGCTGGCCGTGTCTGTAACGGTAGAGATATTCCCATTGGGGTCATAAGTTATGGTGCGGCTCTGACTATTGTTCCCGCTTTTGACGATCGCACGTCCTAATTCGTCGTAGGACGTATGAGTCGTGTAATCCGGACTAGTCAACCCTCCCCGTGTCCAGCTGGTGCCCGTCACATCACCGTTAGCATCATAGGAATAGGCCTTCACGATGGATGCGCCGGAAGGTCCCGTCCATGTCGAAGATGTCAACTTAAAATCGGCGTCATACGAATAAGACGTACTCTCCCCGTCATAGTCAACGACGCGCGATAGATTTTGCGAGTTGGCATCATAGTAGTAGTACTTGGTGTACGTAGTTCCGTTGTGAGCGTGAGAGGTGGTTGTCAAGCGTCCAGCATTGAAGGTGTAGTTGCTTACATCACCGTTTGCTGAGGTGACTGTTTGCGCCAAGCCATTGCCGGTGATATTGCTATATGTTGTTGACTGGCCAAGGGCGTTCTTAACGCTAGTCTGAAAGCCATCACTGTTGTAGTTGTAAGTGATGGTATTGGCGTTATTGGGGGAAGGAAGGGTAATCGTCTTGCTCGTAACCATTCCATTTGACGCCAGCGCATAGCTATATGTCGTGGTTTGGGTTTGATTAGCTACGCCATTGCTTGTCAAATTTGTCGTTGTAGTTGACTGCGGCCTGCCCTGTGCATTGTAAGCAAACGACATCTCTTGATATCCAACCACCGTAACCGATTGCAGTCGATCAGTGCCAGGGGTAGGGTCCCAGGTGTAATTTGTCACACGCTGATAGGCACCTGGGCTTTCGATCGTTTGCTGCAGAAGTCCGTTGGCGCTATATGTGTATTTGATGACGTTTCCATTATTGTCAGTGGAGGACGCCATGTTGCCATTAGAGTCGTAAGTAACGCTTGCGTATGAGGCTGAGCAGTGGGCAGATGCGTTACCCGTAACCGACGTCAATAGTCCGCTGGAGTTGTACTGATAGACGGTCACATGACCAAGAGGATTGGTTACCGTCGCGACTGGCCCCGTGCTATTCGAGCTATAGACAATCGATGTCTTCTGCGTGCCATCGGCCATACTCGTCGAGTTGGCTTTACCGTTGCTATCGTATGTAGTTAAGTCGTGAGCAACGCCGTTGTAGTCAACTTCGGTCAATTCATTTGCGATGGAATTGCCTGGCGCCTGCTGATATTTGTATGAAACGGTTGTAGTAGGCGACCCCGGATACGTGACGGAGTTGATCAAGCCAATACTACTGAGTCCAGGTTGGGTGTTGCTGCTCTGATAGGTGTATACGTTTGAGGCAGGATCGGTGACCTGGACTTGAATGTTGTTGCCGCTTTGTTGTGTTTGCACAATGCTGTAGGACTGACCCGATGTGTGAGTCACTACAGTGGTCGATTGATTTGGATGGCTGACTGTCCAGCCCACACCGGCAAGATCCTTTATCGTCAGTAGCTGTCCTGATGCATTAAAGGTAAGGGCATGAGAGTCCTCATCCTGAACCGTATAGGTGCCATTTGCGTTGTAAGTCAGAGTAGCGGTTGCAACTGCTGTAAATGGTCCGACATTCGGAAATGAATTAACCGTGTCGAGACCGTTGGCCAAAGGGGTGGGATTTGTCGTTGGAAAGCTGATTTGTGATCCATCCGGACGAATGAATGTGATGGCACTGCAGCGGCCAGGAACACCTGTCTGCCCAATCCAATTACAGTTCGTTCCGGATAATAAGAAGTCGATGCTATCTGCCCACGTTCCCGCATTGTCGGTAGTGCCTAGAAACTTCGAGTTATAGAATCGCTCGAATGTCAGCCCCATTTCGCCTGGTAGCGAAAACTCCATCACGGACACGGCCTTATTGCCCGTGCTCATCATGATGGGATCACCTTGATTGTCTGGGCAAGGGTTCGAATTTTGAGTCTTTTTGCTTGTCGGGGCCTTGCTCGCTGGCGTGTGTATAGAACCACCGCCACTCGGGCCTATGCCCACGGGTTCGATCATTGGCCCCGTATATCCCGCCCCGGGGCCCAGCGTGATCTGGGTGGGGTAGACAGAGGGAGGGATATAGCCAGGCACAATCACGGGTGGCAAAGTGGGGATGTCGCTGCCACCACCATCGCCACCGCCACCGCCGCCGCCGCCGTTATTGTTGTTATTCGTGGGAATCGAATCATCGGCATGAGCAACGCTTACTAACTGGTTATTGATTCCGGCGACTGCAACCAGTCCAGCCAGAGCTATAGCCAATTTGGAATTTATTCGACTCGGTCGACGTTGGATATGCTTGGCGGCAAGTGTCCGCACATTGAGCAGAGCGTTGGTTTCCGTCGTACTCGCGCGCACAAGACCGAAGAACTTGGAAAGATTCGAGATCTTTGCCATGACTATTCCCTTGTTTGAAGCCGAAGTAAGAAAGCGCCCAACGTCCTAGAGGTTGCCGCTCTGGCATCGCGCTATGAGAGATGGTGATCGTCTTTTCTGGCGGAACTTAGCCAGTATCGAATAGGGGCTCGCGAAAAATCGAGGCGACGAAGTACTGCGACGAAACGTCCATATCGAGCGTCATCATGTTTTCCCCTGAGCCGCTATGCTGGATAACGTTGATGCGGTGAGAGTTGCTCTCGAACCGCATGGCGGAGAACTCTGCGCCCGCAAGTGAATTTATGTCAATCCCGTAATTGGGATTTGGCGCAAAATTTTATGTTGTTCCAAATTGGTTGTAGGTGCTTTCTTACAAGCTCCGCGCACAGTCCCCCGCGATGCGCAAGACGCCCCGAACGAAATCCATTAGCGTTCCCTGTTACTCACGACAAGCCGGTGCAACATGCCGATCGATTGGTGATCGATTTGTGATGGCTGCTATAGCAAATCTTGGCCCAGATTTTTGCGCGATCATTTGTAGGATGTTTCCTACAATGACTGCTAATCACGCGAGCGAATCATTCCTTGGTCAGATTTCTCATGGGACTACGAGAAATCAAGAAGGACTTTTCCGCCCTGCTGGACGTGCTCTAGCGCATCCTTGATTTTGGCAATCGGGTAAACGGCGGCCACCGGAACGCGCAGCGCGCCGGAAGCGATTAGGGGAGCGGCCTCGATCTGCGCAGGGAGCACTTTCGAGAGATAGTCGTAGTCACCCAAGTAGAACCCTTTAACCGTCAGATGTTTTCCGATCAACTGAAGCGGGTTTATCGCAAGCGGCTGACCGGTCGCGGCGGCATAGGTAACAAGTACACCGCGATCGGATAGCAGTTGGATCAACGTATCCGTAGCACCGCCTCCGACAGAATCGACCGCAAGGCGGATCGCATCCTTGCCGACCGTCTGAACAGCCTTCGCAACGGAAGCTGGGTCATCCTTGAGGACAATGTCTCCACCAGCCTGCTTCATTTCGTCAATGAGTTCGTCACGCCGAACGAGATTGATGGTCCGAAAGCCACGCTTTTTCGCGATCGCGATCAATGAACGTCCGACGCCCGAGTTTGCGCCGTTCTGAACGATCCAATCCCCAGGCTTGAGATCGGTGTACTCACTTAAAAGCAGCGCAGCCGTGGGTGGGTTACTGCCGAGCTGTGCGAGCTGCAACGGATCTGCAGCAGGTAGCGCAAATAGAGTCTTTGCTGGCGCGAGTATTTGCTCGCTCCATGTAAGGCTTAGGACTGGCGCTAGAACTCGATCGCCCACTTTGACGTTCTCGACATCCGGCCCAACAGCGGCGACACGGCCATAGCCCTCGTTGCCGACGACCGTGGGCGCGGCGGGACCGCCGAAGTACCCGCCCATGAAGAGAAGGTCATGCTTGTTCAATGGCGCAAGTTCGATCTCGATCAGTACCTCGCCCTTGCCTGGAGCACCGGGTGAGGGGACATCTGCGAGATGCAAGACGTCTGACGGGTTTCCATAGGCTGAGATTTGCAGGGCACGCATGGGCTTTTACTTTCGGACGATGAGAGAATGGATCTCGGCACGAACTAGTAGTTATATATTAGGACTGATGGTAACATAAATCAATGAGAGACAATAAACGACTTTATGAACAAGCCTGCGGTGCGGCGGTGGCGCTCGACGTCTTGGGTGAACGTTGGGCGCTCCTGATCGTTCGAGAATTACTGCTCGGTCCGAAGCGATTCGCAGACATCCGAAGCGGTCTACCGGGCGTTAGCGCCAACGTGCTGAGCATGCGGCTCGACGGGCTGGAGGAATCGGGAGTCCTTACGAAGCGGCTGCTGCCGCCGCCTGCCTCTGTGTCGATCTATGAACTTACTCCCTGGGGTTACCAGGCCGAACCCGTCGTTAGGGCGCTAGTTGAGTGGGGGGCGATGTCACCGGACTTAAGTCTCTCCAACCCGATGAGCCCAACGACGTTGATGTTGTCGCTGCGGGGGTTGTTAGACAGCACACGTAGCCGCAAGGAGCGCGCGACGATTGGTTTCCGCATGGGAAGAGAAGGCTTTGTCGCCAAACTCGACGCTGGCGATCTGTCGGTGGAGCGAAATGATCCCAGTGACGCCGATGTGCTACTCGAAGGAACGGCAAACGACATTGCGATGGTGATTTACGGCGGCGTCGCATTGAACACTATTGACGTTCACGGCGATCGAGCGCTCGCGAAGCGGTTCAGTGCCTACTTTTCTCGCCTAAACGGCCATTGAAATAACGCGGTAACGCCTCGGGTTTGGCGTAAACAGTGCGCTCAATCCGCGAGCTGGATTTCATAACACGATGAGGTCTTCGACTCGCGTGGTGCCTACAAATCGAGCCGCCCGAAAGCGGCTCGATCGGGTAACAATCTAGGGTTTGCTGTAACCCATGTGCAATGTGATCGTGTCGCCGGCTTTCAGATCGGCCATGGCCGCCGGTGGAAAATGCACTTTAAGCGCCATGCCTTCGCTGGTGACATCGACCACGCCGGTGTGAGTGTCCACTGCTGAGACTGTTGCCGGCATCGCATGCATGCCGATCAAGGTGTGCATGCTTTTCATACCGGGATGCATGGCGCCCGTACTCATGCGACTCATCGCCGTTGTGCTGCTGGCAGGCATGCTGTCCTGGGCCAGGGCGACACCGCTGAAAGCAACAGCGAGAGACAATGAGCCGAGCATCGAGCACAAAGATTTGTTAGAGATAGTCATCATGATGACGCTCCACGACGGCGAGTTGCAGGACGCAACAGTGCAAGCGTGTACCGCGGTACATGAAGGAGAGTTGAAGTAGGCAGCCGAATCAGTGTTGCTTTGGAACAAAACTTGTTAAGCGCTATGTGACTCATCGTGGCGGTTTTTTTAAGTTTGACCGCCCTATGTCATCCCACCGTCTCATCACTCAACGCATGATTCATTTCGCTACGGTTCACGGTCTGGCAATTCGATCATGCAATGATTGATGGCGATTTAATGTTCTTCACTAGTGATTGTCTTTGCTACGGACGGCAAGCCATACCGTTGATCTGCAGTCTCAAGAACACAAACCGTATGCAGATTGATGAGTGTGGCTGAAACTTTCCTGGCGACCGTTTTCAACTATCTACGGAGTCCGTATAGCCGATCTCTTCAGTAGCAAGACCCTGGATCCACTCAAGCATGAGGTTTCCAGGTCGGACAGGGGGCCTATTTATCGCAGGTGTCGTTACGCGACGCCGTTGGCCTCAATCCGGGAGTATGTGAATACGTGTTCAAGCGGATATTGATCGTTTGTATGGGCAATATCTGCCGCAGCCCAACGGCCGAATATCTGTTTCGGCAACATGCAGGGCTGCGTGGCATTGAACTATGCAGCGCTGGACTCAGCGCACTTATCGGCAGTCCCATGGACGCAACTGTCTTGCAGCTGCTGAGCGAAAGCGGCGTCGATGGTACGGCGCATCGCGCTCATCAGCTCACGCCTTCGATGCTGCTTCAAGCCGACTTGGTGCTTGGTATGGAAAAGAATCACGTCGACGCGATGATTCAGCTTGCGCCCGAGTCTCGCGGCAAGATCTACCTAATCGATAAATGGTTGGGTGGGCGCGACATCCCTGATCCCTATCGCCAGCAGCGTGCGGCGTTCGAGCATGTTCACGAGATGATTGCGCGTGGCGTCGATAGCTGGGCGCGTTATCTGTGACCGCTCTCTTCTTACGAGTAATGCGATGACCGTACTTATGTCCAATACCCCCAATCCACTGCAGCGCGACGACGAGATCGACTTGAGCGAAGTGCTTGGCACGCTCAAGGATCACAAATGGCTGATCGGGATCATCACGGGTATCTTTGTGGTGATCAGCGTGGCCTACGCGCTGTTGGCCACGCCGATTTATCAGGCGAGTGCCGTTGTGCAGGTGGAACAGAAGGTGCCAAGTCTGCCGGGATTGAGCGCGCTTACCCAGACATTGGGGGCTGCCAGTCCCGAAGCGACGACTGAAACGGCCTTGATCACGTCGCGCATGGTACTTGGTGCGGTGGTGGACAAACTCAATCTCACGATTGAAGCCAGTCCGCGACGCTTGCCGTTGTTCGGCAATTTCTTCGCTCGTCACTATGCTTCGAAAAATCCGGGTACGTTGGCTCCAGCTCCGTTCGGCTTGAGCAGTTTTGACTGGGGCGGTGCGAAGCTGGATATTTTCCAGCTGGACGTTCCCGACAGCCTGCAGGACAAACCGTTGCGCCTGATTGCCGGCGAGGGCGGTGTTTATGTTCTGCAGGATGACAATGACAACATCCTGGTTATCGGCCGCGCCGGACAATCTGCCAGCGGCCACGGCGTGACCATGCAGGTCAAGACGCTGATCGCCAATCCGGGCACGCATTTTACTGTCTTCCGTCATCGCGATTTGACCGTGATCAACAAGCTGCAACGTGCGATCAATGTCACGGAGCAGGGGAAGGACTCGGGCATCCTGCAGATGACCTATGACAATACCAATGCGAATCTGGCCACCAATCTGCTCGAGCAGGTAGGCGAGCTTTATGTACGGCAGGATGTAGACCGCAACTCGGCGGAAGCGACGAACAGCTTGAAGTTTGTCCGCGAACAACTCCCGAACGTGCGTGAAGCTCTGGAAAAAGCTACGGCAGCGCTTAACGCGTTTCAGAACCAGGCACATTCCGTCGATATAAGCATGCAAACCCAAAGCTTGCTGGATCAGGAGGTTTCCATCCAAACCAACATCCAGCAGTTGCATCTGCAGCAAGCGGACATGCAGCGTCAATACACACCGGAGCATCCAGCCTACAAAGCGCTGATGAAGCAGATCGGTGAGCTGGAAGCGCAAAAGGGCGCGATCGACAAGAAAGTCGGCAGCTTGCCGGATACCCAACAGAAGCTGCTGAAGCTCACCAGCGATGTGCAGGTGACCAACGACACCTACACAGGTCTTCTGAACCAGGCGCAGCAGCTGGACATTGCTCGTGCCGGCACCGTGGGTAATGTGCGCGTCATTGATAAGGCGGCGGTGGACGTTACTCAGCCGATATGGCCGAAAAAAGTCATCGTGGTGCTTGGCGGTTTGCTGCTCGGTGGATTTGTGGCGCTCCTGTACGTATTCATCCGGCAAGCGCTCAATCGCGGCATCGAGGATCCAGCCGTCATCGAAAATCTCGGGCTGCCCGTGTACGCCACCATTCCGGTCAGCCTGCGTGAGCTGGCGTTGCAAGGCAAACGCGATCGTGGTGACGGCAGACAGCATTTGCTGGTCATGGATGCGCCGGCGGATCTGGCCACCGAAGCCTTGCGCAGTTTGCGTACCAGTCTGCATTTCGCCCGACTGGAGGCGAAAAACAACGTGCTTATGATTTCCGGAGCCAGCCCGGATACGGGTAAAACATTCGTCTCCGCGAATCTTGCCGCCGTCGTTGCGCAAAGCAACCAGCGGGTGTTGCTGATTGACGGTGACATGCGCATGGGCTCGCTGCACACGATCATGGGCGGCAGAGCCGACATCGGTCTTTCCGAACTGATCTCGGATCAAGCCGAACTAGCGGCGGCGATACGCCCAGTGGCACCGCTGAACAACTTGTATTTCATCGGCCGCGGCAGAGTTCCGCCGAACCCCTCGGAGCTGTTGATGAACGCGCGCTTCTCCGCGCTGCTCGATCATCTGAAGCCGCTGTACGACCTGATCATCATCGACACACCGCCCATTCTGGCAGTCACCGATGCCGCCATCATCGGCCATCACTCCGGCACCGGCTTGCTGGTGGCGCGTTTTGGTGTCAATCAACCGCGCGAACTGACCTTGGCGAAGCAGCGTTTCGAACAGAACGGTGTCGTGATCAAGGGTGCCATCTTCAATGCCGTGGAAAGACGCAGCACGGGGTACTACTCGTATGCCTATTACGCTATCGACGAGGCGACTTGATGAGAAGAATGGCATGTCATTGAAAGCATGCGCGCTGCAGATACATCCGTAGCGCCATACGTAGCTCTAACGCCGTCAAAAACGACGCAAGATCGGGATCAACTCCATGTCAGTTATGAAGAATTTCGCGTTAATCGGTGCCGCCGGCTACATAGCGCCCCGTCACATGCAGGCTATCAAGGCGACCGGCAACAAGCTTCTAGCCGCCCTCGATCCGAACGATTCGGTCGGCATCATCGACAGTCATTTTCCCGATGCCGACTTCTTTACTGAATTCGAGCGCTTCGATCGGCACGTCGACATGCGTCGGCGTGCCAGGAACGGCGGCCAGATCGACTACGTTTCCATCTGCTCTCCGAATTACCTGCATGACTCGCACATGCGTTTTGCCTTGCGTTCCGGCGCCAGTGCCATTTGCGAAAAGCCGCTTGTGCTCAACCCCTGGAACATCGACGGCTTGTCGGAGATCGAGCGCGAAACCGGCAGAAAGATCAACACCATCCTGCAACTGCGCCTGCATCCGGCGATCATCGCCTTGCGCGACAGGGTGCGAGGCGAGCAGGGCGGTCACAAGCACGAAGTGGATCTTACCTATGTCACTTCGCGCGGCCACTGGTACTTGCAGAGCTGGAAAGGCGATACGAAGAAATCCGGCGGCATCGCCACCAATATTGGTGTGCACTTCTTCGACATGCTGCACTACATCTTCGGTACGTTGCAGATCAACACAGTGCACTTGTCCAGCGATACGAAAGCGGCGGGCTACCTGGAATACGAGAACGCCCGCGTGCGCTGGTTCTTGTCAGTGGATATCGAAGATGTGCCTGCCGCGCAACGCGAGAGCGGTCAGCGCACCTACCGTTCGATCACCGTGGACGGTGAGGAGATCGAGTTTTCCGGCGGCTTCACCGATCTGCATAATCGCAGCTATGAAGAGATTCTCGCCGGACGAGGTTTTAGTCTGGAAGAAAACCGCACCGCCATCGAGACCGTAGCGGCGATCCGCACCGGCAAGGTGGTTTCCTTTGCGAACGACGGTCATCCGTTCCTCAACAAAAAGTGAGCAGCATGGACTACTACCAGCACTCGTCCGCCATCGTCGACGAAGGCGCTCAGATCGGCGAAGGCTCTCGCATATGGCACTTCGTGCATGTCTGCGGTGGTGCGCGTATCGGCAAGCACGTCTCGCTTGGCCAGAACGTATTCGTCGGCAACAAGGTGGTTATCGGAGATCATTGCAAGATTCAGAACAACGTGTCGGTGTACGACAACGTGACACTGAAGGAAGCGGTCTTCTGTGGGCCAAGCATGGTGTTCACCAATGTCTACAACCCACGTTCGCTCGTCGAGCGCAAGGACGAATACCTCGACACCATGGTGCACCGAGGCGCCACCTTGGGCGCGAACTGCACCATCATCTGCGGCATTACGATCGGCGAATTCGCCTTTGTGGGCGCCGGCGCAGTCGTCAATCGGGATGTGCCGGCCTACGCACTGATGGTGGGCGTGCCGGCACGGCAAATCGGCTGGATGAGCGAGTTTGGCGAACGACTGAACCTGCCGTTGGAAGGGCAGGCCGAGGACGTCTGCACACACTCGGGCACTCGTTACGTGTTGCGGGGGCGCACGCTGCACAAGCAGGAGCCCTCTGCATGATCGACTTCATTGATCTCAAGGCCCAACAAGCCCGCCTCAAGGAGAGCATCGACGCGGGCATCGCCCATGTACTGGCACATGGCCAGTACATTCTCGGTCCGGAGGTCACCGAGCTTGAGGCGAAACTGGCAGCCTACGTGGGCGCGGCTTATTGCATCTCGGTGGCCAATGGCACCGATGCGCTGCAGATCGCCCAAATGGCTTTCGGCATAGGTCCGGGCGATGAGGTGATCACGCCGGGGTTCACCCACATTTCCACCGCTGAATCCGTAGCTGTGCTGGGCGCCAGGCCGGTGTATGTGGACATTGATCCGCATACCTACAATCTCGATGCGGCGTTGCTGGAAGCGGCCATCACGCCGCGCATCAAGGCGATCATTCCGGTGTCGCTCTACGGTCAGTGCGCGGATATCGACGCCATCAACACCATTGCAGCGAAGCACGGTATTCCCGTCATCGAAGATGCGGCACAGAGTTTTGGCGCCACTTACAAGAATCGCAAGAGTTGCAATCTCAGCACCATCGCATGCACCAGCTTTTTCCCGAGCAAGCCACTGGGCTGTTACGGGGACGGTGGCGCGATTTTTACCAACGATGCAGCGCTGGCGAAAGCCATGCGCCAAATCGCCAGGCATGGCCAGGATCGCCGTTATCACCACTCACGCCTTGGCGTGAATAGCCGTCTCGATACTCTGCAAGCGGCCATTCTGCTGCCGAAGCTTGAGATTCTCGACGAGGAGATGACTCGGCGTCAGCAGGTGGCGCGAGTCTATGATCGGCTACTTGCTGGGATCGATCACGTCACCTTGCCCAAGATCGACAAGCACAACACCAGCGCATGGGCGCAGTACACCATTCGAGTGCCTGATCGTGACACCGTGCGTGCGCGCCTCCAAGAGCTGGGCGTTCCGACCGCTGTGCATTATCCGATTCCACTCCACAAGCAGCCGTCCTTGCTAGACGGAGAGGTGCATTTGGCAATAAGCGACAAAGCGGCGGAGGAAGTCATCAGTTTGCCCATGTCGCCCTATCTCGATACGAGTCAGCAGGATTTTATTGCCGCTTCGTTGGCCTCAAGCGTTTCTCGTTGAGATGCTGTCGGATTCGCTCGCATGAAAAAGATCATCTTTGGAAGATGCTATTTGTTTTCAGGCGAAGCGAGCCATGAATCCTTGCTGGAGTGTCTGGAACTCTATGCGGATGCGGGAGATATCGAACCGCAGGTGGAGGTGCGTATTGCACGTGCGCTTACCACGCAAAAGCCTTCCGCCATCAATCCAAAGGCGCACAGAAAATTCGGTAATGGGATGCTGACGTCGTTTCCGGCAGTAGACGTCGGTTGGCGTTGGTCAGACCGTGGGCGCCTGGAAGTCGAAGTCGTTCTCAAGATACGTCGCGGCATCAAGCATAGAATCCAAAAGCTGCTGTCGATGGAATATGCCAGTGCGGTGGAATCATTCGAGCAAATACTGCACGAATTCGTGTTGGTTCCATCGGCTTATTTCTTCAAGGATGTGGCGCCTATCCATGCGTCATGCATGACGGTGGACGGCCGCGCCTGCTTGCTGGCAGGCACGGGAGGTGCGGGTAAATCGGCCGCCATGCTGGCGCTAAGGCGAAATGAGCACGTCGGTTTTGTCGGCGACGATATCGTCTTCATTTCCGCTGAATCTTCGCATGTTCACGCCAATATGGCGTGGCCGAAAATCTACGGCTATAACTGCGCGGGCAATGTATTGAAGAGCGAGATCCTCGCGGGGCGAGGCTGGATCGACAAAGCCCACTTCAACATCAAGACCTGGATCAACGCCGCCAGCGCGCGCAGGAAGATCAGGCCGGACCGGCTTTATCGAAAAGTCGAATCGGCATCGTCCCCCCTTTCTCGTCTGTACTACGTGGTCCGGGAGGATGTCTCCGACATTCGCGTGTCCGACCTCGATGTGGCCAATGCCGTCGAGATGTCGATCGCCGTCATCAGTGCCGAATACAGCATCTTTCACGATCATCTTTATTGGGAAAAATACAACGCGTTGGTAACAGAAAAGCCTCCCATGCTGACGTTGGAAGACGTAGTGGCGAATTGGCGGATCATTCTTTCGAAAGGTCTCGCCAACGTCGCGTGTTCCAAGGTCAGCATTCCTTTCGAGATGGATCCGATCGTTTACCGAAACAGCATGGCCTCCCTCCTCATGACGGAAATGGCGGCGCGGTCATGAGAATCGCCATGCTCACCAATGCGTATCCCTACCATCCCGGCGAGCAATTCATCGAGGACGAGATCGAGTATTGGACGAAGAATAAGGACGCACAGGTGACCGTATTGCCTGCCGTGGCGACAGGTACACCCAGGTCCGTACCCAACGGCATATCGATCGAGCTGGAGATGGCTCGGAGTACAGCGCTGGGGCGATGGTGGTTCATGCTGACCGCATTGTTTTCAGCGATGTTTCGAAACGAGCTGGGTTATTTGCGGCGATCTCGAAAAATAGGCGTTTACACCGTCCTTCGTGCTTTGTTGCATACGTCCAAGGTCATCGAGCAGGCGAAGAGCCTGGAGCGATACGTCTGGATCCACGGCCCTATCGACGTGGCCTATTGTTATTGGAACGAAACACAGTCGTATGCCGCTGTACTGGCCAAGCGAAAAGGGCTCGTACGCAAAGTCGTTTCACGTGTGCATGGCATCGACCTTTACGAAACGCGTCGAGCATATGCATACATGCCGCTCAAGCGGCAATTCATTCACGCCTACGATCGGATATTTGCGCTGTCCGAGGAGGCGAAGTCTTACCTGGCGGAGACCTACGGCGCTTCCGCTTCGAACGTGAAAGTCGGCCCTTTGGGTGTGCCGTTGCCGGACATCTTGTCCGCACCCAGTGCCGATGGTGTTTTGCATATTGTTTCGGTTTCATTTTGTCTTCCCGTAAAGCGTCTGGACAGGATTGTCGAAGCGCTGTGTTTGTTCGCCGGTCAGCACAACCAAATAAAGACGACGTGGACTCATATTGGCGGCGGCCCTCTGCTCGAAAAAATCAGGCAGCTCGCCGAGACGAAAATGACTGGCATCGACAATATTTCTTTCGAGTTCATGGGAGAGTTGCCGAACAGCACCATCAAGAAATATTACCTAGGCACGCCCGTGGATTTATTTATAAATACCAGCGAATCGGAAGGCATTCCCGTTTCCATCATGGAGGCGATGAGCGCGGGCGTACCTGCGATAGCGCCCGATGTCGGTGGGATTTCTAACCTGGTGTCGAGCCGCTGCGGCGTTCTGTTGAGCAAGTCTCCAAGCAGCCAGGAGATCGCGGATGCGATCGATAAGCTCGCGCTTCACACACAGAGAGAGGTCATGCGTATGAATGCGCGGAAGGTGATTGAGGACAGCTTCAGTTCAGCCAGAAATTATTCGCGTTTCGTGGCGGATGTTCTCGCTATCGGAAGTGTTCAGGAAGAAGTCGAACGTTCGTATTACGACCAACGCGTACAGCGCGCGGGGCCTCCGCATAAAGGGGGAAATTACGACGCCTATTAACTCCGTAAGCTCGTTGAAAGGCAGTCAAACTGAAAGGTAGGCAAGTGAATATAAAAACCATATTGGCATTTGCTCTTGGACCTATCGCCACAGCGGGACTCGGTTTGCTGACAGTGCCCGCCATCGCCTGGATATTTCCGCCTGCCGATGTGGGTCGCCTAAATATCGTTCAGATCGCAGTGTCTTTCGGCGTACTACTCTTCAACCTCGGTCTGGACCGAGCCTACGTGAGGGAGTATCACGAATGGACTGATCGCGGTGCATTGCTGAAAGCTTGTTTTGTGCCGGGGTTCGTATTGCTGCTGCTGGCGGTGGTGATCACCCTTCCGTATGACCGGGTTATTACGACGTGGCTGTTCGGTTTGGACCATGTCGTTTACTACTGGGTGCTTGTTGCGTGCGTAGTGGTGAGTTTCGTTTCGCGCTTCTTGTCGCTCATTTTGCGCATGCAGGATCGGGGTATTGCTTTTTCTATGAGCCAGATTCTGCCCAAGATCATTCTTTTGATTGCAGTAGGCGTGTTGGTGTTGCCAATTTTTTCCCGCTCGTTCGGGCAATTGGAAGTCGCCTACCTTGCGTCGTTGCTGTCGGTGCTCTTTCTCTACAGCTGGAATACCTGGCGTGAGTGGAGTCCCGCGCTGCGCGCCACCGTTTCGCGCACCCAAATAAGCGGTCTCATCAGCTACGGTGTGCCATTGATATTTGCAGGCGTGGCCTATTGGGGGCTCGATGCCACCAGCACGCTGGCTTTGCGTTCGCTTTCCACGTTGCCGGAATTGGCGGTGTATTCGGTCTCCATGAGCTTCGCCGGTGTAGGCGTCGTCTTCCAGACCATTTTCACCGTGCTATGGGCACCGCTGGTCTACAAGTGGGTAGCGCATGGCGTGGATATGAAAAGAGTCGATCACATCGCGCAGCAGGCGCTGGCCGTGGTCTGCGCCATCTGGGTGCTGAGCGGAACCTTTTCGTGGCTGACCGACTTCATACTGCCTGCACGCTACGTCCAGGTGAAGTACCTCATGTTGTGCTGCATCGGAGAACCGTTGCTGTACACCTTATCTGAGGTGACGTGCGTGGGCATCGGCATCACGCGTCGGTCGATGCTATCGCTGTGGTCGACTCTGGTGGCCTTGGCGGTCAATGTCGGCGCGAGTGTGTGGCTTGTACCGAAGCACGGCGCGGCCGGTGCGGTAGTCGCCAACGCGATTGCTTTTCTGGTTTTCTTCATCGCCAGGACCGAGGCGTCGGCATACGTATGGCGACCTTTCCCACGTGCGCGGCTGTATGTGTTTGTGGTTATCGCGGTAGCGCTGTCCATCGCCACGCTGTTGCTCGGTCCAGACGCTCCCGTTCACTTCAGCTTTGTCTGGATGGCCATGCTGCCACTGGTCTTCTGGTATTTCCGCGCCGAATGGACGGTCATGTATCGATCGTTGCATGCGGCGATAAGGTCCGAAGGCTGGTTGCTGGCGCCGGGGAGGGGACCTGATGTCCTTCCCTGATCATCAACGCGCTTCGGTCTTCGGATCGTGTGCTTGCACAGGGAGGTTGCGAGAGTAACGAAACGATGCGCACGGAGGCGAAATTGCACGATTCCACATCACCGACGCACTAGGGGGGAGGGCGACGCTGCAGACCGATTGAGGGTCAAACAGTGAATAAGATTAATTTGTTTGTCTTTGCGGCACATCATTCATCCAACAATATTGCGGCCCAGCGTTTCAAGGGCTTGCTGAAATATCTGGATCCGGCGAAATACCGGGTATTCGTCTTCACACGGGAACCAGCATCGGGCGTGCCTGCTGCGGCAGCGCCTCTGCATGCGGATGCCGAAGTGTTTCCACTGGCGGGGTACTGCGTGGGCAGTGAGTCTTCCACGCCATCGTCACTGCTCACGCTGCTAGCGGCCTTCATACGCCCACTGCCGTTCATGCTTGCAAACGGCGAAGCCTCCGCGAACGCTTGGTTCGTCCAAGCGTTGGCAAAAGCCGACCGCCTGTGTCGCGAAAAATTGGCGGCGGGCGAACAATGTGTGGCGATCGGTACCTATTCGCCGATCGACGCACTGATCGCCGCAGCGAGCCTAGCCAGCCGACACCGCATTGGTTGTCTGCAGGATTTCAGGGATGGCTTGGTGTTCGAGCCTCTGGGCAGGCCTGGTTGGTTGCGACATGCCCTGCGCAAGTTGATCGAAAGACGTGTCGTGGCGGCCAGCAGACTGATTACGTCGGTGAGCCTTCCATTGGTCGACGATTTTCGGCAGCGCTATCCGGACAAGACCGCGGAGATACTTCCCAACGGTTACGATCCCGCAGACTTTGCTGCGCTTGGGAACGACTCCAGCAGCGAAAAGCAGGCTGCCGCGATCGTAGCCAAGTATGTGCCGGCGGGCGCCATGCTGATCGGCCACTTCGGGCGTATTGGTGCTAGCGACGGATCGGCATCCAAGAGTCTCGATTACTTCATCGACGTGCTGAACGATTCCGTCGAAGCGTCCGCGAACAAGCATGTGATGTTCGTGGGCGAGCTGACGCCATCCGAACGCGCGTCGATCGAGCGCGCGACATTCTCCGTCAGCGTGCTGGAGCCGGTCGAGCGCAAGCTAGCGCTGCAGCTCATGAAACGCTGCGACAAGTTGCTGTTGCTGACCGGTTCGCGCGCCAGCTGCGCCACGGGAAAGTTGTTTGAATACCTCGCCGCGGGAGCCGATGTGGTGTGCATCACCGGTGTGCACAACGCAGCGACGGCGATCCTTGCGGAGACCGGTGCCGGACAGGCGCTGCTGACCGGCGAAGCGACGGCAGGTAGCGAAGCATTACGAAAAGCGCTGTCGCCCTCCGGCGGCCGCGCACAGCGCGACATCAGTGCCTATAGCAAGATTGCGCAGGCCGGCATGCTCGATAACTGGATTTCGCGGATGGTGCTGGTATGAACGCCGGTAACGATCAGTCGCTGATGTCATCGGCACAACCGGCCTTGCCGCCGGCGCAGTTACCTCGCGCGGGCAAGTATCGGCTCACCGTGCGGCATATGTTCCTGGGTTCGGCTTTTTTGTTACTGCTGCTTGCAGTGGTCGTGCCCAATTCACTACCGGCGCCTACCGCGGTGGCGATGGGGCTGGCCTTCATGCTTGCGGTGCCGGGACTGCGGTTCGGTTCGGAGCTTAGGAATTTGCTGGCGTTGTATGTCTGCACGATCATCGTGACGATCGTCTACATGATCGTGGGCGGCATGCATGACGCTCCTTTGGTCGCCTTGGCGCAAGTCGCTGCCGTCTACATTCTTTCGCCATTGCTCTGGATCATCATTGCGGCTGGCTTGCGCAGACAGCTTGGTGTCGATCGTCTTATCGACTGGTTCGTCGTGCTCAGCTTTCTTTGCGCTTTGAGCGTTGCTTTGTTTTTCTACTTGTTCCTCACGCGCGGTGCGGCGGCGGTGGCTTTTTTCTTCAAGGGCGCCAACGTCAATCTGAACGAAGGATTTTCCGGCGCGACCATGCATGTCTATGGTTCGCTGATTTTCCTGTGCGGCGGTTTCTTCAGTTCGCCGGAGCTGATCAAGAACAGGCTTCTGCGGTTTGCGTTGCTTGGGATGCTGCTTGCCTGCGCGCTGACCTCCGGCCGCTCGGCATTGATCATCGCCATTCCGATTGGTTGGGCTTTGGGCTGGATACTCGCGCCGCGCACGACCGAGCATCTGCGAACATCGGCGATAGCGCGTTTTGTCCAATACGGTTTGCCGTCGCTGGTCGCGATCGTTGTGGCGCTTGTCATGTTGCAGGCGTACACGCAGGTCAGCGTGTCCACGGTGCTCGACAGCGTCTCGACCAAGCTCGCCTCCGGTGGCGGTGACGCGCGTACCCAGATGGCGCGCTCGTTGTATGCGGGTATTTTCGACAATGGCGGCTTGGGTGCCGGTCATGGCGTCGGCGTCGGGTTTGTCAGCGATCCGGTTCACCCGTGGCGCTACGAACTGGTGTGGCTGGCCACGATCTATCGGGTCGGCCTGCTGGGTACCTTCATCTACGCACTGCCGTTTCTGGTCTACATCGTCGGGGTGGTGCGGATGGCACTCGCGCGACGCTTGCCGAACCGACACAAGTTCCTGTTCTGCGGGTTTGTCTGCGCGTTCCTCGCTTCCAACACGAATCCTTATATCGAGGCATTCGCGTTGCAGTGGATGTATGTCATCCCCTTGGTGGCGTGGTACATCGAATATCCGGTGTTCTTGCGGACGACACCGCCATGAAGCGTACCAAGGTTCTGCTGTTTTCAAAGTATTCGAGACAGGGTCCAAGCTCGCGGTTGCGAAGTTTGCAATATCTGCCCTTGCTGGAGCGTCATGGGATCGACGTGCAGGTGCATACGCTGTTTCCGGACGCTTATCTCGAAGCGCTCTATCGCGGGAATTCCAAAGCTGCCAGATACCGTGCCTGGTGGCATGGCAGTCAACGCATCATGCAGCTCTTGCGCAGCGGCGAACACGATCTCACTTGGATCGAGGGCGAACTGTTTCCATACCTGCCGAACTGGATCGAGTCGGCGCTCGCACGGTCCGTCAGGCCGTATGTGGCCGATTACGATGACGCGTTGTTCCACAAATACGACCTGTCACCGAATCCGCTGGTAAGACGCTTGCTAGGCGACAAGATCGACCAAGTCATGCACGGTGCTGCCTGCGTGATTGCCGGCAATGACTATCTGGCGGAGCGCGCTGCGAAGGCAGGTGCGATGCGGGTCGAGATTATTCCCACGGTGGTGGACGATCAGCGCTATACGGCCGTGAGCCATGCGAACGAGAAGCCGCCAGTCATAGGCTGGATCGGTTCGCCCACCACCGAGCAGTACGTGTTGGACCATCGCGACGTTTTGGAGAAGGTTTGCGCGAAGCATGGCGCGCGCTTGTTGCTGGTCGGTGCGCGAACGGAGGTGGCCGAGCGGTTCAGCAGGGTTGTACCGGAAGTGGTGGCGTGGTCCGAAGAGAGCGAGGCCGCCATGATCAGGCAAATGGACATCGGCATCATGCCGTTACGCGATGGTCCATGGGAGCGCGGTAAATGCGGCTACAAAATCATTCAATACATGGCGTGCGGTCTGCCGGTGGTCGCCTCGGACGTCGGCGCGAATCTCGACATTGTGCGTCATGGAGAGAACGGGTTTCTCGCCGGACATGCTACCGCATGGGAAAGCGCGCTTGAGCAGTTGATCGCGAGCCGCTCCTTGCGCCTTCGTATGGGGCAAGCAGGCCGCGTGCGCGTCGAAAACGAATACAGCCTCAGGATGCAGGCGCCACGGCTCGCAGATGTATTGCGCAGCACAGGGCAGAGCCGATGTGCGGCTTGACCGGCTTCTGGCAGTTGCATCGTGGAAATCGGGAGACGTTGCTAGGGCAGGCGGAAGCCATGTCCAGGCAGCTGACGCATCGCGGCCCCGACGACAGTGGTCTGTGGTGCGATGAAGCGGCGGGCATCGTGCTGGCGCAACGGCGCCTATCGATCCTCGATCTTTCGGATGCGGGGCACCAGCCCATGCATTCGGCCTGCGGGCGCTACGTCATCGCCTTCAACGGCGAGATATACAACCATCTCGAGCTGCGTGAACGTCTCGCCGCGGAAGGTGCAGCGCCGGCGTGGCGCGGGCACTCGGATACGGAAACCCTGATCGCGTGCTTCGTCGCCTGGGGCGTCGAACGAAGCTTGCAGGCCAGCGTTGGCATGTTTGCGTTGGCGTTGTGGGATCGGCCGCAGCGGTCGCTCACACTGGCGCGCGATCGCATCGGCGAAAAACCGCTGTACTACGGCTGGCAGGGCGATACCGTCTTGTTTGGTTCGGAGCTGAAGGCGTTACGCGCGCATGCCGCTTTCGATTCGGATATCGATCGCGGTGCGTTGGCGTTGTTGTTGCGCCACGACTGCATTCCCGCGCCGTACACGATTTATCGCAACGTGTTCAAGTTGCGCCCTGGGCACTTGCTGCATATTTCCGTTGACGCGCCTCGCCATGCGCAACCGAAGCCGTACTGGCGCTACAACGATGCCGTAAGCACTGGCTTGAATGCGCCGCTGATCTGCAGCGACGCCGACGCAACCGATGCACTTGAGCGGCAGCTTACGACAAGCATCGGCGCGCAAATGCTTTCCGATGTACCGCTGGGGGCGTTTCTCAGCGGTGGTATCGACAGCAGCACCGTCGTGGCGTTGATGCAGGCGTGCAGCCGCCGCCCGGTCAAGACATTCACCATTGGATTTGACGAGAACGGCTACGACGAGGCCGCACACGCCAAGGCAGTCGCAAGGTATCTGGGGACGGAGCACACCGAACTATACGTCCGCCCCGAGGATGCACTGGCGGTCATTCCGCGGCTGCCATCCATCTTCTGCGAGCCGTTTGGCGACAGCTCGCAGATCCCGACCTTCCTGATCAGTCAGTTGACCCGTCGCGAAGTGACCGTGGCCCTGAGCGGCGATGGCGGTGACGAATTGTTCGGCGGTTACAACCGTTATCTGACGGCGCGCACAACGTGGGAGCGGATGCAACGCATGCCGCCGTTTGCGCGACATGCTGTTGCTGCTGCGCTGCGCACCTTATCGCCGGCTGCATGGGACAAACTTGTGGAACAAGCAAAGCCGCTGTTACCCAAGAAGTGGCATCTGGCCACGCCGGGCGACAAGGCGCACAAGTTGGCGAAAGTCCTTGCAATGTCGGATGGCCGCGCATTTTTCCTCAGTCTTGCCAGCCAGTGGCAAGATCCGGCAAGCATCGTGCTCGGCGCGCAGGAGCCGCAGACCTTGCTGACCGATACGGAAACTTGGCCACACGCCGACGATCTGTCGCAGCGGATGATGGCGATGGATGCGCAAAGCTATCTGCCCGACGACATTCTGGTGAAAGTCGATCGCGCCGCGATGGCCAACAGTCTGGAAACTCGCGTGCCGATGCTCGACCACCGCGTAGTGGAACTGGCATGGCGGATGCCACTGCATCAGAAGATTCGCGACGGACAGGGGAAGTGGTTGCTGCGCCAGGTGCTGTATCGCCATGTGCCGAGGGACTTGGTCGAGCGGCCGAAGATGGGTTTTGGCATTCCGCTGGACAGCTGGCTGCGCGGACCTTTGCGCGATTGGGCGGAAGCCTTGCTTGGCGAAAGCCGTCTTCGCCAGGAAGGTTATTTCCAGCCGGCCCCGATACGACAGAAATGGGCAGAGCACCTTAGCGGCAAGCGCAACTGGCAACACGCGCTGTGGACGGTGCTGATGTTCCAGGCATGGCTTGAAGAGAACCGGAGGATGTCGATATGACGATTGCCCGCAAACCATGCACGGCCCTGCTGCCTGCATACAGCAATCACCGATGGTGCGCGTATGAGGTAGATGCATGAAGGTTGTTCTGTTCGCCAATACCGACTGGTACCTCTACAACTTCCGGCGCGCTCTAGCGATGTCGTTGCGCCGGGCAGGGTACGACGTGCTGCTGATTTCTCCTCCCGGACCTTACGGCGACAAACTGCGTGAGCTGGGTTTGCGCTGGGAACCGGTGCCGATGCAACGGCGTAGCCTCAATGTGCTGCGCGAGTTGATGTTGCTGTGGTATCTCATCCGATTGTTGCGACGCGAGCGGCCGACGCTGGTACACGGCTTCACCATCAAGTGCGCCGTATACGGCTCGCTCGCAGCGCGGCTGGCCGGCATTCCCGTGAGAGTGAATGCCGTAGCGGGAATGGGCTACGTGTTTACCAGCACACAGCTGAAGGCGCGATTGCTGCGGCCGGTGGTGCGTGGCCTGATGCGGCTCGCACTGGGTGGAAAGGATGCGCGGCTCATCTTGCAGAACGCTGACGACGTCGAACTATTCAAGCGAGAGCACTTGGTCGATCCTGAGCATATTCGCTTGATCCGTGGCTCGGGGGTGAACTGCGCGCAGTTCGCCGGGGTGTCTGGTCGCGTTCCTGATGGCGGACGCATACGCGTGTTGCTGGCAAGCCGCCTGCTCTGGGATAAAGGCATCGATGAATATATCGCCGCCTTGCGAAAGCTACGCAATCAAGGTCGCGACATCGACGCGCTGCTCGCCGGCACGCCGGATCCGGGCAACCCCGCGACGGTTCCAGAATCGACGATACGAGACTGGGTCGATGAGGGCCTGATTACCTGGCTCGGTCATGTCGATGACATGGTCGGCTTGCTTGGATCGGTGGATGTCGTCGTGTTGCCGAGCTATCGCGAAGGATTGCCAAGGAGCCTGGTCGAGGCCGCAGCGTGCGGACTGCCGCTGATTACCACCGATGTTCCTGGATGCCGCGAGGTTGTGTGCGATGGCGTCGACGGATTGCTGGTTCCAGTGAAAGACGCGGATGCGCTTGCGCGAGCCATAGAGCGATTGCAGGACAACCCGGACCTCGCACGTCGATTGGGAAGCGCAGCACGCATGAAGGCCCGCACGCAGTTCGATGAGCGCATGGTCATTCAGGGGACCCTGGAGGTTTATGCGGAGCTATGTCATCCGGCTGAAGCGATGGCGAACAACGCAGATAGACGTCCATCAAGTTAGGATTTCGTGGTCGCATTCTGGTACGGACCATGCATAACACAAACTTTTGTCGAGCTAGACTCGACCAACGTACGCACTAAAGCTTGTGCCTTCGTCATTGAAGCCATTCGTCACTGGAGGAATATCATGCCATCCGCGTCGCAGGCGACAAATGTATTGGATTTTCTGCCCCAGGCAGAGCACGCCGCCATTCGCGCCGGTACGAGCACCTACGACTGCACGGGTGGCATCCAGACGGCCATCGACTTTGCCGGCAAAGTGTTTGTGCCTGCCGGGGTTTACCCCGTGAGACAGCTGAACCTCAAATCCGACTTCGAATTGTATGGAGAAGGGGATGCCAGCGAATTTCGGGCATACAACAATTCGCTGGCTTGCGAGTTCATGATCGTCACCTATGTGCGGGACGGCGGTAGCAGTCATGTCGCGGACAATATGCGCAACATCTATCTGCATGATCTGAAGCTCAATGGGCGTGTAGCGGAGTTCGGCTACATGCAGTTCTTCTATCTCTTTGCCGTCAATGCCACGTCGGATCTCACGGTCGAGCGCGTGACTTTCTACGGTTTTCGCGGCGACGGCATGTATGTCGGCTCCGGCACGCTGAAGACGACGGAGCGTCACAACCAGCGTGTCGTCGTGCGCGACTGCCTGTTCGACGGCGCAGTCAAGAGCAATCGTAACGGCCTATCCATTATCGACTGCGACCAGCTGACGGTGGAAGGTTGCACTTTCCAGAATATCGGCAACGCGAAACTGTCTTGTTCGGTGGGCGGCATCGACTTCGAACCCGATCACACCTGGAGCGTGTACCGGGACGTGACGATTTCCCGTTGCCGATTCATCAATATCGATACGGTGAACACGGCGGGCATCACGTTCTTTAACGGACGTCAGTCGGGCGACAATATTCATGATTGGGTGGTATCGGATTGCCAATTCACGAACTGCTACTGGGGTATCACCGCTGCGACAAAATCGAAGACGGCCGCAGACGTTCCGGACAACCTTTCGGTATTGAATTGCGGCTTTCTCAATTCGATACGCGTGGACATAGCCATCGCTGGATTGAGCGGCGCACGGGTCAGCGGATGCACGTTTGAACGATCGCCGCCAGGATCAGGGCCGGGCGGCGATGCGATTCGCCTCGGCGCCTTTGCCTGGGGAACCAGCGCGAACGCTATCAACGCGGTGATAACCGGCAATACATTCACCGGTATACGCCCGCAGATCGGGGCCATCGGAATACTTGGCGCGAGCGGGCTGGTGTGTGCGGGCAACGTGTTTGTCGATATTCATGGCTCCTGCATCGACTTCGCCGAAGACGAGCCTGCCGACCATTCAAAACACATCGACAGAGTGATCATCTCCGGGAACACGGCAAGACACAGCGCGCCCTTCGCGTCAGCAAAGCCTACCGCGATGTCGTTTCTTAGCACCAGCAACCAGATGCGTATCAGCAGGGGTCACATGATGTTCGGCGGCTCCTTCCAATATAACAACGACGTCGGCGGCGGCATAACAGGTATTGCAAATGGTGCGGCGGTCGAGTTCCGTGAAATCCAATAATCCGGATCTGGGTATCCCTAGAGCTTAAGGCGTGGCCGCACGCGCGAGGCAAACATATGCATGCCGAACGGGCGCGTTATCTTCGATGCAACGAGGCGCGTCTTCGTGGCACGCTGCGCTATGGAGCGCTCGCGTACGCGCGCGGCCTCCTGACGCTTCCATATCTGCGTGACGGTCGCGACATAGACACCCGTCACGAAAAGGAACGTCGCTAGATTGAGACCGGCCGAGAGATCTGCGTGGCTGATGAATGAACCCAAGAGCGCAAAGCCGATGGCGAGCGCGATGAGTGCGACCAGGCTTGTGCGCGGTCCCAGGCCGGCCCCCATCAGGATGTGATGAATGTGCCCACGGTCCGGCTTGAATGGCGACTTGCCTTGGCTCATGCGCCGGGACATGACTGCAAGCGTGTCGAAGACTGGCAACGCCACGCACCACAGCACATTGACCGGGGACAAATGCGTCTGCGGCATCTGGCTCGTACGGATCAGCGCCCACGCCAACAGATAGCCGATAGGTATGCTTCCCGCATCACCCAGAAAAATCTTGCGGCCCATAAGTCCCAGATTGGTAGCCAGGTATGGCAACGAGGCGGTGGCCAACAAGGCCAGCAGCATAATCACCTCGTGCAACGCGGAGACATTGGCAAACAAGGCGATGGCGGCAATGCTGACCAGCTCCAGGCTGCCGGCAAGACCATCGATACCGTCCATCATGTTGAACGCGTTCACCAGTCCGATGACGGCGATCACCGTTAGCGGAGGTCCCAGCCAGCCGAGCGTCACCTCATAGCCAAAGATGTGTCCCAGTGTGCGGATGTAGACGCCGGTACTGGCAATGACGATCAGAATGGCTAGGGCCTGGATCAGCAGACGATCCCGCACGCTGAGATCGAAGCGATCATCCAATGCGCCAAGCAGGGTAAGCAGCGCAGCGGTGTCGATCACAATCTTCGCGAACCAATGGAATTGGCCATAGCAGGCCGCTCCCGCGATCACGCCCATAAAAATGGCGAGACCGCCTACCAGCGGCACATCGCCAACGTGCCGCTTGCGTTGACTGGGGTGATCGATAAGGCCCAGCGATAGGGCGTATCGTCGCAGCATGAAAATGGCCGCTGCTGAGGTGCATGTACCGACTAGACAGTCGAAAATCACACGTGGTTCTTGCATAGCACTTCTTTTCCATCGCGCTCAGTGATTCCCCCTAAATCCGAACGAGCTCATTGGTTGAGTGGTACAGGCGCCGTGCGATGACCTGCACGATGACCTGCGTCTATGAGTCCACGATCATCAGATCGCTTACTTTCTTTTGTTTAGGAACAACGTTGACGCTGATGAACCATCCTGCGGTTGTTGCGTGAGTGATGAAGACATTGGTGTTAACGCTCTACTCTGGAACCTATCACCTCAAGATATCGGTTTTGTTTCATGAGAGCGATGTATTCAGCTGAAAAAAATTTAGTTGGCGATCCTGTCAACGGCTTGTTCAAATTATGTTGAGCGATTCATTCGCGACGCAGAAAAATTTCTGAATGGCATCTGTATATTGTTTCTGAACAAGCAGAGTAAGGATCGCGCAACTATTCAGTGCGACGCGCTGTAATTGGTGTAAGCCGCGCTGCTGAGCAGACTGGCCGCCGGTAGCAATTGGCTCAACACACGATTCCAGCGGGTTATGCCTGCTGCGCCGACAAACACCACGTCGCCCGGCTCGACCCTGAACTCATCGCCCAGCGCGAATGCCGATGGCGAACGGGCATCGAGCTGGAACACTTTGGCAGGCGCGTTTTGCAGATCATTCGCGCCGCGAATGACATACACCTCCTTGCCGTTGGAGGTGACGGGATTGAGACCGCCCGCGCGGCCTAGCGCTTGCGTCAAGGAAAGATCGGTGACGGTTCTGAAGCCGACTGCCATGGGACGTATCACTTCACCCATGACATACACTTCTTTGGTGTCGTTGTACGGAAGAAAGATGTGATCACCCGGCTTGAGGTAAATATCCTTCGCAGCGCCATGTCCGTGGTTCAGTGCGGTCAGATCCAAGTGGTAATCGTGACCATCGCGGCTCAGAGTCAAGTCCGATAGATTGGCTTGATCGGGATTGATGGTAGCCAGGCCGATCGCCTGTCCCAAGGTCAACGGAACGGCGGTGATCGTCTGTGGATCGGTTTTCATGAACGCGCCCTGGAATGTCACATGCTGGCTGTTGTAGCCAACGACATTCACATCCACCTGCGGCTTCTCCACGAACTTGGCGAGTTTGGCGGTGAGCGCCAGCCGCAGGTCTTCGATGGTCATTCCGCCAACGTTGAGAGCACCTATGTAGGGGTAGAACAGTGTGCCGTCCGAGCGTACCAAGCGGCCGTTCGGCAAGGACTGTTGTTGCGCGCCGGCTGGCGAGGTCAGTTCCGGATGATCCCAGACGGTGATGAAGAGCGTGTCACCAGGGCCGATGCGATACGGTTCAGGCCGATACGTCAGCAGTTCCTGCGGTATCGCGGCGCTCAGCGTCGCCGCGGCATGGTCGCTCGCTAGAAGTTGCGGAGTAATGGTTACCAGTTGGATCTGACTGTTGTCCGTCGGCGTGCCGCGGACCAATCCGTTGGTGGACATGTTTTGTCCCGGTGCCAACACGCAACTCTGAAGGAGCAGCGTCGAACTCAAAACGATCAAGGCGGACAATATTTTCATGGACGGTGGGCTCCGTATTCGAGAGGGCGTACCACGAGGCAGCAATCCGCCGCGCGCATGGACGAATTGCCATCGCGTTCAGTTTTTCGAGCTAAACCACAGGGATCTCGAAAAACCGATCTGAAAAAGCGCGGCCATCACTTTTCGTCAATGACTTTCCGTGCGCGAGAACATCGAGATGAGCGGGATATCAAAAGGGTGTTATGTGATGCCACATGTCGCGTGAACAGAACTTAATTGACCGATGAAAAAACTGAATCGTTGCTGCACGACAACTTGCGATGACATCGACGAAGCACTCGCGCATGAATCATGATGAAACGAGATTTGCTCAAGTTGGAAAATTTATCCCCACGGAATGACGATTTGAGTTTTCATCGGACGGATGAGCAGACTGATGACGCAGCAGATTGGGACAAGCGAGGTGCATACTGCAAGCTATCCATGACAGTGATGAACACGGACATGTTGTTTCCGGTGAGAAGATTTACCAGCGTTTTCTCGTAATTTTCGCTGCTTGAGTTTGCGAATGGCGATATAGCGGCTCGGAATTACTCACTCTGTCGACACGGGCTGCGATCCCGATGTCGAACGCATTGCCGGGCAGTTATCTTCTCGGAAATAACGATGTCGTCCGTTTCGAAGACGTGCGGACAAGCTGAGAGAGGACGCATGAAAGTACTTGTCTGCGGCGGAGCTGGTTACATCGGTAGTCATACCTGCGTGGCACTGCTAGAGCACGGTCACGAGGTGGTGATTTACGACAGCCTTGTCAACGGGTCGCAGGTCGCGGTGGAGCGCATCAGCGAATTGAGCGGCACCAGTGTGCGCTTCGTGCAAGGTGACATCCGCGATCGCGCCGCTGTCGAGGCGTTGTTGGCCGATAAAGTGGATGCGGTGATCCATTTCGCCGCGTTAAAAGTCATAGGCGAAAGTCGCCGGAAGCCTTTGGCGTACTTTGAAAACAATATCTCCGGCACGATCACGCTGCTGCAGGCGATGCACGCCACAGGTGTGGACAACTTGGTCTTCAGTTCATCCGCTGCGGTTTATGGAATACCGGATGCAGTTCCGATTACTGAAGATGCGCCGCTGAGGGCGGCCAATCCTTACAGCCAGAGCAAGCTGGTGATGGAGCAGCTCATCAACCAGTTGTGCGAGGTGCATCCTTCGTTCAGCGCCGTCCTATTGCGTTACTTCAATCCGGTGGGTGCGCATCCGAGCGGCCTCATTGGAGAAGACCCGCATGGCGTCCCCAATAATTTGCTGCCCTATATATCGCAAGTCGCGGTAGGGTTGCGCGAGCGACTGAATATATTCGGTGGCGACTATCCAACACGCGACGGTACCGGTGTGCGCGATTACATTCATGTGATGGATCTCGCCGATGCGCACGTGAAGGCGTTAGACGTCTTGCATAACGGTGGTTGCAGTGCGCTGAATTTAGGTACGGGCCGAGGCCATAGCGTGCTGGAGGTGGTGTCGGCTTTCGAGCGTGCTTCGGGTCGACGCGTCCCTTATCAGATCGTTGACCGTCGTGCCGGTGATGTGGCGGAAGTTTGGGCCGATCCTTCTCGTGCGGAGCAGATGCTCGGCTGGTGTGCGCAGTACGATATGCCGCAGATGTGTATGGACGCCTGGCGCTGGCAATCGCAGCATCCGCATGGCTACCGGTCGTGACGAGCAGCCATTGCGCAGGGTACATGCGTTGCCGCACCTACGCTTAGCATGGCACGACATGGTTGGTCAGCTGTTGCTCATCGGACATCGATACTTTCACTCGATGGATACAGTTTCAAGCGGAGCTGCGCAGTAGTCCGCGATAGGAAGCCCCGCCGAGGCACGACGCCGTCGACCGTCACCTTTGATTAGAGATTACAAAAAATGAAAATATTAGTTACCGGAACCGCCGGCTTCATTGGATCTTTTGTTGCGGCCAAGCTGCTCGATCGCGGCGACGAGGTGATCGGCGTCGACAATCTCAACGACTATTACGACGTGAGACTAAAGAAGGCGCGCCTGGCGCGCCTGACCGATCGATCCAACTACACGCACGTCCATGCGGACTTGTCGGATAGGGCCGCGATCGAAGAAGTGTTTTCCAAACACAAGCCACAGCGCGTCGTGAATCTCGCCGCGCAAGCCGGCGTCCGCTACGCGGCGGAAAATCCACATATATATGTGAGCAGCAATGTCACGGGATTTCTGCATATTCTGGAAGGATGCCGCCGCCATGGCGTGGAACACCTGGTGTTCGCATCGACCAGTTCAGTGTACGGCGCCAATACGTTGATGCCTTTTTCCGAGCACCGGTCCACCGAACATCCGTTGACCCTTTATGCCGCCAGCAAGAAAGCCAATGAGCAGATGGCGCACAGCTACGCACACTTATATGACATTCCATGCACGGGTCTGCGCTTCTTCACGGTGTACGGGCCTTGGGGCCGGCCCGACATGGCGCTGTTCCTGTTCACCAAGGCGATGCTGGCTGGCGAGCCGATCAAGGTTTTCAATCATGGCAGGCACAGGCGTAGCTTTACTTACGTAGACGATATCGCCGAAGGCGTTGTGCGGACGCTGGACGCCGTGCCGGATAAAGCGGTTACATGGAACGGTCATGCGCCGGACCCGGCCAGCAGCGGAGTCGCTCCGTATCGCATCTACAACATCGGCAACGAACAGCCGGTCAAACTGCTGCGCTACATCGAGGTGCTTGAGCAGTGTCTAGGACGCAAGGCAGAGATGCAGTTGCTGCCGATGCAGGCGGGTGATGTGCCCGATACCGAGGCGGATGTTTCATCGCTGATCAAGTCAGTCGGTTACCGCCCGCAGGTTTCGGTCGAGACCGGCGTGGCCAATTTCGTGCGCTGGTACCGCGACTACTATGGCGAGTGATCTCTCAGTATGAATAGTGGATCCGGACAAGGAAGTTCAGATCAACTCAGACATAGCCTTCTGGCACTGTGAAGGCCGCGTGCTCTGTCGCATATTTGGGTTGGCGAAGGTGTTATTGAGGCTATCTGGCAATTTTTTCGTAGCATCAGGCAGTCATCGGTAACACTTCAGGGGCGACAATCTAGCGAAATACGACGGATGGAGGCGGATCTTGGCCAGGCAATCTTTCACGCTGCCATATTCATGGCGTCCAACTTTTCCGGTTCTTGCAGGTGGCCTTCTTGGGTTGCTCGGAGCGGCTGCAAGCATTGCTGCGGATACGCCGGCCTTCCACGATGCGCCGAGCGCTGCATCGTCCGTCGCCAATCCGTATAGCGGGCAAGCTTCGGCGATCAAGGCAGGTGGCGCGGCGTATGCCACCTATTGTGCGAGCTGCCACGGTATCAGCGGGCAGGGCAGCGGCAATATTCCGGCTCTCGCGCACGGTGCCGCGCAACAAGCGACAGACGGTGCGCTGTTCTGGTTTATCACCAAGGGCGCGGTGAATAACGGCATGCCGTCGTGGTCCTCGCTACCGGAGCAGCAACGCTGGCAGATTGTTTCTTATCTGAAAACGTTGCCGACAGCGAAGCCTGTGCAAGCGGCACAGCAAACACCGGTGGCGTCGTCCATCACGACACCGCCGCCACAACCGCCGTTTACCGATTTCCGCTACGAAGCGCCCGGCAATTCACGCAAGATCACACTTGCGGATTTGCCGGCGCCGTACGCCACCCGGTCCGCTGGCAATTCACCCACCATGGTGTCGCGCCCCGCCAATGCATGGCCGATAGCGCCCGCAGGATTCAAGGTCAACCTGTATGCCGAAGGGCTAGGTACGCCGCGCGTGATTCGTGTCGCGCCGAACGGCGATATTTTTCTTGCCGAAAGCGGCAGCGGACAGATTCGTGTTTTCCGAGGTATGACGGCAGACGGCAAACCCGAGCAAACTGAAGTGTTTGCCAGGCACCTCAACCAGCCCTATGGCATCGCGTTCTATCCGCTGGGACCCAATCCGCAATGGGTTTACGTGGGCGACACCGACGCGGTGGTCCGTTTCCCATATCGCAACGGTGATCTGCAGGCGAGGGGAAAGGTCGAACATATCGTCGACTTACCGAGCGGAGACGGACACTGGACGCGCGACGTCGCGTTCTCGCTCGATAACAAGACCATGTATGTCGCGGTCGGCTCGGCCTCCAACGTGGATGATCCTGATACCACGCCGGCAGAGAAAGATCGCGCAGACATTCTGGCTTTCGACCCGGATGGCACGCACCAGCGCATTTACGCCTGGGGTATTCGCAACCCTTCGGGTATCGCCGTCGATCCGAAGAACGGACAATTGTGGACGACCGTCAACGAGCGCGATGGTCTAGGCGACAATCTCGTGCCGGACTACATCACGTCGGTGCGCGAAGGCGGTTTTTATGGATGGCCGTGGTGGTACATGGGTTCCCATCAGGATCCCCGCCACGCCGGCAAGCATCCGGAACTGAAAGACAGGGTGATCACACCCGACGTGATCCTGCAGCCGCATAACGCGGCGCTGCAGATTACGTTTTACGAAGCGAGCCGTTTTCCCCAACAGTATGACGGCGATCTGTTCGGCGCCGAACATGGTTCGTGGAACAAAGCGACGCGGGTGGGTTACGAAGTGATCCGCGTTCCCCGTCATCACACGGGCAAAGCGAGCGGCGAGTACGAAGATTTCCTCACCGGTTTCGTGCTGCCGGATGGACGGGTCTGGGGGCGCCCGGTAAGCCTTGCCACCGCGCCGGATGGTTCGTTACTGGTGACGGACGATGGATCCAACTCCGTCTGGCGTGTCGACTATGTGGGTGAGGGGCGCTGAGTGCGGTCAGGCCGGTTTGAGATCTCCCACCAAGGTGGGCAGTAATTCGGATACGGTCGGATGAATCGGCACGGCCCATTGCAGCGTTTCGTAAGGCTGATCGGCGTTCATCAGATCAAGCACGCCATGGATGGCTTCGTCACCGCTGACTCCCAGGATGGCGGCGCCAAGGATGCGATGCGTTTCGGCATCGGCGACGACTTTCATGAACCCTTGCGTCTCGTCGCGTTCGACGGCGCGACCCACACGTGTCATCGGACGCTTCGATACCAACAACGGCTTGCCGCTAGCGCGTGCTTGAGTTTCTGTCATGCCGACGCGCCCCAGCGGCGGGTCGGTATACAAGGCATAACCGAGAATGCGCGATGACACGCGACGCTGTCCGCCATCGAGCAGGTTCGCGGCGATAATTTCGTAATCGTTGTAAGCGGTATGTGTGAAAGCGCCGCGACCGTTGCAATCTCCCATCGCCCAGATTCCCGGCACGTTGGTGGCGAGCGTGTCATCGACCACGACGTAACCGTGTTGATCCGTTGTCACGCCCGCATGTTCCAAGCCCAGGTCGTCGGTGTTGGGACGGCGGCCCACCGCAAGCAACACATGGCTGGCAATGACTTCTGGACTGCCGGAAGTGCAATCGACTTGTACGCCAATACCATTCGGCCTTGCCGCAAAAGCGATGCATTCGGCATTCGTGCGCACGGTGATGCCTTCGGCTTCGAGTATCTCGCGAATCGTCGTGGAGACGTCCTCGTCTTCGCGCGCGATCAGTCGCGGCAGGCGTTCCACGATCGTCACTTCGGCGCCGAAGCGACGAAACATCTGTGCGTATTCCAAACCGATGTAACTACCGCCGACAATGGCTAGATGCTTGGGTACAACATCGAGCTGTAATATCGAGGTATTGGTGAGGTAGTCGATAGCACCGACCCCTGGCATCTCCGGCACCAGGGCACGGCCGCCGACGTTGAGGAAAATGCGTGGCGCGGTAATGACTTCATCGTCGATACGCAGCGTATCCGCGCGCCCGAAACGAGCGTGACCGCGCAACACAGTGAGGCGCTCCATGCTGCCGAGCCAGCGCTCGATGTTACCGCGGGATGTTTCCGTGACTTTATGCGCCCGTGCCATGGCACGCGGTAGATCGATGCCGATGTCGCCGTGCACGACCACGCCATATTCTGCGGCGCGCTGCACCTGATGGGCGACGCGTGCACTGGCGACCAGGGTCTTGGTCGGCATGCAGCCTGTGTTGACGCAGGTACCGCCAAAAAAATGGCGTTCCACCAGTGCCACCGTCATGCCTGCGCCAGTCAGCCTGGCCGCCAGGGAGGGACCGGCCTGTCCGGCACCGATGATGATCGCGTCGAAGCGTCGGCTCATGTTCGTGTCCTCGCAAGCCGGAACGTATGAATGGGTCAACCGCAGATGAGTGTTACGACTGCGAGGGGCACTCTAGATCAAGCGACATAAAGACACTGTTCGGATCGGCCGCGTAATCACCAAATGGCGGACATTCCACGAATCCATGGCGTCGATAGAACGCGCGAGCAGGAATGAAATAATCCCACGCGCCGGTTTCGAGGCTCAGACGTGACAAACCCTCCGCACGCGCAGTGTCGATGATATGTCGAAGCATGGCACTGCCCGCACCGTGCCTGCGCGTGGACTGCGCGGTGTGCATCGACTTTATTTCGCCGTGATCGGGTGTGAGCCGCCTCAGCGCGCCAACGCCAAGAAGTTGCTCGTTCTCCCAGATCGCCCAGAAGCGGATGTCTGGCGATTGCAAGCCGGCAAGGTCCAACGCGTGCGCGCTGCCCCGTGCCGTTTCAGCCCGGGCGGTCGTCACGTGAGTGTCGAGAAGCGCTATGACGCGCGGATCGTTGAGGTCGCCGGGAATGATGCGCATCGGTTCTTTCTTTCCTACCAAGTCATACTTCTGACGAGAGTTTAAGGAAGGTCTGTGGGCATTTCGATTGGTCGTTCGGGCGGGTGCTGCCGGGTGGATCGCACCCTAGAACCGAAGCGATCCGTTAGAAGCGATCTGTAAGTCCTTGTCGGACTGAGGTATCCGTGCCAGCACCCGCTGCGCCTGGTTCTGGCTGCCTGCGTGATCACCGATTCCCTGCCGCTGGCGTTACGAATGTCTAACGATCCTAGGCGCACATTGATAGTCCGGGCAGCTGTCTAGCTGCCGCGGGCAACCGTCAATGCAGTGGAGGCCGATTCATGAACACGCAGGGCTCTTCTCATTCTCCATGGCATCTCAGCACATGGTCCCACTACATCACCCGCATCGTTCACCCGACGATGAACGCTTCGTTGCGGCAAGCTCCCGTGCGCATGACGCGACGTGAAGCCTTGCTTGCGATGCAGGATCAGAAACGACGGGAACAGCGCGCACACGTGCTGGAACTTCTGCGCGAGGTCAAGGAAAAGAATCGCAACATCCCGCACGTAAAGGATGCCGGTTTTAAGAGTGACCACTCCAAGCTGAAAGCCTGATCCGTTCACCGCAACAGATACGCCGTGTCGATGGTTTCGTTGAGCTGTTCTGCTCAGCGTACATTGCTTGCGCGCCGTCCATGAGAGCGCTCGGTGCTGCGGCACCGAGTGCCCTGATCTAAATAAGCCATTACAAGGGCCTTACGTAAGGTTCCTCGGCCGCGCGGGCAGGATAGGGGGCAAGCCAATCGCACGGTTTTTCAGAGGCATGCGGCCCTTGACTCTTCAATCCATTCGGACAAATTGACCCGCTCAGCGTGGTTTGCCTCTGCGGCGTGACTTAAGGCATGTGCCCTATTCACGTTTTTTGCGGAGTATGCCCGCTGCACAGTGCAGTTTCAGTCCAACAGGAGGGTTCAATGAAAAGGGGCTTTGCAGCAGCGATGGTGATGGCACTACTTGCAGGGTGCGCCACCACTTCAGGCAACAAGATCGACCCGGCAACCATCGCAACATTCCAGCCGGGCGTCACCACGATTGCCCAGGTCGAAGCTGCATTGGGTCAACCGTTTCAGTCGACACGGATGCCCGATGGTACGCAGCAGTTGCAGTATGTGAGCAAGGTGCAGAACATATCGGCGGATAGCACGCCTACGACAGGTTCGGAGATTCCGAAGCACTCCAGCACGACGGTCTCCACCATGATGAGTTTCGACCAGGCAGGTCACTTCGTTCGTTCTTGGTCAAATTCGAAGACCAACGCCAACAACAACTGGCCGAGCAATCTCGGGCAGATGCAGAGCGGCGACATACCGGTGAAGAACGCCGGGGCTGCGCATTGAGAAACGACTTGAACGAACGTCGCGCGTTACCGTGTAGATAAGCACGGGCGCTATATGCAGCGTCAAGATGCCAAAAGCCCGCCATAGTGCGGGCTTTTGGTTTTGCAGGCGGCGATCTTCCGCTGCGCTATCAAGCTGAGTCGGCGACCAAGGTTCCCTGGTGATAAACGATCTTCCAGCCTTGCGCGGTATGGCGCCAAAGGGTCGAACGGCGAGTGATGCGCTCACCTTGATGCAACGTGTAGGTAAGCAGGTAGTTATCGCTAGCGATTTCCAGACAGTGAAAGTCGCTCGTCTCCCAGACATCTTCGACAGGATGTTTGAAGCGTTCTTCCAGCACATCGAGCACGTATGAGCGGCTGTAACGACGGCCGGATGCGCCGACTTCCCAATAATCGGTTTCTGTCATGGCTTCGAAGTCGTGGCGTGTCGTGCCGAATTCCGGTCGATGGAAGATCGGCTCGCGTTGCTTCAATGCGTCGAGTATCGGCAATAACCTCGGATCGGTAATAAGGCGAGGTTCCATGGCTCTAGGCTCCGATTGAACTCAGCAGGAGCATAGCTTGTGCTGATCGACGGCCCGCCTGCCACCCGCCGAGAGCCATATAGGATAAGCTTTACACATAGGTCAATTGCCTATCTCGACGGTGTGTCCAGAATGAACGCAGTCGCATCCGGCGACGTTCTGGGGTAGACCAATGAAAACTCGACTTTTATTCGCAACCACCTTCTTGCTGACCTGCACAGGGTTCGCTTTCGCACAGCCTTTGCCGCTCGCGGCAGCGCCCACGATGGACGGCATGGCCATGGATGCAGCAGCGCCTGTGGCTGCGCCCAAGTTGCAAGCGGCCATGCGTTCCTTATGGCATGAGCATGTCGTGCATACCCGCGAATACGCACTGGCCGTGCATGCGCACGATGCGGCCAAAGCCAAGGCTGCGGAAGATGCGGTAGTGGCCAACGCCAAAGCCATCGCCAATGCCGTCGGCAGTTTCTACGGCAAGGCCGCTGGCGATCAGATGCTTACGTTGCTGGCAGGGCACTGGGGCGGTGTGAAGGCGCTCACGAATGCAGTCAACGCACACGATACTGCCGGTCAGGCAGCCGCCATGAATGCGCTAAACGCGAATGTCACCGACATTGCAAAGTTCCTCGCCGCGGCCAATCCCAACTTGCCGGAGCCAACCGTGGCTAGCCTGCTGGAGGGACATGTCGCGCATCACTCCGCGCAAATCCAGGAAATCATGTCGGGTGACATAAAGGCCGAAGCCACGACGTGGACGGCGATGCAGCAGCATATGAATGTCATCGCCGATGCACTGGCTGGCGCGATCGCCAAGCAATTTCCCGCGAAAGCCGCATAACCATGAGTGGCCTCGACCGTCTAGGCGAAACCCAGCAGCGTCTCATGAGGGCGCTGCTGGCTGAGCACGCGGGCTGCACGGTCGAGACCCTTTGCCTGAAGCTTCGTATTACGCATAACGCTGTGCGCCAACACTTGAGTGCTCTGATCGCGCACGGCTATGTCGAACGCGCACAGTCGCGGCCCAGCGGCGGGCGCCCGCTGGCTACCTTCCGCATCACTGAGACAGGGAGTCTGCTGTTTCCCCGCAACTACAGCGTCATCACGATGGAAATGTTCGCCGCTCTTCGAAGCCGGCTAGGCGACGAGCAACTCGACCATTTCATGCAGCAGATGGGTCTGGCCCTCGGGCAACGCGAGGTGCCCTTGCCGGCGACGGCAAGTCATGAGGACGTTGTGCGTGCGCTCGCGACCCATCTCGACCGGCTCGGTTACGAGGCATTGCCGGTCAAGTATCGCGATGAATGGCAAATCGAAGCCTTCAACTGCGTCTTTCATGAAGTAGCCAAGCAGCACAAGGAAGTCTGCAAGTTCGATGTCGCTTATATGAAGGCTGCCAGCGGACGTGACATCCATCATCTGGAGTGCATCGTGCGCGGCGGGCAGTGTTGCCGCTTCCGGGTTGACGCCAAGAGAGTGAAGGCGGACGGTGATATTGAACTACGCAATGCAGATGACTAGACGAATTTAAGAACACCGTCGCAGCTCGTCATGCGAGTCTCAGTGGGTGACTTGCGGTCACTCGCGCTCGGCATGCACTATGTAAATGCCTAAGCAAAGGAGATGCAAGATGCGTAATAAGTTTCTCTTGGCGAGCCTCGCCCTGTTTTTCAGTTGCGAATTGTCAGCGCAAACGTTGACCACGTCGAACATAACCTCACCTGTCATATCCGCAACTCACGCGCAAATGACAAGCGGCACCCTCGCGGGCTCGCAGCTTGATGCGCCCCTCGCGACTTATACGAGATATGGGGTGCGATACTGGATGGCTACATCATGGGTTTTGAGCGGCGGACTTAGCCAGTCAATGCTGCAAGGAAGTTTGGACAGTCCGTATACCGCAGTGCCATGGACCAAGGACACCTGTCATCGCGCAAGCAACAACTATTGCGTAAACGGATCTTATACAGCTTTCACTAATATCGTTCCGACGGATGTAGTGGATCTTTGGTTTGTCAATGTCTACCAAACCGACACCACAGGTACAAATCTGCTCGGCTTCATACATGAAGAGCAGGTAGGTAATTCCGGCGGGACATCCTCCAATCAAGAAGGGCTGACACGAATTGGTCTAGCATGGTCATCGGATGGAGGAAACGATTGGACATACCTGGGACGCATCATCAGTCCGTACGGCGATGTTCAGCCATTCAATATCGAAGGCGCTCCTTTCATCGTCAAAGACGGATACTTCTACGTCTATTTCACAGACTCCGTTACTGGCGTTCCTCCGCCGGCCAACAACTGCACGACGGGATACCCCTGTGTGATTACCGAAGGCATCGGCGTAGCGAGAGCCAGTGTTAACGACGTCATTGCGGCGGCACAGGCCGGTAATGTGGGAAACAACCTCTGGCAAAAGTATTACAACGGTAGCTTTAGCCAACCAGGTCTCGGAGGGCAGCCAAGCCCAATCGCACCCTGGGGGATCACGCATACACAAGCCGTGCATAGCAGTTACACGGGACTGTACTACTTGGCGTTGAGCTCCATGGCCTGGGGTGGTGTTGACACCACCGTCAAACTTTACGAGTCATCCGACGGCATAAATTGGTCGCCGTCTTATGTCATAGCGGACGAGACCGCCGCGACACAGCGCCCCAATGGCGGCTATCAGTACTGCAGTTTGATGGATCCGAATGGTGCAACGAACGGCGAGGTCGGACAGTACTTCTATGTCTACTGTGAGAAGGATCCGCTAGCGGACCAATCGAATTTCGCGTTGTATCGCTGGGAGGTGAATCTTGGGCCGTCGATCGATTCTTATCGTCAGTCGAGTGACTACTCAACTACACAAGGTCCGGTGTGGTCGTATCAATATGGCGGCAATGGTCCGCTACCCGACATGACGTGGCAAGGCACTTACTGGGTTGGTACTGACTCATGGGCGCGTATTTATCAAGATGCGATGCACCCCGGCACAGCCGAGATCCCGGTTCTCAAATGGGTGGCTCCTAAAGCCGGAACCGTATTCATTGGCGGAACGGTGCGCAAAGCAGATCCAACGTGTGGTAATGGCGTAAACGCTTCTTTGGTGCATAACGGAACCCAGATCTTTTCCGCCTCCATCGCATACGCGGACACCGTAGGCCAGAGTCCAAATATGTATCTGAACGTCGCGGCTGGCGATGGGTTGTTCTTTATGGTCAGTCCCAATAGCAATAACTATTGCGACATGACGAGATGGGACCCTTCGATCACGTACCAGTAATGCATTTCTTTGACGGGAGCAAAACGCTCCCGTCTGTCTATATAAGAAGTCGAGTATCCAGTTCGTTGCCCGAATGAATGTGGGCAACGACTGTTAGCCATCCACTTAAGCTCGTTTAATCAGCCGTACGATGAACAACAAGATCACGGCGCCGATGGTGGCGGTGATGATCGATGCGATCCAGCCAGCGCCCAGGCTGATACCCAATACGCCGGACAACCAACCGCCGATGAAAGCGCCGGCGATGCCGACCAAGATATCGACCAACAAACCGAAGCCACCGCCCTTGACCAGTTTGCCCGCCAACCAACCAGCGATCGCACCGATGATGAGCCAAGCAAGAATATCGTGAGTTGCCATGGACGTTGCTCCTGAAAAATTAAGAGTAATGAACCGGTTAGTCGCAAAACTACCGGACGCAACTTCTGCATGAAGCCCCACCCGGCGAACCCCACACTCGCCATGTAAGTAGTCCCGGCGGACCGGACCCAAGGGGAGGCGGGTCCATAGTGGCCCGCTGCATGCGTCACCGCAAACGCATGCGCTTCCAGCAAGAGTCCTCAATGGCGCCAAGCGTCAGCTGTGACGGGAAGTGGGTGTAGTCCTACTTGCATTAAATATTGAACAACGACTAATATTGAACATCGTTCAATTTTGGAGCGCGCAATGGCCTCGCCCGAGACCGCTGGTCGCCGCGACAGAAAGCGCTCACAGACGCAGGATCACCTGGCCAGAACGGCCGCGCGCCTATTTGATGCACATGGATTTGATGCGGTGACGATGGAGCAAATAGCGGCCGACGCCGATGTCGCCAAGGGCACGCTCTACAACCACTTTCCGACGAAAGAAGCCGTACTTGCGCATTGGATCCATATAGAGCTGGCCAATGACCTTAAGCATTTGGCTGGTGATATCGGGCCGCATACAACATTTGCCGATGGGATCACGCCCATATTGGCTGCGTCGGCCGACTGGTGTGAGCGCCATCGAGACTATCTGCCGCCATACCTGCGCTTTCGATTTCAGGAAATCGGAACGTCGGCACGCGAATCGGAAAGCGGTGGCGCCCGCGACATGATCAGCGCCTTCACGTGGCTGATTCTCAAAAGCCAGGAAGCGGGTGAGATGCGCACCGACCTGAGTGCAGAACACCTGGCCTTGATGTTCCACCACCTTTATCTCAGCGCACTGTTGCGCTGGCTCGACATCCCTGGCCTGAAGTTGGGCGAGGAGTTTGCCAGCGTCGTCCGGTTGTTTATCGAGGGCGCGGCTTCGCCCGCGGTGAAAATCTCCAAGTCCAGGAAATAAACATGAAGTTTGCTGTCGTGACCTACGGCACGGAAGGCGACACGCGTCCACTGGCCGCACTGTGCAGTGCATTGATGGACGCCGGGCACGAAACACGATTGTTGGCCGATGCATCCACGCTTGGCAGTGCAAAGGCTCTTGGTGTGCCATCGGCCGTATTGGCCGGTGATATCAAGGGAGCGCTGCGACCCGACGAATCCATTTCCGGCGTCGTTGCGAAGGGTGACCGAATTAGCAGCACAGTAAGCGCGTTGGCACGCATCGCGAATGCCAATGCCGAATCCTGGCTCAAGCAGATCGTAACCGTCGCCCAAGGTTGCGATGCCATCATCGTCGGCGGGCTGGCAGCGTTTGTGGGTTTCTCGGCTGCCGAATATCTGGACGTGAAGGCCATCGGCTCCGGCATGATTCCCATCACGCCGACGGCGGCATTTCCGTCTCCTTTCTTGCCTCCGGGAATGGTCCCGCGATGGTTGAACCGTGCCAGTCACTCGTTCGTGAATGGCATGCTGTGGCGCGCGTTCCGAAAGACCACCAACGCAGCGCGTTCAAAAGTATGCGGATTGCCTGCACGGACGCGCGTGTGGACGCAGCACCCCATGCTCTATGGCGTGTCGCCCAGCCTGTTGCCCGCGCCAAGCGACTGGCCATCGAATATTGACCTATGCGGCCAATGGATGCAGCCAGAGCAGGAATGGGTGCCGCCTTCCGCGCTCGGTGATTTCCTGGCGGCGGGTGAGCCACCGATCTATATCGGATTCGGAAGCATGGCAGGCTTCGACAAGCCCAAGCTGCTGAAAGAAATGATTCAAGCCGTTGCCGGCCGGCGGGCGCTGTTCTACTCAGGATGGAGTGGCGTGGATGCCACCATGTTGCCCGCCAACTTTCTTGTTATCGACGAGACGCCGCACGACTGGCTGTTCCCGAGAACCTCGATGGTGGTGCATCACGGCGGATCCGGCACGACCCACTCGGCGGGACGGGCAGGCGTTCCCTCTGTTGTGATGCCGTTCGCTGCCGATCAGTTTTTCTGGGCTGATCGACTGCGGCAAGCAGGCATCGCGGCGAATGCTCTGAGCTGGAAGCATTTAGATGCCGACCAACTTGCCAGTCGCATGGCGTTCGCGAGAACAGACGAGGTCGGCATACGCGCTCACGCCCTCGGCAAGAAGATGAGAGCTGAAGAAGGCCTGCACAACGCCGTCGCCTCCATCGAGAAGATCATGCGTAACTAATTCGGTTCACCGTCTGCTCACATAGCCACTTGCCCCGTACTTACCCTCGCCCAAAGCGGAACGATTGACCTCCGCCAGGGTCTTTATGGGTCTCCATCGGCAACACGTTTCGCTGCTGATGACACGTTGATTCAGAGAGGATGACACCATGTCCCCGATTGCGCTGATCACATTAAAACCTACCTCTTGCCTGTGCCCGCTGGAGACCTTTATAGCCTGTGCTCACCAGATGCTCGACCCAGTCACTCCCGAGCCAGTGCTGTGCGCGATGGAGCCCAAACTGCTGGCGCAATTGCCTGCACTACGGGCGCTCGGAGTGTTTGAGCTCTTTGAAGTACGCGACCCTTCCTTACGCGCATGGCTGGACGACGAACTGGCCAAGCTCGTGGCACCCGCCAGTGTCTTCGGCATCGATGAAATCGGCGACAGTACGGCGACAGCCCAGCCGGTGTTGCTGCATGCGCATGATGACGCAGTGGCCGAAAGCGGCTCGTAACATTTGTGTGAGCGGCGCTGAAAAGTGCAGCCGCTCTCGATGGGTTGGCCATGGCAATTCGACTGCCCCGGGCAGTTCCGCTCGGCATCGTAAGGCGTAATATCCGCAGGTCATTGCCGAACTGCCGATAGTCTCCCGACGTCCAGTCGCCTGGGTGACGTACCGGCCACCATTCCCATCAGGAGAACTCCCCATGCAGACCCGCATCCAAGGCACGGTGATGCCTGTTCTGGAAGTGCAGCTTGATCCCAACGACAGCGTTTTCGCCGAGAGCGGCGAGCTTTCTTGGATGACCGCATCGGTTCAGATGACCACGCACACCCAGATGGGAGGTGGTGGGGGCCTATTGGGTATGTTCAAGCGCGTGGTCGGCGGCGGCAGTTTATTCATGACCGAGTACCGCGCCGTGCAGGCACCGGGAGAGGTCGCTTTTGCCACCAAGGTGCCCGGCCACATCGTGCCGGTGTCGGTGAGCCCAAGCAACGAGTACATGGTGCATCGGCATGGCTTTCTCTGCGCCACGCCGCAAATCACTATAGGCGTGGGCTTCCAGCAGTCACTGGGTGCCGGCATTTTCGGCGGCGATGGTTTCATGCTGCAAAAAGTCGGCGGCACCGGCACAGCGTGGTTGGAACTCTCAGGCGAACTGATCCGGAAGGATCTGGCACCCGGCGAAACCTTGCGCGTTCACCCCGGCCACGTCGGTGCGTTCCAGGCTTCGGTAAGTTTTCAGATCACCACCGTCCCCGGCATCAAGAACGCGATCTTCGGCGGCGACGGCATCTTCCTCGCTGCGCTTACCGGTCCCGGAACCGTGTGGCTGCAGACGCTACCCATCTCGCGCCTGGCGCACCAGATTGCCGAATATCTACCGAGAGGCGAGAGCGGCGGCGGGCGAGCCATCGTGGGCGGCGGTCTGCTCGGAGGTATCGTGGGTTCGATGTTGAACGGCGACAACAACTGATCCGCAGCAGAAATAAGAGAACCAGTATCAGGTGAACTTATTCTTGATCAGACAGATCTTCTGATACTGAGTGTGGCGAATAAGATCACTCAATAAAAAACGCCCGGCAAGTTCATTGCCGGGCGTTTTGCTTTGTGGTGGCATCTATCTGACTATCGGTTGAAAGCCTTGGGCACAATACTCTTTTACAAAGCTTGAAGAAAAACCTTCAGATCCTGATGTTCCTCAACGGTCAGGTTGAGGGGGTAACCGGTTTGCAGGCTGCGGTAATACACCTCGCGGTCGATTGCGTCATCCAGTGTGGCGACACTGCCGTCATGCATATACGGGGCGGTCGAAGCTACGCCACGCAACGAGGGCGTACGAAAGAGACCGATGTCTGCCGGATTTTGCGTCACGTTGAAGCGCCCGAGTTGTGCTTCGTCGGCATGCGTCGCCACGCGATCACCGATGGCGGCACCCTGGAGCGAGCGCTCGATAATGGCTTGGGTAAGGGTCGGTAGGTTCGCATTGACCGCATCCAGCCCCACACCGGTGCGGTGATAGGCGTGATCCGTCAACGTCGGTGGAGAACCTTGGAGTAAATGGCATTCAGCGCAGTGGCCTTTGCCCTTGAAAATGGCCAGACCAAGTCTCGCGCGTGGGCTAAGCTCGGTGGGGTCGCCTTGCAGGACGTAACGGTCATATGCACTTTCGGGCGATTTCAGGGAGCGCAGATACGCCACCAGCACGGTGGCGACTTCGTGGGTTGTGATCACCGACTTGATGTCGGGAAATGCCTGCGCAAATGCGTTGCGATACTCCACGTTCTGCTCGATCTTCTGTATGAGTTCCGCCTGGCTGTGCAATCCCATTTCAACCGGATTGGTGAGCGGATCGAGCACCGCCTGCTCCAAGGCAGCGCGCCGGCCATCCCAAAAGAATGCGTCAGCTTTGGATGCGTTGATGGTTGCCAAGCTTGGCGTATTACGTGTGCCGGTGCGCCCGTAAACGCCTATTGCGACGGGGCGCCCATCGGTGTACGCCTTTTCAGGCACGTGGCACGAAGCACAACGGATCGTGCTGTCGGCACTTAGCTGCGGATCGTTGAAGAGTTGCTTGCCCAGGGCAATCCGCAGTGAGGTCTGCGAGGTCGGGTTGGATCTTCCGAAAGCGTTGTGGCTTTTCAACGCGAGCGCGACCAGCACCAATATGGCCATAAGCCCAATCAGGCAGTACGTATACGTGTGCGACGACTGCCGCATGGCCTTGTCAAAAGAAAAAGGCTTACATGGAAACAAAGCGTACGGTGGCACCGCTCGACTCGAGCGCACTGGTGACTCCTGGCTGCTCGGAAGCTTCACTGACCACCATGACTACGATGCCCTTCATAGCATCTGCCTTTAGTTGCTTGGATACCGCGGTGATAAACGCGGTGGTTTGCGCAGCATCGGGGCCGCCTACAATCAGCATACCCCCAGGCATCAAAATAGGGCCGATGCTATGCACAACAGAATCGGTTTCATTCTGCCGACGTGCACTCGCCCCGACACTGTTACCTGCGGGGATCACATATATGTAGGGACGCATGCCGACATCCTTGCCGTGAAGCTTGCCCTGCTCGGCGAGGTAGTTGCCCCAGGTGTTCTCGTCGGCGGTTGTTGCAGGTTTGGCTGGGCCATTAGATGTGTTCAACGCTGCGTTGGTCGACCCATCCGTGGGTGTGGAGTGATGACAACCGGCCAAAGTCAAGCCTAGTGCGCCGATGCAAACAAACAGTCCCGACCGATTCATGTATTCCCTTTCAATAAAATAGCGCTCCCGTGCCGGCGAATGCGAAGCGTGAGATCGGGTGGCACTCTAGGTGCAGCCGTAACCCGATTCATTAAACCCTATTCCTACCAACGGTGACTACCCTCATCTCCATCACAAAATCATCACGTAATTTTGTGATGCTATTGACAAAGTTAGTCAGCGCAATCAAGAGTGCATGTAGGGAAAGGGGCGGCCCGAAGGGGCCTCACGCGTTGAGATCAAGCCAGCCGTTTCTGCGAGGGAACGGTCAAGGGACGTTCGTATGGAATCGTGGGGCAATCGTAGGCATGCCGCCGGTGTGGCTGACAAGGCGCGTAACGGTATCGGGCACCAAGTTCTACGTCAGTCAAGCGCGTTCTTGCGAGCCTTGAGCGGCTGGCTACTCTGCGGCGCCATGCTCTGGTTAGCCATCGCCCATGCGCAGACCAGCTATGTGCGTGATGCCAACGGGCGCGTCGTTGCCGTCACGCAGAGCAACGGTACCAGCGTTCAATACGGTTACGACGCCTTGGGTCATGTGGGCTCGATCAGTGCACCCATTGCAGCAGCGCAGTTGGCCATCTTTGCATTCACTCCCGCGCAAGGCGAAGCCGGTACGCCGGTGACCATCGACGGTCAGGGTTTCAGTAGCACGCTTGCCAACAATAGCGTGAGCTTCAACGGTGTGCCGGCAAACGTTATCTCGGCGTCCGCTACGCAGCTGGTGGCCACCGTTCCCGCCAGCGCGACGAATGGCCCGATCAGCGTCACCGTCGGCAACCAGAGCGTTACCAGCACCTCGTCGTTTGTGGTCGATCCCTATACGTTCAACCAGAGCTATGCCACCCAGACGTCTGGCCAGGGCGTCAACCTGACCTTCAACGCTAACGCAGGCGACAATCTGGAATTCACGTTGACCAATATCAACGTGGTCGGTGGCAGCCAGAATGCGGTGAACGTGGCGATCTACAACCCGGCAGGAACGCTTATCGAGAGTTACAGCTGCAACGCTTCCTCACCCCCGGGTGCAGATTGTCGAGAGGAACTTTGGAATTTAGCGGCTGGAAACTATTCCGTTACCGTGACGCCATCCTCAGGCGGCACCATGAGTTTCCATGCGCTGCTGCAAGCCGACGTGATCGGGCCAACGCTGACAGCCAGCGTACCGACTTCGATCAATGTGGGGACCGGTCAGCTCGAACGCTTCACGTTCAATGCTACCGCGGGCGAAACGGTGGCGCTGAATCTATCCGGCGTCAACACAACACCGGCCGGGGAGTGCGTCTTTGTCGCCGTCTTCGCACCGAATGTCAGTGCGATCACTCCGACCGACATCTACACCTACATGTGCACAGCGAGCTCAGGCATTCTTAACCTGCCGAGCCTACCGGCCACTGGCACCTACACGGTGATGATCGACACAGCTAGCGGCGCGCCCATCAGTGGCGCACAGCTAACCTTGATACCTGGCGTGACGGGTACGGTACCCGACAATGGCTCGAGCCAGAGTTACACGGCGAATGCGCCGGGTCAGAACGCCTATCTGACATTTATTGCGAACGCTGGCGACAACCTGGAATTCACGTTGAGCAACATAAGCGTGACAGGTGGCAGCAGCTCATTGAACGTAAACATCTATAACGCTGCAGGTGCGCAAATAGCCAGCAGTAGCTGTTCCGGCCCCAACCCCGGTTCGGATTGCCGAATATACTTATGGAACATGGCCGCGGGTACGTATTCGGTCGTCGTGTCGCCAGCAGGCGGTGGCGTCATGACGTTCAACGCGTTGTTGCAGCCGGACATCGTAGGGCCAGCACTAGCAGTTAATACGCCAACCGCCATCAATTTGAGTACCGGTCAGGTCGAGCGATTCACCTTCAGTGCCACTGCCGGTGAAACGGTAGCGTTGAATCTCACGGGCGTGAGCACCACCCCGGCGGGGCAGGCTCTCTACGTCGTCGTTTATCGTCCCGACGTCGGAACGATCACCCCGACTAACTATTACACTTATTTCGACACCAGCGGCTCGCAGATATTGAATTTGCCGAATTTGCCAGTCGGTGGCGTCTACACCGTCGTTGTTGATAACGCCGTGGGTGCTCCGGCCAGTGCGCAACTGACGTTGGTGTCGGGCATCACGGGGACAGTGCCCACCAATGGAACTAGCCAAAATTACACCACTAACGCAGCGGGCCAAAATGCCTATCTGACATTTACCGCGAGCGCCGGTGCGAACCTGGAATTTGCATTGAGCAACATCAGCGTGGCGGGTGGTAGTGATCAATTGGGCGTCACCATCTATAACTCTGCAGGCACACAGATCAACAGCAGTAGCTGTTCCGGTACCAGCCCCGGTTCGGACTGTCGGATCTATTTATGGAACATGGCTGCCGATACGTATTCGGTGGTCGTGGCGCCGGCGGGTGGCGGCATCATGACATTCAACGCGCTGCTGCAGCCGGACATCGTGGGGCCTGCATTAACCGCTAACACGCCAACCACGGTCAATTTGAGTACCGGTCAAGTCGAGCGACTGACATTCAATGCGACCGCAGGCGAGACGGTGGCGTTGAATCTCTCAGGCGTGAGCACGACACCAGCGGGACAGGATCTCTACGTCGTCGTCTATCGCCCCGATGTGGGGACCATCACGCCGACCGATTACTACACCTACTTCGACACAACGAGCTCGCAAATACTGAATCTGCCGAATCTACCCGTCAGTGGTACCTACACGGTCGTGGTGAATAGTACGGTCGGCGTTCCAGCGAGTGCACAACTAACGTTGGTATCGGGCGTCACCGGCACCGTGCCCAGCAACGGCACAAGCCAGAGCTACACCGCGAATGCGGCGGGTGAAAACGCGTACCTGACGTTTACCGCGAATGCCGGCGACAACCTGGAATTTGAGCTTAGCAACATCAGCGTGACAGGCGGCAGCAGCCAATTGAACGTGACCATCTATAACGCTGCGGGAACGCAGATAGCCAGCAGTACCTGCTACAGCACCAACCCCGGTTCAGATTGCCTGACGTTTTTATGGAACATGGCTGCGGGTACGTATTCGGTCGTCGTGGCGCCTGCGGGTGGCGGCATCATGACATTTAATGCGTTGCTGCAACCGGATATCGTAGGACCGGCGTTAACCGCGAATACACCAACCACGGTCAGTTTGAGCACCGGTCAAGTCGAGCGATTGACGTTCAATGCAACCGCGGGCCAGACCGTGACGCTAAGCCTATCCGGTGTCACCACGACACCAACGGGGCAGGGCGTCTACGTCGTCATTTATCGTCCCGATGTAGGAACGATCACGCCGACCGACTTCTACAGCTATTTTGTCACCGGTAGCTCGCAATCACTGAGCCTGTCGAACCTGCCAGTCAGCGGTACGTACACGATAGTTGTGGATAGCACAGTCGGCGTACCAGCCAGTGGGCAACTGACGCTGACAACTCAGTAGGCGCGGACGGTTACGGCGAATAGTGGCATGGGTTGCACCATGGATTTACGCAACGGGGAATCTGCAATGAAGGCGATAGGGATGGCTCAGAACCGAGTAGGGTTGGCAAGTGTTGTCGGCCTGGCCATCTTGAGCGCCATGGCGTTGGCGCTTCCGCCCCCTGCATCACCCGAGCGCGTGACGACTGTGGGTCACGCGTATGTATTGCCCGCATCGGCACGCGTGAGCCACACACTGCTGGCTGATGGCCGCGTGCTCGAAGTGCATGGTGCCGAAGGAACCGCCTATTTGGTGGATGGCGACACACGTCTCAAGGTTATCCTTCCTGAGAAACGCCGCTTTGCGTCAGTAACGGTGATGCCCAATGGCCTGGTGCTGCTGTGGGGTGGTGTCGATGAACATGGCCAAGTGCTCGACAGCGGCGAATGGTTCAATCCCGATACGCAGCACTTCGTGCGTACCGGTGTACTGGGATTGCCGGCACGTGCAGGTCATACCCTGTCCGTGCTGACCGATGGCACGCTGCTAATGACCGGCGGCTGGTCGACCGATGGCATGCCTGCGACGACGGCCGTGCTCTGGCAAGAAGCGTCCCATCAAGCGACCACCTTGCCAAATATACCTGCCATCACGCGCGTCGATGCTGCAGCGGTGCTACAGGCAGACGGATCTGTGCGCATCGACGGCGGCGTCGATAGCCAGGGCCATGCTATGCACAGCGCATGGCGGTTCCAACCCAACGGAATGCGTTTGCGTGACGCGGTGACCTCCACCGTATCCACCACGACAGCGATCACCGACACCTTGCCGGCGAAGGACACCAACACCGCCTCCATCCATGGTCCGCTCGTGCTTCGCTTTGCGGAGCCGGTCGATCTGCAGCAACTGAACAATCACACCGTGACTTTGCTGGGTCCCGAAGGTACCGTCGCGGTGCATGTGTACGGCACTGAAGGCGGGCGTCTCGCCTTCGTGCAATTGCCAGATGATTTGTATCCCGGCTCTCGCTATACGCTGTTCGTGAAAGGGCTGCACACGGCCAGCGGCGCGACGGTGCCCTTTAGCACGGTGGGTTTTACCACGGTGAGTACCGATGCCACCGGTGTAGTCGTGGCTGGGCAGGGAGGACGTCCGGCGGCCAATATGTCGGAGTCAGAGCCCACGCAACCTCCGCTGTATGTGATGGCCGGTGGTGGTCATGCGAATTGCAGTGGTGATCAGTTATGCCGGGCGCATAGCTTTATCCATGATGGTGCGTTCTATCCCGGCAAGAACAATGCCCCAGATTTCACGGGCGCTCACTGGCGTCTGTACGCCCCATATCAGCGCCTGCCCGATACGCGTGCGTTGGAAGCGTCCTTGCCCAAAGGGGCGACAGCGCTGATCGGCCAAGTGCGCCAGATCGATGAAACGCCCGTGGCCAACGTCGATGTGAGCATCGGTGGTATCAGAGGTCGCACCGATGCCCACGGTGTCTTCGTGTTGCAAAACGTACCAGCCGGTAGACAAGAACTCTTCGTGGACGGTGGCTCGGCGAGTCATGGCGAGGTGAAGTACGGCCGGTTCTTAGTCGGTGCGGACATCAACGCCAAAACCATCAGCCACATGCCGTTTGTGATGTATCTACCGCGCGTTCTGCCGCGTGATGAGATCACGCTGCCGGCACCCACCACGCGCGAAGTAGTGCTTACTCACCCGGATATGCCAGGCCTTGAGTTGCACATCCCGGCTGGTGCGGTGTTTAAAGACCGCGATGGTCATGTGTTGACGCACATCGCACTGGTCCCCACACCGGTGGATCATGCGCCGTTCCCGCTGCCCGACAACTTCTCGATGTATTTCACCATCCAGCCGGGCGACGCGGTGGTGCAAGGTTTGACACCCGAGGCTGCCAAAGGCATTCGGGTGGTGTACCCGAATTACGGTCAGGCGAAAGCCAACTCGCAAGGCGATTTTTGGGTCTATAGCGTTAAAGAAGGTTGGCAGATGTACGGTGCCGGTCATGTCACGGCAGACGCCCAGCACCTGGCGCCCGATCCGGGGGTGACGCTGGCCTGGGCCTTGGGTGCGGGCGCTTCACAGAGCAGCGCCAATGCGGCGACTTCGCAAAAGGCGAATAACTGCGCAAAGGGTCAGCCGATCGACCTACAAACGGGCATCATGTTCCACGAATGGAACGACATCGCGATCAACGATGTATTGCCATTAACGGTTACGCGCGCGTACACCTCCGCCGACCCCAATTCGCATGCCTTCGGGATCGGCGGCAATGCCAACTTCGGTATCCATTTGTGGAGCGCCAACGGTGTAACGACATCTATGGCGCTGGTACTGCCTTGCGGCGAAGGCATCACCTACAACCAGATTAGCGGCAATGACAACTGGCCGCTGACCGGTTCGGTTTGGGAACACACCGGCACGGATTCGGCTTTCTATGGTTCGAATATCCAGTTTTTGCAGGATACCACCCCACTGGGTGCCCACTGGATTCTGACGATGAAGGACGGTACGCAATACGCCTTCACTCGCCACATTCCCAACTCGCTGTCCTGGATTCAGGACCGTTACGGTAACCAGATCCAGTTCAACTACAACGGCGGCCTGATTGATCAAATGGTCTCGCCGAGCGGCCGCTCGGTTACATTCAATTACGACAGTGCTAACCGCATCACCAGTGCGGTGGACAACAGTGGTCGTACGATCAGCTATGCCTACAACAGTGCCGGTGACCTGGCCACGGTGACCTATCCCGACCAGACCAACGAGCAATACACCTACGATAGCAACAACCGCATGCTCACCATGCAAGATCGGCGCGGGCATGTTTGGGTCACCAATCAGTACGACACCAATGGTCGTGTCGTCAAACAGACCTACGCGGACAGCACGTTCTATCAATTTGCCTACACCACAAACAGCAGCAATGTTGTTACGGCGACCACGGTGACCGACCCCAACGGTAACCAGGGGCAGGTAGCGTTCGATCCGGTTAGCAGCTATCCGTCCAGCATCACGGAGGGCTATGGCACATCGCTGGCGCAGACCACAACCTTCACTCGCGAGGCATCGGGTTTGGTTGACAGCCAGACGGACGCACTAGGACGCACCACCGCTTACACCTATGACGCACTTGGCAATGTACTTACCAAGACGGCGTTGTCCGGTACATCCAATGCAGCGACCACAACGCTCACGTACACCTCGGCCTATAACCAAGTCGCCACAGTAACGGATCCACTGAGTCACACCACAACGTTCAGCTACACCAACGGCTGCCTGACTCAGATCACTGATAGCCTGAGTCACAGCACCACTATCCAATGCAACAGCGCGGGCCAACCAAACTCAGTGCAGGATGCCCTGGGACACACGACCACCTTTGCGTATCTGGGTTACGACCTGCAAAGTGTCACTGATGCGTTGAGCCGCACGACGAGCTATGTCGTGGACACGCTGGGTCGCCGCGTCGCCACCCGCGATCCGCTGGGTAACGTGACGCTAAGCCAATACGACACCAATGATCGCGTTACCGCGACAACAGATGCACTCAATCAGACGACTTCGCTCAGCTATGACGGTAACGGCAACCTGCTGACCGTAACCTTGCCCAATCAGGGCGTGATCACGAGCACCTACGACAACCGCAATAGACGCATCACGCGCACCGACGCGATGAACCAGAGCGAGTCGTGGACCTATGATGGGATGGGCAACGTACGCACGCATACGGATCGCAAAAATCAGGTGACGGATGTCAGCTACGACGCCTTGAACCGAAAGAGCCTGGTGTCCTACGCCGATGGCTCGGGCACGCAGGCCAATTACGATGCAGGGAACCGACTTACGAGCCTCGTGGACTCTATCTCAGGCACGATGAGCTGGAGTTACGATGGTTTGGATCGCGTTACCGCAACTACCACCCCGCAAGGCAGCATCAGCTACACCTACGATGCCGCGGGCCGGCGGACCGGTATGACGCCGGCGGCTCAAGCGGCGGCTACCTACACGTACGACAATGCTAATCGCCTGACGGCTATCGCGCAGGGTAGCGAGACCGTCCAGTTTGGCTACGACGCGGCCAATCGTCGAACCCTACTGACGCTACCCAACGGCGTCACAGTTAACTATGGCTACGATAACGCCAACGAACTCACCGGGATGGCCTATGCACAAGGCAATGGCACGAGCCTCGGTAATTTGGCCTACGCTTATGACAGCGATGGTCGAGTCAATACCAAAAGCGGCAGTTTGGCCACGGATGTAGCACCGACGCCCACTACGCAGACACCCACGCTCGACCTCAATGATCGGGAGACGCAGTTCAACGGACAGGCGATGACATATGACGCCAACGGTAACCTTACGAATGACGGCACCAACACATATACGTGGAATGCCAGGAATCAGCTGACGCAGATTAGCCAAGGTACCAATGTGCAGCTTGCCTATAGCTACGACGCGTTGGGTAGGCGCATTGCCAAGACCACCCAAGGCGGCATGCCGACGCAGTTCCTTTACGACGGTGCGAATGCAGTCCAAGAGACACAAGGCAGTGTGGTCAACCCGATTCTTATTGGGCTGGGGATCGATGAACGCTATGCGAGAAACGACGTCACCGGACGCACGTACTTCTTGACCGACGGATTAGGTAGCACGACCGCGCTTACCGATTCGACAGGTGCGATCCGTGAGCAGTACAGCTACGATCCGTATGGCAACGTGACACCGAGCGACACGGCGACGGGGTTCACGAATCCGTACCAGTACACGGGGCGCGAAGCCGATACCGCCGATCTGTACTACTACCGTGCTCGCTATTACAGCCCGATGATGGGCGGGTTTATCAGCGAAGATCCTGCTAGTTTTTTTGGTGGCCAGCTCACCTTCTACGGTTACGCTGGTGGGGATCCGATCATGTATCGGGATCCAAGAGGCCACGAATTGGTATTAGCTCTCATCGGGGCTGGCGTTGGTGGAGCATTCGGTCTTATAAATGGTTATCTGTCTGGCGATAGAGATTTCAATTCGTTGATGGAGGATACGGGTACAGGCGCGCTCGTTGGTCTGGTTGGAGGGCTTACGAACGGTGTTAGCTTCGCGGCCGGCTTTGCGGGGGAAGCGTCCTGGGGCGCAGTAGCGGGTGGAGTTGTTGGTCGAGCATTGTTCGCAGGCGGCGTCGAAGGCTTCCGACAGACTGTAAATAACGGTTGTGTCACGGATAACAAGGACCTCTGGCTTGCCGGGCTGTTTAGCGGTTTAGGAGACTTTGTTGGTGACTATTATGGTGCTGGGAAAGCGTTCGAGGGAGCCGGTCAAGCGGCTGCGGACAGAGCAGGGACTGCATTTGGAGGGGCGGCAGCGGGCGCGGCCCAGGCGCCCGCTGCCGGCTCTGAGGGTAATGAAGGTTCCGAGTAACATTAGAAGGCGTTGGTATGCATTTTTCTGTATTTGTCCCCCTCATGATTGCACTAGTGCTTTCATGCCTTTCCGTTAGGAGAGGCGGAGCACCTGTTACGAGCGGTGTGTATCGGTATCCAAGAGCTTTTTCTCTGGTATTGATGATAGCGACAGCAGCCATGTTTACCGTACCTCTGTGGCCCGGCATTAAATTCACTCCGTTTCAGATCCTTTGTATGGATGGATTCTTTGCCTTGTTTTTTTTGATAGGTGTCGTCATCGAATTTTTCCGCGTGAAGGTCAGCGACAATGACATCAAGCAGGGATTTTGGCCCATCAAAAATGAAATGCTGTTCAGGGATATGAGGTTGATCGAGCTCAGTGAAAAGAGAAGTGGTAGCTATGTTGCGATAACGATGAAGGACGGAAAGAAGTTTCGATTCGATAGCATGCTTGAAAGCTTTTCCTATTTTTGTCAGGACGTTGCAAAAAAAGGGCGCCAGAACAGCGTTGAAGTTACTGTGCGATAGCGGTTCCGGGTTATCAAATAAAAGGGGTCAGTGTGCTTTTCTGCTTTCGAAAATGCACTCTGATCCCTTTTATTTGAAGCGGAGAAAAAACATGAATGGTATCAAAGCAACGTTCATGTTCATCATGATCGGGGCGATGAGCTCGTTCGTCTGGGGAGCTGAAAAACCTGCTGCTCATCAATTAGTAGACTTTTTGCCAATAGATATCTCTTTTAGTTGTCAGCCAGATACGCTGCCAGCTTATCGGTCAAATTACACAAGCGCTTCGATAACTACGCCTGGGGTTGGTGCCGTCGAATGTATCGATAAAAAAACTCCATTAATAATATTTATCCACTAAAGGTCGAAGTAGTATTTAGGCGCACTTTTCAGGTTTGGTCGCTCGTGCTTGTTATCGACCCAAAAGATGCGCCTGCAGTCGAAGATCTATCGAAGAGAAATGTGGGTAAGGAAATGTTGATTGGGGTTAATCATAAAGTATTTACCAAGGGCATTCTCCAAGGTCCATTAGACGGGGAAAAAATCTACATTACCGTCGACTCGGAAAAAGTTGGTAACGATTTGACGACGCTCTTTGTTGACCCTAAATAGCAGTAACACAGGTAAGAAGAATAAACGGACCGGCAAAATATGGGGCAGAGTGCTTTTTTGAGGATACTAAGAAAAGCACTCTGACCCCTTTTTCTCTTTGCGTATCTGGGTTACGACCTGCAAAGTGTCACTGATGCGTTGAGCCGCACGACGAGCTATGTCGTGGACACGCTGGGTCGCCGCGTCGCCACTCGCGATCCGCTGGGTAACGTGACGCAAAGCCAATACGACACCAATGATCGCGTTACCGCGACAACAGATGCACTCAATCAGACGACTTCGCTCAGCTATGACGGTAACGGCAACCTGCTGACCGTGACCTTGCCCAATCAGGGCGTGATCACGAGCACCTACGACAACCGCAATCGACGCATCACGCGCACCGACGCGATGAACCAGAGCGAGTCGTGGACCTATGATGGGATGGGCAACGTACGCACGCATACAGATCGCAAAAATCAGGTGATGGATGTCAGCTACGACGCCTTGAACCGAAAGAGCCTGGTGTCCTACGCCGATGGCTCGGGCACGCAGGCCAATTACGATGCAGGGAACCGACTTACGAGCCTCGTGGACTCTATCTCCGGCACGATGAGCTGGAGTTACGATGGTTTGGATCGCGTTACCGCAACTACCACCCCGCAAGGCAGCATCAGCTACACCTACGATGCAGCGGGCCGGCGGACCGGTATGACGCCGGCGGCTCAAGCGGCGGCTACCTACACGTACGACAATGCTAATCGCTTAACGGCTATCGCGCAGGGTAGCGAGACCGTCCAGTTTGGCTACGACGTGGCAAATCGTCGAACCCTGCTGACGCTACCCAACGGTGTCACAGTTAACTATGGCTACGATAACGCCAACGAACTCACCGGACTAACTTACACGCAAGGAAATGGCGCTAGCCTAGGTACTCTGGCCTATGCTTACGATAACGATGGCCGGATAACCAGCAAGACCAACGGCATCACGACCGATGCGCAACCGACACCTACGGCGCAGGCCCCGTCCTTTGATCTCAATGACCGGGAAAACAACTTCAACGGGCAGACGTTGAATTACGACGCTGATGGCAATCTTACCTACGACGGCACCAACACCTACACGTGGAATGCCAGAAATCAGCTCATGCAGATCGTGCAGGGCAGTACGGTCGAGATGAGCTATACGTATGACGCGTTAGGCAGGCGTATCAGTAAAGCGGTGCAGGGTGGGACGCCGACGCAGTTTCTCTACGATGGCGACAACATCGCGCAGGAGACGCAAGGCAGCACGGTGAACCCGATCTTGATTGGCTTTGACGATGATGAACGCTACGCGCGCAACGATGTAACGGGGCGGGTCTACTTCCTAACGGATGCTCTGAATAGCACGATTGCATTGACCGACACGACGGGTGCGATCCGGCAGCAGTACAGCTATGACCCGTATGGCGATGTCACGCCAAGCGATACGACGACGGGCTTCACCAATCCCTACCAGTACACGGGCAGGGAGGCGGATACGGCTGGGCTGTACTATTACCGTGCTCGCTATTACAGCCCGATGATGGGTGGGTTCATCAGTGAAGATCCTGCCGGGTTTGGGGGTGGGCAGCTGAGCTTTTATGCCTACGCAGGCGGAGATCCAGTCGATCACTCAGATCCCAGCGGTTTAGGCCCCAAAGGTGCAGTAGTTGGTGCAGCCATTGGCGGGGTTGTCGGGAGTGTCGCTGGAGGGGTTGTGGGTGGCGTCGGCGGCGCCGTTGTGTGTAGTCCGAGTGGCCCAGGTGCTATTGCATGCGCAGGGGAAGGAGCATCTGTTGGTTCATCGGCAGTGGGCGGTGTTGGAGCGGGACTAGGTGCATTGTTGGGTAGCAAAATTGAGGATATATGCAAACCCGACGGCCCGAATTGTGAGAAGCAGGAAGCGGATGATGAGCAAATGTGTCGGACGGCAACGATGCCTGGCACAGGAGCAAGAGCTCGTTGTTGGGAGAGTGTGAAACATCGTTATTTCGCGTGCAAAAATGGGTTTCCAATTCCTCGATTGGTTATTTGGTGAATTTATGAATGGTCCGAAAATTATTGATCCTATCGCGCAGCGAAAGCTTACTTTTGGTCGGTCTTCCATAATTGTACAAATAGGTCGTCCTGAGATTAGCGAGGATGACTTCATGTGTGCGTACTCAATTTCGTCGGGCGGCCAAGAAAAGTTAGGTCATGCAATGGGCATGGATTCTGTTCAGGCTTTGCAGCTCGCGCTTGTTTCGATTGAAATTGATTTAAAAGCATTGGCGAGATCATCAGGTCAAGAAATTACTTGGTTAGAAGACACGCCAGGGAATACAGGCTTCTCAGCCTTGAACCTCGGCGGCAATTAAAATTAAGAAGAACTCATCGTCACTTGGTAACAGTTGATCTTGATCAGTGAAAAAAGGGGTCAGAGTGCTTTTATGCTTTCAAAAACGCACTCTGACCCCTTTTGTTTCTGAGTGTGGCGAATAAGATCACTCAATAAAAAACGCCCGGCAAGTTCATTGCCGGGCGTTTTGCTTTGTGGTGGCATCTATCAACTCAGCGCATGCGCTATCGGTAGATCACTCGATAACTTCCGCGATGCTTGCATGGTGCGCCGGTGGGCAGATTTCAGATAGCAGCTCTTCTGAGCAGGTTTCCATTTCCATGCTTCGTGTCGCCTCTTTCAATCTGACATTTTCGACATGCAGCCGATCACGGCTTGCTTCTACCCACTTACAGAGTGTGGCCAACATGTCGATGTGCAGTGCATGGACACCGTTGCTGACGTCATGGCGCCACGCTTTTGACAATGGAAGAAAGGGTGTCGGATGTCGTTGGCTGGTAGACATGTGAAAAGCAAAGCTCCCTTCGTAAGTACGGTTTTCTTCCGAGTCGTGTCACCAAATCGGTTTATCGTCATCAGGGAGCGGCGGTATGTCGTGCGCCACTAAGCGTTGTCTACGCTATGCACGTCATTAATGTGCAGCACACATCTGACATCCACGTTTCATAGGCCATCTTCTTGGAAAACTCAGCGCTCCCCTGCGGAAGGGTGGACACGTCGAGGGCGGCAGTCAATTGGAAAAGTCCTAAGAACAGCTGCATTTATGGGCGATGAGCAAAAGCAGGGATCAGAGTGCGCTTTTGTCATATAACTTTGCGCGAACTGAAACAAAAGGTCAGGGTCACCTCCAAGTACGACCCAGACCGTTACTTCAGTGGCCGGTGACCCAGCCATCCCCAATTTGCTCGAAGCGCACATGCGCTGCTTCGGTAGAGCCCGCACTCATTTCCATAAGCGTTTCGACACCTTTTAGCGCGAGTGTTAGCGAGCGAGTGTCGACGCACGGTGAAAGCTGTAGTGCATTCCGCATGAGATGGACGATGCCATGAGCAAAAAGGGGTCAGAGCCCTTTTCTAGGTCAGCCTTGTGGTCGTGGAAAAGGGCTTCGACCCCTTTTCTATAACGCAGACACCATAGTGGATGCGGCGCACCAGCTGAACGATCCACTTGTCGCGGAGGTCCCACAAGAAAAGGGGTCAGAGTGCTTTTTTGCGTTCAAAAAAGCACTCTGACCCCTTTTATTTGCGTCTGCATTTCAATTAAATACAGATAGTGGCGGCCAATCAGTTGAGTGTTAAGCGTTATGGAAAAAGTTTACACAGTCTGGGATTACCATGACGGCCCGAGAACGGGGATCGCAGACTATCGTGGTCGACCACACTATTACTCTTGCCAATTCGATCAGTCTGCTGATGAATACGGGAACACGTACGCGCTGTTTCCTATCGACGCAAATACATTTGCCCTAGCTTTAGAGCAATGGGCGATTTGGCAAGCCTGGGAAATCGCATTCCATTCCGGCCAAGTATCGACAGAGTCTCATCCCGGTAATGACGGCCGAGATTCTCGATGCGACGAATTAAAAAGACTTTTACAACATCGCTTGGAAGCACTGCCGGCCTCAAATATTCATGTTTATGCAAGGTTTCATTCGAGCCCTCAAGGGGCGACAGAGATTGGTCCCATGGAAAAGTTTTTCGTCGGATGGTCAGATGCCGACTGATAATTTGAGGCCAAATCGCTCTGGCCTCGTAAAGTCTGCAGCACATAGCGGACGATGAATGGTGAAAATATGAAAAAGGGGTCATATGAAAAAGGGGTCTATGAAAAAGGGGTCAGAGTACTTTTTATTTTTAGGCCAAACAAAACGCCCGACGATTTCTCGCCGGGCGTTTGCTTTATTGGTGGAGGTGGCGGGAGTCGAACCCGCGTCCGAAGGCGCTTGACGCCCGGTACTACATGCTTAGCGCACCGTTAGATCTCATCCCTCGACAGCACGATGTGCGAAGCGCATCGAGGGACCAGCCCGCTTGATTTAACCCTGGCCGGCAGGCGGCAGCTTTGGGCGATCCCGTGATAATGACCCTACATCCACTAGCACAGGCACACGTGGGTTCGGGGCTAGGCCTTAAGCGGCCAGAGCGTAGTTGTCGTCGTTGGCAACTATAAGTTTGCGGCTGGTTTAACGAGGAAAGCTGCCCCCTCGGCATGCACCAAGCTATCTCACTACCCCCGTCGAAGCCAGAACACCCCCGGGGAAAAACTAAGATGGCTTAAGCGAATTAATTATACACGCTTGGTTTGTTTTAATGATTAATGGGGGAGGTGATGGAAGCGGCGATGATGATATGTGGTGCCGAGGATTGATATCGCGCGCTGATCGTACCCTCACCCCAACCCCTCTTCCTCGCTCCTCAAAGCGAGGCCATCCATGGCCTCTCTCCGCGTCCATAGGGAGAGGGGCTTTAAGCGTCGCGGTTGTGTGAGCGCATGGTGCGCTGTTTTTCCATCTGCCAGTCGCGTTCTTTCTCGGCGTTGCGCTTGTCGTGTTCCTGCTTGCCGCGCGCCAGGCCGATTTCCACTTTCACCTTGTTGCCTTTCCAGTACATGGCGATAGGCACGAGGGTGTAGCCCTTGCGCTCGACGGCACCGATCAGCTGGTCGATTTCCTGTTTGTGCAGCAGCAGTTTGCGGGTGCGACGGTCTACCGCGACCACGTGGGTGGAGGCGCTGATGAGCGGCGGGATGGAGGTACCGATAAGGAAGATCTCTCCCTTCAGGACCACGGCGTAACCGTCGCCGAAGTTGATCCGGCCGGCACGCAATGCCTTCAACTCCCAGCCTTGCAAGGCGATGCCCGCCTCGTAGCGCTGGTCGATGTGGTATTCGTGCCGGGCGCGCTTGTTGAGCGCGATCGTGCCGCCGGCGCTTTTCTTTTCCTTGTCCTTCGCTTTTGCCATGTCCGTTAAACTTCGGGCTTGTTGCCCACTGCAGGTTTGACCGTATGCGGGCCGAACCTGGAATCAAGTAAAGAGGCTGCCGTGATCGAAATCCGCCGCAGCGCCCTGGTGAAGTACTCTCCGGCGCAAATGTTCGACCTGGTCAATGAGGTGGAAGCATACCCAAAGCGCTTCGCTTGGTGTGCCAACGCCGAGGTGATCGAGCGTGGAGAGAACATGCTGGTGGCGAGGCTCGATCTCAAGTTCGCCGGTTTCCATCACAGTTTTACGACCCGCAACATCATCGATCGTCCGCGGCGCTTGCAGGTGAGCCTGGTGAATGGGCCGTTCCGCAGCCTGGATGGTTTCTGGGATTTCATCCCGCTGGGAACGGACGGTTGCAAGGTCGCCCTGGAGCTGGATTTCGATTACGCCGGACGCCTGGGGGGCGCGGCCATCAAGCTCGGTTTCCAGGGATTGGCCAACCGCATGGTCGATGACTTCTGCCGTGAGGCGGAGCACGTCTATGGCTGATCGCATCACCGTGGAGGTGGTGTGTGCCACGGCAGAAAGGCAGTTGCTGCGTAAGGTGACGTTGGCCGCCGGCAGTTCGGTGATCCAGGCGGTGGAGCAGTCGGGCATTCTGCAGGAGATGCCGGAAGTTGCCTTCGATCCGTCGCGCCTGGGTATCTTTTCCCGTCGCGTGACTCCAGACGAAACGCTGCGGGATGGCGACCGGGTGGAAATCTACCGGTCGCTTACGCTGGATCCGAAAGACGCACGCCGACGTCGCGCGCGCTAAACGAGCGCTTAGTTCTTCGAGTTCGAATCGTCGCCGCCGCTGCTGCTATCGCCACTACCGCTGTCGCCGCCTGCGTTGGTGTTCTTGTCGCCGGAGGTGTCGTTGACGTTGTAGTTGGTCTTGTACTTGTTGCTTTCTTTGACCAGCTTCAACGAGTCTTGCATGTAGAGCGAACCTTCGGTGCGCACCAGCGTGTCGTTGTTGAAGAACAGGCTCATCGTGTTCACGGTCATCTTCTCGCCACGATGCGAGTAGGTGGACACATAGTCCCAGCGATTCTGGTCGAACGGCGAGGCGACGGACGGCGTGCCCATCAGCACCAGCACCTGGCGCTTGGTCAGACCCGGTTTCAGCTGATCGGCAAGGTTCTTGTCGATGGTCTTGTCGAACAGATTGCCCTGGGCCACGTCGGGGGTGTACACGATATGGCAGCCGGCCAGAGAAATTGCCAGCGTGGCGAAGCCCAGCGTGCGAATCAGCTTTTGCATTCGTATTGCGTCCGGATCGTGAAGGTATCGGATGATACACTAATGGCTTGATTCCACCGTGTACCAGGAGCTTGCGATGGAACAGGAAACCCAGGAACTCCGTAAGGCCGGGCTGAAAGTCACCCATCCTCGGATGCGCATTCTGCAGATCTTCGAGGAAGACGGGGCCCGGCATCTCACCGCCGAAGACGTCTACAAGAAGCTGCTGGCCCACCAGGAAGATATCGGCCTGGCCACCGTGTATCGGGTGCTGACCCAGTTCGAGGCCGCCGGCATCCTCAGCAAACACAATTTCGAGGGCGGGCAGGCGGTTTATGAACTGGATCGCGGCCAGCACCACGACCACATGATTGATGTGGACAGCGGAAAGGTGATCGAGTTCGTCAGCGAGGAGATCGAGCGCCTGCAGCGCGAGATCGCCGCCCGGCACGGTTACGACATTCAGGATCACAGCCTGGTGCTGTACGTGCGCCCCAAGCGCAAATAACCTGCAAATAACCAGCGACTCGGGCGTCTGCGGGGCGCTTCGCCCCTGTGACGGCGCCTGGCGGCGCCAAACCCCAGCCATAAAAAAAGCCGCGGGAGGACTCCTGTCCACCCAGCGGCTTACCGTTGTCTCTTGACCTGCCGCGTTTCCGAGTTGCTCGAGATACGCGCGTTTGTCCAGACTCCGGCGGAATGGCTTCCTGCCATTCTTCGGGCCCGCCGTCCCCACGGCTGACCCGCGCTCACCATCTTGCGATGGCGGCTCCCCCACATCGATTGAACGATCCTAACGAAGCTTTTACGTCGCTGGTATTGGAAAATTTCCTAGTTACAGTGTCACAAGTCACTGGATTCACGGCGAGAAATGCTGCTTCGCAGCAAAATTCGCAGATGTACGCCATTCTGATCGGGGCGCAGACGGAACAGGCCGCCTAGCGATGTCACGCGATCGCGCATGCCCTGCAATCCGCGTCCGCCGCGTGGAACGCGCTCTGGTAAGCCGACGCCGTTATCGCGAATGTCCAGCAATGCGAGAGCGTTGCCGGCGCGTTCGCCGATGCGCAAACGCAGACGGAACTCGCTGGCCTGGGCATGTTTGACGGCGTTGGTCGCGCTTTCCTGGGCGAGTCGATAGATGGCGGTGCGAATGTCTTCTTCGAGCAGGCGAGGATCGCCGTGCAGTTCGGTGTGATAGGCCATGCCGGCGGTGCCCATCAGATCGCGGATGGGGCCTTCGTCCAGCGCACGCATCAGGCCGAATTCGTCGAGCACGGCGGGGCGCAGGTCATCCAGCAAGCGATGCAGTGCGCGACGCATGTGGGTGAGGATGCTGTTGATCGACGTACCGATATCTTCCAGGCCAGCCTGTTGCAGGCGGCTTTGTGCAAGTTTGACGTGAGTCTGGATGGCGGTGAGGTTCTGGCCCAATTCGTCGTGCAGTTCGGCGGCCATATGGCGGCGCTGATTTTCTTCTGCCTGCATATTGCCGCGTGCGGCATCGCGTAACTGGCGTGCCAGATGATCCAGCCGCCGGTTCACGGCCGCGAGATATACGTTCTGTTCCGCGACGCGTGCACTGCTGCGGCGAAGCGCATCCGTAGCCGAACCGAGCATCAGCGCGCCGGTGCCGGCCACTGCCAGGAACATATGCGAAGAGGCCGTCGGTACCGCATGCGTGAACACGCGATCGACCAGCGCCATGCCGAGGCTCGATACGAGCATGGACAGGCTGGCACCGCGCCAGCCGTGACGAAACGCGAAGAACAACACCGGCGCCAGCGACAGCACACGTGCGAACTCGCGTTGCGGTGCAGCCTGCTCGGTAAGGATCAGCAGAATGACTAGGGCGGGCAGCATCACCAGCAAGCCATCCATCAATAGCTCGGACATCTCCTGCTTCGATGGGCGCGCGCGCCATAGCAAGATCAAGGGCGGCACCAGCAACAGCAAACCCACGTAGTTGCCCAGCAGTTCATCGCCCAGTGCGTGCAGCAGTCCGGTAGGTGGGAGCTGATGGATCAACGCCATCACCAGCGCATCCGTAGCGGTGGCTGCCATGACCGTGAAACCCGCGGAAAGCAGGAGTCGCGAGACTTCCTCCGGATCGCGCAAGCTCGGCCGCAGATGCGCTCGGCGCAGCAAGCCCAGGCACAAAGCCACGACAATCGGCTGCGGCAAATCGCCGTAGACAAAGACCTGCCAGCCGAGCGAGTAGCCGTGCAGGTAGTCGATCAACCCGGCGGCGAGCAACTCGCCGCCGATCAGCCAGCCCCAATAGCGCAGCGGCGAAAGCAACAAGACGCCGAAGCGGAGACCGAATTGCAGGGTCCAGTCCGGTTGCGCCGTGGGCCACAGCAGGGCCCAGAGCAGGGCATAACCAAGGCCGATGAGGGGGCCGGAAGTGAAGCTCAGGATGGGTTTCAATCGCATGTGCGGATGGTACACGGCACCCGCTTCCGTCCGCCGTGCGGACTGATACAGTGCACCCATGCACAGTATTGTTTTGGTCGACGATCACGCCATCGTCCGCGAGGGTTTCAAGCGGCTTATCGAAATGGAACCCGACCTCGAGGTGGTAGCCGAGTGCCGCAATGCCGACGATGCGGTCGAGGCTATCAGCCAGCGGCGTCCGGATTTGGTAGCGCTCGACCTTTCGCTGCCCGATGGTAGCGGCCTGCCGTTGATCGAACATTTGCGCAGCGTAGCCACCGGCACGCGCATCGTGGTGTTGAGCATGCACGACGGCGAGCCCTACGTATCGGAGGCACTGCGGCGCGGCGCCAGCGGTTATGTCACCAAAGGGGCGGCGCCGGAGGAATTAGTGGCGGGGCTGCGTGCGGTGATGCGTGGCGAGCAGTTTCTCAGCTCCGACCTTCGCCAGCGGCGTGCCGAACGTCCGAACGATACGTTGGATCCGATCGATCGCCTGACGGCGCGCGAGCGCGAAGTGTTTCTGCTGCTGGCCGCAGGGCGGGCACCCAAACAGGTGGCCGCCGAACTGGGTATCGGCCAGAAGACGGTCTACATCCACCGCGCCAGCCTGATGGGAAAATTGGGTGCCGGTTCGGAACTGGATTTGTATCGCATCGCCAGCGAGCGAGGCTTACTGCGAAGCCACACCTGAGGCAGTCTGCGCCCGTTCCAGCATCTGCTTGGCGTGCGCCTTGGTTTCGCGCGTGATCTCCACGCCACCCAGCATGCGGGCCAGTTCGTCACGGCGACCTTCGGTATTCAAAGAGTCGATGCGCGTATGCGTCGAATCGCCATCGCTGTGCTTGCTGACCCGAAGATGCGCGTGACCCTGCGCAGCGACTTGCGGCAGATGCGTCACGCACAACACCTGACAGCGTGTACCCAGCGCGCGGAGTTTCTGGCCGACCACTTCGGCGACGGCACCGCCGATGCCGCTATCGACTTCGTCGAAGACCATGCAGCCGATCGTATCTTTGCCCAAGGTGGCGACTTCGATCGCGAGACTGATGCGCGCCAGCTCGCCGCCGGAGGCGACCTTGCGTAGTGGTCGCGGCGGTTGGCCGGGGTTGGCGCTTACCAGCAATTCGCAACGCTCGCGTCCCTGTGGGTCTGGATCGTTGCTTTCGGCGGGTTCGAGTGCGACCTGCAGCACGCCGCCTGCCATGCCCAACTCGGACATGAGCGTGCTTACTTCCTTGCCCAGTCGCTTGGCGGCGGTGATGCGGGCCTTGCTCAGTGCGTCGGCGGCTTTGGTGTAATCGCGTTGCAGCTGGTCGCGTTGTGCGCCGAGCCGTTCGAGTGCCTCGCCGGCATTTTCCAGTTCGGTCAGTTCTGTCTGCAGAGCCGCGCGTTTGTCATCGAGTTCGGCGGCGGGGAGGCGATGCTTGCGGGAAAGCTCATGCAGGCGCGCGAGATGAGTGTCGACTTCCGCGTAGCGTTCGGGATCGAGATCGACGTCTTGCGCATAACGGCCTAGCCCATCGACGGCTTCGTTGAGCTGGATCTGCGCGTTGTCGAGCAGCTCCAGCATCGGTGCGAGCCGATCATCGAGGGTGCTGAGTCGGCTCAATTCCGCATGTGCGCGACCGAGCGACTGGCGCAGCGCGAATTCGCTGTCGCCATCGAGCAGTTCCACCACGCCGGTGATGCCTTCGGTGAGCTTACTGGCGTTGGCCAGGCGCTTGTGACTGGCCTCCAGTTCCGCCAACTGCGCGGGCGGCAGCGCCCACTTTTCCAGTTCGGCCAGTTCGTGACGCAGCAATCCAAGGCGGTGATCGCGATCTTCGCCGCCGCTGAGTTTGCGGATGCGTGCGCCCAACTCGCGCCATTGCAGGGCGCAATCGCGCACCGAGGCGACGCGAGCTTCGTTCTCGGCGTAGGCATCGAGCAGGTTTAACTGATGCGCGCGTTCCAGCAATGCCTGGTGTTCGTGCTGACCGTGGATCTCGACCAGCAGCGCCGCCAGATCGCCCATCTGGCCGATGGTGGCGGGGCGGCCGTTGATCCACGCACGCGAATTGCCTTCGGCGCGAATCACTCGACGCAGCTGGCAGGCGCCGTCTTCGTCCAGTTCCTCCTGCTTCAGCCAATCGCTCGCTTCTGGCAGATCCGTGAGGTCGAACTCGGCCACCAGTTCGGCCCGGTCGCTGCCGGCGCGTACGATATTGCTGTCGGCGCGGGCGCCCGCCAGTAGCATCAAGGCATCGACCAGCAACGATTTGCCGGCGCCGGTTTCGCCGCTGACCACGGTCAACCCGTGACCAAAGGCAATATCGGCTTCTTCGACGACGGCAAGGTGGCGGACGTAGAGGGAAGTGAGCATGGAGGAGGGCGGCAGTGGTTCGGCGGATTGTAAGGGTGTGGGCGAGCGGTTGAGTAGCGAATCGCGATGGGTGCGATGATGATCGCCAGGCTTTCTTGCATTCTCCCCCGTCAAACCTTATTTCTTTAGCGTCTCACGGATTGCCACAGCGCATGCCCAGCAACCATCACAGCCATGAACTCGATATCCGCGCGCGGCGCCTGCTGCGTACGTTGATCGCGCAATATCTGGTCGATGGCGAGCCGGTGGGGTCGCGCACGCTTTCGCGTTCCTCCGGGCTGGATGTGAGCCCGGCGACCATCCGCAACATCATGGCGGACCTGGAAGAGGCCGGGCTGGTTGCCTCGCCCCATACCTCGGCGGGGCGTATCCCTACGCCGCGTGGGCTGCGCCTGTTCGTCGACAGCCTGATCGAACTGCAGCCGGTACCGCGCGATGAAATGGTGCGGTTGCAGCGTGAGCTGCCGCCTGGACCGGCAACCGTGCGCGATCTGGTCGGCAATGCTTCGGCACTGCTGTCGGCAATGACGCATTTTGCCGGCGTGGTCACGGTGCCGCGCCAGACCGACTTCCCGTTGCGCCATATCGATTTTGTCGCGCTGCCCGATGCACGCGTGCTGGTGATTCTGGTTTTCTCGGACAACCAGGTGCAGAACCGCGTGATTCAGCTGGCCAAACCGCTGGATGGCCGCGAGCTGGAACAGGCTGCCAACTACATCAACGAACACTTCGTGGGTTTGCGTGTGGACGACATTCGCGCGCATTTGCTGCGTGAATTGCGCGAAGCCAGCAGTGAACTGCATCGTTTGCTGTCCAGCGCGGTGGAATTGGCCGCGGCGTCTTTCGCGCCCCAGGGCGAGGATGTGCTGGTCAGCGGCCAGATCAACCTCATGGCCTATTCGGAGCTGGCCAATCTGGACCGCCTGCGCGAGCTGTTCGAGGCCTTCCAGAAGAAAAACGAGCTGCTGCAGCTGATGGAAATCTGCGCCAAGGCACCCGGCGTGCGACTATTCATCGGTGAGGAGTCGGGTTTCGCTGCCCTGGATGGCTGCAGTGTGGTGACCGCCAGTTATGGTGCCCAGGGCAGGTTGCTGGGTGCTGTGGGGGTCATCGGCCCCACCAGGATGGCGTACGAACGGGTCATTCCCGTGGTGCAGGCCACTGCGGGGCTGCTCAGCGAAGCCTTGAATCGCGCCGCTACGGCCCTATAAACGCCTCGGGAGGCGGGGTTTACCCGCAATTTTTCGATGGTCGGTACCGCGTACCGGCCCAAGATGATGTTTGGAGTCTTTCATGCATAACAGCGATTCGCAGCCGCCGAACGGAACGCCGGAGAGTGGCGAACTAGGCGCGTCCTCAAACGCCGAGTTCGAGGCACTCAAGGCCAGGGTGGCCGAACTGGAAGCGAACAACAACGAGCTGCGCGAGATCGTGCTGCGCGAAAAGGCCGAGCTGGAAAACCAGCGCCGCCGTTTGCACCGCGATCTGGAGCAGGCCCGCCGCTTCGCCAACGAGAAGCTGCTCAACGACCTGCTGCCGATCTATGACGGCCTGGAGCGCGGTTTATCGGTAGAAGGCGGCGATGTGGCCGCGGTGCGCGAAGGCATCAACCTCACTTTGAAGGAATTGCTGCGCATCGCCGGTAACAACGGCTTGGTGCAGGTCGATCCGCTCGACCAGCCGCTCGATCCGGAGCGTCATCACGCCGTGAGCATGGTCGAGGCACCGGGCAAAGCGCCGGGCACCGTGGTGACCGTGCTGCAGAAAGGCTATGTGTTGAACGATCGATTGCTGCGCCCGGCACTGGTCGCCGTGGCCAAGGACGACTGAACGGCGGCAGCAATTTCAACACTGCAGGGTTCAGCTGTCATTGAAGCACGTGCGGCAGAACCCCATCTGACAACCATTCGCGGCCGAGGGGCCGCTCGCGAGATTTCCGGAGCACACACACATGGGCAAGATCATCGGCATCGACCTGGGCACGACCAACTCGTGCGTCGCCATCATGGATGGCAGTACCACCAAAGTGATCGAGAACGCGGAGGGTGATCGCACCACACCGTCCATCGTCGCCTTCACCAAGGACGGCGAAGTGCTGGTCGGTGCGCCCGCCAAGCGCCAGAGCGTCACCAATCCCAAGAACACCTTCTACGCGGTGAAGCGCCTGATCGGCCGCAAGTTCACCGACGCTGAAGTGCAGAAAGACCTGCACATCGTGCCTTACGGCATCGTCGCGCATGAGAACGGCGACGCGTGGGTGCAGACCGCCGACGGCAAGAAGATGGCGCCGCAGGAAATCTCTGCGAAAGTGCTGATGAAGATGAAGAAGACCGCCGAGGACTACCTTGGTGAGACGGTCACGGAAGCGGTGATCACCGTGCCGGCCTACTTCAACGACAGCCAGCGCCAGGCGACCAAGGACGCCGGCCGCATTGCCGGTCTCGACGTCAAGCGCATCATCAATGAGCCGACCGCGGCCGCGCTGGCCTACGGCATGGACAAGAAGGGCGGCGACCGCAAGATCGCCGTGTACGACCTCGGCGGCGGCACCTTCGACGTGTCGATCATCGAGATCGCGGAAGTCGACGGCGAGAAGCAGTTCGAAGTGCTGGCCACCAACGGCGACACCTTCCTCGGTGGCGAAGACTTCGACATGCGCGTCATCGATTACCTGATCGAGGAATTCAAGAAGGACCAGGGCATCGACCTGCGCAAGGATCCGCTGGCGCTGCAGCGCCTGAAGGATGCGGCCGAGCGCGCCAAGATCGAGCTGTCGTCGTCGCATCAGACCGAAGTGAACCTGCCGTACGTCACGGCCGATGCTTCCGGTCCGAAGCATCTGAACATCAAGCTCACCCGCGCCAAGCTCGAAGCGCTGGTGGAAGACCTGGTCAAGCGCACCATCGATCCGTGCCGCACGGCGCTCAATGACGCTGGCCTGCGCGTGTCCGACATCGACGAAGTGATCCTGGTCGGCGGTCAGACCCGCATGCCGAAAGTGCAGGAGTCGGTGAAGGATTTCTTCGGCAAGGAGCCGCGCAAGGACGTTAACCCGGACGAAGCCGTCGCTGTCGGCGCGGCGATCCAGGGTGGTGTGCTTGGTGGTTCGGTGAAGGACGTGCTGCTGCTCGACGTGACCCCGCTGTCGCTCGGTATCGAGACCATGGGCGGCGTGATGACCAAGCTGATCGAGAAGAACACCACGGTGCCGACCAAGGCTTCGCAGGTGTTCTCCACGGCCGACGACAATCAGACCGCGGTTACCGTGCACGTGCTGCAGGGTGAGCGCGAGCGCGCCAATGCGAACAAGTCGCTGGGCAAGTTCGACCTCACCGGTATCGATGCTGCGCCGCGCGGCATGCCGCAGATCGAAGTGACCTTCGACATCGACGCCAACGGCATCCTGCACGTGTCGGCCAAGGACAAGAAGACCGGCAAGGAACAGAAGATCGAGATCAAGGCCGGCTCGGGCCTGACCGACGCTGAAATCCAGCGCATGGTCGCCGATGCCGAAGCCAACAAGGAAGAGGACAAGAAGTTCCACGAGCTGGTCAGCACGCGCAACAAGGCCGATCAGCTGGTGCACGCTACGCGTAGCGCGCTGAAGGAACACGGCGGCAAGGTGCCGGGCGATCAGCTGAGCTCGATCGAGGGTGCGTTGTCCGATCTGGAAAAGGTCAAGGACAGCGACGACAAGGCAGCCATCGAGTCGAAGATCCAGAAACTGGAACAGGTCGCGCAGTCGCTGTACGCCGCCGCTCAAGGTGGCGGTGCGGCGGATGCCGGCGCGCAGCAGCACGGTCCGGGACCGGGCGGCTCCGCGCAGCCGGACGACGTGGTCGACGCCGAGTTCACCGAAGTGAAGAACGATGGCAAGTCGGCTTGATAACGCCTGCTGATTGAAGACGAGCGCCTTTCGGGGCGCTTCGTCGTCTTTGGAGGGGAGCGATGGACAAGGGGCGGCTTGAAGCCTTCAGCGATGGCGTGCTGGCCATCATCATTACCATCATGGTGCTGGAACTGAAGGTGCCGCACGGCGACAGCTGGGATGTCCTGCTTCCGCAATGGCCGGTGTTCCTGAGCTACGTAATGAGCTTCATCTACGTGGGCATCTACTGGAATAACCACCACCATCTCCTGCATGCTTCCGAACGGGTCAGCGGCGGCGTGCTTTGGGCGAACCTCCATCTGTTGTTCTGGCTGTCGCTGATGCCGGTGGCGACGGGCTGGATAGGTGAGAACCACTTCGCGCAGCTTCCGGTGGCGTTGTATGGCGTAGTGCTGCTGATGTGCGCGCTGGCATGGCAGCCACTGCAGCACAGCCTGATCTCGGCCAATGGCGGGAAATCGTCCTTGCTGGCACAAGCGATCGGTAGCGACTGGAAAGGCAAGGTCGCCGCCACTATGTACTTGGTTGGCATCCTGCTGGCGTTCGTGGCGCCGTGGGTGTCGTGTTTACTTTATGCCACGGTGGCTGCGATCTGGTTCATTCCCGATCGGCGCATCGAATCGCGGATCAAGCAATGAGCAAGCGTGACTATTACGAAATTCTGGGTGTCGAACGTTCGGTTACCGAGGCGGACCTAAAGAAATCGTTCCGCCGGTTGGCGATGAAATTCCATCCTGACCGCTGCCCGGACGATCCGCACGCACAGGAAAAATTCAAGGAAGCCAAGGAAGCCTACGAGGTATTGGCCGATCCGCAGAAGCGTTCGATGTACGACCAGTACGGTCACGCCGCGTTTGAAGGCGGCATGGGCGGTCGCGGCAATGGCGCCGGCTTCGGCGACATGGGCGATATCTTCGGCGACATTTTCGGCGACATCTTTGGTGGCGGCGGTGGTCGCGGACGGCAGCGTCGCGGCGCCGATCTGCGCTACATCATGGAGCTGGATCTCGAAGAAGCGGTGTTCGGCATCGAGAAGAAGTTCGACATTCCGACCCAGGTACTTTGCCACCACTGCAACGGCAGCGGTTCGGACGACGGCAAGACCGTGCAATGCAAAACCTGCCACGGGCATGGCCGGGTACGCATGCAGAACGGTATTTTCTCGATCCAGCAGACCTGCCCGCATTGCGGCGGCAATGGTCGTGCGATCGAGAAGCCGTGCAAGCAATGCCACGGCGACGGGCGCCTGGAAGAAACGCGCACGTTGTCGGTGCGTATTCCCGCCGGCGTCGACAATGGCGATCGCATCCGCTTGACGGGGCAGGGCGAAGCGGGCCCGGCCGGCACCGAAGCTGGTGATCTTTACGTGGAAGTGCATGTGCGCGAGCACGCGATCTTCCAGCGTGAAGGCAACAACCTGTTCTGCGAACTGCCGATTCGTTTCTCGCAAGCTGCCTTGGGTGCGGAGCTGCATGTGCCGACGCTGGAAGGCGAAGTGCCCATCGTGATTCCGCCCGAGACGCAGACCGGACAACAGTTCAATTTGCGCGGACGTGGCGTGAAATCCGTACGCGGTGGTCGCGCCGGCGATCTCATCTGCCGTGTCGTGGTGGAGACGCCGGTGCGGCTTACCCAAGAGCAGCGCGACCTGCTGGAGAAGCTGGAGGCGACCTTCGCTGACGACGACACCGACCAGCACACACCACGCGCCAAGACCTGGGTGGACGGCGTCAAGCAGTTCTGGTCGCGCGTTACTTCTTAGAGGCACGGCTCTTTGCATTTGCCTCCTCTCCCCTCCGGGGAGAGGATTGAGGTGAGGGGATAATCTAGCGATTGAGCTACATTGAAGCGGGCTTCGCATTCACTTCTTCGCAAGATTGGCCCCTCACCCCCAGCCCTCTCCCCGAAGGGGAGAGGGAGTTAAGCGTGATGATTGAGGAACATTCGCATGACGCAGGCAATCCGCCTTGCTATCAATGGCGCTTCCGGTCGCATGGGACGCACGCTGCTCGCGCTGGTACGCGAAGACCGGCGTTTTGAACTTGTGCATGCCGTCGTCGCTGCAGGCTCGGAACACGACGGTATGCCGGTGTATGGCGAGCTTCCCACGTCGTTGCGTTATGCCCGCGATTGGGATGCCGCTCCCGCAGTGGATGTCGTGGTCGACTTCAGCGGACCTGACGGGCTTTCTGCTGCATTGACCTATTGCATGGAACACGGTGTTGCACTGGTCACCGGCACCACAGGCATTGATGCTGCGCTCGATGCGCGGCTCGGTAGCGCCGGTCAACGTATCGCGGTGCTGCGTGCAGCGAATTTCAGCCTCGGCGTCGCTGTATTGACCCGCCTGCTGCGCGAAGCGGCGGCAGCGTTGCCAGATTGGGATCTGGAAATCGTCGAGGCCCATCATGGCCGCAAAGAGGATGCACCCTCCGGCACCGCGTTGGCGCTGGGACATGCTGCTGCTTCAGCACGTCATACCACGTTGGAAAAGGATGGCGTGTATGTGCGTGAAGGTCGTCCCGGTGCACGTCGCAGCGGCAGCATAGGTTTTGCCGTGGTGCGTGGTGGTGATGTGGTGGGTGAACACACGGCACTGTTGCTCGGTCAGGGCGAACGCGTCGAACTGAGCCATCGCGCGACGGATCGTTCCATCTTCGCGCGCGGCGCGCTTGAAGCGGCGGCATGGCTGGCCGGGCATAAGCCCGGTACCTACGACATCGATGATTTGCTGCAAACACGCCAAGCAAAGGCAGCCGGATAGCCTTCCGGTTGTCCGTTGCCATGGAGGCTTGTACCATCCCCCACGTTGTCATTGGGGAGTAGCCATCCTCGCCGCAGAAAGCCGCCAGGCTTTCATGCCCCGAGGAATCCGCGTCAACATACTTGAAGCTTCGCGCTTCATGGCGCGGATGGTTATCGCAGACGCTTAAGCCTGCGATGGTCCGGCGAGACCTTTGGCCACGACACGACTCACCCGGCCGGGCGAGCTTCGTGCGTGCGCCATCGGTTTTCGCTCGCCCGGCCCGGAATCTTCCATGCTCACTACGACGTTGCTATTCCTGCTTTCCGCCGGGGCCATCTATCTGGCCTGCGAGTATTTCGTCAACGGCATCGAATGGGTGGGGCAGAAGCTGAATCTGGGCGCCACGGCAACCGGCAGCGTGCTGGCCGCATTCGGTACGGCGCTCCCGGAAAGTGCGGTGACCTTCGTGGCGGTGATCATGGGGCGCACGGCTGAGGTTCGCGATATCGGCGTTGGCGCAGCCATGGGTGGCCCACTGGTGCTCGCCACGATTGCCTATGCCGTCGTGGGTATTGCGCTGTGGGGTAACCGTCGCCGTCTGGGGCGTACCGATATGCGTCTGCGCGTCGAGGATGCGCGATTGGCGCGCGACCAGTCCTGGTTCCTTTCGATCTTTGTCGTGAAGTGCGGCCTTGGTTTGGTCGCCTTCGCTTTCAAACCATGGTTGGGCGTGCTGTTTCTATCGGCCTATGCGCTGTACGTGTGGCGCGAATTGAGCAGTGAAGACACCACGTCGGCTCATGAAGTACTCGAACCGCTGAAATTCCAGCCGAAAGCTGCGTCGCCATCGCTCGTAGCGGTGTTCGCTCAGACCCTTGTGGCATTGCTGGTTATAGCCTTCGCTTCGCATATCTTCGTGTCGCAGATCGAAACAATCGGCGTGGCGATGCACCTGCCGCCGCATCTGGTGGCACTGGTGCTTAGCCCGGTGGCGACCGAATTGCCGGAGACCATGAATGCGCTTATCTGGGTACGCCAGGGCAAGGAACGTTTGGCGTTGGCGAATATTTCCGGCGCGATGATGATTCAGGCCACGGTTCCCAGTGCCTTGGCGTTGTTCGCTACACCGTGGATGTTCGATGCACCGCTGATTGCGGCTGGCGTCGTGACCTCAGCCACGATCGTGTACTTGTGGCTGCTGTTTCGTCGGGGCCGTGTCGACGGTCGAAACCTGGTGCCGGTGGGGCTGCTCTACGCCGTGTTTGCCCTCTACGTGGGCTGGCGTTTTTTAACTTAATCGCCGCGTGTTTTGTGTGCCGCATTGCGATCGCGGCCCGCACCGAGCTTGCGATCCAGCACGCCAAACAGGTTCTTGAACGTACGCGAGAATTTGCCGCGCTTGGTTTTGCGTAGCTTTTCCTCTTCGCTGGTGAGCCACGCGACCTGGATCACTCGACGTTCACCCTCGTAAGGCAAGTGACCGTGAAACGAGTTTTCGCAACGCTTGAACACGGCGAACTCACCGTACAAGGGTTTGAGTTCGGGGGCGGCTAGATCGTCGATGTTGTCGATACGGTTCAGAAAGCGCAGGCAGCCATCGCTGGTATCCGGCCATTGGGTGTTCAGATAAAGCAGGGCGGTGGCGACTTTGGAGCGACTGTCCGTGTGGATCGTGCCGTGGCGTTTGTTCAACGCACGGCACAGGGTGACCAACGTCGGGTATTGACCCAGGTTTTCGATACCGAGATAGCGGCCGACGGCGCTGGCAAATTCCGGTGTGGTCAGTTGCTCCACCAACGCATTCACCGAAGGGCCGCAATCGGAGGGGTCGTAGGGGAAGAAGCCGGCGCTGGTGTATTTCGGGAAATCCCGTTCCAGCTCGCCGCGTGCCTCATCAGGTAATTGGCCGTGCGCAATCATGAACGGGAAGGGCTGCTCCCGAATGTCCGTGTCGGGGCGGTCGAGTCGGATGGGATCCAGCAGGACTGTGGCGTTCATGAAGATGGTGAGCTTCCCTGGCTAACTGGGCGCCAGTTTAGCGCGTGCCTGTCGTGCGCGCTGTGGAAGCTACGTGGTTTTCTATGTCGGTTTCGGTGGACAGAAAGCTCGCCGCCGCCTATCATTTCAACCCGCCCGAGACTTTCCTTGATCCAAGGTCCACAAGCCTGCTTCGCTGCGGCTTGCGGACCTTGCTGCACCTAAAAGGCGGCCCCATGCCCATTCCCGCTCTGCTTGCCCTCGAAGACGGCAGCGTGTTCCACGGTCACGCCGTGGGCGCGACTGGCGATACCGTTGGCGAGGTTGTTTTCAACACGGCGATGACGGGCTATCAGGAGATCCTTACCGATCCTTCCTATGCCCGCCAGATCGTCACCCTGACGTATCCGCACATCGGCAATACCGGCTGCAATGCCGAAGACGCCGAATCGACTACGGTCCATACCGCGGGCCTGATCGTGCGCGATGTACCGCGCCGTGCCAGCAACTGGCGCAGCACCGAAAGTCTGCCCGATTACCTCAAGCGCCATGGCATTGTGGCCATCGCCGGCATCGACACGCGCCGCCTGACTCGCATCCTGCGCGACAAGGGTGCACAGAACGGCTGCATCGTGGCGGGTGAGTCGATCGATGTCGACGCTGCCTTGGCCAAGGCGCGCGCCTTCCCTGGCTTGAATGGCATGGACCTGGCCAAAGTGGTCAGTGTCGATAAGTCCTACAGCTGGAATGAAGGTGTGTACGACCTCGATCACACGACCTTCAACCAGCCGGCCAAGCGCTTCAAGGTGGTGGCTTACGACTTCGGTGTGAAACGCAACATCCTCCGCCTGCTGGCCGAGCGCGGTTGCGAGATCACGGTGGTTCCCGCACAGACACCTGCCGCCGATGTGTTGGCGATGAAGCCCGATGGTGTGTTTCTCTCCAACGGCCCCGGCGATCCGGCGGCCTGCGATTACGCGATTGCCGCCACGCGCGAATTCCTTGCCGCGAAGATTCCGCTCTTCGGTATCTGTCTTGGTCATCAGATCATGGGCGAAGCGATCGGCGCGAAAACGCTGAAGATGAAGTTCGGTCACCACGGCGCAAATCATCCCGTGAAAGACCATGACGACGGTCGTGTGCTGATCACTTCTCAGAACCACGGCTTCGCGGTGGATGGCGCAACCCTGCCTGCCAACGTGCGCGTGACACACACCTCGCTGTTCGATGGCTCGCTGCAAGGTTTCGCGCTGACTGATCGTCCGGCCTTCTGCTTCCAGGGTCATCCGGAAGCGAGTCCTGGCCCCCACGACATCGGTTACCTGTTCGATCGATTTGCCAAGCTGATGCAGGAGGCCCGCTGAGATGGCCAAGCGTACCGATATCAAGACCATCCTCATCATCGGCGCCGGCCCGATCGTGATCGGCCAGGCGTGCGAGTTCGACTATTCCGGCGCGCAGGCCTGCAAGGCGCTGAAGGAAGAGGGCTACCGCGTCATCCTGGTGAACTCCAACCCCGCCACGATCATGACCGACCCGGAGACCGCCGATGCGGTCTACATCGAGCCGATCAACTGGCAGACGGTGGAGCGCATCATCGCCAAGGAGCGCCCCGATGCGGTGCTGCCGACGATGGGTGGCCAGACTGGCCTCAACTGCGCGCTCGATCTCGCGGACAACGGTGTGCTCGAAAAATACGACGTTGAGCTGATCGGCGCGTCGCGCGAAGCGATCCGCATGGCCGAAGACCGCGAGTTGTTCCGCGTGGCCATGTCGGAGATCGGGCTGGAATGCCCGAAGGCGGCGGTGGCACGCACGTTCGAGCAGGCGGTCGAGATCCAGACGACCGTGGGCTACCCGACCATCATCCGCCCCAGCTTCACGCTTGGCGGTTCGGGCGGTGGCATTGCCTACAATCGCGAAGAGTTTGAAGAGATCGTCAAACGCGGTCTGGAACTCTCGCCGGTGCATGAAGTACTGGTCGAAGAGTCCGTGCTCGGCTGGAAAGAATTCGAGATGGAAGTGGTTCGCGACAAGGCGGACAACTGCATCATCGTGTGTTCGATCGAAAACCTCGATCCGATGGGCGTACACACCGGCGACTCGATCACCGTCGCGCCGGCGCAGACGCTCACCGACAAGGAATACCAGCGCCTGCGCGATGCCTCGATCGCGGTGCTGCGCAAGATCGGCGTGGATACCGGTGGCTCCAACGTGCAGTTCGGCGTGAACGCCGAGACCGGCCGCGTGGTGGTCATCGAGATGAATCCGCGTGTGTCGCGTTCGTCCGCGCTGGCATCCAAGGCCACGGGTTTCCCGATCGCCAAGATCGCCGCGAAGCTGGCGGTGGGCTATACGCTGGACGAGTTGAAGAACGACATCACCGGCGGTCTCACTCCGGCGTCGTTCGAGCCGACCATCGATTACGTCGTCACCAAGATTCCGCGCTTCGCCTTCGAGAAATTTCCGCAGGCCGACGCACGCCTCACCACGCAGATGAAATCGGTGGGTGAAGTGATGGCGATGGGACGCAGCTTCCACGAGTCGCTGCAGAAAGCGTTGCGCGGTTTGGAAATCGGCAAGACCGGACTCAATCCGACCGGTCTGGATATCGGCACCGACGATGGCCTGGCTACGCTCAAGCGCGAACTACGTGAGCCGCGTCCCGATCGTGTCTTCCATCTGGCCGATGCGTTTCGCGCCGGATTGACGCTGGAAGAAGTGCACGATCTGAGCCGCGTCGATCCGTGGTTCCTCGCTGCGTTCGAAGACATCGTGCTCACCGAGAAAGAAGTGCAGGAGCAGGGCCTCACCGCACTCGATGCCCCACGCATGCGCGAGCTGAAACGGCTCGGCTTCTCCGATGCGCGTCTCGCCGAGCTCACCCATACCGACGAAACGGCAGTGCGCCATTTGCGCCGCACGCTGGGCGTGCGTCCGGTATACAAGCGCGTGGATTCCTGCGCGGCCGAGTTCGCTACGACGACCGCCTACATGTACTCCACCTACGAGGAAGAGTGCGAGGCGAACCCGACCAACCGCGACAAGATCATCGTGCTGGGCGGCGGTCCGAATCGCATCGGGCAGGGTATCGAGTTCGACTACTGCTGCGTGCATGCCGCACTGGCGCTGCGCGAAGACGGGTTCGAGACCATCATGGTCAACTGCAACCCGGAAACGGTCTCCACTGACTACGACACCTCCGATCGCCTGTACTTCGAGCCGCTGACGCTCGAAGACGTGCTGGAGATCGTCGATCTCGAAAAGCCGAAGGGCGTGATCGTGCAGTACGGCGGCCAGACGCCGCTGAAACTCGCGCGTGCGCTGGAAGCTGCGGGTGCACCGATTATCGGCACATCGCCGGATTCCATCGACCTTGCCGAAGATCGCGAACGCTTCCAGCAGATGATCACCAAGCTGGGCCTCACCCAGCCGCCGAATCGCACCGCACGCAACGCCGACGAAGCGTTGGCTTTGGCGCGCGAGATCGGTTATCCGCTGGTCGTTCGCCCAAGCTACGTGCTGGGCGGTCGCGCGATGGAAGTGGTCTACGACGACGCTGACCTGTCGCGCTACATCCGCGAAGCCGTGCAGGTATCGAACGATTCCCCGGTGCTGCTGGACCGCTTCCTCGACCATGCAGTCGAGGTGGATGTGGACGTCATCGCCGACACCACCGGCAACGTGCTGGTGGGCGGCATCATGGAGCATATCGAAGAGGCTGGCGTGCACTCGGGCGATTCGTCGTGCTCGCTACCGCCGTATTCGCTGTCGCCGGCCATCCAGGACGAATTGCGTCGCCAGGTCGCGCTTATGGCGAAGGAGTTGAAGGTCATCGGCTTGATGAACACTCAGTTCGCCATCCAGGGCGACACGGTGTTCATTCTGGAAGTGAATCCGCGTGCCTCGCGCACGGTGCCGTTCGTTTCCAAGGCCACCGGCGTCGCGCTGGCCAAGATCGCTGCGCGCTGCATGGCCGGTCGCAGCCTGGCGGATCAGGGCACCACTCGCGAAGTGATCCCGAGCTACTACTCGGTGAAGGAAGCGATCTTCCCATTCCTGAAGTTCCAGAATGTCGATCCGATCCTCGGTCCGGAAATGCGTTCCACCGGTGAAGTGATGGGCGTGGGCCGCAGCTTCGGCGCCGCCTTTGCGCGCGGCCACGACGCTGCTGGCATCAAAACGCCGCCCAAGGGCAAGGTATTCGTCTCGGTGCGTGATGCTGATAAGGAACGTTTGCTGACGGTCGCCAAAGGCATCGTGGCGCGCGGGTTCAACCTGGTCGCTACCTCCGGCACGGCCGCTTATCTGACCGATCACGGTGTGGTTTGCGAGCGCATCAACAAAGTGCTCGAAGGCCGGCCGCATATCGTCGATCTGATCAAGAACGGCGAGATCGTCTATATCGTCAACACGACCGAGGGCAAGCAGGCCATCGCCGATTCGTTCTCGATCCGGCGCGAAGCCTTGCAGCATCGCGTTACGTATTCCACTACCGTCGCAGGCGCGCGCGCGCTGGTGCATTCGCTGGATTTCCACGACACCGGCGAAGTGCATAGCCTGCAGGAACTTCACAAGGAGCTGAGCGCATGAGTCGCGCCCCCATCACCAAAGTCGGCTCGGAACGCCTGCGCGCCGAGTTGGATCGTCTGAAGTCGGTCGAGCGTCCCCGCATCATCGCGGCCATCGCCGAAGCTCGTGCGCACGGCGATCTGAAGGAAAACGCCGAGTATCACGCCGCTCGCGAACAGCAGAGCTTCACCGAGGGTCGCATCGCCGAACTGGAAGCTGCGCTGTCTACCGCCGAGGTGATCGACGTGTCGCGACTGAGCGCCGGCAACAAGGTGGTTTTCGGCGCCATTGTGGAACTGGAAGAGGAAGACAGTGGCGAGGCGGTGACTTATCAGATCGTTGGCGACCTCGAAGCCGACATCAAGCAGCGCCTGATCGCCGTGTCATCGCCGATTGCGCGCGCGCTGATCGGCAAGAGCGCCGGCGACAGCTTCGAGTTCAAGGCGCCCAATGGCGTGAAGCGATACGAGATCACGGGCGTCCGTTACCAGTGATGATTTGGCCGGCCGGACTATCCGGTCGGTTCAAATTTGAGCGTGTTGCCATAAAAAAAGCCGCTTTGCAGCGGCTTTTTTTTACGCGTTCGTAGCTACGATCAACGCTGACGCGCCTTGAAGCGCGGGTTGCTCTTGCAGATCACGAACACTTTGCCGCGACGGCGCACAACCTTGCAGTCACGGTGCCGCTGCTTGGCGGACTTCAAAGAGGAAAGCACCTTCACGGCCGGCTCCTGGAACGAAATGAGTCAAAGAAAGCGCGCAAGTATAACTATTTGAATCACTTATCACAAGCCCAGTGCCGCCTTGGCGTCGGATACCGTTTCAAGGAACTGCTGGACCACTGGCGACGGGTTGGCGATGCGGCTTGCTACGGCGAGCAGCAGGTAAGCATCCGGGTCGCTAAGTGGGACATAGCTTACACCTGCTAGCTTGACGACCTGCATGCTGGCGGGCACTAGGGCCATGCCGATGCCCGCAGCAACGAGGGCAATCAGGCCGTTAATCTGTTGCGCCTGCTGCCGTACGACCGGATGGAAGCCTGCCCGGGCGGCCAGAAGCACCAGCCGGTCGTATAGCGTGGCGGCCAGTTCGCGCGGCTGGATGACGAAAGGTTCACCCGCGAGCTCGCCCAGTTCCAGGCTTGCGCGACCGGCCAGTCGATGACCGGCGGGCAGGGCAAGCAGCAGGGGTTCGCGATCGATGACATCCAGCCTCAAGGTGCGCGCATCGTCTTCGTGGCTCGGCACATCGCGCACGAAGCCGACATCGAGCTGGCCAGCGCGTAGGGCCGCAAATTGCGGCTCGGTGTACATCTCGCTGAGCCAGACCCGGATGTTTGGCGCGTTTTGCCCAAGTCGAAGCAGGGTCTGCGGCATGGCAGGGTGGAACGATACCGAGACCGTATACGCCAGCTTGAGATGACCGCTGAATCCCGCTGCCGCTTCGGTTACCCGAGTGCGGGTTTCATCGGCCATGGCAAGGATCTGTCGCGCGTGTTCGAGGAATAGCAGCCCTGGGGCGGTCAGGGAAACGTTGCGCTTGTCGCGCTCCAGCAGACGGATGCCGAGATCTTGCTCAAGTGCCTGGATCTGCTGCGAAAGCGGTGGCTGCGAGAGGTGCAGCCGTTGCGCGGCGCGGGTGAAGCTAAGCTCCTCGGCGACCGCTATGAAGTAACGTAATTGGCGAAAATCAAACATATATGACTTTCGTATAAGTTGGGCCTTAAATATATATTTGATTCTGTATCGCGTCGATCATAATATACGTCCTGTCGCGGCACTGACCCCTCCCCCCGAGTGCCGCTGACCCTCGCCCCGCAGCGACGCTACCCCCGCGGTATTCGGTCTCCCTCCCCAGAGCCACTACCGACGCGTCGCTGGCGGGGCGCTTCCTTTTCTACCTTCCGAATTAGAGCCTTACAGAACTTTCTTAAAGTTCTGCAGCGAGCCGTGTGCCCTGTGCGATGGCGCGTTTGGCGTCGAGTTCAGCCGCCACATCGGCACCGCCAATCACATGCACGCGCTGGCCCTGCGAGGCCAGGGTATCCGCCAGGTTGCGGTTGGGTTCCTGGCCTGCGCAAACGACTACGTGATCGACGGGGAGAATCTGTGCTTTGCCGTCCACGCTGATGTGCAGCCCCTGGTCGTCGAAGCGGTCGTAAGTGACCCCGCCCAGCATCGCCACCTGTTTGTTTTTCAACGTGGCGCGATGAACCCAGCCGGTCGTTTTATTCAACCGTGCTCCCGGGCGTCCCTCGCTACGTTGCAGCAGCCACACTTGTCGCGCGGCGGGCTCTGGTTGTGGGCGTTGCAGGCCACCAGGTTGAGCGAGTTGCATGTCGACGCCCCATTCGCGTGTCCATCGCGCTACGTCTGTGGTGGGCGACGGAGCGTGTTCGACCAGAAACTCGGCCACGTCGAAGCCGATGCCTCCGGCGCCGATGATGGCCACGCGCGCGCCGACCGGTTTGTTTCGCGCCAATACATCGAGATAACCCAGTACGCGTGGGTCGTCGCTGCCCGGAAAGTGCACGTGGCGTGGCGTGATGCCTGTGGCCACGACGACATCGTCATAGCCCTGTGCTTTGAGCGTGGCAGCGTCCGCGATCTGTCTCAATTGCACGCGCACGCCGCTGTCGGCGAGGCGGTGCGTGAAATAGCGCAGTGTCTCGTGAAACTCTTCCTTGCCAGGAATGCGCTTGGCGTAGTTGAACTGGCCGCCAATTTCGCTGGCGCCATCGATCAGGGTCACGTCATGGCCGCGCTCGGCTAGGGTCGCGGCGCAGGCCATGCCTGCAGGTCCTGCGCCGACGACCGCAACGCGCTTGCGAACGTTCGCTGGAACGATCGGCAGTTCCGTTTCGTGGCAGGCACGCGGATTCACCATGCAGCTCGCGCGCTGATTCTGAAAAACGTGATCAAGACATGCTTGGTTGCACGCGATGCAAGTGTTGATGCGCTCGCCGCGGCCAGCCTTGGCCTTTACTGCCCAATCTGGATCGGCGAGCAGCGGTCTGGCCATTGAAACCATGTCGGCTTCTCCGCTGGCGAGAATCTGTTCGGCCACCTCCGGCATGTTGATGCGATTGGTAGTGATCAGCGGGATCGACACTTCGCCTTTGAGCTTCTTCGTCACCCACGCAAAGCCCGCACGCGGCACACTGGTGACGATGGTGGGCACGCGCGCTTCGTGCCAGCCGATGCCGGTGTTGATGACGCTGGCACCGGCCGTTTCGATCGCCTTGGCCAGTGTCACGATGTCTTGCCAATCTTGTCCGCCTTCGACGAGATCGAGCATCGACAGCCGGTAGATGATGATGAAATTTGCACCCACTGCTGCGCGCATGCGTCGCACGATTTCCACGGGAAAACGCATGCGCCGCGCTGCGTCGCCGCCCCAGTCGTCGTTGCGCTGATTCGTGCGCGCTGCGATGAATTGATTGATCAAATAACCTTCCGAACCCATCACTTCGACGCCGTCGTAACCGGCGTCCTGTGCCAGTCGGGCACAGCGTACGAAGTCGTTGATCGTGCGCTCCACGCCGCGCGAGCTGAGCGCACGCGGGGTAAATGGCGTGATCGGTGATTTGATGCGCGATGGCGCGACCGAAAGCGGGTGATAGCCGTAGCGGCCGGCGTGCAGGATCTGCATGCAGATGTGACCGCCTTCGGCATGCACGGCATGAGTGAGCTTGCGATGCCTTGGCTTGTGCCAGGGCAGGGTCAGCCGGCCGCCGAAAGGCTTGAGCCAGCCCTCGATGCTCGGTGCGATGCCCCCGGTCACCATCAACCCGACGCCGCCGCGCGCACGTTCGGCGAAATAGGCGGCCAGTTTGTCGAAGTCGGCGGCCTTGTCCTCCAGCCCGGTATGCATCGAACCCATCAGGATTCGGTTGGGCAGGGTGACGTGACCCAGCTTCAGCGGGGCGAACAGGTGGGGGTAGTTCATGCGGCGACCGTCTTCAAACGATCGTATGAATGTGCCGGCTATTCGTCGTGGGCGCAAGTGGCCGCGGCGGGGCAGGTGCTTGTCAGTCGAGCAATTGTCGTACCAGTGAAATGTATTGCCGCATTGCATCGTCCTGCGGCAGGCCGCGCAATTGCGCCCACGCTTCATGTTTGGCCGTGCCGACAAAATCGAAGAAACCGGGCTGGCTGCCGTGGACATCCCCATCAAGGCCCTGTTTGTAGAGGGCGTAAAGCTTCAACAAGGTGTCGTTGTCGGGGCGTTCGCCCAGCCGCTTGATATCCGAAGCGGCTTGCTCGAACTCGCGTCGGAGATCATTCATGGCCGGTGGCTGATAGGAAGTCGTGGTTGATTGAGAGCTGTTAAGCATGCGCTTGAAACCCCTGTGAACGCGTTAAGCTAAGCACTTCCCGTGCCATCAGGTCATTCCATGCATACGAGTCCGCCTGTGCCCGTACTCACCATCGACGGACCATCCGGATCAGGCAAGGGCACGATCAGCCGGCTCGTGGCTGAGCATCTGGGCTGGCGGATGCTGGATTCCGGAGCGTTGTATCGGGCGATTGGCTACGCCGCAGGTGCGGCGGGGCTGGACCTTTCCGATACCGAGGCTGTGACCCGCTGTGCGCAAAGCACCAAAATCCAGTTTCGTGCCGCGCAGGATGGGGGCGAGACCCGGGTCATTGTAAACGGCCACGACGCCACGGACGAGCTCCGTACCGAAACGGCCGGTGCGGCGGCTTCGGCGATCGCCTCGGTACCCTCCGTGCGGCAGGCCCTGGTGGCACTCCAGCTCAGCTTCCGCAAAGCGCCAGGGTTGGTGGCCGACGGGCGCGATATGGGTACCGTGATCTTTCCTGACGCACCGTTCAAGGTGTTCCTGACCGCCAGCGCCGCCGAAAGGGCGAAAAGACGCTATAAGCAGTTGAAGGAAAAGGGGCTAAGCGTTACACTCTCATCCCTTCAGAGCGAAATTGAAGCGCGTGACGCCCGCGATGCCTCGCGAGCCGTTGCGCCGCTCAAGCCCGCCCGCGATGCAGTGTTGGTGGATACCACTGGCATGGGGATCGAGGATGTGGTCGCTAAGGTTTTAGCCGTCGTCAAACCGTAACCACGGTTGCGGCGGCTTTGGTGCTCCATGTCGCGGCATGGGGTTTTGGTCAACGGTGCCGAGGGAGCGATCCCAAAGACACCCACAACCGGTGGGCCTCGCCCGTGCGCAAACATCCGACGGCGCGCATAGGGTTACGGGCCTTTTCTTATTTTTGGAATCAACATGACTGAAAGTTTTGCCGAACTGTTTGAACAGAGCCAACAGGCCATCTCTAAGCTGAAGCCGGGCGCGATCGTCACCGGTATCGTTGTGGAAATCCGCAACGACGTCGTTGTGATCAACGCTGGTCTGAAGAGCGAAGGCATCGTCCCGATCGAGCAGTTCAAGGACGAGAAGGGCGAGTTGGAAGTGCAGGTGGGTGACGAGGTGAAGGTTGCCCTCGATGCACTCGAAGACGGTTTCGGCGAGACCAAGCTGTCGCGCGAGAAAGCCAAGCGTTCGATGGTGTGGGACGACCTGGAGCAGGCGTTCGACAAGGAAGAGACCATCACCGGCATGATCTCCGGCAAGGTCAAGGGTGGCTTCACGGTCGACATCAAGGATGTCCGCGCATTCCTGCCGGGCTCGCTCGTTGATGTGCGTCCCGTGCGCGATCCGGTTTACCTCGAGGGCAAGGCGCTCGAGTTCAAGATCATCAAGCTGGACCGCAAGCGCAACAACGTTGTCGTCAGCCGCCGCGCCGTCGTCGAGACCGAGTTCTCCGAAGAGCGCGAGAAGCTGCTGGAACGTTTGACCGAAGGCGCTGTGGTCAAGGGCACCGTCAAGAACCTCACCGACTACGGCGCGTTCGTGGATCTGGGCGGTATCGACGGCCTGCTGCACATCACCGACATGGCGTGGAAGCGTGTGCGTCATCCGTCCGAAGTCGTCAACGTCGGCGACGAGTTGGACGTCCGCGTGCTGAAGTACGACCGCGAGCGCAACCGCGTATCGCTGGGCCTGAAGCAGCTGGGCGACGATCCGTGGGTTGCCATCTCGCGTCGTTACCCGGTCGGCAGCCGTCTGTTCGGCAAGGTTTCCAACGTCACCGATTACGGCTGCTTCGTCGAGATCGAGCCGGGCGTCGAAGGTCTGGTCCACGTCTCCGAAATGGATTGGACCAACAAGAACGTCAATCCGGCCAAGGTCGTGCAGGTCGGCGACGAAACCGAAGTGATGGTGCTGGACGTGGATGAAGAGCGTCGCCGCATCTCGCTGGGTATCAAGCAGACCCGCTCGAACCCGTGGGAAGCGTTCGCAGCGATGCACAAGAAGAACGACAAGGTGTCCGGTCAGATCAAGTCGATCACCGACTTCGGCATCTTCATCGGTCTGGATGGCGGCATTGATGGTCTCGTGCATTTGTCCGATATTTCCTGGCAGGCATCGGGCGAAGACCTCGTTCGCAACTTCAAGAAGGGCGACGAGATCGAAGCCGTGGTGTTGGCCGTGGATCCGGAGCGCGAGCGTATCTCGCTCGGCATCAAGCAGATGGAGCAGGATCCGTTCGGTCACTTCATGGCCGTCCATCAGCGCGGCACCATCGTCAATGGCACCGTGAAGGAAGTGGACGCCAAGGGTGCAGTGATCGACCTGGGCGATGGCGTCGAGGGTTACCTGCGCGCCAATGACATCGCCAAGGAGCGCATCGAGGATGCTACGCAGCATCTGAAGGTGGGCGACAAGGTCGAAGCCAAGTTCACCGGCATGGACCGCAAGGGTCGCCAGCTGTCGCTGTCGATTCGCGCCAAGGACGAGGAAGAGCTGCAAGACGTCATGGCCGAGTATTCGTCCGCGTCCGGTGGCACGACCAAGCTTGGTGCGCTGCTCAAAGAGCAGCTCAACAAGGCTGATTGATTTAGTGCCTGCAGTGGGGCGGCGTTGCGCCGCCCCATCTCGTTCCACGTCACGGACATTGGGGACCCATGACCAAATCCGAGCTGATTGAGGCGCTGGCAAGGCGTCAGACCCATCTTGCGTTTGGCGACGTCGAGCTGGCGGTCAAGAACGTCATCGAACAGATGAGCCAAGCCCTGGCGAGCGGCGAGCGCATCGAGGTGCGCGGTTTCGGCAGTTTCGCACTGCATTACCGGCCGCCGCGTATGGGCCGCAATCCCAAGACCGGCGACGCTGTCGCGCTGCCGGGCAAGCACGTCCCGCACTTCAAGCCCGGCAAGGAGCTGCGCGAACGTGTCAACATGCATCTGGAGCAGCAGGACGGCTAGCCGTCTCTGCGCAACCCTTATTCCGACAGGCAGGCGGCTGATAGCCGACCCTGCCTTTCTTTTTTTTGCGGATAGCGCCAAACGATGACCTCGGCTGAATCGATCCGTGCCGGCGCCTGTGACGCTTACAATCAATCAGGTAAAGTCGTCGGATGCGACTGATCGTGATGCTGCTACTGTTGCTGTTCATCGCCGGGGGAATAGTGCTCGGGGCGCTCAACGCGGACCTCGTCGGCTACGACCTTGCTTTTGCGCGCGTCCAGGTTCCGAAAGGCGCCGCCTTGCTGACCATGCTGGCGATCGGGTGGATCCTCGGTGGCCTGACAGCATGGCTGGGTGTCACCACAGGGCACCGTCGAGAGCGTCGACGCAGCGCGAAAGCCCAGGGCGCGAAGGCGTCGAAGACACCATGAACATCTTCTATTCGCTGCTGGCTCTACTCATACCAGCGGCCTTTCTAAGTGGCTGGTGGACAGCTCGGCGCGCGGGTGTGCGTCGTTCGGGCGCGCAGGTCAGTGAACTGTCCTCGGATTATTTCCGTGGTTTGAACTACTTGCTCAATGAAGAGCAGGACAAAGCCATCGAGGTCTTCCTCAAGCTGGCCGAGTACAACCGAGACACGGTCGAGACTCATCTAGCGCTGGGCAATCTCTTTCGCCGTCGTGGCGAAGTGGACCGCGCCATTCGTCTGCATCAGCACCTGGTATCCAGGCCCGGTTTGTCTGAAGGCATGAAAACCGTGGCGTTGCTGGAGCTTGGCGAAGACTATATGCGCGCCGGTCTGCTCGATCGCGCAGAAGCACTCTTCTCCGATCTGGTGGCAATGAATGCGCATGCACCCTCGGCCTTGCGCCATTTGATAGCGATCTACCAGCACGAGCGCGATTGGCATAAGGCGATCGAACATGCGCGCCGCCTCGAAACGATGACGGGCGAAGAAGAAGAAACAACGATTGCCCAGTTCTATTGCGAATTGGCGGAACAGGCGCGCCAACATGGCGCTCGCGCCGAAGCACGCGAATACTTGCAGCATGCGTTCGCGTGTCAGTCCGATTGCGTGCGCGCGTTTATGCTCACTGGGCGCCTGCATGCAGAAGAAGGTAGTCATGCCGACGCAGTCGATGTCTACGAGCGTGCGGTGGAAGCGGACATTGCCTTCGTGCCAGAAATTCTGCCGCCTTTGCTGGACAGCTACGCGCGCTCCGGCCAGATGGAGCGAGCGGAGCGTTTTTTGCGCGATATCCTGGCTCGCTATCACGGTATTTCGCCCGTGCTTGCGCTGACGCATTTGTACGAACAACGCGACGGCGAAAAGCTGGCCATCGAATTTCTTACTTCACAGTTGCGGCAGCGCCCTTCGGTGCGCGGCTTGATGGCGTTGATCGATGCCACGATGGACAAGATCGAGGGCGAGGCGAGGGAGAATTTTCTGATTCTGCGCGACCTCACCCGCAAGCTGCTCGAGGGGCAGGCGATGTACCGCTGCAGTCATTGTGGTTTCGGTACCAAGGCGCATCATTGGCAGTGCCCCAGTTGCAAGGGTTGGAGCACGATCCGGCCCATTCACGGTGTAGCCAATGAGTGACGCTGTCGTGGCTGCTTTCGCCCCGATCGTGCTTGCCGTGCTGTGTGCTTTTCTGATCGCTCTAGGCGTCGTGCGCGCGGCTATCGCCTATGCGCATCGCCGCGGTATGTACGATCAGCCGGGTCAGCGGCGTTCGCACAAACTTCCGACGCCACGCGGTGGCGGTATCGGCATGGTGGTGGCGGTGTTGGCGACAGTACCGGTCTGCCTGATGTCTATGCAGCCGTCCTGGGCACTTCTTATCGTGATCGCTTTGCTTTTGGCAGTGTTTCTGGTCGCATGGATCGGATGGTGGGACGATCATCATCCTCTGCCGGCGCTTCCGCGCTTCGGCATCCAAATAGTGGCAGCTTCTCTGTTTTCTTCGGCATTGCTCATTGACGGGTCAAGCTGGCTCTGGCTGCCGGTGCTGGTCCTGGCCGGAGCCTGGAGCATCAACCTGCATAACTTCATGGACGGCATCGATGGTCTGCTGGCGCAGCAGGGCATCTTCGTGGCGTGCGGCCTTGCTTTGCTTGCCTGGTGCAGTGGGCAAACCGCACTGGCCGGCGCATCTTCATGCGTAGCGGCGGCATGCCTTGGGTTCTGGTGCTACAACCGTTCCCCAGCCCGTATTTTCATGGGGGACGTAGGCAGCGGCAGCATCGGCCTCCTTTTATTCGCCCTCACCGCGATGCTGTGGCGGGTGAACTGGCCGCTGGTTTGGCCTGCCCTGATTCTCAGTTCAGCATTCGTGACGGATGCGAGCCTTACTCTGCTGGTCCGTATCCTGCGAGGACGGCGCTGGTACACTGCGCATCGCGAACATCTCTATCAGTGGATCGTGCGCAGAGGGCGTACGCATGCTGTGGGAGCGGCGTGGTATGGGGGTTGGAATCTGCTGGTGGCCGTGCCGTTTGCGGTACTGGCGTTTCGGCGACCAGGGATTGGGTTCATAGCCTGCGTCGTCACTTATGCGATCGCCGCGGCGGTTTGGCTTATCGGCAAACGTCGCTTGATCCGTCGAGATCGATACAAGGTTCGTTATGTCCGTACGTAAATGGGTCGGAATCGTCCATCCGCGAGTGGCCGTGGTGATACACGACCTGCTAATCACGGCGCTTGCCTGGTGGGTGGCGAAGGAACTGCGGTACGCGCTGGATCCCCAGCTACCGATCACTTTCGGAATGCTCGAGTTTCCGATCGTGTTGGCAGTTCAAGCACTGATCTACGCGTGGACCGGCCTCTATAAAGGCGTTTGGCGTTTTGCCAGTCTGCCGGATCTTTGGAACATCTTGCGCGCGGCTATCGTCGGAACGGTAGCGATCGGTGTCACGCTGTTTCTGTATAGCCGCCTGGAAGGAGTGCCACGCTCCGTCTTGCTGTTATATCCATTCGTGCTCGCTTTGTTCCTGGGTGCGCCGCGCCTGGCCTACCGTTTTTGGAAGGACAGTCGTCTCGATTTGTTCATGAGTACCAAGACGCAGCGCGTGCTGATCGTCGGTGCGGATCGCGCTGGTGAAGCACTTGCACGCGATCTGCATCGCGATAGCCGTTACGTGGTTGTCGGATTTGTGGACGACCAGCGTTCCCTGCGCGGTGCGCGCATCAACGGCAAGCCGGTGCTCGGCACGCTTGAGCAGCTTCCGGATGTCGCCAAGGAAGCCGCCGTGCAGATGCTGCTGATTGCCTTGCCTGGCGCCAATGCTCGGCAAATGCGGCAGGTCGTAGAGCTGTGCGATCGTACGGGTCTCCCGTATCGCACGGTTCCCAAGCTTGAGGACGTTGTAGCAGGACGCGCCCAGTTCAATCAGATCAAGGAAGTCTCGATTGAAGATCTACTGGGACGCGATCCCGTGGAACTGGATTGGACGCGGATTCGCGAGACGCTGACAGGCCGTCGCGTACTGGTGACGGGTGGTGGCGGTTCGATCGGTTCGGAACTGTGTCGGCAAGTTGCACGACTTGGTGTGCACGCTCTTACCATCGTCGAATCGTGCGAATACAACCTCTATCAGATATCGCAAGAGCTGCGCGCGGCATACCCCGAGCTTCTGCTCAACAGCGTGCTGGCCGATTGCGGCGATCCCATCGCCATGCGCCGGCTGTTTACCGAGGTCATGCCGCAAGTGGTTTTCCATGCTGCGGCCTACAAGCACGTACCGATGTTGCAGGGTCAGTTGCGTACCGCCGTCCGCAACAATGTGCTGGCGACGCGCACGGTGGCCGATTTGGCCAGCGAAATGCGGGTGGAATGTTTTGTACTCATTTCCACCGACAAAGCGGTTAACCCCACCAGTGTCATGGGCGCGTGCAAGCGCATCGCCGAAATCTGGTGCCAAAATCTCAATGCCCACTCCAATACGCACTTCATCACGGTGCGATTCGGCAATGTGCTGGATTCGGCCGGCTCCGTCGCGCCGCTGTTCCGTCGGCAAATCCAATCTGGCGGTCCGGTAACGGTAACGCACCCGGAAATCTCGCGCTATTTCATGACCATTCCTGAGGCCACGCAGCTGATTCTGCAGGCCGCGGCATTAGGCAAGGGCGGCGAGATCTTCGCGCTGGACATGGGCGAGCCGGTAAAGATCCGCGATCTCGCCGAACAGATGATCCGACTCGCCGGCAAGAAGCCTGGCACCGAGATTCCGATCGTCTATACCGGCCTGCGTTCGGGCGAGAAACTGTTCGAAGAGCTGTTTCATCCGCTGGAAAACTACAGCGCGACGACCCACACCAAAATTTTCCTGGCACAGCATCGCCCTGTGTCGTGGGAACTACTGCAAGCGCAGATAGCCAAGGCAGCCGATGCCGTGCGCAGCTACGACGAGGAAGAGCTGCGGCACTGTGTGTCCAATCTGTTGCCGTCATTCAGCTGGAGTGACGTTGCCCAGCCTGGCAATGTCGTTTCGATTCGCCGTAACGAAATGGGAGAGAAGTGAGTGAGCAAGCCGTTGCGCAAGGTGGTGTTTCCCGTGGCCGGCCTCGGTACGCGTTTTTTGCCGGCCACCAAGGTCGTTGCCAAGGAAATGCTGCCGGTTCTGGATAAGCCGCTCATTCAATACGCGGTCGATGAGGCGGTGGATGCCGGCGCCGACACGCTGATATTTGTCACCAACCGCTACAAGCACGCCATCGCTGATTACTTCGACAAGGCTTACGAGCTCGAAGCGAAGCTGCAAGAGAAAGGTAAAGACGAGCTGCTGGCGCTGGTGCAGGGCACGCTTCCGCGACACGTGCGCGCAATCTTTGTAACGCAGCCGGAAGCGCTCGGTCTCGGCCACGCGGTGCTGTGCGCCAAACCTGTAGTGGGCGACGAACGGTTCGGTGTGGTGCTGCCCGACGATTTGATCTGGAATCGAGGCAAGGGCGCTTTGCGCCAGATGGCCGAGCTGGGTGAGGCCGAACACGCCGGCGTCATTGCCGTCGAAGAAGTGCCGCACGAACAGACCGATAAGTACGGCATCGTCGATGCCGAGCCGATCGATGCACGCAGTGCACGCATTCGCTTCATGGTCGAAAAACCCAAGCCGGCGGATGCGCCTTCCAACCTGGCCGTCGTGGGGCGATATGTATTGCCTGGACGCATCTTCCATCTGCTCGAACAGACCAAGCCGGGCGCCGGTGGCGAGATCCAGCTGACCGACGCCATCGAAGCGCTGCTGCTGGAGCAGGGCAAAGTGCTCGCCTACCGCTTTGAAGGCACGCGTTTCGATTGCGGCAACAAAGCGGGGCTGGTTCGGGCGACCATGCACATGGCCATGCAGGATCCCGCGCTCGCTCAGACAGTGCGTGATGTAGCCAGCAAGCTGTAAGGGGACGCCGTCTGTACGTGCCGTACGAATGCGGGTGCATGCCGCCGACTTAGTGTTGGCTAAGTTTCCCGCATCAGTACGCGCTATCCTCGGCCGACCCGCACCGTCCCGGGCTATCAGCACGTACACGCATGAAGCAATCACCGGTTCCGTCCTACTACCGTGCAACAGCCACGCCGTCCGAACGCCATGCACCGTTGCAGGGGCGGCAGGAAACGCGCGTGGCCATCATCGGCGGCGGCTTTGCAGGTCTCAATACGGCCCTTGGTCTGGCCGAGCGCGGCGTGCGCGATGTGGTGTTGCTGGAGCGCGAACAGATCGGTTTCGGCGCATCAGGCCGCAATGGCGGATTCGTGTTCGGCGGCTATTCGCTGGGCGAGGAAGCGCTGCGCAGCCAGCTTGGCGAACAGCGCGCGCGCGACTTGTTCCAACTGACCACGGCAGCAGTGCAACGGATACGCGAGCGTGTCGCGCGCTATGCCATTCCCTGCGACGCGGTGGATCAGGGTGTGATCTGGGCCAACTGGTTCCGCGACCCGAATGTATTGCGTAAGCGCCAACAAACCTTGGCCGATCATTACAACGTGCATTGGGATTGGTTGCCGCGTGAAGAGCTGCGCGAGCTAGTACGCAGCAAGCGTTACTACGACGGTCTCTATGAGCGCAACGCCCTGCATCTGCATCCGCTGAACTACGCCATCGGGCTGGCGGCCGCTGCGGCAGCGCAGGGCGTGCGTATTCATGAAGAAAGCGATGTTTGGCGCTTGCGAAGAGAAAATCATCACTGGGTGGTAAGCACGTCACAGGGCGAGCTGCAGGCCGAACACGTGGTGCTTGCCTGTGGTGGCTATCTGGCGGGTCTCCGTCAACAAATTGATCGCGCGATCTTGCCGATCGCCACCTATGTGATGGTGACGGAACCTTTGGGTGAGCGACTCGATGATTGCCTGCGCACGCGCGCAGCAGTCTACGACACACGATTTGCCTTCGATTATTACCGTCCACTGCCGGACAAACGGCTGCTGTGGGGAGGGCGGATCTCGATCCGCAACCGTTCCGCATCGGCGGTGAAGCGTCTATTGATGCGTGATCTGTTACGGGTTTTTCCTGCCTTGAGAGATAGTCGTATCGAGTACGCCTGGTCGGGCTTGATGAGTTATGCACGCCACCAGATGCCGCAAATCGGCAGCAGTGACGATGGGCTCTGGTGGGCCCAGGCGTTCGGCGGCCACGGGCTGGCTCCGACCTGCGCGGCAGGTGAACTGCTGGCCTCGGCCATCGCCGAAGGCGACGGTGGCTGGAAGCAGTTTGCAGACTATGGGCTCACCAGCACCTATAAGCCGTTCGGCTTCGTGGGGGCGCAAGCCAGTTATTGGTGGCAAGAATTCAACGATTGGTTCAAGACGAGTCTGGAAGGATGAGCGAACAAACGTCTGCTGTTGAAGAAATCAGCTGGGCCGACTTCGAAAAAGTGTTGATCGTCGCCGGCACGATCACTCGCGTGGAAGCCTTTCCCGAAGCACGCAAACCGGCGTGGAAGGTGTGGGTAGATTTCGGCCCGTATGGAGAGCGGAAAACCAGCGCGCAGATTGCCGCCCTTTACAGCCCCGAGTCGCTGGTTGGCCGACAGATCGTCGGTGTGATCAACTTTCCGGAAAAGCAGATCGGTCCATTTCGCTCGCAGTTCTTGCTGACAGGTTTTCACACAGCACAAGGCGTAGTGATGACTGCGATCGAGCGCCCGGTGCCGAACGGCACGCGGCTCGCCTGAGTGGGTGAGCCGCGATAACCCTACGCACCCATCTGCGACGCTAGGCACGCTGTCGATCTAGCCAGACGCCTAGCCCCTGGGCATTGAGTTCGATGTCCATGCCCAGCCAATGGCGAAGCGCAGCGAGGTCGCCGTTCCAACCGTGTTCGGTCGTCCGCGCCGCGTAAAGTTCGGTCAACCCTTCCACCAGCCGGGCGTGTCGATCAGGCACGCCATCGGCCTGTCGCGAGACGGCGACCGTCGCATCGATCATCGCGTGCAGCTTGGCTCCCAGCCGTTCGACATCTTCGACGCGACCATAGTGAGTGAGATACATCGCCTCCGGCTTCAGCGCCATTAGCCGGTCGATCGAGGCGTGCAGCGCATCCGGATCGAATTGCACCGGCGTCGTCGTGGGCAAGATGAAAGGCCCTTGGTCCGTATCGAATTCGCGATACGAAAGGCCAAAGGTATCGCCGGTAAAACACGCATTGGCATAAGAATCATAAATAGCCAGATGATGCCTCGCGTGACCGGGCGTATCGATGCAGTGCAGGAGACGACCGCGAAGATCCACGATATGGCCATCCGGCGCTTCCACCACACGTTCCTGCGGTATGGGTCGAAGGCGGCCATAGGCCTGCTCCATCACCGTCTCGCCGTATACCGCCATCGCACCGGCCCAGAGCTGTGAAGGATCGATCATGTGTCGTGCCCCGCGCGGGTGTACAACCAATCGCGCATTCGGCAGTTGCGCAATCAACTCGCCAGCGCCGCCGGCGTGGTCGAGGTGAACGTGGGTAAGTATGAGCCAGTCGATCCGAGCGGCGTCGATGTCCGCCTCGGCGAGGGCGCCGAGCAGACGAGGAACGGCATGATTGGTGCCGCAGTCGATAAAGGCGCCGTGTCCGTCGCGAACAACCAGGTAAGCAGCATCGAACCGCGGCCGTACGAATCCTGTGTCAATCGTATAAATATCTTGATGTGCCATAACCTGAGTCGCTTGAGCAGTGCGTAAATATAGATCGCTCCGACATGCGTAACGATCGTCCTGATCCTTGTTTTTAAGATGAGTCCGATATTTCTGAGGTGGGGTGACCCTTACTATCCTTGGACCAGGGTTAATCCTTCAAAGATACTCGCCTCAGGGCCTGCTCGGTCTGGGGCATTTTCGGACGTGGAGCCAAGAATTCACCATGTCAGTCGACTCCTCTTCCAGCTCCCTGCCACGACCGGGAGCCATGTGTCTAGAATGTAGCGGCGTCGATGCTCCCGCCTCCGTTCGCAGCACCTTTTTTCTTCGCGCGGCATCGATCTGAATGCCCTCCCAGAATTATCGGTCTGACGAGATAACGATGCCTGAGCCCGTTTACCACGATGCCCTTACAGGTCAGCGGGATATTGCCGCACTAGAGCAGCATCAGCAGCGCCTGCTCTACGGTGGCGGGGCGGTCTTGTCGTTAATCATTTTGTTGATCTTGATTGCATCGATCCTCCTAACCATCAACGATTACAAGACCGATCAGCTGGACGATTTCAGGAGCGCCAAGCTTGCGCTCGATTCGACATTCATCCAGCGTGACGCGGGCTATGGCCGCACGCTGAACATGATCGAATACGCCTGGCACAGCAAAGCCTCCTTGTTAACTGCTAAGGGCGAGGCAGAGCTGCCGGGGTTCCTTGCGCACGATAACCAGGCTGTTATTCAGGCCAGTCCCGAAGCTAAACCATGGTTGGTGTTGGGCAGCAGCGTCGACACGTGGCCGCGGGAGAAGGTCGAGCTCTATCTAGGGCTTGCCCATGAACTATCGGTGATCAGCGGCACGACGATCATTGGCCAGGACAAAGAGCCGGGCGCCACAGGTTATTTTTATGATCCAAGCGAGGTGCTTTTTGCGTTTGGAAGCGGGCTGGATGTTGCCAAATTGCGTGCCGCAGCAGGGCAGTCCGACAGGGCGGCCCTGTTTGCAAAGCTCGCCGCGCCCAATATCGACTTCAACGATTTGCAGGCACTCCAGCAGCTGCGTCGGGGAAACCCGACGCTTCCCGTCTATGGAATGGGTTTACCGCAGGTCCTATCGGCAGCGGGCAAGAACCCTTCGACAGGGCAGCCTGCCATCGTTGGTTCATTGGTTGCCATGGACGGCGATATACCGATTGGAGCGTTCGTGGTCTATGAGCCGATGGAACGGTTCGTCGGCCAACTCCGCCAGATAGCGCGGAGCGACATGACGGTCGTGACCGAGGATGGACAAGTCGTTTTTGGTACTGGTTCGGCTGCAGATAGCGAGATGGCCGCGGCGGCGTTCCGCCCGATGCTGGCGCTCCAGCCAACAGGCAATGGCATGGCGAAGTATCGAAAAGAGGGGCGTTTTTTTATTGCAGAACGCATTATCGGTAGCAACTGGATGCTTGTCCGTACTTACGATTGGGCGGATATCTTCCGTTACGAGCGTTTGCCTATGCTGGTGGCAACCACCCTTGCCGTCTTGCTACTCACGACACTTTGGTTGCTGCTGATTCGCCAGGATCGAAGCGTATTTGCACCCGCATTGGCGCGTGCAAAGCGCGTTTATCAGAGCGAAGCGCTCAATCGTACGATGATCGAAACCTCTCCGGTCGGACTGTGCGTGATCGCGACGAACAACGTCGCGCCGCTGCTTCAGAATGATCTCGTACGCGGTTATGCGATCGATATCCCCGACGCCGACATCACGTTCTATCGACAGTTGTTGCAAGGCTATGCAGATGCAACTCAGTCATTGAACGGTCGCCCGGAGGCGCGCGAATTTGGATTTGCACTGACCGATGCGCACAAGAGGGGCACCCGGCATTTGTTGGTTGCCGCCATACCCATCGTTTACCAGGATCGAGATGCGCTGTTCTGCGTACTTCGCGATGTAACGGCGCGTATCGAGCTGGAGGAGAATCTGCGTAAGGCCAGGCACGACTCCGAGCAGGCGAAGCTGGCGGCCGAACAGGCGAAGCTAGCCGCCGAATCGGCCAGTCGTGCGAAATCGTCGTTTGTAGCGACGATGAGTCATGAGATCCGTACCCCCCTCAACGGCATTCTGGGTCATCTCGAACTGCTTGGTCGCTCGCAACTGGACCGCTCACAACAAGAGCGGCTGGATCGTATCCGCCTCTCAGCGGATACCTTGCTGGCGATCATCAGCGACGTGCTGGATTTTTCGCGCATCGAAGCCGGTCAGCTGGATATCGATCCGGTGCCGTTTGAGCTTCGGCCGTTGATCGAGCAGGCGGCACTGCTCTATGCACCTGTTGCGCAGCGCAAGGGACTGAAACTCTATTACAGCGTGGAGTCGGGACTGGCTCCAGGTTATGTCGCCGATGTGCACCGCATCCGGCAAGTGCTCAACAATCTGGTCAGCAATGCGGTGAAATTCACCGAGTCCGGTCGCGTCGCGTTGCGCGTGAAGCGGGTACCGGAGCAACCCGGTGAAGCGGCGCGGCTTCGCTTCGAAGTGATCGATTCAGGCATCGGCATGACCGAGGAACAGCGGCTACAGATTTTCCAACCGTTTTCGCAAGCCGATGCCAGCATTTCGCGGCGCTTTGGCGGAAGCGGATTGGGCCTGACTTTGTGCCAGCAGATCAGCGAACTGATGGGCGGGAAGATCGAGGTGCAGAGCACGCCGATGGTCGGCAGCGTGTTCTCGTTTGAAGTGCCGGTTGCCATGGTTGAACGCGCGCAGGTCGCCAACCCGGCGCCGCTAGCGAAGCGCCGGATTGCACTGCTGTCGGCGGCGACGGAGTGGCGTACCGAGATCAGCGCCTTGTTAGTGGGGTGGGGGGCCGATGTGATGACTGCCGCACAGCCCGCGGACCTGGATCCCGATTGGGTGAAGCAAGCCGATGCCCTGGTGTTTTTTGGCGGAACACGGGCATGGACCGACGATGACGAGAAAATCCTGATCGACCGCGCCAGGCGTGTTGTGCGGGCAACCACCGACGGCTCCTTACTGCCGGAGTCGCGTGATGGCGCTTGGTTTGTCTCCTGCTATTCCAGCGCTGCCTTGCAAGCTGCGATTCTCGACGTTGAAACGGATGAACCTATTCGGGTCGATGACGCTGCAAGGAAAGGACAAGAAGCACCGGCAGTAGCGTGTCACGGCACCGTGCTGCTGGTCGACGACAATCCCGTCAATCGAGAGTTGATCCAGCAACAGCTCGAAACGCTGGGCTATACGGTGGACACCGCCGAAGACGGCGTGACTGCGCTGGGCCTTTGGCGCGATGGCCGCTACGGGATCGTTCTGACCGATATCAACATGCCGAACATGAACGGCTACGAATTGACCCAGCAATTGCGCGCAAAGGGCGTAACGCAGCCCATCCTCGCCGTCACCGCAACGGCCCTGGCGAGCGAAAAGGCACGCTGCAAGCAGGCCGGCATCAATGACCTTCTGCTCAAACCACTGTCGCTGGAGCGCCTTGGTGAGGCCATGTCGCGCTATTTCGACAGGGTCAGCCAACCCTCCGTTTCACCCATTAAGGCGACATGGGCAAGCAAGTTTCCGGAAAAGGTGTGTCGTGTTTTCGTCGAATCAGGCACCCGTGATCTCGACGCCATTCGGGATGCTACGCACACGCGCAATCAGGACGCCTTGTTGGAGCGTCTTCACTCCCTGAAAGGCGCTTTGCTGATGCTTGGCGAGCGGGACGTCGCGGAACAATGCGCGGTATTGGAAACGCTGATCGATGCCAGGGGCATCGACGCGGCCTGTGCCAAGCTTGAGCAGCTCGAATCGGTAATGCGCGAGCTGCTGCAGCGTTATGCTGAAGTGCGTTGAGGGTTTTTGAGCATCGACCAGCGGTATGGCCTTGCGGGTGCATTTCCCTCCAGCCACGATGGCTACCCTGAAAGCGAGCGACAAAATCGGCCTTTCTATGACCTATACCCAAGCGACTGTGGTGACATGAAAAACCATATTGACTACCGCACCAGCCTAGCAGCGGGCATCGTGATCCTGGCAGCCCTGAGCTATGCCTACGCATGGTCAGGTTTTTACAACATCGGTGCCGACGTGCCGCACTCGCCGCTTACCTATCGGTTCTTGACCATGGCGCGGGAGCGCTCCGTCGAGCGGCACGCCAAAGACATAAACGTTCCCAACCTCGAAGATCCATCGCTGATCCTGAAAGGGGCGGGGCAATACGCGGCGATGTGCACCGGTTGCCACCTGGCGCCCGGTATGCACGATTCCGAAATTCGCGCCGGCCTTTATCCGCAGCCGCCGAATCTGTCGCAGCAACATCTCGATCCGCGTGAAGCGTTCTGGACCATCAAACACGGCATCAAGATGAGCGCCATGCCCGCGTGGGGCACGACTCACGACGACATGACGATCTGGAGCATGGTTGCCTTTCTGCAGAAATTACCGGCGATGACGCCGGAGCAGTACAAAGATATCGTTGCAAAAGCACCGCCCGATGAAGATATGGATATGGGCTCGGACAAAAGCGACATGCACGACAACATGGGGCATTGAAGCCGATTCTGATCGGCGCGACGCTGCAATTTGTGAGAGTGAATGGCGGACGCGTTCCGCCGTTCACGCCTGCGCCAGGCGAACCCTTACTCGCTTGCGCCGCCGCACATATCGCCAGATCAAGGTCACTATCGCGGCCAGCACCAGTAGCACGGCAGCCAACTCCGCACCCAATACGCGAAACTGGTTGAGCATCACGTACATCCCATCCTGGGTGTAGAAGCCGTTGAATTGCGCGACGATCGCCGGCAGGCCCAGTAAGTCCTGCTTGGTCAACTGCAGCACGTGTTCGTTGGGGTGATAGTTGGATCCAAAATCAAAGGTGTTTCCGTTGGCGTCCACTTCGATGTGGCCACCAAGCACATAGCTGACCGGGCGATCTTTGATGAAGTCCGCCACGCGCTGCGCACTGCCGACGTCTTCTGCCGTGTCATCGATGATCAGACGGGCCGGCATGAAAAAGTCGCCCGAAAAGAACAGGGCTGTGTTGCGGTCGTAATAGGAAACATGCGACGGGTAGTGACCGGGCGTCGGCAACACATCGACGGTGCGATTGCCCAGCTCGATCTGCGCAACGCCGTTTGGCCAATCGCCGAACCCGAAATGCTGCTTGACGTGCTGCAGATCGGTGGGCACCACTTGCACATGAGGCAGCGGCTGGAATTGCGGATCGCCGGCGCGATGATCCAGATGGCCGTGCGTATGCACCACAAGCAACGGCATCTTGGCCGCGCCGTCGCCCGGCAGCAGTCCCATCACGGTTTGCGCCAGCGGTACCTGCCTTGGATCGGCCACATCGCCGGTGTCGATCAACAAGGCACGGCTCGATCCGATCAGCAGATACATGAAAGGCGCTTCGAATGTGGCGCAGGGGCTCTCGCGCAGAATGAAGGTCTGCGCGTCATAGCGATGCACCTGCAGCGGCGGCTGTGGCGTTTTGCTGCAATCGGCGGCCCCCTCGTTCCAATGCACGTCCATCGAACCGGGCATGGGGTCGGCGCAAACAGGCAGGCAAGCGAACGTGACGCCGAACGCCAGCAACAAGCTGCACAGCGATTTCATGCGAATGCTCCGAAACAGGGGGTAGGCGGGTGCAGAGTGAGATGCAGGCCTCTGCACAAGGGTTTAATGGTCGGCTTCGACAGTCATTACTTGCACCGCTTGGTGGCATCGCGGGCGGCTGATTCGGCGCGATGGGTGCTCAAAAAATGATCAGAGCATGGCATGTGCTTACCGCCCTGTTCGCGACGGTCATCGTCGCGATTGCCCATTTTTTGTTGGCAAAAGGCTTGCTTCGCCAGCTTCTACAGCATGCCAGATGCCTCCGAATGCATCTTTTATGCGTTTTTTTGCATTTGCCTGTTGGCGCGAACGCAAATTTCCCCTACATTTCAGCTCGCCGAGAGGCATTTCAACAACCAATAACGATGGGGTAGTCCATGGCAAAGACGAAGGCAGCAAAAGGCAAGACGGCTTCCAAAGCCGCCGCAGCTCCGAAGCCGATCAAGGAAGCATTGAGCAAGTCCGGTCTGGTGGCCCACTTGGCTGAGGCCACGGGTATTGCATCCAAGGATGTGCGCGCGGTGCTCTCCGCGCTCGAAGGTGCTGCCCACGCTTCGATCCACAAGAAAGGCGCTGGCATGTTCACGCTGCCTGGTCTGCTGAAGATCACCGCCGTCAACGTGCCGGCCAAGCCGAAGCGCAAGGGTATCAATCCCTTCACTAAGGAAGAGCAGTGGTTCGCTGCCAAGCCGGCCACCGTGAAGGTCAAGATCCGTCCGCTGAAGAAGCTCAAGGACGCGGCGGTCTGATCTTCGCTCCGGGCCGGCCTTATAGCGCCGGCCTGGAAACCACGGGATGCGTTACCGCGAGGCAGCGCATCCCGGTTCTGCGCGCCAGCGCAAGCGGCGATGTTCCACGCAGCACCTAGTGCCGTTGCAAGATAAAAATGACGGATGCCGGTCGCCCGGTTTCCGGATGCAGCGGTTCGCGCATCTCGCACAAATGCCACCCGGTCTCCGCGAACAAGCCGACCCAGCTGGCCAGCGTTCTGAAGTACCACGGCGCGGGCGAGGGGAACGCCGTACCGAATCCCGTCCAGCCCTCCTGTCTCCAGCCGTCGACATAAGCTTGTTCGCCGCAGGCGACCAGCGGATGCACGGTCTGCACGACGAAGCGCCCGTCTTCGGACAGCAGCGATGGCAACGACGCCACCAGGCGCTCGGCCGATTCCTTGCCGAGCAGGGCGAAATTGCAAACCAGTGCGTCGACCCGCAACGGCAATCGTCCAGCCGCAATGTCTTCGTACGATGCCACCTGAAATTCGCCGCCACGTTCGCTCGCCCGGGCGATCAATGCAGGCACGGCATCCACGCCCACCGCCTGAATGCCGCGTGTGGCCAGCGCCCGCACCAGCCAGCCTTCGCCGCAGCCCAGGTCGAGTACGGAGCGAGGCTGCCCGTCAAGCACGGCATCGACGATCGCACGGTCGGTCACCAGGCGCCGGCTTTCGATGAGGCCGTCGCGCACGGTGTTCGTCCAAGCTTCCGCATTCTGCTGCCAGCTGTGCAGGATGCCGTTTTCATTGCTCGGATCGTTGTGCATCGGCGGATCGATTGGTCTAGTGGAGGGTGGCAGCCGCCATCCTAAGCCCTGTTGTCCTGGCGCGACATTCGCGGGTTTGGGTTATAAAGGATGCACATGTAGCGAGCTGGCGAGGGTACGGCAGTCGCATGCAGGCATCCACGCAATCCACGGGAACCATGGTCCTGCCGCGCTGGAAGCGCCCATTGTCCGTGGCCGCCGTCGTGGCCGCCGCAACCACGTTTGGACTTACTTACAGTCTCTCCGCGCCGTTGATCGCAATGAGCCTGATGGCACGCGGTCATTCCAGTCTGTTCATCGGTGTCAACGCCGCCATGCATGCCTTGGGCGTGCTGCTGGCTGCCCCCTTGCTACCGGGCCTGGCCGCAAAGCTCGGCGCGCGGCGATTGACGGTGTTGGCTCTGATTCTGGCCGGCGTGCTGCTTTATCTGTTTCGGCTGTGGCCGATCGTCTGGGTGTGGTTTCCCTTGCGCATTGCGCTGGGTGCGGCGGCCGAGGCGTTGTTCGTGATGTCCGAGACTTGGACCAATGTACTGAGCGACGAAGGCTCGCGCGGGCGAACCATGGCGATCTATACGGCGGCACTGTCGCTGGGCATGGTGCTCGGACCCGCTTTGTTGTCCCAGATCGGTGTGAACGATCGCGCTTTCGCCATCGGCGCGATCATCAGCATCTGTGCCGTGTTGTTCGTCTTGCCGCCGTGGGTGCTTGCGCCGGCACGCAGTGCACCCGAACCGGCGCAACCGCTGCGTTACTTGAAACTCGCTCCCGTGGCGATCGCCACAACCATCCTCAACGCAGGCGTGGAAACCGCTGGATTGTCGTTTATCGCCTTGTACGCCACCGGTATGGGATGGAGCGAACAACGCGCGATGCAGCTGATTTCCACCTTGATGTTCGGCGCGATCGTGCTCCAACTTCCCATCGGCTGGCTTGCCGACAAGATGGACAAGCGGCGTCTGGCGCTGATATTGGCGTGGATTTCCGCCGTAACTGCCTTGCTATGGCCCTTCGCTTTGCAGGAGACGCAGCTGGCATTCGCCATGGTCTTTATCTGGGGCGGTTTGTTCGTCGGTATCTACACCGTCATGCTCGCCATGGTGGGCAGTCGTTTTCAGGGCAACGACCTGGTAGGCGTGTACGCGGTGATGGGCCTGGCATGGGGCGTTGGAGCACTGGTAGGGCCGAGTGCAGCGGGCTTGGCCATGCTGGGCAGCGCAAGGTTTGGCCTGCCCGGCATGATCGCAGTGGCGTGCGCCTTGTTCGCGCTTTTCATGATGCGTTCGCGGAGTCGTACATGAGCGCGACGCTACGAATATCGGGCGAGGCGGCACCATGGTTCGGTTGATCCTGTTGTTGCTCGGTCACGACTTTATCCGGCGCCGCTGGCCGATGCTGGCTGTGGTCGGCTTGGTGTGGGCGGTACTCGGTGCGGCCATCTTTATCGACGCACTGGACGGCGTCATGTATTTCCCCATCCATGTCTTCGGCTATTTATTGTTGATCGAAGCCGTCGTCACGCTGGTCGTGACGCCCGCTGGCGCCGATACGCGGGTCGTGCTGCGCAAGGCGCGCGGCGTGGTGTTTCTCTTGCTCGGTTTGCTGGTGGTCGATGCGCACCATGCGGCCAGCGTGATCCTGGCCATGCTGTTCGGGCTCGCTTTTCTGGCTGACGGTATCTTTCGCATGGCGGCCGCTGCCGTCGTGCGCTTCGGGGGTTGGCGCTTGTCGTTTTTTACCGGATTGCTCGAGCTGGGCTTTGCCGTCTTCATGTTCGAGCCATACCCGACGTTCTACGCAGGCACGGTGCCGTACTGCATTGGCATGGGCATCTTTCTCTCCGGCTGCGGCTTGTTGCGGCAGGCCTTCCGGCTTAAACGCCTGCCACGGCATGCTGCAGCATCGCTTTGGTTGTCGCGTGATCTTGCAGGCGACAGTGCGGTACTTCCGCTGGGAGAAGAGGGCGTCTCCGAGCAGGATGGCGATCTGATCGTGCACGTGTGGACACCAACAGGGTCCGCCGAGGATGTCGTGCCGCAGCCGATAATCGACCGCTACATCGCTGCGGTCGATAGCAAGGGTGTGATCTCGACCGGTCACGCGGCGATGGAAGCACCGCCGGACGTCTACATCAGCCACTATCCCAAAGTGGAAATCGATCGTTCGCAGACCGACTTCACGCGCGTATTGCGCGCTACTGCAGACAACGACGTGGCAGGGCGTTTCCAGCCCAGCTATGCCATCGAATCGGCCGGCTGGTGCGATTCCACGGCACAAGTGCATTTCGAACACTACAACCGGGAACGTCTGGTCGCATTTTGGCGCCGCTATAGCAACAACGAAACCTATAACCTCACCAATCGCAATTGTTCCAGCTCGGTCGCACATGCCTTGGAGGCCGCCCTGGAAGGATCGCTAGCCGAAACCGGGCTTGGTCTTCGTGCGCTGTTGAGCGCAATGTTCAATCCAGAATTGTGGGTCGCGGCGCAATTGCAGCGTCGTGCCGAGGCGATGGCTTGGACACCGGGCCTGGTACTCGACTACGCGCGCACCTTGCGTGCGGCGATCCAGCCGACGCCGCTGGGTTGGTCCACGCTATTGGCCCAGAGCAGCCGTTTCTGGCATTACGCACGCATGGTCCAGCGCCGCGAGCCGATGCGTAACATCGAAGCCATTCGCGATGATGTGAACCGGCGTAAGACCAAGAGTGCCAAGCAGCATTGATCCGCTTTTGCCTATTTCATGGGAAGGAATATCGTTCGTTGTTGCGCGTGGAGGTAATTCATCCTCGTCTGAATCTTTTTCTGCCGAGGATCGAGCATGATCGCCTGCTTCGCGCACGTCGTTTGCTTGATGCGGACAGCACCACTCCGTATCGGCAAGCCTCGAGCTACGACGCGAGCAGCCAGTGACTACGGTTGATCGTGCGTGGCAGAGGACCGTAAGGCGTTGCAACAAGGGAAGACGTAGCGCGTGTTCCGCTAACCACTCTACTGATTGGAGACGACCATGTTCAAACGAATTAGTGCCGAGTTCTTCGGTACCTTCTGGCTGGTACTTGGAGGTTGCGGCAGCGCCGTGCTTGCAGCGGCCTATCCAGGGCTCGGTATCGGCTTTCTGGGGGTGGCGCTGGCGTTCGGGCTGACCGTAGTCACGATGGCTTATGCGTGTGCCGGCATTTCCGGAGCGCATTTCAATCCGGCGGTCACCATCGGCCTTTTTGCCGGTGGACGCTTCAGCGGTAAGGATGTGATCCCCTATATCTTTGCGCAGGTAATCGGCGGCGTTGTCGCTGCCGCCGTGCTCTACGTCATCGCCACTGGCAAGCCCGGTTTCGATGCGGCGGCCAGCGGCTTCGCGTCCAACGGTTACGGTGAGCATTCGCCGGGCGGTTACTCGCTGCACGCCTGTATGGTGTGCGAGTTCGTGCTAACCGCGATGTTCCTGATCGTCATTCACGGTTCCACCGATCGCCGCGCGCCGGCGGGTTTCGGTCCGCTGGCGATCGGTCTCACGCTTACGGTGATCCATCTCATCAGCATCCCCGTCACCAATACCTCGGTGAATCCCGCGCGCAGCACGGGCGTGGCGTTGTTTCAGGGTGGCTGGGCGATCCAACAGCTATGGATGTTCTGGCTGGTGCCGCTGATCGGCGGTGCGGTAGGCGGCCTGATCTTCCGCTATCTGCTGGCCGAAGATTCGCAAAGTCGGGCCTAACGGCGCCAAAGCCGGGCCGGGGTAAAACTCGGGGCCGGATAGTCATCATGGGGCAGGCGGTTTGGCCGCGCTGCCCCCGTTTTCTGCTTGCAATCGACGCCTTTTGCCCCAACGATGCGTACGTTGGATATGACGAAATTCTGATCGAGGGTCACCCCGGTGACGCATGCGATTTTTGCATTGATTGCGGAATATGGCTTGCTGCTGGTCTTCATCAACGTGTTGGTGGAGCAAGCCGGTGTGCCTATCCCGGCGGTACCCACCCTGGTCGTCGCTGGCGCGCTTTCTTCCATCGGCAAACTACCGTTGGGTGCGGTCATCCTGGTGGCGCTGGTCGCGTGCCTGATCAGCGATCTGGTGTGGTACTGGGCCGGCCGCCATTACGGGGCAGCGGTCATGCGTACGATCTGCCGGATCTCGCTGTCGCCCGATTCGTGTGTGAAACAGTCCGAGCTGCGCTTTCAGCGCTGGCGCGGGCAGGTCTTGCTGATCGCGAAGTTTGTGCCGGGTCTTTCCACCGTCGCGCCACCGCTGGTCGGGGCGATGAAGCTGAGACCGCTCGTGTTCGTACTGTTTGACGGCATTGGCTCTCTCATCTGGATTGGCGTAGTGGTGGGGCTGGGCTACGCCTTCGCGCATCAGATCGATCATGTGTTGCTAGTGCTGGCCGGCGCCGGCACCGTTGCCATCGAATTCCTCGTTGCTTTGTTGGCTGCCTACGTGCTGGTGAGGTGGTGGCAGCGTCGTCGCTTGCTGCTTTCGGTGCGCCTCGCCCGTATCACCGTCGATGAGCTGCATCGGCTGATCGAGGCGGGTGAGATGCCGGTCGTGGTCGATGTGCGTTCGCAGGCCTCGCGCGTGATCGACGCACGTATCATTCCTGGTGCCTTGATGGCCGATCTTCGCGGTATCGACCAGGACCTCCACCAGGTGCCGATCGACCGCGAGGTGGTGATTTATTGCAGCTGCCCGAACGAAGTATCGGCCGCCAAGGCCGCAAAGGGCCTGATGATGCAGGGTTATCGCCGCGTTCGCCCCCTGCTTGGCGGTCTCGACGCGTGGGCTGATGCGGGCTACGGCATCGATCAGCTCCCTGCATCGGAGCTTGTCGATCTGAGCGATGCACCGATCGCTTCTGGACACGCGCGCTGAGAGTCCACCTCGCTCAATCGGTCAGCATTTCATAGACACCTTAGAGTGACACCTTCCGGCAACGATGAAGGTGTTACATGTGCGGCTGTCATGTTTATCAGCCGTTTCACAGGTTTTGTCACTTCAATTTCATTTCATTTTTACAGCTAGGGCGGAGACGTTTGGACGTCTAAGTTCCTTGTGATTTTCAAACGCTTCGATCTACAATCTCGGCGCGTTATTCGTTGTGAATACGTCGAGTTTCGTGTGTTGTTCAGTTTTGTGAAGGCCATGTTGGGGGCATGGTTCACGAAAGCGAACGCGCCGCGCTGACTTTTGTCCGTGCTGCGCACCTTCGCTGTGAGGATGCCCAATGGAAGCAACTGGGGGAGTTCCCACATGGTATGCACGCAAGGATGCGCGCTGGCAGCAGCAAGCTGCCGGCTTTCTCGTTTTTATGCCTATCGATAGCCATCTCGCGGCAAGTGCCGCGTTGCTCATATGCGATCTGCACGGATCGCCTGCGTCTCTGACACCTGCACATTGCTTATCGGACCGCGGCTACGCGCGCCGTTTGACAACACGCGTGCTTCGGACTCATCCATGCACCGGTGCTTTGAGTCATGAATCATATCTACCGTCTTTGCTGGAGCCGTGCCAACGGGCAGTGGGTTCCCACGTCTGAGTTGGCAAATCGTAGTGCGCCGATCGTTGCGTCGCGCAAGCGCATGATCGGCCACCGAGCCTTGATGCTATCGGTGTTGGCGGCGTCGCTATGCGCGGCTGGCATGGCTTATGCCGGTAACGGTCCCAGCGGCGGGCAGATTACGTCAGGTTCTGGACAGATCCAGCAAGTGGGTAATACCACCACGATTCGGCAGAACAGTTCGACGCTTACGTTGAACTGGCAGAGCTTCAACATCGCGCCCAATCAGACGGTGGATTTCCTGCAGCCGAGCAGCAACGCGATTGCGGTCAACCGCATCTTTAGCAGCACACCTAGCGAGATCTACGGACACCTCGACGCCAACGGTCAGGTGTGGCTGATCAATCCCAGCGGTGTGTTGTTTGGGCAAAGCGCACAAGTGAATGTGGGCGGCCTGGTAGCGTCTACCTTGGATCTGGACGACAACACCTTGTCGTCGAACAACCGTCGATTCAGCGGATCGGGCACGGGCAGTGTGATCAATCGTGGCGCCATCACGGCGACGAAAGGCGGCTATGTCGCACTGATCGGCAACACCGTTTCCAATCAGGGCTTGATCAGCGCGCGGTTGGGTACGGTGGCGTTAGGTGGCGGGAGCGCCGTCACGCTGACCTTCAACAACAACCAGCTGCTGCATTTGCAGGTGGATCAGAGCACCTTGAACAACCTGGCGGAGAACCGTCAGCTGATCGTAGCCGATGGCGGCCAGGTGATCATGACCGCGGGTGCGAAGGATGCTTTGCTGGCCAGCGTGGTGAACAACAGCGGCGTGGTGCAAGCGCAGACAGTAGAGAACCACAACGGTGTGATCACCTTGCTAGGTGGCATGGAGAACGGCACCGTCAATGTGGGCGGCACACTGGACGCGAGTGCGCCGAATGGCGGTAAGGGTGGTTCGATCGAAACCTCGGCGGCGCATTTCAATTTGGCTAGCAATGCGCACATCACGGCGAGCGCACCGCACGGTAGCGCCGGCACGTGGTTGGTCGACCCGATCAACCTGACCATCGACGCGCCCTCGGCAGCCACGATTGCCACTACGCTCAACGGTGGCACCAATGTTGTCGATCAGACTACGGCCACCGGTGCTTCGGGTGTGGGTGTGCAATCGGCCGGTGCTGGCGATATCAACGTCAATGCCGCCATCAGCTGGACCAATGCCGCGGCGAGTCTTTCACTGCTGGCTTATCACGCCATCAACGTCAACGCATCGGTGACCGGTGCCGGTGGCGTCACCATGAATGCGAGCGGCGCCAACCTGACTATTGCGGCGGGCGCTACGATCAGAGGCGGTACCGGCGTCACGTTGGCAACGTCGGCCAACTTCGTCAACAACCAGGGCGCAACGGCGGTGTCCACCGGCACCGCAGCATCGTGGTTGATCTATTCCAGCAATCCGACGCTGGATACCGCCGGTGGACTCACGCCGAACTTCATTCAGTACAACGCACCGTTCCAGACGGCACCCGTCGGTACGGGCAATGGTTTCCTCTACCGACTGGCACCGACGTTAACCATCACGGGCCTCACTGGCACGGTGAGCAAGGTCTACGATGGAACGACGACTGCGACGTTTGCAGCTTCCAATCTCACGACAACGGGGTTGGTGAATGGCAACGTGATTTCCAAGGCGACGGGAACTTACGCAAGTTCGAATGCAGCAACTGGCATATTGGTGACCGGGCCGACGTCGATTTCCGGCATCACCCTCACTAATTCCACCGGCACAATTCCCGTTTACGGCTACACGTTGTCCGGCGCCACAGTCAGTGCAAACATCGGCACCATTACACCTGCGCCGCTCACCGCAACCATCATCAACAACCCAACCAAGGTCTACAACGGCACCACCAGTGCTGCTGTGCCCTCGGCCGATTACAGCCTGAGCGGATTCGTCGCCGGGCAGGGTGCAACAGTAAGCCAGCACACACCCACGGCCTACGCTACGGCGAATGCAGGATCGCAAACCATCACGGCGACGTTCTCACCGACCAACTTCACTGCCAATGCCGGTACCAATCTCAGCAACTACCTTCTGCCGACAACGGGTAGCGGTCTGGGTACGATCACTCCCGCACCGTTGCTAATCAGCGGCGTGATAGCCAACAACAAGGTTTACAACAGAACGACTGCGGATACGCTCAATACCAGCGCGGCCAGTCTCTATGGAGTCATCGCTGGCGACGCTGGGACAGTCTCGCTGGTTAGTACTGCCGCGACCGGCACCTTCAGCCAATCGAATGTCGGTAACGGTCTGGCGGTCACCGCATCCGGTTTCACGCTGACCGGTACGAATGCAAACAATTACGCGCTGACGCAACCTACGGGTCTTAGTGCAAACATCACGCCGCTGGCGCTGACTATCTCGGGTGTCATTGCCAACAACAAAGTCTATGACGGCACCATCGCGGATACGCTGAATCTCAGCGGTGCTTCGTTGAGCGGCGCGATCGCCGGCGACAACGTGACGCTTTCCAGCACCGGCGCTAGCGCCAGCTTCGGCCAGTCGAATGTCGGCAATAATTTGGCTGTGACGGCGACAGGGTTCGGCCTCAGCGGCACCGCGGCCGGCAACTACACCATCAGCCAGCCTTCCGGCCTGATTGCCAACATTACGCCTAAGCCGCTCACGATCACGCTTTCGGGGAATCCAACCAAGACCTATGACGGTACCAACGCGGCCACGATCCCCAATGCAAACTTCATAGTAAGCGGCTTTGTCGCGGGCCAGAGCGCTTCCATCTCGCAGACCAGTTCATCGACCTATGCGACGCCTAACGCTGGCACCGGTATCGCCATAACGGCGAATTTAGAAGCGTCCGACTTTACGGCGGCATCCGGTACCTTGTTGTCCAACTACAGTTTCCCGGCCAGCGTCAGGGGAACGGGAGCTATCAATCCGATCGTGTTGGTGGGTGGCATCGTCAACAATCCCACCAAGGTTTACGACGCTACCACGGCAGCGACATTGAGCAGTTCCAATTATTCGCTGAGCGGTTTGTTGCCGGGTCAAAGCATTACGGTGACGCAAACCAGCGGCACGTATGGATCGCCCAATGCCGGTGTGGAGCCAGTCAGCGCCAACCTGACGTTGTCCAATTACGCGGCGGGCTCCGGCACCTTGTTGAGCAACTACGTGTTACCGGCTTTCATGAGCGGCTACGGCACCATTACACCGGCGCCGGTCTCGGTGAGTTTCAACGCCGCGATTACCGGCAATCCTACCAAGGTCTATGACGGCAACAATGTCGCCACAATTCTGGCAAGTGATTTCACGCTGTCGGGCTTCCGGGGCAGCGATAGCGCCACGGTCAATCAGACGATCATCGGTAAGTACGCCACCGTCAATGTCGGTGTACAACCCGTATCGGCAAGCATGATCCAATCCGATTTCACCGCGGGGCCGGGCACCAATCTCAACAACTACCAGTTCCCGATTACCGCCTTCGGTACGGGCACCATCACGCCCGCGCCGCTGACGGCATCGATCATCGGCAATCCGACCAAGGTCTACAACGGTACCACCAGCGCCACGCTCACCTCGGCGAATTTCCAGTTCAGCGGTTTCGTCAATGGAGAAGGCGCCATTTACACGCCATCGGGGTCGAACAACTACAGCAATAAGAATGCCGGTACCGAGGGCATCACGTCCGCGTTGATATCGAGCGATTTCACCGCCAACGCCGGTACGCTTCTGACCAATTACATACTACCCACGACGGCATCGGGAACGGGAACGATCACACAGGCGCCGCTGTTTATCACCAACGTCTACGCGAACAACAAGGTCTACAACACGACGACTGCCGACACGCTCAATGTCAGTACCGCGGCATTGTCTGGATTGGTCTCCGCCGATGTCGGCAACGTTACCTTGACGCCAGCGACTACCGGCACGTTCTCGCAGGCGAACGTCGGCAATGGTCTGAGCGTGACACCAGGCACCTTTAGCATCAGTGGTTCCGAGGCGGCCAACTATGCCTTGGTGCAACCTACCGGTCTGACGGCCAACATCACGCCGGCGACGCTGACGATTTCTGGCGTGCTCGCCAACAACAAGGTGTATGACGCCACTACCACGGATAGCCTCAACACCGCGGGCGGTGTGTTGAATGGTGTATTGGGCAGTGACAGCGTGACCTTGTCATCTACGGGGGCAACCGCAAAATTCGGTCAATCGAATGTGGGCAATAACCTGGCGGTAGCCGCGAGCGGTTTCACCATCGGCGGCGCATCGGCGTCCAACTACACATTGGCACAACCGAGCGGATTGACGGCCAATATCACACCGGCGCCATTGACTGCCGCGATCATCGGTACGCCGACCAAGGTTTACGACGGTACCACGTCGGCCTTGATTGTCCCCTCGGACTACACACTCACCGGCTTCGTAGCCGGGCAGGGCGGTACCATTACGCAGGCTGCGAGCTCCAGTTATGGAAGTCCCAATGCAGGCACGGGTCTCGCGGTGAGCTCGACGTTGGTAACGTCCGATTTCCAGGCAAATGCGGGAACGAACCTATCGAACTACCTCTTGCCGACCAGTGCGTTCGGTAGCGGCGGCGTTATCACACCGGTAATTCTCAACCTGACGGGAACGCGTGTCTACGACGCTACGACCAATGCCGCCGCGTCGTTGTTCGGCAGTAACGGCGTGTTGACTGGCATCAACGGCCAGACGCTTACGTTGAGCGGTACAGGTACCTTGTCGACCAAAAACGTCGGCGTGCAACAACCGTTCGCTGCAGGTGGCTTGAGTGGCTTCACTCTCACTGGTAACGGTGCAGCGCTGGCCGGCAACTACTCGCTCGTAGGCGGTACGGACTGGGTTACCATCACGCCGGCTACTTTGACCGTGGCGGGCACAGTTGCGGCGAACAAGGTCTACGACAGCACAACCGTCGCGAGCTTGAGCGGCTCAACGTTGGTGGGCGTGCTTGGCACTGACGTCATCACGTTAGGTAACAATACAACCGGCACGTTCAACAACAAGAATGTAGGCAACGCCAAGCCGGTCAAAACCGCCATGACCATCAGCGGCACGGACGCGAGCAACTACATCATCCTGCAACCGACGACGGTTACGGCGAATATCACGCCGCTGGCGATTTCCGTCACAGCTGCTGGCCAGAACAAGCAGTACGACGCCACAACCACGGCGAATGTCAACTTGAGCAGCACCGGAGTGCTGGCTGGCGACAAAGTGTCATTCGCCAATACCTCGGCCAACTTCACGCAGAGCAATGTCGGCAACGGTATTACGATCAATGTGGCAGGTATCACCGCCGGCGGCACGGATGGCGGCAACTACACCTTGATTAACACGACGGCCACCACCGCCGCGAATATCACACCGAGAATCCTCAACCTCACCAGCACACGCGTCTACGATTCCACCACCAATGCCGCCGCAACCCTGTTCGGCGCCAATGGCGTGCTGACCGGCATCGCCGGACAAACATTGACGCTTACTGGTACCGGCACCTTGTCGACCAAGAATGTGGGCTCGCAGCGGCCGTTTGCTGCCGGCGGCCTGGCTGGTTTTACGCTCACCGGCAACGGCACGGCACTCGCCAGCAACTACACCTTCGTGGGTGGCACGGATTGGGTAACGATCACTCCGTTCCAATTGACCATCAGCGGTGCGACTGCGCAAAACAAAGTTTACGACGGCACCACCGTAGCGCAGGTTACCGGCGCTACGCTCTCCACGCCGTTCGCCGGAGATACGGTCACGCTAAGCAATAGCGGCACCGGCACCTTCGCGACGAAGAACGTTGGGAATGCCATCGGCGTAACGACCAGCATGACCCTGACCGGTGCGGATGCTGCGAACTATTCCATCACCCAGCCCACGGGTTTGAACGCGAACATCACACCGTTGGCGATCACCGTCGCGGCCACCGGCCAGAACAAGGTCTACGACACGACGACTAACGCAACTGTCGGTCTGAGCAGTACCGGTGTGCTTGCCGGCGACAGCCTTACGTTTACCGACACGTCGGCCACGTTCAATAGTCCCAATGTCGCCAACGGCATTCCCATTACCGTATCGGGTATCAGCGCGACCGGCACGGGTGCGGGCAACTACACCTTCAACACCACGGCCAGCACCAGCGCAAACATCACACCGGTGATCCTCAACCTCACCGGCACGCGCGTGTATGACGCTACCACTAATGCGGCCCTTACTCTGTTCGGCACCAACGGCGTGTTGACCGGTATCGCTGGCCAAACCCTGACGCTGGGTGGAACCGGTACTAGTGCCTTGTCGACCAAGAATGTCGGCACGCAGCAACCGTTCGCTGCCGGAGCCATCAATAACTTTACCTTGACCGGCAACGGTAGCGCCCTCGCCAGCAACTACACCCTGATCGGTGGAACCGACTGGGTCACCATTACGCCAGCCACCTTGACGGTTGCCGGCACGGTCGCGGCGAACAAGGTTTACGACGGCAATACCATCGCGGCGTTGAGCGGATCCACCTTGGTCGGTGTGCTGGGCACCGACGCAATCACGCTGGGTAACGCCACCGCAGGCACGTTCAACAACAAGAACGTGGGCGATGCCAAACCTGTCAGCACGGCCATGACCATCAGCGGCACGGATGCGAGTAACTACATCATCGTGCAGCCGACGATGGTGACGGCCAATATCACGCCGCTGGCAATCACGATCGCAGCCACGGGCAGCAACAAGACCTACGATGGCACCACGACCGCCACGGTCGGCTTGAGCAGTACCGGCGTACTGGCGGGCGACAGCGTGAACTTCAGTGACACGTCGGCGAACTTCAGCACAGCAAACGCCGGCAACGGCATAACGATCGCGGTCGATGGCATTACCGGTAGCGGTACGGATGCGGGCAACTACACGTTCAACACCACGGCCAACGCGAGCGCGAATATCACGCCAGCCATCATCAACCTGTCCGGCACGCAGGCTTACAACGGCACGACGACAATCAATCCCAGCGCGTTTGGTGCCAATGGAGTGATTGCGGGTGTCGCCGGCCAGACGCTGTTACTGAGCGGTACGGGCATTGCGCCGTCCAAGAACGTGGCAACGAACGAGGCGTTCAACGTGAATAGCCTCGCCTTGAACGGCAACGGCGGTTCGCTCGCCAGCAATTACACGCTGGTCGGAGGTGCCGATACGGTGACCATCACACCGCTTGCGATTACGGTCACGGCCACCGGCCAAAACAAGACTTACAACGGCACCACGGCCGACCCGGGCCTCACCTTGAGCAGCAGTGGCGAGATTCCTGGCGACAATCTGACCTTCACCGGCTCGTCGATTAATTTCGGGACGCCGAATGCCGGTAACAACATACCCATTTCAGTCACCGGTATTACAGGCAGCGGCACCGATCTGGCCAACTACACGTTCAACACCAGCGCCAGCACCAGCGCGAACATCACACCGGTGATTCTCAACCTCACTGGCACGCGCGTTTACAACGGCAGCACCGATGCGAATGCCAGCCTGTTCGGCACCAACGGGGTCGTAACCGGTATCAATGGCGATACCCTGACCTTGAGTGGCACGGGTATTAGCCCGAGCAGGAATGTCGGCACGTACACGCCGTTCGGCCTCAACGATCTCAGCCTGACCGGCAACGGCTCGGCGCTGGCCAGCAACTACACGCTGGTGGGTGGCACCGACACGCTGACCATCACGCCACTAGCCATTACCGTTGGTGCCGTCGGGCAGGACAAGACTTATGACGGCACGACGACCGCGACGGTCAATCTGATCGGTTCGGGTCTGATCGGCGGCGATATTGTGAGCTTCACCGATACGTCGGCGAACTTCAGTTCGCCCAACGCAGGCCACAACGTTCCCATCACCGTCAACGGCATCAGCGCAGTGGGTGCGGATGCTGGCAACTACACCTTCAACACCACCACATCGACCGTTGCCACGATCGACCCGGCCGTGCTCAATCTCACCAGCACACGCGTCTACAACGGCACCACTGCAGCCGACGCCAGTCTCTTCGGCAATAACGGCGTGTTGACTGGCATCAACGGACAGACGTTGACCTTGTCCGGCACCGGTACGCTGTCCACCAAGAATGTGGGCGTACAGCAATCGTTCGCTGCCGGCGGATTGAGCGGTTTCAGTTTGACTGGAAATGGTTCGGCATTGGCCAGCAATTACACCTTCGTCGGCGGCGACGACTGGGTCACTATCACGCCCGCAACCCTCACGGTGATCGGCACCACCACTAGTGATCGCGTCTACAACGGCACCACAGTCGATACGCTTACGGGCTCCCAGCTTTCCGGCCTGTTCGCTGGCGATAGCGTGGCGCTGGGCAATGACACCACGGGTCTGTTCGCCGACAAGAATGTGGGCAATAACAAAGCCATCACTACGGCGATGACTATCGACGGCACCGATTCGGGTAACTACATTTTGGTGCAACCCACCGGCTTGACCGCCAATGTCACGCCACTGGGCATCGTCGTCGACGCCACCGGCACCAACAAGGTTTACGACGGCAATACGCTAGATACGGTCGGCTTGAGCAGCACGGGTGTGCTTGCGGGTGACCAGGTGAGTTTCAGCAATACCTCGGCCAATTTCTCCGACAAAAACGTCGGCAACGGCAAGGCCGTCACCGTGGATGGCATCAGCTCGAGCGGTACGGATGCGGGCAACTACATGCTGCTCAACAACACCGCGATGACCACCGCCGACATCACGCCGCTGGCGATCACCATCGGGGCCAACGGCATCAACAAGGTCTACGACGGCAACGCCATCGATACTGTTTCGTTGTTTGCGACCGGTGCCATTGCGGGCGACCAGCTGAACTTTGCGGATGCCTCGGCCCTGTTCGACAACAAGAACGCGGGCAACGGCAAGCCGGTCACTATCTCGGGCATCACAGGCAGTGGCGCGGATATTGGCAACTACACCTTTAATACCTCAACGACCACGACGGCCAACATCACCCCGCTGGGTATCACCATCGACGCTACCGGCATCAACAAGATTTACAACGGCAATACGCTGGACACGGTGGGCTTGAGCAGCACGGGCGTACTCGCCGGCGATCAGGTGAGTTTCAACAGCGCCTCCGCCAATTTCTCTGACAAGAATGTCGGCAATGGCAAGACTGTCACCGTGGATGGTATTACTGGTAGCGGTGCGGATGCGGGCAACTACATGCTGCTCAATAACACCGCGACCACTACTGCCAATATCACGCCGCTGTCGATCGTCATCGACGCTAACGGCACGAACAAGGTATTCGACGGCAATACCCTTGATACCGTGTCGCTGTACGGGATCGGTATTGTTCCAGGCGATCAGCTGAGCTTCGCCGATGCGTCGGCGCTGTTCAACGATCCGAGTGCTGGCAACGGCAAGCCAGTGACGATATCGGGCATTACCGGTAGCGGCGCGGATATTGGCAATTACATCTTCAACACGTCGACGACGACGACAGCCAATATCACTCCGCTACCCATCTCGGTCATTGCCGATGGGAGCAATCGCAAGTTCAACGATACCGATACGGATGCTGTCACGTTAAGCAGCACGGGTGCGCTACCTGGCTTCCCCGTGAGCTTCACGGATAGCTCGGCCTTGTTTAACAACCCCTATGGTGGCAACGACAAGCCCGTCACGGTGTCCGGTATCAGTACCACCGGCCCGGACGCGGGTGACTATGTTGTCGCCGACCCGACCACCATCGCCTACGCCGATATCACGGATATCGGTTCACTTGGCACGGGTGTGCAGAACAGTTGGATCGCTGGCATCCAGGGCGCGCTGTTTCCGCAGGTCATCGCAACGCCCTACGGCATCGCCGATATGGGCGCAGTCGGCGTCTTTACCGGCAACCAGAAGAAGCGGCATCGCCCGATCGAGCGCAACGTGATCCGTGCCGACTTCCATTCCGGACTTCCCATCAGCGTTATCAGCGGAGGTGTGCGACTGCCCACGGATGCTTCTCCGTGAGTAAAACAACTACGTGGCGCGCATCTGAGCGCCTACCGTCAACTAATCGTTCCGGCAGCCACTCATGATTTCAAAAAACCACGCGGTTCCACAACTCAGTTTGCTTTGTCTTGCGCTGTCCCTTGTGTTGGGCTCCACGTCGGTTTGTGCTCAAACGCAAAATGTGCAGGTTCCAAATAGCGGTCAAATTCTGCAGGAAACGCAACCGCCGAATACGATCACTCCCCAACATGACCGCGGACTGAGGATCGGGCGACCCAGCCACAACCGCGCCATAAGCAACGAGTCGTTTCCGGTGCGCGAGATTCAAGTCACCGGTAATACCGCACTGCCGACGTCGACACTGCATACGCTGGTCGCACCGGAAGAAGGCAAGAATCTCACGTTGAACGATCTCGACGAGCTTGCCGATCGCATCACCGATACCTATCACGCGCATGGCTATCCGCTGGCGACCGCTTACGTACCGGCCCAGACCCTGCAAAACGGCGTGGTGCGGATTGCCGTGGTGGAGGCCCATTACGGCCACGTCACCTTGCAGAATCAAAGCGCGGTGGCCGACCACGTGCTGAACGCGACACTCTCGCCCCTGCAATCGGGCCAGCCCGTAACCGATTTCCGCTTGGAGCGGAGTCTGTTGCTGCTGTCTGACGTTCCCGGAGCAACGGTGAATTCGGTGATGCGGCCTGGTACCGAGATTGGCAGTTCCGATCTACTGGTCGACGTTACTCCCGCACCGCGCTACACCGGCACACTCGGGCTGGACGATTTTGGTAACCGCTATACCGATCGCGTGCGGCTCAGCGGCACCTTCGCTGTCAATGGTTTGTTCCACCAAGGCGATGTGCTGGATTTCAGCGGTGTGACGTCCGGTTCCGGTATGAACTACGGACGCATTGGTTACAAATATTTGTTGAACGGCGAGGGTACGGTACTGGGTGCGGCGGTGACCGACCTGGACTACCACCTCGGCAACGGTCTCCAGAGCCTGCATGCACACGGCACGGCGCAAGTGGCGAGCATCAATCTCTCGCAGCCGTTCATCCGAAACACTGCCGGCAACTTGTACGGCCAGGTTGAGTTTGATCACAAGCGCCTGCACGACGATATCGACATCGCCAATGTCGAGACCAACCGGCATACGAATTCCTGGACGGCGACGCTGGCCGGTGACCAGCGTGACATCACGGGTGTCACCAACTTCAATGTCAGCGGCACGTACGGCCGTCTCTATTTCAACAACCTGTTCGCCGAATTCGCCGATTTTCTGGGGGCGCGTACCGCAGGCAGCTACACCAAGTTCAATCTGTCCCTCTCGCGCCTGCAACAATTCGGCCGGACCGACGCCTTATACGTCGGTTTCTCAGGACAATGGTCGAACAAAAATCTGGATACATCCGAACAGTTTTATCTGGGCGGACCCAGTACCGTGAGAGGCTATGACGTCGGTGCGATATCCGGTGCACGAGGCGACTTGGTCAATATCGAATACCGTCACGACTTCACTGTCGCGCCCATGCCAGGCCCGTGGCAGGCTTCGATATTTCTCGATAGTGGCCACGTGGTGGCTTATAAAACGCCGTTTTTGCTCGGGCCCAACTATGCGCGGTTAAATAGCATCGGCCTCGGCTTGCATTGGGTGGCCTCGGATAACTGGGTTCTTAGCGCAAGCGTGGCCAAACCCATCGGTAATCGGCCGCTGCTGCTCGGCAATAACGGCAGCACGTCGACGCATTTCTGGTTTCAGGTGCAGAAGGGCTTTTACTGATCGAAGCGCCTCATGCGAGCAGCGGTCGTCCCGGCGAATGCAGGGACGACACGTTGGTTACATCAGTTCGACCCACGCAGCGCTGTGAATCCAGAACTGCTCGCGCGACTGGATCCAGCCGGCCGCATCTTCATAGACCAGCCAGGCGTTGAGCACGTCGAGCAGATCCTGGTCGTTGCGACGCACGGCAAAGGCATGCGCTGTTTTGCCGTAATTGCTAACATCGAGCGTGCGCAGCTGATCCTGGTAGGAGTGGGCGAGGGCATCCGGCAACGGCTGCTCGGCGATCAGCCCGTCCAACGTGCCGCTACGCAAATCCTGGATCGCCTTGCTTTCATCATTGATTTCCACCAGATCGCTATTGCCTAGGTATTCCTTGGCCGATGCAGCGGTCACCGTGCCCGAAAGCACACCGACACGGTGCTTGCCGCTGCCGGTTTCCAATGCCAGCAGATCATCTTTGCCCAGCGACTTGCGATTCACCACCAAGCCCAGCGCAAAGCTGCCGTAAGGCTGGCTGTATTTCACCAGCAGGGCGCGTTGCGGTGTCACGCTAAGGCCCGCAGCCAGCAAGTCGAAGCGACCCGCGTGCAGGTCCTCTATGCCCGTAGTCCAGGTTGTGGGCACTAGCTCGATCTTCCAGCGCATGTCTTGCGCGAACTGTTGCACCAGATCGACATCCAGGCCGAGCCATTGACCGCTTTTATCGTGCAGTACCCAGGGTGCATTGGTGGCGACGCCGACCCGCAAGACGCCATTTTTCTGGATGTTCGCAAGGGTATTGCTCGATGGCCGAGGACTGCTGTGGGCAACGTGGGCAGCGCGGGCCGAGGCCGCCGAAGTAGAAGAAATCATGGGTGCGTGAATCCATGCACCAACCAGAACAAAAGTTGCCAGACAGGCCACTATCCGAAGCAAGCGCATATCCATCCCCTTTGTTGGCGACGAGTTGTCAACTTACGAAGCGATCTTCAACTTATCGAGCTTCACCTGCAAGCTCATATCACTGCCGCCGTGGCAGAAAGGTCGCGTATAAGTCATGTGAATTTTCGCGAAATGATGGCCTAGACAAGCTTTTGGTTTGTAGAAAAAAGGCATACACGCAAGTATCGATCGTGGCGTATAGTTCGACGGCTTGGCGCGCATCGGGGGTGCGGTTCGCGTCCGACAGCTGATGAAGCCGTCGTGTTTTCGAAGTAAATACCAGACAACAACGGGATGTTGAGGTGGCGCTCTGCACGTTGTTTTCGACAGGGTATTCCGAATTCAACAAACGTAGTGTGGTAGTGCCGATATCACGGAGTCGATCCGTGCAGCGGGATCAGTCGAAGCGGCGCTCGTCGGGTGGCCGTGAGGGTCTTATCCATGGACATGCTGAGTTGCGGCGTTAGTACCGTAGGTAGTTCGGAGTCGTTGGCGCGCGGCGCTTACGATGCGTTACAAGCACAAGCATCATTGGGGCTGAACGTGCTTTGGCAGCCAAAGGCGGCCGAGCAGGTTGGTTGCAACCTATTGGTGATTCCGGTCGAGGTCGAAACACTGGAGTTAGCCACAGAGGAAATCGTCCGCCTGCGCGCGGTGTCGCCGGCGTGCAGCATTATTGTCATCTGCGCCAACCTTGAGCCCGAACAGATAGCTTCTTTGCTAGATGCCGGAGCCTTCGATTTCGTATCGTGGCCTTACTCCAATCATGAACTGTGCATGCGCATGCAGCGCGCGGCCGGCTTGATATCGCACCCACGGCTGGACGATTCGTCGGCGATAAAGATAGCCCGTGCTCATAACCTGATCGGGTCGAGCGCCTGTTTCGTCAAGCAGCTGTCGGCGCTACCGATCATCGCCGGTTGCGATGCAAGCGTACTGATCCTCGGTGAAACCGGTACCGGCAAGGAAGTGTTCGCTCGCACGATCCATTACCTGTCGCCACGCGCTTCGCGCCCGCTGGTGGGGATTAATTGTGGGGCGATTCCCACGGAGTTGATGGAAAGCGAATTGTTCGGCTGCGTGCGCGGCGCCTATACGTCGGCGCACGCGGCACGCAGCGGCCTGGTCCGTGAAGCAGAAGGTGGCACGCTGTTTCTCGATGAAATCGATTCGCTGCCTTTGAGTGCTCAGACCAAGTTGTTGCGGTTCTTGCAGGAAAAGGAATATCGGCCCGTTGGCGGCAATGTCTGCCATGCCGATGTGCGCATGATCGCTGCCAGCAATCACGATCTGGCAGGACTGGTGGAACACAATTCGTTTCGGCGCGACCTGTACTTTCGGCTCAATGTGCTGAATGTGACTCTGCCTTCTCTCCGCGCGCGCCGCGACGATATTCCCGAGCTGGCGAGACATTTTACGGAGCAGTGCTGCCAACAACGCCACCGTTCCGCCATCAGCCTCACGGCGCAAGCGCTGCGCAAGCTCGTGGGATACGATTGGCCCGGCAACGTGCGTGAACTGCACAACGTCATCGAGCGGGCGGTGCTTTTCTGTCAGAGCTCGTTTATTGGTGCCGAGGACGTGCAGTTGCCCGTCGAAGAGGCAATTGAAACGGGTGCAGAATCCTTTCGCGCTGCCAAGGCGCGGACGGTCGAAGCTTTCGAGCGCAGTTACATCGAGCGCGTGCTTTCCTTGAACGCCGGTAATATTACGCGTGCAGCATCGGACGCACAAAAGAACCGTCGCGCATTCTTCGCGTTAATGCGCAAGCATGCCATCGTCGCGGAGCAGTTTCGTGACGATCGAAAGTAGTCTCGTGATTATGTGTAGCAAAAGCACGACGCGACTTTATCGCGTGAGACTAACCTTGATCAGGTAATCTCCACCACCAATGCGATTGAGGAAGTCGGGGATCGATCTTTTCTTCGGGCAAAAAGCCTTCACGTGAGCCCCACTCATGCATTTGCTCATCGAGTTCACGTGTGTCGATTTCTTGGACGAATGGTCCGAAGTCGCTGGCCCGATAAAGGTCAAAAAAGTATTGGAGTCCGGAACGCTGTCTGCAAAGTTGTTCCCATTCGTCATATTCCCAAGACTTCTGATAGGCCTGAAGCAAATAACCGGGGTAGCTGAATAGGGCTACGCAGTCCTTGATCAGAGTGGGCGACGTTTCATCGACGAAGCTCGATAACTCTGGAGTGGCCCGAAATCCATGGTCGTCCGCATAGACCAAACCCATTTCATACAGGGAACTCATAAAGTCGGCGACCGATCGAAAGCTTGTTGTACCAGCTGGGCGCGCATCAATATTTAGCAAGCGGATGCGCGCTTGACTCAGTGCTGATGGGTGAATTGGCGTATTCATTATTTGGAAACTGTCATATAAGTTGCGAGCGAGACTTTGCCGTCCCACGAAACGTTCACCATGGCAGTCATCGTGTAGCTCTTTCCGGCATCCGTCATTTGTCGAGTGTAGATGATGTTGCGCGAGCCATCCTGGTTTACCTTAACGCTAGCAGTTCCCGATTGAATAGTCTTATTGGCGCTCTTCAGGAAGTCAGAAACCCTGTTGCCGGATAGCTCACTGGGAGGCAGCTCGCCAACGTGTTTTTCGACATGATAGCTAGCTGCGGTTTCACTGCCGAATTTCACTTCAGGTAACGCCTTGACCTTTGCCATGGCGTCTACATCGCTTAGGCCACTATCTATCGTTGCTGCGCCAATGCGTCCGCGTAATGCGAGCTTGTTGGCATCCAGCGTCGCTTGAGTTTGCGTTGCGCCTGATCCAGCCCGGGTTGGGTCTCCAGGTTGCCCAAGTTCGTTTTCGACCTTGGCAGCCATGGCTTTTTTGAAACGTGGGCCAAAGCCATCGATTTCCTCACCAAGAGCAGCCTTGGACATTTGCTTTTGTACGATCCCTGGCAGTTTCGCCTTTTCGGCGCTTGTCATAGCAGGGTTGGCCGCAATGCGCTTTTGAACCTCGGTAGAAACCGAGGTTTCATATGCGGCGCTGCGGCTTTCCAATACGTCCTTGAACTTGGCTGCGTAAGCCTCAAAGAGCTCTACGTATTCGTTAGCCGAAGTTGCATGAGCTAGCGCATAGTCGCTGGCTTGCTTTTCCAGGTTGCCCGTTCCCGGACGGTTGGCGTTGACAAGGTCATAAAGACGCCTGCGTTCGGCGTCGCTGATATCGCCTAGCAACTTTGCCCCGCGAGCGTCGGTCTTTGCGCCGATGTCGTTGAGGAATTGATCGACCTTTTTGAGCTGTGCTTCAAATCGCAATCGTTGCCCTGCTGATTTGGATAGTTCGTCGACTAATTGTTTGTCGGCGGTATTGAGGCTCTTGAGGTCGCCAGCTGCAGTCTTCAGCGCTTTCGTTGCCTGCATAAGCTTTTTAACTTCTTCGTCTGTCATGGAGGCGAGTTTGCGAGCGTCGATCTTGATCTGGCCGTCAAGCGAGATCACTCCACCTGCGAGTGTTATTTCGTGTTCGGCAAGGGAACGTCCCTGGAGTAAGGCGAGGCGGTTGGCGAGTCGAGGATCAAGGCGTGCAATCTTCGCCACCTGTGTAATTTGTTCAACGGTTGTTGCTCCGGCTAATGCCCTGAGCGCGTTGTCATCCAAAAGATTGAGGCTTTGCAACACTTCAGCCGGAAGTTGCTTGCTCAGCTCCGCGTTGTTTATAAGGCTGCCGACGCGTGTTCGCATTTGCGACACTTCACGCACAGACAAGGCGAACAAAATCCCTTGTAGGACCAACGTGCCTAATACGCGGACCAAGGCGCTGAGTTTTTCGCCTCGTGACATCGGCGAATCGAGAATCTTGATTATTTGGTCGACGCCTTCGACGCTGATTAGCAAGCCTGAAACCGCGTTGGTCACAAAGCCCGAATAGAGTAGGAACCTTCCTGTCGCGCTAGTGAGTGCTACGGCTTGTGAACCAGCACGCAGCATGCGAATGGCGCTGCTTGCGCCGATCATGCTGCCGGCAATACCCGCTATGTCGAGCGCGATACCCACCGGACTCTTCTGAGCTTTTTGTAAGCGATCGTAGAGGCTTAGCCCTCCAGCTGTTACTCCTGTTGCACCTGCGGCAATAAACAGTACTGCGGCAACCGGTTGACCGCCGGGTACGGCGGCGGCTACGACTCCTGCTACCGTAAGACCAAGGGATGCCCAGCCAACACGACTCGACCATAGCGCCCAATCGGATTCGCCCTTTGTCTCGATAGACTTCGAGCGCGTTGGAATGCCTGACGGGTTGGCCAAAACCTGAAGTTTTATGGTTCCCTTGGGATATGCATTGTTCGTGTCAAAGTCGGCAAGCGCCGCGTCGATGCTGTCGCCGCCGTATTCGACCTTATCTACGCCAGGAAGAAGATCGAGCAGCACGACTTTTTTTGGATCCTCCGCGCTGGGCCCAACGTAGAGCTGCAGTGGCATGGTTTGCCCTGTCTCGCGGTTTACATACGCGGCTCGTATACCGACTTCTTTGCCGTCCGCAATCTTTGCCATCGCGGCGTCGGTTTTCTTCATGTAGTCTCGCCATTTGGCGAGTTCGCCCGCTTTGGCTTGGCTAAGAATGACTTGGCGATAGCTTGCGGTGGTTCCAAGTAACTGCCCGCTGCCATCCAGTTCATCGCAATAGACGGTCCAAACCCGAGCATCGGCAATAACGAAATCCGCGCTCTTCCCATCCTTCGCAAGGTCGTACGCCGCGACCCCCCTAACGTTTACTTTGTTGAAGCCAAGGTAGGACTGCGTGGGCAATAGATCCCAGTATTCCGGCACGACATACCAACGGAATTTCTTCGCACTCGGGCTTGGCGTTATGGTGTAGGTGTTATTGGCGTAATCGGGCGGTCTGCCCGGTACGGCGGGATTCTGACCAGTGCATGTGACAAAAGGTATTTTTCCATCGCCGCTTTGATCTTGCGCTGCGCCTTGCATCAATTCGAGGTTCTTCAGCTCTAGGCCAGCGCGAAAACGATCGTAATTAGGTGCTTTGGTTTTATCGAATGCCTCATCTACGATCTCCGTCTCGCTTCTTACTTTTTGATAGAACTCCAGTTTCTCAGTGGTTTGAGTGTTTAGGTCGGTGAGTTCGCACACGACCGTGTGGCGTCCAGGGAATCCCCACACCGTATCCCACGTTGGATCATTCGGACCGTAGACAAAGAGTGGTTTACCTAGGCGCTGTGCTTCGGATGGGTCGTTCTCACACCACCATTTGTATTGATATTTGGCGCCTAGCTCGGCACCTTTTTCCACTGCATAGGTGATCTTCGTGCCGGGCAGCGCTTCGGACAGCTCTGGTCTGGCTTGGATGCGATGTGTATTGACGCTGGAACTAGATACGACCTTGATTGGAATGATGCCCGACGCATCGAAGTCGGCATCCAGCGGTCTCCAGAACTCCAATAGCAAACCAGCGGCATTAGGAGTCGCGTTGGCATCGGTGCCTACAAAATTGCTTTTGGCTACATCGAATTGATAGTCGCCAACGTCCGGTTTGCCGTTGTAGTAAAGCTTGAGGCTTTCTTTCGTTCCATCCTGAAGATCCAGGATCATCACTCCGCGCTCGCGCAGCAACGTCATTCTCAGGATCTTCTGCGGATTACGAAATAGTGCGGCGCCAAGCGGTGCCTGCTCTTTCACTTCAAAGGGTTTGCCTCGAGCGAACGCCATGCCGGCATCGTCGGCCTCGGCCTCGAGGGCGGCTCGGTCATCAGAGTCAAGCGTTCGCCATGGCAGTGTTACACCGCGTTGGTGCTGAATAGCGTGCGCGATCTCATGACCTAGCAAAAAAAGGTCTTGAAAATTTGTGGCGCTCAGCGCGTTGGCTCGTATATGCACACGACCGTTTCGTGTTACGCCAACCGCTTTTGCGGTATGAGCCGACCCGAGCATTACATCGACATGGAGTGCGCGCGGACCGAAGGTTGCTACGAGGCGGTTCGCTCCCAAATTCGGCGAGGGGGGCGGTGTCGCAAACGGTGGTGTACTGGGTAAAGGCTGGGATGGAGAGTTATTTTCGTTGGGTGCCAGAGTCGGCACGTTCGAGAAGAATGAAGGTGTCGTGGAGCTAAAAGCCGAGTCGATGTCTTCCAGCAATTCTTGTGGATGCGCACGCCTCGCAGCAGACGCGGAGGCCTTACCGGGTTGCTTGACCGCCGTGGTCTTTTGAGGATTCTCCGACGCGGAGTGCGATCCCATCGGTCATGCTCCACATGAGTGAGCGTTCATGGAGAAGTGCTTCCACCATCGTTTCTTCCTTTTTCCTGGATCGCCGCTTCGGCGGCTTTTTCGATGGCGTCGAGTCCTTGCGGGTCTTTCAAGCCCGCGTCTTCGGCCGCCATGCGTGCGATCTTCGCCGCACCTGCTTTTACGCCGTCGCGCGCGGCTTGCTTGATCTTGTCGCGGATGTCCTTGGGCAATGCGCGTGCAACACGATCCACTACTGGATCGATGAGCTTTTCACCGATGATGTCGAGCGCTGATTTGGGACCCGTACCTTTCGGCGCGGGCGGTACAGGGTTCCACATGCCGGGTGGCGCATCATCGTGACGAAACGGTCCGCCCGGGTAGCCACCTTGATCGAGGCGTGGGTGAATCTTGAGATCAATGATTGGCGGTGGCGGTGGTTGAATGAAGATGCTCGGGTTTTCCCGCGCCTTCGGTTCCAATTTTGGTTGGGTGTTGATCGTGGGCATAGCCTTCGGATCGAAGCGCACTTCGACACGCCGGTTTTGCGCATTGGACACTTCGTCCTTGGTCTTTACGGCCAGTGGCGGACCTTCGCCCACGCTTTTCGCGGTGACGATGGCCGAGGGCACCCCGAATTTTTCCAGCGCGTCGGCGGTTACCGTGGCGCGCGCCTGACCTAGCTCGAGGTTATGCGCTTCGGTACCTACCGTATCGGTATGACCGATCACGGTAACGGTGGATTGCGGATACTGGCGCAGCAGCACGGTGATGTTGCGCGCGGTTTTCTGCAGCTCGGTGATGTGCGCCGGCTTGAGATCGGACTTGCCGGTATCGAAGCCGTTTAAAGTGGTCGATCCCACCGCCGCAGCGAGAAACGGCGAGGCATTGTCCAGCATCCGGTCGAGCACCGGTTCATGCTTGGCTTGGTCCGCGCCTTGCAGTGGTTCGCGTTGTACCGTGGCGGAAGCTGCAGTACGTGGGGCAACGGAACGCCCCTGCATCACCGCGTCGGCCGCATGATCGGCCTCGCGCTCGCTGGCATCCGTGCTGCGGCTTACGTCACGCGACTTGGAGCCTTCGGGCTGCGCTACGTGGGCCAACTCATGCGCAAGCAGATGCTGGCCGCTTGCGGAATCCGGCTGATATTGATTGGCACCGAAGACGATGTCCTTGCCGACGGTAAACGCTTGCGCCTGCATGGCATCGGCCGAACGCGCCGCTTGCTCGCCGGTATGAATCCGCACATCGCTGAAATCGGACTGCAGTTGCGTACCGAAGCGCGATTGCAACGCGTTGTCCAGGGGTTTGCCCGGGCTCTGCACCGGGCTTTGAGCAAGCGAGTGGGCTGGCGTTTCGCCCGGCGCCAAGGCCGGAATGCTTGTAGACGAGGGTGGCGTTATCGTCATTGCCGCCTGCGGAGGCAGGATCTTCTGCGTCGATGCCGGCGTGTTGCTTGGGCTCGACATACTTCGCGTCGTCCGCGACGGGGCAGGGCGGATGATTTCACCGGTCGGCTTGGTGGGCCCGTTTCCCATGTCATGCACTTGCCATGCGTTGCCCGAGCCGCACGCAATGCCGGTAGAAATCGCGATCTTCGTTTTGCATGCGTTGTTCCAGGCGTTGCGTTACCTGGGCGTCGCTTTTGCTGAAACCGAGCAGATGGGTGTAACCGGCCCGCGCTGTCTTGGCCGGGTCGAACGCGTCGGCCCAGGTGGGAAAGAGGTATTTGATGTGCACGCCGCGATAGGGTGATTCGGGGTGAAAGCGGTGGTAGTCCAGGCACGTCGACAGCAAAAGCTGCTCGACCATCATGTTGTAACCGTCTTTATCGGGTAGTTCGCGCCATGCAGGCGCGTGGGCGGGATCGCGCACCAGTTTCAGGCCTTGGGTTGCGTAGTAGCGCAAGAAATCCGCGCGCTGGCCCCCGACAATGCCGCAGTTTTCTTCGCGGTAAGCTGGTTCGCCCAACGAACGCGACCATTCCCATTCCACGGGCAACGACAGTCCGTGTTTGGCAAATACCGCTTCGACACTCGACGGCCCGCTCAAAAGATCCAGCGGCGGATGAAACTCAGGTGACTGCGCAAACACGGGTGCATTGGCGATGCTCTGCGGCAACGGTTTCCAGAGGAAGACATCGGTATCGATATGAATGAAAGGGCGATCCTGCAGACTGTAGGCGTAGAGTTTGCCCAGCGCCCACCAGCCGGCTTCTTCATCGCGCAGGGCTTCAAGATCGGTGCTGACGTCGCCGAACTCCAGTCCAAGGCGATCGATCAATAGAGTTTTTCCCGCTTTGTCCGTGACCAACATGGTGTCCGGGTAATGTTTACGCGCTTGCCGCAGCGACAACCCCCATGCGAGCAGATGATGTTGCGGCTCGCGCCAGCTTCTCCCTTGGCGGGCGTAGTACGGCTTGCTCCAGAACGACCAGACCGCGCGCATGGGAACTCTCCTATTGCGTCTGCACCGGCGCGGCTTGTCCGGTGACGGTGAAGCTGGCGTTTTGCGCCGATGCGGAACCTATGGCGCTGGTGATGGAGGCCGTCAGCGTGAACGATTCGGTTTGCCCGTCGGCCGGTGCACCATTGATGGCAATCGTGACGGAAACGCTTTCGTCGCCGGGGTTCACCGCCACGCTGGAGGGCACGCTGGCCACGCTCCCGTCACCCAACAAACTCAGGCTGATCGTCGCCGCTTCCACCGCGCGGTAGTTCAACGCGATTTGCGCTTGTTGCACGATCGGGCTGCTGTTGGTGGACGGTGTGGAGCCGACGATAGTCACGCTGTTTCCTGACTGTTGAACGGTCAGTGCCGAATACGTCAACGTAACTTCGCTCACGGTGAGCACCGGATACAAATAGAACCAGCTTTCGAAGTCGCTTGCTCTTTCGCTATTGCCGGTGGGGAATTGCAGGTCGATGCGCTCGCGCTTGCCGATGCTGGCAGCTGCGCTCTGCCCGAATGCCTGGCCGTCGAGGTAAATCTGCGCGCCACCGGCCGGTGACGCGTAGTGCGTGCGCCCCGGCAGCTTGACGCGAACGCGCGTCGGCAGGTTTTGTGTCATCCCAGCGAGCAAGGCGAGGTCGAGATAGAACAGCGTGAGCTTTTGATAAGCGCTGGCATTTTCGTAAGGAAGGGTCCAACGCAGCGTGTTTTTGGTCAGTGTGACAGTGGAATCCAAAATGGTCTCGTTGCGCGGCACCGTCTGGATGAAATTGAAATATTCAAGATACGCATCGTTGGTCAGCAGTGCCGACTTGTTGGCGACCAAGGGCGACGTCGCACCGCTCCCTTGCTCGGAGAACGCATAGACCGCGCGGTAGTTGTTGTTGGTGTCGCGGGATATCAAAATTGGCGTTTCCAGCGTGACGATCACGTTAGCTGGCGTCAGCGGCGACGTGGGCGGCTGGTCGAACAGCATCGCCAGGCCGCCGTGGATGAGCCTGTCCAACGTCATCACGTCATCGTTTTTCCAATTGATCTTGGTGATATGCAAGGCTTCGGCCTGGATCAGCCCACCAAGATCGGTCAGCGTCGGAAAACGAAGGCGGCAATCGTCCACCTTGAAAATGTCTTGGTAGGCGAAGGCGCTGGTGTTGGCAAATATGTCGCGTCCTTTCGTACCGAAAGAGTCGCGCAGGCAGATGCACGCCAACGGTGCGCGATGCACAACGGTATAGAATGGCGGCTGATACCAGTTGCCGTCGCTGCCGCACGGCGGCCAGTCGATCGTTCCCGTTGCGCTGCGGGCAGGGATGGTCCAGTAATCGCCGGCAACGTAGTTGCCCTTGCCAAAGCACACCTCGATACCGTTCTCCAAAGTAATCCAGCCGCTGGAGACAGGTATGCCGTTCGTGGTGGCCGTGGTATCGGTTTGGTCCCACCGTCGCATGCGCGCATTGCGGCCGGTATCCACGTTTTGCACGGTGGCGGTCATCGTCAGTGTCATTGAGGGCGGATCGATGCTTTGAATCTGGTACAGCGTGCCAGGCTGGTTCGGCGTTTCGCCGAACAGGTTGGTGTCGTCGCTGATCTCCACCCATTGGCCGGTCTGGAAACCCAGATTGGCATCCATGCCGAGACTGTTGACTGTCACCTTGGTGCCCGAAACATTGAGTACCGCAACGACCACCGAGGCGTTTTCGCGCGACCATTTGAAGGTCGCGGAAGAGAGATCGCCCGATTCGTGAATCTCGACGCGGTACAACTGGTTTTCCAGACCCGTGTAGCCGGCGGCCGGCACCGGCTGGCAGCCGCAGTCACCGCTGTTTTCGGCGGTTTGCGCATACAAGCTGCCGGTGTGTTTCGGTGCGATCTCCTTATACAAAATCCGGCAGCATGGACTCATCTCGCGGGTGATTTCGTCGATCGAAAGCGAGGCGGCGGCGTTGGCGGCCGTGTCGATGGCGGTGGGTGTCGCCTGATAGAGCTCCGCCTGGCCCGGCATCAAGTCGGGTGCCGTGGCGGCGGCGCCAGCGGCTATATCTATCGCCGCTTTGTAGATCGGATTGCCCTTGGGTGTGTCGAGGCTCGCCACCACACGCCACACCGTTTGCAGGCGAACCGTCGTATCGGCTTGTCCTAACGCCGGCTCGCCAAGGCACGTGTCGTCCAGCGCCGTCACCATGCGCTGCCAGACTTCAAGAAAGACATGTAGGCAAGCGGTGCTGTCGCCACGGGCGAGTTCTTGCAGCAGCTGTTGTGCGGTTTGCGTACTGGTGGGATCGATCAGAAAGACCTGATCGTCGTAGTGCGTCAGATACGTGTTTTCGCACAGCAGGCCATCGACGTAGTAACGGCCCGCGCCGATGTGGATCTGATAGCCCACAACACTGATCGCGAAGCCCGGGTCGCGCACCGGTCCGCCGTATTCGCCGATGACATCGACCGTTTCGGTGCGCAGTCGATAATCGTCGATGAAACGCTGCTCGTTGCCGTCCGCATCCAGTTCGGTGCGACCCTGCTGCTTGAGCACATCGGTGTAGTGCTTGCCGGGCTCGAAGCGGATTCGACTGAAATCACCTTTCATAGCCTGCACCTGTTTCGCATGGTTTCGCTGTTATGGGTCCGGGGCTGCCTACAAGAGCTCCACGCCAATGCCGTGGAACACCGTCTGTGCAGAGTCGTCTTCGTCGCCGCAACATGTTCTTGGTCGTACGCCGTAGTAGTAGCCGAAGGGCGGAAGAACCGGGCTCGGTAGAGGCTGCGACGGATGCAGAAAGATGCCCGCTTCCAACATCACCGGCAGATATTCCGGTGTGCGTATCTGCACGTTGGATACCGCCTCGGTTTCCTCGATTTGGTAATAAACGCCCATCTGCGAGCCGTTATCCGCGCCACGCCACACGGCCATCGGCACATCGCCGCTCAATAGTGCGTAGGAAGGGTGGCCATAGCGCAGCGTGATGAAATGGGGGGCGAACTTGGCCGCGCTATCGGCATCCGGCGGAAGGCACTCGTAGCAGCGTGGCGTAATCGCCGGGCTCGGCAACGAACAGAAGCGCACGCAACCCACTTGTCGGCGGCTGCACCATAGTGCGGCTGGCCAAGGGTCGTGTTTGCCCAGCCTCGCGAAGAAGATGGTGTTGGAGGCCAGCCGCATCGTGCGAGTGCGCACCTTGCCAACGATGGTGCTGTCTTCCACATGCAGATCCGCGCCCGCCGAATAGCCGTCCGCACCGCTATACGCCACGCAACAGGGCGAATTGGCATCCACGATGCTATTGCATACGCGCACGCTACCCGCAGCGCTGGCGGCGATCGGTCCGGCAATACAGCGCGCGATGCAAAGCGTGGCATCGTTTTCCACGATCACGCTGGGCTCGCATGGCGACAGGCCCGGATTGGCCGCGCCTAACCCTGGTACCAGCGTGCAGTCGGAAAGCTGCACGGCGACTGCGCTGCCGGTGATCGTCAACTGTCCTTCGATCAGCAGACCGTTGATGATGAGTTGGCCGATCGGCGGTATCTCGCCCTCGGACATCGGTGGAGGTGGAAGGCCAATGACATCGATGTTTCCGAGCAGGGTGACGCAAGCGTTGTTCCATGTCATGTCGCGCGGGCCGCCTAGCGGCACCGGCACGGCTGCGGCAATGGCGAGCGTGCTGTCCGAGGCCAGGGTGATGGCGTTCGCGCCGGTCAAATCGATCGCATAACGTTCGAAGCCCGTCAGCACGATGATGCCTGTCGAGCCCGCTGGTTGCAGATTCCATTGCGCGATGGCCGTCGCCAGGTCGGGGAAGGTTGGCGTGCCGACTTGCGCGAAGAAGTTCGCTAGCGCTGGATTTTGCGTCGGCACTTCTTGGCCGAGGCTGGCGGTCCGGTCGTAGGGACCGCCGCCGATGGCCGCTGGGAAGCCGTAGTTGTACGTGACGCTCAAAGATTGCGGTGGGGTGAGATCATCCGCGTACTGAATGCGTCCGAGCTCGGGATCGATGGCGATCTTGCCGGCCTGCACCTTGCACCAGCTTCCACCTGGGCGGTCAGCGAGATTGGCGCAGCAGATTTGTGTAGCTGGAATCGCTGCGTTATCGGCGTACAGCATCATGCTTTGGCCGTAAAAGTCGCTGAGCTCCCGACGGAATTCGCCGCGACGAATCGGCTGCGGCACATCCAGTCGCGTGTTGATGTGCGTGAAGGGTAGGTAGCTGGTCGGCGGCAACGAAAACAGCGGAATGTCCAGGCCGATCGGGTTGAACTTGAAGCGCCGCGCATCCACCACAAACGCCGGTGCCTGGTTGATCGTCCACGGCTGCCAACGCCACAGATGCACGGCGATGTCTGGAATGTTGAAACGTCCTGGACCGTGCAGCGCGATATCCAGCGGCGCCGGATCGGGGTCCTGTACGTCGCGGATGCGCGGCGCGATGCGGCGCACATCCACCGTGCGGTTGCTTTGGTCGAACGCGAGGTCGCTCAGACTGTCCATCACCGCGCTGCGGCGCAGGTTAAGGCATTCGGCAAGGTGCGGGCGCGGCAAGCGCATGCTTTGCGTGGTGATCAGGCGGCGGAATTCCTCCACCACCACGGCCGCGCGACCGGAGACATCCATCGCTACTTGTTGCAAGGCAATCGGCGTGCCCTTGCGGCGGCGATAGCCGATGGTATTGGCGACCTCGGCGCGGCTGTCCAGTCCTGCTGCCGTTTGATAGATCGAGTTGTAGCCGATCAGATCGCCGATATACGGAATGACCCAAGGCATGCACGTTTCGATGAACTGATCATCATAGAGCTGCTCGATGTTTTCTTCGACGATGCCCGACTGCGTGGCGAGCACTTCGAACAGCGCTTGCAACGGCCCGCCGTTGGTGGCGTCACGCGTGCGATACACCGCAGGCAGGAGTGCGAACAGACCGGCGGCGTCGAGGCTCATGACCATACTCCGATGGCGTTCTGGCAAGCCGGATCGAGCAACAGCATCTGCGCGCCTTGCGGCGGCAACGCGCCCGCTGCGCACAATTGCGCGGGCACTGTTCCCGTCGGGCTGCCGGTGGGGAATAGCGCGGTGAGCTGCATGGCGATCACGCCGGGTGTCTGCTGCACGATCTCGATGACATCGCTGGCGGCGACGTTCTGGCCGAGCAGGCGATTGTCGAAGGCAAACGCGGCGACCAGGTTTTGCCAAACTTGCGGCAGAACGAGTGTGGGGTCGTAATTCTCGTCGTCGACCAGCACGTTGGCGGCGATCTGGAACAACACCGGATCGTAGGACACCACTTGCAACGGCACATACTTGTTGCCGTACATGTGCAGTGATTCGATCAGGTGAACGATCACGGTATCGGTCGGCTGGAAGGTGGCACCCTCAGGGCCGGCGACCGTGAGGAAAACGCCGCGCGTACCGTTGAAGTAGGTCCACGACGCGGTGGCCTTGGCGACACCTGCGAAGTTCAATGCATAGTTTTGATAATCCTCCAGCGACACGACGCGGCCGATGGTAAGCGTCGGCAACGGCGCGCGTGCGCGCGCATCGTCGGCCGTAGCGGGATCGGCACCGCCTGCCGCGGCACTGGGGTTGATTACGGCGCGCAGCCCTTGCGGCCGATCCAGCGGCTGCGACAACTGGCCTGCGGCCACCATGCCGGCGCTGCCGATGCCCTTGCGGTACACCGCGCGAACATTCATCTGCCCGGTGGACGTCCGTGCGCCGTTGATGCCATCGCCGAACTGCACCACCGTAAAGCCGCTCTGGTTGACGCGCGTGACAAACACGCGATCGGCCGGTCCGGCGGCCAGCAGGTTCGGTACCTCGTGCCATTGCAGGTTGTTGACCCAGACTTGCAGTGTCGATTGCGTGCCGTTGTTGCCAGTTGACGTTACGTAGGTCAGTGGCGATTGTTTGAGTGTGAAAGTCAAGGCGGCATTGGTGGCGTCGCCGGAACCGAGCAACTCCTGTACCGTTTCGCCGTTGCTGGCGTTCACGGCGTTGGCGTTTACCGTCGTAGTGCCTGCATCGTACAAACGGCTGAGGTTGCCACCCAGACCAAGCGTCGTGATATCGCCGGCTACTGATGGTGTGGAGACATCGGAGGCTTCACCGGTCACGGCATCCTTCTTGTCCGATGGCAGCAGTTGCACATAGATATCGTCGATCTGCAGCTCGCCGGAGACGCCGCTGAGCGTGATCACGCTCCACACTGGCGTGCCGCTCGTATTCGTTACGGGCGGATAGGCATCGATCAGGAAAATCTGGTTGTCCGCTACCTGCAGCGACGTAGAGGAATTGGCTGGCGAAAACGTCGCCCCCGCTCCTGGAAACACCTGCAGGCGTACGCGTTTGCCGGAAATGCCCAGTGGCTGACCGGCGGCGATTTGTTGACCGCCCATCACCGAAATGCTGTTGCCGCCCACTGGTGCAAGCATGCCCGACTGCACGGTGTAGCCGGGGTTGGCGCTCCACTGCGTCAACGGCAAATTGGCGAGCTGCAGTTGCACGCTCTGCACATACACGGTGACGTTGCGCGTATCGCTTTCGAAGCTCGACAGCGCGTTGTCCATCGATGAAAACGCCGTTCCTGTCAGCGTCTGCACCACGCCAAAGGTGAGCCGGGTAGTCTTGGCCGTGAGTGTGTAGCGGTTGGGATTGGACTCGTTCGCCGCGGCGACCGTAAACACCGCGGTATTGTTTGAGCCAAAAAAGGCCACCCATTCCGTGGTGTTGGTGGCGGGCACAAGTCCCGCGTATGAAGCATCGAGATTGAGTTGATCGCTTCCGTCGGAATAGCTCGTGTAGCTCCAGTCGTCGCCTAGCGTGCTAGGTGCGCCACCGATCTCGCTACCCACTGCACCGCTAGGCAAAGTGGCCGGGTTGGGTGCCTGCACGCCGTACAGTGCGGCTTTTTTCCGGAAGATATACAGACAGACATCGTCGGTGGTCATGCCGCCGGTAAAGACAGGCAACAACGCACTGTCCCAGCTGATCTGCGTCATGCCATTGACGGAGTCCAGAGTGACCGCCGTGACAAAGTGCACGTCGCTTGAACCGTTGGTGTCGGCGACGCCAGCCGTGGCGGTAACGAATAGCAGCAAGTCGCCGACGTTGATGCTGTTGGCTGTGCCCTGGATCCATGTGCTGGTATCGCCGCCAGCCAGTTGCCACGGTAGGCTTGTTTGCGCGGGCAGCGCGTTGTAGCCGATCTGTGCGGTGATGTCCGACGAGGTCTCGAACACCTGCGGCGTCTGGCCCGGTCCGGGCACGCTTTGCACGCGTGTGCCGGCGGCAATCAGCACGTTGTCCGGCGACCCCGGCGCATCGGAAAGCGTAAATGCCAATACATCGGTGGCCGCAACGCCAGGCGACGGCACATACCCGATCAGTCGCGACAGTTCGAACACCGAGCGCTGATCGATGGCCGTGCGCAAATACGCTTCGTTGGCAAAGCGCTCCTGATAGAAAGTCAGGATATCCAGCACCACAGCCCAGCTGTCGAGCAGCCCAATCGTGAAATCGGCAGGATCGCGCGTACGCAGCAAACTCATCGGCGTATACGCCGACTGCGACAGGCAGGCCAGCATGCTGGCATTGAACGTGGCGTAACGGCCCACGCGATAGCTGATCGCCGGCAGGGCGGGGCGATTGCCGATAAATTCCGGCGTCTCCAGCGTGACGCCGGTGCAGCAACCGCATAGTTGCTCGATGGTGGTCGGACACGCGCTCATTTACCGCCGTCCAGTTGCAGCGTGAACACGCCGCGGTCGAGATGGTTGGGGTCGTTGTCGCAGCTGGCGATCTCCAGCGGACCCAGGCTGATGTAACCCTGCGCAATGCCGTTCACCCAGGGCTGGTCAAGGCGGCCGAATGTGGTGAGCGTGGCGGAGACCACGCCATCGACCGACTGTGCCGCCGCGACCAACGGACTGGCATACACCGTTTCGCCGAAAATGAAATTGTCGGCGTTGAGCAGGCCGGGTTGTCCACTGCATTGATCGCCGGTAATAAACAGCTTCAACAGGGCGGCATACACATCGCCGCGGAAATGATCCGGCGCTACGCAAATCTGCAATACGATGTTCAATCCGACTATGTGAGCCGGCTCAACGGCCAGGTCAATGCCCAGCATACGTAGCAGGTTGAGGCGACGCTTGGTGTCGTGTACCAGGTGCTTCGTCAGCGCGCCCTGGGGCTCCACTGACACAAAGACGCTGTACCAGCTTCCGGTCCAACGCAGCGTGCCGCGCGCCTGGCGAATGCCCGGAAACGTCGCTGTCCTCACGCTGTAGTCGTCCTCGGTCACGCAACGTTCCTGCGTCTGAAACGCAAACGGTGCGTATTGACGGATATGTTCCATATCTTCCGGATCGGTACCGCCCGCTGCGGCAAGGGGATTACGCACGCTACGGATCTGTTTGGGATTGCCGATCATGTGCGCGATGCAGTCGTGACCGACGTTGCCGACACTGCCGTTGCCGATGCGATAGTTGGCGGTGAATTGCAGCCCCGGATCGGGTGCTTCGCCGTATTGGCCGTCGCCGAAGCGCAGGAACACGGAACCGTCGTATTCGATCTCCGGTACGAAGCTGTTGCTGTTCGGGTGGCTGCCGAGGATGTCTTCGGTCACGGTCCAGTTGCGGCCGTCATCGCTGCTCAGCGCAATCTGCGGCAAAGCGGTATCCGGGCCGGCGGCAGTAAAAGCCGATGCGGCGGCGGTGGGGTCGTAGACGTGGGCGAAGGTCAACGGCGATTTCGGCAGTTCCGGATAGAAACGTGCATGCGGTGGCAGCAACGCTGCTGCCGCCACGGTGGCGGTGTCGCAATCGCAGCTTGCTTCCACTTGTGGCGTCGGTGGCAGCGCAGGAACTACGCCGGGAATGTCGTCATTGACTGTAATGCCGTGATCCGCGGGCACGATATTGCCGCGTACAACGCTCACATCGGGCACTTCCACCGGGCCGCTGTCGCCCTGATAGGTCGACGAAAGGCAAAGTGGAAACGGCAACGCGTCATCGGCCGACCATGTGACCTGCGTAATGAACTGACCATTGAGCGGATCGAACAACAAGTTGCCGGCATCGTTGGTCGTGCGCACGCTGGTGAGACGCACCGCCCAACGGTGCGTTGGATCGGCGTCGTCCGGGCTGCCAGTGAGCGGACCCACTACTTCCTCGAATATGAGCACGGTGCCGACCGTTAGCGTGGCGAGCGTATTGACGAAAGTCGCTTGCGTTGCGCCGGCGGGAAGACAACAGTTGCTGTCGCTCCAGGTATAGAAATGGATTTCGTTTTGTTCCTGACGCAAGGTGACGGCGCACAGACTGCTGAAAATTGGTTGCTTGCTGTTTAACAGCAGATCGGCGTGAATCAGGTCCAGCGGATCGACTACCGCTGCTTCGCCCGGCGTACGCACGTAGAACGCCGTACCTTGGGGAACCAACAGCCCATCAACCAAGGTATCCAGATAGACCCAGGCGCGTGCATTGCAACCTTCGCCGATCATGTAGTCGACCAAACGTGCATGACGACGTAGAGAAATGCGGCTGCGTGCCGTGCCGATATAGGCTTCGGTGCTCACCGAATCCTGCTGGTAGCTGAGATGATCGGCGGCATAAGCCAACGACTCGATGATAGCGACGCCAAGGTCAGCGGCATGCGTTTCGGTCCAGTCGGGTACCAGCACCGCGAGACGGTCGCGCATCACCTGCACGAAGCCGCTGTAATCCTTGGCGAGATAATTGATATCCGGCGGCGCGACAGCCGGCGACGGGCAGCATTGCTGCGGGTGGCAATCCACGGGCGAGGGGCAGCCCGCCTTGAACGAAAACGTTACTGTCGATAATTGCGGATCGAGACCCGCAGGCGGATCGATGCCGCCGGCCTGATCGACCAGCGTGAAGGTGTACGGCGAAAAGTCGCCGGTGTTGTCGAGCGTCACGACGACGACGAGCGGATCGTCTTGCGTCGCCGCGTCGATGTTTACCACCTGCAGCGGGGTATCGCCCGTCAGTACGATATTGCCGGCGGTGAGATTCAGCGCGCGCGCATCCTTAAGGAACGTCACGGCCAGTTGCTTGCCGCAGCCGGGATGGTCGGTCAGCACTTCCAGATAATCGATGCCGTTGAGCAGACCGCTGCGCAGTACCAGATCGCGCCGGTTTTTCTGGGAGCAGAAGTAAATCATGAGCCCGCTCCCATACCCGTTGCGCCGTAAACGAACTGCTGCGTCTGTTGCTGCTGGGTTTGCAGCACGACATAGACCACCGTGATCTGCAAAGTGGCATCGTTGGCCACGACCGTCACCGACTGCACGCGGATCAGATCCGACAACCACATCTGGAGACTGGCCTGGATCACGTTTTGCTGTGCCGTGGCGAGCACATCGCTGTTCGGCGCGAACACCAATTGCGCGGTACCACTGCCGAAGGTTGGCCGATTCACGCGCTCGCCGGGCGAGGTGAATAGGATTTGCTCGATCATGTCGCCGATATGGCTCAGCGGATCGGTCTGTGCCGTATGACCAGTAGTGTCGAAGTTGTAGGGGAAGGCGATATTCATGGCCGGCTCACATCGCAGTGACGCGCAATTGAGTCATCGTTGCCAGCAAAGGCAGGCCGCTGGGTGCGCAGGTCGATAGGCCGCTTTGCACCAGCAACGGTTGACCAAACGACGTGACGCGCGTCGTGCCGACCGTCCACGTGGCAGTGATGCAAGGTGGCATCAATGCGGCCGCTGCAGGACAACCGGTAACCATCCACGGGATCGGCAATAGACAGGTGGGCATGCCTTCCAGCGTCACCGCTGGATTGGGTACCGTCGGCATCGCCGGTGCGCCATGCATACACAGCACGATGGCGCCTTGCTGGATGAGTGGGCCAGGCATCAGATCACCTCCAGCGCGCCTTCGTTGATGGTGACGCTGGGGCCGGCCATGACGATGGTGGCGCCCTGGCCGTTGCTGATGGTGATGCCTATTTCGGAAATCGAAATCAGCGCGCCGGCGGTGGTCTTGAGCAGAATGCCGCCGGTCGGGCCAGGCGCATCGCTGATCATCAGCGTGTTTTGCAGCATCGTTTGCATCACGATGTTTTGCAGTCCCGGCGGCGCGGCCAGCGCTAGCGCGGGTACTTCCGCCGCCGAACCCCAATAGCATCCGACCCATACCGGGTAATCCGGATTGCCTTGCTCGAATTCGATCCACACGCCCGAGCCGATCGCCGGTTGCACGAACATCCCCGACTGGATGCCGCCAAACGGCAGGCAAGGCATCGCCCAGGTTGAGGGAATGATGTTGGAGACGTCCGCAATCTGCACCATCAACCGCCCCATCTGCATCGGATCGACGTTGTCGATCACGGTGCCGCGGTATTTGCCGAAGTGTTTGCCGGATTTCTTGGTCATGATGGTGTTCCGTCGCGGCTCCAGGGTCAGAACGGAAAGGAAGGAACGACCGGTGTATTGGCAATCAGCGCATTGCGCTTGAGAACGAAGTTCTGTTTGTACTCACCGGGCTTGAGGTGATGTGTGGTGCTGTCCACGTAATACATACCGTCGAATGCAATGCCCGCGCCGCGCATGCCGACCAGGCTGCGCGCGCGCAGGATCTCTCCGTAGCGCAGCACGTCCAGCGTGCCTTCGCCGGTAATCACGTCGGCGCTCTCCACCGCGCGCGCCATGCCCTGCATGATGGCTTGGCCGATCGGCAGCTTGGCCGTGTCGCTGAGTTGTTCCACTTTCTGTGGAATCGGCACCGCAATACCCAGCGGCGGGTTGAACGGCGTGATCGGTGGAATCGGAATCGGAAACACCAGCTTGGTGTACGGATCTTGCGAAAATACGATCGGCAGCACCGAGGTTTGCGGTTCGTAGCGAAAGCTCAGCGTCTCGACATTGGTCCACGAATCCAGATTCACATTGAGGCATTGCTGCGGCATACCGATACGGATCATCGGTCCCCAATACGCCTGGCTCATGCCGGGCAGCGGGCCCGGCACCATATAGAAGACATAACCGCAGTCCTTGGCCATCTCCTGGATATAGAAGAGATCGGTGTTCTTCTGCGACGGCGTCTGGATCAGCGGCACTTCGATATCCGGAATCAGCACCGGTATCACTTCGGGCACCACGCCAAACGCGGCATATTTGGCGAGGATGGTGAGTACGCGCAGATCCGGACTCATGCCGGGGTAGGGCAGTCCGGAGAAATCGATGAGATCCATCAGCGCGGACAGATCCTGTCCGGTGACGACCAATTTGGACGAACCCGACATGGCATCGGGCACCACTTGATGGTGCAGCACGATGCCGTCGGCCACGATCTGTGGCAGCCCGCCGAAGTTCGCCATCAGCACCACGCGCAACAACGGGATCGGCGACGACGCAGCGAGGAGGAAGAAGGTTTCCAGAATCGAATTGTCGGCCAGCGTAAACGTCAGCTGGAAACCGCTGCGACCGGTCGCCGACTCGGTGACTTCGGCCGACACCAGCGCGTCGATCAACGGCTTGGGTACCGGCAATGCGACGCCGGGCCCCGCCATCAAGGTGAGGTAGAGCGGGCTAGCCATTGCGTGCTCCGGGCGGAATGCCGGAAGACAGCGGAATCAGAATGCTGCGGCCGACTTGCGCGGTGAGCTCGTCGGGATCGGTACCGTTGTTGGCATCGCAAATCATCCAATACAACAACGGGTCGCCGAGGTACGTCGCGGCGAGATTGTCTAGTCGGTCGCCATCGACCACCACGTAACTTCGCACCGATTGATAGATGCTTGCTTGCGGCAGGATACGCCGGGCGAGATACATCACTTGTGTGCCGTTCGGCAGCGTGTAGGGCAAGGTCGCTGCGCCGTAGTAGCGGCTGGAGGTGAGTGTCGGCGCGCCGGTGCCGGCGGCGGAGGTGATGAGAGAAGCGAGTGCCTGATCCATATGATTGCTCCTACGCCATCTGCGCCATAGCTTCTTTGCTGGTCTGATAGACCAAATACAGCGCACCGGCGGGCGTCAGGAAGCCGACATCGTTGACGCTCAGCACGCGCAGGCCGAGCGAGACCTTGGCGCGGATCGGATTGAGCTGTGGATCGAAGGCTTGCTCGGTGATTTCCATCTCGGTGATGCGCACGGGCGTCACGCGCTGGTTGCTCCATGCAAACACCGTGAGCGCCGATTCCATCGGGAGAATCTCGATCGTGCCGATCAGCGACAGCACTTCGTTGGTGATCAACGTGCTGCTGGAGGGATAGAGCAGCAGTTCCAGTAGCGACAGTTGCGGCTGGATACCCAGCGACATCGCGGTGGCATCGCTGTCGGCCAGCTGGTCGGTGGCATCGATCTCGATTTCGCACTTGATGGTTTCGATCGGCGGCCCTTTGAGGCGAAGGATCTCGGTGCGGTCCGGTTCGTCACCCACGGTTTGCGGTTTGAGCGAGCGGGTGAGGCTGTCGGGGTTGTACTGCAGCATGATCGTGCCGAGCGGAACGCCCAGCGTGGGATCGAGCGTGAGGATCGCGCCCTTGCGCAGTAGCGGCGACACGTTAGCCATGACTGCGCCCCAGTTCCTGTTGATCGAGCAGGCCGAAAAGTTGCCGCGCAAGCTGCCGAGCTGCCGCTTCCGGCGTCGTGCCAGGGCGTGGACGCACGGGCGTAACGTCTGCGATATGCCTAGGGGTCAGCAACGACCATTCCTTTCTATCCACGGCCAGCTGCGACAACGCTGTCTCAAACGCCTGCATAAAGCGTTGCTGTTGCGGCTGCGTATAGCCGTGCAGGCTCAAGCGATCGATATCTATGTGCACGGCAGCCTGGTTCTTGCGCACGGATGGCGGTGATGCGGTACGCGCCGGCCTGGTTGACGTATTCGTGTCGGGAGTTCGCAAGGTACTCATGACCACCCTCGCGTTTCCGCCGTCGTCAGCGGCTTTTCCATCTTGGCGTATTCGGCGCGCGAGGCGGCGAGAATGTGTTGTGTGCCGATCGACGTGCTGTCTTCAGCCGCCAGAAAAGCCGCATGCGTGGCGATATTGCGGATGACGCCGCCGGATACGTTCAGTTGAGACAACTGTTCGAAATCCAGGTCGTCGCACGGCGCCAGCTCCGGGAAGATGCCCTGCCAGATCCGTGCGCGTGACGGTGCATCCGGAAAGGGGAACTGCACGATGAAGCGAATGCGCCGCATAAACGCTGAATCCATCGCATGGCGCATATTGGTCGTCAGGATGGCTACACCACGGTAACTGTCCATGCGTTGCAATAGGTAGGAGACTTCCATATTGGCGTAGCGATCGTGGCTATCGCGCACTTCACTGCGTTTTCCGAATAAAGCGTCGCATTCGTCGAACAACAACACCGCGCCGCTTTCCTCGGCGGCATCGAACACGCGACGCAGGTTCTTTTCGGTTTCGCCGATGTACTTGCTGACCATCGACGCCAGATCGATCTGGTAAAGATCCAGATCGAGTTCGCGCGCCAGGATTTCCGCCGCCATCGTTTTGCCGGTACCGCTGCCGCCAGCAAACAACGCGTTTAGGCCGTGGCCGCGGCTGTAGCGTTCGGAAAACCCCCATTGCTGGTTGACCACCGCGCGTTGACGCATATGAATGGCGATTTGTTGCAGGGTTTCGGTCTGCGCAGGCGGCAATACCAGTTCGGACCACGTCGCACGCGGTTCGATCCGTCGCGCCAGGTTGTCCAGCGAGCGCCGCCCTTGCTGACGGCAGATGCGCCAGGCGATCTGGCCGATGTCGTCCTCGTCATCCAGCGGCGTTTCGCGAGCGATGGCGGCGGCGGACTGGATCGCCGTTTCATCGAAATGAAAGTAGTCGACGATGCGATCGAGCGTCCCATTGAGACGATGCGACGCATCGCCGAGCTGTCCGATCCATGTCTGCTTGCGCTCGGCGGCCGAAAGGTTGGGAATATCTAGGCGCAAGCCGGACAGATATTCCGCTTGCGAACCCATCGGTGTGTCGATGGCAACGGGTGCGTGGACCAGATCCAGCCAACCGGAAAGCGCCTGCAGGTTATCGCTGTCGTTGCAGCGAACAAACAACGCCGCATGCTGCAACGCCGATTCGCGCGTCCACAGGCGAGCGACGGTTCTGCGCTCGTCGATGTCAGCAGGCAGGTCGAAGGCGTGCAGGTAGTACGGGTTCAGGTCCGCGCGCCGGCACAGTTCGGTGAACGCCGCTTCGCGCGATGCGCCGCGCTCGCCGCAAAACAGCAGCGGACGGCCGCGCTCACCGCCGTTCAACCAGTGGCGTAAACCCTCGTCCAGGATCGCATTGAGGCGCGTGTTCTCGCTACGCGGCGTGTCGATTGACATAGGCAAGGGGCGCATCAGCGCCTCGATCCGTTCGTCGGTCGCCGATACGTTGAGTAGATAGAGCAGAATGCGTTCGTCGACTTGCAACGGCGCATGCAACAGGGGTGCATGGCTGCCGGGCGCACGTACGACGTCGATCAGGCTCCAATAGCGCAACGGCCGTACGCGGCTGATCGAACTCCAATGCGCCTGGTCCAGCGTGGCCAGCGCCAACCCAAACGTCGGCCAGGTGCACTGCGGATTGCCGTGGATGGTGGCGCACGCGGTGAGGAAGCGCGCTTCGATACTAGTGCCCACACACAACACCAGCAGGTCGCGTTCGAACTCGCTCAAGCCAAACATCGATTGCAGCTGTTGCAGCGTGTTTTCCGTTGCGGCAACTTCGTCGGCAACCGGCGTCGGTGCTTCTGCGCCTGCTGCCGATTGCAGCTTGCCGTAGACACGTTCCAGCGCCTGCTGCAAGGTCTCCGCTGCTACGGCGTTCATGGCGTCACCTGCAGCTGTGGCAGGTACTGCCCGTAGGTGAGACTGCCAGTAGTCGTATCCAATGTGAGCTTGCTTTGCGCGCCATCGATTTCGAGGCGAACCGGATAGGTGCCTGCCGGCACGCTGGTCGTGATCGGAAATACCAAGGTGGTCGATGTGGGTGGCGCGGTGGTCGGCCGCTGATCGATGGGTATGGCGTAATCACCGATATATAGCGTGGCCTGCTGCATGCTGCCTACCGAGGGCGATACCGTGACGGTGACGGAGCTGCCTTGCGCTACCGGATTCGGTGTCGTAAGGGTGATGGTGGGTATCAGCTGGAACGGCATGGGGCTGGAGCTAAAACCCGCGTGCGGTTTGGGTGACGTCGGATAGACCACCGTGCGCTGGACGCGTAGCAGACGCGTGCCGGCTTGCAGCGTCGACGGCAACACCACGCGCAACACGTTGCTTTGCAGGGTTGCCGGGGCGATGCCCTGCGCACCGTCGAACGACACCAGCGTCTGGGTCGACGGGTCGCCGACGAAGTTGCTGCCTTGCACGGTCAGAGTGCCGCCGGCGGCGATGGGATTCGGCGTCACGTTGTCGATCACCGGCGACTGCAACGGCAACACCAGCACCGAGCGCTTTTGCACCGGCAGATTCGAGGCGTAGGTATTGGTGTCTTGGATCACCACCACCGACACCTGATATGACGTGGTTGGCCGGTAGTTGGTTTGAAAGGCGGTCCAGAGGCGGTAGATCTCCTCGGTAGTGAGCGTCTCCGGCGTAATCCGGATGTGCTCGATCTGATTGGCCAGCATGCTGCCGTCGATCAGCGAGCCTTCGTGCGTTCCGCCGGGCAACAGCGCATCGAGCGCGTTCTGGATGGTTTGGCGCGGCACGACGGGCGTGTCGTGCAGTACTTTCATCGCCCATCCCAGCAGAATTTCCGGATCGAACTGCTTGCTGCCGTAGGCGCTGACCAGATAGTGCAGGTTAAGCGCCAGCGGCGGATTGCTGATTTCATTACCGTATGCGTTGCGCGACGGTAGGCCGACATTGCGCAGAGCGGGGTTGTAGCTGGCGTAATACATAAAAATGTTCACACCCGGCTGCTCGTCCGCGCCGACCGGCACCAGGTCGGGCGAGGTGACGGTAATGCCCGCCGTGCTGCCACCGAGGATCACGCTAGGGCCGCCATTGGTGAGCGCATTGGAGAGCAGCCAGCGCAACACGGCGCTCACGCCGCCGACGGCAAGATAGTTGCTCATCGCTCGTCGCCCCCGCCACGTTTGAGGAACGCATCGAGGCTTATTGCGGGCCGAAACACCGGCCGGCGCGATGGAGCAGGTGCCGGTGCCGATGTATTGCGCACCTCGACGTGACCGATAGAAATCGTAATGGTCTGCGTACTTTCTTCGATGACGGGTGCGTCGTAGACGGTGGCTGGCGTGGTGCGCGGCACATCGGTGGATGGCCGGGTCGCGGTAGAACGCTGGCTTGGCCTGACGGCGATCTGTGGCGCTGGCTTGATAGTGTTTTCTACACGATTGTCGTCAGCGCGTTCGGAAGGCACGCGCAATGAATCGTTTCCCCTATCCGCCGCGCGTGCCGGTTCAGCGCGTGGCTTCGAAGTCGTCGCGGTTGCCTCGGCATGAGGTGGCGGTCGCTGGGTGTTTTGCTCGTGAATGGGTGTTGTTACCTTGCCGTGTTCTTTTTCATGCAATGTATTTTCGACGGTGCGATGTGGTGTCGATCGGCTCGCTTCGTTCGTAGTCGCTATCGTTTCAGCATGAATTTCCTGCGGACGATTCGTATCGATCGGAGTACGTGTAGGTGCATAGTGCGGGGTCAGCAGCGGTGCGATGCGCAAGCTCGCGGACTCGGGAACACCGCGTGCACGCTCGACCAGTCGTTGCAGCAAGTCGCTCATGCGCTTAGCAACTCCAGGTATGCATTACGACGTGGTTGGCTCATCCTGGCGATATCGGATTCGCTCCAGCCGTAGTGCAGCGCCAAGGTATGGATATCGGTCAGGAGGCGATGCGCCGCGTGGCGGGCCTCCTGCCAGACGTAATGCGAGACATCCAGCTCCCAGGTTTCCTCTTCCATACAGTGAGGGCATCGCAGGGTGCAGTGCAGCTCACCGGCGGCATGAATCTGTTCGAACTGCGCGCGTGCCGAGGGCATGGTGATACGTTGAGCGACATCGTCGACGAGCTCGTCCAAGCCCAGGCAGCGCGTTAGCAGTCGTGCTTCGGCCTGCTCGGTCGTCGGCGCGTCGATCGATGCAAGCAGATCCACGGTCGTGGCTTGGCGAAGATGCAAGGGTATGTCTTGATCGGTCCAATCCACCGACGTCGGTGCCTGTATTTCGTCCATGCCTGCTAAAGCATCTGCCACCGAAAGACTGAACTCCATCGCCGCGCCGCAGCGCGTGCAATCGGCATAGCCTTCCAGCACCGGCCCGAAACTGAGTTGGCGCAATTGCAGCAGCAGGCGATTGCGCTCGGTGATCGGCAGTCGCAGCAATTCCGCGCGATCGCATTCCGGCAGCACTGCAGCCAGCAGGGTGATCGCTTGCAGCAGGGCATGCTCGCCCTGGGCCTGTTCGCAGGCCGCTAGCAATCGTTCGCCGGAAAGAGCCTGCATACGCGGATGCCTCGTCGTAGTGGAGATGCGTAATCGAACGGCGGTCCGATCAAGCGGCGGTGGAGTTATACGTAGGCTCGGTCGGTTCGGTGACCGAGGTGTCGCGTTCCCAGCCCTCGTTTTCCAGCTTGATGTGCTGGATGGCGACCGCGTTGGCATTCGCGTCCAGGTCGGGCAAGGCCTGGTACTCGGAAACCCATGCGCGGTAAATCTTGTAGCTGATCGCCAATTGCCCGGCTTCGTTATAGAAGTCGAGAATCACGTCCTTGCGGAAATCGGCCAGCGACACTTCGCTGCCCAGCGTCGCGCCCACTTGCCAAACCTTGGCGGCCCAGGCTTCGAAGTCGGTATCGTGGGTGACGCCACGGTCCAGCGTGATGGCTTCGAACTCGCTGCGTCCCGGCGATTTTCGACTGGTACTCGGATCACCGCCTTCACGGTGTTTGACCACCTCGGTGGTGCGCTTCAACGCCGACACTTTGCTGATGCCGGCCACATAGCGGCCATCCCATTTCAAACGGAATTTGAAGTTTTTGTACGGATCGAAACGCTGGGGATTGACGGTGAACTCGGTCATGGCTCATCTCCGCCACAAAGGGCATGGTGTCGGTAAGGGCAATGCTCAGGACTGCGTCGCGGCAATCTGCTCGATCTGAATCACCACAAACTCCGCAGGTTTCAACGGCGCAAAACCCACGAGAATGTTGACGATGCCGTTATCGATATCCGCCTGTGTCGTGGTCTCGCTGTCGCACTTGACGAAGTAAGCCTGCGTCGGTGTGCTGCCCTGGAAGGCGCCCTTGAGAAACAGGGTTTGCATGAAAGCACCGACGTTCAGACGAATAGACGCCCATAGCGGTTTGTCGTTGGGCTCGAATACCACCCACTGTGTGCCGCGGTAGAGGCTTTCCTCGATGAACAGCGCAGTGCGCCGCACCGGTACGTATTTCCATTGATTAGCCATCGCATCCGCGCCGACCAGGGTGCGTGCGCCCCACAGCACCGAGCCATACACGGGGAAGTTGCGGAAGCAATTCAAGCCCAGCGGATTGAGTACGCCGTTTTCCGGATCGCTAAGCTTGTAGACCATACTTTGCACGCCGTTGAGCGTGGCCGCCGTGCCGGCCGGCGCCTTCCATACGCCGCGGCTGCCATCGGTGGTCGCATATACGCCGGCCACGACACCGCATGGCGCGAAGGTACGCAGCTGGTAATTGTTCAAGGGGTCGGGCAGGCGCAGGCGTGGGAAGAATGCCGCGCCGTTCGGATCGACTACCGCGAGCTGGCTGCTCTTCCAATCCACCGCGCTGGCGACGGTGGCGACGTTCGGTGGTGCGTCGACCAACAGAAACGCGCGACGCTGATCGCACAGCGCAATAGCGGCGCTATAAATCGCATTCGTATTGATATTGGGATCGGGTGCCGTTGGATCGCTGGCGTTGGCGCGAGTGGCGTCCGGAATGCACAGCAGATTGAACAGATCCACCTTCGCCAATGCATAGATGCCGCTGAATGCAGCCGGGTCGCCGATGACATCGCCCGTGGCGGGCAGGCCGGTACCGTCCGAACCTTTGGTGGATGATGTTTCCTGTCCCCAGCCGCTGTTGCCGGTGCCCAGCGCGTAGTGCGCAGCATTGGCTGCACCGCCGATGCCAAGCGTGGCGGCACAGGCATTCAGTCCCGAGGCTCCCGACGGATCGCTGATGCTAATCACTGCATCGGGGTAACCCGGTAGCCATGCATTGATGCGCAGTGCTTGCGTGGCGGTGGCGCCGCTTGGCAGCTGTGTCACGCTTATCTGCACGGTTGCACCGGGCATCTGCACCGCAAGCGTTGCGTTGATGGCTTGCTGGATCTGCGTGGCAAGACCGCTCAACGTCATCGGCAATTGGCTGTTGTTCGGTATGACCTTGACCGTGATCGGCAGCCCCGCGGGCACGGTCGCCGGCTGCGCCGTAGTCAGCACCAGTCCGTAGTCTTTGGTCACCGCGGATTTGGCAGCAACCACGGTCGAAGCGGCCGCGCTGGTGCCCGAGTAGTTTTGAGTCAGCGTCAGGCTGGTATCGGAGGTAATGGCAAGAATGCGATATGGCGTGTTGGTGGCATCCGAACCAAACGTGATCCACTGACCAAACTGCAACTCGGTGGTGAACTTGGTTCCGGTTCCGATGACTTCCGCGTTACTCGCGTTGATGGCGACTTTGCCGGTCGCGGTGGTAGTACCGCAGATCGTGCTGGCGATGGAGTAGGGCGACACTGCCGTGCCGACCAAGCCTGTCTGCGCAATACTGCCGAGTCCTGTGATGGCGGTGAGCTGCGCGGCGGTGGGTGTCGCCATCTGGATCAGTTGCGACCCGTTGTCCGGATCGTTGACGACAGTCTGTACCCAGTTGCTCTTGGTGTTGTCGTAGGTCACCGATGGGAAGTACTCCGTCGTACCGCCCGCCAGATCCGTTACCGTGAGGTTGAACGTTTTAGGATCGGCAGATGCGCCGCTTGGACTAAGCCCGATGTAGTCAATGTCGATCATCAGGTCGCCATTGGCTGCCGTGCCGCTGCTAAGGGCCTGAAATGTGAAAGATTGAAACACTACATTGGCCGCCGCAGCGCCTAGTGAAGTCGCCGGCGTGCGCACGACATAGGCTTGCGCACCGCCGTTCTGAAAGAACTGTTGCACGGCGTAGCTAAGCTCGCTGTTCGACGCCAGCCCGCCGTACAGACGCTCGAAGTCGCCGAAGCTGAAGATCTCCTGCGCGCGATTGTCGATGCCGCTTTGCGTGTAGCCGACGAAGGCCGCAACGGATGTCGGAACGCCGGTGATGGGATGGGAGGAACTCTGCAGTTCCTGCACATACACGCCGGGGTAGGTATAGGACGTCGCCATAGTGGTTACCTTGCTGACGTTGAGGACGGAACATCGGAATGCCGCGTAGCGGCAAAGCAGGTGGCAGAGGCATGGAATGACGTGGTCATGTGCTTAGCGCTTCTGTTTCGGGTCGGTGGACGTGGCGATAAGCCGGTCCAGTCGCGCATCGGTGTCGGCATCAGGCGACACACGGCGGTAATGCACCCGACCGTCGAGCGCGCGCACTGCTTCGATAAGTCCGGTCGCTTGCAGTGAAGCAAGCGCACGTTCCACCCGTTCCACCGATGCGGGAGTAAGACCCAGCCACCATTGCGTAATGCCCTCCGTGGTATCGCCCGCGAGCGGATTGGCGCGCACATAACGGGCAAGGCGTCGCACCACATCGGACACCGATTCCTCCGGGTCGCCTGAGGGCTGCTCCGCGCCGTTCATGGGTGGAAGAGGGGCAAGGACGATGCCAGCCCGATATCGCGTGTAGGTGATTGTTTTTGCGTCGGGGATTGCGCTTTGAATCGGCGCGCGGAGGATTTTTTTGTCCTATCGGGGATGCGTCAAGCGAGAGCGACCCGTGGACGAGGGCTCGTGCGATCAACGAGGACAGAGTTGTCCTGGTTGATCAGCAATTTGTCCTAGGTGTTAGTGTGCAGTGGATGAATAGGCCGCCGCGTTGCTTTTCGCTCGTTGTTCCCGCCTGCGCAGGGATGAAAAGCCAAGCCCATACAGTGCTAAACAATTTGCGTACTTAGATTTCACGTTCCCACCTCTATTTTGTAACACTCTCCACGCTGACGCAGGTGATGCATCTGTGCCGGGCACCTCGGCTTTCTGGGTGCCAAGGTACTGACGGGAGTTCCGCTTGAGGATCGATAAACCATCCCTGCTGGAAGCTGCTCTGCATGCCCATCAGGTTCCGCGCCAGGCCGATTCGGCCACCGGCGAGGAAGTGATTGAGCCGACGCTGCGCGCCGAGCTGTTCAGCGCCGAGCAAATGGAGCAGTACGGTGTGGCCTTGGCGAAGCAGCACAAGCTGAGTCCGCGCTCTTCTTCGGATCGCTTGCTGAAGCGCCTCGATGAGAATGCGGTTCTGTTGCTGCAGGCTTGCGAAGCGCTGGCTTCGGCAGCCAAGAGCAAGCGGCGAATGTCACCGGCGGGCGAGTGGTTATTGGATAACTACTATCTGATCGAAGAGCAGATCCGCATCGCCCAACGGCATCTGCCCAAAGGCTACAACCGCGAGCTACCCCGGCTGGTGCAGGACGACGTCGACGGCTTTCCTCGCGTCTATATCCTCGCGCTGGAAACCATCTCGCACGGCGACGGTCGCGTCGATGACGAAAGCCTTAGCCGCTTTATTACCGCTTATCAGACGGTGCAGCCGCTGACTCTGGGTGAGTTGTGGGCGATCCCGATCATGCTGCGCCTGGCCCTTATCGAGAACTTGCGCCGCGCGGCGGCACGCGTGCTGGTGGATTGGGATTACCGCGATCAAGCGGGCGAGTGGGCGGATATCGTTACTGAGATTGCCGAGCGTGATCCGAAAAGCGTAGTGATTGGCGTGGCGGACATGGCGCGCTCGAATCCGCCGATGACTAGCGCTTTCGTGGCGGAACTGGCGCGTCGGTTGCATGGGCAGAGCGCCGTGCTGGCGATGCCGTTGACGTGGGTGGAGCAGCGTCTGGCCGAAACGGGATCGAGCATCGAGCACCAGCTGCAACTGGAAGCGCAGGAACAAGCGGCCAATCAGGTGTCGATCGGCAACAGCATCGGCAGTCTGCGCCATCTGTCGGCGATCGACTGGCACGCCTTTGTCGAGCGGCTCAGCATCGTCGAGCAGACCCTGCGCAAGGATCCGTCAGCTGTTTATGCGGATATGGATTTCGCCACGCGCGACCAGTATCGCCATGTCGTGGAGCGGCTTGCGCGCTCAAGCAGCCATTCGGAAGCTGAAGTGGCCGCGATGGCTATTGAACTGGCACGGGCGCACGCGTCGAATAATGCAGTCTCTGGCATCGGCGCTCATGTGGGTTACTACCTTATCGACGACGGGTTGCCCGTATTGGAGCAGCAAGCCGGGTATCGCTATCACAAGGCCATGAATGCACGGCGCGCGCTCCGCGGCATGTCGCTGGTGCTATACCTCGGCACGATCGTGCTGCTCACGCTGGCGTTTTCCGCACCGTTCACGCAGGTGGCGAGAGTCAGCGGTTATCACGGCTGGGTACTGGCGTTGTTGGCTGTGCCGGCCTTGCTCGCGACTAGCCAGTTCGTGCTTGGCCTGGTGAACTGGATCGTCACCGTGACCGCCTCGCCGGCCATGTTGCCGCGCATGGACTATTCGCACGGCGTGCCTGACGCAGTGCGTACGCTGGTAGTAGTGCCTGCGCTATTCGGCAATACGCAGGATGTCGAAGATATGGTCGAAGTGATGGAAGTGCACTTTCTGGCCAATCGCGACGAGAACATCCATTTCGCCCTGTTGAGTGACTACAAGGATGCAGCGGAAGAACACCTCGAGAACGACGAGGCCATTCTTGAGCTTGTGCGCCAGCGCATCGAATCGTTGAACGCGAAGTATGCCCCCGGTTCAGGCGATCGCTTTTATTTGCTGCATCGTCCACGGCGTTTCGACGCTGCAGACAAGATCTGGATGGGTTACGAACGCAAGCGCGGCAAACTCGCAGAGCTCAATGCGCTGCTGCGCAGGGGAGACACCGGCCCGTTTACGGCGATCGTGGGCTCGGTGGGCGTGCTGCGCCACATCAAGTACGTCGTCACGCTGGATGCGGATACACAGTTGCCGCGCGACACCGCGCAGGAATTTGCCGGCACCATGGCGCATCCGCTCAATCGCCCGGTCTATGACGTCGCGAAGGGGTGCATGCTGCGCGGTCACGGCATTCTGCAGCCGCGGTTGGGGATAAGCCTGCCAAGCACCGCGCGCTCACGCTACGCAACGTTGTTCGCTAGCGAGGTGGGTATCGATCCGTATACCCGCATGGTATCGGATGTGTATCAGGATCTGTTCGGAGAAGGGTCGTTTATCGGCAAGGGCATCTACGACGTCGACGCGATCCAGCAATCGCTGGATGATCGCTTTCCCGACAACACCATCCTTAGCCACGATCTGATCGAGGGGTGCTATGCGCGGTCGGGATTGCTGAGCGATCTGCTGTTGTACGAGGAGTATCCGTCCAGTTATATCAGCGATTATCAGCGCCGTCATCGCTGGATTCGTGGCGATTGGCAGCTGTTGCCATGGCTGTTTCCGCGTGTTCCGGCGCTCAGAAAAAATCTGACGAAAAATTCGCTCGACAGCCTGTCGCGCTGGAAGATCTTCGACAATCTCCGCCGCAGCTTGGTCGCACCTTCCTTCGTGGCGCTGTTTCTGATGGCCTGGTTGTGCTTTACGCAGCCGACCTTTTGGACGGTAGCCGTGCTGGCCTTGCTGTTCACTTTGCCATTGCTTTCGTCGCTGCTTGGGCTCGCGCAAAAACCATCCGATGTGTTGCTACGGTCGCATTTGTGGGCCGCGTTGACGCAGGCCGGCCAGCATTTGCTGCGCACCTTGTACGGTTTGATGGTTTTGCCGCACGAGGCGTACTACAGCCTCGACGCCATCGTACGAACGCTTTGGCGCATGTTTGTCAGCCGGCGCAACCTGCTGCAGTGGCGCACTTCGCGCGATGTCGAGCAGGAAGGCAGGCACACCACGGCGCGTATCTACCGTGTGATGTGGATAAATCCGGTGCTTGCTTTGCTTGTCGGCGCGGCGATCTGGTGGCATCAGTCGCAGGTGTTGCTGCCGGCGCTGCCCATCTTGCTGTTGTGGGTGATTGGGCCGGTGGTGGTCCACTGGTCCGGCCAGCGGCACAGGGAAATCGCTTTTGCGCCTTCGGGTCGGCAGCTGCGGTTCCTGCGCAGTTTGTCACGACGTATCTGGGCGTTTTTTGAAACCTATGTGAGCGAGGAAGATAACTGGCTGCCACCTGACAACATGCAGGAGGTGCCTACCACGGTGGTAGCGCATCGCACGTCGCCAACCAATATCGGATTGTCGCTGTTGTCCTGCCTGGCCGCGCACGATTTCGGTTACATCACGACGGGTCGTCTGCTCGACCGTATTGCCAAGACCTTGCAGACCATCCAGGGTATGGAGCGATATCGCGGCCATCTCTATAACTGGTACGACACCACCACCTTGCAGCCGCTTGCGCCGCATTACATCTCCTCGGTGGACAGCGGCAATCTGGCGGCACATTTGCTGACCCTTCGGCCGGGGCTTCTGGCATTGCTGGATGAGCCGCTGTTTCATCTGCGTGCGCTGGAAGGTCTTCGCGACACGCTGACGGTGCTGGGTGACGTCATGCCTTCCGGTCGCCCCGACGCGACGATCGCCGGCCTGCGCCGTTACTTGCAGCAAACACTGCAAGCGCCACCGGAATCGTTGCGTCACGTTGTGCTGTATGTGCTCGATATGCAGCAGAAGATCGACGACTTGCATGCGGCGATTCCCCAAGACGAGTCATCGGAAGCCTCGTTCTGGTATGCGCGCTTGCTCGAGCAGATCGTAGATCTTCGGCGCGAGATGGAACTGGCGTTGACCTGGACCGCTGGCATACCCGATCTGACGGGCATTCCTTCGTTGCGGCAGGTGCTGCTTGCCGGTGTCAGCGCGCCCGTCGATAGCAACTTGGCGAGCCCCGTGGGCCGCCGCGACGAAATCATCCGCCTTGCCACGCTCGTCTCCGATATGGCGGTGATGGATTTCAGCTTCTTGTTCGACGCGCGCAAGAAACTCCTTTCGATCGGCTACAACGTCGACGAGCGTCGCCTGGACGCCGGCTGCTACGACTTGCTTGCATCGGAAGCACGCGCCGCGAGCTATGTCGCCATCGCGCAAGGTCAACTGCCGCAGGAGGGTTGGTTTGCACTGAGCCGACTGCTTACCACGACGGGTGGCGAGCCGGTGCTGCTGTCATGGTCAGGCTCGATGTTCGAATACCTGATGCCGATGCTGATCATGCCCAGCTACGAGGGCACGCTGCTGGACCAGACCTGCCGCGCGGCAGTGAAACGGCAGATCGAATACGGGCAGCAGACAGGCGTGCCGTGGGGTGTTTCCGAATCGGGTTACAACACGGTCGATGTGCACCTCAATTATCAGTACCGCGCATTCGGCGTGCCGGGTCTCGGCCTCAAGCGCGGCCTGGGCGAGGATGTGGTGATTGCGCCTTACGCCAGCGTCATGGCTTTGATGGTTGCGCCGGCAGAGGCCTGCGCCAATCTGGAACGATTGACGGCAGAGGGCAGGCAAGGGCGCTTCGGTTTCTACGAAGCGATCGATTACACCCCGGCGCGCGTGCCGCATGGGCAGACGTCGGTGGTGGTCAGTTCCTTTATGGCGCATCACCAGGGCATGAGCCTGCTTTCGCTGGTCTACATGCTGCTCGATCAGCCCATGCAGCGGCGTTTCGATACCGATCCGCAGTTTCGCGCCAATGCGCTGTTGTTGCAGGAACGCGTGCCGAAATCCGTGATCGAGTACGTGCACGCATCCGGTTTGCAGATGCTGCAGCCCGGCCATACGTCCGCCGAAACGACCATGCGCGTGTTCCAGGATCCGGACATGCCGCGTCCGGCAGTGCAGCTGTTGTCCAATGGACGCTACCACGTGATGGTAAGCAGCTCCGGTGCAGGCTACAGCCGCTGCCGCGATCTGGCGATCAACCGCTGGCACGAGGACATCACCAGCGACAACTGGGGCCAGTTCTGCTATCTGCGTGATGTGGAGACGGGTCAGTTCTGGTCGGCCACGCATCAGCCGACGCTGGTAAAGCCGGATCATTTCGAAGCGATTTTCTCGGACGCACGTGCCGAATTCCGTGTGCGCGAACAGAACTACGATGCGCATACGGAGATCGTCGTATCGCCCGAGGACGACATCGAGCTGAGACGCGTGCGTCTGACCAACCGTGGCCGTCGGGCGCGCACTATCGAAATAACCACGTATGCCGAGCTGGTGATTGCGCCGGCGATGGCGGACGCATCGCATCCGGCCTTTAGCAATCTGTTCGTACAAACCGAGTGGGTCGCCCCCTTGCAGGCCTTGATCGGTACTCGCCGGCCGCGTGCCAACGACGAGCGGGTACCGTGGATGTGTCATGTGATGGCCGTGCATGACGCACAGATCGACGCGATTTCCTATGAAACGGATCGGGCGAAATTCATCGGCCGCGGACGCAGCATCGTCAGGCCACTGGCGCTGAGCAAACTGGAATCGCATGCGCAGCTGTCCAACACGGTCGGCTCGGTGCTCGATCCGATCGTCGCTATTCGCGTGCGCATTACCTTGCCTCCGGAGCATTCCGCCACTATCGATATCGTGACCGGCATGGCGGAGACGCGTGAAGTCTGTCAGCACCTGGCGGAGAAATATCGCGACCGTCATCTGGCCGATCGCGTGTTCGACCTGGCCTGGACACACAGCCAGGTATTGCTGCAACAACTCAACGCCTCGCATGCCGATGCCCGGCTTTACGAGCGCATGGCAGCCTCCATTATTTACGCCAACACGCTGCTGCGCGCCGAATCCGGAGTGCTGCAGGCCAACCAACGCGGCCAATCCGGACTGTGGGGACAAGCCATTTCCGGCGACCTGCCGATTGTGCTGCTGCGTATCGCCGATACCGCCAATATCGATTTGGTGCGGCAGCTGGTGCAGGCGCATGCCTATTGGCGCTTGAAGGGTCTGTCGGTCGATCTGGTGATCTGGAACGAAGACGAGGCGAGCTATCGGCAGCAGCTGCAAGATTTGATTCTCGGACTGATCGCTTCCGGTACCGAGGCCAGTCTGATCGATCACCCTGGCGGCATCTTCGTGCGTCCGTCGCAGCAGTTGTCGCTGGAAGACCGTGTGCTGGTGCAATCGGTGGCGCGCATCGTGCTGTACGACAATCGTGGCACCCTGGCTGAGCAGATCGAACGCCGCCGTGTCGAGTCGCAGTTGCCGCGATTGACAGGGACCAAACCCTATCTCGCCGAGCAGGTTGCGGTGGACGATGACACCCAGGCTTTGTTCGATACCTTGCAACTGACCAACCGCTACGGTGGCTTCGCGCCCGATCTGACCGAATACGTCATCATTCTGCGTCCGGGACGCCACACGCCGGCGCCGTGGGCGAATGTGCTGGCCAACCCTGATTTCGGCTGTGTGATTTCCGAAGCAGGCAGCGTGTACACCTGGGCCGAGAACTCGCATGAGTTCCGCTTGACGCCATGGCATAACGATCCCATCAGCGACAGTTGCGGCGAGGCCGTTTATCTGCGCGATGAGGAAAGTGGCCATTACTGGTCACCGACGCCCTTGCCGCATCGTGGCAAGGGTGCGTACGTCACGCGGCATGGCTTTGGCTATACGGTGTTCGAGCACGTCGAAGACGGCATTCATTCCGAACTGTGGGTGTACGTCGCTTTGCACGCGCCGATCAAATTTTCGGTGCTGCGCGTGCATAACCGCTCGGGACGGCCGCGCCGATTGTCGGCGACGGGCTACGTGGAATGGGTGCTGGGCGATATGCGCGACAAATATGCGATGCATATCGCGACCGAATCCGATCCGGTGACCGGCGCACTGCTGGCGCGCAATGCGTACAACACCGAGTTTCAGGGCAGGGTGACGTTCTTCGACACCGATGCCACCACACGCAGCGTGACGGGCGATCGTGGCGAATTCCTTGGCCGCAACGGCAATCCACGCACACCCGCCGCGATGGGGCGCAGCGGTTTGTCCGGTCGCTTGGGTGCCGGGCTCGATCCCTGTGCTGCGATCCAGGTGCCGTTCGAGCTTGGCAAGGACGAAATGCGGGAAGTGATTTTCCGCCTCGGTGCTGCGCACGATACCAAAGGTGCCACCGAACTGGTGCAGCGCTACCGCGGCTCGACCACGGCCACCAACATATTGGACGAAGTACGCATGCATTGGTACTGGACGCTGGGCAAGGTGCAAGTCGTTACACCCGATGTAGCGGTGAATGCGCTGGCCAACGGCTGGTTGATGTACCAGGTGATTGCGTCGCGCTTTTGGGGACGTAGCGGCTATTACCAATCCGGCGGCGCGTTCGGTTTCCGCGATCAGCTGCAGGATTCGATGGCGATGGTGCACGCCAGTCCGTACAGCTCACGCCAGCATCTGTTGCTGAGCGCAGCGCATCAGTTCGTAGAGGGAGATGTACAGCATTGGTGGCATCCGCCTTTGGATCGCGGTGTACGCACGCATTGTTCCGACGACTATCTGTGGTTGCCGCTGGCGACCAGTCGCTATGTGCATGTCACGGCCGATACGGGTGTGATGGACGAACACATCGGTTTTGTCGAAGGTCGCCCGGTAAGGCCCGACGAAGAGTCCTATTACGACCTGCCGACACGTTCCGACCAGAGCGCCACGCTGTACGAGCACTGTGTACGCGCGATTGAAAGGGGTATGGCACGCGGCCCGCATGGCTTGCCTTTGATCGGTACCGGCGACTGGAACGACGGCATGAACCGCGTCGGTGAAAAAGGTACCGGCGAAAGCATCTGGCTCGGCTTTTTCCTCCATCAAGTGCTCACCGAGTTTGCCGGTACCGCACGACGGCACAATGATGAAGCGTTCGCCAAACGTTGCGAGGACGAGGCGAAGAAGCTAGCCGCCAGTCTCGAACAGAACGGTTGGGATGGCGAATGGTATCGACGGGCGTATTTCGACGACGGTACGCCGCTGGGTTCCAAGCAGAACGAAGAATGCCGCATCGATTCCATTGCGCAGAGCTGGTCGGTGCTTTCCGGTGTAGCGTCGCAGGAACGGCGCCATCAGGCGATGGAGTCGTTGGACAAATATCTGGTGAAGCGCGAGGCAGGCATCATCCAGCTGCTCGATCCACCGTTCGACCGCTCATCCTTGGACCCCGGCTACATCAAGGGTTATGTGCCTGGCGTGCGCGAAAACGGCGGCCAATACACGCACGCCGCGGTGTGGGCCACGATGGCGTTCGCGGCGATGGGTGACGCGCGGCGCGCTTGGGAGCTGCTGCGCATGATCAGCCCCATCAGCCATGGCACTGGCGAAGGTCGCATCGACGTCTACAAGGTGGAGCCTTATGTGATCGCCGCCGACGTGTATTACGGCGCGCCGCATCAGGGCCGCGGTGGCTGGACCTGGTATACGGGTTCCGCGGGGTGGATGTATCGCCTGATCCTGGAATCGCTGCTGGGTCTGCGCGTGGAGGGCGAAAGCCTGTACATAGAACCGGTACTTCCTCCAGACTGGACGCAGTACAGCCTGAGCTACCGGCATCGCGAGACCGACTACGAGATCGTGGTGCATGCAGCGGAAGGGTCGGCGGGACCGCGCCGCATCCTGGTCAACGGCCAACCGATCGATGCTGATCGGCTGCCGCTGGTCGACGATGGCAGCGAGCATCATGTGGATATTTATCTGTGAACACCGTTACAACGACACCTACTACCGTCTTTCTGCTCGACGTCGACAACACACTGCTCGACAACGACCGCTTCGCGGCAGAACTCCGTGCACGTCTGACGTACCAATTCGGTCAGGCTGAATGCGATCGCTACTGGTCTCTTTATGAGCAGCTTCGAGACACGGTGGGCTATGCCGATTACCTCGGCGCGCTGCAACACTTCCGGCGCGAGAACGACGACCGTCCTGGTCTACTCGCCATGTCTGCATGGTTGCTCAACTACCCGTTTGAAAATCTGCTGTTCCCGAGTGCTCTGGAAACCATCGGACAATTGAATGCGTTGGGACGCACGGCGATTCTTTCCGACGGCGACATCGTGTTTCAGCCGCACAAGATCGACTCGGCCGGTTTGTATGGCGCGGTCGATGGCCATGTGCTGATTTTCGTGCATAAGGAACATGCGCTCGATGCGATGCAGGCGCGCTATCCCGCGTCTCACTACGTGATGGTCGACGACAAGCCGCAGCTGCTTGCGGCGATGAAGCGCTATCTGGGCGAACGGCTCAGTACCGTATTCGTGCAACAGGGTCACTACGCCGCACAGGCCGATCTCACGGCGTTGCAGCCGAGGCCGGATTACAGCATCGCCACCATTGGCGATTTGCCGAAGCTTGCCGCCGAACTGGTGCGCATACGAGCGGTCCCTGTGGCCTGAATGTAGGGCGACCGGTGCCTTCGACCGGATCGTCTTATTCGTAAACGTGGGATGCATCGTCGCGGATAATGGGCGACTCACATCGATCCTTGAGGGCTGTACGCACGTGAACGCCAAAGTCGACAAACAGGCCGGAAAGATTGCACTGGAAAGCATGCTGGTAGACGTGCAGAAACTGCTGGATGCCTACACCGATCTGCGCCCGGACCCCGCCGAAGTCTCTCAGCGCGTGGCCTTCGGCACCTCCGGTCATCGCGGCTCCTCGTTCGACCGCAGCTTCAACGAATGGCATGTGCTGGCCATCACCCAGGGCATCTGCGACTACCGCCGGCACAAAGGTATCGACGGTCCCTTGTTTATCGGCATCGATACGCATGCGCTTTCGCGGCCGGCATTCGAGAGTGCGCTGGAAGTGTTGGTCGCCAACGATGTGCAGGTGATGGTTTCCGCCGGCGACGAATTCACGCCGACGCCCGCTATTTCGCACGCCATCATCGTTTACAACCGTGGCCGCAAGGATGGGTTGGCCGACGGTATCGTGATTACGCCATCGCACAATCCACCCGACAACGGCGGTTTCAAATACAACCCGCCCAATGGCGGACCCGCCGAAACCGACGTTACCGGCTGGATCCAGCAACGCGCCAACGAGCTGTTGTCGAACCAACTAAGCGGCGTCAAGCGCATGAGTTTTGCGCAAGCCCGACACTCGAGCCGGGTGCACGAACACGACTACCTCACCCACTATGTCGAAGATCTGAAGAACATCATCGACTTCGATGTGATCCGCCATGCCGGCGTGCATATGGCGGTCGATCCGCTCGGTGGCGCCGGCGTGCACTACTGGCAGCCGATCGCACAGCGCTATGGCATCGACCTTACTGTCGTCAGCCAGACTGTCGATCCCACCTTCCGCTTCATGACGGTGGATTGGGATGGAAAGATCCGCATGGATCCTTCGTCGCCTTATGCCATGCAGCGCCTGATCGGGCTGAGAGATCAGTATGACGTTGCCTTCGCCTGCGATACCGATCACGACCGTCACGGCGTGGTGGCGCGCAGCTGTGGATTGATGCTGCCGAACAACTATCTGTCCGTGATGGTCGACTACCTCTATCGCCACCGCCCGCAATGGAGTGACAAAGCGGGCGTCGGTAAAACCGTCGTCAGCAGCTCGTTGATCGACAGAGTGGCCCAGCGACTTGGCCGTACCCTCTATGAAGTGCCGGTGGGCTTCAAGTGGTTCGCCGATGGGTTGTTCGAAGGCTCGCTGGGTTTCGGCTGCGAGGAAAGCGCCGGTGCATCGATGTTGCGTCACAATGGCTGCGTCTGGACTACGGACAAGGACGGTATCGTGCCGGCGCTGCTCTCCGCAGAGATGACTGCGCGAACTGGCAAGGATCCGGGCCAACTCTTCGCGGAATTGACCGATGCGCTCGGCAAGCCGTATTCCAGTCGTATCGATGCGCCCGCCAATGCGCAGCAGAAAGCGAAGCTTTCGAAGCTGTCGCCGCAGCAGCTGCAAAGTCAGCAGCTGGCTGGTGAAAAGATCGAGCTCGTGCTCGATCGCGCGCCCGGCAACCATGCCGCCATCGGCGGTATCAAGGTGATAGCGGCCAACGGCTGGTTTGCCGCGCGCCCGTCGGGTACCGAGGAGATCTACAAGATCTACGGCGAGAGCTTCACGAGCGAGGCGCATTTGCAGGCGATCTTGCAGGAAGCGCAGAAGATCGTGGATGCAGCTCTCATTTAAAAAGTTATATATAACATATAGTTATAATACATAATTAAAGTTATTCATTGCCCGCTGGCAACGGCGCCGGGCAGGGCTCCGCCAGGTCGCAAATCCGTCGACAGTATCCACATCATCGTTTCAGGGCCTGCGCTAAGCTCGTCAACGTGTTTGCCTAGCAAGATCAACGAGGGGTGTCATGGCTCATGTCGAATTGAGGCCGGTTGTCCACGTCGATAACGAGTGGCGCCGTTGGATTGCCGAAAACCTGCTGCTGGGTGGTCCGCCGCAGGGCATTTACGAGCAGATGCTCCGCGCCGGTATTCCGCACGAGGAAGCCGTGCACGAACTTCAGCAGGCGCTGGCGAGCCCCTATCTACTGGGCGCGCAACGGCTGAAGAACCGCCTCGCCAAGCATGACTGGGTGCTCGACAACCAGCGCCGGATGAATCGTCTGCGCGACGCGGAGGTACCGCGGCGCCACAAGTTGTCGCGCGCAGAATTCCTCGACGCGTATTACTCCGCGGGCCGTCCGGTCATCATCACCGGCATGATGGAAGATTGGCCGGCGATGACGAAGTGGGGACTCGACTACTTCAAGGATCGTTGCGGCGACCGTGAGGTGGAAATCCAGTTCGGCCGCGATGCCGATGACCAGTACGAACTGCGCAAGACAGCGCATCGCAAGACCATGTTGTTCGGCGACTATGTCGAACTGGTGCGCAACGCCGGGCGCAGCAACGATTTCTATATGACGGCGTACAACGAAGGACTGAATCGCACGGCGCTAGCCGAGTTATGGCAGGACATCGTGCAGATTCCCGAGTATTTGACCAGTGAAGGCTCTACGCAGGGATTCCTGTGGTTCGGGCCGCCCGGCACGATCACGCCGTTCCATCACGACCTCACCAACAACTTTATGGCGCAGGTGTTAGGGCGCAAGCGCGTATTGCTGATGCCTGCTTGCGAGGTGGGTCATGTGTACAACCACGAGCATTGCTTTACGCATGTGGATGGACGGCAGATCGATCTTGAACGTTATCCGCGCATGCACGATGTGCAGGTTCTTTCCTGTACGCTGAATCCTGGCGAGGTGCTGTTTCTTCCGGTCGGCTGCTGGCACTTCGTCGAAGGTCTGGATACTTCGGTGACGGTGTCGTTTACCAATTTTCTTTGGGACAACGATTTCACCGCCGAGTATCCGCAGCAGCAGGCGTTCTGAACGGTGGCGTTGTCGTACCAACGCCAACTAAGCGTTCTTCTCTTTCGAGAAGTACGCAAATAAGGCTACGATAACTACTCGAGCGGCAGCATTGCCCAGAATGACAGCACTCGCACCGCGAGCATAGGCATAGGCTTCGAGCACACCGGACGATCCGTGGAAGGCCATGCAGCTCCAGGCGACAAGCCGGAGCGCTTGCGGGTCCGTCAAGCGACTACCGCCAAACGACAGGACGGCTATGCCGAATTCTGCGCCTGCGAGTAGATACGCGATCACATGAGCGTTTTGTTCGAGATGGATCCCGATGATGCTTGGGATCAGGCTGGGAGCGATCACCAACACGACGGCAGCGGCCAGGGTGACCAGCCCGTGCGCGATGAGCAGCGTGCGCAGCCCTTTGTAGTTCATATCCTCCGTTCCCCTTTCCCGTGTTGTCTAGCGTCCGCCATCGCAACGCGGGAGGCAAGCGGCAGCTTTTTTTCAAAAAGCGGCCAACGCCATCTCTCTGGAAATTACGACGCAGGCCCCCACATAGAGGCTACGTTAACGAGGACGCCACATGATTCCCTTTTCTGTACTCGATCTCGCACCAGTCACTGAAGGGAACACGCCCACGCAAGCCTTCGCCAATACGCTGGACCTTGCGCAATGGACCGAGAACCTCGGTTACCAGCGCTACTGGCTCGCCGAACACCACAACATGCCAGGTATCGCCAGCGCGGCGACGGCTGTGCTGATCGGGCATGTGGCCGGCGGAACGTCGCGGATCAGAGTAGGGGCGGGCGGCATCATGCTGCCCAATCATGCGCCGCTGCAGGTGGCGGAACAGTTCGGCACGCTGGCGTCGCTGTATCCGGGACGCATCGATCTTGGCTTGGGCCGCGCGCCGGGCACGGATCAGGCGACGGCACGCGCTTTGCGGCGTTACTACGACGGTGCGGAAACATTTCCAAACGATGTGCAAGAACTGCTCGCGTTCTTCGAGCCGGCGTCGCCTGGCCAGGCAGTGCGCGCAGTTCCCGGCGCCGGTGTGGATGTGCCGGTGTGGTTGCTCGGTTCCAGTCTCTTCAGCGCGCAGCTTTCGGCGGCGCTCGGTCTGCCATTTGCCTTTGCGTCGCATTTCGCGCCGGACGCGATGGACGAAGCCTTGATGCTTTACCGTCGCGATTTCAAACCCTCCGCGCGTTTGAGCCAGCCCTACGCGATGCTCGGTGTAAACGTCGTTGCCAGCGAAACCGACCGCGAGGCAAAACGCTTGTTCACTACGCAGCAGCAAAGCTTTATCAATCTGCGGCGCGGCCGACCGGGATTGATCCCGCCGCCGATCGACGATATCGAAACCTATTGGACGCCCACTGAGCGGTACGGTGTCGAGCGGGCACTGGCCTGCGCCATCGTCGGTGACGCCGACACAGTGCGGGAGGGGTTGGCCGCATTCATCGCGCGGCATCGTCCGGATGAGTTGATGCTGACGACTAACGTCTTCGACCATGCGGCGCGAAAGCGTTCGTTCGAATTGGCCGCACAAGCGCGTCTACAGTTGGCGGCGGACGCCTAGACGCCCGTCCAGGCCTCGGCTGCATGCCAGGCCTCGTAAGTTGGCGGCGTGATCGCGAGCCCGGCGCTACAAATTCATTTACAAATAAATAGTACATTTATATAATAAATGTAACTAAACGACATGGGCCCTCCCATGACCGATTTCGCCTCCACCGAGCAGCGATTGTCGGTGACCTGTCGCCGCTATCCCGATTTTCCCCGCCGTCCCGGCATCTTGGTGCGCCTGATCACGCACATCTATAAGGCGTTGCACGACGAGGCGAATGCCTTGCTCAAGCCTTACGGCCTCAATCATCCCGAGTACAACTTGCTGATGATGCTGTACGGTACGACGAGCGGTACGATGTCGCCATCGGAGCTGGCGGATGTTGCGGGAGAAAAGTCCGCCAACATCACCAGGCTTACCAACGAACTAAGCGAAAAAGGACTGATCTCCCGCAGCGCAAGCGCCGACGACCGGCGCAAGGTTGAACTCAGCTTGACACCGCAAGGGTTGGCGGCTATCGAAAGTTTACTTCCTGACATCTGCGGGTTGCTGGCGAGGCAGGGACGTCACCTGACGATCTCTGAGCAGGTTCAGCTCGAAAAGTTGTTGAAGAAGTTCCTGAGCGGATTGGCAGACTGAGGCCGTCACCGTCATGTCCGTAACCGACGTCAATGCAGTGACGCCTACGACGCGTGAAATTGTCGTGGCGAGCTTGCGCGCCGAATCCGACACGTGGCTGTTCGTGGCCAAGACTCTGCTGGCATTCTTCATTACCGGTTGGATCGCCATGCGTGTGGCGCTGCCGCAGCCGTCCACGGCAATGATAACGACCATCATCGTTGCCAACCGCCAGTCGGGCATGGTGCTGGCCAAGAGTTTCTATCGGGCGATCGGCACGCTTTGCGGTGCCTCGGCCGCACTCTTGATTGTCGCGCTCTTTCCGCAACAGCGCGTGCTGTTTCTTGCTGCGCTGTCGCTGTGGGTAGGTATTTGCTCCGGCGGCGCAGCGCTGTACCGCAACTTCAAATCCTATGCATTCGTGCTTAGTGGCTATACGGCGGCCATCGTTGCACTACCGGTGATCGACCATCCGCCCGATGTATTCGATTCAGCGGTTGCACGCATCAGCGAAGTGCTTCTGGGGATCACGGTTTCCGGTGTCGTCAGCGACGTTGTATTTCCGGTTCACATTCGCGAGGTGTTGCGCCGGACGGCACGCGACCAGTTTGCGCATTTCATACAGTTCGTTCAGCGGACCATGTGCGGTCGCATCGCGCGGAGCGATATCGAAAATGCTCACCTGCGCTTTGTGCGCGATGCGGTGACTCTGGAAGATTTGCGCAGCTCGGTGATCTTCGAAAATCCGGAGGCACGCGCTCGCAGTGGCCATATGTTGCTCCTCAATCAGCGCTTCATGGCCGCTTCGACCAGCCTGCAATCGCTGCATCACCTCATCAATCGCCTGAAGCGAAACGGACACGAGGTACCGGCCCAGGCACTGATTGCCCTCTACAACCCGATTGCCGTCGCGCTGGATACCCCGGTCGATCCGGCCATGCCCGCCATTGCATTGTTGCCGCAACTGGAAGCGGCACAACGGACCATGGACGCACAGGCACAGGTTGTACGCGGCAGCCTGGCAGCCGAAAGCGACGTGCGCGACTTCGATACCGGCGCCAATCTGATTCACCGCTTTGCCGAAGAGCTCCATGCATACGTCGATACCGCGGCGCTGTTGCAGACACCGGGCGGCATACCCGGTTCGGCCGAACGAGTGCGTTTTACGCGCGGCAACGATTTCTACAGCGCCGGACTTGCCACGTTGCGCACGACCATGACCATGGCATTGCTGTCGATATTCTGGATTACATCCGCGTGGCCCTTCGGCCCTTCGGCGATGCTTCTGGCTACCGTATTCGCAGGTTTGTTCGCGGCAATACCGAATCCGACCAGGGCTCTTAAAGCGACGTTCGTGGGTGTTTTCATGGGCATAACGGCCAGTTTCATTTGCCAGTTCGTCGTGCTTCCGAACATGGATGGCTATGGTCTGTTCGTCGCCGGTTGCATACCTTGTCTGATGGTGGGTGTGGCGATGATGGCTTGGCCGCCACTGGCAGTTGTCGGTACGGGATATACGCTGGGTTTCGCCATCACCCTCGTTGCGAAGAACGAGATGGTGTTCGATATCGTGCACTTCACGAACGATGCGATCGCGGACTTGATAGGTCTTGGCGCCGCGATGGTTGCATTTGTCTTTGTGCCATCAACGTTCGGAACGCCCTGGTTCCGCCGTCATCAGTTCGAACTGCTGCGCCGACAGGTGAGCATGGCGGCGGAAGCACCGCTGCCAGGTCTTCGTCATCGCTTCGAGAGTGTGAATCACGATCTTTTCGGTCAAATCGTGGCGCAGACCGAACGTGGCAGCAAGGATTCCAGGTCCTTGTTTGCCTGGGCGCTTGCGGTAAACGAAACCGGCCGCGCAGTGATCCAGTTGCGCAGCGATATGTCGGAAAGCCAATGGTCCGACGATATCCACAGCACCATCGATGCGACGATTCACGCACTTGCGCAGCTTTACGAACAACCCAGCGCCGCCCGTTATCTGCAAGCGCGCGATGCCATCAGGGCGGCGATCGACCAAGCCGGAAAACTCGGCATGGCTCGTCCGCTGCTCGACCATTTGAATCTGCTTCGCATGGCGTTGCTCGATGAACAATCCGTGCTGGCCGAATACATGCCACCAGGAGCCCATGCCGCAGGAGTGAGCCATGCCACGTGAAATTGCTTTGGGTGGTGCATTCGCGCCGGGGCTACTGGTGTGGTTCGTGATATCGGTGGGGCTGTTGTTGCTCATCGATACGGTGATCGGCCGTTTCGGTCTGTATCGCTTTGTCTGGCATCCGGCATTGTTCCGGCTGGCGCTCATGGTCTGCATTTTCGGCAGCATTGCGCTGCTGCTCTATTGATGGCGAAGATTTCACACCAAACCTTATGAAAATTGCCCTTTATATCCGCGTTGCTCTCACTGCCATCGTGTTGCTGCTCGCCGTGCTTATCGCGCACGCACTGTGGAAGCACTACATGTATTCGCCCTGGACGCGCGATGGGAGAATACGCGCCTATGTGGTGCGCATCGCACCGGATGTTTCCGGTCTGGTGACCCAGGTGAACGTCGGCGATAACCAGACGGTGAAGAAGGGCGATGTGTTGTTCGTCGTCGATCATGCGCGTTATCAGGATGCCGTCGATCAGGCCAAGGCGAATCTCGCTGCAGCGCAGGCCGCAGTGCGCGCGGCTGGCGCCAATATCGATGCGGCCGCGGCCGGCGCAGCACAGAGCAAGTCCAACTTCGATATGTATGCGGCGCAATCTAAACGTCGCCAGGATTTGGCGGACGTGGTTTCCACAGAAGACCGCGCCAATGCCGTTGCCACCGCGAACGCCGCGCGTGCAGGTGTGAGTCGCGCGCAAGCGGGGCAAGAACAGGCGCAGGCCGCTCAGCAGCAGGCCATGGCAGCGGTGAAACAGGCGCAGGTCGAGTTGGCTACGGCGCAACTCAATCTGGAGCGTACCGAAGTGCGTGCGCCGGTTGACGGCTACGTTACCAACCTGCTTGTACGCGTCGGCGATTACGCCAGCGTCGGTGCGCCGCGCCTCGCGCTGATCGACAGCGACTCCTACTGGATAGACGGATATTTCGAAGAGACGAAACTGCCGCACCTACATGTAGGTGATCCGGTGGATATCCGTCTGATGAGCGGCGGCGTGCAGCTGCATGGCACGATTGAGAGCATTGCGCGCGGCATCACCGACGCCGCCAATCCCACCGGGAACGATCTGCTCGCCAATATCAATCCCACGTTCAACTGGGTGCGTCTAGCGCAAAGGGTGCCGGTGCGGGTGCGTGTCGATGCCGAGCACATGCCGGCTGGAACGGTACTGGTAGCAGGCATGACGGCGACCCTGATTGTGCATCCGGACGAACATGGCAACGCTGCCGCTGCTTCACGGTGAACGACCGATGCGTATCGCGATGATCACCATGACTAGTTTGAAGAACACCGCGCTCGCCACAACGCTTTGCCTTGCGTTAGCGGGCTGCGTCACGCCAGGTGGTTTGCATCCTACCGGTGCCAGGATCGATCCGAACAGCCTCAGGAGCGAGCGAAGCCTTGCCAATGTGACGTTGAGTCCGACCGCGTGGCCGAAAAAAGACTGGTGGATCGGTTTCGGCGATCCGCAGCTGTCTTCACTGATCGACGAAGCGTTGAAAACCAACCCCAGTCTTGATGAGGCTCAGGCCCGCGCAAGGCAGGCGGAAGCGGCCGCAGACAGTCTGAACGCAGCGCGCGCACCGCAGGCGGAACTCGATGCGAGTGTCACGGGCGCGCGGCTGTCCGGCAAGGATCCCATTTATCCCTCGTATGCCATCGGTACCTTCGCCTGGAGCAAATCCGTCACTGCGGGTTTTTCGTGGGATCTCGATCTTTGGGGTGGCAAGCGCGCAGCATGGGAAGCGGCGCTCGGCCGCAGTCACGCCGCGGAACTCGATGCCTATGCCGCGCGCATCGAATTGTCAGTCAATGTCGCGCGCGCTTATGTGAGCCTGGGCTACGCATTCACACAGCAAGATGTGGCCGAACGCGAGCAGCAACGGACGTCGCAATACCTGGCGTTGACACGTCGCCTGGTTGCCGGCGGTCTGGGTACGCCACAGCAGGAAGCCTTGGCCGACTCGGAAGCCGCCAGCGCCGAACAGCAAAAAGCACAGGCCGATCGCGCCATCATCGCTGCGCAAACCAGTCTCTCGGTGTTGCTGGGGCAGGGGCCCGATCGCGGTTTGAGCATTGGCCGCCCGGGCTCGCTTGATTTGGGTCAGCTTGCGTTACCCGACGCGTTGCCGGTGGATCTGATCGGTCGCCGTACTGATCTGGTTGCCGCTCGCTGGCGCGTCGAAGCTGCCGCGAGGGACATCAAGGCAGCGCGAACTCAGTTCCTTCCCAATATCAGCCTAAGCGCGATGGCGGGATTCGTTGCCGTCGGCGGCAGTACCAATGTGTTCCAGTTGCCCGCGCGCACCTACGCGGTCGCTCCTGCTTTGAGTTTGCCGATTTTCGATGGAGGCCGTTTGCGCGCCAATTTGGCTGCGGCAAACGCAGGCTATGACGAGGCTGTCGCGCGTTACAACACCTTATTGATCGGTGCGCTCAATCAGGTGTCCGATCTGGTCTCCGCGTTGGCGTCGGTGCGCACGCAGATCGCGCTCGAGAAGCGCGCCGAAGTCGATGCCCGCAAGAGTTGGCAAGATGCGATGGCGGGCTACAAAGGCGGCGTGAACGGCCCGTTGACACCGTTGATCAGTCGCCAGCAACTGCTGCTTGCCGAGCAACAGCTTGCAGCGCTGGAAAGCCAGCAGGCGGATCTTTCTATCCGTCTTATCGATGCTTTGGGTGGTGGTTACGGCGCCGACGCATCCAGCGGAGCCATGAACCAGAACACCATGCGCTGACCGGCGACGGGCCCTCCCTGGCCCGCGGCGCATATAACGTCAGAATTTATAAAACGCACTCAAGTTGACCTGATTGCCGCTGGTCGCAACGCGATTGGTGCCGTTGGTCGTGTCGTTGAGGATGGCGTGAATCCATTCCAACGCGAACGAATAGTCACCGACCGTATACTCAAGATTCGTCGCGTACGAGTGGGCTTTCAGCAAGCCCGTCGAACCGTTGCCCATCCATCGGATCACGTCGTGCGCGTTGGGTTTGCTGATGGCGTAGAACAGATTGACGCTCCAGTTGGGCGTGAACTTGTAACCGCCTGACACGTAACCGCCCGTGTCCTTGATGTCGCCGAACTGCGAGAGGTCACCGAAGATCTCGCCGATCCCCTTGCCTGTGTAGAGCACGCTCCTGAATACCCACGGCCCAGGCGTCCACGCACCGCCAACTTCGACAGCTTCGCTGGAGAACTGGCGCTTCACCGGCGTCGGCTCGGTGCCGCCCACACCGCTCAAGTTGATCTGGCTGTAGTGCGCGGCCAGGAACAGCATCCATTCTTTTTCTACTTCTACATGCAACTTGGCTTCGACCTGCGGACGGAAACCGGCATTACCCGCCGTCAGATAGTTGATGTTGCTGCCGGGACCGTTCCAGTTGCCCTCAAAGCCACCGAGGTCCAGTCGCCACTGTGGACCTTGCGAACCATGGTTGAGGTCTTGCGACCATATGGCGCCAGGGAAGCGCCAACCGATGATGCCCGAGCCATAGCCCAGTGGAAATGCGATATGGCTGAGCGATTCCGGTAGATCGTCCAGTGGGAACATCAGATCCCACATTTGACCCACCTTGATCGTGCTGCCGGTCACTGGATTACTCAGCACCATATAGGCTTGACGAAGTCGCGGTATCGGTTGTTGTTGGGAATAAGCGCCGGTGCCGTTGTTGCCGCCAAAGAAATCCATCTCCAGACGCGCCCCTCCGACCCAGTCGCCGGCTACTTTGGCGCCGGTCAGATCGAACCAAAAGCGGGTGTTACGTATGTCGACGCCACTGAGATTGCCCTTCGTTCCCGGGATGGGATATTCGGCATTCTGGCCATTGCCGTAGGTATAACTCTTAGTCTGACTGAAGGCGGTGGCGTCGATAAAACCGTTGAAGGCCACCGATACACCCGGCGCGCTCGTGAAGGCCGGCTTCGTTGCACTTGGCGCAGCCGCTACAGCAGCCTGCGCCTGTGCCTGCGTTTGCTGGATCTGCGCCTGCTGCTGGGTTTGCTGGTTTTCCAGCTTTGAAAGGCTGGCATGCAGGTCGGCCAGATCCTGCTGTTGCTGATTGAGTTGCTTCTGTTGTTTTTCGACCAGAGCTTTAAGCGCTTTGATTTCGGCATCCCTGCTGTTGGATTGCGCGAACACTGGGACGGTCACGGTAAGGCCCAGGGTAGCGAGGGCCAGAAACAGAGCATGTCGTTTCATGGAATTCTCCCTTGTGGATGCAGATGTCGTGACATCGCCGCCGGATTACCGGGAAGCACCTGGCGCACCGGTGGGCAGGACCACGCGCTGGTGCGTTTCGTTGATCACTTCGGCTGCAGACAGGTAGAACGCTAGCAAGGCCGTGATGAGACCCATGTAGCCTCCGGCAACATGTAATCCGCTCATACCCGTCCACTCGCCCGCGGCCAGCAGGAAGAAGGTGATCCACAAGGCGAGAAAAACTAACTGCAGGGCACGTGCAGCACGCAACGAGCCGATCCACATATAGAACGTAAACACGCCCCACATAAACAGATACCAACCGACGAATGCGCCAGGTACTTTGTCGTGCAGAAACAGTACAAATAGAGCAAAGGACCACCAGAACGCGCCGTAACTCACGAATGCTGTGACACCGAATGTGTTGCCGCGAGGCAATTCCATCACACCGGCAATGATCTGCGCCGTTCCTCCATAAGCCAATGCAACCGCGAGCACCATATTCATCGCGTCGCCGCTGAACCAGCCAGCATTGATCATGCTCAATAACCACGTCGTCAGTGCGAAACCTGCCAAACCCAGTGGCGCCGGATTCGAGAATCGCGTGACTGCCTGTTCGTTGCTCATTGCAGGAACCTCCCCAAAAAGTTGGTATGGCGTGAGTACTCCGCGTTATTCGCAGCGTTGTGGCTCCCTGAGTTCGTGGCTCCGGTGCTTAGCCGTTTCCCCACCCCGCACCGGTTTCGTGCTACGCAACGACGATTCGCCGAATCGATCGGCGCGGTCGTCGCGGTTTCGTTGAAGTCCTGAAGTCCCTCGGGTTTGAGCGCTAGATCGCTCTCGACGCAGAACGGAATGACGGGCACGAACGAAGGCCGGCTCTTGGTGCCGGCAGGAGTGCTGTCGTCATAAGGGTGCGCGCCAGTTTCAGCATGGGCTCCTCCCTCTTCAAAAAAGCGAAGCTTTTTTGCAAACGCGCAGCTAGCCGTAAAACCGTTTTTGCTGCAATGCAGTGTGGCGATCAGCCGATCAGCAAAGTCCGCGCGACCAGGCGGACTTTACCGAAATATGACGGCTATGGCACGTGAAAAAGAGAAATCTTTTGCGGCGGTATTCGCCGCTTCCCGTGCTGCCTGCACTCTTCGCTGCAAATGGCTGAATAACTGGCATTTGCGTAGCGGTCCTGCCGACAGGCCTGTCCCACATAGAAAGGGCGGAGATGATTTCGCCGATGTCGTATCCGCGAACATCTCCGCCCATGTCTAGTCAATCGCTATGGCTCACGCCAAAGCTATGCCGAATCAATGGCCGTACAGTACTTCCGAAATGATGATGCCTGTGGCAATGCCGACCAGCACGAACTGACCGTCGTCGCCGCGAACCCAACGATAACCCGGGCGCGGTGCGTACAAGTGGTAGCGGGCATAGTCGTCGACGTAATAGTCGGGGCCGCGGTAGCGTTCCGGCAGACGGTCGCCGCGTCCATAGTGCCTATCCCAGCCACCGTGTCGGCCGTGGTCGTAATGATCGTCATGTCCGCGATCATGATCGTCGCCGCGGCCGTGGTCACGGTCGTCGTGGCCGTGATCGTGGTCGTGGCCATGATCATCGCTCCAACCATGGTCATGGTCGTGATCCTGATCTTGTACCGGAGCTGCCATGGCGTTGACCGAAATGGCGAGAACGAACAATGACGCCAGCGCAACAAAAAGACGTTTCATGAAGAGCCTCCCTGGTTTGATTTGACTCGCTGTGCCGCGCTCGGCGGACCACCAGCAAGCCTTAGGATTTAGACTAAAGCACGCACCTGAACGGCGGCAGCCTGGCAAAGCGAGTCTGCAGCCGTGCTATTCATCCGTTCATGAAATTGCGATTTCAGTCACGTGTTTTGGGAGACAAACGCTCATCGTTCCGGCCCAAGCCGGGACGATGAGCTGAGGGATGCTCTCGTCTACGAGCATCCTGGCAATCAGAAACTCACATCGACACTTCCTGTGATCATGCGCGGCGGCGCGATGATGCCGCGGATGAAGTTATTGCCAAAGTAGTCGGTGTCGGTATATGCGGTATTCAGATACTGGCGATCGAACAGGTTGTCTACGTTCAGGCCAAATCGCACCTGCTGACCAAAGCCCGATTCCGCAAAGTGCACCGTATCGCTTACTCCAATATTGAAGACCGCATAAGGTTTGATGGTCGATGCCGTAGGCGTGCCGGCAAACAGCTGATCGATGTATTGCTTGTCGACAAAACGCCCCTCGACATTGAAACGCCAACCCTGAAGTTTCCACACCAGCCCCGCGCTGATCAGATTCTGCGGTACACCGGCGAGCGGCTGGCCGGACGTGACCTGGCCCGCGAAATCGGAGTTGAACGTCGAGGTGAACTTGGCCTGGTTATGCGCGTAGTTGAAATACGTGCTGAGGTCGCCTACCGCGGTTTGACCGAAGTCGTTCTGCAGCTGCAGTTCCGCGCCCTGGTAGCGGGAGCTTCCGCCATTTTCAACCGTAGACAGCAAGCTGGTCGGATCGGTGACGGAGAGGAACGTATTGGTGAAGTTTTCCCGATAGCCGTTCAGCATGATGCTGAAGCCGCCGATGCGATAGCGCGCACCTACCTCGAAGTCCTTTACATACTCGGGCTTGACCTTGGGTGGAACGATGGTGTTGTTGCCATTGGCGTCGGTCTGGAAGGCTCCGTAGTACGCCGATATGTCCGGCAGTTTGAAATTCTTGCCATACGATGCATAGACATTCAGGCCGGACAGCACCTCATAGTTCACGCCAAAGGTGGGCGAGAGGAAATGCTCGGTGTCGCTGACTTCACCTGCAATGGGATAGTAAATGCCAACGGTGTCGCGATCCGCGGTATTGGCGTAGATGTATTTCACGCCCGGTGTCAGATGCAACGTGCCGTCGAAGAGCGAGATGGTGTCTTGCGCAAACACCGAGTAGAGGGTGCGGCGATCGTGCTCGTCCCAGGTATCGTTATAGCCATCGACCAGCGGCATGGGCGACGTGCCGTACCAGTATTCACGCGAATGCAATTCACCGTAGGTGACATTGCCGCCAACGATGATTTCGTTTTGCGGAAGATTGAAAGTCAATGACGGAGAGTCGCCGATACCTGTCGTCGTATAGCCGTAAAAGTGATAAGCCGTACCATTTTCGACGGAGCCGAATTCAGCGGCAGGGTCGTACGTCGGGCCGTTCGGGTTGTTTAGCCAGAAAGCGTACGAACTCGGATCGTCTTCGAGGTTGTACGGCTGGGTGGCGCTCTGCTGGTAAAGCGGATTCGAGAATGACGTGCGCAGATATTCGTTGCGGCCGAAGAACAGCTTGTTCTGGAACTGGATGTCGTCGGTGAACTTGGATTTCCAATCGATGATGTCCATCCAGTTGGTGTCTTTGATCGGCGAATTCGTCCAGTCGAGCGGCCATTGATAGTTGCGGCCGAACTGTTGCATCAGCGGAACAGGTATGTTGAAAGGCGAGAAGCCCTTGTTGACGTTGTAAAGAAAGTAGTTGGAGAGCGTGTTGTTCTCGTCGAAGGCGTACGTCAGGCCCCAGTAAAAATTGTTGTTGTGATCGCCCGTGTTGTCGATCCAGCCACGGCTGCTGTTGTGATCGATGGAGAACACCTGCTTGATGCCGTTCCAGTCGCCGGTGTTAAACGTGGCGTGGAAGTCGTAGCTGTGGAAGCTGCCGTAACTGGTACCCACGGTGCCGTTCATCGTGTCGTCGGGCTGGCGGGGGACGAAGTTGACCGTGCCGCCCAGCGAGTTATACGAATTGACGGCGGGGTTGTTGATGCCTCGATAGATATCGATCGTTTGGAGATTGCCCGGTATCAACAAGACGTTGTTTCGATTCTCCGCCTGATTAGTCACGCCGCCATTGAACAGATCGTTGAGGGCGACGCCGTCGAATGTTTCCGAGAACTGGCTGGAGTTGAAGGCGCGGAGGTAGATGTTGGTTTCCACCCCGTTCGGCCCGTTGGCATAGGCGAAGATCGACGGTTGCTGATTGAGCAGCGTCTGCACGGTCACGGTAGGCGCCGGAGACAGATTGCGCAGGGTGTCTTCGTCGATCACGCTTTGCGTGAATGTTGCAATCGGAGGCACAGTGTTTTGCACGGCGGCCGTTACCGATACGCCGCTGAGCTCAATCGCCTTGTCTTTAGAAGATGGCTTGGTCTGAGAAGGTGCGCCGGCATTGGTGGAGGCGCTTGATCCGTCTTGCGTATTGTCTTGACCCGCCGCATAGGCCGACGATGTGACGGCCCCGCTAAACATGCCCAAGCAAATGGCGACGGTCAGCATACGCTGAAGTGGAAAGCAGCGATTGCGTTCGTTGCTGATCGAGATCTTCGTCATAGGGTAGGTGTCCAATCGATGGAAGCGATGTGTGTATCTGTTCGTGCAAGCACGAATCGGCATGCCAGAGATGGAACGCTATAGGGGTTTTATGTCAGCACGATGATGCGCAGCGGCGTGTCGCCGATACGTACTACCGGCGAGTGCGCATGCATATCCTTGGGTGCTGGCGGTGAAATACACGCAGCACAAAGCGCGGTCATCGATGAGACAGACCGTGACGTAGCGATCGCGAAAGCGCGATCGTGAGACGAATTAGTGAAAGCCCCGATGGGCAAATATGCATCTTGAGGCTTACGAAATGCTTAGGACGGCGAACGAGGGCACTCGCAATGGTGCGGCGTTAGCCGGAACGATGGGGCCAGAGATCGTTTCTTATGTATTTAAACTTTCGGCTTGCGTTGCAGCGTAACGCTGCCACAGATAGATGGGCCATCCGGCGAGAAGCAGCACCGCACCCCATAACAACGACTCCGCGCCGGTGCCGATCAAGGCCCACAGACTGAAAGCAAGTGCGCCGATGGCAACCAGTCGCCGCCGCCAGTGGGCTGCGGGATCGATCCGCCACCACGCCAGAACCGTCACCAGGTAAGGGAGCAGGGTGGCTGCGGTGGATAGCAGAATGGTGAAGGTGAAAAGCGCCACCAGCGTGCGACTGTAATTGGAGGCGATCAGCGCACTGGCAAGAACACTGCTGATCAGCAGCCCGATCCACGGCGTGCCGCGTTTATCCAGGCGTGCAAAGGGCTTGGGAAACAAACCATCCTGCGCAGCGGCTAACGTGGTTTGCGCTTGCAGCAATACCCATCCATTGAGCGCGCCAAAACACGAAACAGTGGCGACCACCCCGATCGCCACGCCCGCCGCATCACCCCACACGCGCCGTGCTGCTTCAGCCATCGGCGCCGCCGACGAGTGCAGCACATCGGCCGGAAGCATGCCGACGACCACCGTGCACGCCAGCATGGTGGCGAGTCCCGCGATGGTCATGCCGATGATCGTGGCGCGCGGAACCGTGCGTTGTGGATCGCTGACGACGTCGGTCGGCACAGTGGCTGTTTCCAGGCCAAGAAAGGCCCATAGCGTCAGTGCGGCGACTGACGTCGTGGTGCCGATCAAAGGCAGACCGCTGGGATTGAATGGTGTAAAGGCGCTCGCATGCACGAAGCCCAATCCGAGCAGACCGAATACGACCAGAGGTACGAGCTTGAGCAACGTGGTCACGATAGCGGTGCGGCCCGCCTCGCGCACACCGGCCAGACTGATTGCCGTGCAGATCCACAGCGCGCCCAGCGCACACAGCGCGCCACGCAGCGGCGTGGCAGTTGCCATCGGCCATATTGAGCCGAGGCTGCCGGCGAATGCCACCGCAATCGCAGCATTCGCCGACCATACGCAGACCCAGTAACTCCACGCCACGACAAAACCGACGCGATCGCCGAATGCGCGTCGTGCATAGGCGTAAGCTCCACCATGGTTGCGGATGATCTGTGACAACCATGCGTACACCAAGGCCAGCATCAGCGCGCCACCCAGGCTCAGTGCCCAACCGAGCAGGCTCGCGGCGCCGTAGGGAGCCAGCGCCGCCGGCAATACGAACACGCCCGATCCGATGATGTTGCCGATGACCAGCGCGATCAGCATCCACTGTCCAAGCGGTCGTGGGCTGTTACTCATGTGTGGGCGAGCGAATCGCGGTAAGCACGGCGCACGATTTCGTGGAAGTGATGCACTGCATTCTCGCGCAATGGATTCAAGCGTCCGGCTTCGTACGAACCGGAGGCAAGTCCGCGCTGCACGTCCTCGCAGATGGTTACATCTTCATCCTGCACTTCGTCGCTGAACTCGACATCTTTTGTGCGTCGGGCCAATGCTTCTTGGCTACCGTCAGGCGTGTAATAGAAATCGAATTCCACCCGGCAGCGATCGACGCCCAACGGCAGCACGCGGTTGGTTTGCAGCCGGCCGGGCAAGATGTTGAGCATCGCGTTCGGATACAGGAAGTAATACAACGCTTCGCCGCTGCCGTAGAGATCGTCCCCGCTTTCCAGTGGACTGAACTGAAACGAATACCACTCGGCCGTCTCGGTGATATAGCTGCGATAGTCGAGCAGGCTGTTCAGGCCGGGATGGATATGCGGTACGTGGTAGCCCTCCAGGTAGTTGTCCACGTAAACCTTCCAGTTGCAGGCCACGTCGTAGCTCGCGCGGTGATGGAATTCATAGCCATGCAACGCGCGATGCGGGCCGAGGCGTGTATCGATGCCGGCGACAAAATCCTCGAACGGCGGGGCTTCGCCGATCGCAACGAAAACCAGCCCTTGCCAGACATGCACGCGAACCTCGGGAAGACGGATGTCGGCGGGATTGAAATCCGGCGTACGCCCCATTTCCGGTGCGCCGCGAAGCACGCCATCCAGCCCATACGTCCAGCCGTGATAGCGGCAGCGCAAGGACTGCGCGCCGCGCCCGTCGCAACTGGCGATCGGTCCTGCACGATGCCTGCACACGTTATGGAACGCGCGAATGCTCGATTCGTCGCTGCGCACGATCAGCAACGGCAATCCGGCAATCTCGGTGACTACATGATCGCCCACGCCAACCAACTGCGATTGATGACACACCAGCTGCCAGCTGCGCGCAAAGATGGCGGCAGCATCCAGTGCGGGCATGCGCGAGTCGGTATAGAACCGGGCCGGCAAGGTCAACGCGTGATCGAGCTGTTGCGGAGTAAGGGCGGCGGCGGAAAGTAGTTCGGTCATGGCCAGGTTTTGCAGCGGCGATGACCGAGTATTCATCGAACGGCATTCGATGGATAGGGGTTTGGCGCGAATCCTGTGTGTTTATGAAGCAGGCCGTCAAAGCACTAACGCTTGGATACGACAGGCGGTTCTTTGGAAGCGTCTGCAGCCATTTCCGACGGCGCCAGGACTTTATTGCCCGAACCTTGACGGGTCCACACCGCGACATAGTCCACGACCATGGCGTGTCCAGGCTCGGTCTCCGGCGTCGGCGTTGGCTTCCAGCCCGCCATCACAAACGAAAAACCGCCGCCCACCGCGACATCCAACAGCAAGAAGTAGCCGCGCTGTTGCGTGAGTTCGCGCCAGGTCTCTGCCGGAAGCTGATTCTCGGCGACCTGATTGACCAGCTGTCCATCGACGAACCAGCGCAACTGTTCCGGCGTGACGCTGCGATTCCACTCAAAAGTGAAGGTGTGGGGTCCCGCGGTGCATGCTTCGTGCGGGCAGGGCAGGCGACTACCGATGCCAACAGGTTCACCGCAAGGACCACCTGGATTGGTGCCGCAGTGCAGGATGCCCCACGCCGCATCGAGCCCGTTGACACTCTCCATGATGTCGAACTCGCCAGCCTGCGGCCACGCCATGGTCGTGCGGTAATTGCTGCCCAGTGCCCAGAACGCGGGCCAGTAACCCAGTGCGTGAGGACCGGTCACGTCGGGCATTTGAACACGCGCTTCCATGCGCAACATGCCGCCGTCGGGAGCGGTGAAATTGTCGCGCAGGGTTTCAATTCGCCCCGACGTCCACTGACCGTTGGCATCCCGCAGCGGGGTGATTAACAAATGACCTTTTCCGTCCAGATGAATATTGGCGGGATCGTTCGTATCGCTTTCGACCTCGGAGGTGCCCCAGTTCACGGGCCCGTTCGGGTAGGAGTGCCCGGTGTCGATCCGCCAGTTGCTGGCTGAAGGCAGTGATCCAGCGGGCCCGGAAAAGTTGTCGCCCCATTGCAGCTCCCAGCCTGGTGGGGCGGGAATGTCGACGGCCAATGCGAGGCTGGGGGAGCCGATCAAGCCTGCCAGTACGGAGACACCTGCCGTGACAGCGAGGGTGCGGGCGCGAGTGGTGCTCTTCTTTGTCTGCATAAACTTCAGCTATCACGGGCCCGATCGAAGGCCAAATGCATGAATCGGAGGAATGTCCCTACGGGCATGTTTAATGTGTTCGGCTTCCAGAAGCAAATCTGTAGCCCAAGAATGCCTGTTTCGGGACATCGGCTTTGACACAGGGCGGCGGCGTATTTACCCTTCGTGGCGCAACGACACACGCTTCTGGCCACTGGTTTCCTGTAACGATTCGCTTCACGCGACGGGGGAAATGCCATGCACATCACTGGCGTGCTGACGCTGATCCGCAGCGAACGGTTTCTCATACTCAGCGTACTTACTACCGTCGCGTTCTTCGTGTTCGGCGATACGCTATTGAGCGGATTGTCCAATCTCTATCGGCTTGCCCTGATTTTTTTCTGGTTGTTCTTTGTCGTGCTGGGTTCTGCATTGGCCGTCGTGCGCCATGCCGAGCACCTCGCCGAACGGCTGGGCGAACCTTATGGCACGCTGATTCTCACGCTCTGCATTACGTCGATCGAGGTCGTCAGCATTACGGCGATCATGTTGCACGGGGAGAACAACCCGACACTGGCGCGCGATACCTTGTTTGCAGTGACCATGATCGTTCTGAACGGCATGGTAGGGCTTTCGCTATTGTTCGGCGGCTGGCGTTATCGCGAGCAGTACTACAACCTTCAAGGCGCTAACACCTACCTTGGCGTCATTATTCCGCTTGGCGTGCTATGTCTGGTGCTGCCGGACTTCATCGTCACGGCATCTGGGCCGCCAAGGCTTTCTCTCCCGCAAAAGACGTTTGTCGCCACGGTATCGCTCGGACTCTACATGGCCTTTCTACTGCTGCAGACGAGCAGGCATCGCGCGTACTTCACGGTGCAGCATGAGGTCGCCGAGTCGGACGTCGCAGTCGGTCATTCTGGCGACACGCGAATTTTTCGACATGTGGTGTTGCTGGCCATTTATATGGCGCTGGTTGTGTACCTGGCGGAAAAGCTGGCGCCACCCGTCGATTACGTGGTTGAAACCATGGGCAAGCCTGCCGCCCTTGCCGGTCTCGCGATGGCGGTGCTCGTCGCCACGCCGGAAATCATCGGCGCGGTGCGTGCCGCCGGCAACAACAATCTGCAGCGATCCATGAATATCTTTCTCGGTTCGGTGTTATCGACCATCGGGTTGACCATCCCCGCCATCATCGTGATAAGCGAGGTGACGCGCCATCCGGTCAGGCTGGGCTTGGAACACACGGATCTTCTGCTTTTCGTACTGACACTGGTGTTGTGCACGGTTACGTTTTCCAGTGGACGCACGAACATACTTCAGGGCGGTGTGCACCTGATCCTGTTTGCTGCCTATCTGTTTTTGATCTTCCAGGGTTAGCGGCTTCCTTCATTGCGAGCGAGCAGTGTTGCTTGCCGTCGATAGCAGCGCGCCGTAAGCGCTACTGCTATTGCTACGAAAAGCGTGAGCAGGCAATACGCTATAAAGCCACGTTCGTCGCGTTGCGGTGTGCGATCGATCAGGTTGTACATGTTGAAGCTGAAATTGCTGGCGGTGTGAAAGAGCAGGGCCAGCAGAATGCTTTTACGATTGTTTTCGTAGCCCCATACGATCAACACGCGGAATGCCACGGTGAACGTCAGGAACGCCCAGAACGGCATGAACGATTGCGTCAGGCCGGCGATGAAAAAGAGCGGGATGTGCCAGCAACCCCAAATCACGCCGAGAATCACCGCTGCGGGAAGCAGCCGTCGCCCCTGCTGCAGTCGGTCGATGGCGTAGGACCAGCCGAATTCTTCGTTGACCGAGCCGCCGATAAAGAGCAGTTCCAGATACAGCAATGGAAAGTGTGCCAGCGGCACCAGCATCGCATACGGCGGGCCGCCGCGTTGGGCCAGCCACCAGCTGGCAATGCCGGCCAATACCGGCATCAAGAGCAAGGCAGCAAGCAGATAGACCGGCCCGATGCGATAGCGCAAGCTGCGGCCGAAGAACTCTTTCACCGCACCCCAACTGCCATCGCGATATACCGCAATAAAGGCGCCGATGAACGGCCCGAACGAGCCGGCGAACAGACATAGCAATTGCGTGGTACGCGAAAGCGTGAGCACACCGCGGGTAGCCAGAACCGGGAACAGCCAAATAATCCAGCTAATGGCGAATGCCACGGCGAAATAAAACCAGGCCGGCGTGCGAAAGACAGATGGCGCGTTAGTATTCAAGGCACAATTCCCCTGCTGGGTTCCAATACCAAGAAATAGCCGGCGAATACAGGTCACCGGCATGCTCACTTCAGCTTTCTACATTTTTATGGTGGCACGACGATCTCCTCCTTGTGCAGAACGCGATTGTTGTCGTCGATAAAACTCAACTGGTATTTGCCGGGGCGCAGATAGAGATCACTCGATGGCATACCTTGCGTGCTGCTATACACGGCGACATGCGAGTCGGAGACCATCAGCGGCGCCTGGTCGAGCATCATGCGATCTGCCGGAATGGCATCGGGCCCTTCGTCGCTATAGCGCGCTTCGATCAGGCAGGGATAGTGCATGTGGCAATGATCGGCGCTTACCGAATACGCCCGGCGCAGACCGCCAAGGCTCAGCCAGGTAGGACGCCCGTGCGGCATCTGCTCCGGCGGGAAGAAGACGTTTACGTCATAGCCCGATCGCAACGACCACGGCTTGCCGGCCGCGTTGACGAAGACGATGGGAGTATCCGGCCGCAACTGCTTCATCGCCGCGGTGTAGTAGGGGTGATCGCCATGCTCTGAAGGATGCGGATACATCATGGTCTGCTCGACCGACAGCATGGGCGCATGGCTGAGCTTGTACAGATGTTCGGCCATCGACGCGCCGCCGAGATAGACGCCCGACTTCACGATGTGTTCGTAACCGGCATTGATAACCAATCGCGCATTGGGATCACGCTGGAATACCTGTTCGTAAAGGTGGCGCGCCTGTTCGGCTTCGCGTGCGTCGCCACTTGCCGCATCGGAGTTCGCCTCATAGGCGATGACTTTGAAACCGAGCTTCAATGCCGTGCGTACCATCTCGGCATAGACGGGTTCTTCCGTGTAAAGACCGCTGTTGTCGGTGGGATAACCGCGCGTAGACAATCCAGTATCGCTTTGCACTAGTGTTTCGGCGGCGAAGTAGTTGAAGCCTTCCTGATGCAATCGACTCAACAGTTGCACAGTCAAGCTGCGAGTCAGCGCAATATTGTGTGCTTCGTTGAAGAGCACGACGCGATAGTTCTTCGCCAGTTCCGGGATGGCGATGGAGGCGGGGCGTGCCGAGTAGCCACCTTCGGTCAACGGCGATGGGCTGTCATCCTGTTGTGGCGCTTGCGCAATCGAAAAGCTTTTCATGGCATCGGAGTAGTCGCCAAGAAAACTCTGATACCAGCTGACGTATTGTCCGAAGATCAGCCGAAACGCCGGCGAGTTGTCGCTGGCGTAGGCCTGGCGCATCGCCATGTACTGGGCCAGCAGCCCCTTGCGGGCGCTGGCCTCGGCCATGATCTTGTCGGACTTGGCCGCTGCCGCCGCTTGCTGTGCCTGCCATTCGGCTGCCGATTGGGCATGGCCTGTCGTGGTCAGGCAGGTGAGCCACCACACACATCCGCTCATGATGGCCATGCGGCATGCAGACATCGGCTTTCCTCGTCGGTACAGCCTTGTCGTGGCCCGTGTCAGCGACCGGGTTCCCGTGGGATTTCCTCAGCCTGTTTTAACGCGGGTGTCGGTCGCAATCCAGTTCGACTCCCAGGTTTTGCCGCCATCATCGGAAAACGACTGTTCGAAGTGGCAGGAATCGGGCTTGATGTCGGAGATAACAAACCGCACCAGAATGGTCCGGCCGTTAAAAGTCTCCTGGTCCAGAAACTCGCCGCGGCCGTGTTCGAACTCGCCGATCGTGGGTACGCCCAGGGTGCCGCCTCTACTGCTGGCGACGTTGAGGCTCCATTGGTGAGCCTCTGGGTTGTATAGGCGCAGCGATAGAAGTTCGAGGTGCCCCGAAGGCCCATCCACTTCCAGTTCGACCAGATTGGCGCGGCCGTTCCAGATCTTGCTGACGACCGTCGTACCGTCGTACGTGGCCCATGTATGGGAGCCGCTCAGGGGATGAATCAGTCGCGTGACATGCGTTTTCCAGGTGCCAATCTCGAAATCGAAATCATGTTGCCCATCCCGATACCCGGTAGCGGCTTGTGTGCTGTTTGCTTGTCCGCAGGCGAGGCCGGAATAAAAAACCAGACTTGTTGCGCAAAGAGCGCCAACAAGGCCGATCCTTCTGCATATCGTCATGGCTCACCCCTTCGATGAAAGCTCGGCCCACGCTACGCCCGGCGCGTACCTGTCCCAATAGCCACTTTCACCCTACGCGACATAGCCAATTCCGTGACCGCAGGGTTGATAATCTCCGACTTCGGATCGATCGTTTAGGAGCGTCCCATGAAATCCCGCGCCGCTGTGGCTTTCGCGCCTGGCAAACCCCTGGAAATTGTCGAGATCGACGTCGCGCCGCCACGCGCCGGCGAGGCGCTCATCCGGATTACGCACACCGGCGTTTGCCATACGGACGCCTTTACGCTGTCGGGTGACGACCCCGAAGGTATCTTCCCGGCCGTGCTGGGCCATGAAGGCGGCGGTATCGTGGTGGACGTGGGGGAGGGTGTGACTACGCTTAAACCCGGCGACCATGTCATTCCTCTCTACACAGCCGAATGCGGCAAGTGCAAGTTCTGCCTCTCGGGAAAAACCAACTTGTGTCAGGCCGTGCGCGCCACACAGGGTAAGGGATTGATGCCGGATGGCAGCACGCGGTTTTCCTACGAAGGCAAACCCATCTATCACTACATGGGCACCAGTACGTTCAGCGAGTACACCGTTGTGCCGGAAATCTCGCTGGCCAAGATCGATCCTGATGCACCACTGGAAAAGGTGTGCCTGCTCGGCTGTGGCGTAACGACCGGTATCGGCGCGGTGCACAACACAGCGAAGGTTGAAGCGGGCGCCTCGGTGGCCGTGTTCGGTCTGGGTGGCATCGGTCTGGCGGTGATTCAAGGTGCTGCGCAGGCCAAGGCCGGGCGAATCCTCGCTATCGACACCAACACCGCCAAGTTTGCTCTTGCGCGCGACATGGGCGCGACCGATTGTGTCAATCCCAACGATTACGACAAGCCTATTCAAGAGGTGATCGTCGAGATCACCGATGGCGGGGTCGATTACAGTTTCGAGTGCATTGGCAATGTGGACGTGATGCGCGCGGCGCTGGAGTGCTGTCATAAAGGCTGGGGTGAAAGCATCATCATCGGCGTGGCCGGTGCCGGCAAGGAAATTCGCACGCGTCCGTTTCAGCTGGTGACCGGACGCGTCTGGCGCGGCACCGCGTTTGGCGGCGTGAAAGGTCGTAGCCAGCTGCCGGGCATGGTGAAACAGGCGATGCGCGGGGAGATTCGTCTCGATTCGTTTATTACGCACAAACTGCCGCTGGAACGGATCAACGAGGCGTTCGACCTGATGCACCAGGGCAAGTCGATTCGCACCGTTATCCACTTCTGATCAGATAGGGAATGCACATGGAACGGATCGAGCACCGCGCCTGTTTCGGTGGTTGGCAGGATGTTTATCGCCATCGCTCAACGGTGCTCGGTTGCGACATGCATGTTGCGGTCTACCTTCCGCCGCAAGCTGCACTCGAGGCAGTGCCGGTGCTGTATTGGCTATCCGGCTTGACGTGTACGGAGCAGAACTTCATCACCAAAGCCGGTGCGCAACGTTATGCCGCCGAACATGGATTGGCGCTGGTCGCTCCCGATACCAGTCCACGCGGTGAGGACGTAGCCGATGCCGAAGCATACGATCTTGGCAAAGGAGCTGGCTTCTATCTCAACGCCACCGTTGCACCTTGGTCGCAGCACTATCGTATGTATGACTATGTGGTGGATGAACTACCCGCATTGATCGAAGCGCACTGTCCCGTGACGGATGCGCGTGCTATCAGCGGTCATTCCATGGGCGGCCATGGCGCCTTGATCATCGCGTTGAAAAATCCAGGGCGCTACCGCAGCGTGTCGGCGTTTTCGCCGATCGTGGCGCCTTCCCGTGTGCCATGGGGCGAGAAAGCCTTCTCGGCTTATCTGGGCGATGATCGTGGTGCGTGGAAGGCCTACGACGCCACCGAGCTGGTGAAGACCGCCGGCGAAAAACTGCCCCTATTGATCGACCAGGGCGATGCCGACGAATTTCTGCATACCCAGCTTCGGCCTGATCTGCTCAAAACTGAAGCCGATGCAGCAGGGCATCCCATGATCTTGCGCATGCAACCCAGTTACGACCATAGCTACTACTTCGTGGCCAGCTTTATCGGTGAGCATATAAAGTGTCACGCCGCTGCGCTTCGCGGGCGCTGAGACCACCGGCTGGTGCTTGCATCAGGGTCAGGAAGCGACGAGATGCCTCCTGGTTGATCGTTAGAGCCTCGTGAATCTCGATGCGAGTGTTCATGATACGGATGGCCCATCTGCTTGCCGCATCGGTCGGGTGCGCGGCCGATGCGATTATGTGCAAGAAGTTCAGACTGCTTAACGTCCGGTCAATGGCCCAGGAACGACGTGCCCTGCTTCAGAACGACGTTACAAGCCTTGGTAGTGATTTTCGACTTCAAGTCGCTGTTGCCGCCGCCAACGTTGGCGAGGTTGGTGGACTGGCCATTGTTGCCCTTGAGAATGCCGCTCGCTCCGCTTAGATAGTCAGAGTTGCCTGAGCCGCCTTGGGTCTTGCCGAGCAACTTGCTCGCGATACCCGAGGCCCCTGAGCTACCGCCCAAGTAATTGTTCTTGACGCAGTACTGCAGCAAGCCCGCGACATTGCCCATGCTGCCGGATGCCATGGAACCGCCGCCGCCGGGAAGCATGCCGCCGAGTTTGCCGCCCAGGCTGCCCAAGTCCTGTGCACCGCTTGCACTGCAGGCAAGGCTTAAGGCGATAGCCAGACAGGTTGTTGTCATACCGCCGATACGCGTTTTCATGAGGGATCCTCCCGTGGTGGTTCACGCATTCAACACCTAAGCTTGTTAGGAATACGTCAGCGCCTTTGCCGCAGATGCAAAGGCCGAGCTACCTCGCGACGTTGAACAACTGAAATTCCCGAATACGAGCCGTGCATGCGCTCGACAGGATATTCAGCCGTACCTTGGTCGTCGTAGCCGCTGCGAAGCGATCGATCTTCATATGGCCAATGGCTTCGGCCTTGGCTATGGGCTTCCAGGCGCCATGCGTCCATATCTCGATGGCATATTTCTGCACGCATTGACCGTCGTTCAGCCACTCCATGGTGAGTGCATGATCGAAGGTGATCGGTTTTGCGAAATCGACCTCAAGCATGGCGTGATGCGAACCTTCTGCGGCGGACCAGAACGTGTCGCGATCACCGTCCATGGCAGCAGCGACATTTGCGTCGCTGGCGATATGATTTCGCGCCAGATCCTTGTCGATGCCATACCGCGCCTGCAATGCGTCACCGAACTCCTTGAGGCGTACGACGTCGGCATCGGATAGAACACCATGACGATTGGGTGCGATGCCCAGCATCAGCTGGCCGCCACGACCGACGCTGTTCTCCCATATGTCGACCAGCTCGTCGACGCTCTTTAGCGTCTGGTCGCTGTTGGGATGCCAGAACCATTGCAGTGTGTGCAGCGGTGTATCCACTTCCACGGGACGCCAGCGCAGTTCACCGTGGCGATCGATCACGTTCCAGTTATCACCGTAGATACGGCCTGCTTCGTTGCCCACCCAGCGAATATCGCCATAACCGAACAAAGCCACGTCGGCGAAGACCATGGTGTTCGGCTGATAGGTTCTAAGTTCTTCGAGATATTTCTTGAAATCGTAGACGTGGCCCCCGCTGCCGGCGCCATCGAGCCACCATTCGGCTAGCGGGCCATAGCTTTGAACCAACTCGTCCATCTGCGCGAGATAGTGTTTGTCGTAGGCCGGAGCATCGGTATAGCTTGGTTCGTGGCGGTCCCACGGCGACAAATAGATACCGAACTCCATGCCTTCCTTGCGGACGGCCTGTTCCGTCATTTGCACCAGGTTGCCCTTGCCATCCATCCAGGGGCTGCTTTTCACGGAGTAATTGCTTTGCTCCGTCGGCCACAGCGCGAAACCGTCGTGATGTTTGGCGACAAGCACGAGATACGTTGCGCCGGCAGATTTGGCCGCGCGCGCCCATTGCGCCGGATCGACATGGTCGGGATCGAACACCTTGGGGCTGGCCGTGCCGTCGCCCCATTCGCGGTCGAGGAAGGTATTGGTGCCGAAATGCACGATCACGCCGAATTGGAGATCCTGCCAGTGCACCTGCTGCGGCGACGGTTTGACGTCGATGAAATTTTGCGCGGAAGAAGTGCTCGTGACGAACAACGTGCCGACCGCAAGGGCGAAGAGAACGCGTAAACCCATCCGCATGGTTTCAAATCCTGCGTCAATATTTCTGAAGGTAAAAAGACACGATTGGCACGGCGCGAACGTCAATCGGGATGAGCGGGAGACCCGAACTGCAACGTATCGGAGATTTCCTTGGTCGCGCGTCGCAGCTCGGCGATCACATCGGCCACGGTGGTTTGCGCGTCCGTCCGCTGCTCGATGAATGGAATGGTGAGCGCGCAAACGGCATGCCCGTGTTGCAGCACCGGCGCGGAGAGGTCGGTCACCGCGTCGACCACCTGACTCGGCTCACTGGCATAGCCGCGTTCGCGTAGTTGCAGCAAAAGCTTGGTCAGCTTTTTGCGGTCCAGCGTCGGTTCGTATTTGGCGATCATGTCCAGCCAACGCTCGCGCACGGGCTCGTCTTGGAAAGCGAGCAGTACGTGACCCGAGGTGGATTGAGACATGGGGCGACGATGTCCGACGCGCACGACCAGGGCGACTTCACCCGGCGGGTCCACGCGGGCGACCACCACGATCTGTTCGTGCGAGGGAACCACCAGATGACACGCCTGACCGCTGATGTCCGCCAATTGATGCATCACCGGCAATGCTGCCTCGATGGTGCTTTTTACCGGTGGCTGCTCCATGCCCAGCCGGAACAACCGCGTGGTGATCGAATAGCCGGTGTCGCCTTCACCGCGCGTAATGTAGTCGCGCTCTTCCAGTACCTGCAGCATGCGGAAGATCTCGCCGCGTGAACGGCCGACGCCTTCGGAAATCTCAGCGATGCTCAGCGGCTGCTGCGCGCCGGCCAACAGCTCCAGAATGTCCAACCCTTTGTCGAGCGCGGGTGCGCGGTATTTGGGGGTCTGAGTGGGCATGGTTGTCCTCCTTGGTGGCGGCCACCTTGCCGCCTGTCGTACAGCGTCGCTACTTACTTTGCCGTGGTCATTAGCCGAGTATGCTGCAGTGCAACTTGTGCTGCAGGTGAATTATTGTTTCATATTTGCACATAGAAGGCAGGCCGTCACGCCGGTTCTGCGATTCGCGCCAAGGCGCGCCGTTGGTGGAGAAGAGGGTGGATGTGCAGACGGTGACCGAAGACCCCGCCGTGCCAATGGCCGGCACCGCGCCCACCGACCGGCCTTCGTGGCTGCCGCTGGTGCTGATCGTCAGCCTGTTCTTTCTCTGGGGCGGTGCCAACAATCTCAACGATGTGCTGATTGCGCAGTTCAAGAAAGCTTTCGTGCTCAGCGACTTCCGCGCCGGGCTGGTGCAAAGCGCGTTCTACCTGGGGTACTTCCTGGTCGCCATGCCGGCAGGCATGTACATGCGCCGCTTCGGCTACAAGAGCGCGGTGGTGTTTGGACTGATGCTTTACGGCGTTGGCGCGCTGTTGTTCTGGCCGGCCGCCGAATCGGCTGCCTACGGCCTGTTCCTGTTCGCGCTGTTCGTGATCGCTAGCGGGTTGGCCTTTTTGGAAACGTCAGCCAATCCGTTCGTCACCTTGCTCGGCCCGCGTGAAACGGCAACGCGGCGGCTCAATCTGGCCCAAGCTTTCAATCCGCTTGGTTCGATCGCAGGCATTCTGATCGGCCAGCATTTCATCTTTTCCGGCATCGATCATTCGTCGGCACAGCTGGCGGCGATGAGTGCGGTGGAGCGTACTGCTTATTACGCCAGCGAAACGCGGGCTGTGCAGTGGCCGTATCTGGTGATCGGCGTCGCCGTCCTGTGCTGGGCGGTGCTGATCCTGCTGACGCGCTTTCCAAAGGCTACGGCATCACATGTGGCTTCCGCATCGGCGGGTGGAGGCGGTGTGCTGCGCCACTTGCTCGGTGATCGTCGTTTTGTCGGTGCGTTGTTTGCGCAGTTCTTTTACGTCGGCGCGCAGGTGGGTGTGTGGAGTTACACCATCCGTTATGTGCAGGCCACGATGCCGGGCACATCGTCCCGGGAAGCCGCCAATTTTCTTACCGCCGGACTAGTGTGCTTCATGGCCGGCCGTTTCGTGGGCACGGCGCTGATGAAATATCTGGCTCCCGTGCGGCTCTTGATGGCATTTGCTGCGGTCAATATCGCACTGACTCTGTTTGCCGTGTTTCAGCCCGGGAGCCCCGGCGCTTATGCGCTGGTGGCGTGCAGCTTCTTTATGTCGGTGATGTACCCGACGGTGTTTGCTCTGGGTGTGGAAGGGCGGGGCGACGACGAGCGTAAACTCGGTTCGGCCTTGCTGGTTATGACGATTATCGGTGGTGCGGTGCTTACCGCGATGATGGGGGCGGTATCCGACATGAGCAGCATCGCGCGGGCGATGACGGTGCCGGCATGCTGCTTCGCCGTGGTGCTGCTGTTCGCCTGGCAGCGGCGCCGACATCCTATAGAGGGAAATGCCTGATGCCGCGTCATTACTATGCGTTGGACCTGCGCGATGATGCCGCTGCCATCGCCGAATACGAGCGCATGCATCAGCCTGGAAACGTTTGGCCGGAGATCGTCGCTTCGATCCGCGCCTCGGGGATCGAGGCGATGGAGATCTTTCGCACCGGCAATCGCTTGGTGATGGTTGTGCAGGTGCCGGACGGTTACGACGCGTCGGCCACGCGCGGTGCAGACGATCCCAAGATGCATGATGCGTGGGAGGCGTTGATGGATCGCTACCAGCAGCGTTTGCCGTGGGCCTGGGCAGGGCAGAAGTGGGTGCCTATGACGCGCATTTTTTCGTTAGCCCAACACGCGTAGCGAACATCGGTCTACGGCCAGATCACATCGGCCGAGATCGCGCGCACGTCGGTCTGCCCGGTCAATGCCATGCTGACGCTCAACTCGCGGCGGATCAGTTCGATCGCTTGCGTCACGCCAGCCTCGCCCTTGGCACCCAAGCCATACAGAAAGGCTTTACCAATCAACCCGGCATGCGCGCCGTAGGCCAAGGCTTTGAGCAAATCCTGGCCGCTGAGAATGCCGCCATCGAACAGCACCTGCAGGCGATCGCCGACGGCCTGCACGATGGAAGGCAGCACGTCGATGCTGGCCGGTGCGCCATCCAGCTGGCGGCCGCCGTGATTGGATACCACGATGGCGTCTACGGCGTGATCCGCCGCGATGCGGGCATCGTCCGGATCGAGAATGCCTTTGATGATCAGCTTGCCGGGCCACAGCGCGCGGATCCATTCGAGATCTTTCCACGTCAGCGTCGGGTCGAACTGATTGCCGATCCATTGCGCCAGCGTCGTGAGGCTATCGGTATTCTCGATGCGTCCTTTCAGATTGCCGAACGAGCGGCTCGGTGCATGCAACATGCTCCAAGCCCAGCGCGGTTTGCTGAGCATATCGAACAGGTTGTGCAAGGTGATCCTGGGCGGCACCGACAAACCGTTTTTGATTTCGCGATGGCGCTGGCCTTGTACGGTAAGGTCCGCGGTCAACATCAGCGCTGAGCAATGGGCTGTCTTGGCGCGTTCGATCAGCTCACGCGTAAAACCGCGATCGCGCATCACATAGACCTGGAACCAAAACGGAGTCTGCACCGCGTCGCGCACTTGTTCGATCGAGCAGATCGACACGGTGCTAAGGCAAAAGGGAATGCCGGCTTTCGCAGCGGCGCGCGCGCCAAGAATCTCGCCGCCGCCGCGCTGCAAGCCGGTAAGGCCGGTCGGCGCGATCGCCAGCGGCATCGACACCGGCTGGCCGACGATGTCGGTGGCCAGCGAGCGATTGTCGACGTTGCGCATCACCCGCTGCCGCAGATTGATCCGTGCCAGCGCCGCACGGTTCGCGCGCAAGGTGTTTTCTTCGTACGAGCCACGGTCGGCGTATTCAAAGAAAGCGCGCGGCACGCGGCGCCTGGCCAGCTCGCGCAAATCGGCAACGCTGGTGATGGGAGTGGTCATTGCGCCCTCGCGACACTGGCCGGTTCGCACCATGCAGGACCGTCCGGGTAACGATAGTGCGCCAACGTGCTGGCGTGCATTTGTGCGGAAAAACCTGGCGACTGTGGCGCGAGATAACAGCCATTGTGCACGATCACAGGGTCGATGAAATGCTCGTGCAGGTGATCGACGAATTCGATGGCGCGATCGTCCTTTTTGCCGCTGATCGCCACAAAGTCGGCCATGGCCAGATGCTGCACCAGCTCGCACAGGCCGACGCCGCCAGCATGCGGAAACACGCGCACGCCGAATTTAGCGGCCAGCAACAGAATCGCCAGATTCTCGTTGACGCCACCGACACGGGCTGCGTCGATCTGCACCAAGTCAACCGCACCGGCCTGGAACAGCTGCTTGAACATAACGCGGTTATGCGTGTGTTCGCCGGTGGAAATGGGTACCGATGGGACATCGCGACGAATCGCGGCGTGGCCGAGGATATCGTCCGGGCTGGTCGGCTCCTCCGCCCATGCGATGCGTACATCCGACAGGCGCTGCAGCCACGCGATCGCGTCGTCTACACCCCAGCGCTGGTTGGCATCGACGGCGATGTCGATGTCGGGTCCTACCGTTTCGCGTGCGAGTCGGCAACGGCGCACGTCGTCTTCGACATTCATGCCAACCTTGAGCTTGATGGTGCGAAAGCCTGCGGTGACCGCTTCGCGCGCGAGGCGCTGCATTTTCTCGTCGGTATAACCCAACCAACCCGGCGAGGTGGTGTAGGCCGGATAGCCTTCGGCAAGCAATCGCGTGATGCGTTGCGATTTGCTGGCTGCGACGGCGTGCAGCATCGTCAACGCTTCATCCGGCGTAAGCGCGTCGGTCAGATAGCGAAAATCGATGGTCGACACCAACTGTTCGGGCGTCATATCGGCGATAAAACGCCATAACGGTTTGCCCGCCATACGTGCCGCGAGATCCCAGGCCGCGTTGATCACTGCCCCGATGGCCATATGCATCACACCCTTTTCAGGGCCCAGCCAACGCAGCTGGGAATCGCCGATCAGGCGTTGGGCGAACCCGCCCAGATCGCCGACTATGTCGTCGAGGTCCAGGCCTTGCACATGATGAGCCAGCGCGTCGATGGCAACAGTCTGCACATCGTTGCCGCGACCGATGGTGAACGCGAAACCGTAACCGTTCAATCCGGGTTGATCGGTGCGCATCACGACATACGCTGCCGAGTAATCCGGGTCCGGATTCATGGCATCGGAACCATCGAGTTCACGAGAGGTAGGAAAGCGGACATCGTAAGTGTCCAGTGCCGTGATCTTTGTCATGCTGTGTGCTCGTCGACAGCATGTGCGCGAACGTGCTGACGCTGTCGACCCAGCCCATCGATGCCGAGTTCGATCACGTCGCCAGGGCGCAGATAGATCGGTGGTTTTTGTCCAAGTCCCACGCCTGAGGGTGTGCCGGTGCTGATCACATCGCCGGGCAATAGCGTCATATAGCGGCTGATGTGACTCACCAGTTTCGCCACGTTGAAGATCATCGTGCGCGTATGCCCGTTCTGATAACGGTGGCCGTTGACCTCCAACCAAAGTCGGAGATTCTGCGGGTCGGAGATTTCATCGGCGGTAACCAGCCACGGGCCGAGCGGTCCGAAGGTGTCGCAGCTTTTGCCTTTGACCCACTGGCCGCCGTGGTCGAACTGAAACGCGCGCTCGGATAGGTCGTTCACCACGAGATAGCCGGCGACATGAGCGAGCGCGTTCTCGACCGTAACACTGCGCGCGGTCTTGCCGATGACCACGCCAAGCTCCACTTCCCAATCGGTCTTCACCGACCCCTGCGGGATGATCACGTCATCATTCGGGCCCATGATGGCGCTGGTCGCCTTCATGAAAATCACCGGCAGTTCGGGCACCGGCGAATTGGTTTCCGCGGCGTGTTCCGCATAGTTCATGCCGACGCAGATCATCTTGCTGACATGCGCAATGGGCGTGCCGTAGCGGGGTTGGTTGGCAACGACCGGCAGCGTATGTGGATCGATAGCGGCGATGCGTGCAAGGCCATCGTGGCCAAGCACCGACGCGTCGATATCCTTGATGATGGACGAGAGATCGCGAAGCGCGCCGGCTGTGTCGATCAGACCGGGCTTTTCCTTGCCGGGGGCACCGTAACGTACCAGTTTCATAGATGCGCTCCTTGCGCTCAGTTGGACCAGCCGCCGTCCACGATGTGGATGGCGCCGGTCGTAAATGCGGATTCATCGGAGGCGAGATACAACGCCAGTGCGGCGATTTCCTCGGGTTCGCCCAGGCGTCCCATCGGCTGGCGCTCGGCAAAGCTTCGCCAGTGCGCGGCCTCGTCGCCGCCGAGTGCGCGCACGCGCTCTCCCAGCGATGGCGTTTTTACCGTACCCGGACAGATCGCATTGCAGCGCACGCCGCGCGCAACGAAGTCCGCAGCAATCGAACGGGTGAGACCGATCACGGCAGCCTTGGTGGCGCTATAGGCAAAGCGATTCGGCACACCTTTGATGCTGGAAGCGACCGAAGCCATGTTGATGATGCTGCCTTTGCCGCGCTCGAGCATGCCGGGAAGCACGGCCTTGCAGAGGTGAAACATACTGTCGACATTGATCGTGAACGAACGTCGCCAGCCTGCGTCGTCGGTGTCCAGGATGCTGCCAGCGTGTACATAGCCGGCACAATTGAACAACACATCGAACGGATCGGACGCGCGCACCAGTGCTTCGATATTGTCTGGGTGGGTCACATCGAGCACCTGTGTGGCGATCGACGAATGCTCTTTTGCCAGACTATTGAGTGCGCTGCTATCGATGTCGGTGGCTAGAACCTTGGCGCCTTCACGCGCAAACGCGAGGGCCGTCGCACGACCGATGCCTGCGCCTGCCGCCGTGAGGAGTACATGCTTGCCAGACAGACGGCCACTCATGCGACAACGCCTTTGTATCGACTGCGAAACGGTGTAGAGAGTAAGAACACGGCGGTACTCCTAAACGGGATTCGTAACAGGTGACTCGATGTCCAACGCATAAAAACGCACGGCATTGGCAGCGAAAACATCCGCTTGCGAGCCGGGTGCGTAGCGCTCGGTCAACGTCTGAGCGACGTGCAGCCAATGCCCGAAGTCGGCGTGGGTCGTCAGCACAGGCCAGTCGCTACCCCAAAGCAGGCGCTCTGCACCGAAATGGGTAAAAAGATCGGCGACGTACGGCTCTATCGCGTCTTCATGGACAGGTTCATCAAGCAGGGTGAGCAGGCCCGACAGCTTGCAGTGCAACTGCGGATGCTGGGCCAATTCGTCGATCCAGCTGGTCCATTGATCGAACCGGCCATCGGCAATGGCCGGTTTGCCGGCGTGATCGAGCACTACGCTCAACTGCGGATGTCTGCGTAATCGGCGACAGAGCGCGGGTAACTGCGGCATGCCGACCAGCGCATCGAAGGTCAGACCGCAATCCTGGATGCAATCGAAGGCACGATCGAGCGATGGTCTTGCCAGCCAATCCGGATCGGCGATGTCTTGAGCCATGGGGCGCAAGCCGCGCAGTAGGCCGCCGCCATCGCGAATCAACGCGTCGATGCGGGCGCCGACATCATCGGCCTCCAGATCGACCCAACCGACCACACCGACGACAGCAGGGTCGAGATGCGCCAGCTCAAACAAGTAACGCGTTTCTTCTTCACTGGGCGCGGCTTGCACCAGCACACTGAAGTTGACGCCTGCGGCTTCTCGCTGCGCGCAAAGATCCGCAGGCAGAAAAGCCCGACGCAGCGCCATAGGCGCTTGCGCCAGCCATCCATAATCGCCGCGCGACGGTAACCAATAATGCTGGTGCGCATCGACAATCATCATGGCGTGGGAATTCCGTGTAGCAGCAAACCGGCTTCGCGCAATGCGTGCCAAGCTTCAGCAGGGACGGTGGCCTGCATGCGCGCTGTGGCGCTGTCGACCTCTGCGACCGAACGCAAGCCGCAAACCACGCTTGCCACGGCGGGATGCGCCAACGGAAATTGCAACGCGGCAGCGCCTACCTCGACGTGGATTGGGGCAAGAACGTCGTAGAAGCGCCGAGCCCTCGCGATAGTGGCGTCATCGGCAGGTTCGTAGTTGTAGACACGCCCCGGTCCATCCGCGCCGCCAAGCAGACCCGAGTTGTAAGGGCCGGCAGCGAGAATGGCGACGCCGCGCGCTTGCGCTTGCGCCATCACGCCTTCGCTGTGCTGTTGCTCGAACAACGTGTAGCGCCCCGCCAACATGATGACGTCCAGCGGGAATCGCGGCATGACGTCGAGACACACGGCCTCTTCGTTGACGCCGATGCCGATGGCTTGGCAAACGCCTTGTGCGCGCAATTCCGCCATCGCGGGCAGGGCTTCATCCAACGCCTGCCTAAGCACGGCAAGATGATTTGCACCATGCGTCAGGCTGCCGATGTCGTGCAGCAGCAACACGTCGACATGATCCGTGCGCAGGCGGACGAGGCTGGCTTCGAGCGAGCGCAGAATGCCTTCGCGGCTGTAATCGAAATGAGCGCTGCGACCGTTGACGATGAAGCCATCGGCGTGACTCGTTTGGCGATGGTCGGTGTCGATGATCCGGCCGACCTTGGTCGACAACGTATAGCTTTCGCGCGGCAGATGGCTTAGCGCATCACCTAGCCGGCTCTCACTCAGGCCGTAGCCGTAGTAGGGCGCGGTGTCGAAGTGCCGGATGCCTTGCTGCCAGGCACGCGCAATCGTCGCTGCGGCCGCGTCGTCGCCCACCGACTCGTACAGATTGCCGAGGGGGGCGCCTCCGAATGACAAGGGCGACCGCAACCCACCAGGCCGCCGATTTTTGGCGGTGTCCGGGTTCGGCTTGGTCGTCGCTTGTGTCATCGCACCCCCAAGGTGACTCGGGAAACTGCCCGTTCAGAGGGTTTTTCACCTCTCGACGGGCGTCTTCGCGCATGATCGCGCATTCATCTCTCTGTGTATATATAAACATCTAATTTACAGGTGTGTGAAGAGGGCAGGTGCAACCGGCATCAAAAAGTTGTTGCATTTCTATTTGTCACGATCTAAAACATATATGAACTTAGATTTTGCCAATGAACAGAACATGGGCCCGCCGGTTAAGGGCGGTCTGACGTTTCACACGTAAGGCGTGAACGGACCCGCATGGTTGTTGGGCTTTTGGTTTCCCTCGTCGATCGCGGCCAAGCTGCTCCCCTCCTTGGCCGCGATCGGCATTTTTTGCGATGCCAACCACGTCGGTAACAGGTACTCAGCTCATGAAACGATCCGCCTGGCTCCTGATCGCCATGCTCGTGTGCAGCACCGTGTGCGCGAAGCAGCCGGATGCGTTGTTCTACCTGATGGGTTCGCAGAAATCGGTCAACTCGTTTGTCGCTCATGTCGACAAGATCGGCCTGCTGGTGCCGACCTGGTATGGCGTCGATAACCAAGGGTTGGTCAGTGGCGGCCCCAATCTCTATGTGCTGAACATCGCCAAAGATCATCGCTTGCCGGTGATGCCGATCATTTCCATGTCGGCCGGCCGCAAAGGGTTTCACGATCTGCTCCACGATGAAATCGCCAAGCAGCACATGATCGAGGCGATGCTGCAGCAGGCCGCGGAACATGGCTATACGGGCTTTCAATTCGACTTCGAAAGCATTTCCTGGACCGATCGCGACGCCTACACCTTGCTGGTCAAGCAGACTGCCGAGGCCTTGCACAAGCGAGGCTTCAAGCTGTCGATCGCGGTGGTTCCGAACGCACCGGGCCATGCAGGGGTAGGGCCGTTTTCCAAATGGATGTGGCAGTACTGGCGCGGCGCGTACGATGTGGCTGTGTTGGGCAAATACGCGGATCTGATCTGCCTGATGACCTACGACCAGCACACACGCTGGACCACGCCGGGCCCCGTCGACGGCATGCCTTGGATGCAAGCACAGCTGACGTACGCACTGACGATCGTGCCGAAGGACAAGCTGTCATTAGGTATCGCCCTGTATGGCTACCACTGGTACACGGGCGACCCTGTGCGCGAAGACGGCACGGAGGCTTCCAATATCAAGGCCGACTACATCGATGCAGATGAGTCCTTCCCTTTGGCGGAACAGCAGCAGGCGAACGTGCAGTGGGATTCGGTGGAACACGAGTCCTGGTATTACTTCTACCGCGACGACATGCGCGAGTGGGTTTTCATGCCCGATGCGCACAGTTTCCGCGATCGCTACGCGCTGATAACACAGTACGGTCTGGAAGGTTTTTGCGCCTGGGTGTTGGGCGCAGAGGATCCGAAAGTCTGGGATGAACTGCCGGTGGCGAAGCGCTGATCATGAACATCTTTCGCCCCACCGTGATCATGAGCGTACTGCTAGTGATGGGCGGCGTGGCGGTATTCAAAGCACATGCGTTTCCTTCGACACCAGATGACCGTACGCAAGCCGTGGCGCTGGTAGCGAAGATGACGCTGGCAGAGAAAATTTCGCAGACGCAGAGCAGTGCACCTGCCATTCCGCGACTTGGCGTTGCGGCATACGATTGGTGGAGCGAAGGTTTGCATGGCATCGCACGCAACGGCTACGCCACCGTGTTTCCGCAAGCGATCGGCCTTGCCGCGAGTTGGAATCCGAATTTGCTGGATCGGGTGGGCACCACGGTGTCGACCGAGGCGCGAGCCAAATTCAATGCGGCGGGCGCGGGTCACGATCATGTGCGTTATGACGGCCTGACCATCTGGTCGCCCAACATCAATATTTTTCGCGATCCACGTTGGGGTAGGGGACAGGAAACGTACGGTGAAGATCCGTACCTGACTGGCCAGCTCGCCGTGAGCTTTATTCATGGCATACAGGGCGATGATCCGGACCATCCACGCGCGATCGCCACGCCCAAGCACCTGGTTGTGCACAGCGGGCCGGAATCGGGCCGCCATGGCTTCGACGTCGCCGTTTCACCCTACGACTTCGAGGCGACATATACGCCGGCCTTTCGTGCGGCGATCACTGAAGGGCACGCGGACTCTGTCATGTGCGCTTATAACGCGCTGCACGGTACGCCGGTGTGTGCCGACGCCGCCTTGCTAACGACGCTGCTGCGCCATGACTGGGGATTCAAGGGTTATATCGTTTCCGACTGCGATGCTGTCGACGACATGACCAAGTTCCATCATTTCAAACCCGATAACGCGCAATCGTCCGCCGCTGCGATCCAAGCCGGTACGGATCTCGATTGCGGCAACGCTTATGCGGATCTGCTGGAGGCTGTACACAAGGGTTACGTCAAGGAGTCGATCATCGACGCGGCACTCACGCGATTGTTTGCCGCGCGCTACAAACTCGGCGAGTGGGGGACGAACGGAAGTGACTCTTATGCGCGCATCGGTCTCGATCGGGTGGATAGCCCGGCGCATCGTCAGCTTGCACTGCAGGCAGCGCTGGAATCGATGGTGCTGCTGAAAAATGCGCATGGCACCTTGCCGTTCCGCGATGGCATGCACCTGGCTGTGATCGGGCCCAATGCCGATACCTTGGAAACCCTCGAAGCCAATTATCACGGCACCGCACGCGCGCCGATCACGCCGTTGCAAGGTTTGCGTCAACGCTTCGGCGCACAGCGTATCAGCTACGCACAAGGATCACCGATTGCCGATGGCGTACCGGTGCCCATTCCAGAGACCGCGTTACGTACAACGGCACATGCCGGACTGCTCGGTCAGTACTTCGACAACCTCGACTTCAACGGTACGCCACGACTGACGCGTACCGATCGCGTCATCGATTTCGATTGGGACCATGTTGCACCGGCGGACAACATGCGTGCCGATCGTTACGCCGTGCGCTGGAGCGGCGAGCTGATTCCCCCCGGGCCCGGCGATTACACCCTGGCGATACACGTCGACCGATGTTTCGATTGCGCTGGGCACGATCCGGTACGCCTGTACATCGACGGCCGCAAGGTGATCGACAATGACGGCGACGATAAGCCCATGCAGGCAACCCTGCATATCGCCGACATGCATCCTCGCGCCATCCGCCTCGAGCTCATACACAGCGGACAGGATCAAGGTGTGCGCCTGCAATGGCTCGCACCCGCTCAAGCGCAGTTGGCGGAAGCAAAAGCCGTAGCGCAACGCGCTGATGCCGTGGTCGCATTCGTCGGACTGTCGCCGGACGTCGAAGGCGAAGAATTGAAGATCGATGCGCCGGGTTTCCATGGCGGCGACCGCACCGATATCGCCTTGCCAGTGGCGCAGCAGAAAGTGCTTGAGCAGATCGCTGCCAGCGGCAAGCCTCTGGTCGTGGTTTTGATGTCGGGGAGTGCGGTGGCGCTGAATTGGGCACAAGCCCACGCCGACGCGATTCTCGCCGCCTGGTATCCGGGCGAAATGGGTGGTCTCGCCGTGGCCCAGACCTTGGCCGGTGACTACAACCCGGGCGGTCGCTTGCCGGTGACCTTTTATCGCGCGACCGATGAGCTGCCACCGTTCGTCAGCTACGCCATGCAGGGGCGAACCTATCGCTATTTTTCCGGCACGCCGCTTTATCCATTCGGTTACGGCTTGAGTTACACCCACTTCGCATATAGCCAGCCTCAGCTGTCATCCGTGGAGCTGCAAGCCGGCGCATCGCTGACAGTGAGCGCTACCGTTCGCAATGACGGCGACCGCAGCGGCGATGAGGTCGTGCAGGTCTATCTGGACGCTCCGGATTCGGCGCTGGCACCGCGCCACACCCTGGTGGGTTTTCGCCGCGTGCACCTCGCCGCAGCGGAGACACGTCGTGTGAGCTTTGAACTTGCGCCGCGCCAACTCAGCACGGTCGATGTAAGCGGCCATAGGAACGTGGACGCGGGGCACTACCGCTTGTTCGTCGGCGGCGGCCAGCCGGGTGATAGCGAGGGTGTCGCGGCGACGTTCGTCATCACCGGCCATGAGGCACTTCCGCATTGAACGCAAAGAGTGCCGCCGGACACCAAAAAACGGACGCAAACGGGTCCTGGCGTGTGTATGCAAAACAATGGTTTACAAGTAATCGCGATCTGATGGGCCGGCATTCGCAAAATTGTGTTGCATTGCGACTTGCCTCGATCTAAATCGGGCCTATAAGCTCTTTGAAAATAAATATGAATTAGATATTCACATATGAAATAGGCGGGCGCACCGGGGATGAATTCAAGGCAGTCGTTGGGGACCATTAGGAGGGTAGATGCAGAGCCCAATCCAACTGAGCAGCGATGCGACGGCTCCGCCGTTGCTGAGCTCGGAACTGCACTGCGCATGAAAGACGGCTATCGGGAATATAGCGGCGCAGAGCATGCCCATGCTTCATCGTCCGATGCTGCGCAGAAAAAAGACGTCGAGCCGTCCGGAACGGTGGTTACGCTTTCCAGCGAACCTTTCCTTGCTGCCGATGTAGGTGGCACCCACGCGCGCATTGGCTTGTTGTCGTTCCGACCGAACCAAGCCGCGCCCGTGGTGCTGGCGTACCGCGTTTACAAGTGCGCCGAGTACACGAGCCTGGATGCCATCGTCCGCAGCTTTTGCCATGAGCACGCGGTCAGGCCGCAGCGTCTGGCGCTCGCTTGCGCGGGTTTTCTGCATGAAGGGAAGGTCGTCAACAACAACCTGCAGTGGCCCGTCGTGCCAGCCGCGCTCGAAAAGCAACTGGGGCTAAGCGACGTCGAGGTTCTCAACGATTTTGAAGCGCTGGCCTATGGCACGGCGTATCTGGATGTCGGCGATGTTAGGCCGCTACATAGACCGCTACAGAACGAAAAGATGATCACGGGGCCCGTCGTGATCGTCGGCCCGGGTACCGGGCTCGGCGTGGCAGTGCGTCTGCCTGGTGCGAAGCCGAACGTGCTCGCGACCGAGGCCGGACATATCCAGCTGGCGGCTCGCGTGGGACGCGAACAGCAAGTGCTGGCCGAATTGACGCAAGCCGACACGCATGTTCCTTACGATTACGTGTTATCCGGCCCGGGGTTGTTGCGCCTGTATGGCGCGCTCTGCCGACTCGAAAGGCAGCCGACCGTATTCCACGACCCTGCCGCGATCACGGCTGCAGCATGCGCGGGCACGAATGCGTGTGCGGTGGAAACCTTGCAGTTGTTCTGCGGATGGTTGGGTTCTTTCTTGGGCGATCTGGCGATGTTGTACGGCGCGACCGGCGGTATCTACCTCGCAGGCGGCTTCCTCTCGCAGATGATCGAGTTCGTGGAAAAGAGTACGTTCGTCAGCCGCTTTCTCGACAAAGGTGTGATGCGTCCGTTCCAGCAGACCGTCCCCGTTTATGTCGTGGATCACGCGCAGCTTGCTGTCATCGGTGCAGCGAGCTGGTTGATGAATGGTCATGCACAGGACAAGGCGGCATGAGAACGCATTTGTCCATGTTGCGTCATGCAGGTCTGCGGCTAGGCTGTGTTGCAGCGTTGTGCGGTATAGCCGTCGTCGGCGCCCACGCAACAACGCCTCCGGATGCAGCGACGATCGAGCGGCAATGGGTCGCCGCCAATCGGCCGTACGACGGTGCGCGCAAAGCCATCCTGGCGCAGACGCAAAAGATCGCCTGGCAGGGTCCTATGGATCCGGACTGGCAAAGCCTGACCGGTTACCGCACGCCTGAGTGGTATCGAGATGCCAAGTTCGGCATCTTCATCCATTGGGGCGTGTATTCGGTCCCTGCATACAAGGGCGAGTGGTATCCGCGCCACATGTATGAACGCACGGGCGAGAACTCCGACCGCTACCAGCATCAGATCGCCACCTACGGCCCGATGCCGAAGGTCGGCTACAAGGATCTGATTCCGCTGTTCAAGGCGGAACACTTCGATCCGAACGCCTGGGCGACGTTGTTTCGCGAAGCCGGTGCACGTTATGTGGTGCCGGTCGCCGAACATCACGATGGCTTCGCGATGTATGACTCGAAACTGTCGGACTGGACTGCGGTGAAAATGGGTCCGCACCGAGATGTCATCGGTGAACTGGCCAAGGCGATTCGTGCACAGGGCATGAAACTTGGCCTGTCTTCGCACCGCGCCGAGCATGACTGGTTCTACGAATACGGCCGCACGTTCGATTCCGACGTCAACGATCCGCGCTATGCAGCGCTCTATGGGCCTGCGCACCCATCCGAATCCGCCAAAGGCGAAGACGGCCAGGACGTCGATTGGACCTTCGTTTCCGACGCCTATCTCGACGACTGGTTGGCGCGCTCGTCCGAAATCGTGCAGGACTACCACCCGGACCTGATGTACTTCGACTGGTGGGTCGGTCAGCCGCGCTTTCGCGGCGCATTGGCCGAATTCGCCGCGTTCTACTACAACCAGGCGGCGGCGCGCGGGCAGAGCCCCGTGCTGTACTACAAGTTCAACAACATGCGTCCCGGCACGGGCACGTTGAACATTGAACGCGGGCAGGCGCCGGATATTCGCGCACAACCGTGGCAAACCGAAACCTCGGTAAGCCCCGACTCGTGGGGATACGCCGAAGGCGACACCTACAAATCGCCCGACGAGCTGGTGCAACTGCTTGCCGATGTGGTCAGCAAGAACGGCAACTTGCTGTTGAACATCGGTCCCAAGGCCGATGGCACGATCCCGCCCGAAGCACAGCACATCCTGCTGGCGATCGGCCAATGGCTAGGCGCCAATGGCGAAGCGATCTATGGCACGCGGCCATGGCAGCGTTTCGGTGAAGGCCCGACCCAGGTCGTTGCCGGCACCATGCAGGACACCAAGACCAAGCCCTATACCGCCGAAGACTTCCGTTTTACCACCAAGGACGGACGTCTATACGCGATCGAGATGGAATGGCCGGCGACGCATCGTGCGCTGATCCATTCGGTCGCACCGACGATGAAGGTGAAAGCGGTCACGCTGCTGGCGACCGGCAAGCCGGTGACATTCAAGCAACAGCCCGACGGTTTGCATCTCGATCTGCCGACGCAGCCGCCAGGCGTGCATGCGTATGCTTATCGCATCGAATTCGAAAAGCCGATCGCAAGCAGCACGAAGGAGGACGCCGCGCCTACCTCATAGATCGCCGTCATTTAGCAACAAGAGTTTGATTCCGACAAATCGTCGTTGTCGTCGGATGCAGGTAAGCAAATAAAAGCGTCGCTGCTGGTTTTGGGGCCAGTAAGCGATACACACATTCGATCCACCGGGAGGGGAGAAACATGAGCAACATCTATCTACGTCGTGGTGTGCTGGCCAGTTCGCTGGCGCTGGCGTTGTTCGCACCGAGCGTGTTCGCACAAACATCGAGCACAACCTCCGACAATTCGCAGACGAACCAGCAAAGCGCCCCGTCCAACGGGCAGCCGACAGACAAGAAAAACGCGACGAAACTGCAGACAGTCACGGTCACCGGTTCGATGATCCCGCGCGTGGAGGTCGAGGGGCCGGCTCCCGTAGTCTCCCTCACCGGCGAGCAGATCAAGGCACAGGGCTTCACCACGCTGTGGGAATTCCTGGATTCGTTGCCGCAAGTGGGCCAGCAGTCATCGGACCCGGCCGCTTGGGGTTCCAGCTCGGTCAATGCGCGCTCAGTCAATCTGCGCAATGTGGGCCCTGGCTTCAGTCTGCTGTTGATCGACGGCCATCGCGTGGTGGATTACCCGCAGCCGTTGAACAAGCAGAGCAACTTCCAGAACTACAACAACATCCCGACCGGCATGATCGACCATGTCGAAATCCTGGCCTCCGGCGCCTCGTCGATCTACGGTTCGGACGCAGTGGCGGGTGTGATCAACGTGATCCTGAAGAAGAACTACCAGGGTGACGAGCTGCAGGTGACCGGCGGTGGCGCCACGCGCGGTGGCCGCGCCTACGGCGACATCAATTTCTTCGGTGGCAAGTCCGGCGAAAACTGGCACGTCCTCTACAACCTGGAGAAGTCCAACCGTACGGCGTTGTGGGGTAGCGATCGTCCATATCAGGACTCGGTGGCCGATGCGGGCCCCGGCTCCTGGAGCCCGGCGTCGCGCATGTTTGGCTACCAGTACGACGCGCAAGGTGCCATTGCCCTCTCCGCGACGAACGCTTCGGGTCAATACATCACCCCGCCGGCGGGTACTTGCGGGAAGTTCACGAACTCGCAGTTGAGTCACTCGTACAGCACCACCACCACTGGCACCCAGGTCACCGGCGTGACCGACAATGGTTACTACTGCTCGCAGCCCGCTCTGTTCCAGAATTGGGTGCTGACGCCCGGCAGTATCAACAACAACGCATACGTGGCCGGCGAGTACGACTTCAAGGACAGCAGCCTGCAGCTTTACGGCTCGGCGGCCCTGTATGACACGACGGGCATCTCCAACACCCAGTTGCCCGTTGAAGTGACCGGTCAGTTCTACGACCAGAGCACGGGGCAGGTCATCAACCAGGCCATCCGACAGTTGACCGCGCAGGAAATGGGATCGACTGCCAATACCCATGACCGCGAGCAGAACTGGAACATCCAGACCGGCCTGCGTGGCAGCTTCGACGACAGCCGATTCAACTGGGACGTGAACCTCAACACCCAGAAATACACTGTGCGCGAGGACTACACGGGCATCGACGTCAATGCCATGAACAACTTCTTCCTCGGCAAGCAGTTGGGCACCTCCGCCGGCGGCTTGCCCGTTTACGCCATGAACTGGCAGCAGTGGTGGAACCCCATCACGCCGCAGCAATACGGCCAGTTCGCGGTCAGTGGCGAGAACACCTCCTCGTCGTGGCTGGACCAGGTGCAGGCCCGCATCAACGGCGACCTGTACAAGCTTCCGTGGGTAGACGAGCCCATCGGTTGGGCGGCGGTACTGGAAGCTGCACACAACGGCTTCCTGCTCTCGCCCGACGCGCGCGGCGATAACAACAACTTCCAAAATCCGTTCGGGGCGTATCTCACCGGCGGCGGCACTCGCCAGCGCTATTCGTTCGGTAACGAGTTCCGTGTGCCGGTGCTGGATTCGGTGACATGGACCATCTCCGGCCGTCTGGACAAGTACCACGATGCCAGCCGCGCCGACGTGGCCCGCACCTGGGGCACGGGCCTCGAATGGCGGCCGTATGACGGTCTGCTGATTCGCGGCAGCTACGGCACCAACTTCAAGGCGCCGGACATGCAGGCTATCTACCTGACCGGCTCCACCTCGCCGATCGGTGATTACGTCGATCCTCTGCAGTGCATTAACGCCATCAAGGCTGGCCAGAGCAACAGCACATGGTGCAGCCAGGTGCAGCGCGCAACGTCGCAGTACTACAACCTGACGACGGAAGGCAGCCGCTTGTTGCAGCCGCAGACCGGCCACTCCTGGACCTATGGTTTCGTGTGGCAGGTTCCGGGCGTGCAAGGCTTGTCGTTCTCTGCCGACTACTGGCACATGGGCGTGGACAACGCCATCCAGTATCTCGACCCAGGCACCGTGCTGGTCGACGAGGCCGGTTGCCTTACCGGCTTGCAGGTAAACGGTTCATCGGCCTTGTCACCGTATACGGCGCACGTGCCGGGTTCGGCGTATTGCAAGATGGTGACCCAGATGGTTCAGCGCGTTAATGGAAACGGCCAGATCATCTCGGAAGAGTCCGGCCCGATCAACGAAGCTTCGCTATACGTGAGTGGTGTAGATGCTTCGCTGGACTACAAGGTGCAGACCGAGAATTGGGGCAATTTCACTGCCAATATCAACTACACGGACAACCTCGAGTACAAACAGCGCGTGCTGGCTTCCGACGAACTGCAAAACACCCGCTATAACAATGTGGCGAGCAGGATCACGTGGATCGGCGACTGGCACAAGGGCGATTGGGACGTATCGATCTCCGGTGTGCGCGACGGCGGTATGCGCGCCCCGAACTACGGTAGTTGCAATACGCTGCCCAACGGCGTCCAGCCGAGCATGATTACTGTGCAAAGTGGCACCGAGACGGTCGCTACCGGTGTTTGCCAGGTGACGGTCAATGGCACCAATGTCACCGTGAACGACACCGAGTACACAGGCCATACGCCGGTGTGGATCACCTGGAACACCTCGGTCGGCTGGCAGATCAACCCGGATACCAAGTTGAAGTTCACGGTGTCCAACATCTTCGACAGGGTCTCTTCGATCCCGTACTACGCCGGTGGCTTCGAGTTCGTTACGACGGGACAGACCGGCAGCGAATACAACGGTCGCGAAATGTTCCTGACGTTCGACTACAAGCTCGATTGATGTAAGCAACAATCCAAGCGAGCCCGGCCCAAAGCCGGGCTCGCTTGCTTTGGACCGTATGTTTGAACAGATGGAGTGTTGAGGATGTTGAAGTCGTTGCGTGCTTGCTGCCTGGGTGCCTCGGTCCTGATGACGAGCTTTTGTGCGTCCGCCGAGATCTCGATCATTCCGGAACCGCAACATATAGAAGCTGGGCAGGGGAGTTATCGACTGGATGCCAACACGGGTATCGACGCTCCGAGCGATGCACGGGCGCACGAAATCGTCTCCTTTTTGCGCGATGCGGTCCGTGTTCAGACGGGCATCCGGTTATCCGAAAGCAAGCATGCGCATGGCATTGTGTTGGCGATTGATCCCACCGTAAAAGGCGATGAGGCCTATCTGCTTTCCGTTACGTCGCGTGGTGTCATTATCCAGGCGTCGACCGATAAGGGTCTGTTCTGGGGCGTGCAAACGCTGCGCCAGCTGCTGCCGCTTCAACATGGCGCACCTGGGACCATTCCCGCTGTGCAAATCGAGGATGCCCCGGCCTTCACTTACCGCGGTTTCATGCTCGACGTCGGACGGCACTTCTATCCCGTCTCATTTATCAAAAAGCAGCTCGACCTATTGAGCTACTACAAGATCAATACCTTCCACTGGCACCTCACGGAAGACCAGGGTTGGCGTTTGCAGATCAACCACTATCCCAAGCTCACCGACGTCGGCGCATGGCGCACTGAGGATGACGGCAGCCGTTACGGCGGTTTCTACACGCAGGCAGACATCCGCGACGTCGTGAACTATGCACGGCAACGCAACATCACGGTGATTCCGGAAATCGAAATGCCCGGTCATAGCGTGGCAGCGTTGGTGTCCTATCCCGAGCTCTCGTGCACCAAGCAATCGCTAACCGTGCCGACAACCTGGGGCGTATTCAAGGACATCGACTGTGTCGGCGACAAGAGCACCTTCACCTTCCTGCAAAATGTGCTGGACGAAGTGATAACGCTGTTTCCGTCGCCTTACGTACATATCGGCGGCGACGAAACGCCAAAAGACCGCTGGAAGGATTGCGCCTCCTGCCAAGCGCTGATGCACGAGCAGGGGCTTAAAGACGAAGAAGGACTGCAAAGCTATTTCATCCGTCACATCCAAAGTTATCTTGCCGGCAAGGGTAAGACGCTTATCGGCTGGGATGAAATTCTCGAAGGCGGCGCCGACAAAAATGCCATCATCGAAATCTGGCGCGGGGACGATGAGGCGCGCAAAGCACTCGAGAATGGCAACCGCGTCATCATTGCAGGGCCGTTCTACCTGGATGCGCCGCTGGACAAGCTGACCGTCCAGAATATCTATCGCACCGATATCACTCATTCCAGCACGCCGGCGGATGATGCCGCGTTCGTTGCTCACCGCGCACAGATTCTGGGTGCGGAAGCGCCGCTATGGAGCGAACGGGCGAATCCGTTCAACGCGGAGTCGAAAATATATCCGCGCATGCAAGCCTTCGCGGAAAACCTTTGGCGCGGTGGCATGCACGACGATGCGGCCTATGCGGATTTCAAGCAGCGCTTGCAAGCCCAATATCCTTGGCTTGACGCGCAACAGGTCGCCTACGGTCCTGAAGAACAGCCGGTAGTCGACTATTCGGTTATCGTGAATGCGCATCACGACGGCTGGCAGCTGCAAGCGAAGCGCGGCTTTGCCGATTTGCACAATCATTACACCACCGATGGCACCGAGCCGACCGCCGAATCGCCGTCATTTGATGATGCGGTGGGCCTGAAACAGGCTGGCACTGTGAAGGTCGTGCCGTTCCGCAAGGGGCTGCGTTACGACAACGCCACCAGCATGACGTTGGTCGATAACCTGGCGCTGGGGCACCCTATCACGTTCGCACAGCCGCCGTCATCCAGTTACGCGCCAGGCGACGTGCTAGTGGATGGTGTAACCGGCAGTGTCGATTTTCACGATAACCGCTGGGCGGCATGGCACGATAGCAACCTCGATGCAACGATCGATCTGCAGCAAGACATACCCGTGCACGCGATCAGCATCGGCTTTCTGTTGGCGCCGGAATCGAGAGTCCTGCTACCTAAGCAGGTGGTGCTCTCCGTATCCTCGGACGGTAAGCATTGGACGCAAATCTACAAGGATGCGTTGACAGCTGACCTATCGTCCTCAGTGCAACGCGTGGAACGGATTCGTTTCAGCCCGACGAAACCTGTTGTCGCCCGCTATGTCCGCATCACCGCCGACAAGAGCGATTCAGTACCGGCAACCTTTCCCCGAGGCGCCACGGATATCTGGTTGTTCGCCGATGAAGTTCTAATCCAATAAACTCGCAAAGATCGGCATCCCTTCAAACGGTTGCGTCAAATTGCGAGAGGTACTCCATGTATCGTGCTGCCGCTGTGTTCCGCTGTCTGGCAATCATGATCTTGTTGATGCTTGCGTGTCACGGGAACGCCTCAGCTGCCACGACCGGTCCTGTTTCAATAACGCTGAACCACTCGGTGATTGCACTTAACGGTCCATGGAAATTCCATGCCGGCGACAATCCAAACTGGGCCAATCCAGACTTCGACGACACATCTTGGGAAACGGTGGATTTGACGCCATTGCCGGGTGCGCATGATTCCGACGTCGGCCTTACAGGTTATGTGCCTGGGTGGCAGGCGAGGGGACACCCTGGTTATATCGGGTACGCGTGGTATCGCCTGACGGTGGATGTCAACGCACCGGCTGGGGATGCGCTGGCATTGAGCGGGCCGCCGGATGTGGACAGCGCCTATCAACTCTTCCTCAATGGCCGTTTGCTCGACGGTATCGGCGATTTTTCCGGCCGAACACCGAAGGTCTACAGCATCCAGCCACGCCTGATCTCTCTGCCGCAAACGCTGATAGGCGGCCACCCTTCAGTAATCGCCATAAGAGTGTGGATGGGGTCGTGGGATACCGCGCCGGATGGCGGCGGCCTGCATATTGCACCGGCTATCGGCGAACGTAGCGATGTCGAAGCGCGTTACCAACTTCAATGGTTGGAGACGATAAAGGGCTATGTGGTTGAAGTGGTGGAAGCCCTGTTGTTTGTGCTTTTGGCGATCATGAGCTGCAGTCTCATACCCTTCGATCGGTGGAATCGCAGCTATCTATGGATGGCCGCCGCGTTGTTGCTTGTTGGCATGTATCGCGCCAATCAGGCCGCGCTCTACTGGGGGCAGTTTGAAACCGTGCCTGTATTCGAACTTGTCAGTTATGTGTTGCTGACGCCGCTCTGTTTAGGTGCCTGGACACTGGCATGGCGGTCATGGTTTCAACTCGACCATCCGGCGTGGGTACCCAAATTCGCGCTGATACTTACACTGCTGTATATGGTCGCCCAGCTTTTCAGCAGCGCATGGTCCCACGACACATGGCCTCCATCGATTGCGCTCATGCTCGGTGGGTTGATCAGTGTCGTACGGCTGCTATTTCTGTTGTTGTTGGGGGCAATCGTTACGCTGGGTATACGAAAGCAGGGACGTAACGGGTGGTATGCGCTACCCGCCGTGTTGTTCATTGCCATCGGCTTATTCGCGCAAGAACTCTCCGCCTTGCATGTTCCCGGTATCTGGTTTCCTTTCGGTACCGGCGTCTCGCGCGCCCAATTTGCGTATCTGGCGTTCGACGTCGCGTTTTTTGCGTTGCTGCTGCGGCGACTATGGGCGTTTGCGCGAAGCGGGTGGGTCAGACACTGACCCACCCGTTTGCAGCATTCAGACGATCGACCGCACTACGCCGCCATCGACGCGCACTGCCGCACCGGTGGTGGCCGACGCCTGTTCCGACGCCAGATAGACGCAGAGATTGGCGACTTCCTCGACCGTGGCGAGACGCTTGATCAAGGACGATGGGCGATGCGTGGCGATAAAGTCACGTTCCAGCTGATCCTGCGAGACACCTTGTTCGGCAGCGATCTTGGCAAAGAAGGCGCCTACGCCTTCCGAACGCGTCGGCCCCGGCAATACGGCATTCACTGTCACGCCGGTTCCTGCCAGCGTTTCGGCAAGGCCACGCGACACGGCAAGCTGGGCCGTCTTGCTCATGCCGTAATGAACCATCTCCGCTGGAATCTGTACGCCCGATTCGCTCGAAAGAAACTGGATGCGTCCCCAGCCGCGCTTGGCCATGCCTTGTGCATAGTGTCGCGATAGCCGGACGCCACTCATCACGTTCACTTCGAAAAATCGTTGCCAGTCTTCATCGGGGATGTCGAAGAAAGCTTTAGGCTCGAAGATGCCGAGATTGTTCACCAAGATGTCGGTATCGGGCACTTGCGCGATCAGATGCTCGGCACCTTTGCGCGTGCCCAGGTCGCCGGCCACACCGACAAGGTTGGCGCCCGCTATGTTCTTGGCGATGCTGACCAGTGCCTCGTCCACGCGCTGCTGAGTGCGTCCAGTAACGACCACATGAGCGCCCGCCGCGGCTAGACCTGTCGCGATGGCCAGGCCGATGCCGGCGGTGGAGCCGGTAACGATGGCGCGACGATTCTTCAGATTGATTTGCATGACGTACTCCTGCCGCATTTGGGAATTGAGGTGGTTCGAAGGCTACGCTCGAAGTAGTGGCTGTCTGGGATGATTCAAGCGTGGCAGGCATTGGAACGCTGGTATTTACGGTTCTTGTCTCGCCCACAAGTTAAAATAAGCGTTGAAATATTTTCAAAATAGCGCCTAATGTGGAATGCGGGACTGATGGCGTTCGCTGTCGCTACGCTATCTTTGCTACCGTATCGGTAAGCCAGCCTATTCTGAGGATTCATCATGATCTCTCAGCCAACACTTCGCCGCATGGCGTTATATGCCGCTGTCTTTTTCCTGGCACTGGGTACCGTGCACGCAGCCAAACCTGCGCCCGACACGGTGCGGCTTCAGATCGATGCCACAGCTCAAGGTACCGATTTTCCACACTTCTGGGAGCAGATGTTCGGCTCCGGACGCGCGGTGCTCGCGCTACGCGACGACTACCGCAAAGACATCGATGCGGTGCGGCAGGCCACCAAGTTCAGCTACGTACGCTTTCACGGCATCTTTGACGACGATGTAGGGTTGGTGCAACGCAGTGCAGATGGCAACATCAGCTATAACTTCTCCTACGTCGATCAGATCTACGACGGTTTGCTTGCGCAGGGTGTGAAACCCTTCGTCGAGCTCAGCTTTATGCCCGAGGCACTGAGCTCCGACCCGTCGAAGCATCATGAATTCTGGTATCACCCCAACGTGATGCCACCGAAAGATTACGCCGCATGGGACGCCATGATTCGCGCTTTTGCGCAGCACTTGATCGCGCGCTATGGCACGGACGAGGTGACCAGCTGGTACTTCGAAGTGTGGAACGAACCCAATCTAAGCTTTTGGGGCGGCACGCCCGAACAGTCGACGTACTTCACGCTATACGATCACACGGTACGGGCACTCAAGGCGGTGAACTCCCGTTTGCGCGTGGGTGGGCCGAGTACGGCACAGGCAGCTTGGGTACCGGCGTTTCTTAATCATGTGCACGAGGCAAACGTGCCGGTGGATTTCGTCAGCGCCCATGTTTATGGCGACGATACTGCGCAAAACGTATTTCATACCGGTGAAAACATTTCGCGTGCCGACATGGTCTGCCGTGCCGTAGGGAAGGTGCACGACGAGATTGCAGCATCACCGTATCCGAAGCTGCCGCTCATCTTCAGTGAATACAACGCCTCATACGCGAACCTGCCGAATGTTACCGACACCGTGTTTATGGGACCTTGGATGGCGAACACGATTCGCGAATGCGCTGGCAAGGCAGCCATCATGAGCTACTGGGCATTCTCCGACGTGTTCGAAGAGCAGGGTGTGGTGCGAACTCCATTCTATGGTGGTTTTGGGCTGATTGCCGCGGATCGTATCAACAAGCCTGCGTTCAACGCCTTCGCCATGCTGCACCAGCTGGGCAGCACACGCCTGCCGTTGTCGTCGGACTCTGCACTCGCGACGCGTCGTGCCGACGGCGCCGTGGTGCTGGCGCTGTGGAATTACGCGCCACCGGTGGGTGACACGGCCAGCTACACCAAGGGTGAGCCAACCGGCGAGGACAAGCATTTCGACCTCGATGTTTCCCATCTTGCAAAGAGTGCAAAGGCAACGGTGTGGCGCGTCGACGAAACCCATGGCAATGCTGTCGCCGCTTTCGATCGCATGGGTCGGCCGGATTTTCCCAGCCGCGAGCAGATCATGCAGCTACGGCGTGCAGGAGAACTCGCAGCGCCTGAGTCGGTGGCGATCCACGACGGCCACGTCATCATCGACGTGCCTCCGCAAGGTTTGGCAGTCATTGAGTTGCATTGACCGAGCTTTGCGTATCACGGCATCAACGATAATTCGACCGAACGTATCGTGACCGGAAGGGGTGTGCCTTGTTCAAAAGGCGAGGGCGGTGTCAGCTCTACTTGCATGGTGTAAGGATGAGCCGCGTGATCTCGACGTACATGGACCGTTTGATGAGCCATCGCTGACGTGCCCACCTCGCCCGGCAGTTCCAGCGGATAGCGCTGTCCGTCGATCCAAAGATCGAGTCGAGCAGTGCGTGGCAACGGGCTGTAGTCGACGGTCACTGTGTAATCCATCGCTTGCGCATCCGCCTGCCATACCAGTTTGTAAAGCGTGGCAGGGGCCTCGTAGCCTTCGCCGTTATAGTTGAGATAGTGCTCGGCCTGCGCTGGCTGCAGCTGAAAGCGACCATCGGGCGCGGCGGCGATACTCGTGGGGCGAACGTGCAACGGACTTTTGAGCGGCAGCACCAGCACGGGCATAAATGCATCGACGTTGAGGCCGTGGGCATCTGCTTTCGGCCAGCCCGCCAACGAGTCCAAACGGATGCTTACGCCGTCCGCATCGTGTTGAACGTCAATCGTGGCCTGCGGAAATCCCAATCGGTACGCGCGTCCCAGTTCGGTGTTCGTCACACCGGGCAGGTGAAGCCGATGATCCGGTGGCAGTTTGGCTACAAATAGATAGATCGCGTGCGGCCCTACCGTGGCATAGCCAAAGTCCAGCGACGCGAACGGCTGCTTGCGCGTGCCATAAATGGCTTCGCCGTTGCGCTGTAGCCACTGGCCGATACCACCCAGCACCTGTGCTTCATACGGCACGACGGAACCATCACCTTCCGGACCGATATTGAGAATGTAGTTGCCGCCCTGGCTAACTACCCGAACCAAGCGGGTGATGTTCTCGCGAATTTTTCCTGGTAAATCGGTTCTGGGTTGCCATGAGCGATAACCCCAGGTTTGCGGAAACATCGATGCGGGCGCCTGCCAGGGCAGTTCCACGGAGACATCCGGTTCGCTGTTGTCGCCCATCACGGCGAAGTCGCCGTAGTAGTTCCAGACGCGCCCGGAAATCATGGTTTGCGGCTGCAGCGTGTGCACGGTTTCTGCAAAGTGGGCACTTTGTGCTGGCGTGGGCTTGCCCATGTCAAACCAGATTTCGGCGATAGGGCCGTAGTGGCCTAATAGTTCTTTGAGCTGGGCCACGTTGAACGCTTCTTGCGCTGGCGTGATCGGATTGCTGTTGCCATCGATATAAGTGTTTCCACCCGGGTGATGCCAATCGATGGTGGAGTAATAGACCCCGAACTTCAGGCCACCGCGCGCGCACGCGTCAGCGAGCTGTTTGACGATGTCCTTGTGATAGGGCGTGCCATCTACGGTGTTGTAGGGTGTTAGCGCGGTTTGAAACAGATTGAACCCGTCATGGTGCTTGGCGGTGATCACGATGAACTTCATGCCGGCGGCCTTGGCCAGGGCAACGATCGCATCGGCGTCGAAATTCACGGGGTCGAAGCGCTTGGCCAACGCCTCGTACTGCATGGGCGGTAGCGGCGCATTGGCGAGAATCTGCTCGCTATACCCGTTGTCCACGCGCCGGCCGTTCCACATGCCGCCCGCCAACGAATACAGGCCGAAGTGAATGAACATGCCGAATTTGCGGTCCTGCCAAGCCTTTATGGTTTCTGCGCTCGGTCCAAGGCCAGGCAACGGCTGAGGTTGATCCAGAGGACGCTGCGCTGCCATTGGCGTTTCGACGGCAGAGGAAGGCAACGATTCGGCGGCGATGCTTTGCGTCCACCACATCGCACCGGTCAGTAGCCACAGTGCGGCTTGCTTGCTAACAGAACGGTTTCCCACGCACTCTCCCATGGAGTATCTGTCTCTAGACATCATATAGGCAGATGTAGCTTGCAGAGCACATAGAAAAGGCGCCGACCTTGCAGTCGGCGCCCCTGTACGCACTCAGCTCTTACAGCTGCGAATTGGTCGTCGCGTTGAATTGCGTACCCAGGTTGGTCTCCAGGTCGCCAATCGCATGTTCCAGCACGCCGAATATCTGCGCACGGTCCGCTGCATTGCTCAGATCCAGCGTCGCCGTGCTGGAAACGCCTGCCTGTGTCAGTGCCGTATTGAACGCCGTCTGCGCCTGGGCCGCCGAAATATAGACCGATGAGCCCGAGCTGTTGACGTAAGCCATGGTCTGGAACACGTTGGAGAAAACGTTTTCCAATGCAGCCATGTTCAAGTTGACATGATTGGTGGGCGTAGCAAACGTTGTCGCACTGGTTGTCGGGATCGGATTGTCGTACAGCTGATCCAGGTAATAGTGAACTTGATACGGATATTGCTGATAGGTGTCCTGCACACCCCATACCGAACTATACGAATCGACCGACGCTACCGTCGCTGCGGTGGCCGTCGCGCCCAAAGTGCTGTAACTGTTCACCAAGCCACCGTAGTAGCCCTGGTTATAGGCAACGTTCAACAACACATCGAGGAAGTTGTTCGGCAGCGTCTTGAAGTTTGCCAACGCGTTGTCGTACGCCGGCTGCCAAGGCGTTACCCATCCGTTCGGCCCCGTTCCGGTGACGATCAGGGATACGAAATCGTTGTAGTGGAAGTACGCCGTCAACATCGGGCCGTAATATTTGTTGTTGAACGATGCCGGCGTCGGTTGGCTGTATTGGGTGGCTGCCGTAGCCATGGTGTAGCCGATGTTCTTCTGGATCGCGACGTAGTTGATCAGCGAATGGCCCGCCGGCGCATACGATCCGGCCACCATGTCGGTGGCGTAATTGTTGATCTGATACGGGCCACCCTGGCCGACTCCCATAACGGCCGCTTGATCGGGCGAAGGGTCGATCAAGGTACTCGTATCGACGTAGTATTCGGTGGCGATATTTTCCTGCAGCAGCTGTCCCAAGATCGAACCGTACAAGTAGTCTTTGTCGAACTGCATGCCCGGGTAGTACTCCTGCACCAGGTGACCGTACATCACACCGGCAATCATGTTGGACATGATCAGGTCGGTGTAGTTGTCCCCAGTCAAGACGATCTGGTCTTGAGCAGTACCTGCACCTAGCAGCAAATGGAAATTGACGTCGCCTGACGAGCTACCCGGGGATGGCGTTGGGGTCGGCGTAGGTGTCGGTGTTGGAGTAGGGGTGGGCGTTGGAGTAGGTGTCGGTGTTGGAGTAGGGGTGGGCGTTGGAGTAGGTGTCGGTGTCGGAGTCGGCGAACCACCGCATGCACCTTGCGAAGTCCAGGGCTGCCCGCTGCCCGGGCCGCCGTTATTGGTGGCAGGATCATTGCCCTGCGTCCACCAATTGGCCTTGTAGTTGATGTCGTTCTCGCTAGCGACATTGCCCGCTGTGTAAATCGCGGTGGAACTCCACGCAGCCGCACACGAGGTCCCTGCATGCACCACTTGCACAGGGGCAACGGTAAGAAAGGTTGTTGATAACGCGGCTCCTACAGTGGTGCTCAAGGAACTCAGCGTCAGGGCGGACCACATCGGCGACTTCTTCACATGCATGGGCTGTCTCCAGGGGTGAGTTAAACCGCAGCAAACGAGTAGCGTTGGCTACTATCGGCCCAGAATGACAACGTTGTCTAGCCGGTTTGGCGGCCATACCCAAGGCAGAATGTGATGTACATCGCCGATTTCGTTCGTGCTTTTCAAATCAGAGAGAAGCCGCTGCGCTGAGCGGACATTCCTTGCTGCTCTGCTTCGCAGATTTAGGCGTTCGCGTTGCTCAGCCGTTCTTTATGAAGCATCCATCTCACGCGAATCCGATCGAGAAAGAGGTAGATCACGGGAGTGGTGTAAAGCGTGAGTATCTGAGAGACAAGCAAGCCGCCCACAATCGCAATGCCTAGTGGACGCCGCAGTTCCGCTCCGGCGCCCGATCCGAAAGCAAGTGGCAGTGCGCCTAGCAGGGCCGCCATGGTCGTCATCATGATCGGCCGGAAACGCAAGAGCGATGCTTCGTAGATGGCTTGTTCGGGTGCAAGTCCGCGTTCCGTCTCCGCGGCAATCGCAAAGTCGACCATCATGATGCCGTTCTTCTTGACGATACCGATGAGAAGAATCACACCGATCAGGGCGATCAACGAGAATTCGTAGTGCAACAGCATCAATGCGCCAAGTGCGCCGATGCCCGCGGACGGCAGCGTGGATAAAATCGTCACTGGATGCACGTAGCTCTCATAAAGCATGCCCAAAATGATGTAGATCGCCAGAATGGCTGCCGCGATGAGCAAGGGCTGGTCGGCCAGAGAAGCTTTAAACGCCTGTGCTGACCCCTGGAATGTCGCCGTGAGACCGGGAGGTTTTCCAAGCGCCGTACCTTTGGCGTCGATGGCTTCCACCGCTTCGCTCAACGAATGCCCCGGCGCAAGATTGAATGAAAGCGTCACGGCAGGAAACTGGCCGTCATGATTGACGGTGAGCGGCGCGGACGCATGTTCCAGATGGATGAATGACGACAACGGCACCTGTTTCGCATCGTTGCCGGTGAGGTAAAGCTGCCGCAGTGCGTTTTCGTCTAGCTGATACTGCGGATCCACTTCCAGCACGACGCGGTAAGCGTTCAGTTGCGTGTAGTAGCTGGCGACCTGGCGCTGGCCGAAGGCATCGTTCAAGGTGTCGTCGACCATCTGGGGCGTAATGCCAAGCCGACTCATCGTGTCGCGGTCAAATACCGCCTTCAGCTGTGGAGCGACCGGTTCCAGATCGGCTTCGACATCTTGGATAACAGGCACCTCTCGCAAAGCCTTGAGCATGATCGGCGCCCACTGCCGCAGCTCATCCAGATCGACGTCGCGCAAGGTGTATTGAAATTGCGACTTGCTTACTCGCGCACCGATTTGCAGATCCTGGCGCGCCTGCAACGAAAGAGAAATGCCCGGTACCTGCGCGACCTGCGGACGAAGCCGGCTGATGACGTCGTACACCGAGACGGAGCGCTCACCGAACGGCTTCAAGTCGATCAGCAGGCGACCGATGTTGATGGAAGGATCACCCTCCACCCAGTAATAAACATGCTCGATGGCTGGATCGCGTTCGACCACCGCGGCCAGCGCATGCATGCGCTCGACCATCGCCGGATAGGAAATATCCTGCGATGCTTCGGTAACACCCGCGATCAATCCGTTGTCCTGCTGTGGAAAAAAACCCTTGGGAATGATGACGTACATAAACACGCTGCCGGCCATCGTGGCGACAGCAAGTAACAGCATCAGCTTCGGATGCGCGAGGGCGCGCTGCAGGCCCTTGGCGTAGACACGCTGCAAGCGGTCGAAGAAGGCTTCCGCCGCATGATGAAACCGACCGCGACCATGTGCCGTCTGGCGATTGAGAAAGCGCGCGCACAACATGGGTGTGAGGGTGAGCGATATCGCGCCGGAAATAAGTATCGCGACGCCCGCAGTGACCGAAAATTCACGAAAAAGTCGCCCGACCAGACCGCCCATGAACAGCAGCGGGATAAAGACGGCGACCAGCGAAAGCGTCATGGACATGATCGTAAAGGCGATCTCCTTTGCCCCTTTTAGCGCCGCATCCGTGGGCGTTTCGTCGTTTTCGATATGCCTGAGAATGTTTTCCAGCATCACGATGGCATCGTCGACGACGAAGCCGATCACCACCGTCAGCGCCATCAGCGAAACGTTGTCCAGGCTGTAGCCAAGCACATTCATCGCGGCGATGGTGCCTAGCAGGGACAACGGTATGGTGATGGCGGGAATAAGCGTGGCCCGCAGATCGCGCAAGAACGCGTATACGACCGCAACCACCAGGATGACGCTGAGGAACAGGGTGAACTGAAGATCCGTGACGGATGCCCGGATCGTCTGAGTGCGGTCGCCCAGTACTTCCAGATGCACAGACGCCGGTAGATCGCGTGTCAGTCGCGGCAGCTGCGTCTTGATCGCATCCACCGTCTGGTTGATGTTGAAGCCGATCTGCTTGTGCACATCGACCATCACCGCCTGATGCCCTTTGAACCAGGCGCCTTGCCGAATGTCTTCGACGCTCGGCACAACGCTGGCGATATCGCGCAGCCGAACGGGAGCACCGTTTCGATAGGCGACGATGAGGTTGGCGTAGCTGGCTGCGTCGACGATTTGATCGCTCGCATCGAGCGTTATTGCCTGATGAGCACCGTTGAGCGTGCCCTTCGGTGCGTTCGATGTGGCAGTGCTGATCGCTGCGCGAATGTCTTCGAGGCTCAGGCCAAGCGAAGCGATGGCTGCCGGATTGATTCGTACGCGCACCGCAGGCTTCTGTTGACCGTGATAGTCCACCACACCGACGCCGTGAATCCGGGCGATCTCAGGCGCGAGATAGTTCTCCACATAGTCGTCCACCTTGTCGATGGGAATAAGGTCCGAATACACCGCGATGCTCATCAGCAACGCATCGGCAGGATTGGCTTTCTCGAAGGTGGGTGGATGCGGCAGATCCTTGGGAAGATCGCCGGCAGCTGCGTTGATGGCCGACTGCACGTCCAGCGCAGCGCCATCGACGCTCCGCGAAAGATCGAACTGCACGTCGATCGAGCTGGATCCCAACGAGCTTGTCGACGTCATCTCCGTGACGCCAGGCATCACCGACAGCGCACGTTCGAGCGGCGCCGTAACGGACGTGGCCATCGTCTCCGCGCTCGCTCCCGGCAACGAGGCATCGATACCGATGGTAGGGATGTCCACCTGAGGCACGCCGGCAATCGGCAGCTGCGTGTAGCTGATGGCCCCCAAAAACAGGATGCCGAGCATCAAGAGAGATGTTGCGATGGGGCGACGGATAAAGATCGCCGAGACATTGAACGATCTCATCGCACGACCCCGTCAATGGCCATGAGCGGAGTCATCGACGACGCGCACGTGCGCTCCGTCTTCGAGTTTGAACTGACCCTCCACGACGACGCGATCACCTTCGGCCAGTCCCTGCGCAACAACGCTTCGACTGTCTTCAGTGGAGGCGACCTTTACATATCGCAGCGCAACCGTGTCGTCCGGCATGAGCACGAAAACGTAGGTGCCCGTCGAGCCCTGCTGCACGGCCGTGGAAGGCACGGCAAGTGCACCGCGGTCTACGGCAAGCACGACGCGCAGGGCCACGAATTGACCGGGCCACAAGGTCTCATTGGCGTTATCGAAGGTTGCTTTGCAATGAATCGTGCCGGTGGCCGCATCGATCTGATTGTCGATCAGGCTCAGTACGCCCTTGCCGAGCGTCTGGCTCGCATCGCGGTTTTGCGCGATCACTCCGATCGGCGACTGCTGCCGCGCGGAAAGAAGCGCGGGCAGGGCGTCTTGCGGCAAAGTGAAACTTACCGATATCGGGTGGATCTGGGTAATCACCACCAAGCCGGTGGTGTCCGAGGCATGCACCATATTGCCGGCATCGACGAGACGGGCCCCAGTCAGTCCGTCCAAGGGTGCGCGGATCGTGGCGTAGCTCAGTTGTACGCGCGCGTTGTCGATCTGCGCCTGGTCCATGGCCACGGTAGCTCTCAGCTCGTCGGCCTGGGCGCGCGTGCTGTCGAGCTGCTGTTGCGGAAGGATTTTTTGATTGGCCAGATACGTGAAGCGCGCTATGTCACGCTCGACATTGGCCAGCTGCGCGGCATCATGTGCTTTCTGCGCCGTGGCAGCATGAAGCTGCGTCTCGAAGGGTCTCGGGTCGATCTGTGCCAATAGATCGCCGCGCTGCACGCGCTGCCCCTCGGTGAACGCGACGTTGTCCAGCGTGCCGTCTACGCGCGCCCTGACAAGAACGGTATTGAACGCCTGCACCGTCCCGATAGTGGGAAGCATCCTGGGAGCATCGTGCCGCTCGACGCGCGCTACGACCACAGGGACCGACTGAGGTGTCGTTGCCGTCGCGGACGCGGATGAAGCGAGTGATCCAGAGCGGTAGGTAAACCAGGCGACCAGCAGCAGCGTGCCCACCGCAATCAGTACATACAGCTTTCTCACAGTGCGCCATCCCCGAGTGGTGCAGCCCTACAAGCTCCAAGGGTACATGGGGAAACTTATCGCCAGATTAGGTCTGCGCAGCCTTGTTTTATGGTCGGCAACACATCGATCACCCCTCGTCGGTGCGCCGGATCGATGCTTAGGCCGTTAACACACACCCATCCGAGAAAACTGACTTAATAACTGTCATACGTTATATGAAAGGCATTATGGCAAATTGGATACGGCGATTATGAAACATATTATTTCAAATTGATTATTTTATTCTTCGATAGACCTATCGACTTGATTTTTAGCAGTGAATAAATAGAAGCTCCGATTTGGCAATACTCTTGAAAAGAAAAACGTACAAGCTACCCAGCGTTAATCAATGGCAGAAAGCGAGCTTCACCGCCATGCATGTCGTCGATGGTGTGGTGCGGTGAAACAACGCTAAGTGCCATTTTTCAGGGATTTTCTGCGTTTCGCATTGTAGGCGGCCATGCCGTCTACGCAATTTTCCATAGCCAGATTTGCGTCTGGCAAACGTCGCGTCGTGCATGGTGTGCGGCGCATTCCATCATGTGCGTCAAAAGGAGTAACGGTTATGAACATTGCCTCACGCTTGAAACTGCTTGCTTTAGGCATCTCCACCGGGCTTGTTTTCGTTGCATCGGCGTCGTACGCATCGACATCGATAAATTTGGATAGCGTGTATGTTCCTAACGATTTGAGCGTCACGCAAACCAGTGCAGCGGGCGTAAAGCAGACCCTGTCCTACATGCAGGGTGCGAAGCTGGAATCTCAGGGTTCGAATACCAACAACGAGCTCGTCCAGCTGGCATCGTCCGGAGCCTTTGGCTTGGCTGACGCAGCGGTGATCGTCAACACCGACTCGACCCTAACCACTTGCACCAATGGCTGCGGCGAACCGGTGCAGATCCAGTCGTCCATGGACAACAATTACGTCCTCAATGGACTGGTTACGATGAACAACGTAGTCGACCAGGTGAGCGTGCAGGCCTCCGCGAACGGTCAGGGTCCCTATGTCTTCAACGACAATCTCAGCCTTAACATCCAAGTAAACGGCGTCAACATCCCTGTCGGTACGTACAACGCCGCAAGCGCCCCCATCAAACTCACCAATGTGCCGGTTTCCGTGATCGTTGGCTCGACGACCGAGACCGATATGTTCAACGGCAAGATCACCTTCGGCAAGCTGACGTCGATCTGGAGCAATGGGCAGATATCGGGTACCCAGTTCACCGAAGTCAATGTCAACGGCACGGTCACCGACAGTGCCGGGAACGTCTATTCGATCGACGAAGACTTCGGTGAAACCACCTTGAACGGTATCCCCTCGAACCAGGTCACGACCAATTTTGTAGTCACGCAGAATGCGAACTGACGCGATCAGCGGGTAGCGAACGACACCGGGGGTCGAACCAACAAAGAAGCTGCCTTGGGGCGGCTTCTTTGTCTTGGACAAGCGCTTAGCCGTCTGGCAAATTCGAATCGAGACCGTGTCGCATTCGAGGCGACATCCACGGTCCGCGACCTTCTCGCGCAAGAAATTGCATGCGTGCTGACCCTCAGGCTGGTGGGTGCGTACTCGCACTTGTGCACTGCACCGCCTGCAACCATGCTCGCCTAGCTACTAAGCCGGCATATAAATTGCGCGTCCATGCTTGCAAGAGAATCCCCTGTAACAGATGTCATTGATTGTCATATTGCGGGCATAGTCTCTAGGCTTGCCTGTAGAGGTTATGTGACGTGCGGTGCTTTCGCTATAAAGGGTCTTAAGTGCTTTGCATCTCAGTGGCTGATATGTCTGGTACTCGGGTCGACGCTACCCCTTGTGTCGCTGGCGGCACCGGCGGTCGCTCCATACCAGGCGATGTCACCCGCAGACGAGCAGGCTGACCGAACCGGAACGGGCGAAATCATTGCGTTCGACATACCTCCGCAGTCGCTGCTGATGGCCCTACGAAGCTACAGCGAGGTCACTGGGCAGGCAGTCTTGGTCGACAACTCCCTGACCACCGGGCGGCAATCTCCCGGTGTACATGGGGATTTCGACAAAGCCACGGCATTACAGATATTGCTTGCAGGGACCGGGCTCATCGCCAGTTACACGAACGACCAAGCCTTCACGTTGAAGCTCGCGGAGCCTGGCGAATCCTCCGACACAGTGGTGCGGGAAAGATCTGAAAGTTTTGCGGGTGGAGGAATCGACGCTGTGACCGAACGCTATGCGGGAAAGATTCAACGGCCCATTGAGGCTGCATTGTGCCAATCCAATAGCACGCGACCGGGCAGCTACCGACTGGCCTTGCAGATATGGATCGCGCCCTCGGGCCAGATCGAAAAAACGAACTTGCTCAGCCCCGCCGACGGTTTACGTCACGACGACGACGTGCGCCGAGCGTTGAACAAACTCCTGCTCGATCCGCCGCCTCCCGGCATGCCCCAGCCGATCACCTTGCTGTTGCTGCCAGAGCATCCGGCCAAAGCATCGGCGTGCGCTGTCGCCGCTAAGTCCCAGCACTAAGGGCTCCCGGCAATGGAAACCACATCATTGCCGTTGCTTCGCTTATTTATGGAGCGGCGCCAAGAGCTGCGGCGCCGATTGAAAAACCGCCTGGGCTCCGACGAGCTGGCGAACGATGCCCTGCAGGAAACCTATCTGCGCATCAGGCGCATGGGCGACGCCACCAGCGTATCGAGCAACCCGGCCGGCTATCTGTTCCGAATGGCTGTCAATGTCGCGGCAGACCAGCGTCAGGTCGATGCGCGCTACCTGACCGGCAGCGAAGTGGAAGACCTGTTGAACATCGGTGCCGATACGTTGGACCCGGCCAGGATCGTGCACGCCAGGCTCGAAGTGGAAGCCCTGGAGCAAGCGCTGCAGGAGCTGACCGAGCGGCAGCGCGCCATTCTCACCGCGGCCCGGCTCGATGACGTGTCACAAGAAGATATCGCCCGGCGTTTCGGCATTTCGGTGCGGATGGTGGGCAAAGAACTCAAAAAGGCGCTCGAGCACTGCGGCAAGCGGCTCGATAGGAAAGTCACCCAGCGGTTCGGTCCCGGTGCGGGAAAAGAGTCTTAGAAATATGCGAAGTACCGATCACATCGCCGATAGCCGTACCGCACTGCACAAAGAGGCGCAGCATTGGCTGCTGCGCCTGACGTCGGGGACGGCAACGGCGTCTGACGCGCGCGCCTTCGAACATTGGTGTGGACAGAGCGGCACACATCTAGAAGCGTTCGCGGAAACGCGGCGCCTGTGGGAGAACCTCGGGCCCGCCGCCGCCTCGTTGCGCGCACGTGAGCAGGCGCGCGCGGTATCCGGTACGGTGACTGCATTGCCGCGCATGCAACCTCGGATGAGCCGCCGCGCTTTTCTCGGTGCGGCCATTGCGGCTTCGGCAGCACTCGCGGTTGTGCATCCGCCGCTGCAACTGTGGCCGTCGCTGTCCGATATGGTCGCCGATTATCGGACCGCAACCGGCGAACAGCGCGAAATCGATCTGGGCCAGGGCATCGTGATTCAGATGAACACCCAGACTGCGATCAACTTGCGCAAGTCGCAGGGGCGTCTGGTCGGCGTCGATCTGCTCGGTGGCGAGATACAAGTGAAAGCCACAGCGGCAGCCAGCGCACCCATCACCGTTTCGGCCGGTGGTGGACAGATCGAGGTAGGCGTACAGGGCAAATGCAACATCCGTTGTTACGGATCGGACGTCCAGGTCACCGGACTGGATGGCGCGACAACGCTGCAGTACCAAGGACACAGTGCGGTGCTGACGACAGCACAACAAGCGGACTACGGTAAGGGCCGCATCGGACAGATAGTTCCCGCGGATATCGAAAGCACGATGGCCTGGCGGCGGCGTGTACTGATATTCGACGGCCAATCGCTGTCCCAGGTAGTCGAGGAAATCAATCGTTATCGTCCCGGCAAAGTCATCATCGCCAACGACAGCCTGGCCGCACGCAAAGTGCAGGCACGGTTCTCGCTCAATCAACTGGCCGATGTCGCCGCGCTGATTCATGACGCTTACGGCGCGAAGGTGACTTCGTTGCCCGGTGGGATCGTCATACTCAGCTGATCGTGTTGTTCAGCGTTGTGAAATCGACGTCGTCAATAGCGTGGCGTGTTCCACGTTCCTCCTTCTCGACGCGACGCACGCGCCGTCTTGTGTCCAGACACATGACACTTTGATGTCGTCATCGCGCCGAAGCACGGTTTTCCCAGACGCCAAATTAAATTTTCGTGACATGGTTCAGTCGCGAAGAGAGTCATCTGTCTATCCCAGCAAGGAAGCCGTGAACGGGCAGGGACGCTCCCAGATCAGGTGTTTGCATCACGCGTAGCGCTGGCCGTTCGCGTGCGGGGACGTTTCGACTTGTGCAGACGGACGGCCAAAGGCCGTTGCGATAAGGATACGTGTTGCGTGATCAAGCGAATGCGAAAACGGACGTGTGGACGCGGACGAAGTAAATGCAGCATTGGGCCAATGTCGACGCTAGCGACCGGTCATTTGCTACGCGTTGTGAAGCTGACACGTCGCTGTCGTGATTCGGTTATGTACGGCGCACTAGTTTCGCTAAGTCGATCGATGACCTATCGAACAAAGCAGGCCGTGGATAGGCCGGCTCAAGCATGGGGCGGCGAATGAGCACGCGAAATGGAGTCGGCGCCCTGGCGCGCCGAAAGCGCTCTCTGGCGGCACTTATAAGCCTGCTACTTGCGTGCCCGTTGTTCGCGCAGACACAGAATCAAGCTGCGGCGGCGTCCGCGCCCGCGAATTTTCAGATCAACGAATACCTGGTGCGCGGCAACACCTTGCTGGGCTCCGTCGACATCGAAAGCATCGTCGAGCCGTTCCTCGGCCCCGGACGCAGCATGAACGACGTGCACGCCGCGCGCGACGCCTTGCAAAAACTGTATCAGTCCAAGGGTTATCAATCGGTCGTCGTCGAAGTGCCGCAACAGCAGGTCAAGAACGGTGTGATTTTGCTGCAGGTCGTCGAGAACAGCATCGGCCGCATGCGTGTCGAAGGCGCCAAGTATCACTCGCCGCAGGCGATTCGCGACGCCGTGCCGTCGCTGGCCGAAGGCACGGTGCCCAATTTCACTCAGGTGCAGCAGGAGCTGACGAATCTCAATCGCCAGCCGGGCAGGCAAGTGATTCCGCTGCTGAGTCCCGGCAGCATGCCGCAGACCATGGACGTCACGCTGAAAGTGGACGACACCAATCCCTGGCACGGCAGCGTCGAGGTCAACAACGATCACAGTGCGGATACGCCGGACCTGCGTACCATCGCCAACGTTCGCTACGACAACCTGTGGCAGCTCGGCCACACCATCTCGGCCTCGTACATCGTCGCGCCGCAGGATCCGCACGCCACCTCGGTCTATGCGCTGTCCTACCTGGCACCGTTGAATACGGACTGGAGCCTGCTCGGTTCGGCGTACAAATCCAACAGCAATGCCAACACGCTCGGCGGCACTACCGTACTTGGCAAAGGTAATGCGGTCAGCCTGCAGGCGACGAAGCAGTTGCCGGCGTTGGGCGACTACACCCAGCTGGTCTCTATCGGCATTAGCCGAAAGCATTTCGATCAGAACATTACGTTGGGTGGACAGACCACCGAAGCGCCCTTGACGTACTACCCGCTGAGCGCGTCGTACAGCGGTCAGCGTGCGAGCGAAAAATCCACGTCCAGCTTCACCTTGACCGGTAACTTCGGTTGGCGCGGCCTAGGCAGCAGCAACAGCGCATTTGACAACCAGCGCTACAACGCGCGCGACAACTTTGCCGACCTGCGTCTGGATCTCAACTATGTGCGTAACCTCGCCGGTAACTTCGCGCTGGCGACGCGTGCCAGTGCGCAGGCCACCGATTCGCCGCTGGTGTCGAGCGAGCAGTTTGCCGCCGGCGGCATGAGTAGCGTGCGCGGTTATCTGTCCGCGGAAGACACAGCCGACAACGGCGTCATCACGTCGGTGGAAGTGCGCAGTCCGTCGATTCATGCATGGCTGGGATCGTTCGCCGATGACTGGCGCTTTCACGTTTTCGTCGACGGCGCGCGTTTGATGCTGATCGATCCACTGGCCGACCAGCGCGGCCGCTTCACCTTGCTCAGCACGGGCGTCGGCACGCAATTCACCGTGTTCCATTACTTGAATGGTGACCTCGAATACGCCTACCCGTTGAAAAACGGTGTGCAAACAAGGGCGCACGACGGACATCTTCTTTTTAGCGTCAAAGCCGGTCTCTGATGCGGCTCCACTTCGCACTATCGGATAGGGGTTCAACGACCATGCGGTATTTCATCTATGTATGCGCAATGTGCCTGCTGCTGTTGCCGCGATGGAGCGCTGCCAGCGAGACATCCTGGTGGAACGACGATTGGTCGTACCGCAAGCCCATCACGCTGGATACCGGCGGCAAGGGGGCAAACATCATGCAGCCCGCGGGACGCGTGCCGCTGCTGATCCGCTTGCATCCGGGCAACTTTCAGTTCGACGGCATCACCAAGACCGGCACGGACCTGCGTTTCATCGGTAGCGATGGCAAGACACCACTCAACTATCAGATCGAAAGCTTCGATCCGGTGATGGGCGTGGCGCAGATCTGGCTCGATGTGCCGGAACTTCCGGCCAATGGCCAGCAAACGATCTGGATGTACTACGGCAACACCAAGGCGCCGGCCCTGAGTAGTGGCCCCGCCACCTTCGATGCCGATTACACACTGATCTATCACTTCGACGAACAGACCGGCATGCCGCCAACGGACGCCACCGCCTACGGTAACAACGCGCTTAGCGGCGCGATACGCACCGTGGATGGCGGTATTGCCGGCAATGCCGCGCGTTTCGATGGCTCGACCGTCCTTACGCTGCCGACGAGTTCATCGCTCGACATCAAAGACGGCGGCGGCTTTACGTTCAGTGCATGGATCAAGCTTGATGCACTGCCGACCACGGCAACCTTGGTCTACGGTCATCGGCAGGAAGGCAAAGCCTTGCTGATCGGCATCGATGGTGGGGCGCCGTTCGTCGAAGTCGATGGCGGCGACAAACCGCTGCGCAGTAGCGCGGGCGAACCGCTGAAGCCGGGGCGTTGGACGCATCTGGCGGTAACGGCTGCGGGCGGACAGATCGTGCTGTATGTGGATGGGCATCCCTACGCCACACTTGCTGCCACGTTGCCTGCACTAAGCGGTAGCGCCACCGTGGGCGGCGACACCGCCGCGCCGACGCCTTCGACAGGTAGCACTTCGGTGCCCTTTGCCTCGTTCGTCGGCCAGATGGATGAACTGCGTCTTTCGCGCATTGCTCGTTCAGCGACGGTGATTGCTGCCGACGCCCTTTCGCAGGGCGCAGAGTCGAAGTTGATTGCCTATGGCGAAGACGAGAAGAAATCCGGCTTCGGCTTCGGTTACTTCGGCATCATCGTCAAGTCGGTGACGGTGGACGCGTGGGTCATCATCGGACTGCTGATGATCATGGCGCTTATTTCCTGGCTGGTGATGTGGCAGCGTGGCACTTACGTCTCGACCGTGAGTGGCGCCAACGAACGCTTTCTGCGTCGTTACCGCGAACTCGGCGGTAATTTGCTTGGTCTGTCCGGCAACGAGGTGCCGCCGGCCGTCAAAAAGGAACTCGCGGATTCGTCGCTGTATCGCCTGTACGAGACCGGTGCGAAAGAAGTGTGGCGTCGCCATGACGCACACGGTCGCTTGGTGATCGCCTCTGAATCCATCGAAGCGATCCGCGCCGTGATGGACTCCACGCTGGTGCGTGAGAACCAGGCGCTATCGCGTTCCATGGTGATGCTGACCATTGCGATCTCGGGCGGTCCGTTCCTCGGCCTGCTCGGTACGGTCGTCGGCGTGATGATCACCTTCGCAGCCATTGCTGCCGCCGGCGACGTGAACATCAACGCGATTGCGCCGGGTATTTCCGCGGCGCTGCTGGCGACCGTGGCCGGTCTATTCGTCGCGATTCCGGCGTTGTTTGGCTACAACTACTTGTTGACCCGCAACAAATCGGTGACCGCGAACATGCAGGTGTTCGTCGACGAATTCGTCACCCGACTGGCCGAGCTTCACCGTTCCGTCGATCAACCCGCGCTCGACGTAAGGGAGAGTCGCCATGCAGGTACATGACGAAGACAAACCTTACGACGACATCAACATCACGCCGATGTTGGATCTGGCGTACGTGTTGCTGGTGATCTTCATCATCATGACCACGGCGGCGGTGCAGGGCATCAAGGTCAATCTCCCCAAAGCCAGTGCGTCGATCAGCATGGCTAAACCGCAAACCAAGGCCATTACGGTGTCCGACACCGGGCAGATCTTTCTGGATGCCTTTCCGGTGACGATCGGCGAGCTGGAACAACGGCTGCGTGAGCAAAAAGCGTTGACGCCCGACTTTCCGGTGATCGTAAAGGGCGACGCCAATGTGCAATACCAAAAAGTGGTCGACATTCTCGATCTGCTACGTCGCCTCGATCTCACGCAAGTCGGTCTGGTGACCGGCAAGCAAGCAAGCTGACGGGCCGGAGCGCCGCGATGTTCGAGCCCGGTTACACAGAGCAGACGAGATGGCGCCGATGGCGCGGGCGGATCATCGCCGTAGCGGTGTTGCTTGCCGCTGCGTGGCTCATCTGGATGCTGGCAGGGCATCAGGTCGGCGTGCGTCGTTCGGCGCCACGCATCGCGACCATCACGCCCTTGCCACCACCGCCGCCGCCACCGAAGGAAAAGCCGCCGGAGCCGAAGAAGGTCGAGGAAACCAAACAGGACATTCCAAAGCCGGCCGAACCGCTGAAACCGGTACAGGCGCCGAAACAGGCACCGGATCTCGCCAAGCAAATCACCATCAGCGGACCAGCGCAGGCAGGCAACGACGCGTTCAACATCGGCGCGGGCGAGGGCGGCGGCATGGTGGGTAGCGGTGGCGGTAACGGGGTCGGTGGATCGTCTTACGAGCAATACCTGAGCTATGCGTTGCAGGAAGCCATCCAGCACGACGATCGCACGCGCCGTCTGGTTTTCGATGTGCGCGTGAATCTGTGGCTTTCACCGGAAGGTGGCGTCACGCGTGCGGAGCTGATCAATTCCAGCGGCGCATCGACCACCGATCGCGCCTTGCTCGATGTGCTGCGAGGCGTACGCATCGATACGCCGCCGCCTCCGAATCTTGGTATGCCGGTACGCGTCGCCATGCGTGGATACCGGCCGGGCTGAGCACTCATTCCGAACTTTCATAGAGCTAGCAAGCAGCAAAACCGTCTTGGAGAATGTGATGAAGTCTCAAATTGCCTCACAAAATGCCCGACGCCCGCGCGTGAGGATGTTATGTATCGCAGTCGGCTTGCTGCTGAGCGGGAATGCCGCGTCAGCGTTCGGGCAGGATGCCGCGCCGTCGCCCAATGCCACCGTCAACTTGATCCGCCTGATGGTGAAAAAGGGTTTGATCAGCCAGTCCGAAGCGGATGGCCTGCTCAAGCAAGCCAACGACGAAGCCGCCCAGGCGCGCAGCGCGGCTGCCGCGGCGCCGGCTGCGGTAGCCACTACCACCGACGGTGCACAACCGGGCGATGTGCGCGTCACTTACGTACCGCAGAGCGTACGCAATGAAATCCGCGATCAGGTGAAACAGGAAGTGATCGCACAGGCCAAGAGCGAGCATTGGGCCGAACCCAATGCACTACCTGACTGGCTCGATCGCATCAGCTGGTCCGGTGATGTGCATGTGCGCGACGAATCCTGGTACTACAGCCGCAGCAACTCACCGTACTTTATCGATTACGGCACGCTCAATCGAACCGGTCCGTTCGACGTCAACAGCATTACTCAAGGCTCGACCCCGCCGATTTTCAACTCGCAGCAGAATCGCCCGAACATGCTGCGCCTGCAGGCGCACATCGGCATGAATGTCAAACTTGGCGACACGATCACCGCCGGTGTGCGCATCGGTTCGGGTGGCGACAACAATCCGGTGTCCACTACGCAGACCTTGGGCGGCGGTTTGATCAAGAAAGATATCTGGCTGGATCAGGCGTGGGTGCGCTGGCAGCCGTACAAAGATTTCTCGCTCACCGCCGGTCGTATGCCGGACCCGTTCATGGTTACGGATCTGATCTATTCCACCGAACTCAATTTCGACGGCGTCGCGGGACACGGCGACCTGCCGTTCACCGACAGTCTCAGCTCGTTCGCCACGCTTGGCGCGTTCCCGATCCAGTACGTAGGCAACGACGCGCCCGAACAGGCCTTCGGCACCGACAAAAATAGCGGTGGCGACAATTGGCTGACAGCCCTGCAGTTCGGGTTGAAGTGGAAGTTCGCCGACGATGCGCAATGGAAAGTCGCGCTGGCCTACTACTACTTCGACCACATGCAAGGCCGGCTTTCTGCACCGTGCCTGCTTTACACCGGCATCAACTACTGCAGTACGGACGACACGGCGCCGCAATATATGCAGAAAGGCAATACCGTCTTCCTGCTGCGCGACATCGTTCCCAATCCGTCGTCGCCGGATAACTACGCGCAGCCGCAGTTCGTGGGCCTTTCCTACAACTATCACGTTGCCGACCTGACCAATAAGGTCGACTTCAAGATCGGTGAGACGCCGATGGAAATCCAGGCCGAGTACGAGCGCAACATGGCCTATCACGCGCGCGATGCGTTCGATCGCTATCCCAACGGTCTCGGCCAGCCAGTCAACAACTTTCAGGCCGGTAGCACTGCGACCACGAGCGGTCCATACAAGAGCGGTCCGGTCGGCTGGCTCGTACGCGGCATCATCGGCAATCCCAATCCGATGGCGGCGAATGAATGGAACATCGCGCTCGGCTACAAATACCTCCAGCCCGATGCCGTGCTGGATGGTATGACGGACCAGAACTTCCATCTCGGCGGTACCAACGCCAAGGGATTCATTCTGACGGCGGATTACGGTATCGCAGAGCGCACATGGGTTTCTGCACGCTACTTCGGCGCCAAGCAGGTTTACGGACCGCCGTTCACCATCGACGTCGTGCAGCTCGAAGTAAGCACGAAGTTCTAGAGGACTGACCGATGAAACGTCTCGCGATAATCGCCAGCATCCTCTGCCTAGCGCTGACCTCCATCAGCGTTCAAGCACAGTCACTGGAAGAGCAGTTGCGCTCGCAACTCGCCGATGCGCGCAGCCAGCTGCAGGATCTGCAAAGTCAACAAGCGCAATGGCAAGCGCAGAAAACCCAGCTGGAGCAGGAGCGCGATGCAGCGCGTAAAGAGCTGGAAGCCGCCAAGGCCGAGCTAGGCAAGAACCGGTCGCTTTCCTCGCAAGACACCGCAGTGCTTTCATCCGAACGCACCGCGCGCGAACAGGCCGAGGCACAAGTGCAGAGCCTGCAGAAAGTGGTGGCCGACGCCAATGCCAAGGAGCATGCGCAGGAAGGGCATAGCACCGATCTCACCACGCAACTGAACACTGCACAGATGCAAGTGACGACCTGCACCGCTAAGAACCAGCAGCTGTACAAGATCGGCAACGAGATCCTCGATGCCTACAGTCATATGACACTCGGTAGCGTGATAGCGAGTCGCGAACCGTTTGCCGCCTCCGAGCGCGTAAAGCTGGAAAACGCCGCACAGGCTTACGGCGACCGGTTGTACGAACAGCGTTATGACGCGCGCGCGGTAAGTGTCAAGAAACCGTGAAGCTGTCGCGCAATCGCAGCGGATCGGGAGTAGGTTGGCGGCGAGCAGGACGAACCCGACACCCATCCCCATCGGTGTTGGGAATCGCCGCGCTCGTTGCTCTCTACAACAACATGAAGGACTCGCCATGCGTATCGATCGAACCCTGATGACTCTCGCTGCCGTCGCCCTGGCAAGCACGTCGAGTGTTGCCGTACGTGCGCAATCCAATAACAACCTGCCGCTGGATGGTCCTGTTGTTGCGGGCGTCTGCGTGTTGTCGCGCGAAGCCATCTTCGCGAATGCCAAAGTCGGCCAGGCTGCCTCCGACCGCTTGAAGCAGCTGGCCCAGCAGGCACAAGCGGGAATCGACACGGAGCGCAAGCCGATCGAGGCCGACCTGCAAACCTACCGCGCACAAGCCGCTTCGTTGTCGGCCGATCAGCGTCAGTCGCGCGAGCAAGCACTGACGCAGCGCATGCAGACCGTGCAGGCGGATCAGGCCTTGCGCAGCAGAGAACTCGAAGCGACTCGCACCCAAGCGATGCAGCAAATTGCGCAATACGCGCAGCCTGTGATCAACAACGCCTATCACAGCAAGAACTGTGGCCTGCTGTTGGATCGCAATTCCGTGCTAGGCGGCAACATGGCCAATGATTTGACGGCTGCCGTGGTGCAGGGCCTGGATGCCAAGGTCACCACCATCTCGTTTAACCTGGCGACGCTTCCCGCCGACGGCGCCTCAGGCGCTACGCCATAGTCATGGGGTAGGAGGCATGCATACCGCGCCGCCAGCCGTTGTACTGATCAGCACGCTCTGGCTGGCAGCCACGCCGGTATCGTCGCAGACGATGGCAGATGGGCATGCGGTTTCGTCGGTTCCGGCATCTTCATGCGTGGATGTCACAGTTAACGATCATCCGGCGCTCTCCTACGCCTGTCTCAATCAGCGTCTGGCGGCATCCGCCGATGCGCCAGCGGGACCGCCATTGCAACTTGATGCGGTGACACGCGAACCCGGCAATCGCCAGCTCGGGCAATTCAACTTTTCCGCGTTCAGTCACCGCATGGGCGACAGTCTCGGGAGATCGGTAACACCGCAACGACCGCCACCGGCACCGCCGCCACCCTTGCTTGGCGTGCCGATCGGTACGCATTGAACGTTGAATTTTCGTTTTTCCAAAAAGTCATCGCCCGTCATTTGCAACAAAGATGTGAAGCGTACGCGACAGTGCAAATTAAATTTTGATGACATGGTTCAGTCGGTCTTACACCCAACGGTCTATCCAGCCGAAGGCCTTGCTTAGCGACGTGTTGTAGAGACGCCAGGGGAAGAGTTTCGTGATCACACCGATCGGTTCAGACAAGCATTCCCGTTCTGCAATGCGCGTCGTTGGCGCGAGACACCCCTTGGCTTACGCCATCGCCTCGGTGCTGGCGATGGCCGCCATGCCGGCCTACGCCGGCGGGCCACCGCCGCTGAGCCAGGCATGGCTGGCGCAATCGCAGCACCAAACAGCCGCCCAGGCGGCTAGCAGCCCATCCGGTTCGTCGGCCATCAGTGCGCAGACGCCCACGCAATTGCTACAACAAAGAGCGGTACAGCAATCGCTGGCCGATCTCGGTCGTGCCGCGCAAGCCGTCGCCGCACAGATCGCTGCCCAGCAATCGGCACAGCAGGCCGCGCAGCAGCAAGCCTCACCGATACCGAATGGCCTGACGCCCGGTGGCTTGGTCGTAGCCTCCGGCACGGCCAGCAACCCGTCGCTCTGGCAGAACGCCAACGCGCCCACCCAATCCACTTCGAATGGACAAACCACCGTTCAGGTGAAGCAAACCGCGCAAAAGGCGGTCCTCACCTGGAACAGTTTCAATGTCGGCCGCAACACCACGCTTTACTTCAATCAAAGCGGCGGCAACCAGACCAATGGCGGCGCCAATAACTGGATTGTGCTCAATCGCGTCAATGATCCCAGCGGTGTGCCCAGTCAGATCTTCGGGCAGATAAAGGCCGAAGGCACCGTCTATCTACTCAATCACAACGGCGTGTTGTTCGGTGCTGGCAGTCAGGTGAATACGCAATCGTTGCTGGCGAGTTCGCTGGATCTTTTCAGTGGGGATGTCAACGCCAGCAATAGTGCGTTCCTTGGTGGAGGTATTGCGGCTGGCCACGCTAGCGTTCCGTTCCTGGTCAACGGCATCTTCACCGATGGTGGTAATCATGATGTTGTCGTGCAGCAAGGCGCATCCATCGCCTCGGGTCCGCAGGGATTCGTGTTGCTTGCCGCGCCTAATGTATCCAATGCGGGCAGTATCGTTGCCGACGACGGACAAGCCATTTTGGCGGCGGGGGTTCAATTCGATGATCTTTCCGCCGGCGTACAGACAGCGCAGCTGAATGTCTTTAACGCCGTGTCTTCCTTGGTGAACAACTATCCCGGCGGCACCGCTACGAACACCGGCCTGGTTCAAGCGCGGCGCGGGCAGGTGCACATGCTCGGCTACAACGTGGATCAAGATGGAATCGCGCTTGCTTCCACCAGCATCAGCTATCCGGGCAGTATCGAACTGAATGCGCGCGACCAGGGGAATCAAGGTGGCGGCGGCTATGCACGCAGCGGTGCCTTGGTACTTGGCCCGGATTCGGTGACAGCGATTTTGCCTGAGAAAGATGGCGCGACTACCACGTCAAGCAGCGCAGCTAATGCAGCCTTCACGCCGGGCAGTTTGAGTTTGAGCGGCGATACCGTGACCTTCCAGTCAGGCTCGCTGCTGGAAGCCCCGAACGCCAAGCTCAGTGTGCTTGCGGAAATCGAAAGCAGCACCGACCCCAACCCCGTCGCGGGCCGTATCTATGTCGACAACGGAGCAGTGATCGACGTTTCCGGTCTCGCGGACGTCGACCTGCCTATGTCGGCGCTGCTCGTCACGATTCCGCGCATCGGCCAGAACGAGCTGGCGGATTCGCCGCTGCTGCGCAACAGCTTTCTGTACACGCAAAAAGATGTCGTCGTTGACAGTACGCAAAGCGGCACTACCCCGGATGGCTTGAGCTGGGTCGGCAGTCCGATCCTCAATGTTTCCGGCTATGTGCAGGATGTGCCTCGCGACATCACGCAGCTGATGACAGCTGGCGGCAGCATCGATCTCAACGGCTACGAAGTTATTGTGCGCAGCGGTGCGCAACTCAACCTGGATGGCGGCTATCTCGCCTATCAACCCGGCTGGATCACTACGCCCAATCTGCTGGGGGCGAATGGCCGCGTGTACAACATCGCCGATGCCGATCCCAACATGGCCTATGTAGGCTTTGCGGGCGAATACACGGTCATCGATAACCGTTGGGGCGTTACCACCAACTACAGCAACCCATTGCTGGCCGGTGCACCGCGTTGGGACAACGGTTTCGCTGTTGGCGGCAACGCCGGCACGCTCAGCATCGAGACGCTCAATGCAGTCGCGTTGGACGGCCAGATCAGTGCACAGGCATTCGCCGGCCGCAACCAGGTGACGCAGGGAACGCAGCCCGCTGGGGGCACGTTCGATATTTCAACGTCGGGAAACAGTATTTTGGTGGGGCGCAGGAACAACAATGTGCCCAGCATCGTGTTGCAGCAGTCTTCCTTGTCAGTCGACCAACTTGATCCTCAGTTCCAGGCGAACACGCCATGGCAAACGGTGCTGACTGCCGAGGATCCTTCCGGTAATAACCCTGACGATTTGTCCCGCTGGTTGCCGCTTTCGGCAAATCTTATCCAGCAAGGCGGGTTCAGTTCGCTTGGAGTGAATTCCGCAGGAAATGCGATTCAGGAACAACCTGGAACCACGCTTAGCGTGCTTCCAGGAGGATCGATACAACTTACCGGCAATAGCATTACGGTGTTGGGTGAGTTAAGTGCACCAGCCGGTGCGATTACTTTGATCTCGACGGGGTTTTCCGGCGACCAGGCGATTTCCCCCAATGCGAATAGCACGCCGTTGCCTACGGATATCACGGTTGGCAAGGGTGCGGTGCTGAATGCGAGCGGGCTGTGGGTCAACGACTCGGGTCTACCTGTCGATAACTACACCGGTGATCGCTATATCAATGGCGGAAATATCACGCTGCAAACCGAGCAATCGGTAGTTACCAATAGCCAAGCAATCACCCCGACCACCCTGGCGGACGGAACCGGTTCCATCTTGTTGCAACCGGGAAGCCTGCTCAATGTTTCGAGTGGTGGCTATGTCAACGGCAATGATCAATTGCAGTTGACCAACGGCATACCCGATGGCAGCGGCGGCAATATCAGCCTGCTTACTTATTTCGAGCCAAAGGGCGGCAACATATTCGCTGCGCAAGGAGGAGGGCCTCCGCCTGCCGCGCTTACGGCACGCCTCCAGCTGGACGGTACGTTGCGCGCGTTTGGGTTCAGCGGCGGTGGCACACTGACGCTGCAAACCTCGGATCTGCAAATTGGAGGTAGCTCAAATAATCTGGCACTCAGCAGCGGCCTCTATCTGAATCCGGGCTTCTTTGCCGGACAAGGTTTCGACAGCTACGCCTTGAGCTCCGTAACGGATGCCGTCGTTGCGCCCGGAACGACGGTGCAGATCAGTCGGGATAATTTGTTGCCAAATTATCCTGCGCTGCTCGCAGCTCCCACTGGCACTGACATTTATGGCAATAGTGCTCTCACCAACACGCCTTATGTCAGCATTGGGCAACTCGATCCTTATCTGCGCTACATATCACGCAACCCCGACGCAGGACCGGGTTTTGCACTGAGTGCGGGTGCCTATCTGGATTGGCAGGTTGTGCCCGGAACGCTAAATGCAGGTGCGCCCACCTATGCGGGGGTGACCGGCTCCGTGTCATTGTCTGCGGGTGCTGCGATTTTGGCAGACGCTGGCGCCACCATCCAACTCGCGGGAACTCAGTCCACCCTCGTGAATGGAACGGTCGACGCTCCAGGCGGCACGATCAATGTGCTTATCAACCCTCTCGTTTTCAATGCTGCGCCATCCGTCCCACAGCTTTGGCTCGGACCGCAAGCAGTGTTGGATGCCGCAGGTACGTCACTGATCAATCCCCTCGCTGCTGCAGTTCCCGGGGGCAGTGTAGGTCTTGGACTGGCATCTCACTTCACACCTCGTACCGGAATGGTATTGAACGGCGGCAACGTTACCTTGACCGCCAACGATGGTTATGCGCTGACCGCGCAAGGCAGCCTGATCGATGTTTCCGGCGCGTCCGATACCTACGATTTGCCGAGCACCGTCAATACGGCGACGGGCGTGCAGGCTGCCTACACGCCCACATTGGTATGGAGCGACGGTGGAAGCATCGTATTTTCCGCCGGCGCCGGCTTGTATGCAGACGGCAATCTGAGGGCGGACGCAGGTGCCCTTCAGGGCGAAGGCGGCAGCTTGCAGATAGTGGGCTTGAACCCTAGTACTACTGCGTTCGCGCAACCTTCTGCCACGGGCATACTGCTGCAGCAGTCCGGCAACTTGATCCCCACCGGATGGAAACCAGGCGACAGTGTCGAAGCAGGTGCGCCGTCCGGAATCTTGCATTTCGCGCTGGATCATCTGTCGGGTTCGGGCATTACCAGCCTCATCATTGGTCCCGAAGTAACGGCCACGTCTCAGGTGGTCGTACCGGTGGCTTTTACCGGCAACATAGATCTGACACTTGCGCGTAGCTTCAGTCTCTATGCGCCCACACTGACCGCGCTGCCCGCAGGTAGTACGCAATGGCCCAGCGGCACGAACACCGGTTACGTGCAAGGCAACGATATCGTCCAGATCACAGCACCGTATGTGGAAATCACGGGCAGTAACGCCAATGGCACACCGCAAGCGGTAGCGGGTAACGATGTGCTGGACGTCAATGCTGCTTTCATGGATCTAGGCGGTGTGCTCGATCTGCAAGGGTGGTCGGCAGCGAATTTCACATCCAGTGGCGACATCCGGTTCTATGTGCCACCCAATCTGCAATACGCCGGCAATAGCGGCTCGATGGTTCCAGGCATGCTGTTCAGCACCGGCAACCTGAGCTTTAAAGCGGCACAGCTCTACCCAGTCAGCGACTATTCGTTTGTCATCGATGCCAACCCCTCCGGACTGAGCAACGCGCAAGGTCAAGCGATATCGACCACGCTGACCATCCTCGGCAATGGTCCTGGTGCGACGCCCTTATCGGCAGGCGGCGGTCTGCTGCTGGATGCCGACCATATCGAGCAGGACGGCACGCTGCGCGCGCCTTCGGGCAACTTGATGATTGGCGTGCAGGACACCGCGTCCGCTGCAAACGCATTTGGCCTGGGGAGTAATGCTGCTGACTATCCGTTGGTCGCGACGCAAAGCGTGCACTTGGCCGCGGGCAGCATCACGTCGGTTTCTTTGGATGGCTTGACCGTACCTTACGGTTCGACCGTCGATGGTGAGCGATGGACTTACGACGGCAATCCGCAGGCAAGCTCGCCTGTGCTGTCTGCACCACCTAGCAAGACGATAAGCATTGCGGGCACCGATGTCTCGCTGGACAGCGGCGCCACTATCGACATGAGCGGCGGCGGCAAACTGCAAGCATCGGAATGGGTGCCCGGCGTCGGCGGCACGCGCAATGTGCTGACTCAATACGAAACTAGTTATGCGAACAGCACGACCGGCGTGCAAGTTCCGCAATACAGTGATGGACGCGCCGTATACGCGATTCTCCCCGGCTACTCCGCCCCGGTGGGAGCGCAGGATGCGGCGTTGGAAAAGGGAGCGGGCGCAGGTCCGGCGACCGGACAGTCGATCTATCTGTCCGGTATGCCGGGCCTGCCGGCAGGGTATTACGTGCTGCTGCCAGCCAAGTACGCCACGCTCCCTGGTGCTTATCGCGTCGTGCAGGACACCAGTTCGCAAGACAGTGTGCTGGGTCAGAATGCTGTGTTGCCCGATGGCACGTTGAGCGTCACCGGTTATTTCGCCGACGCGCTGGATGGCGCGCGCGATGCGCGCAACACCACCTTCCTGGTGCAGTCGGCGCCGGTATGGCAGCAATACTCGCAATACCAGTTCACCAACGCCGACAGCTACTTTACGGCGCAAGCCAGCCATGCCGGCACGATAGCGCCAGCCTTGCCCGCCGACGGCGGTCACCTGCTGTTGAGCGCCACGCAACAACTGCAACTGGGCGTCGTACTGGATGCGGCACCTGCCAGCGGCGGCCGAGGTTCGCTGGTGGATATCGCGGCGCAGGCGATCCAGGTGGTCGACTCCGGCTCGACAGCGCTTCCCGGCTACCTGCAATTGTCGGTAGATGGCCTGTCGGCGCTGGATGCAGGCAGCTTGATGCTTGGAGGCAGTCGCCAATTAGGTAGCAATGGCTATCAGGTCAACAGCATTGCCGACAGCGTCGTGCTTTCCAACGATGCGGCGCATCCGTTGCAGGGGCAGGAAATCCTGCTGGTGGCGAACGGCAACAACGACACGGGTGCGCAAGGCATCGTGCTGCAATCGGGCAGCGTCTTGCTTGCCAGCGGGGCTGGCACGCCCAACGCCACGCCGCTGATCTTCGGCAGCAATGCGAGCACTTCCGCCAATGGTGCCAGTGTGCCCGCTGTCAGCGGCAATGGTGCGCTGCTGCGCGTTTCGCAGGATGGTGTTGCTAGCGTCACACGCAACGATGTTTCCGGCACCACGTCGGGTGATCTCACTATCGATGCGGGTGCCACCGTACAGGGCGGCAGTTCGCTGGTCATGGACGCGACCGGTTCGATCAGTGTGAGCCCGTCGGCGACGTTCAGCGCGCAGAATATCGACGCCAATAGCAATCTGATCACCTTTGTCGGCAGCAACGGCACCAACACCAATGCAGGCGGCCTGGTGATCGGACCAGGCACGCTAAGTCTGCTCAGTGGGGCACAGCAGGTCACGTTGAGCAGTCGTGGTGCGATCGATTTCCTCGGCAACATCACCATTGATCTACCGCAGACACTCGACCTCAACGCCAATGCATTTGTCAGCGACGGCGGCCAGGTAAGTATCAAGGCCGCCACGCTCGGTCTGGGTAATGCGATCGGCTCGAGCACAGCGACTCCGGTCGTGGGTCATGGCCAGTTGAACTTGAACGCGGATGAGTTGGATTTCACCGCGGGCACTAGCACTTTGCAGGGATTTGGCAGCGTAACGGCCTTTGCCAGCCAGGGTATGACGGGGCAGGGGAGCGGCGGTTTCGATTTCGGCGCGGCCACCGTGAGTTTGAACACGCCCGTGCTGCTGGCTGACACCGGCGCCAATACCCATTTGACGACCACCGGTACGCTGGCGATCAACGCGACGACAGGCACGCCATTGCAGAACAGTGCGATGGGCGGCGCATTGACTCTTAGCGGCGGCTCACTGACGGTCGGTACGCAAATTGCGGCAGCAGCGGGTGATCTGAGCCTCGCAGCGACCAGCGGTGATCTGACTGTCACCGATACTGCCAGCTTGAACACGGCAGGTATCAACAAGACTTTCTTCGACATCACTACTTATGCGCCGGGCGGCAATCTCAAGCTGACTTCCGCGCAGGGTTCGGTGATCGTGCAGCCAGGAGCAACCATCGATTTCGCAGGCGCGCCGCTGGGCGGTGACGCAGGTGGCATCACCATCCAGGCCGCGAATCTGGCCGTGCTAAACGGTAACTTCGAAGGTCAAGCCGTAAGCGGCTATCGCGGCGGCTATTTCACGCTTAGCAGCGGCGGCGCGCTCGATCTCGACCAGCTTGCGTCTTTGACTGGCAAGGCCGGCGCGACGGGCGGCATATCCATCAGCAGCGGCGCCGGCGACCTTGTGTTGTCGTTAGGTCAGAGTCTGGTGTCGCAAGACGTTTACCTGGCCGCCAACGGTGGTGCCGGTAGCGTGAATTCGGCAGCTGGCGTGGTGCAAATCGACGGCACCATCAATGCATCGGGTGCGGCAGCCGGCGATATTCAGTTGTACGGCCGCAACGGCGTCGACGTAAACGGCAGTCTGCTGGCGACAAGCAGCATACCCGAGCAGCGCGGCGGCAATGTGCTGATCGCCATCACGGGCAGCAGCGATGGAACGCTCAACACCACTTACGGTTACGAAAACGTGCAAGCAGGCAGTGCGGGCACGATCCAGTTCGGCCCGAATGCATCCATCAATGTGTCCGGCGGTTCGCCGGATGCGGGAGGAACCGTCAACCTACGCGCCCCGTTGCTGGCCAACGGCGACGTGCCGATCACCTTCAGCGGCGGAACGCTGGCCGTTACAGGTGCGAACAGCGTCACCATCGAGCCCTATGCGGTGTGGAGCACTGCCGATAAGTACACGGACCCCACCAAATATTTCGACGGCCTGATCGATCCCGCTGGTTGGTATCAATACGGCCCCGACGGCACGCCGCAATTGGTAGCCGGTACCTGGACCGACGCGACCGGCGCTGTGCTTCCCGCACCGACGGACGCGGCGACGCTGCAGGCGTACCTGAGCACGGACTACTTCACGCCGACAGCTGCCGACGCCGCGCATCAGACGTTCTATGGCTACGTCAACGGCGATCCGACGCAGGGTGCGGGCACACTGATGAGCTACGTGGAGCAGCCGGGGTATACGTTCGGCAATCGCTTCGCGGGCATCGCCAATGTGCAGCTACGGCCGGGCATCGAGCTGATCAATCCGGATGCTGGCATCAATGGTGGCGATATTTCCGTGCTTACCAATTGGAATCTTGGTGCAGGAACCACGAACGCCAACGGTGTTATCCAACTGGCCTATCGCTATCAGCCGACGTCGGCGTCGGCGTCGGGACAGGCACCCATTCTCACCGTGTTGGCTCTGCATAACCTCGACATCGATGCCAGCATTACGGATGGTTTCTATCAGCAGAACAATGGTCCGCAACTCTCCGCACCAGTCATCCTTACCGGCGGTACAACACAGCTCTATAACAACGCGCTGGCTGCGTACAACACTGCCAACACCTACTTGGACTTCGGTGATCCCTATTTCCCCGGAGCGGATCAGCTATGGCAAGGCGGATCTTATTTTGTCAACGGAAACGGCAACGTAAGTTTGACGTTGGATCCGTACTACGAGCCCATTGAAGCGCCGCTGGTCAATCAATCGACGGCTTACTATCAGAACTACATGTTGTATATCGGCGAAGTGGGCGCAGGCTCCGCTACTTACGGGCCAGGTATCACCAAGTGGGCGTACGCCTATACCCAGGGCGATTATGCCGGTTACCTACCTTATGCACCGACCTCGCTGGTTGCGCCGCAGCCTGCAAGTTACGCGCAATACTCGAGTTATGTGACGGCATACCAGAACTGGTTGACAAGCAATTTCAACAACAACGCATCACAACAAACGCCATCTCCTCTGTTATTGCCGTTGCCGACGGAAGCGAGCAGCAACTACTCCCTTTACTCATCGGATTACGGCACCTACATCAACGGGTTCGACAGTTACTTCAACTACGTGTCCACCCAGGTGGGGAATGTCAACGCCGTTGGTTCGGGCTCGCAATTGTTCTACGCGCCTTTCACGCCCGCTGCGAATCAGGCTTCGGTGCAGACCGCTGGCGGTACGGCGGACAACTCTCCCTCCAACATGCCAAGCCTCGGCAATCCGGCATCGCTGATTTCCGCGACCTTGCTTGGCGGGTCGAGCAGTTCCTATCGATTGGTCGCGGGTGCGAATTTCACCGGTGTGGATCCGTTGTCCGTTGTGGCAAACACCGGCGGCGGTAACGTTAATTTAGACGGCCATTTCGCTGTGCAATACACGGCGAACGGTGGCGATGGCAAGACGCTGGATTTCCCAACCGCAGTACGTACGGGAACTGGATCGATCGACATCGTCTCTGCCGGAGATATCAATTGGCAGGATCAGGTGGCACCTGCCGTGGTGTACACCGCGGGTGAGCCGGCCAATGGCACGACGGCGGGAAGCGGTGTGTCCGTGCTCAGCACGACAACCAGCATTTCCTCGATGCCCGATATTCTGGCCAGTGGTCTTGTCAATCCGGACAACGCGGGCAACATCGTGCTCAGCGCGCAAGGCAATATCAACGCCATAGAGCAGGTGATCGATACCAGTGGCAGCGTCACCGGCGCGGCGGGCAACGATATCAGCCAGCTTTGGTGGCCGTGGATGCAGACTGGTAATACTGCAACCCGTTCCTCGATCAATTTCGCCAACTTCGATCAGGGCGTGATGAGTGCCGGCGGCAATGTCAGCGTCACCGCGGGCGGCGATATCCGCGATCTTTCGGTGTCATTGCCCACCACCTGGTATGCCAATGCTGGCGGAACGGCGGTCACCACGGTCGGCGGCGGCAATCTTACCGTCAATGCGGGTGGCGATATTCTCAGCGGCACGTATTTCGTCGCCAAAGGGCAGGGGACATTGGTGGCTGGTGGAACGATCGGCTCCGATATCGACTACACCGTGCCGGCGAATGTCAACGAAATCGGCGGCATTACTACACCGGTAGCAACGCTACTTGGCTTGCAAGATGCTCAATTCTCCGTGCAGGCGCACGATGGCGTGAACATCGGCGGTATTTACGATCCGTCCTACGCGGTTATCGACAGTACGAATCTAAAACTGATACCGGTGGGTGAAACAGACGCCCAAAGCTACAGCAGCACATCGTCCGTAAGTATCTTGACGACGAATGGCGATACAACGCTGGATAGTTTGAGTGCGCCAGCGACGTTGTTCTCGTACGGTGCGTCGGAATCCGAGGCATATGCGTACAACCCCGGTGCGGTACTCCCGGCGACACTAAGCCTTACGGCGCTCAATGGAAGCGTCAACATCCTCGGCGGCGGTGGACTGTATCCATCGGAGACCGGCAATCTGAGCTTGCTTGCTTCGGATTCGGTGAACTTCGCGGAACTGGTCTACACACTTAACACCGCTAGCTACAACGTGAATCAAAGTTTTGGATTGATCGATGCTTCCGCATCCGATCTACCGTCGCCTCTACAGCCCTCTGGAGTAGAAGCTGGCAATCAAACGGGCATAGCCAATTTGCTCATTGCCGGCTATCTGGACAACGGACTCTACAACGCCTACTCGCGCGATTTGCACCAAGCGATCCCCTTGCATGGGTCCGACGCAGTGCCCGTTCGCATCTACGCGCTCAACGGCGACATCGTGGACGGAACGCCGGCTCCTAACGGGGTGATGATGGATCAGATCATTCTTGAGCCGGACAAGCCCGCGTTGATCTATGCGGGTCGCGACATCGTCGATTTATCACTGATGGGTCAGCAAACCCATCAATCGGATATTACGCGCATCGCTGCTGGCCGAGATATTTACGACACACCGTTTTATACCGGCACGCTTAGTATCTACCGCCCTCTAAATGAAGACTACGAACTCGTGCCGTCCATCTTGTTGGGCGGTGTCGGCAGCCTGCTAGTCGAAGCCGGCCGAAATATCGGCCCGTTGACCAGCCAGACAGATATCCAGTCGCCAAATAACAGCAGCACCTACCTTACCGGGATAGACACCATAGGTAATCAGGTCAATCCCTACCTGCCGCATGACGGCGCCAATATCAACGTATTGTTCGGCGTCGGGCCAGGCATCGAGACCAGTAATTTCCTTACGCAATACTTGAGCAATCCCAACGGCATCGATGGTTTCGGCAGCCTACTGCCGGATCTGATCAGTTTTATGGAGCAGCGACAGGAGGGCGCGATAGTCGACACGGGTTTCGCGCAAGACCAGATCAACGTCGTGCTGACTGCGCAGCAAGCGGAGGCCGCATTCCAGCAGCTGCCGCCTTATGTGCAAGAGCTGTTCGCGCAGCAGGAGTTCTTCAAGCTGCTCACTCAGGTTGGTGCTGACTACAACAATCCTAGCAGCCCTTACTATCAGCAATACGCGCGCGGCTACGCAGCCATCCAAAGCCTGTTCCCCGCATCGCTGGGCTACACGAACAACGGCAGCGGAAAAGGCGGTATCAACGGCGAGGCGTCAACGATCGATACGGGCGACCTGGATATTCCCAGCTCAACCATTCAGACGCAGCAGGGCGGCAATATCAGCATCCTCGGACCGGGTGGGCAGGCGTTGATCGGCAGTGTCGAAGCGCCGCCTGTTATCACCGACAACCGCGGCAACGTTATCGCCGGTCCCAACAGCATGGGCATCTTGACGTTGGAGCAAGGTAGCGTCGATATGTTTACCGATCGCAGCGTGCTGTTGGCGCAAAGCCGCATCTTTACCGAGCAGGGCGGCAATATGGTGATCTGGAGCTCCAACGGCGATATCAACGCTGGCCAGGGTGCGAAGACCACCGAGGTCGTGCCGCCGCCCACGTATTTGTGCAGCCTGGATGCGTTCTGTCTTATCGATGCACGCGGTGAAGTCAGCGGCGCCGGCATCGCTACCTTGCAGACAATTCCTGGCGCGACATCGGGCAACGTCTACCTGGTTGCACCACGCGGCACGGTCGATGCGGGCGATGCCGGTATCCGTGTTTCCGGCAATCTTGTGGTGGCCGCCGCGCAGATCGCCAATGCCGACAACATCCAGGTGCAAGGCCAAAAGATCGGCGTGCCGGTCACGCAGTCGGTAAATGTCGGCGCGCTTAACGCCGCAGGCGCTGCTGCCGGCGCGGTAAGCAAAGTGGCGCAAGACATGTTGAAGCAGCAGCAGAACGATGCACTTGGCAAACAGCCGTCCATCATCTCGGTGCAGGTGCTTGGGTTCGGCGACGGCAGTACCAGCATCCAGGAAAACGGTAGCGGTTATGACCCGAACAGTCCCGTTCAAATACTCGGAGCGGGGCGGCTCAGCGACGCGCGCAAAAAATCTTTGACCGAGGCGGAGCGCCGGCAGCTTGTCGAGTAGCGATAGCCCATAACCAGTCGAGCGCTGGATAAGGAAGCGTCGATGCGGCATGCATCGGCGCGTAACCCAAAAACATCGACCGAGCATCATCCTTGCGGGATCGTCCCCAAGGAAAGGCGGAGCTTTCCCTTTAGCTAGATGGGAATCATGGACTGGGACAAATGACTGTGAATCAAGGCGCCCTCGTTGAAACGCTTATCCAACTTTCCGACTTCCGCCAATACGGTATGGCCGAATCATTGTTAGCCGCTTGCGAACGCGCACAACTGGAGCAGTTGCTGCTTATTTCAGACCGTGCATTCAACCAGCGCCTGGTTTATTCGCTGGAACGGCAGTTAAAGCGCAGCAGGGAAGCGACCTACAAACCGAGAGGTTCATTGCTCGCTGTGCTGGTGGGTATTTTCAACAGGTGGTGCAACGAAGGACATCGACCGGCTATTCGTTGCGTATCGGGCGAATTGAAAAGGGAATGTCTGGCGGCGCTTATGCGGTTGCCGGAACTGGACCGGGAGGTCTATTCCATGATGCGCGAATTCAGCCTGCCTGAAGAGTCAACTACATCGTGCGGCTGTTCATATTGAGAAAAATCGCCTTGACCTATTTATTTGCGTAATTGCCGTCGAAATAGGCGCAATAGGGATTGCTTTGCCATCGGCATTAAAAAACGGGGATGATCCCCGTTTTTTTATATTCATGGGACGCGGCAGCACGATTGAATCATGGCGCAAAAATCTCCTGAGAATTGTAGACATTCGAATGAATACAAGATGTGAAATTGCCGAGAAATACGGCTCGCGGCTGCATGTAGTGCGCGGTTGATCACATTATTATTTTATTACACTAATCATGACTTATTTGATTAAGTTGAAATCTCAATTATGTAATTGATATGGCATATTCAAGGACATTTTTACTTAATCGGGTCGTCATTGCACGAGCGTAGAAAAGATACGCCTCCAATCCCGGAGGTAAAGCGCAATGGGGATACATCATGAATCACGGACTCAACAAGGCTAAGCTGGCTATTGGAGCCCTCGCTTTGGCCATGGCAACCCTGTCCCACGCCAGCACCACGCTGGTTGGCGGTGGCGCGACGCTGCCGGCGATCGGTTACGTCGGTACGGGCGCTGAGACGAGTACTCAGGTCTTCCCGGCAGGTGCCGGTTCCTTGTTCGCTGTTTACAGTGCCCAGCGCGGCAATCCGACGGTGTCGTACTGCCAAACAGGTAGTGGCGCCGGCAAGAACATCCTCGCCAAGGTGGCGGGTACCAGCGTACAAACGGCTTGCGTCAAGAATGCTTCGGGTGTCTTTGTCGGCTTCGGCGCCAATGCCACCGGCGTGGGTCGCTCCGATCTGACGCAACCGAACTTCGCTGGCGCGGACTCGCCGCTGACCCAGACCGATTTCACCAACTACACGAGCAATCACACTTCCGGCTTTCTGCCCACAGAGTTTCCGGCCGTGGCCGGCGCGATTTCGATCGCGATGAACAAGACAACCACCAAAGGTTTCGTGTTGAACGACACGAACACCAACTTCAGCGACTCGCAGCTGTGCCTGATCTTCTCCGGACAAGCCACCGATTGGGGTGATTCCCGCCTGGTGTCGGCGTACACGCTGCAATCCGGCGATACGATTTCCGGTCCCATCGCTGTGCAGTATCGTTCCGATGGTAGCGGCACCACCTTTAGCTTCATGAACCATGAGTCGACGGTTTGCTCGGGTACGCCGGCCAAACATTTTGTGACCAATCAGGCTTTCACCAGTGCCGTGGCGCTTTACTTGCCGACCCTTCCCAGCAACTGGACCGGCTCTAGCGGCAACCCCGCGGTAACTCAGGCCATCAAGGCGACCGCCGGCAGCATCGGCTATGCCGAAATGGCCAATTCGAAGGCCCTGGGTATCGATTTCGCCAAGGTCAACGGCCAGGATCCGGAAGCGAATTTCGGCGGCACCAAGTTTGTGGTGAGCAGCAGCAACCTGGTTTACAACGAAGTGATCAATGGCGCCGACGCGAACACAGGTGTACCGGTACTCGCCGCCATCTCGCCCGCGCCGACCACCCAGTGTATCGCGCTGGTCGAACCGTCCTCCTACGCCAACCCGAGCAGCGGCTACCCGATCATGGCCGTCTCGTACCTGTTGGGCAACGCACAAGGTAACGGCACGGACCTCGCCAATACCAAGGCTTTGCTGGGCGCGCCGTACAACGCAACGATCACCGGCAGCTCGAGCCTGACTCAGTTCGGCACCGGCACCGGCCTGGAACTGCTGAACACTGGAACGACCATCACCACCACCACGATCAGCGGTTGCCTGGTCAACTAAGTTCTACGTTTGATCTGCAGGAAGCAGAAAAAGGAGGGGCTCAGTCCCCTCCTTTCTTTTTTAGCCGGTGCCAATTCGCTGCCGGATCCTGGCGATGCGCAATGACCGCTTTGGTCCGTGAATCAGAAGTTCTCGCGCACCAGTTCCAACACATCCCCGCCGCGTCCATGCAGAATGGCACGGGCCGAATAGAGTGCCATGCCGACAACGGGCTTGAGCTCAGTAAAGGGCGGCTTGACCAATTCCAGCGGGTTCACGTGGACATTGAGAAGCGCCGGTCCTGGTTGGGCTAGCCATTCTTGTACGGCTGCTTCGATCTCGGATGCCTTGCGAACCGTCTTGCCCCACAGGCCGATAGCTTCGGCGACCTTGCCAAAATCTGGGTTTTTCAAACGCGTGAAGGTATCGAGCATGCCTTCCGCTTTCTGTTCGATTTCGACGAACCCGAGCTTGCTGTTGTCGAAGACGACGATCTTGATCGGAATGTCTTCCTGGATAACGGTGAGCAGCTCACCGAACAGCATCGACAAACCACCGTCGCCACACATGGCGATCACCTGACGTTCTGGCGTTGCCTTCTTCAAACCCAACGCGCTGGAAAGTGCGGTGGCCATCGTTCCGTGCAGAAGGCTTCCGAAGATCCGACGCCTGCCGTTCGCGGTGATGTGGCGGATCGCCCATACGATCGGCGTGCCGTCATCGCCGGCGATCAGTGCATCGTCATCAGCGTATCGGTTGATCACGGAAGTCAGGTATGAGCCGGGAATAGTGTCGTCATGGCCTGGGACCAGATGACTTTTCCATGAGGCCATGGCGTCGGTGTAGCGCCGAACGTATTCCTCCTGGAACGATGCGTCGTCGTTTTGCTCCAGGCTGGGAAGAAGTGCGCGCAGCGTAGGTTTGATATCGCCGACCGCGCCGAATGCAATGTGGTGTCGGCGACCCAAGTGAGTAGGGTCGATGTCGATCTGCACGATCTTGGCTTTGTCGGGATAGAACTGGCGCCACGCGAAGTCTGCGCCAAGCAATAGCAGCGTGTCGCAATCGAGGATGGCGTTGTAGCCGGCCTCGCTGCCGAGAATGCCGGTCATGCCGACGTTGAAAGGGTTGTCGTGTTCTAGAAAACTCTTGGCGCGCGAAGTGTGTGCGACCGGCGCCTTGAGCACTTCTGCCACCGCCTTGATTTCGTCCAATGCATGCTCGCAGCCGGAACCTGCGTAGATGGTGATCTTCTTGCCGGCGTTGAGAATCTTGGCGATCTCGTCGATCTCTTCGCTGTTCGGGGTGATCGTGGGCTTGCTGTGGTGAACGCGGTAGGGGAAATCCTCATGCACTTCGCCGTGGGAGATATCGACCGGCACGATCAGCACGGCGACGCCTTGTTTGGCCAAGGCGGCCTGGCAGGCCATCACGGCTTTCTTCCTGGCCTGGTCGGGTGTGATGATCATGTCGCAAAACACCGAGCATTCCTTGAAGACCGTTTTGAAATCGACCTCCTGAATAAACTCGAATCCCATGTCGTTCATCATCACCTGGCTGGCGATGAGGACGACGGGCGAGCGATTGCGGTTGGCCTCATACAGCCCGTTGATGAAGTGCAGGCTGCCGGGACCGCAACTGCCAGCACAGGCCGTCAGATTGTTGGTGAGCAGCGCCTCGGCACCCGCAGCAAAGGCACCGGCTTCCTCATGCCGGACATGCACCCAGTCGATCGAACTGCGCTCCAGATGCTCCGCGAACAAATTGAGCGTGTCGCCCACGATGCCGTAGCAACGCTTTACGCCAGCCTGTTCGAGAACCTCAACGAGGATTTCTGCAACTTTCTTACTCATGATTTGCTCCGCATGGTGAATGGGTGGGGACCCCGTTGAATGATCGGCCGGTGCTAGTGGGAGGAGGGGCGTCGCCCGATGGCAAGTTCCAGCGCAGCATGCGCAATGCCTACGCTTGCGTCGGCGTCTTCTTGACCGGCTTCGGCTTGGGCAAGCACGGCTTCGTTGCTCGTCAGATCGGTGATGCTGGCGAGGCCTCGCCGATACGAATCGAGTGCGGCTTGATAGGCGAGTTCGGAGGCATGCGTATAGGCGAGCGCCTGGTTGCGATTGTCCAGACTCGTCCTCAGGTTGTTATAGGCCTGCACCACTTGCTGGGAAGCTGTGTTCTTGGTCTCGGCCAAGCTATCTTCGGCGGCCGTCTTTTGGGAAATCGCCAGCGAGACGTTGGTAGCGCGTGCGCCGCCATCGAACAGCGGCAAGTCGAACGACACGAATAGCGCATTGCCGGTGCGATCAATGGAGGAATAGGGGCTTCCGTCGCTGCTGATCTTGCCGATGTTCTGGAACACCTGTGCCGAAAGACTAATCGTAGGTCGATAAGCTGCGCGCGCCGTGTCGATCTTGGCGTCGGACGCAGCCACTTTGTCCGTGGCGGCCAGTACGTCCGGACGGGATTGCAGGGCCTCGTCGATCAATTCCCGGAGCGGTGCGAGCGTTTCCGTCGCCGGTGCATCTGCGGGAGGAGCGATTTGAAAATGCGTTTCAGGCGGTAACCCGATCGTCGCAATCAGCGACGCAAATGCGGTGTCCGCTGTGCCAGTGGCTTTTGTCAGCGCTAGCTGCATCGCCGCCGTCTGACGTTGCGCTTCGGCAAGCTGCACAACGGTGGCACGGCCGTGTTTTTTCTGGTCGGCGACGGCCTGTTCGGTCAATCGCGCCGCCTCCAGCGCCTTTATGGCGGCACGCACTTGGCCCCGGGAAGATGTCGCTTCGAAATATGCTTCCGACACCTCGAACACCAGTGTTTCTTGCGCGCCAAGCAAGCCCGATTGGGCGGCAGCAGCGTTGTGCCTGGCCTCCTGGACCTGTCCCTTGCGGCGGCCGAAGTCGAACAGCAACCATTTCAATTCCAGGCTGGGAAAAACTTCCCGGGTGGAGGAAATAAAATAGCCCTTGGACGAGACGGTGGGCGGGATTGCCAGCGGCGTGCGCTGGATGCCTCCCAGTGCTTTGGCATCGAGCTGTGGCGAGTATTGGCTCTTCGCGAGCTGGACAGCCAGGTTGGCTTGCACCGCCTCCTGTTCGACTTCCCGCGTCTTGGGATTGATATCCAGCGCGATAGTCAGAAGTTCCGGTAGCGCGTATACGCGGTCCTCGAGCACCGGTGCGTCGGTGTGGTCGGCGATGGTGGCTGCATCGTGAGGTGAAGACGGCGTGCCGGCCCACGACGTCGATTGAGCGTTCGCTACGCCAACGCGTGCGAATAGCGCCGCCGCGAGCAAGAACGCAAAACATGTAGCGAGAGGCGATTCAGATCGCGCGCGATGCATGATCGATCTCCTCGCTGAGGTGCTTACGAGCCTGGTTCAGAAGCGTGGACGACATGGGGTCAATGCCCGCATCGGATGTATCGGTGTGTGTGCCTTTCGAAAGCGCTATCAGGCGCTGCGACGCGAGTTCGTCCGCCGCCTCATCGGGTGGAAGCGAAGCGGCGCTCTTCTTGAGCCGACGCACGACAAAGACAGCCGACGCGAGTTGTTCAACGTGGCGTGCTTCGGGGGACAGGCGATCGGCCTGGCGCCACTCGAACAAGGCCCGTGTTTTTAAATCGGATGCTTCGGCGGTCTTCTTGCAAATCTCTGCTTTCATCGAATTAATAGCGGCTTCGTCCTTGGTGACGAGCAGTTCACCGAGTTGTCCGATGACCGACGCCCACTTGTCACGCGCCTGGTCCAATGCGCTGACCGGCCAGAGCGTCGTGAAGAAAATCGTGATCCAGACGTTGCCGATGATGATCCCGACCACGCGGTCCCGTAGCACGGTCAGGTCATCGGCGGGGCCGTAGCCCTGCAGCACACCCAGGAAGAAGGCAAAGGCTATCTGCATGCCTGCGTAGGCAATCGTTTCGCTGCTGGTCGAAATCCAGGCGCAGAAAGCCGATACCGCAGCGATGAGCAGACAAAGTTGACCGACATCGGTGAGAGCGGGCAGCACAAAGACGATGCAAAGCCCGGCGATCAGTCCACCAATGATCGCGCCGGAGAGTCGCAGAGTCAGCTTATGGACGCTTTCTCCAACGGTGGTCAGCGAGACGAAGAAACACGTCGTGACCGCGGTGCGAATGCCGGGCCAGTCGAGCAGCGTGTAGGTCGCATAGGATGCCACTACCGCACACATCACTTTGAATGCGAAACGCGCGTGCGCGCGGTTCTTTGGTGCGCCCGTCGCAGGTGATTTTTGTGGTTGGGACGAGGCGTTGTCAGGTACGGTCGCCGACGCTTTACCGGATGCTTCGTCAAGCAGTTCATCGACCGCGCTGCGCAGGGCGACCTGGGAGGGATCGGATTCTATCGGCACAGGTTCGACCTCACTGCTTACTGCATCGGCCACGACATCGCGGCGTTGTAAAAAAAGGCGTCGACTTTCTCGGAGCGAGTTGGCCAAAGAACGCCTTGAAGCAACCGGAACGCTCGATGGAAGGTATCGGGCGATCTGCAGCACCTCTAAAAGAATGGCGAGCAGGCGGTTGTCTTCCTGCGCAAACGCCTTGAGTCGCTTGTTCCACAAAAATGCCTTGTTTTTGAGCTCGCTCAGCGACAGCAGCTCAGCGCGCAATCGCGCAGGGTCGGCGGAGTAGGGGTTTTCGACATAGGTGGCAACGCCGTCCATAAGCTGTGCGGCCCGCTTTCGCGAGAGTGCAACAGGGCTTTCGCCGGCCAACAGATTGACGAGGACGGTGACGCCCACCGGCACGGCGACGATCACCCATAGCCACAGCACCATATGCGTTACGAATTCCGTCGTCGGCACATCGTCCAGCAATGTCTGCGACAACACCAAGACGAACCCGGCCAAAAAGGCGATCGGGCCCAAGGGACTGGTGCGTGCGAGATACGTTCCGGCCAGTGTGCTCACTGCCAACAGCGGAATTCTCAGCGCAGGTTCGGAAGCGTCGAACACATAAAACAACAAGGACACAGCGACGGCCAAGGTCACCGCGGCCAGTCCGCCCACCGAGGAAACCAGGGTGGAGGCGGCATCTTCATGGCTGACCAGGAAGACGAGATAGGCGGCGTACGCGGGCAATGGAATCTGAAACACCATCGCTATGGCGACGACGAGGGCCGTACACCCGGTAATGCGTGCGATCGTACGAATGCGGGTATCGGTCAGAGCAAGTTCGCGTTGCAGCAAGCCGGTCAATCCGCCCCTGTCCTGGAGTTCAATCGGTGCTTGCATGGCTCACCCGTACGGAAGCGGTTGCACCGATGCGCAAGAAGGGTTGCGATGGTTCATTCAAACGCACCCACACGGGAAAGCGCTGTGCGACCACCACCCAGTTCAAATTTCGATTCACCTCCGGAAGCCCTGGACCGGCAAGCCCTTCCGGCTGGACACCGGCACCCATGCTTTCCACCACACCGTGTAGCGGCTGATTCTCATGTCCCATCACCCAGATCGATGCGGTATCGCCGGCACGCAGCCCGCGTAGATCCGTTTCGCGAAAATTGGCGACGGCGTACCAACTGTTGTCGTCGATCAGCGTGAAGACGGGATGCCCGGCAACGGCAAACGATCCCAAGGCGAGGTTGAAACCCACCACCTTGCCGTCCACGGACGCGCGAATGACGGTCTCGCGAAGATCGCGAGCCGCCAAGGCTCGGGCCGCCAGTGCGCCCAGCAACTGTGCCTTCAGGCTCTCTACGTCGCCAATAGCTTCCTTGGCCTGCGCTGCCTGCTGAGTGGCTGCAGCCAACTGCGATGCCGCGGTGTGTTCGTTCGTGCGTGCCTCATCGATTTGCTGTGCGGTGACGAAGCCCTTGGGCAGCAGCGGCTCCATGCGTGCGAGCGTGTCATGCGCTAGCGCCAACTGCTGACGCGCACGGTCGACTTCGCGAGCGGCCGCTTCCGCGCCCGATCCCTGCGCGTTCACCTGCCGGCCGGTGAGGTCGATGTCCGCCTGCAAAGCTGCCACTTGAGCATTGGCTTGCTGCAGTTTCAGTTCGAACGGTTCGGGATCGATCTGCAGCAGTATGTCTCCCTTGTGAACGAACTGATCGTTGCGAATATCGATCGCCACGATTCGTCCGCTGACTTCCGGCGTGATGCCTGCGCTGTAGGCAAAGATGTAGGCATCATGTGTTCTTGGGCGTTTGTCCACGACGATCATCGAGACGACGATGAGCGCCAACGCCGAAGCGATGGAGACAATGGCAACGATACGGCCCAGCGCGGTTTTGGCATGCATGGATGAGGTCTCCATTCAGGCCAGCCACACAAGCCAGATCGCGAGCGTGGCTGCCGTCCACATGCACAGATATACGATCACCGGCACGGGCAGCGACGCATCCACGCCGGTTTTCACCAGCACGCCGCGGATCACGATAACGAAGACGATGCCAAGAAGCGCACACACCATCCATGTTGGAAAGTAGGAGCCGAGAATGTTTCGCGAGGGCGAGGCACTGCATGCAGCCATCGACATCGAAAGGGTCGACGTCAATGCCGCGCGAAGATAACCATGTCCATGTATCAGTCGATGTGAGTGCATCTGCGCAACCTTCTTTAGGTCAGGGCAATACGCGGAGGCGATCATCAAGCCGCTTCCACGCGTTTGTTGTTCGCTAGAGACTTTCGCCATGCGCCCGGCGCAACGCCCATCTTTTGCGTAAAGACACGGCTGAAATGGCTTTGATCGGAAAAGCCGGTGTTGAACGCGATGTCCGCCAGCGAGACATCGGGATCCGCCATGAGCTCGAGGGCCTGGTCGACGCGGTGGGATAGCAGCCACTGATGCGGTGACATGCCCGTGCTTTTCTTGAAGCCGCGCGCCAACGCGCCAGCCGACAGACCGCACGCTTCCGCCAATTCGTTGATGGAAATGCCTTCGAAAGTCCGCTCGCGCATCATCTGCGCCACAAGTCGTTGCTGCCATGGCGCCAGCGCGCCACGCACGACTTCGGGACGTTTTGAAGATCCACCATACGTGGATGCCATGTACGTACACAGGCCTTGCAGAAGATGATCGATGAGTGCCTGGTTCGTCGCGGAAGCCCTGTTGAAAATCGGCAGCAGCGTCTGGCCGATGCTGTTGACGATGGCATCCCGGAAACATTGGCCGGGCTGGAGCGCAAGATCGACAATATTCGTCTTTCCGAGATCCTCGCAGGCTTCGCCAATGGCCTGACGCGGCATGTAGAAGTACAGCGAATGCAATGGATCGCTTATGTATGCGATGGGGTCGCGTCGCAGGTCCAGTACATAGGTGGTGCCACCTTCATAAGAGGTAGAGCACACAGAGCGGCCGTCGCACCAAAGCTCATGGGTACTCTGATTACGCAGGTTGAGGCAGACCAGATAGGCATCGTCGCTTCCCATCGGGGAGGTCATGCCGCAGCCGGGCTGGTCGATCATAAGTTCCGTCACCGCAAGGCGTACACCGCGCCTCGTCTGGCTGTGGAGAACCGGGGGACTACTCAGATGAAACGAGTGGCCAAGCCGATCCCCAAATGCACCTTGATACATGAGCGCTTCTCCGAGCCTTGGGAGCGTCGAGCATCCTTGGTTGAATGTCGTCCTCGATGGAAAGTTACGCGCATGTGTCCTCGGCGAAAGCCTTCGTCAGGGTACAGTTGCTGACGCAAAGGGATACATCGAATCACCCGAAAGTGTAGATACACCCTTTGTGACATCCCTGTTTCACGACGCCTGTCTTGATTGACAGGCAACCGCACACTGAGCATGCGCGCTCATTTTATTTCTGTAACGTTGGTCCGCTTTGGGCAACGCCTGACTAACATGAGCTCTTATCCAATTTTGGATCGTGCAGACTAAAGCGCCCATCCCCCGCGTGGGGGACTGTGGCTCTCGGGTATTGGGGGTAAAAGCGCGAAGCGATACTCGGAGACGTCGCTTACGCCATGAGGCGCGCAAAGCTTGCTCGGAGGCGATGATCGGAGGGAAGGCTATCGAGCAAGCGTTGCGACTTCTCGTTGAACAGTTGCTGGTGGAGGGATGCGCCTGCGCTGTCGCCTTGCAGGCGATACAGTTGAGCGGCCGTGCGGTGAACGCGCCAATCGACTATCGGGGCACCCATCACATCGGCCATATGAAGTGCGTCGTTGATCAAACGTAATGCGTGTTCGAGATCGCCTTCTTCGATCGCGATGCGGCATCTCAACTCGCGCGCCAGCGTGCGCCACGTAACTTCGATAGTCCGATCGGACCGGTCGATCATGCGGTCGGCGTGCAAGCGCGCTAGCTCGATGTCGCCCGATTGCAACAGCGCATTGGCAAGCGACCATTCCAACAAGAACAGCCAATACCAGTCCGTGAGGGCCGGCTGCTCGAGCATGTCGCGTTCGAGCTGCTTCAGGGTGTCGATGCCGCCGTCGAGATTTCCGAGTCCTATCTCAGCCGCTCCCGCGAGCAACGTGCAATGCCGGATTTCGTTGGCAAGCACCAAGGTATAGAGCGCAGCCGGTTGATGGCCCGTTTTGTCTTTATAGAAACCCAGCTTGCTGCAAATGTCCTTGACGGCCTGGTAGTCCCCTGCGATCAGGTAAAGAAATCCGCGGAGCATCTCAAGGGTGCAAATGCTGTAGCGATTGGCATTGCCGACAAAGAGCGCTTCGCTTGCGTCGAACTCCTTCAGGGCGCGCCCCCACTCGCCGAGCAGAGTGTATGCCCATGGCCTTCCGAGGTGGGCCATCCAGATAGCGCGAAAGATATTGAACTCGGGTCGGTCTACCGCATGCCCTACGAGCATTTCCAGATTTGTGTCCACGGTTTCCAGGCACTCGCGGTATCGACTGGATATCAGGCAAACCATGCTGTATTCGATCAATCCCCAGGCCGTGATCTGACGATCCGAACCGTTCCGCAAGGGAATCAGGTTTTCTTCGCAAATCTTGGCCTGGTTGGGATCCCATCCAGCTATCCAGATCCGCCATATCGCGCTGCTCAGCCTGATCCGCGCCTTTAGCTGCGGCTCGGTCTGCGCATTGCTCAAGCGGGCGGCGTTTTCCAAATGCGGGATGCATGCAGTCGCGTCCCGCCAACTGAGGGTAAAGGCCAGGCCAAGTTCCGCGCGCGCCTGGATCTCCGAATAACGCAGCTGTTCGGACATCTGAACCAAATGGGTAAAGGCTTGCAGCGCCCGCGGATCATGGTTGGTCGCGTAGATGGATGCGCGATCCTCCAGCAGCACGGTTTGGGTAAGCTCGCGCTCCCCATTGGAAAGGTGGACGGCGATTGCATCGGCCTTGTCGAGAATGGCCAGCGCATCCTGATGCGCATAGCGGCGCTTGGCGGTCTGCAGGGCGATCTTCAGGTAGGTGAGTCCCTTGGACCATTCGCGGGCATTGGAAAACTGCTCGACAAGTTCAAACGCTGCATGCGCCCTCAACTCGCTGGGATACGACTTCTCCAATTCCTTGCCTATCAATGCGTGACTTTGCGCCAAACGAAGCGGACCCTGACGGTTTAGCAGCACTTCCCTAAGCAGGGCGTGGCTGAATCGATAAAGTCGAACGACCTGGCCGCCAGCCAGCGTATCCGTGCCGCAGCGATGAATGAACGTTCGGGTTCGGCTTAGCGCCTCGCATATCTCCTCGAACCTGCGCGCGCTGAGGCCTGCGGCTGTAGCAGGTACTACCGGGTTGAAGATTTGCCCTACGGCACTGGCTGCTTCCAGGGCGCGCTGGGTTTCATCATCGAGAGTACTAATTTTGGTCTCGACGACATGGTTGATCCTTTCCGGTATCTCGAGACTGATCTGGGAGAGCGGCACGTCGTTTTTCCATCGTCCCTGATCGACGGATGCCATGTGGATGTTTTGCAAATGATCCAGGATGGTGCCGAGAAAAAGCGGATTACCGCCGGAACAATGCAAAAGGAGTTGCACGAACGACCGACTTTCTTCCGAATCATCCGATTGGACATACTCCGCAATGTCCTGTTGGCTCAATCCAATCAAATCGACCGACTCGCATAGCTTGTGCAACAGCAATTCATTGACGAGCTGCCTGAGTGCCGTCCCGCGCACTGCACATTCATCCGAGCGGTAGGTGGCCAGCAGAAGCAGCTTGACGGACGACTTCCGCCTGGCAAACGCAGAAATGAGGTCGAGCGTGGAAAAATCGGCCCAGTGGAGGTCTTCCAGTAGCAGCACGAACACTTCATCTTCCGCGAGCACTTCTATGAGCTCGCAGAACTCGCCGAGCATGCGACTGCGGGCAGAGATGTGCGCCACTCGCTGCAACCGGGCCTGATGTTCACGGGACAGAAGGCCGGCTAATTGATTGCCCCACGAAGGCGCCACGGTGACCAAGGCATCCTGTACCTTGTTACCGTTTGCCCCCTTAATCAACCGAGATAGAACCTCGATGATGGGGTAGAAGGGTTCGGCGCCGCCGAAACCTTCGATACAACGACCGAACGACTGTGTCGTATGCTGGCTGGATACCTCCCTGCAAAACGTCTCGACCAATGCCGTCTTGCCAATGCCGGCGTCTCCGCGGACGAAGACGATCTTTGGCTGGCCGTTGCGCGCTTGAGCGAGTGCGTCGCGTAGAGCTTTCAACGGCGAAGCTCTGCCAATCAACAGCGGTGCGGAAGTGTGCGAAAGACGGTTGTCGGTTTTTTGGGCGGTCATGACGTCCGCAATGAAGCGGTACCCACGGCCTCGATGCGTTTCCAAATAACGCGGATGCTGGGCGTCGTCGTTCAGGGCGTTACGGATGGCCAGCACATGCCCTTTGAGTACTTCGGGTTGAACGGCCACGCCAGACCAAAGCGCTTCAAGAAGCTCTTCATGCGAGACGAGGCGCCCGGGGTGCTCGACCAGATACCGCAGCACGTCAAACGCCTTCGCGGTCATGGTGACGGGGGCAGGCTCGCCCTCATCGGAAACACGCCATAGGCGATGATTGACTGGATCGAGCCGAAAGGGTTTGAACTCCTTCATTCGATCACCGCTGCGTAAATATGAGTTTAGATGAGCCCCAATTCGGTCGCCCTGGATACAGCCTCGGCGCGGTTCTTGGAAGCCAGCTTGATGAAGATGTGCTTAGCATGCGATTTAACCGTTTCCGGCGTGATCTGAAGCTCGCGAGCGATGGATTTGTTCGACATACCCAGGCTCATCAAGCGTAGGATAATCGTCTCCCGCGTGCTTAGCGATTCTACCAGCCGATGATTCGTCCTGAATTTCTTCCGCGCTGATGGATGCACCGAAGGCGCCGTGAGCAACCGCCCGACGTAGGGTCCCAGATGGCCCAGGCTCTTGGCTTCAGGAGATCGCCAAAGCTGCTTGAGTGGTGTTTCGATCAGTGGCATCTCGTCGAGGAAGCTGCGAAACAATCCGACATTGGCGCCTTGGCGCAACGCGGCCAGCAACTCCTCATGCGCTCGCGTTACTTGGCCCAGCGAGCAAAGCGCACTCGACAGCAGAATCGTCAGCTTGACGACCAGGGCAGGGTGATTGCGATGCAGGGCGGCGTTGCGAAGATCGTCAAGTGACCGTGCTGTGCAGACGCTGGGTCCATTCGCCATCTGCAGGCGAAGGCTGGCTATTTGCAGCGGCCATGCGTCGACATGCTTCGGGCGGCCCTTCGTGTCGAGTTCACCAAGAAAGCTCCTTACCTGTTTCAATGCCAGTTCGGCAAGATCGGCGCGCTCCTCATGGATGCGCAAGGCGATTTCCTCCGCCTTGCAGTGAAGCACCAGGCGTGACCAGCGTCGTTGCACGCCTATTTCTTCGCCACGATGCAAGAGCAGCAGCGCAATGTTTTGATTTCCTCTTGCCGCTGCAATTTTGGCGGACAGGATATAGGCGATGAGTGCGCTCTCGATCGCGCCACTCTCTTCGATGGCCGTGAGGCGACCTCGCAACAGGGTATCCGCTTCGTCCACCGCTCCGGCCTCGTAGTGCAATTGAGCCAGCACGGCGGTGGGAAGCAGCGAAGCATACGCTTGCGACTCGATCGACGTATTGCACAGAGACAACGCGTCCGTGGCGAGGCGCTCGGCCAGTTTGAAGCGCAGTTGTTCGGCTTCTGCCGCCGCTTCGATGGAGAGGTTGACGGTCGTCATCAGCAAGGATGAGGCATGGCTGCGCGGCGTTTTCCCTCGCGACAATTCATAGAACGGCATAAAGTCGCGCGTACGCCAAAAGCAAAACTTCATGACCGCCCCCAGGGCCGATCGATACCGCGCTCCCGTTCCCCGCGCCAATACCGATCGCGCGCGAAACATCGCTTCATCGATGTCGTCCTCCCAGAGGCTTCCCATCGCCAGCAATGTCTCCACTTCATCGCAAGGGAAATCTTGGCGGAAATGATTCCTTTGCAGATAGGCGTGGCGCAGCATCACCGTGACGGCGACCACTTCGGTACCATTCATCGTGCTCACTGCACGCCAAGCCGAATCCAGTAGTTCCCTAAGCGTCTCGTCAGGTTCATCGAGATCGTGCCAGTCCTGCACCCATCCAAGATCGACAGGAGCGGTCGTGTTGTGCGCAATGGACAAGAGATTCATATATCCATCCTCCGGCCGTCGTGAAGAGCACTGAAGCGGGTCAAGGTTGCTTCAGTCACGTACGCTGTCGGGATGGCTCCCTGTACACGCCGCGTGCCAAAAGTACTCATCACCTAATTCAACCTAATTCACCCAGCAGACCGTCGATCTGCTCAACGTGTGATTCGTTCTTTTGGTAACGACATTAGGCGAGATGGCGCGCCCTGTCGTGAAATCCCGGTTTTGATTCGGTCTTCTTTCGGTTTTTTGGTGAATGATCCGAGAACTCTGAAAGGAAAAAACGCAAGATTAATGGTCATCGTTACTACTCCGATAATCCGTGCCCATAGAGGGGCGTTGGCCAAGAGCCACTGACGACATCACTATGCGGCCGCGAGGCAGCCGCAGTCGGTGCTCGGATTCCCTATCACCCTGGTTTCTGCGTGTTGCCGCATTCACTTCGCGGCTGCTCGCTACGTTTTTTGGGCGGCTCTAAGGGCGTGCGTCCATGAAGCCACGGCGGATCGCGATCATCACGGCATGCGTGCGATCCTCGGCGTCCAACTTGCCCATGATGCTTTTCATGCGGGCTTTGACGGTATCTTCCGAAATGCACAGCGCATGGGCGATATCGCGGTTGCTGTGTCCTTCGGAAACCAACTTCAATACACCGATTTCCCGTTCCGTAAGGCCTTCGTGCCCGGTATGGCTGGCGATCTCCTGGGCGACTTCAGGCGCTACCGTGTGCCGGCCGGAAAGCGCGCTGCGAACTGCCTTGATGATTTCATCGCGGCGTGCGGTCTTAAGGAGATAGGATGTTGCGCCAAGCGTGAAAGCACGCACCACGCGCGCATCACCGGGGAAGGTGGTGAGCACGATGATGATGGCATCGGGAAATTCACTGCGAATGGTCGTGATGGCTTGCAGGCCGTCGACGTCCGGCATTTGAAGATCGATCAACATGATGTCAGGCAAAAGTTTTTGGAATTGCTCGATCGCCTCTCTGCCATCGGCGGCCTCGCCGACCACTTCCATATCGGGCTCTTGCTCGATGACGGCGCGAAGGCCATCCCGCATCACCGGATGGTCATCTACGATAAGAATTCCATATCTTTCTTTCTTCTCGTTCAAACGGCTCACCTGAGGAAATTCCGCCTAAAACAAGAGAGTGGACGAAGTCGGGTCGCCTTCCAGATCGAAGGAGACTATGCGCTTGGCAGCCAGGGACTTCAATGCTCGAAAGGGTAATTCGGGGATTTCGCCGGCTGTGCGGTGTAGACAACGGCCGGATTTATCCGCGAAATGGACGCCGACGATGTAGTGCCGAAATGCACATACATGTGCAAAAAGATGCAAGACAAGCACTTGCCGCCCGGCGCAGTCTTACGTTCACCTACGTTTTAGGGGCACAACCATGACGATGAGAGGCAGCGTGGTGTCATGGTCATCGCGAAAGACCGGCGCGTCGTCCCTGAATCATCCGGTCGATATTGCCTTCGACTACATATCGCAGTTGGCGTTAGCCGTAGAGAGCGATCTCTCTCGCGTCGAAGAGTGGTACCGATCGGTGCACATCCTGGAGCTTGGAGGAATGACCGCACAGGAGCTTGTCGTACAAGGCAGCGCAGACCTGGTGATCGGCTTCCTGCGTTCCATCCGGCGCGGTGAGCGCGATTGAGAAAAGGTTCTCGCGTATGCGTAACGTAAATTCGTTCAAGGACATGGGCGCGAAGCTGGACGAGATTCACGCTGCGCGCGAGCAAATCGCCTTTGCGGCATTTTCCATGCTGGAAGAGCGCCTGAACAATTTCTCCAAGATGCTGATTATCGGCCTGGGCGACAGGACACGCGCCGTATGGTGGATGTGCATGCGGCACCGCAGCCTGGACGGAAGAAACGCCTATCAGGTCATTGCTGATGGTGAGGAAGACCGTCTGTGGGAACTGGTGGAAAATTTGTGCGGAGTGCCGGAATTCTGATCGGTGTTCGTAGCGCGGCGTACGTTTCCGGCTTTTGCCGTCACATTCGTCCAAGATCGATCGAACGACGAAGCCCATAGTCGCGTCGACCATGGTCCGCCACCCAAGTCGTTGAATGCTTCCGATAGTCATGAGACTGACTACCTTCTTGTCTGACATTCGTCGAGGAATGATCATATGAAAAGCAATTTCTTCGTTCCGCTTACGCCGCGCGGCCTCTCCAACATCTCGCCGCCGCCTCCTTGGCACTATGCGGGCGATTTTCTCGTCATCGATTTCTGGGCGCGCCCGGAGGCTGTTTCGTCCATTTTGCCTGCGGAACTACAGCCCGACGTCAAAGCCGAAGGCCATGCGCAGGCCTACTTCATCGATTGGCAGTTCACCGGCGGGCACGACGAATTGCTGGATCCAGCGCGATACCAGTACCGGGAATTCTTCGTACTCGTCGATGCCTTGTTCAATGGCAAGCCCGTTGCATTCTGCCCTTATATCTTCGTCGACAACGATGCAGCGATTGCGCGCGGTTGGGCGCAAGGTTTCCCCAAGCGCTACGGCACGGTTTTCCAGACCCGCCTGTTTGCCGCGAAAGGTCCCGCTTCTCCCCAGCTCGCGCCTGGAGGTCGATTCGGTGCGAGTGCCTCCGCAGCGGGGAAGCGAATTGCGCGTGGCACCGTCACTCTCGACAAGGCCGTGACGGATCCTGCTGCCCTTGGTTCGCGCCCCACCATCAATCTGCGCCACTTTCCGAGACTGGCTGCAGGGCAGTGGGAGCGTCCTGCCGTACATGAGCTGGTGGAGTCCGTCATGGACAACTTCAGCGTGGCCGATGCATGGATGGGGAAGGGCGAGCTGACTTTGCCCGAATGCGAGAACGAGGAGTTGTCGGAACTCGCGCCGGTGCGGTGCGGTAATGGTTATCGCATGTCGGTCTCGTATTCCGTGACCGATCTGAAGACGCTTGTCGATCATTCGGCAAAGTAGCATCCGGCATCATGGCAACGCGATCTGTCTACTGGGTAGCTCTGCGCGCTGTATTGCTGTTCGCTGCAGCGTTGTCCCTGGCACGCATCGTCGTGAGTATCCACGGAGACTACGCGCTTGCCAGCGCCTGGCTGATGCCGAGCATTGCCGGATCGGCCATGGCCGTGACCTGCTTTGCACTGCAATACCAGCGCATGATTCCCGGGCCGGTGGCGCGCTGGCGACCGCCAAGCTGGTTCGAAAATCCTTTGGCACCGCAGCAGCCGTTGCAATGGTGTCTGCTGATCGGCGAGGCGCTTATGTTGAGCGGCCTGGGATGCGCTTCCGTAGACATGCTGAGCATTCCCCGTCATTGCAGTTGGGAAATACCCGTTGCGGCCGGTATGGGGGTATGGCTTGGCACGTGCCTGTGCGGTGGATTGTGGATGCGTCGCTTGCATCATTGACGCACCAAGCGCGATCTCAATGGCGCTTGGTGCCGCTTACGTCCGTACCCTAGCGATCAACGCAACAGATTCACCTTAGCCAGGTCCACTAGCTGGCCACCGCGTCCATCGAGCACCGCCTTGATCATGAAGAGGCCGAACTTGTAGGCCTCGTCGAACGTCGTCTTGGGCGGCATGGCCAGTTCCTGCCTTGCACTGACCACGTCGACCAGGGCGGGGCCATCATGCGAAAACGCTTCGATCAGCGCAGCGCGAAGGTCTTCGGCGCGTTCCACGCGAATGCCTTTGACGCCCACGGCGCTGGCCATTTGCGCAAAGTTGGGATTGATCAGGTCGCAGCCCGAATCCAGGAATCCGTTGGCTTTCATCTCCATCTCGACGAAGCCCAGCGTACCGTTGTTAAGCAGGATGATCTTTACGGGCAGATCGAGCTGCGTCAGCGATAGAAAATCACCCATCATCATGGCAAAACCGCCGTCGCCGGACATGGAAATCACTTGGCGATCGGGGCAAGCGACCTGCGCGCCGATAGCGTGCAACATCGCGTTCGCCATGGATCCATGGTTGAACGAACCGACGATGCGGCGCTTGCCGTTGACCTTCAGATAACGCGCCGTCCACAAGATCGGTGTGCCCACGTCGCAGGTGAAGACGGCGTCTTCGGCCGCCAGCTCACTGACCAGCTTGGTCACGTACTGGGGATGAATGACGTCGCTGCCATGCCTCGGCTCGGCCAGTTCATCCAGCCCTTCGCGGGCTTTCTTGTAATGGGCGAGCGCAGCGTCGAGATGGCTGGTATCCGTCTTTTCGGGAATCGACGGCAACAGGATCTGCAGCGTTTCGCGCACGTCACCGATCAAGCCGAGGTCCAGCGGGCAGCGATTGCCAAGCGCCTCAGGACGAGCATCGATCTGGGCCACTTTTGCGTGTTGGGGAAAGAACTGGCGGTACGGAAAATCCGTGCCGAGCAAAAGCAGCGTGTCGCAATCTTTCATGGCGGCGTAGCCGGAAGAGAAGCCAACAAGCCCGGTCATGCCAACGTCGTAAGGATTGTCGTACTCCATGTATTCCTTGCCGCGCAGCGTGTGCACGATAGGCGCTTTTAGCCGGCGTGCCAGTTCCACGACCTCATCATGGGCACCGGCGCAGCCCGCACCGCAGAACATCGTGATTCGCGTGCCATCCTTGAGCAGATTGGTGAGCCGCTTCAGATCCTTCAAGGAAGGGTGGACGACGGGCTTCGACGGTATGACCCAGCGTGGTACTTCTGCGACGGCTTCTCTCAGCGAAACGTCCCCCGGGATGACCACGACAGCCACGCCGCGCCGTGCGACGGCTGCGCGCATGGCGCGACCCAGTACCTGCGGAAGCTGATTCGGGTTGGATACGAGCTCCACATAGTGGCTGCACTCCTTGAAAAGAATCTCCGGGTGCGTGGCCTGGAAGTAGTCGATGCCGATTTCGCTGCTGGGAATATGTGAGGCGATCGCCAGCACCGGCACGCCACTGCGATGGCAGTCGAACAAGCCGTTGATGAGATGAAGATTGCCTGGTCCGCAGCTGCCGGCGCAGACCGCAAGCTCGCCGGTCAGGTGTGCTTCGGCACCAGCGGCAAATGCTGCAGCTTCTTCGTGGCGCATGTGGAGCCACTCGATCGAGCTACGGCGAAAAGCATCGGTCAGACCATTCAGCGAATCGCCGACGACGCCGTAAACGTGTTTGACGCCTGCCAGTTCAAGAACTTTGGCGACGTATTCGGCAGAGGACATGGCCATGATGATCTCCCTGGAGATGGGTTGGGGCGCGATTTGCCGGACGCATGACAAATGGGCGACGCATGGCAAATCGACGACTAACTAAGCGTGGGAACGTCGGCGGGTAGTCATGACGTTAGCGCTATGGGGCGCCTTCGGCTTGTACATGTCTGACGGGCTATGGACGAAATCCATATCTCGCCGTCGATCGCTATTTCTTCGCGGAAAATCACGTGTCAGTTCGCAAACAAAAGCGTGCGGTGTCGTATCCGTTCCTTGTCGAACATTTTCGTCCAATAACACGTCGGCGCGTCTACGTATCGTTCATTCACGCATAACAACCACGTGAAATAGATGCGCGGAATGTATGTAGCCGCGTTTCGGAGATCGAGCATGCCGTTTCAACATTGGCGAAAACCAGCACTCGGAGCGAGCGTCGCTATCGCATGTGCATGGCTATCCGCCTGCAGCGAAGGTGTATTGGATCCCAAGGGGCCGGTCGGCGCGCAAGAAAAGCAGCTGCTCCTGGAAGCACTGATACCGATGCTGATGGTCATCACGCCCATCATCCTTCTTACGTTGTGGTTCGCATGGTGGTTTCGCGCTTCCAATGCACGCGCGAAATACCGGCCGCAGTGGGAGTACTCGGGCCATCTGGAATTCTCCATATGGATGATTCCGCTGCTGGTCATCCTGTTCCTTGGCAGCCTCGCCTGGGTGGGCGCGCACCAGCTCGATCCTTACCGGCCGCTCGTGTCGAAGCGGAAACCCGTGACGGTCGAGGTTGTCGCGATGGATTGGCGCTGGTTGTTCATCTATCCCGACCAGGGCGTCGCCAGCGTCAACGAATTGGCGATTCCGGTCGGTACGCCGATTTCCCTCCATCTCACCTCCGCAACGGTCATGAACTCGTTCTTCGTCCCATCGCTTGGTGGACAGATTTACGCAATGCCCGGCATGCAGACGACGTTGTCACTGTTGGCCGACGAGCCGGGCAGCTACCGCGGGCTGTCTGCGCAGTTCAGCGGAGACGGATTCTCCGATATGCACTTTCAGGTGCTGGCAACTGACGACAAGGCCTTCAACGCGTGGGTCGATCATGCCAAGGCCGAGGGTGTGCGCTTGGATGATGTCGCCTACAACCAACTCGTCGCCAAGCAAGCCACCGGAGGCGTCGTTTACTACTCCCCGGTCACGCAAGAACTGTTTGCCCATGCGATGGAGAGCGCAACCAGGCGATCGGTTACTGCAGAAGTCCCATCGCCTGCTTCTTCCAGCGTAACGCTTACTGCAGCAGCCAAGGAGCACTGACATGTTTGGGAAACTGACGCTGCAGGCCATTCCGTTCGATCAGCCGATCATCATGGGCACCTGCATGGTGATCATCATCGGCATCCTGGCGATCCTTGGCCTGATCACATACAAACGCAAATGGACATGGCTGTGGACCGAGTGGTTGACCACCGTCGACCACAAGCGCATCGGCATCATGTACACCTTGCTGGCGATGGTGATGCTGCTTCGCGGCTTCAGTGACGCGATCATGATGCGCTCTCAGCAGGCTTTGGCGAGCGGCAACGCACATGGCTTTCTTCCGCCCGAGCATTACGACCAGATTTTCTCCGCGCACGGCACGATCATGATCTTCTTCATGGCCATGCCATTCGTGGTCGGCCTGATGAACTTCGTCGTGCCCTTGCAAATCGGCGCGCGGGACGTCGCTTTTCCGGTGCTCAACTCGGTCAGTTTCTGGCTGACCGCCGCGGGTGCGCTGCTCATCAATATCTCGTTGGGAGTAGGCGAGTTTGCCCGTACCGGATGGCTGGCTTATCCGCCACTGTCGGAGCTGCCCTTCAGTCCAGGCGTCGGTGTCGATTACTACTTGTGGTCGCTGCAGATTTCCGGTGTCGGTACCTTGCTGTCCGGCGTGAATCTTGTCACCACCATATTGAAACTGCGGGCACCCGGCATGACGTTGTCCAAGATGCCGGTTTTTTCGTGGACGGCGCTTGCAGCAAACATGCTGATCGTCGCGGCTTTTCCCGTGCTGACGGCGACATTCGCCATGCTGCTGCTGGACCGGTACCTGGGGATGCACTTCTTCACCAACGACGGTGGCGGCAATCCCATGATGTACATCAACCTCATCTGGTCATGGGGACATCCTGAGGTTTACATCCTGATCCTGCCTGCGTTCGGCATCTTTTCCGAAGTCATCGCTACGTTCTCGCGCAAGCCATTGTTCGGTTACCGGTCCATGGTGGTCGCGACGATGGCGATTACGCTGCTGGCGTTTACGACATGGCTGCATCATTTCTTCACCATGGGCTCCGGAGCCGACGTCAACGGTTTCTTCGGCGTTACCACGATGGTGATCGCGATACCTACGGGCGTGAAGATCTTCAATTGGTTGTTCACCATGTATGGCGGCCGCGTCCGTTTCACTTCGCCGGTCCTATGGACCATCGGCTTCATGGTGACTTTCACCATCGGCGGCATGACCGGCGTGCTGATGGCGGTGCCACCGGCCGACTTCGTGTTGCACAACAGTCTGTTTCTCATCGCGCACTTCCACAACGTCATCATCGGTGGCGTGGTTTTCGGTTGCTTTGCAGGGCTGACTTACTGGTTCCCCAAGGCTTTTGGATTCCGGTTGCACGAAGGGCTGGGTAAAGCAGCCTTCTGGTTCTGGTTCGTGGGCTTCTACTTGGCCTTCATGCCGCTTTACGTGCTGGGCTTCATGGGTATGACGCGCCGCATGAACCACTACGACGACCCGGCGTGGCTGCCTTACCTGCTGGTGGCTGAATGTGGCGCGGTGTGCATTCTGGTAGGGATTCTGCTGCAGGTCGCGCAGTTGGTCTGGAGCATCCGCAAACGCGACCAACTTAGCGTGGATGCCCGTGATCCGTGGGATGCGCGCACGCTGGAGTGGTCCACGACATCGCCGCCACCGGCCTACAACTTCGCGCTGCTCCCGAAGGTAGAAGGGCTGGATGCGTACTGGGAGGCCAAGCAGGGTGTGAATGCGCCGATGCATAAAAATTACGAGCCCATCGACATACCCAAGAACTCAGGGCTTGGTTTCTTCACGAGCTTTCTTGCCGTCGTCGGAGGGTTCGGGATGATCTGGCACATCGTGTGGATGGGCGTGCTCGCGCTGTTCGCGTTCCTCGTACTGCTGGCGTGGTGGTCGTGGGATGAGCACGACGAATACGAGCTGAAGCCGTCGGACATCGCCCGCCTCGAGCGTGCAAGCTTGCTAACCAGCTAAATCAAGATATCAGGAGAGTACCCAATGTCAGTGGAAGCGGTCACGGTAGATGCCTATCCGGAAGAGGGCGCCGTACTACCAACGCGCCAGCACGTTACCGGTTTCGGTTTCTATGTCTACCTGCTTAGCGATGGAATACTGTTCGCCGCGCTGTTTGCCGCCTTTGCGGTGCTTCATGGCGCTACCGACGGTGGACCGGACAGCCATGCGCTCTTCAGCGCGCGAAACGCCTTCATTGAAACGGCTTGCCTGCTGACCAGCAGCTTCACCTGCGGTATTGCCATGCTGGCATGCGATCGCCGCAACCGTTTCGTGACGCTGGTTGGCTTCCTGCTGACCGGCGTGCTGGGGGCGATGTTTCTTACGCTGGAAGTGCGGGAATTTTCCGACCTGATCGCTAGAGGGGCAGGGCCCGACCGTAGTGCCTTTCTATCGTCATTCTTCACGCTGGTGAGTACACACGGCATCCATGTCACCTGCGGGCTGCTATGGCTGACCGTGCTGCTTGTCCAGTTTCTCGGACGCGGCTTCACGCCGGCCATCACCCGACGCTTTCTGTGCTTCAGCCTGTTCTGGCACGTGCTCGATATCGTGTGGATCGCGCTCTTCACTTTTGTGTACCTGATTGGAGGCTACCTATGACGAACCAGTTACATGACACGCAACGCCTGAATCGAAGGACGCCAGGTCTCGAAACGCATGGCAGTCACGGCACGTGGCGTGGTTATGTCGTCGGCTATGTATTGGCCATCGGCTTGACCATTGCGGCCTTCGCCATTGCGCCGGTGAAGAATATGGCGCCTTTCAGCATCGAGGCGGCGTTAGTGGTACTCGCTATTGCGCAGATGATCGTGCACCTTATTTTCTTTCTGCACATCAACACGGCGCCCGAGCAGAAAACGAATGTCCTTGCGTTGGCCGCCACCATGCTGATCATCGCCATCGTCGTGGTAGGTTCCTTGTGGATCATGTCGCACCTGACTGCCAACATGGTGCCGATGGATCACCTGATGAACATGCAGCGCTGAACGTCAATGGCGATCCCCGCGGTCGCCGAGCCTTCAGCGCTGAAGCCAGCGACGAATGACGGATGAGCGGGTTGCATAAGCGGCGTGCCCGGGTATGGTCAGTTCAACCGTGGTGCCTTGCGGGTTGGCACCTCGGATGATCAGTCGGCCTCCAAGTTGCGATGCGCGTTCGCGCATGCCCGCTACGCCCCAATGCCCCACCTTTTGCTGTTCTTGGATCTTTTCTTCGGTCATGCCGATGCCGTTATCCGTGACGTCCACGATGAAGGCCTTTGGTGTGTAATTGACCGACACAATCACCCATTCGGCCTCGGCATGCTTGAAAGCGTTGATGACGCTTTCACGTACGATCGTGACAACTTCCTCGCAAGCGCAGGGACGAAGCGTGCGAGACTTCCCTTCGACACGAATGGAGAAGTGCGTCGCTGAATGGATCGCGGCGTCGGTTCCGATGGTTTCCAACTTTTCAATCAGGTCCGTATAACCGGACGTAGCGACCCTAAGCTCGTTAATGGCATCGCGTCCTTCGGTCAGGACGGCGCGCATCTTCTCTTCGATTCCGGTTATCCGAAGCTGCTGGTTTTCCGATAGATCGCGGCTGCGTGAAAGCACCTCGATTTGCAGGAGCATGCCTTGCATACCTTGAAGAAGCGTGTCGTGCAGATCGCGCGCAATGCGTTCGCGTTCGGACAAACGTTCTTCCATTAGTAACTGGTAACGCCGTTCGACGAGCCTGAGGCGGAGCATGTAGATCAGCGACAGGGCAAGCACGAGAACACAGGCCATCAATACCCTGAACCAGGGTGTCTGGTAGAAGGCCGGCATGATCGTGAAATTCAACGTGGCAGGCTGCGGGCTGGCGATGCCGTCTTCGTTGATTGCAACGACCTCGAAATGATAGTTGCCGGGCTGCATATGGGTATAGAAGACCTCGCGCCGGCCTCCGTCGTCCTGCCATTCGTCATCCACTTCTTTGAGCCGATAACGGAAATGCACACGTTCCGGCATGGACAGCGAGGGCGCGGTATAAGCAATGTGGATACCCTGCGTACTCGGCGGTAACGAGGGTACAGAGGCTGCCGGCCAGCTGGAATTTCCCGAGGCCAGGGTGTTTATCGAAACGTCTGGTGCAATCGTATTGCGCCGGATGTGAGTCGGGTCGATCCAGGAAAGATTCTGCTTGGTCGCGACCCAGATGCGCCCGTCCGTACTTTCGATCATGGTCGGGCCGGGGCGAATGGGAATGGGAACTCCGTTGATGCCATCCGCCTGCTTGAAGAGTTCATAGCTTGGTGTATAGCCTGGCTGCTTGAGCCATTTTGCAATTTCGTCGGCGTCTATCCGATATACGCCATCGGGTCCGTTGAGCCATAGCTCGCCCGTTCGTGTTTCTACGACACCCGACATGCCTCGAAGAGTGTTGTCACCTTTGCCTACCAAGCTCGTGAATGTGCCTGAAGGGGACAGGTAAGCAACACCATTGTCACCGGTGACCCAAGCGTGCGTGCCGCGCACGTCGAGGGCAAACACGTTTCCGACGTTCAGGCCATGGGTCGTGTCGTAGAGCTTGACATGATCGCGGTCGACAACCGCAATGCGGTTGTCGGGGTAGGTCAGCCAGATGCGGCCTGACTCATCGCTAAGGACGCGAATGGCCGGCCCTTTCGGCAAAGCCGTCAGGCCGCCGTTGAGAGTCCAGGCTCCCTTGGACAACTTGAAGACTCCGACTTTGACGATGGATATCCACACGTCGCCCGCTGCGTCTTTCGCGATACCTTGGCAGGCTTGCAGAGCTTGCCCGCCATGGTCGTCAACCAGGGTGCCGGGAGGCGGAGGAACGTGGTCAACGTGCGAGCCGTCGTAGGTTTCCAGATCACTTCTTCCGGGCATCCAGACGACGCCGTGGCTGTCCACCGTCGAACAGTCAGCACCTCGTCCAAAGCCGGCAATGCGGACAGGATCCTGGTCGCCCTTGATGTACAAACCGTATTCCCGAGGGCTGCCTACCCATATGCCGCCAAGTGCATCGGCAGCGATGGTGATGTTGGTCACGTCGTTCGGGAAGTTGCTCGCGAAATGGACTGGCGTAAATTTTCCGACCGAAAAGCGGTCGACACCGTCTTCTGTCGCTACCCAGACGTTTGATTCGCGGTCCATGAAATAGATGAGCACGAATTGGCCCGTCAATCCATCGTGTCGATCGAAGTGTTCCTCGGAGGCAGGCGAACTATTTCCATCGCTCCAACGCACGCGAGTTATGCCACCCTGATCTTCACGCGTGAACCACAGAGCGCCCGATGGATCGCGCAAGCTTGCCCAGTAGGGGTAGCTTTTCTCTAACGCCATGCCGGCAGGAAGCCCGATAAGATCTCGCTTGCCTTGCAAAAAGTCGACAGGTTGCAATTGATCGCCGCGTTCGTCGAGTACGTAAGCGGTGTCGATATCGAAGAGATAGATCTTTCCGTCGACTTTTCCGAACCATTGCGGAAGATGACCTGGATAGCCTCGAGACGGACCCACCGTTTCCCATCGGTCACCTTTTTGCCGAGCGACACCGCGTGTCGTTGCAATCCAGAGCGTATGGTCTGCGGCCCGCGCAAAACCTATGACGCTTCCACCGGGCAGGGCAGTGGAGGGAATGTTCGATACCTTCCCGTCATGTAGCAAGCTGATGCCGCCGAATGTGTAGCCAATCCACAGGTCGCCATTCGGCTCCGCGTAGAGGGAGAAAATGCTCGTGGTCGGCAACAGGCGGGTCACACTGTTATCGAAGTGCTCTCCATCAAATCGGTACAAACCATTTTGGGTTGCAAACCACAAAAAGCCGTCCGGCGTCTGGGCGATTGCCGTGCTGCTGGCGGGAGCGCCATCCCGTGACAGATAGGCGCGGTGCTGGAGCTGACTCAACAGCAACCCATAGGGCGTTTGCGAAGACAGAGGGACGACGACGTGCGGCGGCTCGGCGGGTAACGCTGTTTGGGGAAAACAAAGGCCAGCCAGCAGAATGCAGCTAAGGGATGAGCACAGTTGCTGGGCTAGGCCGCTGACCAATCGCCTGGCCAACATGGAGGCCTTTTTGCCGTTGGCATGCATGCCCGTGGAGCCATAACGAAGGATACGCCAAGCCATTAAATATACGCTCATTAGCAGTCGTACACTGCTTTTCACCAGACGGAAGCTGAGAAAGTCCCAGAAAAACAAACTTGCAGTCGGGCAAGCCGGACATGCTTGGACAAGCATGCTTCAAATTGCATAAAGCAGTCATGGTTTGAGACGCATAACTACCCATTTGGGGGGCGAAGGAGCCTGGGGTGGCCGATAGAGTGAAAGATAAGTCGGCAGACAACCGAGGTGCCTCCCATGAGCGTCAGAGCCGCAGTTGCTCGAGCACCGCGAAGCGCTGAAACCGCCTATGCGATCGCGTGGGGATTCGCGGCGGCCTTCTATTTTCTGGAGTACGCCTCGCGGTCCGCACCGGCCGTGATGATTCCGGAGCTTTCGCAGGCATTTGGCGTTACCGCCCTCGGCGTCAGCGCCATCTTGGGTTACTACTACTACACGTATTCCACCACCAGTTTGGTCGCAGGCATCCTCCTCGATCGCTTCGGTGCCCGTTACGTCGTGCCAGCAGGCATGGCGCTGCTGGCCGTGGGCTGTCTGCTTTTCGCCGTGCCTAGCACTTCAATGGGTAGTATCGGACGTCTTTTGCAGGGTGCAGGCTCGGCATTCGCTTTCACGGGTGCCGTGTACCTTGCATCGCACGGTTTTTCTGCAAAGAAGCTCGCGACGGCGATTGGATTCACACAGTGCTTCGGCATGCTGGGCGGCACCATGGGGCAAATCGCCGTGGGGCCGCTTATTCATGGCTTTGTAAGCACGGGCCAATTCTGGACGGGATTGGGCATCGTAGTGTTGCTGGTTGCGGTGGGTTTGTTACTGGTGACACCACGCGAAACGCATGTGGCCGCGACCGGTGAAAAGCGTAACTTCCTTACGCCTTATAAAGTCGTGCTCAGCAATCCGCAATCATACATCTGCGGCATCGTTTCCGGTCTCCTGTTTGCTCCGACGACCATCGGAGATATGGTTTGGGGCGTGCGCTTCTTTCAGGAAGACAGATTATTCAGCTATCACGACGCGGTCTTCGCCATCTCGATGGTGCCGCTTGGTTGGGTCTTCGGCTGTCCGCTCTTCGGGTGGCTGGCCGATGCATTGCATCGTAGAAAGGTGGCGCTGCTTATCGGCGTAAGCGCCATGCTTGTATGCGCTTTGCAATTGACGTTTCTTCCGGGTGCGTTGCCAAGCTGGGTCACACTGCTCGTATTCGGCATCTCGTCGGGAGCGGCGATGATTCCTTACACGATCATCAAAGAGGTCAATCCGGACAACGTCAAGGGAAGCGCAACCGGTGCCATCAACTTCATCACCTTCAGCGTTACAGCGCTGCTAGGCCCGATCTTTTCCAGTCATTTCGGAAAAACATTGGGCTCGTCTGTGGTCAATCCCGAGTTTCATTTCTTTCAGTCTGGATTGTTCTGGGTGGCGATCATCGCGCTGGCCTTGTTGGTCTCGCTGGCGTTGCGCGAGACGGGAAGGAAGGCGATCGGTAACTGAGAAATCGTGAGGTCAACAAACGCATGCCTCTTTATACACTCGTGACACAGAAGGGAACGCTTGACCCACAGGCCAAGGTTCACCTGGCGAGACAATTGACATCCTTTCATTCCGAATATGCCGGCGTGCCGCCCAACTGGGTACATGTCGTGTTCCACGAGTTTCAGCCCGGCGACGGCTTCACCGCCGGTGAACCAGCGCCCGCGGCGGCGCTTACGCTCCTGATTCGATCCGGAAGATCGACGGAATATAAGAAGGGATTGCTGACCCGGCTATGGCATATGTTTCAGACGGCCACGGGTGCGCCCGATGATCAAATCGTCATTGGGATACAAGAAGTATCTCCCAGCCAGGCGATGGAAATGGGGCAGATCATGCCCGACGTCGCAGCGGAAAAATAAACGCGCAAAACCTGCTTGCTAAGGTCGGTCGTTGCCTTGAGATATTCCGGCCTTGCGCATTAAATAAATGCCATGGAGGATCGTGACCTCGATACCTGGGAAGCGAAATCCATGAAGCACCCGACACTTCCAACCCTGCTCAGCTTCAACGCGGGCTACATCGATGCGGCCGGATTTCTGGCGTTGCACGGCCTCTTTACGGCGCATGTGACAGGCAACTTCGTGACGCTTGGCGCCGCGCTCGTGTATCGATCGAGCGGTACGTTGGCGAAAATTTTGGCGATCCCCGTATTTTGCGTCGTCGTCTTCTGTGCGCGCATCGTCCACTTCAAACTGGCGAGCCTCGGCAAACCTATCTTGCGCACACTCTTTTTTGTGGAGTTGCTGCTTTTGATTCTTGGGGCGTGGCTGGCGTGGACGCTTGGTCCTTTCCACGATGCGGATGACATGGCGACGGTCGCGGTAGGCATGATCTTCGTTACCGCCATGGCACTCCAAAACGCGGTGCATCGTGTCCATCTTTCCTATGCGCCGCCTTCGACGCTCATGACGGGTACCACTACGCAAATCATGCTCGACCTGGCGGACAAGTGGCACGGCGGTTTAAGCGAAGAGCAGGCATTGGCGATCAATTCCCGCATCGTCCGCTTTAGCGGAAATGTTGCTGTGTTCGCGTTTGGGTGCGGATGCGGCGCGCTTATGTTTGCCGTCGTCAGCGTCAAGTGCTTCGCTCTGCTGCCGATAACCGCTGCCTTGGCTTACGTTCACAACGAAGCAAAAACCAAATAATGACCGAGATGTCACCGACATGACGACGGTTCGACTACATGGAGTAGAAGCACAAACATTCTCAAGGCAATAGTTTCGTCCAATACGGCAATCGGCATTCGCGGCATCTTTACGGCAAAGCTCTGAACCATTTCGTGTCAGACCGCCATACAGGTACCGCATGTCTAAAACCGTCAAAGAAAGCAATCACAGCGCAGACGCCAACGCTACCGTCTCTCGTCTCTTTGTGCTCGAGCTGAACGCCGGGCTCATTCACTCGATGAATACGGATGGTTCCGATCGAAAAACCGTTGTGACGGATTGCCACTTGCCGGATGGCATCGTGGTCGATGTCGATGCGGGTCATATCTACTGGACCAACATGGGCATCCCGAACTTGAACGACGGGTCGATCGAACGCGCCGACATTGATGGCAAGAACCGGAAGACCGTTCTCGCACAGGGATGGACCCACACGCCGAAGCAGCTCATTCTCGATAAAAGAGACCGCAAACTTTATTGGTGCGATCGCGAGGGAATGCGTCTCATGCGCTGCAATCTTGACGGCTCGCAGCTGGAAACACTTATCGAGTCTGGCCACAGCGATATCGAACGTCGAGATCAGACAAGGTGGTGTGTCGGATTGACCATCGACCCGAAATACGGGCACATCTACTGGTCGCAAAAAGGTCCAGATAACGCCGGGCTTGGTCGCATCCTCCGAGCGAATATTGAGATTCCCGCCGGCCAAACGGCGGCGAACAGGACCGACATCGAGATCTTCTTCGATGGCCTGCCGGAGCCGATCGATCTCGAGCTCGATGTCGAAAACCGCGTCCTGTACTGGACCGACCGCGGCGATCCTCCGCGCGGCAACACGGTCAATCGCGCCTCCATCGACAACAAGCCGGCCGAGCCGGAGATCGTGATAACTCATCTGATGGAAGGCATCGGCATCGCTCTGGATGTGCCTGGCGACCGCATGTTTGTGACCGATCTTGCGGGATCGATTTACTCCGCACGGCTCGATGGATCCGGCGAGAAAAATTTCCTTTACGCGCAGGGCAACCTGACCGGCATCGCATACGCCGAAGTTCCAAAGGAGCAATGATATGTCGCAAAACAAGCCCATTCGCCGAGTTGCCATTATCGGCACAGGGGTCATCGGCGCCAGCTGGGCCTCACTCTTCCTAGCCAAGGGTCTGGACGTGGTGGCGACCGACGTTGCGCCAGGCGCGGAAGCTGCATTGAGGCGCTTTGTTTCCATGGCCTGGCCGGCACTGCAACGGCTCGGCCTCGCATCCGGTGCTTCCCAGGACCGGCTGTCGTTCACTGCGAGTCTTGCCGATGCCGTCAAGGACGCTGATCTGGTGCAGGAAAACGGGCCAGAGAAAATCGATTTCAAGAAGACGCTCTATCGTCAACTGGACGAGCTGTTGCAACCCAGCGTCATCATTGCTTCAAGCTCGTCGGGCTTGACGATGAGCGAGATCCAGTCGGCGTGCGAACTGCATCCCGAACGCTGCGTCATCGGTCATCCCTTCAATCCGCCGCATCTGGTCCCGTTGGTCGAGATCGTCGGCGGTGCAAAGACCTCGCAGGAGACGATCGAGCGCGTCGACAAGTTTTACACGAGCCTCGGCAAGCGGACTGTCCGCGTGAAGAAGGAAGTGCCTGGGCATGTAGCGAATCGTTTGCAGGCTGCATTGGCGCGGGAGGTCTACCATCTCGTCGCCGACGATGTCGTCAGCGCTGCCGATGTCGACACGGCACTGTGCTGGGGACCCGGTCTGCGCTGGGGCATCATGGGTCAGCTGATGCTCAATCATCTCGGTGGCGGCCAAGGTGGCATCGAACATTTCTTTCAGCAATTCACCGGGCCGATGACCGCCTGGTGGAAGGTGCTGGGGAACCCGCAGCTGACCCCTGACGTCCAGAAGAAACTGATCGACGGCGTTCATACCGAGGTCGGTTCGCGCTCGATCGATGACCTTGCCGCAGAGCGCGATGAAGTCCTGCTCGGACTGCTCGAGTTGCGCAACAAAGTCGACAAGTCGAGCCAAACGAAGTCGACAACGCCGGTCGCCTGACATTGGGCGCCACCGCCAAGATCGATCATCTGTCTGCAAATTTTCCGGCTTTCACGCCGAAAGAATGGGAGTTCTAAGTGTCCACAGCAACCGCGACTAACAAGTCCGCCGGGCCGAAGCCCGTGCCCGTGCCCAATGGCGATTTCTATCAGTTGGTCGACCTTCTCACTCCCGAGGAGAGAGCAGTGGTCGGAAAAGTACGGACATACATGGAGACCCATGTCCGGCCGGTCATCAACAAGTACTGGGCCGATGACGCGTTTCCATTCGAACTGCTGCCTTCGTTCAAGAACCTCGGCATCGGCGGGCTTGGTTATGAGGGCTATGGTTGCGCGGGCGGTAGCCAGAAACTATTCGGCTACGTCGCGATGGAAATTGCGCGTACCGATGCATCGATGTGTACGTTCTTCGGTGTGCACAGCGGCCTGGCGATGGGCTCGATTTATCTCGACGGATCTGAGGAGCAGAAACAGAAGTGGCTGCCGCCTATGGCGCGGTTCGAAAAAATTGGTTGCTTTGGGTTGACCGAACCACTGGTCGGTTCAGGAACTGCGGGCGGCCTGACCACGACGGCGACGCGCGACGGCGACAGCTGGATTCTCAATGGCCAGAAACGATGGATCGGCAACTCGCCATGGTGCGACATTTCGATCATCTGGGCGCGGGATGTGGCTGACAATCAAGTCAAGGGTTTCATCATCGAGAACAAGACCACGCCGGGATTCAGCGTCGAGAAGATGGAGCACAAGATCGCGCTGAAAGTCGTCCAGAACGGTCAGATCACGTTGACAGACGTGCGCGTGCCGGAGGCGAATCGCCTGCAGGGCGGCAACTCGTTCCGCGACACGGCGCGCGTGCTGCGGATGACGCGGTACATGGTGGGTTGGGCATCCACCGGCATCCAGATGGGCGCGTTCGAGGCAACGCTTAAATACACGCAGGAGCGATCGCAGTTCGGGAAGCCGATCGCTTCGTTCCAGTTGGTGCAGGACTTGCTCGCAAAGATGCTCGCCAACGTAACTGCATGTCAGTGCTTGATGCTTCGGCTCGCGCAACTCGATGACGAGGGGAAGCTCAGCGATCACCAGGCCGCACTCGCGAAGGCATTTTGCACGGCCAAGTCGCGCGAGACAGTCGCGTGGGGGCGCGAGCTCCTGGGCGGCAACGGTATTCTCGCCGACTACGACGTCGGACGTTTCTTCGCGGATGCCGAGGCACTTTATTCTTACGAAGGCACGTATCAGATGCAAAATCTGATCGTCGGTAAAGCCATCACCGGCTACGGCGCCTTTGTTTGACGCGTGCCACGGCGATCAGCCGAAAAGCTTAAGGAGATGGAAATGCCCGAGATCGTGACCGAGCGCATCGAGAACGTACTTCGAATCCAGTTCAACCGACCGGAAAAGAAGAACGCGATGACCTTAAACATGTACTCGACAGTAGCCGGGCTGCTCAATGCCGCTGCCAAGGACGACGAAACGCGGGTTGTGCTCCTGCACGGCGTCGGCGATGCATTCTGCGCGGGCAATGACCTCGGGGATTTCCTCCACAACCCCCCGAAGAGTGACGACAGCCCGCAGGCGCGCTTCTTCGCTGCACTGATCGCGTTCGACAAGCCGCTTATCGCCGCGGTGCATGGTGTCGCCATCGGAGGGGGCACGACCATGCTCACGCACTTCGACTTCGTGTACGCCGCGGAGCACACGAGATTCCAGATGCCCTTCGTGAATCTCGCCCTGGTGCCGGAGCTGGGAACGAGCTATTGGCTTCCCGCGCAGATCGGCTACCTCGCCGCAGCGGAATTGGTCCTATTGGCACTGCCGTTCGATGCAAGCCGCGCGGCACAGCTGGGTTTCGTCACGCGCGTCGTGCCCGCGGCAGACCTCATGGCGACAGCGCTGGACACGGCACACAAGCTGACACGACAGCCGGCCGGGGCGGTGCGTGCGAGCAAGCGACTGATGAGGCGCACCTTGAGCGCTCACATGGCGGCTGCTGCGGAACTCGAGTTCCAAGAGTACGCGTCGCGCTTGCAGTCGGGTGATGCCAAGGAAGCCCTCGCGGCCTTCCTCGAAAAGCGCCAGCCCGACTTCACTAAGTCCAACGCCTCGGTTGGAGGATCCTTGCAATGACCTCACCCCTAACTGCCTCGACACTCGAATCCTCTTCGGCAACGGGGCTGAAGCTCGAGAACGCTCTGTACGAGAAGAAGGGTTCGATCGCCCACGTGACGGTGAATCGGCCCAAGGTGCTCAACGCGCTGAATACGGCGACATGGACCGACTTGAAGGCTGCCTTCGAGGAGGCGAAAGCCGACGCCTCCGTGCGTGGAGTGATCCTGACCGGCGCTGGCGACAAGGCATTCATTGCCGGCGCCGACATCAGTGAACTTGCGCATTTAGGTGCCTACGAAGCGGAGGAATCCAGCCGGTTCGGGCAGCACGTGCTGGATCTCATAGAGAATCTCGGCAAACCGGTCATCGCCGCGATCAATGGCTTTGCGCTGGGCGGCGGCTGCGAGACGGCCATGGCCTGCACGATGCGCATCGCTGTAGAACACGCCCGATTTGGGCAGCCCGAAGTGAAGTTGGGCCTGCTGCCAGGCGGTGGCGGAACGCAACGTTTGCCGCGTCTGGTAGGAAAAGGGCATGCGTTGCAGCTGATCCTCACAGGCGAGACGATTTCCGCACAGGAAGCCTATCGCATTGGTCTCGTCAACGAAGTCGTTTCTGCAGACAGCCTAATTGAGCGTGCCGAAACCATCCTGAAGCAGGTCGCGGCCAACGCACCGATCGCTGTGAAGCTCTCCTTGGATGCGGTGAATAAGGGGATGGACAGCAGCCAAAGCGCAGGCCTTGCGCTGGAGGCTTCCTATTTCGGCATTTGCGCCGCTACAGAAGACAAGAAGGAAGGCACCTCCGCTTTCCTCGAGAAACGCGTACCCCAATTTCTGGGGCGGTGAAGTAACGGCCGCACGCAGCAATTCAGAGAGAACAGACATGGCAAGCGACAATATTTTTTCCGGATTGAAAGTGGTGGACATGGCGAGCTTCATCGCAGGCCCCAGCGCCGCGGTGATCTTGTCCGACTTCGGCGCTGACGTCATCAAAGTGGAACCGCCGAGCGGCGAACTGTGGCGACACGCTCACAACGCTCCGCCGCAACCGGTCGCCGAGGATGCTTACCCCTGGCATCTGAACAATCGCAACAAGCGCGGTATGGCGCTTGATCTGAAATCTCCGAGTGCACACCAAGTACTCGAAAAGCTCGTCAAATGGGCCGATGTGCTCATAGTCAATACGCCGCACCCGGCGCGCGCGCGACTTAAGCTTGAATATCAAGATGTGCTGCCATGGAATCCGCGCCTGATCTACGCGGACGTCACGGGTTTCGGCGAAAACGGGCCCGATGCCGATCTCCCTGGCTTTGACATCACCTCGTACTGGGCTCGCAGCGGATTGCTGTCGATGACGCGCGATGCCGGCGCGCCACCCACCTGGCCGGTGGCTGGTAGCGGCGACAATGCGACCGCAGTCGGACTCTATTCGGCGATTGTTACTGCCTTGTATCGTCGCGAGCGAACGGGGGAGGGCGCGCATGTCACGACCTCGCTGCTTGCGGAAGGTATCTGGTCTGCCAGCGTTTCGATTCAGGCTGCGCTGTGCGACGCCAAATTCTTTGGGCAGCACGATCGCAAAAATCCTGCAAATGCGGCGATGAACGTCTATCGCGCTGCGGATGACACGTGGTTCGTTCTCGTCGTCACGTCCGACAAATTGGAGGCCGTGGCGAAAGCGATAGGCCGCCCCGATCTGCTGACCGATCCGAGATTCTCCGATCCGGTGAAGCTGATGGCGAATATGCCGCAGCTCACCTCGATACTGGACGACGTTTTCGGTGCGCAGCCGATGGAGCATTGGCACAACGTGTTCAGGGGCATCCATGTGACGTTCGGCGCCGTGCGTGATCCGCGGGAAGTCATCAATGATCCGCAGATCCAGGCGAACAACATCATCGTTCCGCTCGAAGGTGCCGGCGGCAAGCTGACGTCCACGATCAGTAGTCCGCTTCATGTGCATGGCGTTACCAAGGTATCCGCCAAGCGTGCTCCAAGAATTGGAGAGCACAACGAGGAGATCCTCCGCCAGCTAGGATTTAGTGCAACCGACATCGAAGGTTTGCGCGCGAGCGGCGCCGTTCCACAGGTAAAGGAACCCGCCGTTTAGCGCAGCGACACTGGCGCTACGCCGAACAAGACGAAGGGCATACAGAGGATGCCCTTCGGAGCCTCGTCCATCTTGGGTAAGAATTATTATTCGGTGTCGCCAAACCACGGCTTGACGCCGGGCGACGGATCGAAGGGCTTGCCGGCCTTGTGCAATTCCGAGTGATACAGGTTCCACTCGGTTCGCACGATGTCGACGGCAACCTGCAGCATCACACCCTGCCGGATCGGGCGCACCTTGTACGTGTATGCATCGGGACGCGCGACTTTCGCTTTCGCGCGGGCGATGGCCGTAGCCTCGTCAGGCGGCGTTTCCTGTGCCACTTCGATGGGGCCGAACTTCATCGGATGGATAGCCTTGTACATGAAGACCGTTTTCACGCCTTCGATCCTCGACGCGTCGAACTTGTATTCCTTCGTAGGCGTTTTCGGCGATGCGGCCCTGAGAAATGCCATCTCCTGGCCTGGGGTGGGAAAGGGCCCCTCGTAGACGATCTCGGTGGTGGCATCGTCGGTCCGTTTAAGCGACTTGCGCATCGCGTCCCAGTCCGTCACGAAGCCGTATTCGGGCTTCGCCTTGATTTTCGCGAATGCCTGCTCGTCGGTCAGTTTGCTTCTGCCGGGCTCCTCATAGAACGGTCCAGCAAACGCCTGCGTCGTCCCGCCGCTGTATACCTGACTGTGGGTCGGTGCGATCACCCGTGCGCTACCGCCGAACGCGGTCTGGACTTCACCAAGCATCGCCTCACTGCGACCCAGGTTGCAGCCGCGGATCAGTACATTGGTCCAGAAGCCGATCAACTCGGGGTCGGGCTTCACCAGCGAGCCCTTCTCATTGGCCTCCTTAAGCTCCGAATACTGCAGTTGTCCGGGCGTTTTGTCGGTCTTGTTCAACGAGAACGCGACGGTTCCGTCGGGATGAGCGTGCGACACGATGATCAGGTTTGCCACCGGCTTGGCGCCGGCGTTGATCCGCTCATTGATCCCGTCGAGATCGCGCACGTCCTCTACCATCGTCGCAGACGGATATTGCGCCTGGAAATACTTCTTCGCCTCGGTATAGAACTGGTTTTTTTTGTTCGTATCCTTACCCATGATGAACACGTAGTCGATCGTGCCGCGCGCCGTGTCGACACCGGCAATCTGCGTTTCGAGTTCCTTCGCGACCTGTGCGACCTGGCCTTTGGCGAGGCGCTGCAACACCTCGTCGCCGGCGACGACGAAGCCTGTGGTACGCGGTCCCTTTCCTTTGCTTTCGATCGTAATGCCCTTGTGATTCTTATCGTAGCGGCTGCCGCTCAGCTCGAAATGCATGTCGAGCCCGCGACTGTTAATCAGTCGCCACAGCACTTCATGCACCGCGAACTGCGGTGTACCCGACTTGATCGCCCGCGTCGCGAGATCCGTGACGGCCTTGTCTTCGTTGTCGATGGCCGCGAGTTCGTCGGGATCGGTCGGTTTGCGTTGCACGCACGGTGCACTCGCGCGTTGCTGCTGCACGTGCACGAGTTCGTGCGCGAGCAGATGCCGACCCTGCTGCGTATCGGGTGCGAACTTGCCGGCGCCGAACACGATATCGTGACCGAGCGTGTACGCGTCGGCGCGCAATTCGCGGGCAGAGCACTCGGCTGCCGGGCCGCTGTGGATACGCACCGCCGAAAGATCGAAACCCAGCCGCTGTTCCATGTCCTGGCGTACGGTGGGTGCGAGCGGCGCGCCACCTCCCGCGAGCGTCGGATCGACCGTGCGCAAAGCAGCGACTGCGTAGCCGTCCGATGTGCTTGCCTGGGAGATACGAGGAGCGGCCATATGGACGGCGCCCGGCGAAGTATTTTGAACCACCTTGTCGGCGATCCGCTCGGCCTCTGCTTCGAGTGGATCTCCGTCCGTGCTACTACCGGCTGCGTGCCGGCACTGCACGCGCACGGCCTGCGATTGCGGCTGGCTGTTAGGCGGAAATAGAGGGATGTGAGAAAGCCGGGCGGGTGTCACCAGAGTTGCCGGATCGGTCTGGTGTGCGCGCTGTTCCCCGGGTTCGGTTCGCGAAACCGTGCGTTGCTGCGCCACGAGACGGCTGGTCGGGAGGTGATCAGAACCGCTCTTGGGCGCTACTCCCTTGCTTGGCGGAGCAAACATGGCGGCGTACCTCTCGTGAGAAGCATCGGTCCGACCGTAAACGCTAGCACACTGCGGGCGCCGTTGCCTTCATATCGCCCACGATTGCCGTAGCGCGTTGCGCGAGAGGCGCGTCGTTGCTGCACGGCCGCAGCATATAACGTACCAACGAACGCGTCGGGTGCAGCACCCGGCAGATCCATCGTTCGGCGTACTCCAAGCGACGACAGGCATGAGCCACCACCTGCCATCGACAGTTCGGGCTCGGACGTTTCCTTTGTTCGCCTTTCGCGATTACGTTTTGCAAAATCATTTACGCGAAATTTACGCACTTCAAGAAAATTTCCGAGACGAAATTTTGAACAAGACAAAGGATGTTTAGTAGCGATTTGTTTGTTTCTTTTTTATTTCATTTTTTTACTTTCTAAATTTAGACGTCTAAATGAGTAGTGCATCTCAATACTTAAATATTTACCCGAAAGTGTTAGGAAAACTCTCATTTGTGCATTGCGGTGATCGTTAGCAGCGCGGATGATCCCGCCACCCCATCTAAGTTCATTCGGGACTAATCCATTGGACACGCGTTTGTCGTGGCCAGGCTTGCGACCGTCTGACGAATACATGTGCCGTGCCGCATGTTTTTTGTGAGGGGCTACATAGTCAAAAGGGGACGACAGTGGGACTGCATGCTTATCTGGAAGTCGTAGCTTCGAAATACAGCCGTGCACCCCATAGACGAAGAGCCAGGCCAGGCGGCGCGATAACGGCAGACAGAGTACGGACGCTCTGCTTGATGTTTCTTGTACTGCTGGCATCGGTGACCGCTCGTTACGCTGACGCCCAACAGGTAGAACCGACGCTGCCAAGCTCGCAGCGCTACACGATCAATCTCGCCGCGGGCGTTCCTCAGTACATTGGGGACGCAAGCTCGACGTCGAATGCTCCCCAGAGTAACTGGTGGTTCGAGAACACCAATAATTCGACATCGTATTCAGCGCCTGGCTTGAACGAGAGTTCCGATAGCAGCGCCACCTGGACACAAGTGGGCTTGCCCTACGATGCCAATATCTCGCGCACCTTCATCAACCAGACTTCGGGCGGCGGCCAGGGGTCTTTGACGGGAAACTTCAACTGGTACCGTCTGCATTTCAAGGTGGATCCGAAGTACGCCGGTCAAAAGTTCCTGCTGAACGTCGAAGGATCGCACACCGGTATTCAGATCTTTATAAACGGTAAGTTGTTGCCCGGCGCCAGCGCTGTGGCGGCCGATGCGCAGGCTACCCATGTAGTGGGTTTCATCCCGGTGGTCGTCGACTTGACGCCGTATATCGTTGCGGATGGCAAGACGGACAATGTCATCGCCATCGATGTCTCGCGCGGTGCTCCGTGGTTTGAGAACCCGAACTTTTCCGGCGCGTTCCGCTTCGGTCAGGCCATGGCGGGACTGTTCCGCAATGTGAAACTGTACGTCACCAATCCAGTTCATATTCCGCCGAACGTTTATTCGAATCAGAAGACCTGGGGTACTTACGTCGGAACGGTATCCGAGGTTCCGGCTGCGCAGGGAACGGCCACTGCCGCTTCGGCAGTCGTCGAGGTACAAACCAATGTACTGAATGAGACGACAGCGACGCAGCAAGTCACGTTGACGACGCAGATCGTGGATGCCAAGGGCAACGTCGTTGCCACGGCACCGCCGATCACGCAGGCCGTGCCGGCGATGACGCCAAGCACGTTTCCGTCCGGCGCGACGCCGATGTTCGACCAATTGATTACGGTTCCCAACCCGACGTTGTGGTATCCGAACAATGCGAACTGCGGAACGCCGCCGGTATCGTGCGGGTCGCCTTATCTGTACAAGGTCTACCACATCGTCAGCGTGAACGGAGTCGTGGTTGACTCGACGCAGAGCACGCTTGGCATTCGGACGATCACGTGGGATTCGAACTTCCCTTACTTCAATGGTCATGCCGTTTATCTGTGGGGCGGCTCGAGCCGCTACGACTATCCGGGACTTGGATCGTCGGTTCCCGATGAACAATGGTGGCGCGACATGGCGCAGATCGCTGCGCAAGGCGGCAATGTATGGCGGCCTGGCCACTCGACCAGCAGTGAAGAGATGGTGGAAGCCGCCGATGCCTACGGCATCATGATCGATCAGCCCAGCGGCGATGGCGAAGGTTACTGGAATGCCAGTTCCAATCCGACGGCCGACGACCTGCAGCTGAAGCAAGAACTGCATCGCGACATGATCATTCGCGACCGTAGCCATCCGTCCATTCTCGATTGGGAGAGGGACAACGGTGGCATGAATCCGACGCTCGCAACCGAACTCGGCACCATCGAGACGACCTGGGACAGCATCCATCCGCGCGGAAGTGCCGATCGCACCTACAGTTCCTCCTACGGTTTGATTGACGAATGCGACGGCGCCGGTTGCGAAGTCGGCAACAAGCAGCAGAACCCGAACAACCCGGCATTTGGTGCCGAGTATTGGGACAACATGGGCACCGGTCGCGGCCTGGCCTATGACTATGAGTTGGCGTTTGCGGCGCCGTATCTTGACGACTGGCGGCGGGGAAGGGCGGCCAACGCGTTTGGCATGGCGCAATGGTATTTCGCCGAGTCTCCAGGCGAGGTCAGCCTCTGGGCCGAATATCAGAATCAGCCCAACATGGTGAACTTCGTGCGCTCGCTGGGTTACTCCTCGACCGATGCGAATCGTTTCCCTCGATTGCTTTACTACATCTATCAAGCCAACTGGATACCGTATTCGGTTCAACCGGTCGTTCACCTGGCGCATCACTGGAACCGCGCCTACGAGTACACCGCAGGGACTCCGATTCAAGAGAACGCATTCAGCAACTGTCCCGCGGTGCGTCTGTTGATCAACGGCGTTCCCAATGATCCGGTCACGGGCACGCTGCTTGCGGACCAGACGCCCAATCCGTGGAACGTCAATTCCAGCTCGAACCTGACGCAGAACACCACAGTCATGCCCGGGCAGGTGCACTGGATGGTGAACTGGGCTCCTGGCACGGTCACCGCCGAATGCCTTGATGCGAACGGCAATCCGGTGGCGGGCGTGAGCGATACGCGCACGACAGCGGGGACGGAGAACAAGATTGTTCTCAGCGTCGTTCCTGAAATGATCAAACCGAACGGCACGAGTTTTCAGTGGACCGCTAATGGCTCGGATGCGGCCTTTGTGGTTGCACAGGTGGAGGACGCCGATGGCAACCTCGTGCCGACGGCAAAGGACAACGTCACGTTCTCCGTTACCGGACCCGCAACTTACATGGGCGGCACGCAGCAGCTGGTGGCCGATCCATCGTGGACCAGTTACTACCAGGACGCGTTCTCGCAGGCGAACAGCAATGTGATTCAAGGATTGCCCTACGCTTTCTTCCACTCGCCCGGCGATCCGGAGCTGAACTTCGAAGGCGGATTGCAGAAGATCGCGCTGCGCAGCACGTTTACGCCCGGCACCGTCACCGTGACGGCGAGTGCGCCTGGGCTGACAAGCGGCAGCGTTACGCTGGCCTCGGTCGCGCCGCCTTCTGTTGCGCAATCGCAGGCGCCGGTCATCATCGTTCCTCCCGTGAGCGTGGCAACCACGTCGGGCTTTCCGGCGACCTTCAGTGTTGTGGCTTCAGGCTCCGGTACGCTCAGCTATCAGTGGTCTGACTCCAGCGGCCCGATCGCCGGCGCAACCAGCGCCACCTACACCACGCCTGCGACGACTGCTGCAAACAACGGCGACACCTTCACGGTGACGATTTCCAGCAGCTTGGGTTTGGGTACGGTGACTTCTACGCCGGTCACCCTCAGCGTCGACGCGCCCGCGAACGTTGTCATCACCACGCAGCCGGCTTCCCAATCGGTGGTGGATGGGCAATCGGCCACACTCACCGTTGCGGCAACCGGTTCGCCGACACTCACCTATCAGTGGTATCAGGTCGGCTCGGGCGCCATTGCCGGTGCCAATCAAGCGTCGTACACCACGCCGGTCTTTACGGCGGCGGGAAGCACAAGCTTCTATGTTGTCGTCGCCAACGACCTCGGCTCGGTTCAATCGTCGAACGCCGTGGTGACGGTCGATGCGGCAACACCGGTGTCCATTGCTACGCAGCCAGCCAGCTCCATCGCGCCCGTCAATGAACCGGTTCAGTTCACGGTTGTCGTTGCCGGGTCTGCGCCGTACACGTATCAGTGGCAGTTCACGCCTGCGGGCGGCACCGCCACCATTCTCACCAGCGGAACGCAACAGTCCAATACGCTTACGTATACGATCCCAGCGGTGAGTGCCGCGAACGTCGGCTCGTACACGGTCACGGTGAACAATGCCGCGGGCACGCCTATCACCAGCAACGCGGCGAAAATCACGTTGGCGCCTCCAGGCGTCAATATGGCCCTGAACGCGCTCGCAACCTCCAGCAGCACGCAGAATGCGTGCAACGACGGAACGACAACACCGCCGTTTACAGGCACGGGATGCCTGGGGCCGGAGAATGCTGTCGATGGCAATGTTTCCACACGGTGGGGTTCCGCAACCGCCGGCGCACCACCCACGCCCGCGGTTCCCGGCGTCGATCCCTCGTGGTTGCAGATCGACTTGGGTTCGGTGCAGTCCTTCAATACGGTGATCATCAACTGGGAAAATGCCTATGCGACCCAGTATCAGATCCTCTATTCCAGCGGCGATCCCAACGACCCGTCCTCCTGGAAAACGGCCACTACCAACAACGCGGGTGCGGGCGGAACGGAAACGCTCAACTTCCCGACAGTAAGCGGTCGCTATATCCGGCTAAACGGGACACAGCGCGCGACGCAGTACGGCTACTCGGTCTATGAGTTCCAGGTCTATAACGTGGCGCAATGTTGCGGCGTAACGGATCGATATACCGTCAACGCGTCGAGCCCCAGCTTGGTGACGGATAATCTCACCGGTTTGACCTGGACCCGCACCGTGATGACAGATACGGCGGCAGGTTCGCAGTTCACCGGTGTGAATGCGCAGGCTTATTGCGCGAGCATCAATATGCGTCTGCCCACGCAATCGGAAGCGCTAAGCATCAGCGGCGTCAACAACAACTCCACCGCCTTCTCAGGAACCTGGAGTACGTGGACGTCAACGGTCGATCCGAACGACTCTACGAAAACCGCGTTGGTGAACTTCGACGGCACGTTCGGCTACCAGGTCACCAACAACTACCCGGGCGCCACGCTGTGTGTCTCCGGCACCGACGCCGGAACGGTGCCCACCATCACAACGCAGCCGAGCAATCAGACAGTCGCCATTGGACAGACGGCAACCTTTAACGTAGCGGCCACCGGCCTCGGCAGCTTGACCTACCAGTGGTCGAAGAACGGAAGCCCCATCGCCGGCGCAACGTCATCCAGCTACACGACACCGGCTACCACGGCGGCCGACAATAGCTCGGCGTTCACTGTGACCGTAGGCGACGTATTCGGTACGACGCCCAGCAACATCGCCACGCTCGCCGTGCAACAGAATAGTTGCAGCGCCGTTCCGAGCACGCCGGGAACACTGATTGCGGGAAGCAATGCTTCCAGCCAGGTGAACCTGACGTGGGGTGCGAGCACGGCGGCAAACGGCTGTACCGTCAGCTACACGATCTATCGCGGTGCCGTTGCCGGGTTCGTTCCCTCCAGCGCAAACCAGATAGCCACCACCGCTGGAACGACCTATTCGGATACCAGCGTGGCTGCTGCTACCACGTATTACTACATCGTCGTGGCCACCGACGGGGCAGGGGCTTCAACGGCCTCCAACACCGCCACGGTGACGACGCCCGTCGCAACCTGCACCACGAACTGCAGTAGTTCGGATGCCATTGCGATCAGCGCAGGTGGTCCTGGTGCTGGCAGCTTCGCCGCTGATGAAGATTTCGTGGGCGGCACGGCATCGGGCACCAATGCGACGATCAATATCAACGGAGTGACCAACCCCGCGCCCGAGTCGGTCTATCAGAACCAACGCTTCGGCAACTTCACCTATACGCTTCCAGGTCTGACGCCAGGAACGACGTACACCGTGCGACTGCACTTCGACGAGTTCTACTGGACTCAAGCAGGGCAGCGCGTGTTCAACGTCAGCATCAACGGCACGCAAGTGTTGACCAACTTCGATGTCCTCGCGGCCGCTGGCGGTCAGGACATTGCGATGGTCGAGCAGTTTGCCGCGACGGCCAATGCGCAGGGACAAGTCGTTCTTCAGTTCGCCACCGTCAAAGACAACGCCGAGGTCAACGGTATCGAAGTCGAAGCGGCGACTGCGACGAATACACCGCCCAACGCGCCGTCGAACCTGGCGGCAACGGTGGCTTCCTCCAGCCAGATCAACCTGAGCTGGACCGCCTCGGCGACATCGGGAGTGAAGTACACGGTGTTCCGCAACGGAACGGCGGTGAGCAATGCCCAGGCCGGAACGACCTATAGCGACACTGGCCTGACATCCACCACCACGTACTCCTACACGGTCGAGGCCGTCGATTCGGCAGGTACGTCGATGGCTTCCAACACCGCGACGGCGACCACGTTCGATGTCAACTGCGGTACGTCGGGGTGTGGCTCGGATGTGCTTGCGATCAGTGCGGGTGGTCCTGCAGCGGGTTCCTATGTTGCCGATGAAGACTTCAACGGCGGTGCAGCATCCGGTACCGGCGCGACGATCAATACCTCCGGCGTGACCAATCCTGCTCCGCAGTCGGTCTATCAGAACCAACGTGTCGGCAACAACTTCAGCTATACGCTTCCTGGCCTGACTGCTGGCGCCAGCTACACGGTGCGCCTGCACTTCGACGAGTTCTACTGGACCAAGCCGGGACAGCGCGTATTCAACGTCAGCATCAACGGCACGCAGGTGCTGAGCAACTTCGACGTCTTCGCGACGGCGGGTGGGCAGGACATAGCGATCGCCGAGCCCTTTACGACAACCGCCAATGCGCAAGGGCAGATCGTGCTTCAGTTCAACGCGATCACCGACAATGCCGTGATCAATGGCATCGAAGTGGTTGCCGCTCCTATCGGCTCACCAAGTGGTCTGACGGCGACGTCCGTTTCCGCCAGTCAGATCAACTTGAACTGGACGGCCTCGCCAGCCTCTGGCGTGGTCTACGACGTTTTCCGCAGCACGACGTCTGGCTTTACGCCTTCCAGCGCCAATCAAATCGCCACGGCAACCGGCACCAGTTATTCGGATACCGGCCTGTCGGTGAACACGACGTACTACTACGTGGTCGAGGCTTCCAATGCTTCCGGCACGTCGGCTCCGACGGCGCAAGCCAGCGCTAGTACGATCGCCATTCCGCTCGCGCCGACGAACCTGACGGCAACCGCGGCTTCCTCCAGTGTGGTCAACCTGGGCTGGATCGCATCGTCGACGTCCGGCGTGACGTATACGGTTATTCGCAACGGTGTCGCCGTCGCGAATGGCGTGACGGGGACCTCTTACGTCGATAGCGGCCTAACGGCTTCGACGACGTACTCCTACGCTGTCGAGGCAGTTGACGCGGGCGGCACGTCTCCGGCTTCCAACACCGCCATCACCACGACATCGGCGTCGTCGCCGACGGTAACGGCACCTGCTATTACCACGTCGCCAACCAGTCAGACGGTCACGATCGGACGCACGGCCACGTTCACCGTGGTTGCCAGCGGTGGCTCACTGACTTATCAGTGGTCCAAGAACGGTGCAGCCATTGCAGGAGCAACCAGCGCGAGCTACACCACGCCGGGAACCACGGCCGCCGATAACGCCAGCAGCTTCACGGTCACGGTCAGCAACTCCGCCGGGTCTGCTCCATCGTCGTCGGCAACGCTGAGCGTCAATCTTTCGCCCAGCTACACGGTCGTTCCCGGTGCCATCGTCACCGACCTCAACAACAACACCAACGGTGCATGGGCAGACAATCAGATCTACGTCGAAATCCTCGGCAACGATCCTGTCACCGGTGCGCTCTCCTGGGTCAACTACAACGGCACGGTTACGCCAGCCAACGTAGCGGACAACACGGCTTCAAACGCACTGGTCGCGCCGAACGGGAAGACGTATCCCAACTACGCGTTCACGCTTGCGCAGAGCCATCAACTCACGCTGCCGCCGCTGACTTCCGGTCGTATCTATATTTCGGAAGGCAGCCCGCTTTATATGCCGATCATGGCCGGCGCAAACGGCGGCAACAACGGATACGCCGGGCCTAATCCGCTCAACGGTACCGATCCCAATATCAATGTTCACTACGATTGGTATGAGTTCGACTACGCCGCGAACGGTGGCATCTTCATCAACACCACCCAGGTCAATCAGTTCGGATTGCCGCTGCTGCTGGATGTGTGGGGAGCCAACGAAACCTTCCACATGCAGGTAGGCATCAACGAGTCGATCGCAAACATCGACCAGGAATACATCAGCCAAACGCCGGCAGCCTTCAACACGCCAGCACCGAACAACCTGCGCATTCTCTCGCCCGCGGAAACCACCTTCGGTACAGGTGGAGCGAATGGAAACTACTTCGACAGTGTCATCGCAAGCGCATGGGCGCAGTACAGCAGCACGCCTCTGACGCTAACCATCAACGGCCGCCAATTCACCGGCACCACCTCCGGATCGACCTTCACCTTTACCGAGGTCAATCCTGCGGCGGCCAACGTCGGCGAGACCTTTGTCGTCCAGCTACCATCCACACAGGATGTGCTGTTGTGCGCAGGGACGATGGCCAGCGGCGTTCCGGGAAGCTCACCCCAGCAACAGGATGAGAACGCCATACAGTTGCAGCTGGAGAACCAGATCTGCGCGGCGACGAACCGTGGCGTACTGCTTACTCCCGCGAACTGGGCGAATGCGTCGACCTATTACCAATCCTCGCCAGCCAACTTCTACTCGCAGTTCTGGCACCTGCACTCGGTCGGAGGAATGGCATACGGCTTCTCGTATGACGACAACAACAACCAGAGCACAACCATCACGACGCAACAGCCAGAGCACATGGCGTTCGGCATTGGCTGGTAATTGTTTGAAGCGCACCCATCCTGCTGGATATAGGTCCAGCAGGATGGTCGAGAAGGCGACTCGACGTCGAGCATTAATCCGCCGGCGACGAGGGAGATGAGCTGATCCAGGCAGTGCGTCGACACATCGACGCACTGTTTGCGGAGTCCCAACGCCGGTAGCAAGATATGTCGATTCCACCTAACCGTGTTCGTCATATCAATCAGAGGGCCATCCTCTGCTAACGGAATTGAGCCATGACCACTCAAACGGTTCGTCTCCACCGCGTAATCCGTTCCACGCCCGAGCGCGTCTATCGGGCCTTCCTGGATGCCGAAGCCATGGCCAAATGGCTACCGCCCAACGGGTTTACGGGCAAAGTTTATGAGCTGGATGCCAAAGTAGGCGGGCACTACAGAATGTCGTTCACCAACTTCACCACAGGCGATAGCCATGCGTTTGGTGGGGAGTATCTGGAACTTGTGCCCAATGAGCGGCTTCGGTATACGGGTGTGTTCGACAACCCGAACTTGCCGGGAACCATGCAGACGACAGTGTCGCTGCGAGCGGTTTTCTGCGGCGCGGAGCTGAGTGTGGTGCAGGAAGGTATTCCCGAAATGATTCCTGTCGAGGCATGTTACCTCGGCTGGCAGGAATCGCTGGTGTTGTTGGCGAAGTTGGTTGAAGCTGAAATCAGACAGTAAAAGAAAACGTGATGCGCGAGCGCTTCGAACACTTTACGCAATACGGCACGTCGGCTTCCGCTTAGGGGACCACCTATGCCATGGTTCGACTGTCGGGCGTGCCCATCCTCTTTTACGTGATTTTCCCGCGTGATTCTCCAATCAAGCCGGACAGATCCAGGGCAACGAATTGCCCTGGATCTGCAAAAGCGTGTAGCTATGCTTAGAAGACCGGATTAACCCAACCGGGCTGCCAAATCATACCGTTGATGTTGTTTATCTGGGGCTGAACGTCAATCAGACATTGGACGCCTACGGTGACGCACCCCTCCTGAATCGTTTCGTCGCCCGGCAGAACGTAGTTCTCGACGCCCGAACCGGGATAAACCGGCGACTGATATGCCGATCCGCTACAGCTTTCCAGTGCAACGACATAGTAAGAAGAGGACGTCGTGCCCATGTGGTAAGCCACGTTGTTGCAATAAACGACATCGCCCCCGATGACGGTGCCGCTGCTGTTGAGGAAAGTGACGACCTCGGCATAAGGGCGTGCCGCAAACGCCGACTGGGCGGCACCGAAAATGGCCAATGCCGCGATGGTCTTGATGAGTATCGACTTCACGTTTATCTCCTTTAAATGTTAGTCATGACCGCCGCAGTCGCTTCGCATAAAAGCGTTCCGTTATCTGCTTCAGGCGACCGGCGGCTATTTGAAACTAACAGAAAGGAGACATGACATTGATTTTCTGTAAAATAGATATAATTAATTAAAATCAATGACTTGTAACATCTTTCGGCGATCATTTGGAAATAGCGGATTTGTGAAGGTTATGTGTATTAATGCAATATATTGATTGCGTGGCTATTTAAGCTGCGGCTTGGCTTCTATCGAGGCTTCAGATTTAACAAGAGTGATTTCTGATTTTTGTGTAAGCAATTTCTGAAAAATAGATAAGCGTTAAAAGTCGTGACGCTTGGCACACTCCTTTATTTCGCGTAGGCGTAGGGCGTGACTGATGCAAGGATGTGGTTAATGCTGCGACGTAAAGGCGCTATCGCGACGCTGGCGATCACGGGGCTTATGCTCTGCGCCTGTTCGGACCTGCGTACCGACTACGTCAAGAAGCCGTCCAAGGCCTTGCCGCCGGCAACGAGCACAGCCAGCGCGCAATATGTGCATGCCAAGACGGAACAGCATCCCGACGAGTCCGGTTTTCGCTTAATGACGAACAGTACCAATGCGCTGATGAGTCGCATTGCACTGGCCGATCATGCAAAAACTTCTATCGATCTCCAGTACTACATCTTCAACAACGACGCGACAGGTCGGCTGGTGGCGCAACATTTGCTGGCTGCGGCGGATCGCGGCGTGCGCGTTCGACTACTGATCGATGATATCGGTGTGCATAACGAGATCGATATGCTGGATGCACTCGATGCGCATAAAAACATCAAGGTTCGATTGTTCAACCCGTTTTATACGCGTAACCCGACGTTCCTGTCCAAGCTAGCGCAATTTGTGTTTGAAGAGCGGCGGCTCAATCACCGCATGCACAACAAGTCATACATCGTGGATAACAATGTGGCTATCGTCGGTGGTCGCAACATAGGCGATGAATATTTCGATGCTGCCAATGAGAAGAATTTTCGCGACCTCGACCTGATCGCCATCGGTCCGGTCGTGAATGAAGCGTCGCACGCCTTCGACGAATACTGGAATTGCGATGACGCTTATCCGGTGACGGCGTTTCGTGGCAATCGCGTCAGTCATTACGATCTGGCACACCTGCGTGCCGACCTCGCCAAGGATGCGCGTGCGTTCGCTCAATCCGACTATGCGCAGGCCGCGTCGGAAGAGTTTCCAAGCGGTCCGTCGGCAGATCGCCCTGGCGTGTGGTTCTGGGGAAACGCCACGCTGGTTGCCGATCAGCCTGAGAAAGTAGAGGTGCCCGGAGACGATCCGTCGCTACGTATCGGGCCGCAAATCAAGGCCATGATCGATCACGCGCAACAGGACGTGTTGCTCATATCTCCCTACTTTATTCCGGGAGACCATGGCACGCATTACCTCGCTGGCCTCACTGCGCGCGGTGTCGCTGTGAAAGTGCTCACGAATTCGCTCGCTTCCACCGACGAGGCAGCGGTGTATGCGGGTTACTCACGTTATCGGCGCAGGCTTCTCGAGAGCGGTGTGCAGCTCTATGAACTGCGTCCCGCTGCAGGCTCGGAGCAGTCGGTGACCGCCAGGGGAACATCGTCTGGCGTCAGTCTGCATGCCAAGGCCATCGTGGTGGATAAGCAATGGGTCTTCATCGGTTCGATGAACATGGATCAGCGATCGAAACTGCTGAACACCGAAATGGGAATTATCGTCGATAGCCCGCCACTGGCAGCTGCTGTAACCCAGTTCTTCGATACGGCGACCGTGCCTGCAAATGCTTATCACGTCGTGCTCATACCAGCCGGTTCTTCAGGGGGAACCTTGCAGTGGCAAGCGAGCGATGCCGGCAAGCCGCTGGTCTATGGACACGCCCCCGATGTCACCACGACGCGCCGGATGGAAGTGTTCGTTTTCAGGCTGCTGCCGATTGAGGGAATGCTCTAGAGAGGCTTTGATTGTCTAATGTGCCATAAGCGAGATGTTGCTCGAGCATTCTGTGGATGGCTGCTGGCCACCATCATTCTTCCGCTGTCATGTCAGATCCACGCCGATCCGCGTCCTTGGACGCTCGATCGTTACCAGCATGTCGCATGGACCGGAAAAAGCGGTGCACCTACAGGCGTGAGCTCATTGGCGCAAACGCCGGATGGCTACTTGTGGATTGGTACGGACCACGGTCTATACCGCTTTGACGGCGCTCGCTTCGAGCACTTTGAAGAAGAGTCACCCTCGAGACGCTCGGTCTTTGGCTTGTATGCCAGTTCAGATGGCGGTCTATGGATCAGTTACGAATTCGGCGGCGTGAGTTTTCTCAAGAACGGGCATATCACGCATTACGGTCCGGAAGCTGGGCTTCCTGCTCACGGCCAAATGGAAGGGTTTACTGAAGATAGCCATGGCACGATTTGGGCTTATGGCGCTGGCTATCTCTACACACTCGTCGGGGGACATTGGAAAAATAGCGGTGGCGACGCGGGACTCAAAAGCAACTACACAGCGTTCTTGTTCATCGCGCGAGATGGTGCCTTTTGGGTGGGTAGTGGTGAAGGGTTGTTTTACCGTGCTGCGAATGCCAAGCAATTCGTGCCCCTGGGGCAGGGGAATGTGAGCCACATCGCACAGGCCTCCGATGGCAGCATATGGGTTGCGCATTTGCGCGGGTCCGTTGAACGCTGGACAACCACGACTGCAACGCCGACGAGGACTGCCGGAAGCATCGCGACGACATCCGCAGGGCACATACTGTTCGATCGTCTGGGCGGACTTTGGATCAATGGACTGGGTGACGGTGTACGCCATATCGCGTCCAATGCGATCGATCAACAGACGGATCTGTCTGCGCTGAACGCAAAAGTCGAGTTGTTCAACAGCTCCAACGGACTCAGCGGTGACTACGCGTGGCCACTGCTGATCGATCGAGAAGGAAACATCTGGGTCGGTACCGGCGCCGGCGTGGATCGATTCAGTCGCAGCAATTTCACGCCAGCCCCTTTCCCGTCAGGCACTCATGATTTTGCACTGGCTGCTGGAGCGGATGGATCGGTTTGGACAGGAAGTTCCTCGAAACCGGTGATGGAGCTCAAAGACTCGCAGGTCAAGACGTTCGATGTACCGCCTTACACGCTTGCGGCATACGCTGACCGCGACGGTGTGGTGTATATCGGAGGAGCAAGCGGCATCTGGAAGATGAGCGATGCGGGTGCCGAGCATCTGGCAAATCGCCCCAACGCCGATACGGCGCCGTTCGCGCTTGTCTTGGCAATGACCAAAGACTTGCACGATACGTTATGGGTATCGATCGGCGGCACATCAGGGTCGGGGCTGTATACATGGGCCAATGGCCAATGGAAGAAATCGTCTATCAGCGGCACGCCGCGCGTCGACTTTACCGATGTCGACGGACGAGTCTGGTTGGGCTACAGGGACAACCGCATGGTCATCGTCGACGGGGATAACGTCACCACGTTGGGCCCCGATCAAGGCGTGGCGATCGGCGATGCGAAAGCTTTTCAACAGGATGGTCATCGCTTGTGGATAGGGGGCAGCGAGGGACTGGGTTACATGGATGGGCCGCGTTTGAAGATGGTGAGCCTGGCTGATGATGGCACGCTGAAAAACGTCACGGGGATCGTGTTCTCGGCGCAGGGTGACGTGTGGGTTCATACGTTGGACGGCGTCTTCCAGCTGCCGGCAAAAGAAGTGCATCAAGCCGAAATAAATCCGTCGTATCCGATGCATTTTCGAAAATTCGATACGCTGGATGGGCTACCTGGCTCCCCGGCATTGCAGTTTCCGCTACCGTCGGCCATCCGAAGTGCCGATGGAAGACTCTGGTTCGCGACCAGTAACGGTGTCGTGTGGCTCGACCCTGCGCAATTGATCTCCAATCCCTTGCCGCCTCAAGTGGCTATCGATTCGGTTGAGGCGGATGGCAAGACCTATGCGTCACATGACGGGCTGATATTGCCTGCGCACACCGAGAATCTTCGGATCACCTTTTCCGTGCTGAGCTTGACCATGCCCGATCGCGTGGGCGCGAAGATTCGTATGCGTGGCCTGGACAACGATTGGCGCGATGTAGGTTCGCAACGCGAGGTGAGTTATTCACATCTCGGGCCCGGGCGCTACCACTTCGATGTCATCGGGGCCAATGAAGATGGCGTCTGGAATAACGCAGGTAAAAGCATCGAATTCAACATAAGGCCAGCGTTTTATCAGACGCTATGGTTTGCAGTGCTCTGCGCATGCCTGGCCGCTCTCGCACTTTGGCAAGCTTTCGCATTTCGTATACGCCAGGTCAATCGTCGATTGCGCGTTAGCCTCGAAGCACGGCATGGGGAGAGGGAACGTATTGCACGCGATTTGCACGATACGTTGTTGCAGAGCTTTCCGGGGTTGTTGATGAAAATGCAAGCCGGTGTGGACAAACTTCCACTTCCGGAAGATGCCGCCGAGCGGCAATTCCTAAATCAAACACTGGATCAAGCGCGCGGGATCATTGTGGATAGCAGGGATCAGGTGTCCCGGTTGCGATCCGAAGAATACGGCAATCTCGCTGAGGTTCTATCGGCCTTTCCTGCAGAACATACAAACGGCCACGGGATGACACTGAATGTGTCGGTTGAGGGACGAGAGCGACATCTCAAGAAGGAGATTTTCGAAGAGGCGTCATTCATCATGAAGGAAGCCATGTTCAATGCCTATAAGCATTCCGGTGGAAATCTACTGACTGTTCATTTGGATTATCGTCCGGACGCACTGTTACTGAAGGTGCAAGACAATGGCAACGGCATCGATCCGGCCATCCTTGATGCCGGTGAGAAGCCGGGACACTGGGGCTTGGTAGGTATGCGCGAGCGCGCCAAACAGATGTCGGCGAAGCTCTCCATCGAGTCGCCACCAGGCAACGGAACCCGCGTCACGCTTTGCATTCCCGCACGCACCGCCTACGCACCGCATCCGAAGACTCGCCGTTTTTTTGGTTGAGGCGTCATGCGGTCGATGGGTGGGTGAGTGCGGGTCTGGCGATTGAATGTCGGCCTCAGGAGGCCTGCGGTAGGTAGCTGGGCCTGGCCGCCGTCATGCCCTGCTTCACTTGCAGGGTGCGTTCATCAGCCAGCACCTCATCCAGGTTCGATTCGAGCCCATCGAGTGCACGCTTGACGATCTCCTCAGGACTGGACTTCGGGGCATCGAATCCACGCGCAAGATCGGTGTCGACAAAGCCCATGTGCAGTGCCAGCACCTGCGTCTTCTGCGCCGCCAGTTCGATGCGTAGGGCATTGGTGAGCGACCACGCGGCGGACTTGCTAGCCGAATAGGCGGCCATCGCGCCGCTGTTCATCCACGAGACGACCGACAACACATTGAGCAACGCGCCACCGTCGTTAGCCTTGAGAACCGGCGCAAAGGTCTTGCTCATGCGCAACATGCCGAAAAAGTTGGTCTCGAAGGTGCGTCGCGCGACATCTTCGCTGTCCGATGCAAGAAAGCCCCCGAGCTGAGCGATGCCGGCGTTGTTGATTACCAGCGTCACGTCCGACGCCAGTTCTGCGGCGGCCGCCACGTCGTCTGCGTTGGTGACGTCGAGTCGCAGGGGCACAACACCGGATTGCGTGATAGTTGCAGGGTCGCGCGCGCCGGCGTAGACCTTGCGGGCGCCGCGGGCGAGCAACTCACGCGTGAAAGCCAGGCCGATGCCGCGATTGGCTCCGGTGACAAGAACAGTAGCGTTCTCAATTTTCATAAGAAACTCCAAGGGTGGGGGAATGCTTTCATGGTGTTTGCTCTCTCAAATATGATATTCATCATATTTCATTTCAAGCAAAAAACACCGACGCGGGTGCACTTAGTCGCAAGCAGGAACGAGGTGTTTCAACGCCGCCTTCAGCAGCGCGTCGGATAGCTTGGGGTCGTCGACAGCGCGCGCCATGATCAATGCGCCAACCATCGTGGCTGCCGTGACCAGTGCGTGCTCATGCGCGCCGGGTTGTCCCCAATCGGGCGACTGGCGGGCAACGACATCGATCATTTCCTTGATGCGACGCGTGGCGGCTTGCCGCACTTCGGGCGCCTGACGTGGCATCTCCGAACCGAGGGCGGCCACCACGCAGCCGATTTCCGGGTTTTTTACGTGTTCCTTCGATAGATAGGCTTGCAGCAACGATTGCAACGCGCGCTCGGGCGGCACGGTGGCGGCGATGCGAGCCGATGCGGCAGCGGACTCTGCACCGGCGCGATCCGCGGCCTCGGCAAGCATGGCCTCGCGCGAAGCGAAGTGCGCATAGAAGCCACCATGCGTGAGGCCAGCCTCCTTCATGATGTCGGCAACGCTGGTGCCGTCATAACCACTGCGACGGATGGCGCGCGCAGCGGTTTCGACGATGCGTTCGTGTGTGGCTTCTTTGGATCGGGCAGGGGTTCGTGCCATATGATGATTATCATATAATATCTGGCGCTGAACGCAAGCAGCTATCACGCCTGAGCCAAATGGGTGGGCGGGAATGCTCGGAAAGGGTGAGCTTTAAGGCTTCCTGTAAGCGGCCGATATTCATCCGTATGAACCACCTCACCCGCACAACTGTTCCATCCAACCTCCTTGGCGCATTGGTCGCCACCATCACTCATGCACACACGCTGGAGGCGTTGGCCCGGCCGCTCCTCGAACTTTTGCAGACAGCTACGGGGATGGAATCGACGTATCTGACCAGGCTGGACGAGCAGGCGGGCGTTCTGCACGTCCTGTACGCCCGCAATACCCATCGCCTGACTGTTCCGGAAGGGCTGTCCACACCCTGGCAGAGCACCCTATGCAAGCGCGCGTTGGACGAAGGCCGGTTTTATACCGACGATGTCGCAGGTCAGTGGGGTGACTGCGAAGTGGGCCGAACGTTGGGGCTGGTCACCTATGTGAGCGCCCCGATCCGCGGCAAAGGCGGCGAGCTTTTTGGAACCCTTTGCGCTGCCAGCGACGAGCGCAAGCCACGCTCTGAAACGTCCACGCACGTCCTGGCACTCTTCGCGCAATTGATCGGTCAGCAGGTTGAACGGGAACAGTTGCTTGCCGCGCTACAACAAGCCAACAGTTCCCTCGCGACGACGGCCCTGACCGATGCTTTGACGCAGTTACCCAATCGGCGTGCCCTGCTTGAGGAAATGCAGCGGCGACTTGCTTCCCAGCAAGAAAATCAGGCCCTGATCGTGGCCTTTCTCGGCCTGGATAACTTCAAACCGATCAACGATCGATTTGGGCACGACGTCGGTGACCTGTTTCTGCAAGCAGTAGCGAAGCGACTTCGACGGATGCTACGCGACAGCGATATAGCTGCGCGCATGGGCGGCGATGAATTTGTGGTACTGGCCGTAGAGCAGCGGGAGAGGGCAGACGAGGCCGCAGCAGCGTTATCCCGGCGACTGGAAAGCGCTACACGGGGGCGGTTTAAGTTGGACGCGGCACTTATCGACTATGACGGCGCTAGCGTGGGTGTGGTGGTAGCCGAACCACGTTGCTCCAGTGCACAAGCACTTCTAAACAGAGCCGACGCCGCGATGAACGCCGTCAAACGGTCGCGGAAGCACAGTGCTGCATTACCTGCGCCATCCGTTAGGACCATCGCTCGTTACGCATGGCCGATCATTGAGTGATGCCGCCTCCGACATCGCATTCCAATCCGTAAAGATCCTGCTAGGGCAATAACTGGATTTATAACGATTTCCTTGGCTTGCGGCTAAGGCAACGGGTCGCCATGGATTCGCTGCTTGACTCGGCAATTCGCGCGGCGTAAGAAGCGGATTGCCGAACTGTCACAAGGAGAGGGAAGTGCGAGCATTACTGTTTTCCACCTTGATCGTCGCGTTGCTGGGCAGTACGAGTGCCTTTGCCGACGGGCCGTCAACGCTTGGCTACGCTGATAACCACAGTATCGAACCGGTGCTTGTGTACGTAAATGCGCACGGCCAGGTGACTGATTTCACGCCGGCTTATTCGCTTACCCCAGAGCTCATGCGCTTGCTGCGCGCCAACTTGAACGACATGATCCATACGCCTGCTACCGACAAAAATGGCAAGCCGGTGTCCACCCAGTTCGTCATCAATGTGAGTTTGCAGACCACCCCGCGTAGCTCGGGCGGCTACGACGCTCAATTCACTTACGTCTCGGCCAACCCGGTACCAGCCGGCAAATGGTATTGGTCACACGACTCCACGGGTCGGTTGGGGCTGGCCAGTCGAGACGTTGCGGCGGCCTTCCAGGGAATCAGCGATGGCCCCCCCATGACGGCGAATAATGGGGGGTTCAACCCTCCTCATACCTCATCGGGCGGCGGGTCTTCGGGTGGCGGGCACCATTAGGGACGCGCTGATTAGCTATAGCGCTAACGGCATCACGCTCAAAAGGTTCTTGGATTGCCTTGCGTCTTGCTCAGACTAGTTGTCTGGGCAAGACGTATGTGCCGATAGCGGCCGCCAGAAAGATCGCGGTGCTTGCAAGTCATCATCCATCGACGTCCTCGATGCCAGATAGATGGCTGATGCCGAGCCGCGTTATGTTTGTCGCAATGACCGCTTTCGACCCAAAGCGGACCTTGGAAACCCCAGTTTTGCGAGCCTTTCAAGTCTCCCTCTCGACTGGGCCAAAGGAGGTAGTGATGCCTCAACCCAAGATTCGCTCACCACTCATTGCCGGACTCGGGTTACGCGCGTTCAAAGGTGGTGCCGTCGCGGTTGGTGTCACCGCTGCGGAGGGAAAGCCCTGCGTCGTCCTCTCTGCGGTTCTCGAAACGTCTACCGATGGCGACCGGCTTTCCTTTGAGCCGTACCGACTGGCCGCCGAAACGCAGCACGAGTCCTCAGGAAGCTCCGCGCATGAAGCCGCGGCCATCGTGGCAGAGGGGCGCAGGCGTCAGAGTCAGCTGGCGACGAACAGCCTGCAAGGCATCATCCATCGACTGGATGCAGCGGGATGCAACCTGGCTGTCGTCGCGTTGCTCGTCAACCGCGCCGGTTGGATTACCGATCTCCTCGAATACAGCCTTGCCTGGGCCGAACACGTCCCGGTTGCCGAAAACCTGGCCGTGCGCGAAGCGCTTCGGTTCGCGGCTGGCCAATGTGCTGTCGACGTGGTCGATCAGGACGAGAAATCGCTGCTCGAACTCGCCACCAAGGTGCTCGGCGTATCTTCGGCGGAGTTGGATGGCCGGCTGAAAGCGTTGGGTGCGCCCATAGGGAAACCTTGGCGGAAAGAGCAGAAGCTTGCTTGCCTGTCCGCTTGGGTTGCGCTTGCGAGTCGGCCCGTCGTCGAAATCGACCAGCCTGGTTAATCGTCCTGACGAGCGTGAAGTCGAGTAATGTCCGCTTTCGATCCAAAGCGGACATTGCACATTCCGCACTCTCATGCACATGTGGATTCGCCCACTAGTGCCGTTGCGCAAAATCTGGGGCGCCTCTGATTCCAAGCTCAACGTAGCTGTCCGCGGACCAGCGAATGCGCAACGGTGCTCCTGCGTCTGCTATCGATTCACTACTCACGTCGCCGCCAGTGCCGTAATTGATCTGGATATCCGGAACTTTAGGGACGCCTATCACAGCGACGATCCGGCTTCCCTGCGTCAACAAGCGAGATGTCAATGTCTGGCTCTGGAACTCGAGGACGCGCGGTTGCCCGGGTTGCAGCAGTTGGCGATGCGTGCGGTCCTGCATGTAGCTCACCCGGCCAAGATAGGAGGCCAGGTCAAGATATCGCCCGTCCGGCGTCAGCTCGAAAAAGTTGACCGACAGATCGAAGTCACGCTTATTGGCGGTGACCACAAATCGCCCTTGAAACAAGCCGTCAACTTCCAGTGGCTCTTTAAGCGGCTCCGTTTCGAATACCAGCGCGTTGCGCGTATCGGCCATACCAGGTGGCGGTTGAAAATCCACGTCACCGCGATAGGTGAAATCGACCACGAGTTCCGGTGCCGATTGGGTGTCCGGGGCGTTGCCGAGCAGCAATGGTTTCGCGTCATGATGCCCCGTGAGATAGAAGCGCGCATGGCTGGTGGCCATGTCGGCGAGCGTTGGTACATGTCGCCAGCTATCGGCTCCCATCACTTCGAAGTTGATCTGGTCGCTGAGCAGTGCTGGCAGCGGCGCTCCGTGAAAAACGTGGTCGAACCAAGCCAGCCGCAATTCTTGAAGATCGATCAATGCAGCCTTGTCCACCTGATATCCATCGACCTTAGCCAATACGCCGGTTTGCATGGCGACGTGGTGATACGGGCCGACGATCATTCGGTCATTGGCGGCGGGACGATACTTGAGGTGTTGTTGGAAATAGTAGAGCGCACCTACCATGCCCCCATCGTAGTAACCGGTCTCCACGAATACCGGAATGTCGATACTGGCAAACTCGCGGCCATACGGGATCAAGCGTTGCCAATAGGCATCGTAGGCAGGGTGCTCGAGCCACGTATCGAAGACGGGATTGAGTTTGCCGTCGATCTTGTCGAGGTCGCGATACGCTCTGCCACTTACGTACCATTTCTTTTCGAGCCCGATCCAGCGGGCTCTATCGTCATAGGTTTTGTCGTCTAGGGCCTTGATGTCCGTGGTGTAGAAGGGCCACGGATAGATGAAGCTTTGGAACACGTTGCCTTGCATCGGCGTATCGATGCCAGGCGCATTGGTAGCGTTGGTGGCGATGGCCTTCAGCGCGGAAGGATGATGCTTGGTGGCAGCCCATTGCGTGAAACCGTTATAGCTTCCGCTGAACATGCCGACGCGGCCGTCACTCCAAGGCTGATGGGAGAGCCATCCGATGACGGTCGCGGCGTCCTCTCCGTCATGGACATAAGGGACGACCGCATCAGGGCTTCGTCCCTTGCCCCGCGTGTAAGCCACGACACCTGCGTAGCCATGGGCAGCCATCGTCACTGCGTCGCTCATGCTCCAAGTGTCCTTCGCGTAAATCGTGAAGTTCAGCAACGCGGTGAGCTTGGTTTTCCCCGCGGAGCGGGGGCGTACCACTAGCGCGGCGATCTTCGCGCCATCGGGCGTCGGAATAAGCACTTGGTCGTCGATCAGGTATCGACGTTCCATATCGGCTTTGAGCAAGGGCGCCGACGCTTGCATGAGGTAGGTCAGGGCGATGTTTTCCTCATGCGCGCGAATGAGATTCGCCGCTGAAGCACAGCGTGCCAGTGGCATTCCTGCACATATCTTTGCCTGCGCTGCTTCGTCCGCACGAAGGCTATCGATGTCTGCGCTGTACCAAGGCAGCACGGCGGCCGCCTGGCTGCTGGGCAGCGAGCTGTAGAGTTCGGAAAATGCGTGAGCCAATGCGTCGGGTGCTGTTTTCCCAGCCGCCTCGTAGGCTTTGGATCGGGCATAGATCCGCCATGGCACCACATTGGGGACAAGCCTCGGTTCGCTCGAACGGTAAACCGCCTCTAGGCGGTCCAGCGTCGCCTCCGCATCGGCGAGCCGTCCGGCTGCGAGCTGGAGGTTATAGAGGATGGCCAGGCTTTTTGCGCTTTGCTCCGAGGCATAGGCGGGAATCAACTTGGCCGCGACGACCGATAGCTGTTCATCCTGGAGGGGTGTGGCGGGAGCGGCTGTGGCGATGGAAGCACACACGCTCACGACGAGCAGCATGGATGTGGCGAAGATGTTCATAAGGCCATTTCTCTCCGGCGCGTTAGTGAGGGCGTCGTTTATCGAGCTAGGTATCGCTCGGCGGAGAGATGATCCGGAAGCTCGGCGAGAAAAGGCCAAAAGATCGGTGAACGAACACTTTCAATCGGCGAATGACATCGGTGGACGGTCAAATGACCCGGCCACGCAATAACTTGGCACCTGTACGGCTGGTCGAAATGATCTGGCCTGTCTCCATGTGCAGGAGCAAGCGCCCACCGCCGGCGGCTTCTGCCCGGGCGATATGGTGAACGTTGACGATCCAGGAGCGATGAACACGAACGTACTTCGCGGGGTCGAGGGACTTGGTAAATTCCGATAGCGTCACGCGGACAAGATGTTTGCCGGAAAGCGTCCTTATTTCCGAATAATCGTCCGCACCGCTGATGCTGATCACAGTGTCCATATCGATGGGTCGAAATTCATCGCCGATCCGTACGAAATAGCGGGACGGCGCCGCTTCGGCTCGAATCTGGGTGCTCTCTGTTGGCGCATTCCCCATCGGAGTGGGAACGACGTGGCCAGCTTCCGCGTTGAGATCGTCGGGCACGGCAGCTGTGCTTGCTTTCTGGTTTTCTACCGCGACATCGGCGTTATCGCGGCGCGGCATCACCGGGTGATCGCTTTGGGCCTGCAAATACGAAATGGCCGCAATCAGCGCGTAAGTCGTTACATTTTCCAATGACTGCCAGACCGTTCCACCGGACGATAAAGGCTTCACGACGAAGCCCGACGGGCCGCCGCCGTACAGCAAGCCCAACAGGACTATCAACAACACATAGGAAAGGAAAGCAAATGCCGCACACAACAGGATGTGCGCGACCCATTGGATCAGGACTGCCTTTCCGATCAGCCTTACCTGGATTATGCGACGCACGATCGCTCCGAAGATGACCACGGGAACGGTGTTCGCAGCCCCACCTAGCAGGCTCTCGCGATAGTCGGAATGCAAAGCCAGCCGGAGCGTAATTGAATAGGCCAGAAAGATGCCGACGACCGCCAGCAAGTCAAAACTGCGTCGTTTCATCCATTTTCCTAGCTGCCGCTTCAAGTCCGGACTCGAAGGGTGCAGGGTTATGGGGCCGCTTTCAAGACTCTCGCTAAAGTGGCTCCAAACGGCTCGAGCAATCGTAACTTTGGCCTCAAGCCAACTGTCTGTGGTGATTTGGAGTCGCGATGTGGACGGCGTTACGCTATATCCCGGCTCGTCACGCCACCTTGTTATAGAGCCGGTGTGTCACCACGCGGCCGCATCCATCGCAGCATCCATCGCAAAGGAGTGAGTAAATGGCAGTGAAGTCGATCTTCGTGCTGTGCATGGGATTTCTCTTGATAGCTAGTTCGGCTGAAGCCGCGCCTGCCGTGCCCGCCGGACATGTCACCGGCGTAGGCGGTGTGTTTTTCAAGGCGAAAGATCCGAAGGCACTTGCGGCGTGGTATCGCGACGTACTGGGACTGCCGATAGAAGCCTGGGGCGGTGCGGCGCTACGCTACGACACGCCAAAGCATCCTCCGGTGGTGGCGTGGAACGCATTCCCGGCCTCGACGAGCTACTTCGCACCATCGACCAGTGCATTCATGATCAACTACGCAGTCGACGACATGGACGCTTTAGTCGCGCGGTTGCATGCAAAGGGCGTCGCCATTCTGAAACGCGACGACAGCGACCCCAACGGCCGCTTCGCGTGGATTCTTGATCCCGAAGGCAACAAGATCGAGCTTTGGGAGCCGAAACACTAGGCACTTCCTCATCGACCAGTCAAACGTCCGCTTTCGACTCAAGGCGGACTCACGGTTTGACGTTGCCACTTCGGAACCACTATGTACATTCGAACACTCCGCACACATGATCTTGACCTCGTTTGTAGGCACCGCGAAGAAATGTTTCGGGATGCAGGTACAAGCGATGATGTGTTGATGCTCATGACCGAGCATTTCCGTGAATGGGTCAGACCACGTTTGCTGGATGGATCGTATTTTGGCTATGTGATGCTGGACGATGACGTTCCTGTTGCTGGAATCGGCCTGATGCTGATCGATTGGCCACCGCATCCCATGCATCCAACGCGGGATAAACGCGGATATGTCCTGAATGTCTTTGTTGAACCCGACTACAGAAATCGCGGACTGGCCCGTGAACTGATGAACCTTGCCGATGCAGAGTTTGTCAGGCGTGGAGCTTGCTATGCCGTTCTACATGCAACGGAAAAAGGCAAGCCGCTATATCAGGGGTTAGGCTGGAACGGCACCACCGAAATGGCGAAAACGCTAAATATGTAGTCATAGAAGAGATTGGCAGAAACACAATGTAAGGCGGCAGCGGGGTAGAGCGGAACACCTTTGTAATCTCCGCTTTCGACCCATGGCGACTGTTGAGAATGCGACCTCAAACGCAAGGACAGACATGACCAACGCTATTCGCCAACCTCAAGTATGTGTGCTGGGAAGTGCGGAGCCAGGCTCGAAGGCTTACGAGTTGGCTGGGCAGGCCGGGGAACTGCTCGCTCGTTTAGGAATTACGGTGATCAGTGGGTGCGGAAGTCCAGCGACCCGTGTAGCAGCGCAACGCGCGCAAGCTGCTGGCGGTCTGGTTGTTAGCATCACAACGAATGCCGATATGCCAGCACCGGATTGGCCAGCGACGGTTGTCATACCATGCGGAATGGGTGACGCAAGAAATCTGATAATGGCACTTGCCGGTGACGCATGTATTGTCATCGGAGGGCGTGCTGGCACTATCTCGGAAGTTTGCCTTGCGTGGCTGCATCATCGGCCACTGTTACCTCTCGTAGGTTGCGGCGGTTGGTCTGATGGACTGCTCCAGAACCCGCCGGACGAACGGCAAAATTCACCTATCTTGCCGTGGGGTTCCCTGGAGGCTCTCGAAAGCCAACTCAACACGATTGGCTTGCTCAAGCCGGAGGGTCGCTAAATTCACGGATGTAATGTCCGCTTCCGACCCATAGCGGGCACTCAGAACCAGCACGAAAATCACACCATTTCAGCGCATGCCACCGCCAAGACCAGCGCGCCCTCGGGTGTGCCTGGAGTAAGCTTTGGCACTATCGATATCTGTTGCGGATGTCATGAGCCAAATCGGAAAGCCAGCCTGCGATGACGGCGTCATCTTGCACGGTGATGTGCCACGGCCTTGCTCCGCACCTTCGCGTCGCTGGACGCTTGTCGCAGCGATTCTCGGTTCGAGCATGGCGTTCATCGATGGCACCATCGTCAATGTGGCGCTGCCGGCCATTCAAAGAGAGCTGAGTGCCACCACGTCCGAAGCGCAATGGGTCATGGAGTCGTACGCGCTTTTCTTGGCTTCGCTGTTGCTCGTGGGCGGTGTGCTTGGCGATCGTTTTGGGCGAAGACGCATCTTCATGATCGGCGCTGCCCTGTTTGCGGTTTCATCGATGGGGTGCTCGTTGTCCTCTGACGTGGGTCAACTCATCGTTGCACGAGCCGTGCAAGGCATGGGTGCCGCTCTGCTGGTACCCGGAAGCCTTGCGCTTATCAGCGCCACCTTCCCACAGTCGGAGCGAGGCGCTGCGATTGGAACGTGGTCCGCATTCAGTGGTATCACGGCGGCTATTGGGCCGGTGATTGGCGGCTTCCTCGTCGAGCACTATTCGTGGACCTGGGCTTTTCTTGTGAATGTACCCGTGGGTGTCGTGCTTCTGCTGATCTGCGCGACTAAGGTGCCAGAGAGTCGGGGCTCGGGTGACCGCAATCCTATCGATGTGCTTGGTGCATGCCTGGCCACGATCGGGTTGGCGGGTGTGGTGTTTGCTCTTATCGAAGCGCCGTCCCGAGGTTGGAAGGCGATGCCCGTTTGGGTGGCTGCCGGCGTCGGTATCGGTGCGCTCGCCTTGTTCATTCGAGTGGAGGCTCGCAGCGCTGCTCCCATGATGCAACTATCGCTCTTTCGCGAACGCAATTTCGCCGGAGCCAATCTTCTGACTTTGCTGCTCTATGCGGCGCTCGGGGGAAGCCTATTCTTTCTCCCGCTCAACCTGATCCAGGTTCAAGGTTACGGCGCCACGGCTGCCGGAGCGGCGTTGCTCCCGTTTATTGCCATCATGTTCGCCTTGTCGCGTTGGGCCGGAACCTTGGTCGACGTGTTAGGTTCGAAGCTGCCGCTCGTTATCGGCCCCGTTGTAGCGGCCGTTGGATTTGTGATGTTCGCGGTGCCGTCCATCAACAGCGATTACTGGACGACATTTTTCCCGGCGATTTGCATCCTCGGTCTTGGTATGAGCGTTACCGTGGCGCCATTGACCACGACGGTCATGAACGCCGTAGGCTCTGAGTTCGCAGGTACGGCCTCCGGCATCAACAACGCGGTGTCTCGCACCGCGGCATTGCTGGCCATCGCGATCTTCGGCATCGTCCTGACGTGGGCGTTCAATGTCACGCTGAGCAACGAACTTGCCCGTCTACAGGCGCCGGCAGCGCTCGTATCCGCCGTCACGTCGCAACGTGCGAGGCTGGCTGGCATGGTCATCCCCAGCGGCTACTCAGCTTCGGTTACCGCCGCATTGAGGCATACGATTGGCATGTCGTTTGTCGCGGGCTTTCGATGGGTCATGCTGGTATCTGCTGCGCTTGCACTGCTCAGCGCGGTGAGCGCTTGGCTTCTCATTAGAGGAAAAGAGATCGTAGCTTCTCCCGCCCGTCGGAGCGATTGAGAAGCTTGTGTCGTCCACTTTCACCCAAAGCGGACCTTGCGAGCTCAGTACCAGTCACTCCGTAGGCCGAATGTCAGCTTACCGCCGCGGGGGACATTCGCTAGCATCAACCGACAATGATCGGACAGGCTGCGAAGCGATGCGATATTTCTTGGTTGATCAGTTGCCCTTTTTGGATGGGAAATGGCGCCTCGCGCAGCAGCGTCGTTTGCTAAAGCGTGTACTTTCAACCGTCATGCTGTTTGCGTTAAGCCTGGTCGCGACTGCGCAGGCCGACACGCCGGAGGCGGCGCGCTGGCACCGTGAGGCGCAGGCGGTCACCATCACGCGCGATGATTGGGGTATTGCCCATGTGCACGGCAAGACCGATGCCGACGCCGTGTTCGGCATGGCCTACGCGCAGGCGGAAGACGACTTCAATCGTGTCGAGACCAACTACCTCAACGCCATGGGCCGCCTTGCCGAGGCCGAAGGCGAATCGGCAATCTGGCGTGATCTGCGCATGAAGTTGTTTATCGATCCCGCCGAGCTGCAGCGACAATACGCCCGCTGCCCAGGCTGGCTTCAGGCGTTGATGAATGCATGGGCCGACGGCTTGAACGACTACCTCGCCACACATCCGGAAGTGCATCCACACGTGATCAAGCACTTCGAGCCGTGGATGGCCTTGAGTTTCAGTGAAGGCAGCATCGGCGGCGACATCGAACGCGCGGCGCTCGATCCCTTGGCGGCGTTTTATGGGCATGACGCGGAAACGACGGCGAGCGTAGCGATGCCATCGAGCTGGGCCGAGCCGTCCGGCTCGAACGGCATCGCTATCGCACCCAAGCTCACCGTGAACGGTCATGCATTGCTGCTGATCAATCCGCACACGTCCTTCTACTTCCGCTCGGAACTGCAGATGTCGAGCGATGCGGGCCTCGATGCGTACGGAGCCGTCACCTGGGGGCAATTCTTTGTCTACCAGGGTTTCAACCCGCACATCGGCTGGATGCATACGTCCACTACCGCCGATGCGGTGGATGAATTCGCCGAAACCATCGTGCAGCAGGGCGGCAAGCTGTTCTATCGTTACGGCAATACGTTGCGTCCGGTAAGCGTGCGCCAGATCAGCGTGCCGTATCGCAAACCAGATGGCACGATGGCCGAACGGCGTTTCACCGTCTACGCGACCCATCATGGCCCGATCGTGCGTGAGCAGGATGGGAAGTGGATGGCGATGGCGTTGATGAACAAGCCCACGCAGGCGTTGGAACAAAGTTGGTTGCGCACCAAGGCCAGTGATTACGCCAGCTACATGAAGGTCGCGGCGCTGCAGGCCAACTCGTCGAACAACACCATCTTCGCGGATGACAAGGGCGAGATCGCCTATTTGCATCCGCAGTTCATTCCTCGCCGCGACGATCGCTTCGATTACACCAAGCCGGTCGATGGCAGCGATCCCGCGACCGACTGGAAAGGCCTGCACGTGCTCAACGAACTGCCGCGCGTGCTCAACCCGCCAAACGGCTGGATCATGAACACGAACGACTGGCCGTACTCGGCGGCAGGTCCGTACAGCCCCAAGCGCGCGGACTATCCGCGCTACATGGACACCGTCGGCGAGAATCCGCGCGGCATTCACGCGACCATGCTGCTGACCGGCCAGAGAGACTTCACGCTCGCATCGCTGATCACCCTCGCGTTCGACTCGTATCTGCCGGAATTCGCGCATCAGATTCCGATTCTGGTGGCCGACTAGGTGCTGGCTTGATTTAGCTGCAAATAGTAACGCCTGAGTGGCAGTAATTATCTTATTGATTTGTATGGGTAAGTTCACCTTTCCGACTTGCAACTTACGTAAAATCAAGGGTTGCTGTTAGGCTCCGTACGTCTCCCCAGACATGCAGGAGGTCGGCATGCGGTACTGGCAAAAGCCCTATCTAGGGCTGCGAGCCGTCCCCAAGGAGCTCAACCAATTCGAGCTCAATGCCTTCTTCACCTATTCAGCGAAAGAGCGAAAAGTCATCTTCGGGAAGCGCGAGGCGCTGCATCGACTTGGCTTGGCCTTGCAGATCGGATTTATCCGGATGACTGGTAGCGTGCTTGGGGGCATCAAAGTCGTACCTGCCGAACTTTGGGCACATCTGGGAGAGACGCTGGACATCCCCACGCCAGACATCGCCTCCCTCCGATCTCTGTATCGTCGTCGTCCCACTCTGTATGCACACCAAAATACGGCCATTGAGACGTTGGGATTTGCTCGCATGTCCGAACACCAGCGCCGTGCACTTGTGCGCTATCTCCGTGTAGAGGTGTTGTCTGAATTCGATCGCCACCGGCTGATGACGCAGATCAAGATATGGCTCTATGAAAATGGTCTTCTTATTGAAGGCGAGCGTCCTCTAAAGAGTGCTGTAGACGCGGCGTTGAAATTGGCGGAGGAAGAACTCGGTACGGTGATTCAGAAACATGTTTCTGAGGAGGTGCTGGATACGTGGAGGCAAGCGTGTGACCAACCCCATCATTCAGGCATCTCGTTTCAAGAATGGCTCTCCCAGGCACCGCGTAAGCAGTCGCTTCCCCAAATTCGCGAGCAGTTTCATCATATCCGTGAGCTGCTAGATCTAGGGGTCGCGGCACATCCCTTGTCTGCCATATCGGACCACATCAAGCGGCACTACGCTCAGACGATGGCGGACCGTCCACCTTCCATAAGCAAACGCGTAACAGACTCGCGTCGGACCCTCGAGGTGGCGTGCTTTCTTCAGGCTGCGCTTTGTACTTCAACGGATAGGCTGCTTGCCATGACACGCCAGCACATTGCCGATCTTTGGAGAAACGGCATGCGCGCGGTTGTTCAATCGGCGGAGGCGCGAGCACGAACGTTGGTCACGTTCGCAAAAGAAATTCGCGAGCTTGCACTCAATCGCTCGCTGGCGGAGGACGATCTTCGGACGGCTTTGTTGCAGGCCGTTGAGAAAATCGGGGGAACAAAGCGGATCACTCGAGCAAGGCTAACACGCGAACAATTGCTTGTTCAAAATAGTCAACATTCGCGTTCGCTGCTTAAAATGCTTTGCGAACTAAATTTTGAAAGCATGACGCCGCATCCTGTTTTGCAGGCGTTGGATGCATTGCGAGAGATATATCGGCAGCGTAAACCCACGCTTCCCGCGGAAATCTCCGTTCACCTCGGCAAAGTCTGGGACGATATGTTGTCTGATTCCGATCGGCAACGGGCATTGCGGGCGTTTGAAGTAGCGACCCTGTTAGCCATGCGCCGTGCGCTCAAAAGCGGCAGTGTTTATATCGTTCACAGTTTCAGCTTCCGTAACCGCGAAAGCATGCTGATTCCTACGGACGAGTGGGCCACGCAGAAATCTCATCACTACGCGCGGTTGAATTTGCCGCGAGATGCCAAGGAATTCACGGAGCCGCTGGTGGAGCAGGTGGTGCTGCAGCTCAATGCGTTGAGTGAGGCCGGACGGGATGGCATTGTTTCGGTTGACAAGGATGGCGTACATCTGGACAAGCTCCCGGCTGAAGACGTCCCCAAGGCGGTCATCGCTCTTCGCGGTGCACTCATGGAACGCATAGGGGCCGAGGAGCTGCCGGGCGTTATGATGGAGGTGGATAGCTATACGCGATTCAGTTGGACGCTACTGGGGCGTGAGCCTCGCTCGATTGATGAGTTGCGCCTTGTCTATGCTGGGCTTCTTGCCCATGGCACTGCTCTATCAGCGGCCGACACCGCGCGCATGATGCCGGGACTTTCAGCCGATGCCGTTGGACAGAGCATGCGTTGGATTGCTCAAGAGAAACGGCTGCGCGAAGCCAATACAACGGTCTTCGAATTTATGCATAGCCACCCCATCACCGAGTGTTGGGGACGTGCAGACCTTGCATCGGCAGACATGATGAGCCGGGAGATCGTCAAGCATATACATCTTGCCCGACGCGACCCGCGAACCAAGAAACCATCGATCGGCATCTATACGCACATCCATGATCGCTGGGGCATCTTTAACGATCAGCCGGTCGTGGTCGGGGACCGGCAGGCTGGCGTGGCGCTCGAAGGCGTGTTACGCCAACATGCCGTCGCCATAAGACAACTGGCGGTCGATACGCACGGTCAAACTGAATTCAGCATTTTCTTAGGCAAACTCGTACAGCGCGATATTTGCCCACGTCTGCGTGATGCGAGTGGGCACAAACTTTATGTGACGCCCTCGATCACCGTGCCAGAGAACCTGGCTGGCATCATCGCCAGGCAGCGCATCGACATAGCAAAGGTGGAGCCCATTTGGGATGAATGCGTTCGCTTGGCGGCATCCACCTACATGGGCAAGGCGAGCGCTGTGGATGTCTTGTCGCGTTTTGGATCCGCCGCAGCGGGCGAGCAACTCTACGATGCCGGCGTCCAAATAGGGCGGTTGCTGCTGACGCTGTATTTGTGCCGATGGTTCACCTTGCCAGATTTCCGCCGCGAGATTCTTCGTACACTCAACCACGGCGAACGCGTCCATGTATTGGAGCATGCGCTGGAAACGGGCAGGGTGCCGAGGCATCAGCTAAACACGGCGTCGCGGATCCAGGGAGTGTCCTCATCCATTACGCTTTTGAGCAATATCGTTATGGCATGGACCACTGCGCGCATGCAGCAATCGCTCACCGCATTGCCTGCGGAACTTGCTGCCCATGCCATACCTGAGAACCTTCGCCACATTGCGCCCATCCAAGAAGGACTCATTAATTTCCGCGGACTCTTCGTTTTCCCGGTTGAACGCTATATGGCGCGGTTGCTCCCAGGACTGCAACCAGTCAAGTCCGTCATACGGAGTATTCGATGAATCGTAGGGCTTAGCGCCTGCCTTGACCGCCACCAATCCTGATACGCACAAGCCCCCATCAGCCCTGGATGGCTGTTTTACTAGTGTTGCGATATGCCGGGGCGTTGATAGAACGGTGTCATGCCGGCCTGTGCCAAGCCTTCACGATGTGAGGGCTCATCTGGCAAGAAGCGGACAATGAAGGAAGCGGCCTCCATGCCGGCTTCAATCGCTATCGTTTTTAGCGTATCTGCCAGCACTTTGTCGGCGGGCACCCCCAATCCCAAAACGATCTCGGTGCGTGACTCCCTGCCTCTTGTGAGCTCGTAGAGGAACGCCTGATCGACCCGCCCCGTTGCGTTAAACCATTCCACCAGTTTGACCGCGACGGGATAGAGTGAATCGTCGGGTAATCGAAATATCCAGGGTGCCTCCAGGGAAGGCCATTCGGCATCGTGATGCGCTTGCGCGATATAGCGACGCAGCAGTCCTCGCCGTTTCACCTGCAGCTCGAAGGGTGCCTCTGATAGCGGGTTGACGATGTACGTTTGCTCGCCACCCGCTGCCATCAGCACGCGCATAAGAACGTGCACCAGCTTGGCCGGTGCGGGCAGCGCGAAGGGAAGGCGGTTGGCGCGGGTAAAGATGGGTATAAACGTCACGCCATCGGTCTCGCGCCGCCACTGCACAAGGTTACGTTCGGGTGCGGCGTCGCCTGCTCCCGGAGGTTGTCGCAGGATGACGAATATGCGCCGGCCGCTCAACTCGTGTAAGAAGGTCGCCTCAGCATAGGCATCGAGGTTGGCCTCAAGCCAGAGTGTGTCTAACCGCTCTTCTTCCAGGCGACCGTCATGCTTTTGCTGCTCAGTCATTTATTCGAAGGACGCATCGTTGGCAGTGACATCAATGCAGCGTGCGATGCCGTGTCATGGCGTTGGCGAGCGCTTCGGCTGACGGGCGGACCGTTAGGTACTCGTCATCCAATCGTGTGACCTCGTGCGCAAAGATCAAGGCAAGGGTGCTCATTGGTAAACCGGCGGGCCGGGTCATGCCACGGATGGCCCAACCTTCAACCTGGGCGCGTCGGGCATAGTTGCCGACCGCATCTGCGAAGACCAGGCTCAACCGCGTGGCATCCATACCGCCTTGCTGATGTGTCATCGCCAGTGTGCGCATCGCTAGATAGATCAAATACATCACCTGGCCGACGCTGAAGTCTTCCAGTGCCCGGCGCAATGCATCAACGGCCTGATCCGTCCATTCGGGGTTATAGCCCGACTTGGCCAAGGTCCATCGCGCATATTGGGTGACTTCCGCTAATGCGAGGTCTTCCCACAGCGCCAAGAGTGCCTGAGAGGTGTCCTCGGAGAATTCGATATCACGGAGCAATTCCTTGACTTCCTCATGTTGCCGGCGGCAGTCGCGTGGCGTCCAACGAATTCGCCACGCGATGCTGTCAAACCCATGCCGCATCCAGTCTCGCGCAAGCAGCCAGTCCTCGGCATGAGACTGAGATACCTCCGGCTCGATGATCCCTAGCGCGTGAAGCGACAGCAGTACGCGCTGTGAATAGTTGCCGTGCGGAGCCAGTGGTTTGTTGAGAGCATCCAGGGGCAGCAGGCGTGTCAGGGCGATATCTGCCCCTACCCGTACGGCCGCCGAGAAGAAGAGGCTGGCGGTCAGATCGGTTGGATTCACGTCAACCCTTTAAGTCGTTGAATTGGAGGAAGCATGAAGGGAGTGTGACCTTGCCCCTGCGATAGCCTGCCTATACTAAGGAAGTCTTAGTATGCAGGCAAATCCATGCCATCGAAGCTTCTCGCAACGCAGCGAGGGCGACGGAACTGGTGGCACGCGGAGGTAAAAAGGAGGCGGTGGTTGCTATACGCCTGCGGGAGGCCAGGACGGTCACCGGGCTGTCCCAGCGAGAGCTGGGTGTGCGCGCAGGTTTAGATCCTTCCGTGGCTTCTCCACGAATCAATCAGTACGAACAGGGCAAACATACGCCAGATACCAGCACGCTGGCCAAGCTCGGCGAAGTACTCGATGTGCCGGTTGCTTATTTTTTTGCCAGTGATGATGACCTGGCTTTCCTGATTACGACTTTTCACCGGCTTTCATCGGTCCGCAAGCGCCGAATAATGGGTGCCCTAAATCAGTCCGGCCGTTAAAGCCTTCCGCCCTGATACCCCTTAACCGCAAGGTTCAGCGGGCGGGTGTGCTTGCAAGAAGCAGAGGGGCTATCGAAGGGGTAAACGACAGGCTCCCCGGTGCCTAAGGTCTCAGTAAATGAGACGAGAAGCCCCCACGGTGGTGCTGATTTCAAAATTTGTTGCGCAGTTCATTGAAATGCGAAAGACCTTTGTGGCGACAGTGTCTGGCATATATCAACACGGTCATAATCCAGAATATTTTGGCGGATAAGCGGTGACGACACCGTATGAGGGCGGTTGATCTGCGGGTGTTGTTCCCCCTGATCTATGTGCACTTCCGTCCATATAGACGCTTCGACTTAGATATGGACGAACAACTTGCGCTGGACAGCCACGGACTTGCAGTAGCCTGAGGCGAGAAGAAGGTCGTTATCGTCTCTCATCATGCCGGTTGCATGATGGCTTTTGTCTCGCATGGTGCGCTGTCTCACAGGCTGTCATTCGTGCATCCGTTGTCTCTTAGCTCTCGTATATATCCATGCTTCCTGTCGGAAGTCTAATGGACGAAGGAGACTTGTCATGCAAATGAATCGTCGGATGCTTTTCCGGCTCCTTGTGACTGCTTTCCTGATGGGAACGACAGTTGCCACAGCTACCGCCATGGCGGGGTCGATGGATTCACACGACAGCGTGATGGTGGGTGGCGCTGCTATGTATCCGTCCCGCAACATCATCCAGAACGCCGTAAACTCGAAAGATCACACCACCCTGGTAGCTGCCGTCAAAGCGGCCGGTTTGGTCGACACGTTGTCCGGTCCTGGCCCATTTACGGTCTTTGCGCCGACCAATGAGGCCTTCGCAGCGTTACCCGCAGGTACAGTCGACACCCTGCTTAAGCCCGAAAACAAAGCTACACTCATCAAAATTCTCACGTATCACGTGGTTCCCGGACGTCTGAGCGCAGAAGATCTGGCCGCCAAGGTTGCCGCGGCCGGCGGCAAAGCCGAGCTCAAGACGGTGGAAGGTGAGTCGATTACGGTCAGTAAAGACGGAGACCAATGGGCTATTACTGATGCGAAGGGCAATACAGCACACGTCACGATCGGAAACGTGTTTCAGTCCAACGGTGTCATTCACGTGATTGACAAGGTATTGATGCCTTGAGTGTGTCGATCCTGCGCGCGAGCCTCCCCTCGGCGCAGTGCAGGCCTCACTCTACCGCCCCTGTTAAACGGGGCGGCTTTTTATGCTCATAAACCCGTGAAAATCTCTCGATCGCCCTGCCGAACGGGCAGAGAATTGGACTTGTCATGCTCTCTCGCAAGCAGCATGCTCGGTCGCATGAGCGACGCCCGATGTCACGCGATGTGGTGACGTTGCTGCAGATGATGAGTCGAGCCGGACCTTCCAAGGAATACACATGATCCAGGGCAACGACGAACGTGAACACTTGACGCGACTGCTGACTCAGGCCGGTAACGGTGATCAGCAAGCCTTTGCACAGGTATATCAAATCACCTCGTCGACCCTGTTCGGTATGTGCCTGCGCATGCTGCGGGATCGCAGCGACGCGGAAGAAGTACTTCAAGAGATCTACACGACGGTGTGGCTTCGCGCGAAAAGCTTTGACGCTAAGCGGGCCAGTGCATTTACATGGCTCGCTGCCTTGACGCGCAACAAGGCTATCGATCGGCTTCGGCAGCATCGCGAGAGCCTACTAGAGGATCCAGTCGATTTAGATCAGGTGATCGACGAACAACAACCTACGCCTGCCGGGAATGCGCAGCGTAGCCAGGACTATCAGCGCCTACAGCGATGCTTGGAAATGTTGGAGGCTAAACAGCGACACGCGGTGCGTGAAGCCTTTTTCTCGGGAGCTACGTATAACGAACTGGCAGCACGCTGCAAGGTTCCGCTTGGAACCATGAAAAGTTGGATCCGCCGCAGTTTGCTGCAACTTCGCACGTGCTTGGAATCATGAATACGCCTCTCCACGACGACAACGCAAACCTTCGTTACGCCGAGTACGTGCTGGGCGTGCTGGATGCGGACGCACGAGCCGCGGTAGCGCGTGACGTGCGCACGAACGAGCAGGCCGCCACGGCTGTAGCGCTGTGGGAAAGCCGCCTGTTGCCGCTTAGCGAAGACGTAGCGCCAAGCGATCCGCCGCCCTATGTATGGGCGCGCATCCGACATGCGCTTCAACTCGACGTGTCGACGCGGAGGACAGACCCCGTTGCGCGTCCGCGCCTCTGGAACAACCTTCGCTTCTGGCAGGGGTTGGGGCTCGGCGCTGGCGTGCTGGCTGCGGGCTGTCTGGTGTTACTGCTGACACCCGCGCGTCACGCACCATTGCCGATACGGCCCGCCATTCCCTACATGGCCTCGACCATAGTTCAGAGCGATGGCCATGTTGGTTGGACCGCCACCATGGATATCCAACAAGCACGCATCGTCGTGGTACCTGTCACACCGCAAGGCCTCACTCTGGGGCGTGCGCCCGAGCTGTGGTTAATTCCCGAAGGTAAAAAGCCGATTGCCGTCGGGATGATCGATAGTCATAACCCAACAACCCTTACGTTGGACCGTGCACAACTTGCACATGTGGGTCCCACGGCTGTCTTGGCGGTGTCGGTGGAGCCGGTAGGGGGATCACCGACCGGTCAACCCACAGGACCCGTCATTGCCAAAGGCGCGATCGGTGCCGCACCTGAGAATGGCAGTTCCGTCAAGAGCGTCACATTGCGGTTCACACCCAGCCATGGGCGACGGATAGTTTGAAGGGATGCAGACGTCACCGATTTCACTAATCCCGTGCGCGTACAATTCGCCAGACATGGCCGCTCTGAAAGCTGCCGATGCATAGCTGCAATAGTTGCTGTCGATAGACACTACGACTGCACATGCGTCCAATGGTATGAACACATGTGCAAGCTCGTCACCGTCGATTCCTTGGTATATGCATTGCGCGTGCGAGCAGCGGACTGAAACGTGCGCCCAGAATCGACCCATCCATCACAATGAGTGGGTAGCGAATGTCAGCAACAGTATTGATCACTAGAGTGAGCGCATCGTTGTGTTTGCATGACTCACTTTTTCATTGCACGGCGGACTCGATAACATTTCAATCCCTTGTGTTATTTCGGTCTACCTCAAGGCTTGATCCGTTGATACAGCGCAGTATGGGCCGGAAGGCTACTTTGTATCCGGGCATGGGTTTTCGCAAACTTATCAAAGTGACTGATCTGAGTTCGTGAGGAGCACTCTCTTAACGAAATCAACTGGGAACGATCGCACTGAATCCGGGAATGAGCACGTCAAAGGCCCGCTGGACGAACCAGCCGATCGCCAAAGCCACGATCAACAACGATCCGCATCGAAACATCAGCCGTTGGTAGAGCCATGTCGTGCGCAGCAGGTAGGCCAAAGGCAGGAAAGCGAGCACGATGGCTTCCTGACCGACCTCCACCCCGACGCTGAACCCGCCGAGTGACGCGGCCATGGCGCCGGCGGGCAGTTGCAGGCCAGAGAGCGCGCTGGCAAAACCTAACCCGTGGATGAAACCGAAGGCAAAGGCGATCAGCCAGACACGCTTGTTCACGAGGGGATAGAGGTTGTTGAGCGCCGCGACCATCACCGAGAGCGCGATACCGGACTCGACCAGACGACTGGGCACATGCACGATGCCCAATACCGCGAGCGATAACGTCACCGAGTGCGACAAACTGAAGGCGGAGACCACCTTGATGACGTCGAGACATGGCGGCCAAAACCGAGTCGCTGCCTCCCAACGATAACGGGGGCGTGGAGTCATCGCGGCCATGAGCGCACCCGTGGTCTCGGTCAACAAGGCACCTTTTCGCCAGGGCGAATGATCTGAGAACGCGCGACGCCGGACCAGTACAGCCGGCAACAACAGGGAGAGCAGAAACAGGATGTGGTCGACACCCGTCCAAATGTGCCAGATGCCGTCGGTTACAAAACTCTTGAATTCTCCCCAGCGATCCGGCACACGCAGATTCAAGCTGGCCGAGGGGTTACTTGGTCCCAGTACCGCCCCCGCAATTTTTTCACCAGCATGAATCGTCACGATGCCGCGGTGGTACGGATCCAGGTCATACATCAACTGATAGACGACCGTTAACGTGCTTGGGATGTTCTTATCGCAAACCGCATCGAACAGAATGACGCCATAGGTACCATCGGTATGGTCGTCGATCATCTGTCCCGTCGGCTGCAAGGCGCAAGTGAGGCCATCGCCCTTGATCGTCAGTCGGGACAGGGCATAGCTCTCAATGGCCGCACGGTGCGACTGCACCTCACCCCACGTGATAGCACCGTCATGGTTGGTATCGATTCCAATTGCAAAATCGAGATCGCGCAACGCAATGTCCCATTGGGCATGCATGATGTGGTCGTTGCGTGGATCGATCTGCAAGGTTAGGTAGGCATCGCTCTCCTTGTGTGCGAATGCATTCAATGACACCACGCCCATGATCAAGCCAAACAAAGAGATCAACAGGCGGCGCGCGCTCATGGGCCACGACCCAAAGCGTTGGATTGTGCCGAATTCGTTGGCGAAGACTGCAGCTGTGCAACCAACGGATTGATCGTGACATCGTCCAGGTGCGTGCGGGCGACGAAGTCGAGCACCGGTGTGGCAGCGGCTCGGTCATGGTTGGCCAACGCGGCTTCGAGATAAACCCGTACGTCTTTCGGAGATCGCTGCACTTGCCAATTTTGTTTCGCTAGATCGAGCGCCGCTTTTGGATGGTGCAATACATGCAAGGTGTAACTGGATCGCTCGCGCATAAAAACTTCATCGCCGCGTTGGTCCATGGATTGGAAACGTGCGTTCATTTCCGTAATGTCCTCTTCAGCCTGCGGTGTCCCCAATGCATGTTCCGCCGTTACCCGTATCAGAAAGGACGTGTCCGACTGCGTATCGTCACCGACCAGAGCGATCGCATCCTGCGCACGCCCCTGGTCCAGCAGGAACTCGCCGTAGTCGGCCAGCAGGAAGTTATCGCCGGGTGTCCATTGCAAGGCCTGCTTGAAATGCGCGTCGGCGATATCTGGTTTGCCCATGCGTGCAGCCATGTCGGCCATGAGCCCTTCCACCCAGGCCCTAATCACTGGCGGCGCCTTGGGGCCGGGATCCTCTACGAAAGAGAGCAGCGCGTAGGCTTGAACGGTGTGTCCGGTAAGTGTGCGCAGCGCAGCGGTGCACAGGATCCCCATGAAATCGCTGCTGGCATTGGCGAGATGAACACAGGCGTCGTTTGCTATCGCATCCTCGCCTTGGACCATCGCTACCGTGGCCAGCGTTAGCCACGCCTGGGCATTGTTGGGATCGCGCTTGAGGATCTGCGTTAGCTCGTTGCGTGATGCCTGAAAGGCATGTCGGCTTTGCTGGATCGTAGCGTGTACCAGCAGCACCGAAATGGGCGGGGTGGGTTGTTGCATGTACGGTGTGATAACCGCCATGGCGCGACCTAAAAATCGGGCATCGCCTGTTGACCGTCCGTAATCGATATAGGCCTGCGCAAGCGCGACGGCCTTCGTGACGTCGTTCGGGTGTCGCTGCAGATCCGCACGCAACTGATTGAATTGGCGGACGCGGGGATCGGTAGTGGGTGGTACGAGCTGAAGTACAACGGTCGTATTGACCGGCAGGTAGGGCGTCGTGTGATTTGCATAGACGGCGCAGCTCAATAGAAGTGCGATCCCACAAGAGAAAAAACGCCGTGCACCATAACCGGTATACGAGTGGTGCACGGCGCCAGAACCGTCTCCGTGTTCGAGGCTCATGCGGGAGATGCGAAGACGGTTCATGGCCAGAACTCAGTTGGCGGCCACGCCATTTACGCCGTTAGGCGAACCCGGAAGCGGCGTCATCAGGTAAGGAAATTGAGGGAGGTAAGTGTCGGCCGGGTATTCGTCTCCCATCAGCTTTTCGGTGGCGACGGTGGGTCCCGGTGAGCGCGCGCCGTCGGTAAACGGAGCCCCGCTATTGGGGTCCTTGGTCTCATCACCACACACCCCGATCGAAGGACCGCATAAAGCACCTTCCTCCACACGCAGCGCGATATCGACCACATCATCGTAAGGACGGCGACCGTTGGGGAATCCGGCCAAATCACCGCCAAGCACGCCCAGATCGTTTTGCTTGGCCGGCGGGGTCGGCGGGGTGCTTGTATTCAGGCGTAGTTCTTCTGAAGGCGTGACATGCGCAGGCTGATTGAGGCCGGGTACACCGGTCAGGAATACCGTGATCAGGTCGTAACGCGGAGTATGTGGAACCGCCGCGCCAAACAGCGCGTTAACCAGCACGGGTAGCGTGGGATTCGTAACATATTTCAGGAACTGAGCGTCGTTGTGCGGGTGACTACCGTTGAACTTATCCTTGTCGGGCAAGCCGATCACCAGCTCGTTGACCAAAGGTTGCCCCAGTCGTGACACCTGCACATAGTCTTTCGACCACTCGTTAGACGCGTTGGCCAATGAGTCATCGTGGTCGGGATCAATCTCGCGATGCCGCGGGATGCTGGCTGTCGTCCAGGCGCCGATGACGGGACTCCCTTGGCTATCTCGTAGACAGGCCGCCGGTATTTCGAGTGCGAGGGTATCGACGTTCTTATCCGTCAGCGCATTGTGAGTGGATTCGCGCGATCCCAATGGATTGAGGTTGACCAAGTCGAAGATTTCACCCAAATCGGCGACAAAACCATCCTTGCGTTGTCCGGCGAATACCCGTCCATGTCCCGAGCATCCAGGAATGACCACGTCATACACGTAGTTATTAGCGTAGTTGGCATAGTCGTTGATCGACTTGAAGCCGATGTTGTCGACCGGTTTGGTGAAAACGGGGGAACCGCCCATGCTGCTAACGAGTGGCCGGCCTCTCGCGGTTTCGGGATTGCCATCAATGAGCTCGACCGTATACGTTTCAATGCGATTGAGTGCATTTTGATTAGTGCTGGAAATTCCACCGATGTTGAGTAACGGCACCGCAATTGGTTGGCCGTTAGCCCCGGTCGGAACCGCAAGATTTTTGTAGGTATTTGTGAAGCGGAACCGGAAGGTTAGATCTGATCGAGCATGTCCCGCGTTGTCGATATGAATGTCGTAGTACGCATTCGGGTCAAGTGCGTAAAAATTGGGGCCGCCACCGGGGGTTTGTAAGGGGTTGTAGTTGGCGAGGAAGGTGACGTATCCCTGACGTCCGGTCTCGTAACTCATGAACATGTAGAAGTCGCTTCCGTCGACTTGGGGCATCGTGCTAATGAAGGGTGCTTCACGATGGCTCGAGGCGATCGCTAACACCGGCACTAGGGTAAGAGCCAGAAAAAGTGGTTTGAGTTTCATAGGTCATCTCGTCACGCGTAAGTGATCAATTTCCGCTGAAGTCCTTCGGGCTTGACGCAAAGTGACTTCGCACGGCTCCGTCGTACGGATCCCGCTCCCGAGTTCGACTTTCGACGTGAAATAAGGTGGTTGCCTACGCAAGCGCACCTATCGGGACGCTCTCACGCGCATGACGAGTACGCTTCTTCACCATCGCCCCTGACCAGCCTCGCTTCCTTGCAAGATACAAAGAGATACGAGTGTCAGGGCGATGCGGATGCACCACGCAGCAAATGTCATGTAAGCACGTGATTGTCGCGTGCCTTTAACGTAAAAATTACGCTTGCTCTTACGTCTTTCTTAAGTGAGTTGAAATCCTGCGACGCTTGAAGATAAGCCCCAGCCGCTTATCGAAATATCGCTAGCGATTAGCATCTTGCATGCCGACAGCAGGATGATGTTTGTTCATGACACATGGGTTCAGCCAATTCGCGTGCAACGCCAACATCATCCATCGGATGGGGCGCCACTCAAGGCTATAAAACGTTCAACGATCAAGCCGAAGCGTGTTGAATAGTTGTTCTCACGCCATAACACTTTAACGTAAGAGATCGTAGGGACCGCCGCGTTCCAGCGCACGCTGATAAGCGGGTCGCTGTTGGATGCGCGTGATGAAAGTGGCCACGTGAGGAAATAGTTCGCCCACACCGCCGCGTGCCAAAGCAGCCTCCAGAGGGAAGCTCATCTGAATGTCTGCAGCACTGAAAGCGTCGCCGACAAACCATCCGGTGGTGGCAAGCGCTTTATCCATGTAAGACAGATGCAGTTGAAGCTGAGGGTCGATGAAGCTTGATTGGAGTTTTGCGGAGATCTTGCGCGCAACAAATTTGGCAAAGAAGGGGGTGGGGGCCGTCGCGATGCGTGTGGCGATCAGCTTCAGTAGTAGGGGTGGCATCGCCGAACCCTCTGCGTAGTGTAGCCAGTACGTATAACGAAGGCGTTCGGGGGTATGCGTGGGTGGTGCCAGACGGTTATCGCCGTAGCGCTCAATGAGGTATTCAATAATGGCACCAGATTCTGCAAGTATCCGCCCATCGTCTACAACGACCGGCGACTTACCCAATGCATGAATACTACGTAGTTCAGGCGGCGCAAGCATCGTTCTTGGGTCGCGCTGATAATGACAAATTTCGTAGGGTACACCGAGTTCTTCAAGCAGCCAGAGCACGCGTTGCGAACGGGAGTTGTTCAAGTGATGAACGGTAAGCATAAAGTTAACCCGTCTGAGGAAGTCATTCGGTTGCCGGGAGGCCCATGTCAAGGGCGGTTACCGGGAAAATCAAATCCAATCACGCTGATCGATTCGACATGGACGAAGACATAGGCCAACCAGAATTCAGCATGTTCTGACTTGCTAAAAAATCATGGCTCATGATGGAGTCACCTCGGTTTACGCGATGACGACCCACGCACGGCTAACACCCGCTCATTACATGCGCGCCAGAGGAGCAACCTGTCTATCGATAGCTTGGCGGTGAAGCGTCCGCATCTTATTTAACTCCTACCGGGTCGTCACTACCGTTTGACCACTGCTGCGGTACATTTCGAATTTTCGAAATGTCGTACCCCAATGCTTTCACTTTGTTGATGAGTATCACGTAGTCGTGAGGGGAAACATTAGGCGTGCGTGCCATGATCCACGTGTAATCGCGGGCATCGCGCGCGACGATAGTCTCGCTGTAGTCCTGGCTTAAGTACGCCACGATGTATTGGGCCCGCAACGGCCAGAATAACTGCACGCCCCATACCGCGTTACCTGTATTGGCTTTGACGATGCCAAGCGAGTGGATCTTTTTTTCGGGAGCGCTAAAGCTGCCGTTATTGAAGCGGAACGCGGTGTAGACGTTGCCGTCGGACTGCAGCGTATACGTTTCCACTGCGTTGTAGGCATTCTTTTCGAAACGCGTTGGAATCGTCGCAATCACGTACCACGAACCCATGAAGCGGGTGAGATCCACGTGGCTGACTGGCTGGATCGGTGGGAGATCGCTTGCGCAGCCATTCATCGAAGCCAGCATGAATCCGCAGGAGGCAAGCAGTGTCTTAGACATTCGCATAATGAGATTCCTCAACGTAACGGAAAACCTTATCGACGGATGAAGCGATAATGAGCGATCTGCCACTCCTGTCCGTCGGCATAGCCGAACAACTCCGCACAGGCCATCCAGAACATGCGCCAGCGCTGAAACCACCGTGTCGCGTTGGCGCCATATGCATGGGTGAGGACCTCCATGACTTTGCCTCGCTGGCGATCTTGGCGCTCCAGCCACTGGTTGGCGGTGCGTTGGTAGTGGGTGCCATCGACGAGCCAACGTTGTTCCAACGACAGATCGCGCTGAAACCACAGCAAGGCATCAGCAGACGGCATCACGCCGCCGGTAAAAAAATGCCGTCCCATCCAGTTGTCGTCACCGGCTGTTTCGAACGGATACATCAGCGTGCGATGAACAAAGATGTGCACGAAAAACTTGCCACTCGGTTTTAACCATGACGCAATGCGTCCCATCAGCTGCTCGTAGTTGCGCATGTGCTCGAACATTTCCACCGAAACGCAGCGATCGAACTGCGCCGGTTCGAGTTGCAAGGTGGTTACGTCGTGCGTGATTACTTGTACATTGAACAAGCCACGCTTGAGGCACTCGCCTTCGATATGCAGCCGCTGCCGATGCGAGTTGGATACGGCGATGATGCGAGAGGCGGGATAACGTTCCGCCATCCACAATGTCAGCGAACCCCAGCCGCAACCCAGCTCAAGAATCGATTGACCGTTGGCAAGTTCGGCGCGTTCACCATAGAGCGTGAGCATGGCCCGTTCGGCTTCCTCCAGGGATTCCTCTCCCGTCGGGTAATAACAACCCGAGTATTTAAGGTTCGGCCCGAGACACAGCTTGAAGAAATCAGCCGGCAGTTCGTAATGCTGCGCATTGGCCGCATCGGTGTGAATAGCGATAGGGCTGTGCCGAAGCTCTTCAATGAATAACTGAAAACGTTGCGCCTGTGCACCGACGCCACCGGTACGTTCCTGACGCAGGCGTTGCGCACAGAGCTGACGGATGCCATGGCGCAGCAGGGTGTCTGGAATCAGGCCGCGCTCGGCGAGCCCCAGCAGGCCGGAAGCCGGATGATCGGCGGCCCGCGACGGAGCGTCGATAGACAAGGTATTCATACGCGGGATCCTTTGCGAGCAGATTTGGGGAACCATGGAAACAACATCGATGTGCTTTGCTGGTAACGGCGATAGGCATCGCCACGTGTGCGTAGCGCCTGCGCCTCCGTAAACGGAATCCCGCTGATCCAACGCAGGAACACGAACATCACGATCGGTCCAGCCCAAGCTAGCCACGCCAACGGCGAGCCCATGGCCAGTAATACGTATGCAAACCAGTGCAGCCATTCGAAGAAGTAGTTGGGATGCCGCGAATAACACCATAAACCGTTGTTGCAAATGCCTCCGCGATTCGCCGGGTTGGCACGAAAGCGAGCGAGTTGACGATCGGCGATCGCCTCGCCCAAGACCGACACGATCCAGATCACGATGCCGCCGACCCAGCTCAGAATGCTCAGGGCTGTATTGGCAGCCACCGCCAGAAAGGGCAGGGCGAATAGCACCACTAACAACGCTTGAAACTGAAAGAAGCCGAAGAATTTGCCTTGACTGCCCTGCCAGTGCGCTCGCAGAGAGTGATACCGCCCATCTTCGTTTTCGCTGCGTACACGCCGCCATAGATGTACGGCTAAGCGTAGTCCCCAGGTTCCGCCGAGGATGGCCACCGTCACGCGTGGCGTGGTTGCGCCGCGACCCAGCAACGCCAGCAGAATGGCACTCGCCGCCAAGCCTGATGCCCACAGTACATCGACGATACCTGCGTTGGTGTGCTTTACTTGCCAACGCCAACCGAACGTCATCATTGCCGCGGCGAGTAACCAGAGGAGCAATAACGTAGCCGATGTGTTCATAAGGCACTCCGATGCTGCGCGCGTGACGTGGCAGTGGCCTGCGTCCAGCGACGCGCAAGCGTCGTGAGCAGTGGCAATGCCAAGCCCCAGCCCACCGCTAATGCACACCAGGCGTGCCAGGACGGGGATATCACATGGGCCGCGTGCCAGCCATCGGATGCGGCGGCGTACGAAAGCGGCCCACCGATAGCGCCGAACAGGGCGGCCAACCATGGACGCGACTGCAAATAGCCGAACAGCGGCAAGATGGTGAATGCAAAACACGCCCAGAGAGCGAGGATCCATGCCGGCGCGGGCAACAGCGACCAGGTTGCGGTGTACGTAATCCAGCCTGCACGCACCCAGAACGTCTCCATCGCTGCACCTAGCACCAGGGATACAGCTAGCAGGCGACATTCGACAGCGACGTGCCGCGACACGAAGAGACGCCATGTGACGAATACGGCAGCAGCCAATACGCCGGGCCACGCAAGACCGTGACCGGCACCGCTTACCGTGCAAAACCACACGGCTTCATAAGCGAATAGCGTCAACCAGAACATCATCCATGCACTCCGTGCGCCTGCCTGCTTTGCGGGCCGCGATAGCCCGGCTTGGCGAGCACGAAATGTGCGACACCGATCGAGCGTTCACGGAATCCGCCTTCGCAATAGGCGAGATAGAACTCCCACATACGAACGAAGCGTTCGTCAAAGCCTTGTTGTCGAACGCATTCGCGCTGCCTCAGAAAGCGCTCTCGCCATGCTTGCAACGTCTTGGCGTACGAGAGGCCAAAGTCGCTAAGTTCGATAAGCGCCAGGTCGCTGCTACGCGTCTTGGCGTCCAGCATTGCCTGAATCGATGGTATGAAGCTGCCGGGAAAGATAAAACGTTTGATGAAATCGACCGACTTCAACGCTTGCTCAAAGCGATGATCTTCGATCGTGATGGCCTGCAGCACCGCAAGTCCGTCTGGTTTCAGAAGGCGCGCGCATTGCGCGAAATACGTATCGAGAAATTCCGCACCGATGGCCTCGACCATTTCGATCGAGACAAGCTTGTCGTACTGCCCATCGAGATCACGGTAGTCCTTCAGCAGTACGGTGATCTTGTCGGACAGGCCGGACTCTGCCACCCGCATCGTTGCCAGTGCGTGCTGCTCTTGCGAGATCGTGGTCGTGGTGACACAACAGCCGTAATGGGTCGCCGCATGCAGTGCGAAACCACCCCAGCCCGTGCCGATTTCCATCACATGATCGCTCGATCTCAGTTGCAGTCGCTCGCAAATACGATGGAGTTTCCGGCTCGACGCGGCTTCCAACGTGGCTATATCGTCCTCCCATAACGCCGAGGAATACATCAGGTCCGACGAGAGAAAAAGCTGGAAGAAATCGTTGCCGAGATCGTAATGAGCAGCGATATTGCGCCGGCTGCCCTGGCGTGTATTGCGTCGTAATGCATGCCATGCGCGCATCGCAACGCCGGCGAGGCGAGCGAGACCCGTTTCCATGCCGTCGAGTAGATCGCGGTTGCGTACCAGCAATTGCACTAATGCAACCAAATCGTCGCACTCCCACAACCCATCCATATAGGCTTCGCCCGCGCCAACACTTCCGTGCGTGGCCACCATGCGGTAGAAGTCCATGTCCTTGACGTGCACATGCACCGACAGATCAGGATGCTGCGAAGCGGGCGTCCCGAATTCCTCCATGCCCAGGGCGTCGTGCACTAGCAGCTGGCCGTGACGCAACTGTGCCATCTGCTTGAGGATTCCTCCTCGCAAAAGGCGGAGCGCGGTACCGACTTCAGGTAAGCGCGGGCTATCAACGACGGCATTCATCATGAACCTCGCGAAAGATGGGGATGGTCATAGACCGGATTACGTTTGAGCCATAACCGCAGCGCATGCCAACGAATGGCACCGACGACTTGCATCGTCATCAAGGGATAACGCCACAGCACGGTGGCCAGCGCGCGGTCATCCAGCGGGCGTCGGGACAGGCTGAGATGTGCATCGAATTCGCGCTGCCCTTCTTTCAGTACATCCATGTGAACGTGCAGGCTCTCGCCCGGTGCGGTGAAACGCCAGGCATACTCTCGATTCATCGGCATGAAGGGCGATACGTGGAAGGATTTAGCGAACTCCCAGGCCAGCGTGCGTCCGCGCCGTTGTGCAGCAGCGACGGGCAACACATACGCATGACGCTCTTTCCATGGGGTGTTCGTGATTTCGGCAACGATCGTCACTAACGTGTCGCCATCGGTGGCATAGCAGTAATAGAACGTAACCGGATTGAACACATGGCCGAAGTAACGCACATGCGTGAGCATGCGTATCGGCCCGGTTGGACGTTCGCCTAGGGCGTTTTCGACGGTGCAACGCACCGCTTCGGAAAGGGATTGATCGGCCGGGCCGAGGTAATCGCTGCGGCGAAACTCTGCGAGATTGCGGCGATTCACTGACCACAGCCGAGATGCCGCGAATACGTGATCGATCTCGTCCAGGTCCAGATAGAGCTGTGCGATGCGATAGTGAAATGCATGCGGATGCGGTGCCAGACGCCGGTGTTGCACGACGCCTTCGTACACGGCGCTGGCCGGACGGCGCTCGTCGTTCCTCAAACCCACGTTCATAGCGCATGCTCCATGGCCACGGCACTTATGGCCTGCTCAGCGGCCGGCCAGGAAACGCCAAGCCCACGGGCCACTTCGACGGCACTGCGCATGCCGTCTTCGTGAAACCCCCAGCCCCAGTACGCACCCGCGAACCAGGTGCGCTGTGGGCCCTGGATCTCCGCCTTACGTTGCCGCGCCGCGACGGAGGCGCGGGTATAGACCGGATGGTGGTAATGCATGCGGCGCAATATTTTGGCCGGGTCGATCACGTCCGTGCGGTTGAGCGTGACCACGAGTGGTTCCGGCGCGTCGATCCCTTGCAGCAGATTCATGCAGTAGCTAACCGTACAGGCGTCATCCCTGCGCTTTGGAACGAACGCATTCCACGCAGCCCAGGCCTTTTTCCTACGCGGTAACAAGGACGCATCGGTGTGGAGCACCACATCGTTGGCTTGATAGGGGATGGCGCCCAAGATGCTGCGTTCACTGGGGGTGGGATCGGCCAGCGTGCCCAGTGCCTGATCGCTATGGCACGCCATCACGACATGATCGTAACGATCGACGCCTTCGTGCGTGCGAATCGCCACGCCATCCGGTCGACGATGCACACAGAGCACTGGACAATTGAGGCGTTCTTGCACGAGCCAGCGATGGCGCATCGCGTGAATGTAACTATGCGATCCGCCTTTCACCACGCGCCATTCCGGCCTGCCGCTCACTTGCAGCATTTGATGATGGTGCATGAACTGCGCGAGATAGCGTGCCGGAAACGCCAAGATGTCCCGTGACGGCGACGACCACAGCGCCGACGCCATCGGTACCAAGTGCTCATCGCGAAATGCAGCTCCGTAACGGTGTTCGGCGAGCCACTCGCCAAGCGTTGGATCGCTCGCGTCATCCTGCAGCAGAGAGGGCGCTTCGCGATAGAAGCGAAGAAGGTCTCGCACCATACCGATGAAGCGTGGAGAAATAAGATTCCGGCGTTGACAGAACAACGCGTCGAGTGACGTCGCGTTGTATTCCACGCCACTCGCTTCGCTATGCACCGAGAAGCTCATGGTGGTTGGCTGCGAGGCCACACCGAGCTCGGCGAACAAGCGGGTCAGCAGAGGGTAGTGCGTCGGATTGAAGACGATAAAACCGGTATCCACGGCGTAGTGCCGGCCGTGCAGTTCGATATCGTGCGTATGCGTGTGTCCGCCGAGGTACGCATTGGCCTCAAACAATGTGACCGAATATTTGCGAGATAGCAGCCACGCGGAAACCAACCCCGCGATGCCCGATCCGACCACGGCAATGCGCATCGATTATTTCCTCGTCCTTGTCGCCACCCACGCAGGTACCGGTCTGAGGTCATGCACCAGGCCCACCATCGCCATTGACCGCAGACCGTAGTAGGTCAAATCGATTTCCCACCAACGAAATCCTTGTCGAGCTGAACCTGGATAAAAGTGATGGTTGTTATGCCAGCCTTCGCCGAAGGTGATCAGCGCTAACCACGGATTGTTGCGACTGTCATCCTGCGTATCGAAACGGCGCGATCCAAAACGATGTGCCAGCGAGTTGATCGTAACGGTCGCATGAAACAGCATCACGGTGGAGACAAAGAAACCCCAAACAAGCATCTGGCCGCCGTTGGTCCCAAGGTGGGGGGCCGTGTGATGCAGCAGCACACCCAAGCCGAATAAAAAGCTCGCGAGTGCGATGGGTACGAGTGTGTCGTAACGATCCAGCCAGCGCAGTTCCGGGTATTTCGCCAAATCCGGCACCCGTGTTGTGTCGGTACGAAATGCCTTGATCGTAAGGAACCAGCCCATGTGGCTCCAAAGAAAACCACGGATGCCCGGTGAATGCGGATCAAGCTGGGTGTCCGCATGACGGTGATGGTTCCGATGATGTGCCGCCCACCATAGCGGGCCGCGTTGCACGCACGCCGCTCCAATGAGCGCGAAGACAAACTGAACAGTACGCGAGGTTCGAAATGTCCGATGCGAGAAGTAGCGATGGTAGAAGCCTGTCAACGCGAACATGCGAATGGCGTATAGCGCCCCCGCGACCATCAACGCGATAGGTGACATACCCACCCAGATCACAGCAATGCAAGCGATGTGCATGACGGCGAAGGGCAGGGCACGTAGCCAATCGATTTTTTCGTCGCGATCCGGGTTGGTGCCCGCGCTGGCTTCCGTATCAACCCATTGACGTAATGCCTTCAACAGAGTCGCTTTGCGAGCGCGCGTTTCGGCGCCCTCCGATAAATCTCCGCGGCCCGGTAGCGGTGCCTCGACGGGCTGGGGGATGCTCATAATGGGTACCTATCGGGTCGTCATGGATAGATACGTAAATGCGGCGCTGCCGGATGCAGCACGATCCGAAACGCAGTGCTGAGGTGTTTCACCGGTTCGAGGCGTGCTTACGCCCCGCGCCAGGACTGAAAGGCGCTCAATGCTTCTTCGCGCGATGCTCTTACATCAACCATCGGTGATGGATAGCCGCTGCGCTTGAGGACAGACGGTTCATGCCATGGCTCATGCAGCAGATCGACAGGTAAATCCGCCAGTTCGGGTAACCAGCGACGCAGATAGGTTCCCTCCGGATCGAATTTTCGTGCCTGACTGACGGGATTGAATACGCGAAAATAGGGCGCTGCATCGGCGCCACAACCCGCCACCCACTGCCAGCCGAGCGTATTGTTGGCGAGATCCGCATCAACCAAAGTGTCCCAAAACCATCGTGCGCCATGGGACCAATGCTGACGCAGATTCTTGGTCAAGAAACTGGCAACGATCATGCGGACGCGATTGTGCATCCATCCGGTATGCCACAGTTCGCGCATGCCTGCATCGACGAGCGGTATCCCCGTGCGTCCTTGCTGCCATCGCATCAACTGAGCATCGTTGGTCGGTGCCCAGGGGAAATTGGCGAAACGCGGGTTGAAGCTTTCGGTGGTCGTACGGGGAAAGTGATACAACAAGTGATAAGCAAACTCGCGCCAGCCCAATTCGCGTAAATACGGCTCGATATCCGGTCGTCGGCGCGTATCCACGCGTTGCGTATGACGATGGATCGCATGATGGATTTGTCGCGGCGATATTTCGCCAAAGTGCAGATGCGGAGAAAGGCGCGATGTGCCGTGTCGCGCCGGCAGATCGCGTCCGGCCGCGTAATCGACGATTGCATCGTCGCAGAACAATTCCAGGGCGTCCTGAGCGCCGGCTTCACCAGGTCGCCATGTGTCGCCGAAGCCCTCGTCCCAGCGTATGCGCGGAAGCAGCTTGAGCGCCGCTAGGGTTAAGCCGGCTGGTAGCTCAACCCACTTAATACCGATGGGTTCCAACAATGGCGGCGTCACCGTAATAGAAGGACGCAGATTGCGCCAATACGGCGTGAATACACGATAGGGTTCGCCTTGTTTGGTTTCTACTTGCCACGGCTCTGACCATAAATTCGCGGAATAGGTGTGTACGGCGACCCCTTGCTCGCGCAAGGCGGCTTTGATTTGTGTATCCCGCGTGACGGCCGCGGGTTCATAACGACGGTTCCAATAAACCGCCGCAGCGCCGCTCCGCTCGATGACGTTACGCAGCACGTGAAGGGTATCGCCTTGCAGTAGATGCAGGTTCGCTCCGCATCCTCGCAGACGTCGTTGCAGTGCTTCCAGTGAGTGATGCAGCCACCAATGGCTGGCCGCACCGGCATTCCACGGAGCCTCTTCATGATCGGCATGGATATAGAGCGGCAAGACCCTTGCATTCGTCTTGCAAGCCGCCGCCAGGGCAGTGTTATCGGTCAGCCGCAGATCGCGGCGAAAGAGCATGATCGCAATGGTCATAACAAATGAAGCTTGATAAAGCGATCAGGTGGGTGCATGCCTTTGACTTTATCGTCCACGGTTGAGCCAGAAGGAAGAACTACAGTTTGATAAGGGGTTGCAGCATCCGAGCGACCCAGCCGTCGAAACGCAGAGGCGCATCGGTCGCTGCCACGCAGATACACGGTGAACCCGGTGACGTGATGGGTTGGTGCGTGATGTCGCAATCGAGATCCGCCACATCGCCCGGGCTGAAATGTCCCAATGTATCGTCGTAAGAGCCGCGCAAAATCATCGTCAGCTCGTTTCCTTGATGGCTATGCATGGGCACACTTTTCCCGGGACCAATGCGCAATAGCATCAGATTGCCGTCCGTGACATGCGTGGCCCGAATGCGGTGAACACCTGGCGCAACCATACGCCAGCGTAACGCACTGAATGTGGAGCCGAAATAAGGATGCAAGGGCGAAGGAAGCGCGTCTGGATCGTTGTTGCGCAGATGGTCGTGATGCTGTCGCGGCTCGTCTTGTTGCGTGGTGGCCAGTTGAGCAAGCATCGCCTCGCGCGCCACCGTGGATGGCATGGTGGATGACTGTTGCTGTGCTAGCAATAGACCGCCGATGGCATCAGCGTTGCGCAAGCTTTCGCGACAGTTCTGGCAAATGCCCAAATGCGCTGCTGCCACCACGGCGAGCGCGGTCGGTAAAGCACCGGCCGAATAGCCGACGATGGTAACTTCGTCGAGATGGTGCCGAGGTGTCACGGTGTAGCCCTCATGCTGTTCCGAAGCTTGCAGAACGCTCTTCTCAAATGTGATTTGACCGACCCCAGCGGCATATCCAGTTCTTGCGCGATTTCACTGTGACTCTTGGCTTCGAAGTACGACATACGGACTAATCTCGCTTGCACTGGCGACAATCCGTCGATGGCTTGCTTGAGACCGGCTTGATCGGTAAACGACTCCGTCATCGACTCCGAGGTGGAGAGCTCCTGCTCATCCATCCATTCCATGCCTTCTTGCATAGGTAGCCAGGTCGGTTCGCTGCGGGCATGGTCGATATACAAATTTCGCGCGACGCGAAAAAGCCACGTGGAAAGGCTGGCGCGCGCTGGATCAAACAGATCGGCGCGGCGCCATAAACGCAACATGGCTTCCTGCACCAGCTCTTGCCCCAACGCATCGTTCACACCGAGGCCAACCAGATATCGCTGAAGGCGCGGCGCGAAATAGTCGTATATCCGCATGAAACTGTTGACATCGCGTCGCGTGGCTACCGCAACCATCTGGTCACACCAGTAGCGCGCATCGATAGCAGGTTGGTTTGCAATCGTGGACACGCGTCGTTTGGCCTCGAGAGGCGTAACCTTCATAGTAGTCCAGCCGATTGTCATCATAGCCTTACTCAGAGCCAAACGTCGTTTTATCTGGCGTGGGTTTCCGTCAGCAATGACGAAAGGTTCCCTAGACGGCGAGCTGAACCCTGAGTGTCTTTGTAATGGCTTATACGGAGGGCGCTGGCGATTGGATGCACGCTTGACGATGATCCAAGACACCTGAGTCGCATTTCACTGGAGTGTGGTAGCCATCGGAAAAGCATCGCAGTACACACGAGGAATTTGCGATTTGGCTCAAGGTGGCTCTACTTGTCTGCGACACGGTTCGTGACCCTTTCTAACGCGCGCGGATGAGGTGTACGGATGTGGTGCGGCATATCTGGCATCGTGCATATGGATCATCTCGATACTGAAACGAACGTCTTCGCCCTCGCGACGAATCGGACTCGTGGTAAATACATGGGTGCTTATCGATGAGCACACCTTCCAAGAGTTGGCCTTGCATTTGGCCTGGCAGATCAGAGGCAACGATCTCATTCATGCGGTGTCCGGAAATCTGAGCACTCGTCACCCTGGGCGACGTTTTTCTAAGCCCGGTTGGCGCGCAAGGACATCGCCGTCAGAACTGTTTGCCGTTGCCTTAAAGGCATTTCGGGAGCCCTTCGGCCGAGCGTTCACCTGATTTCACCCATGAGGCCATACCGGACTGGGCTCAAAGCCGGCTGCATCTGTTGACACCAAAATAGGTATATTCCGCGTACGGCGTCGGGCTCTAAGCCCCTTTAATATTTCATCGGTGACTTGATCGGTCATTGGAATGTTGCTGGGGCGCGGTGAAGGAGCAGGCACGAGTTGTAAGGTGTCCGCTTTTGGGAAAACAAAACTTATGCCTTATGCGAACCGGCACCAGCACAGCTGGGAGAGAGTAAAGCGTCACGTCGTTCTTACCCCAATACGGGAGGTGAGTCATGATGTTGCGTAAACGCACACTACTGATGGCATTCGGGGCTGTTTTGATGGTTGGTGGCATGGCCATGCAGCAGCCTGCCGATGCATGTACACGCCTGGTCTATCTGGGCGCCAATAAAGAAGTGATCACTGCGCGGTCAATGGATTGGAAGAGCGATGTCGCCACCAATTTATGGATTTTTCCACGCGGTATGAAGCGATCCGGCGAGGCCGGCAAGAATTCGATCCAATGGACATCCAAGTACGGAAGTGTGATTGCGACGGGCTACGATATTTCGACGACGGATGGCATGAATGAAGCAGGATTGGTCGCGAATGTTCTCTGGCTGGTCGAGTCTTCCTATCCCAAATACGACGGTAAAAAGCCAGGTTTGACCATAGCGGCATGGGCGCAATACGTTCTTGATAGTTTCGCTACCGTCGACGAAGCGGTCGCTGCGCTCTCCAAAGAGCCTTTTACGGTTGTTACCGATAACGTTCCAGGTGAGAACCGTTTGGCGACACTGCATCTGGCTCTGTCCGACGCGAGCGGCGACAGTGCGGTCATCGAATACATCAACGGCCAGCAGGTCATTCATCATGGCAGGCAGTATCAGGTCATGACCAACTCTCCAACGTTCGATGAGCAGCTCGCTCTTAACGAATATTGGAAGCAAATCGGGGGCACCGTGATGTTGCCAGGTACCAATCGTTCGGCCGATCGGTTTGCGCGCGCTTCGTTCTACGTCAACGTTATTCCAAAATCAGAACAGCCGGATGAAGCTGTCGCCAGCGTATTCAGCGTCATTCGGAATGTTTCCGTTCCCTATGGCATCACCACGCCCGATCAACCGAATATCTCCTCCACACGCTGGCGCACCGTTGCAGACCACAAGCGGAAAATTTACTTCTTCGAGTCGGCGCTTACACCCAATGTCTTCTGGGTCGACCTCAAGAAAATCGATTTTTCTAGCGAAACGGGCAAGGTAAAAAAACTCGATCTTGGGCCGGATCAGAAGAACACCTTCTCCGGTGGTGTAAACAACGACTTTGAAGAGAGTGCGCCGTTCAAGTTTCTCGGAATATAAGCACTAAGAAGAAACGGGGTCAGCTTGCTTCTCAAAATCCAATCTGACCCCGTCTTGCTCTAGAAAATGAGCTTTTAATGAATCCTGCTTTCAGGTGGCTCAATGTCCAGGCGAAGAGGTGGCCGGAGCAACCTGACCACGTGTTAGATTTTGCTGGATGAAGGCGTGGACATCGGCTTTGGTCACGTAACCTTTTTGACCGGCATCCATCGCGTCAAAATGGTTGGCAATAAAAGGAGTGGCCCCCGATTGAGCCTCTTTCCGAGTGAGTTTGCCGTCACGGTTCTTATCGGCCACGTCAAAGTTCTTGTCGATTTGCCGCACGCTTCTGGCGACTTGATTGAGGCCTGTCTGGGCGATCGACGCGATGGGTAATCCGCTAAGAACGGTGGCAGTAATAATTACGATTGCTATGCGACGCATACTGATCCCTCCTTTGGGTTTGCACTGACTAAGGCTCCCACGTATGTCCGGGGCGAATCAATCACATGAAACGCTCTGACTGTCCTCACGGGAGAGAGTGACCGCACTGTAGTTTGTTGCTTTACCTGCCGATCGACCACTTCCTAAGGAGCAGTGGTCAAGGCGACCATGGGAAGTATGAGAGTCTTTTGATGTATCGCTTTAGCGATGCCCTGTGAAACGATCGATGGCAACCCAGGCTCCAAATATCCTCATCAAGCCGATACAAAAGGATAGCCCTTCGGCGGATTGACGGCTAAGAAAGGTGATGCTGGCGATCTGTGCCAGTAGAGGACACGCTGTCTAATAGCTAGCGAAATTATTTTTGTTGCCGAGGGAGTTGATGAAATCTTACTGGAAAGCACTATTTGATTGAGTATCGTTTCGTATAGCTTCCATAAGAACCTCATTGATCGGCTACCATTTTTCGTTAATTAGCCAAGAATGCGGAACGTCAAACCAAACGACATGGTTTGGTTTGACCGGCCGCCACCGCAATCGTGATCGCGCAAAGCGACACTTGCTCAAAAAACGAGTTCAGGTTGAGCGTTTAGTCCGCCCCATTTTCGCCGTGTTGATGGGCGGGTGCGCTGATCGAAAAGCAGTCCAGAACTGCCACAAATATCGGCAGCAGCTGGCGCACGTGGCCAGATCACGACCCACTGAGCATTCGTTCCCAGGCCCGCACTTGGGAGATCTTCATTGTCGAAAAAGTTGTCGCGGCAGGCTCTTAAGCAGTAGGAGGTTAACGATACGTCGACATCGATAAATGTCGAAGGATTTAAAGCTTATTCAGATCCAAACCATGCTGGACTGCGTATGTAGAGAGTTGGATACAAAGCAGGGGAGTTAGGGCGTGTCTTGACGGCACGAAAACAGCTAACAAAGAGGAATCCCGATGATTTCGTTCGCACTCATGATGATGCTATCGGTGCCTATGACAAGCCAGCTCGCGAATCAGCCAGTCGAAGTACTTGACCTTCAGCGATACGCGGGGCGATGGCATGAGATCGCACACCTTCCGATGTTTTTTCAAAGGCAGTGCCAAGATCAGATTACCGCTAGTTATGCATTGAATCGGGACGGGACGGTCCAGATTCTCAACGCCTGTCGCACAAAAAACGGCACCATGGATGAATCGATTGGCGTAGCGCGACCCGGCAAATGGCAAGGAGCGCTGGAAGTGCGCTTTGCGCCGCAATGGTTGGCGTGGCTGCCCATGGTATGGGCCGATTACTGGGTCGTGGATTTGGATCCCAATTATCAATGGGCCGTGGTTGGAAGCCCGTCCAAGAAATATCTTTGGATTCTTTCACGTACCCCGAGCATGCCATCACAACTCTTTGAACAGCTCACGCACCGCGCTGAATTGCGCGGTTATGACATCAACAAGCTGGTAAGGAGCGCACCCTTGCAATGAGTGTGTGAAAGGGAGCTTTAATTCTGTGATGCATCACTATGGCATCAGATAAGCACGCATTTTACCTCAGCGTATTTGGGCCGCGTGCAGATTCATTTCAACTTAAATCAAAGGCCATCTTTAACATGACAAACTAACGTGGAGATTGATCATGAAATTTTTACAGCGCTTAGTGAGACTCTCTCTACCCATCGCCGCGTCAACAGCATTATTGGCCGCTCCAACTTACGCGGCGCCCACGGTAACGACCTACGCAGGCAACACGACGGTAAGCCTTTCCCAAGCTCTGTTATCTGCGCTCGCCAGCCTCCATGTAACGGCTAGTCGTGAATTTCCTGCCCAATTAAGTGGCAGTACCGCGAAGTTTCCAATTCCCAATGGTCAAATCGATTTGGCGGACGCGCATGGCGAAATCACGCATAGCGGGGGCCTCAATTTGATAGCAGGGAGTACGACGGTCACGCTGTCGGATTTCGTCATCGACACAACCGGATCCCAACCTGTGCTTACTGGCTTAGTGTTAGCCAACGGAAGCGTCGTAGGTCGACTGCCCCTTTTTAATCTCGCCTTAACCCAAGCCCCGCAGGTGCACAACTTTGGCTTCTCGGGCACGCTTCGCATCGCAGGCGTGGATCTTACGCTCACGGCAACCGCCGCTGGCGCGCTCAATCAGGCTTTTAATGTTACAGCATTTTCTGCGGGCATTCCGATTGGAACAGCGTCTGTGGATGCGTTTACTTACAACCCCACCCAAATTTGGTGGTAAGCGGGCTGTATACCTATCAGCACTCACGTTGCATAGCCTTGTCGGTTGAGCTATGCCGGCGATTGGCTTCTACAAAACTGTTGGAGCCAATCGCCCTCGAAGGAAAGAGTGCGGTACCGATGCATTTGCTAATCGACTCAGATGCATCTTCGAACCCGTAGTGCGAAGTTCCAATAAAGGTCACGAAGCGATTGGCCGAGTGCGAAAGACGTTTTCCTACATATGCGTCGCCATGCAGAAAATCGCACCATTTTAACTTCCTTGATAGCAACATCTGTGTCTACGGAAAGGCCCCCAGCCATCAAAAGAAAACACACAACAGGGCTTATTCGATCTAGTTCATCCTTGCACGTCGGCCAATTCGTGTGACGCTATGCTTGATAGATGATTTTCATAAGCGTTGACTGCGCTACATTGGTCCGCGGTAACACATCTTCATTCCAGCATGCGGACGAAAGACAGCTTGACAACTCGCATTATCCAAAAAACGAGGATGCTCACGTTTGATGCGATTCTGGATATTGCCGAACAGCTGCCCGTGGAGCGTGGCTATTTGCGGACCACGACAAACGTCGTTGCCGAAAGCCAAAGGTCGGCATTGGCTCGTTGTGTCAATAGGTCCCGACCAAGCAAGCACGGATTTTGGCCTTTCATGAGCGACACATCCAACATGTCTCCACGATCATGGGAAGCGTCTTCGAACGCACAAAGTACGTGCGCCTTGATGAGCAGGTGGCGCATAACATCACCGCGAATTTTCGAATGCACCACAAGGTACTGAACCTTCACCAGACACGGGCCTTGGCGACAGTGTCTGTCTGTTCCGAAGCTCCGCAGCCAGGCGTTGCACACACAAGTCATCTGGCCATTACGGGGTCAGCTGCGATGGCATTCAGTCGGCAGAGCCACAACCCGCCAAGTGTATGCGGAGATGATTTTCGAGATGGTCGAGACCATCAGGCCGTTATGGATCGTGCGTTCACTGACGAGCGAGCAATTGCTCGCTCGAATGGTCATTTTGCTGCTGCCTTCAGACTAAGGCCGCTACCAAATTCAATGATGTGCTGGTAAGCGTTTCGGCAGTGCTCATTGTGGCTCTGGAAACTATCCATCCAGATATGGCCTCATCTCGGGCAGCACATACCATTCCTACTGCACCGCGCTCGCCAAGCTGAGTGCCCTTTGCAATTCAGGATCGTGCCCTTGCTTAATGTCCTCGATCGTGGTCACGACGCGGATGTCCGGGTCGATCCCGGAATCGGGCTGCTTGACGACGGGAAATGTGCCGATCAATGGCAAATCCATCTCGAGTCCCGAATGCAGCAGTCTCACGAAAAAGAACGCACCGCCATTGATACCGCGGCGATTGCCGCCCGTTGGCTGTCCGACCAACATGCCCAGGTGTTGTGACTTCATGATGTCGGCAAACTGGAATGTCGCCGAACTGTTGGTTGGACCGATCAGAACGAAGACGCGCCCTGCGAAACGCGGGGAGAGGGCGGTGATGATCGTGCCGCGCGCATCGTCGTCGTACTTTGTGAGTCGGTAGAAGCGGTCGTTGTAAGGCCGTACCTTGGCGCCCCAATCCTTGAATGATGCATCCCATGTATCGAGGTTGGGCAAGAGATCCCGCGGCACACTCTGATAGCGCACTAGGCGCAGGTAATTCGGCAACGCCAGATCGCGCTCGATAAGATGCGCCAAAATCACGTTACCGACATCATCACCACCTTCGTTTGCGCGAACGTCGATGATCAGTGAACGGACCTGTGTAGCTTGGAGTTTCGCGAAGACGTTACCGAGGTAGCGATGCCAGTCCCATGTGCGGTTGTACATTACCCAGGTCGGCATATCGAGCAGCGCAACACCGGGACTCGGAAACGTGAGTTCCCAGGGCGCCTCGGAGCCGGCGGCGGCTTTGGGTCGGAATGACAAGCGTTCTTTGTAAGAGAGCGCTGCGACGGAAGTTGTCCAGGCGACGCCGTTCGTATCGCTCGCCTTGAGCTTCATGATCGAGCCAGTCTGCGGATAGAACAACGGCAGGAAGATATCGAAGGCCTCGTAATCGTCGTTTCCTTGAACCTCCAGATAAGCGACGCGTTTAGCATCGTTAGCTCCGTCAGCACGCGCGACCGTCATCAGCGTCTTCAAGATTTGCGATGTCGCCACGCCATTGATAGCCAGAATCTCCGATCCCGGGCGCAGACGCTTATCGCTAGATAGGTTGCGCGTGATGATCATCCGCCCATCTATCCACCGAAAATAGAAGGGCACACGGTTAGTTCCATTGAACAATTCTGCCTGCACGGCGTGCGACTGGTTGTAAAAGTTGGCATAGGTATGGCCGCACTTTATGGTTGCAGCGAACTGCGAAAGGGCGATGAAAACAGAGGCGCGCGATTGATCGTGATCGAGTGCGCGGCGGAGCAACGCGAAATGTGCCTTGATTTCGTCGGGTGTGTTGTATCGAAGAAGGCCGGGATGAAGGGTTTCGTAGATACGCTGGAGGCTGTCGACATCTGCTTGAAGACCCGCCGTACCGATTACCTCGTGCCCCACCGATGGCTCGGACGCTCCCGCAGCAGTGCATCCGGCAACGACAGCACACAGAAACACCGCAATACAATGAAAGCGCATCTGTCGACTCCTCGATGGATTCATGGTGCCTGTGAGCTTGGCTTGTAAACGATCGCCAGTTGGGTTGCTATGACTCCAGTTCGTACGAAAAGCGCTTGGGCTTGGATGCTTTCGTGCCGGTGTCATAGCTCGTCAAGCTTATTCAGCAATTCGGCCGCACGGTCCCGTAGCGCGGCAAGATGAGCTTGGGGCCGACGACCGAGCTGCCGATACGCGAGCGCGAGGCGAGGATTATCGGCTAACGTGCGGCGATGCCTTGCAAGGAAATCCCAATACAGTGCGTTGAACGGGCAGGCGTTCTCGCTGACTTGTTCGTCACGCCGGTACTGGCAGCCTCGACAGTAATCGCTCATGCGATGGATGTACGCCGCCGCCGAGACATACGGTTTGGTGGCGAGCAGGCCGCCGTCGGCATACTGGCTCATGCCCAGGGTGTTAGGTAGTTCCACCCACTCGAACGCGTCGATGTAGATGCCGAGGTACCAGCGGTGCACCTGCTCGGGATCCAGCCCAGCCAACAGCGCGAAGTTGCCGGTTAGCATAAGCCGCTGGATGTGATGGGCATGGGCGTGCTCCAGCGAGTGCGTGATCGCGTGGTGCAGGCAATTCATCTTGGTTGCGCCGGTCCAGAACCACGCAGGCAGGTCGCGGTGGTGAGCGAAGGCGTTGCTTTTGGCATAGGCCGGCATGCGCGCCCAGTACACGCCGCGAACATATTCACGCCAACCCAGGATCTGGCGTATAAAGCCCTCGGCAGCGGCCAACGGCACGTTTCCTGCGCGCCATGCCGATTCGGCGCGGGCGATGACCTCGCGTGGCGACAGCATTTTGACGTTGAGGGCGAAGGACAGCAGAGAGTGAAACAGGCGCTTTGCCTGTACGCTCATCGCGTCTTGGTAGTCGCCGAAATGCGGCAACCCAAATTGCACAAAAGCATCCAGCTGTTGTAAGGCCTCATCGCGATTCAAGGGCCAGCGGAAGTCCTCGGCATGCGGTTCGCCGAAACTCCGGATGCCAGCGGCGGCGATGGCAGACCACAGGATCCGGTGATCGTGGACGGGGCGCCTATCCGATGGTTCCTGCGGGATGCCTGGCCAGGACTTGCGATTCTCGGTATCGAAGTTCCAGCGCCCAGCCACAGGTTGCCGATTTGGCTCCATGAGCACGCTGTGTGCTGCGCGCATGTGGCGATAGAACGTTTCCATCCTCCAGTGCTTGCGTGCACCGAAGAGTCCCGCAGCGTCGTCGCGCTGGGTCAAGAAGTGCTCGCTGTCGACCATCCGTGCCGGGATCGCAAGAGTCTGTACGTAGTCGGCAAGTTGCTGGTCGAGGCGCCATTCGTCTGGTGCTTGATATTCGAGAATGGCTACCCGATGGTGGGCAATCAGGCGATCAAGGTTGGCAGGGATGTCGTGCAGATTCTCGGGATCGTCGATCGCGAGGTAATACACCCGGTGGCCTGACGATCGCAGTTGTCGCGCGAAATCGCGCATCGCAGCGAAGATGCCCAGAATCTTCTGGGCATGATGCAGGACGTAGTCGGTCTCTTGACGCACTTCCATCAGAATGTGGAGCACGCGTGGATCGACGACCTCGAACCAGGAGTGCCTAGGATTCAACTGATCACCCAGCAGCAGGCGCAGTATGGTCATCGTCAGTCATCCGCCCGCGGTCAGCGGCTGATCGGGTGCTGGCCCGGATGCGCTACCCGCAAGCGCGCTCCACGACAATACCGACAACAGGCTGAGTACTAGCAGCGTGCACGACAACTTCATGGTGGGTGATCCGGAGCGGTGGGCAAGGGCCTGCACATCGTCTTACGACGACGAGCCACCACTGGATGCAGTGCCCTGGTGCCCGTGCTCCAATGAGGACAGATCCGCGAGTGCCTACTAAAAATAGGCCAAGTGCGAATTGAAGATATCGGTTGACGTGTGCTGAAGGCGGTAGGGCAGGTGAGGGCGAATTCGCGCCAGCCCGGTTTGCGCAGAGGTAGGGTTCAAGGTCGGGGCGGCACCCGGCGCCGTGAGCATCGCGGATGGGGTCTAACAAATAGGCTGTTAGCGCGAGGTCATTCTCGAGGGGGCGCCTTGAATTCTGATGGCTGCTCACCACGCTTCAAGCGCAGCGTGCATGAATGCAGTGGCGAAACGTGCAACGTGTCAACGCTTCCCGGACTTTGGCGTGACTGATCACCGCGAAAAGCCTTCCGCCACAAGGCCTGTAAAACATTATGCAACCTGTGGCGACCTTGGTTTGATCAGTGTGCGGCAAGGCAATATACCCTAGTGGGGTATATGATATTCTTGAGTTGAGCCACGCTCCGTTGGCGGAGGATTGTCATGTCACACATAGCCAGGGAGAAGACCCGGCTGCTCAGCCGCGTCCGTCGTATCAGGGGCCAGGTGGAAGGTATCGAGCGCGCCTTGAATGACGAAAAAGACTGTGCCGAGATCCTGCGGCAGATCGCGGCTGCGCGCGGCGCAATCAACGGCCTGATGGCCAAGGTGGTGGAGGACCACATCGACATGCATGTGGCACACCCAAGCCTCGGTGAAGCCGAGCGCGCCCAAGGCGCGCGTGAGCTCGTCGAAGTCATTCATTCGTACATGAAGTAACCCAGGGCTTCACTATGCCGACCTCCAATTCCCCCCTCGAAAACGATTTGCCCGTTCAGGCTGCGCAACGCACGATCGTGCCCGCTGCGCATGATCACGACCATGACCACGCTTATGATGACCACGAGCACGCTTTCGATGCAGTCGAAGCGCTTCGCATCGGTGCCGTGGCCTTGGCGGCCATCGCCGTCTGGTTTCAGTGGTGGGAACCGTGGCCACGCTTCAGCGTGATCGGCATCGCCGGACTGGCGATCGGCGGCTGGCCAATCTTCAAGGAGGCGTTAGAGAATCTGCTAGCACGGCGCATGACGATGGAGCTGTCGATGACCATCGCGATCATCGCTGCCGCTGCGATTTCAGAGTTCTTCACGGCGCTGGTGATCACGCTGTTCGTACTGGTCGCTGAAGTGCTGGAAGGCATGACAGTGTCCCGGGGGCGGAAGGCAATCCGCGATCTTCTGGACTTCCTGCCGCGCGAGGTATCGGTTCGCCGTGGAGGTACGATCAGCGAAGTTCATAGCGACACGTTGGCCGTGGGCGAGACGGTGCTCGTTAATCCGGGTGGCCGCATTCCGGTGGACGGACAGGTGGTCGCCGGCCATTCGTTTGTCGACCAGGCCCGTATCACCGGCGAGTCGATGCCGGTGGAGAAGACCGCCGGTACCGATGTCTATGCCGGTTCCATCAACCAGTCCGGCGCGTTGGAAATCGTCGCCACACGTGTCGGCCGCGACACCAGCTATGGCAAGATTATTGAAGCGGTTGAGGAGGCGGAGCGCTCCCGGGCTCCGGTCCAGCGCCTGGCCGACCGTCTGGCCGGCTATCTGGTCTATTTCGCCCTCGCTGCCGCCGTGCTGACCTATCTGATCACCCACGATATCCGCGCCACCATTTCGGTCATTATCGTCGCGGGTGCGTGCGGCATCGCCGCGGGCACACCGCTGGCTATCCTCGGTGCCATCGGGCGCGCGGCGCGCAACGGCGCCATTATCAAGGGCGGCCTGTATCTCGAGCAGCTAGGCCGCGTGGACACGGTGGTACTGGACAAGACCGGCACGCTGACCTACGGAGAGCCCGAAGTGCAGTCGTTGATGCTCGCGCCCGGTATTACGACCGAGGAAGCCTTGCATTGGATCGCGTCGGCGGAACTACGTTCCGAGCATCCGCTGGGCAAAATGCTTGTGCGCTATGCCCGTGCGCAGGGTGTGACACCCATTGAGCCGGACGCCTTTCGATATATACCCGGCCTGGGCATTACCGCCACGGTTACGGGGGACAGCATTCTGGTCGGCAATGAGTCGCTGTTGCGCAACGAATGGGTCGTGCTTCCCGAAGACGTGCAGAGGAAACAACCCGAGGCTGCCAAGGTTTGGATGGCGCGCAACGGGCAATGGATCGGTACGGCCTTGGTGGTCGACACGATCCGCAGCGAGGCACGCCATGCGTTGCAAACCCTTCACGCGATGGGTCTGCGCACGGTGCTCCTGACCGGTGATGTAAAGACCGTCGCTGACGCGGTGGGTGCTCAGTTGGGTATCGACACCGTCGTGGCGGAGGTGTTGCCGGATGCGAAACTGGCTTACATCGAACAATTGGTCGCTCTCAAGGCCACGGTGGCCATGGTGGGTGATGGCATCAACGATGCCCCCGCCCTGATGAAAGCGCAGGTCGGCGTGGCCATGGGCTCGGGTACCGATATCGCCCGCGAAAGCGCCGACGTGGTGTTGCTAGGCAATGACTTGTCCAAGTTTGCCCAGACACTGCAGCTAGCACGGCGCACGCGCGGCATCATTTGGCAGAACTTTACCGGGACGATCGTGGTGGATCTGCTAGGTATCGCGCTGGCCGCTGCCGGTCTGCTCAATCCGTTGTTCGCGGCCTTCATCCACGTTGCGTCCGAGCTGACCTTCATCCTCAATTCCGCGCGGTTATTGCCAGTGGCGGAGCGGAAAACCATCGCAAACGCGCTACAACCGACCGAGGAGCATGCCTGACATGGCACTTCCTTCACCCTGTAGCGAAGTTTGTCGCTTCAATCGCAAGACCGACTTGTGTGCCGGCTGCCTGCGCACGACGTCGGAGATCCGCCAATGGCGGAAACTCACCGATCACAAAAGGCATTTCATCCTGGCGGATCGTGGGCGGCGTCTGTCGAAACTAAACGCGAAAATCGGCCCTGCCAATCCCTAGAGATATACGATGAGTTCGCCTCTGCTTGATGCCTTGGGCCACGTTTCGCTACGGCGTAAGGTTCTTATCGTGGCACTGCTGAACTTCGGCTACTTCGGTATCGCATTAGCCGTTGCGCGATGTGGCGATCATGATCGTCGCTCTTGTCACAAGCTTCAGTCATTCGATGTGGCCTGACTTTATCGTGAGCCTAGCACCACAGCGTTGATCGTGGTTGTTCCGGTTTTCGTGCAATTTATGGCGGTCTAGCCAAATCGCGTTGAAGCGCCGCTATTCCTATGCGTCCCGAACGCCTTACCGGGGGCGTAAAATAACTAGGCCGGGACGTCAGGCGCCGAGGCGGGGCCCTGCCTCACGATGGATGACCGATAGGCCCGACCGTGCCGCCATTCTGGCGGCATGTTTGTTTTTGAAGGGTGTGAGCACCCATTCGTGGCAACGCCATCGATTGCGCTTACTGTCTCCACCGAAAATGAAAACATGCTGTTGATAATGTGCCGATTCATGACGCGTCCTCAGTGACCAGCTGAGAGCTAGCAAAATTAATGCATGAGGTAGATGTCTTCGAAGGAGTCCAGACTGTCGGCCGGACAGGGTCGCCCAACTTAAACTCCAGAATCCAGCAGCGAAGGCGCCATCGCTCTAGGCGTTATCATCCAATCGTCTGAATGACACCATAGGCTCTTGTATCATCGGGGATGAACTTTCTCATTTGGAGTGACTCATCATGAACACGGCCGACAACCGATACGATATCGACACCGATAGCGTCATGTTTGCCGGTGGCGAACCGTTTGATGTATCCGCCATCGGTGCCGCGCAGACACCTTGGTGGAATCGCACCTTGTGCGAAGTTAATAACGCTTGGGTGCGACTCGGTGTCATGGAAGGGGACTTTCATTGGCATAAGCACGACGACACCGACGAATTCTTCCTTGTCATGGAAGGCCATCTCGATATCGAGCTTGAGAATCAGATGATCAGCCTCACGCCGGGACAAGCCTTCACAGTTCCCAAGGGCATCATGCATTGCCCCCATGCACGAGCACGCTCGGTGGTGCTGATGATCGAGCAGGCGGGCGTTGTTCCCACGGGCAATTAGCGCCACAAAGCTGCCAGTGTTCGTCAAGCGCCCTCGATGGGGTCACCGCTTACCATTCGCCACCCAACGATTGAAAGAGTGCCGTCGTGTCGGCCAACCGACTGGCTTGTGCTTGTGTCCGATACAGTTTGGTTTGTAACGCCTGGCGTTCGGCATCCAGTCGTCCGAACTGACTGATCCCGCCGACGGAATACTGGGTCTGCGCGATGGCCAGGCTTGCCTGCGCCTGTTGTGCGGCGTCATCGCGGGCTTGTAACTCACTCGCATCGTTTTGCAAGGCTGTCAGGGTGTCTGCGACCTGCTGCAGGCCCTGCAACACCGTTTGTTGATAGCCGGCGAGTGCCGCGTCATAAGCGGCTTGCGCGGAACGCTTTTTCGCACGCAGCTCGCCGCCATGGAAAATCGGCTGCGTGAGATTCAGACCGGCATTCCAGATGTTGAGACCCTTCACGATGTCCCGGATACGCGGCCGCTCCGACCCCACACCGCCGGCGAGAGTGAATTGCGGATACAGATTGGCGGTCGCCACCCCAACATTGGCACTAGCCTGATGCAGTAATGCTTCCGACGCACGAATATCGGGCCGCTCACGCGCGAGTGTCGAGGGTAAGGTAAGTGGCACGCGCTTAGGCAGGTGCAACGCATCGAGGGTCAGATCACCGAAATCTGCCTTCGAGGGCGGCTCACCAAGCAGGATGGCGAGTTGATGATCGGCTTGCGCGAGTTGGGTAGCGAGCGGCGGCAGAGATGCACGCGTCTGTGCCAGCAACGTGCGTTGGCTGTGCACGTCGAGCTGTGCCACGCCGCCTGCTGCGAAGCGCTTTTCAGTGATGGCCAGCTGCTGCGCCTGAGTGTCGGCCAGGCGTTGTGTCAAGGTGATTTGCTGTTGCAGCGAAGCACGCCGAATGGCGGTGGACACCACATTCCCTGCGAGCGTGAGACGCGCGGCGTCGAATTCGTACGCTTGATAGTCGACTTGTGCCTTCAGCGCTTCGAGCGCCCGACGATTAGCACCGAAGACATCGAGCGTGTAGGTCACGCTGACCGAGGCGTCGTACAAGGTAAAGGGGCCGGGATTGGGAATATTCGGAATGCCGAACTGGGCAATGTCCACCTTCTGTCGTTCACCCGACAGCTTGGCATCGATCGCGGGGTATTCGGTCGCTCCGGCTTCTGCGGCGTAGTCTTCCCGCGCCTGGAGGAGTTTCGCGCGTGCCTGCGCCAGTGTCGGACTTTGCTGCAAGGCGGTGTCGACGAAACGATTGAGGGGATCCGAGTGAAACTGCGTCCACCACATGGTGGGGGCTTTTTCTATCGGGACAAATGTCTGCGCGGTGCCGTTAGCCGCGACGGTCGTCGCGGGCTGGGCGTCGTGCGTGTAGGTCGACGTGTCCGGCGCCGCGGGCGCACGGAAACTTGGTCCGACCGCGCAACCGGCCAGCGTCAGTACTCCCATCAAAGCAAGTGGCTTCATCGACATTCCCGCTAGTCCAGCGTGCGTCGGTAGAAACGCAACGCGATGCCCATCATCACGACCATGAACACGGCCATCGGCCACACCGATGGCCACAGGTCGATCCAGCCGTTGCCCTTGAGCAGAATGCCGCGGATCAACCGGTTGAAATACGTCAGCGGCAACAGGTTGCCGATAAACCGCGCCCACACTGGCATGCCCGCAAACGGAAACATGAAGCCCGATAGCAGCAGACTCGGCAGAAAATAAAACATCGTCAATTGCATCGCCTGCAATTGGCTCTGGGCGAGCGATGACAGCGTGATGCCCACCGTCAACGTGGCGGCGATAAAGAGCAATGCTGCCAGGTAGATCGCGATCAGGCTTCCCTCGAAGGGCACATGAAAAACGAAATAAGCCGCGGCCAGGATGATCGTCACCTGGATCAGCCCGATGGCGACATACGGCACGATCTTGCCGGTCATCACCTCGATCGGCAGCACGGGGGTGGCCAGCAGGTTTTCCATCGTGCCACGTTCGCGTTCGCGGGTGATGGCGAGCCCGGTCATCATCACCATCGTCATCGTGAGAATCACGCCCATCAAGCCCGGCACCACGTTGTACTGTGTGATGGCCTCGGGGTTGTACAGACTGTGCACCTGGACATCGAAGGCGGCCGGGGCGCCATTCAGATGCGCGAGCGGTCCGGTGAGGTCCTTCTCGACGACCGGTTGCACCAAGCCAGGCAAGGCCGCGACCGCGGACCCCGTCGCGGTGGGGTCGGTGGCGTCCGCCTCCAGTAGCAACGACGGATGCTCGCCGCGCAACAGCCGACGCGAAAAGTCGGCCGGCACGTTCAGCACAAACAGAACCTGCCCCTGGGCGAGCGCACGCCGACCGGCGGTTTCATCAGGCAGCGTCTCGACGATGTTGAAATAGTCGGAATTCTTCATCGCCGCGACGAAGCTGCGCGAGAACGGGCTTTGCTCGCCAAGGATGACTGCGGTCGGTAATTGTTTCGGGTTGGTGTTGATCGCATAGCCGAACAGCGCGAGCTGGACGATCGGCAAGACGGCGATCATCGCGAACGTGATGCGATCGCGCTTCAGTTGCAAGAACTCCTTGAGCACGACACTCCACCAACGCGGCAGCGAAAACAGGGCGTGTGTGGTCATGAGGGCATGCCGTAGTTGTCGGAGGAGCGGCTCATCATGTAGATGAAGACGTCTTCCAGTCCGGTGTCGATGGGCTCGATGCGCAGATCTTTGCCTGCTGCCGCCTGTTGGACGGCCTTTTCGAGAGCAGCATGGTCCTTGCCGCTGGCATGCAAGGCGGAGCCAAACACGACGGTCTGGTCGACACCCGGCATCGTGCGTAGTTGCTCCGATAGTTCACTCAGCCGGTCGCCGTGGATAGCCCAGGTGGTCAGGTCTTGCGAATCGATGACTTCCTTCGCCGTGCCCTGTGCAATCAATTTTCCATAAGCGATGTAAGCGAGTTTGTGGCAGCGCTCGGCTTCATCCATGTAGTGGGTACTGACCAATACGGAAATACCCTGCGCGGCGAGCCGATGCAGCTCCTCCCAGAAATCGCGCCGCGCGGTGGGGTCGACGCCCGCCGTCGGTTCATCGAGGAGCAACAGCTTCGGCTTGTGCAGCATGCAGGCGGCCAGCGCGAGTCGTTGTTTCCAACCGCCCGACAGCGCGCCGGTCAATTGGTCCGCGCGGCTGGCAAGGCCCAACGATTCGAGCGCGTGATCGACCGTCTCGCGGCGGTTGGGCATGTCGTAGAGCCGGGCTATGAAGTCAAGATTCTCGCGGATTGTTAGGTCGTCCCAGTAGGAGAACCGCTGCGTCATGTAGCCGACGTTACGTTTGATCTGGGCGCTTTCGCGGATGATGTCATAGCCCAGGCAGGTGCCGGTGCCCGAATCGGGGGTCAGCAGACCGCACATCAGGCGGATCGAGGTCGTTTTACCGCTGCCGTTCGGCCCCAGAAAGCCGAAGATCTCACCGTGCGCCACCTGCAGCGACACATCGTTGACGACGTGCTTGTCGCCGAAGTGCTTGTTGAGTTTCTGCACGTCGATGGCGTATTCGGTTGCCGACGGATTCATAGCATGCTCACCGAAACCGGCTGGCCGGGATGCAGCTTGATGGCGTCCGCCGCGGATGGATGCGCTTCGATCAGAAACACTAGCTTGGCGCGGTTTTCGTTGCTGTAGATCACCGGTGGGGTGTATTCCGCTTGACTCGACACGTACGTGATTGTCGCCGGGATGTCGGCCGCACAGCCGTCGCAATGGAGCGTGACGTCGCGACCTAGCACGATGCCGCCGACCGCCGTCTCCGGTACGAAGAAGCGCACCTTCACATTCTGCGGCGGCAGCATCTGTACGACGGGATTGCCGGCTTGTACCCATTCACCGACGCGATACAGCGTGTCGTACACCAGCCCTGCAGCGGGCGCATGCACGCGTTTTTGGTCGAGCTTCCATTGGGCTTGCGCGACGGTTGCCTGTGCGGCGTCGACCTGCGCCGCTTGCGCGCTGAGCTGTTGCGGACGGCCCGGGAGCCGGGCGACATCGACCTGGTTAATCAGTTCGCGCACCTGCGCGGCGGTCGAATCGGCGGATGCACGCGAGTCGTCCAGTTGGGCCTTCGCAATGCCGCCCACCCGAAACTGCACTTCATCGCGCGCTAGCTGCAACGCCGCTTTGTGCGCATTGGCGATGGCCTGGGCAAGCTGTGCCTGGGTGACCTTGATTTCAGGCAGGCGCTTGCCGGTCTGGAGGTCGGCTAACTGTGCGCGTGCGGCGACGAGCTGTTGTTGCGCCTGTTGCAGCGCGGCGGTTTCGTCGACGGACTCGAGCGAGAACATGGGCGCAGCCGCAATAACGGCCTGGCCGCGTGCGACCGACAACTGCACGAGCGTGCCGGACTGTGACGAGCCTAGGTAAACAAACTCGCCTTCGACATAGCCTTGATACGTGTGGTCAGTGTGGTGCGAGCAACCCACCAACACGACAACGATGGCCAGCAGAACCCAGCGGAGAGACAATGCAGGGAATAAACGGCTCATGATTTGCTCCGTGAGGCGGCGTGGGGCTTCGTTGGTGGCGAACGCCGTGGCGGCTGCATGCCGCCCATCAGTAAGGCCGACACATGCCGATGCAACATGTCGCGCTCCACCGCCGGTATACCCGGTACGTTTTGCAATATCTTCGCGGTGGCAAGGGGCAACATCACTAACGCCAAAATCGAGTTGAACAACAAGCCTGCCTCCAGATCCGGATTGACGGTTCCTTCACTCTGAGCCTTGGTCAACGTAACGCTAAAGCGTTGAACACTGTCGAAGGGAAGGCGCTTGATCATCCGACTACGCAGCAAGCCGCCTTCGTTGACGATTTCACGCAGCCACAGCGAGGGGAGCCACGGCATACGATTCGTCACGTCGAACAGGCGATCAATGAACGTCTGAGCAAGCACAAACGGGTCACGGTTCGTTTCTTCGGTAGCGGGTTGCCACACAAAAGCCGCTGTGGGGGCGACACGCTCATCGACGATCGCATCGAGCAGCTTTTCGCGATTGGTGAAGTAGTAGTGCACCATCGCTGTGGCGACGCCGGCCGCGTTCGCAATTTGCGCGACCGTCGTGGCCGCGACGCCTTGATCGGAAAACAGCTGCGTCGTCACGTCGAGCAGATGCTCGCGCACATCAACGATGGCGTCGGCAGGGCGGCGACCGCGAGGTTTCCTCGGGCTGGATTTCGAGGTCATTCTCACAAGCTAATTGATTAGTTAGTTAATTACAAGATAGTACCCGCACTTATGTGCGTGTTGCGCACAGAACTCCAAATCGCAGTGCTACCCAAAACCGGGGGAGCATCGCTCGACACCCGCACATGTATGAGTATCTCCATTCGCGGCACTCGTCCCTCCCAGGAAGGAGGGACGACTCTCACGTTCGAAACAGCTCGTCACACTTACCATCTGTCTCTTGTGGCAAGCCCTCGGTCCCATGACTCGAGGGGAGGGGCAGCAAAGGGAGCGCACGATGTCACGATCGCGGCGATGCTATGGCCCTTTGATTATTTCACTCTTAAAAGGTGGGTCACTTCAGGCCGTGCCGTCTTTATCGTACGGATCGTGCGACGCGCCGGCATGGGCCTTAGTAGTGCTGGCATGCCGTGCGTCTTCTTCGGCATGCAAATAGATCGAGGTAGTGGCGATGGAGCTGTGCCGGAGGTTGTGTTGGATGTGGTGCACCGGATTGCCCGCTTCGGCCTGATGGGTCGCGGCGGTGTGCCTCAGCCAATGGGTCGAAGCTTGCCTTAATCGAGCAGCCCCCACAGGGTCAGCCGGCTCTAGGGCATCCGCGACACGTACCAAAGCATCCTTGACCACCAAATACACCGCCGTCGCAGTCAGTGGAGTGGTTCGTCCGGCGATGCCGAGAATCAGCGGACACCTACCGTTACTGTTCGGCGTGGGTAGCAAGCCATAGAACGTCCGGTATCGCGCGAAGTCCGCCATCAGCGCATCACTGACGGGCACGTCACCCTCGACACCGCCTTTTCCTGTCACGTGCAGCCACCATCGGCCGCGCCGATGCCGCAGGTCGCCCTCGTTGGCCTGCGCCGCTTCGGTAGCCCGCAAGGCGGTTTCGTAGAGGACGCGCAGAACCCATCGCGCACGTTCGTAGCGTTGCTTCTCGCGGGGACTGGTTTGCGGCCATTGTTCCACCTTGGCGAGGACGTCCTGCCACAGAGCACGCTCCAGGTAGCGCTCGATCGTTCGACGGGTGCCGCGGGCGCCGCGTCGACGTGGCTGCAGCGCGAACGGCGTACCAGCCAGATAGCCGGCGCGCACGAGGTAGTTGAACAGCCCCGCTAGGATGCCGAGGGCCTGCCGCCGGCTGCGGTCGGACAACGGGCCCGTAAAGAGCCGGCGATGATAACCGTGGCGAGCCAGCGCATCGTCGCACCAGGTCGGCAGAGGCGCTGCCAAGAAGGCCTCGTAGGCCAGGACATCCTCACGCATCAGGCTAGAGACCGCTTTACCACGCAGCTGGGTCGCCCACAGCAACAGCCGTTCGGCCTCCTTGCGGTAGCTGCGGAAGGTGTGCGGCGAGCTGTGATATTCGGCCAGCCACAAGCCTATGGCGGCGACATCGTCGTTCGCCTCGATTTGCCGAGTAACACCGGTCGAGGCGCGATTGGTGCCCACGATCCCCGACAGGGTGGGCGGGAGGGCTTGAGGCACGACGGTGCTTAATGGGTGGTCGCTCACTGGCTTTCCGATGTCACGGCGGCACGAAATTGCAGCGTACACCCAAAATACTTTTGATTATGAGAATTATCATAAATTTCTATGCAATACCGTTATACATATAACGTAATACTGTGATATACAGGCACTGTGCAGCGCCTTTTCGCCCTTTGAGCTACGTGAGTTGCCATGAGCCGCGCCAGTGATACCCGGACACGTACCCGTGAAGCCGCTGCCGAGCTGGTTGCGCAAGGTCGGCGCCCGCATGAGCTGACGGTCGATCAGATCTACGAGGTCATCCGTCAAGGCAGCCGCACGACGATCAATGACGAACTCAAGCTCTGGAAGGACGCGCGCGCCAAGGCCGATGTTCTGGCAGGTACGCTGCCACCGGCCATTGCGGATGCGATGCGCAGTCTATGGGCTGCTGCCGTCGATCAAGGGGCCGCGCAGTTCGCCGTCGAGCGCGAAGCGCTGACTGAAGCAGCCGCGTCAGCACAGGCCCAGGCTCAGCAACACGCGGCAGATAGCGAAGCACGTGGTAAGGAATGCGCCGCGCTAACCGAGCAAGTGGCGACATTAACCGAAACGCTGGAAGCCTTACGTCTTGATTTGGCGAGCGTCGATGCAACGCGGGCAGCATCCGTTGTAGAGGTTGCCACCCTGCGCAGCGAATTGGAGCAGGCTCGAGGCGACGCGCAGCGCGAGCGATCGGAAGCCCGGGCGTCCTACCAAGTTGCGTTAGCCGAACGTGACGGGATCTTTCGACGCGAGCTGGATCAGACCACTGAACGACTGCAGCGCACCGAGGCGCAGATGCTCAAACAGGTGGACGACGCACGCGTTGCACAGCGGCGCATCGAAACAACTCTGACCAAGGTACAGGAGCATAACGCCAGCCTGCGCACCGAATTGGCGGAACTACGCCAACGCGCGGGGCGTGATCAACACGACCTTGCCGCGGCACGGCAGGCGCTCAATGCCGCGCAAACGCGTGCCGCACAGCTGGAAGTGGTGGCGACCGAGCGAGACCGCGCGTTGATAAGTACGACCGCACAGTACGAAGCCGCTAACCGAATGATTGGCACGTTGGAAGCGACGCTCAAGGGCACTTCACGTCGTCCGCGTTCGCGAGCGGATCCACGTTGAGGCCGCGGCTTACGAAGTGAGACTCAACCTCGTTAGGCTTAAGCGAAGAGGCATGTCATGACTACGACGTCACGGATCGAATGGACCGAGCAGACCTGGAACCCAACGATTGGGTGTACCAAGGTGTCGGCCGGTTGCAAGCATTGCTACGCCGAAACGTTAGCCAAGCGCTTGAAAGCGATGGGGGCGGAAGCGTATCGCCAAGGATTTCGCCTAAAGCTTTTATCGGAGCGGCTGGATGAGCCGCGGCAGCGCAAGAAGCCGACCATCTATTTCGTCAATTCGATGAGCGACCTGTTCCACGAGCGGATCCCGGACGCTTTCATCGATGCGGTTATGGGCGTGATTGCCGACACACCTCAGCATCGCTACCAGATTCTTACCAAGCGTCATGAACGGCTTGGTACCTACTTTGCGCATCGAAAGGTGCCCAGTAACGTCTGGCTTGGGGTGTCCGTGGAGAATCAGCGCCACGGCGTACCACGTATCGACGTGCTGCGACGCATTCCAGCCAAGATTCGTTTTCTATCTTGCGAGCCTTTACTCGAAGACTTAGGTCCGCTGAATCTGGATGGCATCCATTGGGTGATCGTAGGCGGCGAGTCCGGTCCGAAAGCCCGGCCGATGCATCCGGACTGGGCACGCTCCATTCGACTCGAATGTGAAAATCAGGGTGCGACCTTCTTCTTCAAACAGTGGGGAGGGTGGGGAGCCGATGGCAAGCGACGTTCCAAAAAGGCGAATGGTCGGGAACTCGATGGTCGTCAGTGGAATGGCATGCCCGATTCGAAAGTGGCCGCCATGGGCTAAAGCAGAGACGCCACGAGGTCGTTACATCTCAGGTGCCGTCGATTAACCAAGGATGCAGCATGAAGCCACGTCCCGCGCGCGAAGCCCTCAAACATTACGAAGATCGTGAGCATTCGCTCATCAAGCACATCATTTTGGAGTCGTATCTGGAGCGGCTCCTCATGATTATTGGGCAATGGTCCACCAAGATCGCTTATATCGATTGCTTTGCGGGTCCCTGGAAGTCAGCTGCAGCCGATCTCTCTGACACCTCTCCGGGTATCGCCATCCGCACCATGGGCGCTTGCCAGGCCAACCTGCAAAGTAAACTCGGCAAAACAGTGCGTTTGCGTTCCGTGTTTTTGGAAACAGACGACGAGCGCGCATCCCTGTTGGAAGCCCATGTGCAGAACGCACCTCAAAACATCGTGCAGCCTGAAGTTTGGCGCAAGCCCTTTAATGATGCGATTCCGGACATCATCAGATGGCTGGAAAAGGATGAGTTTGCATTCGTATTTGTGGACCCGTTTGGCTGGAAGAATCTGATTGAACCTGCAGTTCTGGCCCCTTTTTTACGACGGCCTCGCACAGAACTACTCATCAATTTCATGTGGAATTTCATCAATCTAGCGACCGGGCACGAAGAGCAGCACGCGAACCTTGAAGCCGTTTTTGGCAAGGACTGGCGTGACGCTACCGCGGGCAATGCAGACGTCAAGCAACGCGAACTCATGAAGCTTTACCGACAACTGCTTGTAGATACCTGCAATGGCCACATCCCTAAACCACTGCGCACGGCCATGCTGCCTGTTGAATATGTGGATAAGAAGAAAGTCATTTTCTATCTGGTCTATGCCACTCACAATGCAACCGGGCTAGTGACCTTTCGTGAAGAAGCCGAGCAGGTTGCCATCGAACAAACGCGTCTGAAGTTGCAGCATCGCCTGGATGCGGTGGCTAAACAGAAAGGGCAGGGCGATTTTTTCAGTGCTGACACGCATGAAGATGCACCAAAGCCCCCCTCACAAGAAGTCAAAGACCTGTGGCTGCGCCAAATGCCCACGATTGGCAATACGCTAACGGTGGATTCGGAGCTGATGGCGGATCTGATCGAAGACTCGGACGTTTTGTTATCCGAGCTACAAGCGGCGCTAGCCGTGTTGATCTACGACGGGATAGTCGAGAACACGGCGGCTAAACGGCTTCGCCCTAAATTTCCGGTGAACTATAAAAAGAAGGAAATGCTCCGCCGCATCAAATAACCGATTGTCGGTTTTCAGCGTGGGTCAGCGATCGCAAACGTAGCTCTATACGACCTCTATCGGACGCACCCCTCTATGCGATCTGGACTCGACTCTCGCCATGGCGGAGTACCACGCTCTCACGAAAAATAATTACGCAAACGGCATCGCGAAGCCCATGTAATGAACGATGGCGAGAAAGGAATCGGGAATCACCTAAAATGAGCTTAGTCACCACACCGCACTGATGGAGAAACCCACATGGATGTTGTTATCGAGATGAGCCGCACGCTGTCACCGGCGGAGTATGGTCCGGAGGCGATTCTGGCTGAATACAGCGGCAACATACTGCGCATGGATGACGAGCGGAAAGTTGGACGTGTGCGTGCGTACGTGGCCGACATCGAACGAGCCCGGCAGCATGGCTATGATGCATTGGAGTTTCTCGACGTAGACGGTTCAACCTGGCCCTACAACACACTGCTATCGCGTCGAAAGGCAGGTTCGTTTACGGCAGGTGTGAATCGCGCCCTGGGCATTGACGAAGTGTATAGCCAGAACTTGCTGATTATCGATCGCGTCGAAATTTTGCCGCGATACCGCGGCCACGACTACGGATTGCAGGCTATGCATCTCATGCTCGGCCACCTTGCTCTGGGTTGTCGCCTTGCCGCTATCAAGCCTTATCCGCTGCAATTTGAGGGAAATAATCCACTGGGTGAATCGCATGCCTGGCGTCAACGGCTACGCTTGGAAAAACTATCGCGAAACGAAGCGGCGTCCACACGACGACTGCAGCGGCATTACGGGCGACTCGGTTTCGTGCCAGTCAAAGGCACCGAGTTAATGGTGCTAGATCTCGATGAGGGTTACAGCCGGCCATGGTCCGACGTACCAGAATCTTCGGCTACCGCCATCGGTGCCGTCTAGCCGCGTTTTTCCGAGAAATGAAACGAGACACTCAAGCTACGGCGCGCGCGTTGCAGCCGCACCATAACGATAATCTGGGGTGCCAATCACACGAAGTGCTTCGGCTCTCGCCAAGAGGAGTCATTGCATTGATCTGCTTGTTGAGGATAACGCGTGTATCGAGCATATGGCGGCGCAGTCGTTGGATAAATGCGGGCACCGATGTTGCAAAGAAGTGGGTGTCTGCATGGGTGTGGCATTCGCCTTGGATAGATGCGACGTGCCGAGGGTGGACATGAAAGTGCGCGTGCGTGATGCAAGGCACGTCGGGACTGTGGGTGGATTGCCAGACGCACATGCCATCTCCGGGGAATTCTTGGTCGATGCAATGGACGGCACGTTTGACGGCGAGGAAAACGGCGTCGATGGCGGCTTCGTCCATCTCTCGAATATCCGTGTAGTGATGCCGCGGCGCGATAAGCAAGTAGCCGTGCCGGTGCTCGCCCAGATCCAGTAGGGTAATGGTGTGTGCATCCTGGGCAACGACACCTGCGTTGGGTTCACCCGCTTCGATGGCACAAAAGATACAAGCTGTGTTCATGGATGCGTGCTCGTGCGAAGGATGAATGTTCCGACGGCGCTTCCGGCGCTTTCCGTTTGAAAGCGGAAAAAGCCGTATGTGTCAGAGCAAATGCGTAAAGAGGTAAATAAGAATAAGCAGCCCCACGGGGACGCCAAGCAGCCAAGCCAATAGGTATTTCCGCATAAACGTTTCTCCATCATGGAAGGCGGCGCGATGACCGCCCTCCATCGGGTCGATTACAGGTGCTTATCGAATTCCTTGATCTGCTTTTCGGCTTCTTCTTTGGCAATGCCGTAGCGCTCTTGCAGTTTGCCGGCGAGATATTCGCGATTGCCTTCGGCGATCTTGAGATCGTCGTCGGTCAGCTTGCCCCACTTCTCCTGGAGCTTGCCGCTGAGTTGTTTCCATTGGCCTTTGATCTTGTCTTCGTTCATAGCGCACTCCTTTTCATACACAGTTCTACGAGATGATGGATGTGGTTCAGTCTTTGGATCTCAGGCCCGAAGCATCGACTTTCTTGACGCCCTTGACGCTCTGGGCGACCGCAACAGCCTTTTGCACAGCGATGTCATTGGCCAATACGCCGGTCAGGGTGACGACGCCATTGATGGTCGTGACGGAAACATCCATGCTTTTCACGCCATCGGTCGATGCCAGTTCGGCTTTCACCTTGGTAGTTATCCAGCTGTCGGTGACCGGTTGGTTGGAGCCCATCGAACTATCGTCGGCTGGGGGGTTCTGCACGGCAGCGTGGCTGGCAACCACGCCACCCAGCGACAAGAGGGTCGTAAGAGTGAGCGCCGATAAGGTGATTGGCGACTTCATGAACATCTCCTTTTACGGTTGCATCGCATAGATCGTTGGCGCGTTACTTCTTGTGCGGCGCGTTGCGATCCTTGTCACGGTCATGATGGCCTTCCCTTTCTGGGGTGGTGGGCTTGGGTTGGCCGGGACGCTGCTTGTGGTCATCGTGTTGCGGATCCGTCGGTTTGCGTTCATGCGATTGCGAAGAAGTAGTTTTCTGTGCCGTGCTCATCATGATCTCCAGAGGGATTGGAAAAGCCCACCGACCTTCGGTGGTGAAACAAGGCTAGGCGCCGCACAACCGAGCGCACAGAGTTGGCTGTACTAGTCGATCTAGTACTTTTGGGCCGAGCGTGGCGGCGCTTGCCATGGTCATGCAGAAAGGTGCTACATATCATCTTGTCATCGCGGAGCAGTCATGGACGCAACGAGTACCAGACCTCAAGTCGACCGCCGTCAGTTGCAGCAGATCATTGCGGGTCTGACAGAAGGCATCGTGCTAATCGATCCGGATCATTCGATCGTCTGGGCGAATGAAACGGCGTTGGCGATCCATGGTGTCGAAGAGCTGGTCGATCTTGGCGCCGATGCCGCGCAGTACCGGAAGAAGTTCATCCTGAAATATCGCAATAACCATCCTTTGAAACCGAAGCAATATCCGATCGAACGCGTCCTCGCCGGTCAGTTGTTTCGCGATGTGATCGTCGCGGTGACGCGTACGGACGACGAAGCGTTTCGCCGTGTCCATCAAGTTCGCAGCCTTATCCTGACCAATGCGGCAGAAGTAGGGGAGTCGATGGTGCTGGTGATCCAGGATGTCACCGATCGTTTCAGTGCCGAGGAACGGTTTGAGAAAACTTTCAACGCGAACCCTGCGCCGGCACTGATCTGTCAGCTTTCGGATCTGCGATATATCAAGGTGAACCAGGGGTTCTTGGACATGACCGGTTATGAGCGCGATGCCGTGATGGACCGCTCCATCTACGAAGTAGACGTGCTAGAGAGTGCGGAGAATCGCGAGGAAGCCGTGCAGGCGCTTCACGAGGGAAGCACGATCCCGCAACGAGAGGCGGTACTGCGGCTACCTAATGGTGATGGCAAGTTCGTCATCGTGGCGGGCCAGCCTATCGAGGTGGCCGAGCAGGATTGCATGCTGTTTACCTTTATTGATCTGGAAGCGCGCAAGAAAGCCGAGATATCGCTGAGCCAAAGCGAAGAGCGTTTTTCCAAAGCATTTCGTCTGGCGCCGGTGCCGATGATGGTTTGTGCATTGCCCGAGCTGAGGGTGATCGAGGTCAATACCGCGTTTACGAAAGCGACGGGATATGCGGCCGATGACATGCTCGGCAAGGCCACATCGGACGTCAATTTATGGAAAGACGTCAAAATGTATCGCGAATTTCAAGCCAAGCTGGATGCGCACGAAGCGGTGCGCAATTTCGAGATCCCGATGCGCACCCGTGAAGGCGTGATGATCGACTGCATGCTTTCTGCCGAGCACGTGGTGATCCAGGATGAGGACTGCATCTTATGCGTGGTGCAAGACATCACCGAGTACAAACGATCAGAGATGGACCTTATCGCGGCGATCGAGGCGGTGATGAAGGATACGTCGTGGTTCAGTCGAACAGTGATGGAGAAGCTCGCTCAGATTCGGCACCCCGATGCGAGCAATAAAGCAAAAAGCGAATTGAGCGATCTGACACCGCGCGAAAGGGAAGTGTTGATTTTGATCTGTAAGGGGCACAGCGATGAGGACATTTCTGAGATACTGAAGCTATCTCGCAACACCGTCCGTAACCACGTGTCGACACTATACAGCAAGATGGGCGTAAATCGACGCAGCGCTGCCGTGGTATGGGGGCGGGAACGGGGTGTAGTCAGTTACTGAATGGTGGTGCCCAAATTTGAAAGGCGCGTTACACGCCAAATTGGGCAGCGGCGTACCGATCCCTAATCGAATCACTGATTGCACTTCACCGCATCGTCCAAGTCAGTAAGTGTCTCAACGCGGTCACGATTCACAAACCGATAAACCTGATCGCGCTCGTCAAAAAATATCCTTATGGTCGATTCGCTGGCTTTGAAGCCAGCGTCCCAATTGCGCGTGGCTCGATTGTTTCGAACTTGACAGAGCTCAGAGCGTCACGACGAGTTTACCGGCTGACACACCGCCCTTTCTGTGTCGCTCTAGTGCGTTCGGTATCGCCTCCAACCCGGCGCCTGCCATGATCGGCTCTGGCGATGAACGGAACTGCCCGGAGGCAAGGGCCCCCGGCAGGAATTCGGTAAAGATCATACGTCCCACGCCATCGTTTAGAAGTGACGATCCATTAACGAAACCAGAGTGAACGCCTTTGAGGCGGCCACGCAGCATGACGCCCACCGTGCCGCGCACCATTCGGAACAACTTGCCGGCAAGCCATGGTCCGCGCCGACCATGTTCCGGTGCGTCGTCAAACGAAACCGGTGGACTCGCGATCGCGACGTATTTCCTGCCGGTACAAGCCCCCATGATGGCGACGCATAGTGGCGCCGATCCAGCTCCGATTGCCACAGCGCCAGCGAGCGTCTTTCCCTTAAGGAATTGCACGATGTCGCGCACGACGGTCCGACTCTTATAGTCAAAAACGGCGGACGCACCAAGTTGCCGCACATAAGCATGATTGCGGGGCGATGCGGTCGTTACGACCTCGTAGCCAGCCGCCACGGCGAGCTGGATGGCGTTGCTCCCCACGCTGGTCGACCCGCCCCAAATGAGCACTGTCTTTCCGTTTGAGTGGGGCGAAACGGTCGGCGGATCGAGGGCGAGGTGAGCGGACTGGAACAGGCAGCATGCTGCCGTCGAGATTGCGAGCGGTAACACGGCAGCCTGTTCCCAAGTCAGCGACGGCGGAATAGGTGTCGCCATGTGATCGCGAAGGAGGGGGTGATGTTGGAAAGCCCCCTCGACCGGATCGTTAACCGACTTGTCCTGCCCTACGGCCAGGCCGACGATGCGATCGCCCACTTTGAATCGGCTTACGCCAGCACCAACGGCAACTACTTCCCCGGCCACGTCCCATCCGAGTACCAGCGGGTATCGCAGAAAGGGGAAGATCAGGCTTCCTACCTGCTGCAGGATCCAGTCAATCGGATTGATCGCTACGCAGGCGGCGCGAATCACGATCTGACCTTGGCCCGGCGTGGGGACTGGCGCTGGGCGGACTTCAGGCGTCGCGCCCTTGGCGGGCAGCCATAAAGCTTGATTCATGGACATATCTATCTTCTGTGTACTTATTCAGCGTCTAGGCTATTGCACGCCACCGCGAATTAGCTATAAGTAAACATCCATTTTTCCTTCGCAATCGTTCAGTAATTTATGGATCCACTCTCCGAAGTGCTTACGCTGTTAAAGCCCAGGCGGTTGAAGACCGGAGCGGTTGATGTTGCCGGTAAGCTGTCGATCGGCATGCCGGCCCATGATGGGCTGTTCTGCTATGCCGTGGTGCGCGGCGTCTGCTGGCTCGCGCTCGACGGCCTCGATCCGCGGCGCCTCAGCGAAGGGGACTGCGTCCTCCTCCCAAGCGGCCGACCGTTCCGTATCGGCAGCGACCTTGAAACGGAGCCTGTTGACGCCGCGTCGTTCTTCGCCACACGGGAGAATGGTGCAGTAGGCATCTACAATGGCGGGGGAGAGTGTCTCGTTTATGCCGGCCATTTCGATTTCGAGCGTCGCGACACCGATCTGCTGCTGAGCCTGCTTCCGCCCATCGTTCACATCCGCGAGGAAGATGATCGAGGCACGCTTCGCTGGTCGTTGGATCGCATGATGAATGAATTGCGTGAACCTCAGTGCGGCGGCGATCTAGTAGTCGAACACCTAGCCCATCTGGTACTGCTGCAAGCGCTGCGCCTTCATCTGACGGAGGCGCGACCTGATCAGATGGGCTGGCTGGCTGCCTTGGGCGACAAGCGGATGAGCGCCGTTATCACCGCTCTGCACGCCGCACCCGCCCAGTGTTGGAGTGTACGGACTATGGCGTGCGTCGCGGGTATGTCGCGCACCGCTTTCGCAACACGCTTTAAGGCGAGAGTGGGTCTCTCACCTATGGAGTACCTCACCCGTTGGCGGATGCTCCTGGCTGCGACCGCGATGAAACAACGCGATCAAACGGTTTCTTCAGCGGCTTACTATGTCGGGTATACGTCGGAGGCCGCGTTCAGCACCGCTTTCAAGCGAGTCATGGGTTGTTCGCCTCGCCACTACAATACGAATTTACGCTGAGTTAGGCCTGACATTTGCCGAGTTCAACGGCAGCAGGAGAAATTCTGCTGTCACGACTTTGGCAAGAGTAGCGGGCTAAGGAGCAAAGCAGACATTCGCCGACACCTTTCAGAATGAATGCGAGCAGGGAGCTTTGATCCATTTTAGGTGACTGGCTGCGCGCAGTGATGCTGCGGCGGGCCTGGTTTTATTTTGTAAATTATTAATTGAAAGATAGAAAAACGATTCTGCGGTTCATGTTTACACGTATGTCGGTCGAACCTCTATAACTGCATAAACTTACTTTAGATCTGGACAGATTAATCTAGCCGTTTACGTCCCTAGTAGCAGCCATCTGAGTACGCACTCAATGTAGTTGTTTGTTCGACATGGCAATTGATTCGCGGCAACGACGCATCTAGATATGTTTCGATTTCTTGGGTCACTAAATGAGTTCCAACGCATTGAAATTGTCTGCACTGATTTGGTGACGTTTCTTGACCAACAGCGCCGTGCCTATGAGCAGTTGTGGTGTGCAAGATGTCTAGTGGGGTGTCAGAACGCAAGTTTTAAATGAAAACGAAACGATTCGGCATTCCAGGAAACCATAAATAGGTTCCATCGACTCTTCGATACCAAATCCCGTTTAGTTCGTTCGAGCCCATCGTTCGAGCCCATTAGGCTCATTTGATTCCTGACTGATAGCCCGCCAATCTTCCGCATCGAAGTGCGCTAGCAATATAGTGTTTTTTTAGCTTATTTTCTTCTACGTTGAAACTTTGTATAAATGCGTCGAACATACATTCATCAAGTTTATCCGCCATTTTTCCTTGTTCCGATACGATCTTCGCCTGTGCTGCGTCGTCGAATAGGGGCCCCACACTTACGCTACGCATTTTCGCGTATTTGTTGTGGTTACAACCAACTCCGCCTGAAACGCAGGCACCCAAAAAGTCGCCGTCATACGCCCACGCCACCGGGCTGCTCATACCGAGCACCATCGCCAAGGTGAAGACGATCGCCATAGTCTGGGTGGCGTCGCTGGCGCGCGACGATTGTGAAAATGCGCTAAGTAATTGGTGCATCGGGGACTTATGCCGGCTTCTTGGTGAAATGCAGCCTGTGGATTTCATTGTGCTTCTCCTAATCGATTTATTGAAAAGCTGCGGCAACCTTTATATCGGGTATTGTCATCGTCAGTATGCAATCGGGTTCGGTACGTATATGTTCGGGTAGCCGATCGATAAGTGGTCGCTCGAGGCGACGCATCTTCGACTGCATCCATGTTCTCTGCATTGCCTTCCCCTGCAAGCGTCATGATGCGCGAGTGATAGCTGCCGATGTTTGCGCGGTTGTGTAGTAGGTACGGAACATTACCGCCGTGATGAGTTGTAGTTGCAAAGCGATGCATGGTGTTCATGATATGGGTTCGATAGGCGACCATCTCAGAGTGCTCACATTCTTGCGTTGACACCCTTCTGAGCGCACCAACGTTCCCGTTAGATGCACGAGACAACACGACTACTCGCCCAGCTATGGAATGGTCAGGTCTTCGCTTGCGTTCGCATTCAAGTTTCCGCCTTCGGCGACAGCGCTCAAGGCGGTACCTTGTTCGTTACACGAGGTGGCCGCGCTATTGTCGCCGCCGTTAAGGTCACCTTCGTCCAAATCGCCTCCCGTCGGTGTCCAGACAACCGCTTGGCCATATTCACTAGCGATATCACTATTGATCACGACTGTATTGTTATCACCAAGGCACACCGCGATAGCATGTAAACCACCCGGCAGCGGTGGTATCAGCGTTACGGTATTGGTCGACGGAATCCAAAAACCAGGGTTGGTGACACCGGCGTTGGTTTGATAATGAAAAACGATTGCTGCTGGGATGGCATTGTTGATAAACGCGCCCGCGTTGCGTGCATTGTTCCCACCAATCGGCACAGTCAGAAGCGTCGGTGCGCTGGTCGGACTGGCCCAGTAAGCAGTTTGCGGCAGATCGGGCGCAGGGAAATGGCACGTGCCGACTATCTGATTGAACTTGTTGATGCCATCGGCCGTGCAGTGCGTCGCCCCCGAGGGAATCGGCAACGCGGTGGCAACATAGCTCCCCAACAATCCCAGCAGTCCAGGCTGATAAATGCTGATCTCCGCGACCATCGGGCCGGGATTGGCGGAGGTAGGGTTTAGCGGGCAGTTCAACACCGCGTCCGGTTCACCATTCAATGCTGTGTCGCTGATGTCGGCCGCCTCGCAATTGCTTCCCTGCGTAGCCAGCATCATCGGACTTCCGCCACTCACCGAGGGATTCCACACCACCGGGGTGGCGTTACCCGTTCCGCTGATGCTTTCACCGACCACGAAGCCGCTTTGGTTGTAACCCGTCGATGCGGTCGTGACGTCGGGATCAAGATTTAGTAGACCGGGTAGCGGTTGAAGTAATACGGGCGCCGCTAAAGGATTGGCGGCGTTCCAGGTCACGCCGAAGGATTTATTGTTCAGATCAACACACTCTCCGATGATGGTCCCGTTGTCAGCAACACCACCTGCACTGCAATCTTGCCCGACCACCAGCGGCTGGAGAGGGGATACAAGATCACCGTTATCCGCAAATCCTTCCGAAGGACCATACACATTCTGCGGAGAGCAGTTGCCGACGGCGGTGTCATTGTCATTGATGTCGCTTGTTGCGCATTGCTTTTCACCCGGCGGATTCGCAATAGCGCTCAATTGCGCATGAACGGATGTGGTTAACCCGACACTGAGGAGTCCGGTGAGAATTGCCAAAGGCAAAAACGCCCTTGCATGCTTCGTGTAGGTATCCATGTCATATCCCTTAAGCGGTTAGCCATAGACAAATGGATCGCCGCCTCGGATAGGGACTTAGGCATCATTCAAGGCAGCGCGCGTACTTACCTAATAGGCCTAGTTTGGGAATGCTGCCATCTGCACTCGAAAGAGTTCACTCGGAAAAATCAATTTATTCAATCTATAAAAAATTTTCGGCCACTCACTTTTTGTCTCTTTAGATAAGCATGGTGAAAGTGCTTGGGTGCCGCGTAATAGTCGTTCAAATACTGTTCTTCATGTTATGCCCGATATGGCATTCACGCATCGATAACGATGTTATGGCGACATGGAGACAACATTCAGTAACTGCCGGATGTCCCACCGGAACCTTTCAGAGAGGTCCAGAGAATGCGATCAACCCATCTGTATTGAAAGATCGCAGAAGGACTTATTACTGACGATCACAGGAAATGGTTGGTCATCTAAATTAATGTATTTTTTTCCAGTCACTGCTTCTGACTTCGGGACAATCGCCTAAGGCTCCTTATGCGTCACTGGAAACGGCTATCCAAACGCATAGCAACTCTCGACTTGGCCTTGACGTCACACGAACAATAACGTTCAACGACCATAGTAGGCTCGCACTGCTGAGTCGGGGACACGCGACGTTCAATTGACTTGTATTTCCGCGCGCCTTGATTAATAGGGGGCAACAACTGTGTCTTTATCAGCAATGCCTTCATGGTCAGGCATTTCATTTCGATATCGTTCGGTGAATGTATGCCTTACAGCCAGAAATGTGGTCCGTTGGCCAAGAATTGGTCGTGCGTACACCCCCATAAGAACGGAAGGCGCCGATGGAGCAGGGCGGATCTGGGCTATCTTCACGCCTGGGCGGGTACACGACCGGTCCGCATATTGTGTCGCTATCTGCAGCGCACCGAACGTGCGCTCCGGTGCAAGCTGCATAAGCTAGGTTTGAGTGCCAAAGTACGGGAAGGTTGGGATGTTGCAGCGCTGCGGCATACTTGCCACGTAGGGATGCGGACGATACTTCGTTATGTGGTGAATGGAAAGCTTCGCCTGCAATGTGGTGACGTGCGCATGCCTTGTGTAGGAATTGAACAAGTGGCTTCCGTTATAACTGTTACGCGATGTTGGCACGGTATAAGAAATACCAATGTACAACCGTTCGCTGATCTGACGGGCCAACGGCATTGGACAATTTCACAATTATGCTTGGCGGCATTGGCCGGGCGGTGCCGACTGCTCCACCTGCGTATCACGGAGGCGACAGCAGTGCAGTTTTATGAAGAACGATTGCCGCTCTCACTCAGGAGGGCTAGCACTCCAGTCATACATCGATCGCGACGCGGCGTGCAAAATCTTCCCTGTCATTACCTCAACGCAGGCACGTTCGACGGCGATGCCTGAGCCATCTGTCTAGATGTAGATCGCTAGGAAATTCAAAGAAGCGGTTGTTCTGACATGGAATCAGTGACTTGTTTCGTCCGGCGATGACTGCAAGTGTTCGAGTTGCGATTTGTACGCGTGAAGAAATGCATCATGCACTACATTGAAAATCGCCTGGGGTTTGCTGAACTCGCTGTCGCCGATACGTCCACTGATTGGCACATTCGTTACCAGCTGATCGTTGGATGGCCCTTTCAATAGCGATACCGCGCCTTGCGCAGCGGCTTCATAAAGCAGCTTGATCGGCCCCTTCTTTTCTTGTTCCACGTCTTTCTTCCAGCTGAAGAGTTTCAGGTCTTTGAAAACCGGCTTCGCATAGCCTTCGAGGTGGCCGTTTGTAGCTTTAAGGTCCATGGTGAAATCGCCAGTGCCGCCAGCAAAATCCAATCCCGAATAGGCGCGCGCGAGGGCGTTGGCACGCACGAGTTGAATTTGTGAGATGCGGATTTGGTAGTGAAAGTTACCGAAGCGGTTGGTAGGGTCGAAGGTCGCGTGGGTTTCTAGCGGTGCGTCGCCCAGTACCGTCGCGGTTCCGTGCAAGGTAGCCGTGCGGACACCACTTTCACTCTGCGACGCCGACAGGTTGGTGATCGTACTGTTGACGTTGGCGATGGTGAGATCGACGCGCGGATTGGACACGACATTGCGAAACGTAATGGTGCCGTTATGCACGCGAATGCTGTCGAGTTCGGCCGGAATCAGGATATTGAGTTCGTTGCTCCAATTGACGCCGTTGCCCAGTTGTTGCTCGCTTTCGCTTTTGCCGTCGATGAAATTGACCGTAGGATTATAGAAATCGACGTGACCGCGAAGACGGCCGCGTAACGCCTCCGTATAACTCACGGCAATCTCCGTACGCGGCGCGTCAAGGAAAGGCTCGTTGGATGGCGTGCCGACTTTGTCGATACGTAGATTACGAATGGTGTAGCTGCCGCGCCAAATGTGTAGATCGACCTCGGACATGGAGCCGTGATAGGGCCCCATGCGTTCGATGCGCTCATCGAGGTGGTGACGAATCCAGCTGGGGAGAGCAAGGCGAGCGCCCACAAGCACAAGTGCCAAACTCACAAAGGGCCAGAGCAGTGCGTGCACGTGCGATCGTTTCATGACGCGTCGACTATCGTGGATCGGGGTCTTGGAACTCTAGCGCAAGCGCAATTTAAAGAGGGGAAGGGCGCTCCTACCGAAACGCCCCCTGGGCTTTTCACGTTATTAGGGAAGACACGCGGCAACGTCGCTGCATTTTCGTGCCTTGTCGCGCTCGCCCGCTGTAGCACGAATTATGTGCAGCCTTGTCTGCATTCTCCAATGAGCAAGTTCGCCCTGACCAAACATCGGTGCGCCGTCGATCCAGGAAGTGGGCTTCCAATCATTCAAAGACTGGCCATTTAAGAAGGGATTCACACACCGCTTGAATCTCAAGTTCTGCCCCTTGTGGCCGATAGCCAAGCATAACTCTTGGATGAAAGAGGGATCGGAAATGACCCGAGACGAATGGCTGAAAAACAAGCGTATTCGCATACAAAAGGCGATCACCCGCTGTTTTGCGACGCACATGGAGGGTGGTTGGCACGAAAACACGATCACGCGCGATGTCTTGGAGGCCATTGGCATTAAGCAGTCGATCACTTGGGAAGGACGTCCATTTAAGTCCGAATTACGCGCATTTAAAGCTGTCGGACCGCATGAAACTGCCAATGGCGATATTGCAATGAAAGTAACACTGTCAACGTCGAGCGGTGCGTCCGTTGTAGGTACCAAATATTTCGAGGCTAAAAAACTAGATTTGAACGGGTTTCGCTATTCATCACTTGAACGCGATCAATTATTGCGCATGAAACACCTCGCGGGCCATGAGGTTCTATTTTATAGTCTAAGCAAAATAGGTCACCCGGAAAACAATGCGATCGGTGTGGCAGGTTGTCTGACAACACCTATGGCGCTGATGCTCTTCGAAGATGGGGCACCTGCATTTCACTCAACGTGGGTTTCCTTTGACTACACACTTTATCTCGCGCTTACCGGCAGCGGCTTAAATTGGGATCCAGCGCAAGCGGCAGCATTTGAGGCTATGCAAGCTCGAATAGCTAAGAGAGCCAGTTTCTTTCTCGACGTTCGCGTTAGTCCACGCGAGCTAAATTTAGATCTCGAACCTAGTCACATCCCTGATGGCTATGAGCCTTTGCAGTCGCGTGAGATAGCTCGCCCTGAAGAAAAGAATCACGTCAGAAAACGGGATCGTTCCAACGATTTCGGAATGGATCGATAAAGTGGGGAGCTATTTAGAGGCACTGGGTATCGATGAGTAATTTCGTGAGTTTTTTAGTCTTTGGCTCCTAGATCGAACTAAAAAGCAATTCACGACATTACCAAGCGAATCGCTTACATCTTCAGCGGTGCGATGAAGTGATGTTCGATGAGTAGGAGACCACGAAACGCGCATCGTTATCCTCGTGAAGGCGTGCCGCGGTTCGACCGGCGCCGACAGGACGAGTAAATCCTCCATACTCGCTTGTGCGAGCTCAACGCCATCGAGCAAGCCTTCAACGTTTGTCAGACCACGGTCGTGATCGATGCGTGGGAGCGCGGCCAGAAATTGGCCGTACATGCCTGGTGTTACAGTCTCGTCAATGGCCATATGCACGACCTGGGTATGCATGTCACGGCACGCAAAGTACTGTGGTCGAGCTACAACGAAGCCATCTACCATGTTATCCAATATACCGGAGAACCCCGATGAGCCATGTCCTTCTCATGGACGCTGCACTCACGCCGGTAGGTGTCTATCTGTGTTGACGACCTTCGGCTACTGATGTGAGCGGGTGCCTGCGCTACGACGACTGTAGCCCGTGATCGGCACGGTAAACCCGACAGGAGATTCGTGATTTATGACGATGGTTTCGATCCGGACACCCGACGATTGGCATGTACATCTTCGCGATGGCGCTCAGCTGACGCAGACCGTCGCGGCAACGGCGCGCTGCTTCGCACGGGCCATCGTGATGCCGAATCTGGTTCAGCCTGTTTGTACCGTGGAGGCTGCCCGCCAATACCGGAACCGGATCCGTTCGGCGAGCCCGTCGGGGGCCCCGTTCCAACCGCTAATGACCTGCTATCTCACCGATGACACCGATCCGGGCGAGGTGGCGGCGGGTTACGCGGCCGGTGTCTTCACCGCGTGCAAACTCTACCCCGCTCATGCCACAACCCATGCGGACAGCGGCGTGACCAACGTTCGGCGAATCCAACCGGTACTGGCGACGATGGAGAAGATCGGCATGCCGCTGCTCATCCACGGTGAGGTGACCGATGCAGACGTGGATGTGTTCGATCGCGAGGCCATCTTCATCGAGCGCGTGCTTACCCGCATGGTGCAGGACTTCCCAGGACTCAAGGTAGTGTTCGAGCACATTACCACCGCGGAGGCGGTTGACTTCATCCGGGAATGCCGTGCCCAGATTGTTGCGACGATCACGCCGCATCACCTGGTGATCAATCGCAACGCGATGTTCCAGCGAGGAATGCGCCCGCACGCTTATTGCTTGCCGGTGGCCAAGCGCGAAAGGCATCGCGTGGCCCTGCGCAAAGCGGCGACCTCTGGCTTGCCCCGGTTCTTTCTCGGCACTGACTCCGCGCCTCATCCACGCGCGATGAAGGAATCCGCTTGCGGTTGCGCGGGGATATTCAATGCGCCGGTGGCACTCGAAGTGTATACACAGGTGTTCGAGGAGGAAGGTGCACTCGATCGTCTTGAGGCGTTTGCCTCGGAGTATGGGCCACGCTTCTATGGCATGCCCCCGAACCGTGACCGGATCACGCTGAAGCGCAATCCGTGGCAGGTGCCCGATGTGATCGAGATCGGCAGACAAGCCGTGGTGCCCTTCCTCGCTGGGGAAACTCTGGTGTGGCGCCTCGATACGAATAGAGGCCGCCGCTTGCAGGAACTGGCGCCATAGGCGATGAGTGCGATATGACCTCAATGTCACTTTCCGCTCCAGAATGTCTACGACGTCATGGCAGAGCACGATTTCATCAATCCCGCGATTGCGAAATTATAAATTTATTGAAATCAGCCACTTAGGCGACAATGTCCTGATTTTGGCTTTATCCGGGCACGATCCGATCTACAAGAACGCGACTTTAGGTAGCTAAAACGGGGTAGCGCCCTCCGGGAGCTGGAGCGTTATTTTTTGCAGCAAAGTCTTCGGAGTAAACGCCACCAGGGGTCCGATGGGGTCTATAAGAGACTATGTGCAACCAATTGATAATTATGATTATTTTTTATGAACCTCCCAGATATTTCATTGAAAATCAATGATATACAATAAGAGGACGAGCGTTACTATTTGCACCTAAATCAAGGCAGCACCGACTACGATGCGTTGTCCGCAACTGATCCGCTCAAGCAGAAACTGGCCGGCCAGATCGCCATGCTGCGTCACTGGGATTATCGCTGGGGTATCACTTCCATGCCCACCACACTGGCAGTGTTCTGGGGCGACATCTTGTGGGACAAAATGGACAAAGCCGATAACGCCGAAGGCGTGTCGATCTACGATCGCATGGCGCAGAAGGCGGGTGCAAAGGCGCGGCTTGACGCCTTGTCCGAAGCCTCCGATCGACTTGAGAAAGACTTCGGCAGCTGGGGTGTGCCCTGGGGCGAAGTGAACCGTTACCAGCGCCTCAACGGCGCCATCGTGCAACCCTTCGATGACACCAAGCCGAGCATCCCGGTGCCTTTCACCTCATCGCGCTGGGGCTCGCTCGCCTCGTTCGGTGCACACCGCTGGCCGGGTACCCGCAAGTACTACGGAACCAGCGGCAACAGCTTCGTTGCCGTGGTGGAGTTCGGCGATAAAGTTCATGCACGCGCCATCACCGCCGGCGGCGAAAGCGGCCATGTCGATTCCCCGCATTTCAATGACGAGGCCGAACGTTACACGACCGGCAACTTGCGACAGGTTTATTTCTGGCCGGAGGAACTGAAAGGGCATGTCGAGCGTGTTTATCACCCCGGCGAGTGATTTCGGCAAGGGTGAAAGATCGCGTCTGAAGCTGGCTTACGTTGTCTGACGAGCCTGGAGGGTCCGTTTTAGACCCGAATCGGACACAATAGAGTCGTCTACTGCACAGCTAAAAGTTGAGCCCATGCGCTACCTGTCTCTTCTACTTCTTGGTCCCTGGCTTGTCGTCTTGGCATGGGCTTATTGGGCCACTGGAAAGCGGTTTCGCGTGAGCTGGCAGCTCAAGGTATATGACATGGTGGTGATCATCATTGCTTTAGTTGTTGCCTATGGAAGCGCGTTGGTAGCCTATGACGGTATCCCCATACAAAACGTCGGGAACTTTGGACGAGAAAGCGGAGGCATCTGGAAGCAAGTCATGCCCGCGTTGTATGGCTACGGTGCTTTCGCTGCGGTGATGATTGTGGGGATGGTGGCACGCTTGATTCTTCGACGACGAAATCTTTAACAGACCGAAAGCAAGGAAAAGCTATGAAGTCGAACAAGACCACGAAGCCCGCACTGCAAGACGTGAAGGTTCATGTCAGGTTGAAGCTCGCTGCCCTATGGACGAGCCTGATGTTCTGCTACATCTACGGCGACTACTTTGGGCTTTTTCAGCCGGGCAATCTCCAGGACATGCTGAAGGGCCGGATGGGGCCGCTTGGTCCAACAACCCAAGGTGTACTGCTTGGAACGTCAGCGCTGCTAGCTGTCCCTGGCTTGATGATCTTTCTCTCGCTGGTCATGAAGCCCGTCATCAATCGAGCGGCAAATATCGTCCTTGGTTTGCTCTACACCGCCGTCATGCTGGTTTCCATGCCCGGTGCTTGGTGGTTCTATCTCTTCCTTGGTGCGATTGAGATCGTGCTTTCTCTGTTGATCGTCTGGTATGCGTGGCGATGGCCACGAGATGCAGCGCAATGACCCAAGTTGATCGTTAACGAGACGCCAGCTGTTCTCGAACACGTTTTAGATCTTCCTCGGTATCCACATCGAGAAGATCGTCGGATGCGATGACTTCGATACGCTCGGCCTCCCGCTCAAGCAGCAGGCGAGCGCCCTGCGAACCGGAAAGCGACGTCAGCGCGCTGAAGCAATCGCGAGGGAAAAGCGCCGGGGGTCCTTGAATGCCGTGATAGGTCGTTGCGATAAGACGTTCCGGTGTTCGTACGTGGCTATCCAGCAGCGCCTGGATTGTCGACGACCGCAGCAGCGGTTGATCGGCGAGGCATAACAGTACGCACGAAGCATTGGGGAAATACCGTATTAGTTCGCTCACACCTTTGCTGATCGAGTGCCCCATGCCAAGCTGCCACTCCTCACAGCGAACAATCTGAAGCGGTAACCCATCGAGTGTCGACGCTACCTCGTCCGCGTGTGCGCCGACAACGACCATCACCGGTACACCGCGTTGCAGGGCGATCTTCGCCACGCGACGCACCATCGGCTCGCCTTCGATATCCGCCAATTGTTTGATGCCACCGTATCGGCTTCCTTCACCTGCCGCGAGTAGCAGGATCACCGGCGATGACGCGTTGCTATCGGGGGGCATCATCCGTGAATCGTTCCATCGTTATCACGGAGGGATCCACCGGCGCGTTGATTGATCACGGCCATGATTTCTGCGGCGATCGCCAAGGCAATTTCTTCGGGGGTCTCCGAACCGATATCCAGACCAGCGGGTGCATGAACGTGCAGGCCATTCAGCGTGCTATTGCTGCGCATACGCGCTACGCGTTCGCGTGATCCAAGCGCGCCGATATAGGTTACTGGCATATCCTTCAATGCACTGAGATAGGCTACGTCCTGTTCAAGGTTATGCGTCATCACCACGACCGAACTGTGCGCATCCAGCGGCAAGGTGTGGGGCAGGTTTTCCGGCGCGGCGCAAACGGTGTTCAGCCCGGCAGGCAGATCGTAAGCTTGTAGTCGTGCCGGATCGTGGTCGACGAGCGTCGTCTGCCAGCCCAGCGCGCTCGCCAGCGGCAACAAGGCGCGTGCTGCGGCACTGCTTCCGATGATCACTAGTGCGTGTGGCGGCATGATGGCTTCCACCAACACATCGGCAACGCCTCGTGCGGAAGGCAAGCGTACCGTTCTGGCGCGTCTTGTCGAAGAGGCTGGCATGTTGTCGATAATGGCCTGGCTGAGCGCCGGATCATCGATGGATTCGTGCAGCACGTTGCGTTCGCTCCATATCTGCCGACGCGGTATCACCGCCGTGCCGTCGACCGCGAAGAGGGTCGCCATATGCACGTGCCGACGTTCGTCGAGGCAACGTGCCAGCGTATCGATAAAGTCCGTGTCATGGCTTGCCAGCAGCGGTTCGATAAGAACTTCAAGCTCGCCGCCGCAACCCATCTCGATCAATACATCAAGGCCCGAATCCGCGTTGTAACGAACCAGTCGCGGCTGTCCATGGGTTATCACTTCAAGCGCACGCACCACGATATCGCGTTGCGGGCAGCCGCCGGACAGCTCGCATACCACGCGGCCATCGTCGAATACGAGCATGCGTGTGCCTGGACGGCGGAAGGTGGAGCCGCGCGTGCGTGTGAGCGTAGCCAGTGCAGCTTTGGGCGCAGCATCGTGATGCAGGCTGCGCAGCGCGTTGATCAAGGTGCTCAGCTCATGTGCCGAATTCATCTTTCCTGTCGCCGTCTGGAAAGGGACAAAACGAGAGCGTCATGGTGGCAGGTATATAACGCTGGACGCCGTCTGCAAAGCGCCATGGGACTGAAAGAGAGCCCATCCTCACCGGATCATCCTATCGTCTGATGGTGTCTTCTGATATACCCGCTTTTTACGGCTGATTTGCTCAGATGCGGGTCTGAACACGGTTCCCGTGTGTCTTGTCGACGCAGTACGGAGGTATCCATGTTGTCCCTGTCCGTAAATGGCCAGTCCTATCCGGTCGATGTACCTGACGATATGCCGCTGTTATGGGTCTTGCGCGATGTCATCGGCTTGACCGGCACCAAGTTTGGCTGTGGCATTGCCCAATGCGGTGCATGCACGGTGCATCTGGACGGCCAGCCGGTACGCTCCTGTGTGCTTCCGGTGGGTTCCATCGGCAACAAAGCCATCACCACGATCGAGGCGGTCGGCAACACGCCCAGCGGCCAGAAGATCCAGCAAGCGTGGCTGGATGTCGACGTCGTGCAGTGCGGCTACTGTCAATCCGGTCAGATCATGTCAGCCGCGGCACTGCTACAGCGCACGCCTAATCCCAGCGATGCGGATATCGATGCGGCCATGTCCGGCAATATCTGCCGTTGCGGCACGTATGTGCGCATTCGCGCCGCGATCAAGCAGGCCGCAACGGGCAAGTTGGAGATTTTACAGACCATCGTCAGTGCACCGGAAGGAGCCAGGTCATGAAGCCGGTGTCCGGAAGTCCACAAGACAAACACGACGATGTCGATCTCAGCCGTCGCCATGCCTTGCAGGCAGGAGGCCTGACCATTGCCTTCCTGTGGTTGGGCGGCACTGGCGTGGCGTCGGCGATGATGAATGCACGTCGACAACCCGGCGACGCCGCTGCATCGCTCGCGGATGGCAATCCACCGTTCGCACCCAACGCTTTTATTCGCATCGACACCAGCGGCGCAGTGCGGCTGGTGATGCCTAGCGCTGAAATGGGGCAGGGCATCTATACCGGTTGCAGCATGCTGCTTGCCGAAGAACTCGGTGTTGGATTGGACCAGATTACCGTAGAGCACTCGCCGCCCAGCGATGAGCTTTACGGCATACCCGCGCTAGGCGGACAAATGACCGGCGGTTCTACCAGCACCCGCGCCACCTGGCCGGTGTTGCGCGAGGCCGGTGCCGTCGCGCGTACGATGCTGGTGAGTGCTGCAGCGACAAACTGGCATGTGGATCCATCTACTTGCACGGTCGATCGTGGCGTCATACATCACACGCCGTCAGGTCGCAGCCTGGGATTTGGCGAAGTGGCGACGGCGGCGGCCAAGCTGCCTATGCCCGACAAGGTGCAGCTCACCGATCCCAAAGATTTCAAACTGATCGGCAAGCCGATGCGGCGCGTGGACTCGTCCGACAAAATCAAAGGCGCCACGCAATTCGGCCTCGACGTACGTATCCCGGGCATGAAGGTCGCCACGGTGATGGCATGCCCCACGTTTAACGGCAAGCTCGCGGCCGTGGACGACATAGCCGCCCGCGCCATTCCCGGTGTGGTGGATGTGCTACGCCTGGATAACGCCGTCGCCGTCGTGGGCGATCACTTCTGGGCAGCAAAGCAAGGCTTGCAGGCGCTCCATATCAGCTGGGATCACGGCGAAAACGCCAACCTCACCACGCAGCAGTTGCGCGATGCGCTCGCCGAGAGTGCACGCCACGGCAAATCCATCGTGGCGCGCAATGACGGCGCGCAACCGCAAGGCACCACCATTCAGTCGGAATACCAGTCGCCGATGCTTGCCCACGCGACCATGGAACCGATGAACGCGACTGTCCTCGTTACCGCCGACAAATGCGAGGTATGGACGGGTACGCAGGTGCCCGCGCGAGCCGCGGGCGAAGCGGCCAGGATCACCGGGTTGACTCAAGACAAAATCACCTTGCACAACCAGTATCTGGGCGGTGGTTTCGGACGCCGCCTGGAGACCGACTGGGTAGAGCAGGCGGTGGCATTCGCCAAGCAGGTTTCCTATCCGCTCAAGGTCGTGTGGACACGCGAGGAAGACATCCGACACGACCGTGTGCGGCCGATGTATCACGATGTCATCTCCGCCGTGCTCGATGCGAACGGTCGCCCTGTGTGGTACGGCTATCGAACCAGCGGCGGATCGGTACTGGCCCGCTTCGCACCGCCGGCGATGGGCAAGGACGGCATGGATAGCGATGCGGTGGAATGCGTCGCCGATGTGCCCTACGACATTCCCAACGCAAAAGTGGAATGGATCCGCCACGACATGCCGCCGGGTCTGGTCGTTGGCTGGTGGCGCGGCGTGGGCCCCACGCACAACTTGTTCGTGGTCGAAAGTTTCATGGACGAGCTGGCTCATCACGCCGGCAAGGATCCGCTCGAATACCGCCGCGCGCTCTTGCAAAAGAGTCCGCGCGCGCTGGCCGTATTGAATCTTGCCGCCGAAAAAATCGGCTGGGGCGGCCAGCCATTGCCGGCACGTATAGGGCGTGGCATCGCCTTGGGCGAGCCCTTCGGCAGTCACGTGTGCGCCATTGTGGAAGCTGAAGTCACGCCGCAGGGCGAAGTGCGTTTACGTCGTGTCGTCGTTGCCTTGGACTGCGGCATTGCCGTCAACATCAGCTCCATCGAAGCGCAGGTGCAAGGAGGCGTGCTGTTTGGCCTCAGCGCTGCCATGTTCAACGGCATCACCATCAAGGATGGTGCCATCGAACAGAGCAACTTCAATGACTATCGCAACCTGCGCATCAACGAAGCTCCGATGGTCGAAGTGCACCGCGTGATCAATGCCGAACCACCGGGCGGTCTGGGCGAAGTAGGCACTGCCATCGCCGCGCCGGCGCTCGCCAATGCCATCTTCGCGGCAACCGGCGTGCGTTTGTACAAACTGCCGGTGGATCGCGATCTGTTGGTGCAGAACGCCGATGCGCTCAAGTCCGTGGCATCCGCTGCCGCGCACACGGGGAGGAACGTGACATGACTCGCTTCCTCATCGTCGTCGTATTGGTGCTGTTGCTCGGCGTGGGCGCGTATTTCTACTTGAACCGCACGGATTCGGCCGAAGGCTCCGCACCGCCGATTGCCGGCGCACCGCCTTCGGCCGAGGTGCTTGCACGCGGTGAATACCTCGCGAAGGCCGCCGACTGCATCGCGTGCCACACGGTGCCGGGCAGCGGCAACGCGTTTGCCGGCGGCGTAGCGTTCAGGCTACCGTTCGGTACTCTCTATTCCTCCAACATCACGGCGGACGAAGCCTCCGGCATTGGCAGTTGGAGCGACGACGACTTCGTGCGTGCCGTGCGCGAAGGCGTACGCAAAGATGGCGAACACCTTTATCCCGCGTTTCCTTATACCTCGTATACCCAGATGAGCCGCAGCGATGTGCTGGCGATCAAGGCCTACCTTTTCAGCCTGCCCAAGATCTCGCAGGCCGACAAAGCGAATGACTTGTCGTTCCCGTACAACCAGCGCTGGGCGATGGGTTTCTGGAACGCCGCGTTCTTCAAGAGCCAGCGCTTTGCGCCTGATCCGTCGCAGTCGCCGCAGTGGAACAGCGGCAAATACCTCGCCATCGCGCTGGGTCACTGCGCGGAATGCCACACACCGCGTAACGCTGGTTTCGGTCTGGAGCACGGCAACGAACTGGCCGGTGAAAAACTGCAAGGCTGGCGTGCCTACAACATCACGTCCGACCCGCAGCATGGCATCGGCGCATGGAGTAACAGCGACATCGCCAGCTACCTCACCGCGGGACATGCTGACGGAAAGGGCTCGGCGGCAGGCCCCATGGCTGAAGTGGTCGAAAACAGCCTGCGTTTCCTCAATCCTGCCGATACCGCGGCGCTCGTTACCTATCTGCGTACCGTGCCGGCGCGCGAAGGCAAAGATCCCATCACCATCGACGCCGCGACCGCACCCGCCATAGCCTCCAACAACGCGGGGCCCGGCGGCGGTACGGCAAACACCGACAATAGCGGTATCAAGTTGTTTGAAGGTGCTTGTGCCAGCTGCCATCAATGGAACGGGCAGGGTCAACAGACACCTTATGCATCATTGCTGGGCACGCGAGGCGTGAATGATGTGCGAGGCACCAACGTCACGCAGGTTCTTCTGCATGGTTCCGACATGCGCTTCGCCGGGCCCAATATTTTCATGCCAACGTTTGGCGATGCGTACTCCAATACCGAGATTGCGGCGCTCAGCAACTACGTCATCAGCCACTTTGGCAACAAACAAGGAACAGTAACTGCAGACGATGTTGCGCGGCGGCGAAAGGGGCTGTAGTCGCCCCTTTTTAGGCCCTGGGTCGTGCGCCCAATTGAAGAATCGACGTCTATTTGGGCGTGTTCTGCCGTCCCTTGGCGTAATGAGATCAAAACACGATAATGTTTGCAGTGGTCGCAGCAAGGCTGCCAAAGTAGGCGAGGATGTATGCACTCTCGTATCAAGCCCACGACGACTGTTTATCCATGCCGTCTTCGTTCAGATTCCTCCGTATCGGACTCTAAAACGCCCTTTCGCATATGGGTAACCTGGGAAGCTATCGAGCGGGAGCACTTCAGCTCCGCGGGTTCTCTCATAGCCGACTTTTCTCGCCCCCTCGAGGTTGACCCGTCATCGGTGCGAAACCATCGGTATGTGCCCAATTCGTGATCTTGAGTGTGTCTGGCACAGCAAGAGCGGCAAACCAAATGGTATTGAGCTATGCCGGGCCACCGGCTACAGCTCCCTAATTTTGATATTCCGGAACCAAAGGCGTATCGGTGTATCGCCTTTGTCCTCGGTACCCTGCAAGGAAATATGACCTTGGTGGAAGGTGCCGAAATCGGGCCATGCTTTGAACTTGGTACTGGCGACCAGCTTCTTCCAGTCGTCGTTCCACAAATACGTATCAATGACCTTATGTCCGTTCTGGAAAAACTGGATATGGCCTTTATCGGCGACGATTTCGAACTGGTTCCATAGCGGCGCTTCGTTTACCCATTCCACATTCGATGAGATGAGATCGAATAGATCGCCGGAGCGCTCATTCAAAACGCGACTATCGGGCTTCGTGCATGCCAGATCGGCAATCTGCATTTCCGGACCGGTTTCGTAGGTTTCCTGGTATTTCGGTGATTCGTTTACATAGAACATGACGCCGCTATCCGCACATGGCGTCATTTTCCATTCCAGCTTCAGATCGAAATTTTGGTACTCGGCGTTGGTCACCAGATCTGCGAAATCTTTCTCATCCCCAGCGCGCCCGCGTTCCAACCGGATGGCGCCGTCTTGAACGGCCCAGTCCTTTCCCGGTGTGCTTTGATGATAGGAATGCCATCCATCCAGATTCTTTCCATTGAACAAAAGCTGCCAGCCATCCGCCTTCTCTTGTGGAGTGAGCGTGTTATTGGTTTGTGCGCAAGCGAAGCTGGCGAGCAGACAACTGGCGAATGCAATGGCTATCTGCTTCAAAGGATGCTTCTTGAACATGATGAGTACTCTCTTTCTCTGCAAGTGTCGGTTCGACGTGCCAGGAGCCCAGCTTATCGTTATCGCTGGTGTTGCGAAAAAACTCAGCCACTGTCCAGCGTCAACAAAGGCCGGGTGCGACGCAGGCAAGCTAGTACTTTCGGCCCTCCATGATAATAAGAAAGCCTGTTAGCTTGCGCTTGCCAAAATGCCTGGAGTAGCACGATGAGCCACTTTCGCCGTTACCTGGTTATTGCCGCTGTAGCCTTTGGCTGGAGTTCGGCAAGCCTGGCGACCGATGTATTCGGCATAACGCTCCATGCACCCTTGAATATGCAGGAATGCCTCAAACGGCAAGATGCGTATCTTTCCGACGATCATGAGCAGTGCTTCAAGTTGCCCGATAGTGCGGACGCACTACCGAAAGACGGGCAAGTCATCGTCAATGTACCCATACAGGACCGCCCCAACTACATGAGCGGCACGGATGTCGTGGTGGGTTTGAAAGATGGGCTGGTGGTAAGCCTTTCAGCCAAGACGCATGGCACCATGCGTGACAGCTACGATGTTCGTTGGCTGGTAGAGGCTTTCGGCCAACCGCAAGGCAGCGCCGCGATACAGAACATTCCAGGCAACCACTTTACTTCCGCGCAAACCAGCTGGTCTTTGCCAGATGGCGCCACGGTCTATTACAACAGCGGGGAATGGGGGCCTTACTATGGGTTGGTGCGAGTGCAGCTGCCTTCAGCGAGTCCGCATCAGCTTGGTGTATGGGATTAAGCGCAGTTCGAACTTATTCGGCGGATTGAGTGAAAAGGAATGCGCGACGTTGAAAAAAGCTCGTCGCAAAAGCACTTCATCAGAGCAAGGCTCATGATTGAACCTTGGTCCGCTATGCTTACGCCTCGGGTCCCCATAGTCCTCCAAGAGCCTTTATCAAGAGGATGTCGGAATCGAGACGGCGCTGTGACAACTGGCTGAGATACTGTGTTTGCTGGAGGTTCGTACTCTGCGCGGAGACGACCTCGAGGTAGTCGATGGCGCCGGCCTGATAGCGATTCATGGCAAGACGAAGTGCCTCGGCCGATGCGTCGACGGCGCGTTGCTGCACAAGCGCTTCGTTGCGCAATACGTTTAGCGATGCCAGGTTGTCTTCGACTTCCTGGAAAGCGCTGAGCACGGTTTGCCGATAGAAAGCGGTCGCCGCTTCGTGCTTTGCTTCGGCCGCCTTCAATGCCTGTTTGCGACGCCCTCCGTCGAACAGTGTGCCGATAAGGGCCGGGCCGATGCTCCAGAAGTGGCTGGGAAGACTTGCCCACTGCGCCAGTGTGGACGACTCCATGCCGCCCGATGCCGAGAGCATCAAATCGGGAAAGAAGGCCGAGGTCGCCTCGCCGACGTCGGCGTTTGCGGCAGCAACGCGGCGCTCGGCAGCGGCGATGTCAGGGCGCCTTTCCAGGAGATCGGATGGAACGCCGGTGGGGATAGATGGCAACGCTACGGTGTTCTCCTGCGGCGGCAAACTGAAACTTGAAGCAGGCACGCCGATCAACGTGGCGATGGCGTGCTCGTAGCGCGCACGGCTCTCCCCGAGATCGATCAGCTGCGCCTGGGTGGCCTGGAGCTGGCTCTCGGCCTCGGCCAGGTCGGAACCCGGCGCGATGCCTGCATCGAAGCGATGTTGCACGATGTCGCGCGCCTGCGTGTAAACGGTTACGGTGCGGCTAAGCAGGTTTGCCTCGATGTCCAGTTCACGCAGATCGATATAGTCCATCGCCAGTTGCGCATGCATGCTCAGCGTGACGGAGGTGAGATCGGCCTGGCTCGCCTGTGCACGCGCATTGGCTGCGTCCACTTCGTGCCCGATACGATCGAAGAGATCAGGTTCCCACAGGACATCCGCGCCAACCGCGTAATCGGAAACCGTCTTGCCGGCGAGCGAACGGCCAACGACATTTTTCGACGTGTGGCTGCGATTGATCGCCACGCCGGCGCTTATGGTCGGCATATACGCCGCGCGCGCTTCGCCAACCAGTGCTTGCGCCTGTTGCAGATTCGCCACAACCTGCTTGATGGTTTGGTTGGAAACCGTAACACGCGATTCCAGTGCGTCGAGCGAGTTGTCGTTGAAGACTTTCCACCATTCGCCGCGGTCGACGGCATCGTTTGGTACAGCCGACTTCCAGCCCGGAGGAGGGGAGTTGGCGCTGACTTCCTTGTAGTGATTCGGCACCGCAACGCTCGGTCGCACATAGGCCGGACCGGGTGTGCAGCCCGTCAACGTGGCGGCCAGCAGCAAGGCGACAAGGGCAGCGGTTTTCGTGGCTTGTGCGTACATGTCATTTTCCTTGCGTAGTCAGGCTGATGTCGCTGGGGGCGTCGACACACGCACCGGCTGGCCTGCGCTGATGGCATCGCCTGGATTGACAATGACCCGCTCGTTGCCGCGAAGCCCGCTTCGAACCTCGACGCGCGTACCGAAATCGCGGCCCAGGACAATCGGCATCAGTTGAACCTTGTTCTGATCGTTCACCACGGCAACCTCCACGCCTGTCGGCCGAAACAACAAAGCGTTCGCAGGCAGGCTCAATCCGGGCCGTGAATTAGTCAGATTCAGATGCACTTGTGCAAAGGCGCCCGGAAGAATCGTGCCGTCCTTGTTATCGACGTCGACCTCCACGCGCAGCGTGCGGCTGGTTGAATCGATCGCACCTGCCGTGCGCGCCACGACGCCGCTGAATAGACGTCCTGGGTATTGGGGCAGACTCAATTGGGCGGTCGCGCCGGGAATAACCTCGGGAGCCTGGTCTTGCGGGACATCGACGAAAACCCGCAGGCGATCGGTTTCGGCTAGATCGAACAGTGCGGCGGGCGCGCCACCGTTGCTTCCCGCATCGATAAGCGAGCCAGTATCGATATTGCGACGCGTAATCGTGCCGGCGAACGGCGCATAAACCTTCTCGTAGGATTGCAACTGTTGTAGCCGCGCTACGTTTGCATTGGCAGCTGCCAGCGCGGCCTGCTTCGCCTGCATGGCGCTGAGGTTTTCCTGCGCGGACTGACGCGAGACGGAATTGGTAGCAAGCAGCTCCTGCCAGCGTTGCGCGGTGATCTTGGCGATGCTGAAGTTGGCCATTGCGGTGTCCGCGTCGGAGCGGGCCTGCTGCAATTGCGCATCCACTTCAGGGGCGTCGATGTCGGCCAGTAACTGGCCGGCCTGCACTTTCGTGCCGATATCGGTGTACCAGTGACTCAGGTAACCGTTGGTTCTGGCGTAGATGCGTGTGGATTGGAAAGCCTGCACGTCACCAGGTAGATCGATGGTGCGGCCCGCAGGCGCCGTAGAGGGGCGGACCACGGCCACCGTCGGCTGGCTTAGCAATTGTGTCTGGCGGTCCACTGCCATGCGCGCGGTGAGCCGCGGTGCGGCGCCAACCGCCAGTGCGAAAACCACTACGGCACTGACAATAAGTCGAAGCGTCAGCGTTGGTGTGGGCGAAGGTGACTTGGGTTGCGTAGCCATAGCCGTATTCCCGTCAGGATTTCAGTTCGGTGTCGAGGGCTGGATTCGCCGCAGAGGTCGTCACCTTTCGGCGTTGTAGCCAACCTTGGGCAGCGGCAAACAAGGTCGGTACGAAGATCAAGGTGGCGATGGTGCCGAACAGCAGGCCGCCGATGACGGCACGGCCCAACGGCGCGTTCTGCTCACCGCCGTCGCCGAGTCCGATGGCCATCGGCAACATGCCGATCAGCATGGCCAATGCCGTCATCAGTACGGGCCGGAAGCGGCTGCTGCCTGCCTCGAAGGCTGCATCGAGCGGCGTTGCGCCGGCAGCGACGCGTTCGCGGGCGAAGCTCACCACGAGAATGCTATTGGCCGTGGCAATGCCGATACACATGATTGCGCCGGTCAGGGCAGGCACGCTCACTGTTGTGCCGGTCACGAACAACATCCAAACGACGCCGGCGAGTGCGCCAGGAAGTCCGCAGATGATCACCAGCGGATCGATCCAAGATTGGAAATTCACGACCATCAATGCATAGACCAGTCCGACTGCAAATAGCAGTCCGAACATCAAGCCTTGAAACGACGATTGCATGGTCTGAACTTCGCCGCGAATCGCGATACTTGATCCAGGGCTCAGGTCAGTGCGGGCATGATCGACCAGCCGTGAAATATCGCCGGAAACCGCGCCCAGGTCGCGCCCCTGCACGCCGGCGAAAATATCGATGACCGGCTGAACGTTGTAATGGGAGACCACGGCATCCTGGTTGGCACGTTGGAACGTGCTCAACGATCCAAGAATCGGTACTGGCTGACCTGATTGAGGCGGCAATCCCGTGTCGGTGGCGGCGTTCAAGGGAATATTGCCCAGCGCCTGGAGCGAGTCGATGGTGTACTGCGGCGACTCCGTCATCAGCGGATAACTGACGCCATTCTTTGGATTCAGCCAAAAATTGGGCGATGTTTGCGAGCTGCCGGACAGGGCGATCAACAGATTCTGCGCGATCGTCCGTTGCTGGAAACCGGCTTGGATCGCCTTGGTCCGATCGACGTCGACATCGATGGCAGGCGCGTCGTCCGGCTGCTGGATTCTGGGATCGACCAGGCCAGGCACCTTGCGAAACGCCTGCAATAGCTTCTCGGCCGCGGCCCGGTTCGCCATCTCGTTGTTGCCCACGATCTGTACGTCGATCGGGGAGGGCAGGCCGAAGTCGAGAATCTGGCTGATGATGTCCGCCGGTAGAAACGAAAAGCTGGTGCCGGGGAAATCCTGATCGAGCTTTTCGCGCAACAGCGAGACGTATTGTTGCGTGGGCTTATGGCCGGGCTTGAGCGTAACAAGGATATCGGCGTCTGCAGAGCCAACGGGAGAAGACGAATCGTAGGTGAGATTGATACCGCTCACCGGCAGGCCGATGTTGTCGAGAATGCCCGACAGCTGTGAAGGTGGGATAAGCGCGCGAATCTTCTGCTCGGCCAGATCCACCAGTCGCGCTGTCTGCTCGATACGCGTCCCCGTCTTTACGCGCATATGCAGACGGATCTCGCCGGTATCGGACGTCGGAAAGAAGTCGCGTCCGAGCACAGGCAGCAGGAGCATCGAGCCAAGACAGATTACGGCGAATGTCGCTGCAATCCTACCCGGACGCTGAAGTGCGCGATGCAATAGCGCGTGATAGCGGGCGCCGAACGCCTCGAATCCGCGCTCGAATCGCTGCTGGAAGCGTACCAGCGCATGCGTGCTCTGCTTCGCGTCAGCCGGCTTCTTGCGCTCGTGACGCAGGAGATACATTGCCAAGGTGGGAATCAGTGTCCGCGAGAAGAGATACGACGCAAGCATGGCGAAGACCACCGCCTCGGCAAGCGGCACGAACAAGTAGCGCGCCACGCCCGGCAGCAGAAACATGGGCAGGAAGACGATGCAGATCGACAGGGTCGAGACCAATGTCGGCAACGCGATCTCCGCGGATGCGTCGACGATGGCCGTCATGAGCGGCTGGCCATTCTCAAGATGGTGGCTGATGTTTTCGATCGCCACGGTCGCGTCGTCAACCAAGATGCCCACGGCTAGCGCCAGACCGCCCAAGGTCATGATGTTGATTGTCTCGCCAAGACATGACAGCACGATCAATGACGTCAGAATCGACAGCGGAATGGTTGCCGCGATGATCAGCGTGGAACGCCAGCTGCCAAGAAACAGCAGGATCATCAACGCGGTCAGTCCGGCCGCGATGACTCCCTCGCGCACTACGCCACTGACAGCCGCACTCACGAAAATCGATTGATCGGAGACAGGTTTGATTTGCAGTGCCCTGGGTAATCCAGCTGCGATTTTCGGCAGCAGGGCCTTGACGTTGGCGATGATGTCGAGCGTCGAGGCATCTCCAGTCTTCTCGACCTGAAGCAGGGCCGAACGAACACCATCTACGCGCACGATATTCGTTTGCGGTGCATAGCCATCCCGTACCGTCGCCACGTCGCGCAGATAGATCACGCCGCCCTGTGTTGCCTTGACGGGCAGGTTGTTGAGTGCGCCGATCGAATCGGTACTGCCGTTTAAGTTGACGTTGTATTCGAGCGCGCCGATCTTCGCGGTGCCACCGGGAAGAATCAGGCTCTGGGCGTTGACAGCGTTGACTACGTCGAGCGGGGAAAGACCTTTGGCCTGCATCGCCTGCGAGTCGATGTCGACCATCACCTGCCGCACTTTGCCGCCGAACGGCAGCGGCACCGCCGCGCCCTGTACCGTCGCCAGCTGCGTGCGGATGAAGTTATTGCCGAGGTCGTAGAGTTGCTGCTCCGAGAGCGTTTTGCTGGACAGGGCCAACTGCAGGATTGGTACAGTCGATGCGTTATACGAGATGATCAGCGGCGGCAATGTGCCCGGCGGCAGGACGCGCAGCAGCGACTGCGAATTGGCCGAGGCCTCGGCGATGGCGCGATTGATGTCGGCGCCGGCGTGAAAATAGACCTTGACGACGGCGACACCGTTGACGGTCTGCGACTCGATGTGCTCGATATTATCGACGTCGGAGGTCAATGCCCGCTCGTAGGGGGTGGTGATGCGATTGGCCATGTCGGTTGCGGAAAAACCGTTGAACGACCAGACGATGCTCAACACCGGGATATTGATGTTCGGGAAGATATCGGTTGGCGTGCGCCGGATCATCAACGGCCCGATGATCGCGATTAGTAGCGCCAGCACGATAAAGGTGTAAGGCCGTTTCAGTGCGAGTTGAACGATCCACATACTGGGTTTCCCGTCGCGTTGACTCGGGAAGCAGACTAGGTTGACGGTGCTTGCCGGCCACTGACAGAAAGCTGACGATTTTGTAATCGCGCGTCGCGGGCTCGCCGCGTATGATTTCGGCGTACCCAGCAGGGACACTCCATGCGCCTGTTAGTCATCGAAGATGAACGCAAAGCCGGCGAGTACCTGAAAAAAGGACTCGAGGAATCCGGTTTTACCGTCGATGTTGCCTACAACGGCATCGACGGCCTACACCTTGCCCTTGAGGACGACTATGAGTTGATCGTGCTCGACGTCATGCTTCCCGGTATCGATGGCTGGACTGTGCTGGCAAGGCTTCGCGCAAAGAAGGAAACGCCCGTGCTTTTTCTTACCGCGCTGGACGATCTGGAAGAGCGCGTGCGCGGACTCGAATCCGGCGGCGACGACTATCTCGTCAAACCTTTCGCCTTTGTCGAACTGCTGGCGCGTGTTCGCACCCTGCTGCGTCGCGGGCCGCCCAGAGATGTCGAACACGTCCATATCGGCGATCTCGAGATCGATGCTATCCGCAGACGCGTACGCAGAGCGGGCCAGAAGATCGACCTGACGCCGCGGGAGTTTTCATTGCTTCAACTTTTAGCGCGTCGGCGCGGCGAGGTATTGAGCCGTACGCAGATCGCTTCCTACGTGTGGGATATGAATTTCGACAGCGACACCAACGTAGTCGAAGTGGCGATACGACGCTTGCGCGTGAAAATCGACGACGGTCACGATACCAAGCTCATTCATACGGTGCGCGGTGTTGGCTATGTGCTCGATCTGGAAGAGCCGGGATGAGCAGCTCTTCGCTAAGCACGCGGCTTACGGCGACATTCATCGCGATCACCGCCTTGTGCTTCGCGGTGGTCGGCTTTCTTCTCTACGACGCGCTTGCTTCGCGCCTGATCGCTCAGGACGATACGAACATCGTGCTTGCGGCACGCCATTTGCGACGTTTGGTGGCGGAGGTGAAGTCGGATGCGGATGTGATACAGCATCGCGATCGTCTGGTCGCTATTGTATTGGGAGACCCTGCCATCGCCCTGCGCATATCCGATGCCGGTGGCCATGTTTTGATCGACTACAACCCGTCCGGTATTCCGCTCGAGCCGATGGCCGCGACGGAGGCGAACGAGCGCATCACCCAGCAGAACGTTCAAGTCTGGCGCGACCTCAATCATGCACCGATCGACGGCGTGGCGACGCAGGCGAGCTTAGCGGATGGTTCGCATGTCGTGATTACCGTAGCCCGATCGCTAGCCGACCGGGCGTCCTTGCTGTCGCGCTTGAGGCGCGACATCGCCGTCATTGTGCTGGCCGGTATGTTGCTCGTGGCGCTGCTGAGTTTCCTGCTGGTGCGTCGCGCCTTGCGTCCGCTCCGTACGATGGCCGCGCAGGCCAAGGTCATTACTGCGCACCGGCTGGATGCGCGCATGTCGCTGGAACAGGCACCCATCGAACTTCAGCAGCTAACGTCATCGCTCAATGACATGCTGGAGCGACTGGAACAGGGTTTTGCCCGTGTATGGCAGTTCACGGTAGATCTGGCCCATGATCTTCGCACGCCGCTAAGCAATCTCCGCGGAACGAACGAGGTGGCTCTTACGCGACCGCGCTCCGTCGCCGAATACGAATCCCTGCTGGGGTCCAACATCGAGGAATGCGAACGGGTGAGTCGGACCATCGAAAGCGTCTTGTTCCTGGCGCGGGCCGAGAATCCGCAATTCGCCCTCAATCTCGTGGAGATGGATTTGGCCGAACAGCTCGGTGCCATGGCGGATTACTTCGAAGGGCCTTCGTCCGAAGCCGGCATATCGATCGACGTATCGGCCAAAGGCAGCGTCTTTGCCGATCGCGAGCTCTTCCGTCGTGCGGTCAACAACCTGTTGGCCAATGCCATCCGCTATACGCCGCAGGGAAAGACCATTTTCTTGAGAGGTCTCGCCCATGCAGATGAGGTCGTTGTTTCGGTCGAGAACCCTGGCAAAGGCATCGACGACGAACAGCTGGAGCGCATTTTCGAGCGTTTCTTCCGGGGCGATCGATCGCGCAGCGACTCTGCGAATTCGGCTGGCCTCGGTCTGGCGATAGTGAAAAGCATTATGGATCTGCATGGCGGTTCGGTGACTGTGCAGAGCCAGGTGGCCGGTCTTACACGATTTGATCTCCGGTTTCCGCGCACGCCGGGTTTCGACGCGCAACCTCCACCCATCGACTAACCGGGGTAGTTGAATTCTTAGCTATGCGATCCGCATATGTGGGTTGAGAGAAGTGCGCTGCAAAGCTATAGGGACATTCGTTTACGGTTAACGCCGTGATGACAGGTCGAGTGCGAAACTGGGCGTTATTGCTGGCCTGTCGCGATACACGCATCCCTGTTTCAAGTTTTCCTTGGAGACAGCTCATGGTGAAAGGTTCTGATTTGTTCGTCGCAGCCCTCGAGAACGAGGGCGTCGATCGAATCTTTGGGATTCCGGGGGAAGAAAATCTCGACATCGTCGAGTCCATTCGACGGTCCTCGATTAAGCTCATTTTGACCCGGCATGAGCAAGCCGCCGCGTTTATGGCTGCCACGTATGGAAGGCTCACGGGCAAGCCCGGGGTGTGCATCACCACGCTTGGGCCGGGAGCGTTGAACCTCACTACAGGTGCCGCCTATGCACTGCTAGGCGCCATGCCGATGATCATGATCACCGGCCAGAAGGCCATTCGCTCGTCCCGGCAAGCACGCTTCCAGATTGTCGATATCATCTCGACGATGAAGCCGCTGACCAAGCTTTCACGTCAGATCATCTCTCCAACGATGATTCCGGCGATGGTACGTGAAGCTTTCCGCGTGGCGGCGGAGGAGCGGCCGGGACCGGTACATCTGGAACTTCCCGAAGATGTCGCGGCTGAAGAGTGCAATGCGGTGGCGATGGTTCCTTCGCACCCGATTGAATTTCCTCAGGCAAGTGCTGACTCTCTTGATCGCGCCGCACAGATGATCATGCAGGCTCGGTCTCCGCTATTGATGCTCGGCGCAGCGGCATCGCGGCCGCGCTCGACGTCGGATCTCGCTCAGTTCGTATTGCGTACGCGAATTCCGTACTTCACCACACAGATGGGTAAGGGCACCGTACCGGGTGGCAGCGAGCTTTACATGGGCACAGCGGCACTTTCCGAACGTGACTATGTGCATGAGGCCATCGAACGCGCCGATCTTATCGTCACCATCGGTCACGATACGGTCGAGAAGCCGCCTTTCATCATGGGCGTCAAAGGACCGAAGGTCGTCCATATCGGCTATCAGCCGGCCAACGTCGAGCAGGTTTATTTCCCCCAGGCGGAGGTTGTCGGCGACCTTGGGCCATCGCTAAGACAGCTTGCAGATCGCCTTGAAGGCAAGATCCCCCATGCACAGGCGCTCTTGCCGTTGCGAGAAGGCATCTTGGACCGGATCGCTGCACGTGCCACCGAAGACCGCTTTACGCCGCAACGATTGGTGCACGACGTACGCGAGGTCATGCCGGCAGACGGCATCCTGTCCCTCGACAATGGGATGTACAAGATTTGGTTCGCGCGAAACTATCGGACGCGCGTTGCAAATACGCTCCTGCTCGATAACGCATTGGCCACGATGGGAGCGGGCCTGCCGGCAGCAATCATGGCCGCGATGCTGTATCCCGAACGCCGCGTCATGGCTGTCTGCGGCGACGGCGGCTTCATGATGAACAGCCAGGAGTTGGAAACGGCCGTCAGGCTCAAGCTCAACCTTGTCGTTCTGATTCTCGAGGATCACGCATTCGGCATGATTCGCTGGAAGCAAGCGGTCGATCAGTTTCCCGACTTTGGCATGACATTCGGCAATCCTGATTTCGTTACCTATGCCAAGGCGTATGGCGCGACGGGAACGAGGGTCCATGCCGTTGGTGAATTGCGCTCGACCCTGGAGAAGGCGTTTACCGATGGGGGCGTGCAGCTTGTCGTCGTGCCCATCGATTACTCAGAAAATAAGCGGGTGCTGGTCGATGAGTTGCAACAACGTTTACCGGTAGAGAAGGGCGCATGACGATGTCACCGACGCTTCAGGTCCTGCAGGCGTTTGACCGGGCTGTCATCACCGAGATTCCGGTCGACGATGCCGGAGCGCTCGAAACCAAGCTGGCTTCTGCGACTCGGATGATGCGGGATCGTGATGCTTGGCTCAAACCCCATCAGCGCAGCGCCATACTTTTGCGCGCCGCCAGTCTGCTGGAGGCGCGGCAAACGCATTTCGCTCAGCTCATCGCACGGGAGGGGGGAAAGCCATGGACCGATGCTGCCGTCGAGGTCATCCGAGCGATCGACGGATTGCGTAATGCGGCGGAGGAACTCCGGAGCTTTGCGGGTCGGGAAATTCCCATGGGCCTCACACCAGCGAGCGAAGGGCGATGGGCTTTCACCATCAAAGAGCCCATCGGGGTTGTCGCTGCCATATCGGCCTTCAATCACCCGTTAAATCTGATCGTTCATCAAGTGGCACCGGCGATCGCTGTGGGTTGCCCGGTCATCGTGAAGCCGGCCATAGCAACGCCGCTGTCCTGCCTCGATTTCGTCGCTCTTCTTCGAGAAGCCGGTCTCGATGAACCGTGGTGCCAGACCTTCATCACGGATGACAACGGGTTGGCGGAACGTCTCGCAACGGATCCGCGCGTGGCATTCCTAAGCTTTATCGGATCGGCGAGAGTCGGCTGGTACTTACGTAGCAAGCTTGCGCCGGGAACACGCTGTGCCTTGGAGCACGGTGGTGCCGCGCCAGTCATTGTCGATCGAAGTGCTCCGCTGGATCGGATCATCGAACCTATCGTAAAGGGCGGCTACTATCACGCGGGCCAGGTTTGCGTCTCTACGCAACGAATATTCGTTCACACGGATATCATGCAGGACTTTGTTGAGCGATTAGCGGCACGGGTCCGATCTCTTCGTGTGGGTGACCCACTGTTGCAAGAGACCGACGTTGGTCCGCTGATCAATCCGCATGAAGTGAATCGGGTGTCGTCCTGGACCGATGAAGCGGTATCGGGTGGCGCTACGATCATTGGCGGCGGTCGCCAGTCCGAGACCACTCTCACGCCAGCCATCCTGCTCGACCCAGCCGCGGATTCGAAGGTTTCCCAGCTTGAAATCTTTGGCCCGGTTACGTGCGTTTACGGGTTTCGGGCGCTCGACAGCGCCATCGACATCGCTAACGCATTACCTTTCGCCTTCCAAGCTAGCGTGTTTTCGACAGACATCGGTCCCGCCATGCGGGCTGCTCAGCGCCTTGATGCCTCTACCGTGTTGGTCAACGATCACACGGCGTTTCGCACTGATTGGATGCCATTCGCGGGACGGCGCCAGTCTGGTTATGGTGTTGGCGGCATACCGTATTCGATGAAAGAGATGTCCCAGGAGAAGATGCTGGTTCTGCGGTATGACGGGTCGCAGTAGAGCAGGAACCCAGCGGAAGGTAGCGCGGAGCTTCCGCCTTATGGATGCCCGCGGAACTGGCACCGTGCTGCCGGTCAGTACTTCAAGTTCAGCTCCGGTACGCGCTTTTTATTGAGCTCGAAGAGTGCCTGGAACTCTTCTTCGGTCAGTTCGTCGGGGGCATAGACAGCCACCGGGTCCCATACACGGTCCGTCGACTGCGGTTGACGGGGGCCGCCGCGCAATGAAAACAAGCGCCCATCACGCTCAAGCAACTCGGGGGCTTCCTCGACGTGCTCGGTTCTCACGTCATTGGGGGCGACAAGGAACACGGCGAAGATCATCGGTAACTCCTCGTGCGAACGGGCTTTTTTCTTTGGCGATCACCGAGATCGTGATCCATCCGCGTTTGGAACTCAACGCGGCAGACAGAAGCTCACGCCAGCTGCGACTGTTCGCTGTGGATGAGCAAGTCGTGCATTACGGAAAGTTCACATTTCGTGATGTTTCGACCATTCCTTCACGCGTTGGGTGCAATATGTTTACAACACCGCCTTGGCTGGCGGTCGTACCATGGAACGGTCCGCATACCAGGACGCTTTCATGAACCACAAACCGCGTACCAAGGTGACCAACATCCGCGTCGACTGGAGCGATCCAAAGCTCGAGTCCCTATTGCGCAGAAGCGAGAACTGGAGTCTGGACAATCGCGGTGGCCACACACCGCAAGATGTCGAGGTGTATCTGGGCTGGAGCGCCACGGTGGGCCGATCTGCCAGGCTGGTTTGGGAGCGCGACCAGTCCGTTGTGGTGTTGACGAATTTTCCCATCGCGAAGGGCGAGCACGTGCGCCTGGACAAGCACCTGGGCGACAGCATTCGCACGCTGTGGGGCGTGGCTGTCGATGGGCGCGAAAGCAACCGCGAAGAGGATCGCGAGCAAGGCCTTCATGTCTACTGGTTGCAGATCCGATAGCGCCGTGCTCTGGGCGCCTTGACGCCCGCTATTGCGTGCACTGACCTCTCGCAGATACGACAAAGGCCGCGCAAGCGGCCTTTGTCCTTTGTAGCGATGACTAGCTTTTACACGATGCGTACTTGATTGACGTTGTTCTTGGGATCCATCCAGAACGCTTCGTTCGCGAATCGTCCGAAGATCTCGCGTGGCAGGATGGGTTGGCGTTCGATCGACTCGACCTTCGGCCGAACGGAATGCAGACCCGGCATGCCGACACGGGCGTCGAACTCGTCGGCGTTGTATTCGATGTGGTCGAAGTCGTGCTCGAACGAAGGCTCGTCGAGGAATTGGTAGACCGCGCGCATGGCTGCGGCCGGATCGCTCACCAGGCTTTCGTAGGTCAGCATCAGCAGGTGGTTTTGTGCATGCGGGCCGTAAAATGCCTCCTTGGTGGCCTGGTAGGCGAAGCCCACCATGCCCCGTGGATCAGTCAACGCCTCAATGCGCGAGTACACCGTGGTGTTGGTGTCGAAGCGGAACACTTTGCTGACGCTGACCGGTTGCCTACGCACCAATCGCTCCATGCTGTCCAGCACCCATGCCAACTGGCGCACACACGCGATGACCTTCACTCCAGGGAACAGCGTGTTGAGCAACTGCATCCGGCTGCACCACAGCCGACTGGTGTCGAACACCACGTTGGCGTCAGCCTGAACCGAGTAGAAGTTTTCGACCAACCCGCGCAATAGTGCGACGCGCTGCTCGTCGGAGACATCGAACGAAAAATCGTTCTTGCTGCTCGCTTCCGCCATCACTACGCCCATGATGTCTGCAAGCGGGCTGGTCATGCCTCCGTGGAAGCGCGGATTCTGGTTGAGGATGGCGGCCAGCAGTGTGGTGCCGGCGCGCGGCAGCCCGGAAATGAAATGGAACTTCCGTGGCGGGTTGCTGGCGTCTGGCGTGGCAGGCATGTGGCAATCTCCTCTAGATCGGTGGCGTGAGCTGCAAGATAGCGCCTGGTTCAGGGCGCAGGTGCCGTCGATGCGCGCATACGCATTTCGTAGCCGACTTCGACCATGCTGGCTTCTCCCTTGCCCAGCACGCGAAGTAGCAGCTCCTCGGTGGCGCGCTTGCCCATTTCGCGCACGGGCTGGTGGACGGTGGTCAGCAATGGCCACACTTGTGTCGCGATCGTGGTGTCGTCGAAGCCGCAGATGGACATGTCGCGGGGAACCGAGACACCAGCCTCCGCGGCTGCCCAGATCGCGCCGACGGCCATGTCGTCATCGGCCGCGAAAATGGCGGTTGGCCGTTGCTTTAGCGCGAGCAGCCGCCGCGCTGCAGCCACGCCAGACTCGAAAGAAAAACGGCCCTGCACCATGTACGCAGGGTTTTCCTTCAACCCCACGCGCTTCAGGCCGTCGCGGTAACCGGCGAGGCGCCAGATGCCTGCACCGTGCTTGGGATCACCAATGATGTGGGCGATACGGCGGTGGCCCAGCGATGCAAGGTGCTCCACCATGGCCGCGGCGGCTTCGCGCTCGCGTAGCATCACGCCGATGCAGCCCTTGGGTTGGCGCGGGGCGATCGAGGCAAACGGAAGGTCGCTCTTGCGCAGGTGCTTGAGCAGTTCCGGATGGTCGGTGATGGGGGGCGTAAGGATCAGCCCATCGGGCTGGTGCCGCGAGAGGATGCTCTCGACACGCTCGACGAAGTCCGGCGCCGTCGAGACCAAAGGCTGCACCATCATGCTGTATTGCCTCGCCTCGCACGCCTCCAGCACGCCTGCTTGGACTTCCATGATGTAGCTCGGCGACAAGTTGTCGTAGAGCAAGCCGATCATGAAGGATCGGTTCGTCGCCAGGCTGCGCGCTGAGGTGAGCGGCCGGTAGTTGAGTTCTGCCACGGCCGAAAGCACGCGTTCCCGCACCGAGTCGCGCACGTTCGGCTCGTTGTTGAGCACGCGCGATACGGTCTTTTTCGAAGTGTCCGACGCACGAGCGACATCGTTGATGGTCACGCGTGACATGGAAGCCTTTGCGTCTTCAATGATCGGTTCCCTGCGTGGTGGCAGCCGGAACGCTTTGGGCCGGAACGTTCCACCCACTCACTTCGACCACAGGTACGGCCGTTCCCTGCGATGCGTATCGCGCGGTCAAAACAATCGACTCACCGGGCCAAAGCGTGACGTCATTGTCATTCCACCGTATCGGCAGCGCAAGGTTGCCGTGCGCACCGCGCCTGATCGACACGTGCTGGAACAGCGCCACGGCCTTGGACGATGCCGGCACCGACAACGTGACCGTAGTGACGTCATCGTTTCCCTCGCGCCGCGTTGTTGCGCGGATCTCGCTTGTCGCGGCCGGTAGGGATCGCAGCGCGGTCAGGTCCGCGTACTGCGTCAGCGGGGTGAGGTACCAGTTCGAATGGGCCCAGTCGAGCACGTCCGCCCGAGTGGAGAGCCAGTAAACGTTGCGGCTAACTGGCTTGCCGTCGGAAGAGGCGAGGTCGAGCTCGATGAAGTACGCGCGCGACAGGCCGGCGATGGCCGGCAGTGTTGCCAATGGCCGTGTGTGGTTTCCCGCAAGGTCGATGTTCTGCAGGCGTTTTTCGTAACGCACGCTACCGTCCAGATTGCGCACGCGGATGTTTGCTTGCAGGCCATGAACATCGTCAAGCGTGTGGTTCACCAGCACGATGTCGTTCGAGTCGTATGAATACTGGATGTGCACCAGCTCGTTAGCTTTCTTGGCGCCGAAATAGGCGCCGGCAGGATTCATGAAGTAGTCGTAGAGGTGCCAGTGCAACGAGGGCCACGCGTTGTTGAGCATCCAGTAGATCACGCCGGTCGCCGGCTTGTCGGCATCCATGTGTGCGTTGAATGCTTCGAACTGTGCGCGAACGTTGTCGTAGTTGTCGAGTTGTGCCTTGGCGACGTAATCGGCAAGACTCGTGGGTGCGCCGTAGCGCTGAGCCAGCGCCTTGTCGAACGGCGTCAGTACGGCGAATGTCGACCAGTCCGCGGATGCGTGGTATTGCCTCGCCTCCGGGTATTTCCACAGTGCTTCCTGCTCCTGTGGCGACAGCATGCGCTGCACATCTTCGATGCGTGGAATATCCGCGCCAGCGCTGACCTCCGAGTCGAAGCCGAATGCACCACCCAGCTTGTCGGCGTACCAATACGACGGCGGTATCCAGTCATAAGGGCCGTCCATCTTCATGCCGGAAGGGCCGGCTTCGGCCGTGCCCTTGGCGACGGCGGCCGAGATGATCGGCAACGGCCAGTCGGCAGCACGCAACGCGTCGACGTACATTTTCGCGATGGCTGGAGGAGGTGGGTTATCGCTGCCGATAAGGAAACCGATCACGGAAGGATGGTTGCGCAGCAAACGCGCCTCGCTGGCCATGGAGTCTTCGGCCACTTTCATGTCGGCGGCATTCCAGGGCGCACCGCCGGTCTTGGCGGCCGACTCCCATTTGTCGCAGCATTCCCAGCCCGCCAGTATCAGAACGCCGTTGCGGTCGGCGAGGTCGTAGAAACGCTGATTCTCCAGCTTGCCTTCGCTGCGGATGGCATTGAGGCCGAGATTGAGGACGTAGCTGAATTCGGCCTCCATGCGAGCGGGGTCATCGCGCAGGAACATGTCCGGCGCCCAGCCGCCGCCGCGGATCAGCACGGGTTTCCCGTTGATGAAGAACTGGCGATAGCCTTGCTTCGTTAGGCTCGAACTGACACTGCGTATACCGAACGTCGACGTGGTCCGGTCGGAGGTTGCGCCATCGACCGCAGCGGTCATCTCGAGTTGGTATAGCGGATGTTCGCCCATGCCGACTGGCCACCAGATCTTCGGGTGATCGAGTGCGAGGGCAGGGGTTGTCTTGGATGAGAACGAAACGACTTGCGTTTGTCCGGGCGCGAGGTGAACGGTCTGTTGCACGGCAACGCCGGCTACGGTGCCGTTGATCGTCACGTCATGCGCCACCGCGTCGAGATTCTTCGCGGTCACCTTGACGTCCAGCGTGGCGCGCGCGAGACCGGGCAGCGACAGCGTCGAAAGAACCTGTGGGAAGTTCAACTCGACGGGTCCGGTCTGCACGATGTCCACGCCGCGCCACGGGCCCATGTTGTTGTCGGGGGGCGTGGGGTTCCAATCCACCCAGCCCATGGACAAGCTCTGTCTTGGATCGGCCGGATGCACGCGCATGGCGAGGACGTTGGCGCCCGCATGTATCCAGCGCGTCACGTCGAACTCGTGCACGGGATAGGCACCGGCGACGTCGGCATGGTCGGCGACCAGGTGCCCGTTTATCCACATGTCGGCGCTCGCGATCATGCCGTTGGTGCGCAGCAGGGTATGCCGTCCTGCCAGATCCTTCGGCAGCGTGAATTCGGCGCGGTACCACCAAGGCGTCACGAAGAGGTTGCCGCTGGAGTCCGGCACCTGCACCGCACGCAGGTTGTCGCTGTAGAACACGTCGTTCTTGTACGTACCGTTTTCCAACAGCCCGGCCATGACGGTCGCTCGACCACTCACCGGGTACCAGTCCTCGGTGGAGAAGCCCGTCGAGGAGATGTCGGCGCCACTTTGTTGCGCCTTCGCGCTGTCTTGAATTTGCCAATGATCGATCGCGGTGATGGAACCGGCGTCGACGCTGACCTGGGTGGGCGCGTAGGTCGTTTGAGTGTGAGCGGGCGGCGCGGCCAATACTGCTATCGCGGCCATTATCCGAAGCGCGTGCTTGGCTGGAGTTTGCATGGCGTCAATGTTTCTCAAGATAGGTTTCGCGTATGTCAACGGGTGCGAACGGCCAGGACTGATTGAGCTTGGCCCACGTCGCAAATACCACGAGGCCAGCGACGATCCATATACCGGACAGGATCAGCGACAACGTGGAAGCAGACACATACACGTAGATCCACCCCAGCAGCGCGATCACGCACGGCACGGGGTAAAGCCATTGCTTGTACGGGCGCTCAAGATTCGGCTGACGCTTGCGCAACACGACCAACGCGGCGATCTGCGCGATGGACTGCACAATGATGGTCGCAGCCAGCAGCATGTTGATGACTTCGGTCAGGTCAAAGAACGTGCCGATGGCCGTCACGACACCCATCGTGAGCAACGCCACATGCGGGAAGCCGTGCTTCGCGTGCAGGCGTCCGAACACGGATAGGAACACTTTGTCGTGCGCTGCCTGGAATGGCACGCGCGAGCCACCCAGCAGGCCGGTGAACACCGAGGCGAACGCGGTCACGATGATGAGGACGGTCATGATGGCGGCGGCCAGATGGCCCCAACTACGTTCCACCACCAGCGAAGCCACAGATTTGGACTGGGCAATGTCCTGCCACGGCGCCACGCCAAGCACGCTGATGTTGAGGAGGAGGTAGACAAACATCATCGCGATCACGGAGACGATGATGGAGCCAGGCATCGTCCGGCCTGGATTGCGCAGCTCGTCGCCGATGTAGGCAGTCGTGTTGTAGCCGAGATAGTCGTAAATACCGATGATCAGTCCCGCGCCAAGCCCCATGAAAAAGTGGCTGCCAAATGCGCCGGCCGGATATGCAAAAGCGAAGCCCGCATGGAAGTGTGAGAAGCCTGCCGCCGTCACGCCGACGACGGAGACCAGCATGATGACCCACAGCGCGATCGTGATCGCGCGAACCGATTCGATGCGGCGGTACAGCAGCCAGGTGACGATGGCGGTCGCCGCCAGGCTTATGAGATGCACCGGCCACCAGCCCAGGTTGGGGAAGAAGAACCCCAGATACTCCGCCATGCCGATGATGCCCGTGGACATCAGCAAGGGAATCGCCAGCAGCATCGTCCAGATGAAAAGGAACGGCATCAGTTTTCCGGTGCGGTACTGGAACGCTTCGCGCAGGTAGACATAGGTTCCCCCGGAACCCGGCATGGCAGCACCGAGTTCGGCCCACACCAGGCCGTCGGCCATGGCCAAGATGGCGCCGGCGATCCAGCCGACGACCGCCTGCGGACCGCCCATCGCAGCGACCATGATGGGGATAGTGATGAACGGCCCGATGCCGCACATCTGGGTCATATTGATCGCGGTTCCCGAGAACAGGCCGATGGAACGATGGAAGGCGTTATCGCGAACGTGCTGTGGCGCGCTGGAGTCCTGCATGCTTGCCTTGTCGTGATGGGTTGCGAACGGGCGCGATGGAGTTGCCCAGAAGAATGATCGTGTTGCCCCGTACTTCATCGTCGCCCCGGCGAAAGCCGGGGCCCAGCGTCTTTAACACATTGAAGCGTAAGGCACTGGATCCCGGCGTTCGCCGGGATGACGAGTAGGATAGTTATTCGAAGTTCCCACCAAGCGATCCAGCTACCACTGCCCACGTACGCCCAGCATGAACATGCGCTCGGAGAACGTCGAGTGCGCAGGCTGGTCGGGCCACACGAGGTAGTAACGCTGGTACTCGTTGGTAAGGTTGGTGCCGTCCAGGAACACTTCGGCGTATTTGTTGAACTTGTAAGAGATCGACGCATCGAGGTACTTCTGCGGCGCTTCGTACATCTCCATGCCCGTGATGCCGCCCACGCTGTCCATCACCGCTCGCCGCGAACGGTAGTTGTACGCGAGGCGCGCCTGGAAGTGATCGTCCTGATACCACAGGATGAAGTTGCCGGACTCGGTGGAGTTGTCCTGGAATGGAATCTTGCTGCCGGACAGATCCCTTTCGCCCGAGTTGCTCGGTGCATACGTGGCGTTGACCTCCATGCCGGTCTTGGACAGGAAGCTTGGCAGGAACGTGAAGCCTTGGCGGTAATCGAACTCCGCGCCCTGAATGCTGTTGCCGGTGCCCTGTACCGGTTCGGTGATGACGATGCAATGATCGCGAACCACACCGTCCTCGTCCGGCAGGGTGCAGTTGGTCACGCTGCCGTTCTTGATGAAGCTTTGCACGTTGATGCGGAACAGTGCGAGGCTGAGCATGCTGGTGGGATTGATGTAGTACTCCAGCGATGCGCCATAGTTGGTGGAGCGCCATGGGTTGAGATTCGGATTGCCGGTCGATGTGCCGTTCGCGACACGGAAGATCGGTCCCTGGGGTGTCTCCGCCAATGAGTAGTTCAACTGCAAACCGCCGGCCCAGGTGCTGAGATCCAGCGGCATCATGTTCTTGGAAGCGGCCAGCCGAAACTTCAGGCTGTCGGTGAGATCCAACGAGAAGTTGGCCGAAGGCAGCACGTCTTGATAACTGCGCTTGGTAAGGGAAGTGCCGGCTTCCACCGGTTCGTCGCCATACGCACCCGGAGCGCCACTCAAAAACTGGGTGACGTCCAAATTGGTGTGGATCATGCGCACGCCTACATTGCCGCTGTAAGGCATGTCGCCGATAGAGCCGTTGAAGTCGCCTTGCACATAGCCCGTCAACTCCTTCAGTCGCACGGCCCAGGTCGTTCCTGGCTCAGCCACCTCGGTGGTGTCGGGGTAGAGCGACTTCCAGTACGAAATGGGATTGACCATGGCGTTAGGATCAATCGCCCAGAAGTTGATGCCCGAACCAAGCAGGTTGTTGTACTGCTTGAAGTTGCCCGAAAGCGGTGCCGCGGTATTGGGCATCGATATCGCAGATAGAGGCCCTGCGCGGTAGTAGCCCAACGCGTTGCCCGCGGTGCAGGAACCACTATTCAAGACGACGTCGGCACCGACATAGCGCACCAGGCATCCATTCGGGTCGCTGGCCCCCATACCTGCATAAACCGGTGTTTCCAACGTCCAGCCGTTGTTGTCGGCGCTGCGGATGCTGTTGCGCAAGCCGAATTCGAGCTTGAAGCCGTCCTCGAAATCGTATTTTCCGTCAAAGCGCAACGCGTTCAGTGCCACCTGACGGTCGTAGTCGCCAGAGGATTCCAGTGTCTTCATGGTCCAACCGTTGGGGTTGGCGAAATCGGCAGCCAGCGAGGCAGGCATGCTGACCTTGAGATAATGGCCACCGAAGTTCGCGATGATCGGAATCGTGTTCTGGGGAACGCCGTTCGCATTGAACACGCGGTTGCCACCCAGCTGCGCTGGATAGACAAAGGTGCCGGGCGGCACGGCATCGGCAGGCACGCCGGGCATCAGCACGTTGGGCCACAGCGCGCCGTCGGAGTCGGAAATGTTGACGTCGGTTTCTTCGTTCGACTGGAACGCCGTGTCATGGATGCCGCGCACGCTCGCTGTGAAAGGTCCGCCGTCGTCGTAATCCAGTTGGAGGTTGAAGTTCTTCGCGTTCGAGCTTTTCTGGATGATCTGCGAATACGACTCCACGTCGCCTGGCCACTTCTCGTACACCTGCGTGGTGTATAGCTGCGAGCCCTGCCAGCCTGGCTCCGGCGTGCCGTAGGAACCGAGGGCAGGGCTTCCGGTATCGCGCGATTGCAGCGGCACGTAGGTCGCGCCTTGCCAGTTGGTGGAGTTGAACTGGATGCCGTAGTTACGGTCGTACTCGCGCTGTTGCGAGTAGAAGTAGTCGCTGGTCAGGCTCAAGCCGTTGCCGAGATCCATCTGGAACGAGGCATTGCCGGATTTGCGTTTCCGCTGAGTGATGATGTCATTGAGGCCGATGTCCTGGCTGCCCATGAAGACGCCATTCGACTTGCCGTCGCCATTGACGTCCACGCTGCCGTCGGCGTTTTGCACGATCTTCGACGGGATGGGTGCGCCGTTCCACGGAGTCAGGAAGCCGTTGTAGCCAGCCGAGCTGGCGGCGTTCTCGCCATTGAGCACGACGCCGTACTGGTCCAGACCCTCCGTTGCGTTCATTCGCGTGGTGTTGGAGAAATCGGCGGCGATCAGCAAGCCCCAATGGCCGCTATCGTTGAACGAAATGAGGCCATTGGCCTCCGGCCCCAAATGGCTCGTGGTGCTCCCACGCTCTCCATTGGCCGAATAGCTGTAGGTGAATCCGCTGGGTAGATCCCAGGGGCGATAGGTATGCAGGTCGATGGCACCGCTGATGCCGCCGTCAGTCTCATTGGCGGTGGACGATTTGACCACGTCCACGCCGTGGAACAGTGTGGACGGCAACATAGTGAAGTCGGGCTGCTGCGAGTCGATCTGGTCCGCCGTGATGAACACTTCGCCGTTCAACATGGTGCCGACCTGCGGCAAGCCGCGCACGTCGACCGAGGTACCCACGCCAGCGTCGCGGTTGATCTGCACACCGGTGACGCGCTGCAGGGAGTCGGTGATCGTGGTGTCGGGCAGCGCGCCGATGTTTTCTGCCGTGATGCTGTCCTGAATGTTTGGAGCATCACGTTTCAGGTCGATGGCGCGTATCTGCGACGCACGCACGCCGGAGACAGACACGGTCGCTAACGTGACCGCGTTTTTATCCGCGTCTTTGCCGCTGGCCTTGGCGTCGCCCTTCTTGGGGTCGGGCGCTGCCGCGGCCGGCGCTGGTGCGGTTTGCGTCGTGCTGGCCTGCGTAGCTTGGCCGTTCGCCTGGACATCGGCGAATGTCGACGCTGCACTCGTCGTCGACACGACGGTGAACAGCGACACGGTGACGGCAAATGACAATGGATGCTTGCGAAGTACGGTGGACATGGGCTTTTTAACCTCGTTGATGTTGCCTGTCGAACCTCAGGTGCTCCGTGGTATTCCAAAAAATGCGTGTAGCCCGGCGGTGCCTGCTGCTGCGCACGCCGTCGTGATGCAATCTCTCGATGTCCCCAACTTTGGCTTCCCAAGCCAAAGCCATTTCACTCGGTACTACTGCGCGGGACCCTCATCCCGCTTACTGCTTATTTCGAAAACGCCATTCGCGCCAACGCCCACTGGCCATCGCGTGGATCGCCGGTAGCGAAGACGCACAGGTTGCGAACGCCGGCCCCCGCCGGCGTGGCAACTTTTGCATCAAGATGGATTTGCCCGTTTGCCTGCACCGCGCTTTCCAGCGGCAAGCTGGCAAGCAGCGGCCCTGTGCAGGAATCGGCATGAATCTCGAACTCGCCGGCCGCGCTGGCCTTGTGGTGCACCACGGCATCCGCCGCTTCATCGCCGAAGCGCCATGTCATGCGCTCGACTGTCATCTCGACATGCGTGATGCCATCCATTGGCGCCTGCGACCACAGCCAGCACGTATTGCCGATATCTACCGAGTAGACCGGCCTCGGTCCCTGCGCTGGCCTGCTGCCATCCAGGCGCGTGCCCGGCTGGCTGGAGCACGTTGCAAGTGCGCTACTTTCGCGGCTCAGCAACGTTGTTTCATTCAGCACCTGCGTGCGTGACGCGGCGAGTTCGAAGCCATCCGGTGCAAACGTAGCGGCGCGCAAGGTCGCGCTGCCCGGTAGCGTGAGCGGCTGCGCATACGGCGCGGATTGTTTGGTCGGGTCGGAGCCATCCGTCGTGTAACGAATCGTCCCGAATGCCAGCTGATTGGATAGCTCGATCTGGAACGCCCCGTTGGCCGTTGCCGTCACATGGAAGGTGGGTGCGAACGCACTGTCGGCATAGTCGATGCCGAGTGCGCGGTAACGCGCCAGTTCGGCCGGCATGCGTTGCAGAAAGCCGTTCCAGTCGTGCGCGCTCGACGGTGACCAGCCAAGCTCCGACAGCGCCGCGATGCGCGGGAACACCGCATGCTGATCGTGCGCAAAGGTAGGCATCTGCTCGGTCCAGAGGCCACCCTGCACGCCGATGATGCGCTGGGCTTCGATCGCGCTCGCACCGTTCGGGATGACGACCGTGTCATAGGCTTGCCGCAACGTCGCTGCGGGAGGCGGCCCCGGCCATTCGTCGGGCAGGGCAGACTGATAGTGGTCGAAGTACAGCGATTCCTGCGGTGTCATGACCACGTCGTGGCCTTGCTTGATAGCAGCGAGCGCCACGCGTTCGTTGTCGTTGCCGTGCCACGACATCACCACTTCCGATGCTGGAAGCGTCGCACCGGCGACCAGCTCGTCATCCCAGCCAACCGGCGTGCGCGCGTGTTTGATGAGATGCGCAGCGACCTGATTCGTGAACCAGCCCTGCAGCTGATCCATGTTCGCCAGGCCTAGCTTGTGCATCTGCGCGCGCACTTCCGGCGATGCATTCCATTGCTGCTTGTCGGCCTCGTCGCCGCCAATGGAGATGTATCGTGAGGGGAAAACCCGCATCACCTCATCGAGCACGTCGTCGACAAATTGCAAGGTCTTTTCATCGGGCTTGAGCAACCACGGGCTGACGCCCCAGTCGGTCCACACAGACGGGCGTTTGCCAGTGACACCCAGCCACGGGTAGGCGGCGATGGCTGCCTGCGAATGTCCGGGAAGATCGATTTCCGGTACCACGTCCACATAGCGCTCGGCGGCATAACGCACGATGTCGCGCGCCTCGGCTTCCGTATAAAACCCGCAATAGGGCAGGTCGGCAGAACCGGTCAATTCGCTGTCGAGGCCCATCGCCTTGCGGCATGCGCCTATTTTCGTGAGATCGGGATACTTGGGGATCTCGAGACGCCAGCCTTGATCTTCGGTCAGGTGCCAGAGCAACACGTTTAGCTTGTGGAGCGACATCCAGTCGATCAGCTTCTTGATGTCTGCCACGCTCTGGTAGTGCCGTCCGGAGTCGAGCAGCAGTGCGCGCCACGCGAAACGCGGGCGATCGTCGATCACGCCATCGGCGACTTCGACAGGTGCGCCACGCGTCCATCCGGGGGGCGTCAGCAACTGCCAGAGGGTCACGCTACCGTAAAACGCACCGCGCGGCGTGCGCGCCGAGACCAGGATGCCGCCGTTATCCACCGTGATGCGATAGCCGGCCTCGTCCGCGATATCGGCGCTCGGATTCACATCGAACGTGATGGCGGAATGCGAGGCGCCCGTCGTCGCCACGCGCAAGTGCAAGCCGTTGGTGTCGGCTACACGTTGCACGAACCGCTCTGCCATGGACTGCACTTGTTGGCGTTCCGCGCCACGCACCGAGACCACGGCACCATCCGCGATTTCGGCGGCACCCGATCCCGCGGGGCTGGCCGTTGCCGGCCGCGGCAGTAGCGACCACTTGGGAACGGCAGGCGCTGCATTGACTGTGCTTGTGATTGCCAGGCACGCGATGGCCACGCAACGGAAAAATGTCGATGTCGCGATATGGCTCATGCGCCCACGCCATCTGCCACGGCATGCCGTAGCGCTCCCGACATGCCATGCCTGAGGTACCACTGGGCCGCACCCTGCACGCCGTGGCGGCCGTGCTCCGTTACCCATACCGGTACTTGCGACAGCAGCGCGCGCGCGCTGCGTCCGTGCAGGAATCGCTCCTCGAAAGCGCTGCGCTTGAGCAGCTCGAATATGGAAGACAGGAAGCCGCCGGCTAGATACACGCCGCCTGTGGCCATGAAGATCATCGCGAGATTGCCGGTAAAGCTACCCAGCGAGGCACATAAAATTTCCACGGCTTCCACGGCTTGTGCATCGCTGCAGGCAACGGCTGCCGTCGTGACGGCTTCGGGTGTCGCCAGCTTCGGCGTTTCCCCATGCAGCGAGCACAGGGCTGTGTAGATGGACAGCAAGCCTGGGCCTGACACGATGTGTTCAAACGCCACGTAGCCGCCATTCGGAGCCAAGTGCGCGAGAACCTCGCGCTCGCGTAGCGAATTCGGCGCGAAATCCATCTGGCCAGCCTCGGTCGTCAGCACGACGCCGCCGGCAGGACTGGGAATGTGCGCCGCCGCGCCAAGGCCAGTGCCCGGTCCGATCACTAAGGTCGGGCCACTGGAATGCGTGTTCGGCCCGCAAAGGTGACGGCCGCCATGGGCGAGTGGGCCATCGAGCGCGTATGCCAGTGCCTCGAAGTCGTTGAGTACGGCAACCTCGTCCAAGCCCAGTGAGCGACGCAACTGCGTCAGGTGGATGGGCCAGGCGAGGTTGTCGTTCACGACCTCGTCGCCCACTATCTGGCCCGCACAAGCGAGCACGCAGTGCTTCACCGGGGCTTGCACATCGGCATCGACAAAGGCTTGCAATAGTTCGGACAGCATCGGGAACGCCGCGCAGGCGAATACCCGATAGGCGAGCGTTTCGATCCCGCCGGGCCCACCGTGCGAGGCGCGCATCAGCGCAACACGCGCGTGCGTGCCGCCAATATCGGCCGCCAGAAACGGCATCGCCGATATCCCCGCCACTCGGTCCGAATGGTCAATCGCCACGTCCAGCGCTCCCCACGCTGTGGATCTGTTATCAGCGTGTAACGCAATTGACACCGGTGTCAAGCCGTGGCGCAGCATGTTCCGAAAAATGCCTAGGGGCAGCTGGCGCGGATATTGGCTCAGGTGTGGGAAGGCGCCGGCGGTCCGGGCTGGCTACTGCTGGTCGCGTTCAAGAACCCAAAATTTTGAGGGCAACCCGTCGAATTCCGATCTCGCCGTTCGTCGCTATAGTCAAAATGGGGCAACTGGCCCGGCTGATGACCATATTGGGGAACGAGCATGCCGCAATATCTGATTTCTACTTACCTGCCCGACAACTATGACCCGTCCGTCGAAAGCGAAGCGACTATCGAAGGAATTCACGCGCTCAACCGGGAAATGATCGCGGCTGGCGTCAGGAAGTTCGCTTGTGGCTTGAGCCCGAAGGCCATGACACTGCGGGGACAGCCCAACGGCGAGGTGGTCGTCACCGACGGTCCGTACATCGAGGCCAAGGAGTACGTGGGTGGTCTCGCGATACTGGAAACCGCCGATCTGGACGAGTTGCTGGCATGGGCGCGCAAAGGTGCCAAAGCGTTCCCTTCAGTGGTCGAGGTACGAGAGATTTTCTTTATGCCGGCCCCCGCAAAGGACTGAGCGGAGCGGTAACAGCGAACCGATGCTGCGCGGTGGCTGAGTACGCTGTGGCGACAGGCGCGCGGCACACTTTCTGAGGAGAAGACTATGCGCAAAAACAAGATGGGCGCCATCGCAATCATGTGCTCCGTGCTGCTTGTTGGACTCGGCTCGGCGCATCAGGCGATGGCACAGGATGTCTCGACACCCTATCCAAAGATGGCCCCGATCGACCAATACCTCATGGCGGACCGGGAAGCTGAAATCGCCCTGGCGCGAAGTGCAGCGCCCGATGCCATATCACGCGACGCGACGATCCTGGTTCTGGGACGGCATGGCTACGAGACAGCGGTCCAGGGGAAAAACGGTTTCGTCTGCTTCGTGGGACGGAGCTGGGAAGCAGCATTCGATTGGGACGAATTTTGGAACCCGAAAGTGAAGGCTGCCGATTGCATGAATCCCCAGGCTGCACGTTCGATATTGCCCATCATCGAGCTGCGCGCCAGGATGGTAATGGCTGGTCGTTCCAACACGGAGGTTTTGTCGGCACTCAAAGCGGCGTACGGAAATAAACATCTGCCGGACCTCGAAAGCGGTGCGATGGATTACATGATGTCGAAATCGTCGTATCTGACCGACCAAGGGGGCCACAACATGCCTCATGTCATGTTCTACACCCGCGTCAAAGACGGTAAGGATTGGGGTTCAGGCGCAGAGGGCTCACCGATTATGTCCAGCCCCTATTGGTTCTTCTCTCCAAAGGACCAACCCCAAACGGCAGCGCTGCCGCCGATTCTTGTGTTCTTGGTCGCGGTCCCCAATTGGTCCGACGGAACGTCTGCGGACATGCATAGTCACTGATACAGACGCGGTCTAACCGCGAGGGGATCCTTTCGCTGCACCGGACTGGCCGCTCGCTGCAGCGTCGGATTTTCGCGATGACTTTGGTGTAGCGTGATGGTCATGACCGACGCTCCCCCGGAAACACGCTCGACCCGCTGGACTTGGATCGCGGCCGTCTGGTGTGCGGGCGCGCTGTTCGATGCGAGTCAGACCATCTTCGTCATGCACGCGATGGGCGAGGACAGCGCGTGGTTTTTCCCGTTCGTGATCTCGTTCGTGTCCTGGTTGCCCTGGGTGTTGGCGACGCCGTTGATTATCGAACTGGCGCGACGATGGCCGATCGTTCACGGTGCGGTTCTGAAGATGGCGATTGCACATCTGGTGGCCTTCGCCATCGTCAGCACGGTCGCTGAAACATGGTCGGCGTGGCTTCGGGTCGCCTTCAACCCGTGGCGCCGCGCGCAGCCGCCCACTTTCGTGCACACGTGGACCTCCTTGTTCACCGTTCAGATCCTGACGTTCGTGATCGTCTACGTCCTGATCCTGACGGTCACCTACGTTGTCGACTCGCGTGAAAAGATGGCCAGGCAGATGACTGAGACCGCGCGGCTCAATGAAGAGCTGTCTCGCGCTCAGCTCGCTGCACTACAAAGTCAGATGGACCCGCATTTCATGTTCAACACACTCCATTCGATCGTTGGCCTTGTACGAGACCAACGCAACGATGCAGCGGTCGGGATGATCGTGGGCTTGAGCGAGTTCCTGCGTCGTGCGTCGGAAGACTCTCACCGGGCGCAAGTGACCCTGACGGAGGAAGTGGAGTACCTGCAGCGCTATATCGACATCCAGAAGGTCCGATTCGGGAACCGCCTTCGAGTGAGTTTAGACATCCCCGTGGAGCTTGGGCATGCACAGGTCCCGAATCTTCTGCTGCAACCGCTCGTGGAGAACGCCATTAAACACGGTGTCTCCAAACGCGTCGCTGGCGGTGAGATCCGTGTCGCAGGTGCGCGCTGCGATGGCAACCTTCGTCTGACGGTCTACAACGACGGCCCGTGGGTTCGGGAGGATCTGGAGGCGGTGCCCAATGGCGTCGGCCTGAGCAATCTGCGCAGCCGATTGCACATCCTGCACGGCGACGGATCCGAGTTGCTGTTGAGGCCTGTCGACACCGGCGGCGTGGAAGTTGTCGTGACCCTGCCGTTCCTGGAGGCGTGAATGGCACCGTCTGAGGACAAGTCCCCATCGATCCATGTCCTGGTCGTCGACGACGAGGACTTGGCGCGGCGGAATCTGATACTCCTGTTGCGCAACGATCCCGATATCGCATCGGTGACCGAATGCGGATCAGGGCTGGAGGCGATCCAAGAGATCAAGCGGTCTAAGCCAGACCTCGTGTTCCTGGACGTACAAATGCCCGAATGCGATGGCTTCGACGTGCTCGAGCTCCTCGGTGCGGACATGCCCGAGACCGTCATCTTCGTGACGGCCTACGACGCGTATGCGCTACGCGCCTTCGAGGCGGGCGCGCTGGACTACCTTTTGAAGCCCTTCGACGATGCGCGCTTCCATCGCGCCCTCGCGCGTGCCAAGGAAAAGCTCGCGCGTTATGCGCCAACACAACGCCGCTCGATCAGCAGGATCGCGGTCAAGAGCCGAAGCCAGACCTTGTTCATTAACGTCGCAGACATCGATTGGATCGAAGCGGCAAGCTACTACGCCTGCATCCATGTGGGCGCGGACACGCACATCCTGCGCCGTACGCTACAGGAGCTCGAGCAGGATCTGGACGCACGAACATTCGCGCGCATCCACCGCTCGATCATCGTCAACCTCGACCGGGTTCGGGGACTGGAGCTGCAGGACAATGGTGAATACGAAGTCGTGCTGGATTCCACGGCTCGCCTCCGTTTGAGCCGCCGTTATCGCAAGCGCATCCAGGATCGTCTGGGAGAGCTGTCAAGCAGTCGCTGATACCGTGCCGCCAAGCGACTTGAATTTTCGGCGAAAGCAAAAAACTGCCCATGCCAACCGGGATGACATGGGCAGACGAGAGCAGGGGCTTTTAATGCTGCGAGCTGTCATTTCCCATGGTGTCGTGGCTCATGTTGTCCTTCATCGCATCGCCGCTCTTGGCGTCCTTGGACATGGCATCTTTCGCCATATTGCCCTTGGACATCGCGCCTTTCTTCATCATCGCGTCGTGCCCCATAGCGCTCTTCTTCATACCATCGTGAGTCTTGTCGGTTTGGGTCATTGCGTCCTTGGCCATCCCGCTGTCTTGGGCAAAGACGCTGCCGGCACCGAGAGCCAGACACATGGCGAACACTGCGGAATTTATGTTTTTCATGGATAACTCCTAGCTATGTTGGGATGAGAAGATGCACAGGGTTGCTACTGTGCGGGGTGAGCACTAAACAGGCAGGTCGACGTCACCGAAGATCGGTGGTGATGTAAGCAAAGACAGTTCGTGGTGACGGCCATTGGAAAAAACCAGGCGTGTATTGGGTCGTCCATTTCTTGGTCGCCAAAATGTTTTGGATCTGCAGGCGAAGGCTGCTTTTCTTGCCGAAGGCAGTGAACTGGTATCGCCCGCCGAGATTCACCTGCGTGACCTCTGGTGAATAAACACCGTTGTCGATGGTTGCTGGCGCAGTACCAAAATGTGTAGCCGACGCGTCTAGCGATGCGGCCGGCAACCATGGAAGGTCATAGTTAACGTTGGCCACATACGTCAGAAGCGGCTGGCCAACGGCAACGGAACCGACTTTCTCTGCGGTCAGGTTCGGCCCCACGATGCTGACCTTGCCATCGAGAACGCCGATATTGACGTGCAAGTACTTGACCAGCTCGCCCGCAATGGAGAGCTCGACACCTTTGGCTCGCTGCACGCCAAGTTCCCGATCGACGTTGTTCGTATCCAGATTGAAGTAGGGCTTCTGCAGCTCGAAGACACCCGCGATGATCTTGAACTTGGGCGTCACGACATAACGTATGCCCGAATCGATTTGCCAAGTCTTGGATGCCGGAAGAACAGCTCCGCTGTTCTTGGCGGAATTGGGCGCGGCGCCGGAATTCTCGAGCCCCTGGGTGTATCCGGCATAGAGCGTCCATTGAGGAGCGAGCGCAAAGGCTGCGTTGCTGTAAGCGCGAGGAAGATGCGCCGACATACCGGAGTCGGGTATGCCTGGAGCGACGACGGTCTCACGATAGTTTTCGTCCTGAATGCCCGCCTCGAATTCGGCGCGTTGACGCCAATCAACGTGATAGGCCGAGCCCACGCTCCATAGCTCGGTGCGATCATTCGTGGGCGCCGAATACACGAAGTCCGGTTTCGGTAACTCGACGAGCATGCCGATAACGGTCGGCCCCTCGTCGACAACATCTTCGCCGCCGTAGCGTGCCTTGGTGTCCCGGCCGCGAACCATGAAGATGAGTTGCTGACGCCAATCACCTCCTGTGAAAGCGCCCGTCAGGCGCACCTCACCGGAGTTGGAAGACGTGTTCTGATCGGGATATCCCACGACCAGGTGCTCGGACTGGCCATTCGGCTGGATGTTTGTGTACTGATCCGCAAAGCTGACGGGATAGTCGTTAGTCGAGCGAAAAACACCAGCCTTTAGCCGCCACACCTCGGTCAACTGCGCAGACACGATGCCTCCCAGATTCATCGTGACATTGCGGCCTTCCGCCCAGTTCTGGCCAAGGTAGTTTTTGGAAATGGCGGGTGGCAGGAAGTCACCCGCCGTGAAGTACAGCGGAAATGTCTTTGCGTTACTGGTTTTCTGCCAGTCGACAATCGCGCGCACTGTGATTTTGTCGTTCGGCGACCATAGCGGCGTCGCGCCTATGCTCGTTACATTCGACGTGTATCCGGGATAGGGGCCGTAAGACGGCGTCTGCGTGCTGACTTGCGTGCTTACGCCCATCGGCAGAACGAGTTCGCTACCGATCACGGGTAGGCTACCGTCGATACTGACGCCGCGGGCCTCGTACGGGCCGACATTTGCAATGATCGTTGCACTTGGCACGTCGCCTCCGGCGTGGCGGAGGTCGTAATCCACGATGCCGGTAGGTGCGGGGAAGGCATAACCGATTTCGCTCACACCTACCTTGATGGTCGAATCCTCGATGACACGATTGGACAACGCACCTTGTTGATCGAAGTAGAGACCGTCGATCCGCACATTGCCGGCTGCTTGCGGATTGAATCCGCGCACCAGTCCCGGGCTATATAGGCCGACCGACTCCAGTCCGAGAGTCAATCCATAGGCGTCATCAGCGGCGGAGATGGGATTGTCCGCGGCGTGTTGAGCCCTGACTGCGGTCGCCTGGAACGTCACGGCAGCGGCGATTACGACAGAGAGCTTCCGACGCTTCGTAGATGTGACGCGCATAATGCCCCGTTTCGGATTCAAGCATCGAACTTGCGTGATGTCTCGAATACGAGTGTATGTGTGCGGGCCAGGCCGACACACACCGCTTGCTGCAGCAAAACGACCGCCCACTGCAAGAACGTGCAGGCAAGTCTGGCCACTGGGGAGTGCGTGGGATCAGGGAGCGTATAAATCGCATTGGCCGGAAGTTTTGCGTGATCAGCGACATCGTGATTCGCCCGACGGTTCAGGATTTTTAAGTAAAGCCGGTCAGCGCATCGATAGCAGCGCTGACAGAAGCCCAACACTGGCGCAATAAAAAACCCGCGAGGGGGCTCGCGGGTTTTGGTTCATCCATCTTTACGTTGCTTCGCGGGGAGGGGAGGCCCGGCTATGCGATGGGACTGATGTCTCTCGACATAGATTAACTATACCGCACAGTTTGTTAATTGATTGTAACTGAGTATGAGCCCGACTTGCTGCTCAACTCCTGGGGATTCAACTGCTTGAACTGTAAGGCTTAAAGCAGACATGGATCGGAGTTAGGTGCAGGGAAGGGGGTGGTTAGAGGGGGGCATAGGTAGTCGCATTAGCGCGCTTTCGGTAAGCCATCAGTGGGCAGGTGCGTGGCGGCGAAACCGCCCTGACCAGTCCATCCGTGCCGATCGGAACTCGGCGATCACGTCATTCGGCGAATGCGGGTGGATCACGATCTCACCATCCACCAGTTCATCGCAAAAGCGTCCACCCTGAGGTGGTTCGATGGCATAACGGCTGGTGTGCGGATCCCCGTGCACGAGATGCGCATGCAAAACGCACATGTGAGGCTCATGCACCTGCGCTATCAGGCGATGCGGCTCGAACCGGATTTCGGTGTAAACGCCATGAGGGCCTCGCGCGTGGAGAACTCCTCCAAATAACGGGCCCGGAGGGTGAGGGGTGCACAGTGCAGTAGAGCTGATGCCCATAAGCAAGACGATCACCCACGTCTTGGGTCGAAACCAAGCGCCAAGCGCATCGCAAGCGAAGCGGGTGGCTGTCAGGACAATGTCGGTCGGGGTGGGATAAGGCAGGGGATCCATCGATGCATCTCAAAAATCGGTTCGCGATTAGAGCATCCGCGCGTCGCACGCGCTGAGATCTAGCCGGCATCGGCGGACACCCGTTGTCCAACACGCGGCATGCGTAATTTGATTTCGTTATCAGGTCACTTTTCTTCACGTGCATTTCACGTGTAACTCTAGTGTTCGAAGAGAAATGCGTAAGGTCAATCCTCGGTTTCGGGGCTAGGCGCGTTGCGACACTGCAGATATTTCCTAGGTCGGATGACGTGGCGATCGTCAACTTCGTTACGGCATCAAAAGAAACCTCGAATGCCTCAATCCTTCTTGTCGGCTCGAGGGTTTCATTCAATTGCCAACCTAGGAGCTACCCATGAGCAAAAGTGGAACACCTATCGATCTTTGCTACGTTTGCCTACTCGCGGAAGGTGGCGCTGCAATCTATGACCGCGCCCTCATTGCCTCGATTCAGTCTGACAAGGAAAGAACAAAGATCTCGCCTAACACAGCGCATCCCGACGCAAAGCGCATTGGAAGATTGGAGGATATCGGCCTGGCTCGCCCGCGCGGCGTATTTCTGCCAGACGAGAAGATCCTTAATACCATCGGTGAGATGGGCCAAAAGCAACTACAAGCCATGCATGCCGATGGCGTTCCCATGGTGACCATGCCGGAACACGCGGCCGCTTTGTCCCACTATTTGGGCAAAATCCACTCACCTGTCTTGCCGCAAAACACAGAAGAATGCGTGCTGTTTGCAACAGTAGGCGGTGGCCGCGGCATGGCGAAAGTGGGCTGGCTGACTCTAGTCGGTGAATCGGCCGAGTACTTTCCATTCAATGCTCAAGTCGAGTCATTTCTCGACGAGTTGCACGAGAACTCCAGGACAAGTGTTCCGTATCCAAAGGTGTTAATCGATGACAGCGCAGCATCCGCGCCTCAAGGACCTTGGCAGAGTGCCGGCGACGATGTGATTTCTAAGTGGTCCGGGCAAGGCGGTACCGGTCAAATTTGGGTCAATGGGTATCAATTGAATCCGCTGCCCGGCGATCCATTGCATAAGAATTACGACTATTACCTCATCGTCATGCAGGTTACCCAGGGAAATCTCAGCTATGTCGAAAAATGCGATGAAGTGGGCTGGTATTGTCAGTGGGAGAAGTTGATCTTCAGTACGGTCAATTCAGAAGACATCTACCACTATGGGCCAAACTCCACCGTCGGCACGGCAAGCACGAGCTTTACCGTCGGCGGCGGTCTTCAGGGTGGTATTCAAGACGGCAAAGGCGAGGGAACCATTGGCGCCAGCGCGGAATGGGGCATTAGCTACGCGACCCCGGATACGACGTTCACCGTGACGCCCAACTATTCGCAGGCACCCAGCGTTACTTATGACGTTCGCCTTCCCGGCGTTGGCTTTCAAGGACCCAGCATCCCCGCCAATCCGAAGTCCGCCTCAAAAGGGTATCAATGGACTGGGGCTATCATCATTCGCACCCCGAAAAATGCAGGCGCCACGGGCCAAATTACGGGCAAGTTTTTTTGGGAGAGGTACAAGCCACGCGGCTGGGGATATGCCGATATATGGGAGCCCAACGTTTCTTTCTTCTTTCCCCCTGGCTCCTGATCCATAGAGCCGGCATTTAGGCACGTCGTTTTTGAGAAGCAAGCTCCGGCTTTGATAGACGGGGCTTGCGTTTACATGGCGCTGTGTCGTTCGTAAACGCTTCCAGATTCAGCGCTTCACCAAGCTCGTTCATCTCGCAATGTTAGCTGCGCTTACGGTAGCAAAGCCGCTAACTCATCAACCTACGCTAAGGCGTGTGTCAATCCTTAAGCAACAAGTCTGGAGTGGCTCGGTTGACATCACTACATCCGGTCAGAATCATGCCGACCCTGAGTTCCTCTCTGAGGATGCCCAACATATCTCGCACCCCTGATTCGCCTGCCGCCCCCAATGCATATGCCCACGCCCGCCCTACAAAGCATGCCTTGGCACCAAGCGCCAGCGCTTTCAACACGTCCAGGCCCGAGCGAATGCCACCGTCCATAAACACCGGCACTTTACCTTGAACGGCATCGACAACCTTCGGCAAGGCGCGAATCGTTGATGTCACGCTATCGAGCTGCCTGCCACCGTGGTTTGACACCACAATCCCGTCGATATTTGTCTGTACGGCGCGCTTGGCATCCTCCGGGTCGAGAATACCTTTCAAAATAATCTTTCCAGGAAAGATCGACCGTATCCACTCGATGTCTTTCCAGGTAGTCGATGCATCAAAATTGTCGTGCACGAATTTTCCATACGGAACGCCTTTGGGCATCGCTTCTGCCACAGTACCGAACTTCAGCGGCCAGCCTTTAGTGACGATATCGACGGCCCAGCGAGGGTGCGTCGCGCCTTGAGCAACGAACCCCAGCATCCCCAGAAGCGTCGGGTCTTTCTCCATTCCGTCGTGCACAGCGCTGTAACGCCGCCCGGGGGTCGCAAGATCGACGGTGAATACCAACACCTTCGAGCCTGCGGAAACGGATCGCTCGATCACGCTCTTCACGAAACCACGGTCTTTGAGCATATAGAGCTGAAACCACGGGGGAACGCCGGTCTTTTGCGCGACCTCGTGCACATCGCACACGCCCATCGTTGACAGCGTAAACGGAACGCCAGCCGACTTCGCCGCATTGGCCGCTTTGACTTCACCGCGGCTCGAGTACATTCCGGCCATGCCGACGGGCCCGAGTACGACTGGCAGTGACATCGCCTGATCCCACAAGTCGATCGACAAGTTGAGATGCGATTCGTCTACCATCACGCGTTGGCGTAACAGCGTGGCCTGTAGCTCCGCAATATTCGCGCGCAGCGTGTTCTCCTGGTAAGAACCACCACTGATGTAGTCGTACAGGAATGGGGGAAGTCTGGCTTCGCATTGTTTGCGATAGTCGTCAACGTTCGCGATGATCACGCTGGTACCCCACGTAGTGAAGCGATCATTTAGGCAAAGCTAACTTAGCGCAGCATTTCTGGCTTGTACGCGATTGACTGGATATGCATAAAAACTACGTTAGTTAAAAGAGATTAGAAGAAGCCAAGGGTTGCAGTAATGATCCTTCATAGCTTGAATTTAATTCCTACGGAAACAAGCGTCGGGTTAAGCTGAATTCGAGCGTTTACGGGTACGACACCGTCCAACATGCCTCTGGCGTTAACCGATAGCCATAACTGTTTCACATCGGCATACATCTCCCACTTATCAGAAATCGCGTACTCGACACCCGCTTGCACTGCGTATCCCAAGCTACTGTGCACATCAAGATGGGATACCGCTCCATCGTGATCATGAAGAATGATCGCGTACACGGGACCGGTGCCCACGTAAGGATGGAACTTCGTGGAGACAGGGAATCGGTACCCGAGGGTTAGGATGGCTGGCCCGTAGGTCACCGCTCCGAGGTCGTTTATGGAATTAATGCTTCCTCTTCCACTTATTTCTGGCCTAGGCGGAAATCCGGCCATAAACATGACGAATGTGTTCGGCGTGAAGTTGTAGCCGACTTCGAAGATAGCGGTAAGGTTGTTGCTTACGTCGGCCGATGCTCCGGGAATGACGCCGGCAGGAGTCGCGATTCTCGCGTTTGAGTGATAGAGGGCGCCGAGCGCACCCATCCTGACAAACCACTCATTCGCCTCATCTGTATCTGCGAAGCAAATGCTTGGCAGCATCATGCTGACAAAACACAGCGTCCAAATCAATCGTTTCAAAGTGGTCATGGCAAGGATGAATTTTCAGCCGCGATTACCTTGGCGCGAAGCTCGGAAGAATAGAGATTGTCAAATGTCGCCGGACGAACGCGTTCGTCTTCCACCGGCGGAAGCAACCCATCGTGGATAACGATCGATCCTTTTGCGTGGTGGCGTTCCTCTTCGGTGTAACAGAGATACCAAGGCAAGATCGTTACCGGCCATTCTTCGTGACGAAGGTTGGGATGTATGCGGGTACCAAGTGCCCACAGCACATCTGAAATATTCGAGGGATCGATATCGTCATCAAGCACATACGTTACCGGGCACATCCGGCCGACGCGGTTCGCGCTCATTACCTCGCCGATTCGATGAACAAATTCGCTTGTCGTCAGTCCCGGCAGTGCTTCTCGCCAATTCCGAGGGACCGTGACAATCATCCAATGACAGGAGGTCTCGACGAGAAGCCATCCCATAGAAATGGGAAAGCCAGCATTGCGAAGCAGCGCAACGATCTCTGCGGAGACACCGAGCGCCGGCGCGACTTGCGAGTCATCAGCTGGCCGGCCGGTCGTGCATATCGGCCAAATCGGATCGTTCCGATAGGTGATGGCCTCGATCGTATAAATGGGCTCTGGCGATGTCTCGGTCAGCGCCCATCCGTGAAATTCAGCGAAAGGTCCTTCCGTGGCATCACGCTTAATCGAGAGGTGCCCTTCGATAACGACCTCGGCGGTCGCCGGCACTTCAAGGTCGTTTGTTTCGCACTTCACGACCTCGACGGGTTCGCCATAAATGGCGCCAAGAACCCCGACTTCATCCACATCGGCTGGAATCGGCATGCCACCCACAACCGCCGCCCCGGGATCTCCACCTTGCACAACAGCGAATGGCATTGGCTTGCCGATTTTCTCCCACTCTTGCCATATCATGCCAATGTGCTGCTGTGGGAGAACTAGGCCGGTCATATGACGCCCGTCGAGCATCTGAATCCGGGAGATGGACCAGTTTGTCCATCGGCCATCGGGGGTTTGCGCAACGATGAAGCCCCATGTATTGACATAGCGACCACCGTCGTCAGGGTGGACGAGCGGAATGGGAAAGTGATCGAGCGTCGCTTCACTTCCCAATAGAATGTTCTGCTTGCAAGGAGCAGCCTTCGAAGTGATGAGTTTCGGTGGAATGGGTGGCTTCTGACTTGCCTCTACCAAGCAATCAATTAATTCTTTTGCTGAGGTTTGATAGGGTAGGCCAAGAGAGAGCGCAATACGTCCAAGGGGGTGGCGACGATCACTAGAGAGTGCACCGAGCGCACCCACCATTTGGAATCCCTTCTTGTATCCCGCGATGTTTCTAAAAAACGGAGCGGGTCGCAATTGCTCAGTCGTTAATCGTGTGACCGCGGACGCCTCAAGAATCGCGCTAACTTCACGGTCTATGTAATCCACGTCGTTTAACGATTTCAGTGCCTTAAGAAACTCGCGAAGATCCTTGATCCTATTCATCAGATGTTCTCCACTCTTTTGAGGTTCGGCAATACCTGCGCGGGCATGCCGTTCCACCTCTTGGCCTCTACAGGAGACTCGATCTCGAATTGATCCAAGATTCGAGTAGTAATGTGAGAAACAATGTCGTCGACGGATGATGGTTTGTTGTAAAAGGCTGGCATAGGAGGGACGAGTCTTACTCCCATGCGCGCAAGCGCTAGCATGTTCTCCAAATGAACTTCACTTAGCGGAGTCTCGCGTGGCACCAAAACAAGGCGCCGACGTTCCTTCAGCACTACGTCCGCAGCGCGAGCAATCAAGCCATCGGCATAACCTGTACGGATACCGGCGAGCGTTTTCATGCTGCATGGGGCGACAACCATCCCATCAGTCAGGAACGATCCCGACGAAATTGCCGCCGCTTGGTCATTCCACCCATAGACAACATCGGCCAAACGACAAACGTCATCCACCGAAATATCGGTCTCCAAGTTAATCGTCACACGCGCCCATCGAGACAACACCAGGTGCGTCTCCACTTCCGGGACGTTTCGCAACTGACGAAGAATTTCAACGCCAATTGCAGCGCCGGTAGCGCCAGTCATTCCTACAACGATCCGCTTCATCTAAGGTGATCTCAGAAATGGATATAGCGAGTGTGGCCTCGAAAAACTTGGTCACTTTGGAAATAGCAACTGAAACTGCGCTCGAAGAGTCCAATCGGCGGCATCGTGGGCGCTTACGACATTCTTGAAAACCTGCAATTGGAAGTTCATGGCCTGCTTGCCAAAGCGAAACGCACGCCCTCCGCCACCGCCCAACGGCACAATCCACCGTCTGTTGTCCGGCCCTCTCCAGTTCGCGGTAATGATCGGTGAACTTGCGAGATACCAACCGCGCGAGAAGTTGTAGTTGATGAAAGGCTGCAAAGTCATTTGATGAACGGTGTTTCGGTCGGAGGGACCGGCCACGGAAACGACGTCGGTGAGGAGTGCACCGATAAGCCAGTGACCTTGAATCGTCAGTACTACTGCAGATAGTCCGGCGTCGAACTTGCCCTGGCCCAACTCCTCATGCGAGGCCGTCGCGAAGGCGAACGCAGGACCGACGCCCCAGATGATGTCGCCCGGGTGGGAAGGCGAGAGATACAGAGCCAGCGAGGTATCGCCCACACCAACCATGCTATTCCTTGCTTGACCGAGCGGTGGCTCGTATTCCAACGGGATGATCGCACGCGCAATGACATTCCAATCGTTGCCGACGTTGAATGGCAAGACGGGTTGGATGTTGAGCGTATCCTGTTCATCGTTATGCGGTCCGACCCCGAAATTCAGATTGTTCTGAAATGGCAGTGATATAGCCTTCGCGATTGGATTCTGCGCAAGCTGCGAGAGCTCGGGCGTGTCTTGCGCGTAATCGCTCGAAGCCGCGAGCATTGCTGTGATAGTTCCGAAGATACCAACGCAAGCTCTTCGCCAACTCTTGGTGCGCACAGGTGGACAACGCGGCGTAACGTTCACGAAGCCGCCATTCCATTCGTTTTCGATCACCAGGTCATGCATGGTCTTTTCCTCCATGCGGCAATCCACCACGAACAGGCATTCGACCAACGACTGACGTAGATGTCGTTTGCATGGTTTGCCTCACTTAAAGACGTGTAGTGGCCCGCTTGCACTGTTCGAGCTTGAAGCGCAAAGGGACGCCTAAGTCGTGCTAGCCACGACTCTCACAGTGTCTGAGCGATGTCGAACGAGATCGGCGCGGGTGCGCATAGGCGACACCTGACGGAACGACTAGCTGGATCTCCGCGCCAGATCCGGGCTGCATCCCAATCATCAACCGGCCATGTATACCGGCTGCGCGTTCTCTCATGCCCACAAGCCCCCAACGTCCAGGCTTGCGCCCCATGCGCGCTATTTCCGGATCGATACCTAAACCGTCATCGCGTATACACAAACTGAGTTGCTTGGCGCCGTAAGCAATCTCTAGTTCGATATTGGCCGCCTTCGCATGTTGAAATGCATTAAGAAGCGCTTCGCGACCAATGAAATAGATTTCTTCGCAAATATACGGATCTATGTTCCGCTGAACGCCGTGACGCATGACTCGAAATCTAGCGGGCCATTGTTCCGCCAGCTCTTTGCCAAACGCATCGAAGAAAATGGTGAGATCACTTGCAGCGTAATCGCGAGCGTGCAGATCTTGCAGACGGTCACGCCCGTCCACAATGACGTTGCGTGCCCGATCCAATGCCTGCACGACCTTCTCGCGATAAGGGTCTTCGTTTGGAATGCGATCGGGGACAGTTTCGAAAAACAGTATCAACCCCTGAATGCCCTGTAGAAAAGTGTCGTGTAGCTCCCTTGCGATGCGCTCACGCTCCGCATGTCGAGCCTCAAGCCTGTCACGAAGCGCATTCGCCATTTTCCTGTATTGAAAAGTGGCCATAGCGATGAGACACAGCATCACAGTAACTATTGAAACCATTGGAAAGTTCTGGATCTGCATGCTGCGCTCCTATCCGGTTTCTAGGCCATTCGATCTTAGGAGCGAGCCGCCAAACACGCGCGTTAGACGTAGTTAGAAATCATTAGGTCATTCCCAGATAAGGAACCTCATGCGAAAGACGCGTCCGAAGCGAACCAAGCCTCCAAGCATTTGATACTTGAAGGCGTTCGTCACTTGGGTTATCTCTTTCATTAACATCCAGCGCACGCAGGCGAACGGCCTGCATGCTGCCGCTGCTGGGGCGACTGCATGTACCAGCCCGAGGTCAACCGGCACGTGGAGCAGGGCAATTTTGACTCTCTGGTGTCGATGGCGGTGTTAGGTATAGCCCTGATTTAGATCGAATTTGGTGTTCAAGGCCCTCGCAGCGAGAGGGAGCTCGCAAAGCCAATGAGATAAGCAACAAATGAGCACGAACGTGTTGGTTCATTCGGAGACTCAAGGCGATCCGTCCAGCACGGACTATGAGATTTTCTCGTTTGGGCCTTACAAGCTCTTCTCGGCTCAACGTTTACTGGAGCGGTCGGGACACGCCGTCAAGCTGGGTGGTCGTGCATTTGACATCTTGATGCTGCTGGTTAGGCATGCCGGCGAGGTTGTAACGCACCGCCAAATCCATTCCACCGTTTGGGCAGGGCTGATCGTAGACGGAGGTAGCATCCGTTTTCATATGTCAGTTTTGCGCAAGGCGCTTGGAGGTGCACAGCTGAGCTGTGAATATATCGTTAATGTACCCGGTCGCGGATATTGCTTTGTAGCGCCGGTCACCCGTCTGTCCTCAGTCAGTCCCGCGGCAAAAAAAAATCGCGACACTTCTCCAACAGCGTCCGTGCATAGTTTGCCGCCAGTGTTGGAGCGCATGATTGGACGGCAGAAAGCCATTGGCGATATTAGTAGCGAGTTGCTCGCCGAGCGGTTCGTAACCATTGTCGGGCCTGGTGGTATCGGCAAGACGACGGTTGCGGTAGGGATTGGGCATTCATTTTTTGCGAAGTTTCCTGGCCCGGTACAGTTCGTGGATCTGGCCAGCGTACGGGAGTCCAGCCAAGTTGCAGCAGCCGTCGCAATCGCCATCGGTCTGCAAATTCGGACTGAGGATCCTGTTCCAAGCATTTTGACAGCGCTGCGGACATGCCAAATGCTGCTGATCTTTGATAGCTGCGAGCATGTCTTGGATGAAGTTGCGCCGCTCGTCGAACAGATCTCTGCATGCGCTTCAGAGGTTTTCATTCTGGCAACATCTCGCGAGCCTCTTGGGGCGGAGGGTGAGCATGTTTTCAGACTGCAACCACTGCAGATACCTTTAGAAGGCGCGATCATCACCGCCCGGGAACTGATTGAATATTCGGCGATAGAGCTATTTCTGGAGCGTGTGCAAGCCGGAGGCTCTCGTATCGAGTTGAACGATGCGGATGTGGAAACTGTGATTGCTATTTGCCGCAGGCTAGATGGCATGGCCTTGGCGATCGAACTTGCTGCAAGCAGGGTACAGGCGTATGGCCTCCGTAAGACGGCTGACCTTCTGGGCCACCAGTTCTCACTTCTCTGGCCGGGGCGGCGAACTGCTCTTCCTCGCCACCAGACGTTAATGGCCACTTTGGACTGGAGCTACAACTTGCTTTCGTCGGCGGAGCGCCGACTGCTTTACCGACTTTCCGTGTTCATCGGAGCATTCGATCTCGAAGGAGTCATGGTTGTAACCCAAGCTGCCGCTAACTTTTTCGAGCCGGAGGACAACGCAGACCTATCCAGTCTCGTGGCGAAGTCTCTCGTCGTTGCGGAAGCATCTGGTGAGCGGACGTGTTACCGACTCCTCGACACCACGCGCAACTACGGTCTTGGAAAACTAGCAGAGTCGGGCGAAATGGAGGAAGCAAACCGGCAGCACGCCAGATACTACGAACGGGTGCTGATTCGCCACGCGCAGATCGAACAGGAGACTGGCGAGTGGCCTCGTGCCTTGGCATCGAATCTCAATGACATTCGTGCGGCAATGAGCTGGGCTTTGTCAAAAGGCGGCGATGTTTCTCTTGGTGTCCGTCTTGCCGCATATTCGACGTCGCTATGGTTAGGACTAGGGCTGTTGCCGGAATGCAGAGAGAGGATGAAACAAGCCGCGTCGGTTGCAGATCATAGTGAAGCGACGATCGAGGAGAAAATGCTGATTCAAATGGCGCTTGGCTCAACCGTCATGTTCACTGTCGGACTGGGTGAGGCATTTCGGACATCTTGGACCAGCGTTCTTTCCATGGCTGAAGAAATTGACGATAAACAGCATCAGCTGAATGCTTATTTGGCGTTGTGGGCGCAACAGATTCGCGCGTTGAATGCAGGCGAGGCATTGATGCTCGCGCGACGTTGCGACGCAGTAGCGGGCAAATTTGGAAAAGCGGGACCGAAGGCAATGGCTCTTTGGATGCTTGGCTTATGCGAACATCACACTGGCCGTTATGAAAGTGCCAAGCGCCATCTCGAGGACGCTCTTTTGTCGGAAGACGACGCGGACCGGATGTTGCAGTTGCGTCACTTTGGTCATGATCGCCGAGTGGATGCTCTTGGCGTATTGTCGAACACTTTTTGGATGCTTGGATGCACGGCGGATGCACTAGAAACAAGTGCCATGGCCGTTGCCGAAGCACACCAACTCGATTATCCGATTCCACTTTGCATCGCACTTTCCTGGCACTGTTTTAATCTCTACGTGATTGGGGCTGAATGGTCTGAGGTGGAGCGCCACGCCGTTACCTTAATTGAGCATTCCCGGCATCACGGAATAGAGGCTTACCAGGGATTTGGCATTTGTCTGCAGGCCTTGTCAGGGAAGCCTGAGATCGATGCAGAAGAGACTGCATCGATCGTTGCGAGTGGAATTAAAATGTTGGTCCGCGGGCAATACACTGCATTTAATCCCATCTTTCAGGCAGACGCAGCATTGGTGCTGGCAGAAGCGGGATTGCGGATTCATGCTGAAACCTTGTTTGCCACAATGCTCAAGGAAGATCGCAACCCAGATCACTGGTGCATTCCAGAGATCGTTCGCATCAAGGGGCAATTGGCACTGAGCCGAGGTAATAACAAAGAGGCCGAAAACTGCTTCAAGATGTCTATCGACTCGGCAGCCCGGCACGGATCCTTGGCTTGGCAGTTGCGCTCGGCCAATAGTCTTGCCGCCCTGTGGATCAACGAGGGGCGACAGGACTTAGTCTACGACCTCTTGGGTCCGTTGGTGACGTTGTTCAAAAAGGGCATCGTGAGCCGTGATTTACAAAGGGCAAGAGCGTTGCTCAAGTCATTGACCCTAGCCTCAAGCAGCTCGCTGGCAGATAGTCCAAACACCCATGGTCTAGGCGAGAGCTAAGATGTTTTGACAGTCTTTAGTAGAGCTGGATCCTGGGCACAGTGTCGGCGGCGATTGGCGGATATCTAACATATGGCAAGCGAGACGCAGTGGGTAAACGGAGATATTTCTTTCGGCCCATTTCGCTTGTCGAGGCTTGAAGAGCGTTTGGAGTGCAATGGCAATCCGGTCCACATTGGGGCGCTGGCATTCCAAATTCTGACGCATCTTGTAGAGCATTCCGGGGAAGTCGTCAGCAAGCAGGCTCTCATGGATGTCGCATGGCCCAATCTTTCCGTAGATGAAAGAAATTTGTTCTTTCATATCCACATACTTAGGAAGGCTCTAGGAGATGGTGGGGATCGATACATTTTAAGCGTGCCTCGAAAGGGTTACTGTTTCGTAGGGCCCATCACAAGGCACGACGATACTCATTCGAATTCACGACTTACAATCTTTCCCATCGGACCGCCCCGTGCGATACCTCGACCTCTTCCGTTAATTGGTCGTGCACTATCGATCGAAGAAATAGTTGTACTGCTTTCTTCTCACCGAGTCGTGAGTGTGACTGGACCGGGTGGGATGGGAAAGACATCCGTCGCAATCACAGTTTCCCGGCAACTTGCGTCGACATTTCGCGATGGTGCTTGTTTTGTAGAGCTTGGGCCCGTTGAAGATCAGGCTCGTGTGGCAGAGGCTTTTGCTATTGCCCTCGGTCTACCAGTCAAGAAAACACATCCGTTGGACGATATCTTACATTTCGTCGAATTGAAGGAAATGTTGATACTCGTAGACGGATGCGAGCATGTAATCGACGAAAGCGCAGAGCTTATTCAAGCGATTGTATCCGGCAGTGTCGGCGTTCGCATTCTCTCAACTAGCAGAGAGGCGTTGAGGATAGAAGGTGAATGGGTGTTCCAATTGCCCCCACTGACTTCTGCTCCGATAGGTAAAGGATTATCTGCGTCCGCCATAGCTAGCTATCCCGCAATTCAGCTCTTTGTCGAACGAGCCGAGATGGCGATGAATGCCGCACTGTCGGATCGGGACATTGACTTGCTGGTGCCAATTTCTAACAAACTAGATGGATTGCCTCTTGCGATAGAGCTTGCAGCCTCTCAAGTTTCAGCAATAGGGCTAGAAAAGCTAGCCGATGCGCTTGGGGAGCCCGCTGTTTTGGAATGGGCAAGAAAGGGCATCGTTCCGCCAGGGCATCAGACCCTCAGCGCAATGCTTGATTGGAGCTGTCAGCGACTGACCGATCAGGAACACTGCATGTTGCTGCATCTATCGGTATTTAGAGGATCTTTCGAATTTGATGCTGCAATATTGATGATGCAAGAGACGATGGATGGCACCGAAGCGGCAATTGTACTCTCGCAGCTAGCCGCCAAATCATTGTTGCACGTTGATCGAACTGAAGTTGTTGTGCGGTATCGACTTCTTGATACCACGAAGGCCTATGCGCGCTTCAAGCTGATGGGGTCAGGTGATTATGCTGATGCATGTCGTAAACACGCTCGTCTATACGTGGCTGCTTTAGCCGGCCTTCAAGATCCAAATTCGGATCGTCTACTACTGAAAGCCCTCGCAGGACAGATTGAAGATATTACGGCCGCCATTTCGTGGGGATTCCAGTCCGATGGCGATATCTCGCTCGCTGTGGATCTGGTTGTTGGCAGCATTCCGGTTTGGCAATTTCTCCACCTGCTTCAGGACAGAAAGGTCTACATTGAAAAGGCTCTTGCCCATCTCGATCAAGTTAACGTAAGTGTGGATGTTGAGCTGACTCTTCGATGCAGTCTGGCATTCACGATTATGCTGATATCGGGCTTTACAGAGGAATTCACTGTCGCGTGGTGGCGAGTCCATGATGTCGCTGAAGCTACGCAGCGAGTGGATATGCAAATTGTTGCTCTGTTGCGTCTATGGTCGCAACAGGTACTGCTGTCAGATGCGCAGAAGGCTGATGATTTCTCAAATAAGTTCCAACGCCTTGCGCAAACGAGTGAAGGAGCATTGTGGACCGGAATAGCTGACTGGTATCGCGGTTATCTGAGGTATCAGTCTGGCGACTTCCTGGGCGCGCGAATCTTTCTTGAACGAGCTGCGAGCGAAAGTAGGCCATCTTCGATAGATATCCAGCAGAAGGTCTATGGTTACGATTGTCGAGTAAGTGCCATGTCGCATTTATCTAACACGATCCTCTTGCTAGGAGATGTTGGGCGTGCCACAGAAGTTGCTAAGCAGGCTGTCGAGCTGGGGTTGTCTGAAGCGGATGATGTTTCGATATGTAGCGCTCTTTCCGTGGCAACGCACAATCTTATTTTGATAGGCAACATCGAAGAGGCGGAATCCTTAGCTCGGGAGTTTCTTAAACAAGCAGAGGAGCGCGCGCTAGGCAATTTCTACAGTCTCGCTCACGCCTACACTGGCTTACTCAAGCTATGGACGGGCGACAGGGGAGGGCTCAAGCAGGTGGACGATAGCCTGGTTCATATGACGAACCTGGGATATCCAGCTTGGGTGCGCGCATTCACAGTCGAGCGTCTACACGTCCTGATCGAGCAGGATCTTGTTAGAACGACTGGCATGGGTGCGGCAGAGCTAAGCACATCTGAAGCGGACTTATGGGGTTGGTACTTAGCGGAAGCTATTCGCTTAAACGGCCGGCTTGCTCAGATCAATGGCGATATCTTGGAGGCCGAAAGACTGTTTCTTGCTGCCTTAGAAGTTGCTCGTTCGCAGTCATCGCCATTTTGGGAATTGCGAGCGGCAAATGACCTTGTGCAGCTATGGTCTTACGATAAAAGAATACATAGCGGCCGCGTTCTACTTGAGGATATTTGTTCAAAGTTCTCGAGTGACAAGCCCACAAAGGATCTGATACGCGCGAAATATCTTCTCCGCAACTTTTGACCCTACTGCGTATTCCGCTAGTGGCGGGATGCAGGCGCTCGATCCACGAAAATTCATATGATGCTGACGATCTTGCCGGGCATTCTTCCGGCACGCGACGCTGTCACGAATAATTTTAAAAATCAATGCATTGCGTGCAACGATTCTGACACCATGGATTGCGCGCATACTCAATGAACTTCGCCCGCCCGAAGTGGACGTGATCAGGGGCCTCAAGCCAACCATGCAGGGCAACAGCCCTAAGCGAGGTTCTTATGAACAGCATCACACCTTGGCTAGCGTTGTCGTTCACGCTGTTATGTGCCGCCGGAGTTCAGGCGGCGGATACGAATAATGCAACTATTGTGCGGGTCTACACCGATATCGTGGCACCTGCAGATCAACAGGCCTATGAAACAGGCGTCAAAAGCTTCAATCAATGCCTGCATCAACATGGCTTTAAGTACACGTGGACAGCATGGACCCACGAGACGGGAGATACTTACGCTTATTCGTATACCTCCGACCCACTTTCATGGGAAAGCTTTGATGCGATGAACGTTGCAGGCAAGGTATGCGATCAATCGCTCAGGGCGGCCGTCAATCCGCATTTGAAAAGCGAGACAAGCGCATTTGTCGAAATGATGTCGGAATTGAGTCACATGCCCAAAGGCATGGGGCTGTCATCGGCCTTGATTGAAGTCACGTTTTTCAAACTTAAGCCTGGCCATGAAGCAACGGAAGCATTCGCGGCGGCTGCGAAAAAAATCGCCGCCGCTGCCGAAAAATCCAATTGGACTATTAACTACATGATTGGAAAAGTTCGAGAAGGCGATGAAAACTCACCCGACTTTATCCTGATAAGCCCCGCCAAAAGCTGGGCGGATCTTGGCAAAGACCCCGACCCCACTGTGTGGAAGATGGTCGAGAACGTCTACGGAAAGGAAAGCGGCCAAGCGATCCGAAAATCCGTCAATGATGCTATGCAGAGCGTGTCGTCGCACGTAGATAGCTACAACGCCGATTTGACGTACACGTCACCCGGTAAATGATTAGCAGCCTTCGACTTGAGCGGCCCGCACTGCGGGCCGCTTATTCTTGGGATTTGCGGAATCGCAACGCTGTCCAGGTTGCTCGATACGTTGCCGGATGAAAGGGTTTTGTATCGAAATGTATGCGAATTCGCCCGCGACACACTTCGGTACCTTTAAACGCGTCGCAAGACATATTCGAGACGATTCTTCTTGGTCTCCTATGCATACCGAACGACCCCTCTTGCCGCCAGCGCATGAATGCCGGTGTTGCGAAGTGAACCGTTTTAATCCCCGGAGACGCCCATGTATAAGAAGTTGAAACTCACCCGCCGCAGTGTCGTAAGCGCGGCCGTCGTAGCGATCTTGGCAGCTCAAATGGGCACGTTGAGCAGTGCGTATGCCCAATCTACACAACCGAAGTTAGCCCAGCCAGACATCTCACTCTCTGCGTCGCATGACCCATGGGGACCGCTCAAGCATGTCCACGCAGGCGTGCTGGATGTCGCTTACGCCGAGATGGGGCCGGCCAACGGCCCCGTGGTGATTCTCCTGCATGGATGGCCTTACGACATTCACAGCTATCAAGATGTCGCGCCGGCACTGGCAGCGAAAGGTTACCGCGTGCTGGTTCCCTATGCGCGTGGCTACGGCGAAACGCGTTTTCTGTCCAATAGCACCATGCGAAACGCTGAACCCGCCGCGCTGGCCGTGGATGCCATTGACTTTATGGACGCACTACACATCAAGCGCGCGGTATTCGGTGGCTTCGATTGGGGTGCGCGCTCAGCGGATATCGTTGCGGCGTTGTGGCCGGAACGCGTGAAAGCGTTGGTAAGCGTGAGCGGTTACCTCATTGGCAGTCAGGAATCGGGCAGGACTCCGTTACCACCTAAAGCCGAATATCAGTGGTGGTATCAGTATTACTTTGCCACCCAACGTGGTTACATCGGTTACGAGAAAAACCATCATGACTTTGCCAAGTTAATCTGGCAGCTCGCTTCACCGAAGTGGAACTTTGACGACACTATCTACGAGCGCAGCGCTCGCGCGCTTGATAACCCGGACCATGTGGCCATCACGATTCACAACTATCGCTGGCGATTGGGCCTGGTCAATGGCGAAGCGAAATACGACAAGCTGGAGCAACGGCTGGCCCAAGCTCCGAAAATTTCGGTGCCGACCATCACGCTGGAGGGTGACGCCAACGGCGCACCGCATCCGCAGCCGGAGGCGTATGCCAAGCAGTTCATTGGCAAGTATCAGTTTCGGCTGATTACCGGCGGCATCGGTCATAACTTGCCGGAGGAGGCGCCGCAGGCGTTCACCCAGGCCGTGATCGACGCGGATAATCTTTGAGACGAATGGGTCGGAAGCGGAACACGACGATGTCCGTTTCCGACCCGAAGCGGACATCGACAAGAGAGCTGTGAAACAGGGGATAATGACGTCATGGCTGATGACATCGAATCCAAATTAGTTTGGGATGAAGTGTTGGCCTCAAAACTTGTGGGCAAGCTGATGTTGATCGGGCTTACCCATTCGGACGCGGAAAATAAGCACACACATCAAGAGCAAATCTTTGGCCGAGTCGTTAGCACCGGACGAACATCGGGTATTAAGCTGCTGCTTGAGGGAAATCGTGATGGCGAGGTCTTCGACCTTCCGCCCGATACGCGATCCATTCAAGAAGCTTCGCCTGGCGAATATCGACTGCGGTCAACAGGGGAAGTGGTGACTGATCCCGACTATACGGTCACCTACTTAATTCAGAGCCTGAAAGACTAAGTTTTACCGGAGATCTGACACTGCCCGTCTTCCAGTTGAGTGCACTTCGAACAGGCCAGCTGCTCGAAGTGCACCTCAAGGGTACTTTCCATTTGGGAGACGTGTTTTCAGGCGGGCGTCGGAAGCGCGAAGTTCGCTTTGGACCAAGCGGCAAAGTTGGTCGGCTGTTGACCGGCGACCTTGTTGGCCAACGCGATCGCACTGCGCGAATCCGAGCCAAGATAGGTATGCGCTTCGAAGTAGGCGAGCATCGCCGCCACGTCATCAGCACCAGGGAACCAGCTAGCGAAGACATCCCGCGGGACTTGCTTGAACGAGACCTTGTGACCTTGTCGATTCAACGTGGCAAGGACCTCGTTGAAGCTCAGAAAATCGCCGACCAGCGGCAGATGTTCACCGTGTCCCGCCAGTTCCGGCTGCGCGAACGCACCAGTCACGAGGCGGCCGAGTTCAGTAATGTCGCCCATGTGGATGACGCGTCGCTCGGGATCGAGCGGCAACGCCCAGCCCGCGACACCGTCCGGCTGCTGCTGCGGAGCCATGGCGCCGAGCAGGTTTTGGTAATAGAACGGCGCGATCACGAACGTGTGGTAAGTAAATCCCGCCTCTTTCACGATGCGCTCGACGTTCGCCTTGTGCGTGAAATGCGGAACATCGATCGCGCCACCGCTGATCGTCTCCACGTTAGGGAGCGTCGACCAGATAAGGTGCTGCACGCCAGCAGCTTTCGCAGCGTTCACGGCGGCGATCGCCTGCTTGCGCTCATCCGCGCCGGCTTCCCAGGCATTGGTCACCAGAAAAACTCCGTGGGCTCCGGCAAACGCAGCTTTGAGCGTTTCCGGACGATTGAAATCCGCCAGGACGACTTCGTCGCCCAGCTTGGGGTGCTTGGCCGGATCGCGCGTCAACGCGCGCACTTTGAATTGACCGCTGGCCTGCAGGGCGCGCAACACTGCGCCACCTTGCTGACCGGTTGCACCGACGACGGCGATAAGTTTCTGAGTGTTCGACATGGTTGCTCTCCAATGAGCGACTTGATAGGTGGAGAACAACATGGGCTTTCGATGCCCATCTTTGAAGCCTATATTATTCGATGTCATCCATCGGTTTGGGAGATAGATCATGTTGGACGGTGTAACCCTCGATCAGCTCCGCACGTTCATCGCCGCTGCCGAGCAGGGCAGTTTTTCCGCCGCTGGCCGTAAGCTTCGACGTGCTCAGTCCGTCGTTAGCCAAACCATGGCGAATCTCGAAGGGCAACTCGGCGTGGCCTTGTTCGATCGCAGCGCCCGTTATCCAACCCTCACTGAAGGTGGGCGTGCGTTGCTACAGGACGCGCGTGCGGTCGCAGAGCAGATGGATGGTTTCAAAGCTCGCGCAAAGACGTTGCGCGAGGGGCTCGAGCCAGAACTTTCGCTCTCCATCGATGTGATGTATCCCATGAGTGAACTGATCGAGGCGGTCGCCAAGTTTCGCATCACGTTTCCGCACACACCGTTGCGGGTGTTCGTCGAGGTGCTCGGCGCGGTCATTGAGCCGGTGCTGCAGGGTAGCTGCCAGATCGGCATCGTTGGCTCGCTGCCGGTGCTTCCCGAAACTGTGCGTAGCGAGTTCTTGCTCGACGTACCACTGGTTACGGTGGTGTCGCCTTCGCATCCCCTGGCCTCATTCAAAGGCGTCATTCCCCAATCCGAACTGCAGCGGCACGTGCAGCTCGTGCTGACAGACCGATCGAGCCTTTCCAAGGGTCAGAACTACGGCGTGTTCTCGAAGAACACCTGGCGGCTCGCCGACATGGGTGCCCGGCACGCTTTTCTGCGCGCCGGGTTCGGCTTCGGCTTCATGCCGCGCTTCATGGTCGAGGACGATATCGCCAGCGGCAAGCTGTGCGCTGTTCGCATCGAGCTGCCAGGCAGCGTGAAGCCGTTGATCCCAATGCGTGCGGTGTACCGGAACGATGCGCCGCCCGGTCCGGCGGGCCGTTGGTTGATCGATCATCTCAATGGAAGCCGTCGCACGCGCAGTAAGAAGTGACGGGCGGGCTATGTATGGAGCGGCCGGCGAGCGGGCGTCGTTAACGGTGAAGTGCTCGCGTAAAGATAGCTGGAACACCTCCTCAAGGAGGTGACGGAATTCACTCGAATGAGGCGGCTCTGCGCAGCGCAATACGTCGCAGCAAAACATCGGACCTTTCGCTGCGAGGTTGAACTAGCTCTCACTCAGCCGTGCGCTGTATTTCGTCTCTTAGATATGCGTCCTGGGAGGGATCACTAAAACGCGATGGCCATAGAGCCGCGCATCCACCGAATATGCACCCGGGCCAAGTAGCAACGTCGCGGCTGCCATCAGCGTAAACGGAAGCGTCTGTGAAAGTGGTTCCAGATCTGATCGTATGATCGTCAAGCAGACGAGTTGAAAGCTCAGCCCGGCGACAATCGGCGTTAGGACACCGGCCAGCAGCGCAAGCGCGATGGCACCAGCGCACCAAACCTGCGACATTTCTCCTAACCATGGCAACAACTCGTGTCGAAGCAGCCATAATGACGCTGCCAGGGACACGCGTAGCAGAACGAGGCCAACGCCGGGCGAGCCGATGGGAAACATGGAATACAGGCGTTGCATGCGGGGAACCTATACGAGGCGGTACACCGCTTATTAATTCGATATCTTGGCGCTGCCACCACCCTCCAATGAGGGATGTACGCGTCAATATAGACATAATTAGATGAATCGTTCAGATACTGGGGTAGGGACCTTGGACAATCGCAGGCATCAAGGCGTTGCGCTACTGCTCATCATGATGATGGCCTTGCTTGAGTTCTGCTGGCCGGCATCGGCTGCGTCCAACGAGCCCACGTCCGCGGGCATCGCGGTCATTGCCGCCAACAACGATGGTCAGTGGAATCAGCAAGACGCAAGTGTCCGTTTCCAAATAGAGCGGACCTTCTATCAGACGCGTTTCTTCATAATCGCCTGCATTGTCGCAGTCATCCTGTTGGTGATCGGACTTGTCGTGTTGCAGATGCGGCAGATAGCGGCAAAGCTGCGTGATCGCCTGGAAGTGCGTCATGCCGAGCGCGAACGCATCGCGCGCGAGCTGCACGATACGTTGCTGCAAGGCATCCAGGGACTGATCTTGCGCTTTCAAGCAATCGCGGAGCATATCCCTGAGAAGGACCCCATACGCGTGATGATCGATCAGGCATTGGATCGTGCCGATGGGGTGCTGGTCGACGGACGAGATAGGGTGCGCGATTTGCGCATGACTGAAGGCACCGCTAAAGATCTTGCCGTGACCTTTGCGGCCCTAGGCAAGGAACTCTCAGCCGACTATCCGGTGACATTCAGGGTTGTATCGAGTGGCATACGACATGAGATCGATCCAGCGATCCGCGAGGAAATCTATCTGATCGGACGCGAGGCTTTGCTCAATGCCTTCCAGCATGCACAGGCGCGCGAGATTGAAGTCGAGCTCTGCTGCGACTTCAAGCAACTGCGTGTATGCGTGCGCGACGACGGTATTGGCATCGATCCGAAGATCCTCGATGCCGGAGGCAAACCGGGCCATTGGGGGCTTGTAGGCATGCGCGAGCGCGCAACTTGCGTTGGCGGTCAGTTGATGATTTGGGCGCGACCAGGAGCAGGCACCGATGTCGAGTTAACGGTTCCCGCTTCCATTGCCTATGTACGCAAGCACAGTGTCCGGTGGAAGCGCTTGAAGCACATGCTCAGCTGGGGCCGTGAAGCGTGAAGTCGTTTACGCATCAATGATGCCGCGGCGCATGGCAATCACTACGGCCTCGGTGCGGTCTCTGGCATTGATCTTCGCAAGAATGTTCTTCACGTGCGTCTTGACGGTCTCGACCGAGATGCCCATGTGCGTGGCAATCCGTTTGTTCGAATAACCACCTGCGACATGCCCGAGTACTTGCAGCTCACGCATGCTCAATACGTCATCGCCGACATGTTCGGCAATCACACGAGCCACTTCGCTTGGCACGTGCCGATGGCCGTCATGAACCTGACGAATGGTGAAAAGCAGATCCTTGCGCAGGGTGCTTTTTAATAGATAACCCACGGCCCCGGCCTTGAGCGCACGCGTTGCCTGCATGTCGCCCTGATAAGTAGTCAACACAATGATGCGTGCCTGGGGAAACTCGGCAAGGATGTTGCGTATGGCATCGATGCCGCCCATACCGGGCAACTGCAGATCCATCAACGTGATATCAGGTCGATGAATACGGAATTGGGAAATTGCCTCTTCGCCATCGACGGCTTCGGCAACCAACTCGATATCGCGTTGTGAGGCCAACACAGCGGCGACACCTTCCCGGAACAATGGATGGTCATCGACCATCATGATGCGAATGCGACGTTCCCCGCCATTCATCGTCGTGCCTCCAAGAGCGGATATTGCATGTCCAACCAATGCTCTCCGAGCGTCACAAGTCAATCACAATCTCGTGTTTAGGGCAATCCAAATCCCCCATCAGGGTGAGTGTTCCTTGCCTTGAAGAGGGCTTATGAGGCGGGAATTCTGCATGTAATGTCTCTCCATCGATTCCTGTCAACCTCGCGGAATCCCATGAACCTAACTCAAGCATATCGCGTGCCGTTTGCACGAGATCGTGCTGCTCGTACTACGTATTCGTGTGTATCCACTAGGGGGCAATGTGAGCATCGAGCATCCTGACAAAGAAATCGACGAACAGCGTCGCGCGCTGTTGTGCGGCGCCGCGTTAACGATTGCCACGATGGCGCTGCCTGCTGCAGTACGTGCTGCCAGTGTGCATCAGACAACCTTCGCATCATCAGTCCGTAATGGGAGCAGCAACATGGCCAGCATCAAAACGAAAGACGGCGTCGAGATCTTCTATAAGGACTGGGGCCCGAAGGACGCTCAGCCCATCGTGTTTCACCACGGTTGGCCTTTGTCGTCGGACGACTGGGACGCGCAAATGCTGTTCTTCCTTGCTAACGGTTATCGCGTTGTCGCGCATGACAGACGCGGTCACGGCCGCTCGGCGCAAGTGGGTACCGGTCACGATATGGACCATTACGCATCCGACGCTTCCGCAGTGGTCGAGCATCTCGATCTGAGGAATGGAGTCCACATCGGCCATTCGACAGGCGGTGGCGAGGTGGCGCGCTATGTCGCGAAGTACGGCGAGCCTCAGGGTCGAGTAGCCAAGGTCGTGCTTATTGCCGCCGTTCCTCCGCTCATGCTCAAAACCGATAAGAACCCGGGTGGCACTCCGATGGAGGTGTTCGACAGCTTACGCAAGGCGCTGGCCGCCAATCGGGCACAGTTTTTTCTCGATGTTCCTTCGGGCCCGTTTTATGGTTTCAACAGACCCGGTGCGACGGTCTCGCAAGGAATTATCCAGAATTGGTGGCGCCAGGGAATGATGGGCAGCGCGTTCGCCCATTACGAGGGCATCAAGGCCTTCTCCGAAACAGATCAAACGGACGATCTGAAAGCCATCACGGTACCCACTCTCGTGATGCAGGGCGACGATGACCAAGTCGTACCGTACAAAGATGCCTCATTACTGCAGGCCAAGCTGCTCAAGAATGGCACGCTCAAGATTTATCCGGGGTTCCCGCACGGGTTGATGACGACTCATGCCGACGTCATCAATACCGACTTGTTGAACTTTATCCGCGCCTGATGCGTCAGCGAACGATTCGCTATCCACAAAACACTGTTATTCCCTACGAGGAAATCCCCATGGTCCAGAAACGAAGCGAAAAGGGTCTTCTTACCCCCGACAATTGCGTGGTGGCTTTGATCGACCTGCAACCTCAGATGTTGTTTGGCGTCAACAGCCATGATCGCCAGACCATCATCAACAACAATGTTCTTCTCGCCAAAGCAGCCAGGGTATTCGGTGTTCCTGTCGTGCTGTCGACTGTGGAAAGCAAATCCTTCAGCGGCAACACATGGCCACAGCTGCTTGCGGCGCTGGCCGGCCAGACCCCCATCGAACGTTCGAGCATGAACTCATGGGACGATGCCAACTTCGTTGCGGCGATCCAGAAGAGCGGAAAGAAAAAGATTGTGCTTTCTGGCCTTTGGACGGAAACCTGCGTTGCACTCCCGACCGTGCAGGCCATTCATGACGGTTATGAGGTCTATGTGGTGGAAGATTGCTGCGGCGACGTCAGCACACTGGCGCATGACAATGCCATGAAGCGAGTCATCCAGGCGGGTGCCAAGCCGGTCACGGCTTTGTCGACGATGTTGGAGTGGCAACGCGACTGGGCGCAGAGGGATACTTACGACGCTGTGATGGACATCGTAAAGACGCATTGCGGCGCGTACGGCGTCGGCGTCGAATACGCCTATACGATGGTGCATGGCGCGCCGCCGACCAAGCTTCCCGATTACATAGTTCCTGCTGCCACGCATAAGTAGGGAAACCCCAAGCAGCCTGTAGAACTTTGTCTATCGTCAACGGTGCGGAGTGCATCATGAAACCTTATCTGATCTCGCTGGCCGTCGGACTATTAGTCGGCATCATCTATAGCCTGCTCAATGTGCGATCACCGGCACCGCCGGTGATCGCATTGGTGGGATTGCTTGGCATCCTTATCGGTGAACAGGTCCCACCGTTAGTTAAACAAGTGGTGGGACGGCAGACGACCGTGGCGATCTGGGTGGGCCAACAAGTCAAGCCGCATATCTTCGGCAAGTTGCCCAGCGGACAGACTCCGACTGATGCATCTGCGGACGATGCGCGTCTGGATAAAGGAGAAAAATCATGAGCCCGTCGTCTTCCGCACCGGACTTGATCCTGCATGGCGGCCGCTTTACCACGCTCGATGGCGCTAACCCCACAGTCAGCGCAGTGGCGATCGAGGCCGGCCGCTTCGCGGCGGTCGGCCGCGACAATGAGGTGCTTCCGTTGGCCGGTAGCAACACACGTGTCGTCGACCTCAAGGGTCGTTCAGCGCTGCCTGGGTTGATCGACAACCATCTGCACATTATCCGCGGTGGCCTCAACTTCAACATGGAGCTGAGGTGGGATGGCGTTCGCTCACTCGCCGACGCGATGGACATGCTTCGACGCCAGGTCGCGATTACCCCGCCACCGCAATGGGTGCGGGTGGTGGGCGGATTTACCGAGCACCAATTCGTCGAGAAGCGACTGCCGACGATCAACGAGCTCAATGCCGTGGCGCCGGATACGCCGGTGTTCCTGCTGCATCTCTACGATCGTGCGTTGCTCAATGCCGCCGCATTGAGAGCCGTCGGCTACACCAAGGACACGCCGGAACCACCTGGCGGGAAAATCGAGCGTGACAGCGCCGGAACCCCCACCGGCCTGCTGCTCGCGAAGCCCAATGCGGCCATTTTGTATGCCACGTTGGCGAAGGGACCGAAGCTGCCGTTCGAATACCAGCTCAACTCCACACGTCACTTCATGCGCGAACTGAATCGCCTGGGCGTGACCGGTGCGATCGACGCAGGCGGCGGCTTCCAAAATTATCCGGAAGATTACGAAGTGATCCGCAAGCTGTCCGAAGAAGGGCAGCTTACGATCCGTCTTGCGTATAACCTCTTCACACAAAAGCCGAAAGCGGAGAAAGAGGATTTTCTCAACTGGACGAAGACATCCAAGTACAAGCAAGGCGATGACTATTTCCGCCACAACGGCGCTGGCGAGATGCTGGTTTTTTCGGCCGCCGACTTCGAGGACTTTCGCCAGCCGCGCCCCGACATGCCGTCATCGATGGAGGGCGAGCTGGAGGACGTAGTGCGCGTACTGGCCGAGAATCGTTGGCCTTGGCGCATGCACGCGACGTACGACGAAACCATCACTCGCGCTTTGAATGTGTTCGAGCGCGTCAATCGCGATATTCCGTTGAAAGGGCTCAACTGGTTCTTCGATCACGCGGAAACCATTTCCGACCGATCCATCGACCGCATCGCCGCGCTCGGTGGTGGAATCGCTGTACAACATCGCATGGCCTATCAGGGCGAGTACTTTGTCGAACGCTACGGCGCCGCAGTGGCTGAGGCAACCCCGCCAGTGGCACGCATGCTGGAGAAAGGCGTCAAGGTATCGGCCGGTACGGACGCCACCCGCGTAGCGTCATACAACCCATGGGTGTCGCTGGCATGGCTGGTCACCGGTCGTACCGTGGGTGGTATGCGCCTTTATCCGCAGCGCAACTGCCTGGACCGCGAAACTGCGTTGCGCATGTGGACCCAGTACGTCACATGGTTCTCCAACGAGGAAGGCAAGAAGGGGCAGATCAAGGTCGGGCAGCTAGCGGATCTCATCGTGCCCAGCCGCGACTTCTTTGCCTGTGCCGAACAGGACATCGCGGACCTCACTTCGCATTTGACCGTCGTGGGCGGCAAGATTGTCTACGCTGCAGATATATTCAAGCATCTCGACGACACACCCTTACCACCCGCTATGCCGGATTGGTCGCCGGTGCGCACGTTTGGCGGATACGCGGCGTGGAGCGGTCCCACGCAACCCGTAATGCGTCAGGCGCATGCGTGCGGTTGCAGTGGCTGCAACGTTCATGGTCATGATCACATCGGCGCTTGGTCGTCCAAGCTTCCGATATCCGAAGCGGATCTCAAGTCGTTCTGGGGCGCGCTGGGTTGCGCGTGCTGGGCAGTCTAATGACTGCCCAACGCCACCGCACTGATACCCCAGCATTCATCAGTGCGTTGCTTGAATTGCGCGCGACAGCGTTTCTTGCGCGCGTAGCGCTTACCTTGCCGTTCTGGTGGAGTGGCGTCGATAAGCTCTTCCATCCCGCCGCCGCGCTGGCTGAAATCCACGCCATGGGTTTACCGGCATCATGGACGCTGTATGTGTTGCTGCTGATCGTGCAACTCGGTGGCTCGTTGGCCATCATTGTCAATCGCTACGCCTGGCTCGGTGCTGGCGCGCTAGCTGTATTCACCGCAATCTCGACCTACGTGGCGCATGCTTTCTGGAATCTGGAAGGCGCCGCACGTTTTGCCGAAATGAATGTTTTCATGGAGCACATCGCCTTGATCGCCGGCATGGCGTTCGCCGCGCTGTACTGTCATGAAGTCAAAGATCGTTAGCTGCCAGAATTCGACACCTTAGGAAGGCAATCATGCACACACCGTCGCGAATCCTCACGTTCAACACATGGCTGGCTGCATCGCTACTCGCGTTCTTCGCCTCAGTAGCCGACGCCAAACAAACCAACAGTGCACCAAGCCTGGCGGTCGGCGCACAGTACGACACCACGCATGTCTATGTGGCGCCGGGCGATTTTGATACGTTCGTCAACAGTTTCACCGCGACCTTTGGCGGCAAGCCGTCCAAGCGCGGCACGTTTAATGTGTTGCCTGTTCCCAGCAGCACTGAAGGGCAATATGTATGGACACCGGTCGGCACGCTGTCGACGTTTGCGTTTTTGACGCCGATTCCATATCCGTTCGGGCTGGAGCGCACCGGTTATCTAGTGACTGATATGGATCAGGCGATCAAGGAAGCGCGAGCGGCCGGTGCAGAAGTGATCGTCGACAAATTCAAAGACCCGATCGGTCTCGACGCGGTGATCCAGTGGCCCGGCGGCGTAAAAATGCAACTCTACTGGCATTTCACCGCGCCACAGTACGGCCAACTGGAAACCGTGCCCGATAACCGCATCTATGTTTCTGCGGATACGGTCGACACCTTCGTGCATGATTTTCTGCGCTTCTCGCATGGGAAAGTGGTGTCCGACGATCGCCAGGCTGATGCCGGCGAAATCGGAAAGCCCGGCCAGACCTACCGACGCATCCGCATCGAGTCCGGCTTCGGAAAGATGCAAGTCAACGTAACGGACGGCCATCTGCCGTACCCGTTCGGCCACGAGCTCACCGGCTATGAAGTGAAGGATCTCGATGCGACGTTGGCCAAGGCCGCGGCGGCCGGGGCGAAGGTGCTTTCTCCGCGTTATGACTCCAGCGATAGGAGTTCGGCCATCGTGCAATTCCCGGGTGGCTATATCGCGGAGATTCACGCGCCGAAAGCGCACTAGTTGTCCTTCGTGAGAAGTGCCCTGCGGGCTTTTTTTATAAGCCCGCGGGGCACATCGGTCCGGTGGATGCCGGTCCTTGGTTGATGGATCCCGGACAGGTGACCTTTCTGTGCTGACAAGCTGCATGTTGCTATTGAGCATGACCTGCACGGCGAATGTCGTCGATGTTGCGGACGCTCAAGATCCGGATACGACAAGCGAGCAAGCTGCGCCGCAGCGACCAGCGATTGACTTCTATCGTTGGCAGGAAGATTGGTCGGTGCTGGCCGATCCGCGCATTACTAGGGAACCAGGGGATTCCTTCAAATACATCCCGCTGTCGAAGACCGATCCAAAACGTTATCTGTCGTTCGGTGTCACCGTGCGCGAGCGCTTTGTAAGCGTGGATCCTGCCTTGTTCGACGTCAGAGGCGGCCATCGCGAAAATTACCTGTTGCATCGCCTCGAGCTTCACGCCGACGCGCATCTGACAGCGAACACGCGCTTGTTTGTGCAGTTGGAGAACGCGCTGGCTCCCGGCTTGGCCAAGCCTTCGCCGGTCGATGCCAATCGTCTGGACCTGCGGCTTTTGTTCCTGGACACGCAGCGCGACGTGGCCGGCGGCCTGCTCAAGCTGAGGGTGGGACGTCAAGAGATCGCCTTCGATCTACAGCGTTTCGTATCGGTTCGTGACGGGCCGAATGTGCGCCAGGCCTACGATGCTATCTGGGCCGATTACGAGCGGAACGATTGGCGCATCAGTGGTTTTGCGAGCCAACCGGTGCAATACCGTAACGAATCGGATTTCGACGATTACAGCAACCACCATCTGACTTTCAGCGGCGTCCGTGCGCAGCACCGCCTTACGGCGACCAGTGAACTGAGCATCAGCTTCTCGGATTTCCGCCAAGATGACGTGCATTTTCTTGCCGCTTCCGGTAACGAGGAGAGGCAGAATGTGGACATGCACTACAACGGTCACTTGCAGGGATTCGATTGGGACATCGAAGGTATGAAGCAGGGTGGACACATTGGTATGAAAGATGTCGATGCCTGGGCATTGGGTTCGCTTGCAGGTTACACGTTCACCGGTATCGGCTGGAGTCCGCGTCTTGGCGTGCAATTGGATGCGGCTTCCGGCGACCACAACCTGGCCGACGGACATGTCGGAACATTCAATCCCCTGTTCCCCAATGGCTATTACGTCACTATGTCCGGTTACACCGGCTACACCAATTTCATCCACTTCAAGCCGTCGTTGACCTTGACGCCCATCGACAACGTGAAACTCATCGCCAGCATCGGCATGCTGTGGAGGCAGACCACACAGGATGCGATCTACGTGCAGCCGGATATTCCGGTTCCCGGCACCGCCGGAGAACCGGGTCGACGAAGCAGCACCTATGGGCAGTTGGAACTCAGTTGGAATGCCACGCGAAGCCTGGCGTTCGGATTGGAAGCGGATCATTACGTCGTGGCATCGGCGTTACGCCACGCCGGTGGGCATGATTCAGACTACCTGGGTGCTGAGGTGCGCTGGGGATGGTGATGACTTGTCGATGGGCCGCGTGATGAAGAAACCTACACTGCCCACCTTGCTGAGCTTCAACGCCGGTTATGTCGATACCGCCGGCTTTCTCGCCTTGCACGGACTGTTTACTGCCCACGTCACCGGCAACTTCGTGACGCTGGGCGCAGCGCTCGTGCATGGCTCGTCCGGCGCGCTTGCCAAGCTTCTGGCGTTACCCGTTTTCTGCGTGATTGTCGTATTGGCCCGGCTACTGCGTTATGCGCTGATCGAACGGGGCATACCCGTACTGCGCACGCTGTTCATGCTGAAATTGCTGTTGCTCATCGCCGGTGCGGCCATGGCTTGGTATTTCGGTCCGTTCGCCGATGCAGATACTGCACCGGCTATCGTCACTGGCATGGTTTTTGTGTCCGCCATGGCACTTCAGAACGCGCTGCAGCGTGTGCATCTTTCCTATGCTCCGCCCACCACGCTGATGACGGGCACTACCACGCAGATCATGCTGGATCTCGCCGACAAGTGGCATGGCGTGAAAGGCGAGCAAAATGCGGCGGCCAACGCGCGTCTGGCACGCATGGCGACCAATGTCGGTGCGTTCGCCCTAGGCTGTGGCAGCGGGGCGTTGTTTTTTGCCACGGTCAGCGTCAAATGCTTCGTCTTGTTGCCGGTTATCGCCCTGCTGGCGTATGGCCACGAGGATGCCAACGCTTCGACCTGATTCGCATCTCGCGCACCTGCAAGGGCGGAAGACGGGCGATGTCTTTACCATTCATAACCTCGTCAAATTTGCCTGAGCCATTCGGCGGCAATTTGGTCTCACGGTAATTTCCTCGAATCAGAAGGGCGACATTCGAGGGCGTTGCCGTGTTGTGGTATCGGTGCACAGGTGGACGACACCTGAGAGGGGCCTGTTCAAAAATTTTGTATAGGCGGGCTCTTGTGAACTTCCGCCAGCGCAAACCGCATGGGTGATCTATGAGTGAAGGTGATTGGCCCGTGTTATGTGCCTGTCGACTATTGCGCTGGCCACGGAAGTCATGGTCATACGCCATGCGACCGACGATATTCTACCGAGCTATAACCTTCGATCCGTCGAGCTTGGTCACCAATTTCCCCAGTTCCTTCATGGCGCGGTCCAGCCGCTCATTCCACACCAGTCCGCAACTTAGCCTTACGTAATCGACATAGTCGCCTCGGCTGGAAAACAGCACACCAGGCGATGTGCGGATACCCTTCGACAACGCCGCCTCGGACAACACACGGCTATCGCCACGTGCGGGCAGTTGCACCCACAGCGACAAGCCTCCTTGTGGCTCGCTTGCGCGCGTATCGGAGGGCCAGTAACGCGCGATGGCTTCGAATAGGCGCTGCCCGTTATCCGCCAATGTTCGGCGAAGCCGGCGAAGATGTCGCTCCAGATCGTGGCGTTGCAGATAGTCCGACATGGCCAGCTGGGTAAGGCTGGTACCTCCCACCGTGGAGAAGAATTTGGCGCGCGCTAAGGCGTCTGTCCATTGGTTGCCCGCCAGCCAACCGAGGCGCAGACCGGGCGCCAGCATTTTGGAATACGAGCCACAGCTGATCACCATGCCTCGGGTGTCCCACCGGCGAAGCAGTGATGGGCGCTGCCCGGACCAAGCCAGCTCACCGTAGATATCGTCCTCGATGATGATGACACCGTGCCGGGCACAGCTGTCTACCAAGGCTCGTTTGTCGGCATCGCTCGTCAGGCTACCCAGTGGATTGTTGAAATTAGGTACCAAAACTGCCGCACGCACGGAGTTCTGCTGCAGCAGTTGGTCGAGGCGAGCCACGTTGATACCTTGGCCAGGCAGATTCGGAACTTCCAGCACCTTCAGATGCAATGCGGCGACTGCCTGAAGGATCCCGTGATAGGTCGGTGTTTCCACCAGCACTATGTCACCCGGTGAGGTAATGGTACGCAAGGCTAGGTCGATCGCCTCCATCGCGCCGGCAGTGATCACGATTTCTTCCGGTGATACCGGTGCGCCTACTTGTGCATAACGTTGGGCGATGAGACGTCGCAGTGCCAAGTGGCCTTGTGCCGGCGCGTATTCGAGCACCGCTGCTGGCGCGCGACGAAGGCAACGCGACACCGATGCCATTAACGCTCCTTGCGGTAGCAACTCGAGGGCAGGCGTCGCGCTATGCAGCGGAAGCAAGTCGCCGCGCGCACGTATTTCCGTGGCATCGAGCAGCGCGGGGTTGTTGACTTCGCCCGGTACTCGGCGTCTTGCAAGCGGGGAGGCCGGCAACTGCGGTGTCGATGCGCGCACGAAATAACCCGAGCGCGGCCGCGCTACTACCAAGCCTTCGCGCTCCAGTTGCAGGTATGTCTGAACCGCGGTGGCCGCACTGACGCCGTGTCCCTCCGCCAAGCGCCGGATCGATGGGAGGCGCTCGCCGGCGCGCAGCGTGCCGTGAGCGATTTGCGCGCGCAGTGCCGCGGCAACGCGTTCATAGAGAAGCATGGAGGGGACTCCATCTGTACTTGTCTATTTTGATTCTATCTGAATCTGTATCTGTCGCATCGTGAGCCTTACGCTGCCTCCCATCGTTCTGGAAAGCCCAGCCAACCATGACCCCTTCATCCCAGCCCAACGACAGGCGTGGCGCTGTCTTGCAACTGGTGTTTGCCGAGTGTTTGATCAGCTCGGTAGGTGTTTTCGTGCATGAAAGCCACCAAGACGCGTTTACGGCAGTGTTCTATCGCTGTCTGTTTGGCGGCCTGTTTCTGCTCGGCTGGGGGCTGGCCAAGGGCTACTTGCGAGGACTGTGGCACGAGCGCGTGTTACTCCGCGGGGCGGTGTTGAGCGGGGTATTGCTTGTGCTCAATTGGGTGGCGCTCTTTGCAGGCATGGCGCGATCGTCCATCGGAGTTGCCACGTTAGTTTATCAATGCTTCCCGTTCGTGATGCTGATTCTGGCAACGCTCGTGCAAGGTGAACGCACGCAGCCGGCCGACCTGGCATGGACGGTACTGGGTTTCGTTGGAGTGATCTGCACCAGCGATCCTGTCCGCCTTTTTCGGCACACGGAACAGAACTATCTCATCGGTGTTGGATTGGCGTTTCTCGCAGCGCTGTTCTGTGGCGTGTCGCTGTTGATGTCGCGTCAGATTGGCAAGGAGCGTCCGTTCGCTCTGGTCATGATCCAGTGCTGGGTTGGCGTTGCCATGCTCGCAGGCTTCAGCAGCAGTAGCGTGTTTCACATAGGGCTTCATTGGGCGTGGTTGCTTGGCCTTGGCGTGATCCATAGCGGGATCGTGTATGTGCTGTTCTATTCGACTTATCCGCGGCTGCCTGTGGTGACCATTGCCGTTGTCTCGTTTATCTATCCTCTGATGGCGCTGCTGTTGGACTACCTGCTGTACGGACATCGCCTGGTCCTGGTTCAGATGGCAGGTGTCGCGCTGATCGTGCTGGGCACGCTGGGCGTGAATCTGAAATGGCGGCCTGGCTTCGCATGGCGAACTACGTGATCGAACCGAAGTCCGGCTGTTTACATGCTTATTTATCAACACCACATGAGAGCTACCGAATGATTCACCACACACTTCGCCTCGCCGCGATCCTGACGTTGCTGTCCGCGACGAGCGCAATGGCGAGCACACTCCCGGCAGGCATTCCTCAGCTTGACCGAAATCGAGAAATCACCATGGCACTTAGCGCGGCACCGCCGGAGCTGCGAGTGGACGCTGGTGTTTACGTACTCGGGCCTTCCGGGTTCGTTTTGGTTCGAGCGAGTCGCAACGGTTTCAATTGCCTTGTCGAACGCGACATTCACGTCACCGCTCCCGTCTGTTACGACGCCGAGGGTTCACGCACCACCCTCCAGGCGAGCCTCGAACGAGCACGGATCATGGTGAGTGGCGTCGATGGCCCGAGCGTTGACCGCATGATCGACGCGGAGTACAGCGCAGGGCGTTTGCGGCCACCCGCAAAACCCGGCGTTGCTTACATGCTCTCCCATGACTTCGTGCAGCTCGATCCGAAAACGGGAGAGGCAAAGATCTTATATCCGCCGCACGTGATGGTGTATGCGCCGTTCTTGCGAAACGAAGACATCGGCGTCTCAAAACAATTCGTTCGCAGCACCACACACGTGTGGGTGGAGGCCGCAGGAAAACCCGATGCATGCCTCGTCTTTACAAGCGCACACTAACCTTATGGCGATGGCGATTAGGGGCTGTTATCGGGAGTAGGGCAGGCCGAGCCTTTGACCCTCGAAGGACACTATTTGATGTCTATGGAAGGCCTGCATTTGATCCCTTGCGGACACAGATTGTTAGGTCTATAGTTAGCCACATGGCTAACAATGCAGCGGCATTAGACTCGATCTTTTATGCGCTAGCCGACCCAACGCGCCGGGCTGTTATTCAGCGGCTCGGCAGAGGGTCCGCAACGGTGGGTGAACTGGCGGAACCGTTCGCCATGGCTCTGCCGTCCTTCATGAAGCACGTGGGGATATTGGAAAGGACCGGACTGATCCGTTCCAGGAAGCGTGGCCGTATCCGGACATGCACGCTCGAACAAAAGAACTTGGCAGCCGCCGAGCGCTGGTTCGCGCAACAGCGTTCGATGTGGGCGAGTAGATACCAGAATCTCGATAGCCTCTTAGAATCACTCAATGGAGAAAAACGTGACAGCTGAACTTCGATTCGATTTCATCGTCGACAAAGAAAAAAACAGCATCATCGTAAAAAGGGAGTTTGCGGCGGGGCGCCAACTTGTGTGGGATTGTCATACGAAGCGCGAATTGCTCGATCGGTGGTTTGCTCCCAAGCCTCTTACCACCAAGACAAAGCACATGGAGTTTAAGCAAGGCGGGTATTGGCACTACGCCATGATCACACCCGATGGGCAAGCTTTCTGGAATCGCCTGGACTATCAAGCGATAAACCCGATCGATAACTATGCGGCCCTGGATGGCTTTTGTGATGAGGCAGGGATCGTGAATCCCGATATGCCCAGGGCACGCTGGGACGTCGCGTTCACCGATGCGAAGGAGCGAACCCTCGTCACGACTGTCGTGCTGTATAACTCGGCGGATGACGTGCAGAAAGCCATCGACATGGGGCTGAAGGATGGCCTGGCCTCCACCCTCGAACGACTCGATGAGCTGTTGCTCACCATGGGCGAAACGGCGGAGCACGTCTAAGAGGCGAGGTAGAAAAGGGCTGCTCTGCACGCGTGGCTTACCGGTACTGAGAGTTTCAGGGTTCTTATCCATAGAACTCCTGAAACTCACGCCAGTCTGCGCGAAACGCGATGGTGGTTCGACTTGCCTCATCAACCATCCGTCGTGCACGTGATTGCCTCCCACTGGTCGATCTCTTCCGCCAGTAAAGACAACTTCTGACGCACTAAGTCGATCGCATCGCTTCTGAGCAACAGATGCGCTGGTGGTGAGTCACTCTGCGTAGACCGTAGTTCTCTACGCATTGCGATCATTCACTCTCGATCGCCGCGAAGAATCGATCGAAGAAACCATTCCAGAACGTCGCTCTTTCCAGTCGAGACAAGTTCCTGCGGGGTCATGTCTCCGAATTCCGCAATGCCTGTGTTGTTCCACCATTCGGCCAAGAGCGACATGTTGGGCTCCAAGCATCGAGCCAGGTCTGCGATGCGTGGATTCTGTTGCGTTGAAGCGTGGCGATTGATGATCATTGATATGGACTCCTTCTCACACCAAAGGTGAGGCTCAACCGAAGGTGAAGGCATAAACCTGCACGCCGGGGGCGAGGAAGGTGATTTCGAAGGTATGTTCACCGTTGCCGTTGGCCAGTCGAACAAGTTGGTAGAGTCGCTGCGCTGCGACGGTGCCGTTGCCATCCGTATCAATGTCCACACCATGACTGGAGCCGGGTGCCTGGCCATCGATCAGCACGCGAAAACGTACGGGCTTGCCGTCGCGACCGGGGCCCAGTACCAGATGCAAATCACGACCGCGGAATCGATAGACGATGCGTCCGTTGGCGAGGTCAAGCCGCGCCTTGTCGTCGTTCACCGTCCAGCGCCCGTCGAGTGCCCACTGGTTGGCCATCAGCGTCTGTGGTGCGTGATAGGTCGAGCTATCGTCTTGCGCCAACTGGCCGCCGGCAAAATTCTCCGCGCGTTCGTAGCCCAGGTAAGTTTCCGGCGAGCGTGTGGTATTGCCTGAGACTGCGGCCTCTGCTCCCTGGGCGTTCGGTTGCACGTAGCCGCCAGGCAGATTCTCCTGGCCGGCTTCGGCGAGCAGTTGACGGATCGCGTCCTCGCTCTGCTGATAATCGCCTTCGCCGAAGTGATGGTGGCGAATATGTCCCTGCGTGTCGATGAAGTAATGCGCAGGCCAATACTCGTTGTCGAAGCCCTTCCAGATGGCATAGTTGTTGTCGAGTGCGACCGGATAGTCGACGCCCAAGTCCTTCACGGCGTTGGCGACGTTGCCCGGATCCTTCTCGAAGGCGAACTCGGGCGCGTGCACACCGATCACCACTAGGCCGTGATCTTTGTATTTATCGGCCCAGCCACGCACGTAGGGCAGGGCGCGAATGCAGTTGATGCAGGAGTAGGTCCAGAAGTCGACCAGTACGACCTTGCCACGCAGTGACCGTGTCGTGAGCGGTGGGCTGTTGAGCCACTGGGTTGCGCCGTCGAGCGAGGGTATCTCACCTTCCACCGACAACGGCTCACCTGCCTTGACAGTAGGTTGCGCAGGAGCAGCAGGGCGTACAGCGTCGATCAGCTTCTGTTCGATCCCGCCGGTGCTGGCCAGTGACACGCGAGTCAGCAATCCGGTGTCCAGCCCCAGTGCGATGCTGGCAACGCCGGCCAATACCAGCACACCCAGGACTCTGCGAACCCATTCGCCTGCACCAAGCGAACGCTTCATCAGAGCGAACACGCGCCCGCCGATGGCGAGCGCCAGTGCAAGCGACGTCGCAGCGCCGGCTGCGTAAGTGAGCAGCAGCAAGGTGGTTTGGACACTGGCGCCTTTGAGGGCCGCCCCCGTAAGCAGAAGGCCCAAGATGGGACCTGCGCATGGTGCCCACAGCAGTCCGGTGGCGACGCCTAACCCCGCCGCCGAAAGCACCGAATCATCCTCGTTGCCGCCACGCTGAGTGAGCTTGTTGCCGAGCGCTACGAATGGACGGCTAATCCATTCGGCGGCGTGCTCGGAAAGCAACGTGAGACCAAGCACAGCGAGCACTGCCAAGGCGACGAAGCGGCCGTATTGGTTTGCGTGGATGGCCCAGCCACCGCCAACAGCGGCCAGTGTGGCGACTGCGGCGAAGGTAAGCGCCATGCCCAGCAGCATGGGCAGACCATTGCGCGCGAACGGGCGGTCTGCTCGCGCGAATACAAAAGGCAGCACTGGCAGGATGCACGGACTAAGGATGGTCAGTACACCGCCGAGGTAAGCAAGGATCAGTAAGAGCATACAGGCGACGTCCGTGGTGAATTCATGGGGCGATTGGTACGGTCTCGATCTCGGGATGGGGTTATGTCCCGGTGTGTTCACAACCGAGGTGTGCCGCTGCGATGGGGGCATGCCGATTTGCGGAGATGTCGGCCTTCTACCTAAATCGGACATGCCCCATCGAGATGATCAGCGATCAGTTCGTCTGCGTTGCGGCAGTCTCGATCACTCGAGCGACTGCGGCGGGCTGGGAGATAAAAGAAGCGTGGCTTCCGGCAACCTCGGTAACTTTGGCGCCCGAACGTTGATACATCCAGCGCTGAAGTTGAGGGCTGATGACGCGATCCTCAGTGGTGAGGATGGCGTAGCTGGGCTTGGTACGCCATGCCGCCACCGTGATGGGTGTGGCCATGGCTTTCTGAGCGAGCGGCTGCTGCGAGTCCGCCAGGAACTGAGCCTCCGGGGCAGGGAGATCCTCTGCATAGGTCGCACGGAATTTGGCCGCGGGGATGTAGAAATATTTGTCCGGCGTAGCTCGCATCGCATCGTTGGGCGCGGCGAACTTCGACAGCAGTTGACCACTGGCTTCGCCGACATCAGGTTGGAGTGCGGATACATAGACGAGCGCGCTGACCTTCGGGTCGGCACCGGCCTCCGTGATCACGGAGCCGCCATAGCTATGACCGACCAGCACAACGGGGCCATTCTGCTGATCCAGGATGCGTTTGGTGGCATCGACGTCATCTGCAAGGCCAGTAAGTGGCTCCTGCACGATAGTCACGTGAAAACCATCCTTGGTCAGGATGTCGTGGATGGCACGCCAGCCTGAGCCGTCCACCAACGCACCATGGACGATGACAATATCTTTCGCGGCCGGCTGCGACGCGGCGTGTGCGATCGTGCCGCCCAGAGCGAGCAGGAAAGCAACAGCAATCTTCTTTCGTAGTGTGAGCATTTCAATCTCCAAAGGTGTTTTGACTTGCCCGACGTCTTGCTAAAGCCACCTGCTGTCGGGCAACTGTTGAGCAGTGATGCTTGTGTGTAAAAAAGAGCGCCTCAGTACTTGCGCTTACAGTCGCGTCGAACCGACTGCATTGGTTGCGTGCTCCCGGCAGGGTCTTTTCAACCGCGATGCCCTTCACGCCGGTGATGCCGATGAATCTCGGTCGCATATCGCCATATGGACGCTGCAGGCGCGCATTCGCGCGCTGGCGTACTGAGGCGCCGTGATGTCAGGCCAGCTTGTTCTTCATCGCCAGGACGTCGATCGGTTCCACCGACGGCGAGGTGGCCAGCAATTCGCTGGCACGTGCCATCAGCGCCTTGGCCATATCACCGTTCAGGTGTGCCTGACGGCCGTCTTCGTTCGCAAAGGCGTCGAAGACGCCAAACGTCGTGGGCGACAGCTTGATGGCGAACCAGATGGGCGTTCCCGCCTCCCGATTCGTCATTTCCAGACCGGCGGCAAGAAAGTCCGCGACCGCCTGTTCTTTGCCCGGCTTGGCTTCGAGCCGGACTAACAATCCACATTTAACCATCGTCGTTCTCCAGTATTTGATTGAGTGGGCTGCGCAGTGGGTGGAACTTTACAAATGGGCCACTCATGCAGATACTGTCCAAATTGACATCTTTGGTATTTATTTTGCCATGCGCATTGCCATACTTGCCCTAGAGGGGATGTTCGACACCGGCCTGACAACGGTGCTCGACGCGCTGACGACGGCCAACACACTCGCGCAATGGACGGGCATAACTACGCCGGGCTTTGACATCACGCTGATGGGAGTGCGTCCCCAAGTGCGCACCGCGCTCGGGCTGCAGGTGCCCGTATGCGACATTGCGGACACGCCGGTTCCCGATTGGGTCGTCGTGCCGGCGCTCGCTGACATCGTGCCCGAACGGCTTCTGCCCACGCTTGTGCGCGACGATGTCGTGGATGCTCTCGATGTCTTACGTCGATGGCATGGCGCCGGCGCCCACCTTGCGGCAGCCTGTACCGGCACCTTTGTGCTGGCGGAAAGCGGCCTGCTCGCCGGTTGCGAAGCCACGACGACTTGGTGGCTCACGCCCGTGTTCCGTCAGCGTTATCCGGATGTGTGCCTGGATGCGCATCGCATTGTCGTTCCGAGTGGTGTCATGGTGACGGCAGGTGCGGCCCTCAGCCATCTCGATCTTGCACTCTGGCTGATCCGCAACAACAGCCCCGAACTTGCAGCGCTCGTCGCCAAGTATCTGGTATTCGATTCGCGGCTATCGCAGTCGGGCTATGTGATTTCCGATCACCTCATCCATTCCGATCCTCTGATCGAGCGTTTCGACCGTTGGGTGCGCGAACGCCTCGACACGACACTCGCGATCGATTCGATCGCTGAAGCGCTGGGGACTAGCAAACGCACGTTGTCGCGACGTCTCGATGGCGTACTAGGCAAGACGCCCGTCGAATACATCCAGGATTTGCGGATCGAACGCGCGATTCATTTGCTGAAAACCAGCAAGTACAGCGTCGATCAGATTGCCGGGCAGGTGGGTTATGCCGAAGGCGTAACGCTCCGCACGCTGCTGCGACGACGGCTTGGAAAGGGTATACGCGAGCTGCGCCCTCGAGAGTAAGCGTCGTTGCGAGATGGTTTTCTTGGCGTGTTCTCGACTTCGTTGTGGCGATTCGGGACTGTTATCGAGGGTAGGGAAGGCGCACATAGGCCCGATCACGCGATGCTCACCCACTTGGTTGCAGGTCTTGCCCGTTTCGTAACGCTGCCTGTCCGGTTGACAACATTTGTGTTGTCCATTCGGCCCATCAATACCTATGTTCGCTATCCCGGCATACGCCGCTAGCTACACAAATCATCATGGATCGTGCCTCTTTAACGCGTTCTTTGGCCGTCGCCATCACCCTCCTTGCAGGAGGGCATGTCACCAGCGCGTCAGCGCAGGCCGTCGATGCGCCGGCTGATATCAGGAATGAGCTGTATGTTAACGACGAACTCCTACTTACTGCTGTCCATCGCGGCGATCGAGCCACCTGGTCACGGCTAACCACCTCCGACTTCATGTATGTCGAAGAAGGAGAGGTTGCACGACGTGACGATTTTTTGCGTGAACTCGAAGATGATGGGAACACGCCTCTAATCATTCGTAAATATGAGGTCAAAATCATCGGCGATACCGCGCAGGTTTTCCATTATGACGACGTGCCGCAACGCCCCGGCGGGGCTGACGTCAGCAAGTTTCATCTACTCATGACGGAGACCTGGCAACGCATCAATGGTAAGTGGTTGCTGCGAATCGTGCATATCGACCGCATCCGCGTGAATCCACCCGGCATAACGCTTAGCTCGAGTCAGATCGATGAACTGGTCGGTACATACCAGAACATAGACGGCACTTACATTATCAAGCGCGAGGGTGATCATATTCTGGGCGGCAAGCCAGGCCGTCCCTTTGTGGAACTGAAGGCAGAGACGCGCGACGTACTGTTCCGGCCCGACGACGTTTACAGAAGGGACGTATTTCAGCGTGATGCAAACGGAAAGGTGACGGGCTTCGTCACCAGGGATGAAGCGAGTGATCACCCATGGAAGCGCGTGGGTGCGCAGTAGCTAGTCGCTACGCGCACTGGGCGCTTGTAGCGTTGTAATGGAACGGCGAAGTCCGGCAAGTGGCGCGCGATCGTCAAAGCGAATAGCGCCATCGACTTCCGAAATGCCCAATTGTTTGAGTGCGTCGTGGAGATCAACCGTGACGGGGCGATCCTTAAGCTCCCGGTAAAGTGAACCCAATGCATGACCTTGCACGGCGGTGTCTCCTACCAGGATGGTTTGCTCCACGCTCCAAAAGGACGTGTTGCCGCCGCTTTCGCGATTGATAGCCCGTAGGGCGTCCTGCAGGCGATACCGGCCGCCACTGTTCTTATAGATGGAAATTTCGGCAAGCAGCCAGTACAGAGCGCCGCCCCAGTAGGTCCTGCCCCAGGTATGCGTATGATCGAGCCCTTTGTCGCCGTCGTGCGGTTGTCCCTTGGGCATGTCGTCGACGGCCCAGCGCCACACCTCTTGCGGCGTGAGTTGCCCCAATTGCGCGCGAGCAATGGGTTCAACGTATGTCGCGTTGCCCTCCATAAACCATGCATTGCGTTGAGGTAGTGAGGGGAGTGCCAGGTGCGTCATTTCATGCACCATCACCCAGTCATTGTGCAGGGCGCTGTCGCTGACGTTTCGTCCCAACGCGATGTGCGTAATGGAACTTGGATATCCCCAGGTTGTAGCAGGGCCGATGTGGTCATCATCGCTGAGCGTGACGAGCAGGCCCCAATGCTCTACGGAGAAGCGCCCGAAGTAGGCCGCGATAGCCGATGCACTTCGTCGTACCCACACTTCTATTCGATGTTTATCGAGAGGGGAGGCGTCTCCATCAATGGCGACATTGATGCTTCCGCCTGCTACGACGAAACGAAGATCGAGTGATTGCTTCAGCCTGTTGTAAATGTCCCCTGGATCGTCATCGGATTGCGCGATAGCCCGCAAGGGTGACGATGCAGCGATGGCTAAGCCACCTGCCCATTGGAGAAAGCGCCGACGTTTCATGTCACCTCCGCGATCACAACCGGTCTCCTGGTCTATCTCAAAAAAGGAAACCCTTCGTTAGCGTTCGTGCACCGCGTGATGGTCGTTACATGACGAACGGCCTATGTGCCGATGCGGTACATGCCTATTGCTGTGGGGCTGCAAGCGAAGATATGCAAGAGCCTTGATCTCCTTTGTTCCTACTCGTGGAAATGTCATGTACGGGGGCCTTGTAACTTTTTCGGAAACGACAACGAACTCACCTATGCCATCACGGCATCCCATTCTTTCAACGTAGGAGTTGTCTCATGATCAAGCTCTCCAGTGGTACCAGCCTCGCGGCAGCCGCAGCGTTCATTGCGTTTGCCAGCCTCGCTCAAGTGAGCCCGGCCCATGCATCGCCTGCAGGGGGCGACCAGGCGCAGCCGTGCTACGGCGTCAATGCGTGTAAGGGACAATCCGATTGCAAGTCGGGCGATCACGCTTGCAAAGGCCAGAACTCCTGCAAGGGCCAAGGCTTCAAAGACATGACAGCCAGCGCATGCCAGGCAGCCGGTGGCAGCCTGACCGCTCCGTCGAAGTGATCGTCAGAGCCCGACTGCTCCCACCAGTTGGGCTCTCTTTTCTGGGAACTCACTATGCGTACGCATGATTTACCTGCTTTCGAAGGATTTGGCCTGGGTTTGCGCCCCGCGCATTACCAGGAATTCCTTGACGGTCAAGTTGCGGTCGATTTTGTCGAGGTGATTTCCGAGAACTTTATGGTGCAAGGAGGCAAGCCGCTCGCCGTTCTGGAAGCGGTACGAGCGCGCTATCGCGTCGCGATGCACGGCGTGTCCTTGTCCATTGGTTCGGCCGATGGGCTGAAGCTCGATTACCTAAAACAGTTAAAAGACCTGGCCGAACGCATACAGCCGCTTTGGATCTCCGACCATCTGTGTTGGACAGGTGTCGAGGGATTTAACTCCCACGACTTGCTCCCACTTCCTTACACGAATGAGGCCATGGATGTGGTCTGCGCCCATGTCAATCAGGTGCAGGACTTCCTGGGACAACCGATCCTTCTGGAAAACCCCTCGACATATCTGAGCTACTCACAGGCCGACTACAGCGAGCCAGCGTTTCTCGCCGAGTTGTGCCGACGGACAGGGTGTTATTTTTTGTTGGACGTCAACAACATTTATGTGAGTGGCGTCAATCAAGGCTTTGATCTCTACCAGTACTTGTCTGCTATTCCCAAGGGATGTGTGAGACAGATGCATTTGGCCGGTCATAGTCAGGGAGAGAATCGCCTCATCGATACACACGATCAGCCTGTCCCTAGCGCAGTGTGGTCCGTTTACCGTGCGGCCTGCGAGCGATTTGGTTCGGTCGCGAGCATGATTGAGCGTGACGACAATATTCCACCGCTGAGCGAATTGCTCGATGAGTTAAACATCGCGCGAACGGTGGCTTCCGCAGCGTGTCAATCGGAGGAGTGTTTCGTATGAGCCTCCTGGACATGCAGCGACAGTTTCGCTCCTTTTTGGTGGACGGACCCAACGTCCTCGATCAGCACGTCCCGGCGGACGCGGCTCCTGGATTGGCTGTCTACCATCACGCCTACCGCGCTCAGTTGGAAGAGTGCATGCGTGAAACCTTTGAGCGTACCTGGGCGTGGCTAGGAGACGAGCAGTTTCATGAGGCCGTTCGTCACTACATCGAGACCCATCCACCCTCAAGTTGGACGATCAGTGACTACGGCGCGCACTTCGCGGACGTGCTGGATGCGCTCTACCCCGACAGCCCCGAGGTCGGAGAGTTGGCGCTGTTGGACTGGACTCTGCGTCGCGCGTTTGATGGTCCGGATGGCAGGGTGTTAACCACCAAAACGATGATCGAAGATATTGACTGGGACCACGCCAAGATCCGTTTTGTGCCCACCCTACGGATGTTTGCCGTGCGGAGCAATTGCAGTGCGCTATGGTCCGCCATGGCGTCCGAAAAAGTACCTCCAGCCGTTGAGTACTTCGCGGACGCGGCAGCCATTCGGGTTTGGCGAGAAGGGCATCGCTGTCGTTTCCAAACAATCGACGAACTTGAGATGCACGCGGTCAACTATGTCGCGAACGGTGCTTCGTTCGCCGAACTGTGCGGCAATCTCGCTCACCTTCTCGGGGAGGATCACGGAACTTCTGCGGCAGGAGAATTCTTGGCGGCATGGATGGGCGAAGGGGTTGTCGCTGCGATTGAGTGATCGGATCTGCTCGGATTAGAGATTAAGTCGCGAAAGGAATCCCAAGATGGCCTTCCAATTGTCTTCAGCGCCATCGGGGTCGCGACTGGCGATCAGCGTGGATGCTCCGTGAACGCCGCCGGTGATTGGAACGTACTGAACCTTCAGTGTTGAAGGCGAGGCCGACAGAATGGCTTTAGCCGCGGCGATCTCCTCGGCGTCTTTCGAAGAGGTGACGAAGAAGGGAACGGTGATTTTTGCCGCAGCAGTACGAATCATGGTGGGAGATTGGTCAAAATATTCGCCGGGAGAGAAAACGGCTAGGGCGCGGATCTCATTGACGTGCTCCGAAGCAACCACCACGGTCAACGACGCGGAATAACTGCTGCCCCAGAGAATGATGGGAAGTTTCTGTGTTTCGGCGAATGAGAGAGCGGCTTCGAGATCGCGCTTGGCATCCAGATAGTCGGCGGAATGCCCCAGTGCTTCAACCGTTTGATTGGGCCCATAGAGATTGCCGCCGGAACGTTGATCGATGGCCAGTGCGCTATATCCGGCCGCCGCGAGCCGTGGGGCAATGGTCTTATATTCATCTTTGCTGGAATGGGCTTGATGAAAAAGCACAATCAGCGCGCGCGGCGAGATCGCACGGTAGTACCTGCCATAAATCTCCACGCCATCGCTCGCTTTGAAGGTCACATTGGACGTCGCAATGGCCGGAGACGACAACGTAGTGGCCGCCGTGGCTAGCCTGGATGTCGTCATGCTACTTAGGGCGAAAAGCGTCGACACGATAAGAACGGGTACCGGGCGCATGTGAACTCCTGTTAAGGGTTTGTGACTCTGTCGGAAGCTGCTGACTTCAGTCGCCACTCAAGCTGATTGTTCCTGCGGTGGAGCATCGGGACGAAAGCCCAAGTACCGAGATGGGCCGTCTGCGATTGCTCTTGCGTACATGGGCGTTGCACCGGCCAGGCATAGCGCATCAAATGTTGCGGCTTGGTTCGTCACCATCGACCAATGGCTTCGCGACGACCTATCGTCTACGACGGGAGGAGTCTGTTGCAATACGGACAGAAGCGCTTCGGGGGAAGGGCAGTGAGCCATGAAACCTTCATTCGACAGGCTCGCACTCTGGATGTCCAATTCTTTACAGGCCCACGCCTTGACAGCGATATCAAGCTGCTCGCCGTGACGTAGGAGCGACATATGAAGCTGTGTCTGCGCGGCCACAATCTGGTTGGCGCGCACGAAAGGAGTGGGGGACGTCCACGCTTCCGGTGGGCATTGTTTATGGCTGGGCGTCACGGATAAGAAGGGGTTCACTTCGGCCGGATAAATGCGGCAAACATGCGGTCTGTTGTCATAGATGCCGCATCGCATGTCGCTGCCAAGGTTAGGGCATGCACCCTTGAACGTCGCTGCGAGTACGACGATGACACGAATGGGAAGCTCGCCGCTCCAGGCGGGAAATGAGCGTTGACGCTTATGCATCGCCGGAGCGTCTGATGTCGCGGGCTCAGTCACCCAAGGAACCGCCTCGCATAGCACTTCCACGGTGCCCCCCCGTTGCAGCCAAGCAACAGCCTCTGGACGTGTGAGTGGAAGCCGCAAGTCATGGCAACATTTGCCGCACTGCGTGCAGCTGAAATTGAGATCGGACATGGCTCCCCCGGATTAGCTCTTCAGTCTATTCGTTTCCGTCAGACGAGAAGTTACAAAGAGGAGTGGGAAGCGCTGTCTGGTCGAACGATTAGCTTGGTATGCGTGGCGTTATCACCCAGATCCTCGGGAACAGGCGCGGATGCGGAGCTTGTTCATTCACGTAACCCGACATGGGCCACCAGCGAAATCATCGGTAACTCTCCTTGGAGCCGCACCCATGACAACACGTTCGGATGGCCGCTCTTCTCACACCTTCGAAGTCAATCACACAGACGACGAGTGGCGGAAAATCCTCACCCCTGAACAATACGACGTTCTCCGCGGCCACGCGACAGAACGGGCAGGCACATGCGCGCTGCTCTATGAAAAGCGCAAAGGCACGTTCTTATGCGCAGGGTGTGACCAGCCGTTGTTCGTCGCAAAAACGAAGTTTGAAAGTGGAACAGGGTGGCCAAGTTTCAATGAGCCGGAACCGGGGGCGGTCGAGACCACCACGGATACCAGCCATGGCATGGTGCGCACCGAAGTTCATTGCAGTCAGTGCGGCGGCCACCTTGGGCACGTGTTTCCTGATGGTCCTCCGCCGACGGGGTTGCGCTATTGCATCAATGGGGTCGCGATGAACTTCTTGCCGGATTCAACCCAGTAAGGCAATACGATCCGGACGATGTGGGCGTCGCCGTGGCGCCCATCCTTGGAAAAAAACAGAACAGATCACAAGTTGATAAGCGTCAACTCGCAGATGACTGCGCCTCCATCTGTGACGCGATCCGCTCGGCGTCCGCGGGCGTTGCCGGGTTATAGACCACCATGCTGAGATCTGGTCGGCCATCCACTGCAAAAGCCGAATATTCGAAAGAGATCGGGCCGAGAACCGGGTGCCGTATGTGTTTGACTCTCTCGCCATGCGGGCCTTGAACGTCATTCTCGCGCCACATCGCTCTGAATTCCGGACTGAGTCGGCAGAGTTCTTCGACAAGCGGTTCCACTTCCTCCGCGGCCCCTGCACGGGCTGCATCCACTCGGAATGCACCTAATACGAACCGCGCCACGCTTTCCCAGTCGTGCTGCGACGCGCGAGGACGCGGATCGAGGAAAATGAAGCGCAGGATGTTTCGCTGTTCGGGCGGTAACGATCCATAGTCCATGATCATCGTGGTGGCTGCGCGATTCCACGCGACGACATACCACGTGGCAGTCCTGATGATGGCGGGTACGGGATTCAACGCATCGAGAACGCGCTGCAGTCGCGGTGTGACGCCTTCATTCTTTTGATAGCGCACATCCGGCGGGCGACCGAGCCCGATCAGAAACAGGTGCTCGCGTTCGACGTCGGTGAGCATCAAGGCATGAGCGATCCGATCGAGCACATCGGCCGACGGCGCGCCGCCTCGGCCTTGTTCCAACCATGTGTACCAGGTCGAACTGATGTTGGCGCGCTGCGCCACTTCCTCGCGACGTAACCCTGGCGTGCGGCGTCGCTCAGCGGAAAAACCGAATGCGGCTGGATCGAGCTTCAAGCGCCGATTCTTCAGATAGGTGCCGAGCTGGTTTTCGTGCGTGATCTGCGCGTCCATCCTATTAACCGTTATAACCGGATAATCTCACTACTTTACTAGCATAGATCAAGGGTGGAAATTTGTCTCCAACGAACTCTGGAGATGTTGATCATGCGTGTATTCGTCACAGGTGCTACGGGATTTATCGGTATGCCCGTCGTCAAAGAGCTGATCGGGGCAGGCCATCAGGTGCTCGGACTCTGTCGCTCGAATGACAAAGCTGCGGATCTGGCTGCTGCCGGCGCAGAGGTTTATCACGGATCGCTTGAGGACTTGGATAGCCTCAAGAAGGGCGCCGCCCAATGCGATGCTGTCATCCATCTTGCCTTCAAGCACGATTTCTCGACATTCGTCGCGAATTGCGAAGATGATCGACGTGTGATCAAGGCACTCGGTTCGGCTCTCGCTGGCTCTAACCGACCGTTGATTGTGACTTCCGGAACCGGATTGGCCAACACGGTGCCGGGTCAGCCGGCCAAGGAAGACAATGCAACGATCGCCTCAAACGTCATTCCACGTGCAGCCTCAGAAGAAGCCGCTGTCGCTGTTGCTGAAGGCGGCGTCAATGTGTCGGTGGTGCGTCTCCCGCAAGTTCACGACCCGGTCAAGCAGGGGTTGATCACCCAAGCCATTACGATATTTCGTGAAAAGGGTGCATGCGCCTATATCGGTGAAGGACACAATCGTTGGCCAGCTGCGCACGTTCTCGATGTGGCCCGCCTATACAAACTGGCGATTGAAAAAGCTGAGCCGAACGCGAAGTATCACGCCGTTGCGGAAGAGGGCATATCGATGCGCGATATCGCGCAAACCCTTGGTGAACGCCTCAACCTGCGAGTCAAGTCCATCGCAGCAGACGAAGCTCAAGCTTTTTTCGGATGGCTCGCCATGTTTGCTGGACGCGATTCTCCTGCATCCAGCGAGCAAACGCGGAAAAAGCTGGGATGGCAGCCGAACGGACCTGGATTGATTGCTGATCTTCAACAGCTGTGAGTTCCTGAAACCAGATCTTTCTGCGAATCTATTTCGTGAGGCTCGGACGCGGCTGCATCACGCGCAGGGCAGTGTGCCCCTCAAGATCCTTGAGCGGGAAATACGACCAATGCGAGGCCGGATCGACTGCCACTACGTGAGCATTCGGGCCAAGCATGCCTTCGCCGATCTTCTGCACTGTGCCGTTCTTGGTCTGGAAGATCGTAGCGATGCCTGCTTCGCCAGCCACGTAGATCCAGCCCAGCTCTGGATCGGAGGCCAAGACGTCGGGATCACCGCCCACATCGAAGGACGCCGTAACGCGACGGCTCGTCAGGTTCAGCACGAGGAATTTGTTGTTGTCCTCACAGGCAATGAATGCGAGCCGCTGCGGCGCATCGATCAGCAATCCATGATTGCCCTCGGCCCCGGGCAAGTCGATGCGATCGACGACTTTATCCGTAGTGGGATCGATATCGGCCAGCTGCCGGCGAGTCTGCACGTTGGCGAAGACATGTTTGGAGACCGGATCGTATTGGGTGTTTCCCACTTCACCACCTAACGGAATAGTGGCTACACGCTGATTCGTACGCACATCGATGACCGTATCGGTCGCACCATGCTCATCGGAGACGTAAAGCTTGCGGAGGTCCGGAACATACGCCATACCATCGGGATACACGCCTCCCGGTGCTCGTGCCACGACCTTCAGACTGTCTTCGTCTATCGCGACCACCTCGTTGCTTCCGGTAGCCGAGGCATAAACCCGACCGAGTTCCGGGATCGCCAAGACCCCGTGGACTTTGCTGATATCAGCAATTCGCGTCACGACGCGTTGGGCTTTTGTGTCAAACACGATCACGGCGCTATCGCCCAAGTGTGCGATGAACAGAAGATGCCGGCCTGGATCGAAGCTTGCGTAGTCCAGGCGCGTGGTTTCGCCACCGAGGGGTATGTCGGCCACTTTCGTTAGCGGCAAGCTGTTCGAAGTCGTGGAACTGGCGCAAGCAGTGGCTGCACCAAGAAAGGCTGCCCACACTCCGATACGGCGAAACAAGATTAACGTGCTCATAGCCACTCCATTTGTCGAGATCATGAGGTTCACTTCGTCCATGGAGTGCCGATCCAAGGCGCCAAGCGTACCCGTGGAAACTTATCGTCCGATTAGTCCGATGAGACATCACCCTGGCGCCGCAGTTAGCTTGGTTGGAGTTGAGGGCGGGGAAGGGGCGGTTAGCCCGTGTTATCGGGAGTAGGATTGGCTAAGCAGACCCCAGGCCGGGATTTTTCATATGAACGTGCGCAGCCAAATCAAGGACTATATCGCGGCCCAGCCAGAGCCAAAACAAAAAGACCTCCAAGAGCTTCACGGCCTCATTCTTGGAATCATGCCGGACTGTAAATTGTGGTTTCTCGATGGAAAAGACGAAAGCGGCCGGGTGGTTTCCAATCCGAACATAGGTTACGGAGTGCAGGCCATTAAGTATGCCGACGGAAAAAACAAGGATTTCTATCAGGTTGGCCTGAGCGCAAATACAACAGGCATATCCGTCTACATCATGGGCATAAAAGACAAAAAATACTTGGCCGAGAAATTTGGAAAGAAGATCGGTCAGGCGACCGTAACGGGGTATTGCATCAAATTCCGCGCACTAAAAAATATAGACGTTGATGTTCTCGAAGATGCCATGCGATATGGAATCGAAGAGACACGCGCCTAACGGATGCATTAGTCCTTGCGCGGAAAGTTCAACACCGGCGGCAATTCATTCTCGAAATAACCGTGCAGGCAGCGGCGCGGACGCGCCGTGGTGTATTGCGCGCTCACCAGATTGAGCACACGTTCGCGGATGCGCGACAACAGCTCGCCGGAAGGAAATACCGTCGGGGCCGGGCGCGGCCGAGCCGAACTAATGATGGTGTTTGAGCATGGCCGCGCGCACGTCGCGCGCTTGCGCCAGTACGCGGAAATTGAATGACAGGGTCGCCAGCTCCCGGCTCAGAAATAGCTCGGGCGGGGACGTTTCGATAACAACAGATTTGGTAAATTCGGAGGGCATCCGTTCATTTTTACTCATAAGCGACCGCTACGCCTACGCGTTCGTAAGGAATCGTTCAAGGCGCAATCTCCCTTGGCGTGCGTGGATGGAGCCCTAGACTCCATCAGTCCTCTGGCCCGTAACTTCACACGAGAATCAGGAGAAGATCTTATGACTAAGGTATCTCGGATCATCGCAATGTGTACGATCGGTGCGGCCGTTGCAGTGCCGTCGTTCGCGGGGGCGCAGACCTATACGTCGGTCCATTATCCGGGCTCAGTACTCACTGAACTTGTTGGCGGCCCCAATCCCCAGGGTACGAGCGTCGGCGGTTACACCCTCACCGCGGGTGGAGCCTTGCACGGTTTTACGCTAACAGGAGGGGAATTTACGCCGTTCGACCCTCCGGGCTCCACGTTTACGACTGCCAACTTTATCAATCCACGGGGAGATATTGTGGGCGCCTATGTCGACGTGGCCGGCGTCAGCCACGGTTTCATTTTACGCGATGGGTCTTACACAACGGTTGACTACCCAGGTGCGGCTGGTACAGAACTCAGTAGCATTAACCCTTCAGGTGAATTGTCAGGCGCAACCTGTTCCGACGCTGCCTGCGGCGTCACCGGCAACACCAACGTTACCCACAGTTTCCTGGTGTCCAAGAAGGGCGACTTCTCGGCGACCTTCGACCCACCAGGTGCGGTCAGTAGTACCAGCAGCGTGGTGATCCCATCTGGCGCAGTCGTTGGTGCTTACACACACCTAAGTGGAACGACATGTTCCACACAGTGCCAAGGGTACCTGCTGTTCCACGGATCGTATGCCACCATCAACTATCCAGGCGCCGCGTTTACGTTTGCTGGCGGCGCCAATGCTCCGGGTGACGTGGTGGGGGTTTACACCGATGCTTCGGGCGTCAGCCACGGTTATCTGTTTAATGGTGCTTATACGTCGTTCGATTACCCCGGAGCCTCGTTCACTGAGGCAACAGGGATCAACCCTAGCGGTGTCATCGTGGGGCTCTATGTTAACTCTGCGGGCGTCGTGAACGGATTCATACGGACGCCGTAGCGACACGAGTGCCAGGCCTCAGGCCGTGTTTTGTAATCAGCCCACGCCGCCTATCCGGCGGCGTGGGAATCAACGCCAGCCGGAGTGGGTCCGCTTGAAGGAGGGATTAGGCGTCGCCTTGACTCTGCCAGACATTCGCGTTCTCCTCGAAGTCTGGTCGCTGGGGCCGTACGACGCAGAACCGCTGCCCTGTTGGCGCCTCCATGACCCACCAAGACTTCACCTTTTCAACGCGCTTGGCGCCAAGCCCTTCCAGTCGAGTTGCCTCGGCTTCGATGTCGTTGGTTTCGATGTCAAGATGAATCCTGCTTTCATGCTGCACAGCTTGAACAAGGATCTTCATTTCGCCTTGAGGACCTTCGAGTAATCGATATGGTTCGGCCGAATCGGCGTCGGACTCTGCAACTCGGCAGATTGCCGCGGCCCAAAAGCCTGCAGCGGCTTCGATGTCATCGGTTTGGCAATCGATGATGATGTTGCTGAGACGACTCTTGTGCATGGTGACCTCGGAGAAAAGAAGAGGGTGAGGTTGCGACGGCTAACGCTTGAGCGAATAGTAAGCGCGCACTCTCATTGTTGTTCCCACCTAGTGACTATGCTGGTGATGACTATGGCGACGGCAAAAGTGCCTGCATGGCGTGTCCATGTAGGCACTGACGTGCCGGTAGGCTTAGATTTTCGCGATCAAGGCAAGTGTGTCGTGTAGTTCGCCGGGATCCACCGCCATGCTTTGCCCTCCGCCGTTAGATGGCCGAGGCCCGGAAAAGAGAGGTGGGCAGCGCCGACGAGCGCGCCGTCATGGTCGGCAATCGTAAACACCTTGGCCCGCGAATTCGCAGCATCCTTGGCGTTGGTATCAAAGGCGATGGTGACTGATGGGTTATTGAACTGCACTGATCCGACGTGAATCGAATCCCCTATCAGCAGGAGATCATGGCCTTTGCTTTCCACGAGGTAAGTGGTGTGGCCCGGTGTATGACCAGGATTGGCTATGGACCTCACGCCAGGGACAATGTCGGTGTCACCATTGAACGGCTGGAATTTTCCGGCGTCGACATAAGGCTGTACTGAAGCCATTGCGCCCTGAAAGAAGCCCTTGGAGTCAGCGGGAGCCTTGTCCATATTGGCTTTGCTGAGCCAATACGCCGCTTCATGCTTGTCGGCATGCACCACTGCGTTTGGGAATACGCGTTGTCCATTCGCGATGAGGCCACCCTCATGATCAGGGTGCATATGCGTCAGCAGGATGTCATCCACCTGTTCGGGGAGGTAGCCTGCAGCGCGCAAGTTAGCGACGAGTTTGCCGGAGGTCGGGCCGAGCAATGTGCCGGCACCGGTATCAACCAGCACCAGGCGTGAGCCAGTGTTAACTAGAAAGGCGTTGACGGACACCTCAAGTGGCGAACCCAGGAACGACTTCTTGAGTGTCGCGTTGGTTTGCGCCGCCGGTTCACTCAGAAGTTTGTCGACAGGTAGATCCAAAGTGCCGTCGCTGATGACGGTGATTTCGAAATCGCCCAGCATGGTGCGATAGAAGCCCGGTGCCTGGGTCTTGACCATCGGTGCCGCTGCGCTCACCGGGCCGGAAATGAAGGCGGCGCCAAGCGTTCCCAGTGCCAAGGCGAAGGTCGTATGACGAAGGAAGCGGGTAGATAGCGATCGAGGGTTCATGGTGCAAGGTCTCCATTAGCCCGACTGGGTTGGGTTTGTCGGTTGGCGGGAGCCTAGATCGTTGCAATAATCGGAACAATTAGAAAAAATGCAAACGTGGATTGCAAAATACGCAACGATTTTTTAGCCAGAATACCTACTCTTATGATTGATGCACTCAATGATTTCCTGGCGGTCGCCGTCTGCGGAAGTTTCTCTCAGGTGGCGAAGAAGCAGGGTGTCGCTGTCTCGTCGGTGACACGCAAGATTGATTGGCTTGAAGCAGAAGTCGGTTCTCGGCTGTTCCACCGTAGTTCGCGCCGCGTCGTGCTCACTGATGCGGGCGAACAATTCATACCGCGCGCGCGAAACATCCTCACCGAACTCGCTGAAGCGAAAGAAGCAATCTCGTCGGCCAACGCCGATCCGCGCGGACTTCTGTCTGTCACAGCACCGGCGGTTTTCGGGCGCCGGCACATAATGCCTGTGATCGCCAACTTTTTGCGGCGCTATCCCGATGTTGAGGTCGAGCTACATCTCAGCGATCAAGTCATCGATCTAGTGGAGCAACGTATTGATGTCGCCGTCCGTATTGGCTTACTTCCAGACAGCGATTTGCACGCGGTGACCTTGGCGCCGTTAAACCTAATCACCTGCGCAAGTCCGAGCTACCTAGAGCGCGCGGGAAAGCCTGAGGCGCCTGGCGACTTGTTGCACCACGACTGCATCACCACCATGGCAACACCGGCGGCATGGGTGGGCACGTGGAGCTATGAGGGTCTCAACCGCGGTCATCCCTTCCCGGCTCGTGGCTGTCTGCGCACCGACGATAAGGAAGGCATGCTTCAAGGGGCGCTCGCTGGTTTAGGCATCGTGCAATTGCCCAGTTGGCTCGTTTTTGAAGATATACAAGCTGGTCGGCTGATCTCTTTGTTTGGCGACGTACCTCAGTCCCCGCAGCGTGTTCGGCCAGCTATCCATGCCGTACGTCTTCCCGGGCGTTCCCATGAAGTGAAGGCAAAACTTTTTATCGCACAGCTTCAACAAGCCGTGGGAGCGCCGGCGTACTGGGATCCGCTGCCAGTCGCCGGCTCGAGTTCGATCTAAGCCTCTTCGCCAGTGCCTGTTCCGAGGTCAACGAGATCTGGCGTACCGACCGAGCAACGCCGGTGGAAAAGGGCAATTAGGGACTGTTATCGCGACAGGGATGGATGAGCGTTTCTCAACAGCCCGCTACGCGTTTAGTCGCGATGCTCGGGTTCACTTGACCCGGCGCACATCCTGTATCCAGTTGGTTTCCCACGTTCGGCCGCCATCACCAGAGTAGGCCTGCTCCCAATGCGCCGTGTTGGGAGTGATCTGCGACCAAATGAAGCGCACCTTGATCGGTTTGCCGCGCAGTGTATCGCTGGCGTAGAAGGTGCCGATGCCATGCACGAAACGCCCTTTGACCGGCGGGTCGAGTGCGCCATGGGGATTGCGGCCATCAATCCACCAGATGGCCCACAGTCCAGTCTTCGGATCGTAAGCACGCGGCGCTACGCCGCGATAGATGCCTTCCGGCGTATCAAACTCGGTATCGTCGACATTCGCCAATCCACCCATAAGACTGAACGAGCGAATCGTGCCGTCGAATTCCTCCCAGTCGTGACTGCCGACAAGACGATATTTCAGTCGTCGACTGTGCGTGCGCCAACTGCCGATGAAAAAGTCGAAATCGTGCACGCCAGAAAGGTTAGGTGTCTGCTGCGGTTTCGGCACGTCCTGCGAGGCGCCGGCGGGAAGGCCGGTAGAGATGGTAGCAACCACGACCAAACTTGCTGAAACTGCGTAACGAAGAAGGGACATAAGACCTCCCTCAAGACTGTGGTGAGTGCGCGAGGGCTCCGATCTTACGCTTAGTGCTGCCGCTGTGGGTGTGCTCGAAGAACTACTGGGCGATATCGGCGTCGAACAGGCGCTCGCCATTGAAGGGTGATTAGCCCGAGTTATCGCGGGTATAGTGAAGGTCCGCTTCCAACCCGAAGCGGAGATATCCTCCCGTGACGACACGTGCACTTAGAGAGTCCGTCAGGGATACCACTGTTCGAACGAATGACGGAGACCGATTGCATGGCTACGTCCTCCCATCTGCAAGTGGCTCGTAGTAGCACCCATCATTCAGCGCGCAAGGCGCGCCAAGCCATTGAAGCGCCGCTGCCGGCGCAGACGCATACGCAGTCGATCGACGAGCGGTTGGCGCTGGCAAAGTCGCTTCGATCGCAGTGTCCGCGCAAGTCGCAAGCGGGGTGGCATGCACCCAAACACCGGCGGGATGCTATTGAAACATTGATGGCCAATTCGGTGGGGCGGGTCCCCCATCTTGTGCCTATCCGATACGGCCGCATGATGGAATCGCCGTTCGCTTTCTATCGTGGTAGTGCTGCCATCATGGCTGCCGATCTGGCACATACGCCGTCTACGGGTATGCACTTGCAGGTCTGCGGTGATTGTCATTTGCTCAACTTCGGTGGCTATGCCACGCCCGAGCGGCGGCTTGTATTCGATATCAACGATTTCGATGAAACCAGCGTCGGCCCATGGGAGTGGGATTTAAAGCGCCTTGCTGCCAGTCTTTTCATTGCCGCACAGTCCAATGGCTTTTCCAAGGATGATGGGCGCGAAGCCGCCTGGCACGCGACAAGTGCTTACCGGGATCGCATGGCCGAATACAGTGAGATGCCATTGTTGGATGCCTGGTACGATTTTCTCGATCTGAAAAAAATTATCGAGCAGATCGTCGATCCCGACTTGAAGAAGCTCGCCAAAACGCGGCTAAAAAAGGCGACGGAATATACGGCCCACACGAAGGAGTTCGTGAAATTGGCTGTAGCCGAGGGCTCGCCGCCGCGCATTCGTGACGAGCTGCCGCTCATCTATCACGACGATAGCGGTGACCCAGCCAAGCGTCGCAAGGAACTCAATCGCGGGTTTGCGCATTATCGAGACACACTTCAACCTCAACGGCGGGTGTTACTGGATCGCTTCCGCCTTGTCGACGTGGCCATGAAAGTAGTGGGGGTGGGCAGCGTCGGAACCTATTGCGGCATTCTGCTTTTGGTCTCTGGCTCGGGCGACCCGCTTTTTCTGCAGTTCAAAGAAGCGCGTGAGTCTGTTATCGAGCCCTATGTCGGCGCGAGCGTTTACAAGCATCACGGCGAGCGCGTAGTGGTAGGGCAACGCATGATGCAATCGGCAAGCGATATTTTTATAGGCTGGACCCACGGAATCGCACGCCAGTTTTACGTTCGCCAGCTGCGCGATGCCAAGATAACGCCAGACATCAGCGTGATGAAACCGCTCAACCTTCGTAACTACGCTGAACTCTGCGGCCGTGCTTTGGCACGCGCGCATGCGCGGACCGGCGATGCCGTTGTGTTAGCTGCCTATCTCGGAAAAAGCGACGCTTTCGCGGATGCGATAACTTCGTTCGCCGTCGATTATGCCGATCAGAATGAGCGTGATCACGACGCATTGATACGTGCTGTGCGTCAGGGACGCGTCGAAGCACAAGTTATTGAATAGGGAAGGGGCAGGCAAGGCCGCCCCTTACTTCAAGGTGAAAGGCAACGTCTCCAGCGGCGGAACGAATGGGTGAAAGGGATGGGTGTTACGGCGATTCCGCAGGGCTGTGAGCGGTGACGATTCAGGATTAGCCGCCTTTCGCGGCCTGCTCCTTCGCGAGCAAATGCTGCGCCTGAATATCTCCACGACTTGCTTCCTGAGCAGTCTGCACGGAGGTTTCCGTCGCTTCGGCGACGGCGGCATGGAGGAGGGCGGCATGCGCGGCACTGCTGATGCTGACCTTGTCGGACGATGCTGCCGGCGTCGATTTAGTGCCACTACCTGCCTGCGCTGTGGAGGCAGGTTGCGAGGGTGAGGTGCCGGCGCTTGGAGTCGCTACGACGGTCGGCTGACTGCTGATGGCCTGTACGGACATGATTTTCTCTCAAAAGAAAGGTTACGCCTTTTAGGGCATACGACTTATCGGCAAAACGAGGCTGAACTTTAATCCTAGAGAATTGGGGGATTAGCCACTGGACTCCAGTGCCGGTCGCTACTCAAAGCGAGGAACGTCTATTTCGCAGCAGATCGTGAAGGCCCGAACTGTAGTTGCGGCTTGCTCGCAACGACTGGCCATCTCGCAATGTAACGAGTGCGTCGCGATTGGCGAGCGCCTGCACGCGAACGATGCGATCGACCTGGACGATCGAGGAGCGATGGATGCGCAGGAACTGTGAGCTATCTAGATGCGACTCCAGAGAGCTGAGCGTTTCGCGAATGAGGTGGGTCTTACGCTGTACGTGCAAACCGGCGTAGTCCGACAAGCCCTCTATCCAATCGACGTCGTCTGCCTTCACGAATGTAATATCGCTGCCGCAGCGCACCGTAAAGCGACGAACCGGCTGGCCACCTGTGTCAGCATGTTTGGCAATTAACCGTTCATACAGAAGGCCGTAGTGGCTCTCCTGCCGATGCAGCACAACGGTTCGCCTAACGCGATCAACGCAAGCGGCGAACCGTTCGTTATCAATGGGCTTGAGCAAATAATCGAGCGCCTCGATATCGAATGCATTTAACGCATACTCGTCGTGCGCCGTCAGGAATACGAAATGCGACGCGTAGCCCTTAGGAAGCAGTCGTACCAGCTCAATGCCGTTGATACCAGGCATCTCGATGTCAAGAAAAACGAGATCTGGCGTCAAATGAGCAATCAAATGCTGTGCATCCTCTCCCGTCGCACATTCGCCGACGACGATCATGTCCGGGTACGCGCGTAGGCGAGAGATCACGCCAAGTCGCGCGAGCGGCTCGTCATCGACGATGAGGACTCGGATAGTCATCGTCCGACCATCGATAAGCTCACAATCGGCTCCGTGATCAGTGGGAGTCGAAGTGAAACCATGAATCGTCCATTCTCCCCCGACAGCATTAGGGTCGCGTCGTGAGCACCGTAGAGCTGCCCCAATCGAGCCCTCGTGTTCGCCAATCCCACCCCATGGCTCTGATAGGAGTCCGTCGCTTCAAGCTCACACGTGTCGTTCGCAACATCGATCTGCAATCTTTGCTCGGCCAGGCGTGCGCTGATGGTGATTTCACCGCCCTCGGGACGCAGGGCGATCGCGTGCCGGATGGCATTTTCGATGAGCGGTTGCAGCAAGAAGCGTGGCACTTGCGCGTCATTTGCCTCGTCGCTCACATCGAAAGATACCTTAAGTCGCGAACCGAAGCGTATTCGCTCAATGGTCAGATATTCGTCGACCACAGCAAGCTCATCTCGCAGTGTCACCGTGTGCGTGTCAGGAAAGCTCAGCGTATTTCGCAGAAGCGCGGCCAGCCTTGCGATCACTTCCGTAGCCAATAGAGGCTGATTACTTACTACTAACGAGGAAATGGCGTTGAGTGTATTGAAAAAGAAGTGTGGCTGAAGCTGATAGTGCAGAGCCAATAACTGTGCCTCTCGCGCTGTCGCCTCCATCGAAAGCAGCTTTGTCCTTTGTTGCTCGACGGTTTGATAGTGTTTTATGCCGAAATAGAGCGCACTCCATCCATCAAGGGTCAAACTGACGCCGATGGCTTCAGTCAACGCGATACTCCAGTCGAACGGCAACGTCGTGTTGGTCCAGAGCATCTGCATGAGGCGCGTAACGATCGTGCACGCTACGCCGAGTACGTAGGAGACAACCACGCAGTAGGAGAGGGCGCGAAATAGCGGCACGCCCTTGCGCCAGAGATACCGGCAAAGGAAATACAAGAGAAAGCTGGCGAGAAAGGAAGTACCAAGCTCAACCACGACTGCAAACACTTCAGTACCGGTGTGACTGTAAGGGACTGAAGCGATCGCAGTCGTCAATGCATAAAGCGCCCAACCGCCGATCTGCAGCGGCCAGAAAGATACGAGGCGCTTTGGCGCGTCTGGGGTAGGCATGCCCGCATTCTATGGGCTGCTCCTTTGTTCTTGCACCCGTTGGGCGTACTGAATGCACGGTTCATCGCAAAATTGCCAGGTCCCGTCGAACGGGAGCTTCTGGTCGTCGCGCGCGCCATTAGGCTTCGCACAAGTTCCTGCCACATTCATTCGATTAACGTCCGAATCAAGGGGGTCTTGTGAAGAATCACGTTTTGAAAAACTCTGGAATAGCTCTGGCCCTGTTGGGAGCAACCCTGATCGTTTCAAATAGCTTTGCGCAGGGATTAATGCCTGCGATGAGGTTTCTAGGTGCGCGAAAGGCGCTAACTAAAGCGCAGGTGAGCACACGGTTGTCGGATTCACCGACCTACACATACACTCTGATCAGCTATCCGGGGGCTCTCGATACACAGGGTGTTGGTATCAATCCCGATGCCCTTGACCGCGACTCGGACGATCAGAGCGGAACAGCTACGCCCAAGATTAGAGTCGTCGGGGCTTGGTCTTCAAACAACGGGATAACTCAGACAGGCTTTCTTGCGCGAGTATTTGGAACCAATCCCGTCCAAGAGACCTACGATCTATTGAATGACCCTCAGGGCTCGCAAGTACAGCAACCCTACAGCATCAATGATTTCGGCCAGATTGTCGGCGATTATTATGTTGGTGAGGCCGGAGATTCTTATATCTTTCACAGCTATGAGTTGGACGGCGATACATTTAAACCCCTAAACGTGCCGTTTACCGGCGCCGTTAGCACCTTCTCCCCGGCAATCAACAATACGGGCGAGATTGTCGGTGGATGGACTGACAGCACCGGAAACTCGCACGGATATACGCTTATCGGAGGTACGTACACCTCGTTCGACTATCCCGGCGGCGGCCAGATTCAGCTGTATCTTTCGGTCAATAGCGAAGGGCACATTGTCGGCTCATACGCCGATGCAAACGGCAACGTCCACGGTTTTTTGCGGCGTGGGGACACCTATACGTCGATCGACTTCCCAGGTGCGGTCTACACCGCCAGCACGGGAATCAACGATGCCGACGAGATCGTCGGGAGCTACTGTCCGACCAACCAATGCCTCCAAACGGGCGGTGAGGGCCTGCAGGGATTCATATTGAAGAATGGGGTCTATACCACTTTCGCGATTCCGGGCGAGTACGGTACAGCATTGGCCTCCGTCAACAACAACGGCGTACTGATGGGAAACTACTACGATGCAGACGTGAATGCGGCCGACACAGCCAACCACGTTCACACGTTCCTGGCGACGCCGACTCCATAAGAGATCGTCAAGACAGGCGAAGCGATCGACTGGTGGCGCCCGTCGATGTCCGCGTGGAAGGAAGCGAGATTGTTTCCAGTCACAGCAATACGCGTTACGAGACGAGCTGCAGAGATTCGATCTAATGTCCGTTTCCGGCCCGAAGCAGACATGCAGGATCAGCCTTTGGCTAGAGTTAGGTGCAGGGAAGGTGACGATTAGAGAGGGTTATCGAGGGTAGGGGAGCAGCAGCTCCCGACCCATTGCTGCCATGGGTGCCTACCGGTGGCCGAGCTTCCCAAAGTGGTCAGCATGGCGGGAAGATGGCGGCCAGGAGGGCATTTATGAAAGAAGGCGGAAGCAGCCAACCCCGTAGACAAGTCGGTGGGTTACAGGCTGAATCGGGCGATACAGCTTTCGGAAAGCATCTTGCAGGTTGCTTTGGCGTACCCGAGCCTGACTTGCGCGCCGAACGCAAGCTGGAGCGGGGGACGATTGCGCTGTCGGAATTGAAACTCGATCTTCCGATGGCGGAACCAAGCGGCTCACTGGGCTGCGATGAAGCTTTTCTAGTGGATGTCCAACTCGCCAGCATTGTGGACCACGAATACTGGTTGAACGGTCGATCCATACCTGTAGAACCTGCCGTGGCAGGCATGACCTATATTCACGACCTGCGGCTCGACCCCAGAGCGATGGTGCGCGAATCGACGCACTCGCTCCACTTCCGCATTCCACTCGCGACACTCAATGCGTTCTCCGACCAGAACGGGACTTCGCCGATTTCGGAGTTGATCCACGGCCCGATGGTCGGCCGGGACGACCCGGTGATGAGATTTCTGTGTCAAGCGGCCTTGGCCGCACTCAGGGAACAACACATTGCCAGTGGATTGTTGCTGGACGAAATTCTGAGTGCCGTGTGCGCGCATACGCTGGGACATTATGGAAATGCCAGCACCGCCGCTCGTCGCTATTCGTCCGGCCTGGCCCGGTGGCAGGAACTGCGTGCGAAGGAAATGATGGATGAGCGCATGGACATCTCCCTCGCGGAGTTGGCGCTCGAATGCCAATTGTCCGTGACACATTTCGCCAGGAGCTTCCGGCGATCAATCGGCATGTCGCCCCATCAATGGTTGCTCGCCCGGCGCATCAGCAAAGCGAAGTTTCTGCTCGTTGAGTCAGACCACTCAATGGCACATATCGCTTTGGAATGCGGATTCTCCAGCCAGTCTCACTTCAACGCCGCATTCAAGCAGTGCACGAAGGTGAGCCCTGGACGCTGGCGTCGCTCCTTCGCACCCTGGATCGATAGTCCCTCGGAATAATGTGTCGCTCGATCCCGACAAGACGTGCACGTGGGTTTTCGGTCGTTTTTTTGAAATTCGAGTCTGTTTTTCGAAAGAGACGACCATCCCGCCATGCTCTATTTCCTTCGCCCTACCAGCAATTCCATCTTCATTTGGGCGAAGGAGTTTCCATCATGAAAACCAGGCAAAGAATCTCGTGGCGTTCGCTTGTCGCCACGTCCCTTATCTGTCTATCGAGCGTATCCCTGACTATGAACAGTTCGTCCGCAGAGGCAGCTTCCGCAGCACCATCGCAGGTGAAGAATGTCATTCTTGTGCACGGCGCATGGGCGGACGGTTCAAGTTGGTCGAAGGTCATTCCTCTACTCAACGCAAAAGGCATGAACGTTGTTGCCGTACAACTTCCGCTCACGTCTCTGGCTGACGACGCCGCGACCGTCAAACGGGCTATCGCCCTCGAGGATGGTCCGGTCCTTTTGGTTGGACACTCCTATGGTGGGGCTGTCATAACGGAAGCCGGCAACGATCCCAAAGTAAGGGGTTTGGTTTATGTCGCCGCATTTGCTCCAGACGATGGTCAGTCTGCAGGCTCCTTGGGAGCGACCATGGCTCCCCCTCCGTTGGCCGCCGAGGTTAAGCCGGATAGGGAAGGGTTCCTCAAGCTCACCAAGGCGGGCATCTACGAGAGTTTTGCCCAAGACTTGAGTGCGCCCGAGAAGGCGATCTTGTATGCCGCACAAGCACCCACCAGTGCAAAGTCACTGGGTGGCAACGTAACCAGCGCGGCGTGGCACAGCAAACCTTCTTGGTACATCGTTGCTTCCGAGGATCGGGCGATTCAACCGGATCTTGAAAAAAGCATGGCAAACAAGATCCATGCAACCACGTCGACCATTCCTTCCAGCCACGTTCCAATGCTTTCGCATCCCGACGTAGTGGCCGATGTGATTGAGCAAGCCGCTGGCTTGAAGTAAACCTTGACCTGATTGCGCGAGTTGTCTGACCACGCCAGCGTAGCCAACACGCGCCGAGCTCCTTTCTACAATGCAACCCGGGACCCGGAGGTTTCCGGGTTGCGGTCTGAGAGGATGACCCAACGGTCCGGTGGCAAGAAGCGTTGCGTTAGGTACTATGGCTATTACGTAATTGCGCATAATGTATATTATGTCAAATTTGATTCGTAGCCTGAAATCGGCTGGCATGCGGCTTGCTGCCTGGATCTTCCGAACACATGGCGCTGTGCTGTGCCCAGGAAACGCGAGCGCCTGAACTGGATCTACCCTGCACTCGCAGAACACACAACGTTGAATCTAAATCGCGACGCACGGACCAACTAGCTAGGCTACCGCGTGCCGGAAACGACTGAGGGCTGACTCTTGGCACTGTTTACAAGGCCAGTGATTGCGCCGCGTATAGTTTCCACCGACGGCACGCTGGTGAGCATTTTTATTTCGCCTACTTGCGCCTCATACTCATTCAATAAATCAAGCAAAGCCAACACCATGTGCTTATAGGCCTGCGGTGCTAGGGAAACGGCTGCCTGCTCTTCGTTAACGGCTATACCGTTTTCGTCGTTAACAGTTCGAACGAATACCAAGCCAAAGTCCGTAGCGGTGACTTTGAAGTTGACGGCATTTGCATAGAGTTCGCAAAAGCTAATCGAACGCTTGACCGGGGCACGTTGCAAGTTCGCTGGTGCGTCAGACATCACTTAGGACCTCAATCGATGTGTTAGCAATGACCGTATAGGGAACGTCAGTTGACGAAGTTGTCGTCATCGGCGCGGACGGGGACTGAACTGTTACAACATTTATCACTGGAGATGAACTCGAAAGACTAATTGACAGTGCGTCTTTAATGGGAATAACGACTGACGTGTCACGCTCAGGCGCCGATGCGTGCTTCTGCTGGAGCTTTTTATATCGGAGAAACAAAAGTCTCGCCAACATAGCAATCACTGTTGAGAGCAGTGTTAGGAACTCAGCGACAATGAGAAGGTTACTATTCATGACGTTTTAGGCTTCGGAATACCTGAACCAAATATGCTGAGACCACAGAGTCCAACCGGCGGCGACGACGTAGCACGCCACACCCAACCAATTAGACAGCACTGCTTTCGATTCTCCGACTGACACTTCATGGGCAAGCCGGTCCTGCGTATATACGCAAAGCGCTACAAAGATAATTACAATCGCAAGCAACGTTACGGCTGTAGTATCTCGACGATTGATCATGCCATCACACAGTACAGCAGTTATCAAAAAGATGGACGATAGCGCTATATCTCCATTGGAAACAAAGGCCAAAGTACACGGCCAAAATGTCGATTCAGAGAACATGAAGGTGACGAAAATAGGTAAGCCAATTGGTAGAAAGATTACAAGCGCAAAGGTGATGGCCAACCTAACGAGAGAACCGGGATAGGGTCCATCCGTGGAGGGATATGAATACTCACGGCGGCGTCCAGATTCCATTTGTGCAACAGCCCCCCCTACCCGACTTACCTTTTAATGTGGCACAACACAGCTAGCCCTGCCAACGCGGAATTTAAGCTGCGATTCGATGCTGGTAGTATGGCACTGAAATCAGAAAGTAACGGTCGCAACCAGCCCGCCACCCTCGCGATTGGCCAGCGCGAGGTTTCCTCCGATCGCACGTGTAAGTTGTGCGGCGATGGCCAATCCAAGGCCTGCGCCACCGGTATCGCGGTTGCGCGATGCTTCCAGGCGATAGAAAGGCTGAAGGACTTGCTCCAGAGATTCTTCGGGAATGCCCGGGCCACGATCCGACACGGCAATGCACAATGCGCCTTGCTCCGTTCTCCATGCGCCGACTTCGGCGCCGCCGCCATATTTGATCGCGTTGTCGATCAGGTTGCCCAACACGCGACGCAATGCTTGCTGACGAACTATGGCGGTGCCGTTGATGGAGCCGGATAGCGTTACCGGTCGACCGATGTCCTGGTAGTCGAATACGAGGCTTTCGAAGAAGGCCTCCACGTTGATACGCACGGGGGTTTCCGCACCGCCATGCGCACTGCGGGCGTAGGCGACGCCTTCCCGCACCAGATGCTCCATCTCGCGTAAGTCTTTCAGGATTTTGGTGCGTTCTTCGCCCTCTTCCAGATTCTCGGCGCGAAGCCGCATGCGCGTGATCGGTGTCTGCAGGTCGTGCGAGATCGACGCCAGGATATGCAGCCGCTCCTTGAGATGGCGCGCAACGCGCTCTTGCATCGTGTTGAAGGCCGCGGCGGCCTGAGCCACTTCGGTGGGACCGTTTTCGCTCATACGCGGTCCGTCGGCGGTCGGCGTCATCGATTCGGCGGCTTGCGCCAGCTGCGTCAACGGCCGTGTCGCCAGGCGCACGGCTAACCATGTGCATGCGAGCAGCAGCAGCAGTTGTAGCGTCAAAACGACGGGAAGCCACGACGCCACCGGCGCCATATGCGGCGTGATTTCCAGCGTGAGGGGCGAGCCGTCATGCAAGGTGAAATGCACCTGGTAGCGCTCCGGTTTTACCGAAACGGCGTCGGCGTGCACGTGGTAATCGGCTCCCACTTGTTTGGCGATACTGCGAGTCAGCTGGCGCGAACGTTCGGAAATCAGCGGCATGCCAGGCTGTCCTGCATCAAGTACGAAGCGGTAATTGTCGCGTTGCAGACGGCCGAGCCAGTCAGGACGTTCCTGCGCAGGCAGGCGATCCAGTATGGCGACCGAGGTACCTACCTCGTTTTCGACGGTATTGAGCATCACCGATACGGCGCTTTCGTAGCGCTCGTAGGACTGCAGCGCCATGGAAAGACCCTGCGCCAACAGCAAACCGGCGAGGATGATCAAATAAAGGCGCGAGGCCATGCTGCGCGGCAGCCAGCGCTTCGGCGCCGTCGATGCGATGCGGTTCATGTGTCGTTCCCGTGCACCGTCACCGGCATGCTGAATACATAACCTTCGCTGCGCACAGTCTTGATGTACGTCTGCTCTTTCGCTTTGTCGTCGAGGCGCGTTCGCAAGCGACTCACCAGCAGGTCGATGGAGCGGTCGAAGAGTTCCGCATCCCTGCCCTGCGTAAGGTTGAGCAGCTGGTCTCGCGACAGCACGCGCTGCGGATGATCCAGGAACACGCGCAGCAATCGGAATTCGGCACCGCTCAGCGCAACGACGGTGCCGTCTTCGTCGATCAAATGACGCGCGGTGGTATCCAGACGCCAACGGCCGAAAGACAGGGTGTCGACCGTCTCTGTGATGCGAAGGTTCGGCGGCAGCATGCGCGTGCGCCGGATCACCGCCTTGATGCGCGCCAACAGTTCCCGTGGCGAGAACGGTTTGGCCACGTAGTCGTCCGCGCCCATCTCCAGGCCGATGATGCGATCGGTTTCGTCGTCGCGCGCAGTGAGCAGGAGGATGGGCACAGCTCGATGCTTGCCGCTGCGTAGCGTACGGCACAGCACCAGGCCGTCGTCGCCCGGCATCATGATGTCGAGCACGATCAGGTCGAACGCCGAGGTGTCCAGCTGCGCGAACATGTCGCGCCCGTCGACGGCCGCGCTCGCGCGCAGGCCGTTCTTGCGTAGATAGTCCACGACACCGGTGCGAATGTCGTGATCGTCATCGACGACGAGGATGTGGTCGATGTGATCCATGTTGTTCATCCAAGTGATGGGGTTGCGGTGACGTCTTACGGCGCTTTGCCAAGCAACTGCCGCACACGCTGTTCGGTCTCGACATAGTTTCCCTCACCTATGTGGCTGTACACCACGCGACCGTTCTGATCGATGAGATAGAGCGCCGGCCAGAAGCGGTTGCCGTAGGCGTTCCAGATGCGCGATTCATTATCCACCGCAACCGGCCAGGTGATCCCGAACTGGCGGATGGCCGATTGGAGTGCGGCCGGATCGCGTTCTTCGTCGTACTCGGGCGTGTGCACACCTACGACCACCAAGCCGTCTTTGGCGTACTTGTCGTACAACTCTTTGGTATGCGGCAGCACGTGGATGCAGTTGATGCATTCGCGCGTCCAGAATTCGACCAGTACGACCTTGCCGCGAAGTGCGGCCATCGTCAGGGGCTGGGAGTTGTACCAGCGGTCCGCGCCGGTGAATTCCGGTGCCTGGGAGACCGCTTCCTGGGCACTGGCCGTGGTCCACGCGCTGGGCCAATAGGCCAGCAGCGCCGAACCCAGGGCGGCCGCGGCAATGGCGATACGCAGAAAATTCATGAGTCTTTCCTCGCAATAGGGGATGGCGACGCCTGTGCGCGTTGCCCTGCCCGCTATTTGAGCGGTCTGAGTTATCTCGAACGTGTCCGCTTTACCGGCTTTTTGTATCCGTTTGTACAAAGGCGGCGGGTTTTGTATCGGAACGTATCCGGCGCCGCTCGCTACACATTCCGATGCTTTTTGACGCTCCGCGCGACACATCCGGGATACGCCACGACGGTTTCCTATGCACACCGGCCGACTGCACGCCACCGCTTCGGGGCGAACGGCCTTTCAACCCACTCAGGAAATCCGACCATGTCTAACAACACCGTTCTCTATACCGCCCAGACCCTCACAACCGGTGGCCGCGATGGCCAGTCGCGCAGCAGCGACAACCGCCTGGACATCAGGCTGTCCCTGCCCGGCTCCAACGGCACCGGCACCAATCCGGAGCAGCTGTTCGCCGCCGGCTGGTCTGCCTGCTTCATTGGTGCGATGGGTCGCGCCGCGCAGGAACTGGGCATCCATCTTCCCGCCGACGCTTCGGTGGCCGCCGAAGTGGATCTGAACAACGCGCCCGAAGAAGGCTTCTCCATTTCGGCCCGCCTGCAGGTGAGCCTGCCGGGACTCGACCTCGCCGTCGCCCAGTCCATCGCCGATCGCGCGCACCAGATCTGCCCGTACTCGAAGGCGACGCGCGGAAACATCAACGCCGTCATCACCGCCGTGTGAGCGGCGCCCACATCTGATCTCACTCACTCATTCACGGAGACACTCATGAAAAGCACCTACGCAACTCTGGCCGCCACGCTGGCTTTCTCACTAGCAACGCTGGCGACCAGCGCGCATGCCACATCCAGCTCGGCGAAGCCGGCGATGGAGAAATGCTACGGCGTGGCAGGCGCCGGCAAGAACGATTGCGCCGCCGGCCCGGGCACGACCTGCGCGGGTACCGCCAAGGCCGACTACCAGGGCAACGCCTGGATTCTGGTCCCCAAGGGCACCTGCACCACGATCAAGACGCCGAAGGGTTACGGCTCGCTCCAGGCCAAGTCATGAGCTCGCGCAGCATCGAAATCGCCTCGACAAAGTTCGCGGCGAGCGAACCTCGCGATAGCGCGCCGACAACGTGGCTGTCGCGCATCGTACCCGACAACTTGCTGCTGCTTGTCGCGCGCCTCGGCATCGCCGCTGTGTTCTTCCAGTCGGGACGCACGAAAGTCGAAGGTTTCCTGACCATCAAGTCATCCACCTATGACTTGTTCGCCAACGAATACGCGCTGCCGTTGATTCCGTCGGATTGGGCCGCGCGCATGGCGACCGGCGCGGAACATCTGTTCCCCGTGTTGCTGGTGCTGGGCCTGTTCACGCGGGCTTCCGCGTTCGCGCTGCTCGGCATGACCACGGTGATCGAGGTGTTCGTGTACCCCGATGCGTGGCCCACGCATTTGAGCTGGGCTGGCCTGTTGCTACCTCTCGTCGCTCGCGGCGGCGGCACGTGGTCGCTCGATGCCCTGCGTCGCGGTTGGTCACTGTCGCGCTGATCGCCGCGCAAAACATCCGTTCTTTCATAGCAATTCCCCCAAGGAAAAACCCCATGCGTAAATCGTTGAGTTTGATAGCTCTCATGTTGGCGGCGGCCAGCCCCGCCTTCGCCGCCGACACCACGCCTCCCGCACCGGCCGGCGTCAAGAACATCGTGATCGTTCCCGGTGCTTTCGTGGATGGCTCGGGCTGGCACGTCGTGCACGACATCCTGATCCACAAGGGCTACACCGTGAGCGTGGTGCAGCCGCACATCGAATCGCTGCCCAATGACGCCGACGCAGTGTTTCGGCAGCTTCGCAAGCAAGACGGTCCGACCTTGCTGGTCGGCAGCGATTACGGCGGCGCCGTGATCAGCGAGGCCGGCAACCGCGACAAGGTCAAGGGCCTGGTTTATGTCGCTGCCGTGGCGCCGAGCGTGGGCGAAAGCGTGCTGCAGCTCGTCGAATCCATGCCCGAGCCCAGCAACGATCTGCAGACGTCTTTCGACGGTTACATCACGGTCGATCAGAAAAAGTTCGGCGCGGATCTCGGCGGCGATCTCACTGTGAACCGCACCAACTTCATGGCGATCTCGCAGGTGCCGGGAACCGTCGCCGCGCTGCGCCATGCCGCCGGCGTCGCGGCATGGCGCAACAAGCCCAGCTGGGCGGTCGTCGCCACCGAAGACCATTTCTACAGCCCCGATCTGCAGCGCTCGATGTACCAGCGTGCCGGTTCCAAGATCACCGAGATCAAGGGCAGCCATTTCGTTTTCATGTCGCAGCCGGAACAGGTTGCGCAAGTCATCGAAGACGCGGCGCAAAGCCTGAAATAAAGCCGCATTGATTCACTGTCAACCACATACCCAACCCTAGGAAAACATCATGAGCACTCTCGTTACCAAGTCTCGCAACAGCTTCGCCGCCGCCGCCGCCGTCGTCGCGCTGGCCCTCGCATCGGTGGCCACGGCGCACGCAGCCGATCAGTCCGTGCAGAAGGAACAGCCGGGCCGCTGCTACGGCGTCAACTCGTGCAAGGGCCAAAGCCTCTGCGCCACGGCCAAGCACGACTGCAAAGGCCTCAACGGTTGCAAAGGCCAGGGCGTCGTCGTGAAGACACCAAGCGCGTGCGTCGCCGCCGGCGGCACGCTGACCGAACCGCAAGGCAAGTAATCGATCCGGCTGGACCTGCGCGGTGCGGGTCCAGCCTTTCACTGTTCTATTCGGGAGCCACGCGATGTCCACGTCACTACCCACGTTTGCAGGTTATGGACTCGGCTTGCGCCGGGAGCACTACCGCGACTTCCTCGACACCCGTGTGCGCGCCGACTTTGTCGAGGTCATCTCAGAGAACTTCATGGTCGAAGGCGGCCAGCCGCGTCATATTCTTCGCCGGATACGCGAACGTTACCCGGTGGTGCTGCACGGCGTGTCGATGTCGATCGGTTCCGCGGATGGCCTGAAGACAGAGTATCTGCGCAAGTTGAAATCGCTGGCGGACGAGATCGAACCGCTTTTTGTCTCCGATCATTTGAGCTGGTCTCGCATCGATCGCTTCAATTCGCACGATCTGCTGCCAGTGCCCTACACCGAAGAGGCGCTGGACATCGTCTGCGCCAATATCCACAGGGCGCAGGAGGTGTTGGGCCGCGCCATGCTGTTCGAAAATCCGTCCAGCTATATCGTCTTCGGCGATGCCGCGATGACCGAATGGGAATTTCTCGACGCAATGAGCAAGCGCACCGGCTGCGGCCTGCTGCTCGACGTCAACAACATTTTCGTGAGCGCCACCAATCACGGTTTCGACGCGCACGCCTACCTTCGTGGCATTCCAGCCGACCGCGTGCGGCAGATCCATCTCGCCGGACACAGCGCGGGTAGCGAGTTGCTGATCGACACGCACGATAGCCCCGTTAGCGACGAGGTCTGGGCGCTCTACGCGAAAGCCATCGCGCTAACTGGGCCCGTTGCGACCATGATCGAGCGCGACGGCAACATTCCGCCGCTCAAAGATCTACTCGACGAACTGGCGATCGCGCGGAGCATCGGCGATATCGATGCGTGGGCGCGCAAGGCGATGGCGGCATGAACCTCGCAGATATGCAACGCGATTTTCGGTCCTGGCTCGTGACCGCATCGGACGATGCGGCATCGCGCCTGAGTGGCGGCTCCAGCGCCGGGTTGAACGTCTATCAGAACAACTATCGCGTCCAGCTGATCAGTTGCCTGGAAGCGAGCTACCCGCACGTCCGTATGTGGCTCGGCGAAGAAGCGTTTCTGACGACGGCTATCGCCCATATCGACAGCCATCCACCGCATGCGTGGACACTCGACGCCTACGGCGACGACTTCGACGGCACGCTGGCGTCGCTCTACCCCGATAACCCGGATGTGCGCGAGCTGGCGCGCATCGAGCTCGCACTTGCGTACGCGTTTGTAGCGGCCGATGGCGATGCGCTGACGTCGGACGCGCTAGCGCAGACCGATTGGGATGCGGCCGGGTTACGTCTCGCACCGTCGCTCAAGATATTGGCGGCGACGACCAATGCAGCCGATATCTGGTCGGCCTTTCAACGAAACGAAGCGCTGCCCGAAAGCGAGATGCTCGCGGAAACCGCCGGCGTGATCGTGTGGCGACAGCAGTTCACTGTCTTTTTGGAAGCGGTGGATGCGCTGGAATATGCCGCGATTTTGCTGATTCAGAAAGACGGAAGCTTTGCCGGGCTTTGCGACATGCTCGTGGAAAGGCTCGGCGAGCAAGAAGGCATCGCCAAGGCCGGTGCGCTGCTGGTGAGCTGGATCAGCAAGGAGTGGCTGGCGGAGACGGCAGCTTAGCCAAGGTGATGGCTGAGCGCTGTCGCCGATATCTACGCATCGTTTGACGAAGCTGCAAGTTCGTCACTGCGCAAGTTGCGCCGCATCGCTTGCGGCGGCTGACCGAACGCTCGCAAAAACGCCCTGCGCATGCGTTCGCGATCGGCGAAGCCCGATTCTCGCGCGACGACTTCGATCGGGTGGCGCGTCTGCTCCATCATCAGACGCGCCGCTTCAAGGCGCAGATTTTCCACCGCCTTCGCAGGCGACTGACCCGTTTCCGCGCGAAACGTGCGGCTGAATTGACGCGGGCTGAGATTCGCCGCGGCGGCAAGTTCCTCCACCGATAGCGGCGAGCGCAGGTGACTCTTCGCGTACGTCAGCGCAATTTGTATACGATCCGATTTCGGTTCGAGTTCCAGCAAGGCGGAGAACTGCGACTGCCCGCCGGAGCGCCGGTGATACAGCACGAGTTTCTGCGCCACCTTGTGCGCAACCTCCGCACCGAGATCCTTCTCGACCATCGCCAGCGCGAGATCGATGCCGGCGCTCATGCCGGCCGACGTCCAGATCGGCCCGTCGGTGATGAAGATGCGATCCTCTTCCATCTTCACCTTGGGAAAACTGTTCTGCAGTTGTCGCGCCAACAACCAATGCGTGGTGGCGCGGCGGCCATCAAGCAGACCGGCTTCGGCGAGAACAAAGGCGCCGGTGCAGATCGCCGCGACGCGGCGCGACCATTGCGGTGCTTCGCGCACGAAGTCGAGCAGCGCCGGCGTCGTCTCCGGCACGCCCACGCCACCGGCAACCAGCAAGGTATCGAACGACTGCCGCTCGAGGGGCCGCGTTTCCATGCTCATGCCGAGCGAACTGGCGATCGGACCGCCCGTTTCGGAGTAATAGCCGACGTCGTACACGGCGTCGTCCACCGTGATGTTGGCGAATTCGAACGCGGACGCGGCGGCCAGGCACATGACCTGGAAGCCTGGGAAAACCACGAATCCGACGCGTTGCATGGCAGCCTCCGGTAGATGACCTAAAAGGTGGCATCTACGACATTTAAGTCTAGGTGCGGCCCGCGTACAACTATCTCAAGGCATCGACATACCGCCGGTGCTTCCTCATCGGAGATAGCGACATGAACACCTCATCCAAGGGCACTGCCCTGATCACCGGCGCTTCCAGCGGCATCGGCGCCATCTACGCCGACCGTCTGGCGCGCCGCGGCTACGACCTTATTTTGGTAGCGCGCAACCGCGAACGTCTTGATCAGCTGGCTCGCCGTTTGTCGGATGCCACGGGCCGCGCCATCCAGGTCTTTCCAGCCGACTTGAACAACGCCGCCGATCTGGCCGCGGTGGAAAATCTTCTGCGTACCGACAAGAGCATCACGACGCTGGTCAACAACGCCGGCTTCGGCGCCGCCACGCCGCTGCTGCAATCTGACGTGGCGAAGATGGACGAGATGATTTCGCTCAACGTGAGCGCACTCACCCGCCTCACCTACGCTGCTGCGCCCGGCCTCGTGGAACGCGGCCATGGCGCGATCATCAACATCGCATCGATCGTGGCCATCGCACCGGAACTTCTCAACGGCGTGTACTCGGGAAGCAAGGCATTCGTGCTCGCTTTTACCCAGTCGCTTCATCACGAACTTGCAGACAAAGGCGTGCGTGTGCAGGCGGTGCTTCCCGGCGCCACGGCTACGGAATTTTGGGATGTCGCAGGCGTACCGATAAGCCATCTGCCTGCGCAGATTGTGATGCCCGCTGAAGACATGGTGGATGCCGCGTTGGCCGGACTCGATCAGGGCGAACTGGTGACGATTCCGGCGCTGCCCGAAGCAGCCGACTGGCAGGCATACGAAGATGCGCGGCAGAAGATGTCGCCCAATCTCTCGCGTTCGCAACCGGCGGCACGCTATCGCATCGCCGGTTGATCGCTTTATATTATTGAATTATATGTGATTATTAAGAGGCCTGATGGGTGGCAGAGTTCAGTAGGGAGCGACATGACACACGGCCTGCGGCCCTGTGTCATCCTTGAATAACAGCCATGGCTCAAAGTAAGTTGCCGCGCTGTGAGGGGAAAACCGTGCGCTCTGTCCTTGGCTCCACTATGCCTACTGTCAATGGCGGGATTCACTAGCTGCATCTATCCAACGTCGTTGCGTCGGCATTTGCTGTCCATGTTTTCCGACAAGGAATGCAACCATGAAGGTATTGGTTACCGGTACCGCCGGATTCATCGGGTCCCATGTCGCCACCCGTCTGCTTGACCGCGGCGACGAAGTGATCGGCGTCGACAATCTCAACGACTATTACGATGTGACGTTGAAGAAGGCGCGCCTGGCGCGTTTCGCCGAACGTCCCAACTACACGCACATTCACGCGGACTTGGCAGACCGGCCGGCGATCGAGCGCGCTTTTGCCACCCATAAGCCGCAGCGCGTTATCAACCTCGCTGCGCAAGCCGGTGTCCGTTACGCCGCCGAAAACCCGCATGTGTATGTAAGCAGTAATGTCACCGGTTTTCTGCACATCCTGGAGGGATGCCGCCACCACGGCGTGGAGCATCTGGTGTTTGCCTCCACCAGTTCGGTTTACGGTGCCAATACGTTGATGCCTTTTTCCGAGCATCGATCCACCGAACACCCGCTTACGCTTTACGCGGCGAGCAAGAAGGCCAATGAGCAGATGGCGCATAGTTACGCGCATCTCTATGGCATTCCGAGTACCGGTTTGCGCTTCTTCACGGTGTATGGCCCCTGGGGACGCCCTGACATGGCGTTATTTCTGTTTACCAAGGCCATGCTCGCTGGCGAGCCGATCAAGGTGTTCAACCACGGCAGGCACAAGCGCAGCTTTACCTATGTGGACGACATCGCCGAGGGTGTCGTACGTACGCTGGACGTTGTTCCTAAAAAGGTCGCGAATTGGAATGGCAACGCGCCCGATCCCGCCACCAGTGGCGTGGCACCCTACTCTCTCTACAACATCGGCAACGAGCAGCCTGTGGAGCTGCTGCGTTACATCGAAGTGCTGGAAGAATGTCTCGGGCGCAAGGCGCAGATGCAAATGTTGCCGCTGCAGGCCGGCGACGTGCCGGATACCGAGGCGGACGTTTCCGGACTGGTCAACGCGGTCGGATATCGTCCGCAAGTTTCGGTTGAAACAGGCGTCGCCAATTTTGTGCGTTGGTACCGCGAGTACTACCACGTGTGATGTTGCCGACGCATCGCCATTGAGCTTGATAGCAGTCGTCAAGCTTGACGCGATCGATTAGGGGGCACGAGGTGATCATCGACTATCGTAACGGACCCACTCCCACCGACCTGGATACGCAGCTGTGCATCATCGGTGCAGGCGCCGCTGGCATTGCCATCGCGCAAGCCTTCGTCGGTACGTCGATCGACGTGTGCATCGTTGAAAGCGGAGGTCGAGCCGGTGCGCACGACATCCAGGCGCTCTATCACGGCGAATCCGTCGGAACTCCGCACTTCAACCCGGGCATGTCGCGTATGCGCGTGTTCGGCGGCAGCTGCAATCTGTGGGGCGGCGGTTGCATTCCGCTGAGCGAAATGGACATGAGCCATCGGGACTGGGTCCCACATAGTGGCTGGCCACTCTCGTATGCCGAACTCGTGCCGTATTACGAAAGGGCGCAGTCGTTCTGCCAGATTGAATCGCATGCGTTCGAGGAAGGTTCGTTCCTCACCCCGCCGTCGCGAACACCGCATTCCTTCGACGACACGACGCTGATCAATCGGATCTTTGCGCGCAGCCCCGTGCTTTTTGGCGAAGCGTACGAAGCTGAGCTTGCAAAGGCCCCGAACATCAAACTCCTGCTGCACGCCAATCTGCTCGAGCTGGAGTCTGTTCCCTCGGGAATGTCCATTCACAGTGCGCGCATTGGTTCGCTCGACGGCCGTCGAGGCACGATTCGCGCGCAGCACTTCGTGCTTGCCTGCGGCGCGATCGAAAACGCCAGGCTGCTGCTGCTGTCGAACTCGGTCGCGCGGAACGGGCTGGGCAACGACCGCGATCTGGTCGGCCGCTTCTTTATGGATCATCCGGCGGGCAAGCTCGGTACGCTCTACGCGCAGAACCACGAGCACGTAACGCGGCCCTACGATCGCAACGGCGGCAAAGGTCCGGCACCGGTATTTCCCGAGTTGTGTCTGTCGGACGAAAGCCAGCGTGCACATCGCCTTTTGAATGCACGCGTCCGTCCGGTGCCTGTGGAAGGCCCCGTTCCCGATGGTCTTCACGCCCTGCGCAAACTGCGGGCAGCATTGCGGCCACCGGTGCAGGACGAAGGTTCGGTCGTGGAGAAACAGATCACTGACGCACTGAAGATCGGCGCGTGGCGCAACAAGAATGCGGTACCCGAAACGCCCGAGAGTATCGGCAAGCTCGCCTTGAAACTTGGCCTCAGTGTGGGAGACATCGCCCAGGCCGCCTGGCGCAAATGGGCGGGTAAGCCGGTGACGGAAAGCTCCCACGTCGACCTGGTCGGGTATTTCGAGCAGGCGCCCAATCCAAACAGTCGTGTCACCTTGTCGGACGTGCACGATGCCCTGGGACAGCGGAAGGTCCGTGTCGATTGGCAGCTCACGTCGCTGGACCAGCGTACCTATCGCACCGCCGCGATGCTCTTCAACACGAGGATTGCCGCCGCGTGTCAGGGACGTTATGAGCCCGAACCGTGGCTGCTTGAGGGAGACCGCGCAGTCCCGGGTGTTCGCACCACAGCGCACCACCTCGGTACGACCCGGATGGCTGACGATCCCCATCAGGGTGTCGTCGATCGGCACTGTCGCGTACACGGCATCGCCAACTTGCATATCGCCGGCGGCTCGGTTTTCCCGACCGGAGGCTGGGCATTTCCCACCTTCACCATCGTCGCCCTGAGCCTGCGGCTTGCCGAGCAGCTGCGCGTGCTGCTCGACAAAGCAGAACAAAGCGTACGCACCACGTCGCAACACGGAAACGTTGCGCACAATGCAGAGTAGAGAATGGTGAGCAATCACCGCATAGCAACAACGGATTTCGCAGAAACTGCCCGATACGCTTTGGCGTGTTCCGGGTTTGGCCGCCCTGCTGCAGACGAAGCACGCATTGTGCTGTTCGATAGTGCCGCATGGGCCGCGTACGCTCATATGGCCGATGAATGGCTCGATGCAAACGAGCGCGCGCGTGCGGCACGTTTTCACTTCGAACGCGACTATCTCGCTTACGTTATGGCGCACGCTATATGGCGCATAGCGCTGAGCGTATGTCTCGGCACGGAAACCGATCGTGTGCCGCTAACGCATACGTCTAATGGACAACCGCAGTTGCCAGGAACTAGCCTGTCCACCAGCCTCAGCCATAGCGGCAACTACGTAGCGATGGCTATCTGTGGTGCGCCGACAGTCGGCATCGACATAGAGCAGTCGCCGCCGCGGATCGTGCTGGATGATCTGCTTACCACGATATGCACTCCAGCCGAAGCGGCCGCCCTGCAAGAACTGCCACCAGCGGCTCGTACACAAACACTGCTGACGTTATGGACGCGCAAGGAAGCGCTACTCAAGGCGTTCGGCGTCGGGCTGGCTCAAGCGCCCGCCACGCTGTCGGCCATGTCGGACGAGCCGGTCGCGCCACCCGCTCAAGCGGTCGGCCCATGGCCGTGCCGCGTACGTACCCTGGAAGTACCGTTCGATTGCGTCGGTGCATTGGCCGCTCCGGTCGCGGTCGTGGCATGCAACCTGCATTATCTTTCGGTAGCGTAAGTGGTAATTCTTCAGCGAATACGGCCCGCGCCAGATGCGGCGCGGGCTGAGAAGGCTTGCCCCGAAGCGCACACCTGTAACACTGTTTCATAAAGTTGACAGTCGGTTTCGTGGTGTGCTTGACACGTCGACAACACGAAATAACGGGCGTAGCCTAGATCTCTGCCGTAAGGAATGACGGCATTGGGGAGGGGGATATCGGATGCTTCGCTTTTCGCGGCCCAAGACGGTCCATCGGATCGCCCTGCTCGGCTTTGGCGAGTTGCTGGTTCTTGCCGGCTCGCTGAATCTTGCCACTCACATACGTTACTTCCGATATCCGGAAGAACTGGTGCAATTCTCCTATCGGATGCCGGAGCGGTCTTTCATATTCGCCGTAGCCATGTTGTTGAGCATGGCGGCGCTCGGTTTATACGACACGCATATGCGCACCAACTGGTTCGGCGTGTTGGCGCATCAGGTCGTCGCATTCATCGTTGGCACGGTTTTTCTGAGCGTTGGCTACTACGTGCTGCCGCAGGCCTACGTTGGCCGCGGCGTGATGACGATAGCGCTGCTGCTCGGTTTCGTGGGGGTAACCGCATTTCGCACGGTATTTCTGCGCCTTTGCGACATCAAAGCGCTCAAGCGCCGCGTGCTCATCCTCGGTGCCGGCGAACGTGCGTCCCAGTTCCACTTCCGCATGCGTCGGCGTTCGGATCGTCGCAACTTCTGCCTGGTGGGTTACGTGCCGCGGCCGAACGAAATCGTCGCTGTGCCGTTCGACCAACTGATCCATGGCGATCAGCCTCTGCACGCGGTCATACAGGTCCAGCAGGTGGACGAAATTGTGGTGGGTGTCGACGACCGGCGCGGCAGCCTGCCGATGGACGACTTGCTCGAATGCAAGCAGCTGGGTGTTCCCGTCACCGACCTTGCGACATTTTTCGAGCGCGAGTCGGGCCGTGTGCAGTTGGGATTGGTGGATCCGTCATGGCTGGTATTTTCGGCGGGATTCCACGCCACACCGCTGCGCCTGGTCAGCAAGCGCTGTTTCGATCTCGCTGTTGCTGTCGTGATCATCGCGCTCTCCTGGCCGCTTATGCTTGGCGTTTGGCTGGCGATTCGCTTGGAGTCCGGTCCCGGACAACCGATCCTCTATCGCCAAGAGCGTGTCGGCGAACACGGCCAAACGTTCTGGATGGTGAAATTTCGCAGCATGCGCACCGATGCGGAACGTGACGGCGTAGCACGCTGGGCCAGCAAACAGGACGACCGGGTGACCCGCGTCGGTCGTATTACGCGCAAGCTCAGGCTCGATGAATTGCCGCAATTGTGGAACGTACTCACCGGTGACATGAGCATCGTCGGGCCACGTCCTGAGCGCCCGCAATTCGTGAGCGAATTGGCGACGAAAATCCGCTACTACAACGTGCGCCACTCGCTCAAGCCGGGTCTCACTGGTTGGGCGCAGCTGCTTTACCCCTACGGAGCGTCCGAACAGGAAGCCGCCGAGAAGCTCAAATACGACCTGTTCTACGTCAAGAACCACAATCTTGTGCTCGACTTGTTGATCCTGATCCAGACCTTGGAAGTCGTGTTGTTCGGGCGCGGTGCACGCTAACTGACATCGAGCGCTGCAGACATGCACAACTCGACCCATGCTGGCCGATTTCACCTTCTACGCATCAATAATCGCATTGCCCTCGCGTTGTTCGCTTTGATAGCGACGGCGGCATATGCCACTGCTTTGCAACAGCCCGCCGCGCCCGCGCAGCCGACAGCCCCTGCATTGCATTTGGCAGCGCATCCACGTCTCTTGCTCGACGCGGCGACGTTGGCCCTGCTCCGTCAAAACGCGGCAGCGAAAACGCCGGCATGGCGTGAGCTTAGAAATTCCTGCGACACCTATCTTGGTGGCACGGTCAACGATCCTCATGGCGATGCTTACCCGAACCATCCGAATCTTGGTGCGGGCTATCAGGGCGACACCTACTTCTCCGCCTTGCTCGACGAAGGCATGTGCTACCAAGTGCTCAAGGCAAGCAATTCGAAGGCGGCGGCAGAGTATGGCGCCAAGGCCGTCGATATCCTGATGAAGATGTCCACGCCCTTCGCGCATGCCGCCGGCAATCGTGGCTGGAATCCGTGCACCGACGATGGCTATGGCATTCGCTTCTACGGCGTCGGCTTCGGGCTGGGTTATGACTGGGTATACGAACTGCTGACGCCGGACCAGCGTCACCAGGTCTACACCACGGCGAATGCATGGCTCAACGCGTGGGAAACGCCCTCCCCCTTCGGCTGCGCCAACTTCGAATACCGACATCCGCAAAGCAACTACTTCGCCGGTTACTTCCACGCCAAGGCCGTCATTGCGCTGGCCACCTACGACGAAAATCCAGTCGCGCCGGCGCAATGGACGGATTGGCTGCAAGACCAGTTCGATCGTCGCGTGCTGCCGTATTACACAGCGCATTTGTCCGGCGGCGGTTGGCCGGAAGGATTTGGAAGCTACGCCACGCTGGGCATCCTCAACATGAGCCTCCCTGCGCGCGAAGTGAAGACCGCAACCGGAATCGATCTGGTGCATGCCGCAACGCCGTACTCGTTTCCGCTCGACAGCGCCGACTACCTGATGCATTTCACCTGGCCGTCGCGAGCCTACGTCGACGATCGCGACACCAATCACGCAACAGGATCGCCACCGCCGCCGGGAACGGCGCAGACAGGCCTGGCGGTGCAGATCCTCGGTGAGCTCAACTACTGGCATTCGCCGACAGTCGGCGGTTTTCATACCTATCTCAACGACATCAGGAAGGCCACAACCGATTTCCAAGCCGCCGATGCGTGGCTGACGTTTCTGGATAACGATCCACGAGCCCCGACCGTGCCGCTGGACACGTTGCCGCTGTCTTATCTCGCACCGGGCATGGGTGCCGTAGCGGCACGCTCCGACTGGACCACGCACGCCAGCTGGATGTCACTCCGTGCCGGCCCGTACATCAACAACCCTGGCCAGGGCGAGGAAGGTTTCGACCAGGGCGGTCTTGCGTTAGTGCGCGGCGCGACTCCGCTGCTGGTCAACGCTTCGGGCTGGCTGGTGCACGAGCCCAAAGGCAGTGCCGACGAAGATCGCGCCTATGCCGACCTTTTCGCGGACTTCAACGGAACGCTGTACCGCGGTAACCGACAGCTCTACAACATCTACTACGTGCGCAACATGCACGACAGCAGCGTACTCGATCGTTTCGGCCAGGCCGCCTACACCAGGGAAGACGACAAGGTTCGTACAGGAATCGCTTCCTACGAGGACGGTTCCGACTATGTCTACGTGCTGGCCACCCATCTCGAAGACATGTATCGCGCTTTCAGGCACGGGCCTGGCGTAGCCGCCTGGTCGCGCGAGATCGTGTATCTGCGGCCGAACCGTTTCGTGGTGTACGACCGCACCCGCAAAGGCGCGCCTTCATTCGATCAATACTTGGCCTTCCATTTCCCGGCGAATCTGCTTGCCGTCGCTACCACCGGCAGCGGCAAACGCCTGGACGTGAGTGACAACGGCGAATACGTTGGTGCCATGTTGCTCGTGCTGCCACAGAGCGCAGCGACAACGACCGTGCCGTTGTATCCAGACGACAAGCTCACCAAGGTTTGGCAAGTTCAAGTGCGCCCTGCCGACGCCGCCATCGAGCAACGCTGGCTTACCGTATTCGACTTGTCACCTACGGCGACCGCAGTAGCTGCGGCGAGTCCGGTCGCGATCACGCAAGGCGCGGCCATCGGTGTGCGGTTGGCTGCCGACGACGGTAACAGCGTCGTGATCAGCAGCCAGCTCGAACCCGGCGCACCCATCGCCGGAACCATCGCCTACGACATACCTGCCACCGCCGCGCACCACGTCATCGTGGAACTGGCACCGGATCGGCACTACGCCATCAACGTGTCCAAGCGCGGCGAGTTGCAACACATCAGCGTGAGTCCGGATGGACCTTACACGGCGAGTAACAAAGGCGTGCTCGATTTCGACGTGAGTGCATCCGGCACGGTGTGCCAACGAAGTGTCTCGTCTCATTCGCACTGCATATGAAGACACCACAACGTTGATGCCCTACCCAGCGGAGCATCGTTGCTCGCACGGAAACCAAAGGCCTACTCAATGATGAGGGCTAGGAGGCGTGTCCACCGATACCTCAAGTGGATGGAGCGGCGAGCTATACCAATCCACCACCTGGCCATGCTCGAAGCGAACCCAGGACGGACCGTATTCCCAGCGATCGTCTTCGATGAGGTCCGGATCACCCTCGATGGCGTGTACGTTTTCGGGCGACATGCCGAGTGTAAGCATGGGCGTGTTTTCGGGAGATGTAGATGTCGTATCGGGTTCGCTCGTTTTGGGCGACGCCACGTTTGCGTTTTGCGATAGAGAGCCGACGTTCCACAACAAAACGCACACCGCCGCAACCGCCAGTGCGATCATCAATCTGGCACGCACCTGCTTGCGCAGACCGCGCAATGCGAGTGGCGGATGCACTGCACGAACCCCCGAATCGATCGGCGCGCGCGATGTAGGCGCCGCTGCACCGGGCAATCGTCCGTAGCGACGATGGAATTCCATGGCAGCGTTGTATTGCGTGGTGATGCGTTGCACCCACTTGGTGGCCTGCGCGTTCAAGCGGCTATTGGCGATGCGGTCGGGATGCATCATCGCTATCTTGCGCCGATAGGCTTGCTTGAACTCGCTCAGTTCACAGCCGGGGTTCAACCCCAGGATTCTGTACAGATCGAGAAAGTCGGTTTCCCTGGACACGCCCGTTTCCTCACCGCGCGACATCAACTGGACCTGCGCTACCCCAATTCATCGCAGGACATCGAAACCCTGTACAGCAAGACCAGCGTACGTCAATCGGGCGGCTTCAACGTACCTTCCACTCATTTACCCGCCATGCACTCGAATCGCCTGCATCGGTATAGACAACGGGCGCGAGTCGAGCACGTCGGGCGGTTACTCCTTTGGGCGCGGCGTCATGTCGAGGTACTGGGCGTTCGAGTGCCGACAGGAAAGCGCCAAGTCCAGTCAGATATACCCGCTTCGCTAGGCGTTTGAGCACGCTCCCGCCACTGCTTGGTGCGCAAAGTTCATCGACATAACCGCGCCAGTTCGTCGCATCGAGCATGTTCTGGCAGATCGAGATCGACGGCGAAAGTGTCCGTGCGGTGTGCCACCACCGGGAAGGTACAAAAATCATGTCGCCCGGATGCAACACCGTGTAGTACTGAGTTGCTTTAGCGAACAGCGGATATCGTTCGAAGTCGGGATTCCGTATATCGGGGATCTGCGATTGATTCGGCATGTCCGGCTTGGGATACAGGTACGGCGAATCCTCTGGCGCGTACATGACAAACGCCTTGTCGCCGTAGATCTCGGTGATCGTGGCATGGGCGTTCTCACCGTCGTAATGCATCACCGGGAATCGGCCACCGATGCCGCCGATCAGCAATTTGAGATAGCCGTCCGGCCGTCTCCACGGTCTGGGCATGAGCGGACTGGCCAGACGCCGCGGAAACGCATAGCTGTTCAAAGGCTCGAGATCCGGCAGCAGTTCCGGTAGATGAGGACCGATGAACAGCCGATACATGTAAGGTCCTGGCGCATCTTCTTGCGACGCCAATATGGCATCGATGAAGTCGGCGAACGTCATCTGTTGGCCATAACCGATGTCAACCAGCCTGGGTCCAAACCGATCCCGGAAGAAAGACGGCGTCCAGTCGCGCATGGCGGCGCATGCCTGCATCGCACCGACCACCACCACCGGCCGGTTCTGCGCCACATACTCGCGCAGGAATGCGCTATAGCCGAGTTCAGCGGCATCACGCCGCTCAACCACAACCGGCGTGCCGGCTTGCGCCGCCACAGGTGCCATGGCTTCGAGTAAAGGACTGTTCAAGCGGATCCCCCCGCAAGAAACGCAAAAGTCTATCGGGCGACGATCAATATCGCGTTGCCGACGCGGATTAAGCTACGCCGAGCACAAAGTAGCGTCAATCAAACGCAGACGGGAAACCCGACTTTCCCGACATAGCTGGATGGAACAGCAAGATGATGCGACACCCCATTCTCGTGTAACGTATCGTCGTCTGCCCAAGCCGACATCGGGGCATGCTGTCCGTTACGGAGGCAGTATGAGCGATACCATGACTCCCCTTATCCAGCAGGACTGGAATGCGTTCCATCCCTGGCGCGTTGGAGCGGTTCGGCACCGGGTCTTTGAAGACCCCCTGCTGCAAATGGATTCCCTGCTAGCGCTGGGCCGACGTCTCGAAGCGGCGGGCCAGCTGCTCGGGATCGATAAGGCATCCACCGCCGGCACGACATTCACGACCAGCAGGGCGGATGTCGAAGGCCTGGAAAAGATCGGCGAAAACAAAGGCTGGGCGATTCTTCGCTACGTGCAGAACGATCCGATTTATCGCAAGCTCGTCGATGGCGTGCTCGACTCGGTCCGGCCGCAACTGGAACAGAAAGACCCCGGCATGCACTATCGCGCCGGTTTCATTTTCGTTTCTGCGCAGCATTCGGTCACACCGTTCCATTTCGATGTGGAACACAACTTCATCTTGCAGATGCACGGGCGCAAACGGCTTTACGTCTGGGATCCGGATGACCTCGTCGTCGCCAGCGAACAGGCCCGCAATCGTTTTCACTACGACCGCAATCGCGACCTGCTGGTATGGCGCGAAGAATTTCGCGAACGCGCTCACGTGTTCGATCTGGAACCCGGCCAGGGCGCGTACATGCCATCGACCAGTCCGCACATGGTCGAAACCGGGCCCGGTCTGTCGATCACCATGAGCTTTACCTATTTCACTCGCGGCACCCGGCGCGATGCGTTGTTGCACAAGCTGCACTACATGGCGCAACGCGCCCATATCGAGATGCCGGCCGTGGGTCGTCACCCCCACCTCGATGATCTCACCGAGGGTGCCGCTACCGCCGCCGCCGGCGTTCGGCGGCTAGTGCGGCGGCTGACAGGACACCCGATAAGCCGCACCGATCCGCCTTACGCAGGGGTTATCCAGAGTTAGCGGTTCGCTCGCGTCGATTTCTGCTGTAACTACCTGCCGCCGCGGGCCTGGAAGTACGAACAAATATTTTATATATCAATATCTTATGCCATGTCTTCCGATGCCATTGCGGCGCACCTCGGGAAGATGCATGCTGTGCCAACTGCGTCACTGAATTTTTGGTGAAAGTCAGTTAGGGGGAGGGGCATGGCGATACCTCGCGTTCGTCGATCCTGGCACGCTTTTTTGCGCCGGCGCACGGTCTGTGCGCCCAGCGGAAACGGTGGCGTGCGCACCTTGGGTTTCCGCTTCCTCTCGCCTGCTTCCCGTCATGCGATGACGTCGGTGCGCATGCGCCAGGTCATTTTTGTCGCTCTGCTGGCTCCCTTCGCCAAAGGCGTAAACGCCGACGTGCCCCAACGTGCGGAACCGGCACCGATTCCGATGCTCGGCGTGCACACCCTGCTTGTACAAACCGAGGGGGCTGGTGCAACGCCCGCCGTAACAGCGCCGCTCGACACGCAACCCAGCGGCAGTGCGCTGCTCGTTCTCAACGGCGGTTACACGAGTAATGCAGACGGCCCGACCGACAACCACGACAACACTTGGTCGCAGTTGGGCCGGAGCGTTGTCTTCGGTGGTTACGGTGGCCGCTTCAACGTCAAAGCCTACCTCGCGCTACCGGCGCGAGGCGGCAGCGATCACACGATAAGCATCGTCAAGCACGGTAACGAGGCCGGCGAAATATCGGTGCCAGTTATCGAAATCAGGAACGCGGGCGTGTTGCAGGACGTAGCGCAGAACTATCCATCCCCGAACCTAGCCGGGAAGTACTACGACAAGCTGGCGCGCGCCTTGGGACGATCGGGTCATTCGCCCACCGACGGCCCGACGCTGACCAGCGGCGACGTGACGACAACAGGCCCTGCCCTGCTGATAGCAGTGTGGTGGGGTGATGCAACGGTTTATCACATGACGGCCGTACCCGATAACGGCTTTGCGGTCATCGACAGTTTTCTCGACCTACCGCCCAACAGCGGCGTGCAGTGCGCCGTTGCTTATAGGCAGGTCGCCAGCGCAGGGGTTTACCACGTCAGCTGGACCGGAACACCGGCCCAGGGGGCGATTTTGTGGCTGTTCGCGTTCCAATCCAGGCATTGATGTAACTCATGCCGCCCACCCGGACCGGGCGCAACGCCACCGCAACATGCAAGGAACATTGTAAGAGGCCTGGACGGCCGAACTGCAATTGAAAACCCGGATTGACGGGACGGACGACGACGCTATCAGGGGTGCTCGTTTCCTCCAAAACGGCTAAGGGAAGCCGTGGATTCGTACGCGCGAATGTCGCTGCGGTAACGCAGCGGCACTCGCCGATTCAATGGAATGGGGAGAGTACGTTGAGCGCAAATCACACCTCAACTTCGAGTGCCGAGGGCATGCGCCTGCTCGAAGTGCTGCCGCATCGGGCGCGTGCACAGTCGCATGGCTGGCACCGTCGCAGCTATGCGCTGGACACCACCCTTGCCTCCGCATTGGCCGGATTGGCAGCGTCGTCATCGCATGTTCTTTGCGCTGCATTGGGCCTAGTCGAAGCGCATCTCACCGGCGTCGATGCAGTGGCGTTGACGCTGCAGGATGCCGCAGGCACCAGGCAAGCCACGGTAGAGGTCGCTTCTGAAGGCACGCCTGCAAGCTGGATCGACACGTGTTCCGATGCGCTGATCCACTGCAACGACGCTCCGCAGCCGAGCGCATGGTGCGCGCACGACAGAGGCGCCAGACCCGTTAAACCGACACATGCCGCATCGATCTGGCATCTGCACTGCGCTGGCGACTCACGACTTGAAGTGGCATTCGACGCGCCGCTCGACGCAGACGACGTCGACCTGCTCGCCCATTGCGTGCTGCGCGCACTAGCAGCGCTGGTAGTCCTGCCTGGTGAATCGCTCGACGCATTCAGTCTTATCGACGACAACGAGCGACTGCAGTTGCTGGTGGGGTGGAACGCCACTGCGATACCGCGCCGACAAGCGGATACGGTGCACGGCCTGTTCCATGCCATCGCTACCGCGCATCCGGACGCCATCGCCGTCAGCATGGGCAGCGCTAGTTTGAGTTATGCCGGGCTCGATCGGCGCGCGAATACGATCGCAACGCACCTGCGCGAAGCAGGCGTTACGGCTGGCGCGATCGTTGGCGTGATGCAGGCGCGTTCGATCGACACCATCGCCGCGATCCTCGGCGTGCTCAAAGCCGGCGCGGCTTACCTGCCGCTTGATGCCACGCACCCCACGGAACGTCTTGCATTTGCGTTGAACGACGCGGGTGCCAGCGTCGTGCTGGGCCACTTCACGGACTGCATACCGGCGTTGCCGGCATCGGTTGCACGCCTCGCTTACGACGACATGCGGGACACCTCGCATGCCGGCCAGGATGAAAGCGCACTACGCGCGATTGACGGCGACGCGCTTGCCTATGTGATGTACACGTCCGGTTCGACCGGAACGCCGAAAGGCGTAGCAATTCGTCATCGTTCGATCATCCGCCTCGTCTGCGGCGTCGATTACGTCGGACTGAGACCGGAGACGCGCATGCTGCACGCCGCGCCGCTGGGCTTCGACGCATCGACGCTGGAGATTTGGGGGCCCCTGCTCAACGGCGGCCGCGTCGTCATCCACGACGAACCGGTGCCGACCGGCGCCGGTCTTGCACGCACCATCGCCGACCAGGGCGTTACCACTGCGTGGCTCACCGCGGCGCTGTTCAACGCCGTGGTCGACGAGAACCCGCTCCAACTCGGCGGTCTGCGCGAATTGTTCACCGGCGGCGAAGCCTTGTCGGTCGAGCACGTGCGACGCGCGCTCGCTGCGTTGCCCGACACCACGATCAGCAATGGCTATGGTCCCACCGAGTGCACGACGTTTACCTGTACGTGGCGCATCCCCCGCGACCTCGACGCCGATGCGCTATCGATTCCGATTGGACGTCCGATCGCCGATACCTGCGTGTACGTGCTCAACCCGCGACGCCAACCCGTGCCCGTCGGCGTGATCGGCGAGTTGTACATCGGCGGCGCTGGTGTGGCGCGCGGTTATCTGCAGCGTCCGGAGCTGGATGCCGAACGCTTCGTCGACAATCCATTCGGCGCGCCGGGCGAACGCCTCTACCGCAGCGGCGACCTGGTGCGTTACAGGCCGGACGGCGCCATCGAATTTGTCGGCCGCGTCGACTCGCAAGTGAAGATCCGCGGTTTCCGCATCGAACTTGGCGAGATCGAGGCAGCATTGCAACGTCACCCCTCGGTGCGCGCTTGCGCCGTACTCGCGCGTGCGGATCGACCCGGCGACAAGCGCCTCGTGGCCTACTACGTCGCCGCATCGCCTGTCGGCGCACCCACGTTGCGCGCCCATCTGGCGACGATCCTGCCCGAATTCATGGTTCCGGCGAGTTATCTGCAGCTCGATGCGTTACCGGTGACCGCCAACGGCAAACTCGATCGCCGCGCCCTGCCCGCACCGGATCGCAGCCGGCCGGAGCTCGCCGTGGCATATGCGCCGCCGACCAATCCGTTGGAGCAACAGATTTGCGATGCAATGGCGCACCTGCTCGATCTCGAACAAGTGGGTCGCGACGACAACTTCTTTGCGCTGGGCGGCGATTCGCTGCGCGCGCTGCGCCTGATCGAGCAAATCCGCAGCCAGGGCCTCGGCCTTATCGCTGCAGTCACACTGTTCCGCGACCCGACGCCCGCCACGCTGGCGCGCGCACTTAGCGGCGACGAACGACCGTCGATCGAGCCGAGCCGCATCGCACGCAGTCGCCACGATCACGACGAACCGATCGCGATCGTGGCGATGTCAGGACGCTTTCCAGGCGCTGCCGACGTCGAGGGGTTCTGGCGCAATCTGTGTGAAGGACGCGAGTCGATTACACGCTTCGAACTCAGCGACCTCGATCCCAGCATTCCCGCCGCGTTGCGCAACGATCCCGCTTACGTGCCTGCGCGTGGCGTGATCGACGATGTCGAACTGTTCGACGCCGCGTTCTTCGGTATCAGTCCGCGCGAGGCGGAGCTGATGGATCCGCAACAGCGGCTGTTCCTGGAGCTGTGCTGGGAATGCCTGGAGCGCGCCGGTCATGCAGCCGATGCACAGAGCAGCCCGGTCGGCGTGTTCGGCGGCATGTACAACGCCAGCTACTTCCAGCATCACGTGAGTGCACATCCCGATCGGGTGGACATGATCGGCGCATTCCAAGTGATGCTGGACAACGAGAAGGATTACATCGCGCCGCGCGTCGCACACAAACTCAACCTCACCGGACCCACGGTGAGCGTGCACACCGCCTGCTCCACGTCGCTGGTCGCGATCTGCCAGGCGATGCTGAGCCTGCGCGGCGGCCAATGCGACATGGCGTTGGCAGGTGGCGTGGCAGTGACCTGCCCTCCACGCAGCGGCTATCTGTTTCAGGACGGCGCGATGTTGTCGCCGGACGGGCACACGCGGACGTTCGACGCCGATGCCAAGGGCACGGTGTTCAGCGACGGCGCTGCGGTGGTGCTGCTCAAACGACTGTCCGATGCGCAGGCCGACGGCAATACGATCTACGCGTTGATCCGCGGCGGCGCCGTCAACAACGACGGCGGCGTCAGGGCGAACTTCATGTCGCCGACCAGCGCAGGACAGGCTGCCGTGATTGCGATGGCGCATGCCGATGCGGGAGTCGATGCGCGCAGCATCTCCTACGTGGAAGCGCACGGCACGGCGACGCCGATCGGCGATCCGATCGAACTCGAAGGTCTTACCCACGCCTTCCGTCGCAGCACCCACGATGTGGGTTTCTGCCGCATCGGTTCGCTGAAAAGCAATGTCGGCCATCTGGTGATCGCCGCCGGCGCCGCGGGCGTCATCAAGACGGCGTTGTCGCTTGCGGAACGCCAGCTGCCACCGAGCCTGCATTTCCGCGCGCCCAATCCGGTCATCGACTTCGCCAGTTCGCCGTTCGTGGTCAACGACCGCCTGTGCGAATGGCAGGCCGAGGGGACGCGGCGCGCAGGCGTCAGTTCGTTCGGCGTAGGCGGCACCAACGCACACATCGTGATGGAAGAAGCGCCGGCGCCACCGGCATCGGAGCCCGCTGTCGGGCCGCAAACGCTGATTCTTTCGGCACGCACGGCAAGTGCGCTTGGCGCCATGGCCACGCGTCTTGCCGATCATCTTGGCGCGCAGCCGGAACTCAATCTTGCCGATGTCGTCTGGACGCTGGCGATCGGGCGAAAGACGTTTGCGCATCGCCTTGCCGTGGTCGCCGATGACGCGCGTACTGCCATGACGCAACTCACCAATGCGCAGACAACCGCCGCCATCGCGCGCAGCCGGCCGGCGCAAGCCAGCGACGTGGTATTCCTGTTCCCCGGCCAGGGCGCTCAATATGCCGGCATGGGGCGCGACCTCTACGCGAGCGAACCCGCGTTCCGCGCCGCATTCGACGCCTGCGCCGACTTGCTGCGTGCGGAGTTGGGTTTCGACCTGCGCGAGTTGGTGTTTACCGGCGATGCCGAAGCTTTGCTGCCCACAGCCGTGATGCAGCCGGCCACCTTTGCGATCGAATACGCGCTGGCGCAACTGTGGATGAGCTTCGGGCTCGTGCCCGCGGCGATGATCGGACACAGCGTCGGTGAATTCGTTGCAGCCACGCTGGCCGGCGTGTTTGAGCTGCGCGACGCATTGCACCTCGTTGCACGTCGCGGTGCGCTGATGCAGCAATTGCCTGGAGGCAGCATGCTATCAGTGCGTCTGCCGCTGGCAACCTTGCAGACGCGCTTGCCGGACGACGTGCAGCTGGCCGCGGAAAACGCGCCCAATGCCTGTGTCGTCGCCGGTCCACATGAAGCGATCGCACGCTTCCAGGCGGCGCTGGAAGCGGAAGACGTCGCGTGTCGCGCATTGAAAACCTCGCATGCATTCCACTCGGCGATGATGGAGCCGGCGCTCGCGCCGTTCCGCGCCGAGGTTGCCAACGTGGCGCGTGCCGAGCCGAAGCTTCCGCTGGTATCGACAGCAACCGGTGACTGGCTGACCGCCGAGCAAGCGGTTTCCACCGACTACTGGGTGGACCACCTGCGCCGGCCGGTGCGATTTGCGGTCGCGCTCGGGCACGCACTTCCTGCGCCGTCGCGCGTACTGCTCGAAGTGGGGCCACGCGGCAGCCTCACTGCACTGGCACGTCAGCAGCTCGGTACGCAGCACAGTCACGTCGTCGCCGTGTCGTCGCTCGCCGATGCACCGGCATCGGAGTGTTCCACGTTTGCGCTCGCCGTCGGTCAGCTGTGGTGCCACGGCGTCGCGATCGATCCGGCGCGCTTCGATCGGCGCCAACGTCGCCGGCGCGTGCGACTGCCGACGTATCCATTCGAACGCCAGCGCTGCTGGGTCGAGGCCGCGCCTGCCGGCGCCGCCCTGCCCGCTCCCGCTGAAATAACTGAGACGGTGGCGGCTGCCACGTGCACCGAGGAGACAAGTATGTCCATTGCCCAAGCACCCCGCGCCGATCGGCACACGCGCCTGATCGCCCAGCTCAAGAGCATCTTCGAGGACGTGGCAGGCGTCGACCTGGTCGATGCCGACGTGCATGCCAACTTTATCGAGCTCGGCCTCGACAGCCTGATGCTGACCCAGCTTGCGCTGCACCTGTCCAAGGTGTTTCCGGTCGCGATCACGTTCCGCCAATTGATGGTCGACGATGCCAGCCTCGACCGGCTCGCCGCCATGCTCGATGCGCACATGCCGCCCGAGGCGCCACCCGTGGCCGCACCTGCGCCGGTAGTGGCGGCGTCCGTTGCGCCGTTGTCAAACTCGCCGTTGCCAACGGCACCGGCAGCTGTCATCGGGAATGTCGTCATGGGGGACGCTGTCATGGGAAACGATTATGTGCGGCAGGTGATCGAGCAGCAGATGCAACTGATGTCGCAGCAATTGACATTGCTCGCCGGCGGAGTCGCTGCGCCGCAGCCGCAGCCGCAGCCCCTGCCCTCACCGGCCATGGCTGTCGCTGCGCCGACGCCAGCCAAACCTGCCGAAGCGGTTAGCGACGAAGAAGCTGCGCTCGCCCATACCCGTTACGACGTCAAGAAGGCATTCGGTGCGATTGCGCGCATCGACACGGCCGCCCGGTTCGAACTCTCGCCGCACCAGCAAGCCAGGCTCGACAGTTTCATTCAGCGCTACGTCGCCCGCACACGCAAATCGAAGGACTACACGCAAGCAGAGCGTCCGCACATGGCCGATCCGCGCGTGGTCAACGGCTTCCGTCCGCTGCTCAAGGAGATCACCTATCAGCTAGTGGTGGGGCGTTCCAAAGGTGCGCATCTGTGGGATCTGGATGGCAACGAATACGTCGACGCACTGAATGGTTTCGGCATGAGTCTGTTCGGCTGGCAGCCGGACTTTGTGCTCGAAGCGGTGCGGCGCCAGCTTGACCTTGGCTACGAGATCGGCCCGCAGCATCCACTTTCCGGAGAGGTGGCGCGGTTGGTCTGCGAACTGACGGGACACGATCGCGCGGCGTTATGCAACACCGGCTCGGAAGCCGTGCTCGGCGCCTTGCGCATTGCGCGCACCGTCACTGGACGCAGCACTGTGGTGCTGTTCACCGGCGCCTATCACGGCATCATCGATGAAATGCTGGTTCGCGGCACCAAGAAGCTGCGTGCTGTGCCCGCCGCGCCGGGCATTTTGCGCAACACGGCGGAGAACGTGTTGGTGCTCGACTACGGCACGCCGGAGTCGCTGGAGATCATCCGCTCCCGCGCGAACGAACTGGCCGCCGTGTTGATCGAGCCGGTGCAAAGTCGTCGCCCGGATTTCCAGCCCGTGGATTTCCTCAAGGACGTGCGCAAGATCACCACCGAGTCCGGTGCGCTATGCATCTTCGACGAGATCGTTACAGGCTTCCGCACGCATCCAGGCGGCACGCAGGCGTTGTTCGGCATCAAGGCCGACGTTGCCACGTACGGCAAGGTGGTCGGCGGCGGTTATCCGATCGGCGTGATCGCAGGTAAGCGCGAGTACATGGACGCGCTCGATGGCGGCGCCTGGCAGTACGGCGACGACTCGGTACCGACGGTAGGCGTCACCTACTTCGCCGGTACCTTCGTACGCCACCCGCTCGCGCTCGCGGCCGCCAAAGCGTCGCTTGAGTACATGAAAGCACAAGGCCCCACGCTGCAGGAGCGACTCAGCGCACGCACTTCAGCGCTGGCCGACGAACTCAATGCATTCTGCCGCGAGGCAGGCGCGCCGATCGCGATCAAGCAATTCGGTTCCGTGTGGAAAACCCAGTTCCTCGAGGATCACCCGCTGCAAGATCTGCTGTTCGCGATGATCCGCAGCCGCGGCGTGCACATTCTCGACAACTTCCCCTGCTTCATGACGACGGCGCACAGCGAAGCCGACGTGCAACGCATCGCACAGGCTTACAAGGAATCGGTGAGCGAACTGCTGGAAAGCGAATTCATGCCGCGCCACGCCGCCACTGTGCGCACCGTGATGGAAGCGAGCCACCCGCCCGTGCCAGGCGCGCGGCTGGGACGCGAACCGGATGGACGCCCGTGCTGGTTCGTGCCGAACCCGGAGCAACCCGGTAAATATATGAAGGTGAGCGCATGAGTACGGACACATCACAGCGGCCGGTGCTGACGGCCGTCGATTACGATCCCTTTGCCACCGCTGCGCTGACCCGCGTAGTGCCCAGCACCGAGCCGCAGCGCGAGATCTGGTTGGCGGCCAGCATCAGTCCCGAGGCATCGCTGGCCTATAACGAATCGGTATCGTTGCGTTTCAACGGCATGCTGAACAGCGATGCCCTGCGGGCCGCCGTGCAGGAGCTGGTCGATCGCCACGATGCATTGCGCGCAAGCTTCGGCCCGGAGGGTGACACGTTCTGCGTCAACGAACAGTTGACGCTCGAATTGCCTTTGCGCGATCTCTCCGCGGACGATGCCGCAGCCCGCACCAGCGCGCTCGCCAACTGTTTGCGTGAAGCAGTGGAAACACCGTTCGTACTCGAGCAGGCTCCCCTGTTTCGAGCCGAGCTATTGCGTCTGGCCAGCGACGATCACGTGCTTGTACTCACCGCGCACCATCTGGTCTGCGACGGCTGGTCATGGTGGGTGCTGGTGCACGAACTGTCTTCGCTGTACGCCGCGCGCACCGGCGAATCGGTGCGACCGTTGCCGACGCCCGAATCGTTCGCCGACTATGCACTGGCCCAAGCCAGCCAGGGCGATCAGCGCGCCTTCGCCACGGATGAAGCGTATTGGCTGTCCCGCTACGCCGACAGTATCCCGGTGCTGGACTTGCCGACCGATCGCAGTCGTCCGGCGCAACGCACATTCGCTTCCAAGCGCGAGGACCATGTTTTCGACACGGCGCTGCTAGATGCCATCAAAGGCATGGGCGCGCGACGCGGCGTCAGCCTGTTCGCCACGCTGTTGGGTAGCTTCGCCACGCTCATGACCCGGCTGTCCGGTCAGCATGAAGCGGTGATCGGCATTCCCACGGCGGCACAAGCGAGCACCGGTGACGGACAGCTGGTCGGCCATTGCGTGAGCTTGCTGCCTTTGCGCTGCGCAGCGGATCCCGCCGCGCCATTCGCGCAGTTGCTCAAAGATACCCAGGCCACGCTGCTGGAAGCGCTGGAGCACCAGCACTACACCTTCGGCAGTCTGCTGAAACGACTGGGCGTCCGACGCGAGCCGAGCCGCCTGCCGCTGGTCAGCGTGCTGTTCAACATCGACCAGGCGCTGGATCACGAAGCAGCGGCATTTCAGGGCGCACACCTTACGTTCGCGAGCAATCCGCGCCACTACGAGAACTTCGAACTGTCGGTCAACGCAGTGCAGGAGCACGGCCAGCTTCGATTGGAATGCCAGTACAACAGCGACCTGTTCGATGCGGCCACGGTACGCCGCTGGTTGCAGGCCTACGAAACCCTGCTGCGCGCTGCCGTCGCACAAACGGACGCCGCACTCGGCGAACTGCCCTTGGTCGACGAAGCCGGCCGACGTGAACTGGCAGGGTGGCAACCTGCCCCCACGCCGTTCGACGTAGATCGTCGCGCGCACGAGTTCTTCGAAGCGCAATGCGATCGCGCACCCGAGCGCACCGCCGTCCGCGCCGGCGACAGCACGCTCACTTATGCGCAACTGGACGAACGCGCGAATCGCATCGCGCGCTTGTTGCGCAGCCGCGGCGTACGCAGCGGCGCGCTGGTCGGCATTGCGCTGGAGCGCGGTATCGACATGCTCGCCGCGTTGCTTGGCGTACTCAAGACGGGTGCCGGCTATGTGCCGCTCGACCCGGCTTTTCCGGAAGAACGGCTCGCTTTCATGGTGAGCGACGCGAGTCTGGCGGCCTTGGTCACTGAGCAAGCGCACGCCGCCCGCTTCGATCTGCGCGGACGCCCGGTGCTGGCGCTCGACCAGCTCGTCGCGGAACTGGCAGCGCAACCGGCGACGCGCCTTGCCACCGACACCGATGCCGTCGCGCCCGACGCGGTGGCTTACGTGATCTACACATCCGGCTCGACCGGGCGCCCCAAGGGCGTGCAGGTACCGCATCGAGCGACCGCGAACTTTCTCACCACGACGCAGCGCGAGCCAGGCATGCGTGCCGACGACCGCTTGGTCGCGGTGACGACGCTTTCGTTCGACATCGCCTTCATGGAATTGATGCTGCCGCTGGCCGTAGGCGCCGAAGTGATCGTGGCGAGTCGGGAACAAGTGCGCGATGGCGTGCTACTCCGCAAGCTGGTCGAAACCAGCGGCGCCACCTACTTGCAGGCCACGCCTGCCGGGTGGCGGCTGTTGCTCGATGCGGGCTGGCAGGGACATCCGGGTTTTCGCGCCGTCAGCGGCGGCGAACCTTTGTCGCTGGCGTTGGCCGAGGCATTGCTCGCGCGTTGCGGTGAAGTCTGGAACGGTTATGGCCCCACCGAGGCGACGGTGTACGCGACGTTCTGGCGGGTCGAGAACCCGCGCGCCGGCATCGTGATCGGCCGCCCGGTGGCGAACACCACCGTGTGGGTGCTCGATCCGCAGCGTCAGCTGTGCCCGGCGGGTGTGCCTGGCGAATTGTGGATCGGCGGCGCCGGCGTTGCGCTCGGATATCTCAATCGACCGGAGTTGAGCGCCGAACGCTTCGTCCGCGATCCCTATGCCGATGCGTCACACGCACGGTTATATCGCACCGGCGACCGTGGCCGCTGGCTCGCTAACGGCACGCTGGAACACCAGGGACGTCTGGACTTCCAGGTGAAGTTGCGCGGCTTCCGCATCGAACCCGGCGAAATCGAAGCGAACCTGGCCGCAAAACCGGAAGTAGCACACGCCGTGGTCATCGTGCGCGAAGACCGGCCCGGCGACGCGCGCCTGGTGGCCTATCTGGTCGCGCGCGCCGGCATGACGGTGGACGAGACAGGCTTGCGCGTGCACTTGCGCCAGGTGCTGCCGGAATACATGGTGCCGCAGCATTTCATCGTGCTCGATGCCATGCCCTTGCTGCCCAACGGCAAGATCGGCCGCGCGCGGCTGCCCGCGCCCGCCGATGCGTTGCCACAGCAAGACGCTGCCGCAGTGCACACCGCGCCACGCGACGAACTGGAACGTCAGGTAAGCGACGCGATGGCAGTGGTGCTCGGCGCCGCCGGCCTAGGAGTCGACGACAACTTCTTCGATCGTGGCGGTCATTCGCTGCTCGCGGCCCAGCTCACCGCGCGGCTCAATCGCGAGCTTAGCCTCAACCTGCCCTTGGCCGCGCTGTTCGAAGCGCCGACCGTCGCACAACTCGCGGAACGCATTCGTGGCGTGCAAGCCACCGACACACAGCGTCCACTGCCGAAGATTGCGCGCCTGCCCGATCGTCAGCGAGCACCCTTGTCCATCTTGCAACAGCGCATGCTTTACCTCGAGCAAATGCGCGGTGAGCGTACCGCCTACAACACTCCCTCGGCACATCGCTTGCGCGGCCCGATGAACGAGCAGTTGTTCGAGCGTGCCTTGCAGGACGTGGTGCGGCGTCAGGCGGTGTTGCGCACATCCATCGAAACCGAAGGCGACGAACCGCAACAGCGCATCCACGATACCGTCGACGTGACGCTGCTGCCGGTCGAAGATCTTTCCGCCATCCCGGCCGAAACACGCGAAGCCGAACTCAAACGCCGGCTCGAACAGTTGATCGACGAGCCGTTCGACTTGTCGCGCGCTCCCCTCTTTCGTACGCGGCTGTTCCGGCTGGGTGCGGAAGAGCATGTGTTTTTCTTTGTCACCCATCACATCATCTGGGACGGCTGGTCGTTCGACCTGCTGTATCAGGAGATGTCGGACACCTACGCCGCACTGCTGAATGGCGAGACCGCGCCGCGACCCGAGCTGGACGTGCAATACGGCGACTTCGCGGCATGGCATCGCGCGTGGCTGCGTGACGACGAGTTGAACCGGCGTCTAGTGTTCTGGAAACAGCATCTGCAGGGCGAGATCGAGCCGCTGGAACTGCCGACGGATCATCCGCGCCCGCTGCGCATGTCCGGCAACGGTGCCACCGAATGGCTGCAACTACCCAACGCCACCGCCGATGCCATCCATGCGCTCGGCAAGCAGGCCGAGGCGACGCCGTTCATGGTGCTGCTTGCGATCTACTTCGTGTTCCTGCATCGCCAGACCGGGCAGCACGACATCATCGTCGGCACGCCGGTGCGCGGCCGCGAAGTGCCCGAGCTCGAGCCGGTGATGGGTTATTTCGTCAACGCCTTGCCGTTGCGCATGAAGGTGGATCCCACCCTGTCCTTTGTGAATTTCCTGCGCCAGTTGCGTGCCAGCGTGGTCGCTGCCTTTTCCTATCCCGAAGTGCCGTTCGACCAACTGGTGCAGGAACTGCACCTACCGCGCGACGCCAGCCGGCCGCCGTTGTACCAGGCGATGTTTTCCTTCCAGGACGTACGCGGTCGCAACCGCACCTGGGGCCAGTTGCGCCACGAACGCCTGCCGGTGTTCCAGCATGGCGCAGCGGACGATATCGGCGTGTGGTTCGTCGAACACGGTCTGGGGATGTCTGGCGGCCTCACCTACAACACCGACATTTTCGATGCGTCGACCGCGGCGCGCCTGCGCGAGCGCTACCTCGCTCTGCTGTCGGCGGCGCTGCAGGATCCGCAACAGCCCGTCGCGCAATTGGCGCTGCTACCAGCGGCCGAGCTTGAGCTGCTCAACCGCTGGAACGCCACCGAGGTTGCCGGCATCGCCGACGGTTGCGTGCATGCCCTGGTCGAGGCGCAAACGCGACGCACGCCGGACCGCGTGGCGCTGCGCTGCGACGAACAAACCCTCAGCTACGCCCAACTCGACGCCTACGCCAACCGCATCGCTCATGCGCTGCGCGCACAGGGCATCGGTCGAGGTGCGCTGGTCGGCATCGCGCTCGACCGCGGCTTCGGCCTGGTCGCAGCCGTACTCGGTGCGCTGAAAGCCGGCGCCGGGTATGTGCCGCTCGATCCGGCCTTCCCACGCGACCGGCTCACCTTGATGGTCGAGGACGCAGACATCGGCGTGCTGATCACCGAACACCGTTTCGCCGACCGTTTCGTCATCGGTCAGCGTGCCGTGCTGTGGCTGGACGAATCCGCTTCGCTCGATGCGCTGCCTGCCTCACCGCTCGCGCCGGATACGCAGAGCGCGACGCCGACATCGGTGGCCTACGTGATCTACACCTCCGGTTCGACCGGACGTCCGAAAGGCGTGGCGATTCCGCACCGCGCCGTGCGCAACTTCCTCGCGAGCATGTGCGAACGACCGGGATTGCGCGAGGACGACCGGCTGGTCTCGGTAACCACCTTGTCGTTCGACATCGCGGTGCTCGAGCTGTTCGGGCCGCTCGGCATCGGTGCCGAAGTCGTGCTGGCACGGCGCGAGGAAGTGATGGATGGCGAATCGCTGATGGGGCTGCTCGCATCGAGCAAGGCCACCGTGATGCAGGCGACACCGGCCACCTGGCGTGTGCTGCTGAAGGCGGGTTGGCAAGGCTCGCCCGGCTTCCGGGCGCTGTGCGGCGGCGAGGCGCTGGCGCTGGACCTGGCCGTCGAACTTTGCGCACGCTGCGCCGAGGTATGGAACATGTATGGCCCCACCGAGACGACGGTGTGGTCGACCTGCTGGCAGGTGGAACATCCGGAACGCGGTCTTTCGATCGGCACGCCGATCGCCAACACCACGGTGTGGATCCTCGATGCGCAAGGCCAACGTTGCCCGATCGGCGTGCCCGGCGAGATCTGGATCGGCGGCGACGGCGTCGCGCTCGGTTACCTTCATCGGCCCGAACTCACGGCCGAGCGTTTCGTTGACGATCCGTTTGCGTCGACGCCGGGTGCGCGGATGTATCGCACCGGTGACCGCGGCCGCTGGCTTGCCAACGGCACGCTCGAACATCTCGGCCGCCTGGACTTCCAGATCAAGCTGCGCGGTTTCCGCATCGAACCCAGCGAGATCGAAATGGTGGCACGCGTGGAGCCTGCGGTGAGCGATTGCGTCGCCGTGACTTGGGATGTCACGCCGCAGGATCGACGTCTTGTCCTGTATGCCGTGTCCATGGAATCCGAAGACACCCTGTTCCCGCGCTTGCGTGCCCAGCTGTCGGCGCAATTGCCGGGTTACATGCAGCCGCAGCACCTGGTGCTTCTGCCTGCGCTGCCGCAAACGCCCAACGGTAAAGTCGATCGTAAGGCGTTGCCGCCGCCGGTGGTCAAGATAGCGCCCGCTACCGACGCACGTTCCCGCGGTCCGGTGCCGCCGCCCATCGACGATCCGCGACAGCGCTATCTGGCCGGCATCTGGTGCGAGCTCATCGGTGTGCAGGACGTGCGTCCGGCGGACAACTTCTTCGATGCCGGTGGTCATTCGCTCTTGGCGATCGACATGGCAGCGCGCGTGCGTCGGGAAACCGGTGTGCGTCTGAACCTGCTCAGCATCGCCACCGGTACGCTCGCCACGCTTGCCAGCGAATTGCCGGAGAGCATCGCTGACAAGCCTGCGCGACCGACTACGTTGGGCGGCCGTCTGCGCCGTTTGTTCGAACCACGCTGAGATAAGAGCCTGTCCTCATCGTTCGCGTGGCCCGCGCCGGGATCTGTTTGCACGCAAGACCAGGAAGAACGAGTGAAGTGTATGCCGATACATGAGCGAGTGATGACGCAGGATTGCGGGCAAACAGACCCGGCCCTTCGGGTTGTCGCTGAGTGGCCGCCATGCGGCAGCGCGCGGCTTGGCCTGACAGCCAGTCAGGCGCTGCGCCACGCACTACCACCTGACGGCCACTCAGCGACAACGCGGGCTACGCGAACGATGAGGACAGGCTCCGAGCAGCCATGGCAGGCCTTCAGCATATGATGACCACAGTGGCGCAACTCGCGTTCTGGATCAGCGCGCTGCTGCTGCTGCATGCGTTTGCCGGATACCCGGCATGCATGGTGTGGATCGCACGCCGGCGCCCGCGCCCGGTGCGCAAGCAGCCGGTTACACCAACGGTGACGGTGGTGATCGCCATCTATGACGGCGCTGCGCATATTCGCGACAAGTTGGCGAGTCTGCGCGCACTGGATTATCCCGCCGATCGCATCGAGATCGTCATTGCCTGCGACGGGTGTCGCGACACGAGCGCCGAATTGTGCCGGTGGCTGGACGATCCAGGCGTGCGCGTGCTCGAGTTCGACGAACGTCGCGGCAAGGCGGCCTGCCTGAATGACGCTATCGCCGTGGCCGAAGGCGAGATCTTGCTGATGACCGATGTGCGACAGCGACTGGATGTGCACGCATTGCGCGAACTCGTGGCCAACTTCGCCGACCCCGAGGTGGGCGCGGTCAGCGGCGAGCTTCGCTTCGAGGATCCGCAAACCGGCTTCGCGCGCGGGGTGGACACGTATTGGCGCTACGAAACACTGATCCGCCACGCCGAAAGCCGTTCCGGCTCCACCATCGGCGTAAGCGGTGCTCTTTATGCGATGCGCCGTGCTTTATTCCTGCCGTTGCCGCTGGGCACCGTGCTCGACGACGTCCTGATTCCGATGCGTGTCGCGAAAGCTGGGAAGCGCGTAATTTTCGAACCGCTGGCAGTGGCGTGGGATCGCCTTTCGCTGCATCCGGCCGAGGAGCGCCGGCGCAAGATCCGCACGCTCGCCGGCAATTTTCAGTTGATGCAGCTGGCGCCGTGGCTGCTCGCGCCCTGGCGCAATCCGCTGTGGTTCCGTTTCGTCAGTCACAAGGCATTGCGTCTGCTTGCACCGTGGCTGTTGGCGCTATTTATGCTTGCCATCATCGTGCTGGCGTCGCGTCACGCGTTTTATGCGTTCGCGCTGTGCGCGTTGTTCGGTGGCGCCTTGCTTGTTGCGCTGACGCGCATGTTGCGCATGGGTGAACGCTGGCTGCCGGTGCGTGCTGCCGTGGCGTTCTTTTATCTCAATCTGTTTGCCGCACAAGCGCTCGTTGCCTTCGCCCGTAACCGGAGATTGCATCTGTGGTAACTGGAAAAGCCATGTCTCCGGCGGTGCTGCAGGTCGCACCGCATCGCTACGCGGCCGCCCGGCCCGGCGGTGCGATGTTTGTCCTCAGCCTGGTTTATCTGATGCTTACCATCATCCGGCCGCAGGACTACATGCCGGCGCTCACGGGCATCCCGTTGCTGCCGGTGGTCTTGCTGCTGGCATTCCTGCTCTGGCTCGGATCCAACACCAAGGTCTTCGCGGGACCACAGTTCCTGCTGTTGCTGTTGTTCCTGTTGGCACTGATGGTGTCGGATGCCGCGAACGGCTGGGTGGGCGGTGCGCTGGTGCAATTGAAGACATTCGGACCGATCGTGATTGCGTTCTTTGTGCTCGCATCGGCGATCGCTGCCAGCCCGCGGCGGGTAGTGGTGGCGTTCTTCGTGTTCGTGCTGTGTTCGATCGTGCTGGCGTTGCATGGATGGAACCAGACGCGCGTCGGGGTCGGCTGGACCGGTACGCCGTTGTCGCTGGACGGTCGCATCCAGTATGTGGGCATCTTCAACGATCCGAACGACCTTGGACTGCTTTTCGCCACCGCCTTTCCGATGGCTGTCTATCTCAGCGGCCGGGGTGGCTTTCTGCGGCGCGTGATCTGGCTTGCCGGCGCGGCGCTGTTGCTCTATGGCATCTTCCTCACCAATTCGCGCGGCGCGATGCTGGCGGTCGTCGCGATCGGCGCGGTGTACCTATGGCGCCGCCGCGGCCTGGTCACAGCACTGGTGTTGAGTGGCGTGGGCCTGGTCGGGATGATGATGATGCCATCGCGCTTGCAGCAGCTCGATGTCAGCGAATCGTCTGCCTTCGGTCGCGTCGACGCATGGTACGAAGGCCTTCACATGTTTCTGGCCAAGCCGCTGTTCGGCGTGGGCGCCGGTAACTTCACCGACTACAACGAGCTGACTGCGCATAATTCGCTGATACTGGTGCTCGCCGAGACAGGATTTTTCGGTTACATCATCTGGCTTGCTTTCGTTGGCTATGGTTTTTGGATGATGCTGACGATCCTGCGGCAAGCACCGCCGCCGAGCGACGACGCCGAACAGGCAAAAGCGTGGCAAGTCGAGCGTGGGCTCGCTTTCACACTGCTGCTATCACTCACTGGTCTATTTACGGCGGCGTTCTTCCTCAGCCGCAGTTACACCGTGCTGCTATATCTGGTGGCCGCACTGGTGGTCGGTGAGTACGCCGGCGCACGGCAACGCTTTCCCGACTTGCCGCATTTTCGCCTGGCCGATGGTTGGTGGCGCTGGTTGCCGATCGCCATGATCAGCATTGCGGCGCTGTTCGTGATGGTCGCCTTGTTGCTGCACAGCGCATGAGTACTCGTTCCCACGCGCTACGCAACACGATCTTCGCCTCGATCGGGATCTATACCGAGTATTTCCTCGGCATGGTCGCCGCCATCATGACCGCGCGCCATTTGGGACCCGGGTACTACGGTATCTACGGCCTTTTCATCTGGTTCGCTGCGGTCGGTGTTGTCGTCACCAATTCGGGGATCACGACCGGCGTGATCAAGTTCGTCGCCGAGTTGCGAGGCGGGGATCAACCGGCGCTGATCGTGCCCGTGCTGACTTACCTGCGCCGTGTGCAGGCGTGGCATCTGGTGGTCGTGCTGGGCTGCGGAGTTATCCTCTTCTTCGTCGCGGCCGGCCGCTGGGCGCCCGACCTGCATGGAATCGAATTCGCTTTGCTTGCCCTTGCCGTAGGCTTGCGCGCGCCGTACATGTTCAATATCGCAATCACCAAGGGCTTCGAGGCATTCGACGCGACGGCCAGGATCGCCATGCTGGGCGCGCCGCTGAATCTGGTGCTGGTGGCGCTTGCCGTGCTGTTGCATGGGCCGCTGTTGTGGTTTGTGGTGGTGTATGCGACATCCAGCGTGGTGTTCTTTCTGGCGTCCCGTCACTACGCCACGCGGCTGCTCGCATCGATGCCGGCATCCGCGCCCCTGCCTGCCGCCTTGATCAAGCGGGTGCGCCGCCATCTGCGCCTGGTATCAGCCACCGTCATCATCGGATTCGTGATTGCCAGCGGCATCGAGGTGTTGTTCCTCAATCTCTACAACAGCGCCGCTTCTGCGGGCTATTTCAAGGTGGCCTACCAGATGGCCGAGGGCATCAGCCTGCTGGTGCCGGGTGTGTTCAGCGCCGTGCTGCTGCCGATGATGGCCAGTGCGCTCAGCCAGGGACGCGCACTGGCCGGTCGTCGTTTCGTGGCCGCGACGAATTATCTGGTCCTGCTAGCGGCGCCGATGGTGGCATTCGGCGTGAGCTTCGCCGGTCCGCTGATCGGTGTGCTGTATGGACACGCGTATGCGGCGGCGGTACCGGTGTTCGCGCTATTCCTCACGTCCTTCGCCATCAGTACCGTGTCGCAGGCGGCCACCAGCCTGCTGGTCAGTGCCGACCGCCAGCACACCATCCTGACGATGACGATTGCTTTCGGCGTGTTGAAGATCGTGCTGGATGTGGTGCTGATTTCGCATTTCGGCCTGGCCGGTGCGACGGCGGCCGTGGTCACCGGATCGCTGATCAACTCGACGATCTATATAGCGATCGCGATGCGTGTCGGTGGTGTGAGTCTCGATAGCGAACGGCTACTGCGCATTGTGCTGGCGGCGATGCTGGCGGCGGCTCTTGCATGGGTCACCCGGCTGCTACCGATGCTGCCGCTGTGGCACCTTCTGGCCGGGTTCGTCGTGGTGAGCACGACCTATCTCGCGTTGACGCTGCTGTTCCGCTGCTGGAGCAAGGGTGATATCAAACAATTGCAAGGGTTGCATCAGCAGCTCGCGGCGGGGCGGCCGATGGTCGTCGGCCGCGTGCTTGGCTGGGCGGCGCTGCGCGCGGGACAGGATCCATGATGGCGAACTGGTACGAGCCGGTGTTTCGCGGCGTGCTCTACCCGGCCTACGAGTCGGGGCTGCGCCGGCGCCGCACACTTGCCTATCTGGCGGAATACCAGCGCAGCCAGTGGCTTTCCGACGATGAGCTGGCGGCATTGCAATGGCGCCGTCTTAAGGCGCTGCTCGAACATTGCCAGCGCGAGGTTCCGTATTACCGGCGGCGTTGGCGCGAGCTGAGCATCGCGCCGGAAGACATTCGCAACCTGGATGATTTCGCGCAGCTGCCGGTTCTTACCAAGCAGGATATCCGCGAGCACTACGACGAACTCAAGGCGGAGTCCCTACGCGACCAGTTGCTGTACAAAGCCACCGGTGGTTCGACTGGCGAACCGCTGCGCTTCGGCCTTACCCGCGAAAGCAATGACCGGCGTACGGCGGTGATGTGGCGTGGCTACGGTTGGGCCGACGCGCGCATGGGCCGGCGCACGCTGTTCCTGTGGAGCGGCACGGTCGGCGCTCCGAGCCCGCTGCATCGCCTGAAAGACCGCCTGTACAACGCCGCGTTCGCCCGGCGCATGCTCGACACTTTCCGCATGACCGAGGCCAACCTGGCCGAATATGCCGATGCCATCGACGCGTATCGCCCCGATGTGATCGTTGGCTACGTCGGGCCGCTGGTGCAGCTCGCGCAGTGGCTGCTGGCGACGGGGCGGCGCGTATTCCGCCCGCAATCGATCCTGGGTGCCGCCGAGGCGTTGCATGAATTCCAGCGCCGCATCATCGAGCAGGCGTTCGATGCACCGGCATTCAATACCTACGGCTGTCGCGAGTTCATGTTGATCGCTTCGGAATGCGAAGAGCGCGATGGCCTGCATGTGAACGCCGATCACCTTGTGGTCGAGCTGCACCAACCAACGCAGGCTGCCGACGGTGCGCATACGGGCAACCTGCTGATCACTGATCTGTTCAACTACGGCATGCCGTTCGTGCGGTACCTCAATGGAGACCTGGCGACGAGCGAATCGTCACCATGCCGCTGTGGCCGCGCGTTGCCGCGGTTGCGTCGCGTAGAGGGCCGGCAACTGGATGCCATCCGCACGCCGGCCGGTCATTTGCTGCCTGGCGAATTCTTTCCGCACATGCTGAAGGATGTGCGCGGCCTGACGTCCTACCAGGTCGTGCAAACGAGCCTCGATCGCCTCGACCTGAGCCTGGTTCGCGGTGACGGCTTCGACGAGCAATCGCTGGCCTATATACGCAACGAGGTAAGCAAGGTGCTCGGCGACAGCATCGCGCTGCATTGCCATTTCGTCGACGACATTCCGCTCACCTCGAGCGGGAAGCGGCGCGTCACGGTATCGAAGCTGCCATGACCTCTGTTGCCGGCCAAGCCGTCCCCATGAACATCACCCACTTCGTCGAAAGCCTGACCCGCGGCGGCCTTGAACGCATGGTGCTGGAACTGGTGAAAGTCCAGCAGCGCGAGGGGCATCGCTGCCAGGTCGTGTGTCTGTTCGAAACGGGTTCGCTGGCCCATGAGCTCGATGACATCGGCGTGCCGGTGACGGCCTGCCATAAGCGGCACGGCCTGGATCTTCGCGCCCTGCGCCGAGCCCGTGGACTGATCCGCGCGCACGGTACCGAGGTTTTGCATACCCACAATGCGGTCGCGCATTACCAGGCCGTGCTATCCAGCTTCGGCCTCGGCCTGAGACATGTAGTGAACACGCGCCACGGCATGGACAACGGCAGGATCGGCGATCGCCGTGAATGGCTGTACCGCAAGGCGCTATGGCGGACCGACGTGGTCGTCAGCGTGTGCGACGCGGCGTACCGCGACGTAACGCAACGTGGCGTCGTGCCGCGACGCCTGGCGCGCGTGGTGCCCAATGGCATCCGGCTGGAGGGATTTCGCGCGGCTTCCGCGGCCATGCGCGAGCGCCTGCTGCAAAGCCTGGCGTTGCCTCCGCACACGCGCGTGATCGGCAGCGTCGGGCGTTTGAACTGGGCCAAGGATCAGGCCAGCCTGATCCGAGCGTTCCGTCGTGTCCACCAACAGCTGCCGGATACTGTGCTGGTAGTGGTGGGCGACGGCAACCGACGCACCCGGCTGGAACAGTGCGCGCAGGATGAAGGTGTCGCCCATCGAGTGCGTCTCCTCGGCGACCGCGATGATGTGCACGCGTTGCTGCAAGGATTCGATCTGTTCGCGCTGTCGTCGCTGAGCGAGGGCTATTCGATCGCGTTGCTGGAAGCGTGCGCCGTGTGCTTGCCGATCGTAGCCACCGACGTCGGCGGCAATGGTGAAATCGTACGCGACGGACTCACCGGGCGACTGGTGACACCGGCCGATCCGCAGGCCCTGGCCGATGCGATGCTCGAGTTGCTCAACGATCCGCCGCGCGCTGCCGAGATGGGCCGGGCGGCGCGTGCATGGCTCGAGCAAAACGGTACGCTTGAAACGATGACGGCGCGTTACGATGCCATCTACCGCGGCGAAGGATCATGCGCGTGAAGATCCTGATTCTCACCAACCTGTTCCCGACGCCGTGGGATCCGCAGCGCAGCCCGTTCAACCGGCAGCAGTTCGAGCGCCTGGGGCAACGGCATGACGTCGAGGTGCTCGCCGCGGTGCCATTCCAGGAACGCTTCACGCGCGCGTACAGTCACGTCGAGATACCGGGGCTGCGCACCGGCCATTTTGTTTTTGTGTATCCGCCGCGTGTTGGCCGCGCGTTGCATGCCAGCTGCTGGCTGGCGTGCCTGCTGTTGCAGCACGGCCGGCGCCTGCGTGACGAGCACTACGACTGCTTGCTTGCCAGCTGGGCCTATCCCGATGCCGTCGCGGTAAGCCGCCTGGCAAAACGCATGGGCATTCCTTATGCCGTGAAAGTGCACGGCAGCGACCTCAACGAGCAGGCGAACGATCCACCGCGCCGGCGCAAGATTCGCACGGCCTTGCATGGCGCGGGCGCCGTTATCGCAGTCAGCCAGGCGCTGGCCGACAAGGCGGTTTCGATCGGTGCCGAAGCGAGTCGGGTGCACACGTTGTACAACGGTGTCGACGGCGAACGCTTCATGCCCGGCTCGCGTAGCGATGCGAGAGCGCGGCTGCAACTTCCAGCTACCGCACGGCTGATGCTGTACGTCGGCAATCTGAAACAGGCCAAGGGTTGCATCGATCTGCTCGAGGCCTTACCGGCACTCCTCGTCGAGCAACCCGACGCACGGTTGATCTATGTGGGAGATGGCCCGTGCCGCGAGTTGTTGTCGCAGCGTTGCGCTGCGCTTGGCTTGCAGCAGCACGTCGAGCTGCGCGGAGCCATTCCGCATGCCGCGCTCGGCGACTGGTTCCGTGCGGCCGACCTGTTGTGCCTACCTAGCCACAATGAAGGCGTGCCCAATGTGGTATTGGAAGCCATGGCCTGTGGCATTCCTGTCGTGGCGACGCGTGTCGGCGGCATTCCCGAAGTGGTTCCCGGCTACGCCGGCATCCTGGTAGCGCCGCGCGAGACGTCGGCGCTCGCCGCCGCCTTGCGCGAAGCCTGCCAACGCGACTGGGACAGCAAGCGCATCGCCCTGCACGGCGGAAGCTTCCGCTGGGACGACAATATCGACCGGCTGGACACTATCCTGCAGAGCGTCGCCACCGAATCACCTGCGTTCGATACGGGTGCGATGGCATGAAGCTCCGACCGACGAAGTCGCAATTGCTACGCCTCTTCCCGGACGCGCTGGTGCTAACCCGCGGACCGCAGCGCGGCGGTGTCGTCTATCTCAGTTTCGACGACGGGCCGCATCCGGAGCACACGCCTCGCCTGCTCGACCTGCTTGCAGCGCACGGCTCGCACGCCAGTTTCTTTCTCGTCGGTCAGCGCATCGAACAACATCCGCGGCTGGTCGAACGCATCGTGGCCGAGGGGCACACCTTGGGCAATCATTCCTATAGTCATCCGCTGTTCAATGCACTGAGTCTTCGTCAGCAGCTGAGCGAGATCGAACGCACCGATCAACTGCTGCAGGCGTTCGACGGTCATGCGCGCCATCGCTTCCGGCCGCCACGCGGCAGCCTGTCGTTGCCGCTGCTGCTGCATTTTGCCCGCCACGGACGCGGCATGGCCTATTGGTCGTACAACAGTCTCGATTACCAACCCCGTTCGACCGACGAGCTGGTCCGCCACCTGCGCAGCGAACCGCCGCGAGCGGGCGACATCATTCTGTTGCACGACGACAACGGCCGTGCCTGCGAGGTGCTGGGCACCTTGCTGCCGGAATGGATGGCGACGGGACGCCGATCCGAAGCCTTACCGCCGGAGCGCGCATGAGGATCCTCTATCACCACCGCACGCGCGGAAGACATGTCGAAGGCGTGCATATACGCGGCATCGTCGGCGCATTGCGCGGGCTTGGTCACGAGGTGACAGTATTGTCCTTCCCTGGCGCCGATCCGGAACACGAACACTCGACGCCGACCGGTGCGCCAGTCCACGGCATCGGTGGTTTGGTGACGCGATTACCCGGCGTACTTTTTGAGTTTTTCGAGGTGGCCTACAACTTGGTCGTGCTGCTGCGCCTGCCGCGCGCGTTGCGACGCACAAGGGCCCAATTGGTCTACGAGCGCTACTCCCTCTTCATGTTTGCCAGCATCTGGCTGACACGGCAACGCGGTATTCCGATCATTCTGGAGATCAACGATTCGGCACTGGTCGAGCGTGTGCGACCGCTGTGGATGAAGCGCCCTGCCCGCCGCATCGAGGCGTGGTGCCTGCGCCATGCCACCGGTCTGGTTTTCATATCGCGGCAATTCCAGCAGCAAGCGGAAGCCGCGTACGGTGCGATCGCGCCGTCGGTGGTATCGCCCAATGCCGCGGACATAAGCTGTTTCGACCCTGCACGTTTCAACGGCGGTCCGTTGCGCAGGGAGCGAGGGATCGGCGGGCAAGTCGTGTGCGGTTATGTCGGCGCTTTTGCGCATTGGCATGGCACTGCAGAATTTGCGGCCAGGATCACGATGCGCCTGCGCGAACAACCGCAATTGACCCTCTTGCTGGTCGGCGATGGCCGGGACCTGCCAGCGGTGCGCGCCCAGGTCAGCGAGCGCGGCCTTGGCGACCGGGTCATCCTGCCTGGCCGCGTGGCACATACCGATATCGCCTCATGGATCGCGTGCATGGATTACGCCGTGCTGCCCGACTCCAACCAGTACGGGTCGCCCATGAAGGTTTTTGAATTCATGGCGATGGGCGTGGCGGTGGTCGCGCCCGATTACGAGCCGTTGACCGAAGTGGTTACCGATGGCCGCACCGGCTGGCTGTTTCCACGCGGTGATGTCGACGCCTGCGTGGACAAAGTGCTGGCCCTGGCCGACGACCTTGCGCAATGTGCGCGCGTCGGTCAGACGGCACGCGACTACATCGTGGGCGAACGTCAGTGGCGCAACAATGCGGAGCAGTTGCTGACATTGGTTCCGTCCTCGGTGTCGCACTGATGGGCACGCTGATACTCATCATTGTTGTCGTGCTGCTGTTGCTTGTAGTAGCGGTGCTGATGTTGGGGATTCGCGCCCGCAACATGCAGATCTGGTTGGGCAGCTATCTGCGCCGACGCCGGCCGCGACCTTCCGTCGCCCCGGTGCACGTGATGTTCTGCTTCGTCGATCATTTCGAACCGGCCTGGGGCCGCGCCAACCTCGACACCCAACGCCGTCGCGTCGACCGCTGGTGCAGCGACTACCGCAAAGTCGCCGCGGCGCACCGCGATGCCGATGGCCGGCCGCCACAGCACACGTTCTTTTATCCCGAAGAAGAGTACTTGGAAGAACATCTGCAGAAGCTCGCCGCGCTCTGCGCGGATGGGTACGGCGAGATCGAAATCCACCTGCACCACGACAACGACACGGCCGAGAATTTCAGTGCCACCATCAGCCGCTTCAACACTTTGTTGCATGAGCGACATGGTGCGTTGTCTCGCGATCCCCACACCGGCCAGCTGCGCTTCGGTTTCATCCACGGCAACTGGAGCCTGGACAATTCACGCAAGGACGGCCGCTGGTGCGGCATCAACAACGAATTGATCCTGCTGCGCAAACTCGGCTGCTATGCCGACTTCACCCTGCCCTCCGCGCCGAGCGACACGCAGACGCGCATGATCAACGCGATCTACTACGCCACGGATGATCCGCTGCGACCGAAATCCCATAACACCGGCGAACCGGTACGCGTTGGCGGACACGCCAGCGGCGACCTGATGATCGTGCAGGGACCGCTCGGCCTGAACTGGCGCGAACGCCGCATGGGCGTGATGCCGCGCATCGAAAACGCCGACGTGCGCCGCGCCTGCCCGCCGACACCGGCGCGCGTGGACGCTTGGGTACGCACCGGCGTTCATGTCGAAGGACGCCCCGAATGGGTGTTCGTGAAAGTGCACACCCACGGTACCCAGGAGCACGACATGGATACGCTACTGGGCGAATCTACCCATGCCATGCACACCCATCTCGAAAAAACCTACAACGACGGCCGCCGCTACGTGCTGCATTACGTGACCGCGCGGGAGATGTACAACATCATCAAGGCTGCGGAAGCGGGCGAGCGTGGCGATCCTGGTATGTGGCGCGATTACGAACTGCCACCGCCGTCGTATATCACCTGAATGCAGTAAGGCTTCGCGGCGGCCAATTGGTTTCATTGGGTTGTCTTCTTTTCGTGTCCAACAGCGCGTGGAGGGTTTATCGCCGACCATGACCGCCGGAGCTACCCATGTTCGGCGCGCTTTGTTGTTGGGCCATCTGCGCGTTGAGCTGGGCTTGTTGCGTCCACTGATGGTCAAAAGCTTGAACCTGCTGCATAGTCTGCTGAATCGGCGGAGCCGCAACGCTGTTATCCACCATTGCAGGAAGCCCCGGGCCATCCGGTCTAAGCACCATTCCCTTTCTGGCGATATGGATGTCACCCAATCGCCCCGGCTTGATCCCTGACATGTGACACGCTGCAGTCATTTGTGCCAAACGATTTTCGGAAGCATCAGGGATGCGTTCTTTCAATTCGGCGTACAAACCGTGATCGGGGTGACACGGGTTGGCAAACGGATTGGACATCGGTGCGTTGGCTGTAGATGAGGTATTCGCGCGAGGATCGCCTTGTGTGGGAGCGCGATCGGCAGGGTCGAATGCGCCAATTCGAATGTGGTTGTTACCTTCTAGCTCCCGCGCCAATGCCGGGATGTGGTTGAGCAACTGACGCTGACTGTGAATTGCTTCAAGTGTGTTCGTACCAGCGATGCCGTCTTTGCGCAAGCCGTTATCACCCTGGAAGGCACGGACAGCGGCTTCGGTGCTACGACCAAAGAGTCCATCGGGTTGCAAAGTTTGGCCTCGGTTATCGGTATATCCCAACGCCGCTAAGTCGACTTGCAATGCGCGGACGACTTCTCCACGAACCCCATTGTGGAGTGCAACTAGTGAACGTTGGGGATTGACTTGTGTTTGCGATGGTCCCGAGTCGGTGACTGCCTGCCACGCCGCATCCGACGTTAAGCCGCGGTCGACACTAGCCTTGTACTGAGCTCGCATCTGATTCAATGCGTCAGCAGATTGCTCCAACGTAATGCTCGATTTGTTGGGTGGAGGATAGTGGCTATGCCCACTATTGTCGGGATCGCCAAAACTTCCCCATTCTTTCGCCATATCTCGTTGCGCATCCTCTAAGCTCACGCCTGGCTTGCCAATGATGTAGCCACGGACATCTGGACGCTTGTCAACAATTAGATAATCAGAAAAAATTTTGTCTTGCAGTTCCGGTGTAAATAGCTGATTGCGATCCAGGTTCAACTTGTTGATTGCGTCATCCATTGTTTTCGGAATGACCTGATACTTGCCTACAGCAAGCAGTCTTTTCGGGTCATCGTGCCCGAGATGCTGCATATCCTGCACTTGTCCTAGCGTGAGGCTAGAAAAATCGATGGGCTCGTTTGCTGGCCGGACACGTGGCTTGCCTTGCGCATCGATATACGTGCCGCGATTGTAGGCATTATAACCATCGACTCCGGATTCACCGTGCGAGATCAGGTCCAACAACGGATTGCTCATAAAGGTCTCCATTCCTTTGAACTGTTATTCAGTGAGAAGCTGTCGGAGTAACCGTCCAGCCGGTAACTAAAATTCGTGACTCTCCTCCATGAACATTCCAATCATCAGTATCTCCATACGTGCCTACCTCCAGATTTTTGTTGCTGCTCGCATTGTGGAACCGAGTTAAGCAAACCCCGTCACTACCGCATGAACTCAACTCAGGTATTACGTCGCATGCTTTGCATGTGGCGTCTGGATGGGTTGCGCACGACGTTTTGTAATCTCCGCCGACCACATTAGCCTTACATTGCCTGTCCACCACAGGTGCCCAACCTTGAGCAAGGAGCGCCTTATGGAAGTCTGCGTAAGCCATGCCTTCCTTCAGCCCATCGCCGAGCGATGTCGATGACACTGTTGTGCTCGATGTTGCCGATGCGGTGGCCACGTTGCTCCCAACATTCGTCGGAACGGGTGCAGCAGCAGACTGTGGCACAACTTGGCTGTCCGAAATATGCGCTTCGCTTGCGGCTACCGAAAATATTGTCTGTGCAACCGGCCGTCTTAGACGTGCGTCCAGTGCGGTAGCTTGTTTTGCAGTTTCGCCTAGAAAACAGCTGGCTGAATCTATACGTTGTCCCTGCCCACCATCCGGAGCAAGTGCACAATGAGAGTCACGATAGGCGATCCATTTTTTTTCCTTTTCGCGCAGCCCGGCCTGTTCGCTCACGTTCAGTTTGGCCATCAATGACATGTACGCCTTATTCAAGCGTTTATCTTGATAAGCGTGCTCCGTATCAATGCAGTCCAGCATTTTGAATGTCGCGGCGCCGGATGCGTCGATGCATTTGTCATAGGAAGGTCTCAACCCCATGGGATCTACAATGCCCTGATCCGATGCATCTACTGAAGTATTGGCACACGCTAACAGCAAGCAACACAGCGCGAATAAACAAGAAAAATTCGAGCCTTCCATCGCTTTCCTATATTAACTAAGTTGTTTAATGGGCGAGTGTCGCGGCAGACAAAACACCCCCAACCGAAGCTCAACTTGCTACATACCCACCCTCTCATCCCATCCCGAGCAGCGGCAAACACTAACCCACGACTAAGCCCTCCTCACGCGTCGTCTTCTTTACGGGTATGCCTTGTAGCGCTAACTGCTTCACTTCCACCGGTGGTCGAATGCGCTTCTTGAAGTAGTCGCTCTTGAAATACCAATTCTTCTTGCATCGGATCGGCGGGCAGCCTTCGTAAAAGATGATTTGATCATCGTTCGACAGCCCCTTCAGCTCCTGCGGCAGCATCAGTGGGCGACGCTCTTCGGTGTGGGTGTAGGAGGTTCCGCCCTGGCTAGTTGTGCGGTTGCGACGGCGCACGGTGGTGTCGCCCATCGCTTTGGAATAGTCCTCCGCGTCCTGCTGCTCGCGCGGAGTGAAGACAATACTGGCGGCATGGTTGGTGACGTAATTCTGCGCCGCGTCCGCGCCGTAAGTGGAACGTAACTGTGAATTGCTCTGGATGATCGTCAAATCGCGTACCCAGTAGCCGGCGGTGATCGATATACGTTCGGACAGGACGCCCACGCGGCCCATTGCGGTGAACTCGTCCATCAGCAGCAGCACCTGGTGCTTGATCGTTTTGTCCTCTTGCGGTGTCACCTTCAGATTCTGGCCCACCACCATAGAAAAGAAGATGTTTAGCAGCTTGCTCGACTCGCCCAGTTTGGCTGGCGGGATCACCACAAAAATGGTGGTTGGTCGCTTACGCAAGGTGGCCACATCGAAATCGCTAGCATTGGTGGCGGCCGCCAAGATTGGGCTGATGAATTGCTGCAATGGCTCTTGCATGGAGGCAATCACGGAGGAGAAGGTTTCTCCGGCTAATCCGACCAGGCCGGAGAGCGCCGTGCGTGTTGGTTCGCTGATAAAGCTTCGATCGCTCAACCACTGTTTGATCACCTCTTTGGGGTCACCACCGTCACCGTCGCCGCTGGATAGCCGATAGATGCGCTCAAAGCTTGGGAAGGCTGCGTCGGTGTTAGGGTCGAGGGGGATATCGCGTTGAATCATCGCGTCCCAGTTCTCGTACAAGAGCGAGGCAAATCCGAAAAACGCCGTGCGGGACTGGGCGGTCCAGAACGGGTCTTTGTTGGGATCGTCAGGGTAGAGGATGGCACCGATAGTCTGGATTTCACTGACGCGCACCCGCGGATCGCGCGACACGCACAAGAACGGATTGAAGCGGTGGGTGCGGCCGTCTTCGGCGTAGGGTGCAAACTTGTAAATGACCTGCCCTTCGGCTTGCCGGTGGCCGCTCGCTACTTGATACAACTCGCCCTTCAGATCCATGACAACCATGGAGTGTTGATAGGTCAGCAATACGGGAATGGCGATGCTGGTTGTTTTGCCCGTGCGAGTGGGCGCCGTCATGATGATGTGCTGCAGTCCCCCGAGATAAAGGAAGTGGCGACCATGCTTGCCGATAATCACTCCCTCGGGGGTTTGCTTGAGCAGCCCGGCCTTGGCCAGGTCGGCGCGGTTAGCGAAGCGAGCATCACCGTGGAACGCCGTGCTGCGCGGCTTGAGAATCAAGACAGCGAGGATGGTCCACAGGAGCAGCGGCACGCCGAAACCGATGGCGCCTGCAAGTTTGATCTTGCCGGCATACGGCACGTACGTTGGCATATCGATAACGTGGTAGTAGGCCCAGTAAGTGTTCCACGTCAGCGGGACATGATGCAGGCCGAGCAAGAGCAATGATAGGAAGCCAGCCAGATAGAGTCCGGCAAACAGGGCTGGCACGAGCAATGATGTGGCAAGCAGTCCCTTGGACTTACTCATCCGCGGATCTCCATCGAAGTTTTGGACTTGGATGGATTGTCTTCAGGGGAGGCCGAGGTTCGATGCAGGCCCATGCCGAATTGCGCGGTCACTATGGCCCGTGACTATGTATGCCTCTACCTACACGGTAATCTGGGATCAAGCACGCCGATGCGCCAGCTTCTCTTCCCACTGCAACGCAGTCCGCACGATGAAATCCAGGTCGTCATACCGCGGCTGCCACGCCAGCGCGCGCTTGAGGCGATCGCTGCGTGCGATCAGCATGGCGCAATCGCCGATGCGGCGCGGCTGTTCGACCACGGTCAGCTGATGGCCGCTGACCCGTTCGACCGCATCGATCACTTCGCGCACGCTGTAGCCGTGTCCGTAGCCACAGTTGAGGGTCAGCGACTCACCGCCGGCGCGAAGGTGATCGAGTGCTTGCAGGTGTGCGGCTGCCAGATCCTCGACATGGATGTAATCGCGGATGCAGGTGCCGTCCGGTGTGTTGTAGTCGGTGCCGAAGATCGAGAGGCTCGCGCGCTTTCCTACTGCATGTTCGCAGGCGACTTTGATCAATAGCGTGGCATTGGGCGCGGAGTGACCGATGCGCCCCGCGGGGTCGCAACCGGCGACATTGAAGTAGCGCAGAATTACATGCCGCATCGCTCCGGTCGCGGAGATGTCGCGCAGCATGGTTTCCGACATCAACTTGGATGCCCCATACGGGTTGTGCGGCATCGTCGGCGTGCCCTCGTCGGCGGCGCCGTCCGCCGGCATGCCGTAAACGGCTGCGGTGGAAGAGAAGATGAACTGGCGCACGCCGGCCTCGGCACACGAGGCCAGCAGGTTGCGCGTCTTGCAGGTGTTGTTGCCGTAATACTTCAATGGATCGCTGACCGATTCGGGCACTACGGTGTGTGCGGCGAAATGCAGTACCGCCTCGATGTGATGTGTCGCGAGTACGTTGGCGACCAAGCGTTGGTCGCCGACATCGCCGACCACCAGCTCCGCGTTGCGCACCGCTTCGCGAAAACCGCTGACCAGATTGTCGATGACTACAACACGCTCCCCTCGCTCGACGAGCTGTTGCACCACGTGGCTGCCGATGTACCCGGCGCCGCCGGTAACGAGCAAAGTGCCGTGGTTCATGCGGAAACCCTCAGGCGCTCGACCGGGCGGGAGCAATGGAACGCGCTCTCGTACCAGGTCGATACGGCGTCGATAAGCCGAACGCGATCGGACTCCGCAAAGAACACATGATCGCAATCAGGCCAGAATTCAAACCGCATCTGCGGATCGTCTGCGGCGTTCGCATACGTGGAGGCGAATTGCCGCGGATCCCTGAAGTAGGCAGCGATGCCGCCCGTGTATAGCGCGAAAACCTTTACACCACGGTCGAGCATGGCACGCAGCTGCACACGCTCCTCACCCCGCGCGGGCCATTCGCGACCGAACTCCTCGACGGGACGCAAGCGCCTGATGGCAAGCCGCGCGATCGCGGCAAGCGCCCGTACTGGCGGCCATCGGAAATGGTCTTTCGCCCAGGCTTGGTAGTACCAGTAGTCGATGCGTGCAAAGCCATCGATCTGCAGCATGCCGACGATGCGTGGATCTTGCAGGGCCGCCTTCCACGCCAGGTCGGCGCCAAGACACAGGCCGCCCATCACAAAGGTATTTACGCCAGTGTGGCGTTGGACAGCATCCAGCGCCATGGTGACGGCCTGCATGCGCGTGACGGTCGTGTCGGGCGTGGCGTCGCCGATGCCAGGCAGATCGAAGCGGAACGTGGCGATGCCGGCTTTTGCGAGCCGACGCGCGAGCCGCACGTGCAGACGGAACGGGCCGCTGCGGGGAATCACTCCGGGGTTCAACAACACCAACACGGGCCCGCTCACGGGGTCCTTGCTGCGTCGGGTCAACAGTCCGTAGAGCCCGTTGTCTGCGAACGGGACAATCTCGTCGATGAGGCGCGGGTCGCTCATGCCAACAGCACGGAGGCCAGCCGGTCGATCGGCTCGGTCAACGCCTTGGTCAGAAAGGTAGCCCGCACTTTCAGGGTGTCCGCCCATTGGGTTGCACTCTCGGTAAGTTCGATCCGGTAGGTCGCGAACGTGGCGCGATCCAGTTCGTTTCGGCGACCCAACACACCTAGCGATGTGCCGGGCAACAAATTGGTGGCGGGAAGCTGTGCATCGCGCAGCTCCCGTCGCAGCGATTCGGGACACGCGCACCCCACTAGTTGGCCGTCATCGCGACTGGTGCTCGGCGCTTTGCAGAACGGCGGGTTCGTCCGCACAGTCCGTTCCGCGGTGTCGACTCGCTGCAATGCATCGAGATACTCAGCACCATCGGTTAGCGGCTGCCAGATCCAGCAATGGGAGATGGACGGGTCTCTGACTGTCGCCGACCAAGCGGGCCAACCACCACCGCGAACGGCGAGCAGTCCGACGCTGCCGCCCCCCACGGATTGAGCACGTGCTGCGGCGACGGCGATGGCGATGTCGGTACATGCACCCTCGAGGCTGAAGTCGAGATCATCACCGGCCGAGTCGCCCGTGCCGTAATAGTCGAAGCGCAGGCACGCGATGCCGGCAGCAGCCAGGCGTGCTGCGAGGAGGCCGAACAAGCGATAGCCAAGCACGCGCTCATGGAACAGCGGCGGACAGATGACCAGCGTCATCCCTGCGGGTTCGTTGCAACCATGCCACGTTGCAAACAGCCGGCGACCGGGTGGTCCGAGCCACTGCGGGACGGACATCACGCTCACGGCATGCTCCCCATAACACCTGCTCCTTGGCTTGCGATCGAGGGATGCAAAGCCTCTATACCGAACCCTCGTCGCTGCATGTATGTGTGGCCGATTCGTTCCATGACGACATCACCGTGTGTACACAACGCCGATATAGATCACGTTGGATTGATACCCCTGCAGGGGCGTGGAGCTGCTGAGCTGGATGCGGCTCAGCGCCAGACGTATGGCCCAATGCGGCGTTCGCTGATTCAGCAGGCTTACTCCGTAGTTGGAGAACTTGTCATGCCGATCGATGACGTCGTAGTTGCGCTTTTCATAGTTCGCGAACGCCGACAGCGTGAGGTCTTCACGAAGCTTGTAGCTAAGACCTGAGCTGAAGCCGCGGCCGGTCAGGTTGAGCGTGTTGTCCGTGAGATAGTCGAGTTTGCGATACAGCGGCGCCACATTCAGCGTGAAGCGCTCGGTGTTGAAGGCATAGCTCGCCTGGAGGGTTCGTTCCAGGTACACGTCGGAGTTGACCTCTGTGTCGCCGATATTGATGTTGTTGCCGATGTTGGTGAAGTACTGGTTCGGCTGCGCCATCAGATCGTCGGCAGCGTCGGCGTATTCGTGTTCGGCAAGGAAAGTGAAGCTATTTCGCGGTGTCGCCTGCCAGTTCACCGACAACAAACCGAGCGGCGTCGACTTGGTAGGCCCATGGGTGAAGTCGATCTGAGACCAGCCGAGTGCAACGCCTAGGTCGAGGTTCGTGAGTTTGCGATCGTAGCGAGCGAACGCCTGCACGCGATCGTAATTCGGGCTCGATGTATTGTTCTGGAAGTCGACATGCTGATCCTCGACATTCGCCGACAACTGATCGGTAGGATCAAGATCCTTGAACAAGCGCAGCGCGGCCTGTCCGCGCGAAGAGTTGAAATCGCTGGCTTTCGATGCATAGCTGTTGATATAGCGCAGCTCTCCCTGTCCGTGCAGCGTTTCGCCAAGGCGGAAATACAGCGTCGGTCCCAACGCAACCACGTTGGTTTGTTGCAGGTTGCTCGGCGCATTGCTGGTCAGCGTCGAAACCGGCTGCACGCCAGCGTAATCCTGGATGGTCATATCCAGCCGTTGAGGAAGCACCACCCAATTGGCATTCCCGTTCAACTGACCGAACAGCTGGTTCTTGATGCCCTTGCCGAAGTAGTCGAGATACTCCAGGTCGCCCGCGGCATTCGCCTGCAGGGTCGAGCCAGCTTGCGCAAGGCTAAAGCTGACGCCCGAATCCAGGATGTTCTTGCCGATCTGGTTGGTGGCGCTTTCGTTGACGTTGTCGTTGCGCTCCAGTCCGCTATACAAGGTGTAGTCGAACTGCGCAGCCGCAGCCTTACCCGACGCCAAGCCGAGAATCAGCATGACTGCACCAGCGAGCTTGGTGGGTGACGGCATGACTCCCCCTTCCCTTTTAGGTTGCTAACGAACCATTACGTCCCGATATGCCCACAACCCCCAACGGAATGAATCAAACACGTGTCGTGCCTGATTCACGGCAGACCATCCGTGGCCTGCCCTAACAAGGTGTTTCTCAAAGCCCGTTAGGGCACGTGATTGAACACCACCCCTGCCAGCTTCCCCGGATCGAAATTGGCAACGGCCTGACTGATGGCTGCCGGCGTGTCGCGGCCGTAACCGGCCACTACGACGACGAAGTCGGCCAGTTCCGACAAGATCCGCGCATCCGGCGAACCTTTGATCGCCGGACCGTCGAGAAAGAGGTAACGGTCCACATAACGACAACGCAGCGAATCGAGTACCGCGCGCATGCGGAACGAAGAGAAATACTCGCCGCCGTTTTCACGCGCTGTGCCGGCCGGTATCAGACGCAGGCGCGGCACGCCGGTGTGGTAGAGGATGTGGGCAATCCCCAGCACCGGATGTTCGAGAAAATCGATCAGCCCACCCTTCGCGGGATCCACGCCAAGCGCTTTATGCTGGCTCGGATAGCGCAGGTTGCAATCGATCAGCAGACTGGTCTTGGCTTCGTCGAAGGCAAAGGCAGCCGCCATGTTGCGGGCGACGAAACTGCCGCCCGAACGCGGACTCACGGATACCACCAGGGTGACGAAATTCTGCAAGCCGCCCATCGCGAGCAGGCGCGTGCGGATCTCGCGGAAAGCATCGGATTGCTGCCTGACCGATTCCTCGCGGTGAATCAGCCGCCGCTGCTCGAGTTGCAAGGGTGCGAGCGCGTTGATGCCGTCATCCATACGCGCGATGGAGTGACTGGACGACGTGCCTGCCGCAGTTACGCCGGCGTGCGGCTTGAAGATGTCTTCAGTATGGTGGGACAACATGCTGTCGCTCTCAGTGCTCTTCATGGTCATGACCTCATCCGTAGCCAGAACAGCAACAGATAGACGATCGCGACACCGGCGACGAGCAGCGATAGCATGGTGACTTCCACGCGCTCGCGGCGACGATCCCGCGGCGTCGGATAGAACGGTATCGTCGCCAGTACCGGCAGGCCGGTCGTGTGCTCGAGCTGTTGCACCGAGCGTACCCTCGGGTCGAACCGCACGATGCCCAACAACAATCCCAACGGGATGGCGAGCGCTAGCGCGATCCCCGACAGCGCAAAATGCATGAAGCGCAAACCCGATGGCGTAAGCGGCATTACTGCAGGGTTCTGTATATAGAACATCAATCCGCGGTGCTCGGCATCCAGATTCATCGAGACGCGCGCGTTTTCCCGTCGCTTGAGCAAATCCTGGTAGACGTCGCGGTTGACGTTGTAGTCGCGGGTCAGCTCGGAGGTGACGTTTTCGGAATTGGCGATGCGTTGGCTGCGCGCCAGCTCCGACTGCAACATCGTCTGGCTGGCACCGATACCTGCGCTAGTTGCGGCGATGTCGCCGCGCACCGTCACCAGCTGGTCCTTCAACTGCTGATACACCGGATTCATCTGTACGCTGTCATCCAGCGGCATCGGCGTGCCTGCCTGACGCGACGCCTGCTTGCGTTGATCGTCAATCGCCACTTGCTGCTTGAGATCCTGGATCTGATGCCGCAGTCGAATCACATCGGGATACTGGTCGGTATAGGTCAGCAACAACTTATCGAGTTGGCCTTGCAGGTCGGCCAGCTGGGTCTCATAGATGCCGCTCGTCGTCTGCACGGCATTGACCTCGGACTCGCCGTTGAGCTGCGATGCCAGCGAAGCCGCCTGCGAGCGTTTTTCCATCAATTGCATCTGTGCGGTTTCGATCTGCGAACGCAGTTGGTTGATGCGCTCGCTGGTCTCGCTGCTGTTGCCCGGTCGCGCGTCGGCGTCGGCGTCCCGGAAGGCCTTTAGCTTGTTCTCCGCATCAGTCAGCTTTTGCCGATAGACATTGACCTGGCTATCGATGAATTCGAACGCATCACGGCTTTCGCGTTGCTTCGAGGCCAGGCTTTCGCTGATAAACAGCTGGGCAAACTGCCGGGTGACGTCGAACGCCCGCTTCGGATCGGAATCGGAGTAACTGATGGTGATCAGGTTGTCGCGCGCAATCTGCACCTTGGTGCGCGCCTTGATCCCCTCGATGAGACGATCCTGTTCAACCGGACTGGGATGCGCGGCCAACCAACCGCCGCTTGCCAGCACCTGATCCATCACCCTACGACTGAAGATCACGTCGCGCGCAATCCCGGCACGGGTCAGGTTCTCGGTCGGTGAAGCAGCCCCTTCCATCAGCGGCGTGATGATGCTGCTCCCTTGCGCCAAGATGGTCGTGGACGCCTCGTATTTCTTGGGCCAGAGCAAACCCATGACCAGCGCGGCCAGCGCGATCACGGCGAATACCAGGCCGAACGCAATGCGATGCCGCCGGGCTTCACCCAGCACTACTGGCACCATGTCCCCTAACGGAGCGATTTCTCCATTCATGACACCCCTACCCCCCTAGCCATTTTCCGTGGCGTTCAGAACGTACGTTGCGGCACCGTGATCACGTCACCTGGCTGCACCGGATAGTTCGTCATTAACTCACCCTGTTGCAGAATCTTGTCTAGTCGTACGGCATAAGACGTGGTGTCTTTGCCGCCCTTGCGATACAGCACGGTGCGGTCAGGAGCCGCATAGACCGTCGTGCCGCCAGCCGCCAATACCGCGTCGAGAATGGTCATTCCCTGCCGATAAGGAAGGGAAACCGGCGTGTGTACCGCCCCCGTCACGCGCACGCGCGATAAGTATTCGTTGCTGCGCAATTCGATCAGGATCACTGCCACCTGCGGGTCGCGCACGTAGGACTGCAATTTATCCTTGATCTCGGCAGCGACCTGCTCGGGCGTCTTGCCACCGGCCACGACGTCGCCGATCAGTGGCACGGTGATCTGACCGTCCGGTCTGACTGGCACGCTCACGCTCAGGTCCGGGTTGTGCCAGACCGTCACTTGCAGCTGATCGTCGACACCTATGTGATAGGCCGCTACCGCCTGGGCATTAGGGTCGATCTCGGGCGCTGTGCGAGAACCCGGGTCGGTTGCACAGGCAGTAATGAATAGAGCGAGACACACCATGAGAAGACGACCCATGATCTTCATAAAAGGGCGACGCCTATGTCTGAAATTGTGAAATGGATCACACTTATTCCCCATTGACAAGCTAAGCCTTTTGTAGTCAGAAATCAACGGGACAACCCCCTTTCCAGGCCTCAAGCTCGGCGGCGAATACGGGCAGGGGTGAGGGTGTAACGCTGCTGATACAGTCACGCAGGCCACCTGGGCGAGCTAGGTCAGTGGGTGTCATTGAAGGACCCGTGTGCGGGGGCCGCAGATGCAACGTGGGCGGTTTGTCTGCCGTCGCCACCAAGGGCTGAGTACCGCCCGCGGCTAAGCGCATACATGTGGGTATGCGGTCATAAACGAACCCTGGGCTCGCTGGCCCTACGCGAACTTCATCAGAATCACGCCTGCCATGATCAGCAGCATGCCGAACCAGCCGGATGGGCTGACGCGCTCGCGAAATAGCGCAATGCCAAATAGCGTTGTCGCCAACAGTCCTACCCCACCCCAAATGCCATAGGCGACCGAAAGCTCGATCCCCTTAATGGCGAAACTCAAGGCCGTAAAAGCCGCTAGCGCGCATGCAATCGCTGCAACGCCCGGTATCCACCGCGTAAGACCGTGCGATTGTTTCATCAGCACGTTGGCTGCTACCTCCAATGCAATAGCAATGGCGAGGTAGATAGCGTGAATCGGTTCAAAGGTCGGCAACATGGGAGCACCTCAATCGTGCGATGCGGTGCCGCGCTCAAGCAGCACGATGCCGACAATCATCAGCACGATGGCGCTGATCTTCATCAGACCGAGGTTCTCGTTGAACAACAGCGCCGCCATCAATGCGATCAAAACCAAACCTAGACTTTCCCACGCGCCGTAAGCAACGGTGATAGGGATGCGCTTTACCGCCATCGCCAGAGCCATGTAAGAGACGATCAGCATCACATACATCACGACGAGGCCTAACACTGGCGCGTTGAGCTGTCCCCATTTCATGGCCAGGGTGCCGACGACTTCGGTCAGGATCGCTAGAGCGAGAAAGATCCAGTAGCGCATAAAGATAGGCCGATAGTTACCAATGTGACTTTTTATGGCACACCGATCGCCCGGCGGATAGCCCGTTTCGTGGAGAAGATCAACGCAATCGACATATGGCGCTGATATGCTCGCCGTTGTGAGTTGACCGTCCTGTGCTCAACGATCATCCCGTGGCCCATGCTGGTTACAGTTTGATGACACAGAGAGACCGGTCGGCCCATCGAAACGTTTCAGGGGGAAAATAGAATGCTTCGACACTCTCTGCGGGTGCGTTTGTTGTTGCCTGTACTGGCATTGGTCCTGGCGGTCGTCGTCGTGGTTGCGCTTGTGCTTGCCACGATAGAAGCGAATCGCGTGAAAGCCGATGCCGCGGCCTCGATCAAAAGCCAAACTAGCTCACTGCAAAGTCTTTTAGCCGTAACGCGATCGATCATGCTGGACAGCGTGCACAGCTCGATGCGGCTGCTGCGTCAAGAAAGCGATGTATTAGGCACACCTAGTGCCGGTTCCGAGATAACGGTATCGGGTCGCCATGCCAACGAACTACTGCTTGGTAACAAACCACAGAGCAATACCTTTCAGCTTGTCGACAGTGTTACATCGACGATGGGAGGCACAGCCACCCTCTTCTCGAGTGCGGAAGACGGGTTCGTGCGCGTGTCCACCAATATCAAGAAAGATGACGGGAGCCGCGCCACGGGAACGCAGCTGGATCCGCATGGACCGGTGATCGCTGAAATTCGCAAAGGCCTGGCCTTCTACGGTGTCGTGGATATTCTCGGCAACCCGTATGTCACTGGTTACGAGCCGATCTACGACGGAAAGAATCCGAAGCCCATCGGCATTTGGTATGTCGGTTACAAGACAGACCTGCAAGTTCTCGACGATGTCATCAGCGACAGCCACGTGCTGGATTCGGGTTTCATTGCGTTGTTCGACAGCAAAGGCAAGTTGCGTTTCCATTCGAAAACCGGCGGCACCACTGACCCTGCACTGATAGAAAAAGTGGCCCAAGAGCAACCGTCGGATTGGAGCGTAGAGAAGGAAGATGTGCCGGGATGGGGCTTTACGCTCGTTTCTGCGTATCCCAAAAGTGACATTGAGAGTGTGATCGCACGGCAATCCATTTGGATCGGCATCATCGGCTTACTCATCTGCTTCATTCTGCTTGGACTGCAATCCGTCTTGATCTGGACCCGCGTGCTTCAACCGATCCAACATTTGACCGCCGTCGCCGACGAACTAAGCGTGGGCAAATGGGATCACACCATCGAAGAGGTTAAACTCAAAGACGAAATAGGCACTCTGGCGAAAGCCATCGCGCGCTTGTCAAACAGCGTACGATTGGCGATGGATCGACTCAACAAACGCTGAGCCGCCGTACCTACGGCGTCCAGTGTGATAACTGTCTAGAGAAGCAAGGATGGTCAGTGAATTTCGACCCCTCATCTCAGTCCTGCGCGAGCTGAAAACGCTCGCGCAGAAGAAAGCCTCGGGTTTCTTTTTTATTGCCACCGAGAGCAATCACTCGTCTACGATCCGCTTACGCAACGGCCATATCGAGGACGTTGTCTTCAGCAGGTACCGCAATGACGAAGCGGTGCGCTACTTGTCCAAAGTGACTACGGCACGCGCGCGATTCCAACCCGGCGCGATCAGCGCCACGGAGAACAAGGTCCCGCTGAGCGAAGCCGCACTGCAGTGGTTGCTTGGTGGTTTCGAGAGCGGCCCATCCGCACGGCAACCGCAAGAATCCAAGCCCGCTGCATCGGCCACGATAACCACTAAACTCGGTGGTCCAGGTCAACGCGAGATCGTGGAGAAGGTTGCGCTGAACTTCTTCGGCCCCATCGCGACGCTGCTTTGCGATGAAGCTTTCTCCGCCTCCAGCGACATCGAGCGAGTGCTCGCACAAATCGCATCGAACATGCCAACTTCGGAGGAAGCAGAGCGCTTCTTGGCGGAAGCACACGCTACCCTCGTCATTGGAAAGTAAGGCGCATCACGTCGGCTGGCTTTTCTCTTTACGCAGTCGCTCGTTTATCTCGTTAATCGGCAAACTGGCTATACCTAGGCGACCGACAACGAAACCAAAAGGCTCCCGGCGCAGCCGGGAGCCCAGTTAAATAAATCAGTCAACTGGAATGTTGATGATATTAGTAGTTCCCATGCACGCATCCGGTGGTCCGTAACATCCGGAAGTAGAATTGCTCGAATAAACTTCCGCAGGAGCGTAGGGAGAGGGCGAACTAAACTCGCGAACCGGGATATAAATTACAAAATTGCCGTCCGCCTGCATCGCCCCATATGTAGAGTTCCATTCTGAAATGCTATATGTCGAAGGCGAGGGCGTGGTTGTCCCAAACAGCGTCGTGTAACCCATGCCGTTAGCGCTGTTGGATAATTGGGCCGCCGTCATGACATAGAAAACGCCGGTCGTATAAAATCCAGCGTAAGCAGCACCCCTATTTGCGGTATTAGTCGCCCAAATAGCTTTTGTTGGGTTGTAAATGACAACGTTCCCGTCATTCTGATAGATCAGCTTGTATTGGCCTGCGGTGTAATACGTGTTCTGCTTCAAAGCGACGCCTTGGCCAAAAAACACGGCATCACCTGGCGGCGGATTACTATGATCCGACGTGTTAGAAGCCCAAAGCGGGACATTCGAGAAAACAATCCACTGTCCGTAGTCAGTAATTGCGGCGAAACCGGGCCTCTGGTAGGTCGTATTGGATGACCAAATGGCTTTGCCTGTTGCCTGGTTATAAAGAACAAAATTGCCGTCACTCTGCATAACTGCCCAGTCGGCGCCTTGACCCACAGTATTGGTGGACCAAAGAGCGGTCCCACTGAGCGTATAAACGACGAAATTACCATCCGTCTGCATCTGGGCAAAATACTGCCCGTTATCCGAGTAAATCCTCTGTCCAGCTTGCAAACCCTGCCCAGGATTGAGCATCCCGGCATAAGCCTGTCCCATGGACAATAGAAACAAACAGAAAAGAATACATAAGTGCTTCACTGCTATCTCCCTGACAAAGTTATATTTTGGCTTAAAGCCGTCCATGCAACGAATTCACAGACATGAATTCGCTGCCAACTTAGCGTAGCATTCTTGCTGCACGAGGAAAAATCGATATTTCGAAAACGTGCTCAATGCAAAGTTCTTGCGACACGCTTACGAAAATATCAGCTTCTCGCAAGCACTCGGAATAACTACGCGCGGAGTCCGCCGTAAGTGATGTAACGCACATAAACCTGATTAGGTGTCAGTGCGCGTCAGGAATGCCGATTTTTAGATTGAATAGCAGATTACTTCAATAAATGACGAACACTTGTGAATGCATGGCTTGCACCAAAGCGCCCGTCGTACTTTGCAATATTCTTTTGGCACGATTTCATTGCTGTGTCACAGACTATACGGGGGTCAGTACGTGAATTTTTCCACCCAAGCCCCCGCCCGATGGCAGGCTATTGTCTATGGACTGATTGCATTAATCGCTTGTGTCGGCGCGTTCGTCGGGCTTTCAGCAAGTGGTTTGTGGATCGACGAACTGTTTTCGGTCCTGGTGATTCATCATCACAACGGCCTTGGTGAGGTTTTCCGCCTCTCGCTCTCCGATGTCCACCCACCCCTTTACTATTTCTTTTTGTACTGTTGGACCCGTCTAGCGGGCTTCTCAGAATGGGCTTTGCGTTTACCGAGCGCGGTGTTTGCGGTGCTTGCGGTCGGTGTCTTTGCGATGGGAACGCGGCGCGTACTGAGCCCGGCGGCGATCGCTTTCGCATGTGCAGTAGGCACTGTGTCTGCGTTCTGGTTCAATCAATCGCAGAACGCGCGAAGCTACGCTCTATGCCTGACCTTCGCCGCGAGCCTGTTGTCGCTCGCCATCGCTTTGCACAGACGTGTGCGCGTACGCCCCGGTTTTCCCATTGCACATTGGCTGGCACTAAGCCTGCTGGGGCTCGTCGCCAGTCTCACGCATGCGTATTTGTTATTGGCGCTGGGCATGGTCTTGGCGTTCCTTCTTTTCACTGTGCCGTCGTGGCGATTGCGCGCGGCGCTGGTTGCGACCGGCCTGGTGGTACTCGCATTCAATGTTGCGTACTACAGGATGATGGTTCATTCGTCGCAACAGGATTTGCAAAATCTGTGGTTCAGCAACGACCTCGGTTTCTTTTCCACTCAGATTCGACAGGCGGCGACCGATCTCATGGCATCGCAGGTCGCGCTGGTGGTGGGACTGCTGCTCGTATTCGCCATTCAACGACGGATTGTCGGCGAGCCGTTCTTTGTTTTCGACGATATCGATACGCGCTGGACAACTGCCCTCGCGGGCTTCGTTCTGATCGGTGTAATCGTTTGCGGTATCGCCGTATCGATGTTGGTAGCGCCGTCGTTTTCGGATCGAAACTTACTCGCCTGCTCGCCTTTTGCCTGGTTGCTGATCGCGCGTCTTTACGATGCCGTCGGGCCGCGTGGGTATACGCGCAGCAGCGCTATCGTCGCCGTGCTCGGCATGATACTGATCGGCTCTTATCTGCTATTGCTGCGTGGGCGTGAGTTGCCGCGCACGGAAAACTGGCGTGAATCGGCTCGGTACGTGGAGCAGCTTCCAGGATGCGCTAACCAACCGCTACCGGTGATTCTTCCTTATCGCTTCGGCCATGCGACAACGTTCTTCCGTACGCTCGCCGAGCGCGACTTCTTCGGCTTTTACTTGCCGCAGACAGCTCAGACACAGGCGTATCTGCCGGCAGAATTCGCGGCACGACATCCGGCGGAGGGGTTGCCGCAACTGCTGGCGTCGCGTGCTGCACACGCCGATAGCGGCGGCTGCACGCTGCTGGCATGGGGCATCCATGATCTGGACGAGGCGTCCGCGCTCAAGATTGCGCTTGATCTGGCCCGCCAGCCTGGCGTCGCGCCGCGTCGCGTATTGATGCAGGAGTTCACGATCTATCAGCACGGACGGCTGACCTGGCAAAAGGTGCCGGAAGGCTATGTATTTCTGGCGGTGCCGCCGGCACCGGCCGGTTCGCAGGTTTTGCCACCCCCTGCTCCGCCCATTCCGTTGAATGATCATGACGAAACGGCCCTCGGCGACCGCGTAGTCATTGATTATCTGACCAGCTATGCGAGCCCTACTGGCGCGCCTTACCTGCTCGACACCTATTCGATACAGCGCTGGGCCACCGGAAAGGCGGTTCGCGAGGATTTCCTGACCGTTCATCGCCTGACTTGCGACCCGCCGACCAGCAAGACCAACTGGGATGTTTGGCCGGATCCGGCTTATCCCGGCTGCAGCGACCGGCCACCGCCGACGTCCGCCGGTAGCATCGATGGAGGGCTATGATGAGGGGCTAATCCGCGCAGACTGCCTTGAGGCGATCTGGACCGATGAACGATGCGAAGCAATGCAAAAGCTTGGATATCGGGTCGGCATTAGGGGCGCTGGCGGCCAAGGAGTGCCAGTCGCTGGAACACGCACTGGCGCTCCGCAAAGGGCGCCATGACGGTATCCACGAAGCGCGAAAATCGAGCCGACGGTTGCGCAGCCTGCTCGCTTTTCTCGAGCCACGATCAGATCGACGGATAGCCTCGCTCGACAAGACCTTGAAGCAGTTGGTCGATAGCTTTTCCGCGTTGCGAGATGCGCACGTAGCTGCGCGCACCGCGCGACTCCTCGCGGCTACTCACGCAGCCACGCTCACTCCATCGCTGATGGATGCGCTCGAACATCGCAGCGCGGCCTTACTGGATGAGGCACTCGAGAATGATCCCCATTGGCGTCGTCGGTCCGCCAAAGTACGGCGTATCGCCGTCGCCATCGAAGGCTTGCCTTGGCAACAAGTCACTCCGTCCACCGCAAAAAAAGTGCTCAAGCAGCATGTGCAGCGGATGAAAAAGGTGCGGCAAGCGGCGTTGGAGGAACGCACAACACCTGCTTTCCATCGTTGGCGTCGCCGTGCTCGGCAAGTTCGGTATCAACTCGAATTTCTGCGCACGGCTCGCCGCAAGGTCGGTATGAAGAAAAGACGCACGGAGCAATATGAGGCCCGGATAAAGCGTCTGAGTTTGCTCAGCGATCGACTTGGTTGGCGTCAGGATTTTCAGGTGTTCATGAGCGCACTCGATCAGCTGCCCGCTTCAATCGATATCGTCGCCTTGCGCGCGGCACTGAGCACAAAGTCAGCCACATTGTCGAAGGTGTCGCCACCCGAACCGGTAACGAAATCCGTCCGCATGTTCATTGCGCACGGCTCCCGATAGCCCATCTGAAAACCTGCGTGCTATGCAACGTATCAGTGGCACACAAGGACGGGGACATCGCAGCACGTCAGCAATTTGTTCGTTTCGCTACCTAGTAAAAGTCGATCGAGACTGGTGTAGCTGTGCGTTCCCATGACGATCAAATCGCAATGCTGTTGTTTGGCCGCACCGACAATGGCGACATAAGGGCGGCGGTCGAACGCATACCCACCATGCGACTCCACGCCGGCCTTCTTCGCCATCGCCTGAATGTCGGCCAGGTGTAGCTGCGCGCGGGCAACCGACCTTTCCACGTAAGAATCTTCCGCATGCTGAATGACGTCGGAAAAATAAGCGACCGCCGGAAGAGGCGCGAGGACGTGAAATGCATAGATGCGCGCGCCAAGCTTGCGTGCCAGCTCGACACCGGTTTCTGCGGCATGCATGGCATGCTCGGACCCATCCGTGGCTATCAGGACATGTGAGAACATGATGCCTCCTCGGGTCTGCCGACCCTCGCCGAGCGCACCGCACTCACCTTGCCGAGCTCCCTGTTTGCCACGACAGGTGCGTTGCCTGCCTCGGTGGACTCGCTGTCGATTTTACTCCCGCCGAGAAGCTCAGCGTCGAGGATCGCGGCTGCGTTGCCCCCTATGCCAGGGCTAACCTGCCGTGGCCAGGGCACGGATATCCGCAGCCTCGAGTACGGCTTTGTCGGCGCCATGTCTGGCAACTGCCAGCATCGCTTGCCCCATGATTTCCGTAGTAAGCATGACGTTAGGAAAAAACAGGCGCAGCGGTGTCAGTAGCGGTTTGGTCAAGCTGTACAACAACCGGTAGGAAGCCGTCTTTGATCGTATGCCATGCAGGGGCTGGATGGCGCCCGGTCGAAATAGATACGCCGCTTTGAACGGCAGCCGCTGCAAGGTATTTTCGGTACGCCCTTTTACGCGTGCCCACATGCTGCCTCCTTGCTCCGTGCTGTCGGTCCCCGCCCCGGATACGTAGACAAAAGTCATGCCAGGATTGAGCCGGGCCACGGTCTGGGCGACGGCTATGGTGAGGTCGTAAGTCAGTCGCGTGTATGCCGCCTCGGTCATGCCGGCAGACGAAATCCCCAGGCAAAAGAAGCAGGCGTCGAAGCCCTTCAAGTCGGCGGCAACGGAGTCGCCATCGAAAAGGTCGTGCTGCACGATTTCCTTCAACTTTGGATTTGGCTGCCCGGTCGCGGTTCTGCCTACGGTCTGGACAAGGGCGACGTCCTGCGCGAGCAAGCACTCCCGCAGCACACCTTGTCCAACCATGCCTGTGGCGCCATATATGAGCACGTTCATGAGATTTTCCTGAGCGGAAACGATGTCGCCAGCATAATCGAGCAGACCGAGACGCAATAAATAACCATGCCCAACGACAGCGGCCAGCACGCCCTCCAGCGATTCATCGCGGAACACCGGCGCCTGTTTGTATTGACCGGAGCCGGTTGCAGTACCGATTCGGGCATACCTGATTATCGCGATACCGACGGCAGCTGGAAGCGATCGCAACCGGTGACCTATCAGGCGTTCATAAGCGACACGCTGACGCGACAGCGCTATTGGGCGCGCAGCATGGTCGGTTGGCGTCGATTTGGGCACGCCCTGCCGAACGATACGCATCACGCCTTGTTCCAGCTCGAGCAGCTGGGCAAGGTGCAATTGCTGTTGACGCAGAATGTGGACGGCCTGCATCAGCGCGCAGGTAATCGCGATGTGCTGGATATGCACGGTCGATTGGATACGGTGCGATGCTTGGGATGCGAGCATCGCTCTCCGCGTCACACCTTCCAGCACATGTTGCTAGAGCTCAATCCATCTTGGGCGAAACTCGATGCTGCCGATGCACCGGACGGCGATGCCGATCTCGAGGGTCACGACTTCGGCACGTTCGTCATTCCGCCCTGCCCGCACTGCGGCGGCATGCTAAAGCCGGATGTGGTGTTCTACGGCGAGAACGTTCCGCGCGATCGCGTGGCGACAGCGATACAGGCGCTGGATGCGGCTGATGCCATGCTCGTCGTGGGTTCGTCCTTGATGGTTTTTTCGGGTTACCGATTTGCACACGCTGCCGCCAAAGCCGGCAAACCGATAGCAGCAGTCAATCTGGGGCGTACTCGCGCCGATCCGCTGCTGAGTTTGAAAGTCGAGCAGCCTTGCGCAGAGGCCTTGGCCTTTTTGCGCGACAACGCATCAACGGCGAGCGCGGAAGAAATCGCGTAACAATGCGGCCGATTCGTCGGCAAGTAGACCGCCTTGCACCTCGATGCGGTGGTTGTGACGATCGGAAACCAGCGTGTCGAACACACTGCCGGCGGCGCCGGTCTTGGGATCTATCGTGCCGTAGACGACGCGCCCGATGCGCGCATGCACCAGCGCCATCGCACACATCGCGCATGGCTCGAGCGTGACGTAAAGCGTGGCGCCGACGATGCGATAGTTCGCCAGTTTTTCCCCGGCCGCGCGCAACGCCATGATTTCGGCATGCGCAGTGGGATCGTGCAACGTGATATTGCGGTTCCAGCCCAAACCGACGATCTGGCCGTCCTGCACCAGCACGGCACCGACCGGTACTTCGTTTTCGGCATCGCGAGCGTGCTCGGCCAGCTGCAGAGCGCGGCGCATGTACGCCTCGTCCTCGGCGCTGAAGGCTGGCGACTCCGGATTGCTGGTCAATTCATCAGCCATTTCAGCTATTTATCAGACTTTCTTGCAGTGAACACCATGACGAATTAGCGCTGGTAGCGCGCTAACTCGATGATTTTATTATTCCCACTCAATGGTGGCGGGGGGCTTGCCGCTTATGTCATAAACGACACGAGAAACACCGCGTAACTCATTGATAATTCTATTTGAAACGGTACCAAGGAAGTCGTAGGGTAGATGCGCCCAGTGCGCGGTCATGAAGTCGATGGTCTCTACGGCACGTAGCGCGATCACCCATTCATACGCACGAGCATCGCCCACCACACCCACCGACTTCACCGGCAGGAACACCGCGAATGCCTGGCTGACCTGGTCGTACAGATTGGCTTTGCGCAACTCTTCGATGAAGACAGCATCGGCGCGTGCCAACAGTTCGGCGTATTCGGGCTTCACTTCGCCAAGGATGCGCACACCCAGCCCCGGTCCCGGGAACGGATGGCGATAGACCATATCGCGCGGCAGGCCGAGTTCGACGCCGATGCGGCGTACTTCGTCCTTGAACAGTTCGCGCAACGGTTCCACCAGCTTGAGCTTCATATGCTCAGGCAGGCCACCGACGTTGTGGTGACTCTTGATGACGTGCGCCTTGCCGGTCTTGCTGCCAGCCGACTCGATCACGTCCGGGTAGATCGTGCCCTGGGCCAGCCACTTCACATGACCATTGCCGGATGCGGTGACCTTGGCCGATTCCTCGTCGAAGATCTCCACGAACAGGCGGCCGATGATCTTGCGCTTGGCTTCCGGGTCGGCCACGCCTTCGAGTGCTTTGAAGTAACGCTCTGCGGCATTGACGCGGATGACCTTGACGCCCATGTGCTCAGCCATGGTGGCCATCACCTGGTCGCCCTCCTGCCAACGCAGCAGGCCGGTGTCCACGAACACGCAGGTCAGCTGATCGCCGATGGCGCGATGCAGGAGCGCTGCAACCACCGACGAATCCACACCACCTGACAGACCCAGCAGCACATGATCCTTGCCCACCTGCTCGCGCACGCGCGCGATCTGGTCGTCGATGATGTGCGCGGCGGTCCACAGTGTCTGACAGCCGCAGATCTCGGTGACGAAACGCTTGAGCAAGGCATTGCCCTGCTTGGTGTGCGTCACTTCAGGATGGAACTGCACGCCGTACCAGCGTTTGGCTTCGTTCGACATCGCGGCGACTGGAATACGATCGGTAGTCGCCGTGATGGTGAAGCCCGGCGGGGCCTTGGCGACATGATCGCCGTGACTCATCCACACTTCGAGCGCCTGAGTGGAAGCGTGATCGGTAAGACCGGCAAGCAGGCGATCCGCCACGACGACGTCGACACGTGCATGACCGAACTCGCGCGCATCGGCAGCTTCCGTGGCGCCGCCCAGCTGCGCCGCGAGCGTCTGCATGCCATAGCAAATGCCGAGGATCGGCAGGCCTGAATCGAACACTTGCTGCGGCGCTTTCGGCGCACCGTGCAGTGTGGTCGATTCCGGGCCTCCGGATAGGATGATGCCTTTTGCGCCGAACGCGGCAATTTCGGCAGGGTTGTGGTCCCAGGCCCAGATTTCGCAATAGACGCCGATCTCGCGGATACGCCGCGCAATCAGCTGGGTGTACTGCGCGCCGAAGTCGAGGATGAGGATCTTGTCGCTATGGATGTTGGTCATCGCGGCGAGGTCACAAAATGATGAAGAGATGGCATAAATCCAACCGTCATCCCGGCAGAGACCGGGATGACGAGCGCGGGTATGCTACGTGGCGTCACGAATTCAGCCGGTAATTCGGCGCTTCCTTCGTGATCTGGATATCGTGCGGATGCGCTTCGGTGACACCGGCCGAGGTGACTTTGACGAACTGCGCTTTGTTGCGCACGTCATCGATCGTCGCCGCGCCGAGATAACCCATCGAAGCACGCAGTCCACCGATCAGCTGGTGAATGATGTTGCGCAGCGGGCCGCGGTACGGCACGCGCCCTTCGATGCCTTCCGGCACCAGCTTGTCGGCATCGGCTTCGTCCTGGAAATAACGGTCCTTGGAACCTAGCGCCATCGCGCCGATCGAACCCATGCCGCGGTAGCTCTTGTAAGAGCGACCCTGGAACAGTTCGACTTCGCCCGGGGATTCTTCAGTGCCGGCGAACATCGAGCCGAGCATCACTGTCGATGCACCCGCAGCCAGCGCCTTGGGAATATCGCCGGAATAGCGAATGCCGCCGTCGGCGATCAGCGGTATCTCGTCCTTCAGCGCGGTCGCGACCATATCGATGGCGGTGATCTGCGGCACGCCCACACCCGCGACAACGCGCGTAGTGCAAATCGAGCCGGGGCCGACACCCACCTTCACGGCATCGACGCCGGCATCGAGCAGCGCACGCGCCGCTTCGCCGGTGACGATGTTGCCGGCGATCACCTGCACCTGCGAATAGCGTTTCTTCACCCAAGCCGCACGATCGATCACGCCTTGGGAATGGCCATGTGCGGTATCGACCACGATCACATCCACACCGGCATCGATCAGTGCTTCAACGCGCTGCTCGGTATCGCCACCTACGCCGACAGCCGCGCCGACCAGCAGGCGCTCGTGTGCATCCTTGGCGGCATTGGGGTTGTCGCGCGCTTTTTGGATGTCCTTGACCGTGATCAGGCCGCGCAGCTGGAAGGCATCGTTGACGACCAGCACTTTTTCGATGCGGTTCTTGTGCAGCAGCAGCAGCACTTCGTCCTGGCTGGCACCTTCGCGCACGGTGACCAGCTTTTCCTGACGCGTCATGATGTTGCGTACCGGATCGTCGTGCTTGCGTTCGAAACGCAGATCGCGGCTGGTGACGATGCCGACCAGCTGCTCGCCTTCGACCACCGGAACGCCGGAGATGTTGTGCGCACGGGTCAGCTTGAGCACATCGCGGATCGAAGTATGCGGGCTGACAGTAATCGGGCTGCGGATGACACCGGCCTCGAACTTCTTCACCAGGCGCACTTCGGCGGCCTGCTGCTCAGCAGTCATGTTCTTGTGGATGATGCCGATGCCGCCGTTCTGCGCCATGGTGATAGCAAGCCGGGCTTCGGTGACCGTGTCCATGGCAGCGGACACGATGGGGATGTTTAGCCTGAGGTTCCGCGTGAGGCGCGTGGAGGTATCCACGTCGCGCGGTAAGACTTGGGAATGGGCCGGGACGAGGTAAACGTCGTCGTATGTAAGGGCCTCGGCGAGGATGCGCATGCGAAAAGTCCCGCTGCAAAGAGAGGATTATACGCGGGAGCCGGTCAGGGCGCGACTGCTGCCGGATAAAAATCGTGCCAGATGGAGCGTTGAAACCGGGCTGGAATATGCTCGTTTAACTGCCATTTGGCATGAGGCCCTGGGCCCGCATTCCCAGGGCGTCGCTACTTTCGCGCTTCCGCAGCTTCGAGTGTGTTTTCCATCAGGGTCGCCACGGTCATCGGGCCAACGCCGCCGGGGACCGGAGTGATCCAGCTCGCGCGCTCGGAAGCCACCTCGAAATCCACGTCGCCAACTAGACGTCCATCGTCCAGCCGATTGATGCCGACATCGACCACGACAGCACCTGGCTTGATCCAGTCGCCCTTCACCAGCCCCGGCTTACCTACCGCAACAACCAGGATATCGGCTTGTCGCACATAGGTTTCAAGGCTGCGCGTAAAGCGATGGCAACAGGTGGTGGTGCAACCGGCGATCAGCAGCTCCAGCGCAAGCGGACGCCCAACGTGATTGGAAACGCCGACGACCACGGCGTGCTGGCCACGGACCGGACGATCGGTATGTCCGAGCAGGGTCATCACACCTTTGGGTGTGCACGGCCGCAAACCGAATCGGCGCAGCGCGAGGCGGCCGACATTAACGGCCTGAAAGCCGTCCACGTCCTTGTCTGGATCGATGCGGTCGACCAGGGCGTCTTCGTCGATATGGTCAGGCAACGGCGATTGCACCAGGATGCCGTGCACGGCGGGATCGGCGTTGAGGCGATCGATCAATTCGAACAGTTCCGCCTGCGTAGTCTTGGACGGCAGATCGTAATCGAAGGAGCGGAAGCCGACCTGATGACAGGCCTTGCGCTTGTTACGCACGTAAACCGAAGACGCCGCGTCGTCACCTACCAGCACGACGGCGAGGCCGGGTTCGACGTGACCTTGCGCCTTGCGTTCGCTCACGCGCTTGCCGATCCGTTCCAGCACTTCCTGTGCGATGCGCTTGCCGTCGAGGATGCGTGCGTTCATGAGGTGTCCTGGTCTTCCCGAGCGGACATTATCCCGGCTTGTGTAGCAACTCGCCACGCCTGCCGACACTTAGATAAGCTCCTAGCCGTTGGCTGCGCAGAAGCGCTCGATGTCCTCATAGCCATGGAAGGTGGCTGTCGAACCACATCCCGGACAGGCTGGATCGCGTGGCAGGCGCGTTTCGCGGAAGCGCATGCTCAGGACGTCGAACGACAGCAGCCGTCCAATAAGTGGCTCACCGAGATCCAGAATCAGCTTTAGCGCTTCGCTCGCCTGCAGCAATCCGACGATGCCAGGCAGCACGCCAAGCACGCCAGCTTCACTGCAATTAGGTGCATCGGCGGCGGCCGGAGGTTCGGGAAACAGGCAGCGATAACACGGCGAATCGGTCCGACGCGGATCGAATACGCTGACCTGCCCCGTAAAACGCTCGACGGCACCGTAGACCATCGGCATATTCAACCGCCGCGTCGCTGCGGCAAGCAGATAGCGCGCTGGGAAATTGTCGGCACCGTCGATAACCAAGTCATGTCCGCTCAGCAGACGCTCGACGTTGTCCGCGCGTAAACGTTCGTTGTGCAAATCCACCTGCACGCGTGGATTGAGCGCAGCCAAGGTCATACGCGCCGATTCCGTCTTGGCCATGCCTACGCGTGTATCGGCGTGGATGACCTGTCGGTGCAGATTCGAGCGTTCGACGCGATCATCGTCGATCAGGGTGAGCCGCCCTACTCCCGCCGCCGCAAGGTACAACGCGGCCGGCGCGCCCAGCCCACCCGCACCCAGCAGCGCGACGCTGGCCTGGCTCAGCTTGAGCTGTCCGGACTCGCCGACTTGGGGCAACCGCAACTGCCGGGCATAGCGTTCGGCGGCATCTGCGTCGAGATTGCCCGTGCTGATCGGCAGGCCTTCGCTTTTCCAACGCTCGAAACCGCCGGCAACGGAGAAGACATGTCGATAGCCCATTCGCTGCAGGGCTTCGGCTGCAAGCAGAGAACGCCGGCCGCTGCCGCATAACGTAAGCATGATGCGGTCGCGATGTGGTTCGTGGTCTTCAATACGCAGCTCGAGGAATCCGCGCGACAGAGCCAGCGCGCCAGTGGGTAACCCCGCCGCCCGCTCGTCGTCTTCGCGCACGTCGATCAGCAGTGCGCCTTGTGCTTGCCGGTTGAAGGCCTCGGTAGGTGAAATCTCCGGCACGCGCTGACGCAACGCGGCCAACCAGGATTCGCGGTCGAGGGATTCGCTCATGTGCACAGTGTAGGACGAAGCGGGTGCAATGCCCGTTATTTGCGTCGCTTCATCTCGCGGATCATGCGCTGGCGCTTGCGCTGCTGCCCCTCGGTAAGCACATTCCTTTTGCCCGCAAAGGGGTTGTCGCCATCGCGGAACACGATACGAACCGGCGTTCCCTCCAGCTTGTATCGCTTGCGGAAGAAGTTTTCCAAATAGCGCTGATAGGCTGGCGCGATGTGCTTGGTGCGGCTGCCGTGGATCACGATGGTCGGCGGATTGCTGCCGCCCGGATGTGCGAAGCGCAGTTTCGGCGCGTGTCCGCGTACCAGCGGCGGCTGATAACTTTCGTAAGCACGCTCTAGCGTCTTCGTGAGATCCGACGAACTGAGCTCGCGTGTGGCGGCAGCATGTGCACGCACGATTGCGCGCATCAATTCGCGCAAACCAGAACCGTGCAGCGCAGAAATGAATACTTGCTTGGCCCAGTCGACGAATACAAGCCGACGTTCGAGCGCGCGTTGGCATTGTTCGCGCTGGTAGGTATCCATCCCGTCCCACTTGTTGACGGCAATGACCAGCGCCCTGCCCTCGTCGAGCGCGTGACCGATCAGCGTGAGATCCTGATCGGCAAGATTTTCGCGAGCGTCGATCATCACCACAACGACCTGCGCCGCCGCCATGGATTGCAGCGTCTTGATGACGCTGAACTTCTCGACGACTTCTTCGACGCGCGCCCTGCGTCGTACGCCGGCGGTGTCGATCAGCGTGTAGCGTTTGCCGTCGCGTTCCAGCGGCACGCGAATCGGGTCGCGTGTGGTGCCGGCGACGTCGGAAACGATCAAGCGATCCTCGCCGAGCAGGCGATTGATCAGCGTCGATTTGCCTGCATTGGGGCGACCGACGATGGCGACGCGAATGCTGTCTGCTTCTTCCGGCGACAACTCTTCGTGAGTGTCTTCCGGCAACAGCGGCAATGCGCAGGCAATCAGATCCTCAGTACCGCGGTTGTGTGCAGCGGCGAGCGGCAAGGTCTGGGCAATGCCGAACACGGCGAATTCCGCCATCGCGTTCTGTTCGTCCAGACCATCGGTCTTGTTGACGGCTGCAATGATCGGCTTGCCGCTGCGGCGAAGCTCATCGAGGATGCTGCGATCCTGTGGCAGCAGACCATCGCGCGCATCCACGACGAACACCAACACTTGCGCCTCGTCGATGGCCAGACGCACCTGTTGCGCAGTGAGTGCATCGATGCCTTCGTCGACACCGGATAGGCCGCCGGTGTCGACCACCACAAACGGACGTGAGCCGATGCGGCACACGCCGTAATGACGATCTCGGGTAACGCCCGGCATATCGGCTACCAGGGCGTCGCGGCTACGCGTCAGCGCATTGAAAAGGGTCGATTTACCGACGTTGGGACGACCGACCAGGGCGATGACAGGCAGCACGAATCATGGTTTCCAGAGATTATTTCGCGCCGAGGCGATAGGCGGCGATATGGCCTTGCACGTCTACGACGTACGCCATGTCGCCAGCCACGAGCGGCTGGGCACGGATGGCTTTCTTGGAAAGACGTTCGCGCGCTGCTAGGGCACCGTCGCCAACCTGCAGCCAGTGCACATATCCTTCGATGTCGCCGGCGACAACGTAGTCGCCCTGCACGGCCGGGGCAGTGAGCCAGCGGTATTTCAGCGCATCGCTCTTCCACATGTCGGCGCCGCTGCTCTTGTCGAACGCCCAGACTTGGGACTCGTCATTGACACCGAACAGGCTGTTGCCACTGGCCGCTACCGAGGTATAGCTGGAAAACGGACGCGCCCACATCTGACGGCCGCTGGGGCCGTCCACGGCCGACAGGTTGCCGTGATAGGCCGCGGCATACAGGCTGGTTCCGTCCAGCACGACGCTGCCATCGGCATCGTTCATGCGATCGATGTCGGTGCGACCTTCGCCGCTCGCCAGCTTCTGTTCCCAGAGCTTCTCGCCGTTATCCAGGCGCAGTGCGATCAGCTTGCCGTCGTCGCTGCCGAAGAAAATCACGCCATTGGCGATCAGTAACGGACCGTTGCCGCGCAAGCTGAGCAAGGGCACATTGCCCTGATCGTTCACCCAGCGGCGTTCGCCGGTGCCGCTGTCCAGGCCGTAAACGCGTCCGTCCTGGGTGCGAACAACGGTCAACTGCCCGGCAATCGCCGGCGAGTCGATAACTTCCGAAGGCAGCGTGGTGATCCAGCGCTCGCTGCCGTCTTTGGTGCTGAGACCGTACACATGTCCATCGAGTGTGCCGATGACCAGCAGGTCGCCGGAAGCTGCAGGGCCGCCCGAATAGAAGGCGTCTTTGCGCTTTTTGTCACCCCAGCCGAACCAGCCGTGGGTACGTGTTTTCTTCTCCCACAGGGTCTTGCCGGTGGCGGCATCGTAGGCGGCAACCGCGCCGTCGGTGCTGGCGGCATACAGCACGCCATCAACGACCGCAGGCTGCATCCGCACGCCGCTGTCGCCCGCGCCATGACCGACGCGCGCGGTCCACACCTTGGCCACCTTCACTGTGGGCACGAAGTCCTTGGCCAGCGGTGTCGGCGGCTGGATGTTTTCTTTTTTAAACGAATGACAGCCTGCAAGGGCCACCAGCGAACCAGTCAATACGATCAGCCAAAAACGTTTCATGCACCCTGCTTCCCGGCCGCGGCCAGATCGTCGATTTTCATTTGCACTTCATTGCCCTGCTGGACACCGGGGCCCATGGCTTTGACGGCGGCCTGATATGCCTTCAGGGCATCGTCGCGCCGTCCAAGCTTGACCAGCGCATCGCCGCGTAGTTCCTCACCCACGATGCCGTAGCTGTCTGCGGGCATGCGGTTGAGCGCGCTCAAAGCTTCTTGGGCGTTACCTTGAGCCATCTGCACGCGTGCGATTCGCAGCTCAACCAGGGCTTTAAGTTCCGGGCTGGGTGCATGCTGCTCTGCCCAGGCGAGCGATTCCAACGCCTTGTCCAACTGCTTGGATTCAACCTGCCGGCGCGCGCGGTCGCTGACGGCGAACATGGCATACGGTGTATCGGCGTAATCGTTCATCAACTGCTGTACGAGGACGTCGGCGGCGTTGCTGTTGCCGCTATCGATGACCGACTGCAGCTGCTGATAGAGACCGGATGCCGCGGTCTGATGTCCAACACGATGATTGCGCCACTGCTGGTATCCGAAAATGGCGATCAGGCCGATGACGACACCCACGACGATCGAAAGGCCATTTTGCCTCAGCCATTTTTGTACGCGTTCGCTTTGTTCGTAGTCGTCGTATGCATCAAATGCCATGCAATCACCGTATCGCGAAAGACGCCGCAGGGCGCCACAGGGGGTGTACTTTTAAGCCGCCGCGACTCGGCGGCAGACCGCATTGCCCGCCTTGGGGGCGAACAATGCGCAAGCATAACCGATCAGGGTGATCGGGGGACGCCAGGTGGTTCGTCAGGCGCCAGCGGGCGCCGCTTTGCCATCCTGGATGTCGACGCGGAAATGCGCCACGTTCGAGTGGCGGTACTGATCCAGCGTCATCGGCTGGCCGTCGAGACTGACCTGTGCCCCGGCAGCATTGCCGATGCGCACTTCGAGCGATTGGTCGCTGCGATAGGTCTTGACCGTTCCGGCAGGCAGCAAGCCGTATTCGAGACGCGAGCCATCCTTGCCAGTCACTTCCACCCAACTGCTGTTGGCGAGGTTGAGCGTGAGACTGTGCCCGCCATTACCGATGGTGGCCGCAGCCGGATTGTTACCGGATGACGGCGTAATGGTGGCGTCGCCGTCGAGGTTGGGCACCGGCACCATCGAGGCCAGCAGCGGTTGCTCAGAGGTATGTGACACCGATGTCGCCAGCGCTGGTGCTGCCGTAGGAGCGGCCTGCTGGGCCAACGCCGTAGCGTTGGCGGGAGCACTTGCAGTGCTGCCCGACGGCGCCGGCACAGCCGGAGGCGGTGCATCCTGTTGCGCGACGGGTGCCGCGTCGAGAGGAGCCAGATGGCTCATGTCGTGCGTCAACGTACCGCGCATACCCAACCATACCGTCGGTACGGCAATGACCAACGTCAGCACCACATACGTGGCGGCGGTGGCGTAGCGGTCAAAAAGATATCGGGAATGCGAAATGCCGCCGGTTGCGACCAGCGGAGGCTGGCTGGGTCTGAGCCGGGCCACCGCGGTTTCGATGTCGGCTTCATCGATCTCCAGATACCGCGCGTACTTGCGGATATAGCCGCCGAGGTACACCTGGTAATCGATGCCGTCAAACTCGTTGTTCTCGAGCTGGCGCAGCACTCGCAAGGGCAAACGCAACGCGTGACCGCAGCTTTCCAGGTCAAGGCCGCGCGCCTCACGTACGGCACGCAAGCGCGAACCAAAGCCAGAAGCTTCGTTGAAGCGGAATTCGGCAGCGTTCTGATCCATGTTCACTGCCGTCGTGGCGGACTCAGCGGAGGTTGTTTCCCCCTGTCCTGCCGGATTGGACTGCTCGGAAATCATGGGCGTACGTTTTGATTGAGGGCCTGTGCCTGTTCCGATTCCGGGAACTGGCTTATGAGCCGTTTACTGTAGCTTTGAGCAGCATCCTTGTCGCCCAGGCGGGATTCGATGTCATAACCCAGCTTCAACGAATCGGGGCTGGATTGACCCAACGCGTCGAATCGCTGCAGGAAAGCGCTGGCGTGGAACGCGTCGTTATTAAGATAGAGCACGCTGGCGAGTTGCAACAGCGCGCTGGCGTTATTCGGATTGCGCTGTACGGCCTGACGGAAATTGGCCTCGGCACTGGCGCGGTCATTCAACTTCAACTGACAGACACCCTGATTAGTAAGCGCTACATCGGGCGTCGTATAGAACGGATCGGCGACCGCCTTGGCGAAGTACGCCAGCGACTCCTGCTCCTTGCCGTCGTGACACAAGAAGACACCGAGGTTGTTGTTGGTATCGCCCTTGTCGGGCGCCAACTCGACTGCCCTGCGGTAATGGATTTCCGCATTGTGCGTATCGTCGATGCGCTCGTAGATATACGCGATCACCGTCTGCGCAGGGACATAGCTCGGATCGTCGTCGATGGCGAGCTTGACCTTTTGCAGCGCGCCCTGCAGATCGCCGATTTCAATGTAGTGCTGCGCAAGGCTGGTATGCACTTGTGCGGCGCTTTGGGCTTTCTGAGCCCGAGTTTCTGCCGGGAGCTTCGGGGTCGGTGCTTGCGGAACAACCATATCTGTCTTGGAACAGCCCGCCAGCAAAGCGACTGCGGCTATGCCTATGCCAAGCAAAATACGATTACGCCGCATGAGCTGCATCCTCGTCCAAACGTTTGCGGAACTCGGCCTGGCGGCGCGTACGATCCAATACCTGCCCTTTCAGCTGGCCGCAGGCGGCATCGATATCGTCGCCGCGGGTGCGGCGCAGCATGGTCAGGATATGGGCGTTGAGCAGCTGGGTCTGGAACGCGCGAATCACTTCCGGTTCGGAGCGTTCGAAGCGCGTGCCAGGAAATGGATTGAACGGAATCAAGTTGACTTTGCAGGTCGGCAGTCGACGCATCAGTTTGATCAACTGGCGTGCATGTTCCGGCTGGTCGTTCACGCCCTTCATCAGCGTGTATTCAAAGGTGATCGACGTGCGCGGCTTGCGCGCGATCCAGCGCTGGCAAGATGCGATGAGTTCGGCAATCGGGTAACGCTTATTGAGCGGCACCAGTTCGGTGCGCAACTCGTCGTTCGCTGCGTGCAGTGAAACGGCGAGTGAGACGTCGATGCTTTCGGACAGTTTGTCGATCATCGGCACCAAGCCGGCGGTCGATAGCGTCACGCGCTTGGAGGCGAGGCCGAAACCGAGATCGTCGCGCATCAGGCTCATCGCCTTCACGACATTGTCGAAGTTCAGCAGCGGCTCGCCCATGCCCATCATCACCACGTTGGTGATGCGGCGGTTCTGGTGCGTGACGTTACCGAGATACTTCGCGGCCACCCACACCTGGCCGATGATCTCGGACGTCGCCAAATTGCGGTTGAATCCTTGGGTTGCCGTAGAGCAAAACTGGCAGTTCAGGCCGCAACCTACCTGCGAAGACACGCATAGCGTGCCGCGGGTGGGCTCGGGAATGTACACGGCTTCCACCGCGTTACCGCCATCCATGCCCAGCAGCCATTTGTGCGTGCCGTCGGCGGCGCCCTTCTCGAACATGGTCTTCGGGGGACCGATATAGCAAGACGCTTCGAGCTTTGCTCGAAGCGCTTTGCCGACATCGGTCATGTTCTCGAAGTTGTCTTCCAGGTGGTGATAGATCCACTTCATCACCTGCTCGGCGCGATACGGCTTCTCGCCGATCTGCGCGAAGAAATCACGCAGACCTTGGCGATCGAAGTCGAGCAGGTTGACCTTTTCCACCGGATTCACTTGCATCACATCTCAGCGAGGAAAAACTTCGGTTGCGGCGAAGAAGTAAGCGATCTCGACCGCAGCCGTTTCGGCGGCATCCGAACCATGCACGGCATTCGCATCGATCGAATCGGCGAAGTCGGCGCGGATCGTGCCTTTGGCAGCGTCTTTCGGATTGGTGGCGCCCATCAGGTCGCGATTCTTAAGTACCGCGCCTTCGCCCTGCAGTACCTGAATCATGACCGGACCGGAGATCATGAACTCCACTAGTGCACTGAAGAACGGACGCTCACGATGCACTGCATAAAAACCTTCCGCTTCTTTACGTGAAAGATGCTTCATCTTTGCAGCAACGACCTTCAGCCCAGCCTTTTCGAAGCGAGCATAAATTTCACCAACGACGTTCTTGGCAACGGCATCGGGTTTAATGATGGAAAGGGTGCGCTCCAGCGCCATACGGTCTGCTCCGGGTAGACGGATTATTTTTGATGGGCGGTCTGACTACTAGTCAGCAAATCTAGAACTAAATGCGTCACGAAATGCGGATTTAGCTCACGAAAGTTTGACAGATTCTAGCCCATAAGCAACCCCGGCCAGCCGGATTTGCAAACGACCGTTTGACTGTTCCCAAGCCTCGCGCGTATGCTCAAACGATCGTTTGATTTCATCCGATAGGCGATGCCTGTGAACAGCTCCGCTTCCACCAAGGAACGCATCCTCACCGCTGCCGAATCCCTGTTCGCCCAGCGCGGATTCGAAGGCGCCTCGCTACGCCAGCTGACGGCCGCTGCAGGGGTGAATCTCGCCGCGGTGAATTACCACTTCGGCTCCAAGGACAACCTGGTCGAGGAGGTCTTCAAACGCCGCCTGGACCAGCTCAATGCCCGTCGCCTGGCAGCCTTAAAGGTTGTCGCCGGACAGCCGGAAACGACCTTGGAGGACGTATTGGCGGCCTTTATCCGCCCTGCCCTGGATCTATCCCACGATGGCGGTGGCGGCCTTTTCATGCGTGTGCTGGCCCGGGCCTTCGCCGAACACGACGACAGCCTGCGCAAGTTCTTGTCCGACAACTATGGGCATGTCATGCGCCAGTTCACTGCCGAATTTGCCCGGCTGCTGCCTCAGCTCAGCAAGGAGGAGCTGTACTGGCGCATCGACCTGGTCACCGGCGCCCTGACCCATGCCATGTCCGGCTTCGGCATGATCCAGCGCAAGAGTGATGTCAGCGAGCTCACCCACCGCGAGCAAACCGCCTCGCACCTGATCCGCTTTGCTGCCGCTGGCCTGAGCCATCCCTGATTCCGCGTTACCGGCCCGTCCGCGGCCGTCCCTCTGTTGCAACTTGCTTCGTTCAACCTTGTTTCGCATTCGTATCCTCGGAGAAGCCAATGACCGCTCCATCCTCCCCCAAGTCAGCGTTACGCATCCGCAAGGCCGCGGTGCTGGGCGCCGGCGTCATGGGCGCGCAGATCGCCGCACATCTGACCAACGCCAACGTCGAAACCGTACTGTTCGACCTTCCCGCGAAGGACGGCCCCAAGAGCGGCATCGCGCTCAAGGCGATTGAGAACCTCAAAAAGCTCTCGCCCGCCCCGCTGGCTGACAGCACTCGCGCTGCTGCCATCATCCCGGCCAATTACGACGATGACCTGGCGCACCTGAAAGATGTCGACCTGGTGATCGAGGCGATCGCCGAGCGGATGGACTGGAAGCTGGATCTCTACAAGAAGATCGCGCCATATGTGTCGCCGACGGCTGTACTGGCCAGCAACACTTCGGGCCTGTCGATCAACGGCCTGGCCGAAGCCCTGCCGGAAGAAATGCGCCATCGCTTCACCGGCGTGCACTTCTTCAACCCACCTCGCTACATGCACTTGGTCGAGCTGATTCCAACCAAGCTCACCGACAAGAATGTGCTGGAAGGCCTCGAGGCATTCCTCACCACGACCGTCGGCAAAGGTGTCGTCTACGCCAAGGACACGCCCAACTTCATCGGCAACCGCATCGGCGTGTTCTCGATGCTGGCCACCATGCATCACACCGAGCAGTTCAAGCTGGGCTTCGACACCGTCGATGCGCTGACCGGTCCGGCGGTGGGCCGTCCCAAGAGCGCTACCTATCGCACTGCCGACGTGGTCGGCCTCGATACGATGGCGCACGTCATCAAGACCATGGCCGATACGCTGGCTGATGATCCGTGGCACGAATACTTCAAGGCTCCGGCGTGGTTGAGCGGCCTGATCGAACAAGGCGCGCTGGGCCAAAAGACCGGCGCAGGTTTCTACAAGAAGGCCGGCAAGGACATCGTGGTGCTGGATGTCGCCAAGCGCGATTACCGTGCGTCCGAGCAGAAGGCATCGGATGAAGTGTCCGCCATCCTCGCCATCAAGGATCCGGCCGAGAAGTTCGGCAAGCTGCGCGCGTCGAGCGATCCGCAGGCGCAGTTCCTATGGGCCACGTTCCGTGATCTGTTCCACTACACCGCCTATCACCTGGCCGATATCGCCGACACCGCACGCGATGTCGACTTTGCTATCCGCTGGGGCTACGGCTGGAAACTCGGCCCGTTCGAGACCTGGCAGGCCGCCGGCTGGCAGCAGGTGGCGAAGTGGATCCAGGAAGACATCGACGCCGGTAAGGCGATGAGCAAGGCGCCGCTGCCGAAGTGGGTGACGGATGGCCGCACCGGCGTGCATGGCAAGAATGGCTCGTATTCCGCCGCCGCCAACGCCGACAAGCCGCGCTCGCAGCACCCCGTGTATAAGCGTCAGTTGTTCCCCGATCCGATTCTTGGCGAGAAGTTCGACCAGGGCACGACCGTGTGGGAAAACGACGGCGTCCGCTTGTGGACGCTGGGCGACGACGGCATCGGCATCATCTCGTTCAAGACCAAGATGAACACGGTCAACGACCAGGTGCTCGACGGCATTCAGCACGCCATTGGTGTTGCCGAAGAAAAGCTCAAGGCCGTGGTGATCTGGCAGACCAGCGAACCGTTCTCGGCAGGTGCCGATCTCAAGGGCGCGCTTGGCTTGCTGCAAGCCGGCAAGATCGACGACTTCAAGGCGATGGTCGCGAACTTCCAGCGCACCAGCATGCGCATCAAGCACTCGCTGGTGCCGGTGGTATCCGCCGTGCGTGGTCTCGCCCTGGGTGGTGGTTGCGAATTCCAGATGCATTCGGCACGCACCGTTGCTGCGTTAGAAAGCTATATCGGCCTGGTCGAAGCCGGCGTGGGTCTGCTGCCCGCCGGTGGTGGCCTGCATGAGCTGGCCGTGCGCGCCGGACAGAGCAATCCGACCGATCCCTTCGAATCGCTGAAGAAAGTCTTCGAAACCGTGGCGATGGCCAAGGTCGGTGGCAGCGCACTCGAAGCCAAGCAGCTGGGCTTGCTGCGCGACAGCGATGTGGTGGTGTTCAACCCTTACGAGTTGCTTTATGTCGCCAAGCAGGTGGCGGGTTCGCTGGCCGAAAGCGGCTGGCGCGCACCGCTGTACGCTCGTAGCGTTCCGGTCGCTGGCGATGTTGGCACCGCTACGTTCAAAGCGTCGCTTGCCAACCTGCAAGCCGGTTATTTCGCCTCCGAGCACGACGTGGCCATCGCCACGCGCATCGCTGACACCTTGTGTGGCGGTGCGATCGAGCGCGGTTCGCTGGTGGACGAAGAATGGTTGCTGGAGCTGGAGCGCAAACACTTCGTGGAGCTAGCGCAAACCGAAAAGACCCAGGCACGTATCGCTCACACCATGACCACCGGCAAACCGCTGAGGAACTAAAGGCTCGTCGCCCCGGCGAACGCCGGGGCCCAGCGACTCTGAGTCACGACAAAGACACTGGATCCCGGCATTCGCCGGGACGACGAACAAAAACCAAAGCGCGTCGCCGCGAATCGCGCGACGCAACGGAGTAAAGACCATGACCAAGCAAGTGCAAGACGCCTACATCGTCGCCGCTACCCGCACCCCGGTTGGCAAGGCGCCGCGCGGCGTATTCCGCAACACCCGTCCCGACGACATGCTGGCCCACGTGATCCGTGCCGTGATGGCACAGGCGCCGGGCATCGATCCACATCGCATCGGCGATGCCATCATCGGCTGCGCCATGCCCGAAGCCGAGCAAGGCATGAACGTGGCACGCATCGGCGTACTGCTGGCCGGCCTGCCGGATACAGTGCCGGGCGTCACCATCAACCGCTTCTGTTCTTCCGGCTTGCAAGCGGTGGCGATGGCCGCCGATCGCATCCGTCTGGGCGAGGCAGACTTGATGCTCGCTGGCGGCACCGAGAGCATGAGCATGGTGCCGATGATGGGCAACAAGATCGCCATGAATCCAGGCATCTTCGACAACGAACACATCGGCATCGCTTATGGCATGGGCATCACCGCCGAGAACGTCGCCAAGCAGTGGAAGGTGAGTCGCGAACAGCAGGACGCCTTCTCCGTGGAAAGCCACCGTCGCGCACTCGCCGCGATTGCCGCTGGCGAATTCAAGGATGAGATCACCCCGTACAAGCTCGACGACCATTACCCGGATCTCGCCACGCGCGGCATCAAGACCGATAGTCGCGTCGTCGACATCGACGAAGGTCCGCGCGCCGGCACCTCGTTAGAAGTGCTGGCCAAGCTCAAGACCGTATTCCGCAATGGTCAGTTCGGCGGCACGGTCACGGCGGGCAATTCTTCGCAGACATCCGACGGCGCAGGTGCCGTATTGCTTGCCAGCGAGCAGGCGATCAAGGACTACGGCCTTACACCGCTCGCCCGTTTCGTCGGTTTCTCGGTGGCTGGCGTGCGTCCGGACATCATGGGTATCGGTCCGAAGGAAGCGATTCCGAAGGCGCTGAAGCAAACCGGCATCAAGCAGGATCAACTGGATTGGATCGAGCTCAACGAAGCCTTCGCCGCGCAAGCTTTGGCGGTGATTGGCGATCTCGGCCTGGATACCGCCAAGGTCAACCCGCTCGGCGGCGCCATTGCTCTCGGCCATCCGCTGGGCGCTACCGGTGCCATCCGCGTCGCGACCCTGCTGCACGGCCTGCGCCGCCGCAAGCAGAAGTACGGCATGGTGACCATGTGTATCGGTACCGGCATGGGCGCAGCGGGTATTTTTGAAGCGCTGTAATCGTTGCTATGAACGCTGAAACAAACAGGGTGCGGAAGAACCTCCGCATCGAATTCCACAAGACGTCCTAATAGACAGAGCGGCGCCGGCCCAGCTGGCGCCGCTTTCGCGTTTCTGGCGCACGATCCCACCGCCGCTCCTTAATCGACAGGCATCGGCAACCTTTCTGTGATCGATTTGCCTTGCTGTCGCCCCATCAGAGGCGAATAATTTAGCCCGTGCGGTGCACAACCTCGTACGCCGCCATTTTCTGCGCCTCCCCTCTTCCTGCCGAGCTAGCGGTGCGGGGAAGGCGTGGTTGTTCCAGGAACCGAACTCGTGACGTTGTTGACTGAGGAAAAGGCGGATGCACCGGCCATTTCATTGCCGGTTTTTCCCGATTACCGCCTAACCTCCTTGATCGTGGGCTGTGCCATCTTCCTCGAGCAGATGGACGGTACCGTTTTGGCAACGGCTTTACCGACGATGGCCCGCGATTTCCATGTCTCTGCGCCGGCGATGAGCGTAGCCGTCACCAGTTACCTGTTGGCATTGGCAGTACTGATTCCTGTCAGCGGCGCGATGTCGGATCGTTTTGGCGCCAAGCGCGTCTTCAACAGTTCCATCGTGGTGTTCATCATCGGCTCGATCTTGTGTTCGCTGACCAGGACCCTGCCGATGATGGTGGCGGCGCGACTGCTGCAAGGCACGGGCGGCGCCATGATGGCGCCGGTGGGGCGACTGGTGATCCTGCGCACGGTGGAGCGCCGCCATTTGGTCTCGTCCATGATGTGGACGCTGATTCCGGCCATCGTCGGCACGATGGCCGGGCCGCCACTGGGTGGGTTCATTGTCGAATACTTCGACTGGCGCTGGATCTTCTACATAAACGTGCCGATCGGCGTATTGGGCTACTGGCTGGTGCGGCGATACATTCCGGTTGTGCACAGCGTGACGCAACCGGCACGCTTCGACTGGCCAGGTTTTGCTCTTTGCAGCGTCGGGTTATCGTGCTCGTTGTTCGGGCTCGAGTTGTTCGGCCAGAACACCGATATGCGCAATGCCGTGCTGCTCGTCGCCATCGGTGTGACGGCGTGCGTGGGCTATGTATGGCATGCGCGACGCTGCGCCAATCCGGCGGTAGATCTCACGCTGCTGCGCATCGATTCATTTCGACTGTCGGTGGTCTCCGGTTCGCTGATGCGAATCACCCAGGGCGCGCAGCCATTCCTGCTGCCGCTGCTGCTGCAAATCGGCCTTGGTTTTTCGGCCCTGCGCAGCGGCCAGTTGATCCTGGGCATTTCCCTTGGCGCGCTGATGGCACGCGTTCTCACCACACGTATATTGCGGCGAATCGGTTTCCGCCGTGCCATGGTCTACAACGGCGTGCTGGCCAGCCTGAGTTATGCCATCTGCGCTTTTTTCCAAGCGGACTGGCCGTTCTGGTTAATGTTCGGGTTGCTGGTGTACTGCGGCATTGTGATGTCGTTCCAGTTCGCCGCCTACAACACCATCGCCTACGAAGCGGTACCTACCGATCGCATGAGCGCCGCCAACAGCTTCTACTCCACCTTGCAGCAGTTGATGCTCTCGGTGGGCGTGTGTTGCGGCGCGCTGGTCCTGAAACTCGCCATGGCGGCAAGCCACAACGCCGAGCCCAGCCGACTGGATTTCTCCGCCGCTTTCCTGATCGTTACAGTGATCTCGCTCAGTTCCACCCGCTGGCATCTGGCCTTTGCCCATGACGTCGGGCACGAAATGAGCGGGCACCCAAGGCGCACATAACGGCCCCATTCGTCACATAGCCGTTTAACAGCCATCGGCGTACATTCGGGCGGCAAAGACGTTGCAGCGAACCAACCCGACAGAGGATCGACGATGAAAAAGTCATTGTTGTTTGGGGTCGCACTGGCCTCCCTGCTGCCGGTGCTGGCCATGGCACAGAGCGCCTTCGAGGGAACCTGGAAGATCGACCTGAACAAGGTGCAGATGTCAAAGAAGCCCGACATACTGTTACTGCAAAACGGTGTCTTCCAATGCAAGACCTGTGTACCGGCCATCTCGGTCAAAGCCGATGGTGAAGACCACAGCGTCACCGGACATCCCTACTTCGATTCGATAGCCGTCGACGTGGTGGACGATCACACCATCCGGGAAACCGACAAGAAAGGCGGCAAGGTGGTTGGAACGTCCACCACCGCTGTCGCTGCCGACGGCAAAACCGCGGTCGTGGATTTCACAGACAGCAGCGATACCGACGCAGCACCGATCACCGGCAAAGTCACCATGACGCGTGTCGAAGCCGGGCCGGCTGGTTCGCACCATGTTTCCGGCGCATGGCGCAGTACCGGCTTCCAAAACTTCTCCGACAACGGTCTGCTGATGACCTTCAAGGTCGACGGCGATCACCTCAGCATGACCACCCAGACCGGCCAGTCCTACAGCGCCAAGATGGACGGTACCGAAGCGCCTTATAAGGGCGACCCCGGCATAACCAGCGTATCGGTGATGAAAACCGGGGCAAGCAGCTTTACCGAAACCGACAAACGCGATGGGAAACCCATCAGTGTTGCGGAAGTGAAGGTGGCAGCCGATGGTAAGACCATGAATGTGGTCGTCCACGACAAACTGCGTGGAACGACCTCCACCTTCGCGGCCGACAAGCAGTAAGCGGACTGAACCGGGGCGCGCCCAGCGCCACGCCCCGTTCTATCGGAACGTTTCATCGTTCGCCTTTGCGACACACTGTTTCCAAACCACGTGCTACCCGTCGCGATGATTGGCCTTATGTTGGGCGTCATCTCAACCACAGGGTTACAGGTGCTCTCATGATCGAACGTCGCTCTTTCGACAGCCTTGGCGGAGCCGATCACGGTTGGCTCAAGGCCAAACATCATTTTTCGTTTGCCAGCTACAACGATCCCAAGCGCATGGGCTGGGGCGCGTTGCGTGTGTGGAACGACGACACTATCGCTTCACAGACCGGCTTTCCGCCGCATCCGCATGCAGACATGGAAATCATCACCTATGTGCGCGAAGGTGCGATCACGCACCGTGACAGCCTCGGCAACGAAGGTCGCACCGAAGCGGGCGATGTGCAGGTGATGAGCGCCGGCACCGGCATCACGCATAGCGAATACAACCTGGAGCCGAACAGCACACGTATCTTCCAGATCTGGATCATTCCCGATGGTCACGGCAAACCACCGTCGTGGGGTGCCAAACCGTTTCCGGCGGGTGAGCGCTCTGGTCGTTTCGTGGCGCTGGCCAGCGGCTTCAAGGACGACACCGATGCCCTGCCCCTACGCACCGATGCGCGCGTACTCGGCGCCACGCTCAAGGCCGGCGAAACCACGCAGTACGCGCTTGCGAAAGATCGCTACGCGTATCTTGTGCCCGCCAAAGGCTCGGTCGAACTCAACGGCATCAAGCTCGATGCCCGCGATGGTGCAGCCATTCACAATGAACCGACACTGGAAGTGAAAGCACTGGAAGACACCGAGTTGGTACTTGTCGATACCAGTCGATAACCAACGCGCATAAAAAAACCGGGCGCCGAAGCGCCCGGGACAAATCGGCGAAGGCTCACCAGGAAGCACGCCTTCGCCGCTGACACATGACTTCGGTTACCACACCATCGAGGCACCGAAGCCCACACCGGCATCGCCCTGCGCGTTGCCGGCAACGCTTTGGCTTTACCAGCCGAAGGCCATGCCTGCACCGACTGACACGTCGTTAGCAGAAGCCGAGCCACCGAACGACACATTCAAGTTCGGCTTGATCTGCCGCGAGTAGCCCACCGCGATGGCCGACTGGCCGTTTTGCATGCCTACACCCACGCCCATTCTGTTGGGCTTGTCGATGCCTTGCGCGCTGAAGGCCATCTGGCCGTAGGCGGCGCTCATCGCACCCATGCCGTTGATGCGCTTGTTCATCTGCGTGAACTTCTGATTGGCCCAGTCCTGCACGCCGTTGACGGCATCCTGCACCTGACCCCAGTTGGCGGCATCGGTGCGCTGCGTACCGGCCGCCACGTTGGTGATCTGGCGTTCGTTGCCCGGCGAACCGACCGAGACGGTGTTGTCGCGGTCCGCTACCGAGCCGGCACCCAGTGCTACGGAGTTGTTGCCCGTTGCGCTGGAGTTCGCACCCAATGCCGTGCTGTTAGTGCCGGTGGCGCTGGCATTGGCACCATTGGCCGTGCTGTTGCTGCCCGAAGCGACCGAGTTCGCGCCGGTAGCCGTGCTGTTGCTACCCGATGCGACTGCGCCGGCACCGTTGGCGGTGCTGTTGCTACCTGTCGCTTGCGAACCGGCGCCGGTCGCGGTGCTGTTATCACCCGATGCCACCGCATTCGTGCCAACGGCCGTGCTGTTGGTACCGGAAGCGTTCGCACCATCGCCCACCTGCGTGCTGCCGCTACCCGGGCCCGGCGAAGGTACCGGACCGCCGATGCTGCCATCGGCAATGCTTTGCTCGATGGTGCCCACGCGATCGTTGAGCGAGTTGTACTGACCGGTGAGCAGGCTGAACTGGCTCTGGAAGTTCTGCTGCAGGTCGAACAGCTGGCCGCCGTTCACCGCCTGCATGCTGCCCGAGGCAATCAGGCCCGGCGCCACGTTGTTGAGCAAGGTGCCGTTGCTGCCGCCGAAGGTTACGCTCGACAGGTCGACGCCGTCGTACACCACCGCCGCCAGGGGCAGATTGGAGTTCGGGTCGAACAAGCCCATCGCCTTCAACTGCGCGATCGTTGCCGCATCGGTATCACCCGTACCGTTGGCCACGCCAGTCAGCACTCGCGGGCCGGCCGTGCCGGTGAAGTCCACCGAAGCGCCACCCGTATTTGCGCCCACCGTAAGGTTGCCGGTGGTCGGATTCTGCTGCACCAGGCCCACAGTACCGCTGCTGATCTGGTCGTTAAGATCCGAGATGTCGCTGCTGTTCTGCGTCACGCGGCCGTCGATGTTGCTGATCGCACCGCCGATGCTGTTCACGGTGGTGCCGCCCACGGTGTAGCTCGGCGCGCTGATCGAGCCGTCGGCGTTCACCGTAGAGCCGCCACCCAGGGCAGACGCAACACTGCTGGACACGCCGTAGAGCTGCGAGCCGTTCACCGCATCCAGGCTAGTGGCCGACACGTTGCCATTGGCCACACCCGTCAAGGTACGTGCACCGGCCGTGCCGGTGAAATCCACCGTGCTACCGTCGGTGTTCGCGCCCACCGTCAGGTTCGCACCGGCAGTTGCCTGCTGCACCAGACCCAC
>NZ_BSNQ01000003.1:1068850-1120357 GCF_030160075.1 Dyella lipolytica
TGTTGATGTCGCTGGTGTTGGTGGCGATGTTGGCCGTGTTCGTCGCGATATTCGCCGTGTTGGTGGCGATGTTGTTGGTGTTGGTGGCAATGTTCGCCGTGTTCGTCGCAATGTTGGCCGTGTTGGTGGCCACGTTTTCATTGGTGGCAAACAACTGCGAACCGTTCACCGCGTCGGTGCTACCGGCGGCCACGTTGCCGGCCGTCACACCGGTCAGTGTGCGCGTGCCCGCCGTGCCGGTGAAATCCACCACCGCGCCGTCGGTGTTCGCACCCACGGTGAGGTTTGCACCCGCGGCGGTCTGCTGCACCAGACCCACCGTGCCGCTGCCGATCTGATCGGCGAGGTCACTGATGTCGCTGGTGTTCTGCGTCACGCGGCCGTCGATATTCGTGATCGCGGCGCCTACACCGGTTACCGGCGTGCCGCCCACCGTATAAGTAGGCGCAGTGATCGAACCATCGGCATTCACCGTCGAGTTGCCACCCAGCGCAGTGGCCACGCTATTGGCAGTACCGTACAACTGGCTGCCGTTCACCGCATCGGTGCTGGTGGCGGAAATGGTGCCGGCACCCATGTTCACGATCTTGTTCTGAGTGGTGCTGTTGCCTACCGAGATGGTATTGGCCGTATCGGCGACCGAACCCGCGCCCAAGGCAACAGCGTTCGACGCGGTGACGTTGGCCCCAGAACCAATCGCGACGCTATAGTCGCCATTGGCAATGGCTGATGGTCCGAAGGCCGCGGAGTTGACGCCGGAAGCCTTCGCCGCGATGCCCACTGCCGTACCATTTGTCTCCGTTGCCAAGGCGCCATTGCCCATGGCGACCGCTCCCTGTCCGCTTGCGGCAGCAGCAGAGCCGATTGCGATGCTGAAATCAGCGTTTGTGGTCGCTTTAGTCCCAATGGCTATTGCATCAGTACCCGTAGCGCTAGACGGAAGGGCACTGTACGCGCCGATCGCAATGGCACCTGAAGTATTGGCGATGGCGCCTGACCCGAAGGCCGCGGAGTAGTCGGCGGCCGCTTTAGAGCCCGTACCGATGCTCACAGCAGAAGTGCCTGAGGCTGTGCCGTACAAAGCAATGGCTTCATAACCTGAGGCGTTAGCACTACTGCCAATAGCAATGGCGCCCCCATTTGTAGCTTGTGCCCCCGTACCGAGAGCTACTGTGTTCAAGTTATTAGCGGTTGCCCCATAACCAATAGCGATCGCCGGATAGGCAGCATCGGCTGAACTTCCAGTTGCGACATTGCCAATGGCAATGTCGTTGGCATTGCCGGTGGTAACCGTGCCGCCATTTCCTATCGCAATACCCGGAGATGACGGTAGTGATGCGTCCAAAGGCGTGATAACGCTATCTGCCTCACATATACCCGCAGAATTCAGTGTGCCCGACTGACCGTCGGATGTAGTGCAGGTGGTGCCGCTGCCGGCGGCAAACGCGGCGCCAAACGGTGCAGACGCGGCGAGTGCAACAGCCAACGCGCTGACTAGCGCTTTGCGACTCTTCTTGCGGCCCTTGGCCAATTCCGATGCCACGACCCACTTACCGGTGGCGGCGTTCCAGACAATGCGATAGATGGTGTTCATAAAATGGTTTCCTGGTGAGTTAGCTTGAAATTCGGGCGCACTTTCCCGTCACGAGGTGTTTCCATCGCGCAACGAGATCCATTCGGTGAAGTGCTTCGATTGCCTAGAAGGCGTGGCCCGAGGTAGTTCGCCGGGCACAGTGCAATCCTAGAAATAAGCTCAATCGCCAGCTATCGGACGAGGACTAAACGAGTCTCGTACTAGTCCTAAATCAACAAATAGGGGGCTCGCCACGTACCACTTACTGCGTGGTCGAATGCTGACTCATGGGTCGGAGAACGCGTGAAATTAGGTACTATTTACGGCGCTTTCGCGGACGCGCTGTGTAGACTGCCGCCGACTCGGCAATTCTCTTGATGGTCGGATCCGTGGAGTCCCTGCAGACTTTCAGCCACTCGTCCACCAGACGACGCTGCTGCGTCGCCGATGCGTAGACAAAATTATTGAGGCATTCGACAAACGCTGGACGCTTCGTTTTGTCGAGCGTGCAGAAGCCGAGTAGCACAGCGGTGATTTCTGTATCGGACGGCTCGTCCACGATGAGTCCCTTTGTCCAAGGCAAACCGACCGAGCATCGGTTCCGATCTGAACGAAGGTATATGTGTACCTATGAGTAAGCTATCGGACATTGCCTAACATGCACAACGTTTAGGCGCACTGCATGTCGGATGAATCAGACGTCTTTATCAGTTTGCCTGGCAGTACGGCGCGACATCTGCGATGTCTGCACAAGACCATGCGCCAAGGCGTAATTGAAGATGTCCGCATCGTTTTGCAGCCCAAGCTTCTTCATGGCCGCCATCTTCTGGGCACTGATGGTCTTGCTGCTGCGACCTGCACGGACGCCGATCTCAGATACCGTAAGCCCCTCTGCATAGAGGCGAAGAACCTCGGCTTCCCGTTTGCTGAGCCGAACGTGTGAATCATGTTCGTCGGACGCTGCCGATATCTGTTCGAGCAAGCGCGATGCCTCAGGCGACAGATAGCGTTCACCGTGTTGCACGGTGCGAATAGCGTGTTCAACATGATCAAGATCGTCAGATTTACTGACGATACCGCCTGCGCCAACTTCGAGGATGCTGGATAGGACAGTACTATTTTCCATGCCGGTGAGCACCACGAGCCGAACGGCTGGGAAGCGCCGCTGCAGAAAGCGCAGCAGCGACAAACCATCACCGTAACGACCGCCTGGCATGGAAAAATCGGTAACGACGACATCACAAGCCGTTTTACCTAATAGCTCGACCAGGTCCGTAGAGTTACTAGCCAATCCGACAAGTTTTATCCCTTCTAGTCCGGACAACAGGTGCTCCATGCCGGCCAGCATGGTCGGATGGTCATCGACTACGGCAACCCGTATGGCCAAGCACGACTCCTTACGTTCGTTACCCACAATATCCGACACTTAAGCTAGCACAGGCTGTGCTCCCGGGGCCTACCGGGTTGTACTAGGATCGACACATCAAGCAACGTTAGACGTTACCAGTACCGCCGATGGATCACGCCAGGATGGATAACTTTATTCGAGTAGCGGTAGCTGACGATCATCCGGTCATCCGGATGGGTATCGAGGCCACGCTCGATGACATTTCCTCGGTGCGACGGATCGGCTCCGTAGCGGATTCGACGCAGCTGATCGCTCTGCTCGACACCCAGCCATGCGATGTGTTGGTAACCGATTATGCGATGCCGGGCGGCGAGCACGGCGACGGGTTGGAGCTGGTTGCTTTTCTCCGCGTGCGTTATCCGCAGCTTCGTATCATCCTGCTGACAAGCATGGATAAAGCGGTATTGATTCGCAGCCTGCTGACGCATGGCATCAACGCCGTTCTCAGCAAGACAGACGATATATCTCACCTGCGTGCAGCGATACAGGCGGTGCATATCGGCCGGCGCTATTTCTCGCCAAGCATCGCCAGCATGATGAAGTCGTTGCCCTCCGCCACCGCATCTTCCCGTCTCTCACAACGAGAAGCAGAAGTGATCGCGCTCTATGTCGGCGGCGATACCATCAACGACATTGCCGAAAAACTACAGCGCAGCAAGCAAACGATCAGCACCCAGAAAATCAACGCCATGCGCAAACTCGGCATCGAGACGGATGCCGATCTCTTCAAATACGCGATCGAACTCGGCCTGACGCAAACCCCGCTCAAGGAATAGATCGCGCTTAGGCTTGCGAAAAGGGAAAGGCAAGCACATCGCCGATGCGATTGGTTCCTGCCAGGCACATCAATAACCGCTCGATACCCAATGCAACACCGGCGCAGTCGGGCATGCTGTCGAGCACCGCCAGTAGTTGCTCATCGACCGGCATTTCGCGCAAGCCGCGTTCGCGACGGCGCGCGTTGTCGCGCTGAAAACGCGAGCGTTGCTCCGCGGCATCATTGAGTTCGTGATAGCCGTTGGCCAGTTCGTAGGGCCCGAGATACAGCTCGAAGCGTTCGGCCATCGGCGGATCGCCGGGCCGTATGCGAGCCAATGCGGATTGGCTCGCTGGGTAATCGTGGATCACCGTGATGCGGTCGCTCGGAAAGGTCGGTTGCAGTTTGTGCGTTATCAGCAGATCCAGCCAGTCGTCACGCGTGAGGCCGAGCGGATCGATGTTGTATTCGGCCAAGGGTTTGCGCAGGTCATCGATACCGGCGTGTAGCGGATCCAGCCCCAGTTCGTCGAGAAAGAACTGACGGTAGCCTTCGATGAGCACTTCGGCACGCCGACCAACCATCGCAAGCGCGGATTCGACCAGGGTGATGGCCTCTTCCATCAGCTGTCGATGATTCCAACCGACGCGGTACCACTCCAGCATGGTGAATTCGGGGTTGTGCCGCTCCCCTGCTTCGCCGTTGCGAAACACACGCCCGAGTTCGTAACAATCACCCACGCCATCGGCGAGCAGGCGTTTCAGTGGATGTTCGGGCGAGGTACGCAGCCAACGGTCGCGCGCGCCGGCATCGACATGACCGCTGAACGGGGCGCTGAAGCTTTCGATGTTTGGGTCCGTGTTGCCGGCGGCAGACAGAATCGGGGTTTCCACTTCCAGCACGCTACGTTCCGCGAAAAAAGCGCGAATCATCGCGTAGAGCTGCGCGCGCCCCTTCAATCGTTGGCGGAACGGTGTGACGGAAGGGATATCCATTAGCTTGATGCTCCGTATGTCTTGAACAGATCGAGCAAGCGTGCTTCGTCCCACACTTCGACGCCCAGCTCTTGCGCTTTGTCGAGTTTGGACCCTGCCGCTTCGCCCGCGACAACGAAGCTGGTTTTCTTTGACACACTACCGGCGACCTTGGCGCCCAACGCCTCGAGCTTTTCCTTGGCCTCATCGCGTCCCATGCTGCTCAGAGATCCGGTAAGCACGGCGGTCTGGCCAGCCAGAGGCAATTCGGCGACGGCGTCTTGTTGGGGTGTTGCGGCGAGCAAGCGATGCATCGCCTGCTCCGCCTCATGCAGTGTTTCGCGTTTGGCAGGATCTGTAAGGTAGTCGTCCAGGCTCGTCGCGGCGTTCTGCGGCACGCCCGCGGTAATCCAGTGCGCCGCACCGCCGGTGCGCAATTTGCCAAGCGTGGGGAAATGCGTAGCGAGCAATTCGGCATTGCGACGACCTATGCCGTTGATGCCCGCGTCCTCCAGCAAAACCGACAGACTCAGCTTTTGATGCAGGCGCGGCGAAGGGTCGGTTTCATCGGTCAGTTTTATACCGGCTTTCAGCAATGCATCCACGACGGCGCCGTTGCCCTCTTGTCGGAAGAAAGCGGCGATCGATCCGGCGACCTCCGCGCCAATGTCCGGCAATTCACGCAGAATCGCGGCAGGCATGCCGCGCACCCACTTCAGCCGCCCGAGCCACGTTGCGAGTGTCTTCGCCGTGCTTTCGCCGATGTGCACGATGCCGAGGGCATAAAGGAACCGTGCCAGTGTCGTCGTCTTGCTGGCCTCGATCGCCTCGATCAGATTTTCCGCCCACTTGGTAGCGATCTTGCCGGCTTTAACGGTTTCGGGCGTGGTGCCGTCGCGCTCGTCGGCGCGACGTTTCATTTCCAGCAGATGATCCAGCGTGAGGTGGTAGAGATCGGCCGGCGTATGCACGTAACCGAAGTCCACCAGCGCATCGACGAAGCGCTCGCCGATGCCTTCGATATCCATCGCGCGGCGCGACGCGAAATGAATCAGCGCTTCCTTGCGTTGTGCCGCGCAGATCAGGCCACCGGAACAACGCCAAGCGGCCTCGCCCTCTTCGCGCACCAGCGCCGACCCACATACCGGACAATGCGTAGGCATTTGCCACGGCCGCGTCTTTGCGGGACGCCGTTCGGGAATCACGCGCACCACTTCGGGAATCACGTCGCCCGCGCGGCGCACGATCACCGTATCGCCCACGCGCACATCGAGGCGCGCCACCTGGTCGGCGTTGTGCAGCGTCGCGTTGGTAACGGTGACGCCGGCCACTTGCACCGGCGCGAGTCGTGCTACCGGTGTGGCCGCGCCGGTGCGGCCGATCTGGATCTCGATCGCGTCGACCGTCGTGCTTTGTTCTTGTGCGGGGAACTTGTGCGCAATCGCCCAGCGTGGTGCGCGCGCGACAAAACCCATCTCGCGCTGACCGGCGTAATCGTCCAGTTTGTAGACCACGCCATCGATGTCATAAGGCAAGCGATCGCGCTTGGCGCCGATGCGCGTGAAGTAGGCAATCAAGCCATCGAAGCCCTTGGCGACATCCACTTCCGGCGACACCGGAAAGCCCCAATCTCGCAATGTGTGCAACGTCTGCGAGTGCGTCGATGGCAACTCGCCTCCCTCGACCACACCGACGGCATACGCATAGAAACTCAATTTCCGCTTGGCGGTGATCGCCGGATCGAGCTGCCGTAGCGAACCGGCCGCACCGTTGCGCGGATTGGCGAGTGTCTTCTCGCCGTGCTCTAGCGCACGTGCGTTGAACGCGTCGAAATCCTTGCGCAGCATGATGACTTCGCCGCGGACTTCCAGCACGCGCGGCCAGCCCTCGCCGCGCAACCGCAGCGGAATGGCGCGCACCGTGCGCAGATTGGCAGTGACGTCTTCGCCGGTTTCACCGTCGCCACGCGTCGCGCCTTGTACGAAGATGCCATTTTCATAGCGCAGGCTGATGGCCAGGCCATCGAGTTTGGGTTCGACCGAGAACACGGGGTTACGCCTGCCCAGCGTCTGTTCGATGCGACGTTCGAATTCGGCTACTTCGCGGTAACGCTCTCGATCCGTGCCGCCCTCCTGCTCGAAGGCATTGCCCAGCGACAGCATGGGTAGCGCATGCCGCACTTCGGCGAAACCGCCTTGCGCCCGTGCGCCCACGCGGCGAGTCGGCGAGTCCTGCACCGCTAACTGCGGATGTTCGGCTTCCAGCGCTTCGAGTTCGCGCATGAGTGCGTCGTACTCGGCGTCGGTGATCTCCGGATCGTCGAGGACGTGGTAGCGATAGTTGGCTTGCTCGATCCGGCGGCGCAGGTCGGCCGCGCGGCGGCCCGGGTCTAGGGAGGCGGATGTCGGACTCATAGTCTCGAAGTTTAACGATTCACGCACTTGTCTGGCCGTTTCTAAGCCCACTGAAAGCTTGCAGGCATAGGGTACGTCTCACACGTTGCAGCGTTACATCGCAACGGGGAGGGAAATGCCATGTATAGCAAGCGCTTAGGGCTGCTTTTGGCGATCCTTTTGTGTTCCGGCCCGGCCCTTGCCGGTGGCGGCCCATTCGGGATCGATTCCCGTCTGAAATACGACAACAGCGGCATCTGGAGGCGTAGTAACCAGACGGCGCTGATGTACGGCACCATCGCGACGGTGGGCGTGGGTGCGCTGGCCTTTGGTGACCATGACAAGCTGGGTGACACATTCTGGCGCTCGGTCGACGCCATGGTCATTTCCAGCCTTGGCGCGGAAGCGATGAAGTATACGTTCCAGCGCGAGCGGCCGTCGCAGACCTCCAATCCAAACTTGTTCTTCCGGGGCACCAACGCGCAGAGTTTCCCGAGTGGCGAAGTCACCGCCATATCGGCGGCGGTAACGCCCTTTATGGTGAACTACGGACCGGATCACCCGCTCGTCTACGCATTGGCGTTGTTGCCTGCCTACGATGCCGAAGCGCGTATGAAGACGCGCAGCCATTGGCAGAGTGATGTGTTGGTCGGTGCTGCGCTGGGTGCAGGCGTGGGCATTTGGGCCTCGCGCCGCAGCTCTCCGCTTATCATCGGCTGGCTGCCCGGGGGCTTCCAGGTGGGCTTCATCCATCATTTCAAACCATGAGGTTTGTTGACGCTCAATGTGAAACGGCACTGACTTGCACAGCTGAAAGCACAGGAAAAAAGCTGCCATAGCAGTTATCATGACGCGTCATGTCTCCCCCTTCCGCCGTATCTTCCACCACCGCCACCGCGGTTACGACGGACATGGGCAAGCCGTCCACTCGTGAGAGTTACAGCGGCCTGATCTGGTTAGTGGCGGCTGCGTTCTTCATGCAGGCGCTCGATTCCACCATCGTCAACACCGCCGTGCCAGCCATGGCCGATGCGCTGGGCGTCACGCCATTGGGCATGCGCAGCGCGCTCACCAGTTATGTGCTGACCCTGGCGATTCTGATTCCTGCCAGTCCGTGGTTATGCGACCGCTTCGGTACGCGGCGGGTGTTCGGTATCGCCATCAGCGTGTTCGCGATCGGCTCCCTACTCTGCGGTCTCTCACAGACCTTGCCGCAACTGGTGATGGCACGCGTGCTGCAAGGTTGTGGCGGCGCGGCGCTGATGCCAGTGGGTCGTTACGTGCTGGTGCGTACGATCGACAAACGCGACTTCGTGCAAGTGATGAGTACGGTCGCCACCTTCGGCCTGCTGGGCTCGGTACTCGGACCGCTGCTCGGCGGTGCGCTGGTGGAATACACGAACTGGCGATTGATCTTTCTGCTCAACGTGCCCGTGGGCATCGTCGGTATCTGGCTCAATCGCCACGAAATGCCTGAGTATCGTCTCGATAAGGCGAACCGCTTCGATCTGGTCGGTTTTCTGCTTTTTGCCGGCGCGTCGGCGTTGTTGCTGGCCGCTTCCGAATTCGCGGCAGACGAACATATCCGCTGGGCGGAAATGGGAACACTGGTGCTGATGGCTATCGGCTTGGGCATCGTTTATGTGTGGCATAGCCGCCGCACCGATCACCCGGTCGCTGATATCAGCCTGTTGCGTGTACGCAGCGTGTGGGTGTCGCTGTCGGGCAATCTGCTTACACGACTTGGTGTCAGCGGCATGTTCCTGCTGATCGTGCTGTTTCTTCAGGTGGGCTGCGGATGGTCGCCGCTGATGGCGGGTCTGATGATGGTGCCGCAAGCGCTGGGTTCGATCAGCGCGAAATGGCTGGTAAATCGTCTGCTGATACGCCTCGGTTATCGCCGCATGCTGTTCGCCAATACGCTGATCGTGTCGGTACTGCTGGCGATGTTCGCATTGCTTGGTCCCCACACTCCGATGGCCATGATCGCGTTGCTGGTGTTTGTCTACGGTGGATTCATGGGCATGCAGTACACCGTTATGAACACGCTGATCTATACCGATCTGGATATCAAACATGCATCGATGGCTTCGTCGATGGCCTCCACCACGCAATACCTATCGATGAGCTTCGGCATTGCGATGGCAACGCTGCTTATGCAGACGCTGCTGCACGGCCATGGCAATGCTGCGTACGTAGTGGCATTCCGTTGGACGGTCATTGTGTTGGCGATCATTACCGCCGTCGCCAGCCGGGTATTTGCGCGGCTCGACAAAGTCCCAATCGCCACGGTGCCATCATCCGCGTGAACGAGTAGCATGTCCGGCATGCTCATGATCGAAGGATGCCGACCATGCACCACGCCAACGAGATCCTGTTTTCTCTTTTCATCGTCTTCGTTGCCGCACAGATTGGCGCGGAGATCGCCCAACGGCTGAAGATGCCGGGCGTCGTGGGCGAGATCGCCGCGGGTTGCGTGATCGGTCCTTCACTGCTTGGCTGGATTACACCTGAGCAGATCGCCTCCGGCACACCGTTGGATGTGCTATCCGAAATCGGCGTGGTGTTGCTGCTGTTTTCTGTCGGTTTGGAAACGCGACTTGAGGATCTCAAGAAAGTCGGCAAGTCGGCGCTGCTTGTCGGTGTACTCGGCGTGCTGCTGCCGTTTGCCATGGGTTCTTTTTGGGCGCACTCGAGCGGGTATCCCTGGGACAAGTCCTTGTTTGTGGCGGCAGCCTTCGTAGCGACCTCTGCCGGCATCACGGCCCGTGTCCTGCAGGAACTCGGCGCGCTGCAGCGTGTGGAAAGCAAGGTGATTCTTGGCGCCGCGGTCATCGACGACATCCTGGCCATGCTGCTGTTGGGCGTGGTGGTATCGCTGCAGGGCGGCAAAGGCTTTGACGTCAGCCATTTGCTGATGGTGCTGGCGGGTGCGATCGGCTTTATCGCGGTCATCGGCTGGGGCGGCTCGCGCGTGATGCGCTGGAATTCAACCTGGCTCGATAAACCAAGCAGCGTGTATTCGCCGCTGCTCATCGTGCTGGCGCTATGCCTAGGGCTTGCTTACGTATCCACGCTGTTTGGATTGGCGGCGATCATCGGCGCCTTCCTGGCGGGCATGATTGCCTCCGAAACTCGTCAGCAACACACGCTGGAACAACAGTTTCAGCCCTTGCTGGCGTTGCTTACTCCGTTCTTCTTCGTGCTGACCGGAAGCAAGATCGATCTGCATCAGCTCGCCAATACGGACGCACTGATCGCGCTTGCCGTTGTGACCTTGATCGCCATCGTGTCGAAACTGCTCGGCGGTTTTCTCGGGGCGCTATCGCTGGGACGCATCGGTGCTGCCATCGTAGGCTTTGGCATGGTGCCGCGTGGCGAAGTAGGCGTGGTGATCGCCAGCCTTGGCCTCGCCGCTGGCGTATTCAACGACCAGATGTACGCCATCATCGTGGCGATGTCACTGCTTACCGCGATGGTGACACCGCCAGTGCTGGCGTGGCTGCTGCGCCGAAGTGTCGGCAGCACGCCAACTCAGGAAAGCGAGGCGTGAATCACAGCCGCTCCGCACGCGAGCGCGTGAGCACTGAGTAAAGCACCGGCATCACCAGCAACACCAACGGCACCTGCACCAACATGCCAGCAATGATCGCGACCGCGAGCGGTTGCTGCATTTGCGAACCCGAGCCCAACGCGAGAGCCAACGGCGAGAGCGTAAGGATCGCCGCCAGCGTCGACATCAGAATGGGACGGGTGCGGTATTGGGCCGCTGCCAGCAAGGCCTGATGCAAGGGCAACTCGCGGACGGTTTCTTCCAATTCGGAGAAGTAGAAGATCGCTACCTCGGTCACGATGCCGACGATCATGGTCATACCCATCATCGCCGAGATATTCAGCTCGATGCCGGTGATCCACAGACCGATGAACACCGCACCGAGCGCGAGCAGCGGCATCGCCAGAATCGCCAACGCCACGCGAAAACTTTCATACAGGAAAAGAAGCAGCGTAAATACGAGCGCAATGGCGGCGATCAGCACCACGGTCAGGCCGCGAAACGCCTCTTGCTGCTGCTGATAAAGGCCACCGAGTTCGTAATACATGCCCTTGGGCAACAGGCCCGGCTTGGCCAGCATTACCTTCACGTCATCGACGGTCGCGCCCATGCTTCGCCCGCTGATGCGGCCCGTGACCGCCACCATGCGTTTGAGGTTGTTGCGTGTGATCTCAGGCTGGCCCTGTACGACTTGCAGCGTGGCAATCTGCGACAAAGGCAACAAATGACCATCCGCCGCTCGAATCGGCAGCGCTGACACTTGCTCCAAATGACGGTATGACGTTGCGGGCAAGCGCACGCGCACGCCTACCATTTTGCCTGCGGCGGGCAGCTGCGCGGAAACGGTGCCATCGATAGCGGCAGTGACCTGGTCGGTGACTTCCGCGGGATCCAGTCCCTGCAACGCCGCTTTCGCCGGGTCGACCGTCACGGTCAGCGCATCGCCCGCCGGGTTAATGCCGTTGAGCACGCCGTTGACGCCCTTGACCTTGCCTAGTGCATCGGCAACTCGTTCGGCGGTTTCATTAAGCTCGTCGGCGTTGTCGCTGTAGAGCTGAATTTCGATAGGCTGGGGCACGGCGACCAGATCACCGATCATGTCTTCCATCAGCTGCGACACATCGACATCCAGGCCCGGCACTTTCGCCTGCGCCTCTTTGCGGATGTCGTTCATTACATCTTCGGTGGGCGGCCGGGAGCCATTCTTGAGGCGGACGAAAATGTCGCCCGTGTTGGCTTCCGTCAACCCGTCGCCCAACTGCAAACCGGTGCGTCGGGAATACGTATCCACATAGGGATTAGCCCGGATGATGGCTTCCACCTGGTTGAGCAAACGCCCGGTCTCTTCCAGCGACGTACCCGGTTTGGAAATATAGTCGAAGGTGAAACCGCCCTCGTCCATCGCCGGCATGAAGCCCGTGCCGACGCGGCTATAGGCCAGAGCGCCTATAGCAAGCAACGGCACTACCAATACCAACACCCAAACGGGGCGCTTCAGCCAGCGCAGCAGCACGTTTTGATAACCGCTTGCCATGCGTTGCGAGGTGCGGCTCGACGAGTGATCAGCGATATGCCTTTGGTCGAGCAACCGCTCCGAAAGCAAAGGCACCACGATCCATGTCAGCAGATAGGAGATCACCAGCGCGCTGGCCATGGTCAGCGACAAGGCCTTGAAGAACGCACCCGTGACGCCGGTGAGAAACGCGAGCGGCAGAAAAATCACCACCGTTGCAGCGCTGGAGCCAGTCAGCGGCCGGGTGAACTCCCACGCTGCCAGCGCAATCCGTTCGTTGACTTCGCCAGTGGCGCCACGCAGCCGGCGCATGATGTGCTCCAGCATCACGATCACGTCGTCGATGATCAAACCGACGGCCGCGGCCATGCCGCCGAGCGTCATCATGTTGAAGCTCATGCCCAGCACGTGCAGCAACAACACGGTAATCGCCAGCACGGCCGGCACCACCATCATGGCGACGAGAATCACGCGGGTGTTGCGCAAAAAGACGAACAGCACCAGGCCGGCCAGCACGATGCCTACCAGGATCGCATCGCGCACGCTACCCGCCGCACCGGTGACCAGTTGCGACTGGTCGTACCAGTTGGCGACATTCACGCCGGCCGGCATTTGTGGTGCATAGTCATGCAGCCGTTGCTTGACGTCGCGGGCGATCTGCACGCTGTTGCCGTCGGGCTGCTGGAAAATCTGCACCAGCACCGCGTCCTGGCCGTCGGCGGTAACGCGAATCCATTGCGGCACATGACTGATCGTAACGTTGGCAATGTCGCCAAGGCGCACGACACCGTGACTATCCGCACGAACAACGATATTGCCCAGCTCCGCCACGGTACCGGGCTGATTCTCGGCCAGCAGCAGATACAGCTTGTAGTGATCGGAGACGTGCCCCATCGCCTGGATCGTCGCGGCATGACTGACGGCCGTTGCGACATCGACGAGGCTTAGATCCTGCGCACGCAGCCGGTCCGGATCTACATCGGCGTGGAATTCCGCCACCTCGCCGCCCTGCACGCTGACATGAGCCACGCCGGGAATGCTGCTGAGCAAAGGGCGCAGCTGATATTGCGCCAGATCGTACAAGGCGCTTGGCGACAAGGTGTGCGAGCGCAGGCTGTACGCCACCATCGGGAATGTCGTTGGATCCATGCGCCGGCTGGTAAGCAGCGTGCCGGCCGGCAGTTCGGGCAGCACCTGGCTGGCCGCGGCATTGACGTCGCCCAAGGCACGGCTCATGTCCGTGCCCCAGTCGAAGGTCACCTCGATATCCGCGCTGCCACGACTGGTGGTGGATCGCACATCCCGCACGCCGGGCACGCGCCGCAATGCACTTTCGATGGGCGTGGTGACGGCGATGGCCATCTGGTCCGCCGGACGGTCGCCGGCATCCAGCGCCAGCTGCACGCGCGGGAACGCCACATTCGGAAACAACGCCACCGGCATGAACACCGCACTGGCGATACCGCCGATGGCCAGCATCAACACCAGGAACAATAGCGAGCGCCGGTGGCGCTGCATCCATGCAGTGATACTCACTTGGCAGGCTCCTGCTGCTCGCGCACTGCGTCGCCGTCGTTCAATTCGTAGCTGCCGAGCACGATGATGCGCATCTTGCCGTCAAGCGCACCTTGAACGCCGACGGTATCGCCTTCGGAATGCTTAAGAGTGATGTCGATGCGCTTGGCGTGGTCGTGATCCACAGTAAAAACGTAGTCGCCCTTGTCGTCATGCAGGACCGCGTCGCGCGGTAACGCCCACGCCGTATAGCTCGCGGTCTCGATGTTGGCGCGTACCGCTGCGCCAGCGACCAAACTCGCGCTCGCGCTGGGCGGCAGTGCAACCTGCAGCGGCAGCAGATGTGTCTGCGCGTCGATCGCCTGGCCGACCATGTTGATTTGGCCGTCCAACATGTCGCCGGAACCGTAGACGCCTTGCACTTGCACCGGCATGCCAGGCTTCAGGCGCGAACCATCTTCCGGCTGCACACCAAGGCGAGCAATCAATCCATGCAATGGTGTGAACGACAACAAGGCTGCACCGGCCTGGAAGCGATCGCCGAGATTGACGTTCAACGCGGTGACCACGCCATCGGCCGGCGCGCTGATGATTTCTTCAGCGGACCCGCCGCCGAGAGCGCGCTGGGCATCCAGTCCGGCTTGTGCGTCGTCCAGCGCTTTGTGTGCGGCCGCCAGTTGCGATTGCGTCGCCAGGTGCTGTGCGACCATCTGCTCGGTGCGCTTCAATTCGCCGGTAGCTAGCTCCAGCGCGCTTTGCGCCTGCCGGTATGTATTGCGCGCCGCCGGATCAGGCGCAATGTGCAACAGTGCCTGGCCGTGTCGCACGGTCTGCCCCGCTGCGACATCCGCACCTGTTACCTGCCCGCCATGACCCAGACTGATCACGGTTGCCCGATGCGGATCGCCGACCGCAGTACCCCAGGCCTGGATCGTGTCGTGAAACGACTGGCTGACCGGCGTCGTAGTCGTAATCAGTACCTGGCCACTGACATCGGCCGCATCGTCGCCATCCGCAGCCCCGCCACCGCAACCGGCCAGCAGAGCAAGCAGCGCCACCAACGTAGCGCGAGTCAGAAGAAATCGATTCATGGTTTGGATGTCGAGGCGGAAGTGGGTTGAAGGTCGGTATCGCCTAGCAGCGTTTCCAGCGCAATCGACTGCTGCGATTGCTGGTCGCGTGCCGCGATGAAATCCATGTCTGCGCTGAGTGCATTGGCACGGATAGAGAGATAGGTCGGCCAGTCGATCAGACCTTTCTGCCAGGCAGCTTCTGCGGCGCGGCGGGCGTCGTCCAACTGCGCGGCATGGGTTTGCAACTGGTCACGCTGCCGGGCCAGCGTATCCTGATCGATCATCAGCTGTTGGATGTCGTTGCGCGTGGTGAGCACGCGATTCTCGTAGTCATCCTTGAGTTGCTGTCGCGTCGCTTTCTCGATGGCGATGTTGCCGCGGTTGCGATCGAACAACGGCAACGTCAAACCGATATTGAAACCGTGGGAAACGACATTCGAGTTATCGCGCTGGCGATCGACACCCACATTCAATGCGGGGAATTGCGCGCGTATCGCGCCACGCAGGGTAGCTTCCTGTGCTTTATAGCCGGCCTGTAGGGCCAGCAGATCCGGTCGCCGTTGCGGCAGGCTGGTCAGCGCAACCTGTACTTGGTCGGGCGTAGGTTCCGTTCGGAATGGCTCGCCGATCAAATCCAGCGGCGCATCCGGTGCAAGTCCGAGCAGCACGCGCAAATCATGCTCGGCCTGATGCAATTGGACCGTACGATCGGACAACTGCTTGCTGGCATCGGCATAAGCATTCAGTCCTGCACTGGCGCCGTCGTAAGTGAGATTGCCCTGTTGCAGCGCTTTGCGCACATAGCTGTCGACCGAAACCAATGCAGCCTTTTCGGTAGCGAGCTGCTGTTGCTGGGCACGCAACGATGTCACTTGGTTGAACAACAGACGCGCCTGAGCGATCGTTTGCCACTCCGCCCATAGCAGATCCAGATTCACTTGATCGGCCTGGCTATTTGCAGCGGCCTTGCGCGTCGAGCGGGTGAGCAGGCTGGTGATGTCTTCGCTGATGCCGTAGACATACGGCGTCGTGGAACCCGGTTGGGGATGCGTTATGTATTCCTGGTTGATGGCAATTTGCGGATCGGGCAACAGTCCCGCGGCAAACGATTGCGCACGGGCGATGCCCAGCTGATCGCGCAGCACCTTCAAATCGGGATTGTTGGCGACGGCGAGCATCGCCACATCCGTGACGTCCAAACCGTGCGAAGGATCGAAACGGTGCGTGCGCAACGCCGGCAACGGCATATCCGCCGCATTCACGGTGAGCTTCGAAACATCGCTGGCCCCCTGCCCGCTGCCCAGTGGCTGCGGCGAATACGTTGCACAGCCGGCCAATAAAGTGCCCGCCAGCGCGCACGCCGCCATGCCCGCTCGCCATGAGTGCAAACGGGGCGTTGCTTCAAAAAGTAACCAAATCTTGGACAACCGCACTCAAACGCCTCCTGCCTGATACCTGCATAAGGCTAGCGGCTCTGGCTTAGCAATTACTTTGGACTAGGGATATGGCGAAAATACTACGGCGCATGGGCCAGCAACGGCGTAACCACCTGCTCCAATCGGTCGGCCGTCCAGGCCGGTTGTTTGTCCTGCCAACCGTTGTCGACCAGTCGGCCGTTGCGGTCGATGGTAAAACTTACCGGCAAATGCCAGATACGGCCATAGCCAGGTACATGAGGATCGCCCAGCAACCCGACCGGAAAGCTCAAATTGCTTGCGATCGTCCGCACCTGGTCGAGTTCATCGGGGGTATCCAGGCTGAAGCCCAAGACCACCAGACCTTGCTTGGCGTGTTCTTGCGCGTAGCGAGAGAGCAATGGCAACTCTTCGCGACATGGATCGCACCAGGTCGCCCAGAACGTCAAAATCACGACCTTGCCGCGCAGATCGCGCAGATCGATCCGTTTGCCGTCGAGTGTATTTAGCGTGATGGGCGGCGCCGTCTTGCCGACGACCAGATCATCGGCAAGTACAGGGAGCGTTGTCACCGCCAGTATCAGGCCCATGCAGGCGTAGCGTAGATAGCGGGATACAAGTCTGGATGTTGGTAAAGGCATCATGCTGATCTTTGAAGAGTGTTGCCGTGGTAACGCGGCAACGCATAAGTTTAGTGGTCAGGTTTTGTAGCGTCAGAGTTTCATGCTGATGCCCACGGTACCGGTCCAGCCCGGGAACAACTGATAGCCCTGAAGATGGCTATAAACGGGTACCTGCACGAACGCATACAACTGAAGATTTTTGCTCAGGCTGCCGCTGATGCCTGGGCTTAGATAGACCACCGTACCCTCGGTGTCAGGGGTGTCGGCCAGAAAGCCCTGATCGGCCATCTTGTGGAACCAGTTGATCTGCAACTGCGGCACCCAGTTCGCGTGCGCTTCATAACGCAGGCCAAAGCTGACGGAAGTGAGATTACCAGGGCGGTAATTTGCACCAGGCGTATCCAGATTCTCCTTGACCGCCGCCTGGAACTGCCCGTTGACGAAGGCATCAAAGTTCTGGCTCACCGGCTGGAAGTAATACGCTCCGGCAATCAGGTCGGTGCTGCCCGTACCTGCCTGCAAGCTGGTATCCAGCGATTGGCCAAGATTCGGGCCGGAGTGAAAGGTCACCGGATGCCCTACCAAATTGCCGTCTACCGACTGTCCACCGTAGTTGCCGGTGGGCAACTTGACGCCGAACTGCACGCCGAAGTTGTGCGTCGGTAAAAAGCCCTGATAGCTCGCCAATATTTTGGTATCGCCAATGCCTGCGACGCGGGCGCCGCTGAGCTGGTCCGACGCGCTCTCCGCAGGTGTGTACGGTTGTAGTTGCGTGCCGTAAGTGTTGTGACCCCGCAGCACGTAGGGAACGATGAGCGTCACACCCCAGTCGGCATTGAAGCGATAGATCGCGGAGACATTGATGTAGCGATTGATCGTACCCTTCTCGATCTCGCCACCGCCTAACGATGGATTGGAAGGCTGGTTAACGACCTGCTCCGGCGTCGCCTTGCTGCTGCCATGACGCAGCTGATTCTGGTCGATGTAGGTGTAATCGATATTGATACGCCAACCAGACGCCGTGGAGTAACCGGTTGCGGCATCCGTACTAAGTGTGCAGCCGCATGTGGCACAGGCGTGCGCAACTTGCGGAAGCGTGCTGATCGCAAGCAAGCTCGTCCAAACGGCCAGAGGTTTAGCTATCAAGCGCATTTTTCGGTCAACGGTTTGAATACGAGGCGTGCGTATGTGATTCATGGCGCGCATGAATGAAACTCCGAAGCTTGCTGCAGCTATCGCAATAGCTCGCAGGACAAAGGCAATTGACGTACTCCCGCGGCGAACATGCGCACGCAGCGATGATTCGCTCGTCGGAAGATGATTCAAAAAATAGGGACAAACACTCGCGGCAAGCACACCACGATCGGTTCGTCAGTTGGCTAGCCGATGCGCGGTGGTCCGCGAGGGTTCGCACTCAGGATGGGCGATGTATACGCATCATCGGCCCTAGCGACCGCCGGAGCAGCCAGATTTGGTGCCACCGGAAGAAGATGAAGCACCTCGCCGGAGGCAAGCAGCGGTGCGTGATTAAGCAGTACGCAATAACCGCACTTTACGGTGGGATCCGCGGGGCTATCGGGAACAGCCGGATGCTTCGTCGCCTCAACCTGATGGTAAGGACAGGATGCATCCAAGCCCTGCATCGGGCCGCTCATCGGCATGACCCGCGAAATCGCCGGCATCACGACAATAAGCGCCATGGCCAGCATCGCTAGCCAGGCAACCCATTGACGAGATTTGTTCCGTCGAAGCACCGATATTCCCACTGCTTAGGTGTGCGTTAGCCTCGTTACATTAACACGGCGGGCACACGTCAATGCGAAATGTGGCAAAGCGTCACGCTCAAGAAACCACCGACGTTGCGGCCAAAGGCCAGCCAGCGCCAGGCACCGGCACGGGAACGGACAGCACTTGTCCAGACCCCTGCATTTCACCCATGCGCGCCATGCCGAACCAGTTGGCAGCGGTGATATAGAGCGTCTGCCGCGTGGGTCCTCCGAGCATGCATGCGAAAGCGCCGCGATCCAGTATTACTTCATCCAGTACGGCCCCACCTTCGCGCACCCGTACGCAACGCTGGTTCGGCACATCGGCATACCAGACAGCACCGCTCTCATCCATGCAGATGCCGTCGGGCGTACCCGTGCCAAGGTTCGCCCAAACTCTACGCCGAGAGAGGCTGCCGTCTGCGGCGATGTCGAACGCGGTAAGGCATCGCCCGTGAGACTCGGCCACGATAAGAACGCTGTTGTCCGGTGTTACAGCCATTCCATTTGGAAAGGCAAAGCCTTCTGCTTGCGCTTGCACCTTTCCATCCGGCGTGACCAACACGAGTTCGGCGCCGTTGACGTAAGCATTGCCGCGGCCATCCACAACAATCTCGTTCCATTCCGTTCCGCCAAGATCAGCGAAGGGTTTCACTTCGCCGGATTTCTCTCGTCGCAATAGCCACTGCTCGCCCGAAGCAACGATCAGCATTCGCCCGTCGACGGAAAAATCGAACGACAAGGGCGGCGCTTTCGCCCGCGCCATCACGTGCGTATCGCCTTGGCTGCCCAGGGTCAGGATTTCACCCGCCATCCAATCGGCGAACCAGAGCTTTCCCTCATGCCAACGGGGTGATTCCACCAGACCGCGGTCCTCTACATGCGTGGAAACGTTCATTGCTGTATGCCTCCGTCAAAAACCGAACATGCAAGTTATGGCTTATCTAGAGACGTTCGAACTTTCCGGAATCAGACATTCCCATTCCAGATCGGGTGACAAAAAGGCACTGAATGACTACGCGCAGAAGTGATGCGCAAAGAAAAAGCGCCACAAGGGCGCTTATTCACACGTCGCAATGGAGGCCGAGGTCGGAATCAAACCGGCGTACACGGCTTTGCAGGCCGTTGATACGCCTACGAATCAATAGCTTACGGGCCACGCCACCCATTCTCGACACCAAGGCCGTCCTCGACAGTTCCGGACGGAGCACCTCGTGCCAGGTACTATTACGTCACGTCCAAATGTCCACTTTCGACCCAAAGCGGCCTGTCCAGTGACGAAATGAAGGAGTCATTTCTAGCAGGACCTTCATCTTCGGGTGTGGCACGTATCATGTGCTCAAACGGTGGACGAGGATGACTATGGGTGACTTCATCAAGACCGAAGACTGCGGCACCCTGGCCGAGTTTTGGACACGCATTTCACCAGTACACCCTTCGTTCGCTTCGCCCACAATGGTCTTTCGAGGGCAACGTGTCAGCGCTTGGCGACTCATACCCAGGGTGTTTCGCAAGGACGTCCGGCAGGAATTCGATTACGGCATGTTCGCGATGCCTGACCGTGACCATCCATTGCAGACCATCTTTGAGTTCACCCTGTTAGCGAGTTTCATGCAGTTTTGCGATGCCCGAGGCCTCGCCGTGCCCGGTGATTCGCCACAATTTCGGGAGTATTTGGCGCGGATCATGATTAAGTATTCCTCGCACAACGAAGCATGGCCCGACCCCATGATTCTTCCGCTCATGGCGCTAGCTCAGCACCATGGCGTTCCCACTCGCTTACTTGACGTATCAAGCAATCCCTATGTCGCCGCTTACTTCGCTGCATCGTCTACCATCGAAGCGTTTTCTAAGCTTCGCAACGATCAGGACCGCGCAGATTTTGCCAGGGGCCAGCGTCTTGCCGTATTTGGAGTCGATGTAGGAACGCTTCACAACGCTGTAGGCATTAGGCAGATCCGGGTGCCAGGTAGCACCTCACCGAACCTATCCGCTCAGGCCGGTTCTTTTTTACTTGTCGAGAACCACGGAATGCGGGGAGAGCCCTTTGTTGAGGATGTATCCATCGAAGACAAGCTTGAAGCTCTTCCCAAGCTTAGCGACGAACTGAGAACACCAATTGACGCAACTTTGCTCACCAAAGTGACGCTCCCAGTCGGTTACGCAGCCATGCTACTTAAGTGGTGCATGCGACACGGTATAACGGCGGCGACGATCTTTCCCGGTTATGACGGAGCCGCAAAGGCGGCAATCGAGCTTGTGATGGCCGAGCGCTTTGAAGCCGCCATGAAACCGTCGTCTTTCACCACATAGGGGCACCGGCAGCTGACACACGAGGTGACGAAATGCCCGCTAACCGCAATGAGTTCGTAAGCACTGTACTAACCCTGATGGCTGAAACCGTATTGACATTCGAGGGAAAAGTTCCTCGTCCGCGGTTGATAGACGTCAACGCGCGCATCGGGCACGCTTACCGCTATGTGGAGAAATCGCCGCATCAGGCACTGGTGCTTAAGGTGGCCCGCCTCACTTCGTGTGTAACCGGCGCCGTGACGATGCTAAGAGTGGGTCTTTACCAAGAACAAGGCGCACTTCAACGCATTATTGACGATACAAACGACGACATATTCTTCATATCAATCGGCATGCTCAGGGGATTCGAACCACTGCACGAGAGGTTCTTTGAAGCCTTTTGGGCAGAAGAGTTTCCTGATTCCACAGACACATTGGCCAGGCATGAAAGGCCGGATTTCCCTCAGCGAAAGAAAATACGTGCGTACAACGCACGTATGGGTCTGGGTGAAAACGCCAACCTTTCGCTTGTTTCTGACGTCGGGGCATCTCTCGCAAGTGCCTATTCGGGGTTTATCCACGGGGCTTCAAGTCAAATTATGGATATGTACGTTGGCCAACCGCCGAAATTCCATGGAACTGGCCAACTCGGATTGGGACGCGAGAGTTCACAACTTGGAGATGCCGCAAACTGCATTTACCGCGCCTTATTCTCCTTTGTTTTGGTTGCCAGAATGTTTGAAGACTACGTGCTGCGTGACGCGCTTCACGACGCGGCGCGTAGGTTCGGAGATGTCTTCGGCTTAAATGAGCTACCACCACATTTACAATCCCGAGTCTAAGAAACTACCTTGCAATTTGTGAAAGTGCACGCGAGCGGTGTGGCATGGGCATCGTGTCCGAAGATATAAAGAAATTGCAGCAACGTCCGCTTTCGACCCAAAGCGCACATTCCGCCCGGAATGCGGCAGAGCGCTTCGTGCCAGCTCATGCACAGCGGTTGGCGCCACCTGCTGACTCTTCCGAATTTTATGTCCCCTGAACATCGAGTCTGTTTGCACTGGAACCAGCCGGAACTCACCTTGCGTCTAATAGTTGGCTACCAATGAAAGATTCCTTGCCGATTTGGCCACAGCATGAAGCCTTTTACATACAGAGCATGCTCTTTCACACAAGGCAGGCATGTATCTCCATCGACTTCTTAGGGGGCTTGGTTAGCCGCTTGTCTAGCAACCGGAAAGCGGGTTCCACGTCCGACTTCGATTGTTCGGCCGCCCTAGATAGTGTTCAAAATTTAGTGTTTCGGGCGGCGGCAATTTCTCGCTACTTTTGGCCCACTGGGAAGCAATTTGAATCCCGCGGCGATAGACTCAGAGCCGCATTTGAAGTCAAAGAGGATTCCCCACTACGCAACCGCGATCTACGAAATGCTGCCGAACACTTCGATGAGCGTTTAGACACCTACCTGAAGACCGGCATAGCTGGCTATGTCATTCCTGAGTGGTTCGGACCGCTACAAGAACGAGAAGAACCTACTCACTACTTTCGGGCCTACTTCATCAACACTGGGTGCTTACGGATTCTAGATCAGGAATTTTTTGTTCCACCGATTGCAAACGAAGTCGTTCGGGTCCACAACCTACTGGTCACGTTCGATCAGAACGGGGGGCGAATGCCGTGAGTTTGACATCTAACGAATCACTCAAGTGGGTACCTACATGCCAGCTCTAGACTTCAAAGAGATCGCTATTCCAACGCACGGCCCCACCCGCGACGACTTCGAGATGTTCGCTCGCGATTTTCTGGCATTTAAAGGTTTCAAAATTATCGTCGGCCCAGATCGCGGAGCAGATGACGGGCGCGATCTCATCATTGAGGAGAAGCGCACCGGAGTCGGTGGTGAAACCAACGTTCGCTGGCTCGTCAGTTGTAAGCACAACGCTCACAGCGGGTCTTCCGTTACACCCGGTGATGAGAGCGACATTCGCGACAGGCTCCAAATGCATAGTTGCCAAGGCTTTGTCGGTTTTTATTCGACCCTACCTAGTGGCGGCCTTGCCGCCAGGCTCAACGCCGCCAATTTACCGTACGAGGTTCAAGTCTTTGACGGCGGACGCATCGAAGCAGAACTCCTGGCAAGTCCCGGCGGCATTGCAATTGCCCGTAGATATATGCCGTCCTCGACGGCAGCATGGTCGACTGAGCACCCTGTTCCGGCAAGACTCTTCGCAACTGATCCTGAGCTAAAGTGCGCACACTGTGGGAAAGACCTGCTTGGACCGACGCCGTCCGGAATCCTTGTGCTATGGACCTCGCACAATGAGGACTTCACCGATAAGCGCGTAGAGACCGTTTACTGGTGTTGCAAAAGCGATTGCGATCAAGCACTAGTTGCCAAACACTATCGAAGGGGGCTCACGGATGGCTGGGAGGATATCCCTGACATTATCGCACCCGTCGGCTACATTCGCTGGATCATGGCTGTAATCAATGAAGTGCATGGAAGGCGCCCCTATTCCGATAGCGCTCTGGCAAACATCAAAACATTTTTTGTGAATCTATTTCCTCTCGTTTCAAGAGAGATGACCAGTGTAGAGAAGAAACAGATTCAGCGACTTATTGAACTCCCTGTTGGACTTGGTGGCTCCGGCTAGCCGACCTATTCGACATTTCGGCTAAGGGATATTGACGTGCCAGATACACCGCGGTCTTTCTACAAATACATGACGGCAAATACTGCGAAGATCGTCATGAATGCCGGTCGACTACGTTGGTCTCGGCCGTCGCGTTTCAATGACCCGTTCGATATGCAGGTCAACCTTCAGATTAGGTTTGACGAAAATCGGGTGGTAGACGCCATACTCCAAAAGATGTGGGAACGTGTTCAAGGGCGCGCTCCAGCGGCCAAGAATCAGCTTGGACAATTGCTCGATGAGACAGCCCCCATCCACTTACAACGTGGCCATCAGGCTTTTCTCAGTGGTCAGCGGCCCGGGATCTTGGGATCGTTAGAAGGGCTACCAAGCGTCCTAGATGACTTAAACGGTCAACTTCAAGCCGCCTTGGCCACCACCAAAATCATCTGTCTCAGCGCGCGTAAGGATAGCGTCCTGATGTGGTCTCATTACGCCGAAAGCCATTGCGGGATCGCCCTGGAATTTTACGCCCCGGACGGAGTGGACAGCCCCTACAAGGTTGCGCGTCCAGTGAACTATTGCGACGAAGTGCCTTCCCTCTTCAGCGAGGAGGAGTTGTCGGATTTTCTGTCAGGCGGCTCAGCTCTCACTCACGAAATCATTGATCGAATCCTCTACGCCAAGGCGATTCCCTGGCGCTACGAGGAAGAGTGGCGTATCGCGACGGGCGACGGCCGCGACCCCACGGCTGAATTCGAGGACATTGAGTTCCTTCGCGAAGAGTTGCGCGCCGTTTACTTTGGATGTAAGGCGAAAGACCAGGACCAAGCGGCCATCGCGGAGCTCGTGGATGCCCGCTATCCGTGGGCAGAAATCTGGCGGTGCCGCCGGAGCCTAAATGCGTGGGCTCTTGATTTCGAGCGATTGAGATAGCCCTCTAGGTACGCGATGCGCCGAGGTGTTCATATTTCGCCTTCATGGAAGTCAGCTTTATTCGCCGCAGGCTGCCCTGGCGACAGTGCGGGCCGCGCACCAGACAAGCCGCGTAGCGCTACCTGCTCCATGCACGCAATATCCAAGTCTCCCGCGAGCGCGAAGTCACATGACTCACACGCAAGCAGGACATTGAGCACCCTTCCCTCGGGCTCAACCCTCGCGCTCATCCATTCGCCGCACTTCGTACACTGCATCGCATGCATGTCGTCTCCCTATCCATAGAACTCGCGTACACGTCCAACCAGGATAGTGACGCGAGTTTGCCACCCGAAAAAGGGTGGCAAACAGGCGATTTTGGGCGTTTTTTGGCGGAATCTCGCGTAAGAAAAAACCGCCTTGCGGCGGTTAACTCTTTGAATCACAAGTTTCGCAATGGAGGCCGAGGTCGGAATCGAACCGGCGTACACGGCTTTGCAGGCCGCTGCATGACCACTCTGCCACCCGGCCATTGCTGGGATTGACGATCTTAGCGGATCGGGTCCCCTAGAAAAACAAAACCCCGGTGGCCCGAGGCTTTGCGTGAAACTGGAGCGGGAAACGAGACTCGAACTCGCGACCCCGACCTTGGCAAGGTCGTGCTCTACCAACTGAGCTATTCCCGCATCGGAGCGTGCAACTATAGCAGAATCGGGTTAGATGTGAATAGCCGATGCTGATTTTTTTCAGCGATTCAAGCCACTTGCCGCACATTCTTGAAGTACTTCATACGACAAGGCCCCGGGCTTGCGCCTGGGGCCTTGTCTGAAAACTGGAGCGGGAAACGAGACTCGAACTCGCGACCCCGACCTTGGCAAGGTCGTGCTCTACCAACTGAGCTATTCCCGCATCGGAGCCGCGCATTTTAACGTGTGAAACGAGCCCGTCAAGCGCCGGTCTCGATCAAGCGTGCGGATCGCCGGGAGGCGCGACGGAAGAAACACGAGGATCTTTGGATGCCTGCGCCGGTGCATCCCCATGCAGCGCCGGCCACGCGGCACGCAGGTAATACAGACCCGACCAGATGGTAAGCACCCCGGCGATCACCAGCAGTGCCTCGCCGATGTGATACAGACGCAAGGCCTCGGCGCTTCTTTCGTGCTGCAGAATCAGCACGATCAAGGCCACCATCTGCATCACGGTTTTCAGCTTGCCGATAAACGCCACCCGCACCGTGGAACGCAGGCCGATCTCGGCCATCCATTCGCGCAGCGCGGAGATGCTGATTTCACGTCCAACAATGATCGCCGCGGTTATCGCCATCACGATGCCGGACCAATCGCCGCGATGCGAGTTCACGAGCATGAACAGCGTGACGGCCACCATCAGCTTGTCCGCCACGGGATCGAGGAAGGCGCCGAACTGGGAGGTCATGTTCAACCGACGCGCGAGATAACCATCGAGCCAGTCCGTGACACCGGCCAACGCGAAGACGATAGCGGCCGTGATGTTGTGCCCACGGAACGGCAGATAGAACACCAGCACCATCACCGGCAGCAGCGCTACGCGGAACAGCGTCAGCCAGGTCGGCAGGTTGATGCGCATGGGTCCCTTCCGTTTTCTTCAGTGTCGCACGAGTGGGTGACAATCAGGCATGGAGCGCGTCATAGATGCGTTCGGCCAGGCCGCGATCAATCCCCTTCACTTGCATCAGTTCTTCGACACCGGCGGCTTCAACCCCAGCCAAACCGCCAAAGGCCTTAAGCAGCGCCGTGCGACGACGGGCACCGACACCCTGCACGTCTTCAAGCACACTGCGCTCGCGGGCTTTCTCGCGACGCTTGCGATGCCCGCTGATGGCGAAGCGATGCGATTCGTCACGCACTGCAGCCACCAGATGCAAGGCTGGCGACGTCGAGCCTGGGTGTATCTCGCGGTTTGATCCGGCCAGTACCAGGGTTTCCTCGCCAGCGCGTCGGCCCGGCCCTTTGGCGACGCCGACGACTTCGATGCCGGTGATGCCGAGGTCACGTAGCACATCTAGCGCCTGTGCCACCTGGCCACTGCCGCCGTCGATCAGCAGGATGTCCGGTCGGGCGCCCTCGCCTTCCGCCACCTTGCGGAAACGCCGCGTGAGTGCCTGATGCATTGCCGCGTAATCGTCCCCGGGTGTGATGCCGCTGATGTTGAAGCGGCGATAGTGCGACTTCTCCGGCCCTTCTGGACCAAACACTACGCAGGACGCCACGGTCGCTTCGCCGCGCGTGTGGCTGATATCGAAGCATTCGATACGACGCGGGGATTCGTCCAGCCCAAGCAGATTCTGCAGATCTTCGAAGCGCGTACCCAGTGTCTGGCGACTGGCGATGCGCGACGTGAGCGAAGCCTGGGCATTGCGTTCCGCCATTTGCAGGAACTGCGCGCGCTCGCCACGCACGCGTGTCTTGATCTCAACGGCATGGCCGCATTGCTGGGCCAGCACCTCGCCGAGAATTTGCTCGTCCGCAATCGCTTCGCCGAGAATGATCTCACGCGGCACCGGCCGATCCAGATAGTACTGGGCGATGAACTGCGCCAGCACATCGGCCGGTTCGGCATCCAGCGGCAGACGCGGATAGAAATCGCGCGTGCCCAGGCTGATGCCGTTGCGGAAGAACAACACGCTGACGCAGGCGATGCCCGATTCGATGCGACAGGCGATGACATCCAAGTCCGCCGTGGTGCCTTGCACGTGGTTCTGCGCGTGCAGCTTGCGCAGTGCAGCGACCTGGTCGCGCAACGCGGCGGCACGCTCGAAATTCAGCGCGGCACTGGCTTGTCCCATCGATCCGGCCAGCTCGTCGATCACCGCGCTGCTGCGGCCTTCGAGAAACATTTCCACGTGCCGTACATCGTTGCGGTAGTCCTCCGGACTGATCAGCCCTACGCAGGGGCCGGTACAGCGGCCGATCTGGTACTGCAGGCAAGGCCGCGAGCGATTGCGAAAGTAGCTGTCCTCGCACTGACGCACCTTGAACAGTTTCTGCATCAGGTTGAGGCTTTCGCGGACGGCGAACGCGCCCGGGAAGGGTCCGAAATAACGGCCCGGCTGATTGCGCGCACCACGATGGAAAGCCAGTCGCGGATAATCCTCGCCGCCCGAGAGGTAGATGTACGGATAGCTTTTGTCGTCGCGCAGCAGGATGTTGTAGCGCGGCTTGAGCGCCTTGATCAGCTGTGACTCGAGCAACAACGCCTCGGCTTCCGTGCGCGTAACGGTGATCTCGCAGCGTGCAATCTGCGCCACCATGGCTGCGATGCGAGGTTCCATCCGCGGCTTCAGGAAATAGCTACCGACCCGCTTCTTCAGGCTGCCGGCCTTGCCGACGTACAGCAATTCGCCCGCCTCGTCGAAATAACGATAGACGCCGGGCGACGTGGTAAGTGTGCGAACAAAGGCCTTGCCGTCGAAGGCCTGCGAGGGGGCGGGCTGCATAGCGATGATTTTAGCCCGTTTAGCCCGATTGCTACGCCTATTCGCCGAAGGTATTCAGCCGGCGCGCAGGCGGTCGATCAGGCCACGGACGCCTTGCTCGGCGAGGAGGACGGACTGCATGAAATCGGCCCGCTCGCCGTAATAAGGGTCGGGAAATTCATGCGGCGATATCACGCCAGCCCACTCCAGAAACAATGCTGTTTTTTCCTGCCCTTGATGGGCAGCCATGTGTTGCAGCTCACGCAGGTTGTCGTGATCCATCGCCAGCAGCAGGTCGTAGCGCTCGACGTCCGTCGCGCGCAGCTGTCGTGCGCGGTGGGGATGCAAGTCATAACCCGCCGCGGTAGCCGCCATCTGCATGCGCGAGTCGGCGCCTGCGCCGACATGCCAGCCGCCCGTACCGCACGACGCCACCTCGATATCCAGTCCGACCTGGGCGAAGTGCTTGCGCGCCACCGCCTCGACCAGCGGCGAGCGACAGATATTGCCCAGGCATACGAACAAGATGCTGCTAACCGTCACCGCTGAGCGCTCAGCCAGGCTTCGGCACGCTGCAAATCAACGTCGGTATCGATGCCGGGCGGAAAGGGTTCCGGAGTAAGCCGTACGGCGATCGGGTAGCCGTGCTCCAGCACACGCAGTTGTTCCAGCGATTCGGCCTGTTCCAGCGGCGTGCGCGACAAGCTCGCATATTGCTGCAGAAATCCCGCGCGGTAGGCGTAAATGCCGATGTGCCGCAGGAACGGCAGCCCATCCGGCAAGGCGTTCTGATTTGCCGCAAAGGCATCGCGCGCCCATGGCAGCGGTGCACGGCTGAAATACAGAGCACGACCATTGGACGCCCGCACCAGCTTCACCACGTTCGGGTCGAACAGTTCGTGTGCTTCGGTAATCGGAGTCGCCAGGGTCGCCATGGGCGCATCGTCCTGAGCCAGGGCGCGGGCGACTTCGCGGATGCCGGCAGCGGGAGCAAAGGGCTCATCCCCCTGCAGATTGACGACGATGGTGTCGGCCGGCCAGCCATAGTGGGCGGCGCACTCGGCCAAACGATCGCTGCCCGAAGCGTGATCGCTGCGGGTCATGCACACATCTACGCCCTGCCCGGCCAGCGCATCGGCGATGCGCGCATCGTCCACCGCGACGACCACCTGGGTGGCGCCCGCCTGCAATGCGCGTTGCGCGACCCGTACGACCATCGGCACCCCGGCAATCGTACGCAGCGGCTTGGCCGGCAGGCGCGTCGAGCCGTAGCGGGCGGGAATGGCGACGATAAAAGCAGGCGTGACAGCGGACATGGCGACCTCGTTGCGAACGCGCGCAAGCGTACCTGTAACAGCGTCCGCAGACGAGCTAGCCCGTAGTACTCAATGCAAATCCACAGCCATTGGCAAGTTCGAGGAATCCCGGAAACGAGGTAGCGACATTGGCGCAGTCGCGAATCGTCACCTCGCCTTCCGCGACCAAGCCGGCAGCGGCGAAGCTCATCGCGATGCGGTGATCGCCGTGGCTCTCCACTGTACCGGTGCCGATGGAGCCACCATCGATGATCGCACCATCCGGTGTTTCCTCGATGCGAACGCCTAGTGCGCGCATACCAGCGGCCATGGTGGCAATGCGATCCGACTCTTTGACGCGCAATTCGGCAGCACCGCGAATCACTGTGCGACCCTTCGCAACGGCGGCCGCGATGAACAAGGCGGGAAACTCGTCGATCATGTCCGGCACCAGCGCCTCGGGCAGCTCGATGCCATGCAACGGTGCGTAGCGAACCACGAGGTCGCCCACTGCTTCGCCGCCACTTTCGCTGCGGTTTTCGACGTGGATATCCGCGCCCATCAATTGCAGGGCTTCGAGCAGTCCTGTGCGCCGCGGGTTCAGTCCCACCGCCGGCAGGCGCAGTGTCGAACCAGGCACGATGCTCGCTGCAACTAGGAAGAATGCCGCCGATGAAAAGTCGGCGGGCACAACGACGTCGGTAGCGCACAGGCGATGACCGCCTTCCAGCTTGGCATGGCCCGGGGAAAACACGATCGGCCAGCCAAAAGCCGCAAGCATGCGCTCGGTGTAGTCACGCGTCGGGTGCGGCTCGATCACTTCCGTGCTGCCTTCGGCGTACAAGCCGGCCAGCAGCAGTGCGGATTTGACCTGAGCGCTGGCCACCGGCAATTCATAGCGAATGCCGTGCAACGCTCGCCCGCCGCGCACGCGCAGCGGAGGCAGGCCATCTTGGCTATCGATTTGCGCGCCCATTTTCGCGAGCGGGTCCGTGACTCGTCGCATCGGGCGCTTGGACAAGGACTCGTCACCGATCAATGTGCTGTCAAACGATTGCCCTGCCAGCAAACCCGTAAGCAAGCGCATACCGGTGCCGGCATTGCCACAGTCGAGCGATTTGTCCGAGCCGCGCAAGCCGTGCAGGCCAACACCGTGCACGATACGTTCGCCCGCTGACGGCGCCTCGATCGACACGCCCAGCTGCGACAGCACCGCTGCGGTGGCGCGTGTGTCTTCGCCTTCAAGGAACCCGCGAATATGCGATGTACCTTCGGCAATGGCCGACAACATCATCGAACGATGCGAGACCGACTTGTCGCCAGGCACCACCACATCGCCTTGCAAGGAACTTACGGGACGGCTTACCCAGTCCAGACGCTGCGCACCGCTCACGGCAACGCCACCGGATAGGAACCCAGCACGCGTACTTGCATGGCTACCGGCCCCATATCCTTCAATGCTGCCTGCAACGGCTCGTCGTCGATATGACCGGAAACGTCGATAAAGAAAGCGTATTGCCACTTGCCCGTGTGCGCCGGGCGCGATTCGATACGGTTCAAGCTCACGCCATGCTTGGCGAACGGACTGAGTACGTCGTAGAGCGCACCGGGCTTATCGTTGACGGTAATCAGCAACGAAGTGCGATCGTTGCCGGATGGCGGGAACAGCGAGCGACCGATCACCAGGAAGCGAGTCGTGTTGTCGGCACGGTCTTCGATGGCATCGGCGACCGTTTTAAGTCCATAGATCTTGCCTGCAGTGGCGCCGGCAATGGCGGCGGCATCGTCGGTGTGTCGGGCCAGGCGCGCACCTTCGGCGTTGCTATGCACGGCAATGCACTCGGCGTCCGGAAGGTTGATGCGCAACCATGTCTTGCACTGTTGCAGCGATTGCGCATGACCGTAAACACGCTTGATGCCTTCCAGCGATTCGCGCTGTGACAGCAAGCATTGGTGAACGCGCAATTCCACTTCGCCACAGATACGAGCCTCGGAGGTGAGGAACAGATCCAGCGTGATCTGGATCATGCCCTGCCCGGAGTTCTCCACCGGCACGACGCCAAAATCCGCATGGCCTGCCGCGACTTCCTGAAATACTTCCTCGATGCTGCCCAATGGCAAGCCATAGGCCGCATGACCGAAGTGCTTACGCACGGCCTGCTCGCTGAAGGTGCCTTCCGGCCCCAGATAGCCGACCTTGAGCGGATCTTCCTGCGCGAGGCAGGACGACATGATTTCGCGGAACAGGCGCACCATCTCGGTGTCGGAAAGCGGACCGCTGTTGCGATCCACCACCATGCGCAGCACATGCGCTTCGCGTTCGGGTCGGTAATAGTCGATCGCTGAAAGCCCCTCACCTTTTACACGCGCCACTTCGCGTGCCCAGTTGGCACGTTCGGAGATCAGTTCCTGGATCTGCCGGTCGATGCTGTCGATGCGTTCCCGCACCTCTCCCAGCGATGACTTGGGGTCGTTCATACGATGGATGTCCAAGCGTAAAGAAGTCTGAATTCAAAACACATAGTGCCTGAAACGCGACGGATTGTCCGTATCAGGCGCCGTGGATCAGCCGTGTCGGCGGGCAAAGTCGCGCATAAAGGCGACCAGTACCTGCACGGCCTCCAGCGGCACGGCGTTGTAGAGCGACGCACGCATGCCGCCCAACGCCTTGTGCCCCTTGAGCGCCAACAAGCCGGCGGCTTCCGATTCCTGCAGAAAAGATGCGTCGAGCGCACTGTCGTGCAAGGTAAACGGCAGGTTCATGCGTGAGCGCACCGGCGGATCGATCGGATTGCGATAGAAGCCTCCCGATCCATCGATGGTGTCGTAGAGCAACGTGGCTTTGGCGCGATTGCGTTCGGCCATCGCTTCCAGGCCACCGTTCTCCTTCAACCATTGGAAGGTCAGGCCGGCGAGATACCAGCCCCAGGTGTTGGGCGTGTTGAGCATCGAATCGTGGGCGGCGTGCTCGGCGTAACGGAAGATCTTTGCCATCGGCCGGCCCTGCCTTTCCAGCAGATCACGGCGCACGATCATCAGTACCAGACCGGACGGCCCGATATTTTTCTGCGCACCGGCGTAGATCAGCCCGAAGCGGCTGATATCGATGGGGCCGGACAAGATATCCGATGACATATCCGCAACCAGCGGGACGTCGCCCACATCGGGAATGTCCTGGAACTCCACACCGTGGATGGTCTCGTTGGTGGCGATATGCACATAGCTCGCAGCGGGATCGAGCTTCCACGTATCCCGCGCCGGCATACGCAGGTAGTTGTCGGCCTTGCTGGTCGCCGCCACGTTGACCCGCACATAGGGCGCTGCTTCGCTGGCCGCTTTCTCGCTCCAGTGACCGGTAACGATGTAATCCGCGCTATCGCCTTCGCGGGCGAGGTTCATCGGAATCTGCGCGAAATGCTGGGTCGCCCCACCCTGCTCGAACAGCACGGCGTAGTTGGCAGGAATGCGCATCAACTCACGCAGATCGGCCTCGACTTGTGCAGCCATGGCGGCAAAGCGCTTGCCGCGATGGGATTGCTCCATCACCGAGGCGCCGCTGCCGCTCCAGTCGAGCAGCTCGCGCTGCGCGCGTTCGAGTACCGGTAGCGGCAGCGCCGCCGGACCTGCGCTGAAATTCCATACCCTGCTCACGCCCTGCTTCCCGTCGTGGATGATCGATGCATTATGCCGCGCCGCAGCAACACATCGTCAACGGGATACAAGGAAGTGCTTAGGACTTGTCAGAAATGGATCAGCAAGAGCAGAGCTATGCCGAGCGCGAGGACCGCTGCCGTGGCGATCAGCCACCAGACTTCGCCGCGTGGACCGGCGGCATCTTCCGGCAGCAGCTCATGCGGCGGCTCGGGCATCACGATCTCGGGCTCGGGTTCCAGGCCAGGGGCATCGATCAGGAAGCGATGCATGCCGATGCCTATCTGATCGCCGGGCAGCAGCACAGTCTGTTGGGTGGCAACCCCATTGACGCGTACCGAGTAGCGCGAGTCGAGCAGTTGCTCGGTCTCCAGCCGCAGCTGACCATCCCGCCAGAAGATCACCAGCGCAGCGTTTTCCCCTTGGGGAAGATCAAGCGGCAAGCGCCCATACGGCCCGAGCTCGAGACGGTCACACAAAGGCAGCACCTGCCCGGAAAGCGGCCCTGCGACGGCGCGCAGCGCGACTGTGCAACGCTCCTGCTCCGGCATATCGGGCGACGCGCGCCCTTCAGGTGCCTCGTCCGCGCAAAGCAGCATGCGGCAATCGCCCACGCTCAACATGTCGCCGGAACGGAGGATGGCGCGCTCGCGCACCGGTCGCGCATTGACATACACACGCGTGGCATCGGGCAGCACGTCCAGCACCCAGCCGCGAGCGTCGATGCGAATGCGTAGGTGATGAGGAGCCGACTGCCCCCCAGCAAGGATCAAGTCGTTGTCAGGGTCACTACCGATGCGCAGCAGTGCCTGTTTCCAGGGGAAACCGGCGCGGGTGGAATGGGGAAACTCGATGCGCATGAAGTGACCGACAGCGTGACGGCGCGACTCTATCAGAAGCGCAGGATCTATCGACACGCATAACGCTTTATCATGTTCAGCCCACATGATGAGTCCGACCATGCCCAGCATCGACATCCGCCGCCCGCATCGCCTGTCCCACGCGGAGGCCCATGCCCTGGTCGATCAAGTTGCTGCACGCATGCGCCAAAAATTCGACATCACGAGCGAGTGGCAGAACGACACCCTCGCGTTCGAGCGCCCCGGTATCAGCGGCAAGATTGCCGTAGGCAGCGATGAAATCCACGTGAGCGCACGGCTCGGAATGCTGCTTTCGCCCCTTAAAGGCATGATCGAACAGGAAATTAGGCGCAAGTTGGACGAACACTTCGCTTAACACTTCTTTGACCCCACCCGGATCCGTGGCATAATCGACGGCTTACGCGGCCATGGTGGCCTGCGCGAACGCCGGAACGCATGGCCAAAGACGACGTCATCGAAATGGAAGGTACGGTCCAAGAGACCCTGCCCAACACCATGTTTCGCGTGCAGCTGGAAAACGGCCACGTGATTACCGCCCATATTTCGGGCCGCATGCGCAAGCACTACATCCGCATCCTTACGGGAGACAAGGTCAAGGTGGAAATGACGCCTTATGACCTGACCAAGGGTCGCATCACTTACCGCATGAAGTAAGCGATTCGGCAGCTTTCGCCGCTCAATGAAAAAGCCGCGCAGGTGCGCGGCTTTTTTTGTTTCTTCTGAAACCGCTAGCTCAGGACACAGCAGCCGGCACGGACTCCGCTGCCTCGGTGTTCACCTGTAGCTCGCCGTCCCGCACGCTCAGCAATACCTTGCCGCCGTCGGCCAGCTTGCCGAACAACAGCTCATCGGCCAGCACGCGCTTGACCTTCTCCTGGATGACGCGAGCCATCGGACGGGCACCCATCTGCGGATCGAATCCGTGTTCCGCCAACCAGCGACGGGCATCGGCATCCACGTCCAGGCTCACATGCTTCTCGCTGAGCTGCGATTCCAGTTCGATCAGGAATTTGTCGACCACGCGCAGGATGTGATCGAAATCCAGTGCATTGAACTGGATGATCGCGTCCAGGCGATTGCGGAACTCCGGCGTGAAGCTGCGACGGATCACTTCCATCGAGTCCATCGAGTGGTTTTGCTTCACGAAGCCGATGCCGCGGCGCGATGCCTGCTGCGCGCCGGCGTTGGTGGTCATCACCACCACCACGTTCTTGAAGTTCGCTTCGCGACCGTTGGTGTCGGTGAGCACGCCGCGATCCATCACCTGCAACAGGATGTTGAACACATCCGGATGTGCCTTTTCGATTTCGTCCAGCAGCAGCACGGCATGCGGATGCTTGGTCACCGCCTCGGTGAGCAAACCGCCTTGGTCGAAGCCGACATAACCCGGAGGTGCGCCGACCAGGCGTGAGACCGAGTGCGCTTCCATGTACTCGGACATGTCGAAGCGGATCATCTCGATGCCCAGCTGCATCGCCAGCTGCTTGGTAACCTCGGTCTTGCCCACGCCGGTGGGACCGGCCAGCAGGAAGCAGCCGATCGGCTTGGAAGGATCGGCCAGGCCCGAACGCGCCATCTTGATCGACGCCGCCAAGGCCTCGATGGCCGGATCCTGCCCGAACACGACCATTTTCAGGTTGCGCTCCAGGTTCCTCAGCACATCGCGGTCGGACGCCGACACTTGCTTGGCTGGAATGCGGGCCATCTTGGCGACGATGTATTCCACTTCCGGCACATCGACCTTGCCGGTGCGTTGATCGACCGGCAGCAAGCGCTGACGCGCGCCGGCCTCGTCGATCACATCGATCGCTTTGTCGGGCAACAAGCGGTCGGGAATGTGCTTCACCGAAAGATCCACCGCGGCCTTCAGCGCCTCGATGCTGTAGGTCACATTGTGGTGCTCTTCGAAGCGCGACTTCAGGCCTTTGAGGATCTCGAAGCTATCGGCCACGGTGGGCTCGACGACATCGATCTTCTGGAAGCGCCGAGCCAACGCGCGATCTTTTTCGAAGATGCCGCGGAATTCCTGGAAGGTGGTGGAACCGATGCAACGCAGCTCGCCCGAAGCCAGCATGGGCTTGATCAGGTTACTGGCGTCCATCGTGCCGCCCGACGCGGAACCCGCGCCGATGATGGTGTGGATTTCGTCGATGAACAGGATCGCGCCAGGCTGCTTCTTCAATTGGCCGATCACCGCCTTCAGGCGCTTCTCGAAATCGCCGCGATACTTGGTGCCGGCCACCAGCGCGCCCAGATCCAGCGCCCAGATGGTGGCGTTTTCCAGCACTTCCGGCACTTCGCCGTCGACGATGCGCTTGGCCAACCCTTCGGCCAACGCGGTCTTGCCCACGCCGGCTTCGCCGACATAGAGCGGATTGTTCTTGCGGCGGCGGCACAGCACCTGGATGGTGCGTTCGATTTCATCCTGGCGGCCGATCAGCGGATCGATCTTGCCCTCTAGCGCCAGCTCGTTGAGGTTGGAGGCGTATTCATTGAGCGGATTGCCCTTCCCTTCACCGCCTTCTTCGGCCTCACGCTCGGCACCGGGCATGCTCGATGACGGCTCGTCGCCGATCTTGGCGATGCCGTGGGAGATGTAATTGACCACGTCCAGGCGCGTAATTTCCTGCTGATGCAGGAAATACACGGCGTGCGAATCTTTCTCGCCGAAGATGGCGACCAAAACGTTCGCGCCCGTCACTTCCTTACGGCCGGACGACTGCACGTGATAAACCGCACGTTGCAGTACACGCTGGAAACCTAATGTGGGCTGGGTATCTCGCTCGTCGCCGTGCGGCAGCACCGGCACGGTCTCGGCGATGATCTTTTCCAGCTCATGGGTGAGTCGCGGAAGATCCGCGCCGCAGGCTCGCAGGGCACCGAGCGCCGACTGGTTCTCGGTAAGCGCAAGCAGCAGGTGCTCCACGGTCATGAACTCGTGGCGCTGCTCGCGGGCCTGCTTGTAGCACTGGCCGATGGTGACTTCGAGATCCTTGCTGAACATCCGGACCTACTCCATTGCGATGTTGGGCGGCTCTACCGCGTTGGAAGCAAGATGGGGGCCAAAAGAGTCTGATCAATGTCTCCGCACAACCACACTCTTAAACCTTTTCCATCGTGCACAACAGAGGGTGCTGGTTGGCACGTGAATATTCGTTCACCTGAGTAACCTTGGTCTCGGCCACCTCGCGGGTGAACACCCCGCACACGCCCTTACCGCGGGTGTGTACGTGCAACATGATCTGCACCGCTTTTTCCTGGTCCATACTGAAAAAGCTCCGCAAGACCTCCACCACAAAATCCATCGGCGTGAAATCGTCGTTCAGGAGCAGCACCTGAAACAGCGGAGGTCGCGCCACTTCAGGCTTCGATACTTCAACGGTGAGCCCATGTCCACCGCCGTGTTCTTGTTCGGGTTCGTTCGCCATGCTTTCTTTTTGGATTCCTGCTTGTACGACTGCAGTATACGCCTAGGGGGATTCTGCTCTTCGTCGGTCGCGCTTGATGTAATGGCACAATAACGTCATTTCCAGTGCCCGCCCTGGGCCATTTCGACCCCTAGATGACAGACCCTGACCGTTCCAACGATGTCTGGCGCCCGCATGTCACCGTGGCATGCGTGGTTGCCGATGGCGACCGCTATCTCATGGTTGAGGAGGAGGTCAACGGCCGCCTCGCCTATAACCAACCCGCCGGTCATTTGGATGACCACGAGAGCCTGCAGCAGGCGGCGGTACGCGAGACACTCGAAGAAACCGGCTGGACGGTAGAGCTGACCCATCTGGTGGGCGTGCATCAATGGCGCAGCAGCGAACACGGCGATGTCGTGGTGCGTTTCAGCTTTGCCGCCCGGCCGTTACGCCACGATCCTCACCAAACGCTCGATAGCGGCATCCGTCGTGCGCTATGGCTAACCCGCCGCGAGATCGCCGACCTGGGCGAGCGCCTGCGCAGCCCAATGGTGCTGATGAGCATCGACGACTGGCTCGGCGGCCAGCGCTTGCCGCTATCGGTATTGGCGAACCTGATGCCGGGTGGTGGCCTGTCATGAAAGTGATGCTGGGCATATCCGGCGGCGTCGATTCGTCGGTCGCCGCCTTGCTGCTGCAACAGGCCGGTTACGCGGTCGAAGGTCTGTTCATGCAGAACTGGGAGGAGGATGACCGCAGCGGCCCCTGCACCACCGACACGGACCGCAAGGACGCCGTCGCCGTTTGTGGTCGCCTGGGCATCCCCTTCCATGCCCGCAATTTTGCCGCCGAATACTGGGATGGTGTGTTCGAGCACTTCCTGGCCGAATACCGCGCCGGACGCACGCCCAATCCGGACGTACTGTGCAATCGCGAGATCAAGTTCAAGACCTTTCTCGACGAAGCCCGTGCGTTGGGTGCGGAAAAAATCGCGACCGGCCATTACGCGCGGGTGGATTGCGTCGATGGCCGTTACCGCTTGCTGCGTGCGGTCGATGCGGGCAAGGATCAGACCTATTTTCTGCATGCGCTGGGACAGCAGCAGCTGGCTGCCACACTGTTCCCGGTCGGTGAGATCGAGAAGTCGCGAGTACGCGACATGGCGCGCGAGGCCGCGCTGCCTACTCATGCAAAAAAAGACTCCACCGGCATTTGTTTCATCGGCGAGCGCGATTTTCGGCAGTTTCTGACCCAATACATCCCTGCCCGACCCGGTGAGATGCACAGTCCCGATGGTCGTCTGATCGGCGAGCACCAGGGTGTGATGTACTACACGCTGGGCCAACGCAACGGCCTGGGTATTGGCGGCCGCCACGGCGCTGGCGGCGAGCCCTGGTATGTGGTCGGCAAGGACGTCGCGGCCAACGTGCTCTACGTGGCGCAGGGTGGCGAGAACGAATGGTTACAGTCGCAGCGGCTGGTCGCCGAGTCCGCCACCTGGGTGGCCGGTACGCCGCCCGCCCGGGAGTTCCGCTGCACCGCCAAGACGCGATATCGCCAGCACGATCAACGCTGCGTGGTGTCCATACACAATGATCGGGTAGAAGTGTGTTTCGACGATCCGCAGCGCGCGGTCACGCCCGGTCAGTCCGTAGTGTTTTACGCCGACGAGGAATGTCTGGGTGGTGCAGTGATCGCCGCCACCGACGCCGCCTTCGGCGGCCTTGACGATCAAACAATGAGAGTAATCCAGCGTGTTTAAAGCTTTTGCGATCAATGAAGAACGCGTGCTTGCCCTGGCCGGTGTGTTCCAGGCGTCGGCGCTGGCGCAGCAGCTGGCCAACGAGGGGCGCTGCGACGACCTGGCGTTGGATGCCAGCCTGTCCAGCGTGTTTCGTATCGATGCACCGTCGGTGGTCGGTGTGTACGGCAACGTATCTGGCATTCGTCTCGGCTTGCGCACGTTGATCGGGCAGTTGGACGAAAGCAGCCGCGACATGGCGGTTACGCGCATGGTGGTGACCATCATGCGCCTGGAACGCAGCCTCGCCCATCGCAAGGATTTGCTCGACGATTTGCAACAAGGCATCGTGTCCGCCAAGCGACAGGTGGAACATTTCGGCTTGAATTCACCGCAAGTTTTCAGTCGGCTCGCCGAGCTTTACGCCGGCACCTTGTCCACGCTGCGGCCGCGCGTGATGGTCACCGGCAATCCGCAATGGCTGCAGCAGCCGGCATTGGTGGAGCGTGTACGCGCCAGCCTACTGGCCGCAGTGCGTTCGGCCGTGCTGTGGCGGCAGATCGGTGGACGGCAATGGCAGCTGCTGCTGCATCGTCGTCAATGCAGCATGCTGGCGCGTGGCCTGCTGACGGGCACGACGCTCGACAACCGCTAAATTCAGCGCAGCGCGTCGATCACGCGCAGGCCGGGTCGTTGACGCGCCAGTCTGCGCAGCAATTCTGCGAACGCCTGTAATTCCGCTCGCCAAGGGGAGGCTTCGCGCCAGTACAGCGCAATCTCCCGCCCTGGCGCCTGTCCTTTGATTTTGGCCAGCACGATATCGGGCATCGATGCCAGGCGATCATGGGCAAGCGCTGGAACCAGCGCGTGACCGCCACGCAATGTGACCAGTGCGGCCAAACTCTCCAGACTCACATCCTGCACGTAGCCTTCGCCATCGGCATGGCTTTCCGCCATCAGAATCGCCTCGCTAGCCTCTAACTGATCCAACGCGACTTGGCGCTTACCTGCCAATGGATGATCGGCACGCATGATCAGTTCCCATGGCTCGAAGAACAAAGGATTCATCGTAATGCCGCTAACAATGGGTGCCGGTGGCGCCAACACGGCGTCCAGTTCGCCTTCATGCAGACGTCGCAGCAAGCCGCGTGGTTTACCTTCGGAGAGACTGAGACGCGCGCCTGGAAAATGCTGTGGAAACGGTTCGATCAAATGCGGGAGCAAGTAGGGCCCGAGCGATACCGGCACACCGAGCCGCAACTCGCCGCCAAAAGCGACCGCGCCGGCACGCGCCGCTTGTTGCAAGTGCTCCGCGGCCAGCAGCACGGCATCGATCTGTTCCAGCAGACGCTGACCACCAGCCGTCGGCACGATGCGCCGACCGCCGCGTTCGAATAGCGGCGTTCCCAGTGCTTGCTCCACCTTTTGCACCTGATGCGACAGGCCCGAGGGGCTGATGTGCATGGCGCGGGCCGCGCTGTTGAAACTGCCATGCCGGTGCACGGCTTGCACCAGCGTGAGGTCGCGCAACGAAACTACCGACAATTGGGTGGAAATCATCCGTGCGCCCTGCTGCTGTATCTGGGCAAAGCATAAACGACAGCACGCACCGGCTCCTTCTCCCCTTTGAGGGTATGCGGGGAGAGCACATGGATGTGCTCGGCTCTGAGGAGCGAGGAGAAGGTTGGGATGAGGGGCCAATCTTGCGTAATGGGTGATTCGGAGCGTGCTCTGAATGAAGATCGGGGCAAGCCCCAGCCCCTCACCTCCATCCTCTCCCCAAAGGGGAGAGGAAGCGAACGCAAAAAGTCGCGCTTAAGCCTCGACCGTATCGGCGACCTGCTTGAAGTCCTCGATCTTGTCGAAGTTCATGTACTGGTAAATCTTGTCGCCGTTGGCGTTGATCACGCCGATGTCCGTCATGTACTCCTGCTTGGTCGGAATGCGGCCAAGACGCGAGCAGATCGCGGCCAGCTCGGCCGAACCCAGGTAGACGTTGGAGTTCTTGCCCAGACGGTTCGGGAAGTTGCGGGTGGAGGTGGAGAACACCGTCGCGCCCTCGCGCACCTGCGCCTGGTTGCCCATGCACAGCGAGCAGCCCGGCATTTCCATGCGCGCGCCAGCGGTACCGAGCACGCCGTAATGACCTTCCTCAGTGAGCTGCTTCTGATCCATCTTGGTCGGCGGAGCCACCCACAGCTTGGTGGGGATGTCGCGCTTGCCTTCCAGCAGCTTCGACGCGGCACGGAAGTGACCGATGTTCGTCATGCAGGAACCGATGAACACTTCGTCGATCGCAGCGCCGGCCACGTCGGAGAGCGTCTTCACGTCGTCCGGATCGTTCGGGCAAGCCACGATGGGCTCATGCACGTCGGCCAGGTCGATCTCGATCACCGCTGCGTACTCGGCGTCCGCATCGCGCGCCATCAGCTGCGGATGGGCCAGCCACGCTTCCATCGCCTTGATGCGACGCTGCAGGCTGCGGACGTCCTGGTAGCCCTGGGCGATCATGTACTTCAGCAAGGTGATGTTCGAGTTGAGGTACTCGATGATCGGTTCCTTGTTGAGATGCACCGTGCAGCCGGCAGCGGAACGCTCGGCGGATGCGTCGGATAGTTCGAACGCCTGCTCCACCTTGAGGTTCGGCAAGCCTTCGATTTCGAGGATGCGGCCGGAGAAGATGTTCTTCTTGCCCTGCTTGGCAACCGTCAGCAGGTCCTGCTTGATGGCGTAAAGCGGAATCGCGTTCACCAGGTCGCGCAGGGTCACGCCCGGGCGCAATTCGCCCTTGAAGCGCACGAGCACGGATTCCGGCATATCCAGCGGCATCACACCGGTGGCTGCGGCGAAGGCGACCAGGCCGGAACCCGCCGGGAAGGAAATGCCGATCGGGAAACGCGTGTGGCTGTCGCCGCCCGTGCCGACGGTATCGGGCAGCAGCATGCGGTTGAGCCAGGAATGGATCACGCCGTCACCCGGGCGCAGGCTGATGCCGCCGCGTGTGGAGATAAAGGCGGGAAGCTCGTGATGGGTCTTCACGTCGACGGGCTTGGGGTAAGCGGCGGTGTGGCAGAACGACTGCATCACCAGATCGGCCGAGAAGCCTAGGCAAGCCAGGTCTTTCAGCTCGTCGCGGGTCATCGGCCCGGTGGTGTCCTGCGAACCTACGGAGGTCATTTCCGGTTCGCAGTAAGTGCCCGGGCGCACACCCTTGCCTTCCGGCAGACCGCAGGCGCGGCCGACCATCTTCTGCGCGAGCGTGTAGCCCTTGCCGGTATCAACGGGGTTCTGCGGCAGACGGAAGAGGTTCGACGGCGGCAGGCCCAGCGCTTCGCGCGCCTTGGCGGTAAGGCCGCGGCCGATGATCAACGGAATGCGGCCGCCCGCGCGCACTTCGTCGAACAGCACGTCGGACTTCACCTGGAATTCGGCGATGACTTCGCCATTCTTCAGCGCTTTGCCGTCATAGGGGCGCAGTTCGACTACGTCGCCCATCTCCATCTTGGAGACGTCGAGTTCGATCGGCAGCGCACCGGCGTCTTCCATCGTGTTGTAGAAGATCGGAGCGATCTTGCTACCCAGACAGACGCCACCGAAGCGCTTGTTCGGAATGAAGGGAATGTCTTCACCCGTCCACCACAGCACCGAGTTGGTGGCCGACTTGCGGCTGGAGCCGGTGCCGACCACGTCGCCCACGTAAGCAACCAAATGGCCCTGCTTGGTGAGGTCGATGATTTGCTGGATGGGACCGCGCTTGCCGTCTTCTTCCGGTTGGAACGGCGCACCGTCGCGCTTGTTCTTCAGCATCGCCAGCGCATGCAGCGGAATGTCCGGACGCGTGGTGGCATCGGGAGCCGGCGACAGATCGTCGGTATTGGTCTCGCCCGGCACCTTGAACACGGTGACGGTCAGGCTCTTGGGCACTTCCGGTCGACTGGTGAACCACTCCGCATCGGCCCAGCTTTGCAGCACGGACTTGGCGTTTGCATTGCCCTTGTCGGCCTTTTCCTTGACGTCATGGAACGAGTCGAACATCAGCAAGGTTTTCTTCAACGCTTCGGCGGCGATACCACCCACCTGTGCGTCGTCGAGCAGCTCGATCAGCGGATGGATGTTGTAGCCACCCAGCATGGTACCCAGCAACTCGGTTGCCTTCTCGCGGCTGATCAACGTGCACTTCTCGGTGCCGAAGGCTACGGCCGCAAGATAGGAAGCCTTGACCTTGGCCGCATCGTCCACGCCCGCGGGTACGCGATGGGTGATCAGATCGACAAGGACTGCTTCCTCGCCAGCAGGCGGATTCTTCAGCAGATCGACCAGGTCGGCGGTCTGCTGGGCCGACAGCGGCAGCGGGGGAATACCCAGCGCGGCGCGCTCGGCGACATGTTGGCGATAGGCGTTGAGCATGTGGTCTCGTCCTGTGGATGGGGCTGGACAAGGGCGAATGCCTCGTCCGAATGCCGCTATTTGGAGCATTTCAGCCGCATATTTTGCCAGTCGCACCATAAGTGCTGCAATCCAAAGCGGCATTTCCGGCAGCGTTCGAAATCTTGCAATGGCATCGTGCTGAAATAACTCCAAAGTGGCTTGCGCGCTTTGCGATTTGCCCCAAACTTTGCGGTATCCCCAAAAGCAAGCCGGACCTCCTTGCAATTCCCCTAACGCTCCCTGGTCTAGCATGTCTCAGCTACACCTCGTGCGTCCGCCAGACTTCAAGCAACAGGAGTTATTCCCATGCTGGATTCATTCGCCACCCGCGACACCCTCAAGGTCAAAGGCAGCTCATACCAGATCGCCAGCCTGACCAAACTCGGTCAGCACTTCGATCTCAAGCATTTGCCTTATTCGATGAAGATCCTGCTGGAGAACCTATTGCGTCACGAAGATGGCGTCAGCGTGACCAAGAAGGAAATCGAGGCAGTAGCGAAGTGGGATCCCAAGGCGGAGCCGGATACCGAGATTGCTTTCATGCCTGCGCGTGTGGTGTTGCAGGATTTCACCGGCGTGCCCTGCGTGGTCGATCTGGCCGCAATGCGCGATGCGGTGGTGAAGCTCGGCGGTGACGCCAACCAGATCAATCCGCTCGCTCCCGCCGAACTGGTGATCGACCACTCGGTGCAGGTCGATGTTTACGGCTCCGAGTCAGCGCTGGAGAAAAACGTCGAGATCGAATTCGAACGCAATCAAGAGCGTTACTCGTTCCTGCGCTGGGGACAGAAAGCGTTCAACAACTTCAAGGTCGTGCCGCCGCGCACCGGCATCGTGCATCAGGTGAACCTCGAGCATCTCGCACGCGTGGTGTTCACCGCCGACAAGGACGGCCAGAGTTGGGCCTATCCGGATACCGTGTTCGGTACCGACTCGCACACCACCATGATCAACGGCATCGGCGTGTTGGGATGGGGTGTGGGCGGCATCGAAGCCGAAGCCGCCATGCTGGGCCAGCCGTCGTCGATGCTGATTCCACAGGTCGTTGGCTTCAAGCTCACCGGCAAGCTGTCGGAAGGTGTCACCGCTACCGATCTGGTGCTGACCGTGACGCAGATGCTGCGCAAGCTTGGCGTCGTGGGCAAGTTCGTCGAGTTCTTCGGCGACGGCCTCAAGCATTTGCCATTGGCGGATCGCGCCACCATCGCCAACATGGCGCCCGAATACGGCGCGACCTGCGGCATCTTCCCGGTCGACCAGGAAGCGCTGAACTACATGCACCTGTCTGGACGCAGCGACGATCACATCGAACTGGTCAAAGCCTACGCCCAGGCACAGGGCCTGTGGCATGACGAGAACACCCCGCACGCCCAATTCACTACCACGCTGGAACTCAATCTGGCCGACGTAAGACCTTCCATGGCCGGTCCGAAGCGTCCGCAAGACCGCGTACTGCTGGAAGGCGTGCAGAAGAGCTTCCATGACGCCATCGGCCCGCTCACCGCGAATCGCAAGTCCAGCGGCGATGGTGGAAGCTTCCAGAACGAAGGTGGTGCTGCAGCGATTGGCAATCCGGCCAACAGCATCACCAACAACGGCGTGCGTGTGCAGAAGAACGGCGAGAACTTCATGCTGGGTGACGGCGCGGTGGTGATCGCGGCGATCACCTCCTGCACCAACACGTCAAACCCGGCAGTGATGTTGGGCGCCGGCCTGCTGGCCAAGAAGGCTGCGGCCAAGGGCCTGAAGGCCAAACCGTGGGTGAAGACATCGATCGGCCCGGGCTCGCTGGTCGTCACCGACTACCTGGAAAAGACCGGCCTGCTGAAAGAACTGGAGAAGGTCGGCTTCTATATCGTCGGTTATGGCTGCACCACCTGCATCGGCAACTCCGGCCCCTTGCCCATGGAAATCAGCAAGGGCATCGCCGAGGGCGATCTCGCCGTGGCTTCCGTGCTTTCCGGCAACCGCAATTTTGAAGGTCGCGTGCATCCGGAAGTGAAGATGAATTACCTCGCCTCGCCACCGCTGGTGGTGGCCTATGCGCTAGCCGGTTCGCTCGATGTCGATCTCTCCAAGGATCCGATCGGCGAAGGCAGCGATGGCAAGCCGGTGTATCTGAAAGACATCTGGCCGACCAACAAGGAAATCTCCGACACCATCGCCGGCGCGATCAATCCGGCCATGTTCGAGAAGAACTACGCCGATGTCTTCAAAGGCGATACACGCTGGAACCATATCGCCTCGCCGGACGGCTCGGTCTACAAGTGGAGCGATTCCACCTACATCAAGAACCCGCCCTACTTCGACGGCATGACGATGCAGACCGGCAAGATCGAAGACATCCACGGTGCACACGTGCTCGGTCTGTTCGGCGACTCGATCACCACCGACCACATCTCGCCAGCCGGTTCGATCAAGAAAGACAGCCCGGCGGGTCGCTTCCTGATCTCCAAGGGCGTGGAACCGAAAGACTTCAACTCCTACGGCTCACGTCGCGGCAACGACGATGTAATGGTGCGTGGCACCTTCGCCAACATTCGCATCAAGAACCTGATGCTGGATGGCGTGGAAGGCGGCTATACCTTGCACGTGCCGAGTGGTGAGCAGATGGCCATCTACGACGCCGCGATGAAATACAAAGCCGAAAAGACGCCGCTGGTCGTGCTGGCCGGCAAGGAATACGGCACCGGCTCTTCGCGCGACTGGGCGGCCAAGGGCACCCTGCTGCTGGGTGTGAAGGCCGTGATCGCCGAGAGCTTCGAGCGCATCCACCGCTCCAACCTGGTCGGCATGGGCGTGCTGCCATTGCAGTTCAAGGATGGCGAGAACGCCAAGTCGCTGGGTTTGACCGGCAAGGAAACGTTCGAGATCACCGGCCTGAAGGACGGCGAATCGAAAGAGGCTACGGTGGTCGCCAAGGGCGATAAAGGCGAGAAGAAGTTCACCGTCAAGGTGTTGCTCCTGACGCCGAAGGAACGCGAGTTCTTCCGCCACGGCGGCATCTTGCAGTACGTGCTGCGTCAGTTGGCCAGCAAAAAAGCCGCGTAATCGGCTGCTTGATTCGCAAAGCACAGAAACGCCGCCTGCGTAAGGCGGCGTTTCTGTTCGGGATCACGCATCAAAGCTGTTGGGTCCAGGTGGCTTCGTAGCACCGCCAGTCGCGCCCGTCCCGGCGCCACGCTGTTTCGACCTTGTAGACACCCAACTCCGAAGGAAACAGCCTGCCGCCGCTGGTCAGCGTGACGGTGAAGTCCGCAACGTAGCGGTCGCCGCGCGGTTCGACTTCCACCGGTCCGAGCACCGCATGCAACGTTTCGCCGCGAAATCTCGCCACCCTCAGCAGGTTGCCGATGTCCTGGCGGGTCATCTCGCCGCTGTGGCCGTCGAAATCATCGGTGAGCTGCCCGGTGAGCGCGGACGCATCCACCTGCTCGGTTGCCTTGGCCGCCGTATCGACAGCTTGCCGAATCAGCACCTCGTCGGGCGTGCGATGGCACCCGACGACGCCAAGGATCAGCATGGCCGACAAACACAAAAACAGGAACATCCGCTTCATTTTCAACATGCTCTAATCTCGCTGCAACGCGGCTTGCTGCTATACGCTGGCGTATGCTCCAATGCTTCGCCTGCATGATGCCCGATGCCCGTCGTCGTCACCATCGGCTTGTCACTACTGGAGCTTGGATCGAACATGAGCAACCTGCGTCCGTGGCTGAATCACTATCCGGATGGCGTACCCGCAGAGATCGACATCAATCAGTACGCATCGGTTGTTGCCGTCCTGGACGAAGGCTTTGAACGCTATCGCCAGCGCACTGCGTTCTCCAATTTTGGCAAGAGCCTCAGCTACGGCGAGATCGATACGCTCAGCCGCCAGTTCGCCGCTTACCTGACGGGGGAGCTCAAGCTCAAGAAGGGCGATCGCATCGCGATCATGATGCCTAACGTGCTGCAGTACCCGATCGCCATGTTCGGCGCCTTGCGTGCCGGCATGGTGGTGGTGAACACCAACCCGATGTACACGGCGCGCGAACTCAAGCACCAGTTGGAAGATGCGGGCGCCCAGGCCATCGTAGTGCTCGACAACTTTGCCGCGACCTTGCAGCAAGTCGTCGCCGAGACCGGGGTGAAGCACATCATCACCACTGGTATTGGCGACATGCTGGGCGCCAAGGGCGTGCTGATCAATTTCGCGCTCAAACATGTCAAAAAGATGGTGCCGGCGTATGAGCTGCCGCATGCGGTGCGTTTCAGCGATGCGCTTTCGCGCGGCGCGCGGCACGAAGTGCCAAACCCATCGATGGGGCACGACGATATTGCGTTCTTGCAGTACACCGGCGGCACGACCGGTGTCGCCAAGGGTGCCATGCTCACCCACGGCAACATGATCGCCAACATGCTGCAGGCCGGTGCATGGTTCGGTGCGAAGATCAAACCGGGCGAAGAAACCATCATCACGGCGCTGCCGCTGTATCACATCTTCGCGCTCACTTGTAATTGCTTCATCTTTCTACGCTTCGGCGGACGCAGCCTACTGATCACCAATCCGCGCGATATGCCGGGCTTCGTGAAGGAGCTTGCCAAAACGCGCTTTACCGCGATTACCGGCGTCAACACGCTGTTCAATGGCTTGTTGAATACCCCAGGCTTCGACCAGATCGACTTTTCCAGCCTACGGATGAGCTTTGGCGGCGGCATGGCCGTACAGCGCGCAGTCGCCGAGAAATGGGAGAAAGTCACCGGCTGCGCCCTGATCGAAGGCTATGGCATGACCGAAAGTTCTCCAGTCGCCACCATCAATCCCGTGGTTGATGGCGCACACTTCAGCGGCTCGATCGGTTTGCCCGTTCCCTCCACCTCGATCAGCATCCAGGACGAGGATGGCAAGCAGCTAGGTATCGGCGAGGTCGGCGAAATTTGTATCCAGGGCCCTCAGGTGATGAAGGGTTACTGGAACCAGCCGGGCGAAACGCGCAAGGTGCTTAGCGAAGACGGCTGGCTGCGAACAGGCGACATCGGCCGCATGGACGATGCCGGCTTTATCTACATCGTCGATCGCAAGAAGGACATGATCCTGGTGTCGGGCTTCAACGTCTATCCGAACGAGATCGAGGATACGGTGATGCAGCACCCAGGTGTGGCTGAAGTGGCTGCCATCGGCGTACCCGACGAACATTCGGGCGAAGTGGTGAAGCTGTTCGTGGTGCGCAAGGACCCGAACCTGACGGTGGAACAACTCAAGGAGTTCTGCCGCGAAAACCTCACCGGCTATAAGCGCCCGAAGGTGATCGAATTTCGCGATGCACTGCCCAAGAGCAACGTGGGCAAGATCCTGCGTCGTGAACTGCGTGACGAAAAGAAAGCCGTCGCGGCCGGCTGATATTGCACAGATAGAAGCGTAGAAACAGCACACCCTGCATCAAGCGGGGTGGCTGGACACGTTTATTCGTCGTGCCACATCTCAAGAATGTCGGCGTAGCCGCCCAGCAGATTCCATAGCGGCACCTGCTTGTCTTCCGGAATGTGCGTATAGGCGAAGCCGATATGTTTTTCGGAGAGGCGCGCCACCTTGGCTTCCAGGTGAATGTGCAGGTCATGCCCGAAGATCATGTCCAGCACCCAGCTCTCGCCCTGCTTACCCCCCCAATGGAGCGGACGGCGCAGCAACACGCCTGTCGCCGAAATATCGATCAGGTCGGTCGGATGCGATTCGTCTCCATGACTCATCAGCACGGTGGTCTTGATGCGCATGCGCGCGGGGCGCAAATGTTCGCTGTCGGAATCGTCCATGGCATCGTCGTTCATTGTCGTCATGTCTTTTATATCCCTCCCGCGCAGCGTCGCTGCCACGCGCCAAGACCCCATCCCGGATCTCATATTTTCAGCGTCCTGCCTCGCGCCGGAGTGTCACACCTTCTCTTCGGTGCGATCTCCTTCGCTTGCCAGCACCGACCCTTCGTGGTCGATGTCCCCCTGATATCGCCATATGATGATGCAAGCCACATGCCACTGCTACAACTACGTTTCAAAGGCTGATTTCAGGTGTTTCGCTATGCAGGAAGGATGAGCGGGAGACGCGTTAGGTCACATGCTGCCCCGTCTTGCCTAGACGCGCGAGCACCCCCGATAGCGAACCCTTACGGCAGCTGAAGCGCTTGCTGGACATGCCCTCGGACTGCAGCTAATCTGTAACCCGCGTGTGGAGCCACGTACGGATACCCGCCGGGAGCCCCGGTCGGGGTGGACTCCACCCGATGCATTCAGCCAACCATTACGAATCGCGGGCGACGCCGGCGGCGTCACGCTTGGTTCCTGCTTGATCGTTCCTAGAGTAGTAGCGACCGACCCGGCCCTAGCGACCGCCCATCTGATCGAACCACGAGTGTGGCTTCATCAGGACTAGCAATAGCGGGAAACCGCACGCCCTGGCTGGGCATCGCGCAGATTGGCTTCATGGGAATCGCCTCTGCAAACCAGGCATTCCGGGCACGGACCTTTCTTCGGTTAGGGATCGAAAGAAGGTTCTGATCGTCAACAGAACGAATTGCCAGCCCACGCCGGGCGGCCCAACGACATGCATTGATGACCACTGAGCCAACCGAGTCTCAGCCTATACAAGCAACGCATGACGCGTTCGCCGGGGTTCCGCAGCAGCAGGAAATGCCGCTGGCGATCGTGCGCGGCGAACCAATGCTGCAAATGCCGCAGGATCTTTATATTCCTCCGGATGCGCTGGAAGTCATCCTGGAGGCATTCGAAGGACCGCTGGATCTGTTGCTCTACCTGATCCGCCGGCAAAACCTCGACATTCTCGACATTCCTATCGCCGAAATCACCCGGCAATATATGGAATACATCGAGATGATGCGCGACGTGATGCGCCTGGAACTGGCCGCGGAATACCTGCTGATGGCCGCGATCCTGGCTGAGATCAAGTCGCGGCTGTTGCTACCGAGACCGCCCGCGGAAGAAGGGCTGGAAGACGATCCTCGTGCCGAACTGGTGCGGCGTCTACAGGAGTACGAACGGTTCAAGCGCGCTGCCGAAGATATCGACGCCCTGCCCCGGCTGGAGCGCGATACGGTCACCGTGCAGGCCGATGTGGGCGAGCGCAACGTGATCAAGTTGCCGCCGCCGCTCGACCTGAAGGAAATGCTGCTGGCGCTCAAGGACGTCATGCACCGGGCCGAATTGTTCGGGCATCACGCCATCAAACGCGAGGCGCTGAGTGTGCGCCAGCGCATGGGTGAATTGCTCAGCCGTCTGGATGACGACCAGTTCCATCGTTTTGAAAGCCTGTTCGACGTCACCGAAGGAAAGCTGGGTGTGGTGGTGACCTTCCTGGCTATGCTGGAGCTGGCCAAGGAGTTTTTGATCAACATCGTGCAAGAAGAACCGCTGGCGCCGATCTATATCAAGGCTAACGCCAGCTCGGCCGAAGAAGAGGCCGAAGTCATCGCCGGTGACGACGCTTTCGAAGAACAAAACGCTGCGTCCGGCACTGAATAAAAAAACATGTCATTCGTCCTGACATCCGCATCCGTTCCCAAGGCCATGCAGATCGAGCAACTCAAACCCATTATCGAAGCAGCACTGCTGGCCGCCAGCCAACCTTTGAGCGCGGCGCAGCTGAGCGAGCTATTCGTCGAGGAAGACGGCGTCGACCGGTCGCAGATCGCGATGGCGCTCGAAGCGCTGGCCGAAGACTGCAACGGCCGCGGCGTCGAGCTGAAGGAAGTCGGTTCCGGCTTCCGCTATCAGGTTCGCCATGACGTGCATCCTTGGGTGTCGCGCATGTGGACCGAGAAGCCTAGCCGCTATTCGCGCGCGCTATTGGAAACGCTCGCGTTGATCGCCTACCGGCAGCCCATCACACGACCGGAAATCGAACAAATCCGCGGTGTGGTGGTCTCCTCCAATATCATCAAGACGTTGGAAGAACGCGAGTGGATTCGCGTGGTGGGCCATCGCGATGTACCGGGCAAACCTGCGCTGTTCGGCACCACGCGCGTCTTTCTGGATTACTTCAATCTCAAATCGCTGGACGAACTGCCGCCGCTCTCGGAAATTCGCGATCTGGAAGACCCGCAGCTTCGCCTGGACGACGAACCGTTTCCGCCGCGGGTCATTCGCGATCTGCCGATCGACCCGGATGCCGACGAGCTCGAAAGCGAACAAGCTGCAAGCGAACAACCTTCCGACGAAGATCAACACGATCACGCGGACACTGCCCCCCCCCCC
>NZ_BSNQ01000003.1:1120555-1362093 GCF_030160075.1 Dyella lipolytica
CCGCCGAGCAAGACACCGAGGAGTACCGCGCATGAATGCGCCGCAAAAATCCGTATTGAGCCTCAAGCGCGCTACAGCGCCTGAAAACGCCCCCCAAATCGAAGAGCGCTTGCATAAAGTGCTCGCCAACGCCGGCCTCGGCTCGCGGCGTATGCTGGAACAACGCATCCAGGCCGGTGAAGTCGAAGTCAATGGCACCGCCGCTAATCTCGGTGCCAGCGTTCGCGCCGGTGATCGTGTAGTGATCGATGGCAAACAGTTCGTCGTTGCCACCGACAGCCGCGACGATGCCGAAGTGCTGGTCTATCACAAGCCCGAAGGCGTGGTGACCACGCGCGAAGATCCCGAAGGCCGCCCCACCGTGTTCGAACAGCTGCCGCGACTGAAAGGCGCGCGCTGGGTCGCCGTGGGTCGTCTGGATATCAACACCACCGGTTTGCTGCTTCTCACCACCGACGGTGAGCTCGCCAACGCACTGATGCATCCACGCAGCGGCCTGGAGCGCGAATACCTCTGCCGTGTGCACGGTGAAGTGCCCGACGAAATGATTGAAAAGCTCAAGGCTGGCGTAGAGCTGGAAGACGGCCCTGCCCGCTTCGACGAAATCGCCATCATCAGCCGCGGCGGTAGCCACAGCTGGTTCCGCGTAGTGATTCGTGAAGGCCGCAATCGCGAAGTCCGCCGTTTGTGGGATTCGCAAGGTTTTCTGGTCAGCCGACTCAAGCGCATTCGCTACGGCAACATCGAGTTGCCGCGCACTCTGCGCCGCAGCGACTGCGAATCTTTGGGTGAAGAATTGGTCAAGGAACTGCGCAAGGTCGCCGGCCTTGGCGCCCCGCAACCCGTGCTGACACTTAGCCCGGTACTGCACCAGCGCCGCGCGCCCCGCAATGTCACCGAGTACCGCCCCGAGAAAGGCGCGGGCACCGCGTGGAGCGGCGGCTACCATGACGAAGCACGCGAATTGCGCGCATTCGATCGTATTCGCGAAGAACCGGCGCGCGGTAAACAGCAGCGTCATCGCGCAAATCCGAATCGCGAAGTGAACGGCAACGTTGCCAAACCCGAGCGCTCACCGGGTGGCAGTCATTACAAGAAGAAACGCGGCATCGCTCCCGGCCAGGAACTGCCGCCGGCACGCACCTGGTTCGCCGGCGAAAGCCGCGATGGTGGGCGCGCCTCAGGTGGCGGCAATCCTGCCGGTAACCGTCGTCATGGCAATGCCAATCCGGGCAATCCCTATGGCGCCGCCGGCGGTGGCAATGCCAACCGCAGCAACCGCGGTGGTAGCCGCCCGGGTGGTCAAGGCCAAGGCCAGGGTGGTCGTCCGCAAGGTCGCGGCGGTAACCGTCCACAGGGACATGGCGGCGGCCGACCCCACGGCGGTCGCGGTGGTGGCGGTGGCGGTGGCAACCGTTCCGGCAACCGTTGAGTCAGCGAACGATCACCCCGCTAGCTCAACCGATGATTCGCATCTATCACAACAACCGCTGCTCGAAGTCGCGCAGTGCCTTGGCTCTGCTCGAACAACATGGCAAAGCTTTCGAGGTGATCAACTACCTCGAAACGCCGCCCGATGCTGCCGAGCTAAAAGTCTTGCTGTCGCAGCTCGGCATCACAGCGCGCCAACTGCTGCGCAGCGGCGAAGATATCTACAAGGAACTCGGTTTGGACGACGTCTCGCTCGATGACGAGGCGCTGATCATCGCGATGACGAATCATCCACGCCTGATCGAACGTCCTATCGTGGTTGCCAACGGCAAGGCGGTCATTGGCCGTCCGCCGGAAGCCGTGCTCGAGATTCTCTAGCGTTTCATCCCGTCTTCAGACGGACTCGACATCTCATCGCCATAAGCAAGCCACTCGGCATGCTTGCGTATGTCGCTTGGCCATTCGGCAATCAACACGCCGAACTTCGGTCTGTCATTTGCGAATAGCGCGCGGATTGCTTCTTCAAAACCTGGCATGTCGCCGGCCATTGCCGACATGAAGTGATAGGCGCGCTCTTGTCCGACACGTGATTGGTCGCGTTCGCCGTATGCATGTCGCGCTTCTTCCACCAGCTTGCGCAATGCCACAGACGGACCGCCTGGCTGCGTTGCAAGCCACTCCCAATGTCTTGGCAGCAACGTTACTTCGCGGGCGACAACGCCTAGCTTGGGACGGCCACGACCTCGGGGAATATCGGTAGACGTCGGAGGGATGCTTTCATCATCAGCAACGACTGGCGGATACCGGGCAAGAATGTCCTCGTCCGTGCCGCGCGTATCGATATCGATGGAACGACCGGTGTTGTTGTCGAAAATCAGGATCGACTCCGTGGTACCACGATCGACGGCCCGTCTAACCGCCAGGGCGACGGTATGGAGCGGCCCGGAGGCAAGGCGCCGCCGGCCTTGAAAGCTTGTGTAGAAAAGTGATGCCGTGGTGTTGGCCACAGTGGGCTCCTGTCGATAGGCGCTTAAATATACCGGGTAAAAATACCTTTTCAATATCACCCGGATAAAATTAAGCCGACATCTCTATGCTGTCGCCAACGAAAAAGGCCGCCCTTCCGGGCGGCCTTCTGTTCGCACTCGCTAGAGAATCAGATCCGACTCTGCGTGGCCGGATCCCCAACCTTCGCGCCAGCATCGCCGCGCGGTGGCGGTGGCGGTACCGACGAGCCCGGCGAGGAGGTCTTGGACCAATCCGCCGGTGGCCCTGGAACGCGGCCATTCATGATGTCGTCGATCTGGCGCGCGTCGATGGTTTCGTACTGCAAAAGCGCATCGGCCATCACGTGCAGCTTGTCGATGTTCTCGATAAGCAGCTGCTTGCTGCGGGCATAGGCACGGTCGAGGATTTCGCGCACTACTTCGTCGATCTTGCGCGCGGTTTCGTTGGAGACGTTCTTGTGCTGAGTCACCGAGCGACCCAGGAATACTTCGTCCTCTTCCTCGCCGTAAGTGACCGGGCCGAGTTCATCGGACAAGCCCCACTTGGTGGCCATGTTGCGAGCCATCTTGGTGGCGCGCTCGATATCGTTCGAAGCACCGGTGGTCACTTTGTCGGTACCGAAGATGATTTCCTCAGCCACGCGGCCACCGTACAGCGAGCACAGCTGCGATTCGATCGCCAGCTTGTTCATGCTGTACTTGTCGCCCTCCGGCAGATACATGGTGACGCCCAGCGCACGACCGCGCGGGATGATCGTGACCTTGTAGACGGGATCGTGTTCGGGCACCAGACGGCCCACGATGGCGTGACCGGCTTCGTGATAAGCGGTGAGCTTTTTCTCGTCTTCGCTCATCGCCATCGAGCGACGCTCGGTACCCATCAGGATCTTGTCGCGCGCCTTGTCCATATGGCCCATGCGCACTTCGCGAGCGTTCTCGCGCGCGGCAAACAAAGCCGCTTCATTCACGAGATTGGCGAGATCGGCACCGGAGAATCCGGGTGTGCCGCGCGCAATAACCATCGCATCGACGTCGCTGGCTGTGGGCACTTTGCGCAGGTGCACCTTGAGGATCTGCTCACGACCTTTCACGTCCGGCAAGCCCACCACAACCTGGCGGTCGAAGCGGCCCGGGCGCAGCAACGCCGGATCGAGCACGTCAGGACGATTGGTGGCAGCGATGACGATGATGCCCTCGGTGCCTTCAAAACCATCCATCTCGACCAGCAACTGATTGAGCGTCTGCTCGCGCTCATCGTGACCACCGCCGAGCCCGGCACCGCGATGACGACCCACGGCATCGATTTCGTCGATGAAGATAATGCACGGCGCGTGCTTCTTCGCCTGATCAAACATGTCGCGCACGCGCGAAGCGCCGACGCCGACGAACATCTCGACAAAGTCGGAACCGGAGATCGAGAAGAACGGCACCTTGGCCTCGCCGGCGATCGCCTTGGCGAGCAGCGTCTTACCGGTACCCGGAGGGCCGACCATCAGTACGCCGCGCGGGATCTTGCCGCCCAGGCGCTGGAACTTGCCTGGATCACGCAGGAATTCGACCAGTTCGCCAACCTCTTCCTTCGCTTCATCGCAACCGGCAACGTCACTGAAATTGACCTTGACCTGATCTTCGCCCTGCAGCTTGGCACGCGAACGGCCGAAGCTCATCGCACCGCGTCCACCGCCGCCCTGCTGCATCTGGCGCATAAACCAGATGAACACACCGACGATCAGGATCACCGGCAGCCAGTTCACCAGTAGACCGATCAGCGAAAAGCCGGTGCCGGAATCCTGGTTGACCGTGACGTTCTTGTCCTGCATCTGCTTGACCACCGAATTGGTGGAGAAGCCGAGCACTGGAGCGACCGTGCGGTAGTTGCTGCCGTCTTTCAGCTTGCCGCTGATGGTGGCGGGATTTTCGGCACTGATCGTGGCGGTAGCAACGTTGCCGCTATCGACGCTCTGCACAAAGCTGCTGTATGGCAGGTCCGAAGAGGCGCCACCACGCGGGTTGAAGCTCTGGAAGACGGTGATAAGAACCACCGCAATAACCAGCCAGAGCAACAGGGTTTTCCATGTCTCGTTCATGCGCGGTTCTCGCCAGTCTGCCGGCCGCCCGGTTTGAACCCGGTAGCCAGCGCATATACCTCACGCGAACGCGCGCGTGAGGCCTTAGGTTTACGCATGCTTACCCGCGTGAACTCCGCGCGCAAGCTTCTTAAGTAATCGTCGAAGCCCGTTCCCTGGAATAGCTTGATTAGAAACGCTCCACCCGGTTTGAGCCAGTGCCTGCTGAAATCAAGCGCCAGTTCGGCCAGATCCATCGATCGGATCTGATCGGCCAGGGCTACACCACTCATATTGGGGGCCATGTCCGACAGCACAAGATCGAGCTTTTGGCCGTCCAGCCGCGACTCCAATTCGCGCAAGACACTTTCTTCACGAAAATCGCCCTGCAGGAAATCCACGCCGCCAATACCCTGCATTGGCAGGATATCCAGCGCCACCACGGTACCACTATCGCCCAGGCGCTGACGAACCAGTTGCGACCAGCCACCGGGCGCCGCTCCCAAATCGACCACCCGCATGCCGGGCTTGAGCAAGTTGTCGCGCTCGATCAGCTCTTCCAGCTTGAAAACGGCGCGTGAACGCAGCCCTTCGGCCTGGGCCTTCTTGACGTAGACATCATCGAAATGCTCCCGTAGCCAGCGGGAACTGCTTTTGCTGCGGGGCATGGTCGGCAACGGCCGGGAACGGGGGGAGTCCATGATACCCTTTACGGTCCCCTCGTCGCGAATCCGAGACTGAACGCATGGCCATTTCCCCTTCGCAGCGACGCTATCTGCGCAGCCTCGCTCACGATCTCCACCCGGTGATTCTGCTGGGCGCCAAAGGCGCGACCGACGCCGTCGTGAAAGAACTCGACCTGGCGCTATCGCACCATGAGCTGGTGAAGGTGAAGCTTTCCGGCGGCGACAAAGACGAGCGCGAAGCGCAGATCGGCACCCTGATCGAAGGGACTAGCGCCGAGAACGTGCAACAGATCGGTCATATCGTGGTGCTGTTCCGGCGCAACGAAGAGGACCCTCGGCTGGCCTTGCCGCGGTAAGGGCTCCTCATGGATCTGTCGCTGGATAGGCCAGAGGGCTACCTGTTTGTCCGCCGGGTTGCCGCCAACGCCATTACTGTCGTCGACCGCGAACTGACCGCCAGTTTTCTGCTCGCGCCGGATCGTGCCGTGGAGCAGTGGCCGGTCACCACGGCCCTTGCCCTGGACGACAACCATGTTGCCGGCATTCTTGAACTGAAACCGGAACTGGTGCTGCTCGGCACCGGCACACGCCAGCAGTTCCCGCCGGCGGCCTTTCTGGCTGGCTTTCTGCGCCGAGGTGTCGGTATCGAAGTAATGGACAACGCCGCCGCCGCACGCACCTACGATCTGCTGGCCGGCGAAGGGCGACGGGTTGTCGCCGCTTTTATCCTTCCAGGTAGCTAGAACGACTCAGCGCGTGGGCAAGTAATCGAGCGGGTCGACGGGACTGCCGTCTTTGCGGATCTGGAACTCCAGCTCGTCGCGCGAACTGCTGCTTGAGCCCATTTCGCCAATCTGCTGTCCTGCCTTTATCTGTTGCCCTTCGGTCACCAGCCGTTTGCGGTTGTGGCCATAAGCGGACAGGAAGCTGTCGTTATGCTTGATGATGACCAGCTCACCATAACCAACCAGGCCATTGCCGCTATAGACCACGACGCCATCGGCGGCAGCGACCACGGGGTCGCCCTCTTTTCCGGCAATGTCGATACCCGGTATCGCAGCATTGCCCTGAAATCGCCCAACCACTGAACCCGACGCCGGCCAGCGCCATTTTACGCCGCCGGCTGTTCGTGTTCCGCCACTGGCAACCATCGGAGCGGCAGTGGCCGTCGGCACGGCATTGGCAACAGGCGGCGATGCGATAGGAGCTGCACCAGCCACGGAAACAGTCGAACTCGTGTGCGCGGGAGACGGAGCGGGCGGCGTTGCGGCGGCTGCCGGTACGACTGGCTGGAATACAGGAGCACTCGGCGCCGGCGGTTGTGCGTGTGGTGGTGCTTTAACGATAACCGGCGGCGATACATGCACGGGACCAGGCCCATGCACCGGCAGCTTCAACACTTGCCCGGGCCAGATCGTGTAAGGCACGGCAATGTCATTCAATTTGGCCACTTCGCGGAAATCGGCACCGTTGCGGAATGCGATGGAATAAAGCGTGTCACCCTTTACGACCGTATAAGTACCGACCGCATTACCTGCCTGCACCGGCCGAGCGCCCACAGACGCACTCGGCGGCTGTTGAACCACGACCGTGCTGCAGCCGGTCATGAGTAGTGCCATAGAGGTGGCCGCAGACCATCGCATCAATCCTTTCATGCGCATCAGCATAACGGGGTCGCGCGGAGTTTTCATACGGGCCGACTGAGCGAGGTCTAATGCCTCAATGCCCACCATCCGGCCAATGCAGCCAATGCGATCAAGGCGCCCCACCCGATCCATTCGATATGTCGGTGCAGGATCCGTTCGGCGCGTTCGCCGAACAGGCGGATCAACAGTGCGAGCAGCCACACTCGCTTGCCGCGTCCAAGCAGAATGCAGACCAGGAACGGGATCACCGGCACGCCAACAATACCCGACGCCCAGGTGACGAATTTCATCGGCACGACCGGCTGCAAAGCGGCAAGCATCAGCACCAGCAGCAGTTCAAGCCAATGCTGGTTCATCTGCATACGCAGGTTTTCCACGCCGCGCTCGATCGGATCGTAGAGATGCAACGATTGCAACAACGGGGTCAGTGCATGGAAAGCCCAGTGACCCAGCGCATAACCGACCAGCGATCCCAATAGCGAAAACAACAGACTGGTATTGGCGTAGAAGAACGCCCTGTGTCGCTTGCCGAGCATCATCGGCGCCAGCATCACTTCCGGCATGATCGGAAAGATAAAGGCTTCGACGAAGCTAAGTCCGCACAAGTAGTAAAGCGCTTTGGGATCGCGCGCCCAGACCAGCATGCGCGCGTAAAGCTTTCCGAACAGGCGCATTAGCCGATGCCGCCGAGCAGAGGTACAAAGCTGACTGCGGCCAATTCTTCCTGCATGAAATCGCCTTTCCCATCCCCGCGCATGCGGATCAACGTTTGACTACTGGGGGAACCTACCGGCGCCACCAGCACACCATCGGGACTCAACTGATCGAGTATCCGGCTGGGAATCGCATCGCCGGCCGCCGTGAGGATGATGGCATCGAACGGCGCTTCCGCGGCCCAGCCCAGCTTGCCATCATCATGGCGCGAGCGGATGTTCTCAACGCCGAGCTGTCGAAAACGGCGACGCGCCTGACGCAACAATTCCTCGATGCGTTCGACCGTGAAAACCTGTGGCACCAGATTGGCCAGCACTACCGCCTGATAGCCGGAACCCGTACCGATCTCCAACACTTTCTGCGGACGTCCGTCTTTCTTGTCGAACGGCTCGAGCAAGGCCTCCGTCATACGCGCCACGACCCACGGCTGCGAAATGGTCTGACCGTGTCCGATCGGCAGCGCCGTATTTTCATAGGCGCGCGAATGCAAAGCCTGATCGATGAAGTGATGGCGCGGCAGGTTGCGGATGACGTCGAGCACGCGCTGATCGCGGATGCCCTCTTCCTTCAACTTGGCGACAAGCCGATCGCGCGCGCGTTGCGAGGTCATCCCTTCGCCCTTCAGGGCGGATGGCGGCAATGGATGCACGTTCACTTCACGCTGCCTTGCCATCGGCTGCCTCGCCATGGGTTTTTCCACTCATACCGTCGGTCAACGCATGGACCCAGCTGCTCACCTTTTCCAGCGCCTGGAAACGGGTGAGATCCACATGGATCGGCGTTACCGAGATATAACCTCGCTGCACAGCGTGGAAGTCGGTACCGGGACCGGCGTCGTCCACATCGCCGGCCGGGCCGATCCACCAGATGGTCTTGCCACGCGGATCGGTCTGCTTGATGCACGGTGCGGAACGGTGCCGCTTGCCCAGACGGGTGACTTCGAAACCCCGGATATCGTCCCAGGGCCGATCGGGCACATTGACATTGAGGATGGTGTCGGCCGGCAGCGGATCGACCAGCAGGCGCTCCATCAGCAGCAGCACCGCCGTCGCGGCTGAGTCGTAATGCTCGCCTTTGTGGTCTTTGCTGACCAGCGACACGGCAATCGCCGGCAAGCCGAGGAAGCGCCCTTCCATCGCCGCCGAAACCGTACCGGAATAGATCACGTCGTCGCCGAGGTTGGCGGAATTGTTGATGCCGGAAACGACGATATCCGGCTCATAGTCCAGCATCCCGGCCAGCGCCAGATGCACGCAGTCCGTCGGTGTGCCGGCGACTCGGTAATAACCGTTGTCCATGCGCAGGGCGCGGATCGGCGCATCGAGCGTCAACGAATTGCTGGCGCCGGAACGATCTCGATCCGGTGCCACTACCGTAACCTGACCGACCGCGCCAAGGCGCTCGGCTAGTACGCGGATGCCCGGTGCATCCACGCCATCGTCGTTGCTTACCAGAACTCGCATCATGATCCGTTAAAGCCCAAGCCACTTTCGGCATGTTCCGGCGTACGGCCCGCAGGCTCTTCGCACGCTCCCTGAACCTTGGAGTCTAACTGACCGGACCTGCGGTTTCACCGCTGCGCTCACGGTCAATGAACCCTCGCCGGAGCAATCTGTCATTCGGTAGGATGATTTTTATGAAGCGCCGCACACCCACCACCGTCGACGACGAAGACAGCCGCCTGTTTCGCGATGCCATCGGCGAGGTGCGCCGGCTGGATTCTGTCGCACCACCGCCTGCGATGCCCAAGCCCGAACCGCGCGCTCACATGTTTGAGGCCGACGAAGCGGCCGTGCCGGGCGAATTGCTGGAGATGGCCTTCGACCCAGCGCTGATGGAAGTCGGCGAGGAGCTGAGTTATCTGCGTGACGGCTATCCACCCAAGTTGCTGCGTCAGCTCAAGCGCGGCCAATACAGCGTGCAGGACGATATCGACCTGCACCAGATGAACGCCGCTGCGGCGCAAGCGACCATCGCCGCCTTTCTAGCCGAGGCATCCGAACGCGGTCTGCATTGCGTACGCATCGTGCACGGCAAGGGATTGCGTTCCAAAGCCGCCGGTCCTGTGTTGAAAACACTGACAGATCGCTTGTTGCGCCGACGGGACGACGTGATTGCGTTCGCTTCGGCGCGGCCGATGCAGGGTGGAACAGGGGCCGTCGTGGTACTGCTCAAAGGCTGAATTAGCCGATTAGCTCCCGCGCCACGACCGTGGCGTACGCGCCTGCGGGCAACTCGAAACTGAGTTCAAGCGTTTCGTCATCCAGCCAACGCCAGCGCAAATCCTTGGGCAGCAATCGCAAGGGGCGGCGTTCCTGCTCCATGCGTGCAGCGGCCAAACCTTCAGTCAGGTCCAGATAGGCAGCAGCCACATCGCGTTCCATCTCACCCGCGACAAACGTGGTTGGCGGCTCGCCCTGACCCCACAAGGGTCCCGACGGGTGGATATCGCCCTGCGCCAGGCGCGTGGCTAGCGTTTCATCGAAGGGTTCCGGTCCGAACCATGAGCGCGAACCAGCCAGCGACCAGATCTCGCCTTCCAGCGGTTTGTCCCAGGCATCGCGCTCGACACGAGCGGCCAATACGCTGTTGAAGATGTGCGAGCGCGCCGCGGATAGCAGGATCGAGCGCTTGTCGCGGTCGACTCGCCGCCCCGCAAACATCGCGCGAGCCTGCGCCACGTTACCGCCTTCACGGCCGAAACGTTGTTCGCCGAAATAATTGGGTACGCCGCGCGCGGCGATGGCGTGCAACACTTCTTCTGCACGTGCGCGGTCTCCGCGCACATCGCGCAGTACCAGTACAAACCGATTGCCGCGCAAGGCGCCACGCTTGAGTTTGCGCTTGTGCCGTGTACTGGCCAGTACCTTGACCTCGGCATGCGGAAATGCGTTCCAATCCGGGTCGGGCTTGCCGGCCAGTTGCACCGTGAAAGCTTGTCGCGTGACGGCGTGACGGTCCTTCAAGCCGGCATAGCCGACATTGAGCGGCGGCACACCTGCAAAGCGGGCCAGTTCTCGCGCCACCCAATCTGTATTGGCTCCGCTTTTTTCCACCCATAGAAGGGCGTGCTCACCTTCACCATCGGCGTCGTAGCCGAGAATTTCGTCGACACGGAAATCCTCCGGCGTGCGACGCAATTCAGCGGTCAGCGGCGGGGTGCCGTAGGCACGGGGAAGTTCGGATTCGCTTGAGGTCATTCAGTGGGCACCACTGGTGCCGGGAGTCGCTGGCGCAGCGACGCTGGCAGCGTTGGAGGGTTTTTCCACCGCCTGATAGAAGGTTTCGCCTGGTTTGATCAGGCCGAGCTCGGCGCGCGCGCGCGCCTCGACTGCCTGTTCACCGTGCTTGAGATCGTTCACGTCAGCGGTCAGCGCCTGGTTGCGCTGGACCAGCTTATCGTTCTCATCGCTCTGCTTTTTAACGGCAAGGCGCAGGCTGGTCACTTCGGACATGCCACCGTGACTGGACCACAGTTCAATCTGCAGTCCAATCAGCAAGAGCAGCAGGACCAAAGCGATCCAACGTAACATCGTCGGGGTTTACCTCGCTTAGCCGGGCAAATGCGTCAGATTCGGAAACGCGTTGCGGCCAGCATAGCGCGCAGCGGCGCCGAGTTGTTCCTCGATGCGCAGCAGCTGGTTGTACTTCGCTACGCGGTCGGTACGGCACAGAGAACCCGTCTTGATCTGGGTCGCCGTGGTGGCGACGGCGATGTCGGAAATCGTGGTGTCTTCGGTTTCGCCCGAACGGTGCGACACGATGGCGGCGTACTTGGCGGCGTCGGCCATAGCGATGGCTTCCAGCGTTTCCGACAACGTGCCGATCTGATTCACCTTGATCAGAATCGCGTTGGCGATCTTCTTCTCGATGCCCTCGCGGAAGATCGCCGGATTGGTGACGAACAGATCGTCGCCGACCAGCTGCACCTTGTTGCCGATCTTGTCGGTGAGCAGCTTCCAGCCGTCCCAATCGCCCTCGGCCATGCCGTCTTCGATGGTGACGATCGGATACTGCTGCGCCCAGCTAGCCAGCAAATCGACGAACTGCGCAGGCGTGTAGACCTTGCCCTCGCCTTCCAGGTCGTACTTGCCGTCCTTGAAGAATTCGGAGCTGGCCACGTCCAAGCCGAGCAGAATGTCGCTACCGATCTTGTAGCCCGACTTGTTTACGGCTTCGAGAATGGTATCCAGCGCCTCGATGTTGGAACGCAGGTTCGGCGCGAAGCCGCCTTCGTCACCCACGGCCGTGTTGAGGCCCTTGCCCTTCAGCACGCTTTTGAGCGCGTGGAAGATCTCCGTACCGGCGCGCAGCGCTTCGGAGAAATTCGGCAGACCGACCGGCAGCACCATGAACTCCTGCACGTCGACATTGTTGTCGGCATGTGCGCCGCCATTGATGATGTTCATCATCGGCACCGGCAACGCGCCGGGCTTGCCGTTGGAAAGGTATTTCCACAAGGGCTCATTACGCGAGGCAGCTACCGCGTGCGCAGCAGCCATGGAAACGCCCAGCAGCGCATTCGCGCCCAGGCGGCCTTTGTTAGGCGTGCCATCGAGCCCGATCAGCTTGGCATCGAGACCTTTCTGATCGGCCGCGTCGAAACCCTTCAGCGCCCCGGCGATCTCGCCGTTGACGTTGGCCACCGCCTTTTTCACACCCTTGCCCATATAACGCGACTTGTCGCCGTCACGCAGCTCCACCGCCTCGCGCGTTCCGGTCGAGGCACCGCTCGGCACTGCGGCGCGGCCAAACGCGCCACCGGCCAGGGTTACTTCGGCTTCAAGCGTGGGGTTGCCGCGCGAATCAAGAATTTCACGGGCATGGATGCGGGTAATTTGGGTGCTCATGTCCAATCCAGTTCAAAGGATAAAAGAAGGTTTTCAGTGCGCGGCAACCGCGCGCGGCCGTCAGACAGTGTGTTCGAGGAAACCATGACGCTTGGTTACCGCGTCCAGTTCCAGCAAGGTCTGCAGCAGCGCTTCCATCTTGCCGAGCGGCCAGGCATTCGGTCCATCGCTGAGTGCCTTGCTGGGGTCTGGATGCGTCTCGGCGAACAGTCCTGCAATACCGACGGCAACCGCCGCACGCGCCAATACGGGCACAAACTCACGCTGACCGCCGGAGCTGGTGCCCTGCCCACCCGGGAGCTGTACCGAGTGCGTGGCGTCGAATACCACCGGACAACCGGTCTCGCGCATCGCGCTCAACGAGCGCATGTCTGAGACGAGGTTGTTGTAGCCGAAGCTAGCGCCGCGCTCACAGACCATGATGGCATCGTTGCCGACGGCCTTGGCCTTGTCGACCACGTTCTTCATGTCCCACGGCGCAAGGAACTGGCCCTTCTTGATGTTCACCGGCTTACCGGCGCGGGCCACGTTCTGGATGAAATCGGTCTGACGGCAGAGGAAAGCGGGCGTCTGCAACACATCCACGACGGCCGCCACTTCGTTCATCGGCGTGTATTCGTGCACGTCGGTGAGGACCGGCACGCCAAGCTGACGCTTCACCTCGGCCAGCACGCGCAGACCTTCTTCCATACCCGGGCCGCGGAAGCTGCTGCTGGAGGAGCGGTTGGCCTTGTCGAAGCTGGATTTGAAGATGAAGTTGATGCCCAGCCTGCCGGTGATTTCCTTCAGGGTGCCGGCGGTGTCGATCTGCAGTTGTTCGGATTCAACGACGCACGGGCCGGCGATCAGGAATAGCGGTTTGTCCAGGCCGACCTCGAAACCGCACAACTTCATGCCGCCGCTCCCTTCGCCAGCTTCTCGCCGTCGCGCACCGCTTTGAATTCACGGGCGGCACGCACGAAGCCGATGAACAGCGGATGGCCGTCGCGCGGTGTGGAGGTGAATTCCGGATGTGCCTGGCAGCCGAGGAACCACGGATGCTTCTGCAGCGGGAGTTCGACGATCTCCACCAACAAATCGTCCATCGACTTGCCCGAAACCACCATGCCCAGGTCCTCGAACGACTGGCGGTAGCGATTGTTGAATTCGTAGCGATGGCGATGACGTTCGCGCACGACGTCCTGGCCATACAGCTGGTGTGCCAGCGTACCGGCCTTGAGACGGCACTCCTGGGCACCCAGGCGCATGGTGCCGCCGAGATCCGAACGTTCCGTACGCTGTTCGACTTCGCCGGTAGAGGTAGTCCACTCGGTGATCAATCCGATCACCGGATTGGGGGTGTGACGATCGTTTTCGCTGGAGTCGGCGTCCGTGAGACCGGCGACGTTCCGCGCGAAATCCACCACGGCGGCGTGCATGCCGTAGCAAATACCGAAATACGGTACGCCATGCTCGCGGGCATATTTGGCCGCCAGCACCTTGCCCTCGAAGCCGCGCTTGCCAAATCCCCCCGGGACCAGGATCGCATCGGCTCCGCCGAGCACCTTGGCAGCGCCTTCGGCTTCGATCTGCTCGGAGTCGACCCACTGCAGATTCACGCGCGTCTGCTGCTTGATGCCGCCATGACGCAAGGCCTCACCGAGCGACTTGTAAGCGTCCTTGTGCTCGACGTACTTGCCGACGATGGCGACGGTGATGTCGTCCTTGGGATGTTCCACTGCATCGACCGTGCGCTGCCAACCAGAAAGGTCGGCCGGCTTGGCGTCCAGGCCCAGCTTCTTGACGACAATGTCGTCCAGGCCCTGCTGGTGCAGCCAAAGCGGCTGCTTATAGATGATGTCCACATCGGCCGCGCTGATCACCGCCTGCTCGGGCACGTTGGTGAACAGAGCGATTTTGCGGCGCTCGCCGTCCGGAAGCGGCTGTTCGCAACGGCAGAGCAGGATGTCCGGCTGGATACCGATCGAGCGCAGTTCCTTCACCGAATGCTGGGTCGGTTTGGTTTTGATCTCGCCAGCGGCCTTGATGTAAGGCACCAGGGTCAGATGCATGAACACGCATTTCTCTGGCCCGTGCTCGATGCGCAGCTGGCGGATGGCTTCCAGGAAGGGCTGGGACTCGATATCACCCACCGTGCCGCCGATCTCGACCAAGGCTACATCGAAGCCGCGGGTGGCCTCGTGGATGCAGTGCTTGATCTCGTCAGTGATGTGCGGAATGACCTGCACGGTCGCGCCCAGGTAATCCCCGCGGCGCTCCTTGCGGATCACCGATTCGTAGATCTTGCCGGTGGTAATGGAGTTCTTGCCGGTGAGGCGGGTGTGGACGAAGCGCTCGTAGTGGCCTAGGTCCAGGTCGGTCTCAGCGCCGTCGTCGGTCACATAGACCTCGCCGTGCTGGAAGGGACTCATGGTGCCCGGATCCACATTGATGTACGGATCGAGCTTCATCATAGTGACCGAGAGGCCGCGCGCCTCGAGAATGGACGCAAGCGACGCCGCCGCGATGCCCTTGCCAAGCGAGGACACCACACCGCCAGTGACGAAAATCAGGGGGGTCATGGAAAGCAGCCGTGCTGGAAATCGGCATTTTAGCGGTAGATCGCTCCAGCCGCGAGATGCTGTAGGTGATTTAGTAAAAATAACTCAGACGAAGGCGCTGTGGCCCCTTCCCAAAGGCCACTCGAGCTGCGCTTGCAAAGTCGCCCGGCCATCTAGGAACGGCGGTGGCTATGGGCTTGCGAGGGCCTAGGGATTCCAGCACACGCCAATCCGATCAAACAACGGCCACCACTGTCTCCGGGGCGCCGTAGCGGGTAACGGCCTCCGTTGCCTCGTTCGGGACGCGGCAGATGATTCGATCCCTGTTGTAACGCGGGCAAACGAAATGCCAATAACTGAAGCCCTCCGCCATGTGGCGCATGAGAACGCCCCACCCTTTCAATTCAGGCGGCAGCGAATCAATCAACGCCGAAAGCTTCGTCAGGCTCGCCTGGTACATGTCGATCACCACGCCATATGCCGACTCGAAGCCGCACTCGCGGTCTTTTTGAATCAGCGTTACGAGATTCACGCGATCCTCGTCTTTTTCGACGCTGACCAGTTCATTCACGATGGCGACGATAGCCGACGCCCTCACGACGACGCGACACGCCGCGGGAAGCTTGTCGACGTTGCCGATATGCAGGTCGAGCAACTGAGCTGTGGGGATAACCCCTATGGTGATCAGACGCTTGCGTAAATGAGACCAAGGGCTCACTCCGTGCGAAACATGGATGGAGCTGTTCTCACTTGCAGCGGTTTTTATCCACGTCGCCATTTTCCTACCGAGCCGCTCCACGTAGTCGTTTGAAACGCCGAGGCTTTTGTATCCATCGACGATCGACTTCCAGGCTCTTATATCTCTTATATAAGGATCCGCATCACGAAAATGACTGGCATCCCATTGAAAGGCTTCGGCCATTCCATCGAGAACGAGGCTTACATCCGAAGTTCTTTCAACCACCACGTCATCCCATAGCAGCCAGAGAGTGATGTACTTCGAGTAAAGCGTCAGTTCTTGCATGCTGCCGAATGGATGCGAAAAACCGGCATATCCCCACACCGCCATTCGTTCAACTTTCTTGAGAGAACGCGCATCGGGCAAAAGGCCGCACGTCTCCATCCACGCTATGGTTTCCCGCTCCACCTGATGCGCATACGGTGAGAGCCTGACATGCATCAGGTCTATCTCATGTTGCTTTGGCGTGCATGGGGCGACCGACGCCTTCGCATGTAACGTGTCCGTCAAATTCCGTTTCATCTTCCACCTCAGCGCCTTCGGCAAGTGGAACATTGAGCAATGGAGCCAGCTTTGCGCGATATCGGCGCGCCGAAAGGCCGGCAGGCAGGCCTGCGCGAAAATTTGCCTATCAAACAAGTGCGTTCTTTCGATTGGCCCTGTTTCTACAGCACGGCGGCTCGACGCGTGAGCGCGCTGCAGGTGTTGAATGCTATGCCTGCGTCGATCAAGGGGCGATCAAATCTTTGTTAGAAAGCTTTGAATATGAAAACGGCCTCTCCCAGTTCTGGGAGAGGCCGCTGAATTTAAACGCGAGTACGTTTGATTCGATGAAGTAATAAGACTGAAAGCTGCGCTTCAGCCCATGCTAGTCATCGGCAGCGGATGCATCATGTTCACGTTCATGTTGTGCAGCACCCACAGCGAGCCGACCACGACAATGGCGATGATCAGCACCGTGAACACACCGATCGTCAGGTTGCTACGCTGCCCTGGTGCTGTACTTAGATGCAGGAAGAATACGAGCTGCACCAGCACCTGGGCCACACAGAACACGACGATGCCAGGCACGATCAGGTCGTGCGGTACCGCGCCCGACATCACGCAGCCGAATGACAACAGCGTCAGCACGATGGAAAGAATGAATCCGACAATGTAGGACTTCAGGCTGCCGTGACCGGCATGCTGGTGGTCCGCGCCGGAGGCATGACCGTGTTGGCTAGCCATCAGAGCACTCCCCGCAGATAGACAATGGTGAACACACAGATCCAGACAACATCCAGGAAGTGCCAGAACAGGCTCAGGCAGGACAAGCGGCGACGCACGGCGTCGTTCAGCCCATAGCGGCGCAGCATGTCCATCATGACGACGATCCAGATCAGACCGCAGGTGACGTGCAGACCGTGCGTTCCGACGAGGGTGAAATAGGACGACAGGAACGCGCTGCGATCCGGGCCGGCACCCTCATGGATAAGATGGGCGAACTCGTGGATTTCCATCGCCACGAAGGCCGCGCCGAACAGGAGCGTGATGAAGAGCCAACCGATCACTTTGTTGCGGCGCTCGGCGTGCATGTTCAGCATCGCCACGCCGAAGGTGAAGCTGCTGACCAGCAGCAGCATGGTTTCACCGAGCACGTACGGCAGGTCGAACAGCTCCTTGCCGCTCGGACCACCTGCAGTGGCGTTAGCCAACACGCCGAAGGTGGCGAACAGTGCCGAGAAAATCAGGCAGTCGCTCATCAAGTAAATCCAGAACCCGAGCAGGGTCTTGGATCCGTCGTCGTGATGCTCGTCCGCGCCGTGCGCGATGACGTCGTGATTGGCGGTAATAGCGGAACTGCTCATGTCTTACGCAACCTTCTGACCGGCCGATGCCGGATCCACGTGATCGACCAGCTTCTGAGACGGCACCAAGCGTGCGCGCTCGATCTTTTCCACTTCGGCGCCCGACACGTAGTAGTCCACATCGGTGTCGTAGGCACGCGCGATGAAAGACCCGACCATGCCGAGCAGGCCCGCCGCGGCCAACCACCAGATGTGCCATACCAGCGCGAAGCCCATGGCGGTGCCGAAAGCGCCCATGAACACGCCCACGCCGGTGTTGCGCGGCATGTGGATGTCGGCGTAGCGAGCTTGACGCTTGTAAGCGCGCTTATGTTCCTTGTCCGCCCAGAACTGATCGAGCTCTTCGACGTGCGGCAGCACGGCAAAGTTGTAGAACGGCGGTGGCGAACTGGTCGACCATTCCAGCGTGCGACCGCCCCACGGATCACCGGTCAGGTCGCGGTTCTCGGCACGATTGCGCACGCTCACCACGATCTGCAGCAGGGTGAAACCGATGCCCGCCATGATGATCACGGCACCGATCAGCGCCACGACCAGATAAGGCTGCCACTCCGGATTGACGTAGTGGTTCATGCGGCGCGTCATGCCCTTGAGGCCAAGGATATACAGCGGTACGAAGGCCACGTAGAAACCGACCAGCCAGCACCAGAACGAGTACTTGCCGAAGCGCTCTTCCAACTTGAAGCCGAACGCCTTCGGGAACCAGTAGTTCATCGCCGCAAGACAGCCGAACACCACGCCACCGATGATCACGTTATGGAAGTGCGCGATCAGGAATACGCTGTTATGCAATACGAAGTCAGCACCCGGAACCGCCAGCAGTACGCCGGTCATGCCGCCGACCGTAAAGGTGACCATGAAGCCGATCGTCCACAGCACCGGCACCGTGAGACGCACGCGACCGCGGTACATGGTGAACAGCCAGTTGAACAGCTTCACACCGGTGGGTACGGAAATGATCATCGTCATGATGCCGAAGAAGGCATTGACGTCAGCACCGGAACCCATGGTGAAGAAATGGTGCAGCCACACCAGGAACGAGAGAATGCCGATGCCCGCGGTGGCGTACACCATCGACTTGTAGCCAAACAGCGGCTTGCCCGAGAACGTCGCGATGATTTCCGAAAACGCGCCGAAGCACGGCAACACCAGGATGTAGACCTCCGGATGGCCCCAGATCCAGATCAGATTCACGTACATCATGGCGTTGCCGCCAAGCTCGTTCGTGAAGAAGTGCATGTCCAGATAACGGTCGGCTGCCAGCAGTGCCAACGTGACGGTCAACACCGGGAAGGCAGCGACAATCAGGATGTTGGTGACCAGCGCCGTCCAGGTGAACACCGGCATCTTCATCAACGTCATACCCGGCGTGCGCATCCGCAGAATCGTCACGATGAAGTTGATGCCACTAAGCGTCGTGCCCAAACCCGACAGCTGCAGTGACCAGATGTAGTAGTCCACGCCGACCGTCGGGCTGAACTTCAGCTCGGACAGCGGCGGATAAGCGAGCCAGCCGGTCGCGGCGAAGTCGCCCACGAACATCGACACCATGATCAGCACCACGCCCGAGGCGGTGAGCCAATAACTGAGCGAGTTGAGGAACGGATACGCGACGTCGCGCGCACCGATCTGCAGCGGCACGACCAGATTCATCAAACCGGTGATGAACGGCATCGCCATGAAGAAGATCATGATGTCGCCGTGCGCGGTGAAGATCTGATCGTAGTGATGCGGCGGCAGGTAGCCTGCGGCGTCGGCCGAGGCCATCGCCTGCTGGCCACGCATCATGATCGCGTCGGCAAAACCGCGCAGCAGCATGAGCAGCGCCATGATGATGTACATCACGCCGATGCGCTTATGGTCGACCGTGGTGAACCACTCGCTCCACAAGTAGCCCCATTTGCGTTGGTAAGTCACCCAGCCAAGCAGCGCTGCACCGGCGAGGGACACCATAAGCAGGGTGCCCATAATGATCGGCTCATGGAACGGAATGGCCGATAGAGAAAGTTTTCCGAACATGGCCTACTCCGAAGCCTTGGCGTGATCGTTGGGCGAGGGAATGGCACTCGCTTGCGCAGGTGGTGGCGTGCCGATGCGGTTCATCGACATGTCGCTCATGTACTGTTGGATGACGTTGTTGAACAAGCCCGGTGTCACCGCGGCGTAATACGACACTCCCTGCTTCTCGCTTGGCTGCGCCAGCGCGTGATACGCCTGCACATTAAGCTGGGTCGAGCTGGCCTTGGCCTTGTTGACCCAGTCTTTGAAGCCCTGCTGCGAGGTAGCAATCGCAGCGAAATGCATATCCGAGAAGCCTTCGCCGCTGTAATTGGTCGACAGGCCCGCGTAATTACCCGGCTCGTTGGCGATCAGGTTGACCTGCGTTTCCATGCCGGCCATGGCGTAGATCTGGCTGCCTAGCTGCGGAATGAAGAACGCATTCATCACCGAGTCGGACGTAATTTCGAAATGCACCGGTACATCGGTCGGGAACGCTATTTCGTTGACGCTGGCGACGCCGTAATCCGGATAGATGAAGAGCCACTTCCAGTCCAGCGACACCACCTGGATGGTGATCGGCTTGACCTTGGAATCCAGCGGCTTGTACGGATCGAGCGTGTGCGAGGTGCGCCACGTGATCGTTGCAAGAATCGCGATGATGATGCAGGGAATGGTCCACACCACGGCTTCGATCGCCGTCGAATGCGACCACTTCGGCGCATACGTGGCCTTGGTGTTCGAGGCGCGGTAACGCCACGCAAAGATCAGGGTCATCGCAATGACCGGGATCACGACCAACAGCATCAAGCCCAGGGCAATCAGGATCAGAGACTTTTCCTGCATGCCCACATCGCCCTTCGGCGAGAGGACTTCCATATTGCAGCCGCTAAGGAACACGGCGGCGCCTGCGCACGACCAGCGCAAGGTGGAGACGAGGGAACGCTTGTTCACGAACGACTCTTTCAGACGAGCTAACGGGGGATGTGTCGTGGGGACGACCTGCATAGAATATCGCGCTGCAGCAACGAATGACTAGCCCGAGACATAATGCCGCGCTCGAAATCGAGCGCTTAGCATCTCTCGTTTCGTCATAGCAAGCCCCAGCATGCACGATGCGAAATGTATCGGCATGTTCGCGCGAAACCGCCGATTTCGACGCGCACAAAGCGCTGCCATAACAGCCTGCTACCATGCGCTGATGAGCACCTCGATCCCCGCCCGCATTGCTGCCTTGCGCGAGGCCATGACCCGGCACGGCGTCGCCGCCTGCCTCGTTCCCTCGGCCGATCCGCATCTTTCCGAATACCTGCCCGCGCACTGGCAGGCGCGTGAGTGGCTGTCTGGTTTCGATGGTTCGGCGGGCATCTTGCTGGTTACTGCTGCCGAAGCGGGGCTCTGGACCGACTCGCGTTATTTCTCGCAGGCCGAGCAACAACTTGCCAGCAGCGGCATCGCGCTGATGAAGCAGCGAATCTCGCACGCACCGGAGCATCTGACCTGGTTGCAGCAGCACCTGCACCAGGGTGACGTCCTTGCCGTAGCCGGCGACAGCGTGTCGGTTGCCACACAGAGGCAGATCGAACGTCTGCTCGGCAGCGTCGGAATCAAGCTGCGCGTGGACCTGGATCTTCCGGGCATGGTCTGGTCCGACCGCCCTGCTCTGCCCAAAGCGCCTGTGGTTGAACACCCCCTCACCTACGCCGGTACCACGCGCGCCGAAAAGTTCGACCGGCTGCGCAACGCTTTGCGCAAGCAGCACGCAACGCATCACCTTGTTTCAAGCCTCGACGATATCGCCTGGCTCACCAACCTGCGCGGCAGCGACGTCGAGTGCAATCCTGTGTTCCTCGCGCATTTGTTGGTCGAGACAGCGGGCCGGGCGACGCTGTTTGTCGATCGCACCAAGCTCAACGACAGCCTGGTCGCGGCGCTCTCTGGCGACAACATCCGCATCGCCAGCTACGCCACGCTGGGCGACGCCCTCGGTGAACTCGCCGCTAGCGATACGCTGCTGCTCGATCCGGGTCGTGTGGTCAGTGCCGTGCTGCAGATGGTTGGTGCGAAAGCGACGCGCGTCGAAGGCCCCAATCCTTCCACTCAATTCAAGGCCTGCAAGAGCGAAACCGAGCTGACCCACATCCGCGAGGTGATGCGTCGGGACGGTGTCGCCCTGGTGCGCGCCTTCCGCCGACTGGAGGAACGCCTCGCCGCTGGCATGACGCAGACCGAACTGGATGTCGACGTGCTGCTGCGCGAAGAACGGTCGGCGCAACCGGATTTCATCGGCGAAAGTTTCGCCACCATTGCCGGATATATGGAGAACGGCGCCCTGCCGCATTACCGCGCCACCGCGGACGCCCACAACACGCTGCAACGCCACGGCCTGCTGCTGGTCGATTCCGGCGGCCAATATCTCGGCGGCACCACCGATATCACTCGTGTATTGGCGCTGGGTCCGACCACCGCCGAACAACGGCGCGACGCCACCTTGGTGATGAAAGGCATGATCGCGTTGTCGCGTGCGCGCTTTCCAAAAGGTGCGAGCGGTCCACAACTCGACGCGCTTGCCCGCGCTCCGCTGTGGGCCTCCGGCATGGATTACGGCCACGGCACCGGTCACGGCGTGGGCTATTTCCTCAATGTGCACGAGGGCCCGCAAAGCATTCGGCCACCGATCGCCGGTGGCGCGCTGGTTCCGCTGGAGCCAGGCATGATCAGCTCGATCGAGCCCGGCTTATATAAGCCGGCACGTCACGGCATCCGTCATGAAAACCTCGCGGTGGTGATCGAGGCCGATCAAACCGAATTCGGCGAGTTCTATGCCTTCGAAACGCTGACCCTTTGCCCGTTCGATCGGCGCGCCCTGGAACCCGGACTGCTCAACCCTGAAGAAAGGGCGTGGCTGGACGACTACCATGCATCAGTACGTGCAGCGCTTGGGCCATTGATGGAGGATGCCGATCTGGCGTGGCTGGAAAAGCACTGCGCTCCGCTTTGAAACAATCGGGATGAGAAGCGGGCTCTTGACCTCCCTCAAGCCGCAACCCATCCTCCCGCGCCTACCTTCCATCGAAACCGCCACCATCGCATGAGCAGTCGCTACAACGCCGCCGATATCGAAGTCCTCTCCGGTCTTGACCCGGTCAAGCGCCGCCCGGGCATGTATACCGACACCACGCGCCCGAACCATATGGCGCAGGAAGTGATCGATAACTCGGTCGACGAAGCGCTGGCCGGCCACGCGAAGTCGATCGACGTGATTCTGCATACCGACGGATCGGTGGAAGTCACCGACGACGGCCGCGGCATGCCGGTGGATATTCATCCGGAAGAAGGCATTCCCGGCGTGGAGCTCATTCTTACCCGTCTGCATGCGGGTGGTAAGTTCTCGGGGAAGAACTACAACTTTTCCGGTGGCTTGCACGGTGTCGGCGTGTCGGTGGTGAACGCGCTTTCGACCAGGGTGGAAGTCACCATCCGCCGCGATGGCAACGAATACCGCATGGCCTTCGCCAACGGCGACCGCGCCAGCCCGCTGGAAACCATCGGCACGGTACCTAAGAAAAAAACCGGCACCACGGTACGTTTCTGGGCCGACCCGAAATATTTCGATTCGCCGAAAATCTCGCTGTCCAAGCTCAAGCACTTGCTGCGCGCGAAAGCCGTGTTGTGCGCCGGCCTCAACGTAAAGCTCACCGACGAAGCCAGCGGCGAAGTCAGCGAGTGGTACTACGAAGACGGTTTGCGCGATTACCTGCGTGGCGAGCTGGATGGCGCGGAGTGTTTGCCTGCCGATCTGTTCGTGCATCACGTTGCACGCGATACGGAAGGCCTCGACGTTGCGCTGACCTGGTTGCCGGAAGGCGAACTGGTACAGGAAAGCTACGTCAACCTCATTCCCACTGTACAAGGTGGCACGCACGTCAACGGCCTGCGCACGGGTCTCACCAACGCCGTGCGTGAATTCTGCGACATTCGCAACCTGTTGCCGCGCGGCGTAAAGCTAGCGCCGGAAGATGTATGGGAACGGCTAGCATTCGTGCTGTCCGCGAAGTTGCAGGATCCGCAGTTCGCCGGCCAGACCAAGGAGCGTCTCTCTTCCCGCAATGCCGCCGCGCTGGTGGAAAGCGTAGTGCACGATGCTTTCAGTCTGTGGCTCAACCAGCATGTCGATCTGGGTGAGCGCATTGCACAGCTAGCCATCGAACGCGCCAGCGCGCGATTGAAAGCGGCCAAGCAAGTCGTCCGCAAGAAGATCACCCAAGGCCCCGCCCTGCCCGGCAAGCTGGCCGACTGCACCGCTACCGATCTCACCCGTACCGAACTGTTCCTGGTTGAAGGTGATTCGGCCGGCGGCAGCGCCAAGCAGGCGCGAGACAAAGATTTCCAGGCGATTCTTCCGCTGCGTGGCAAGATCCTTAACACCTGGGAAGTGGAATCCACCTCAGTGCTCGCTTCGGAAGAAGTGCACAACCTGGCAGTGGCAATCGGGTGCGATCCGGGCAAGGATGATCTCAGCGGTCTGCGTTACGGCAAAGTGGTTATCTTGGCCGATGCCGATTCCGATGGCCTGCACATCGCCACATTGCTCAGCGCTTTGTTTCTGCGCCACTTCCCATCGCTAGTGCGCGAAGGCCATGTGTTCGTGGCCATGCCACCGCTATTTCGCGTCGACGTGGGCAAGCAGGTGTTTTATTGCCTGGACGAAAACGAAAAAGCCGCGATGCTTCAACGCATCGAGCGCGAGAAGATCAAGGGACAAGTCACCGTCACGCGCTTCAAGGGCCTGGGTGAGATGAATCCCTCGCAGTTGCGCGAATCGACCATCTATCCCGACACGCGCCGCCTGGTGCAGCTGACCGTCGAAGACGGCGACGGCACCGCAAAGCTGATGGATATGCTGCTGGCCAAGAAACGCGCCAGCGATCGCAAGAACTGGCTGGAAGAGAAAGGCGATCTGGCCACACTCGAGGTTTGACAAGCTAAAGCGAACTTCAACGGATCACCCTATGTCCCTGACGCCTCCTTTCGACTTGCAACGCTGGATCGCCGAGCACCGCCATTTGCTCAAGCCGCCGGTAGGCAACAAATGCATTGTCGACGGCGATTTCATCATCATGATCGTCGGCGGCCCGAACGCACGCACCGATTATCACCACGACGAAGGCCCGGAATTCTTTTACCAGATCGAAGGCGAGATGGTGCTGAAGGTTCAGGATGAGGGTGTGGCGCGCGACATTCCGATTCGCGCCGGTGAAATCTTCTATCTCCCTCCGCGCGTACCGCATTCACCGCAACGCATGCCCGATTCGATCGGCATGGTGATCGAGCGCCGACGGCTCGGGCACGAAAAAGACGGCCTGCTGTGGTTCTGCGAACGCTGTAACCACAAACTCTATGAAGAGTATTTCATCCTGCACGACATAGAGACCGATTTCCCGCCGGTATTCGATCGCTTCTACGCATCGCGCGACGCGCGTACGTGCAGCGCCTGTGGCCACGTAAACCCCGCGCCAGCGCGCTACGGCTAATCGGTACTTGTTTCCCGCTCCAGCCACTTGCGCGCCATGCGCCGCAGCGATTCGTCAGTAGCGTCGTCATCCGCTAGCGCGCGGATCGATACCCAAGCCAAGTCCAGCGATTCATCGCTGACAACGAAAGCGTCGCGGGCATGTGCTCGCACCACATAGCGCACATCGTAATGCCAGTGACCTGGTTCTTCGTTGCGCGCGGGAATCCAATGCCGGTCGACGTCATAAATAGCCGGGTCGACGCTTAATCCGGTCATACCCGACTCCTCGTGCGCTTCGCGCAATGCAACAGCAGCGAGATCGCTGTCGCCATCCGCGTGACCACCCAATTGCAGCCACCGATTCAACTTGCGGTGATGGGTCAACAACACATGCTGACCTTCTGGATCGACCAGCCAAGCCGAACCGGTGAAATGCCCCGTCGCATGATCCCGATCGAAGGGGCGTTCGGCCTCCATCAGAAAGGCCATGCACGCAACCACGTGCGAATCGTTCGGATAGTGCGCGGCGTAACCGCGCAACGACTCGTACAAACTCATGATGCCGCTCTCGGATGAATTCGAAAATCCACGATGCGAATGATTGCATCCGATACATGGTGCGATAGCCATGCGCACGAACGCGCGCATAGCAATTTAAGATTTGTACCATAGATCGCGTTCATGGCGCTCCCTATCTTGAAGCCACGCCGTCTCCGATGCCTCAGGAAGACGACTACGCCTTTCAATTTGACTATCAGGGTGCCCGCCATGACACGCTCCAGCCGAACACTCGGCAAGCTCACCTTTTTGCTTGTGCCCGCATTCTGTTGCGGCACGGCCGCCGCTGCGGATTCTTCCGATGCAACAACCTCAGCGGTCAATTTCACCGGCCCGCTGTTAACGCCCAACCCGCAAAACCTCCCTGCCGGCACCTGGCTGGTGGAACCCTACCTGATTCATAACAGCAGCAACGATGCCTACAACGATCAATGGGATCGTTACGCGAAAGATGAGGGAACCGGCCAGTGGTTGACCATTGTTCCGATTTTTTACGGCGTCACGGACCGTCTGCAACTGCAGCTGACGGTAGGCGCAGCACGTAGCGAATCGGCGGGATCGCACACTGACGGTTTTGGTATCACCGATACAACATTCACAGCGCAATACATGCTGGTTACACCCGACAAGATCCAGGGTATACCCGCAGTGTCAGTTCGATATTCGCACCAGTTCCCTACCGGCTCGTACGATCGCCTCGGTTCGAATCCGCTGAACGGTACGGGCAATGGCGCGTCGACTGACACCTTCTCCATGCTCGCCCAGCAATACTTCTGGTTCCCCAACGGCAGGCCGTTGCGTGTGCGCGCAGCTGTCTCCTACACCCTGCCTCCGAGCCAGGTCGCTCTAAACGGCGTAAGCGTCTACGGCACGCCGCAAAGTTTTCAAGGGCAAGCCCGATTGGGCAACACATTCGGCGTGTCGGTGGGTGCCGAATACAGCATCGACCCTCAATGGGTACTTGCGTTCGATGTCGCCTACAACCGGGTTTATGCCTCGCAAGTGCAAGGCGTGCAAAACGGACCACTCTTTGGCATGCCATGCATGTCAATGCCGGGTGTGCAATGCACACAACCAGCTCCACCACTCACTTCGTTCAAGCTTCGCAATCCCACCAGCAAGGTTGTCAGCCTGGCGCCAGCGATCGAATACAACTTCAATGACAGGATCGGTGTGATCGGCGGCGTGCAGTTCAGTGAGGCGGGGCGCAACACCGACGCCTTCATCACACCGCAAGTCGCCGTCAACATGGTCTTTTAATCCAATCAACCTCATCGCGTCGCCCATTGCCACCTCCCTTGCCGGAGGCTGGCACGGGCGACCCCAACCACACATCCCGCCTCGAATCTAGCCGCAATGCAACTTGTACGCTCAGCCTCCGCTAGGCTATGGTTGGGTGTCACCTCGGATCGATGCGCCATCGCTTGCCGCGACACTTGATGGGCGTGATGTTCGTTCACTCCAGGAGCCCATCTACATGCTTTTCAAGCGCGTCAAGCCACTCGATCAGATCATTGCAACGGCCGAGAAGAAGAGTCTCGTCCGACAACTTGGACCATTCCAGCTCACGATGCTGGGCATTGGCGCCATCATCGGCACCGGCATCTTCGTACTTACGGCGGAAGCCGGACAGAAAGCCGGTCCCGGCATGATGATCGCGTTCGTGATCGCCGCGGTGGTCTGCGCGTTCGCCGCGTTGGCCTATGCGGAACTGGCCTCGATGGTGCCGGTAGCCGGCTCGGCATATACGTATACCTACGGCGTGCTCGGCGAGGGCACTGCGTGGATAGTGGGCTGGGCGCTGGTGCTGGAATACACCATCGCCGCGAGCACGGTTTGCGTGGGCTGGTCCGGTTACGTCAACGGCCTCCTCTCGCACGCAGGATTCGGCTTGCCGCATTTCCTGCAGGCGGGCCCGATGGACGGCGGTAGTTTCAACCTGCTTGCCTGCCTGATCGGCCTGGCTGTCACTGGCCTGCTGGTGATCGGCACCTCGAAGTCGGCTAAGGTCAACACCGCATTGGTGCTGATCAAGATCGCCGCCCTCACCGCCTTCATCTTCATCGCGCTGCCGGCGGTGAAGGACCAGAACTTCACGCCTTTCGTACCGAACGGCTGGGGCAGCCCGATGGGCGGCATCGGCGTACTGGGTGCGGCGGCTTCCATCGTGTTCGCCTACATCGGCTTCGACGCCATCTCCACGGCGGCCGAGGAAACGAAGAACCCGAACCGCAACATCCCGATCGCCCTGATCGCCTCGCTGAGCGTATGCACCATCTACTACCTGCTGGTGAGCTACGCCGCCGTGGGTTCGGTAGGTGCGCAGCCCATGCTGGACGCGAACGGCCTGGCGCTCGAGCCGGGCACGCCGGCGTTCGCCGCAGCCTGTAATGGTTCACAAGCACTGGTATGCAGCAAGGAGGCGCTCTCCCATGTAGTGCGTCTGCTCAACCACAATACCGTTGCCGCCGGCATCGCCTTTGCCGCCGGCATCGCATTGCCATCGGTGATCCTGACGATGACTTACGGTCAGACCCGCATCTTCTTCACCATGTCGCGCGACGGCTTGCTGCCGACCTCGCTGGCCAAGATCCATCCGCGCTTCCACACGCCGCACGTGATCACGCTGATCACTGGCACCTTCGTGTCGCTGTTCGGCGCGCTGTTCCCGGTAGGCATCCTCGCCGACATCACCAACTCGGGCACGCTGTTCGCATTCATCATGGTCGCCATAGGCGTCCTGATCCTCCGCCGCACACAGCCCGACCGTCCGCGTCCGTTCCGCACCCCGATGCCGTGGGTGATCTGTCCGCTGGCGGTGATCGGCTGCCTGCTGCTGTTCCTCAACCTGTCGAAGGAAGCGAAAGTCACATTCTTCGTGTGGGCCGTGATCGGCCTGGTTGTCTATTACCTCTACGGTTATCGCAAGAGCCATCTCGCCAATGGCACCGAACCCGCCTGAGGCCATGCGCCGCATCGTTGAGTAATTCTATCCGGCACGGTGTTTTCACCGTGCCGGCTTTCTTTCCGAGAACCTTATGCTCAAGCAGTTGTTCGCCCGTAAGACCGATTTTTCCGACGATGCCGATAGCTCTCATGGCCCGAGCCTGCGGCGCACATTGGGCCCCTGGGGCATCACGGCGCTGGGTATCGGCGCGGTTATCGGTAGCGGCATTTTCGTAGTAACAGGTCAGGCCGCGGCGGATCACGCAGGGCCGGCCGTATTGATCTCTTTCATCCTGGCGGCCATTTGCAGCGGATTCACTGCGCTGTGCTATTCGGAATTCGCCACGCTGATTCCCATTTCCGGCAGCTCGTATTCGTATGCCTACGCCACTCTCGGTGAAGTGACTGCCTGGTTCATCGGCTGGAACATGGTGCTGGAATACGGCATCTCGGCTTCCGCCGTCGCCACAAGCTGGACCGGTTATTTCACCAGCCTGCTCGACAACGTCGGCATACACCTTCCGCAGACACTGACCGATGCACCCTTCGCATACACCAACGGCGCACTAGTAACGACTGGGCACCTGATCAACCTGCCTGCTGTTGCAATCGTGCTAGCGCTGACCTGGCTGTGTTATATCGGCATCCGCGAATCGGCCGGCATCAATCTGCTGATGGTGCTGCTGAAGGTGGGTCTGATCGTGCTGGTGGTGATCGCCGGTTACCGCTATGTGAATCCGGCCAACTGGCATCCGTTCATTCCGGCTGCGCAAGGGCATCACAAATACGGCTGGGATGGCATCTTCCGCGGCGCTGGGATGGTGTTCTTCGCCTACATTGGCTTCGAGGCGACATCGACTGCTGCGCAGGAGTGCAAGAACCCACAGCGCGACCTGCCGTTCGGTACGCTGGTGTCGCTGGTGATCTGTACCGTGCTTTATCTGGCCATGGCCGCTGTGCTGACCGGCCTGATCCCCTACAACTTGCTGGGGACCGACGAGCCAGTTGTCACGGCCATTCGTGTCCACCCCGAACTCAACTGGCTACGTCCGTTGGTTGAAGTGGGCGCACTGATTGGGCTCTCGTCGGTGATTCTGGTGATGATCATCGCGCAGCCGCGCATTTTCATGATCATGTCGCGCGATGGTCTGCTGCCGCAGGTGTTCAACCGCATTCACCCGCGTCATCGCACACCGCATATCAACACCGTCATCACCGGCCTCGGTATCGCTGTGCTGGCCGCGGTGTTTCCGCTGGATCTGCTGACAAACCTGACCTCGATGGGCACGTTGATCGCCTTCGTCGCCGTGTGCGCTGGCGTGTTGATCCTGCGCTACACCTCGCCGGAATTGCCCCGTACGTTTCGCGTGCCTTGGGCCGGATTCACCTGCACGGCTGGCGTACTCAGCTGCCTGGCCCTGTTATGCACCATGGATTGGTTCAACTGGGCCCTGATGATCGTCTGGACGTTGATCGGCTTTGCGATTTATTTCGCCTATGGAGTTCGGCATAGTCGCCTGCGTCTTGCCAATAACTCAGCCAGGGGCTGATTTTCGGCGATCTTCGCCGAAATCGAGGCAATGGCGTCGATTTGCTGGCAACCTGTTGCGAACGGTCTTTTAATTACCTGAAAGTGTCACTTTTGAAATTTGACGTAACCTATTGATTTAAATATTAAAATAATTGAACGACCATAAATTTCCCGTCGCGGTTCGCCCCACTCCAGCCAACCGGAGTATCATCATCAGCCCGTGGGTTGATCACTTGGCAGTGGGCCCCGGATCGCGACCCGGCGCGTCAGGCGAGTCAGCTCCTCAGCCTGACGCGTCCGGGTAGCACCTCTCAGCAACACCCCTTCGTTTTCATCAAACGCCTGTCTTATGCAGGCGTTTTTTTATGCTCATTTCTCCACACGGAAAGGACACAAGGGCGTGCCTCGATTTGAGGAGCGAGGAATACCAGGTCGATTCATAGACTCTTCCCGCGTGAGCTACAAAAAAGGCCGGCACAAGGCCGGCCTACGTTGAGATGTGCGGACTAGCGCGTCAGGCTTTCTTGGTCGTGTGTGACACGCACCAACCTTTCGCGCTTACGGCTTTACCGGGGAACAACTGACACGGTCCGTAACCGGTCGGGCCGCCTGAATAGAACTGGCAATTGGCACACGAGTTACCTGCCGTGTGCTTGGGATCTTTGGTCGTGCTGGCGTCTTCGACGTAGCCCAGCGCCTTGGCCGTAGGATCGGATTCGGAAACATGCGGCAGATCGTCCGCTCGCGCGACGCGCGGCAATCCGCTAACCAGCGCCACTGCGACAGCGCCACCGGCGGCTAGCTTGAGGAAACGACGACGTGACTCGATATCTTCTTGCCCAGACATAACAATCCTCATCACGGTTTGTCCGCCGCAGGATCGCGGCGACTCCGTGGAACATCCTAACTCCGCAAAGCCCCTCGGGGGCCTTTCGCGAATAGCTCGCATTACGGTTTCTCGCCCCCATGCTATAGTCGCACATCGTTTGGACGTCCATTTGCCATGAGCCAAGTCTTGCCAGCCTCCATTTCCGCCGCGCTTTTCCACGAACGCGCCGACGCGATCGCCGCCGCCGCGCGTGAGCTTGCGCAACACGGCTGGACGCCGGCCACCAGCAGCAATTTCTCCATGCGCGTGGATGCCGATCACGCTGCCATCACCATTTCCGGGCGCGATAAGGGCAAGCTCGGCCGCGACGACATCATGCTGGTGGACATGGACGGCAAGGCTGTCGGTACGGATTCGCGCCCAAGCGCGGAGACGGAACTGCATACCCAGGTGTATCGACGCTGGCCCGAGATCAACACGGTCCTGCACACGCATTCGCGCACCCAGAGTGTCGCGTCGCGCCTGTTCGCGAAAGACGGTGTGGTGAAGTTGCAAGGATGGGAGCTGCAAAAAGCCATTCACGGTCACACCACGCACGAAAGCGTGTTGGATATTCCGGTGTTTCCCAACACTCAACACATGCCCGAACTGGTAGCACAGGTCGATGCCTGGATCGATGCCGGCAAACCTCTGCACGCTTATCTGATCAACGGTCACGGTATCTACACCTGGGGCCGCGACATGGCCGAAGCTCGGCGCCATCTGGAAGCGCTGGAGTTCCTGCTTGTCTGCGAACTCGATCTGAGGAGATTGAACGCATGAGTCGCCTGCGCATTTTCGATGCGGAACAACCGCAAAATCCCTCTTCGGTGCACACTGACCACGCCGCCATCGCGCGCGAGCTGGCCAAAGTGGGCGTACGCTTCGAACAATGGGAAGCGAGCCAGCCGATCGCTCCCGGCGCCAGCCAGGATCAGGTCATCGCCGCCTACCGCAGCGACATCGACCGTTTGATGCGCGAAGAAGGCTATCAGGCGGTCGACGTGATCAGCCTGACGCCCGACCACCCGGACCGCGCGACCCTGCGCAAGAAGTTTCTCAGCGAACATACGCACAGCGAGGACGAAGTCCGCTTCTTCGTCGCCGGCGCGGGGCAATTCACCCTGCACATTCAGGACAAGGTTTACGACGTATTGTGCGAACAGGGCGACCTGATCGGCGTGCCCGATGGCACCCGCCACTGGTTTGATATGAGCGAGGCACCCTACTTCGTGGCCATCCGGCTGTTCACCAACAAGGAAGGCTGGGTGGCCAACTTCACCAGTTCGGACATCGCCGAGCGGTTTCCGCGTATGCACCCCCTGGCGACCACCGCCTAGGGATGCTCTGATCAATTCTACGTAGGCGGCATGATGACCAGAAGGCCCGCAGGGTGTGTTGCGCGGCGCGGGGAAGACTGGCCGTCTTGCCAAGGCGCGCGGCGCAGCCTGCGGGCCTTCTGGTCATCACCCTTCGGGCCGGTACTGTCTGTCCGCATACCTTCGGCGCGTCGACTCGACAGACGGCCAGTCTGCCTTCGCCGTCGCCCCTGTGGTCTGCGAACAGACAGTACCGGTGACGCCTACGTAGAATTGATCAGAGCATCCCTAACCTGCCGAATCGAGAAGCACGTCAAGGCTTGGCGCCATGGAACCCTTTCAGGGACTTGATCGCTTGCGTGCGCCCTAGGGCAGGTTAAGCTTGGGGGCCTGCTCTCCCGATCGCCCCCATGACCGCCATCCGCGCCATCGTCACCGATATCGAAGGTACTACCAGCTCGATCAGCTTCGTCAAGGACGTGCTGTTTCCCTATGCGCGCAAGCGCCTGCCGGCCTACATCGAGACGCACGCCGATCACGCCGAGGTGCAGCACTGGCTGCATGAAGCGGCCAAGGAAGCCGGTATTGTCGAGGCGACCCGACAGGAAATCATCGAACTGTTGCTGCGCTGGATCGATGAAGACCGCAAATCCACAGCGTTGAAGGCGCTGCAGGGCATGATCTGGAAGGATGGCTACGAAGCTGGCGAATACCGCGCCCATATGTACCCCGAAGTAGCCGCACGCCTGCATGCCTGGCGCGGCGAAGGGCTGCATCTGTACGTGTACTCATCCGGTTCCGTGCCGGCACAGAAGCTGTTTTTCCGTTACAGCGAGGCTGGCGATCTGGCGCCCCTGTTCGCCGGCTACTTCGATACCGAGACCGGTCCCAAGCGGGAGTCGGACTCCTATCGGCGTATTGCCGACGCGATCGGCGAACGTCCAGAGCACATGCTGTTTCTCTCCGACATCGTGGAGGAGCTGGACGCCGCGGCTGCCGCCGGTTTACGGACAGGTTGGCTGCTACGGCCGCCGCAGGCTATTCCTGCCAAGCCCAAGCACCCGGCCTACGCCGATTTCAACGCCATCCAGCCTTGAACTTCCCTATGCGCACTGCATTGACCACCCTGCTCGCCTTCGCCGCCGGCGTACTGCTGATGATGTTGGTCACCGGACACAATCATCAGGCGGCCAGCGTCGCAACCAATGCAGCCGTGACCGATAGCACCGCACCCGCGCCCGCACCGGCCGCCAGCTCCGGCAGCGACGCGGACGATAGCGACAGCAACGACAATTGGCCGAGCCGTGGTCCGTCGCCGGAACAAGTCGTCTACGCACAGCCGACGCTGATGCACGAAGCCTTGTCGCGTCTGGGGCCGCGCATATCCGGCAAAACTAATCTCTACCTACTTGCCTTCGCCGGCGACGGCGGCGAAGACGTCTTCCGTAACGAGGCCGAATACGCCGCGCAACTTTTCACCCAACGCTTCGGCCCCACCGCGCACGCCTTAGTGTTGGAAAACAACCCAACCACTTTGCAGACGCACCCACTGGCGGACTGGAGCAATCTCGAGAATGCGCTGGATGGTCTGGCTGGCGTCATGAAGCCGGATCAGGACATCCTCGTGCTCTACGTCACCTCCCACGGCGACGAAGACCACAACCTGCTGGTCGACATGGACCCGCTGCCCCTCGATCAGATCGGTGCGCCCGACCTTGCCAGCATTCTCAAGAAGCACCCGTTCAAGTGGAAGGTGGTGGTGGTCAATGCCTGCTACTCCGGCGGCTTCATACCTGACCTGCACGGCCAGGGCACGCTGGTCATCACAGCGGCCCGCTCCGACCGCAGTTCCTTCGGCTGCGGCAGCGACTCCGATATCACCTACTTCGGCAAGGCCTGGCTGGTCGATGCCATGAACAAGACGGACGATTTCGTCGACGCCTTCCAGTATGCGAAGACCGACATCGACGGTTGGGAAAAGCACGACAAGCTCACGCCTTCCGAGCCGCAGATCAATATCGGCGAGGGGATCGTTCAGCAGCTTGCGCTGTGGCGTAAAGACATCAAGCCAGGAGCGGCTGTACCTTTTGCGCCGCCTGCAGCAGCGAGTAGCGCGCCGGCAACCGCACAATGATGCTCCCCCTCCCCTCCGGGGAGAAGGAGCAAACGCAAAGAACGTCACCCGTGCCGCTCGACCAGCACGCGCGCAACATCCGCCAATCCGAAACCGCGCGCCCGCAGCAGCACGGTGAGATGAAAAATCAGATCCGCTGCTTCGCCCAATAGCTCATCGTCACCCTGCGCCACCGCGGCGAGCGCCGTCTCCACGCCCTCTTCGCCAACTTTCTGCGCAATCCGCCGTGTGCCGCCGCTAAACAATTGGGTGGTGTAACTGCCTTCGGGCAGCTCGGCCTTTCTGCTCGCCACCAAAGCATCCAGCTCGGCCAGAAAGCCGAGCGGCGGTCGTACTGCATCGCCAAAGCAGCTGCTGGTTCCGAGATGACAGGTCGGACCATGAGGATCAGCCTGCACCAATAGGGTATCGGCATCGCAATCCACGCGAATCGACTTTAGCTGCAACACGTGACCTGAGCTTTCGCCCTTCGTCCATAGACGCTGCTTGCTGCGGCTATAGAAGGTCACCTTGCCGCTCGTCTGCGTCTGCGCAAGCGCTTCGGCATTCATGTAGCCGAGCATCAGCACTTGGCCGCTCAGCCAATGCTGCACGATCGCAGGCAACAGTCCGTCCGATTTACCCCAATCGAGCCGGCTGAAATCGTTCGTTGTGTCATTCATGGCCGGAAGCCTCCTGCAGACGAACCACCACATCTTGTTGCTGCAGATAATGTTTGAGGTCGGGTATGGCGATGGCGCCGCTGTGAAAAACGCTAGCCGCCAGCGCGCCATCGACGCGAGCCTGCACGAACGCATCGCGGAAATGCTCCATCGTGCCAGCGCCACCGGAAGCGATCAAAGGCACGCTGCAGACTGAACGTGCTACCGAAAGCTGGGCTAGATCGTAGCCCTTGCGTACACCGTCGCTGTCCATGCAGTTGAGCACGATCTCGCCCGCACCGCGCCGCTGTACCTCGATCATCCAGTCGAACGTGCGGCGCGACAGCGAACGCGTTTTGGATGGATCGCCGGTGTACTGGCGCACCCGCCATTCGTCGTCGTCGTCGCGCATCGAATCGATGCCTACCACCACGCATTGCACGCCGAAGGCGGCGGCCAGTTCGTCGATCAGCTCGGGGCGTTCCAGCGCGGGCGAGTTCACCGAAATCTTGTCGGCACCGGCATGCAAGACGGCGCGCGCCTCGTCCACCGAGCGAATGCCGCCCGCCACGCAGAACGGAATATCGATAACGCGCGCAACCCGCTCGACCCAGCTGCGATCCACGCTGCGACCTTCCGGGCTCGCGGTGATGTCGTAGAACACCAGTTCATCGGCGCCTTCGTCGCGGTAGCGCAGGGCCAGATCGACAATCTCGCCCATCACGATGTGATCGCGAAAGCGCACGCCCTTGACCACTTTGCCTTCGCGCACGTCCAGGCAGGGGATGATGCGGCGGCTCAGCATCGCAACGCGTCCTGCAATGTAAAGCGCCCTTCCAGCAAGGCACGACCAAGGATTACCCCCTGCGCACCTGCTTCGCGCGCCGCACGGATATCGTCGAGCGAACGCACGCCGCCGGACGCCTGTACTGCAAGCTGTGGCACGGTTTGCGCCAAATGCCGATACAAGTCGAGGTTGAAGCCCGCCAGCATGCCGTCGCGCTCGATATCCGTGCACAGCAAATGACGCGCCCCTTGCTCGGCGTACCACGGCGCGAGTTCGTCCAATGTGCGTGCTTCGTCTTCGGTCCAACCCGCACTGGGCAGGCTCCAGCGACCGTCACGACGACGTGTGTCCAGAGCGATGGTGAATCGCTCAGCGCCGTGCTCCTTCAGCCAACCGGCCACGCGCTCGGGATTGCGGATGGCGGCGCTACCCACCACCACGCGCGTCACACCCACGTCGAACAGCCGCCGAACATCATCTTCGGTACGCACGCCTCCGCCTGCCTGAACATGCATATCGACTTTCGCGAGCGCTTCGATAACGGAGAGGTTGGCCATATCGCCGGCGCGCGCGCCGTCCAAGTCCACCACGTGTAGCCAACGCGCACCGGTATCAGCGTAACGTTTGGCGAGCACGCGGGGATCGGTCTCGTAACGGGTTTCTTGCGCGTAATCGCCTTGCTTCAGGCGAACCACCTGGCCGCCGCGCAGATCGATCGCGGGTATCACTTCCATAGTCATAGCTCGAGAAAGTTCTTCAGTAGCTTGGCACCGACGCTGGCCGAACGCTCCGGATGAAACTGCATGCCATGAAAGTTAGCGCTGGCAATGACCGCCGAGAATCCGCCGCCGTAATCGGTGCTAGCGAGCGTGTAGGCACCCACGGGTACGGCGTAACTGTGGACAAAGTACGCCCAGTCGCCCTGCTCCAGATGCTTGAGCAACGGATGCGTCGTCACCGGCGACAGACGATTCCACCCCATATGCGGGACGCACAGCCCAGGCGCTTCCTCGAAACGGTTGACGCTCGCGGGAATGAGCCCGAGGCAATCGGTGTCGCCTTCAGCCGAATGTGCGCAAAGCAATTGCATCCCCAGACAAACACCGAGTACGGGTTGCGTTAGCGAGCGGATGACATCGACCAATCCCAATTCACGTAGCCTCGCCATGCCGGGGCCGGCGGCGCCGACGCCTGGCAAGATGACCTTGTCCGCCGCGCGGATCTGCGCCGCATCTGACGTGAGGGCTGCGTCGACACCGAGCCGCTGCAGCGCGTAGCGCACCGATCCGATATTGGTGCCGCCGGCATCGACAAGCACCACGCTCATTACAGCGCCCCTTTTGTGCTCGGCAATTCATCGCCTTCGCGACGAATCGCCTGACGCAGCACGCGAGCCGTCACTTTGAAGCAAGCCTCGACCATGTGATGCGCATTTTCGCCCTTCACCGACAGATGCAGGTTGGCGCCTAGCGTGTCGCACAGCGAGCGGAAAAAGTGCGGCACCAGTTCGGTGGGTATATCGCCCACGCGTTCACGTGGAAACTGTCCTTCGAAAACAAAGTACGGTCGACCGGACAGATCCAACGCTGCACTGGCCTGCGATTCGTCCATCGGCAAGGTGAAGCCGTAGCGGCTGATGCCGCGCTTGTCGCCCAGCGCCTGGCGCAATGCTTGGCCCAATGCGAGCGCGCAGTCTTCGATGGTGTGGTGTTCGTCGACCTTGGTGTCGCCCTCGCATTCGATCTGCAAGGCGAAGCCGCCATGTTTACCGATCTGCTCCAGCATGTGATCGAAAAATCCAAGCCCCGTATGCGCCACGGGATCGGCGACACGATCGAGATCCACACGAACCTTGATGCGTGTTTCCTTGGTATTGCGTACTGCTTCGGCAATGCGCGGCCGATCGAGCAACTGATGCACGACCTCTTCCCAGCCAACACCCTTTGGTCCGACGCAAAACCCGCGCACACCCATATTTGCCGCAAATTGAAGGTCTGTTTCGCGGTCGCCGACCATCGCTGATTCGGCGCGCGTCCATCCGTCGTCGGCAAGATAGTGGCGCATCATGCCGATGCCTGGCTTACGCGTCTCCAATCCTTCGTGCTGAAAGCTGCGATCGATCAACACTTCGCTAAAACGCACGCCCTGCGAGGCGAAAATGCGCATCAGCAAATGGTGTGGCCCGTCGAAGTGCGCTTGCGGAAAACTCTCCGTGCCCAGGCCATCCTGATTGGTAACCATCACCAACTCGTAACCAGCGGCCACGATACGCTGTAACGAGGCGATAACACCTGGCAGCAGCGACAGCTTTTCGTAGCTATCGATCTGCTGGTCAGCAGGTTCATCGATCAGGCAACCGTCGCGGTCGACGAAAAGAATTTTTCGGCTCATGTACTTTCCTTATTCAGCACGGTGAGCACCCGCGCATTTTCTTCCGGTGTCCCAATGGTGATGCGCAAGGCATCCTGCAATGTCGGATAACGACGGATGTCGCGCACCACAATACCGGCTTGCAGCAGGCGCAGGTAAACAGTGCCGGCGTCGTCGAAACGCACGGCAAGGAAGTTAGCATCCGATGGCAGCACTTCACGCACGCACGGTAGTCTGGCGAGCGCTTTGCGCATGATGGTGCGCTGTTCGCGCACGATGGCCATGTTTTCACGTGCCATGGCCTGACCGGATGGTGATAGCTCCGCCAATGCCGCTGCCACGCAAGGCATTGGCAGCGGATACGGCGGCATGATCCGACGGATGAGTGCGATCACTTCCGGACCAGCCAGCAAGCTGCCTATGCGCGCGCCGGCAAGCGCCCAGGCCTTGGACAAGGTGCGCAACACCGCCAGGTTTTCGTAGCGCTCGATAAGGTCGACCACGCTGCGCTGATCGGAGAATTCCACATACGCTTCATCCACCACCACCAGTGCTTTACCGGCAAGCGCCTTCGCCAAGAGCTCAATATCGGCGCGTGGGATCGACTTGCCGCTCGGATTGTTCGGCGTACAGAGAAATACCAGCTTTACCGCCGGCGTTACCGCGGCGAGCAAAGCGTGCACATCGAGGCAGAAATCCGCCGCCAACGCGACCTCGATCACCGCTGCATTCTGGATGCGCGCGCTCACCGCATACATGCCGAAAGTTGGCGGCTGAATCAGGACGGCGTCCTCACCCGCGCGGCAGAACGCACGCACCAGCAAGTCGATCGCTTCGTCGCTACCGCGCCCCACAAACAATTGCTCTCGGCGCACGCCATAAAGTGCTGCCAGCGACTGCAGCAAAGCGTCGGGCTGCGGATCGGGATAGCGATTGCAGCCCAGACCCGCATCGCCCGTCGGCTCCCATGCCGACTCGTTGGCGTTGAGCATGATCTGGCCGCCGCCGGCCTCCATGCGTGCGGACGAATAAGGCTGCAGCGTGCGGATTTCCGGTCGAGCGAGATCGAGCACGCTCATAGACGTACTCCCAGTGCCGCCAGACGTAGCGTGACCGCGCGGCGGTGCGCCTCCAGCTGCTCCGCCGCTGCTAGCGTGGCCGTGCATGGGCCGATCGCGCGCAGTCCGTTAGGATCCAGTTCCTGTACCGTAATCTGTTTCTGATAGCTGGCGACCGAGATGCCGCTGTAACTGCGCGCATAGCCATAGGTCGGCAAGACGTGATTGCTGCCGCTGCAGTAGTCACCCACGGATTCGGGTGTCCACGCACCGACAAATACCGAACCTGCGCTTTCGACGCCATCGACGAGATCGCGCGCCGCACTGACTTGCAGGATCAGGTGCTCAGGTGCGTAAAGATTGCTGACTTCCAGCGCCTGGGCCAACGAGTCGACCTCGATCAAACGGCTCTGCGCGAGCGCCTGTTCCGCGATGGCGCCGCGCGGCAAGGCCGCGCATTGACACGCTACCTCGGCAGCGGCCTTGTCCAGCAGGCTCGCCGATGGACTCACCAATATCACCTGCGAATCCGGGCCATGCTCAGCTTGCGACAGCAAATCGGCAGCTACAAAGACAGGATTGGCCGCAGCATCGGCAATGACCAGCACCTCGGAGGGGCCGGCCGGCATATCGATGGCGGCACCCTGGGGATCGGCCGACACCTGCAGCTTGGCTTCGGTAACCCAGGCATTGCCGGGCCCGAACAGCTTGTCGCAACGAGGCACGCTTTCAGTCCCATACGCCATCGCGGCGATCGCTTGCGCGCCACCGACTTTGTAGACGCGATGCACGCCCACTTCGCGCGCGGCAAACAGTACGGCTTCGTCGCAGGTACCGTCCGCACGAGCCGGCGAACACAAGACGACTTCGCGGCAACCGGCAATTCGCGCAGGCACACCCAGCATCAAGGCCGTTGACGGCAACGGGGCGCTGCCGGCGGGTACATAAAGACCTACGCGATTGATGGGGCGCAATATGCGCTCCACGTTCACGCCGGTTGCCGTATTCACGGACACGGGTTGCGGCGCCGCTGCGCGATGAAACGTTTCGATGCGTGCGGCAGCCTCGCGAATGGCCGCCTTGAGTTCCGGAGCCAGCTTCGCGTCAGCGGCCGTAAACTCCGCATCACTGACTTCGATGGCCTGCAGCGTGCAACGATCGTATCGCTTGGACAATTCGCGCAGTGCCGCGTCTCCGTTGTTACGCACAGCGGCAATGATTTGTTCGACGCCTCGGCGCAGTTCGTCTGCGCGCGATTGGGCTGGCCGTGCCAGAGCCGTGCGGCGCGCGGCTTCGTCCAACGTGTTCCAAATAATCCGTTTCATACCCGCCAACTCATCATGCAAGCATTTTTTCGACCGGCAGCACGAACATCTCGCGTGCGCCGGCTTTCTTGATTTCTTCCAGCTGCCGCCAGCTCACTTCGCCGGCGCACAGCGCTTGCAACATCAGCTGGTCGGGCTGACCCGCCACCGGCAGCAAGGTAGGCTGCGGACCGCCGGGCAGCAGTCGCGTGACCGCATCGAGCGAGGTACGCGAGGTTTGCAGCAATAACAGACGCGATTCGCGCACCTGGATCACACCGTCCAAGCGCTTGAGCAGCAGCTCGATCATGTCGCCGCGTTCATCGGAAGGCAGCGCCTCGGGGCCCGCCAAAACCGCTTCGCTCTGCAGCAGCACATCGGTTTCGCGTAGCTGGTTGGCGACCAGCGTGCCGCCACTTTGCACCAGATCGCAGATGGCATCGGCCGTGCCCAGTTTCGGCGCAATTTCCACCGAGCCGGCCAGTGTAATCACCGTGGCATCCACGCCTTGCGTACGCAGCCATTCGCCGAGCAGCCCCGGATACGAGGTGGCGATGCGCCGACCGTGCAAATCCTGTGGCGCGTTGTAATCCATCTCCTGAGGTACGGCGATAGACAGGCGACAACGGCCGAAGCCCAGCTTGCGCCATTCCGTCAATGCAGCGTTGCCGTTGCTTTCACCCGCCGTGCCGCGGAATTCGCTCAACACGTTCCGGCCGACGATGCCCAGATCGCACACGCCCTGCGCGATAAGCCCAGGAATATCGTCATCGCGCACTAGCAGAAGATCGACCGGCTCACCCTCTCCGAAGCAGAACAGTTTGTCGCGGCTCTGGCGAAACGTCAGGCCACAGCGGTTAAGCAGGTCCAGTGCCGGCTCGGTAAGCCGCCCGGACTTCTGCATCGCGATACGCAAACGATCTCTCGGCTTCATGCCCGTGCCCTTTTTGCAGCCGGACGGCTGCGCGAGGCACGTGCGGCAGCGGCCATATAGCCGCCATTGCCCTGGTTCAGATAGCGCGCCACGCGACCAATGGTGGTGATGCTGACCGCGGTGCGCTCGTGGATTTCGCGATAGGACACGCCGTCGAGCAGATACGGCACCACGCGCCAGCGGTCTACCAGCACCTCCAGCTCGGCCGGAGTGCAGAGATCGTTGAGGAACGCGTCCATCTCCTCTGCGTTTTTCAGGGAGAGCAAGGCGCGGCACAAGCTCAGCTTGGCGGACTCATCGGGAGTTTCTGGGTCGAGCGATCGGCGTTTCATAATGTACTAATGCGTTAATACAGTGGAACGGATCATACGCGACGGAGCGGGCCTCGGCAAGCCTGATGTCGCCTCGTACAATGTCTAGAACCCACAAGACCTTAGAGGCCAGCCAGTACGGCTGGCCTAGCCGGCCCTCTCAAGCCCTCCACTGCCTCCCCAATGATCGCCACGCATAAATCTTCAGCAGTCGATGCGGTCGCGTATCTAATGATCGTTACCGTTATCGCTTTTGCCGGCGTCTGCGACGCCGCACAGTTCTGGCGCACGGATCTAAATTGGATAGCGATACCGTTGAGCGCGTACCTCACAGGCCCCGGCGGCATATACGTGCGAGGCGTCTATTACTTGATGTCGGTTGCCCTACTCGGCTTCGCGTGGGCCGGTTACGCCGCCACGGCGTCCGCGCAGCGAAGTGGACTTGCGTCCGCACTGTTCGTCGCAGCTGGCCTAGCCCTGCCGGTGGTAGCTGTCACCGAACTGTTCAGAGGCACGGCCTATCAAGACCTCGCTCACTTCATCCACCAGCTGACTGCCCCAGCGACCTTCCTATGGCTGAGCTTCGGCATGTTGGTGCTTTCGAGCCGCTGGCGACGCGATATGCGCATGAAAAAAGGCAGCCAGCCCGGCGTCGTGCTTGCCTGGCTGGCCACCCTTATTTTGTGGTTTCAGGTACTCGTGCCAGGCCTTCCCAACGGATTCTGGGAGAAGCTGGCTGTTGTGCTGATCCTGCTTTGGCTGGGCTGGGCGGCGCGCCATCTGCTGCGCACTGCCCAGCCGCCATAAACCGAGTCTCAGGTGCCGGCGAACACGCGCTGCTGAACGAGCTCGCACACGGTACTCACATCGCCATCCATCGCGCGGTCGCGATGCATGAAACGAATCTTGCTGCGTAACGTATCGTGTGCCTTGCGAACTGCCGCGCCGGCATGGAAATCACCGACCTCAGCAAGCGCCGCCATGAGCTGCTTCACTTCGTCGACAAACTGCGCGTAATGCGGGCTGTCTTCACGCGGGGCATTGGCAACCTTGGAAGCCAGCGCCTGCCAGTCGCCGCGTGCGGCGAGTCGGCGTGCAGCGTTGAGCATTTCCTGACGGTAATCCAGTGCCTGGGCAGCGGTGTAAAGCTCCAGCGCCAGTACGTGGCTGAGATCCTCAGTCATCTCCAACACGTGGCGCGCTTCATTGGCGCCCATGGACACGTGATCCTCGGCATTGGCGCTAGTCGGCACCGAGTACACGCTGGCCGGATGCGCACGCGTAGCCAAGTCGTTGACCAACGCTGCGGCGGTGTACTGCACGATCATGAAACCGGAATCGGTGCCGTCCTCGCTGCCGGTAAGGAAAGCGGGCAAGCCGTCACTGGTCGCAGGGTCGACCAGTTTGTTGAGCCGGCGCTCGGAGATCGATGCCAGCACCGGAATCGCCGCTTTCACATAGCTCATCGCCAACGCCAACGGCATGCCGTGGAAGTGGCCGGCCGAGATCACCTGCTCCTCGATGTAAGCCGCATCGGTGTTATCGGGGAAGATCAGCGGATTGTCGGTCACCGCATTCAGTTCGATATCGATAACGCGACAGGCCTGCGCCCACGCGTCACGCACCGCGCCGTGCACTTGCGGCATGCAACGCAAGCAATAGGCATCCTGCGGCTGATGTTTTTTGCCGCCCTTGAACGGCAGGAAGCGGTTGTAAAACGCTTCGCGACCGTGGCGCTGGTTGGCCGGCACCCAATCCCAGCTGATATCGAAACTGAGCGCCTGATTTTCAGGTGTGGACCACGCCTCGGCGCTCCATTGCCGGAAGCGCGGCACCAGGTGGTAAGGAATGTCGACCAGGGTGGAGCCGGTGAGCAATTCGCGCACGTGTTCCGCTGCCTGTACTTGACCGGGATGCGGGCGCAGCGCATGCACTTCCGGGCGCATGGCGCCGCTGCGGCCGGCGAAAGCATCCAGCGTCATGGATGCGGCCAGGTCGGCGGTATCGAGCAGATATTCCAGCGTATCGAGCGCCAGCACGGCAGTGGCCAGCATCTGCGCCGTGCCGTTGTTGAGCGCCAGGCCCTCCTTGAAGGACAGGCGGATCGACTCGAGGCCGGCACGCTTCAGCGCTTCGGCACCAGGCAAGCGCTCGCCTTTGTAGAACGCTTCACCGCCGCCAAGCAGCACGATCGCCAAGTGCGACAACGGTGCCAGGTCACCGCTCGCGCCGACCGAACCTTTTTCCGGCACTACCGGAATCACATCGTGGTTGAGCATCGCGGTCAAAGCTTCCAGCGTAGCAACGCGAATGCCGGAGTGACCGCGCATCAGCGTATTGATGCGGATCACCAGCATCGCACGCACGACTTCGGCGGAGAACGGCTTACCCACGCACACTGCATGCGTGGTGATCAGGTTGTGCTGCAACTCTTCCAGCAAGGTACCTTCGGGCTTGTGCGGATTGCCGCCCGGCAGTTCGTCACGCAGACGGTAAGCACCCAGCAACTTGTCGGCGTTACTGCCGAAGCCGGTGGTAACGCCGTAGGTGGGTTCGCCGCAGCTCACCTTCTCGGCCAGAAAATCCGCGGCACGCTGCACGCGTGTCAGCTGTGCGGCATCGAGACGCACGCCGTAGCCATGGCGCGCCACGGAAATAAGTTGTTGACGGCTGAGGCTGGTGCCATTCAGCAGAATCGAGTTGGCGGTCATGCGTACTCCGCGCCCTTACGGGCCAGTCTTGTTATCGATCGCGCTGCCGGTGGGGAGCCGTCAACGCGTACCACGAATCGTTATGGGTGCAACCGTTGCTTCAGCCGATGATCTCGGCCTGGGCAAGCTCGACGCGCAAGGTCTTGATCAGCTCGCTGCGCGCAACTTCAAACTGATCCTCGCGACGCAGATCCTTCACCGTCACCACGCCTTTGGCCAACTCGTCTTCGCCCAGCACAATCACGAAGCGAATCCCGGCGCGGTCGGCATACTTGAATTGCTTGCCTAGCTTGCCGCCTTCCAGCACCACTTCGGTGGCAATGCCCGCGCTGCGCAGTTCACCGGCCAGCGCGAGATAAGCCGGCAGCTGCGTCGTATCCATCTGCGTAATAAGCACGTCCACCGTGCTATGTGCCGTTTTGATCAAACCGGCATCGCGCAACTGCCAGTAAAGGCGCGTCAGACCGATGGAAATGCCCACGCCCGGCAGATGCGACTTGGTGTATTGGCCGGCGAGATTCTCGTAACGGCCGCCCGAGCAGATCGAGCCGATCTGCGGATGGTCGTTGAGCGTGGTCTCGTAAACCGTGCCGGTGTAGTAATCCAACCCGCGCGCGATGGAAAGATTTAGGACGTAGTGAGTTTCCGGCACGCCGAACGCATGGATGAGGCGCAGCACTTCTTTCAGCTCGACACGCCCCTGCTCCATCGCCTCCGGCCCGGGGCCGAGTGCGTCGAGTTTGTCCAGCGCGTCCTGCAGCGAGGTAGAGCGTACCTGCACGAAATCGAGAATCTTCTGCGCAGCCTGCGCGCTGAGGCCGAAGCCTTCGCCGATCAGCGTCTCGCGCACGTAATCGGCGCCGCGCTTGTCCAGCTTGTCCACCTCGCGCAGTACCAGCGTCTGCTGCTCCGGATCGGTCACGCCCAGGCTCTCGAAGTAACCACGCATCAACTTGCGGTTGTTGAGCTGAATGGTGAACGCGCCGATATCCAGCTCGCGGAACACACTGTAGATCACCGCCGGCAATTCGGCATCGTAACGGATCGACAGGCTGTCCTTGCCGATCACGTCGATGTCGCATTGATAGAACTCGCGGAAACGCCCACGCTGCGCGCGCTCGCCACGGTAGACGCGCTGCATCTGGTAGCGGCGGAAGGGGAAGCTGAGATCGTGTTCGTGCTCGGCCACGTAGCGGGCCAGCGGCACGGTAAGGTCGAAACGCAGGGCCAGCTCGGGCTTCTCGCCCTGCTCCAGCGCGCCGGTCGACTGCACGAAATACACCTGGCGCTCGGTCTCGCCACCGGTCTTCGTCAGCAGCACGTCCGAATATTCCATCACCGGCGTTTCAACCGGCAGGAAACCGAAGCGTTCGTAATTGCGACGGATCACGTCGAGCATGCGCTGGAAAGCAATCTGGTCGAGCGGCAGCAGCTCGAGCACGCCGGGCATGGTACGGGCCGGGGTAAGCGCCATGGAATCCTCTGCTAACATTAGAAAAAGTCGTGCGACGGCAGCCGCATAGCGTAACAGATGGACCCGCTTGCCCTACTCCTAACCAGGCCCCGATTTCCCCGCTTAGCAGCCCCGGGCCTGTTGCCAAGGCCATTCAGGCCCGATAAGATACGCGGCTCCCGCGGGGTGTAGCTCAGCCTGGTAGAGCGCTACGTTCGGGACGTAGAAGTCGCATGTTCGAATCATGTCACCCCGACCAATGTTTTCCGAAAAAGCCGGCCCTGCGCCGGCTTTTTGTTTTGGAAGTGGTTGACGGGCACGGCCGTCGGGGGCGTTGAGCCACGTAGCTTTCGAGATAGCCCGATCAAGGCGTCACAGTGTCGATGCTTTCGACATATACCAACTCGCACGCACCGTCTCCGGTGTCCTCGCGCGTCATCGACGTATGCCAATGCCAACCATTCGGTCGGCTGGCATCGACCAGAAAACCCGTCAGGTGCACCAGTTGTCCCGTACGTACCCGCTCCAGCGATCGACGGACCGTGTCGTCGGACGGAATCATGTGCATGTTGGCGCTGGAAACTTCGATTTCGCGCCGCGGAATCGGGAATTCGTCGACATGCCAATAGTAGAAGCGATTGGATTGGCTGATGCTGATCTTTGCCAACACGGCGCTGTCGGACATGCGACCCCAGCCCAGTGCGAGATCTTCCGGAGCAAGCGAAGCTCCTGCATCGTAGCGATAGTCTTCATGTGACAGAACGCGGGCAGTCAACTCGAAACGGGCGCGAGTAGTCAGTGTGATGTCGCCTCGTTGGAGCTGCGCGCCATTATCGAGATCCACCTGCAACGGTGCATCGGGCGCGAGTATCCCTGGTGCCTGCACGATGGGTCGTTGCCGCCACCAATGCAGTGCGCCCCAGCCAGACAGCAGGAAGAGCAATACAAGAATCCACCGCTGCATGAGTTTTCAGTGCCTCGTTAGCTTCAACGATTAAAACGAGCTGGATTGCATTGCTGCGCGATCCATCCGGAGTGTCCGCGCGCCTTCCATAGTTTAGCTGCGCGAAAGCCGGCCCGATCTCTTCGCCGAATTTCAGCCCCAATAGTCATGTGTGAGTTGAAAAAGCGCCGTAATGGCGCTTTTTCTTTCCGCGTGTCGGGATGGCCGCTAAGGGTCGGAAGCGGACGTTCAGCGTTTGACGTGAGAGGCCTGGTCCGGTTTAGGCTGCAACGGCTATGCGAGTCTTTCTCTATCGCTGAAATTGTCAGGCATTTCACTGCTCAACTTAAATGCGCTGGCCCGCTCCGTTTCAATCGGTCGAACCTCGTATAGCAAACCGCAGGCTAGGCAAGGATTCTGCGCCGCAAGTGCCGCAGCTTCGGCCAGGCTGCCAGCTAAGAAGAACCAGTAGCCGCCCACAACCTCTTTGCCTTCGGCAAAGGGGCCATCAATCACGCCGAGTCTCGAGACAACTTTTGCCTCTCTTGCGAGCCGCTGTCCCGTTTTCATCACCCCTTCGCTGACGAGTCGATCATGCCAGATGTAGAAGTCGTCGATCGCCCTCTGTATTTCCTCGGGCGATCTGTCTTTGTCCCACTGTCCGCGAGAGATGACTAGGTACTCCGATAGCGAGGTCGTGTCGGTCATGGATTCTCCCGATGGTGCCAGTCTTCCTCTTCAAGGTTCCGGGGGCCAATCGGCCCCGCATTGGAACGACGAATGGGGTTGTCGGGAATCGACATTGTCCCGCGAATTTTTCCGACGGTTGGGGCGCAAGGCGCCGGCGCTGATTTCGTAAGGCCGTTTTCGCCTGAACGGGGCGCACCCGACAAATGTCGGCTCTGGGTCGAAAGCGGACGCTAAGTCTGGTTGTCCGATAAGTGAACCGGACCACGCTCCTCCGACCATGCGCGCCGAACCTCGTCATAAGAGCCAGTCTCAAAATAGATCTTGGTGAGCTTTAGCACCACATCGATCTCGGCGATTATGTTTCTGCGCTTGCAGAAATAGCCCTGGTCACTTTGCCAGAGGCGAACGCCCTCATCGCTTCCATTTGGGTCATCGAGCCGCCATCCATTCATCTCGGACAGCGCAAAACCAGAAGCGGTACCACCGACAATATTGAACGACGCCTCGTCTTCGAAGCAGGTATCCACGTCCTCCCAGCTCAACTGAACAACGGGATATTCGTTATCGTCCATCCGCTGGATCGCAGCGGAAACATCTTCCCAGCCAGGCGATCGAATCTCCACGCAACGATAAGGTTCCTGGGGCGGATAGTGAACGATGGTCAGATGGCGTGCTGTCATGTTGTCACGTCCCAATCGAGGCTTGATACCTTGCAATGATTCTCCAAATGCAAGCGTCTTGAAAAGGTCCGCTACGGGTCAAAAGCGGACACTAACCGCAAGTAGATAGGGTCATTTCGATCTCAAAGATATCGGGCGTATGTGGATACGGCGCTGTCTTGCCCGTCCGAACAAATCCATTGCGCTCGTAAAAAGAAATGCCGGAGGCATTGAGGCTCGTCACGAGCAGGCGGAGCGTCTGTATGCCTCGCTCTTGGGCCCAATGGCGAATGGCCTTCAATAGGTCCGACCCGACCCCACGCCGACGGGCGATCGGTGCCACCCACATTGAAATCACGTCGCCCACGGTGGGGTCTTTATTGTCGCGAAAGCATACAACGAGGCCAAAGGCTTCTTCGTCTTCAAGTGCGAAGAAGCCAACGCGATCTTCTCCGTCGAGGGAACTCGCGCGAGTTAACCACTCCTTATCGGAAAACGATACTTCGCGCTCATAAGTACTTCCAAATGAGAGGGGATCCTGCTTTAAAGCGGCTAGCCGAATGGCTTTATATGTTTGAGCCGACTGCGCTTCGATACGAACCAACTTAATCAAGTTTGTTACCTCCGAACGAGAGGCCGCGCCCCTTCCAGCTTCCATACAAGCCATTGTGGAGTCTAGACATCCCTCCATCATCCGGCGAGTCGTGCCACTCATTGCTGTCACATATTGTCAGCAATGGCGACAGCGAGATGGTCCGCATAGTAGGTTTCATCGGGGTCTGCAGGCATCATGGTGTCGACTATCCTCTCGCCACGGCTGCGCTCATGTCATCACGTACCACCGTCGCTTCGACCGCGCTTGCGATCGGTGCACTGTTGATCAGCATGGTCTCGTATCAATGTGGCGCGTCGCTGGCCAAGCATCTGTTTCCGCAGGTCGGTGCACAGGGCGCCACTGCCTATCGACTAGGACTCAGCGCGCTGATCCTGCTGCTGTGGCGGCGGCCATGGCGTCGGTCCGCCAGTCAGCGCGACTGGCGCGCGCTATGGGGCTATGGCCTCTCGATGGGCGCGATGAACCTGGTGTTCTATATGTCGTTGCGCACGATCCCGTTGGGCATCGCAGTAGCGTTGGAATTTACCGGGCCTCTAGCGCTGGCGCTATTTGGCTCGCGCCGGTTGCTCGACTTCGTCTGGATCGCGCTGGTAGTGGCCGGGCTGGCTCTGTTGCTGCCGCTACGTGCGCAGATGCAAGCGCTCGATCCGGTTGGCGTGATGTACGCGCTGGCCGCCGGCGTTGGCTGGGCTTTGTACATCGTGCTGGGGAAGAAAGCGGGAGCGACCCATGGCGCGGACGCCGTGATGCTGGGCACGTCGATCGGTGCCTTAGTGGCCATCCCGTTCGGTGTCGCGCATGCCGGCAGCGCATTGCTGTCGCCGACGCTATTGCCGTATGCGCTGGGCGTGGCAGTGCTCAGCTCGGCGTTGCCGTATTCTCTGGAAATGGTCGCGCTGACGCTGTTGCCGGCGCGTACGTTCAGCACCTTGTTGAGCCTGGAGCCTGCCATCGCGGCGGTGGCTGGCGTGGCGTTGCTGGGCGAACGGCTCAGCCTGCTCCAGTGGCTGGCCATCGTGGCGATCATCGTGGCAGCGGCCGGTACTGCGTTGAGCGTGCAGCGACCCACGCTGACGGAGCCGCTGGTGAACTAGGAGACGTTCACAACGCGATGCAGCAATGACGTGCAGTCCGTGCTGTGTATCTTCGAGAATATCTGCGTGCACGCCGACTCCCGCGTTCCACCTGCACTCGCTGCCGCTTACTGCGTTTTGTCAGTAATCACGAATATCCAGCGCAATAAAGCAACGCGCGCTGTATCCCTTCTCCGCTGACGGCCAAGTCAACTGGCCCAGCAGGCGATCACCACCCGGCCATGGCTGGTTATCCAGCAGCGCTTCGGCAATTACCGAGCCGTCATCGGCGCGGCGATAGAACAGGCGGATCCAGTGCAATTCGCCACTCAATGATTCGTTGCGCAGGGCATCGTGCAAGCCCGACAACAATCCTTCGGGCGCAACCACATCATCACGACTGAACGCTAGCGGGCCGACGAATACATCCCAGCTTCGCACGCCCAGATCCCAGCTTTGCAATTGAATGCGTCGATCATCGGTGACATACCAACATGCGGCCAACAGCACGTACAAGACATTGCGTTCGAACGCGCTCAGCGCATCGCGCGCTCCGGCGTCACCGCGCCCATTGCCGGCGAAGCTTTCCTCGATGTGACGCTCTTCGCTGATCACCACATCCACATCCAGCCGGCCCGGCGCACCTTCTTCGCCCTCATGCCAACTGGCGCGCACGGCAGGAAAATCGCCATCCGTTACCAGCCACTCTTCATCCAATTCCAGCTCCACGTCGTGGCGCTCGAACAGGCGAATTAGGTCAGTTTGCAGGGCGTTGTCGTTCATCGGAAAACTCCAGGGCGGTAAGCCGCGATAACCTCTCATAAATGCGTGGCCTTTCACAGCCTGCCTGCTGGAATTGAGTCGGCCACTTTTGAAGGTTCTTACCCGCTCACGCCTCCGGCGATTTCGGTGAATACATCGTGGTGAGAATGCCCGCCCCTGCGTGCGTTCCAGATATCTGCTGCTTCCGCAGCTCCTCCTTCGCAACCTTGGCCGTGTGGTGGTTGCCGTCATGGCTCCAGCCCGGCGGCATAAGCAGGTACAGCAGCTTGTTGCGTGTCCCTGGCGCGCGCCACACGTCTCGCCCTAGCAACCAAAATTCACCCAGGTAGGCATCAAGAACGCTGTAAGGTTTTACCGGCCGGGTGATGCCGTATTCAACGTGGATGTCCTTATGCACTTCCATATAAGTGCCGAAGATGCGATCCCAGATCGGTAGCAGGTTGCAGAAATTGGTGTCCATATAGAGCACGTTGCGTGCATGATGAACACGATGATGCGAGGGCGTCAGCACTACACGATAAAACACACCAAGCTTCCCCTTCGATAGCACATTCTCCCCGAGATGGATGAAAGACCCCCAGAAACCGTCGATGATCATTATTAGGACCAGGAGTGGCGGACTCACTCCCAGCAGCATGCAGATGCTCGTGCGCACAAAGTCGGCATAAGCGCCCTCGAGAAAGAAGTGTGCATAGCCCACCGATAGATTCATCGCAACGGGCGCGTGGTGAGTCGCATGCAAACACCACAACAGACGCACTTTGTGTGCCAGATAGTGATACACAAAATGTGCGAGCTCCCATACCACGTAGCCATAAAGCAGTCCGTACCAAGTGAGCCCAACCTGGAATGGGGCAAAGCGGTTGAACAGGCCGATGCAGAAGCCGACCATGGCAATGGTAAGAAAGGCGCCGATGAAACGGTTCAGCACCATCAATAGAAGTGGAACTTGGTAATCCTCGCGCTTGATCCGACGAAGCACGACGCCGCGCGCAAGTTCGAAAACCAACAGCAGCGGGATCACGGGCGCGATCAGGTTGGCGAAGCCATCTACCGTAAGTAGCCTTTGGTAGTTGCCGGAGGCGAACATCTCCAGCAACGGCCCTAAGCCAAAGAAGCCAGTCAGCTGATCGCGGATCCAACCCAAGATATCCATTGCGGCCCTTCCCGGCGGTATTTCTGAAATTGATTTGGCGACGTAGGGGGTTACCGGTCCTCGCGCCAATTTGTCACGATCTAAATGACGGCACAAGTACGCCTGGGCGCGGCGTCACAAGGCGAAGAGAACGGCTTCGAAACGGTGCTGCGAGATCGGAGCACTGCCTAGCGGTCGCAAAAATTCGAATGGATGCGACATGGTTTTTGTATTGATTCACACATAGCGCTGGGGCCACCAAGTATCACCAGGCGCCAACCATTTGCGCTTTTTTTGAACGCCTTCTTTTGCAGGTGCAGCACACGATAATCCAAGGAAAAACTTGGATCGATCCAATACTCTTGCTGTCATGCAATATCCATTTTCGACGAATTACTTGTACATCAACGGGATACATTTAGAAAATTTAAATTTAAATCGATACAAATTCCTGTTGACATCGTCTTTTTACTGTCCTATTGATTAGCCCGCTCGCGGCATTCGGTACAACGTTGTCACGAGAATTTGGATCGATTGAAAAATAAACATCCAGAAGGACTCTGGGGCCGAGTGGCGAGGCGGTTATCCCGCCTGCAGCACACGTTAGTGTTTGGGACGGTTGCGCATCTTTGAAGAGCAGTGACGGAGGGTCATGGAAATAACCATGGCTCAGGGTGGGTTTGTGCCCTCAAAAAGCATCGCGGACGTGGGCACAGCAAACAAACCGAAAAGGTAGGGGAGCAAATGAGCAAGTACCAGTTTCGTTTGGGCAGCAGCTTGCGAGCCAGCATACGCATTGGCCTATGGGCTGCTGCGATGACCAGCAGCGCAGCGTTTGCGCAGAGCATCACCGGTGGTGTTTACGGCAATTTGCCTGGAGGCAAAGACGTTGCCGCCGAAGTCACCAACCCGTCGACGGGCTACGACAGTACCGTGCATGCCGATGCCAATGGCCACTACGAGGTCACTGGATTGATGCCCGGCACTTACGTCGTAAAGATGCTGCGCGATGGCAACGTGGTCGATCAGCGCAGTGTGGTGGTGGTTGCGGGCTCCAACAGTCCGGCGATATTCGAAGCGTCGGCCGCAGTGAATGCGAAGGAATTGAATTCGGTCACCGTCACTGCCAGTCAACCGACGGTCAACGCGATCGACGTCACGACGAGCCAGCAGATCCAGACCTGGGATTCGACGGAAATCAATCGGCTGCCGTTGATCAATCCGGATCTTCTCGCTGTCGCCTCGATGCAGTCGAACGTGGCCAGCATCACCAGTTCGCACGGCAATGCGCCGCAGTTCAACGGCGCGTCGGGCACCGAGAACCGGTACTTCCTCAACGAATTCAACGTCACCGATATGCAGCAGGGTGCGGTGCCGGACAAGATCCCGAACGAAGCCCTTGCCACCGTCTCCACCATCGACGGTGGTATGGATGCCAAGTACGGCAGCGCCATGGGCGGCGTCGTTGCCGGCACGATCAAGCAAGGCTCCAATGACTTCAAGGCCGGTGTGGATTTAGCGTTCACGCCCGCCACGGGCACGCTCAATGAAAATCCCAGGAACACGTACAACTACAACGGCCAGCTGACCAACGCCTACCAGTTGAACCACTGGTCGCCGAGCCTGTTGCAGGACTATTGGGCATCGGGCTCGATCATCAAGGACAAGCTGTTCTACTACGTGCTCGCCGAAATCCAGCCGAACAACTATGGCCAGGGTGTGCAGGGCGTCAACCCGACCACGACCTACAACTCCAGCAACAAGACCCTCAACGAAAACCGCAACAAGCAGTTCCTCGGTAACTTCACGTGGAATATCGCCAACGGTCATACGTTGAACATCTTCATCGACCGTCAGAGCAACCTCCAGACGCAATCGCAGTATGCGCTATCGACGCCGTATGAACCCTCCAGCGCGGCCTCCGCACTGGACAACTGGAGTGGCAACGCTTGGCACGATACCTTGGCAGTGGCCAACTACCACGGCCAGATCACCGATACGCTGTCCGTCTCGGCGATGGCGGGTACCTCGCAGCAGTACTTCAACTCGTATTACCAGTACGGCATCGACGTTCCGTACATCCAGAACTACAACCCGGACACGAAGCAGTACTCGCAGGCGCCCGGCAACGGTACCAGCAGCCTGTATTACCTGAAGTACCGCATGATGGGTGCGCGCCTCGACTTCACCTGGAACGTGACCGACGACCACGAAGTGACCTTCGGTGGAGAGCGTTACAGCCCGACCATGTCGCAGGCCAATATCCCGAACCCGAACTCATGGACCTACAGCTACTGCAGCACGGCACTGGGGCCGACTGAACCCTGCACCATCAACGGCCAATCCGTCGCACCGGGATCGAAGTACGTCCAGTTGTCCTATGCGCCGCGTATCTACTACAACAGCTCGCCCACCTATGGCTTCTATCTGGGCGATAGCTGGCATTTTGCGCAGAACTGGACCCTCTATGCCGGCGGGCGTTACGACAATTACGCCATGACCGACAACATCAACGAAAAGATGTACAGCAAGGGCAACTTCCTGCCTCGCGTTGGCGTGGCATGGGACGTCCATGGCGATTCGACGCTGAAGATCGGTGCCACCGCGGGCGAGTACTCCGAAGGCATTCCGCTTTACTTCAATGCTTACGGCGGCACACCGGGTCAGGGCTACATCCACACCACCACCACCTACACCTATACCGGCGTGGGAGCCAACGGCGTTCCGACCGGTCTAACGCAAGTGGGTCCCGTGCAAGGCAGCGCCGGTAGCGGCCTGCATTACCTGACCGCCGGGCAGTTCATTTCGAGCACGGCACAAAACGCCAAGCTGAAGCAATTCTCGATTTACGCGCAGCAAAAGATCGGTGACAGCTGGACTGCGGGCGCCACGTTCTTTACGAGCAAGCTAACGGGCTTGCCGAACATCTACAACAACATCGATCAGCTGAAGGCGTACCTCACCAACAAGGGCTACCCGAACGCGGTGTTCCTCGGCCAGTACCTGATCACGCCAGGCAAGGACATCAACATTCCGGTGCAGTTGAACGGCGCCAACAGCCCGCTCACGATGGTCGATTTCCCGAACAGCTACATCGGTTTCCCATCGCTGCGACGCAAGATCTATCAGCTCAGCCTGACGATGGATCACGCCTACTCCGAGGAAGAGCCGTACTACCTGAGCGCGTCCTACACATGGCGCCATGAGTTCGGCAACACCGACGGCACCACCAGCTATGCCGGTGGCACCGGCAACACCGGCGCGACCGGCTATGACAGCGGGTTGAATGCTCCGGGCTTCCTGCAGGGTGCCGCAGGTAATCTGGGCGACGATATCCCGTCCACGGTGAAGGTGTTCGGTTATTACAAGTTCGCTCATCAGGACAATTTGTTGAAGGGTCTGCGGGTGGGTGGTGCACTCACGTACTACGCGGGTGGTCCGATCGATTGCAATTCCCAATATCCGAACAACGGAACCCTGGCGATCGGCAGCAACCAGCTCGGCAACAACAACGCGTATTACTGCAACACGTTGTCGAATGTGCTGGCCGGCCAATCTCCGATATCGAACACCATCAACTACACCCGCGGCAGCTACGGTCGCCTTCCGTCGTACAAGCAGGTGGACCTGGATGTTGGCTACGACTGGGCCTACGGCCCGAATGCCTTCTCGCTGGATTTGAAGGTGCTCAACCTGTTCAACAGCAACACCGTTACCTCGTTCGTCACCAACATCAGCAACGGCAACGGGCAGTTCAACCCCAATTTCATGCAGCCCAATACGTACCAGCAACCGCGTACTGGCGAACTGGTATTCCGCTGGCAGTTCCAATGATGGTTTGACGCTGTACTCGCGTTAACATCGATGCCTCCATGTCCCGGACATGGGGGCATCTTTGTTTAGATGGGCAGATTGTATGCAAGCGCAACGCGTTCGGAGGCGAATTTGAATCCGTTATTGCAAGGCCTGGAGCCCGTTGCGGCGAATCGCGTCATGGCAGCGGCACAGGCATTGGAGATGCATCGCCCCGATCAGGCGGCTGGCCAATTGGCGCCCGTGTTGAGTAGCTATCCGGATCATCCCGAAGTTTTGCGTTTGCATGCGAGCTTGCTGAGCATGCGCGGGGAACACCGCGCGGCTTTGCGCGACATGCATCGTGCGCTGGAGCAACGCCCGCAGGAGGCGATGTACCACAACGCGTTTGCGATCTTCCTGGCGGAGGCGGGCGAACTCGATCAGGCGATCGAGTGTTTGCGTCGAGCCTGCGAACTTCAGCCGGGCTTTGTCATGGCCTGGTACAACCTCGGCCTATTCTTGACGCGTAGCGCGCGCTTTGACGAAGCGAGAAACGCGCTACGCCGTGCCGTCACCTTGGCACCGGACTATGCGGCCGCGCGCGCGCAACTCGCCGACTTGCTGCGCATGGACAATTTCCGCGACGAAGCCATCGCCGAATATCGAAAGCTGCTCGCGGAGCAACCGTGGGCCGGCATGGCGTGGTGGGGTCTGGCGGAAATCAAAACGCTGCGCCTGGACACGAGCGATAGCGACGCCATCCAACGCGCACTCGCGCATCCACGCGCCAACGACGGCGACCGCATTGCGATGGGTTTCGCCTTGGCCAAGGCGCTGGACGATCAAGGCCGTTACGCCGAATCCCTGCAGGCGTTGGCTGCTGCGAACGAAATCGCCCGGAGGCACAGGACCTGGAATGCTGCGGCAGTGGCCACAACGATCGACGCGATCCGATCCGCGACCTGCACCGCCGACGCCGGGCAAGACCTCGGCTCGGAAGTGATTTTCATCGTGGGCATGCCGCGTTCGGGATCGACGTTGATCGAACAAATTCTTGCATCGCATTCCAGCGTCGAGGGTGCCGCCGAGTTGACCGACCTGCCCTTGCTCATTGCCGAAGAGTCGAACAGGCGCAAAAAATCGTATCCAGCATGGCTTGCGGACATGAGCGCGATGGATTGGCGGCAACTGGGGCAGCGTTATCTGGAACGAACCGCGCGCTGGCGCAAGAGCCGTCCGATGTTTACCGACAAGTTGCCCAATAATTGGATGCACATCGGCATGATTCGAGCGATGCTGCCGGGAGCGCGCATCGTCATCAGTCGTCGCGATGCACTCGAAACCTGTTTCTCGTGTTACCGGCAGTACTTTCCCGGCAACGACTACACGCGCACGTTTTCCGATCTGGCCTCGTACTGGCGGAGCTTCGATGCTGCGGCGAGTTATTGGGCACAGAAAGACCATGTGCGCGTTTATCAGCACGTGTACGAGGATTTGCTCAAAGATCCCGAAACGAAAATTCGCGAATTGCTTGCGTTCTGCGGCTTGCCATTCGAGGAAACATGTTTGCGATTCAACGAAACGCAGCGCGCCATCGGCACACCGAGTGCCATGCAAGTGCGGGAACCGCTGCGCGCCGACACGGCACGCGGGCCACGCTACGGCAATTTGTTGAATCCGTTGCGTCAGGCACTTGGTCTTCCTGCGATGGATCATTGAGATCTGCATAAACCGAAATAGCTCGCGGTGACGCAGCTCTTGGGTTACTGCGCGCATGAAACGCCCCGGCGATTTCAGCACGCGTTAGTGGGCCTCCGCGGACGTCTCTATACCCTGCCCCTGGTGCGAGTGTTTGTGCTTGTAGAACTGGGTTTATTTGTCGATTTTTTGCGGGTGCAAAACCCGTAAGTCCGTGATTAATTAGATCGATCCAATTGTTTTGCTGTTACGCAACAGCGTCATCACAAGAATTTCATTCACATCAATAAGATACATTTAGAAAATCTAAATTTGAATCGATACAAATTTCATTTGACATAGCCTTTTTAGTGCCCTATTCATTAGCCACTGGCGACCTTCGGTCCAAGGTATTCATGAAAATTGGGACCGATTGAAAAATCGGTTCCCGAAGGACTCTGGGGACGGCGTGGCGAGGCGGTTATCCGCCTGCAGCATGCGCCGGTAGTTGGGTCAGTTTGCGTATCTCTGAAAGCAGCATCGAAGGGGCATGGCAGCAGCCATGGCTCTGGGTAAGTTTGTGCCCTTAAAAAGCATCACGCATATGGCACTCCGCGCGTTTTCGTCCCATTGACTCTTGGAGAGCGTGTCCATGAAGCATACGAAGGTTCGGTGTTCACGGTTTCATCGCAAGTCGACACTACTACTTTTTGTTTCGGCGCTCGCATTCGGGTGTGGAAGCGTGAGTGCTCAAACCACGGGCTACACCGGCATCTATGGTGGCGGCCCGTTGTACAAGCACGTAACGAGCAATATCTCTGAGATCGAGAACTCCGGTTTCACTGAAGTGATCGTGTGGAGCGTCGAGGTGAATTCCGCTGGCGACCTCAACCTCAACGGTGAATTCCCGTTGACGTCCGGCGGCACGTATGTGGGCAACAACACATGGCCGTCGTTCGCGGCCGATCTGGTGACCATGAAGCAGGGAACGCCCAAGCGCATCACCCTCAGCATCGGTTCGTCGAACGTGGGTGATTTCCAGGACATCAAGGCTTTGGTCAATTCGCAAGGTACGGGATCGACCAGCATCCTCTACAAGGATTTCCAGGCGCTGAAGGCTGCGTTGCCATCCATCGATGCGATCGATTTCGATGACGAGAACAGCTACGACGCGGCGTCGACCGAGGCGTTTGCGGTGATGCTGGGCAACCTCGGCTATCACGTGACGATATCCCCGTACACCAACGCCTCGTATTGGACGTCGGTCGTTTCGCAGATCAATAGCACGCTTCCCGGTACGGTCGACGGCGTCCATCTGCAGACCTACTCGGGTGGCGCAGGCAACAGTCCGTGCTCGGGCTGGAGTTTCGGATCGGTGCCTGTTTATCCCGGCGTTTGGGATAGCAGCGACACGCCTCCGCAAGCGCAAAGCCAGATGAGCAGCTGGCACTCTCAGTGCAGCATCACCGGCGGTTTCCTGTGGTTGTACGACGACATCGTCGGCAAGACGTACAACGGCGGAAACGAAACGGCAGCCTACGCCAGCGCCATCAATAACGGCGTGGGAGGAAGCACGACGACAACCGGGGTGTATGGCGTCTACACCGATGGAACGTCGTTCACCACCGGCGGCCTGGATGGCAACGGTTACGCCTACTCTGCCAACCTGCTCGGCAGCTCGCAGACATGGAATGGCGATACCTTCAGCTTCGGTGCGGCCAACACCGCTAATGCCTTGAGCGGCGGCACCATCACGCCTACCCAAGGGCAGTACAGCGAATTGAGCCTGCTTGCGACCGGCCTCAATGGTGGCCAGGCAGCGCAGACTTTCATGGTCGACTACACCGATGGCAGCAGCACTGTCATTAGCCAAAGCATGAGCGATTGGTTCAGTCCGCAAAGCTATCCAGGCGAATCGAACGCCGTCACGATGGCGTATCGCGACACCAGCAGCGGCGGCAAGGATAGCCGGACGTTCAACTTGTACGGCTACGCGTTTCCGATCGACAGCACCAAGACGGTCAAGAGCATCGCGCTGCCGAACAACCGCAACGTGGTGGTGCTTTCTTATGTGTTGAGCAACCCGACCATCAATGCGTCGCCGGTAAGTCTCGCATCGGCCTTCAACCGCACCGCCATCTACAACGACGGAGCCACCTTCTCGTCCACCGGCGGCGTGGATGGCGTGGGCGATGCGTATTCGGCACAGTTGCTGGGATCGTCGCTGGAATACAACGACGTGCTGTATCACTTCGGCAGCGCCAATGCCGCCAACGACGTCAGCGCGTCGGGACAGACGATCACCTTACCATCGGGTCAGTTCTCCGGGCTGCAATTGCTGGCAGCCGCCATGAACGGAAGCCAGACCTCGCAAACCTTCACCGTCACCTACACCGACGGCACGCAGTCGACCTTTACCCAAAGCATCAGCGACTGGTTCAGTCCGCAGAGCTATGCCGGCGAATTGCAGGCCGCCGTAGAGCCCTACCGCGATACCTACAGCGGTGGACGCGATAGCCGCAGCTTCTATCTCTACAACTACAAATTCAACTTGAACAACGCGAAGACGGTGAAAAGCATCAAGCTGCCGAGCAACACAAATGTGCAGATCATGGCCATGACGCTAATTCAGTAATCCCACGTCCGTGCGCGGGGGTAACGTCCACGCCGATCCAGGCAGCAACTTCCCGTGCATGGCCATTTTGATCGTAATGAAAGTTCCCGGTAATTCACCTGATTGGTGAGCCAGCGAAGACTCCCCTCTTCGCTGGTTTTTTTGGTGCGCCGAGTAAAAAACTCTACGTTGCTCCCTCGATTAGGTGAGCACAGCAACAGCAATCACCAGGGTCGCTGCCACACCGAAGACGAAAGCCAGCGTTCGGGCAATGGGGATATCCGTCAAGGCGCTGTGTTTCGCAATAGCCCTTGGTCGGGCAAAGAGCTTAGACGGCGTAGTAAGCCAAGAACATATCTACCGCCGACTCGGCCACTTGCTTTTGTGCGGCGGTGTCCAGTGGCGGCTGGGCTAACGTGATCTGCGGCCAGAACGCAAAACTCTTGATCAATCCCTGCAACTGATGTGAGGCAAAGACCGGGTCGCTCGTCTTCAAGCGGCCATCCGCGGCAGCGGCGCGTATCCACACGGTCAGACCTTCTTCGCGCTCGCTCATCCGCGCAACCATGTCGAGCGCTCGTTCGGGCGAGTGGATGCCGGCGGCGATCGCGACGCGAGCCAGCGATACGAACGCGTCGTCGTTGAGCAGGCGAAACTTTTGCGCGATCAGCTCCAGCAATTGATCGCGTAGCGGACGATCGGCGCGATAGGCAAGTTCTTCGCCTCCGGCAATCGCCTCCCATAAATGGTGCAGGATCTCTGCGAACAACACTTCCTTGCTGGGGAAATGATTGTAGACCGTGCGCTTGGACACCTCGGCACGCGCGGCAATGCGGTCCATGCTGGTGGTTTCGTAACCAGCAACGCGGAATTCGTCGATGGCGGCCTCGATGATCGCACTGCGTTTGCGGTCGGTAAGGCGCTGGGATGTGGTGGGAAGACTAGGCATAAGCCCATTTTACACTGCCAGGTTTACTTTTCTTAGACCATAAACTACACTACGCAGTGTAGATATTTGGTGCCCTCCGACCTGATTCCAGGAAGCTTCCATGCTTTTGCGCATCGTCAAATCGTTTCGCTCCAAGACTGACAAGTACGAGGCTTCGCCGCAGCGACGCGACAGTCGTTTCCATAACCCTGTACCGCGCCCGTCAGGAGGGATGGGTAAAACGCTGCGCATCATCTGGAACGCGCTCTTCAACAAGCCGGCCGGTACTCAACCGAAGAGTCCGCTACCGGTCCGTCCCCTTACACGTGCGCAGCTCGAGGCGGCCCCCGATCGCAGCCTTTATCGGCTTGGCCACTCCACCATGCTGATGAAATTGCGCGGCGCCTATTGGCTCACCGATCCGGTCTTTGCCGAGCGCGCTTCGCCGTTCCAGTGGATGGGACCCAAACGCTTTCATCAGCCTCCCATGGCCTTGCACGAACTGCCGCCCATCCGCGGCGTCATCCTGTCGCACGATCATTACGATCATCTCGACCGCAGCAGCATCGAGCAGTTGGCCGCCACCACTGACGTCTTTCTGACCCCGCTTGGCGTCGGTGACCGCCTGATCGAATGGGGCGTGGATGCGGCGAAAGTGCATCAGCTCGACTGGTGGGAAAGCGTCGAGATCGACGGCCTGCGCATGACTGCCGCGCCGGCGCAACATTTCTCCGGGCGTACTCCGTTTGACGGCAACACCACGCTATGGGCGTCGTGGGCGATCTTCGACGACGAGCTTCGCGTGTTCTTCAGCGGAGACACCGGCTACTTCGACGGCTTCAAGACCATCGGCGAACGCCTTGGGCCTTTCGATATCACGCTGATGGAAACCGGCGCGTACGATGCACAATGGCCTTACGTGCATATGCAGCCGGAACAGACAGTGCAGGCGCATAGCGATCTGCGCGGTCGCTGGCTGATGCCGGTGCACAACGGCACCTTTGACTTGGCGATGCATCGCTGGCAGGAGCCGTTCGAACGCGTCGCGTCGCTGGCCATCGAACGAGATATTCCGCTGGCCACGCCGCGTATGGGCGAGCGCGTGGACCTAGCGGCACCACATACGGGTGACCGTTGGTGGCGCAAAATCGAAGTAGCGTCAGATTCCCATTGGGAAAGCGCGTTGTCGCTGAAGTAAATGCAGTAACCCGCGATCGCTACGCGCGTAACTTGTAACCGCTGCGGAAAATCCAGGCGACAGCCATCGCACACAACAGCAAAAATACCATCGTCATGCCCACACTTACGACAACGTTGACGTCGGACTGGCCATAGAAGCTCCAGCGAAATCCACTGATGAGGTAAACCACGGGGTTGAACAGCGCGGCCTTTTGCCAAAACGGCGGAAGCATGCCAATGGAGTAGAAAGCGCCACCGAGGAAGGTGAGCGGCGTGACGACCATGAGTGGAATCACCTGCAATTTCTGAAAGTCATCGGCCCACAGCCCGATGATGAAACCGAACAAACTGAATGTCACCGCAGTCAGCAACAGAAAGGCGATCATCCATATCGGGTGAATAATGTGGTAAGGCACGAAAAAGCGCGCGGTAAGCAAGATCAACGCGCCGAGCAGCACCGACTTGGTGGATGCCGCGCCGACATAACCGAGCACCGCCTCGAACGGTGAAACAGGTGCGGAAAGTAATTCGTAAATGGTGCCCGACCATTTGGGAAGGTAGATCCCGAACGATGCGTTGGAAATACTCTCGTTGAGAAGCGACAGCATAATCAGCCCAGGAATGATGAAGGCGCCATAGCTCGTTCCTCCAATGTCACCCATACGCGAACCGATGGCGGCGCCAAATACGACGAAGTACAGCGATGTCGATAGCACAGGCGACACGATGCTCTGCGTTAGCGTACGAAACGTACGCGCCATTTCGAAACGATAAATGGCGTGAATGGCAGGAATGTTCATGGCGTACCCCGCACCAGGTTTACAAAGATGTCCTCAAGCGAGCTTTCCAGCGTGTGGAGATCCTTGAAATCCACGCCGCGGTCTCCCAGCTTGCGCAACAACACGGCTATACCGGTGTCCTCGCTCTTGACGTCAAACGTATAAAGAAGCGTTGCTCCGTCGTCGGCGAGCTCCAGTGCGTATTCGCCGAGCCCCTCAGGTAGCGTCTGCATAGGCGCTTGCAAGCTGATCGCCAGCTGCTTTTTACCCAGTTTGCGCATCAACACGTCTTTTTCTTCGACGAGGATAAGCTCGCCACGCGTGATCACTCCAACGCGATCGGCCATTTCCTCGGCTTCGTCGATGTAATGCGTGGTGAGAATCACCGTCACGCCGGTGTCCCGCAAGGCACGCACCATGTTCCACATATCGTGCCGCAGTTCTACATCCACACCCGCAGTGGGCTCGTCCAGGAACAGGATGCTAGGCTCGTGTGCGAGCGCCTTGGCGATCAGCACGCGGCGTTTCATGCCTCCGGACAATGTCATGATCTTCGCGTCTTTTTTGTCCCAGAGCGACAAATCGCGAAGAACCTTTTCGATATGCTTATCGTTCCGCGAGCGTCCGAACAATCCCCGGCTGAACCGGACCGCCGCCCAGACCGTCTCAAAAGCATCGGTCGACAGCTCCTGGGGCACCAGACCGATCCTCATGCGCGTAGCGCGATAATCGCGCAACACATCGTGGCCATCCGCCGTTACCGTGCCATGGCTTGGTTTGACGATGCCGCAGATGATACTGATCAAAGTCGTCTTGCCCGCACCATTCGGGCCAAGTAGTGCAAAGATCTCGCCACGCCGGATATCGAGATCGACCGACTTCAGTGCCTGGAAGCCGCCTTTGTAGGTCTTGCTGACGCCGCGCACGGAAATCGCGTGCGGCGTCGAAGTGGCCTGTTCGCTCATAGCGTTCCTGGATTTCAATTCAATGTACTTCTTTGGAGTCAACGCTCGGAATCAGTGTTGCCTTCCTACTTCACCGAGGCCAAGGATTCAATAAGCGATTGTTCTTCTACCGTGCACCCGCCCCGACGTTTATTTGCGCGGAGCGATGATTTCGCTCAGGTAATCGGGCGTGCCTTCAACACGCACCAGGTGCGGGTATTGCAGGCCGCCGTGGTAGTCCACCGGTACCGTGCGGTAGCCGCCCTGGTATTTCAATAGCAGCTGGATCGGCGCGTTACTGTTCTTGGCCGCCGCGATCGCACTCTTCAATACATCGTTCGAATAGGTCTGCCCGTTCACCGCAACCAGGCTGGCCCCGGTACTGACGCCAGCCTTGAATGCCGGCCCGTCCCAGCGTACGTCGTTGACCTGCCCCGCATCGTTCATTGTCAGACCGATCGACCAGGCGAAGTTGTACAGATGGCGAGACGATTGCGGCCGGCTGTTGTACTGCTTCTCGTACGCGCTTTCCTGATCGGTGTAGACCAGCTTCCAGCCGGTCGCTGCGATACCGTTCTCCAGCGGCGGATCGAGCGTATCGACATGTGCGCGCAGGAAGCTCGCCCAGTCGTACTTGGCGACGCCGTTCAGGGCTGCCACTACGTCGTCAAAGGTGTAGGTCTTGGTGACGTAGCTGCCGTTGTCGACACCGAAGAAAGCGCGTGCAAAATCGTCCAGCGATTTTTGGTCATGCGTCAGGGTACGCAGCTTGGCGTCCATCTCCAGCCACATCATCTGGCCGCCGCTGTAGTAATCCTCGCTCATCTGCCAGCTGCGGTACGGCAGGCTGGAGCGGCGGGCAGCAGTCGCGTCGTTGGTGGTGTCTTCGAGCGTGCGCCACTGGAAGCCTTCACGATTGCGTTCGTAGTTGGCCGCCACCATGGCCAATGCGTCGCGGAACTGCTGCGGCGTCCACATGCCGGCGCGCGCCGTCAGCACGAAACCCCAGTATTGAGTCTGCCCCTCGTATACCCACAGCAGCGAGTCGCCCATCGGCACGTTGAAGTTGGGTGTCCACAGATCGGCCGGACGGCGGAACTTGCCGTTCCACGAATGCGTGTACTCGTGAGCCAGCAAGTCGCGGTCAGGCGCAGCGTCGTTCCAGGCGGTGAAGTAGTCGGCGCCCAAACCGTTCTCGCTGGACTGGTGGTGCTCCGTGCCGTTGCCACCCAGCACGTCCGACAGCGAGAACAGGAAGTCGTAATGGTCGTAGTGGTGCGAGCCGAACAATGTCACGGCCTGCGTCACCAGCGCGCGATGCACCTTGATCTGCTCGGGCGTCATTTCCAGGTACTTCGGCGCGTCGGCGACGATGTCCAGGTGCACCGACGTCTCGCCGCCTGGGTTGAGATCGACACGTTTGAAGTATTGACCCGCATAGATGGGCGAGTCGACCAAGTTGTTGAGCGTCACCGGCTTGAACGTGATGGTATCGCCCGATTGCGAGGCGGTCTCCAGCGCGGTGCCGAGCTGCCAGCCATGTGGCAGCGTCACGCTGGGCGCGAAGGTGATACCGCGCGAAAAATAGCCGGCCGGATACAACGCCACCTTGCTCCATTCCATGTCCATCATGCGGTCGGTGATCTCGAATCCCTCGCCGTCGGTGCGGCCCGACATGTACTGGAATGTCGCATCGACCGTGGATACGTCTGCAGGCACGTCGACATGGAACGCGTACACGTTGTACTTGTCGCGTTTCCACATGAGCGGCTTGCCGTTGGCGCTGAGCTTGAGGCCGGCGAGCATGGCGATCGGGCCCGTCGGCGAGTGATCGCCGGGAATCCACTGCGGGTACAGCAGCGTCAGCGCGCCCGACTTCACCGGAATCGTTTCATGGACGCGGAAAATGCCCTGCGCCGTGTCGTTCGCATCGACATGAAGCGCCACCGTACCAACGTACGGCGTGTCCTGTGGCGGCGGCACATCGTCGGTGTACGCTTGCTGTGCACCGACAGTACCAGCCGCGAGTGCCATCGCTACGGCTAAAGCGAGACGCGAAAACGTACGATGCATGGCAAGCGGCGAACCAGCGGTGGGGATAAGAGACATGGGGACTCCGGCAAGCAAGTGGATAATCCCGCAACTTAACACCACAGGTACCGGGTAAGGCTAGAGGCAGCTCTTAAATGCACGCCGCGAGTCTGCGTACGCCCTCACGAAGCTCGTGCACATTCGCACCCGCGTAGCCAAGGATTACCCCACCCCGATGGGGCGGAGTTGCATAGCAAATGGACAAAGGTCGCGCTGATACACCTTTCTGAGCGGCCTTGATTGACACGGCCACGTCGTCAACGCCCGCTGGGAGCAACGCCACCAACTGCATGCCAGCTTCGGTGCCGATCACTTCAAGCCGGTCTCCCAGGTACTTTTGGATGGCTTCAAGCAATGCTGTCCGCCGCTCCAGGTACAACGCTCGCATTCGACGGATGTGACGCGCGAAGTGCCCCTCGCGAATGAAGTCGGTCAGCACGACTTGATACAGCATGGACGAAAACGTGTCGAAAGCATCGCGAACTGTAGCGAACGCGGGCACCAGATCTTTGGGAACTACCACATAGCCCACTCGCAATGCGGGAAACATCACCTTGCTGAAGGTTCCTACGTAGATGACCCTATCGTCGGTATCCATACCTTGTAGCGAAGCCAGCGGGCGACCGCCGAATCGGTACTCGCTGTCGTAGTCGTCTTCGATGATCCAGGCGCCGGTGTGTACGGCCCAATTCAGCAGTTGCATGCGTCGCGTTGCGCTCATGGTGGTGCCGAGCGGGAATTGGTGTGATGGGCTGATATATGCTGCCCGCGCACCGCTCGCCCGGAGGATGCCCTGCTCCACGTCAAGGCCTTCTTCGTCCACCGGAACCGCGACGACTTCTGCGCCGATCGTCTTCAATACCTGCCGCGCACCGGGATAGCCGGGGTCTTCCATCCACACGCGATCCCCCGCATCCAACAAAGCGTGCGCGCAGATTTGCAGGCCTTGTTGCGATCCCGTGGTGATAAGAATCTGCGACGCGTCGCAGCGCACAGCACGAACGGTGCCTAAGTATTCGGCGATGGCTTCCCGCAGCGGCAGATAGCCCATGGCACTGCCGTACACCATGTGATCGATCGGCGGCTTGCGCGAATGACGGTTGACGAGCTTTGACCAGGTGGTGATCGGGAAGTGATCGATGGCCGGCAGACCCACGCGAAATGCACCTTGATTGTTAGCCCAGGTCTGCGCTGGTGTGCGCAATCCCTCCACACGCTGGGCGATGCGGCGTGGCGCGCTCTCCTGTGATGGTGACGCATGCCGCTCGGTGATGCCGGTCGACTTCAATACGTCGCCCGGGATCGATCGCGCGACACAGGTGCCGGCACCCACAAAGGTTTCCAGATAGCCTTCGGCAAACAGCTGCTCGTATGCACTGAGCACCGGCACACGGGAGATCTTCAGTTCTATCGCAAGACTTCGGGTCGATGGCACACGCTGTCCGGGACGCAGTTGCCCGTCGATGATCGCGTGCCGAAACCATTCGGATAACTGGTCGTACATCGGTGTGTCGCTTGCGGCATCGAGTGCGACCGGCGGCAGAAAACCAGCAGGGATACGTTTCATACCGGGTGGCCTGAAGTGGTTATATCCAATCATACATAAGTGGTTATTTCAGTGAACCACTAACTGACTTAATTTCTGCCCCAAGCGACCCGTCGGTCGCGGGAGATTGAGCCATGACAACGTTCAAAAACGCCTTGTTTTACTGTGCTTTCTTTGCCACGGGGCTGATGGGCTGCCCCGCCCTGACCCTCGCCCAGACGGCCACGAGCGCGCCCTCGACATACCGGGATGGTGCGCACGACTTCGACTTCAACATCGGCACCTGGAGGACGCACATCAGAACCCTCCAGCACCCGCCTACCGGCTCCGCCACCTGGGAAGAGATGACCGGCACAGTCACGGTCCGAAAGATCTGGGGCGGCAAGGCTTCAATGGAAGAAATCGAAGCCGACGGCAAGAGCGGCCACTTCGAAGGCATGACGCTGTTTCTCTACAACCCGCAGTCGCATCAGTGGACTCAGTCCTACGCCGGCAGCGACAGCGGCACCATCGAGGAATCCTCAGTCGGTGAATTCAAGGATGGACGCGGCGAACTGATCTCGCAGGAGCCGTATAACGGTCGAACCGTGCTTGTGCGTAGCGTGTGGTCGGACATCCAGCCAAACTCGCATCGCTTCGAGCAATCGTTCTCCGAAGACCACGGCAAAACGTGGCAGCCGAACTTCGTGGCCAATCTGACACGGATCAGCCAATGAACAAGGGGCGGCATGCATGGATAAGTCTTGTGCTCGGTGCATGGTGTTGCGGCGCATGGTCTCCGCACGCTATCGCACAAACAGCGACATCATCGACAGATCCATCCACGCCGCCTTCCGTCACCAATCAATCGATGAGCGATGCATGGTGGACCGGCCCGATGCTGGCCAATTCCGCCGCAACGCTGCCGCCCGGCCACTTCCTGTTCGAGCCGTATCTCTACGACATTCGCTCGCCGGGCGCGGACAGTTTCGGATCGCGCACGTACATTCTTTACGGATTGGTCAATCGACTTTCGATCGGCGTGATTCCGGTATTCGGATACAACCACGTCAACAATGGCCGCAGCAGCTCAAGTATTGGTTTTGGCGACTTCACGCTACAGGCGCAGTATCGGTTGACGGAATTTCATCCAGGCAGCTGGATTCCAACCACGGCCATCCAGTTGCAGGAGACGCTTCCGACCGGCCGTTACGATCAGTTAGGTGATCGTCCCAGCGATGGCCTGGGTGCCGGTGCGTACTCCACCACAATCGCGTTGAATACGCAGACGTATTTCTGGCTGGCGAATGGTCGCATTCTGCGTACACGTTTCGACCTATCCGGATCGTTCTCACGCGCGGCCAATGTCGAAGGCGTGAGTGTTTACGGCACCAACGCGGGATTTCGCGGCACGGTCAAGCCGGGCACCTCTTTCTATGCAGATTTGGCATTCGAATACAGCATGACGCAACGCTGGGTGCTGGCGTTGGATATGACCTATAGCTACAACAGCAATACGCGCGTCAACGGCGTGAATGTGCAGGAAATAAATGGTCTCCCCTACGCACAAAACGTGACGCTCAACTCAGGGCCCAGCGAAGCGTACGGCGTCGCTCCCGCCATCGAATACAACTGGACGTCCAACATCGGCGTGCTGCTGGGCACGCGTATCATCTTCGGCGGTCACAACACCGTTGGAACGGTGACGCCCGCTATCGCACTCAACGTCGTTTACTGAGCGTGCAAAACGGAGTCATTCATGAAAGCGTCGCAACAGTTGCGGGCCGCGGTCTTTACCTTTGTTTTGGTCGCGTGCATGGCACCGCTCAAGGGTTACACCCAACTGGCCTCGCCCGCGCCGGCAGCGCACGACGGGCAGCATGATTTCGATTTCAATATCGGCGCCTGGAAAACGCACATCTCGCGCTTGATGAACCCGCTATCGGGTTCGAAAACCTGGGTGCAATACGATGGCACCCATGTCGTGCGCAAAGCATGGGATGGCCGCGCCAACATCGGGGTATTGGAAATCGATGGCCCCAGCGGTCATATCGAGGCGCTGTCGTTGCGACTCTACAACCCGACAACGCACCAGTGGAGTCTCAACTTTGCGCGTAGCACCGGCGGAACCCTTGGCGTGCCGATGTATGGCGAGTTCAAGAACGGGCGCGGCGAATTTATCGACCAGGAGACATACAACGGCCGCACGATTCTGGTAAAAAACGTCTGGTCGGACATCACGCCGAACTCTTGCCGTTCTGAGTGGTCGTTTTCTGATGATGGCGGCAAAACCTGGGAAGTGAACTGGATTGCCGTCGATACGCGCATCCCCGATGACGTCGACAAGACACTCTGAAGCCACCTGCTACACGGAGACCCATCATGAAACTCCACGGTTTGTTCGCGGCTGCCGCCACGCTTGTCATATTTGCAGCTTTACCGGCAAAGCCGGTGCAAGCCGTTCCTTCATTTGTGGCGCTGGCGGTGGCGAACCCGGCACGGCCGGCGGAAGACCGGGCGCAAGATGTAAACCGCAAGCCCATTCAAGTACTGGGCTATATAAACATCGGGGCTGGCGACAAGGTCGTGGACCTGATGCCGGGCAACGGTTATTACACGCGTCTCTTCAGCAAGTTGGTCGGTCCGCACGGCACGGTGTATGCACTTCAGCCGACGGAAATGGATAAGGTCGCGCCGCAACGCCTGAAGAGCCTGCGCAGCCTTACAAGCGCGGCCGCCTTTCCGAACGTGACCGTGCTGCCGCTGCAACCGATAGCGGCGCTTTCGTTACCGCAGGGCTTGGATATGGTGTGGACATCGCAGAACTACCACGATCTGCACGACCCGTTCATGGGATCGCCCGACGTGGCGCGCATCAACAAGGCGATTTACGACGCCTTGAAACCGGGCGGCCTCTATATCGTGCTGGATCACGCTGCAGCAGCGGGCACCGGTGTTTCCAAAACCAACGATCTGCACCGGATCGATCCTGCTGCTGTGAAAGCGGAAGTGACCGCGGCCGGGTTTCAGTTTGTCAGCGAGAGCGATGTTTTGCGCAATCCCGCGGACGATCACACGCTCGCTATTTTCAATCCAGCGATCAAAGGCAAGACGGATAAATTCATCTACACGTTCCGTAAGCCTGTGCAATAAAGCCTATCTCCCTGCGGGCACGTGGGTAGGCGCCATAGACGGCGCCGGCTTTATCAACTTGCAAGCGCCAACGCGGTCAGCTGATCCAGCTCGTCTTCGTCGAATCCTGCCAGCAGCCGCGCTTGCCGGTTAAACGGCCCGCGCAAGTTGCGCCCCATGTAATCGCGAAGCAGATCAAGAAACGTTTCGCGTGGTGCTAATCCATCACGCTCACAACACCATCGAAACCAACGCGTGCCGGCGGCTACATGGGCAACTTCTTCGCGCAAGATCACTTCCAATATCGCGATGGTGCGCTCGTCGCCGACGGCGCGCAGACGTTCGATCATGCCGGGAGTCACATCCAGCCCGCGCGCTTCCAGCACTCGCGGAACAAGCGCCATGCGCGCCGTATCGTGATGGGCGGTTCTCTCAGCCATTTCCCATAAGCCGTTGTGTGCATCGAAGTCGCCATAGCGATGACCGAATTCGCCCAGTCGCTCGGAAAGCATGGCGAAGTGACGCGCTTCGTCGTTGGCGCAGCTAGCCCAATCGCTGTAATACGTATCAGGCATGCCGCGAAAGCGGTAGACGGCATCCCATGCAAGATTGATGGCGTTGAATTCGATATGTGCAACGGCATGCACTAACGCGGCGCGGCCCTCGGGCGTACCTAGACCGCGATGCGGAACCTGGCGTTGCGGAACAAGTTGCGGGCGTTCGGGGCGACCTGGTGAGCAGATAGGCTCCGGTGCCGGTGACGCCGAATCTGGGTGAAGCTCAGCGGATTGCAGCGCGGCCCATGCTGCATGCGTGAGGCGTAGTTTCTCGACAGGATCGTGTGCGTCGAGGCAGCGTTTCGCGGCGGCGTGGAGGTCGGTCATATGGGTTTTTGTCGCCAGTGCCGCCCCTCACCCTACCCTCTCCCCGGCGGGGAGAGGGAAAAGCGTGTCATGCGCTGCGGCGTGCGGCCTTCGCGTCATCCGAGCGCAGCATTTCGATCTGCTGCAGATACTGCTGATCGAGACCGGTGATGTACTCGCCGGAGAAGCACGAGGTATCGAAGTGCTTCAATTCCTCGTTGCCATCCTGCACGGCCCAGATCAGATCCTGCAGATCCTGGTAGATCAACCAGTCGGCGCCGAGCATCTTCTCCACTTCCTTGACGGTATGGCCGGCGGCCACCAGCTCGGAGGCGGCGGGCATGTCGATGCCGTACACGTTCGGATAACGCACCGGCGGTGCGGCCGACGCGAAATACACGTTTTTAGCGCCGGCATCGCGTGCCATCTGGATGATCTGGCGCGAGGTGGTGCCACGCACGATGGAGTCGTCTACCAACAGCACGTTCTTCTTGCGGAACTCCAGCTCGACCGGATTGAGCTTGCGACGCACCGATTTCACGCGCTCGCCCTGCCCCGGCATGATGAAGGTACGGCCGATGTAGCGGTTCTTGACGAAGCCTTCACGGAACGGCACGCCCAGCACTTCGGCCAGCGCGCTGGCGGCGGTGCGTGCGGTGTCGGGAATCGGGATGACCGCATCGATGCCGTGGTCGGGCCGCTCGCGCAGAATTTTCTCGGCCAGTTTCTGGCCCATGCGCAGACGCGCCTTGTACACCGACACGTTCTCGATCATCGAATCGGGGCGTGCCAGGTACACGTATTCGAAGATGCACGGCGCGTGTACCGCGCTATCGGCGCACATGCGGGTATGCAGCTGGCCGTCGTCGGTGATGAACACGGCTTCGCCCGGCGCCACGTCACGCAGGCGCTTGAAACCAAGGATATCCAGCGCCACGGATTCGGATGTAACGGCGTATTCGCGACCTTCCGCCGTGACGCGCTCACCCAGCACCAACGGGCGGATGCCGTTCGGATCGCGGAAGGCCAGCAAGCCGTAGCCCAGTAGCAGCGCCACACAGGCGTAGCCGCCGCGCGCGCGCGCATGCACGCCGGCCACAGCCTTGAAGATATGGTCCGGCGTCAACGCCATGCGGTCCTGGATCTGCAACTCGTGCGCGAGCACGTTGAGCAGCACTTCGGAATCCGAATCGGTGTTGATGTGCCGGCGGTCGTCCTCGAACATCTCGCGCCGCAGCGTTTCGGTGTTCACCAGGTTGCCATTGTGTGCGAAGGCGATGCCGTAGGGCGAGTTCACATAGAACGGTTGCGATTCTGACGACCCTTCCGAGCCTGCCGTGGGGTAACGGCAATGGCCCAGACCGATGCGTCCGCGCAAGCGGCTCATTGCCGCCTGGGTGAACACGTCGCGCACCAATCCGTTGTCCTTGTGCAGTCGCAGTCGCGCGCCGTCCACGGTCGCGATACCGGCCGCGTCCTGCCCGCGATGCTGCAGGACGGTGAGGCCGTCATAAAGCGCCGATGCCACTTCAGTGGTACCGACGATGCCGATGATTCCGCACATGGTGCTTTACCTGTTAACTGTGATGCGTTGCGTCGGCCGCGCTCGAAGCAGCAGCCGGGGAAGTGGTGCCGTGCGCCGGCAAGCTGCCCGGCCACATGTTCTGCAAGTGCTGATTTTGCAGGTGCTGTAGGTTCGGCAGATGCACCGGCAGGTTCTCCGGATGCAGGTGCTCGCGCACGTTCGGCGGCATTTCGTTTTCCAGCCACGCCGCCATACTTTTGAACTGCGGCAGCAAGGTCGACTGCTGCCACATCGACTCACGCGCGAAGGATGTCAGGCCGACCAGAAACACCACCAGGGTCACCAGCAACACGCCGCGCGCGAAACCGAAAATCATGCCTAGCAAGCGATCCGTGCCACCCAGTCCGGTTCCATCCACCAATTTCTGAACCATGAACCGTATCAGCGCACCGCCTATGAGGACGGCGATAAAACAGAGGCCATAGCCGACCAGCAATCGCAGTAGCGGCGTTTCGATCGTCCGATCGAAATGCGCCGAAACCGCCGGGCCGTAAGTCCATGCCACCCAGAACGCCGCCACCCAAGTGGCCAGCGCCAGTACCTCGGATATGAGGCCGCGCCAGAGTCCTACAAGGACCGACAGCGCCAACACCGCGATGATGATGAGGTCGACCGCGTTCATCGTTTGGCTTCCGGTCCGTGTATTCGGTTAATTGGCGCTAACAACGTTGCCGTCGAGCCCGAGCTTGGCCTTGATCTGGTCGCGCAGGCTCACCGCATCGCTGCGCTGGGTCTGCGGACCGGCACGTACGCGCCACAGCTGCTTGCCTCCGGCGTTCACCGAATCCACGAAACCGTCGAAACCGTTGGCGCGCAGCTTGTCGCGCAACGCTACGGCATCGGCTTGGCTGCCCATGGCGGCCACTTGCACGGCCCAGGCACCTGCCCGTACGGGACCGGCTGCCACGGGTGCAGGCAGGTCGCCTTGCAGCGTGGTGGCGCCACTCTCAAGCCGGGCCGGGGCACCGGGTATCGACTGGCTGATCCTCAGCCGTGCCGCTTCAGCTGCTGCACGCGTTTCGAACGGTCCCGCGCTGACCAGGGTCAGCGTCTTGCCGGCGCGCTGGATGGGCTCGCTACGTACCGGATAGCCCAATGCACGCACACGCTGCATCAGGCGATTGGCGCCTTCCGGGGCATACGCACTGAGGTTGATGGCATAGATGCCGCGCGCTGCGGTCGCTGGCGGCAGCGCCGGCGTGGGCACTGCTGCCGGAGGCGGCGGCGCGATGACCGGGCGGCTAGTGGCAGCCACGGTTTTCGGCGGCGTGGTGGGAATGGCGGGTTGCTGAGGTTGCTGCTGCACCGGGGTCGGAATCGCCGGCGTCGCCGCAGTCGTCGAAGGCTGCGGACGACTATCGCCGATATTTACCGTAGCCATGCCGTTCGCGTTCGGGGCCACCGACGTGGCCGGCGCCACGCTGGCGCCCGTTGCCGGGCCCTGGGCGGACAAGCTCATGGTCTTGGTTTGCAGATCGCGGTCGGGCGCCGGGGGAATGGCCAGGCTGACCGATTGATCGGTGCCCGTCGAAGGCGGCTTGCCCGAGAAGAACATCGGCACGAATAGGATTGCCAGAGCAACGAGGACGGCAGCTCCCAACAGGCGTGTGTTCAAGATGGACTCCAGACAACCAACTTGTGCATGACGCGGCGATTATACCTGTCCCTGCCACCCTACATGACAGAACGGTGCAGACGATTCAGCCAGCCGCTTCCGCAAGTACCGCAGAAGCGACGAAAAACGACCCGAACGCCAGGATACGTTCACCATGCCGGGCCGACGCGCGCGCCGCGGCCAACGCGTGCTTCACATCGACATGGGTGTCAAAGCCCGCACGCGGTAGAACTTGATGCAGCACGCCCGCCAATACCGCCGCCGGCAAGCCGCGCGGCGTGTCCTGATCCAGACTGGCCAGATGCCAATGAGCGATGCGCGGCCCCAACGCCGTCATCACGCCACCGACATCTTTATCGGAAAGCGCGCCGTACACCGCATGGACACGTCCGCCTGGTTCGGCATCCAGCCAATCGGCCAGCGCCCTTGCCGCTTGCGGGTTGTGTCCCACATCGACAATCAAAGCCGGGTCGCCGCCCAGCGACTGCAAACGCGCAGGCACACTTGCCAGGTGCATGCTTGCGGCGGCGACGCGTCCCAATTCGAACGCGTCGATCACCTGCAGCGCATGAACTGCAGCGATCGCCGCCGATGCGTTGGCATATTGCACCGGCGCCGCAAGTTCGGGATCGGGCAAGGCCAGCGCGGTGCCGTCGCGATGCCGCCAGCGCCAGCCATGCGCCGCACGTTCGACATGGAAATCGTTTCCGGCTCGCTCGATATGAGCACCGCACAAAGCCAACGCGTCCAGCAATCCGTGGGGCGGATCGAGTTCGCCCACAATCGCTGGCCGATTGCTGCGCGCAATGCCGGCCTTTTCGCGGCCGATGCTGTCGCGATCCGGCCCCAGCCATTCGACATGATCCAGATCCACGGTGGTAATCACCACCGCGTCGGCATCGATCAGGTTGACCGCATCGAGGCGGCCGCCAAGCCCAACCTCCAGCACAGCTACATCGAGATCGGCGCGCGCAAACAGATCGAACGCCGCCAGCGTGCCGAATTCGAAATAGGTCAACGACGTCTCGCCGCGGGCGAGCTCGATCCGCTTGAAGCTGTCAATCAAGGCTTCATCACCGGCATCGACGCCGGCGATGCGGATACGCTCGTTGTAATGCATCAGATGCGGCGAGGTGTAGCAACCCACCCGCTGCCCCGCTGCTGTCAGCATGGCCTCAAGGAAAGCGACCGTGGAACCCTTGCCGTTGGTACCTCCCACGGTCACCACACGACGCGCCAGCGTCGGCGAGCCCATGCGTTGCCAGACGGCACGCACCCGATCCAGCCCAAGATCGACACCCAGCGCGTGGATGTGCTGCTGATAATCCAGCCACTCGGCGAGGGTTATTGGCTTCACGCGGGACTCCGGCTACAGGCCCGCGCAACATAAGGGCAGCAACGCCCTTGCACAACCCTTTTAGAAAAGATGCATCCCGCTCGCGTGCACCGCCCAGTACATCGCGAACACCGTCCAGAACGTGCGCTTGATTACCTTGCCCGCCAGGAAAGCAGCCAGCAGGCCGATGAGTAAAGGCATGTATTTTTCGAGTGAACTACGTGTGTCGTTGACGACGTTCATGGCTGGTCCTCCCGCACCCCTGTGGTGCGGGAGGAATCATCCATCCATGGCGATCGCCGCGGCAGACGCGAGCGTCACCTGTCGCATCTGACAGGCGTCACCTACGAGTTTCTGTCCAGCAGCGGCTTAATCAGATCCAACGGCAGTGGAAACACGATGGTGCTGGACTGACCGCTGCTGGACATGCTGGCCAAGGTCTGCAGATAACGCAGCTGCAAGGCCTGCGGTTGCTGCGCCAGCATCGCGGCGGCATCGCGCAGTTTCTCCGACGCCTGTAGCTCGCCGTCCGCATGAATGACTTTTGCGCGACGCTCGCGCTCCGCCTCGGCCTGACGCGCAATGGCGCGCACCATCGTTTCGTTGAGGTCGACATCCTTGATCTCGACGTTGGTGATCTTGATGCCCCAGGGATCGGTCGCTTCGTCCAAAACCTGCTGCAGACTGTGATTGATCGACTCTCGCTGCGACAGGATCTCATCCAGCTCGTGCTGACCGAGCACCGAGCGCAAGCGGGTTTGCGACAACTGACTGGTGGCCTGGAAGAAGTCCGCCACTTGCAGCACCGACTTGTCCGGCTCCATCACGCGGAAATACACCACCGCGTTCACGCGTACGGACACGTTGTCGCGGGAAATCACATCCTGCGGCGGAACATCCATCACCGTTACGCGCAGATCCACCCGCGTCATCCGCTGCACGACCGGCACCAGGATCACCAGGCCCGGTCCCTTGGTGCCGGTATAGCGACCCAGCGTCAGCACGACGCCGCGCTGGTATTCCGGCAGTACTTTGATCGACAAGAACAACAGCGCAATCACGACAAGCACGATAACGCCCGTAAAACCGATCATGAGGATTCTCCTTCGCCTGCCTGCGCAGCGGTCACCCGCAGCAACAGCCCCTGTCGACTCACCACGCGCACAGGCGTACCGGCGGGAAGCGCCGCCTCGCTTCGCACGCGCCAGCGTTCGCCGCCGATGCGCGCCCAACTTTCGCCGCCGGCCGTCACCGCCTGCAGCAATTCACCCTTGGTAGTCAGCATGTGCTCGTCGCCGTTGAAGGCGCGCGCGCGTCTTGCCCGCATCACCAACCGTAGCAACAACCCGAGCAACACCAGCCCGCTGAATGCAATGCCGGCAATCACGCCCAGGTTCACCGTGTAACCGGGCACGTCGGTACGAAACAACATGATCGAACCCAGCACGAAGGCAATCACACCGCCCACGCCAAGCACACCGGCCATAGGCACGAACGTCTCTGCCAGCAGCAGCGCAACGCCCAACGCCATCAGAATCAACCCGGCATAGCTCACCGGCAGCAACTGCAGCGCGTAAAGACCGATCAACAGGCAGATTCCGCCGACTACGCCAGGGAAGAACGTGCCGGGATGAAACGCCTCGAGAATCAGCCCGTAGATACCTGCCAGCAACAGCACATAAGCAATCGTCGGATTGGTAATGATGCCGAGAAAACGCGCGCGCCAGTTCGGCGGATAGTCGCGCACCGACAGATTGCGCAAGGTCAGCGTGACGGTTTGCTCGCCCATTCGCACTGCACGGCCATCGGCCTGGTCCAGCAGCGATGCGGTATCCGGTGCGACGAAATCGATCACATGCTGGGTTGCGGCCTCGCTGGCGGTCAACGTTGCCGCACCGCGTACGGCTTGTTCCGCCCATGCCGCATTGCGCCCATGCATCTGCGCCAGCGAGCGAATGGTGGCAATCGCATCGTTGAGCACTTTGTTTGACTCGGCATCTTCAGGCGAGCCTGCGCCGGGCGCAGTCTTGTTCGTCGAACGACTCGAGGTCGGCAGTCCGTTGCCTAACGGCGATGGCATCGGCGTGCCCCCGCCAAGGTCGACCGGCGTCGCCGCACCCAGATGCGTGGCCGGTGCCATCGCAGCAATCGGACAGGCGTAAAGAATATACGTGCCCGCCGACGCAGCGCGCGCCCCGGCCGGTGCGACATAGCCCAGCACCGGCACTTTTGCAGCAAGAATGTGGGCGATGATGTCGCGCATCGATTCGATCAGACCACCCGGCGTATCCAGTTGCAGCACGATCGCCTTGGCACCATCGTCGGTAGCTCGCTGGATCGCACCGTCGACATACTCCGCCGCCGCGGGACCGATCGGACCGGTCAGCTCGATGCGCGCCACAAATGCAGGGTCCGACGGCGTGACAGGCGCTTCGGCAGTCGAACGCGCCCACACCAGCGCCAATGCCGCACATAGGGCAGCGCTCAACACGATCCGTCCTCTTCGTGACATGGCACTGGCCTCCCGGCCGACATGATCACCACGCAGCCGCTTCGTGCGACGGCTGCAAACGGAATATTACGCCTCTGCTCGTGTCATGGTGCTCAATATCTTGTTCAACGCCTACGCGGCACGACGCAAGCGTAACGCGTTGCCCACCACCGATACCGACGACAGGCTCATCGCCAGCGCCGCGATCATCGGCGACAACACCATACCGAACAGCGGATACAGCGCGCCGGCCGCCAGCGGTACACCCAATGCGTTATAGATAAAGGCAAAAAACAGGTTCTGGCGGATATTGCGCACGGTTGCCTGTGACAGCGACCGCGCGTGCAAGATACCGCTCAGGCGTCCCTTCACCAGGGTCAGCTGTGCGCTTTCCATCGCCACGTCCGTACCTTGCCCCATGGCGATACCGATATCGGCAACCGCCAAGGCCGGCGCGTCGTTGATGCCGTCGCCCGCCATCGCTACGCGCCGTCCCTGCTTGCGCAAGGCGCCGATCACTTCAGCCTTACCGGCAGGAGAAACATCGGCGTGTACCTCGTCGATCGCCAACGCGCGCGCCACGCTGCTCGCGGTGATGGCGTTGTCGCCCGTCAACATCACAATATGCAAACCCGAGGCCTTGAGATCGACGATCGCGCTGAGCGTATCCGATTTAATGCGGTCGCTGACAGCGAACAAACCTACCGGCTTGCCGTCGACCGCAAGCGTCATGACCGTAGCGCCTTCGCCGCGAAGAACATCGGCTTTCGCAAGCGTATCCGGGTCTAGAGCGACACCAAGCGTTGCCATCAGTCGTTCATTGCCGAAGGCGATGTTGTTTTGCGAGACGTGCCCGCTTACGCCGCCACCGGCAAGGATGTGAATATCAGCTGCATCGAGCAGGTGAACATGCTCCTCTTGCGCGGCCGTCATGATGGCCTTTGCCAGCGGATGTTCGCTCGAGCGCTCGAGACTCGCCGCAAACGCGAGCAACTGGCTCCGGGTGTAACTACCTAGAGGCACAACGGATGTCAGCGATGGCCTGCCTTCCGTCAGCGTGCCTGTCTTGTCCATCACCAGCGTGTCGATGTCCCGCATGGCCTCGATGGCCGCCGCATCCTTGAACAGCAAGCCCTGTTGCGCACCACGCCCGCTCGCAACCATGATTGAAATCGGTGTAGCCAAGCCCAGCGCGCACGGGCAGGCAACGATAAGCACCGACACCGCCGCGATCAGAGCATGCGCAAAGCGCGGGTCTGGTCCGACCCATGCCCAGCCTGCGAAGGCCAGCGCGGCCACGGCAATAACGGCCGGCACAAACCACGCGGCCACGCGATCCGCCACACGCTGCAATGGCGCCTTGCTGCGCTGGGCGTGCGCCACCTGCGCGACAATCTGCGCCAGCATGGTTGACGCGCCGACCTTTTCCACGCGCATGGTCAACGCGCCATCGCGATTGACGGTGCCGCCCGTCAACGCATCGCCCTGCTCTTTCGCCACCGGCATCGGCTCACCGGTCAGCATCGATTCGTCCACCTGACTCGTGCCGCTCAGAACCACGCCGTCTACCGGCACTTTTTCGCCTGGGCGAATACGCAACACATCGCCTACTTGCACTGCGTCCAGCGGCACGTCGTGTTCTTCGTTGTGACCCGACAATCGTCGCGCCGTCTTCGGAGCAAGACCGAGCAACGCCTTCAAGGCTTCACCAGTACGCCGCCGGGCACGCCATTCGAGAAAGTCACCCAACGTCACCAACGTGACAATGACAGCGGCGGATTCGAAATACACCGCCACACGTCCGTGCATATCGCGAAAGCCCGGAGGAAAGATCGATGGCAACACGAAGGCCAGCGTGCTGTAGATCCACGCCACGCCGGTGCCGACGGCAATCAGCGTATACATATTAGGCTGCCATGGCCGTAGCGAACGCCAACCACGCGCAAAAAATGGCGCGCCGCCCCATAGCACCACCACGGTGGCCAGCAACGCTTCGATCCAGCCCGCCGCACCCGTCCACGCCGCTGGTAGATGCATGCCCATATGAGGCAGCATCGCAAGCAGAAATACCGGAAGCGTAAGTCCGGCCAGCAGCCACAAGCGGCGCTGCATCGCCTTCGTTTCGGCGGAATCGTCTTCCTCCAGGCTCGGCATCATCGGCTCCAGCGCCATGCCGCACTTGGGGCAGTCGCCGGGGCCGTCCTGTTGGACTTCCGGATGCATGGGACAGGTATACGTCGCACCGGGCACCATCGCTTCAACAACGCGATGCTCGTGCAGATACGCCGAAGCATTGGCGATGAATTTCTGCACGCAACCGGCGGCACAGAAGTAATACGTGTGCCCTTCGTATTCGGCGCGATGCGGCGTGGTGGCGGGATCGACCGTCATGCCGCACACCGGGTCTTTCGCCAACGGTGTTGCGTCATGGGGCGGCAACGCATGCAATGTTGGTGTCCCCGCTTGGCTGTCTGCGGCGTGACAGCACGTACCGTGCGCGTTCATGCCTGCCGCTCATCGTCGACAAGGGCACGCAGAATCGGACATTGCTCCGGATCACCGCGCCCGGGACAAGCTTCGATCAATTGCTCCAAGCCCTGGCGAATGCGGGTGAGTTCGGCGATGCGCGCATCGATATTGGCAAGCCGTTGCTGCGCACGTTGCCGCACCGCTTTGACGCCACGATGCCGATCTGCCGATAGCGCCAACAGCTCGCCGATTTCTTCCAGCGTGAAACCCAGACCCTTGGCACGGCGGATAAAGCGCAACCTGCTGATCGTCGTTTCGTTGTAGCTGCGGTAACCCGACGCACGTCGCAGCGGTTCGGGTAACAAGCCTTCGCGCTCGTAATAGCGAATGGTGTCGATGGGGACGCCGGCGCGCTTGGCGACGGTGCCGATGGTCAAGGAGGGCGTTTGAGTGTTCATGGCCAAAGTCTAGACCCTGGATCAAGGTCCAGAGTCAAGCATCTCCTCACTCCGCCAAAAAGCGGACCGATTTCGCTATTCATTTTCCAGCCAGCTACTCGGCCGCCATCCCAGTAACCTTGCGCGACCTTCAGCGCGGACCTACAGAGTGCACACGGAAAACTCCGAGCCCCACACACGTGCATCGCTGCCCGTTGCCCCTTCTTTGGATCCAACCCTAGCCGCCGCACACATGCCGCGGCAGTTCCGGCCGCTCGACAGCCGCGTTCTTTGGATCAGTTTTGTCGCCATGTTGCTGGGTGGAGCCGTCGCCTTGGTCGCCAAGCTGCTGACGGGGCTCATCGGTTTGTTCACGAACTTGGCCTTTTACGGGCGCTGGAGCTATGACTTCAGCAGTCCTGCCGGCAACCATCTCGGTTTGTGGGTCATCGCGGTACCGGTGATCGGCGGTTTGGTCGTCGGCGCGATGGCGCGCTGGGGTTCGCGGGCCATTCGTGGTCACGGCATTCCGGAAGCGATGGAGCAAGTGCTGCTCAACGAAAGCCGTATTCCTCCGCGCATCACCTGGCTGAAGCCGGTGTCGTCGGCGATCGCCATCGGCACCGGCGGACCGTTCGGTGCCGAAGGTCCGATCATCGCTACCGGCGGCGCGCTCGGTTCGCTGATCGCCCAGCTGATGCATGTCACCGCGGACGAACGCAAGACATTGCTGGCGGCAGGCGCCGCGGCGGGCATGGCGGCGGTGTTCTCGGCACCCATCTCCGCCGTGCTGCTTGCTATCGAATTGCTGCTATTCGAGCGCCGTGCACGTTCCTTGATTCCCGTGGCGCTGGCGGCCACCGTCGGCACTGGTGTCCGCTACGTGCTGGAAGGCAACCAGGCGATGTTTCCGATGCCGGACATCGCTACGCCTACCCTGCCCGCGCTGGCGACTTACGTCGTGCTCGGCCTGCTTGTCGGTGTAGTCAGCGTTGGCGTCACGCGCCTTACCTATGCCATCGAAGACGCTTTCGAGAAACTGCCCATTCACTGGATGTGGTGGCCTGCGCTGGGTGGCATCGTGGTCGGCATCGTCGGTTACTTCATGCCGCTGACGCTTGGCGTCGGGTACACCAACATTGCGGCGGTACTCGCCGGACAGATCGGCCTTGGCACCATGCTTGCGCTTTGCTTGCTGAAATTGCTGTCGTGGTCGGTGGCGCTGGGCAGCGGTACATCGGGCGGTACGCTTGCGCCGCTTTTCACGATCGGCGGTGCTTTGGGTGGTGTGCTGGGCCTCGGTCTGACGACATCGGCACCGTGGCTGCAAGTCGACCCGCATATGGCGGCACTGGTATGCATGGCCGCCATCTTCGCGGGCGCGTCGCGAGCATTTCTCACCTCGGTGGTGTTCGCGTTCGAGACCACCCAGCAGCCGCATGGATTGCTACCGTTGCTAGGTGCTTGCGCTGCGGCCTATCTGATCTCCGGTTTGATGATGCGCAATACGATCATGACGGAGAAGATCGTGCGGCGCGGTGTGCGCGTTCCTTCCGACTACGCTGCCGACTATCTGGATCAGATTTACGTGCGGGATGCGTGCAGCCGGAATGTGGTGAGTTTGCGCGCTAGCCAGACGCTTGCCGAAACGCGTGCGTGGATGGCATCTCCGGGGACATCAACCAAGCACCAAGGCTTTCCTGTTGTCGATGACAACGGAGCGCTACGGGGTGTCGTGACGCGTAGACATCTGTATGACGCTTCGCTTGCCGATGACGTTACGGTGGGTTCACTGGTGCAGCGCGCGCCGTTGGTTGTGCGGGAGGACCACACGCTGCGCGAAGCGGCCGATCATATGGTCGAGACAGATGTCGGTCGACTGATCGTGGTTGGCCAGCACGCACCGCATCGGATGGTTGGAATTATTACGCGCGGCGATTTGTTGGCGGCGCATGCCCGGAGATTGAGGGAGGCGCGCGACGCATCTCGGCATTTGGGGAAAAAGCCTGCGGCTCCCTGATCGGATACTCGCACGTCCGTTTGCTGTCTTTCCCTTCCCTCCGCTGGAGGGAGGGGAAAGAAAATCACACCAGCGCATCATCCGCAGCAACAAACCCACCCGTCTGCCGCTGCCACAAGCGCGCATACAACCCGCCATGCGCGATCAACTCTGCGTGCGTACCTGTTTCCACGACTAGTCCCTTATCCATCACCACCAGTCGATCCATTCGCGCAATGGTGGAAAGCCGATGGGCAATCGCAATCACCGTCTTTCCTTCCATAAGCAACTCCAGGCTCTCCTGAATAGCTGCTTCCACTTCGGAATCCAGTGCGGAAGTAGCTTCGTCCAGCACAAGAATTGGCGCATCCTTCAGCAACACACGCGCAATCGCGATGCGCTGACGTTGCCCACCCGATAACTTCACGCCGCGCTCGCCTACATGCGCGTCGAGGCCACGGCGTTCTTCGCCATCGATCAGGTTGGGAATGAATTCATCGGCACGCGCCTTGCGTATCGCTTCCAGCAACTGCGCTTCGCTGGCATCAGGCCGACCATAAAGCAAGTTATCGCGCACCGAGCGATGCAGCAGCGACGTATCCTGCGTCACCACGCCGATCTGCGAGCGCAGGCTTTCCTGCGTCACCTGCGAAATGTCGGTGCCGTCGATACGAATATGGCCACCTTCCAGGTCATACAGGCGTAGCAGCACGTTCACCAGCGTGGATTTGCCGGCGCCGGAAGGACCTACCAAGCCGATCTTCTCGCCGGGCCGCACGGCCATGTTCAAGCCGGCGATCACACCACCCTGCTTGCCGTAATGGAAATGAATGTCGTCGAAGCGCACTTCGCCGCGGACGACTTCCAACGGCATCGCGCCTTCGCGATCCTGCACGGCGCGCGGTTGGGCGATGGTGGTGAGGCCGTCCTGCACGGTGCCGACGTTCTCGAAAATGCCGTTGACCACCCACATGATCCAACCGGACATGTTGTTGATGCGAATCACCAGGCCGGTGGAAAGCGCGATCGCGCCGACCGTGACCTTGCCTTCGCTCCACAGCCACACCGCCAGCGCCGACGTGCCGACGATCAGGAAACCGTTGAGCGTGGTGATGGTGGCGTCCATCGCCGTGGTGAGACGGGTCATACCGCGCAGCTTTTCCGTCTGCTCCGCCATGGCTTCGGCTACATAAGCTTCTTCGCGCTGGGTGTGCGCGAAAAGTTTGAGCGTCAGCACATTGCTGTACCCGTCCACGATGCGCCCCATCAACTTGGAACGCGCTTCCGAAGCCAACCACGAACGTTGCCGTGTGCGTGGAATAAAGAAATATAAGGTGCCGACATAGGCGAACAGCCACACCACCAGCGGCGCAGCCAGCCAAACATCGGCCTTGGCGAACATCACAATGGCGCTGCCGGTGTAGATAGCCACGTACCAGATCGCATCGACAATTTGCACCGCCGACTCACGCAGCGAGGCGCCGGTCTGCATGATGCGATTGGCGATACGTCCGGCGTAATCGTTCTGGAAAAAGCCCAGACTCTGGCGGATCACGTATCGATGGTTCTGCCAGCGGATGCGGTTGGTGAGATTCGGCACGATCGCCTGATTCACCAGCAGATCGTGCAGCCCGATAAAGACTGGGCGCAGCACCAGCGCCACAAAACCCATCCACAGCAATTCGCGGCCGTGGATCTGGAAGAAAGCCTGGCCCGGTACCCCTTTGGCCATATCGACGATGTTGCCGATAAAGCCGAACATCGACACTTCTACCAGGGCCACACCAAAGCCCACCACGATCGCGGCGGCAAACACCGGCCACACCTGGCGCAGGTAGAACACATAAAAGCCCCCCACCGACTGCGGCGGCATGCTGTCGACGGGTTCCTTGAAGGCATCGATCAGGGATTCGAACCAGCGGAAGATCATGGCGCGTCGTCCAGTTGTCGGGCCATAGAGATGGGGATCGAACCGGCAATATACAGGGGGCGGCTCGTCACGTTTCCTTCGCGCAGGTACGCGACCTGAATGCCAACTACCCTCGAAAAGCCAGTCCTTGCAGGAACAATTGACCGTCCGGCACGTCACTTGGATCATGCAAGGTATGCATATCTTCCTTCGTAAGGTTTTCATCCTGCCGCTCGCGCTGGGCCTATTCGTCTTCGGCACCCAGGCCCTCCATGCGCAGAACCCCACGTCGGCGCCGGCACCAGCCAGCGCAAGCTCCACGCAAGATCCAGCCCAGGCGCTGATAAGCCTCAGCAAACAGCTCGATAGCATCAAAACGACGCTGAGCAGCAATGCGACCAACGCACCGCTGAACGATTTGCGCAGCGAGGCCGGCACGGTGCAGCAGCAAGCCGATCAGTGGGTCGAAACGCTGACGCCGCAAATGGATGGTGTGCAGGCACGCTTGACGGTACTCGGCCCCGTTCCGTCTGCCGGTGCTCCGCCGGAAACGGCAGCCGTCAGCCAGCAACGGCACCAACTCGAACGCGACAAGGGCAAACTGGATAGCGAGATCAAGCAGGCACAACTGCTCAGCCAGGATGCCGCCAAACTGACGACGCAGGTCGTTGAAACGCGTAACCAGCAGTTTCAGACCAAGCTCGCCACGCGTACCGGCTCGCCGCTCAGCATCGGCTTCTGGTCGAACCTGGCGCAGTCGTTTCCCGAAGACTCCGCGCGTTTGAAGCGCATCAAAGGTCTAGCACTTGAAGGCGGCAGCGCTGCGTGGCAACCCGAAAATCGCCTGCCGCTGATCTTGTGCCTGATCGGCGCGCTGCTGCTGATCGTGCCCGGCCGCTGGCTGGTTGAGCGCCTGATGCTATTCCTCGCTCGCCGCTACATGCCCGATGGACATTTCCGGCGCAGCGCGCTGGCGGTGATCTTCACCCTGACGGTGACCTTGTCGATCGGCCTGGCCGCGCGACTGATCTATCTCGCCTTCAACTGGAACGGAACGCTGGACGACGATCTGGACACGCTCGCGCAATCGATCGTGCACACGCTGTTTTTGTCCGCGTTCATCGCCGGACTCGGACGCGCGTTGCTGGCGGTCAATCATCCTTCGTGGCGGCTGCCGGCGCTGGCGAACATCACCGCAAGCAAAATGCGCTGGTTCCCCTGGCTGTTGGGCGGCGCTTTCTTGTTGTTAGGGGTGATCGAACACCTCAACAACCTGGCCGGCGCCAGCCTGCCGGCCACTGTCTGCACGCGTGCTGTACTCGCGCTGTTGATCACCGGTCTGGTAGGCGCTGCGCTGATACGGGTTAGGCGCATACGAAAGACGCTGCAACATGAAAGCGATAAACCCATCAAGCATCCGCTGTGGGTCGGCGCCCTCGTTGGTTTGGCGACGCTAGGTGTGGTCATCGCGTGGCTTTCGGTCTTCATCGGTTACGTTGCGCTCGCCTTCTTCATTTCATGGCAGATGCTGTGGATCGGCATGATCGTGGCGTCGCTTTATATGCTGTCGCATCTGCAGCACGATCTTTTCAACACCTTGCTTTCGCCGCACGGGCGCAGCGGCCATCGGCTGCAGTCTTCCTTCGGCGTTGCGCCGACCACGTTGGAACAGGCGGCGACGATCCTATCGGCCGCCGTCCGCGTACTCTTGTTGCTGGTCGCCGTAGGCACACTGCTGATGCCGTTCGGCGGCGGTCCGCAGGATCTGTTTTCGCACATCGGCACCGTCTTCACTGGCTTGACCGTCGGCCAGCTGACGATCAAGCCCGGCGCGGTACTCAACGCGCTGGCAGTGTTCGTGGCTGGCATGTTTTTGGTGCGCATCATCAAACGCTGGCTGGCCGAACAGCTGCTGCCCAAGACCACGCTCGATAAGGGCATGCAGAACTCCATCGTCACGCTGCTGAATTACGTAGCCGTGGTGATCGTATTTGCATTGGCGCTAAAAACCGCCGATGTGAGTCTGCAAAGCCTGACTTGGATCGCCAGCGCACTGTCGGTCGGCATCGGCTTCGGTCTGCAGGCGATTGTGTCGAATTTCATTTCCGGCCTGATCCTGCTGGCCGAGCAACCGGTCAAGGTGGGCGACTGGGTAAGCATGCCCGGCGTTGAAGGCGATATCCGCCGCATCAATGTGCGCGCCACCGAGATCCAGTTGAGCGATCGCTCCACCATGATCGTGCCCAACTCGCAGTTCATCACTCAGAACCTGCGCAACGTCACGCACGGCAATGCGCTGGGTCGCGTGAAGCTAAGCCTGCCGATGCCGCTCGATACGGATGCGGCGAAGATGCGCGAGATCATGATGGAGGCGCTGAACGCCAACACCGCAACTTTGGCCACGCCATCACCGGCGGTCACGCTGGACGACATCAACAATACGGCGATGACTTTCACCGGCGTAGCGTACGTCCACAGTCCGCGTGAAGCGTCTGCGGTAAAGAGCGACCTGTTATTCGACATTCTCGCGCGCCTGGCCAAGGCGCAGTTGCCGTTGTCGACGCCGCAGAGCATGATCGTGCGCAACCTCGGCCCGCTGGGCGAAGACAGTCCGGCCGCACCTGGACAATAGTCGTGAGCTTCCTGTGCATCGTCCCTTCCCCACCGCTCGCCTCCGTGATCGAGGCGATCTGGGACTGGGACATGCCAGCCGGCGAATTCCGCTACGAACGCATTCTGCCGAGCCCCGCTGCGGGGCTCGTCATCAATCTGCTCGAAGACGAAACGCGCGTTTACCAGGATGATGAAACGCGGCTATGTCTTCGCGCATCGGGCAGCGTGATCGGCGGCCCATACCGGCAAAGCTGGATCATCGATACCGCCGAACAAGTGCGTGTGATGGGTGTGGTTTTTCGACCCGGTGGCGTGCATGCCTTGATCGGCCTCGATGCGGAAGAGCTCGGCAAACGCGATATCAATCTCGACGATCTATTCGGTGCCAACGCCCGTCGACTGCGGCAACGCCTGCTCGAGACGACAAGTCCGCGGCAGCGTCTGGAATTGCTGGAGCAATGGTTGCGCACGTGGTCGGATGATCCGTCGCCGGACGCGGTGGTCCTGCACGCCATCGCTCACCTGGGTTGCGTACCGGAAGTGCCCAGCATCGGCAGATTGCAGCGCGACAGCGGCTATTCGGCGCATCGTTTTGGCCTGCTGTTTCGCCGCCACGTGGGCATGACTGCCAAGCAATACGCACGCCTGATGCGCTTCCGCGCCGTGGTGAGCATGGCCCATCCGAATGCACAACCGGACTGGAGCCGCATCGCTGTCGACGGCGGCTATTGCGATCAGGCGCATCTCAGCCATGAATTCCGGCGCTTCGCAGGCATTACGCCGTCCCAATTCGCGGCCATGCGCGGACCCTACCCCAATCACATACCGCTCGACTAAGCGGCTCGGAAAAATCTACAAGACGTCATCGTGGTAGCGCATTAGGCTCTGAAAACCTTCCCAACCAGACACTAGCGCCATGAACAAGGCAGCCATCGGCAGCACGATTATTCCCGGCTTGCGCTATCGCGACGCGCACGCCGCCATCGACTGGCTGTGCAAAGCATTCGGTTTCGAGAAGCAGGCGGTCTACGAGAATGATCAGGGCCACGTCATGCATGCCCAGCTTGTCTATGGTGGCGGCATGGTGATGCTCGGCGATGCCCGTCATGACGGTTTCGGCAGGCACATGGCGCAACCCGACGAAATCCAGGGTCGCGAGACACAATGTGCCTATGTGATCGTCGCCGACTGCAAGGCGCATTATGAAAGAGCCAAGGCAGCCGGCGCCGTGATCGTCGAGGAATACGCCGAAAAAGATTACGGCGGCGCCGGTTACGCTTGCCGCGATCCGCAAGGCCATCTTTGGAGCTTTGGCAGCTACGACCCGTGGCACATTCCGTGATGTAAAAAAACGGGCCGGTATAAACCGGCCCGTTGTCGGAACTCTACAAGCTACGTTGGATTACTTGCAGTTGCCGTCTTTGGCGGCGTGATAACCCGCTGCCTGCGCGTCCGCCGCACTCATGTACTTGCCTGCTTTGGTCTTGCCGTACCACTTGCCACCTTCGCAGTGGTAGGCCTTGCTCTTGGAACCGGTATTGACCCACACCTGCCCGGCGCCACCACCCGCGGCCGGCTCGGTCGCTGGCATCGACTTCGACGACATGCTCGACTTCGTTGCTGTGGGGGCAGCAGCGGGTGCAGTTGCTGCGGCCGGTGCGGCAGCGGCGGCGGCCGTGGAGGCCTTCGTGCTGGTGCCGGCACTGGAGCTGCCGCTTGCCGACTTGTCCACGCCCTTGTGCCCGTGGCAAGCACCTCTCATCGACGTGACAGTGACTGACGTACCGTCTTTGCACTGCACCGTCATACCACCTGCAGCCGGTGCGGCGGCCTGTGCATACACACCCGGGGCAGCCATCACTGCGGCCGCCAGTACTGCGATCAACCCGAACGATTTCATCGTGATTCCCTCCGACATGAAAAGCCTCGATACAGGAAGCGCGCCGCCCTAGATGAACGGTGTTCCCGCAGTGTCGTTTCAGCATGAAACGACACGCCCAAGCGCCATGTGCCTACAGCGCTTGCGCTGGCAACTATGCCTGAAAAAGTCACCGGCAGGCGTGCCGGCCTACAAAATCTTACGGAGTTACGGCAGCTGGTTCACATTTGGTTTCGGCTTGGAATCCGGTCGGGCTACGGCATACATGGCCCAGCTGATCTGTTTCAGCAGACCGTATGGATCGTTGCCCTGTACGTACAAGTCCATATGGGTCCGACCCGGGAGGAAGCGGACATCGGCGTGGGCGTTCAAACCATCCAGCACCGCCTTCAAGCGATGCGCCGCACCATCGAGATAGAAGGTATCGGCTGTTCCGACGTAGAGATGGATCTTGCCGTCCAGATCCGGCTTCAGCGCCGGCCAATTGTGCTGCAGCCTGTAAGCGATGTCGTAATGATCGCGCCAGTAAGTCACCACAGCCGGATCGACGTCGCCCGTATCGCGATTGAACATCTGCTCAGGCCGTCCATCCTTGCCACGCGGCGAGAACACCCAGTCGAACGACGCCAGCTGCCCGCCGTACGGCCCCAGCACGCGCTCCATCTTTGCAAACTGTTCGAATGTTCCCAGCACCTTGCCCTTGTCGCGCACCAGCGGCCACGGTGTGCCATCCGGTTTGCGATACACATTCGCGTGCGGCGCATACAGGTCCGGACCCGTGAAATCGTGGAAGTCGCTGGGATCGGGCGAGGTCGACCAAGTGCCGCCGAAGATCTTCGGGTAACGCGTCTGCAACCAGAGCGTGGCCCAGCCGCCGGAGGAATGACCGTTGAGGAAACGGCCGTTCACATCGGCGTCCATCCGGTAATGCGATTCCAGATAGGGAATCAGCTCCGTGATCAGCGCCTGCCCCCACGGCCCGTTATTCACCGAATCGGCAAACTCGTGCGTGCCGGTGGGACTGGATTCGTCGAGGAACACCCAGATCATCGGCGGCATCTCGCCGCTCGCCATCGCGGCATCGACGCGTGCCACCGCGCGCACGACACGATCGTTGTTGCCGCCGAAACCCTGTGTGTAATACACCGTGGGGTAATGCTGTTTCGCCGATGTGTCGTAACCGGGCGGCAACAGCACGCGTCCGCGCATCGCGATCGGACGCCCCCAGAATGCCGACAGTACCGGGCTGGTGAAGTCGATCAGCTGCGAATGCTGGCGTGCATCGGCCATGGCTTTGCGCGATGCCGCCGGCGCTGAATCCGGCAGCGTCCAGGGATCCTCGCTGGGCAGCGTCTTGTCGAGCGTCAGTGTCGGTATATCGCTGCTCGGCAAATGCACTTTCACCACTTCGCTGACCAGATCGCCGGCATCGCGGCCTACGTAGTTGTAGTTGTTGTGCACATCGAGCACGGCCTGCACCATGTAGTCGCCAGGCGGCAACTTCGACCATTCGCTTGGGAAAGCCAAGCTGTCCGCATCGATATCGATCATTTGCCCAGGCGTCAGCCTGGCGACATCTTCTGCTGCAATGGACGTCTGCGTGGCGCGGAAAGGGTTCGCGTCGATCTCCGTCACCGTGCCGTCTTTGGATTGCGCCTGCGCGGCTGCGGCATCCATCGCGAACAGCAGCAGTCGACCGGATAGGGGCTGCGTTTCACCTGCACCCAGTTGCACATGAAAGAATCGGTGCGTGGGAACGCTCTGCACATCCTGCCGTGCCCAGGCGTAGGTGCCTGCCAGCAGGCCGAGGCCAAGTAACGCAGTCAGGGCTAACTGACGATGACGCATGATTTTCTCCTGATGGATCAAAGGATGCTCTTGCGAGTCCCCACCTAGCTGCTATTTCGCAGCCGTTGCATCGCTCAACGGCACCAGCCGCAAATCCTGAAAATCGAAACTGAAATCGGTCAGCGGCGATATGGGTTGCATCCGCACTTCACGCACATGACCATCCACATCCAAGGCGAAGTTTACGAACGCATCTGCATTCAACGCACGGTCGTCCCAACGCACGATAAAGGTGTCGTGCTGCCACGGTGTCATGGTGCCGATCAACTGCTTGGTCTTGCTGAAGCGCAGGCGCAACGTGCCGCCTTCGTCGCTGATGGCAATGTCGCCGTACCACGGATCGCGATACATACCGGCATAACTCGCGAGTGGCAATGACGGTTTGCTGTCGGCATTGCGCGCAGCCTCATGCTTGCTCCAGCTTTCGTCGGCATCGCTATGCGCATGCTTCACCGCCTTGTCGTACACGCTTACCCAATCCGTCTTCGTGCCGGAGTTGAGATAGGCATCGAGCACGCGATAAGTAATGGCATTGAACGCCGCCCCCGATTCCTGGTTGGTGAGCACTACCACGCCAAGCTTCAGACCCGGCACCAGGGTGACGCGCGACACCATGCCCGGCCAGCCGCCGGTGTGCCACACGAGTTTCTCGCCGTGGTAATCGCTAAGGAACCAGCCTTCGCCGTAACCGGAGAAGTTCGGCATCAACGGTTGCAGCTCCGGAATCGGCGGCTTGCTGACCGGAATCGGCGTCAGCATCGTCCACATCTGGTTCTGGCTGTCTTGCGAGAACAACTGGCGTGACTTGCCATCTGCGCTTGCCGTGGGCAGTGCGCCGCCGGCCAGCTGCACGTTCATCCACTTGGCAAGGTCATGCACACTGGCATAGATGCCGCCGGCACCGGGGTCGTTGAGCCACGCCATCGGCGGTACGGGCTGCAGATTCTTGAAATCGGATAGCGCATGACCCGTGGCGTAGTCCATGCCGGGCTTGAGATAGGTCATGTCGATCAGCGACTCGTTCATGCCGACCGGTTTGAAGATGTGCTCGCGGATGTAATTCGCGTAGGACTGACCGGACGCTTTCTCGATAATCAGCGTAGCCACTGCGAACAGAATGTTGTCGTACGCGTAGTGGCTGCGGAAGCCGTTGGTCAGCGGTACGTTGCCAAGGCGCTCGACGACTTCCTTGGTGGTGTAGCTGGTCGGCGGCCAATACAGCAGATCGCCCGCACCCAGGCTGAGGCCGCTGCGGTGAGCCAGCAGGTCGCGCACGCGCATCTCGTGCGTCACGTACGGATCGGACATGCGGAACCACGGCAGATAGTCGGTCACTCGACTATCCATATCCACCTTGCCCTGCTCGGCCAGCATCTGCAGCGCGGTGGCGGTGAAGGCCTTGGTATTGGAAGCGATCGCGAACAGCGTATGCGCGTCCACTTTCTCCGGCTTGCCGGCTTCGCGCAAACCATAGCCCTGCTCGAAGACGACCTTGCCGTCCTTGACGATCGCCACCGCGATGCCAGGCACGTTGAAGGTCTTGCGCGTGCTGTCCGCATAGGCATCAAAGTCCTGCAGCATCGGCGGCAGGTTGAGCGGTGCCACCACCGATGCCGCTTCCGGATCGACCGGAGCCGGCGATGCCGGCACAACCGAGACGAACGTCAACAAGGCGCAGCACCCGATCAGGCGCAAGGACAAAGGCGACAAGGGCATAGCGGCTCCGGGTGTGGCAAAGCGGCAGTCTAGCCTGCTTGCCACTCCCTGTTTCCAGCCCCGGAAGTCACGCAGCGTGATGGTCTGGCGGCAATTAAGGGCTCTTTGCAGCAGCCCGATGCGCGTCCAGCCAAGGTGCCAGCGATACCGACCAGATGTTGTCGTTACCGTTGTCCCAGCTTTCCATCCGGGCAAGCTGTGCTTTCGCTTGCTCAGGTGTGAGCGGATAAGTCACTTCGCTCCTGCGATCGCTGGTGTAGTAAAGAGTGCGCAGATCGGGGCCAACATGCGCGCCCCACTGGCTCCACTTGCCTGGTTTGCCGTTGATGGTCTCGCCAAGGTCGACTGGCTTTCCCCAATGATCGCCCTCACGAAACGCGATGTAGAAATCGCCCATGCCGCCATCTTTCGCGTCGGTCGAATTGAACACCATGAAAGACTGGTCCGGCGCGATGGCCGGATCGTGTGTCGACGCCGCAGGATCGCCTACCGCCACTTGCACGGCAGGCTGGTAAGCACCATTCGCGAACGACGAACTGTAAATGTGGAAGACACCACCGGCATCCGGATGGATGAAATACAGGCTGCCATCGGCTGCAATGCTGGGTGCATAGGTGCGATCGCTGGCGTTGACGGCGACAGGCAGATGTACCGGCTGACCCCAGCCATCGCCTTTGCGATCCACCCGCCACAAATGACCGCCGCGCGCCGGGTAGAACTTGCCGTGCACCGTCATGCCTAACGCATCGCCACCGGGCGTAAGCGGCCGATTGGAAACGAACACCAGATAGGAACCGTCCGGCGACATCGTCGGATCATGATCCAGCCACTGCCCTGAGAACGGCGCGATCTCCGGTTTGGACCAGACACCGTGCGTGCGATGCGACACCAGGATCATCGAGCCCACATCGAAGTACACCGTCTTGCCATCCGGCGTGAATGCGGGACAGGCTTCGCCCGCCGGTCCGGAAATCACACCCGGCGCGAATACTTGGGGTGCGTCAACCACCGCGTCCGCGGCAAACAGCGAACCGGTTGCGCCGTACAGGCCGGCCACCACCACGAACCAGAAAGGCTTGCGGATCATGTCGTTCTTCCTGCAGGAAAATGGGGGAGACTGCTGTATATCGGGCACCATCGCGCACCGCATGTCCTTAAAGTCACCCGGTACATACCTACATGGGACATCGAACGCACTACACTGACGACCGTCGCCAATAAGGAACCTGCGATGTCCTCATCACGCCTTGTCTCGCTGCTGCTATTGGTGTTGCTGGTCGGCGCCCTGCTGTTCTGGAACCGCCACGCGTCGCAACCGCCCGGTGTAATTTCGCACGGCGACATGACGTTGCCGGCGAGCGGTAACAACTGCCCCGCTGCCGCGACGAACCTGCCTGCGTTCATGCCGCCGGAAGCGTGCGATACGCTGGCTCGCATCCTGCAGGGCGGCCCGTTCCCGTATAGCCAGGACGGTGTGGTGTTCGGCAATTACGAAGGCCTGCTACCGCAGCAGCCGCGCGGCTACTATCACGAATACACGGTGGAAACTCCCGGCGCGAGCAACCGCGCCACCCGACGCATCATCACCGGTGGTACACCGCCGCAAGTGTTCTACTACACCGGCGACCACTACCGCAGCTTCCAGCCCTTCCAGGTGAACCGATGAGCGCAGAAGGCGCCCTCGACCTTACCCAGGCCAACGACGGCGGCGTGTACTTCGTCGACGCCGCCGATTTCGACGCACTTGCCGCCGCTGCCTTGCAAGGCAAGCTGTATGTATGCCGCGCCGACCTCGCCGGCTGCCAGGACAAAAGCGAATTGTTGCGCCGGCTGGCCACTGCGCTGAAGCTACCCGCAGGTTTCGGCCATAACTGGGACGCACTGGTCGACAGTCTGCGCGACCTGGGATGGTTGCAAGGCATCGGCCACGCCTTGTTGCTCGACCACGCCAGCGATCTGCGCGAGGCGGCAGCCAAGGATTTCGACACGCTGCTCGCCATCCTGCACGAATCGGCCAGCTTCGCCATCGGCCAGAACCGCCCGTTCTTTGCGTTTCTGAGCCTTCCCGAACATCCCATCGCACTTCCGACACATCGTTAACATGGAATATATAGATTTCGAACTCGACCGGGACCACGTCGAACTCAATCAGCTCTTGAAACTAGTCGGACTGTGCGACAGCGGCGGCGCGGGAAAAATGATCGTAGCCAGCGGCGCGGTCTTTGTGGATGGACAGCAGGAGCTACGCAAGACCTGCAAGATCCACGCGGGACAGGTCGTGCAGCTGGACGACGTGGAGATTCGTGTCGTCGCCGGCTAGACGTAACCGTCGAGGCGCCGCCAACGAATACCAGACATCCGGATTCTCGTGGAGGCCTGCATCATGTACGTCCGCCGTCATCTCGCCACCCTGATTGCGCTAAGCGGCTTGACCGCCTGCACTGCCGTCGCCAGTAACGCCAACCTGCCCGACCCTGCTTACGACGCTCCCAAGACTAGCGCTCACACCACCGAAACCGCGGTCCTGGCGGGCGGCTGCTTCTGGGGCATGCAAGCGGTGTTCGAACACGTTCGGGGCGTCAAGCACGTGTGGGCAGGTTACAGTGGCGGCAATGCCGACACGGCCCACTATGACGACGTCAGCGAAGGCAACACCGGCCACGCCGAGTCGATAAAGGTGCAATTCGACCCTGCAGTGATCAGCTACGGGCAGTTGCTCAAGGTGTATTTCGCGGTCGCCCACGATCCCACCGAACTCAACCGGCAAGGTCCCGACGCCGGTACGCAATATCGCTCGGAGATCTTCTACGCAAGTCCGCAGCAGCAAAAGATTGCCCAGTCCTACATCGCCCAACTCGATACGGCGAAAGTATTCGATTCGTCGATCGTGACGCTGGTGCAGCCGTTGACGATGTTCTATCCGGCCGAGTCCTATCATCAGGATTACGCGCGCATCCATCCGGACAACATGTATATCGTGATCAACGATGCGCCGAAGGTAACGCGGCTCAAGCAACTGTTTCCGGCGCTTTATCAGCCGGAAGAGACCATTGTCGAGGTGCAGCTGTAGCCTTTAGCCCCTCTCCCTTTGGGCACGCGGAGAGGGGCCATGGATGGCCCCGGTTTTGAGGAGCGAGGAGAGGGGTTGGGGTGAGGGTACGATCAGCGCGCGCTACTTAAATTCCGAGCGAGACTTCAACAACACGCTTCGCCCGTACCCTCATCCGCCTATCGGCACCTTCTCCCAAAGGGAGAAGGATCCACCGATGTACATCTTAGTTATTTCGGCGGCACCAGACGCAATCGGGACGATTCATGTCGCGGATTGGGTGAAAGCATTCGCTCGATTTCGATCGCCGCCAGGCCACGCGCGTAGTAATACCCCTGCCCTTCGATGCAACCGGCGCGCAGCAGGAAATCGTGCTGCGCCGACGTTTCGATACCTTCGGCGATGGTGCACATGCCAAGGCTCTTGGCGATGGCCAGCATCGCTTCGACGATCGCCACATCGTTCGCGCTGTCGGGCAGATCCTTGACGAACGAACGATCGATCTTCAGGAAATCGATACCCGACAGCTTCAAATACGCCAGCGATGAATAGCCCGTGCCGAAATCGTCGATGGCGACACCGATACCCAGTGCGTGCAAAGCATGCATGGTTTGCTCGGTGGCCTCGCCCAAACGCAGGATCGCGCTTTCGGTGATCTCGAACAGCAAGCGCTTGGGAGAAATCTGGCTGGCCTGCAGCGCCTGTTTCACGCTATCGATAAAACCCGGATGGCCGAACGTCGCCGCCGATGCATTCAACGCCACGCGAATAGGTGGCAACTTGGCCTGATCCCATTGACGTATTTGTGCGCAAACGGCGCGCATCGTCCAGGCGTCGATACGCCGAATCAAACCCAGACTTTCAGCCAGCGGAATGAAATCGTCCGGCATCAATTCGCCGCGTTCGGGATGGCGCCAACGCAGCAAGGCTTCGACCGCGATGATGCGGCCGCTGCGCAGCTCCACGCTGGGCTGGAATACCAGATGGAACTCATCGCGCATCAGCGCCTGGCGCAGATCGGCACCCAACATCAGACGCATGCGAGCATCGGCATGCATCAGCGGCGTGTAGAAACGGTAGGTGTTGCGTTCCTGCGTTTTGGCCGCGTACATGGCCGCGTCGGCGTTAGCAATCAACACGACCGGATCGTTGCCATCCAGCGGATAGCCGGCGATACCGATGCTTGCACTCATCACGATTTCGTAATCGCCGATCAGCATCGGCTCGGACAAGCTAAGCAGCAGACGGCTGGCGAACTGCGCCGCCTGTTCGCGTGTGCGTAGGCCGCCTAGCAGTACGGTGAATTCATCGCCGCCGATACGGCTGGCCACATCGTTCTCGCCAAGTTCGCGGCGAATGCGCTGCGCCACCTTTACCAGCAAACGGTCGCCGATCGCATGGCTGTAGCTGTCGTTGACCGCCTTGAATGCATCGAGATCCACGAACAGCACCGCCGCCGCACCGCTCATGCGCCCTGCCGCTTCGATAGCATGTGCGCAATGGCGCTGGAATTCGCTGCGGTTCGCGAGGCCGGTCAAGGGATCGTGCGCCACCATGTATTCCAGGCGCTGGCGATCTGCTTTGCTGCGCGTGATATCGGTGATCACCGCGACGTAATGCTGCACGCGGCCTTCGCTATTGCGGATCGCGCTAATGCTGAGCAGCTCCGGATAGCACGAACCGTCCGAACGCCAACTTTGCACTTCCCCAACCCAGTTGCCGCCATCAGCCACTCTGTCCCAGATCGACGAGGGCAACGGCGAGCCATCGGGCAACCGACGCAGCTCGTCGAAAGGATGATGTTGCAGGTACTGAAGTGTGTAACCGGTGATGCGAGTCTGCGCTGCGTTAACGGCCGTCACGCGCCGTTCTGCGTCGGCAATGATCAGGCCTTCAGCCACGCTGGCCATGGCTTCCGAAGCAATGCGACGCTCCTGCTCCATGGACAGGCGATCGGAGATATCGCGCATGATCGCTTGGCGTACCGGCTGCGTGCCCCACGTAATGAGGCTGCTGTGCGTCTCCACCGAGCGGTTCAACCCGCTCTCGGCGCGCAACAGACCGATGGTCGATGTGCCCGCGGAACGCATACTGCCTTCGACGAACAGATCCTGAAAATTGCGGCCAATCAGTTCCTGCGGATCGCGCCCTGTCCACACGCTCGCCGTGCGATTGACGCCAAGTATCTTGCCGTGTGATTCGTCCACCATCACGATCGCGTCGGCCGCGCCGTCGAACAGCAGCTGGAATCGCTCTTCGGTACCGCGAATGCTCGCCAGGATGCGCTTTGCCATGCGGAACCACAGCGTGACAGCCAGTAGCGCGCTAATCAGTACGCTGGCAAAGAGAACGCGTCCTAGCCATGCGGCGCCAAGGGCGATATCCAGCGAGAACGCGTCGCTGCGCGGCTGGATATAGTCGTTGAGTACACCGATGCGCGCGTTTTGCCGTGCGATCTCTTCGGCCGATGGCACGCCTTGGGCATAGGCATGCTGCAATTGCCCGGCGATGTTGTTGAGCTCTTCGATCGAGCCGTCGACGGAGCGCCAGTTTTCGATCGCCTGCGCCATGTACGGTGCTTGGGAGAAGTGATCGAGAATGAAAATCATCCCCGGAATTGCTGCAGGAATAACGCCCGCGCGTTGGAATGCCTGCCCCACTTCGTGTTGGTTGTAATGGCCGTTGGCGATCGCGTCGCGCGCCCAACGGTCCAGGCGCACTACTTCATAGTTGCGCCGGAAGCTTTCCAGCTGGCTGGGGTCGCCGCTGCGGGCATAGGTATACAGGTCGATAACGGTTTGCTTCTGAGCCTTCGACCAAAGACTTTCGCCGTTCAAGAAACCGGCCAGCGTGACCTGAACCTGGAGCGCGCCCCAGGTCAGGCACAAAACCAAGCCAACGACCGCCGCCAGGCCATATGCCAAAGGCATAAGACGCCGTGACAGCGGTCGTTGCTGAACATTCCGAGCGATACGCATGACACCCCTATTTCTTAGAACCCGTCATTCGCATCCGTGCATATCGGTCGTGCTGTATAGAAGATCAGGTTCTTATCAGCCAACGCTCACATGAAGAACTCGCTGATATGTATCGCCCCCACCACTCCATTCTTAAGCTTACGCAGCAGCCTCACTGGCCACCCATGGGTTGCGACGCACATCGAGGCACCGATCCAGGGTAATCCTCATGCTTATGTAGCTCCGTTTAACACATTCTTGGAGATAAGCCACATCCTCGGCCCGAGGAGACGTACCCGTAAGAGCACAAACGATCTCCAGCGCCTCCCAGGGATGAGTATCATCATAAGCCGCGTGAAGATGAAGCCAACGCAGGCTATGTGCACGGATGTCCTTGGGGAAGGACTCGGCGTAGGCCGTGCTTTCGTAAACCCACTGAGCCCATTCCCCTGTAGCCCCTTCGACGGCGTAGTTGGTAGCGATCATGCCCGCCGCCAACGGCGCGTTGCGGCTGACCTCCTCGCACCAGCTGGCCAAGGCTTCCGTGCCAAAGGGAGTGGTACCGTTCAATACGTCGTCCCGGGATACGCCGGAGCCTTCGGCCCAGTCGAGCCAATAGTCGGCGTGATTCTGCTCCACCCGGATGTTGCGTACCAGCCAGCGCCTGGCCATGTTTTCACCCTGGCTGCGGCCATAGCGCGTCTTCAGCAGATTGTGCGCCATATAGCCTGGAAAACGCTCGATGACCGGCCATACGCCCACCATAAAATCGCGTGCTGCAACGGCATCCAACCGGCCTTCGCGCATCACTGACCAGATGTCGTGGCTGGTTACCCCTAGTTTTACGTCTTCACAGGCTGTCACCAGGTCTTGTGCCCAACCCGGGTAGCTGGACAGCTCGGTCAATGCCCCGGTACGTTCGAAATGTGCGTGCATAAGTCAGTCTCCACTTAGTGTTTGCTATAGGGTCGTCTCGGCCGAGATGTCGGCCGACACCAGGGCCCTCTGGGCGGTCCCGGTACCCCAATAGTGGACGTCTAAAGAGAGCGTTGCGACCCTTTCCGATCACTGCCTCGGGGATCGCCCCAGGCCGGGGCTGAGCGCATGATTGGCGGACCGTACCGTTAGCGGCCTTATTCGTCGTGGAGGGTCTATGAGCTACGTGGATGGTTTCGTATTGCCGATACCGCTGGACAAACTGCCTGAGTACCGGCGCATGACGCGCAAATGCGGAAAGATCTGGATGGAGCACGGCGCCTTGGCGTACACCGAGTGCCTGGCTGACGATGTGAAGCCCGGCAAAGTCACATCGTTTCCGCAGGCCGTGAAACTCAAGCCGGGCGAAACGGTGGCGTTCTCGTGGATCGTGTACGCATCACGTGCACAACGTGATCGCATCAACAAGAAAGTGATGAGCGATCCGCGCATGGCGGAATTTCTCGATCCAAGCGCATTGCCGTTCGATGGGAAGCGGATGTTCTGGGGCGGCTTCAAACCCTTCTTGAGCCTCTAGCGTTTGCAGCATGCCGATACGCGTTCGCGTATCGGCATGCCCATGTGCATCAATCAGTGCCGGCCATGCTCATGTTCATGCGCATCCGTACCCGGCGTAAACGACACGCCACGCAGCACTTCGCCAAACTTCGCCGAGCGCAAGGTCACGAACTGCTCGTTCGCAGCGCCGGCGGCCGTCGTGTTCGACAGCACGTCGCGAACAGCAACCAGGCGGTCCGGATCGGCACCGGTATCGCCGTTGCCGCTGATGGTGGACGTAACGGCCCAGATCGTCACCTTGCCGTCCTCGTCAACGCGGCCGGTTATCTGACGCAGGCCGTCGGTCGCCGGCGACCACGGCAGGTTGGTGGCCGGATTGGTACCAGCCGGATAGTTGCGCACGGTATACGGCTGACCAAGATTCAATCCGGCTTGCAGCGTATAGGCCAGCGTCCAGGACTTCGTCGTGGCATTGAACACCCACTTCTGCAGACCCGCTGTCGTCTGCGCCGCGGCGTGCGTATACAAGTCAGCACCGCCCACATAACCATCGCCTTCATCGGCCACGTACAGCGTGTTCGCATCGGCGAACCACAGCGCGAACGGATAAGACAACGTCTTCGCCGTTTTCGCCGGGGTGGTCGGAAAGCCTGCAAGGATGCACATATTGGTCGGCAAGCCGCTGGTCTGCAGCGTGGATGCGTTATAGGAAAGCGGTGACGTCGGCAGCGCTGCGCCTGCGGCCGGAACACCCACACCGTTCTGGCAGGCCGTGCCCGTGGTGTCCACGAAATACACGGTGTTCACACCGTTGCCGCCACTGCCCTTGGTGAAATACAGCACGTTGTTGAATTCCGTTATGCCGCGGAAGTTGTCGTCCTTGCCGATCTTGTCCGCTTTATCGCCCAGTGCTGTTACGGAGAAACTTGCCAGCGGCGTCGGTGCAACCGGGCTCTGCAGCGATTCGGGCAACGACGCTGGCGTGATGAATTGCGCGCCCGCGCCAAGAATCACACCATCGGGTTGTGGATTGCTGCCATTGCCCGCATTGCCGGAGGTGTAAAACACATTCGCACCGTCGACGTTGTTGAAGATGGCAGCGCGACCGTTATTACCGCTATAGGCATTGGTCTCAGTGAACTGGAACCGGCCTTTGCGATCCACGATCGCCACCGCACGATAGAAGCTGCCGCCATCGGGATTGGTGGAATCGACGGCAAGCGGCGTATTGGAATTGGACACGTCGAGCGCGTTGATCGGCGCGACGTAACCCATGAACGAAAGGTATTTTCCATCCAGCGAAAGATGCAGTCCCAGTTCCGACTTGGAACTGAAGCTGGTCACCATCTCTCCCTCGCGCGCGGTCGGCCGCGAGCTGTTCGGCACTTCCAGGGTATTGATCAGCCAGCCATTGGGCGTGATCTGGTCAAGATAGATGCGCGACGTGATGCCGAAGCTGCCGTCGTAGGTATCGTTGTTCCACACATAGGGATAGGTGCCATCGTACGGTGCGCCGCTTGCCGCTCCGCATGCGCCGCTGGATGCGGGGCAATGGGGCGGCAGCACTTCGCCTACCTGCACATTGCTGGCGTTGTTGTCGTACACGCTACGGCTGACCACTAGGTTACCCGGCCAGAAATGGAAGTCACGGTCATGCGAAAAATCATCGGCATAGGCGGCGACACCGGCTGCAAGGGCCGTAAGCGCAAGCGTGGCAACAGCGTGCCTACGCCCGAAACGGAAGGGCAGAATCGTGGTCATCGTGATCTCCAGGGATGTGTGAACGAACCGACAGGGGGCACAACACAGCCACGGTAGTCACGTACGGTGAAGGTTTCTTGACAGCTTCGCGTAATGGATCGGCGTGTGAAGATCGCGTGACGACGGTCACCGTTACGTCATCGACACACGCACAATCCATGCCCTCGGCACATCACCGCGACTTGCATCGTCACTCCACGGCAGCGCGGAATGACGAAAGAAAGTCGAAGTCGCCCGGCATCTATCGCAAGCGCGTAAACCCGTCAGCACTCCATGCCTCGCTACCCACGCCGTGATGCACGAAGAACAATCCCTCCGGATCGTATGTCCGTTTCACTGCAGCGAGCCTCGGATAGTTCGCGCCCCAGAACGCTGTCGACCAATCGGGCTGGAAATAATCGCTCTCCGAGACATACGCACCCGCGCCAGGAGCAACCTTCAACAGCTCATCCATCGCCTTGCCGATATGCGCGGCATCGTGGCGCGCATCCGCCAGATCCGGCCCGGCACCGGGCATGCCGGGATAAGCGGGATCGCCACTGCCGGCGATGATGGCCAACGCAAACGCATCGAGCACCTGCGGGTTGGTCGCCGTATCGCGCGACGCAGCGATTGCATCGGCCGGTGCACTGGCCAGCCCCTTGTTGACGTGCAGTTCGACATCCCAATGCCTCGTGCACGCAAACAGCGCATCGACCAACTGAGATTGCCGATCCTTGCGCAGCAACGATGCCGGCAGCCACGCCGACTTGAAGCTATGAATAAACCAGCCCGCCTCCCCCTGGTCGCCGGCCCACAACACATGATTGCGAGGCGCACCGGCGCGATCGTCGTCCACCATGATTCCCGGCGCGTGCTGACGGAAGAAATCGGCGTCCCAGAAATGTTGTGCAGGCAGTGCGAGCGCTCCCGGCTCTTTCAGAAAGCTGTACTCCTTACGTGCGCGCACCCAATCGAGGAACGGCGCCCACGTTGCCTCGGCCTGTTTCGCGGTGAGGCCCTGGAACACCATCGACAGGCCCAATCTATTGTCGCCATGAAACTTTAGCTGTTCGCCCCAATGCGGATTGAACAGGTCGCTTTGGTAGAAACCGACGACCTTGGCGATCAGTGCGCGGTACGCATCATCGCTCGCCGCCTTGATCTCGCCGAACACCGCACCGAAAAACTCAGGCAATTCATGCGTACGCAAGGTCAGTCGCGTGACGACGCCGAGGCAGCCGCCGCCACCGCCTTTGATGCCCCAGAACAATTCCGGGTTGGTGCATGCGTTGGCGATGCGCGCCACACCGTCCGCGGTAACGATCTCCGCCTCAATCAAACTCGACGACGCCGTGCCGAAATTCTTCGAGAAACTGCCGAAGCCACCGCTTTGGATCAGGCCCGCCACACCTACGGTGGTGCATCCGCCGCCCTGTACATAGCGTCCACCGTGCGTGGTCACGGCGTCGTAGGCATCGATCCACATCGCACCCGCCTGCACCGTCACCGCCGGCTGAGGCGCATGTACGCCTGCACAACCCTGCGCCACGAATGCATCGTGCAAGGTCACCTTATTCATATGCCGTGTCCAGACCAGCAAGGAATCGGGCGCATCGGAGGTGCCCTGATAACTGTGGCCGCCGCCCTTCACCACCAGTCGCAGGTGATGTTCGCGTGCAAAATTCACCGCAGCGATCACATCCGCCGTGCTTTCGGCGGCGACGGCGTAAACGCTGGGCTGCGACGTCCAGGCCTGCGCCCAACCGCTGGTCTGGGTCAATGCCGGAGTGTCGCCGATGTAAAACGGATTCTTGAGATGTTTGAGCGCCTCTTGGCACGCTGCCGTCGTCGAGGTCGCCGTGCAGTTCGCAAACGGTGACTCCAGTTTCAGCAAGCGCCCGCCGACGTCCTGCTTCAGCCGGCTCCACTCGGCCGTCGATGGCCAACCCGGGTCGCCCGGCCGCACCCGTGAGCGAAGACCACCAACCGTCGTTCCTCCCACCGCCGCCAACGCCGACGTCATTCCGCCCATCATCATGCCCGACAGAAACGGAATCGCCAGTGCGGCTTTCAGAACCTCACGCCTGTTCATGGAACCTACCTCCCTGCCATTGCGTCTTGGATGGCGCAACTTTCCGCCCCACCCGGTCCGACGGCCATCGTGAAGGGATGGATGGTGCAGGTGTTGTGACGAACGGTGGGGAATGGGGACGAAAGGACGGCGCTCGCGGTGCTCAGCCCGACCTGCCGCTCGCATTCGAGCGAGACCGCCTTACCTCGTAAGCCTTCAGATGCGCATAGGCCAACCGCAGCATCGGCAGATCGGCACCGGACGATTCGCCGCGCGCCAGCAGATCGCCCACCACATGATCGGCTTCGATGGGACCGCCCTGCTCCAGATCCCGCATCATCGAGGCGCTCAGCGCGGAGCCTGGCTCGGTCAGCACGGAACGCGCACGTCCAAGCACCGTATCGCTGGGCGCATGACCGCACGCATCCGCCACCCGGCGGCAATCGTCGAGCAGGCCGAGTGCGGCCTGCGTACCACCCGGCGCCGCCACGATGTCGCCCACCGGCGCGCGCATCAAACAGGTGATCCCCGCAAGCGAGGCGAGGAAGACCCACTTGTCCCACATGTCCTGCAGGATGGTCGTGCTGAGGCGTGGTTCAAAACGGGCGTTCGCCATCGCCTGCGCGATACGTTCGACACGCTCCGAACGGGTGCCGTCGCGCTCGCCGAACGTAAGGCTGTGCGATTGATTGAGATGCCGCACCACGCCATCGGCATCCAGGGTGGCGGCGATCACGCACTGGCCACCCAGCACATGTTCGGCGCCGAAGCGTGCGTCGAGCAGATCCAGATGCCGCATGCCGTTAAGCAACGGCAGGATGACCGTATTGGAGCCCACCGCAGGCGCCATATCCTCGATCACTTGCGGCAAGTGATACGCCTTGCAGCTCACGATGATCAGATCGAAGGCGCGATTCAGCGTGTCCGCCTGAACCGTCGAAGGCGACGGCAATGTCGCATCGCCCATCGGGCTGCGAATATTCAGGCCGGTTCGCGCGAGCATCTCCGCTCGCGTCTTGCGAACCAGAAAAGTGACGTCCTGTCCGCTTTCAAGCAGACGACCGCCGAAGTAACCGCCTGTGGCGCCCGCGCCAACTACGAGTATTCGCATGGTTTATTCACCTCTTCCAAAAACCGACTTCGGCATCGCTGCCCGGGATTGCAGTCCGTAATGGGGTCGAAGCAAACGGATCCAACTCACCGAATCAGAAAGGTACAGGGCAGTCATGCGATCATGACGCATGACTGCCTTCACTACCCTCCCCCTCAAACCCGCCCTGCTCGCCAGCGTTGAAACGCTTGGCTACAGCGAAATGACCCCGATTCAGGCGCAAAGTCTTCCGGCCATGCTGGAAGGCCGCGACGTTATCGCTCAAGCACAAACGGGCAGCGGCAAAACGGCGGCGTTCGGCCTGAGCCTGTTGCAATCGCTCGATGTGGAAACGATCCGCTTGCAGGCCCTGGTGTTGTGCCCTACCCGCGAACTGGCCGATCAGGTCAGCAAGGCGATTCGCAAGCTCGCTGCGAACATCCCTAACGTCAAGCTGCTGACTTTGTGCGGTGGCATGCCGCTGGGCCCGCAACTGGCCTCGCTGACGCACGATCCGCATATCGTGGTCGGCACGCCCGGCCGCGTGCAGGAACACCTCAAGCGCAGCAGCCTGCACGGCGGCGGCATCAAGGTGCTAGTGCTGGACGAGGCGGACCGCATGCTCGACATGGGCTTCAGCGAAGCCATCGACGACATCGTCGGCCGCATCGCCAAGCATCATCAGACCTTGTTGTTCTCGGCCACGTATCCGGATGAAATTCGCGCAGTGAGCCGTCGCGTGCAACGCAATCCCATCGAGATCACGGTGGAAGCGCCGGCTGAAACAAAGCCCGCGATCGAACAGCAATTCGTCGACGTCGATCCCGCCAACAAGCTCGACGCGCTTGCTCAGCTGCTTACCGGCGAACGCGGCCAGCATGCACTGGTGTTCTGCAATATGCGGCGCGACGTGGATGCGGTGGCGGAAGAACTGGACCGCCGCGGCTTTTCCGCACTAGCCCTGCACGGCGACATGGAACAGCGCGACCGCGACGAAGTTCTGGTGCGCTTCGCCAACCGCAGCTGCGCCGTGCTGGTCGCCACCGATGTCGCCGCACGCGGACTGGACATCACCGCGCTACCGCTGGTGATCAGCTACGACATCGCCCACGATCCCGATACGCACACCCACCGCATTGGTCGCACCGGCCGCGCCGGGCAAACCGGCCTGGCGATATCGCTATGCACGCCGCGTGAAAAGCCGAAGGTGGAGAACATCGAACAGATGCTTGGCACCCCGCTGTCGTGGCGTCCGCTGAAGCTTGCGCCGCCGCGCGGCAAAACGCTGAATCTTGCACCCATGAAAACCCTGGTGATCGACGCCGGTCGCCAGGACAAACTGCGCCCCGGCGATATCCTCGGCGCGCTTACCGGCGACGCTGGCCTCGACGCCAACGACGTCGGCAAGATCGATGTTTTCGCGACGCGCGCCTATGTGGCGATCAACCGTGCATTGGCGAACAAGGCCCTCGAACGGTTGCGCGCAGGCAAGATCAAGGGCCGCAACTTTCGTGTGCGTACGTTGAGTTGACGCAAGGCTGGATGCCGAATGACAGCACGCACAAATAGGAGCATCATTGCTGGCGAAACGCAGAAGCAGCCGGTCATTCATCTGCCAGATCGACTGACTTATGTTGGACTCTTGATGGGAGTCACCGTCATGTCTCTCTCACGCATTCTTGTTCTCGCAGTCATAGCCGTTACCGGGTTAGCGACAACCCAAGTCGCCCAAGCTGCCGACGCCTCCGCCTTCCAAGTCCTGATGAACGACAGCGGCGGCAATCCCGTCGTATTCCAAAGCGTTTCTGCGCTTAAACGAGGCGACGTGATCAAGGTCCACGCCTTCAACGCGCGACCGGTCATGATCATGCAGGTTGCCATGTGCAATAGCGACTGCCCGCGTATGCACCTGGTCAAAACGATATCGCTGCTTCCTTATTACGCAGGCACGGCGAACGCGAACCAGGACTTCGTGGTCCCTGAAGACGGTTATGTTTCCTTTTGGGTAGAGCAGCGCGGCGGAGCAGCCAGTGTGCCCATTCGCGCGCAGACCGGTACGTGGAGCCTGAACTTCGTGAATCGCTTCATGAGCTTTGCCACGCCCGAGCTATTCAAAGAATCACAGCCCATGTCGGCCAATGCAGTCAGTCTCGACGACAATACGCTGCGCGTCCGCTACTTTCACCATACCTTTGTGGCAGTGAGTCTCGCCGACGCACCGATCTGAAAGGCGGTAGCACGCCCCTGATATTTCCGTGTCGGCCGAACTATCCTTTGCGATAGCTCAACCGATAACACGGAATCCGAGATGGATCGCTCCTACATCCTTGCCATCGACCAGGGCACCACCAGCTCGCGCGCGATGTTGTTCGACCGCAACGGCGCGGTGACCGGCGTGGCACAGCGCGAATTCGGCCAGCTGTTTCCGCAACCGGGCTGGGTAGAACACGATCCACGGGAAATTCTTGCCAGCGTGCGCAGCACCATTGTCGAGGTGTTGACCAAGGCGCAAGTGAGCGCCGCGCAAATTGCCGGCATCGGCATCACCAATCAGCGCGAAACCACGGTGGTGTGGGACCGCGCCACCGGACAAGCCATCCATAACGCCATCGTCTGGCAGTCGCGGCAGACCGTGGGCATTTGCGAACAGCTCAAAGCTGACGGCTACGAGCCGCTGGTGCGCGATCGCACGGGCTTGCTGATCGATGCGTATTTCTCCGGCACCAAGGTGAAGTGGATACTCGACCATGTCGAGGGCGCGCATGAACGTGCCGCACGGGGCGAACTTCTGTTCGGCACCATCGACAGTTGGCTGATCTGGAATCTGTCGGAAAACAAAGCCCATGTCACGGACGTGAGCAATGCATCGCGCACCTTGCTCTACGACATCCACCAGCGACGCTGGTGTCCGGAGCTGTTGGATATGCTCGACGTGCCGGCGGCGATGCTGCCCGAGGTGCGTTCCAGCAGCGAGATCTATGCATACACCGATCCGGTGCAGTTCTTTGGTCAACGCATACCTATTGCCGGCGTGGCGGGCGACCAGCAAGCCGCGTTGTTCGGTCAGGCCTGCTTCGAACCGGGCATGGCCAAGAATACATACGGCACCGGCTGCTTTCTGCTGATGAACACCGGCGCGCAAGCGGTGCGCTCCGAGCACGGCCTGCTTACGACGCTCGCCTGGGATGTCGGTGGCCAGGTGGAATACGCACTGGAAGGCAGCATCTTCGTCGCCGGCTCCGCCGTGCAGTGGCTGCGCGATGGCCTGCGCATGCTCGAGACCACACCCGATTCGCAAAGTTATGCAGAACGCGTGGATTCCACTGATGGTGTCTACTGCGTTCCCGCTTTCGTAGGACTGGGTGCGCCGTACTGGCGCAGCGATGTGCGCGGCGCGCTATTCGGTCTTACGCGCGGCACGCGCAAAGAGCACTTCGTACGTGCCGTGCTTGAATCGCTGGCCTATCAGACCCGCGATGTGCTCGACGCCATGCAGGCCGATGCCGGCCTGACGCTCAAGGCACTGCGCGCCGACGGTGGCGCCATCACCAACAACTTCCTTGCGCAGTTCCAGGCCGACATCCTCGACGTGGCTGTGGCGCGGCCGATGGTCAGCGAGACCACGGCGCTCGGCGCTGCGTATCTCGCCGGCCTGGCGGTAGGTTTTTGGGAAAGCCGCGAACAGATCGCACAACAATGGCATGTAGAACGTGAGTTCGAACCCAGGATGGATGCAGTGCGCCGGAAAGCGCTCTATGCAGGATGGAAGCGCGCGGTAGACGCTGCGCTGATGTTCGGAACGGCCTGACGATCACGCACCCACTAATTTGTCGACATCCTGGCGGGTTGTTTCAATCAAGTCGCGATTGTCGTGTTTCCACGGATGAAAGCCGGGCAGAAACCACGTCACCCATTGGCCGGCTATGCGCGCGATCGGCGCAGGGGCGATAAACAGAAAACCCAGCAACCGCAGCCAGCCGCGCCAATCCTTTCGCGTTCCATCGTCCTTGGACAATCGCCACATGAATTGCCAGGTGCGGAACGTGAAAAGCCCGGTGATCCAGAACATCGCACGGCAACGACGACGCCAGCGCACGAAGGCGGTGCCGCCTACGCGCTGATAGACATCGAACGCCACCGACTTGTGTTCGGTTTCCTCCAGCGCATGCCAGCGCCAGATCGCCACCATCCGGGGATCCGCCTTCTGCATGATCGCTGGGTGACGCAAAAGTTGATCCGCCAACATCGCGGTGAAATGTTCCAGACAAATCGTCACCGCCAGCTGCCCGATCGGCGGCAAGGTACGGGCCCGGCGATCCTGCACCTCGCGCACGATATCCATCAGCGCGTACGCACCAACACCCTGCCCTTCCAGCCGATCGTTGTAGGCCTGATGTTCACGGCTGTGCATGGCTTCCTGACCGATGAAGCCGCCCACCGCCGTGTCGAGGGAGGCGTCGTCCGTCACCTCGGGTCGAAAAGCGCGCACGCTATCGATAAAAAAGCGTTCGCCATCCGGAAACATCAGCGACAAGGCATCGAAGTAACGCGTTTGGTGCGCGTCACCGTTCAGCCAGTAGCGCGGAATGTCCGCCTGCATATCGAAATGCAAGTCACGGCGAACGATGCGAGGTGCATAAGTCATAGCGCCACAACCGGCCAGGGACACGTCGCCAACCTAGGCTGATCGGGCATAGCTTTCAAGTAACAGATGAACAACAGGCTTCGCGCTAAGCTTGAGCAGAGCGTCAACCGGTGAACAGCCATGACACTGAAGAAATGGTCGGTTCGAGTCGCCCTAGGCGTCGTTATGCTTCTTCCGCTGTCGCTGGGCGTCGTCTGGGCGCTGCAACAGCAAGGGACGGCCGATATGGCGGGCAGTGCGTCGTTGCCCACGCTGCATATCGCCAGTTCCAGCTTCGCCGACGGCGACAGCATGCCTCCACGCTTGACCTGCGATGGTCTCAACCTATCCCCGAATATCCAGCTGCCCTCGCCGCCGGCGGGGACCAAGAGCTTTGCGATCGTGATGGACGACCCGGACGCTCCGATGGGTTTCACCCACTGGCTGGCCTATAACATTTCGGCCGATACCCGCGACTTGGCCGAAGGCGCATCGGGGCCGAAGAAACATCTTGATCATGGGGCGGAAGGCGTCAACAGCTTCGGTAATATTGGCTACGGCGGACCCTGTCCCCCGGAAGGCACACCGCATCACTACGTGTTTCGTGTCTATGCGCTCGACATAAATCCCGCCATGCAATCTGGCGAGACCAGGCAAGTAGTAGCTGCCGTGGTGAAAGGACACATTCTCGCCGAAGGCCAAATCACCGGGCTATACAGCCGTTGAGCCTTTCCTGCCTGGTATCGCTGCAGGCCCTAGCATCCTCATGGCATCGTCAACGCTAAGAAGCTTCGCGTCGTCGAAAATGTCCGCGGGTACCCACGTCGGATAAGGCACATCATGCGTTTCGTGACGACCTGCCGCCGTATGCTCCTCGTGCACTTGCGAAAGCTGACCTGGCTCGAAGCGTTCCGCCAGCCGCACCAGCGCAGGCCACAGGCGCCGATGAATCAACGTCACCTTTCCATTAATGAAGCGGCAAACAAGAATATCGGGCGATTCGGTGAGCTGCTGGAACATCGCAAAGATCTGATGACTTTTCGGATGCGCCCACCAGCTGCCCTTGATCGACTCACCGGCAATCACCTCCGCCATGCGCGGCACAGGTCCGCGCGCTGCCGTAAGCACGATGCCGTGCTCTTGAACAAAAGCCATTGCCTCTTCAAAGGTCATGCCTTACTTCATTCAGGTGCGAAGAATGCCCGCGACGAGGCGTTCTACCGGAGCAAGGTTTGCAAGCAACTCGGCAGGCAGCGCGTGTCGCCTGATGATGTATGCCGCCGAGTTGAGGATGACCTCCACCCGACCTGGCGATGGCTCGACAACAAGGGCCTTCAGCGGAAGATCCACACCGGATTGCGGATTGGCAAGCATGAGCGGCGTACCGGCCCTCGGATTGCCGAAGAGTATCAACGTGGTCGGCGGCATCGTCAGCCCGACTGCCAACGCTTCGGCACGCTGATCGATCGTGGCGAATACCTTGATGCTGCGATCCGCAAAGGCAGCGAGTAGCCGCTGTACGGTGTCATCGAAAAGATACGGACTCTTGAAACTCACGATTCCCGCTGCGTCGTCCGCATGAGTACTTGCAGAAGTCACGCTTCACCCCTCAATGATGCGCATGCCTGCGCTGATGACAGCGACGCCTACTCTAGATCAAGCACCTCCATCGAAAAGCGGCAAACCAGAGCGGTTATCTTGTTCTTTACGAATGATTCACATCGTAAATGTGATCTAGTCGTCAGTGTAGGTGTGCGGTTCAGTGGGATCTTGGCTTTGTCACGATTCAAATCATCGAGTCGACATTCCACAGGGGGAACGGTGACATGGGCACTTCTTTGTTCGCCGCAATTATCTGGTGCCTATGCACCATGGTGTTTATTCCGTTACCTGCCAAAGCAGCAAGCAGGCGGACGGCGTTTCGTCGCGCTATGGTTGAACCCGCCCCCAGCGTTGTCACTGAGGACACCCGCTTGCGTGCCCATGCGAGACCACGCAAACAACGCGACTGGGCCACGGGCACTAAAGGGGACTGATTTCAAAGGTACTCAAACCATGCAACACAAGCGCCGGGAGCCAGATGGGTCATACCAATGACAAACGCCCCTCCCAAAGTTCCATCTCAGCGAACCATTGTCGTATTCGGCAGCCTGACTGCCGTGATGCTGCTCGTGGTGCTGATAAACGGTCTTAGATCCAATCTCGCCTCACAGCTGAGCGAGAGCAGTCATCGCGTTAACGAAGTGGCCCTCAACGTCGCGCAAATGATGCGCACGCCCCTGCGCGCCAGCGCCAACGCGGTGACGTTCGTCGCAGAAGAATCGGGGCGTTTTCAACGCACGGCGCCCGAGCAGAGCGACGTACTTTTGAAGGATATCGTTGCGGAGATACTCCGGCGACAACCTCAAATCCTGAGCATTAATTTCATAGATACGAGTACACCTGGCCAAGCATCGTCACCACCCGGACCAGAAAGCGGTGCCTGGACATCGTGCGACATATACATACCTTCAGCGGAAAAAACGCTGTGTTTCGGCGCCATAGCAAAAACCCCGCGTGGTTGGACGCTGCCGATTGCGGCATCGGTAGGAGAGCATCGCTGGATCACCGAAGATATCCAGATTGCGGCGCTGAAGCGTTCCGTAGCGAATGTACCCAACACGGACGACGTATTCTTTGAAGTTGTCGACGGGCATGGGGGCGTGATCGCGCAGGGCGGCAATCTCGATGCCGCTGGTGCCGCCGCGCACGACCTCGGCGAGCCGTGGTGGGTTCAAAAGGTGTTTAGGTTGCACACATCGACCCCACTCCGCGCGACGGCGGCGGTAGGGTTATACCCGTTTACGGCGGTTGCCGGAATGACGTATCCAACGGCTCTAGCGCCTTGGCGTAAGCAAGTCGCCGCGGCAGCCCTCCTCTACTTTTTCTACTTGCTGGCCTTCGTGTATCTGCTGAGGGTCATGACCCGATCCGCGCGGATGCAGCGTTACTACATCCAGAGTTTGCAAGCCAAGTCGGTGGATCTGCACACCGCGCAGCGCGTTGGGCGAACCGCCATTTGGAAACTCAGCGACCATGCGAAAGGCTTCGAATGCACCGATGAAGGAGAGGAAATATTTGGCTTGCCTCACGGTCAGACCACGGCAAGCACGAAGGAATTCCTGGCGCTGGTGCTTCCTTCGGATCGACCGCTGCTGATCAATCACCTAAAGACCGCTTGGAAAAGCAGCGAGCCGCTGCGCGCAGAATTCCACATCAAAAGAGCCGACGGTTCAGTGCGCCGTCTATCGGCCGGCGGTCAAGTCGTGACCGACGCGGCAGGCACGAAGCGCATGACCGGTACGGTCGTGGACGTGACAGAACAGTGGGAGGCCCGCCAGCAGCAAGCGGAAAGCGAGCATCGCTTTCGTTCCCTGTTTGAACATAACCCGCTTCCATTTTGGGTGTTTGACGCGTCCTCCTTGAGGTTTTTGGAAGTCAACGACGCCGCGGTGCGCGCATACGGCTATACGCGCGAAGAATTCCTGGCGATGACCATTATGGATATCCGGGATCCGGAGGATCACGCCAAAGTCGCGGAAGATCTGGCGTCGCCGCGCGAAGCAAGACACCCCGCAAAGGTCTGGACGCACAAAACCAAGGAAGGCAAATCCATCGATGTGCGCATTCACACCGCCGACATTGCCTTTAACGGCTGCCCCGCACGTCTGATACTGGCCGAGGATGTCACCTCGCACCTGGCCGGCGAGCGCGAGTTGGCGTATCTCGCTTCGCACGATCTGATTACGAGGCTACCCAATCAGCACGCTCTGATTGGCTGGATGGATGGGCTTATCGCCCAGAATTCCGCGTTCGACGTCGCTTACCTTCAGCTGCTGGGAATGGACGCCATCGCAGACACCTTCGGCATTAATGTTTCCGCGGGCATTTTGCAGGCTGTGGCGGAACGCTTGATGCGGCTGATCGGTGACGGTGAATTCCTGGCGACGGTGACCCACGAGGCCTTCGTGCTGGCGGCCACTTCGGGTCACCTGACCTACGCGAAACTGCAAGCAGCAGCCCATTGCGTGACTGAGCCCTTGTACTACAAGGACACCCAGCATCAGATAGACGTTGTGATCGGCGTGGCCAGTCATCCGCAAGATGGTGTCGAAAGCGACGTACTTTTTGGGCGCGCTGCATTAGCTTCGCATGCGCATCTTCGAAGCGATCGGTCCATACACTACTTCGATCCCTCTATCGCGAAAAATTCGAGGGAAAAGTTGCATTTCGCGGCGTCCTTGAAGCGAGCGGTGAAACGCCACGAATTCGAAATGCACTTCCAGCCGATGACGAACTATCCCGACATGCGCGTGATCGGCCTGGAAGCATTGATCCGATGGCCACAAGAAGACGGCACACTCATATCGCCCACGGACTTCATTCCGATATGCGAGGAGTCCGGCCTGATCCTACCGTTGGGAAAGTGGGTTCTAAATCAGGTCGCCAAGGCGAGCCGCGAGCTGAAGGATGCGGGTTTCGATAACTTGCCGATCAGCATCAACATTTCACCCACCGAGCTACGCAGCAACGATCTCGTCGCGAACCTTCGCGCTGTTCGCGAAGCGTACTCACTTGGAAACAACGCGATCCACATCGAATTGACGGAAAGTAGCCTGATAGAACACCGGGACAAGGCGGTCGCTGTGATGAAACAATTGAGATCCGACGGGTTCGCCGTCGCGCTCGACGATTTCGGGACGGGGTTCTCCAGCCTTTCCTACCTGCGCGATTTGCCGATCGACATGTTGAAGATCGATCAGGCATTTATACGCAACGTCGACTGGGACGTACGCTCGGCGACGATTTGCGATGCCATCATTGCGCTTGGCAAGAGTCTCAAGATTCGCGTTATTGCCGAAGGTATTGAACGATCTTCGCAATATCGCTGGCTCTATCAGCACGGATGCGACGGCGCACAAGGATTTTATCTAGGTAAACCGGAGCGACTCTCTGCGTTCCTGGCACGAAGAACTCCTGAAAAATCTCGGGCGCCGTGACGTCGCACCACACATGTCCATGCCAGAACTTATTTGCAAAGCTCCGGATCAGTCAGCATGGATGACAGCAGCCTGCCCTTTCCGTAGCTAAATCCCCACTTGCCGCCATAGCGCAGATCGTCGATACGCCAAAGCCGTTTCGCCCCACCCTCGCGCACTAGCAAAACGGTATCCGTCCAGCGTGGATGATCTTTCATCCCCGCCTGGTCGTAACGAAAATGCACTGGAACCTGCGCACGCATACCGGAAACACGCGCGACCCCCACCTGAAAACCCGTAGGGCCTTCAAACAGGCTGGAAAACAAATCCCCTTCGATCAACGGCGGCTTGTCGCTCGGATACTTCTGGATGCAGATCTGCTGCTGCGCCTTGGCCGCCTGCAATGCCGACAGCAGTCGAGCGCTTAGATACGGCGTCAACACGCGCAGCTGCTGTTCGTCGGGCAAACCTCGAACTCTGAGCTGCGCGTTAGTGCGATAGAAACCATCCACCGTCGTCGCTGGCCCGGCGTTACCGGCTGGCGCAACCGCAAGCAATGCCTTTGGCATGAGCAGCAACGCAACAAACACGATCAAGTAGCGATACATGTCGACGCTCCCAAATCTCAGACAGGCACAATGATGCTAGCGGTTTTCCAATGATCCGGCGCTAACCAGCGCACCACCAAGCTCCATAGGAAACAACCGCGTCTGCACGTCAGGCAAGAAACTTCTTGAGCGGTTCCCAATAGTGATGGTGCCACCCCCAATCCAAGTGATCGAACTCGCCCGCGGGAAAACCCGTGTGATCGAAAGCGAGTGAAGATTCGGAGCCACGCGGTTTCAGTTCAAATCGAACGATGGAATAAACCCCGGCATCCCAGTGGGTCGGTCGCCATGCCTGCACAATGCGCTGATTAGCGATCAGCTCGATATGGCGTCCAACGATCTGACCACCGAACAATGAAAATGCGCCACCCGGCTTAGGCTCGATCTCAGCCGGCAGGCCCGAGAAGGCCGCGAACTGCTTGGCATCAAGCAGCGCTTCATAAATGCGCTGAGGGCTCGATTTGAAATCGATGTCGTAGTGCAGAGAAGTACGCGCCTGATTCGCCGCCGTGGCCGGCTTTTGTTGCATCGCCGGCTCCTGGGCCAGTGCCCTGAATGGGAAGCCGGCAACCAAACCGCCCAAGGTGGCGGCAATACCAGCGATGACCTGGCGGCGGGCTGGTACAGGGGCAAGGACCGTGGATTGGATTTCAGTTTTCATCGTGACCTCACAGCGATGTGAATATTCACGGGCCTGCTGATACTACAGCGTGATAAAAAGAGGAACATCCAGAAAGGGGGAAGACATGCGAATGCATAGACTTCGGCAGATCCCGACCGCATTGCTTGGCTGCATATTGCTCACTTGCGCCGCAAGCACGGCCGCGGCCGCAGACAACGTGATCGTTGGCAAACCGGCAGATCATGCCTGGCTGCTTAAAGCCGACCGTGTCTTCGACGCACGCAGTGAGCAAACGCATGCAGGCTGGGTCGTACTGGTAGAAGCCGACAAGATTGCCGCGGTCGGGCCCGCGACGGAGGTCAAGTCGCCACCCGGAACGCAAACCATTGAGCTGCCCGGCGCAACCTTGCTACCAGGCCTGATCGACGCGCACTCGCATATTTTCCTCCACCCATACAACGAGACCTTGTGGAACGATCAGGTTCTGAAGGAATCGCTGGCCTATCGCACCATCGAAGCAGTGCAGCACGTCCACGACACGCTGATGGCCGGCTTCACCGCGCTGCGCGATCTCGGCACGGAGGGCGCCGGCTATGCCGATGTCGACGTGCAACACGCCATCAACCAGGGCCTGATACCCGGCCCGCATCTGTTCGTCGCCACCCGCGCCACCATCGCTGCGCACTGCTACGGCCCGGGCCCGATGGGCTTTCGCACCGATATCGACCTTCCCCAAGGCGGCATCCCGGTCAGCGGCACGGCGCAGATGATCGACGCCGTGCGCGACCAGGCCGGCCACGGCGCGGACTGGATCAAGCTCTACGCCGACTATCACTGCGGCAAGAGCAGTGGCGCCGTGCCCACCTTCACGCAGGAAGAACTCAACGCAGGCGTGGAAGCCGCTCACTCGCTCGGCCTGCCAGTCGCCGTGCATTCCACCACGCCGGAAGGCATGCGTCGCGCCATCCTGGCCGGCGTCGACACCGTCGAACACGCCTACGGCGGCACGCGCGACGTGTTCGCGCTGATGAAGCAACACAACGTCGCCTACATGCCCACGCTCGAAGCGGAAGCCGCCTATGCCGAATACTTCAAAGGCTGGAAGCCCGGCCAACCGCCCACCGCGGACATGCAGCAAGCCGCCAACGCCTTCAAACTCGCCATGCAAGCCGGCGTCACCATCGGCTGCGGCAGCGACGTAGGTGTGTTTACGCACGGCACGAACTACAAGGAACTGGAGTGGATGGTGCGCGATGGCATGTCGCCAGCCCGCGCGCTGTTAGCAGCTACCGCCGTAGACGCGAAAATTCTTCGCCAGCAAGATGTATTCGGTCAGCTAAAGGCGGGGCTCGATGCCGACATCATCGCCGTACAAGGCGATCCCACGACCGACATCAGCGCCATCGAACACGTGCCGTTTGTGATGAAAGGCGGAGTGATCTACAAGCAGCCGGAATGAACAAAGCCCTGGCGTCGCCAAGATGGGTTTTGTCAGCGACTCTAACGAGGCGTTGAGAGCGGCCGCGCCAACGAATCCGCCACGACCCAGGCGCAACCGACCAGGGCAACATTCAAAACGTTCTCGGTCCAGATCCAACGACTTGTCGGGTTGGCCAGGAGCATCGGAAGGTGCACCAGCGGAGTAAACGACGCGTACATGATCGCCAGCAGGATCGCGGCAAGACGGGCCTTCACGCCCGTCAGGATCGCAACACCCGCCGCGATATGGGCAACCCCAGTCGCATAAGCCCAGAACACTTGCGAAGGCGGTAGCCATTTGGGAACCAGCGGGACGGTGAGGTTCATATAGAAAAAATGCGCACCGCCGAATAACACCGCACAAACCCCGAACGCTATTTGGCCAATGCGCGTGAGGCGAGCGGCCCGCGCCGCGTCGATATTGGCGTTAGCGGCGTAGACGATCAGCCCAGCCGCTGCAATCGCCAGCTGCTCTGCGGTGTCGCTGTAGCTGCCGTATTCAGCGTAATTAGCGAGCACCACGGCGCCGTTCATCAGGATGACGACGATGAGCGTGTAGTAGGCAGTGAGCGCTGCAGCGCCCCAGCTCACGGTCCGACGCCACGCGGTGGCGGCACCCGCCACGAGCATGAATACACCGGCGACATAAACCAGCGCGGTGCGAGCAGGAAAGTTATTCGGCACGGTCTGCCCCGGGTCGAAGTCTCCCAACGCCAGGCAGACGATGCCCAACGCCATCACGCCCAGGCCGTAAACGCGCCAGCCGAAGGCCATCGTCGTCTTTTCCGCGGTCATGATTTTCCCGCCTTCAATGAGTACCGTTTCTGCCGCTACCCTCGAGCCTGCTGTTGGGTCTCACGAATCACATCGTAAACCTTGCGTGCGTCGTCGATCAGATCAAACGCCGGCGCCTGCCGCTTGCTCATGCCGGGCCATGACGTGCCCGCCCACATCGCATACATCGGGTTGCTAGGGCCGAACGTGATACTGCCGCTGCGATCGGCTCTCTCTGTCAACGAAATATCGTTTAGCCCTTGAAGATTAAGACTCTTTACCTCGCGGCTCATCAACCCGCTGGAGATAATGACGCGCTGATCCGTGACACCGTAGTAGGTACGCGCGCGCTGGTAACTGTCGACGAAAAAACGTCCCACGATGATGTACAAACCCATCAGAACAAACGGGACGCCCCACAGCGAGAAAAAGAACGGACTGCCCTGTGAAGTAACCGAGTACTCCCAGAAGAAAGCAAAGCCGCCCCATAACAGGCTAAATGGAATCATCAGCGCATCGGTGGGGCGCAGACGCACGCCCTGACGCGGCATCCCGCTCCACAGCAGCCGCTCGCTGCGGCCAAGCTCTGGTCGCAGAACCTGTTCAACTTCAAAAGTCATTGTCGCTCCCCCTATCCCGCGTCACTTTATACAAGACCGCCGGCGGCGGAAACCAGCGTCTTTCCTTCGGCGCCGACTTGACGTCAGACATATTCAGTTCTAGCTTGCACGCGTCGCTGCCAAATCAGCGGCCGGGTGTGAGAACCCGACGACTCAAGGCGCAAAGCGCCTCCAGGCGCTTTTTCATTGCGCCAACACTCCCGCGCGTTTATGGCGGGCGTGTCGGGCAGGCTTCGGCCTGGCCGGTTCCTTGAGTCCCGGTTTCTCACTCCGGCACGTCCGCCGCCCGTGTGTCACGGGCGGCGTTGCCAATCGCGCAAAGGAGTGTTCGATGAAAGACCCCATCTGTCGTCCGTGGATTACCCTCAACACCCAATACTTCATCGCCCCCGTCGGCAGTCCGCTCGACCTGCTGGATGACGCCAACCTGCTGTTAGGCAGTGCGCAGGATCTGGCTCGAAGCCTGAGCGAAGCGATCGATCAAGCCGACAACATCAATAGCGAACATCTCGCCGGCGCGTTCTGGGGCTTGGCAACGCTTATCGAGTTGGGGCAAAGCTGTGCGAGAGAAGCGAACGAGCGCTTGCATAAGATCCGCGCGACGAAATGAGCTTGCAAACCCTCGCTACCAATTGCCGCAGTTTCCGACTAAGTCGGATCCTTTTCATAACCTTGCGTACCCGGTGGCAGCTGGACCCAAGAATGTTTGCGACATTCATAGACTGAATCTTGCGGCGCAGGAAAACTTGGATCAGCGAACGCGCCCACAGCGACGTTGACGTACGACAACTCACACCCTTCTTCGGTATGAAACAAGTTTGTGCCACAGACAGGGCAAAACCGAAACGTGTACTTGGTTCCTTGGTCACCAACGCGAACGTATTCGGTTGCATTACCAATAACCCTGAAAGGCGCCGCGAAACACGCCAGAGCAGCAAAGACGCTTCCGGTTCTACGTTGGCACGCGAGGCAGTGGCAAACACCGACTCCAAGTGATTCACCTTGAACCTCAATGGACAACTGTCCGCAGGAACAAGAAGCCGTTCGCTTAGTCATGACTTCCCCCAACGCGTTGTTCGTATAACTTAACTGTACCTAGAACCAGACAACTGAGAGGTCAACCCGGAGCCGTTTCCAGTTTTCGTAGCAAAGAAATCAACCCAGCGTTTCTCTCTTTCCATACAAGTATCCGGCACGCTCCAAACGACGAATCAACAACGATACGAATGCTAGATGATCGAGACATGTGTCAACGTCATCCATCTGGTCCACTTCATGTCCGCGTGGATTGCGAATTGCCACCACTCCACCAGAGAACAGAAATTTGAACCCTCGCTGCTCGTCGAGCTCACTCTGTCCGCTTAGACTGTTCAGCTTCAATGTTGGATTAGTCTCATTAAAGACTTCCATCATTAACTTTTCGCCTGCCTTATTGTTCTTCGAGAGCTGCTGAACGACCTTATCCAGATACTTGAATGCCTCGAAAGTTGACTCCGCATAGTGTCCGTCGTCAAAGAAAGTCCGGACTTTAGCTGGCAGCTCAGGATGCACGTTCCTTTTGTCAAAAGGGTGCAACTGCTGCTCTAGAACAGCCTCTAGCGAAGCACTTTGATCCGCGTTGGAAAAACCACTGGCTACACGGACGATTGATTCAAAATAGTCAAGGGCGTTTGCCATTCATTAGGTTCTCTCGAATGCTCTTGAAAATGTTGTCATAAGTCTCTTTGTCAGCGCTTGCTGGTAGGTTGATTTCAACGCGAACCGTTAAGGCCATACCTCGAACAGCTCCGTCAACCTCGCCTCCCCCATCACCGCCATCTCCATTTTCGCTCGCAAAAACCGAAGCTCTCGAGCCCACCTGGGACTTGCTAGATGAAGCCGATTTCGTAGCCCTGCTCTTCACTACAGGACTATCCGCTTTCTTTGTCTTCTGGGTAGATGTTTTTGGCAAATTCCCATCAAGCTTTCCACTGATCGTTGCAAGAGTCTGGAAAGTCCCAGCCTGTCTTCGACCGACAATGTCGCTGGTGTGGTCGGAACTACGGAAGAACGAAATCAGCCGATCTGAAGTCGCAGTCCAGGCATCCACGCCATGCAGATCGAAAAGCGATGCGTAAGCATCTTGGACTATGCCGGCAAAGCCTTTCTGAAATTCGATTTCGTCATGCTGTACGAGAACTGACGCGGCTTCAGCAATCTTGTTCCCCTCACCATCAATAATGTGAAGGAACCTAAGTGTGTTGACGATATATGTTTCGTTATTGGGCGCTATACCCAATTTCTTAAATGTCTCTGCCGTCACTTTTGCTGGAAACGATTTACGAAGCTGTGCGACTGCTGCAACCAAACCGCTCGCTCCGGATACATATGGATGCTTGTCAGCCATACTTATTTCTCCCAGTTAGATGGCTTTTTACGATTCGTCGTTGCGCGCTGCTAAAGCCTTTTTGACCTTCTTCAACATTGCATCAACAATTAGTAGGTCCTCATCCTCAGCAACGACGATTGTTGAGTTCAATCCCGGCCCCTTGAACGTTATTGAGTAATCACCAGGCCCCAACTGATCTGTCTTTTGAGCATTTTTTCCAACGATGCCGAACCCAGGGTTTTCCTTGCTATCGATATCGTCCAAAGTTGCATCAAGCGCTTCATTCCCGTTTGATTCGCCTATAGGAACTAAAACATTACCGGGTCCGATCATTCCCGCATGCGCAGCACCCTCCAAAAAATATGCACTCACTTTCGATGCTTGATCACCTGGAACGTCGAATTCCCGTATCAATAACTTCTCAAAGTGCTCCATTGGCAATGACTTGCTCTGGAAACGATCGTAGATAGCTCGAAACATCGGAGGCGAAAGAAGCGCAGTTCGAAGTGCGCTTCGCTTCTCCGATTCGTTGTATGCGAGTGCGTAGTCTCGATACGACTGCTGAAGAATAAGCTTTCCACTTTTCGAGCTGAGCAGGCCGTACTTAGTGGCAGCGGAGACCAATGCGGTAAAAGCGCCACCTTGCTTCCGGTTAAGGCGTTCCGCGGCCATCTCGGTCGTGCATGAGCCACCGAGACTGCTTACCGCATCAGCGAGCTCAATGCTGTTTACGAGCGAGGCTCTCGGGTAATCGACGTTCTTAGGCATAGTGAAACCTCCAGTAACCGCACTGTATGCAGTTTAAAACCAGAAGTCAACTAAAACTAAGAAAGGCCTAAAATTTGAGGTTTAAATAGTCTAAGATATTTATATAAGATGATGTTTTTATTATATAAATTAAATTAAGGCTACATGAGCATTCAATCAAGAGAGCATGGGAAGCTTTAGTTTTACTCCTTCGTGCACTGCACGGCGATGTCATACCCCGCATCGGCGTGACGCATCACGCCGGCAGCCTAATTGCTGAAGCGTCACCTCGGAGAGTTTTAAGGGACCTTGCGACCCCGATGCCGGCGCTAGGTATCCAAAAAGTTTCATGCGGTTGAACATCCGTTGTGGCTGACGCCAGCGCTTAACCGCAGCGACGAGTGCAGCGAGCTGGACAGCGACTGGAGCGCGCTGTTAGGCACTCCGTGTGCTCCATCGCCAACTGTCTCCAGATTCGCGCACGAATTTCGCCCAAACGTACCGCCAGGGAATGGCGATTACAGAGATCACCACCCCAAAGACGCAAGCCTGGATGGAGTCGGCGGTTCCCGGATCGATTTGGTTGGCGCGCCATAAAGGGAGTGCGATGGTAAGCAGCCATATCGACTTCCACGTCAGCTCGAAGAAGAGCAACGGCAGCATCTTGACGGGGTATCTAACGCCCAACATGGCCAAGACCTGTATACCGGCAAGCAGGCCGAACGTATCGCCATCCTTCAGAGCCCACTCGCTGGTGTGTTGAATCAACTTTGGCCAGACCATAAGGGCGAGCCCGACCGCAATCAGTGCGTACGCGGCCCTCAGGACGTACAAACGGAATGCTGATATCTCGGACATGGCGCACCTCAATATCGATTTGACGGGGAATGTCTAACGCCAAACCTAAGCGCCGTGCGTCCCGTAACCAATAAGTGCACCGGAAACTCCTCTTCCACGGTCCGCTTGAGCACATAGTTCGGCATCAACCCAACTCGCTGGCACGCTGCTCCGCTCTATGTGCAGTGGCATCATCGCTCGGTGATGCGAAACCATCATCTCGCAGCGCCTTGCGTACATCACGCTTCCAAGACTCGGCGCTTCTTTCGTCTGATGTCTTAGCTAGCGCGACAGTGTAGCGCTCCTCCAAGCGGTGAAATGCAGCAATGTCTTTATATGCCTGGATCAGTTTCCGCTTGAATCTTTCAGCTTCACGTTGTTTGACGGCGGCGCGGTACGTGAACCAGCCCGTCACGAAGCTGCCCAAGATCGCGGAAGTACTGGCTACTATCGCCAAGATCAATGTGTCGCTCATCTGATACCTAACGTCTAAGTTAAGCGGCGTAATAAGCGTCCGCTTGGACGAGTGGTTATATCGCAGGCTACGGCAGACGTCAGAGGGCCGGCAAGTACCTGGGCACTTTGATTTTGAGCAGCGCAATGAGATCGGGGTCCATGTACGCGTAATTGTCCGGGATCTCCAGACAGATCACGCGCTTGCCATCCAAGTAGGCCTTGAATTTGGCTGAGAGCTTGGAGCGATGAGCACGCTCCATGACGAAGATCATGTCAGCCCAGTTCAGTAACTCGGGAGTGACGGGCGTTTCGGCGCCATTGTTTAAGCCAGCCGAACGAGTTTCGATCCCGGGCCAATCGGCAAAGACCTGCTCAGCCGTGGGGCTGCGTAGCCGGTTCTGGCTGCAGATAAAAAGTATGTTACGAGCCAAGATTTTTCCTGCGGTCTAACGCCTGAGTTAAACGGCGTGTGTATGCGCGTCCGCTTGGGCGAATAGTTAGGGGCGTGCCGATAACCAAATGCCGACGACATCCCCCGTTGCAGCTAAAACGCCGACGAGTACTGCGCCAACCGTTGTCGATAGCGACCATTGGGAACGGATACCCGTAGCTAGTGCGATACCGCTTGCGATGCCGAAAGCAGGCCAGAGTTGGACGCCATGAGGCACAAAAAAGCCGAACATATACATGGCCGCAAGGACACCTACGAGAGCACCCGCAAACGCCTTACCGACGGAAACTAAGAGTCGCATTTCATCTCCTTCCATCTAAAGTCTGAGTTAAAGCGCGTACGGTGATAAATTGAGTTGCGGTCCTATCCATAGTGTGGGAAGACCTCATGCCAAGTGAACTGATTGGAACATCGGCCCTCAGCATTGCTGCCCTAATCTCCATCGTCCTAACCATGTTGCGTCACCCTCGCTGGACAGACACCGTCAGCATCGAACGCGTTTCGCGAGTCTTTTTGTTCGGCCTAGCTGCCCAGTGTCTGCACTTCATGGAAGAGTCACTGACGCATTTTCCTGTACGGTTACCTGAGCTTCTGGGCCTTCCGCCTTGGCCGGATGACTTCTTCGTTGTATTCAACTTGCTATGGCTCGCTGTATGGATTCTATCGTCCATCGGACTGCGTGCCGGCTATCGCGTAGCGATGTTTCCTATCTGGTTTTTCACCATCTCATGCCTCGTCAACCTAATCGCCCATCCCATCCTGTCGCTCGCCGTCGGTGGATATTTCCCAGGCCTGCTGACATCGCCTCTGGTGGGCTTGTTCGGGGTGTGGTTGGTGATGCGGCTGATAGCGCTCACGCGGCCATCGCGTTGAGGGCTCAGTGGTGGTGATTCAGACAAGTTGAAGGGTGCCCGAGGCGTCCGCTTGAATGGTTAGTTAGGCACCTTGCTTGAGCGCGCCATATGAACGAAAAAGCAATGAGACTCCCCAAATGCCGAGCGCTGCATACAAGATGTAGAGCACCGCAGAAGACAAATAGATAAACGTATACCAAGGTCGCACAGCTGGTAGAAAGGCAGGAATAGTAACGGCAAAAAACGACAACAATGCAGTTATGGTTGATAACGTCAGGATAAGAAAACTCTTGTGATGGTGCTTAGAGTAGGCGTGAAGTTGTAGCCAAAGCAGCGCGCCGGCGTTACACAGGGTGGCAGCTAGCATCAAGTAACTTGCGATATGGATCGCATCCGTATTCATTGCCCTTCTCCCTGAAGCGCGTAACTCTAATTCGACCCCCAAAAATGAGACATCGCGTGGTGCAATAACGCCACGCGCGTCTTCCCTCCCCTGTTTATACGACAAATCCACCCCGTAAAAAATTACACCCTCAAAAATGAGGGTGTAATGGCTTACTAAATGGCGTGTGGCCGACGATTCAAATCATCGGCAACTTGAGCCCCTGCTCCTTCGCGCACTGCACGGCGATGTCGTATCCCGCATCAGCATGACGCATCACGCCCGTACCCGGATCATTCCACAGTACGCGCGCAATACGCTTGTCCGCCGCCTCGGTGCCATCGCATACGATCACCACGCCGCTGTGCTGGCTGTAACCCATGCCGACGCCGCCGCCGTGATGCAGACTTACCCACGTAGCGCCACCGGCGACGTTGAGCATGGCGTTCAGCAGCGGCCAATCGCTCACTGCGTCGCTGCCGTCTTTCATGGCTTCGGTTTCACGGTTGGGGCTGGCCACGGAGCCGGAGTCGAGATGATCGCGACCGATGACGACGGGCGCTTTAAGTTCGCCCTTGCGCACCATTTCGTTGAAGGCCAAGCCAAGCTTGTGACGCTGGCCCAGGCCGACCCAGCAAATACGCGCGGGCAAACCCTGGAAGCTGATGCGCTGTTCGGCCATGTCCAGCCAGTTGTGCAGGTGCTTGTCGTCGGGGATCAGTTCCTTCACTTTGGCGTCGGTCTTGATGATGTCTTCCGGATCGCCGGATAGCGCGACCCAGCGGAACGGACCCACGCCGCGGCAGAACAGCGGACGCACGAACGCCGGCACGAAACCGGGGAAATCGAAGGCGTTGGCGCAGCCTTCGTCTTTCGCCATCTGGCGGATGTTGTTGCCGTAGTCGAAGGTGGGAATGCCTTGCGCGTGGAAGGCGAGCATGGCTTCCACGTGTTTCTTCATGGATTTCTTGGCGGCGTCGCGCGTGCCTTGCGGATCGCTCTTGCGACGCTCGAACCACTGCTCCACGGTCCAGCCCTGCGGCAGGTAGCCGTTGACGGGATCGTGTGCGCTGGTCTGATCGGTGACGGCATCGGGCTTCACGCCACGGCGCACGAGTTCGGGCAGTACATCTGCAGCGTTGCCGAGCAGCGCAATGGATTTCGCTTCGCCGGCCTTGGTGTATTTGGCGATGCGTGCGAGTGCGTCGTCGAGATCGGTGGCTTGTTCGTCGACGTAACGCGTCTTGAGGCGGAAGTCGATGCTCTTCTGCTGGCATTCGATGTTGAGCGAGCACGCGCCGGCCAACGTGGCAGCCAACGGCTGCGCGCCGCCCATGCCGCCGAGACCCGCGGTGAGAATCCACTTGCCCTTCAAGCTGCCGTTGTAGTGCTGGCGGCCCATTTCCACGAAGGTTTCGTAGGTGCCTTGCACGATGCCTTGCGAGCCGATGTAGATCCACGAGCCCGCCGTCATCTGGCCGTACATCATCAGGCCTTTCCTATCGAGCTCGTTGAAGTGTTCCCAGTTGGCCCAGGCCGGCACCAGGTTGGAGTTGGCGATCAGCACGCGCGGCGCATCGGGATGGCTCGGAAATACACCGACCGGTTTGCCGGATTGCACCAGCAGGGTTTCGTCGTCGTTGAGGTCGCGCAGGGCGCGCAGGATGGCGTCGAAGCACTCCCAGTTACGCGCGGCGCGGCCGATGCCGCCGTACACCACCAGTTCGGCCGGGTTCTCGGCCACGGCTGGGTCCAGGTTGTTCTGGAGCATCCGGTACGGGGCTTCGGTGAGCCAGCTTTTGCAGGTGAGCTCGGTCCCGCGCGGGGCGTGGATGATACGGGTGGTGTCGATGCGGGTGGGGGCGTTCATCGGAATTCCTGCAACTGCCATGGGAAAGTCCCAATTATGGTCGCCCCGTTTCATGGCCGCCAACTGCGGTGCGGCAAAAAAGCGTGCCCGCGGGTAGCTTCGGGAGCCAATTGACAGGCATTTGACAGGCGCCCAGACTCGCGAAGGAATCCGGAATGGCCTGCTTAACCGACGTAGGAGGCCTTATGAGTGCGATAGGCTCGACGTACCGGACTGCTGCCGTTGCTGCTGCCATGCTCGTTGCCGCGAGCGCCGCGGTGGCCGCCGACAAGCACACACCCAGCGATGCTCAGCTTATTGCCAGCGCCATGCGGGCAGCACCACCAGGTGTCGCCAAGGAGGCAACCATCATCGCCATGGACGCCGATGGCACGATGCGCACAGTGCGCAAGGGCAGCAATGGTTACACCTGCATGCCGGACAACCCAGCCGCGCCTGGTCCGTCCCCCATGTGCATGGACAAGAATGCGTTGGAATGGGCTCAGGCGTGGATGGCCCACAAGCCACCACCCGCCGGCAAAATCGGCGTGATGTACATGCTTGCAGGCGGCACGGATGCCAGCAACACCGATCCTTACGCAAAGCAACCGCTGCCGAACAACCACTGGATAAAGACAGGACCCCATTTCATGGTGGTAGGGGCCGACCCTACCTTCTATGACACGTACCCGAAGAGTCCCGATCCAGACACATCCGCGCCCTATGTGATGTGGGCAGGCACGCCCTATGAACATTTGATGGCCCCGGTGAAATAACCGGCACTCCGAAAACTGCAGCCCAACAGTTTCAAAATCGACGCGTCCGGCGCATGACCGATGCGATTTGCCGAACAAGCACCGATGTGCCTGCGCAGGGATAGCGTGCGCCAATATGTAACCGTAGACCCGCGGAGCTCGAAGAACTAAACGGCCTTTTCCATTTCCAGGACATGATCCATGCAGGCTTCACCTCCCCTCTCAGGCAGCAGCATAGTTCTGCGATTCGCACTCATCGCGGCCATCCTTTTGATCACGGTGCTCGCCCTCGGCTATGTCGGCGGCTGGCTGGCGCCGCAGCGGCTGACCGCGCAGCGCATGGTCAATCAGCTGCAGGCCAACGCCGGCGTGTTTCCCGGCTTTCGACGCAATCACGCCAAGGGCGTGTGCGTAGCGGGTTATTTCGATAGCAACGGACAAGCGCAGCCGTATTCCGCAGCGCAGGTGTTCGCACCGGGACGCACGCCGGTGGTGGGACGTTTTGCGATTCCGGGCGGCAACCCGTATGCGCCCGATAGCAGCGTGCCGATCCGCAGCATGGCGTTGCGCTTTACACAGGCGAACGGCCTGCAGTGGCGTACCGGCATGAACAGCATGCCGGTGTTTCCGGTGAGCACGCCGCAAGCGTTTTTCGAACAGTTGCAGGCGCAGCAACCCGATCCTGCCACGGGTAAACCGAACCCAGCGAAAGTGGCGGCGTTCTTTGCAGCGCATCCGGAAACCGCCTCATTTCTTGCATGGATAAAGGCGGCAAAACCGTCGTCCAGCTTTGCGACCGAAGGCTATTGGAGCTTGAACGCGTTTGTCTTTGTCGACGCAAGCGGCGCACGACATGCGGTGCGTTGGCGCATGGTGCCGGAAGCGAATGCGGATACCTCGACGGCCCAAGGTGCGGATTATCTGGACGCCGATCTCACGCAGCGGCTTGCACAAAGCCCGCAGCGCTGGCACCTGATGGTGACACTCGCCAACCCAGGCGACCCAACTGACGATGCAACCAAGGCATGGCCATCCGACCGGCGCGACATCGATGCCGGCACATTGGTGCTTACCAGCACCGAGCCACAAGAAAGCGGTGCGTGTCGCGACATCAATTACGACCCCTTGGTATTGCCGAACGGCATCGCAGCATCGGACGATCCGTTGTTGCCTGCACGCTCGGCCGCGTATGCCACGTCTTACCTGCGTCGCACCAGCGAAGAAGCCCATCTGCCCGGCACAGCCGTTGCGCACACACAGCCGGAGATCAAGTGATGAACGCATCGTCCACACGCTTTGTGCTGGCTGCACGCGTATTGCACTGGCTGATGGCCGCCATGATCTTGTCGATGCTGTTTATCGGCGTCGGCATGGTGGCCTCCGTTTCGGAGCGTCACGAATGGCTGATCGGTATCCACAAACCGCTAGGTATCGCGATACTTGTGCTCGCTGTGGTGCGACTCATCGTGCGCTTACGCAACCCACCACCGCCGCTGCCGGTCGATCTGCCTCCCGTGCAGAAGCTGGCGGCGCTTGCATCGCACTGGCTGCTGTATGCGCTGATGCTGGTGATACCGCTGGTGGGTTGGGCGATGCTGTCGGCGGGCGGTTATCCCGTGATGCTTAGCAGTTCACTGCGGTTGCCGCCGATCTTCCCGGTGAGTCCGGTGGCATTCGCGGTGTTGCGGCACGCGCACGCGTGGCTCGCGATGCTGCTATTCCTGACTTTTCTGGCGCATTTGGGCGCGGCGCTCTATCACGGGCTCATTCGCAGGGATGGTGTGTTGCCGAGCATGGTCGGTGGCCGATCAAAATAGTAGCCCGGGAGTGGAAGAAGCTACGCGCGGCAATGCCAGTCGATGGGTATTGATGTCCGAAAACGGCGAGTTTAGTGGGGGAGACGGTGCTAGCCTTTAGGCATGTCCGAGCCCTCCCCCATCCCCACGCTCGATCTGCAGACCTGCGAACGCGCACGGCTGAGCCGCGATGCACGCTTCGACGGCCTATTCTTCATCGCGGTCGCCAGCACCGGCATTTATTGTCGTCCGGTGTGCCCTGCACCTGCGGCCAAGCCTAAAAACGTCCGCTTTTTCAACACAGCTGCGGCAGCGGAAGCAGCAGGGTTCCGGCCTTGCCTGCGCTGCCGGCCGGAACTGGCTCCGGGCAACGATGCCTGGCAACGCAGCGACCACGTGGTGACGCGAGCGTTGAAGCTGATCGAAGGTGGTCTGCTGCAGGATCATCCTGTAGACGTGCTCGCGGAACGGGTCGGTGTGGGTGCGCGGCAGTTACGACGGCTGTTCGTGGAACGGTTGGGTGCGCCGCCGATCGATGTGCACACCACGCGACGCCTGCTGTTCGCCAAGCAGTTGCTGACCGAAACGCGCATGCCGGTCACGGATGTCGCGCTCGCTTCCGGATTCGGCAGTTTACGTCGTTTCAATGCTGCCTTTGCGCAAGCCAATCGCATCGCGCCGCGCGAATTGCGCCGTCACCCGCATGCCGGCAGCAACGACAGCCTTAGCCTGCGCTTGAGTTATCGGCCACCTTACGACTTTGCATCGTTGCTGACGTTTCTGCGCGGCCGCGCCCTGCCCGGCATCGAAGTGGTCGACGACGAAAGTTATTCGCGCGTATTCGGGCCACCGGATGCACCGGGCTGGCTGCGGTTGAGCGCATGGCCCGGCAACGAGTATGCGCTGCGTCTGCAACTGCATTGTCCGCAACCGGCACAGATGCTGACGGTGGTCACCCGCATCCGTCGCATGTTCGATCTGGATGCCGATCCGCAAGCCATCGCCGCTGCCTTGCAGACCACGCCGCATGTTCGGCCCCTGCTGCGTAAACGTCCTGGCCTGCGCCTGCCAGGCAGTTGGGACGGCTTTGAAGTGGCGGTACGTGCGATTCTCGGCCAACAAGTCAGCGTTGCGGCGGCGCGCACGTTGGCATCGCGCATCGTGCAGCGTTACGGTGAAGCACTGCCCGTGGCCGTAGCGCCGGGTTTGGAACGCTTGTTTCCGACGCCCGATGTGTTGGCCGATGCAGACCTGCGCGCGCTCGGCATCACGACGGCGCGAGCGGAAAGTATCCGCGGCGTGGCGCGCGCCGTGTTGGATGGGCGGGTGGATTTTCGCGTCGAGCAATCGCTGGATGAATTTGTCGTGCGCTGGGTGGCGCTACCCGGCATCGGCGAATGGACCGCGCATTACATGGCGATGCGCGCACTCAGTCATCCGGACGCCTTCCCCGCTGCCGACCTGATCCTGCGCCGCGCGGCATCACGCGGCGACGACATGCTGAGCACCAAAGCATTGACCACACTGGCCGAAGCCTGGCGCCCGTGGCGCGCTTACGCGGTGATGCACCTGTGGCGCAGCATGAGCGACCAGGCAAAGTCACCGCGCCCACCCCGTCAGGGAGCGACCGCATGAACATCGCACACGACACCATCTGGTATGACCCCCTGCCCACACCCATCGGCGATTTGCTGTTGGTTGCCGATGCTCAAGGGTTGCGTGAGGTGTGGTTCGAAACAGGGCGGCATCGAAAATCGCCCGATCCCACTTGGCATCACGATCCGTCCAAGCTCGTGTTCGCGCGTCGCCAGCTGGATGAATATTTTGCGGGCGAGCGCCAGATGTTCGATCTGCCATTGCATCCACTCGGCACACCGTTTCAGCTGGATGTATGGCATGCACTAGCCAAGATTCCTTACGGCGCCACGGTCAGTTATGGCGAGATGGCGCGGCGTATCGGCCAGCCGTTGGCCGTGCGCGCGGTAGGCGCGGCGAACGGACGCAACCCGCTGCCGATCGTACTGCCTTGTCATCGCGTGATCGGCAGTGACGGCAGCCTTACCGGCTTTGGCGGTGGCTTGCCGACCAAGCGTTTCCTGCTGGCACTGGAAGACCGCGTGCTTCATGGCGATCTATTCGGTGAAAGCATTCGGGGTTGAAACCTGTCGCTGCGATTGAAGCGGCACAGCTGGGTAGATGCCTTTGCATGTACCTTGTAACGTAGGTTCACCCGACATAAACGCAGCGACGATCTTCCGATGAGCGCCGATCAATCCGTTATCCATCGCATCATCGATCAATTGGACCTGCAGCCTCATCCGGAAGGCGGCTTTTATCGCCAGACTTACCGCTGCGATGAACGCATTACGCGATCATTACCCACTGGGGTTGTTACCGAGCGAAGCGCTTCGACGGGCATCTATTACATGCTGAGCGGCGATGCCTATTCCGCGTGGCACCGCATCGACTCGGATGAGATGTGGCACTTCTACGCGGGCGATCCGCTGTCGATCCACATGCTGGATCAGCAGGGTGAATGGATCACACATCGACTCGGCAACATGCTGGAACAGCCTGACGCGGTGTTTCAGGCGGTAGTACCAGCAGGATGCTGGTTCGCTGCGGAACGCCATGGAACGGAAGGGTTTTCGCTGGTGGGATGCACGGTAGCTCCCGGCTTCGAATTCGAGACGTTCGAGCTGGCGAATGTTGGCGACCTTCTGCGTCGTTACCCTGCCCATGAGTCAGTGATCCTGCGGCTTGCGCCAGGCAGGGATGCGGGTACGACGATTTCCGAGCGTTGAGCGCGCAAGCTCAAAAGGGTTTACTAAAGACCTAGATCGCTCAAGCCTGGGTGGTCATCGGGCCTTCGCCCTTGAGGCCAGTGGAATTTTCGCTCCGCAGCCGCGATAGGCAGATCGTTGATGCTTGCATGGCGCTCGGCCATCAAACCGTTTTCATCGAATAGCCAGTTCTCGTTACCGTAGGAACGGAACCAGTTGCCGGAATCGTCGCGCCATTCGTAGGCGAAGCGCACGGCGATGCGGTTACCGTCGAACGCCCATAGTTCCTTGATCAACCGATATTCCAGCTCGCGTGCCCACTTGCGGGTAAGGAATCCGACGATGGCTTCGCGGCCGTTGACGAATTCGGCGCGGTTTCGCCAGCGGCTGTCGGTGGTGTACGCGAGGGCGACACGCGATGGCTCGCGGGTGTTCCAGCCGTCCTCGGCGAGTCGGACCTTTTGGATCGCCGTTTCGCGGGTGAAGGGTGGCAACGGTGGGCGTTGTTCGATCGTGGTAGACATGGCGCGCTCTCGGTGGCTTGGCCGGATTCATGCAGGATGGCAGAAGAACCTCTCGCACTGAAATCGATGAGGCATGTTTCTGCCGACGTACAATGGACAACTATCGTCATCGCGACACGCCATGTCTACAGCGGAACATCCCCATTCGAAGCTAGTCATCATCGGCGGCGGCCCCGCCGGGCTGATGGCTGCCGAGGTCGCACGCGCGCGTGGCATCGAGGTCGACTTGTACGAAGGCAAAGGTTCGGTCGGACGCAAATTCCTGATCGCCGGCAAAGGTGGCATGAACCTGACGCATGGCGAACCCAAGCATGAGTTCGTTCAGCGCTACGGCGCGCGTGCGCACGAGGTGGGCGTTTGGCTGGACGATTTCGACGCCGACGCTTTGCGTGAATGGGCGCGCAGCCTGGGTGTGGAGACGTTTGTCGGTAGTTCTGGCCGCGTTTTTCCCAGCGATCTAAAAGCCGCGCCGCTGCTGCGCGGCTGGGTCCATCGCCTGCGCGAAAGCGGTGTGCGCTTTCATGCACATCATCGCTGGCTCGGCTGGAACGAAGACGGTGCGTTGCGTTTCGCGACGCAGAACGGCGAACGTTCGATTCAAGCTGCCGCCGTCGTGTTGGCGCTGGGCGGCGGCAGTTGGCCGCAACTGGGTTCCAACGGCGCATGGCTGCCGTGGCTGGCTGCGCGCGGTGTGGACATCGCGCCTTTGCAGCCATCCAATTGCGGTTTCGACATCGGCTGGAGCGATCACCTCGCGGCTCGTCACGCTGGTGCACCGTTGAAACCGGTCGCGGCTTATTGGCGAGATGGCGCTGGCCACGAACACACGCGCCAGGGTGAATGTGTGATCACCGCGACGGGTATCGAGGGCAGTCTCGTCTATGCGCTTTCCGCCGGATTACGCGACACCATTGCCGAGCAGGGTCATGCCATATTGGAGCTGGATCTGGCACCCGACCGTGCATTGGCGCGCTTGCAGCATGACCTCGCCAAGCCGCGAGGCAGCCGCTCCTTCAGCGAGCATCTGCGCCGACAGGCCGGCCTTACCGGCGTGAAGGCGGCTCTGATCCACGAGGTGCTCGACAAGAAGCTGCTCACGGATGCGGATATCGTGGCGCAAACCATCAAACGGCTACGGCTGCGCCTTACCCAGCCACGCCCGATGGCCGAGGCCATCAGCAGCGCAGGCGGCGTGCGTCTTGAAGCGCTGGACGGCAACATGATGCTCCGCGCACTACCGGGCATTTTCTGTGCCGGGGAAATGCTGGATTGGGAGGCGCCCACCGGCGGCTATCTGCTGACCGCCTGCTTTGCCAGCGGTTACCGCGCCGGGCGAGGCGCCGCCGCGTGGCTGAAGGGCTAACGCACGCCACCTTCCAGAAAATAGGAATACCCTGTCCAAGCTGAACTATGGTCTTGCTGGAGTCCGATCCATCAACCTAAGTGGAGACGTGCCATGTGCGATCACCCTTCGCATTCGTTGCAATCGCGTCGTCAGTTTCTTGGAGCCGGTCTGAGTCTGCTCGCATTGAGTGCATTGACACCGTTGAGTGCATTCGCCGACGCATCACCGCCACAAAATGCTATCTCGCCCAGCGTGGCACTGCGCCGCCTGCTGGACGGTAATGCGCGCTACGCTTCCAATAAGATCGATGCGAAGGATTTCTCGGCGGGCCGTGCAGCGCGCGTCAAGGCTCAATATCCGATCGCGGCGATATTGAGCTGTGCGGATTCGCGCGTAGCGCCGGAGCTTGTGTTCGACCAGGGGCCGGGCGATTTGTTCGTAGTGCGCGTGGCCGGCAACTACTTGAGCAGCGACAGCCTGGCGAGCCTCGAATACGCTGTGGGCGTGCTCAAAGTACCGTTGATCATGGTGCTGGGGCATACCGAATGCGGTGCGATCAAAGCAACCATCAGCGACATTAAGCAACCTGCTCCGTTGCCTGGGCATATCTGGGACATCGTCGATGCAGTACGCCCAGGTATCGCCAAGGCAGTAGAAGATGGTGGCGACAATGTGCTCAGCAATGCGATCGGCGCGAATGTGGATTACAACGTGTCGCGCGTGAAGTCGGCGCAGCCCGTGCTGTCGGAAGCGGTTCAACAAGGTGGCATGCGCGTGGTCGGCGGGGTGTACGAGCTGGCTACCGGTAAGGTCTTGATGCGGCCTGCTGCTTAACGTCGCTGCTGCAGCCCCTCTCCCTTTGGGAGAGGGGTTGGGGTGAGGGTGCGATCGGAGCGAGTTACTGAAACCTTGCGCAAGGCTCGGCTATCACGCTCCGCACGAACCCTCACCCGCCTGTCGGCACCCTCTCCCGACGGGAGAGGGCTCACTCGACGCTTTACGTGGCGCCACAAAATTCGCCCACGCACAAAAACTTACGCTCCGTCCAACATGCCCACTGATTTCGCGACAGCTGAATTAGTCATACAACTGCGAGATCATGAAGAGGCTTTCCATCCATACCCACGGATCGTCCCCATGAAATGGTTGTCCCGCTTTCTGCTCTGTTCGTTCATCGCCCTCAGTGCCGGCTGCGTTTTTCTACACACCACGTCCACATCGCCTGCGACAGCGGCGCAGCAAGCAAAAGCGGCATCCACTACGCCGCTGCTGCTGATCTCCATCGATGCCTATCGTGCGGACTACATCAACCGCGGCCTCAGCCCTACCCTGCAGGCTCTCGCCGCAACGGGAGTGCACGCCGATTCGATGCAGCCTGCGTTTCCGTCGCTGACGTTTCCTAACCACTACGCTGCCGTCACAGGCTTGGTGCCGGACCATAGCGGCATCGTCAACAACACGATGGTCGATCCGGAACTGGGCAAGTTCTCGCTGAGCGATCGCAAAGCCGTGAGCAATGGATTGTGGTGGGATGAGGGCACACCGCTGTGGGAGACCGCGGATGCGCATGGTCTGCGCAGCGCCACGATGTTCTGGCCCGGTTCCGAGGCGGATATCCAGGGTTATCATCCGGATTTCTGGAAGCCTTACGACGGCAAAGTCACCGCGGATCAGCGCGTGGATCAGGTACTGGCCTGGCTGGATCTGCCACCCGGTCAACGGCCCAGCTTCATCACGCTGTATTTCGATGCTGTCGACCATGCCGGCCACGAGCACGGCCCGGATTCGCCGCAGGTCAACCAGGCGCTGCGCGATACCGATGCCGCCATGAGCCGTTTGGTCGACGGTTTACGTCAACGCAACCTGCTCGATCACATCAATATCATCGTGATTGCCGATCACGGCATGGCCACCGTGCCGCCGGAGAACAACGTGCTTATCGACAAGCTGATTCCGCTGAAAGATGTGGATACGGTAAGCCTGGGCGTGCTGGCTGGCTTCAATCCCAAGCGCAAACACGATTTCAACGCCATTGAAGAACAGCTGGAGCAGCCGCAGCAACACATGCACTGCTGGGACAAGACTCGCGTGCCCAAGCGTTTCAATTACGGCGCCAACGCACGTGTGCCGCAACTGATCTGCCTAGCCGATGTCGGCTGGCGCATTACTACCGAAGACTACCTGGCCAAGCACAAAGGCAAGCTCAGCATCGGCGAGCACGGCTACGACAACGCCGATCCGCTTATGCAGGCACTGTTTGTCGCCCACGGTCCGGCATTCCAGAGCGGCATCCGCTTCCACAACTTCCCGATCGTCGACGTCTATCCCTTGATGGCGCACCTGCTCGGCGTTCCGGCGAATTTCAACGATGGCCATGTTGAAGACGTGCAGGGAATGCTGAAACCCGAAGCAACCGCTACGACGCAGTAACCCGCTTCACGCCGCTCTCCCCTCTTTGGGGAGAGCGAGCGATCGACGCTTTCGATCTTCACGGCATCGCGCCCTTGCTCATCGGTGTAGGCGGAGTGGTGAGCTGCGGCAGCGGCTGCACGCGATACAACCACAGCGCGATGAATAAGCCGACCAAAACCAGCGCACCGACAAACAACGCTACACCGTTCCAGCCGTGCTCGGCGTAAAACAGCCCACCGCTCGCGCCGGCCACGCTCGAACCCATGTAATAGCTAAACAGATACATCGACGACGCCTGCGCCTTGGCCGCACCACCGCGCCGCCCCACCCAGCTGCTGACGATCGAATGGCCGCCGAAGAAGCCAAACGTGATCGCGGTGATGCCGAAGATGATCAGCCACAACGACGTCATCATCGTGCAGCCCACACCGAACAACATCAGTGTGAGTGCGGTCCACAACACTTTGCGACGCCCCAACTTGCCTGCAAGATGTCCCATCCACGCCGAACTGAACGTACCGACCAGATAGATACCGAAGATCAGGCCGACCACCGTTTGACTAAGACTGTAAGGCGGCGCCAACAGGCGATAACCTAGGTAGTTGTAGACGGTGACGAACGCACCGAGCAACAGAAACCCTTCCGCGAAAAGCCACGGCAAACCCGCATCGCGGAACATCCCGGCGAAGCGACCGAATAGTGCGCGCCATTGCAAGGCTTGCGGATGGAAGTGACGCGATGCAGGCAACGCGCGCCAGAACACCAGCCCGGAAACGAGACCGACCGCGCCGACAACACCGACGCCGACGCGCCAGCCGAAGTAATCCGCCACGACGCCTGAAATCAGCCGGCCGCTCATGCCACCCACCGCACTGCCGCTGATATACAGACCCATGCCGAGACCGATCGACTCGGCGTGCATTTCTTCGCTGAGATAGGTCATCGCCACGGCCGGCAAACCGCTGAGCGTGAGGCCAAGCAAGGTACGAATGGTCAGCAACGCGTACCAATTCGGCATCAGTGCGGTCAGCAAGACCAACACTGCCGAGGAAAGCAGCGAGGCCACCATCACCGACTTGCGCCCCCAGGCATCCGATACGCCGCCGGCGAACAGCATGGCGAAGGCCAGCACGCCGGTCGTCAATGACAACGACATGGCGCTCGCCGCGGCGCTGATGCCGTAGTGCTGACTGAACTGCGGCATCAGCGGCTGCACGCAATACAACAAACCGAACGTGGCGAAACCGGCGGCAAACAGCGCCAGGTTGGTACGTCGGAATGCCGGGGTGCCGTGACGGATCAGGTCTTCATCGGTCCAGGCCATCGGCTTAGCGGGCGATTCGTCGGAGATGCTTGTGTTCATCGCTGCGGCATCGTGAAGGATGGCGCAAGCATAATCCGCTTTGGCTCGCCATCCCGGGCTGCGTCGGGATGGTGAGCCCAAAAAGATCTACATCTCCACGGTTGCCGACAACACGCCGCGCACCTCAGTCAGTACCTGAGCGGGCCATTCCAGATTGGCGTGATGTCCTGCATCCTGTATGACCCGTAGACGTGCGTTAGGCATGACTGCTGCCATTTCGTTCGACAGGGCGATCACTTCGGCCTGGTCTTCGGCGCCGACAATCAGCAAGGTCGGCACGTCGATCGCTCGAAGGTGTTCCAGTGCAGTCGGCTTCGGCGTGCGCTGGTCTTGTGCGGCACGCGTCCAATAACTCGTTTCGCGCTTGAACAAGCGGGTGGTCATGGCTTCCGTATGCCGGCGCACGGCGGGATCCACTTCACCCGGCCGGCGGCGCGGGCCATCGGTAAAGGCGCGCAATGAGCTGTCGATCAGGCCGTTGACATCGAATGTGCTTAGCGCTTGTAAAAAAGCGCGCGCGGCTGGCGTGCTGTCGGCGAATTTGCCCCAATAACCTGCGCCGATAAGAATGAGCGCGCTCACTCGCTCCGGTTGCGCGACAGTGAAATCGAGCGCCGTCGCCGCACCACCGGAACAGGCCAGCAAAGCGGTGCGCTGGATACCGCAGGCATCCAGCACGGCAGCGAGGTCTTCGTGGTGCGCATAGCCGCCAGGCACGATGCTGGAGTGGCCGAAACCGCGGGCGTCGTAGCGCACTACATGGTGCGTGTCGGCGAGTGCGGCGAACTCGGCATTCCATTGGCCGCTGTCGACCAGAAAGCCGTGCAGCATGGTGATGGCTTCGCCCTCGCCCGCCTCTTCCACATAGAGGCGGGCGTGGTCGACATCGACCCAGCGTGATGTTTTATTGGTCATGATTTTATTCCTCGGCGTGGATCTAGCCCCTCTCCCGTCGGGTACGCGGGGAGAGCACATGGATGTGCTCGGCTTTGAGGAGCGAGGAGAGGGGTTGGGGTGAGGGTGCGATCAGCGCGTGCTATTGAATCGTTGCGCAAATCTTCAATGTCACGTTCTAATCGCACCCTCATCCGCCTGTCGGCACCTTCTCCCAAGGGGAGAAGGGTTCACGATGTGAGCTTGAGTCCGAATCGAAAGATCAGCGCGTTGCGCGAATGTTGCGGGCCGGTACCGAAGGTACGAACACTCGCGGCGCATAACCTTCGGGCTTGTCGCCCACTGCCACGCCACCGTGCAGACGCGTCTGCTGGATATCGGCAAACATGTAGTAAGGAAACGGCTTGTCCGGTGCGCTGGCGGCATCCAGTCGTGCGCGCAGTTCTGTAGGTAGCTCGAACGACAACGCTGCGAGATTCGCATCCAGCTGTTCCAGCTTGGTGGCGCCGATGATCACTGAGGCGATGCCCGGCTGCGTCGCCACCCAGTTCAAGGCGACGGCTGCCATGCTGTGGCCCGATTCCTTCGCCACTTGCTCCAGCGCGGCGACAATCTTCCAATTGCGTTCGGTGAAGCGCTCGAAGCCTGGCGCAGCTGTCACCTTGGCGAGCCGCCCGTCGCCCTCGCCGCCTTGCTCGCTGGGCTTGTATTTGCCGGATAGCAGTCCCATCGCCAGCGGGCTCCACGCGGTAATACCCAAGCCGAGGTTTTGCGCCAGCGATACGTATTCGTGTTCGATGTTGCGCTCGGCAAGCGAATATTCCAGCTGCATGTTGATCAGTGGCGTCAGCGTGTGGGCTTCGGCATAGGTCTGTGCGCGGGCGGCATACCATGCAGGCACGTCGGACAAACCGGCATAGCGGATCTTGCCCGCGCGCACCAGGTCGTCGAACGTACGCACGACTTCTTCGGCCGGCGTGATGCGGTCCCAGGTGTGCAGCAAGTAGAGGTCGATGTAATCGGTGCGCAACCGGCGTAGCGACCCTTCGACCGCACGCATGATGTTCTTGCGGCCGTTGCCGCCAGCATTGGGATTGCCCTGTTGCGCGTTGTAGCTGAATTTGGTGGCCAGCACCACGCGATCGCGCGTGCCGCTTTCCTCGATGAACTGGCCCAGCATGCTTTCGCTGGTGCCTTCGGTATACATATCCGCGGTATCGATAAAGTTGCCGCCCGCATCGAGATAACGATCGAACATGGCGCGCGCGGTCTCCGCGGCAGCGCCCCAGCCCCAGTCTTCGCCGAAAGTCATTGTGCCCAGGGACAGGCGGCTGACGCGCAGGCCGGAACGGCCAAGGGTGAAGTATTGATCGAGCGACATGGCTGAACTCCGTTCGGTGGAAGACGGGCTCAGTCTGCGCCAGGGGATAACGTTGAAAAACCACCATCCACTTGATGCATTATAAAGCCCGGCTAATTAATCGAAGAGACGCCCATGCGCGACGACTACGCCCTGCGCGCTTTCCGCGCCATTGCCGAATACGGCAGCTTCACGCGCGCCGCAGCCGCCCTCGACGTCACCGCCTCGGCACTAAGCCAGACCTTGCAGCAGCTGGAAAACCAGCTCGGCACACGGCTCCTCCAGCGCACGACGCGCCAGGTCGGCCTTACCGAAGCGGGCAGCGACATGCTTCAACGTATCGCACCGGCGCTCAACGAACTGGACCTGGCGATGGATGCCATCCGCCAACACGGCGATCGCCCGCGTGGCACCTTGCGCTTGACGGTACCGAATGTCGTGGCGCAATCGATCATCGAACCCGTGCTCGGTGAATTCATGGCGCGCTGGCCGGATGTGCAATTGGACATCCATGTGGACAACGGTCTTACCGACCTGATCGCCGAAGGCTTCGACGCAGGGATCCGGCTGGGCGAACGGCTGCAACGCGACATGGTCGCCATCCCCATCGGCGGCTCCGTGCGTTCGGTGGTCGTGGGATCGCCGGCCTACTTCGAACGTTGCGGCCGCCCCAAGGAACCCAAGGATCTGCAGAGCCACAACTGCATCAAATTCCGGCAGATCAGCAGCGGTGCGATCTACCGCTGGGAATTCGCGCATCGCAGCGGTGCGCAGAAAGGCCGCTGGTACGAGATTGCCGTTGACGGGAGCCTGACCGTCAACGACATCCCGCTTGCGATGCGTGCTGCCGAAGACGGCATCGGCATCACTTGTGTGCTGGAGGTTTCCGCACGCGCTGCCCTCGACGCCGGGCGACTGGAACGCGTGCTCGAACCCTGGTTACCGCCGTACGAGGGCTTCTACCTGTACTACCCGAGCCGGTTCCAGGTAGCGCCCAAGCTACGCGTATTCATCGACTTCATGCGTGAATGGAGCGCACGCAGCGGAGCGGCTCCCAAGCACCGCTCCAACGCGAGTCGAAACGCGAATCAGCGATAGCGGTAGTAACCGCCAACCCATACGTGGCTGGGACCCCAATAACCGGGCACCCACACGCGCGCCGGACGTGGTGCAACGACAATGCAACCTGTTTGCGCCAGCGTGCCGCCCAGCACGGCAAGAGCGATCAGCAAGACAGAAAAATAACGACGCATGGTGCTCTCCTGGTGAGTAGAAACTCAGGTCGGAGAACGCGGTCTCGGATCGTTGCGATGACGGCGCCAAGCTGAACCGATGCCGTAGGTTCAGCCCCAGCGTCAGGTCAGTGAAAGCAAGCGCGATGCGGCTGCAGTGCGGTTTGCCAAGCGTCAACGGCACGGAGACAGGTGCGTTGCACTGAGTTCGTAGCGATGCACATCGAGCGCATCAGCCTGCCCGCCATGCTGTGCAAAATTACGCATTTTCTACGCGGCAGTCCGGATCTTTTATCCGATTTGTATACCAAGGCAGCCATTATTCGCACCGCGCTTGGCGACAGCACGGCGAAGCTACAGGCGCAATCAATGCACGAGTCAATCGACTACTGATGTTCAGAAGGCTTGCAGCCGGAGGCCGCCACGCGAGGTAGCGGGCAGCAGCCTTCCGATGATCCGGCTCCGGCTGCAAACCTTCTGAACATGGTGCGGGCTTTCGCCCAACATCAGGTTTTCGCCAACCGCTCCACCACGGCACGGTAGCGATCTGCGATGCGCTCTTCATCGCGATGATGAAAATCGCGCACGACCCATTGACCGCCGACCATCACGTCGCGCACGAGCGGTGTATTGCCGGCGAACAGGAAACTATCCATCACCGAACGGTTGTCGCGTGCCGCGAGTAGCGGTGCGTTGCTATCGAGCACGAGCAGATCGGCGCGCGAGCCTTCTTTCAGTTCGCCGATGGGCAGGCCGGCGGCTAATGCGCCACCACGCAACGCCGCTTGCCAAAGTGTCTCGCCGACGCTGTCGTCTTTGTGGCGCGACGCGATATTGCGATGACGCGTCGTCAGGCGTTGGCCGTATTCGAGCCAGCGCAGCTCTTCCACCGGCGATATCGAGATGTGCGAATCCGAACCGATACCCAGTACACCTTGGGCGTCGAGATAACGGGTGAGCGGGAAAAGACCGTCGCCTAAATTGGCTTCGGTAGTCGGGCAAAGGCCTGCCACGGCGCCGCTGCGCGCAATCTGCGCAGTTTCGGATTCGGTGAGGTGGGTGGCGTGCACCAGGCACCAGCGTGCATCGACCTGCGCATGATTGAACAACCACTCCACTGGGCGCGCGCCACGAGTGGCCAGGCAATCTTGCACTTCGCCGATCTGTTCGGCGATATGGATATGGATCGGTCCCTGCTTGGCCGCTTCCGCCGCCAGCACACCGTTGATCGCTTGCTCGGGCACCGCACGCAGCGAGTGCAAGGCGATACCCACGCGCAGGTCGTCGCGCTCGTGTTTACGCAGGGTATCAAGCAAGCGCAGATAACCGTCCAGATCGTGTCCGAAACGACGTTGCCGCGGCGACAGCGCGCGACCGTCAAAACCGCCGCTCATGTACAGCACGGGTAGCAAGGTGAGTGCGATGCCCGCTTCGCGCGCCGCTTCGATCAAGGCCAACGACATGGCTTCTGGCTGAGCGTAGGGCGTGCCGTCGGGCTGGTGGTGGAGATAGTGAAACTCGCAAACCTGCGTGTAGCCGGCTTTGAGCATTTCCACGTAGAGCTGCGCGGCAATGGCCTGCAATGATTCCGGATCGATGCGGGCGGCGAATGCATACATGGTTTCGCGCCAACTCCAGAATGAGTCATCGCTGGGGCCGCGGCGCTCGGCCAAACCCGCCATGGCGCGCTGGAACGCATGCGAATGAAGGTTCGGCATGCCCGGCAGCACCCAGGCGCCAAGGTAGTGCGATGATTCACCCTGACCCTCTATCACACGGCCTTGGCCGTCCACGGCAAACGCGCCGCCGCTGCGCCAGGCCGAATCGCGCCAGAGCTGTCCGGCTTGGAAGTAGCGGGTCGCGGTGGTTGCGCTCATGAATGCTCTCCGTGTGGTCCGCGAAGTGTAACCGGCTCACTCGCATCCGCTTCACCTTCCATACGAAAGGATGAAGAAATGGCTCGGAAAAATGAAAATACCCCTAAGCTCACGTTGCGCCAGGCTGTCCCGGCCGATGTGCCGGCCCTGGTGAACCTCACCGCACGCGTCTACACAGCCGAATGGGGTCACTCGGCGGAAATGTTGCGCTCTCAGCAGACGCACTTTCCGGAAGGTCAGTTCGTTGTCGAGTATGAAGGCAACATTGTGGGCTATTGCGCCACCTTTCGTATCGACGAATCCCTGGCGCTGAAGCCGCACACCTGGATGCAGATCACCGGCGGCGGTATGGCATCGCGCCACAATCCGGACGGCAATTGGCTGTACGGCATGGAAGTGGTCGTGCATCCGGATTACCGCGGCATGCGGATCGGTCAGCGGCTTTACCAGGCGCGCAAGCGGTTGTGTACCGAGCTGAAGCTGCGCGGCATCACCTTCGGGGGACGCATTCCGGGGCTGGCCCGCAACGTCCAGCGTTACGGTAGCGCGGAGGCTTATATGCAGGCTGTCCTCGAAGGACGGCGGCGCGATCCCACGCTGAGTTTTCAGCTGTCCAACGATTTTGAAATCATCGGGCTGCTGCGCGCGTATGTTCCCACGGATTACGAATCGCTCGGCTATGCCGCGCATCTGGTCTGGCGGAACCCCGCCCTGCTCGACCAGCCGGATATTCCGTCGGTGAAATCCACGCAGCATCTACCTGATTCGGTGCGCGTGGCGACTGTGCAGTATTTGCAGCGGCGCATCGGTTCGTTCGGGGAGTTCGCGACACACGTCGAATACTTCACAGACATCGCCGCGGATTACAACGCGGATTTCGTGACGTTTCCGGAGCTGATCACCCTGCAGCTACTGTCGATCGAGAATGAGGAACTCTCACCGGTCGACACCATCCGCAAGCTCAGCCATTACACGCCGCAGGTGAAGGAGCTTTTCAGCCGCCTGGCAGTGCACTACAACATCAATATCGTCGGCGGCTCGCACCCGACGGAACAGCCGAACGGCGATATCCATAACGTATGTTACGTATGCCTGCGCGATGGTTCGATCCATGAGCGCGAAAAGCTGCACCCGACACCAAGCGAGCGCGTGGTGTGGAATGTCACCGGAGGCGACAGCGCGGCAACGATCCAGACCGACTGCGGCCCCATCGGCGTGATGATCTGCTACGACGCGGAATTTCCCGAAGTCGCGAAGCATCTGGTCGATCAGGGTGCACTGATGTTGTTCGTACCATTTTGCACCGATGTGCGCGAAGGGTATTTGCGTGTGCGCTATTGCTCGCAGGCGCGAGCGATCGAGAACCAGTGCTATGTGATTCTTTCCGGCAATGTCGGCAACCTGCCAGGCGTGAACAATTTCGATATCCAGTATGGGCAAAGCTGCATTCTGACGCCCAGCGATTTCCCGTTCGCCCGCGATGGCGTTGCGGCGGATTCCACGCCGAATATCGAAACCGTGCTGTTCGCCGATTTACGCATGGAAAGCCTGGCGCGGGCGCGCAATGCCGGCGCGGTGCAGAACTTGAAGGATCGGCGCTATGACCTATACGAAACGCGCTGGCTGACGCGTCCGCCATGACATTCCGTCTCCTTCTCCCCTCCGGGGAGAGGGCTGGGGTGAGGGGCCGATCTTGCGGCTGCGGTGATTCAAAGCACGCTTCGATCATGCATCATTGCAAGGGCAGCCCCTCACCTCAATCCTCTTCCCGGAGGGGAGAGGAAGCAGAGCGTCTGCCATAATGCAGAGATGTCCGAGTCCTCCACGCCGCCTCCTAAAGCCTCCAATCCGCGGCTTCGCGCGGTACTGGGTCACGAATTCTTCGCGCCTTATCAATGGAAGCGGCGCATCGCCTTGTGGAGCGGCGCGGTGCTGGTCGCGCTGGCGGCCATTCTGTTTGCCAAGGCCAGCGACTGGGCTTACGTGTTGTTTCAGAAAATCGTGGCGCATGGCATCTGGATTCCGCTGATCCTGACGCCGGCCGTATTCGGCCTGCTGTCCTGGGCCACCGAGGGTCGTCTGCGCGCGGCACGTGGAAGTGGTATTCCGCAGGTGATTGCCACCATCCACATCGAGGACGAGAGTTTTCGCTCACGCATGCTGGCTTTGCCGATTGCCGTTAGCAAGATGGTATTGACCTTGCTGGCGCTGACGGTTGGCGCCTCGATCGGTCGCGAAGGACCCACCGTGCATGTGGGCGCGGGACTGCTCCACTGGTTAGGTCGACGATTCGGCTTTACGGATCCCAAAGCACTCTCGCGTTTCATCCTCGCGGGTGGTGCTGCAGGCATTGCGGCCGCGTTCAATACACCGCTGGCAGGCGTGGTGTTTGCCATCGAGGAACTCGCTGGCACGTTCGAACACCGTTTCAGCGGTTTGCTGCTTACCGCAGTGATCGTGGGTGGCGTGGTGTCGCTCGGCATTACCGGCAACTACGCCTATTTCGGCACGGTGCAAACGAGCCTGCCATTGGGACATGCGTGGCTTGCGGTCCTGCAATGCGGCATCGTCGGCGGCCTGCTCGGCGGGTTGTTCGCGCGGCTGATTTTGTTGAGTCGACGCGGGCCACTGGCTGTCGTCGGACGTTTACGCGATCGGAATCCGGTGGTATTCGCCATCGGATGCGGTTTTGCGCTGGCGGTACTTGGCGTGTTGTCGCACAACGCGGTGTATGGCACCGGCTACGTGCAGGCGCGTGCGTTCGTGCAGGAAGCACCGGTGACGCCGGGCCATTGGTTCGGCATCGTCAAACTGCTGGCCAACGTGGTGTCGTACTGGGCCGGTATTCCGGGTGGCATCTTCTCGCCGGCGCTGGCGGTGGGTGCGGGTATCGGCCACAACATCGCCTATTTCCTGCCGCACGCACCGGAAGCGGCGGTGGTGTTGCTGGGCATGAGTGCGTATCTGTCTGGCGTGACGGGTGCACCGTTGACGTCGGCGGTGATTGCGATGGAGCTGACCAACAACCAGAATATGGTGATTCCCATCATGGCGGCCTGCCTGTTGGCACGCGCGGCAGCATCCCTCTTCTGCCCCACGCCGGTGTACAGGGATTTTGCCGAGCGCATGATCCAGGATTTCGAACGGCAACAAGCGTTACGCGCCGAAGTGGAGAAACAGGATCAGATCCCCTTACCCATCGACCCATCCGAAGAAGATTCCGAACGATGAACTGGGACCTGTTGCTGACTAACGCGTCACTCGCCACCTTCGTCGGTGAAGCCAGTCACGGACTGCTTACCGACGCGGCGATGGCTTGTCAGGATGGACGCATCGTCTGGATTGGCGCGATGCGGGATCTGCCGTCGGCATCCGCTTCGACAGCACGAGAGGTACATGACCTCGACGGCGCCCTGGTGACGCCCGGCTTGATCGATTGCCACACTCATCTCGTTTTCGGCGGCGATCGCGCGCAGGAGTTCGAATTGCGCCTCAATGGCGCCAGTTACGAAGCCATTGCGCACGCCGGCGGCGGCATCGTCTCCACCGTGCGCGCCACGCGCCACGCGAGCGAAGACGAACTGTTTACTCAATCGCTGCCCCGCGCCCGCGCGCTGCTTGCCGATGGCGTGACCACGCTGGAAATCAAATCCGGCTACGGATTGGAACTGGACGCGGAGCGACGGATGCTGCGCGTGGCACGCCGCCTGGGCACTGCGCTTGGCATTCGCGTGCAAACCACCTTCCTTGGACTGCATGCATTGCCGCCCGAATACAAGGACCGACGCGACGAGTACGTTGCGCTGGTCTGCAATGAATTGCTTCCCGCACTGGCCGACGAAGGGCTGGTCGATGCGGTGGATGCGTTCTGCGAAGGGATCGGTTTCAGTCGCGCGGAAACGCAGCGTGTGTTCGAGCATGCGCGCCTATTAGGCTTGCCGGTAAAGCTGCATGCGGAGCAACTGTCCGACTTGGACGGTGCTGCCCTGGTGGCTGAATTTAAGGGATTGTCAGCCGATCACCTCGAATACCTTAGCGACTCGGGCATCCAGGCGATGGCACGGGCGGGCACAGTGGCGGTGTTGTTGCCCGGCGCTTTCTATGCACTGCGCGAAACAAAGCTGCCGCCGGTGGATGCATTGCGCACGCACGGTGTTTCCATCGCCATCGCCACCGATTGCAATCCGGGCACCTCGCCACTGCTCTCGTTGCGTTTGGCAGCGAACATGGCATGCACGCTATTTCGGCTCACGCCGGAGGAAGCGCTGCGCGGTATCACGGTGAACGCTGCGCGTGCGCTGGGTTTGACGGATCGCGGCACGCTCGCCATCGGCAAGCGAGCCGATCTCGTCGTATGGAATGCGAAACAACCCGCCGAGCTGTGCTACTGGATCGGCGGCGGGCTGGTGCGTCAGGTGTGGATCGGCGCTCAAAGCGTTTCAAATTCGCGCGCGATCCAGGAAAGCTGATAGATAACGCCCGCTAACGCAAATGCTGCGTGGTAACGCGGGCGACGGGTCCGGAGGCGATAGGGGGAATGCTTTGTGAACGTGCAACCAGGCTTTTCTGCGCGCCTGGACTCGCGCCCAATAAAAAGCCCCCGCATGCGGGGGCTTTTGTGTCGGCGAGCGAATGGCTCAGGCCGATTTCTTTTTCGGTGCGGCTTTCTTGACAGCGGCCGGCTTGGTTACGGTCGGCTTGGTGCCGGCCACGGCGGGCTGCACGGAGTGCGCGCGGGTATTGCCGTAGCTGCCACGGTAGGTTTTGCCGCGACGGGTCTTGCGATCGCCCTTACCCATAGGAAACTCCTTGACTCGTAATGCTGTTGACGACCTAACATCCTAGCAGCGGCGGCCCAAAGCGCAAGGCCGACGCTGGGTCAGTGGTGATGGTGGGCGTTACAGCCAGGGCCTTCGTCTGGGCAGTCACCCGGGTCGATCTGGATGGTGGCGTGCCGGATGCCGAAGCGATCCAGCAGCGTCCGGTTCACCGCGGCGAGTACGCGCGCGCCGTCGCCTTGATCATGCAGCTCGACATGCAGCGTGGCCATGCGCGACCCGGACGCGAGCTGCCAGACGTGTAGATGGTGTACATCGCGGATCGATGCATCGGCACCACGCAACGCAGCTTCGACTTCATGCGGGTCCATCCCCTCAGGCACGCCTTCGAGCAGGATGTGAGTAGAGCGACGCAGCAGCTGCCATGCGCTGCTCAGAATCAGCAGCGATACCAGCAGCGACAGCGCCGGGTCCGCCCAATTCCAACCCATCCAGCGTACGGCGAGCGCGGCAAGCACTGCGCCGACGGAACCCATCAGATCGCCCAGCACATGCAGGCTGGCCGCGCCGAGGTTCACGTCGTCATGCGCATGACCGTGCAGGCTGCGAAGCACGACGAGGTTCACCAGCAGTCCCACCAGAGCCACACCGAGCATGACGCCAGAAAGAATCTGCACCGGCTTGAAGAGTCGCTCGACGGCCTCGTAGGCGATAAATCCGACCAGCACGAATTGCGTCAGCGCGTTCACGAAACCGGCCAGCACTTCCATGCGGCCGTAACCATACGTGCGCCGCGCATCGGCGGGACGCCGCGCCATGCGCACGGCGAACAGGGCAAGCATGAGCGCCAGCGCATCGACCAGCATGTGACCGGCATCGGCCAGCAGGGCCAGCGAGCCGGACCACCATCCGCCCACCACTTCGGCCAGCATCATGCCCGCGGTCAGCACGAACGCGAACAGCAGCTTGCGCTCGCGACCGACCGTCCCCGTCGCGTGGGAATGATCGTCGTGATGGTCGCAGGCGTGGCTGTGCGCGTGATTCATTCGACAATGCTAGAAAGCGGTGCAGCCGTTACACAATCACTGCGCATTTAAAGCGTTCAGTGTGCGCATTGCGCGCTGTGCACGTGACTGTGCAGTCGATGGAGTCGGAGATTCACGAAATGCGCGCTGGCTAACAGCAAACCGCCGCAAGTCACCAGCACGCTGTGCAGGATGATCGAGTAGTTTTCGGCAAACGTAACGCCGACCACCAGCAGGGTCAGGCCTGGAAGAGCCAGCCGCAGCGGAAGCGATCGATGGTGCCCGCGATAGCCGTTGACCAGCGCGAACAAGGCGAGCGCGCTGGCGCAAAGCACGAAACCGCGCTCGAAAGCGTGGTCGGCAAGAAAACTCAGCCCGAGCAGTGGCAGGATGGCGAGCACAAACGGCAGCAAGGCGCAGTGGATTGCGCAAAGGAACGACGCGGTCGCGCCGACGCGATCGGCCAGGTTCCACCAGCGGAATGATTGAGACGTTGGCGTGGGATCCATGGGTGGGACTACACCATGCGTGGGTTAGCCGGTGGGGCCGGCCTGTTATGATACAATATAACATCGGCAGGATACGCGCAACCCGGCCGCCGACCGAGCCATGCCGGGCCGCAACAGGGTGGGCTCAGCCCTTCCGGCACTGCTTGCAGACGCCGTGAACTTCCAGCGTCTGTGCTTGAGGACGGAAACCGAAGGCCTTCGCCTGCGCTTCGATCAATTCGGCGACGCGCTCGTCGCACACTTCCTGCGCACTGGAACAGACATCGCAGATCAGGAACGGCACCTGATGAGCTTCGGCCGGGTGATGACATGAAACGAAGGCGTTGATCGATTCCAGCTTGTGGATGAAGCCGTGCTCGAGCAGAAAATCGAGGGCGCGATAAACCGTGGGCGGCGCGGCGTTGCCATGGCGTTCGCGCAGATGGTCGAGCAGATCGTAGGCCTTGACGGGTTTGCCCGCGGCGGCGATCAGTTCCAGCACTTCCTTGCGCAGCGGCGTCAGACGCAAACCGCGCTCTTCGCTGGCATGTTCCACTGCCGCCACGAATTCCTTGGGACCTTCGTGGTGATGATGGGTATGCGCTTTGACGGAAGGGCTACTGCTCAACGGACTCACCTCGAGTTTGATCATACACCCCCCATGCAGACCGTCAGCGCGGCAGCGGTGGGGGTTTCACCGATTTGGGGGCGAGCAGCACGATAATCCAGCCGATCGGACCCAGCACCAGTGCCCAGACGATACCCACCATCAAGCGTCCGCGCCACCAGCCGAGCAAGGCTCCCACCGCAACGAACACCACATTCCACCAGAACAACTGGGCCCAGGGAATCATGTTCATCAAGTTGACGAAAATATGAAAGAACGCACCGGGGGAATCGGGATCGACGCCCTGAGTTGCCTTGGCTAGCAGTTCGTCCATTCGTGCCTCGTCAATGTGGTGATGCTGGGTACAGAGCTCACCTAGAGTACGTCTTGGACTAGGAACGAAGGGTGATGCACGTCCACGGCCTCACCCTGCCCCTCTTTTCATGTGCGAAGCGATCAGGCTTGTTGCGCAAGGGCGATGGCGTGATCGATGCGCTTGAGCGCCGCGTCGCGACCGGTGAGGTAAATCGTGTGGTCAATCGACGGCGACACCTGCGTACCGGTCATCGCTACGCGCAGCGGCTGGGCGATCTTGCCCATGCCGAGTTCGAGTTTGGCGGCGACGTGTTCAATCACTTGGTGGATCGGCTCCGGCTTCCATTCGCAACCGGTGAGCAAATCGCGTGCGGCTTGCAGCACCTGCGCGGCGCTGTCGTTTTTCAGGTGCTTGGCGACGGCTTTCTCGTCCCATTCGGTGATCGGGCCGTACCAGATCTTCGCGCGCTCGGCCATTTCCTTGAGCGTGTGCACGCGATCGCGCAACGCGACGATCACGTCGGCCGGCGCGGGACCGTTGCCGATATCGATGCCGGCACGCGCCAGGTGCCAGGTGAATTCCGGTGCCAGCGACTGCGGATCGTCGGTCTTCAAGTAATGCTGGTTGAGCCACTCCAGCTTTTCGGTATCAAAGCGCGATGCGGCTTTATTCACATCGGCCACGTCGAACAGCTTCACCATTTCCTCGCGCGAGAAAATCTCCTGATCGCCGTGCGACCAGCCCAGTCGTACGAGATAGTTGAGGATCGCGTGCGGCAGAAAACCGCTTTCGCGATACTCCATCACGCTGACCGAGTTGGTGCGCTTGGAAAGCTTTTTACCTTCCTTGTCCAGGATCATCGGCAGATGCGCAAACTCCGGCACCTTCGCGCCTAGCGCGTGATAGATGTTGATCTGGCGCGGCGTGTTGTTGACGTGGTCGTCGCCGCGGATCACTTCGGTGATGCCCATGTCGATATCGTCGACCACCACGGCGAAGTTGTAGGTGGGCCAGCCGTCGGAGCGGAAGATCACCAGATCGTCGAGCTCGGCATTGGCCCACTCCACCCTACCCTTTACCTTGTCATCGAACACCACGGTGCCTTCCAGCGGGTTCTTGAAACGAATCACGCGGTTCGGATCGTCGCGATACGGTTCGTTGCGATCGCGGTAGTAACCGTTGTAGCGAGGCTTTTCGCCGCGTGCCATCGCGGCTTCGCGCATGGCTTCGATGTCGTCTTTGCTTTCGTAGGCGTAATACGCCTTGCCCGCCGCCAGTAGCTCATCGGCGACTTGCTTGTAGCGGGTCAGGCGGTGTGTTTGGAAAATCGGCGCGTCATCGGCGCTCAGGTCCAGCCACTGCATGGCGTCGAGAATGGCTTGCACGGCCGCATCCGTGGAGCGTTCGCGGTCGGTGTCTTCGATGCGCAACAGGAATTCGCCGCCGCGGCGACGGGCTTCGAGCCAGCAATACAGCGCAGTGCGTGCACCGCCGATATGCAGGAAACCGGTGGGGCTGGGGGCGAAGCGGGTGCGGACAGTCATGATTTCTGCATTGCGTCTGGACGGAACGCAAAATTTTAACCGATACCGCGATGGAACTCCCCTCTCCCTCCGGGAGAGGGGCTGGGGGTGAGGGTTCGTGCGGAGCGCGCGGCTCAAGCGCCCCGCAAATCTTCATCATCGTGCTCCGATCGCACCCTCACCCCTACCCCTCTCCTCGCTCCTCAAAGCCGAGCACATCCATGTGCTCTCCCCGCGTACCCGAAGGGAGAGGGGTTCAAGCGCCGCGTCACTTCACATGAACGGTGATCATCTTCGACACCAACGGCGGATCGAAAGGAATGTGGTTGGTATCGCCCAATTCCAGCTGCAGGGTGTGCGTGCCGGGCGCCAGTTTCAGTGTTGTCTCGGTTTGGCCGCCGCCGAAGTGCAGATGTTGTTCGTCCTTGGGGATCGGCTGGCCGGCAACGGGCAGCACTTTCACGTCTACCAATAAATGGTGGTGCCCGGTGTTTTCGTGGGTGACGCCCGCCGGTGCCACGCCCATGCCCTTCAGCCCGAAACGCACGGTAAAGCTTTGTGGAACGGTGGCACCGTCCTGAGGCGAAATGATGTAGACCTCCGTCCCGGCGGTGGCCTTGGTCACCGGCAAGGCCGGGGCATCGGCGGCCAGTACCGAACCGATGGATGTAGCAGCAACCAGCGCGAGAGCAAGCAGCAGACGTTTCATTGATGTGTCTCCTGATCCAGTGGTGAGTGATCCAGTGGTAAGAGCAATCTAGCCCAATTACGCCACCACGGAGCAACCGGTTTCCACGTTCGGTAACACCCGTAACCGCAGTGTCACCTGCCCGCCACGCGTACGAAACGACTCGAGCGCAGGCTACTGCCGTACAACGAGAGGATGCGCCATGCGTATCGGCATCATCAGCGAGACGTATCCGCCCGAGATCAACGGTGTCGCACTCACCGTGCATGGTCTGGCGACCGGTCTGGCCGCACGCGGCCACGAGATCGATATGATCCGTCCGCGACAGACCACCAGCCACGTCGACGAACCTGGCATTGAAGCACTGGAAACTCGCGGCGCGGCCTTGCCTCGCTATCCGGGACTGCGCTTCGGACTGCCTGCCGGACGCACGTTGCGCCATCGCTGGGTGAAGCAACGCCCCGACGCCATCTATGTCGCCACCGAAGGCCCCTTGGGCCGTTCCGCGGTGAAGACGGCCGTGCAGCTGGGCATTCCGGTCGCCACCGGTTTCCACACGCGTTTCGATACCTACATGGATCACTACGGCGTGGGCTTTCTGACGCCGGTGGTGCGCGGCTATCTGCGTCGCTTTCATTGCCGCGCCAACACCACACTGGTACCCACGGATGCTTTGGCGCAAGAACTGACCGCTCTGGGCGTCGATCATGCGCGTCTGTTGCGCCGCGCGGTGGACACCAAGCTGTTCGATCCATCGCGGCGCGATCTCTCGCTGCGCGAAAGCTGGGGCGTGGATGCGGATACGCCGGTGGTGCTTTATGTCGGCCGCATCGCGCCGGAAAAAAATCTCGATCTGGCCGTGGAAAGCTTCCGTGCCATCCAACAGCACGCGCCCAAGGCGCGCTATGTATGGGTGGGCGATGGCCCCGCGCGCGCCTCGCTCGAAGCGGCTCATCCGGATTTCATCTTCGTCGGCATGAAGCGCGACGAAACGCTGGCGGCGCATTACGCCAGCGCGGATCTGTTTCTGTTTCCCAGTCTCAGCGAGACCTTCGGCAATGTGATTCTGGAAGCGCTCGCCGCTGGCCTGCCTGTCGTGGCTTACGCCGAAGGCGCTGCGCGAGAGCATCTGATCGACGGCATCAACGGTTTCCGGATCACATCCGGCGACGGCCGCGCATTCGTTGCCGCGGCGACGACATTGGGTAGCGACATCGGATTGATCCGGCACATGGGACGTGCCGCGCACGTGAGCGTGGAACGTCTCTCACCTGATGCGGTGATCCGCGAATTCGAAGCCTTGCTGCGTGAACTGGCCGAGGAGAATGAGCATGAGCGCCATATCACCATCGCACCTGCCTGACCCGATCCCGGTTCCCCTTCCGCGCCACGCGATCGACCGGCGCGTGTGCATCGCCGCCAATCGTTGGGGTGCACGACACGCCGTCGGCGTGTTCTTCGGCATCATCAGCCGCCTTGGCGACGGTATCTTCTGGTACGCACTGATGCTCGCGCTGGCGCTGATCGACGGCCGACGGGGTCTGGAAGCCGCGGCACATATGGCCGCTACCGGCCTGGTGGCCTTGTTGCTCTATCGCATCCTGAAACGCTGGACGCGCCGGCCACGGCCGTTCCGCACGTGTCCCGACGTGATTGCACACGTGCCGCCGCTGGACGAATTCAGTTTCCCGTCCGGTCACACGCTGCAAGCAGTCGGCTTCACCATCGTCGCGCTGGCGTGGTATCCGGTACTGGCGCCGCTGCTACTGACGTTCACGGCGTTAGTTGCCGCTTCGCGTGTGATTCTTGGCCTGCATTATCCGAGCGATGTGCTTGCCGCGATTCTCGTTGGCAGTGGCCTCGGTGCGTTGTCGCTATGGCTGGTGCACAGCGCACCGCAACTGCTGGGCTGATCAATCGCTAAGCACACTGTCATCACTTGCTTTGCGTTCAACGAGATAGCGTATCTATCCACAAGCTCTACCGGATGCTTTCCACAGCGACTGTGGAAAACTAAGAGTCTGATGTGCGCAAACATTCATCACTGCGTGCCAAGTGATTGATCGCAAAGTCGGCGATCAAGGTTTTCCACAGGCTTTTCCCGAATGCGTCCACACTTGTTGTGGAAAACTGCAACGCAGAAACGACCATGCCGCCCGAAGGCGGCATGGTTCGATCACGTTACGCAAAGCATTTCAAGCGGCGCGTGGCACTTTGCGCAGAATATTCAGCACGTCGGCCAACTTGTCACGCATCTGGCGTCGGTCGACGATCATGTCGATGGCGCCGTGTTCAAGCAGAAACTCCGAACGCTGGAAGCCTTCGGGCAAGGTTTCGCGTACGGTCTGCTCGATCACGCGCGGGCCGGCGAAACCGATCAACGCCTTCGGCTCAGCGACATTGATGTCGCCCAGCATGCCAAGGCTGGCGGACACACCACCTGTTGTGGGATGCGTAAGCACGCTGATGTAGGGCACCCCCGCCTCGCGCAGGCGCGCGAGCGCTGCGGATGTCTTGGCCATCTGCATCAGCGAGAACAGCGCCTCTTGCATACGCGCACCGCCCGTGGCGGAGAAACACACCAACGCGCTGCGCTCGGCCAGCGCACGCTCGGCAGCGCGGGTGAATTTCTCGCCGACCACCGAGCCCATCGAGCCGCCCATGTAGGAGAACTCGAACGCTACCGCCATCAGCGGCTTGTCCTTGAGCTTGCCGCTCATGGCGATCAACGCGTCTTTTTCGCCGGTGGATTTCTGCGCGGCGACGATGCGATCACGGTACTTCTTGGAATCGCGGAATTTCAGCGGATCGCTGGGCTCCATGCTGGCCCAGTGTTCTTGCGTGCTGCCTTCGTCGAGCAAGGCCAGCAGCCGCTCGCGAGCGCCGATGGCATGATGGTGGCTGCACTTGGGGCACACCATCAGGTTGCGCTCCAGTTCCGGTCGGTACAGCACCGCACCACAGCCGCCACACTTCTCCCACACACCCTCGGGCACCTTGCCCTTGCCGGCCGCGGCGTTTTGCGTCCGCGCGCGGGGTGTCATGATTTTTTGCAGCCAGTTCATAGAAACCTCAATCTGGAATCCAACGGTCTGGGACCGTCAGGACTTCATGGGGGCGACTCGGTACGACACCCAGGCCCCAGCCCAGTCGTACTTACGACAGCCCGAGCGACAGCGCGTTCCATTGCCGCGCGCCACGAGCATTCGCCCCACACCCCATTCCCCTCCTCACGAGGAACGTTACCGTGCGTCCAATGCCGTGCGAATCGGGCCGAGGAATTCCCCAACCCGCACCGCGATATCCTGCGCGGTGATCGCACCATCGAGCCGTTCGACCAGCGCGCTGCCGATCACTACGGCATCGGCGAATCCGGCGATGGCCTTGGCGCTTTGCGCATCCTTAACGCCAAAGCCCACGGCCACTGGTGACTTCGCATGAGCCCGGATATCCGCCACACGTGCAGCGATGTCCTGCGTACTCAAGCGCCCCGCCCCGGTAATGCCGGCGAACGATACATAGTACAGGAAACCTGCGGCGGCCTCGCACAACTTCGCCATACGCGCGGGTGCGGTGGTGGGTGCCGCAAGCAGGATTTGTTGCAGCCCTACGGCACGCAAGGGTGCCAACGTCGCTGATTCTTCCAAGGGACAATCGACCACCAGCACACCATCGACGCCGGCCGCGACAGCTTCATTTGCGAAGCGTTGGAAACCGTGAATTTCGATGGGATTGAGATAGCCCATCAGGATCACCGGCGTGTCTTTGTCGCGTTCGCGGAATGTAGCGACCCAGGCCAGCACATCACCTAGGCCGACGCCTTTCGCAATCGCCCGCTCGCTAGCGTGCTGGATGACGGGACCGTCCGCCATCGGATCGGAAAACGGCACGCCCAGTTCGATCAGGTCGGCACCTGCATCGACCAACGCGTGCATCAAGGCCAGGTTGTGCGCGGGTGACGGATCGCCCGCGGTGACAAACGGAATCAGCCCGGTACGGCCTGCCGCTTTCAATGCGGCGAAACGACGATCGATGCGGCTCATACTTGCACTCCTTCGCGTGCGGCAATCGTGTGCACGTCCTTGTCACCGCGACCGGAAAGATTGCACAGCACGATGCCGTCCTTCGGCAGCTCGCGCGCCAACTTCATCGCCTGGGCTACCGCGTGGCTCGATTCGAGCGCCGCGAGAATGCCTTCGGTGCGCGCCAGCAGATGGAAAGCCTCCAGCGCTTCATCATCGGTAACACCGACATATTCGGCGCGTCCGGCGTCTTTCAAAAAAGCGTGCTCCGGACCGACGCCGGGGTAATCCAGACCGGCGGAAACAGAATGCGTTTCGGTGATCTGACCGTTGTCGTCGCACAGCACATAGGTGCGGTTGCCATGCAATACGCCCGGACGTCCTGCGGCGAGCGACGCGGCGTGATGCCCGGTTGAGATACCTTCACCGGCCGCTTCAGCGCCAACCATGCGTACATCGCTGTCGTTGAGGAATGCGTGGAACAGGCCAATCGCGTTGGAGCCGCCGCCCACGCAGGCGGTAAGCACGTCCGGCAGGCGCCCGTATTGCTGCAACATTTGCGCGCGTGCTTCGCGTCCGACCACCGCGTTGAAATCGCGCACCATCATCGGATACGGATGCGGTCCCGCCACGGTGCCGATGATGTAGAACGTGTCGGCCACGTTGGTGACCCAGTCGCGCATCGCCTCATTCAAGGCGTCCTTCAGCGTCTTCGAGCCGGAGGTGACGGGCACTACGTCGGCGCCAAGCAGTTTCATGCGGTACACGTTGATCTTCTGGCGCTCGATATCGACCGCGCCCATGTAGACCACGCACTTCAGTCCGAAACGCGCGGCAACGGTAGCGCTAGCCACGCCATGCTGGCCCGCACCGGTCTCGGCGATGATGCGCGGCTTGCCCATCCGCTTCGCCACCAGTGCCTGGCCGATGGTATTGTTGATCTTGTGCGCGCCGGTGTGATTGAGATCTTCGCGTTTGAGCAAGATGCGCGCGCCGCCAACATGCTTTGACAGTCGCTCGGCGTGGTAGATGGGGCTGGGGCGACCCACGTAATGGGTCAGGTCGCGATCGAGTTCGGCAAGGAATTCGGGATCGTCGCGCAGGCGCAGATAGGCCTCGGTAAGTTCGGCCAGGGGCGCCATCAGCGTCTCGGCCACGTACTGGCCGCCGAAATCGCCAAATCGCCCTTGGGCATCCGGCCAGCTCTGGAAGTCCCTGATCGTGGGCATCTGTCAGAATTCCTAGGTAAATAACGGGAACGGCGGGCGACGTACGGTCGCCAGACGCCCAAAATAGCGCGAATAGCCTGGTCGAAAAAGCGATATGATGGCCGCCACTCGTCAGAAAAACTCACAATAAACGTGAGCCGCGAACTGCCATCCCTGAACGCCCTGCGCGCCTTTGAGGCCACTGCCCGACTGGGTAGCGTAAGCCGCGCGGCTGCTGAGCTGCATGTCACCCACGGTGCGATCAGCCGGCAGCTGCGGGTGCTGGAGGAGGCGCTAAACCAACCGCTGTTCGCTCGCCAGGGACGCGGTGTTGCCCTCACCGCGATCGGCGAACAGTTGCGTGACCGCGTCGCCGGCGCTTTCGATCAATTGCGGGACGGTTGGGCCGAGCTGCGACGCGATCGCAGCGAAGCACCCTTCGTACTCGGCTGCGCCAGCAGCTTGCTCGCCCGCTGGGTGATCCCGCGACTGGACCGGCTCGAACGCGATCTGCCCATGCTCACCTTGCATCTGTCGCCAGAAGAAGATCCGCTGGCACCGCAACGCGCCGAGCCCGATGCTGCGCTGGCCCTCGCTGCACCGCCATGGCCTGCGGGGTGGCAGGTTCATCCGTTGGCGCCCGAACGCATCGGACCAGTCGTGAGTCCTCGTTACGCCGGTCTTGCACGCTTGCAGAGGCAGGGCGAAGCCGCGCTGCTCGATGAAGCGCTACTGCACACCAGCTCTCGCCCGCAGGCATGGCCAGCATGGGCGCACGCAAGCGGCTTACCTGCAACATCCCTTCGCTATGGCCAGGGATTCACGCGATTGTTCTATCTGTTGGAAGCGGCGGTCGCCGGACTCGGCGTTGCGATCGCACCGTCCCACTTAGTGCAGGACGATCTCGACGCAGGCCGACTGCTTGCGCCGTGGGGATTTCAGCAAACCGATGCAAGCTGGATTCTGGCTACGCCGCGACGCCGAAACGACGGTCGCATCGAAGCGCTTGTCGCCTGGCTGCGTCGTGAATTGACGCCAGCTTAGGAAGCCGCACGCACCGCCGCTATGAAGTTGCGTAGCTTGTCGGGATCCTTGATGCCAGGCGCGGATTCAATGCCGCTGGACACATCTACCGCCCATGGTTTGGCTACGCGTATCGCCGCTTGCACATTAGCGGGCGTCAGGCCGCCGGCCAGGATCAGTGGTTGACGAAGATCATGCGGCATCACGGACCAGTCGAATGCCTTGCCGCTGCCGCCCGCTTCACCCAAGCCATGACCGTCGAGCAGCAGGCCAGCGGCGTGCGGATGATCACGCAACCGCCACAGCGCTGCGGCGCCATCGCCCATCGCGATCGCTTTCAGGTAGGGATGACCGAATTGCGCGCACCATTCATCGCTTTCGTCGCCATGGAATTGCAACAGCGACGGTCGAACCATATCGATGATCTCTTGCACGAACGACGCTTCATCGTCCATGCACAGCGCGACGGTCGTGACGAACGGCGGCATGGCATCCACAATGGCCTGGGCCTGCGCCAGCGACACCTGTCGCTTGCTGCGCGCGGTGAGCACGACGCCGATCGCATCGGCACCCAGCCGCGCCGCGAGTAAGGCATCTTCAACGCGGGTCATGCCGCAACATTTGATACGGGTCATTCGCTTACCTCAGCTGGCAAACCCCATCGCCGTTCATAGCGGGGGCCGATAAAAGTCAGACCCGACGCTGCCGCAGTGGGACCTGCTATTTCGCGATTGCGACCCGCCAACAACGCGGCAACCCAATCAACCGGCTGTTCCCCACGACCGACCGGCAACAACGATCCGACGATATTGCGCACCATGTGATGAAGAAATGCATTCGCTTCAATGTCGACGATGACATGCGCATCCTCTCTGTGCACACGCAGCGCCTTGACCTCGCGCCGTGCGTGCGATGCTTGGCAGGAAACGGCGCGAAAGGCGCTGAAATCGTGCTCGCCGAGCAAAGCCTGAGCGGCGGCGTGCATGCGTTCCGCATCGAGCGAATGACGCTCCCAGGCAACATAGCGTGCGTCCAACGCAGGGCGGATGGTGCGATTGAGAATGGTGTAGCGATAGCGCCGACTGCGTGCGGAGAAGCGCGCATGGAAGTCCTCGGCTACCGGCTGCGCCCAAAGCACCGCCACGCCGGATGGCAGGTTCGAACATGTGCCGAGTACCCAGCCGCGCATGTCGCGTTGTACCTCGGTATCGAAATGCACGACCTGACAACGGCCATGTACGCCGGCATCGGTACGGCCGGCGCACGCCACCTCCACCGGTTCGGCGGCGACGAATGAGAGTGCGCGCTCCACACTTGCCTGCACGGTGGCACCGTGGCTCAGCCGTTGCCAGCCGAGGAAGTCGGTGCCGTCGTATTCGATGCCCAGAGCGATGCGCATGAGTGTTCGAGAAACTGCGAGACGATAAGCGTAGCAGTTTGAAGATGCTGCTTTCCTTTAGCTGCCTTCTTGCGTTTGAAGGCCGTAAAAGCATCGGGCCGGCATGGCCGGCCCGATCTATGTCATTTGAACGCTGCGGCAATCAGTGGATTTTAGCCATCAACGTCTTCGCCACATCTTTCTGGATCTGGCTGCCTTCCTGCAACACTTCTTCGAGCATCGCGCGGGCGCCGTCGGGATCGCCCATGTCGAGATAGGCGCGGGCGAGGTCGAGCTTGGTGTCGATCGGGTTATCGTGCAGCTCGCCAAAATCCTCTTCGTGCCCGGCAGGGGAAACCTGGGCCACCTCGGCGGGTTCATCATGGAACTGCCAGGTGGACGCGGGCTCTTGCTCTGCTGCCGGTTTTACCGCGGCCTTGGAGTCGACCTTAGTGGCTGTGTCCCCATGATGCGGCGTCAGATCAAAGTCGAAGTGGTACTCGCTGACCTTGGACGGCAGCGGCGGCGGTGCGCCCTTGGTCGCGGCTGATGCCGAAGCCTGACTGCCGGCATAGCTATCCAGGTCGAAATGATGCAGCGGCGATCGCTCGTCGTGCGTCGACGCAGGGATGGCCGCTTGCGCAAACAGCGGATGGCCCGGAGCCAGGTCTTCGCCCATATGCACCACATCCTGCCATTCCGGCTGATCGGGATCGGTGATGTGCGCGTGCATGGCTTCGGCAGCTGCCTCGAAGTGCTCCACGTCGCGGCGGGTGTAGTACAGGCTGACCAGTTCCAGATGCAGTCCGATGTCATCGGGCTGTTCGGCCAGCTGATCGAGCAATTCGTCCTGATCCGGATCGGAGCCGGCTGCTGCGTGAGCCAGGTCATCGGCATCCGCCGTACCGAAACGATCCGCGAGCGAACCCTTCGATGGCGACGATGATGGCTTGGCTGGCTTGTCGGTCGACTTGCCGCGGCGTGTCAGCAGCCCCAGCAGCAGTAGGACGACTACACCGCCGCCCGCTGCCCACGCCCAGGTCTGCATGTACCACGGCTGCTCGGCAACAGCCGGCGCAGGTGTCGGGACTCGGTGCACGGGATGGCTTGCCGGCTTCGCGGCCGGCGTATTCAGCGGCGTAGTAACGACTGCCGGGTGGGCAGCCGTTGAACTGCTGACCGGCGCGGTTGCGGCGCTAGTCAGCGCGGGAGCAGTGGCGGTGGCCGTGTGCGTTGTGGAAGCCGCAGGCGCGGGTTGCGTCACTTTGGCCGGTGCCGCAGGGACAGGCACGACAGCGGCAACGGGTGCCGGCGGCAGGCCAGCTGTTTTGCGCGCATCGGCGAGCTTCTTCTGCAGATCCGCGATTTCGTTGTCCTTGAGCGACAGCAAGCGCTGGTTCTTGCCATTGATGTCTTCCAGATCTTTCAGCCTGGATTTCAGCTCGTCGCTTTGCTGCTGCAGGGAAGACAGCGTTTCCTGGCTGCGCTGCAGTTCCTGGCGAATGTTGGCATTGGCGCCACCCTTGCCATTGGTGCCACCGGCGGACTGCCCTTCGCTGCCCGGAGGAACCAGAGCAAGTTTGTCGGCTTTGCTGGTAGCGGTCGGCGCGACCGATGCATTCGAGCGCGTGCCGCCTGCCGCCACGGCTACCGGCGCGGTCACCGTGCCGTTGCGCCAATCGCTGTCCTGCTGGTGCACCGTAGCGGCGGCGGCGGCGGCTGCAACGGCCAGCGCGTCGTCGCGGGAAGGTACACGCAGCACGGCGCCAGCTTTCAGGGCGTTGATATTGTCGTGGTAGAAGGCATCCGGATTGGCGGCCTTCAGCGCAAGCATCATCTGGTTTTTATCGACGCCGGAGGGTGCCGTTTCCACCGCCACGTGGGAAAGCGTCTGGCCCTTGCCGATCGGGCCGAACTCGCCGTTCTTGACCACGGCTGCCGCATGGTGCACAGGTGCCGGTGTAGCGGCGGGCGCAGCGGCAGTCTGGCGTGGGCTGGCTGTGGTTGTGCTCTCTGATGTGGGTGCGCTGCTGCTTACTGCCGGCGCGCGACGACGGGTGGGTGCGCTGCTTGCCGCCGCTTGCTGTACCTTTTTCGGAGGATCGAGCAAAACGGCGAATTCGCGCACGCTGCTACCCGTGCTGCTGCTGACTTCCACGAAGAGATCAAGGTAGGGGTCGTCCACCGTGCCGCTACTGGTAATGCGGATCACCTTGTGACCGTTCACATCCGCCACGCTGAATTGCAGGGGGATCGTGGGGCGCTGCGCACCCGCCTTGGAAAAGGCGTCGTTCGATGCCAGCTGGGCGCTCAGGCTTTGCAGTTCGGCCGGGGTGGCCTGGGTGACCGGTATCTCTACCAGCAGTGGCTGCCCTAGCGCTGACTTAACATGCGCCTGGCCCAGCTCTACGGCTGCTGCCTGAGTACTGCCCAGCGCAAGCGCCATCAGTATCGACAGTTTCAACGAACGATTCATCGCGCACTCCCCCGAACGACCGGACGCTTTACTTAAATCACCGCAGGTTGCGGTGACTTCCTCTTAGAAGGCGTCACTTTAGTTAGATAAACGTCAATCAACAATAGCTAAGGCGCCCAGCAAGCCCGTCCGGGGGCGAATTTTTCTACCGGCGTGACGGCGGTCAATGACCGGCCGCCGGCCTCTTGGAGGCCTCTTGAGCGGCCTTCAGCTGCTCGCGCAACTCCGCAATAGTACGGTCTTGTTGTTGCAGGCGCTCGGCCGCCTGTCGGCTGGCGGATTCCTGCTGCCCTACGTCCTTTTGCAGATGCTCGACCTCGGCCTGGCTCTTGACCACCCGCTGGTTCACGTTACTCACCGCTTGTGGGCCGGCCGACGGCGGGTCCGCCCAAGCGGTAGCTGAAACCAACAGGGCGCCAGCGAGCACGAAAAGAGTCGGTGCGATGCGTTGCATTACAGATAATCCTCGATCAGCAATTCCGCGATCTGCACGGCATTGAGCGCTGCGCCCTTGCGGATGTTGTCGGCCACGATCCACAGGTCCAGCCCGCGGTCGTGGGAAATGTCTTCGCGGATACGGCCGACGAATACCGGATCCTGACCGGCCGCGTCGCCCACCGGGGTCGGGTAACCGCCGGCCTTGCGCTCGTCTTGCACCACGATGCCTTCAGCTTGTTCGAGCAGTGCGCGAGCCTGCTCGGCGCTGATCTTGTCGCGCGTTTCGATATGCACGGCTTCGGCGTGGCCATAGAACACCGGTACGCGCACGGCGGTGGGATTCACCTGGATCGATTCGTCCTCCAGGATCTTGCGCGTCTCCCACACCATCTTCATTTCTTCCTTGGTGTAACCGTTGGCCTGGAAGTCGTCGATGTGGGGAATCACATTGAAGGCAATCTGTTTGGGAAACTTGGTCTTTTCGACTTCCTGGAAATTGAGCAGCGCGGCAGTCTGCTTGCCCAGTTCTTCCATGCCCGAACGGCCCGCGCCGGACACCGACTGATAGGTCGCCACGTTGATGCGTTCGATGCCCACAGCGCGATGGATCGGCGCCAGCGCCACCAGCATCTGCATGGTGGAGCAGTTGGGGTTGGCGATGATGCCACGCTGCGTGTACTGCGCAATGGCATGCGGGTTCACTTCGCTCACCACCAACGGGATGTCGTCCTGGTAGCGGAATTCCGAGGTGTTGTCGATCACCACGGCACCGGCTGCAGCGGCGCGCGGCGCATGCACGCGGCTGACCGAACCGCCGGCCGAAAAGAAGGCGATGTCCACGCCCGTGAAATCGTAGTCGGCCAGGTTTTGCACGGTGATCTGTTTGCCGTCGAACTCCACTTTACCGCCCGCAGAACGCTCGCTCGCCAGCGGCACCAGCTCGCTGACCGGAAATTCGCGCTGAGCCAGGATGCTCAGCAGCGTTTCGCCCACGGCGCCAGTCGCGCCTACCATGGCTACCTTGTAACTGCTCTTCTTGCTCATCGTTGGTCACATGTCAGGGAATGGGAATCTAGCCTGCGTCGCAGGCAAACAATACGGCACAGCCTCGCCAGCGTGAGACATATCACGTTTCACCGCCACGCCCGCCCAGTACTTGGGGGTTGAGCAGCGAAGGCGGATGTCCCGCGCTGGGGCCGTAGCCCAGCGCAGCCAGCATATTGTCGGCGGCCAGCTGAGCCATCGCGCGGCGCGTATCGGCGCTGGCGCTGGCGATATGCGGGCTTAGCACGGCGTTCTCGAGTTCGCGCAAGGCGGAATGCACCGAGGGCTCGCCTTCGAATACGTCCAGGCCCGCCGCAGCCAGCCTGCCCTCGCGCAACGCTGCCGCCAGCGCAGCGTCGTCGACGATGCCACCGCGGGCGATATTCACCAGCACCGCGGTTGGCTTCATGTGCGCTAGCTCGTCCGCGCCGATCGCGTGATGGTTTTGCGCGTTGTACGGTAGTACCAGTACGAGATGATCGGACCGCTGCAGCAGTTCGGCTTTATCCACCCATATAGCACGACACTCGTGCTCGACGGCCTCAGGCAGGCGCGAACGGTTGTGATAGATCACGTGCATATCGAACCCGATAGCGCGACGTGCCACCGCTTGCCCAATGCGCCCCATGCCGAAGATGCCCAGCGTCTTGCCGTGAACATCCACGCCGAGCCAGTCGTCGAAACGCATGCCGCCACGCCACCGACCCGCACGCAACCAGCGCTCGGCGCTACTGACACGTCGCGCCGCCGCCAACAGCAACGCCCACGCGTAATCGGCCGTGGTCTGGGTAAGCACGTCGGGCGTATTGGTGGCGAGGACACCCGCGGCGGTCAATGCCGGCAGATCGAGATTGTTGTAACCCACGCCCAGGTTCGCGATCGCGCGAAGACGCCGGTTGCCTGCCAGCACGCCGGCGTCGATGCGGTCGCTCAGACCGACGATCGCGCCGTCGACCTCAGCGAGCTTTTTATGCAGTTGCTCCGGCGTGCGCTTGGTCTCTTTCGCTTCGGTACGCACATCCACGTACTGCGCCAGGCTGGCCAGCACTTCTGGAAATAGCGGGCGCGAAACCCAAACGCTTTGCGACTTGCTCATCGTAAATCGACTACCGTGAGAGACCTACTGCTTGCATGCCGGCGTGATATTGACGCCAGCCACCCCATTCCATCAGGGAATGAGCGGTTTTATCTCACCCACGTCGCCACACTGCGCACGGTGGCGCAAGGCGTGGTCCATCAGCACCAGCGCCATCATCGCCTCGGCGATAGGTGTGGCACGGATCCCGACGCAGGGATCGTGACGCCCTTTGGTCACCACCTCCACCGCCTCGCCAGCCAGATTCACGCTGTGGCCGGGAATAAGAATGCTGGAAGTGGGCTTGAGCGCGATCGAGGCACGCACAACCTGCCCCGTACTGATCCCGCCCAGGATGCCACCGGCATGATTGGACGTAAAGCCGTCCATATACATTTCATCGCGGTGCTGGCTGCCGTGCTGGGCGACCGCATCGAAACCATCGCCAATTTCCACACCTTTGACCGCATTGATGGACATCAGCGCCGAGGCCAGATCGCCATCCAACTTGCCATAGATCGGCTCGCCCCAGCCGGGCGGCACGCCTTCGGCCTCCACGTTCACCCTGGCGCCGACCGAATCGCCGGACTTGCGTAGCGCGTCCATGTATTTTTCCAGCGCAGGCACCTGTGCCTCGTGCGGCCAGAAAAACGTATTCTGCTCGACGGCCTCCCAGTCGAATCCTGCGGGAACAAGATCACCCAACTGGGCCAGATAGCCGCGAACGCGTACGCCGTTGCGCTCGGCCAACCACTTCTTGGCGATCACCGCCGCCGCGACGCGCATGGTGGTTTCGCGCGCCGACGACCGCCCACCGCCGCGCGGATCGCGAATGCCGTACTTCTGCCAATAGGTGTAGTCGGCGTGCCCGGGGCGGAATGTCTCGGCGATATCGCCGTAATCCTTGCTGCGTTGGTCGGTATTGCGAATCAGCAGCGCGATCGGTGTACCGGTGGTGCGTCCCTGGTAAACGCCCGAGAGAATTTCCACGTCGTCCGCTTCGCGGCGTTGGGAGGTATGGCGGCTGCGGCCCGTAGCGCGCCGATCGAGATCGGTGCGGAATTCTTCCGGGGCGATGGCTAATCCAGGCGGACATCCATCGACCACGCAGCCAATAGCTGGACCGTGGCTTTCGCCAAACGTGGTGACCGTGAAGAGCTTGCCGGTGGAATTGCTGGACACAGGGAAAACCAGTAGCGGGGAGTGAATACCCCGCATCTTGCCATGCTCGTGAGCCTGGCGCCCTTCTGCTGTTTAACCGTCCGTTTCGGCGAGCAGCCACTCGCGCGCCGGCAAGGCATAGATCACGTCATTCAGCGCGGACGGCGTGCTGAAGCCGCCGCGCGAATTACAGCGGCATACTCCACCAGCTCTCGCCGCTCCAGCGCGAACACACCCATCGGCCCCACTTTGAACTCGATCCATACGAAGGGCACGTCCGGCAGCAGCGCGTTGAGCGCGTGCTCGCTTTCACCGACTTCGACGATCAGCAAACCGTCTTCGCTGAGATAGTCGGCTGCTTCGTCGAGGATGCGTAGGCAGATATCGAGGCCATCGTCGCCCGAGGTGAGGCCGAGTTTGGGCTCATGGCTGTACTCGCCCGGCAGCGCGGCGTATTCGTCCTCGGTGACGTACGGCGGATTGGAGACGATCAGATCGTACTGACGGCCCTTGAGCCCAACAAAAAGATCGGAGCGCACAACATCCACGCGATCGTCCACGTGCTGGAACGCCACGTTTTCGCGCGCCAGCGATAAGGCATCGTCGCTGATATCCACGATGTCGACCTGCCAGTGCGGGTTGTACTCGGCCATCGCGATGCCGATGCAGCCGGAACCAGTGCACAGATCCAGCGCGCGCTCCACGTGTCGACCGTCCAGCCACGGCGTAAAACCAGATTCGATCAGCTCGGCGATCGGCGAGCGCGGCACCAGGGCGCGGCGATCACTCTTGAATTTCAATCCGGCGAACCAGGTTTCGCCCACCAGATAGGCCACCGGCAGACGCTCGTTGACGCGGCGCTCGATCAGGTTCAGCACGCGTGCGCGCTCCTCGGCAGTGAGCTTCCCGGCGCCGTAAGCCGGCGGAATATCCGGCGGCAGATGCAAGCTGGCCAGCACCAGATGCGTGGCTTCGTCGATCGGATTGTCGTGGCTATGCCCGAAAGTAAGCCCCGCCGCGGAGAAGCGGCTGGCGCCGTAGCGGATGAAGTCGATGATCGAGGCGAGTTCGGCAGTCACGTGAGCACGGTCCGGCTGGGGGGCTGTGAAGTATAGCGACTGCTTGTCTTTCGCCCCATGCAGCCCCACCAGCTATGCCCCAGACGCGCTGGGGCTCGCTGTGCTCACCCCAGCCTAGGCTGCCTCTCCGCCGTTGGGTCCGTAGAACATCACCCAGGCGCTGAAGTCCTTGCTGAAATCCTCAAAGTGGTGCGGTGTGCCGGCTGGTACAAACAGCACCTCGCCCGGCCCGAATGGCTGTCGCGTATCGCCGCACACGAAATAGCCGCGACCCGAAATCACCACGCAAAGCTCATCGCGTCGATGCGGTGTCTGCATATCGATGCCGGCCGGCTGGAAGATTTCCACTTCCAGCGAGCCGTGCTTGAACATGCCGATCGTTGTCTTCCTGGCCTGATCGAGTGCGGCCAACGCGGTGGCCGGAGTCATTCGTTGTTGCATATCGCCTCCCCCGAAACGATGCAGCCCCCGCCTGAAATCGCTTCGTATTGCCTATACTTGCTGGATGACTTTCAAGATATTCCTGCAATACATCCTTCCCCATCGGGCCTTGTCGCGCGTGGTTTACTGGGCCACACGCTGGACGTTCGCACCCTGGAAGAATTTCCTGATCGGCCAGATCGTGCGGCGCTATCAGGTCGACATGACCGAAGCTGCACAACCGGACCCGCTTGCCTACCCCCACTTCAACGCGTTCTTCACCCGTAAGTTGCGTACCCATGCCCGCCAGGCGGATGCGGCTCCAGCCGCCCTGCTCTCACCGGCTGACGGACGCATCAGCCAGGCGGGCCCCATCGTCGACGGACGCATTTTCCAGGCCAAAGGACAGGACTACACGGCCGCCGAACTACTGGGTGACGAAGCCGCAGCCGCGCCTTATCGCAACGGCCGTTTCGCCACCATCTACCTGTCGCCGCGTGACTACCACCGCGTGCACATGCCCGTTCGCGGCGAGCTGAAAGAGACAGTGCATATCCCGGGCCGAATCTTCAGCGTGGCCCCGTTTGCCGTCGAAGCCATCCCGCGCTTGTTCGCGCGCAACGAGCGGCTGGTCTGTCACTTCGAGGGCGAACACGGCCCGTTCGCTGTGGTGATGGTGGGCGCGATCCTGGTGTCTTCGGTCGCCACGGTGTGGGATGGGCTGGTGATTCCTCCCTACGCGCCCTCGATTCGGCGCAAATCGTTTGGGGGACAAAACATCTCCCTGGATCGCTTCAACGAGATGGCGCGCTTCAATATGGGCTCCACGGTGATCGTGCTATTCCCCGAGGGAGCGACCGAGCTGGACACCTTGCTGCCGCAGCAAGCCATCAAGGTGGGTGAGCGAATAGGTGAACTGCGTCACACTTAATGAGCCAAATAGCCGTCGGCTGCCAACCCAACGTGGCGAACCCTGACACTTGTTGTCATTTTGTGACGTTTTCGGCGCATTCCTTAACGACGAGTCACTATCCTCCGTGACCAATCCGCGCGCCCGTGCGGCATCTGTCCAACGAGGGGTCACATGCAGATCGTCACCCGCCTTATCGCGATAACTCGCGCTCGGCAGCTGCAGCGTCAGTTCCAGCAGATCGAGCGCAGCATCTCCCCGCTTCCCGCACGCGTCCGCTCGCGTCTGGGACTCATGACGCTCCGGGAAATTGGCCAGGCGTCCAAGTGCGAGTTCCCCCACCTGTACAGCACGGCGCCGGAACACCGCTATATGCCGTGGGGACAGGGCACTGAGATTGGCTTCGCCCGCTCGAAGTCCGATAACCCCGAAGTCGCCTTGCGCGGCATCGCCCTGTGGCTGGCCGTGGCCTACCACGAGACCAAGGATTCGCAGTACGCCAGTCTGCAGCCGCAGCATCGCCAACTGCTGCGCGTGTTGCGCGAACTGCGCGATGCCGGCAGCGAACAGGCAGACGCGACGGCAGAGTGGATGCGATCGGGCGCAGCCGCCTAGACATCTTCACGTGGCAACACCTCGCGTCACGACATGACGAAGGGACGAGGGACGAGTAGCGAGGGCGTCAAGACCCGCACTCGTCCCTAACTAAGGAACGGCGACGGAGGAGACCCTGGCAGATTGCTCCAGGCGGCAATCTGTTCTCGGAGCCACCCTCGCTACTCGTCTCTCGCCCCTGCTTAGTCGGGCGTAAGGTGGCTTCGCCAAGCTACCGACAACTCGGCAGCTTCAATACCTGCCCCGCGCGAACATGGTCGAACTTGAGATTGTTCATGCGGGCTACTTCGTTCTCGCTCGAGCAGCTGCCGTGCTTGCGCAAAATACTGGCAAGGGTATCGCCGCGACGGACGGTGTAATGGACTACGGGATCCGGCGCTGCGGCAGCGGGCTGCGGCGCCGGCATCACCGGTACCACCGCGTTATGCAGATCGCTGGCAAGAATCGGCCAAGGGCCATTCACGCAACGCACGTCGTAGATCTTTTCCAGCGGCTTGGGCACCTGCAACACGGCGCCCATCGGCTGCTCCTGTTGCGGATCGAGTCGCGGGTTGAGGTTGCGCAGCGTTCGGAACCAGCCTTCAGACATATTGTTGGCCGAGCCAAGGCACACGGTAAGTTCCGAAATCGACGCCGCGCGCTTGAGCGTGACGCTGCCCAGCTGACCCTCGATCTGCGGAAAGTGCAGGTTATAGCTGTCCGGATGCAGGAACAGCCACGCCGCGGCGAGCACTTCCGGTACGTAGTCGCGTGTCTCCTGCGACATCTGGCCGTAGATGCGCGGATCGTAGAAGCTCACTGAGGTGTCGTCCCCGACCAGCCGTCGCATACGGCCTTCGCCGCCGTTGTAGGCCGCCAGCGTCAGTTCCAGATTGTCGTTGAACGCCTTTAGCTGCTCGTTCATGTACTCGGCATTTGCGCGGGCCGATTCAGCCGGATCGAAACGCGTATCGAATCCATCCTGCTCACTCAGTCCGAAACGCAGACCGGTGGCGTACATGAACTGCAACGGCCCCGCCGCGCCGGAACGCGATACGGCGTGCACCTTGCCGCCCGACTCCTTCGCCATGATGCCGAACAGCAACGCCTCAGGTAGACCCTGATCCTGGTATTGGGGCCACATCTCCTGGCGCAGGTATTGGTAATTGACATAGGCGTCCATCAGGTTCGAACGCCATTGGGTCAGCCACATCTCCAGCGCCGCTTTTACCGGGCCGTTCACGGCGATCAGTTCGGAAAGCTGATGCCCGCGCAGCAAGGTCACGCTGCGCTGTGCCTCCGGCAGGCTGGCACCGTCGGGCTGCCCGGCTTGCGGCACGGTCGCCGACGCCCCGGCGTCTTCGTTGGGGGTTTCGTCGCCGATAAAGCTGCCGTCCTTCAGGCGCAGCAGGCGATCGAACACCGAGAAGAAACGCTGCGGATCGCAGCCGGGCGTCGTGCCGCAGTGTGCCGCGGCATTCTTCAACTGATCGAGCGACTGGTCCAAGGTCTTCTGTGCGCCTTGCGTATCGCCTGCGCGCGTCTGCTGCAAGGCCGCCTCATAACCCTGACTAGCTTGATCGAGCTGGCTGTAGAGCCCGTTCACGGAAGCGGAAGGCTGTTTGACCGTCCCTCCGCCCGAAGCACAGGCCGTCAACTGCATAAACGCCACGATCAATGAAACCAATCGGAGGGAACGGACGGCGGGACGGTAAGGCATGACGGACTACACCAGCTATAAAGGCGCAACCATAGCCCGCGCGGCGTGCAGACTCAAACAACTTATTTCGATGCCATCGCCTTCACATCGCTACAATCGGGCGTCATTCTGGAACGCCACCCACGACAGACATCCTGACTGGATGCAACCTAGGCAAGAGGCACTGAGCATCATCATGAGTCGTTGGCGCCCCCCTGCCCCCCGCTCCACCGCGATCATCACGCGCGAAGGTTTCGAAAAGCTCAAAAGCGAACTGGATCATCTGTGGCATACGCTTCGACCCGAAGTGGTGAAGGCGCTGGCCGCTGCCGCGGCCGAAGGCGATCGATCGGAGAATGCGGAATACACGTATCGCAAGAAACAGCTCGGCGAAATCGATCGCCGCGTGCGTTATCTCAGCAAACGCATTCCTTCGCTAAAGGTGGCCGAGGGCGCACCGGCTGATCGTGAATCCGTGTTCTTCGGCGCGCTGATTGAATTGGAAAACATCGACAGTGGCGAAACCTTGCGTTATCGCATCGTCGGACCTGACGAAACGGATGCCAAGCGCGGCTGGATCAGCATCGACTCACCGCTGGCGCTTGCCGTGATGAAAAAAAAGCTGGACGACGAATTCGAAGCCGAGTTGCCGTCTGGCCGCACACGCTTTGCGGTGATTGGCGTGGAATACCCGTAACTGGGGTTCCACCACATTTGATGAAGGGTCGACCCGGCCCTACGTAAGATGTAAGGGCAAAGGGTAATGCCTGCCGCTGCGCAGGGGCTGGTAGCACGCGGCGCCGAGGTGGAACGTCTCATCTTCATTCGCGGCGTGCCAACCGGGAATGCCCGACAGCGGTAACGGTCGCAGCTCCAGCGGATCGCGCAATACCTGCCCTTTTGCAATCGCGTTGGCACAGCATGCAAGCGCACGGGAATGGTCCGCGTCGCCATTCACAAGAACGACCAGCGCTTTGCCCACGAGCAGCTTGCCTGGCGTCAATGCATGCTCAAGCAACGCATGGCCAAACACTTCCAATCCGATCGAACCATCGCGCCACGCTTCGCGGCGACGCCAGAACAGTTCATGCCAATCGTGCACATCCCACAACGCAAGCAAGGCCGGATCGCGCACGATCACCACCACACCCGCCTCGTCGAAATGCGTCTGCGCGTATTGCGCACGAGAACGCTCGCGCGGACCAAAGCGGGCAACGTCGATCGCCTGTTGTTGATTGAGCGCACGTTTTAGCTGCGGATAACGCAACCAGATTAACGCGTTGAACAAGTCGTGCCAGTTCGCCTCTCGCGTGGCGATCAGGCCAAGACGCGCGATGCGTTCCTCATAGTGCAGACCGTCTTCCAGCAGCGCTCGCGTCTGGGTGACAAAGCGCTCGCTGGCATCATGCGACCAGCACGCGTTGAGATCATCGATGGACGGCCAGGATGCGCCACGCAGCCACGCATCGTGCTCGCGCCAATAGGCCAATGGCGCCAGCGCAAAGACAGCCGGATCAACGGCTTGCCGCGCTGGTGCGATGTAGCGCATGCCGTGCGGCGAATCAGTGGACCAGACGCGCGTGCAGATCGTGCTCGTCTGCCGCTTCCACCACGACATCGACAAACTGGCCCGATTTCAGCGACTGCCCGTCGGCAATGTGTACGACGCCGTCGATCTCCGGCGCATCGGCGGCCGAGCGTGCGACAGCGCCGTCGGCGCCGGCTTCGTCGACCAGCACCTTGATCGTCCGGCCAATCTTCCGTTGCAGCTTTGCGGCGGAAATCTCCGCCTGCACCGCCATGAACTGTTCGAGACGATCTTCCTTCAGTTCTTCGGAAACCGGATTGGGAAGTTCGTTGGCTTTGGCGCCGTCCACCGGCGAGTAAGCGAAAGCACCGACGCGATCCAGCTCTGCTTCGCGCAGGAAATCGAGCAGCTCCTCGAACTCCGCATCGGTCTCGCCCGGAAAGCCGACGATAAACGTGCTGCGCAACGTGAGATCGGGCACCAGCTTGCGCCAGTTGCGGATGCGCTCCAGCGTCTTGTCGATATTGCCCGGGCGCTTCATCAGCTTGAGAATGCGCGGACTTGCATGCTGGAACGGGATGTCCAGATACGGGAGGATCTTGCCCTCCGCCATCAAGGGCATGATCTCGTCCACGTGCGGATACGGGTAGACGTAATGCAGGCGCGTCCACGCGCCCAGCTCGGAAAGACCTTCGCAGAGTTCAGTCATACGCGTGCGATAGGTCTTCTCTCGCCATGTGCGTTCGGCGTATTTCACGTCAACGCCATAGGCACTGGTGTCCTGCGAAATCACCAGCAACTCTTTCACGCCACCCTTGACGAGGCGCTCCGCCTCGATCAGCACTTCATCGACCGGACGCGACACCAGATCGCCGCGCATCGACGGAATAATGCAGAAACTGCAGCGGTGATTGCAGCCTTCGGAAATCTTTAAGTACGCGTAATGCTTCGGCGTCAGCTTGATCCCGGTGTCGGGAATGATGTCCAACAGCGGATTGCGCTTGGGCGGCAACGCGCTGTGCACTGCGCTCATTACACTGGCGTAGTCCTGCGGGCCGGTGATGGCGAGCACGTCGGGATACGCTTCGCGAATCAGCTCGGAACGCTTGCCCAAACAACCGGTGACGATCACCTTGCCGTTCTCGTGCAAGGCCTCACCGATCGCATCCAGCGACTCCTGCACCGCTGCATCGATAAAGCCGCAAGTGTTCACTACCACTGCGTCGGCTGCGTCGTAGCTGGGCACGATCTCATAGCCCTCGACCTTGAGCTGGGTGAGGATGCGTTCGGAATCGACCAGCGCCTTGGGACAGCCCAGGCTGACGAAACCGATTTTCTGAGACGCCTTTGACATGGCTATAACTACCGTAAACCAGCGGGAAACGGTCAATTGTACGCCAGATCGACCCTGTCGCCCCTGCGGTTAAACTGACTGGAAGTTCAGTTTAAGGAAGGCGGCTCATGGGTAAGCACATCAACGTCCCGACCAGCGGCACGCAATGCATCGGCGCGTATCTCGCCGAAGCACCTGGAAAACCCAAGGGCGGCATCGTGGTGATCCAGGAGATTTTCGGCGTCAATGCGCATATCCGCAGTGTTGCGGACCGTTTCGCTGCCTCCGGCTATACCGCGATTGCGCCGGCCTTTTTCGATCACCTGGAAACCGATGTCGAGCTCGACTACACCGATGCAGGTATGAACAAAGGTAGACAGCTGATTACCGAGGTGGGATTGGACCGTGCCTTGGAGGACGTCGCCAGTGCTGCCGAGGCCATCGCTTCGGCAGGCAAGATCGGTACTGTTGGCTATTGCTGGGGCGGTACGGTCGCTTTCTTGTCTGCGATTCGGCTGGGGCTGCCCTCGGTGAGTTACTACGGTGCGCGTAATGTGCCGTTCCTTGCTGAAACACCGAAAGCACCAGTCATGTTCCATTTCGGCGGGGAGGACAAGTCCATCCCGCCCGAGATGGTAGCCAAGCATCGTGAATCGCTACCGCAGATGGACGTCTTTAGCTACGCCGGCGCCGGACACGCGTTCAATCGCGATATCGATCCGAGCCACTACCACGAGACCAGCGCCAAGCTCGCATTGCAGCGAACGATGGCGTTCTTCGACACATACCTGGCTAACGCATGAGGCGTCCGGAGTTCATTCTCGATTCGCGCTTGCAGGCGGATACCGTACCGGTAGCATCGCTCGACATGTGCAACGTGCTGCTAATGAACGATGCACGTTTTCCTTGGCTGATCGTGGTACCGCGCGAAGCGGGCCTGGTCGAAATTTCCGACCTTGGCGATCAGTCGCAACAGCGCCTGTGGCGTGAAGTCAATCGTGCGGCGCTGGCGCTGCGCGAAGTGGCTCCCTGCGACAAACTCAACATCGGCGCACTCGGCAACATAGTGCGGCAGTTGCATATCCACGTTGTCGCGCGCCGGCACGATGATGCGGCATGGCCGGGTCCGGTGTGGGGCCACGGTCGCGCCGAGCCTTATACGGAAAGCGAGCTGCGATCACGGGTCGAGCTGTTGCGGCATCACCTCGACATCTCGCCCGACTGACGCGGTAACACCGCCATTTTCAATCTGCACAAAAGAAAAGCGCCCGCATATCCGCGGGCGCTTTTTTATTCGTATTGCGGTCGCCGGATCAGTGACCGGACGAACTGTCGGACGCGTTGCCGTACGGAGTACCGGCGGCGTCCTTGTTGGTATCGCTGGTGGGAGCCGTGGAAGGCGCGCGATAGTCTTCGAGCGCGCGCGCCTTGGTCTCGATCGGGTTGATGCGTGCCAGCTTGCCGCCGTCGTCATAGTAGGCGACGAAGCCATAATCGAGCTGCAGACGCGCCATGTATTGCAGGTGCTGTTTTTTGATCTTGGAATCGTCGCTCGGCACCAGCAGCACGGTCTTGGGCAACTTGCCCGAGTCCTTCAGATAAGCGAAATGGCTGCCTGCATCAAGCGCGGAAAGTACAGCGCCATCGATCAGGAACTGTCCGCTCTTGTACGCCTTGATCGTCATGTCGAACTGGCTTTGTACCTGTGTGATCTCCGCCGCGCTCTTGGTGGCATTGCGATGGCAACCGCCAAGCAGTAGCAGGCTGCCGATCAGAAGCACGGCGGCGCCGCGGGTCGGCAACTTGGAAAAACGGATCATGCGGATCTCCTGCAAATATTCGGTGAGGCCAAGCGAAGTGTAGCGCTGCCCCGGATGGGTGGATGAGATGCGAAACACGCCGTTCAGCTCAGCGCCGTTCAGGTGCGCGGCAAGGTGACGCCTTGCTGGCCCTGATACTTGCCGCCGCGGTCCTTGTAGCTGGTTTCGCATTCCTCGTCGGATTCGAAAAACAGCATTTGCGCGACCCCTTCGTTGGCATAAATCTTGGCCGGAAGCGGCGTGGTGTTGGAGAACTCCAGCGTCACGTGGCCTTCCCATTCCGGCTCCAGCGGCGTCACGTTGACGATGATGCCGCAGCGCGCGTAGGTGCTCTTGCCCAGGCATACGGTGAGCACCTGGCGCGGGATGCGGAAGTACTCCACGGTGCGCGCCAGTGCGAAGGAATTGGGCGGAATGATGCACACATCCGCCTGCACATCCACGAAGCTGCTCGGGTCGAACGCCTTCGGATCGACGATGGTGGAATTGATGTTGGTGAAGATCTTGAACTCGCGAGCACAGCGTACGTCGTAGCCGTAGCTGGACGTGCCGTACGAAATCAGTTTGTTGCCGTCGCGCAGCTTGACCTGGCCGGCCTCGAACGGCTCGATCATGCCCTGCTGTTCCGCCATGCGGCGGATCCACTTGTCAGATTTGATGCTCACTCGGACTCCGGTGCGTCAGGCCACGCGCACCGGGCGAAGCCGGGCGCAAAACGGCAAAAATACATGGTCTAGTGGTCCTTGTGCCAGATTGAGCCCCTCTCCCTTTGGGAGAGGGGTTGGGGTGAGGGTACGAGCGAGGCGCGGCCGTGGATTCTTACGCCAGACTTCAATATGACGCTCCGCCCGCACCCTCACCCGCCTGTCGGCACCCTCTCCCGGAGGGAGAGGGTTTCACGATGTGGACTAGCCATTACGTCGTAGGCGTGCCCTGCACAACGATCTTGCCCAGTCCCAGCGACTTATTGCGCGGCTGGCGCGAGAGTCGCCCAGCGGTATTACGGGCAATCTCGCGATAACGCGCGGCCAGATCCGAATCGGGTATCGCCGCGACCGTGGGTGTACCGCCATCCGCCTGCTCGCGGATGCGGATGTCCAGCGGCAGCGAACCGAGATACGGCACGTCGTACTGCGCGGCCATGCGCTCGCCGCCGCCTGCCCCGAAGATGTGTTCCTCGTGGCCGCAGTTCGTGCAGATGTGGGTGGCCATGTTTTCGACAATGCCGAGCACCGGCACCTCGACCTTCTCGAACATCTTCAGCGCCTTGCGCGCGTCCAGCAGCGCGATGTCCTGCGGCGTAGTGACGATCACCGCGCCGGCCACCGGCACTTTCTGCGACAGCGTGAGCTGGATATCGCCCGTGCCTGGCGGCAAATCGATGATCAGGTAGTCGAGCATGTCCCAGCGCGTGTCGCCGAGCAGCTGCATCATGGCCTGGGTCACCATCGGCCCGCGCCAGATCATCGGTGTCTCTTCGTCGACCAGAAAGCCGATCGACATGGCCTGCAGGCCGTGAGCGGTCATCGGCGTGATGCTCTTGCCGTCCGGCGATTCGGGTTTGCCGTGGATGCCGAGCATGCGCGGCTGGCTCGGCCCGTAGATATCCGCGTCGAGAATGCCCACCTTGGCGCCTTCTGCAACCAGCGCCAGCGCCAGATTCGCCGCCACCGTGGACTTGCCCACGCCGCCCTTGCCCGACGCCACGGCAATGATGTTTTTCACATTGCCTAGCGGCGCCAGCGTGCCTTGCACCTTGTGTGCGTGGACGCGGCTGGAGATAGAGATCGTCGCTGCATCGATCGCAGGGTCGGCTTCGAGTGCCTGCCTTGCCAGCGCACCGAGGGTTTCACTCGCCCCTGCCGCCGGGTAGCCGAGCTGGATATCCACCGATACCCTGCTGCCGTCCACACCGATCGCACGCACGGCGTCGGCCAGCGGCGTGCCGGTATGAGGGTCGATAAGGTCGCCGAGAATGTGGCGTACCAAGGCTTCGTTCGCCTGCGTCATGGGGAGAGAGTCGCTGTCGGGATCGTCAATTATGCCAGCAGGCATAGAGATGCTACGTGTTTGCGCAATGCAGCTTGACCCATTCCGGATGGGTCGGCAGGCTCGCCATACGCCAACGTAGGGAGAGTTCTGCCATGAAGTACCCGTCGAAATCGGGCCTATCGCTATTCGCCATCGCCGCTTGCCTGCTGCTGAGTTCGGCCATCGCCTGGGCCGCCAACGACACGCCGGTCGGAACCTGGCGGCAGATCGATGACGTGACCGGCAAACCCAAGTCCATCATCCAGATCACCGAAAACAACGGCGTGCTGCAAGGCAAGGTGATGCAGGTTCTGCTTTCCGACGACGGCCCGCATCCCGTGTGCAAAAAATGCGAGGGCGACCGCAAGGATCAGCCGATCGAAGGCATGACCATCATGTGGGGTGTGAGCAAGGATGGCGACATCTGGGATGGCGGCAAGATCCTCGACCCGAAGAGCGGCACCATCTACAAGGTCAAGCTGACCATGGCCGATGGCGGACAGAAGCTGGACGTACACGGCTATGTCGGTTTCTCCCTGCTGGGCCGCAGCCAGATCTGGGAACGCGTGCAATAATCCGATGAAGACATCCGCGGGCCACTTCCCGCGGATGTCCTCTCGATATCGTTACAACATCGCGTCTACTCATATAACGCGCTTCACGAACTCATCACGCGCCGCTAGCCATTTGCGATTTGCGTGATGTCGCACTACAGCTCACAGCGATCACGCTGTCATCCAGCCGTCGCGCGATAGCAATCACCGCCATCCATCGTCCGCACTCCAATCACATACTGCCGAAGGCAGAGGGAGTTTGCGTATGCGCGGTGAGCGTGGGTCGATGCTGCTTGGAATGTTGACGGCAGCTTGCTTGAGCGGATTGTTTGCGACATCGGCGTTTGCAGCCAATAGCGGCAACTTGCTGGTCGACGGCGACGGTGAATCGGGCACCTGCACGACCGATTGGTCGGCAGTGAACACCGTTCCGGGCTGGACGGTGACGCAAGGTAGTCCGTCGATCGTGTGCTATTCGATTGGCAGCTTCAGCACACCGAATTCGGGCTCCGCTGGCAACGCCTTCATTGCCGATGGCCCGTATGGCGATTCAGCGCTGCGCCAAAACGTGAATGTATCGAGCGCCGCCACGGCGATCGACGGCGGCGGTGTCACCTACAATCTTTCCGGTTGGCTAGGCGGCTACACCGTCTACAACGGGCAAGCGGTGGTGACGGCGACCTTTCTCGACGTAAACGGCAAACCGCTGGGCACGCCCGCACAACTTGCCGGCGTCAACGCCTCGGCCCGCGGCAGTCAAAGCGGATTCGTCGCAAAATCCGCCACGGGCAATGTGCCTGCGGGAACGCGCACGATTTCGGTACTGCTGCAATTCACCGATACTTCCGCCTCTTACAACATCGGCTATGCCGACAATCTATCGTTGACGCTCTCCACACCCGTCACCGCATCGACGTTGCAGGCGCCCGCGTCTAGCGTGCCTGTCTTCGATCACGTCTTCGTGGTGATGATGGAGAACACCAATTACAGCGAAGTCATCGGCGACACCACCGATGCCCCCTTCATCAACAGCCTGACCAGCCAGGGCACGCTGCTGGACAACTACAGCGGCGTCTACCATCCCAGCGATGAAAACTATCTAGCCATCGCCGGTGGCAACACGTTCGTGCAGGGCGCCATCTACTTTCCCAATATCAAAGTCGCCGCAAGCAATATCGCCGATGAGCTCGAGGCCAGTGGCAAGACGTGGAAAGCCTACGAACAAGGTATGGGCACACCCTGCAATATCAGCAACAACAATGATAGCTATTACGAACCGGACGATGCGCCGTTCGTCAATTTCACTGACGTGATATCCAATCCCACACGCTGCGCTGCGCACTTGTTCGATACCACGCAACTGACTACCGACTTGACGTCGGCCGCCACCACCCCGAATTTCGCATGGATCGCCGCGGACGACTACTACGACGGTGAAGCCTCCGGAAACGGCACAGCCAATAGCCTGCAAGTACAGAACGGTTGGCTGCAGCAGACCCTGCAACCGATCTTCAACTCGCCGGCGTGGACCCAGCAACGTTCACTGCTGATCCTCACCTGGGACGAATCGGCTTCCAGCACCGGTAACCATGTCGCTACGATCCTGGTCGGCTCGCCGGGAACGGTGCAGGCCGGCGCCATCAGCAACACGAGCTACAACCACTACAGCTCGGGGCGCACCATCGAGTCGGCGTTGGGCATCTCTCCACTCACCAACAACGACCAATACGCGCGGCCGATCAACGATGCCTTCGTCGCGGTACCGACACTCACCGCGCCCACGCTGTCCAGCAGCATGCCAAGCGTGAGCCAGGGCACTTACGTGCACTTCGACTACGCGACGCCCGCCAGCAAACTCAATAGCGAAAACTGGATCAGTATCTATGCCGCCGGCAATAGTCCCGGAAAAGGCTCTTCGACCAGCTGGCAATATGTAGCCGGCGCAGGCGGGACGGCAACCTTCGATACGTCCGGCCTCGCGCCCGGCACCTACAGCGTCTGGTACTGCTACAACAACGGCTACACCGTGCTTGCCGGCCCGATCACACTCAACGTGACCAGCCCGTAATTCGCCCAGCCATCGCACATTCCCTCCCCTGCTTGCAGGGGAGGGTCGAGGTGGGTTTGCGCACACGGGCGTCAACGCACATGGGAGAAGGCTCGTTCCAAAAGCCTTGATCTGGAGCAACACATACGACGTGCCATAATGCGCAGCTCTCCAGCTAGCGCCGAAACCATGTCCCGACGCCTACTCGTCACCCACGCCCTGCCCTATGCAAACGGTCCGCTTCATCTGGGGCATATGCTGGGCTACATCCAGTCCGATATCTGGGTCCGCGCACAGCGGATGATGGGCAGCGAGGTGTATTTCGTCGCAGCGGACGATGCGCATGGCACACCGATTATGCTGGCGGCCGAGAAGGCCGGCGTTTCGCCGGAAGCCTTCATCGATGCGATGCGCGCCAGTCACGAAGCCGATTTTGCAGCGTTCAACTTCAGCTACGACAATTACTACACGACGCATTCGGAAGAGAATCGCGAACTGGCGTCGCTGATATACACACGGTTGCGCGACGGCGGCTATATCGCACGACGCAGCATCCAGCAGTTGTTCGATCCTGAAAAGCAGATGTTCCTGCCCGATCGCTACATCAAGGGCACCTGCCCCAACTGCGGTACGCCGGATCAGTACGGCGACAATTGCGAAAACTGCGGCGCCACTTACGCGCCAACCGATTTGATCAACCCTTATTCGGTGATGTCGGGTGCTACGCCCATATTGCGCGATTCGGAGCATTACTTCTTCGAGCTCGGCAAGTTCGAAACGCTGCTGCACGACTGGTTTGCTGGAAAGTTGACGGGCGGCGCGCAAGTGGCCAACCCAGGCGTTGTGGCGAAGTTGAAGGAATGGCTGGATGGCGGCCTGAAGGATTGGGATATCTCCCGGGATGCTCCTTATTTCGGTTTCCCGATACCGGATGCGCCCGGCAAATTCTTCTATGTATGGTTGGATGCGCCGGTCGGTTATCTCGCCAGCTTCAAGGCACTGTGCGACAGAACCGGGCTGAAGTTCGACGATTTCCTCACCCCGGACAGCAGCGCGGAAATGCACCATTTCATCGGCAAGGACATCATCAATTTCCACGGCCTGTTCTGGCCGGCGATGTTGCACGGCGCGAAGTTCCGCACGCCCACCGCGCTGCACGTCAACGGTTATCTCACCGTCAACGGCGCGAAGATGTCCAAGTCGCGCGGCACCTTCATCCAGGCACGCACGTATCTCGACGCCGGGTTGCATCCGGAATTTCTGCGCTACTACTTCGCGACGATGCTCAACGACGCGCCGGTCGACGTGGACCTCGACCTGAAGGCGTTTGAAGAACGCGTCAATTCGCACCTGATCGGCAAGTGGGTGAATATCGCTAGCCGCACGGCCGGTTTCGTGCACAAGTTTTTCGATGGCCGCCTTGCCGCGCAGTTTTCGGAAGAACAGAACGAACTATGGCGCGTACTGCTTTCGCACTACGAAGGCGTGCCGGCGCTGTATGAAAGCGGCGAATTCGCCGAGGCCATGCGCCGTTTTGTGCTGATCGCGGATTTGGTCAACGGACACATCGCCGCCAAGGCGCCGTGGGTGATGGCGAAGGACGAAGCGCAGCGTGCGGAACTGCATCAGGTTTGTTCGTTCTCGCTAGCGGCCTTCCGTCTGCTCGGTGGTTTGTTGAAACCGGTATTGCCTGCCACGGTCGCGGCGGCCGAGCAGTTCCTGGACGCACCCATTGCCGATTTCGACGCAGCCTGCGCCACGCTCCACAATCACACCATCCACGCCTTCGAGCCTCTGCTCTCGCGCATCGACTCCAAACGTATCGAAGCGATGGTCGAAGCCTCGAAGGAATCGCTGGGCACCACACCAGAGCCCACCGTTGCCATCAAGAAACCTGCCAGGAACGACAGCAAGGCCATGAACGAAAATACTGCAACACCCCCATCGCAAGATGCAGCCGTCATCGGCATCGATGATTTTGCCAAGCTCGACTTGCGTGTGGGCAAAGTGCTGGCCTGCGAATTCGTCGACGGTTCGGACAAGCTGCTGCGCTTCGAGCTGGATGCGGGCGTTCTCGGGAAGCGACAGATTTTCTCCGGTATCCGCGCTGCTTACGGCGAACCGGAAAAGCTGATCGGTCGCAATGTGATCTTCATTGCCAACCTCGCACCGCGCAAGATGCGTTTCGGCTTGTCCGAAGGCATGATTCTTTCCGCTGGCGACGGCGGCGGCGATCTGTTTCTGCTCGACGCGGATCAGGGTGCGAAGCCAGGCGCGACGGTGCGCTGATCGGTATCGCCGCCTCCGACATGAGCGTGCTCGCCGACCGCATCGACGCCCTGCTGCCGCAGACACAATGCGAGCAATGCGGCTATCACGGGTGCCGTCCCTACGCGGAGGCGATCGCCGCTGGCGAAGCGGAGATCAATCAGTGTCCACCCGGGGGCAGTGCAGGCGTCGCAAAGCTAGCTGCTTTGCTCGGCCGCGCACCGATACCGCTTAATCCGGCCAATGGCGTGGAAAAGCCGCGCACGCTTGCACGCATTATCGAAGCCGATTGCATCGGTTGTACGAAATGCATTCAAGTATGCCCGGTCGATGCGATCGTCGGCGCCAACAAGCTGATGCATACGGTGATCGCCGACGATTGCACCGGCTGCGAACGTTGCGTGCCGGCCTGCCCCGTCGACTGCATCGTGCTGGAGCCGATGCCTGTCGAACAGGCGGATGATCCCGCCCATGCCGATGCCGCGCGCATACACTTCGAGCGTCGAGAGGTTCGTTTGAACGAGCAACACATGCAGCGCGAAGCGGAACTGACATCGCGCAAGGCGCAAGTCCATACCTCCAGCGCAAGCCAAAGTGTGCAGGATGCGCTGGCACGCGCGAAAGCGAAAAAGCAGGAGCCGAAAACGTGAAGCGAGCGGATGTCGTCGAATTGTTCACGCGGCTGCGCGAACTCAATCCTCGCCCCACGACCGAACTCGTCTACACCACGCCATTCGAATTGCTGGTTGCCGTGGTGCTTTCCGCACAAGCCACCGATGTTGGCGTCAACAAGGCCACCCGCAAGCTTTACCCCGTTGCCAATACGCCGCAGGCGATCTTGGAATTAGGCGAGGAAAAGCTGAAGCGTTTCATCAGCACGATCGGCCTTTTCAACGCCAAGGCAAAGAACGTCATCGCCCTAAGTCGCATTCTCGTCGAGCAATACGATAGCGAAGTACCCGATAGCCGCGAAGCGCTTGAAGCGTTGCCTGGTGTAGGTCGCAAGACGGCCAATGTGGTGCTGAATACGGCATTCGGCCATGCCACCATCGCCGTCGATACGCACATCTTTCGAGTTGCCAACCGCACCGGCTTGGCACCAGGCAAAGACGTGCGTGCCGTCGAGGACAAACTGGAAAAAGTCGTGCCGCCTGAATTCAAGCAGGATGCGCACCATTGGCTGATCCTGCACGGTCGTTACGTGTGCAAAGCGCGCAAGCCGGATTGCCCGAACTGCGTTATCCGCGATCTTTGTCGCTATCGCGACAAGACACGCGCCGAATAACGGATCGGGATTCAAAAAAGCAAACGGCGGGCATAGGCCCGCCGTTTTTCCATCCCTAGGTCGAACTCCCTTACGATAACTTTTCCAGTTATCCGCTTCCCACCGATTAGAACGGGTAGTAACGGAAGCTGGTGAAGAACATGTTGTCGGACGCGGTCGGCGTGTTGCTGTGAGCGTCGGTGAACAGCTGGCGCGAGGCATGCGAGAACTGCGAACCGAACTGCAAGCGGCCGAACTTGCCCTGGTAGAACTTCCACCAGAAGCCGATCGTCTGTTCCTTGACGCTGCGGGTCTGGCCCGTGCAATCAGTAGCCGCGCCGTAAACCAAGCAGTTGCTGTTGTTGTAGCCGAGCGCCGCGGCGCCATAACCGAGCGGCAAACCGTTCACGCCGGAGGTCAAGTAGCTGTCCTCCTGCTCGCGGCCACCCATGGCGTACACGTCGAGGGCGTCCGTGGCATGCCAGGTCAGCGTGCCGAGCACCATGTTTTCCTTCAACGGATGCGGAGCGCCGCTCGTGGTGTAGGTAATGTCGTTGAGGCCAGCCGTGCCGTAACGGCCAATGCCCTTGCCGTCCATGCCCGAAAGCTGGAAGTCCAGGACCTTCGGAAGCAGCGGCAACACCATGCCGAAACCAAAGCCGCCGCCATGTGCAGTCTGGTTGGTGGTGGCAGCAGGGCCGCCGTTGGCGGTGGTCGGCGTCACGCGCGTGGTGAATTGGCGCGAAATGCCAAACAACTCGTAGTGACCCCAACCCGGATCAGCCGCGAACTTCACGATGACGTCCGGAACCTGGTTGATCGACACCGTGTTGAGGGTGTCATAGAGCGAGCCGGCCTGAACCGTGGCCGTCGTCGTCGCATAGCCCTTGGTACCCGTACCTGCCGAGGAGCCGATGCCCGCCGTCTGCGGATTTTCCACCGACACGCCCAACCACCACATCTTGTCCCAGTCTTTCACGATGCGCAGCTGAGTCTGGCGAGCCCAGGTGAAGCCCACGTTGTACTGTGCGTCGATAGTGGGCGGCAGCACTTCCTTCGTCGGGGTGATACCCACGCTGTCGAGGGTCAGCAGCGACCAAGCCTGACCACCCAGCAAGTGCAGACCGTAGTCGTTCCAGTCAATGTTGGTCCACAACTGGCGTATGCGCATATTGAACGAGTTGCTCTCGTTCATGTTCGCCGTCTGAGCGCCGCCGAGGAAGTCCGTCTCGTAGTAGCCCGTCACGTGAGTAGAGTCGTTGATGTCGCCCTCTGCCTTGATCGACAGACGACTCTGGCGCGCGCTATACAGGAACTGGTCGTTCCTGGCGTTGGTGACCGGATAGGTAGTCGTCGCGCCGCTGCTGGTGTTGATCGGCGCGGTGCTCGTGCCGCCCGTGAACGGGATGGCGGTGAACTTGGTAGCCACATCATCGGCCGTGTCGCGCGAGCGGTATGCCGTTTCAGCCGCCAGGAAGCCGCCGAAGGTCCACTTCACGCCGCCGGAGCCGCCGAGGGTGTCGCCGAGCTTGGTCGCCACGGTCTGCTCAGCCTTCTGCACCTGTGCTTGCGTAGCCTGCACCTGCTGCTGGGTGGCCTGCACGCTCTGCGCGGTCTCAGCCTGCGCTTGCGTCTGTGCGGCAGATTGCGATTCCAGATCCTGTACCTTCTGCTCCAGAGCGGCGATCTCGGCCTTCATCTGGGACAGCTCGGCTGCGCTAACGGTCACTTTCTTGTTCGACGTCTGAGCTGACACAGCTGTAACGCTGGTCAGGCCCAATCCGGCAGCGATCGCTACCGTGAGCATCTTGGAACGCATGTTGTTGTCTCCGCTTTTATTGATGAATCCGCCTGGCATCTCTAGATTTCCCCTGGAGCGGCCTGCGGGTTGTGGGCATGATCGGGCGGGACCTTTACCGTTAGATGGATGTTATGTGACAGAACGAAGACATAAACATACGGTTGGTAAGGTAGCCAGGCGGAAAACGGGAGTCGGCTGATATGCTTGCGAGATGGAGCAACTCAACAACAGCATGACGGCCCGCATGGCCGATCGCTTCCGCGGATTCCTGCCGGTAGTCGTGGACGTAGAGACCGGCGGGTTCGATGCCGAACGGGACGCTTTGCTAGAAATCGCCGCCGTGGTCATCGGGATGGATCAGGAGGGCAATCTTTATCCGCACCCCGCCGTTTCGACTCATGTCGAAGCCTTCCCCGGCGCGAACATCGACCCGCGCGCGCTGGAGATTACCGGGATCGATCCCGACAACCCGCTCCGCGGCGCCATAAACGAACGCCTCGCGCTCGATCATATTTTCCATGCGGTACGACTAGGTGTGCGGCAAAACGAATGCCAGCGCGCGATCCTGGTTGGACACAACGCCGCCTTCGATCTCGGCTTTCTCAATGCCGCCGTGCGCCGCGTGGGCCACAAGCGCAATCCGTTCCATCCCTTCAGCTGCTTCGACACCGCCACCTTGAGCGGCCTCGCCTACGGACAGACCGTGCTGAGTAAAGCGGTCATGGCAGCGGGATACGCCTTCGATGCGAGCGAAGCGCATTCGGCGATCTACGACGCGGAGCGCACGGCCCTGCTTTTTTGCCGCATCGTCAACCGCTTGCGTGCGCTTGAAGTGCTGGAACTGGAGCGCGTCGGCGCCATGCTCCCCTGAGAAATCGTTACGTCTGTCATCAGACTGACATATTCATCTCATCTCATTGCAACACCCAGCCCCTGCAATAGAAGGGACGCAGGCATTACTCGCCACTTCCGTCTCAAAGGAGCCACTGTGTTGACCTCATTCAAACTTCCGTCTCGCCTCGGCACGCTCGCCATCGCAGTCGCCGTGTCCATGTTCGGCATGACGGCGCACGCTACCGATATCACCGGTGCGGGCTCCAGCTTCGTCTATCCGGTTATTTCCAAGTGGTCGGCCGCGTATGCCGAGAAGACCGGCAACCACATCAACTACCAGTCGATCGGTTCGGGCGGCGGCATCGCGCAGATCAAGGCAGGCACCGTTGATTTCGGCGCTTCCGATATGCCGCTCAAGCCGGAAGATCTGGCGAAGTTCGGTCTCGGCCAGTTCCCGGACGTGATCGGCGGTATCGTGCCGGCCTTCAATGTTGCTGGCGTCGCTCCCGGCGCGCTCGTGCTGGACGGCCCGACCCTGGCCGACATCTACCTCGGCAAGATCACCACGTGGAACGATCCGGCCATCGTCAAGCTCAACCCCAGCATCCATCTGCCGAGCTCGCGCATTACCGTGGTGCATCGTTCGGATGGTTCGGGCACCAGCTACAACTTCACCGATTACCTGTCCAAGGTGAGCCCTGAGTGGATGTCGAAAGTCGGTGAAGGCACCGCCGTCAAATGGCCGGCCGGTATCGGCGGCAAGGGTAACGAAGGCGTGTCGGCTTACATCCGGCAGATTCCGAATTCGATCGGCTACGTGGAGTATGCATTCGCGCTGCAGAACAAGCTCGGCTACGCGAAGATGAAGAACGCCGCGGGCAATGTGATCGAACCGAACACCGCCAGCTTCCAGGCTGCCGCCGACACCGCTGACTGGAAGAGCGCGAAGGACTTCAACCTGCTGATGACCAACGCTCCGGGCGCTTCGGCATGGCCGATCACCGCCACGTCATGGGTCATCATGTATAAGACGCCGAAGAACGCGGCCAACACCAAGGTCGCCTTCGATTTCTTCAAGTGGGCTTATGAACACGGTCAGGATTCGGCCCGTTCGCTCGACTACGTGCCGCTGCCCGATACGCTGGTGCAGCAGATCAAGACGTACTGGTCCAGCGACTACAAGATGTAAGCTGCGCGCTGTCGCAAAGACAGCTGCAGCCAAGTAGACCTGCGACGCGCGCAACGCTCTGTTGCGCGCGTCGTGCTGATGAAAACCATCGCGGAAACGCCTCTGCATGCAAGCTATAAGCGCCGAACCGCTCGCCCGTGATACCGAACATCGTTCGCGCGCTGATGCACGTCACGACCTCTTGTTCCGTTTCCTGCTGCGCTTCTGCGCACTGCTGGTGCTCGGCACCCTGCTCGGTGCCGCGCTGTCCACGCTGTGGGGTGGTCGCGAGGTGCTGTTCAAGGACGGCTTCCACTTCCTGTTCAGTTCGGACTGGAACCCCGTAGAGGATCAGTACGGTGCGCTTGCGCCGATCGTCGGTACGCTGGTGACGTCGCTGATCGCCTTGGTCCTTGCCGTCCCCGTCGCCTTCGGTGTCGCCCTTTTCCTCACCGAGATCGCACCCAACTGGGCGCGCGGTCCGGTCAGCACGGCCATCGAATTGCTGGCCGGTATTCCTTCGATCATTTACGGCATGTGGGGCTTGTTCGTCTTCGTGCCTTTCATGGCCAGCATCGAGCCGTGGCTCAACGATACGCTCGGTAACGTTCCGGTGATCGGCGCCTTGTTCCAGGGGCCGCCGCTGGGCTTGGGCCTGCTCACCGCGGGCATCGTGCTCGCGGTCATGATCCTGCCTTTCATTTCTTCGGTGATGCGCGAGGTTTTCAAGACGGTGCCGGCGCGTCTCAAGGAATCGTCATACGCGCTGGGTTCCACCACGTGGGAAGTGGTGTGGGACATCGTGCTGCCGTATACCCGCTCGGCCGTGATCGGGGGTATCTTCCTGGGACTGGGCCGCGCGCTCGGTGAAACCATGGCGGTTACGTTTGTGCTGGGCAACTCGTACAACATCACCTCGTCGCTGCTGATGCCGGGTACGTCGATCTCTTCGAGTATCGCCAACGAATTCAACGAGGCGGTGGGACTGCATCGTTCCGCGCTGATTGCACTGGGCTTCCTGCTGTTCGTAGTCACCTTCATCGTGCTGCTGATCGCGCGCCTGATGCTGCGCCAGCTGGCCCGCAGGGAGGGACGCTGATGTCCGCCATCTACGCACGCCGCCGCATCACCAACGGCATCGCCATGGTGCTGAGCGGATTCGCCACCTTGTTGGGCCTGATCTTCCTGGTCTGGATTTTGTGGATCACCGCGCAGAACGGTTTGAGCGCGCTGAACCTGACCTTGTTCACCAAGATCACCGCCTATGCCGATCAGGGCGGCCTCTCCAACGCCATCGTCGGCAGCCTGATCATGGATCTGATGGCGCTGCTGATCTGCGCGCCGATCGGTGTGCTGGCAGGTACTTATCTGGCCGAATACGCCAATTCCACCCGGCTTGGCGCGTCGATCCGTTTTCTCAACGACATTTTGTTGTCGGCGCCGTCGATCGTGCTGGGTCTGTTCGTGTACGTGATCATCGTGCTGCCGATCTCGGACATGACTCACGGCACCATCTCGTTCTCCGGCTTCGCCGGCAGCGTGGCGCTGGCGCTGATCGGCTTGCCGGTGATCGTGCGCACCACCGACGAGATGCTGCAATTGGTACCCGGCACCTTGCGCGAGGCGGCTTTGTCGCTAGGCATTCCGCAGTGGAAGCTGACTGTGCAAGTGCTGATGCGCGCCGCCTTCTCCGGCATTCTCACCGGCATCCTGCTGGCGCTCGCGCGCTTGGCCGGCGAGACGGCTCCGCTGTTGTTCACCGCCTTCGGCAACAACTTCATGACCATGCATCCGCTGGACAAGATGGCCAGCATGCCTGGCACGATCTACCAATACACCAATGATCCGAATCCGGCGCTGCACGCCATCGCATGGGCCGGCGCGCTGTTGATCACTCTGTTCGTGCTGGCACTGAGCCTGCTGACCCGCATCATGTTTTCGCGCAAAAAGGTGAGTTATGAATGACCTTGCCGCCGCAACCGCGGCTCCGCTGGCCGGCGCCACGTCGTCCGCCAAAATCAAGGTGCGCGATGTGCACTTCTACTACAACGGATACCAGGCGCTGAAAGGCATCAACATGGATATCCCGGAGAAGCAGGTCACTGCGATCATCGGGCCATCCGGTTGCGGCAAGTCCACGCTGTTGCGCATCTTCAACCGCATTTACGCGATCTATCCCAAGCTTGAAGCCAAGGGTTCGATCGAGCTCGACGGCGAGAACATCCTCGACCCGAACTACTCCATGAACCGCCTGCGTACCAAGGTCGGCATGGTGTTCCAGAAACCTGTGCCGTTTCCGATGACCATCTTCGAAAACGTGGCCTATGGCATCCGTCATCACGAGAAGATGTCGCGTGCCGACCTGGAAATTCGTGTCGAACAGGCGCTGCGCAGCGCGGCGCTGTGGGAAGAAGTGAAGGACAAGCTCAAGCAAAGCGCGCTGGGTCTTTCCGGCGGTCAGCAGCAGCGCCTGTGCATTGCGCGTGGTATCGCGCTGCGCCCCGAGGTGCTCCTGCTCGACGAACCCACATCGGCGCTCGATCCGATCGCTACCGGCCGCATCGAGCAACTGGTGGAAGAACTCAAGCACGAATACACCATCGTGATTGTCACGCACAACATGCAACAAGCTGCGCGCTGTTCCGACCGCACGGCTTTCATGTACCTGGGTGAGCTGATCGAGTTCGACAACACCGAGAAAATCTTCACCAAGCCGGGCAAGAAGCAGACCGAGGATTACATCACCGGGCGCTTCGGATAACCGGGCGGAACGCCCCACTGATTATCCTCTCCCCTCTGGGGAGAGGGCAGGGTGAGGGGTCACCCTCGCGAGAATTCGCATCAACGCCCTGCCCTAACCTGAATACTACGAGGCAAGACCCATGAGCGGCAGCAGCAAGGAACACATCATCAAGAGCTACGACGACGAACTGATTCGCCTCACCGGCGAACTGGTTCGTATGGGCGAGCTGGCAGTGAGCCAGCTGGAAGCAGCCATCGACGTCGTGGATCGCCGCGACGAACGCGCGGCACAGCACGTAGTGCATAACGACGACGCGATCGACCAGCTGGAGCAGGAAATCAGCCACGACGTCGTGCGACTGTTAGCCCTACGCGCGCCGATCGCCGGCGATCTGCGCAATGTGTTCGCGGCGCTGCGCATCGCTGCCGACATCGAGCGCATCGGCGATTACGCCGCCAATGTCGCCAAGCGCTCCATCCCGCTGTCGATGGCCGCGCCGCTGACACCCACGGGTGGCCTGGCTCATCTGGCCGAACTGGCGGCCGAAGAAGTGCGCGAAGTGCTGCGCGCCTACCGCGACCGCGACGCCGAACGCGCCTACAAGGTCTGGCAGGACGACGTGCAGCTGGACGAAGCGTATACCGGTTACTTCCGCGAACTGCTCACGTACATGATGGAAGATCCGCGCGTGATCACGCCATGCACGCATCTGCTATTCATGGCCAAGAACATCGAGCGTATCGGCGACCACGCCACCAACATCGCCGAAAACGTGTGGTTCCAGGTCAAGGGCGAACCCCTCTCGGGTCAGCGCGACAAGCGCGACCTCACGTCGAACCCAGAGCCAGTGAAGCTCGGCAATCGCCCCGAATAAACGCTGCACCTTCGATGCAGGTTGAAGTGTCCCCGGACTTGGTCCGGGGACCGCATGCAGTTCAGCGGCCGCTTCCGCGAGCTTCGCGCCGAGTGCGCATGCCCCGCGCGATACCGTAGACACCTATCAGCAACCAGGCCACCTGCATGAAGAACGCGGCCGCATTGAACGTACCGAACAGCAGCGAAAGCAACACGCCGATAGCGCCCAGCACATTCATCAGCTGGTAGACCAGACCGTTGCCGTGCAACTTGTGGGCTTGCAGCAGCAGGAAGGCTAGCAGCACCAGCACCACGCCGATGTATCCCGCCCAGTCGTGCCAATAGAACGTCATCGCACACTCCTTTGACGTAACGTTTCAAATAAAACGACACCGGCCGCCACCGACACGTTGAGACTTTCCATCGCACCGGGCATCGGTATCTTCGCTACGAAGTCGCAGGTCTCGCGTGTCAGCCGGCGAATGCCCTCACCTTCGCTGCCCAACACTAGGGCGACTGGCCCTTTCAGATCGATATCGTAAATCGATTGTTCCGTATCGCCGGCCAGGCCGGTGATCCACACGCCTGCATCTTTCAAGGTCCGCATGACGCGCGCAAGATTGGTCGCGGCGATCAGTGGCACCCGATCCGCACCGCCGGCCGAGGCGCGGCGCACGACGGGGGTAAGTCCCACTGCGCGATCCTTCGGCACGATCACCGCCGTTACATTGGCTGCTGCTGCACTGCGCAGACAGGCGCCGAGATTGTGCGGATCGGTCACACCGTCGAGCACCAATAGCAAGGCATCGTTGCCGGCTTTTTCGAGCAAATCATGCAGGTCGTTTTCACCAGCCAGAGGCGGTGCCTCGTAGAGCGCAACCACCCCCTGATGCCGCGCCTCGCCGGCTACGCGGTCGAGCTGTTCGCGCGGACGGTGATGGACGGGAATCTTCAGCGCTTTGGCACGTTCGGCCAGTTCATGTACGCGCGGGTTGCGCTGGCCGTTTTCCACCAGCACTTCACGCACGCGCTCGGCATCGTTGCTCAACGCGCCTTCGACCGGGTTGATCCCGACGATCCAACTCTCGCTCATCGTTTGCCTTTCGGTTTCGGCGAGCGGCCCTGGGCCGCTCGCGACTTGCCCTTGCTGCTAGCCTTGCCGCTGGCTAGCTGACCCTTGTGCTTGTCCGCAGCGGCACCGCTTTTACCCGCCGACATCTTCTTTGTTGGCTTGCCGGTGCCGTGTTTCGCCGCGACATTATCACGCGTTGGCAATGTCGGTAGCGACGGCAGCGGTTTGCGGCCGGATGGCAACGAATAGCGCTCGCCCGCCGAGGAGTAATCGTAAGCACGCTGCTGTGTCGAAGGTACCGGCGCGGCAGCGCCCTTCGCTTGTTGCACGAGGCGGAAATCAATTTTCCGATCCTCCAGGCTGGCACGCAGCACTTGCACGCGCACGTGATCGCCCAGGCGGAACTGCGAACCGGTGCGTTCGCCTTTCAGCAGATGTCGCACCGGATCGAAATGGTAGTAGTCGTTGGACAGCTGGCTGATGTGCACGAGACCTGACACCTTCGATTCGTCCAGCTCGACGAACAGGCCGAACGAGGTAACGCCGGTGACGGTGCCTTCAAACTCTTCGCCAACATGCTTGGCCATCCACGCACACCGGAAACGCTCATCCACATCTCGCTCGGCTTCTTCGGCACGGCGTTCGCGTTGCGAACAATGCACCGCCATCGCAGCCATCGCCGCGTCGGTGTAGTCGTAATCCGCGGGTTTGCCGCCTTTCAAGGCGTAACGGATCGCACGATGAACCAGTAGATCGGGATAGCGGCGGATCGGCGACGTGAAGTGCGCGTAAGCCGTCAGTGACAGGCCGAAATGGCCTCGATTGTCGGGCTGGTAGGCCGCCATGCTTTGCGAACGCAATAGCACCGATTGAATCAGTTCGCGCTCGGGGCGGTCCCGCACCATGCGCAGTACATCAGCGTAGTCGCCGGGGGTCACTTCTTCCAGCGGCGGCATGCGCAGCTTGAATTCGCGCAGGAACTGCTGCAGATCTTCGTATTTCTCCGCCGGCGGCGGTTCGTGCGCGCGATACAGCGCGGGGATCTTGCGCTTTTCCAGGAACATGGCCGCCTGCACGTTGGCGGCGATCATGCATTCCTCGATCAGTTTGTGTGCGTCGTTGCGTTCGGTGGCACCGACCGTCTCCACTTCACCGGTTTGGTCGAGGCGGAACTTCACCTCGGGCGTTTCGAAATCGATCGCACCGCGGCGGCGACGTTGCTCGGCCATCGCCTTGTACAGCGTGTGCAGGTTTTGCAACTGCGGCAGTACATCGGCCACTTCGTGTCGCGCATCGGCGTCGTTCAGACCGATGACCTGCCACACCTTGTCGTAGGTGAGGCGCGCGTGCGAGCGCATCACCGCTTCGTAGAACTTCGACTTGACCACCTCGCCTGTCGCGTCGATCTGCATGTCGCAGACCATGCATAGGCGCTCCACTTTGGGATTGAGCGAGCAGATACCGTTGGAGAGCGTCTCCGGCAGCATGGGTACGACGAAGCCGGGGAAGTAGGTGGATGTGCTGCGCTCGTAGGCTTCTTTGTCCAGCGCGCTGCCGACGCGTACGTAGTGCGACACATCGGCAATCGCCACGACTAGACGCCAACCGCCACCGCGTTTCGGCTCGGCATACACGGCATCGTCAAAATCGCGCGCATCGGCGCCATCGATCGTCACCAGCGGCAGCTTGCGCAGATCGATACACCCTTCTCGCTCGGCAGCCGTTACTTCCGGTTCGATCTGCGCCGCTTCGCGCAGCACTTCCGGCGGCCATTCGTGCGGCAGGTCATGGCTGGCGATGGCCATTTCCACCAGCAACGAGGGCTGCAGACGGTCACCGAGCACCGAACGAATCGCACCCAGCGGACCGCGATAGGCCGTCGGCGGATCGGTGATTTCAACCACCACGATCTGCCCGGAACGCGCACCCTGTTCCTTGCCGGGCACGATCATCACGTCCTGATGCAGGCGACGATCGTCGGGCACCACCAGGGTGACGCCGTTGTCGGTGACCACGCGGCCGACCAATCGCGGCGAACGCCGCTGCAACACTTCGACGATCGCGCCCTGACGGCGGCCGCGCCGGTCCACACCGACCACGCTGGCGAGTACACGGTCACCGTGCATCACGCTACGCATCTGGTAAGGCGATAGATAAAGATCGTCGCCGCCTTCGTCGGGACGCAGGAAGCCGTAGCCTTCCGCGTTGGCCAACACGACACCAGGAAGCAGGTCCAGCTTCCGTGCCGGTGCATAGCCGCCGCGACGACCCAGCAATAGCTGGCCATCGCGCACCATCGCGCCGAGCCGTTTGCCGAGGGCGGTAATGCCGTACTCGTCATGCAAATGCAGTGCGTCGGCGATGCGCGCTTCGGTAAGCAATTCGCCGCGTTCTTCGAGCAGGGCGAGGATGGCTTCGCGGCTGGGTATCGGCTGCTCGTAGCGTTCCGCCTCGCGTTTGGCAAACGGATCGTGCGGTCGCTTGGCAGCGGCCGTTTTACCGGGCGCGGCGGCGCGGCGTCCGGCCCTCTCCGCACCCGAGTGAGCCTTGGGCGGTTTGGCCGCCTTGCGCGGAGCCTTGTCCTTGCCGGGGATTTTCTTCTGGGTCACGGCCTAGAGCCTGTCTAAGGTCTCCGAGTGGCCCGCGCCGGGATCTGTTTGCGCGCACGACAAGGAGGAGTGAAGGAGTGTATGTCGATACACGACTGAGCGAGGACGCAGGCGTGTGGGCAAACAGACCCGGCCCGAAGGGTTGAGCCCGTATACTCGCCAAGCGGCAGCGCGCGGCTTGACCTGACAGCCAGTCAGGCGCTGCGCCGCACACTACCACCTGGCGAGTATACGGGCTCAACGCGGGCTACTCGGAGACCTTAGACAGGCTCTAAGGCCTCGATGAATGATTCAATAAATGTTTCGCGGCAGATCGCCTAATAGCGCCAGCAGCCGTGAAGAAATGGTTGACAACTCGTACGCCGATGCCTACTCTACGCGGCTCGCACAGCCGTAAAGGCGACTGCGGCACCTGCCCAGGTGGCGGAATTGGTAGACGCACTAGTTTCAGGTACTAGCGGGTAAAACCGTGGAGGTTCGAGTCCTCTCCTGGGCACCAGATTACAGGTTGAAAGCCGCCGCAAGGCGGCTTTCGTCGTTTTGGCGTTTGTGACGATCACAGCTCACGCAAAATGCGGAAGCCAACGCGGCCGCTACGCACGCTGGCATCGGCGCCCTGCCGGTACGCCGAGTTCACCTGCTCCGGCGAACTACCCCACGAGCCACCTCGCACCACGCGCGTCGAGCATCCGGGATTGACCCATGCGCTGCCGTCCACGGGTGCGCGAATGTAATTGTCGTGCCAGCAATCGGACATCCATTCCGAAACGTTGCCGTCGATGTCGTAAAGACCGAAGGGGTTGGGCGCGAAAGTCATTACCGGCGCAGGTCCCCAGTAGCCGTCGCCATAACCCTGGAAGGCGTGACTCCAGCGCCGCCCGCTGGGTGAACGATCGAGCGAGCCCGTGAGGTTTTCCACCTTGCTGCTTGGCGTGCTCTTGCCCCACCAATAACGCGTGGTGGTGCCGCCGCGCAGGGCGTACTCAAACTCCGACTCGCTGGGCAAACGGTACTTCTTGCCAGTGCGTTGGCTCAGCCATTGCACATAGGCATGGGCATCGTTCCAGGAGATGTTCACCACGGGCAAATTGTCCGCCGCGGAACGCCCTGCGTAATCGTCTTCCCAGGTGACGCTGCTGTCGTCGCGCATCACACCCGTGCGCTCGTCGTAGACACTGGCACCGCCGATGGTCACCGAGTCGGGCTTGTAACCGCTGGCGCGTACAAATTCGCGAAATTGGCCGACGGTGATATCAGCCTGCGACAGCGCGAACCCCTTGTCGAGGGACACCTGGTGCTGCGGCAGCTGCGCGTCACTGCGCCCGGGCTCGCCATCCGGCGCACCCATCATGAAGTTGCCGGTAGGAATCACCAGCATGGTGGGCGATTGCCCAGTCATATCAACGAAGCGATCAGTGAACACCTGTCCTGGCTTGTAGTTCGCATACAAGCTCGCGTTGGTTAGCCGCTCCTCGAATTCCGCGATGCCGGCCAGCTGGGGACTGATCGCCTGCGCCTGCCCAGCCAGCTGTTTAGCCAGGGGTATGTTGCCGGCATCCAGCGCCGAACGCGCCTGTGCCAGCACGCCTGTGGCACGTTGTTGACGAATACCATCGACCTGATTGCGTACGCTCTGCAACTGGGGGGAATCGGGCTGGATCGATTGTGCTTCGCCGATAGCTGTTTCTGCACCGGCAAAATCGTTTTGCGCGACGGCGGCCAGAGCGCGATCGAGCACCACTCGCTGCACCTGCAGCACGCCTTGCGCCGCGACGGCGTTTTCCGCATCCAGCTTCTGCACTAGTCGGTACAACGCCAACGCGTTGTCGTTCGCAGGCTGATCGGCATGCCCCTGTTGCAGCAGATCGGCGGCCTTGGCCAACATCGGGCGCACGGCTACCAGGGTCTTCATGTTCGCTTCAAGCGGCGCGACATCGCTCGCCGTATTGGGCATGGTCTTGAGATTGTCGAGCAGCGTCCCGGCCGATTCGGAATCGCCGATAGCGATGTCCTGGGTGATCTCGGCGATCAAGTGCGTGCGTACCTGATCCAGACCCTGCGCGGCGGCGCGGCTGTCCGGCTTGAGCTTGAGCGCCTGCGCATACAACGCAGCGGCACTGTTTTTGTCGCCGGCCACCTGACCCGCCAGGAATGCTTTGCTGGCGCGCTCGAGTAGTGCCCGCACCTCAGGTGTGTCGGCGCTCAGCTGCTCGGGCAACGGTGCGCTCTTGCGACTCAGGCGCGCCGCGATGACCGCCGTCGGCGCCAACGTCAGCGGCGGACCGGCGTTGAGTTCGTCTTGAGCGGTAGGCAGCACACTGCCGGCGCGCGCGGGCGCAGAAGGCGCAAAGCTGCCCGAACTCGGCGAACTCTGCCTCGCCACTTCCTCCGGGCTCACGTGAAAAACCTGCGGAAAGAAGTGATATGTGAGCCCGAACGCCAGCACGACCACACCGAGCGCCCCACCCAATGCGCGTTGACGACGTACGGTTTCCTTGCTCGGCATGGTGGGCGTTCCGTGGCTGGCCTGCTATGGTTCGCTGCTTACCATATGGCACTGCCGATGACGGGGCAATCACGAATCGCTTTCGCTGTCGCTCCAAGGAACATGCATGTCCCTCCCCGCACAGCCGCCCAAGGCGGACTGGATCGACCAACGCAGCGACCTTGAGCAGTGGCTGGCCGGACTTTCATCCAGCGCAGCCCTCGGTCTCGACACCGAATTCATGCGTCGCAATACCTTCTATCCCCAGTTAGCGCTGCTACAGCTGGGTTGGAACGGTCGCTATGCGCTGGTCGACCCGCTCGCCTTCGATATCGCCGATGCGTTGCAGCCTTTGAACCGTGGCGATGTCGTGACGCTGATGCATAGCGCGAGCGAAGATCTGGAGACACTTTCGCCGTGGCTGCCGGAAGGCCCGCGCATTCTGTTCGACACGCAGATTGCCGCAGCCTTCGTCGGCATGGGCCTGGGCATCAGCTATCGCGCCCTGGTCGCCGAGCTGGCGGGCATGGAACTCGACAAAGGCGAAACACGCTCCGACTGGATGCAGCGCCCACTCACCTCCTCGCAGAGTGCTTACGCGACACTGGATGTGGTGTACCTCGACACCATTCACCAACAACTCACCGAACGCCTTGCAGAGCGTGACCGCACCGCCTGGCACGCAGAAGACTGCGAACGGCTCAAACGCAAGAGCTGTCCGCGCGAAGGCGACCCGCAGCCGCAACTGGCGCTGCGCGGTGCGGCCGAATGGCCACGCGAACAACAGGCGCTGCTGCGCCGCATCCTGTTATGGCGCGATACCACCGCACGTCGAGTGGACCGGCCTCGCCCCTGGCTGCTGGAAGACGCGCTTACGCTTAGCTTCGCGCAACATCCCCCTAAAGGCCTCACTGAGCTCGAGCAACGCAGCAGCGGCCAGCGCGCCCTGCGCTCCGCGCAACGCGAAGAACTGTTTGAACTGCTGGCGACCGCCGCCAGCGACGAGGAAATCGCGGCAACCGCCCCTATTCCTTCCTACCCCCAAGGCAACGCCAAACAGGCCCTCGCTGCGATGAAACAGAGCGTCGACACGCTGGCCGAGGAACTCGATCTGCCCCCGGGTCTGCTTTGCCCACGCAAGGCGCTGGAAGAATACGTGGTAACCGCCCAGTGGCCGGAATCGCTGGAAGGCTGGCGGCGCAGCGTGCTGCACGACCGTCTGGCCAGCCTGCTACCCGGCTAAGGGCTTGGCGCAACGGGGGGCCACTGCTACCATTTGCAGCTCGCGTGGGGCGGTAGCTCAGCTGGGAGAGCGTCGCGTTCGCAATGCGAAGGTCGGGAGTTCGATCCTCCTCCGCTCCACCAATCCCATTCGACTCAAAAGCCCTGGAGCATTGCCCGGGGCTTTTTTGTATCCGCTCTCCTCACCGCGCGTCGCACATCCTGCGATGCGAATCGGGCAAACTTGCCCGAACTCCACCATCGAGTCGTGGATGCTCCCATGAATCCTTGCCAGCGCTGCCACCCGTGAGCACACCGGACATCGCGCCAAATAACATTCCGATCGAACCCGGCCTGATGGTGATCCACGGCAATCGTCAGGAAGACCTGCGCGACCTGCTGGTGGCCTGGTTGCAGCGCACGCCGCTGCAACCGTTGGAAAACGAAGTGATGCTGGTGCAGAGCAATGGCATCGCGCAATGGCTGAAGCTGGCGCTGGCTCGGCCGGTCGATGCCGGCGGCCTCGGTATCAGCGCTGCGGTAGATATGCAGTTGCCGGGACGGTTCCTGTGGCAAGCCTATCGCGCTGTGCTAGGCGAAGCAGCTGTGCCGGCGACGTCGCCCTTCGACAAGACGCGCCTGGTGTGGCGCTTGTTGCGCTTGTTGCCGCAACACCTCGACGAATCAACTTTTGCGCCGCTGCGCAGTTTACTTGGCGATCCCAGCGACTGGCGCCGACAGTATCGGCTCGCCATGCAGGTGGCCGACCTATTCGACCAGTACCAGGTTTTTCGCGCCGATTGGCTGGATGACTGGGAACACCGCAATGATGTTCTACGCGACAGCCTGCGCAACCGTGTAACGGAATTGCCCCCAGCACAGCGTTGGCAGCCGCGGCTGTGGCGGCTTTTGCTCGACGATGTTCCGCCGACGCAGCGCGACAACCACCGTGCCGCCGTGCATCGGCACTTTATGCAACGGATGCAATCGTCGGACGTCTCTTCGAATGCGCTGCCGCGGCGCATCGTGATGTTCGGCGTCACATCGCTGCCGCAGCAGGTGCTCGAAGCACTGACGGCGTTGGCACGCTATTGCCAAGTGTTACTGCTGGTGACCAATCCGTGTCGGCATTATTGGGCCGACATCATCGAGGATCGCGAGCTGCTGAAAGCCGAGCAGCGCCGTCACCCCGTCAAACCCGGCTCCTCACCGGAACCACGTTACGAAGATCTGCACCTCCATGCCAACCCGCTGCTGGCAGCCTGGGGCAAACAGGGGCGCGACTTTATCCGCCAGCTCGACGCTTTCGATCAGCCCGAGCGCTATCGCCATCATTTCGCATCCATCAAGCGCAGCCTCGATCTGTTCCAGGACATAGGCAACGGTTCATTGCTGCATCAAGTGCAGCAGGCGGTGCTGGATCTGGAGCCGCTTCCCGCCAACCCATCACTGCGCAAGCCACTACCCGCCACTGACCCATCGCTGCGCTTCCACATCGCCCACAGTCCGCAACGCGAAGTGGAAATTCTGCACGACCAGCTGCTCGATCTATTTGAGCGAGCCGCACGCGAAGGCCAGCCGCTAGCGCCGCGTGACGTGATGGTCATGGTGCCGCACATCCGTACGTATGCCCCGCATGTACAGGCTGTGTTCGGTCGCCTAGCTTCGGACGATTCGCGATACCTGCCCTACAGCGTGGCCGATCAACCGGGTCGCGGTACCTCGCCCCTGTTGGTGGCACTTGAGCATCTGCTCACCCTCACCGAATCGCGCTTCACCGCCAGCGACGTACTCGACCTGCTCGACGTTCCGTCATTGCGTCGCCGTTTTGGTATGGCCGAAGACGATCTGCCGACGATTCGCCGTTGGATCACACAGTCGGGCATCCGCTGGGGCCTGGATGGCGCACAGAAACAAACATTGGGGCTGCCGCCCGATGAGCAGAACAGCTGGCGCTTTGGTCTGCGCCGCATGTTGCTCGGATATGCGACCGGTGATGGACCCTCCCTGGACGACATTGCGCCGTATGCGGAAATAGGCGGCTTGGACGCCGCCTTGCTTGGCCCGCTCAGCCAGCTGCTGGAAACGCTGGAACATTACTGGCGACTGTTCGCATCGCCCGCCACACCCGCGCAATGGAGCGAGCGCCTGCGCCGCCTGCTGCGCGATTGTTTCGACGCACGCGGCGACGATGCCGACTTGCTGCGCATCGATCGGCTGGAAGACGCCCTGGATACCTGGCTCGACGCCTGCCAGGAAGCCGGCTTCGCGCAGGCCATCCCACTATCCATCGTCAGCGAGGACTGGTTGCAGTCCATCGACCAGAACCATCTGTCGCAGCGCTTCATGGGCGGTGCCGTGAACTTCGGCACCTTGCTGCCGATGCGCGCGATTCCCTTCCGCATGGTCTGCCTGCTGGGCATGAACGATGGCGACTACCCGCGCCGCATGTCGCCGTCCGACTTCGACCTGATGGCCCGAACCGGCGAGCACCGGCCCGGCGATCGATCGCGGCGCGAGGACGATCGCTACATGTTCCTCGAAGCCCTGCTTTCGGCGCGCGATGTGCTGCACATCAGTTGGGTTGGCCATAGCGTGCGGGATAACAGCGAGCTGCCGCCCTCCGTACTCGTCGGTCAGCTGCGCGATTACTTGGCAGCAGGTTGGCGAATGCCCGGCCACGCCGACGACGATGCGCCATCGCGCAAGCAACTGCTTGCATCCATCACCACCGTTCATCCGTTACAAGCGTTCAGTCCGCGCTACTTCACGGATGACACAGCATCGCCCCTGTTTACCTACGCTTCGGAATGGGCACACGCTCGCCGCGCCTTGCCACTAACAGCACCCATCCCGCTGGATTCCTGGCAAGCAGAGCCGGTCGTGGACATCAGTCAGTTACAGCGCTTCCTTGTCAGACCAGCAGCCAGTTTCTATGCCGAACGGCTGAAAGTACGCTTCGCCGAAGCCGATACCGGCCCCGACGATGACGAACCCTTCGCATTGGATCGGCTGGAAAACCACGCGGCAACCGACGCTCTGTTGCAATCTGCCTTGATGGCCAGCGAGGCCGACGCCATGCCCGCCCTTGCCGAAACTGCACAACGCTTGCGACAACAAGGTGTGCTGCCGGCAGGTGGATTCGGCGCGTTGGTGATGGATGACATGGGCAGCGATGTGCGGCGCATCCTCGATCGCTGGCATGCGTCCATCGCACACTGGTCACAACGAATAGACGCCAAGGAGTTACGTTACGAATACAAGGATCTGACTGTCGAGGGCTGGCTAGACGATCTCCGCACCGATCATGATGAAGGAGCGGTACGGCTATTGCCGATGGCTGGACATTTACGCCAAGGTAAAACACTCCGCTACGACCGGTTGATCTATCCATGGGTACTGCAGCTGCTGGCGAATGCAAACAACATCGCCGTATCCACGCGCTTATTTGCTGCCGATGCCACCGTCGTATTGAAAGCCTGTGCACACAAGGAAGCCATCGCACATCTCGATCAACTATTGAACGCTTGGCAGCACGGCATGCAAACGCCCTTGCCCATCGCACGCCGTACCGCCTACGCATGGCTGCTGGCCGAACGCGCTGAAAAAGTTCCCTACGATGCCGCACAGTCGTGTTACGACGGTAGCGATGCACCGATGGCTCCTGCCGGCGAAGTGCGCTACGAGCCCAGCCTGGCACGCACGTGGCAAAACTTCGCACAGCTCTACGCCGATGGCTTCGAGCGTTGGCTGCCGCTCTATCGTCCCTTGCTCGATGCCGCCGCGCTGGAAGGTGACGAATGAGCGACATGGCACCGCTCGATCCACTACGGCTGCCGCTGCAAGGCATTCGCCTGATCGAAGCAAGCGCGGGTACCGGCAAGACCTGGACACTCGCCGCGTTGTATTTGCGGCTGGTGCTGGGTCACGGCGGTCAACCAGCGCAACTGCCGGCACAGATTCTGGTCGTGACATTCACGCGTGCCGCTACCGCCGAACTGCGTGAGCGTATCCGTGAACGTCTCGCTACGGCAGCTGCAGCATTCCGCTCCCAGCAGGAGCCCGATGATTTTCTGCGGGATCTGATCGCCGAATACCCAGATCCCGACAAGCGTGCAGCGGCGGCGCGCCGACTGGATTTAGCCGCACAATGGATGGACGAGGCTGCTGTCTACACCATCCACGGCTGGTGCCAGCGCATGCTGGCCCAGCACGCGTTTGAGGGCAGCGAATCGACCGAAGCGGTCGCAGACGAGAATGCGCGCCTCGGTGAAGCCGTGCGCGATTATTGGCGTCGTTTCTATGCCGGCCTCGATCACGAGAATGCTGCGTGCGTTGCCACGCAATGGCGCGATCCGCAAACACTGCAGCGCATCGCAAGGCCTTTGTTGCGCCAGGCTGCTCATCATCTTCGCGTCGACGGGCTGCCCTTGCCCGCTGTGGATAACCTGGCGAAAGCATTACATCATCGTGAGGCTCCCCGGCGCGAGGCGGAGCAAATCGCTCGCGCGCTATGGGCAGCCGACACGGCAGCCATCGAGCAAATGTTATGCACCGCAGTGCAAACCCGCGCGCTGAAGAACAACATCTACAAGCCCGATAATATCGATCGCGAATTGGCTGTTCTCCGCGAATGGTGCCAGGGCGTAGAAGCGGATATGGCGCTACTCGCACGCTATACGCAGGCAAAACTGGATGCCTCGACCAGCAAGGCAGGTACGCGCCCCACTCATCCGGCCTTTGTCGCTATCCAGAACCTGCTTGACGCCTGGAACAGCGAGCCTCCGCTTGCGCCCTTGCTGCTCGCACACGCCATGCCGTGGATCGCCGCGCGCATCGAACAGATTCGCGAGCGCCAGGCTATACCCGGCTTTGACGATATGCTGCGTCAACTCGATGCGGCACTGAACAGCCCGCGAGGCGCACAACTCGCAGAAACGATCGCCACTCAGTATCCCGTGGCGCTGATCGATGAGTTTCAAGATACCGATCCGCTGCAGTGGCGTATCTTCCAGCGCATCTACGCTCATCGCGTTGAAACGGGGCTGCTGCTGATCGGGGATCCCAAACAAGCGATCTATGGCTTTCGCGGCGCCGACATCCACACCTATCTGAGTGCGCGCGACCAGGCACAAGCACCGACCTGGACGTTGACCGCAAACTACCGCTCCACACCCGAGCTGGTCGCGTCGATGAATCGCGTATTCCAATACGCCGACCGTCATTCGTTCGGCGCCTTCGCGTTCGGTCACGGGGCACATGGTTTGCCATTCATACCTGTGCAAGCAAAGGGTTTGAAGAAATCATTGCACTATGACGGTCAGCCGATGCCGTCCATGCAGTTCGACGTGTTATCCGGCGACAAGGCCATCGCCACCGGTGCCTACATCGAAGCAGCGGCCTCACATGCGGCGGCTCGCATTGTCGACATGCTCGACGCAGCGCAATCCGGGCGCTGTGCTTTTGTCGACGACCGCGGCGAGTCATCAGCGCTGCGCCCCCGCGATATCGCGGTACTCGTCCGCAATGGTCGCGAAGCCGGCGCCGTACGCATGGCACTGCGGCAACGCGGCGTAGCCAGCGTGTACGTCTCGGAACGCGATTCGGTGTACGCCACCGCCGAAGCACCCGATGTACTGCTATGGCTGCACGCTTGCGCCATGCCTGCCTCCGACCGCGCCATGCGCGCGGCACTGGCCAGCATCACCATGGATCGCAGCCTGTCCGAACTGGATCGGCTCAATCACGACGAAATCTACTGGGAGCAGTGCGGCGAGCAATTCCGCACGCTGCAGACCATCTGGCAGCGCCACGGTGTGTTGGCCATGCTGCACAACCTGCTTCACACCTTCGACCTGCCCGCGCACTTGCTGGCCAAACCGCACGGCGAACGCGCCTTGACCAACGTGCAACACCTAGCCGAACTGTTGCAACACGCCGCGACCAGCCTTGATGGCGAACATGCCTTGATTCGCTTTTTCACCATGCAGATCGATCATGCGAATGAGCGCGACACGGAAGCAGCCGAAGAGCATATCGTGCGACTGGAAAGCGAAGCCGATCTGGTAAAGGTGATCACGATCCATAAAGCGAAAGGTCTGCAATACCCGGTCGTCATGCTGCCCTTCGTGTGCCGTTTCCAGGAGTCGCCCAAGAGCAGCCCGCAGCCCTGGCACGACGACCAGGGGCAAGCGTGGATCGATCTTCAGCCGAACGAAGAGGCTCAAGCGCGCATCGAGCGAGAACGCCTGCAGGAGGACCTTCGCCTTTTGTATGTGGCATTGACGCGCGCCGAACACGCCTGCTGGTTGGGCGTTGCTGCCGTCATGGATGGTCGTACCAAGGCACCACTTCTTCACCGCTCGGCGTTCGGATATGTGCTTTCCGGTGGTGAATCCATCGAGCCCGACGATCTGGTGTCACGTGTACAGGAAGTTTGCGGTCATTCGCGCGATATGCAGGTCAATACCATTACCGACGCTGCGAGTACACGCCTCTATCGCGGAATACACCGCCCTGAAGCGCTACGCCCTGCACGTATCTATCAACTTGCCCAACCCGAATCCTGGTGGATCGCCAGTTACAGTTCACTTACCCATGGCACCGGCGAAACGATACGTCAGGTTGCCCCTGACACGGCAACGCAGGATGTGCTTGCCGAAGCGGCGCGCGAATCCACGGAGCGAGCGGTCGCCGACAACGATCAGGGCATTCACGCCTTTCCGCGCGGTGCCGAACCCGGCACTTTTCTGCACGACTTGCTTGAATGGGCAGCGGAAACCGGCTTGGCGTCCGTAGCCGTGGACACCGCTGCGCTTGAACAGCAGATCGCACGCCGCTGCCAGCGACGCGGCTGGCAAGCGTGGATTATACCGCTGACGCACTGGCTGCCTGAGCTATTGCAAACGCCGCTCGCGCTTCCCGGCGGCGGTACCTTGGCGCTCGCGAGTTTGCGCGACCGCCGCAGCTATCAGGCAGAGCTGGAATTCTGGTTCGAAGCAAACCAGGTCGATACCCAGCGCCTGGACGAACTGATAAGCCGCCACACCCTGGATGGCGAACCTCGCGCGCCGCTTCCGCATAACCGCATCAATGGCATGCTCAAGGGCTTTATCGATCTGATCGTGGAGAAGGACGGCCGCTATTACGTTATCGATTACAAATCCAATTGGCTAGGCGACACGACTAGCGCTTATACGCCCGCCGCCATGCGCGATGCCACGCTACAGGCTCGTTACGACCTGCAGTACGCGATTTATACGCTTGCCCTGCATCGCCAGCTTCGCGCTCGCCTTTCTGGCTACAACTACGAGCGCCATATGGGCGGTGTGCTCTATCTCTATCTGCGCGGTATCGATCACGCGGGGCATGGCGTACATAAGGAACGCTTGCCTTTCACTTTGATCGACGCGATGGATCGCCTGTTCGCACAGGGAGCGCATGCTCATGTCGCATGACGCCATGCTTGCAATGCTTGCCGATGCGATTGCACAGCGCCTGCTGCGCCCGCTCGATCTGGCCTTTGCACGTTTTATCGGCGAATGCGATCCCCAGGCCGAGCCGCATCTGCTGCTGATGGCCGCGTTGACAAGCAGACAACTGGGGGACGGCCACCCCTGCCTGGACTTGCAAGCACTGGATGCATTGGCGGAAGAACAGGGGTGGCCGAACGCATGGCTCGATCTTCTAGACACATCGCCACCGCCTGCCTCACGTTTATTGGCGGGAGCTGACGGGCTTCCCACCCAAGCGCCGCTCGTACTGGATCGGCATCGTCTTTACCTGCGTCGGTATTGGCAATACGAATGCGGAGTGGCGCAGGGAATTATCGAGCGGCTCGATAAAGCTCCTTCTCACGCTGAAGATCTGAGCGATGAACTCAGGCGTCTGTTTCCGCCGTCGACAAACGCCACGCTTGACTGGCCGCGTATCGCCTGCGCGCTCGCGGCACGCAGCGCTTTCAGTGTTATCACCGGCGGGCCAGGTACTGGTAAAACCACCACGGTGGTGCGCTTGCTTGGCTTGCTGCAAACATTGCATCTACGCATGCAGACTGCGCAGCCATTGCGCATGCGTCTAGCCGCACCGACGGGCAAGGCCGCCGCACGGCTTAGTGCATCCATCGCAAAACAGATCGAACGGCTGGATGTAACGGAAAACGTGCGTGCGACTATTCCACTTGAGGTTGAAACGCTGCACCGCTTGCTTGGAGCAAGGCCGGACAGCCGGCGCTTTGCGCACGACCGCCAGCATCCTCTGCATCTCGACGTCTTGGTGATCGACGAAGCCTCGATGATCGACCTGGAAATGATGGCCGCCGTCCTAGAAACCCTGCCGCCGCATGCGCGCCTGATCTTGCTTGGCGACAAAGACCAGCTGTCATCCGTCGAAGCCGGTGCCGTACTGGGCGATCTCGGTCGACGTGCCGAACAGGGTCACTACAACCCGACTACGGCCTCTTGGCTGCAGACAGCGAGCGGCGATGATGTCAGTGCATTCATCCAAGCCGATGCAATGCCTCTCGATCAGCACATCGCGATGTTGCGCAGCAGCCATCGTTTTGGCGCCACCAGCGGTATTGGCCGTCTCGCCGCTGCTGTGAATACGGGGCATGCAGCCGACGTCAATGCATTGCTCAATACACGATCCACCGATATAGCGTGGATCCCCGCTGGCGTATCAGATCCGTCTTTTGCTTCCATCATGTTGAACGGCGATGCCGATCGTTTCGAAACGGCTTCGTCAGGCGACGCACCGCAAGGTTTCCGGTTCTATCTCGAACAGTTGCGGCAACTGCGCCCCGCTATGGATGCCAGCGACGCAGCGTATCGAAGCTGGGCGCAGAACGTGTTGGAAGCCTTCAATCATTTTCAAGTGCTGTGCGCCGTTCGGCACGGCCCTTCCGGCACCGAAAAGCTCAATCGGGATATCGCCGCAAAACTGCTTGCCGCTGGATGGATCGAAACCGACCGCGGTTGGTACGAAGGCCGACCGGTGATGATGACGCGTAACGACTACAGCCTCGGCTTGATGAACGGCGACGTCGGCATCGCCTTGCGCATGCGCGGACCGGATGGCGAGCTGCGCCTTTATACCGTCTTTCCGATGACGCGTGAGTCCCTCTTCGCGAGAACAGAAGACAGCGACGCACCGGTTCGTTGCGTATTGCCCTCGCGACTCCCCGATGTGGAAACCGTCTTCGCCATGACCGTGCACAAATCGCAGGGCTCCGAATTCGAGCACACGGCACTGGTGCTGCCCGAAGATCCATCTTTGATTCTTACGCGAGAACTGCTCTATACCGGCATTACGCGTGCGCGTCGATGGCTGAGTCTGTTCGGCACCCAGGCGAGCATCGAACAAGCACTTGCGCAGCGCACGCGGCGCTACTCGGGTTTGGCCGAGCGACTAGCCCTGATGTAAGCCCGCAAATGGCTCACCAACAGCGCCCGTTGGCGTTTGCAACCTCATCGTTCCGTTCCGGTGTCTTATTGCCTTTATTGTCGATGGACAAACTACCGCATACATCGGCCGCTTGACTGTTGATGGGCATCGCCGTCACCACATAGGCCTGTGCTGTCGTGCCGCTCACCGCGAGCGCTACTTCGTAGTAGGCATGCGGCGATATTCCGGGATTGTCATAGCCGAATTTGCTCAGATCGTCCGTATACCGATTGTACGTCGCGTACCAACGCTCCTCGGCGTGCGCAATCGTCATCAGCATCCGATGCGCGTCAGCACGATGCGCACGAAGGGCATAGCGACCATAAGAAGCGGTTGCAAGCGCTGCCAAAACAGCAACGATGCCCGTGACAATAATCAGTTCAAGCAAAGTAAAACCACGCGAGCGGTCCATCGCCTATCTCCTTTCAAGGTCCCTGGGTTAACACCGACCACGAACGACGCCGCCATAGCGGGCTTCCGAACGAAAGCGGCAGATCAAGATTGCCCTTCTTGCCTTTCAAGCTGACGCCAGGCAGAAGCAATTTGCCGCCGCCCATGATCGTTGCCACGGGCAGCATATGGGCGCCGGGTGCCTGATTGATGACCGCACCGGCATACGCAATACCTCCGAATGACGCCACCGCACTGCCGGGACCGCCGGTGAGCGCATCGACCGCCATCACCGCACCTCCCGCTTTCGCGTGAACAGCGTTGCCGTCTGGGATCAACGTGCTGACAAGGACCGTGTTTGTATTGAACAGTGCAGAGGGCGTAACCACGACACGCTCTCCGGCCGTCACATTGAGGTCGAAATACCACCCATCTGCCTTCGATGGCACAGGATGCGAGCTAAGGTTGCGCAGCGTGGCGCCCGCATTGGGATCGGATGGATCGGTAACCACCGTCTGACTCAATGTCTGCGCTTGCAAGTTGCTACGCGTTACGGTGATCGGTTTTCCGTTGTGGTCGACCTTATCGCGAATACCGTATACCGATTGCGTTGGCACACCAACGGTCGTGTTGTCGCCGCCGCCCAGATACTTGCCCGTGCCGAAGACGACGATAAAGCGGTGGGTGATCGGATCTGGAAACAGACGCGGCATCGTTGTAATGGGCTGAGCCCCTTGCACCGCCGGACGATAGGCCAGAGTGACTGTCCAGTGCAGCGGGTTCGGCGCAGATAAATCGAAGCGCCACAGGTTGCCCGCGAGATCCCCAGCGAAAGCCACGTCATCGATCTGATCGTTGTTGTAGGCGCCAAGTACCGGTGAGGACAAGCCATAGCTGGTCGCGCCGTCGATAGTGGTGGGCGTCTTGAGCTCGGCCATCACTTCCCCGGTCTGCGCATCAAGAACAAACAGCGCGCTGTAATCCGCTGGGGGAGTTCCGTTAGCCACCTTGCAGTTGGTTGGCTTATCAGGCTGACTGCAATCCGCGAAATAGCCGCTTGGGATCAACACGGCCCACCGGCCGTTTGCCAGACGAGCTATCGCGGGCTGCCCATAAGTGAATCCAAGATCGGCTGGATCGTAAGCGCCGCCTGAGGCGGACGTTCCAGACGCGGCGTCCGCATCGAACTCCCACAACACGGTTCGTTCCGGAAAAACCTCGCTCGGTGCAGTCGGATGTGTAATGTCCAGCGCATACACACCGCGACCGCCCAGTCGCAAACCGCCGACCAGGATGGTGTGCCATGTGCGATCGCCACGTTCGCTAAAATACACATCGCGCGTGACCGGCGTGGCATCGACCGTCGGAGCCCACCGAAAGTCATGAAGACTGGTGAGGTTGCCTAAATACCCATAGGTGGCGCGCGGGACGTAGGCCCACAATTCTTTCCCTGCATCGGCGTCTGCCACGTAATGAGAGCAATTACCGTTCGAATCAAACATTGTACAGTTGGGAACTGGGGCATTGAATGCGTGCAGCATGCCGTCGTTCGCGCCCACATAAACCGTTGGCGGACGATTGGCGTTTGCCGCGACGAACGTGTCATAGCCCTGTGCATCCGGCGCCATCTCTGGCGCTGGCACGGAAACGCCGCGGATCGTCGTCGGCCACGCATCGGTGTAGTTTCCAGTGGGATAAGCCACATAAACCGTCTGCGCATCGACAATGGCGCCAAGCAGACTTTGGCGTGTGCGCATGACGCCTGCGGCCTCCTCACTGCGAACACCTCGCAGATAATCCACGCGCGCAGCCATTGTGTCGTTGACGGTATCTTGGGGCACCGGCGTCATTAGGCCCTCTGTTTCGCTGGCATCAAAACGGGAGTTCGACTCGAACGCCATGCCGGTCACGGCGCCGGTGCTGTCTGTGCCCGCCGTAAGAATCGTTCGGCGCCCTGGAGGCGTTGCAGAAGCGTCTGTGAGAATGATGCTCGCATCCCATACGACATCCGAAAGGGTTCCATCGGCATTCAGCGGCACCGCACGCAATATGCCCGACCAATTTCTCGGATCGTAACCTCCTTCAAAGGTTAGCGAACCTGTAGTCAGCACATTGGCGTTCAAACCAAGAACGGTTAGCGTCGGCGCGCTTTGCGCGTGATCGAGTGGCATTGGGCTGAGCTCTACCGTGCCGGGAAGCCGTGTCTCTGCGGCTTCGACGTTGAGGCTAAGCGATGCACCGAAATACACCAATGCTATCGATAGCCAGGCGAGCGCACCTCCAGATAAGCGTATTACGCCGATGGATGACGTCGACATAAACAAGAACCCCATTTCAGCGGCTGGCAGGCGCATCGAACGTGCTTTGTACGATGGCTACTACATTAGGATTTCCACCTGTAGCGCGCGCAGTGATGCGATAGACATGAATATCAAGCTGATTCGGCCCACTGTTGTTGGGGCCGGTATTTCCCGACTCATGCGGCCCGCTGGTACCTGGCGGTCGTTCGCTGCCTAGATCCTCGATGATGTAGACCGGATTCCTGGCCAACGCTGCCGTTGATTGCACCGCACTATGGATGTAACCGCTATGCGTCGGGCCGGTATAAGTCACGCCCACACCTGGTATCCAGCCTTGGGCAGTCTGGAATGTCGTGACGGCACCGTTCGCCCTGTACAACGCACCGAGCGGACGATAGATCACGCAACCATCATCCTTGGAAATACCGCCATCAAGGCAATGGAGATAAGTACCCGGATGGCTGGCAATGGACCACAACTTATATTCGGCCCCGCGCAACGCCGTCTCCGCACTCATCCGTGCCTGCTGCGCATTGCGCAAGCTGCCGGCCATGCGTTCCTGCAACAAGGAATGTTCGCAGGCACTCAGTGCGATCATGGTGACCAGCAACAGGAAGATCAGCGCGATTACCAACGCAAAGCCGTGTTGGCGTGACGTCTTTCCCCACGAAGACGGCATCCGGCGATTTTTTTGCATGTCGACATCCCTGCGACTGATGAATGGAAAGGTGTGGCGTACTAAGGATTGAAGTTGCGCACAGCAACGACCGCCGTGAATTCGCGCCGGAGCATAGGCAGCGGAAACCCTTGCTGCACCGGCGTCACTTTACGATCTCCCGCCGTCGGTGATTCGGGCACGGGACTGCGATTCGGTGGACTATCTGCGGTATAGGTGTATGCCAGCTCATCCGGTGTCAACGAATACAGCGGCTGCTGTCCATCCAGCAACAGATCGATTTCGATCAAGCTGACCGAGCGCCAAAGACAACCGTGGTCGTCGCTACCCTGTATCGGCATCGGCACCGGCGGGCAATCCGCGCGTGTACTGTTATCGACCTGCGACGCCGTGTAATAACGCACCCTGCCACTGGCGAGTTGCACACCGTATTTGAAATCGAGTCGCTCCACGCCACGGGCAATTTCCTCCGCCGATCCGCCACGTACAGCCGTGTTGCCTCCGTTGACTCTGCGTTTGAGCGCACCGGTGGTATGTCCCATCCCGTCCCCGTTATCGACCACTTGGAGGTAATAAGTAACCGTCTGAAAATCACGGCTCACATCGAATAATTTCGGTGCGACTAAGTTCTGCAAAACGGCAGGCTGAACAAAGTTGTTGCCGGTAGAGGTCAATTGCGGAGAGCCCTGCCCCGATACCTCAAAGATCTGAGCATTGGAACAATCGGCCAGCATCGCCAACGGATCACCGGGCTGAAAGTCTGCGACTGCGGGTTTGCTCGATTTGGAATCCAGCCTGACAGTCAACGTGCCGTCTATATTGTTGACGAGCGTACTGCCTGCCGCGCTGCCGTCCGGCGCAATCGTCCAGCCGCCCGATGGGTTCAGATAGCGCACCGTAATCACGGATGCCCCTAGTACGCGGTTTCCCACTGTCGTCCCCATGGCGGGAATGCTGAATCCACGAGGGTTTCGCTTATTACTGGGATCCATAGGTGTGCAATCGTTTGTCGTGCAGTCGTAGCCGCGCATCGCGAAGAACGATGGCAATGAATAAGGTTCGGTCGGTGCCGGCGGATATGGGCTACCCCATGGCGTCGTCACATCGCTCAATGCCTTAATAAGAGCACTGGCATCGCTCGCGTACACAGTGGGTGCGCGCAAGCCATCTAGATAAGGGGTGGCCGTGCTGGGCTGTGCATTGCCGCCGGTATTGGTGCAGTACTGACCGCCGCTCATAGCCAGGTCGTTCTTGATCTGCGTGATGGCAAAGCGCCCTTCCTCCTGTAGGCGTGCCAGCTGGGTCTGTGCCTGGTCGCTTTTCGATACGGAGGTGAACACGCTGATGACACCCGCACTTACCAGTAGGCCCAATACCATGGCGATCATTAACTCAATCAATGAAAGGCCGCGCTGACGAATCCCGCCGAAGTGACCATTCATGGCTGAAACTCCCACGCAAAGGTCTGCGGTGGTTGATCGTTCCCGGTGAAATCCGTAGCCCCGTTTCCAAGTTCCGTCCACGCGACCGTCATCTTGCATGTGCCGCCATACGGGGGACGCAAAGCCAGCTGGTCAGCCGTCGGGGCAACCGCCACGCCCGCTTTATTGCATGCAATAGACGCCGCGACGCCCGCCGGCAGGAAGGTGACCAACTGGCTGCTCCAGGCACCTTGATCGTGCAACGCCAGTTGCTGCGGTGTGCAGCCAGCGGCGCAATCCTGCGTCTTCCCGTTCGGGTAGGTGCCGTCATAGTCGCCGCGCCACACGCCGATAGAGTTGGCCTGCATGCGATCGGCCATGCTCTGCGCGAGAAATGTGACCTGTGTGCGCAAATACGCCGCATGGTTGGAACGCGCCGACATCATCAGCAAACCGGCCACACCGACCAGACCGATGCTGAAGATCAATACGGCAATCAACACTTCAATCAGCGTGACGCCCCGCTGATGCGAAAGACACTGCATGGACGACATTCCTTGTTATCCCGGAAACGCTGGCCTCTGAACTGGGCAGCGCCAGATACCCCACGACCCACGTTACGACCCGGTTGTCAGATCGCAAACGCCGCGACCAGCCGCCGCCGCATCAGATAATGCCGATGCGTGCCCTCGCTCAAATCCGACCCACCGCCAGCACCTTGCGGCCCGTTGGGTAGCCCCTTAAACTATGCGGCTTCGCCGGAATAGCTCAGTTGGTAGAGCGGCGCATTCGTAATGCGTAGGTCGTAGGTTCGATTCCTATTTCCGGCACCACTTACCCGTTTCATACCGTCCAACGACGTCCCATGAAACCACTGAAACCCGCCATATGGCGGGTTTTTTTGTGCCATATCGAGGCTTAGGCCAGACCTAGCGCAATTGCGGAGCCGCCGGCCGACGCAGACATGTAGGGTGAAGGCACGACTCCCCTGTTCGCGCCGGGCGGATAGGCAGCGGATATCGGTGCCTCCATGGCAGCGTTCGGGTCCGGCGGCTCCGGCGTGAGGAATATCCTCATGCACGGTCAATGTGGCGTGAAAAGCGGGGTATATCTCGAAAGCTCAGAGAACGTGGGCATGGCGAGATAGCGCAGCATGCAGTAGCCGCGTGGTCACCACGATCTGAGCGGTTCGCAAGAACTCAATCCGCGCGCCATCCGTACCACATCGCGCGCGAGTGACTTTGGCAGACGACGTTTCGCTCTGGCGAAATGTTGCGCAACAAAAACCCCGCGCTTGGCGGGGTCTTCTTAGAATCTAAGCCGGTTCGGCTTCTTCAGCGTCAAGGCGATCCCGATAAGTCGCTTCGGCTTCCTGATACAACCCCGACCAGGGATCCAGGACATACCCGTCAAGAGGTTCCTGAGACACACGCCGCATGTCATGGCGTTGTTCCGCACTCGCAAATGGCGCATCAAGGGTCGTCGGATCCATATGCACTCCTCAGTTGTTCGTCGCGGGAAGTTCAGCCTATAGGGCGACTTGTTCGCGTTCGGTTAAAGGAGTCAGCGGTTTCGGCAAACGCGAAATTTATGCCTCGTGATTGCCCGCTTACATGCAGATAGGGAATCAAGCCTCAGAGTCGTCATCGGGCTCCATGTCGAGCTCACGATAATAGGCATCGATCAACTCTTTCGCGCGCGCCTCCCAGGTTGATGCGCCGGCTCCATCGATGTGCAGACCTTCGGTGCGATCCGGGAAAAATATCTCCCCGACATGATCGTCATTCCCTATGTTGTACCGATGGGCATAGCTGATGCCACGATAGTCGCCTCGAACAACATCAGAAGTCATCGCTATTTTCCTTTGTGCTGTCCCATGATCCCGTGGGTCACTGCGCAGGATCGGGGTGTTTTGGAGTACATACCAAAGCCACTATATATCAATCGATATCAATCACTTGAGATGCACTTACGGCGCCTATTTTCGCATCATGAAAATCAAGGGCGTGCAGCGGCCTCGGCCTCGCGGGCCCTTTTCATTTTTTGCGTCCGATCACTGTCGGATCCTTCGCTGCGAGACCCAAATGCAAAAGGCCTCCCATGCACGCATGGGAGGCCTGAGGCTTACATGATCGAACTTGCTCGGGATCAGTGCTTCTGTTTGTAGATCTTGCGGCTGTTGCGGTTTTCGGAGCGGTTGAGGTTGCGCTGTTCCTGCTTGGTCAGATGACCACCATGCTTGGCTTCGTCCACGCTTTCACGGCGAGCGATATTGGCGTCGCGCGTTTCGTCACGTGCGGCCTGTCCCTGGGTCATGGTGCCGTTCTTCAGGCCGTTATTGATGCGGTCCTGCTGGTTTTCCAGGCGGTTGTTCACTTCGTTGACGCGGGGATGGCCGGGAACATCGGTTTGCGCCATCGCCGAGCCGGAGGCGAGCGCGGCACCGATCACGAGGCCGATAACGGTTAATGTCGACTTTGCATTCATGGCGGTTCCTTGGTCTGTTAGCGGACGTTATGTGTTGGAATCTGCCGCCTCGCCGTTGTCGGAGAAAGCGGCATGCATGCGTCGAGTGGGGTCATCAGTTGTTGTGAACGCTACCGATGGTGTCTCCTCCAGCATCCTGCTTCCATCGCGTGCCCCTCACGTCGCGCAATCGCCATGAACGAGCGGCCTCAATGCGCGTTGACAGGCCTCGTCACTAAGGTGCGTTGGATTCAGCTGGCGCATGGTTTCGGCCTGATCTATCTACCGAAACACTTCCTGCCTTTCATTGGACTGACGCCAGCGGCACCTAACTCCCTGCGGTTTTGTGCGACGCAGAAATGGTGCCCCCGATACGATTCGAACGTACGACCTTCCCCTTAGGAGGGGGACGCTCTATCCAACTGAGCTACGGGGGCGCGATCTGAAGTGCCTGATGGGCCGCGATTTTGGCATGGATCGGGGGGCAGCGCGATCCACCAAACCCAGGCCAGGGTGGCCCGCCTGATAGAATAGGCGTTCCCCTTTTCAGGGCGCCGCTAGGCGCCACGGCTCTGGAGCACGCATGTCCCACGAAATTCTCAAGGCGCTCGGTCTTATCGGCGAGCAATCGGGCACCTATCTCGGCAACGGCGAGTGGTCGAAAACCACCAACGCCGGCACGCTGCAACCGGTGAACCCGGCCACGGGCGAGGTGATCGGCACCGTGCATGCATCCAGCGCCAGCGATTACGAAACCATCGTCAAGCGCGCGCAGGAAGCCTTCAAGGTATGGCGCACGACGCCTGCCCCGCAGCGCGGCGAAGCCGTGCGCCTGTGCGGCGAAGCGCTGCGCAAGCACAAAGATGCGCTGGGTTCGCTGGTCGCATTGGAGATGGGCAAGATCAAGCCCGAAGGCGACGGCGAAGTACAGGAGATGATCGACATCGCCGATTTCGCGGTCGGTCAGAGCCGCATGCTCTACGGCTACACCATGCACTCGGAGCGTCCGGGCCACCGCATGTATGAGCAGTACCAGTCGCTAGGCCTGGTCGGCATCATCAGCGCCTTCAACTTTCCCGTCGCCGTGTGGGCGTGGAATGCGATGCTCGCTGCGATCTGCGGCGACATCTGCATCTGGAAGCCGTCGCCGAAGACCCCGCTGTCGGCCATCGCGACGATCAAGATCTGTAACGAAGCGTTGAAGGCCGGCGGCTTCCCGAACCTGTTCTTCCTGTTCAACGACGCCGGCACGGATCTCTCGCAGGCTTTTGTCGACGACAAGCGCATTCCGCTGATCAGCTTCACCGGTTCCACCAAAGTCGGTCGTCAGGTCGGCGAGCGCGTAGCGCATCGCATGGGCCGTTCGCTGCTGGAACTGGGTGGCAACAACGCGATCATCGTGGACGAAAGCGCGGATCTGAAACTGGCGATCCCTGCCATCGTATTCGGCGCGGTCGGCACGGCTGGTCAGCGCTGCACCACGACGCGTCGCCTGTTCGTGCATGAGTCGATCCTCGGCGATGTCACCGACACGCTGATCGCCGCGTACAAACAGGTAGAAGGCAAGATCGGCGACCCGACACTGGCCACCACGCTGATGGGTCCGCTCAACAGCAAGGATGCCGTGACCGCTTACCTCGCTGCGGTGGAAAAAGCCAAGGCCAGCGGCGGTACGGTACGCACCGGCGGTGCCGCGCTAACCGACCGCAAGGGCAATTTCGTGCTGCCCACCATCGTCACCGGTCTGAAGAACAGCGATGAGGTCGTGCAGACGGAAACCTTTGCGCCGATTCTCTATGTGATGTCGTTCAAGACGCTGGACGAAGCCATCGAACTGCAGAACAGCGTGCCGCAAGGTCTGTCGTCGTCGATCTTCACGCAGAACCTGAAATCCGCCGAGCAATACTTGTCGGCGGCCGGTTCGGATTGCGGTATCGCCAACGTCAACATCGGAACCTCCGGTGCCGAGATCGGTGGCGCATTCGGCGGCGAGAAGGAAACCGGCGGCGGTCGCGAGTCCGGTTCGGATGCATGGAAGGTTTATATGCGCCGTCAGACCAACACCATCAACTATTCGAACTCGCTGCCGCTGGCACAGGGTATCAAGTTCGATCTGTAAGAGCTGTTCCGAACTCTCTAGCTCTAGCCAGGCGATAGTTACGGCGAATGACTCCTTCCCCTGCGAGCAAGGGAAGGAGTCAGAGAGTGGTCCTAAGTAAGTTGGATGAGTAGCTAAAGCACTATCGCAGTTGTCGCATAAACTATCGATCAACCCGCCGCAGGAAGGACGATGCCATGAGCTACCCACCTCCCGCCTACCGGTCGACATCGACCCTCGCTGTCGTCAGCCTGATCTTCGGTATTGCCACCTGGTTCATGCTGCCGCTGATCGGTGCAGTCGTTGCCATCGTCTGCGGGCATCTAGCATCGAGCGAAATCCGTCGCGCACCGCCCGGCAGCATGGACGGCCAAAGCATGGCGACAGCCGGCAAGGTACTCGGTTACATCCATCTGGCACTGGTCCTGCTCACGGTAGCGATCGTCCTCGGCTTGTTGCTGTTCGGCGTCAGTCTCGGTTTCCATTCCCTGCATTGGAACTAATGCATGAGCGAGATGCCCGCTACACCACCGGAACAACGGCCACCCTTCGACTTCCGCGGCTACCGCGTGGTGGTCGCAGGCGCCAGCAGAGGCATCGGCCGTAGCATCGCGCTAGCGTTCGGTGCAGCAGGCGCCTCCGTTGCGATCTGCGCTCGCGGACAAGCCGCACTGGGTGCCGTGGCTTATGAACTCGCCACGCTGGGTGTCACCGTGCATTCGCAACGCTGCGATCTTGCCGACCCGGCGGCAATCAATGCATTTATCGAAGCATCAGCCACTGCATTGGGCGGCATCGACGTGCTGGTCAACAATGCTACCGGCTACGGTTTTGGCGAAAGCGACGAAGCATGGATCACCGATTTCAACGTCGATCTGATGGCGGCCGTACGCGCCTCGCGAGCGGCGCTGCCGTATCTGTCGACATCGGCGCATGCCAGTATTTTGCACACCAGCTCGATCGCGGCCATGCACCCACGTCCCAGCACGCCGCCCTATGGCGCGATGAAAGCGGCGTTGTGTCACTACACCACATCGCAGGCATTAGCCCTTGCCGAACAGCGTATTCGCGTCAATGCCATCGCACCCGGTTCGGTCGAGTTTGCCGATGGATTGTGGGATCGGTGCAAGAAAGAAGACCCAGCGCGCTACGCCACCGTGCTGGCAAAAATTCCCTTTGGCCGCTACGGCACACCGGATGACGTGGCCCACGCTGCGCTATTCCTCGCTTCGCCATGGGCCGGATGGATCACCGGTCAAACGCTCTGCGTCGACGGCGGCCAGCAATTGAATGGGTAACACGATGGAAAATCTGCGCAGCACCGAACGCTTCAGCGACCGCGTCGCCGACTACGTTCGCTACCGTCCTGACTATCCGTCAGCGATGCTCGACTGGTTACGCGACACCTATGGTGTCGACGCAAGCTGGCGCGTGGCCGACGTCGGTGCGGGCACCGGCATCTCCAGCAAGATGTTTCTCGATGCCGGGCACACGGTCATCGCGGTCGAGCCGAATGCCGCCATGCGCCAGGCCGCAGAAACCTGGCTGGGTGACAACTCGCGTTTCCACGCGGTGGACGGTCGCGCCGACGCCACCACGCTTGCCGATGACAGCGTCGATCTAGTGTCGGTAGCGCAAGCGTTCCATTGGTTCGATCCAGCCGCCACACGCCGGGAGTTTCATCGCATTCTTCGCAAAGGCGGGCTGGCTGCCATCTACTGGAACTCGCGCCGCCTGACTAGCACGCCGTTCCTGCGAGGCTATGAAGCGTTGTTGCAAACCCATGGCACCGACTACACCAGCGTGGCCGAGCGGTATGGCGACGAGCCGCGTATGCGCGAATGGTTCGGCGAAGGTTGGCGAGGCACCGCTCAATTCGACCACCGTCAGCTGCTTGATTTCGAAGCATTGCGCGGGCGCTTGATGTCCTCCTCCTACGCGCCGAAAGCGGATCATTCCAACCATGCGCCTATGATCGAGGCACTGCGCAAACTGTTCGACACCTGCGAAGTGGATGGTCGGATAAGCTTCGACTACGACACATGTGTCTATGTTGGCGAGGTTCTCTAAAGCATGTACGACTGGATTCGTCCCCTACTGTTCAAGCTCGACGCTGAAACCGCGCATGGGCTTACGCTCTATGGATTGGACGTCGCTCATCGCAGCGATCTAGGGCGTTTCGTCGCCACCCCGCCACAAGACGCGCCCACGAAAGCCTTCGGTCTGCATGTTCCCAATCCTGTCGGTCTTGCCGCGGGTCTGGACAAGAACGCTGCGCACCTCGATGCACTTGGCGCGCTGGGCTTCGGCTTTATCGAAGTCGGCACCGTCACGCCGCGCCCGCAGATCGGCAACGACCGCCCTCGCCTGTTCCGTCTGCCGCAGCACGAAGCCATCATCAATCGCATGGGCTTCAACAATGAGGGCGTCGATGCCCTCGTGCGCAACGTACAGAAGTCCGGCTACCGTGGCGTACTCGGTATCAATATCGGCAAAAACAAAGATACGTCCAACGACAAGGCCGTCGACGATTATCTGTTCTGTCTGGAGCGCGTCTACGCTCACGCCAGCTACATCACGGTCAACATCTCCTCGCCCAATACCAAGGGCCTGCGCGACCTGCAGGAAGAAGCCACCCTGCGCCGTTTTATCGAGACCCTGCGTGAAGCACAGGAGCGACTCGGTTCACAGCAAGGCGCGCGCAAACCCATGCTGCTGAAGATCGCGCCCGACCTCACCGACACCGAACTCGACAGCATCGCCGCGGTGCTGCTGGCCGCGAAAGTGGATGGCGTCATCTGCACCAATACCACTATCGACCGTGCCGCTGTCGCCAGCGAGCCGCATGGCAACGAAGCAGGCGGTCTCTCCGGCAAACCGCTGTTTGTACGTTCCAACCAAGTAGTGCGCGGCATGCGACAGCGCCTGGGCGAGCAGATCGGCATCGTCGGCGTGGGCGGCATTCTCGACGGCAGCGACGCCGTGGAAAAGATGGAAGCCGGCGCTACGCTGGTCCAGCTGTATTCCGGCTTGATCTATCGCGGCCCAGCGCTGGTCGCCGAATGCGTCAACGAAATCCGCCGCCTACAGGAACAACGCGATGCCGGCTGAACGCACCGACATGGGCGGTTACACCCTGATCGAAAACGCGCCGCTCGTCACGCGCAACACCTTACGCGTCGCCGCACGCGCGAAGTTGCTGATCGAATTGCGTGACGCCGCAAAATTGCCTGAACTGCTCGATTTCCCCGCCATTCGTTCCAGCCGCCTGCTGGTGCTCGGTGAAGGCAGCAACGTGCTGCTGACTGGTGATATCGATGGCACTGTACTGGCGATGGAAACGCGCGGCGTGCATGTCGAGCAGGATGGCGACGTTGCACGCATTGCCGTCGCCGCCGGCGAACGTTGGGACGACTTCGTGCGCTGGACGCTTGGCCAGGGTTTCGCAGGGCTGGAAAACCTGATCCTGATCCCAGGTACCGTGGGAGCGGCACCCATCCAAAACATCGGCGCCTACGGCACCGAAGTAGCGGAATTTATCGAAAGCGTCGAAGCCTGGGATCTGACCGAGCGTCGCATCATCACCCTGGATCGCAGTGCCTGCGCCTTCGCCTACCGCGACTCGCTGTTCAAACACGAGCCCAACCGTTTCATCGTCACCGCTGTGCGCTTCGCCCTGCCCCGCAGTCATGCCTTGCGGCTCGACTACGCCGGCATCCGCGAAGAACTCACACGCATGGGTGTGGACAAACCCGCACCGTTCCACGTCGCCGAAGCGGTGGTGCATCTGCGCACGCGCAAATTGCCCGATCCCGCCGTGATCGGCAACGCCGGTAGTTTCTTCAAGAATCCCATCGTCGATGCTACGCAAGGCGAAGCACTTAAGCGCGAACACGCTGAGCTTGTTGCATGGCCGGGCAACGATACTCGCTGGAAACTCTCCGCTGCCTGGTTGATCGAAGCGGCCGGATTCAAAGGGATGCGCGAAGGCGATGCCGGCATTTCAAATCGCCATGCATTGGTGCTGGTCAACCACGGCAAGGCCAGCGGATCGGAACTCTGGGCCTTTGCACAGCGCGTGATCGAAGGCGTGCACCATCGTTTCGGTGTGCGGCTTGAGCCGGAGCCGATGGTGATCGGACAGTACTAAGCATTTATCGCCCTTTTCCTGCGCGTGCACCCTCATCCCGCCTCCCCCTTCGCACAGGGGGAGGCGTCAAACCCGTATGTTTAAACCGTCGCGTCAGCACTGTCAGCCCAGTGTGCCTTGAGCTCCTTGTTGAACTCGCTCGCACGCTCTTCTGGAAAGAAGATGCGAGCGGATTCGAATTCCACACGTCTCTTCGTTCCAGGTATCGTCTTTTCCAGCCACTTGGACCACTTCACATCGAAGTAGATATCGTCCGTCGCCCAGGCAATGAGCGTAGGTGCTTGCAAATGCCTTAGCTTTCCTTCGATTTGGACGGTGTGACGACAATCGAACGCATTGACGAAACGTTCGATATCACGCGTACGCTGCTCCGAGCGTACGAACGGCCGCAGGTACGTTTCGATCGTATCGTCCGCCACAGCCTCCGGCCGTTCGTAGGCCGGACCCAGTGCTTGCGGCGATCGGTAAACGGCTTTGTCGGCAAGCATGGTATTTAGCGTCCCCGGCAAACCGCCGTCAGCCACCATGGCAACGAATGGCTTGAAGGGTTCCGGCGGCCAGTTGTCGTGCGTATCGCAATTGGTGAGCACGAGGCTGCGAATGCGTTCCGGATACAACGCCGCGAATATCTGACAGATCCCGCCGCCGCTGTCGTTACCCACCAGGTCGACCTTGTCGATCTTCAGGGCGTCCAGAAACTGGGCCAGCATATGGGCGTTGGCCGTTACGGAAACATCCTGGTTGGGAGCGACTTCCGTATTGCCGTGCGCGAGCAAATCTACCGCAATACAGCGCCGGACATCGCCAAGCTGCGCTAGCTGGTGTCTCCACAGATAACCGTTGAGCAGCACACCATGTACAAACAGCGCGACCGGACCGTTGCCATGCTCAAAGTAGCTGATGCTTCCGGACGGTGTCTCGACCTTGCGTTGGCCAGCGAAGAAGTCCTTGCCGTTCATGACGGCGTCTTCTCTTGACTCGCTTCACGCAACTTCTGCGCGCATTCCTCGCAGCAGACCTCCACCACACGTGTTCCGATTTTCACCTTAATAGCGGTTGCATCGAGTGGGTAATCGCAGGCCGCACAGGTTTTCTCGCTCATGACCATATCTCCTTCAGTAACCCGTCGATTGGGCACGTAAAGGAGACCACCCCGCGGCCGCGGCCGCTGTCGAAATCTTTAGTGACCGCTAGGAGCGTTGCGTGGATTGCTTGAAGGCCGTCGGCGACCGGCCATAGGCCTGGCGGAACGCGGCGGCAAAATGGCTATGGCTGGAAAAGCCCAGCTCCGCGGCCAAAGCGGACAAATCGTCATAGCGGGCAATCAGGTCCAAGGCACGTGCAAGACGCAGCCGCAAGTGATAGCGATACAGAGGAATACCTTCGACCTGCTGGAACACTTGCGTCAGGTAGACCGGAGAGCCGCCGATCTCCGCGGCAATTTCGGCCAACGCCCAGCGCCGGGAAAGATCGCTGGCCAATAGCACTTTGACGCGATCCGCCAGCCGGCGGCGCGCATAAGTCGCTTCAGGCGCGTGCGACGTACGTGGCCCCAGGCTGCGGCATACCAAGGTCAGGAAAAGGCCCTCTGCCTCCAGCGGCTCGATGGTCCCGTTGTCCAGACCATGACGAAGCAACGCCACCAAAGCCTGTGCACGAGGGTCGATGCGCTGATACTGGCGGCGAAACCCCAGCTTGCCGCAATCCTTTAAAAGAGAATTCGGCGCCAGTTCGCGTAACGTGGATTCCGACAAGCACAGCGACAGGCTTGCATCGCCGCCTTCTATCGGATGGCTGACCCGATAGCCCTCGTCCGCGTTAAAAAACAGCACATGGTTGGCATCGGCCACCGCCTGATCACTGCCGACGTGACGCAAGTAAACCCCGCGATAGGGAAAGACGAGATGTGTATCCGACACACATTCTTCCGCATCGCTATGATGACAGATGCCCCTGCAGCGGACGTTACGCACCGCTACCGTACTGGTATCCAGCAAGTGACTGACTTCGAATTCAGGCATGGCAGGAGGCGAGTTAGATCGCAGTTCTTTCGCGTAAGGGCGAGCTTATCATGCGCCCAATTCGCAACGCTGTGAGTTATTTGTTTGTCATTCCGACGAAGTACACGTACTTCGAATTACATAAACTTGCCGCCGGTGATGCGTCCATCCTTGTCCAGCTGAGCGAAGTAGCGGCTGTTGTTATTGCGAAACTCGCGCGTGGACGGCATGCCCGGCAACACCAGCAGTACATCCGGATAAGTGGAATGGAACTGGTCTGGCGTGGGGTGAGTGGCGATGAAGGCGTCGAAACTCTTCATGTCGGTGACGAAACCAGCGACGGGTACGGGCGCACTGTGCGTCATGTCGTGGCAACCTCCCAGCATAACGGCAAGAACAAGGACGGACAGGGCAAGCAAGCGGCGCATGGCATGTCTCCGTAGTGGGCGATAAGCACGAACCTTTATTGAGACGAGTATGCGCTATGGATTCGCATCTTGCAGCTTCGGACCACTGCCCACTGACTTTACGGAAATCAAAGCTCGGTTTTGTCAGGATAGTAGCCATGCCTTGGTCACGACAGGAGCCGCGCAATGAGCATCCGTAATGTCGCCGATGTGCTAATTGAAACACTGGCCCAGGCCAACGTGAAACGTATCCACGGCTTGGTCGGCGATAGCCTCAACGGCATCACCGAATCGCTGCGCCAGCACAAGGACATGCAGTGGGTGCACTACCGCCACGAGGAATCCGCCGCCTTTGCAGCCTGTGCGGAATCCCAACTCACAGGGGAACTGGCGGTATGCGCCGGATCATGCGGCCCAGGCAACTTGCACTTGATCAACGGCCTGTACGACGCGCAGCGTTCGCGCACGCCGGTGCTGGCGATTGCCGCGCATATTCCTTCCGCTGAAATCGGTAGCGGGTATTTTCAGGAAACGCATCCGCAAAATCTGTTTCAGGAATGCAGTCATTACTGCGAGCTCATCAGCAGCCCTGCGCAGATTCACCGCGCTGCGGCCACGGCCATCCGTACAGCGATTGGCCAACGCGGTGTCGCGGTACTTGTCATTCCCGGTGATGTTGCGCTGTCCGAAGCCAGCGGCCCAGTTATCGCAAGCGAAGGATTGTTGCCGCTATCGCCGCGTGTGACGCCGCCGGAAGCGCAGCTGGATCGACTGGCTGCATTACTCGGCAGTGGCCGCAAGGTCACCCTGTTCTGTGGCCGCGGTTGCGCGGGTGCTCACGATGCGGTGATTCGTCTCGCCGACACGCTGAAGGCGCCGGTGGTGCACGCGCTCGGTGGCAAAGAACACGTTGAATGGGATAACCCCTACGACGTGGGCATGACCGGCCTGATCGGCTTCAGCTCCGGCTACGAAGCCATGATGAACTGCGACACCTTGTTGCTGCTCGGCACCGATTTTCCGTATCGGCAATTTTTCCCCGACGACGCGAAGATTTGCCAGATCGACTTGCGCGCGGAAAATCTTGGACGACGCTGCCGCCTGGATCTTGGCTTGGTCGGCGACGTCGGCGCCAGCATCGAAGCGCTGTTGCCGCGACTGAAAACGGCGACCGACGATGCACATCTCAAAAACAGCCTTGCCAACTATAAAAAGGCGCGCGAAGGACTCAACGATCTCGCCGTCGGCAAGGCCGGAAGCAAACCGATTCATCCGCAATACGTCGCCAAAGTGGTTAGCGATGTCGCCAGCGACGATGCGGTGTTCACCTGCGATGTAGGTACACCCACGATCTGGGCCGCTCGCTATCTGCAAATGAATGGTCGGCGGCGTCTGCTCGGTTCGTTCGTACACGGCTCGATGGCCAATGCGATGCCGCAGGCGATCGGTGCGCAGACGGCTTTTCCAAAGCGGCAGATCGTCAGTCTTTCCGGCGACGGCGGTTTTTCGATGTTGATGGGCGATCTACTGACACTGGTACAGCATCAGCTGCCGGTGAAGATCGTGGTTTTCAATAACGGCACGCTCGGCTTTGTGGAACTGGAAATGAAGGCATCCGGCTTTTTGCCGACCGGCGTGACGCTGGACAACCCGGACTTCTCTGCACTGGCGCGTGCTGCCGGCATCTACGGCGTGCGCGTAGAAGATCCGGGCGAATTGGAAAAGGCTTTGCGCGATGCCTTTGCGCACAACGGGCCGGCTCTTATCGATGTGGTAACCAATCGGCAGGAGCTATCGATGCCGCCGAAGATTCAGTTGGAGCAGATGAAGGGCTTCAGTCTGTGGGCGCTGCGCACTGTAATGAATGGTCGCGGCGACGAATTGATCGAGCTGGCGCGTAGCAATCTCCGCCGCTGAATTGAGCCGACTCCTCCCCTTGCTTGCAGGGGGAGGAGTACGAGCATTCCATCGATCAACCGATGCCTATGCGTCGCGTCAGCTTTCCTATCAACTCCACGCACATCTTGATGCGCATGAGGTAAGTGATAGCGAAGTAGTCGAGACCATAGATAGAAAGCACGACCAGCGCGGTGACGATGGGCCCTTGGTTGGGCATGATGCGCTCGACAACACATGCAATTAGCGCCGCCAGACTCGCCGCTGCCCACAGCTTGAGCATCATCGACAACGAGACGCCAGTGGGGCCGAGTTTCATATTCATTTTTCGGCGCAGCAGATGAAACTCGATCCAACCCGCCACACCAGCCGACGCAGTAAGGCCTACAGCCCCCCATTGCAGCGGAATACCCAACATTCTGGGCAGCAACAAAGCGCTCGCCAAGCCCAGCACGGCGGTAAACGCGAGCCTCACCAGTGCATAACGCAGGGGCGTGCGCGTATCGCGCATGGCGTAATACGTGGACGCGTAGAGACGTCCAAAGGTTGATGCCAGCAAGCCGACGCCCGAACCCGCAAGGATGGCCCACACGTAGTACGAATCCTTGCGGGTGAACGCACCGGATTGATAAAGCGCGGCGACGACGATGTTACCCAGCGCGAAGAACGCCATCGCGGAAGGCACGATGAAAAACGCAATGCGTTCCAGGCCGTTATTCAAACGCGCTGACAGCTTCGCCGCCACATCGGCATCGACGTCGTCACCGGCCATGCGGGAAAGTGTCGGCAATTCGGAGGCCGAGATCGCCATGCCGAACAAGCTCACCGGCAGCAGGTTGATGGATGATGCCGTCGTCATGCCGGCAATAGCGCCGCTGCCCAGCAAGGTGGAAATGGCCTGATCCACGAAGGCGCTGATCTGCACCACCCCACGCCCGATGGCCACGCCGAGAAAACTGCCGCCGACTTGCTGCACGTGCATGCTGCGCAAATCGAGTCGCAAACGCATGCCGGGTACCAGCTTCAACACCGGCCCCAGCTGCACGAGAAACTGCAGCAGGCAGCCGAGCACCGTGCCCCATGCCAGATACACGATCAAGCGATTGGCATCGAGATGACGAAAGACCAGCATGGTCAGAATCATCGAAAGATTCCAGACCACCGGCGCAGCGTATGAGAGAAAGAATTTGTGATGGCTGTTGAGAATGCCTAAGCACCACGCCGACCACACCAGGATGCCGGTGCCCGGAAAAAGAATCCGAACGATCAGAATGGTCAGCTCGCGTTTTTCGCCGGTGTAGCCTGGCGCGATCAGCCAGATGAGATAAGGCGTGGCCAGCACGCCCAAGGCGACGATCACCGAGATGAGTAAGGCGAGAACCGCGGCGATCGCACCAGCGAGACGATCGGCTTCCTCTTGCTTGTTCTGCGCCAGCAGGCGGGCGTAGACGGGAATGAAGGATGCCGAGAGGACGCCTTCTCCGAACAGGTTCTGCAGAAAGTTCGGTACGCGCAACGCAGCGCTGAAGATGTCGGCGGCGTCGGAAAGGCCGAAATAATGCGAAAACACGCGCTGCCGCACCAGCCCGAACAGACGACTGCACAGGATGCCCGCCCCTACCAGGAGCGCATGTCCGCGGCCTGCCTCTTTCGTCATACCCACCCGCACCGTTGGAAAAACGGCAAGCCTATCATCTGCAGACATCCTGCCCCTTCTCCCCCTTGGGGAGAGGAGCAGACGCGGCGCTATTTATCGACCACGATGTAATGCCGCTCCCCGCGCTGCGGGTCGAAGTACACGGCGGTGAGTTCGCCACTGCCGGGATCGACGAAACGCTCGCCGGTATCCTTCCAGCCCGGATCAGGCCCTGTGCGCAACAGCGGCTTGTAGCGCCAGCGTTCGATCGCCAGCCCTACGACCAGCAGCAGGCCCCCGAACAACAGTTGCGGCAACAGCACGACAAACACGCCGGTCAACGCGGCGATGCAGGCACCGAGCAGGAACAAGCCGCCCAGCGCATATAAAACGATCGGCAACATGCGCAATGCCGCTCAGGTCGGCGGATCGAGCACCACGGCGGTGCCGTAGGCCACGATCTCGCTCATGGTCTGGCCGATCTCGGCCGAGTCGAAGCGCATCATCACCACGGCATTGGCACCCATCGCCTTGGCGTTGGAGACCAGCCGGTCCAGCGCATGGCGGCGCGCCTCTTCCAGCATTTGCGTGTATTCGTGGATCTCCCCGCCCACCAAAGAGCGAAGCCCGGCCATCATGTTGCCGCCGATGCCACGGCTGCGCACCACGACGCCAAACACTTGACCCTTGACCTGGACCACCTGGTGGCCTGGAACGTTCTCGGTCGTCACAACCAGCATAGCTCTCCCTCCTTTTCCTTAAGAAATCGCCCCTGAGGCGAAGATACCCTCCGCACATCGTTATCACCAGCTTTCGGCAGATACGCGGCCCGCGGGCACTATGGCACCATCGGGCGGTCTATCGTCGTCCCCTCTAGGAATTCAAGCATGATCTCAAGCCGCCCTCTCAGAACATTGGCATGGAGCGTAATGTTGGGCATGGGTCTGTTGGCTGCCGGCGTTCCCGCCCGCGCCGATGCGCCCAGCGCCGTAGTCGCCGCCACCGACGGCAAGGTGTTGCGCGCCACGCTGGACAACGGCTTGCGCGTGGTGATCGTGCGCGAAACGCTTTCGCCCATGGTCACCACCCAGATCACCTATCTGGCCGGCGGTTATCAGACACCGGATGGATTTCCGGGCACGGCGCACGCGCTGGAACACATGATGTTCCGCGACAGCCAGGGCATGACCGGTTCCCAGCTCAATGAAATGACCGGCAAGATGGGCGCCGACAACAACGCTTTCACCACCAACGATGCCACGCAGTACTACTTTGTGGCGCCGTCGAATTATCTCGATATCCTGCTGCATATCGAATCGACGCGCATGGAAGGCGCGCTGCTTACCCAAAAAGACTGGGACCGCGAACGCGGTGCGATCGAGCAGGAGGTTTCGCGCGATATCTCCGATCCCTCCTTCCTCGCTTTCCAGAAAGCGGAGCGCGTTCTTTATGCAGGCACCGGTTATGCCGAGGATCCGCTGGGTACGCGTCCGTCGTTCGACAAGACCACATCCGAGCATCTGCAGTCGTTTTACAAGGACTGGTATGCCCCGAACAACGCATTGCTGGTGATCGTGGGCGATGTCGATCCCCAACAGACACTGACCAAGGTGCGGCAGCTGTTCGGCGCTATTCCGAAGCGCACACTGCCGGCATCCGTGCCGGTTCAACTGCAAGCCGTGAAATCCCAGACGATCGCGGCTACGACGCCCCAAGGCACCGGTTCCGTACAATTTTTGTATCGCATGCCGGGCATGATGGACAAGGACAATGCTGCCGCGCAGGTATTGCTGGATGTGCTCAATAACGCACGCAGCTCGCTGTCCGGCCTCGCCGTGCAGGGCAAGGTACTGAGTGCCGACGCGCAATTGCAGCCCTTCAGCCGCGGCGGTATCGGCATGATCGAAGTGGGTTTCCCCAAGGGCGGCGATGCAACCAAGGCGCAGGCCGACCTCGAAGGCGTGATCGCCGACTTGCTGAAGAACGGTGCGCCGGCCGATCTGGTCGAGGCGTCGAAGCGCTCCGAGATCGCCCAGGCCGAATTCAACAAAAACAGCGCGGTAACGCTCGCCAGCGCCTGGTCGCAGGCCATTGCGTGGATGGGTCTGAGTTCGCCGGAAGAAGCGGAGGAGCAAATTCGCAACGTGACCGTGGACGATGTGGATCGCGTGGCACGCGAGTACCTCAAGCCGGACGCGCGCGTGACGGTCGTGCTCACTTCCGACAACAACGGCCAGCGTCCGCCGGATAGCGCAGGGTTCGGCGGTTCGGAATCGTTTGCCGGCAATGACAAGCTCAATGCGCCGCTGCCGTCATGGGCAGCCGAGAAGCTGAGCAAACTGGAGATGCCGCGCTGGACGTTGGCGCCGGTGCAAATGACGCTGAACAACGGCATACATCTGATTGTGCAGCCGGAAAACATCAGCAAGACCGTCACGGTGCTCGGCCACATCGACAACAATCCGAAGCTGCATGAGCCGGCTGGACAGGAAGGTGCGGCGCGCCTGCTGGACACGTTGTTCGATTACGGCTCGACCACGCTAGACCGCGATGCTTTCCACAAGGCACTCGACGATATTTCCGCCAATGAAAACGGTGGCACCGATTTCGGCGTAGCCGCGCTCAGCAACCAGTTCGATCGCGCCATGCAATTGCTGGCGGACAACGAACTGCACCCCGCTCTGCCTCAGCAAGGTTTCACTGTGCAACAGGACACGCTGGCACGCAGCCTGGCGGGCGAAATGCAGTCGCCGCAATACAAGATGAGGAAGGCTTTGATGGCGGGTCTATTGCCCGCAGGCGACCCGGATCTGCGCCTTGCCACACCCGACACCATCCATGCGCTGACTTTGCAAAACCTCAAGGATTACTACGCAAAAACCTATCGCCCCGACCTCACCACCATCGTAGTGGTCGGAGATATAGCGCCCGACGTGGCCAAGGCCACAGTGGAGCGCTATTTCGGGGCATGGAAAGCCGAGGGCCCGAAGCCCGACGTCATTTCGAAGCCCGTGGCGGTGAATCCCGCCGGTTACACGGTGGTCGAGAATTCCTATGCCTCCCAAGACCAGGTACTGATGGGCCAGATGCTTGACCTCAACATGCACAACCCGGATCGCTATGCCCTACAGTTGGGCAATAACGTGCTGGGCGGCAATGGTTTCGCCTCGCGCTTGATGACGGATATCCGCGTGAAGCATGGCTATGCCTACGGCGCGGGTTCGGGCATACGCTTCGATCGTTCACGCTCGATCTTCTTCGTGCAGTACGGCAGCGATCCGGACAAGGTCGGGCCCGTCGATGGACTGGTACGGCAGAACCTTATCGATATGCAGAACACGCCGATCAAAGAAGATGAGCTGACCAATGCGCGTCAATACGAGATCCGCTCCATTCCGGTAGGAGTGGCCAGCATCAACAACATCGCGCGTTCGTTGCTGACCTGGGCATGGCACGATGAACCGCTTGATCAGCCGATGGTTGCCGCCAAGCACTATCTGGCACTGACGCCGGCGCAGGTGCAGGCGGCGTTCAAGAAGTACCTGAAGCCGGGGAACCTGACGCAAGTGGTGCAAGGGCCCGCACCAACCAAGCACTAAGCGAACGCAAAACGGCCCGCTGATGCGGGCCGTTTTTTGCTCGTCGTTCCAGTACAAACCGGAATAACGTAGAGCCGGCGGGCTATTTTGCGGCGAGCTTCATCCGCTCCAGATTCGGCAAAAATACGGCCAATACGCCAATCAAGGGCAAATACGCACACAGCGAGTACACGTAATCGATGCCATGCGCATCGGCCACGCGCCCCAATACCGCCGCGCCAATACCGCCCATACCGAATGCAAAACCAAAGAACAAACCGGAAATCATGCCCACACGCCCCGGAATCAATTCCTGCGCATAAACCAGGATCGCCGAGAAGGCCGAAGACAGAATCAGCCCGATCACTACCGTCAACACACCGGTCCACCACAGATCGGCATGCGGCAATGCCAGCGTGAACGGCGCCACACCCAGGATCGATACCCAGATCACCCACTTGCGCCCCACCCTGTCACCGATCGGACCGCCGATCAGCGAACCCGCCGCCACCGCGAACAGGAACACGAACAAGTGCATCTGCGCGTTCTGCACCGACACACCGAAGGTGTGGATCAGATAGAAGGTGAAATAGCTGCTGATGCTTGCCAAATAGAAATACTTGGAGAAGATCAGCAAGCCAAGAATCAGTAGCGACATGATGACCTTGTTGCGACTCAACGCCTCGCCGGCCACATGGCGCACTACCGCATTGCGCGCGACATGATGCAGCCGATACCAGCGTCCCACCTGCAACAGCACGACCATCGCCAGCAACGCGGCAAGCGAGAACCAGGCGACACTACCGCGCCCGTGCGGCACGATGATCCACGCAGCAAGCAGCGGCCCAAGCGAGGCGCCCGTGTTGCCACCTACCTGGAACAAGGATTGCGCCAATCCATGCTGTCCACCCGACGCCAGCCGCGCCACACGCGATGACTCGGGATGGAACACCGACGAGCCGGTACCGACCAATGCGGCAGCAACGAGCAGCACGGCAAAATTCGGTGCCGTAGCGAGCAACAGCAAACCGCAAAGCGTGAAACCCATGCCCACCGGCAAGGAATAAGGCATCGGCTTGCGGTCGGTGACCATGCCCACCAGCGGCTGGAGCAGCGACGCGGTCACCTGATACGTCAGGGTGATCAGGCCGACCTGCTCGAAACTGAGATGAAAACCGCTTTTGAGGATCGGATAGATCGCCAGGATCAGCGACTGGATCATGTCGTTGAGCAGGTGCGAAAAGCTGATCGCACCAAGAATGGCGTAATCCGTGCGGTGCGCGGGCGAGGCTTGCGCGGTCGAAGGCAAAGAAACCGATTCGGCGGAGTTCTGCATGGTCTTTTCTTGGGATGGGGAATGCGCGCGAGATTGCGTCGCCGCGACTACCACCATAAAGTAGCTCGTAACGGCCTGCATACACTATTGGGTCAACTTATGTCGAATTCGGGCCAATCGTGAGAAATACTCGGGTCATCGCCTACGAAGACACCCCACGCGACGTCGTCGCCACTGGCAACGACTATTCCGCGGGCATGGTGCTGCCCAGCCACACGCACAAGCGCGGGCAATGCCTTTACGCCATCGCCGGCGTGCTGACCGTGACCACCACTCAGGGCAGCTGGGTGGTGCCGCCGAGGCGGGCACTGTGGATTCCCGCCGGCGTCGCCCACGTTGTGTATATGGGTGGCCCCACGAGCACACGTAGCGCATTCATCCAGAGTGACGCGGCAGCAAAAGCCGGTCTGCCGGAACATTGCACCGTCATCAGTGTTTCACCGTTGCTGCATGCGCTCTTGTCGGAAGCCGTGGATCTCCCCGCTGAATACACCTTGGGCAGCCGCGACGATGACTTGATGCGCCTGCTGGTGAATGAAGTCGCAGGGATGCCCACCCTGCCCTTGAACACACCGTTGCCCCAGGATCCACGCCTCGCCAGGCTGTGTCGTGCACTGATCCAGTCACCTTCGCTGGAAATCGATATCGATGCGATGGCGCACAAAGCCGATATGAGCCGACGCAGTTTTACTCGTCTATTCCGACAGCAAACAGGCATGAGTTTCAGTGCCTGGCGCCAGCAGGCTTGTCTGCTCGCCGCACTAGCCCGATTGGGGCGCGGGCAATCGGTGACACATGTCGCGATTGAGCTTGGCTACAGCAGCACCAGCGCATTCACTGCCGCATTTCGGCGTACGCTCGGCGCTGCACCCAGCCAATATCTAGTTTCCGATGCGGTAGATAGGTCATGATGCCGTGTCACACCTGTGTCAACGCCCTGCCGCAGGATGTCAACGCAGTGACGCACCCCGACGGGTGCGACGTCGCCACCCACTGCCAGTCGCCCGGATGGTGCACCGATGAGCAAACGTAACGATCAAGACGCCATGCCAGTGGCCAGTGCCACCACACCGGAAACGGTAGTCGCACACGTCGTCGACCTGAACGACAAGGCGCATTACATCCATCGCGAACTGTCGCAGCTGCAGTTCAACAACCGGGTGCTGGAACAGGCGCTGGACGAACGCACGCCGTTAATGGAGCGGCTGAAGTTTCTGCTGATCTTCTCCAGCAACATGGACGAGTTTTTCGAAATCCGTGTCGCCGGACTGAAGAGCCAGATTGCCTTCAAGCACGAGATCGTCGGGCCTGACGGCATTCCACCCAAGCAGGCGCTGACCGAGATCAGTGAGATCGCGCACCGCCAGATCGCGCGGCAATACGCGATCCTCAACGAACGCTTACTGCCCGAGCTGGACCAACAGGGCATTCGCATCGTCCGCCGCGAAACCTGGACCGTCGCGCAGAAACGCTGGGTGCAGCGCTACTTCCGCCAGGAAGTCGCGCCGATGATGACGCCGATCGGCCTCGATCCCACACACCCCTTCCCGCTGCTGGTCAACAAGAGCCTCAACTTCATCGTGGAGCTGGAAGGCGTGGATGCGTTCGGGCGCGACTCGGGCCTGGCGATTCTTCCGGCGCCGCGCGTGCTGCCGCGTATCATCCGCTTGCCGGAGGAAGTCTGCGAAGGCGGCGAGAATTACGTACTGCTGTCCTCGATCATCCATGCGCATGCCGACGAGTTGTTCCCGGGCATGGAAATACGCGGCTGCTATCAGTTCCGCTTGACCCGCAACGCCGACCTCACCATCGACCCGGAAGAAATGGACGACCTTGCGCGCGCGCTGCGCGGCGAATTGTCCTCCCGCCGCTTTGGCGATGCAGTGCGCCTGGAAGTGGCCGACAACTGCCCGAAGACGCTCACCGATTACCTGCTCAAGCAATTCGGCCTGACCGAAGCCGAACTGTACGAAGTCAACGGACCGGTCAATCTCACGCGTCTGTTCGGCATTGTCAGTCGTAGTGAAAATCCGCAGCTGCAATATTCGCCCTTCGTACCGGCCATTCCCAAGTCGCTGAAGAAAGCCGAGGATCTGTTCCAGGTGATCGGCAAGCAGGATGTGCTGCTGATGCATCCGTACGAGTCGTTCTCACCGGTGGTGGATCTGGTGCGGCAGGCCGCGCAGGACCCGGCGGTGCTCACCATCGAACAGACGCTTTATCGCACAGGCGCCAATTCCGAAATCGTCGATGCGCTGGTCGAGGCTGCGCGTAACGGTAAGGAAGTGATCACCGTCGTCGAGCTGCGCGCGCGCTTCGACGAAGAATCCAATCTAAGCCTGGCTACGCGCCTGCAGCAGGCTGGCGCCGTAGTGATCTACGGCGTGGTCGACGTCAAGACGCATGCCAAACTGATTCTGATCCAGCGCCGCGAAGGCCAGAAGCTGCAGCGCTATGCACACATGGGCACCGGCAACTATCACAGCGGCAATGCGCGGCTGTACACCGATTACAGCCTGCTGACCTCTGACCCCGCGTTGTGCGAGGACGTACACAAGCTTTTTAGTCAGCTCACCGGCATGGGCAAGCTGTTGCGGATGAAGAAGCTGCTGCACGCGCCCTTTACGCTGAAAAAATCGCTGCTCGACATGATCGCGCACGAAACTGCCCATGCCGAAGCGGGCAAGCCGGCGCAGATGATCATCAAGATCAACGCATTGACCGACGCCAAAATGATCCGCGCGTTCTACAAAGCCAGCACTGCCGGCGTGAAGATCGACCTGGTGGTGCGTGGCACGTGCTGCCTGCGTCCGGGCATTCCCGGTGTATCGCAGAACATCCGCGTGCGCTCTATTGTCGGCCGCTTCCTCGAGCACAGCCGCGTCTACTGGTTTGCCAACGACGGCGACGAGCGCATGTATCTGGCCAGCGCCGATCTCATGGAGCGCAATCTGGATCGCCGTGTCGAAACCGGTTTTCCGATCGAGGATCGCAAGCTTCGCCAGCGCATCCGCAAGGAGCTGGATATGTATCTGGCCGACAACACCACGGCCTGGCAACTGCATGCGGATGGCAGCTATACGCGGCTGCATCCTACCGATTCTCAAACGCCGCACGACGTGCAGCAGCAGTTGCTGGAGAAGTATTGCGGCGCCGGCAACCCCGCAGGGCGTTGACTCGCAGCTTTTAGCCGCTCGTGCACCCGCTCTTGTCATGAATCTGACCCAGTCGGTCACACCAGGCCGCAACTCGGCAAGAAAGTGCGCTAACGGCCGGTAAATCCACGTGAAACCGCGCCTTGCGCCGACCTGACGAGCTGGCACGGCCCCTGCTTTAGCCTCTGTGAAATCGAGGCCGAGCGTTCCATTCCTTCACGGGAGGATCACAATGGAGGCGCCGTCGGTGATCGGGAACCGACGATCATGCAGACGGATGCGGGAACGACCGGGTTGGGTCGTGCTTCTGCGTGTGCGGGTGCGCGGCCGCTTCAGGAACGAGGGGCTGAAGTGACTAAGGGCGTTTTACCAAAGGGATGGCGCGTGCGCAGGTGGCTGCTAGCTGCCTTGCCCTTGGTGTGGCTATTGTCGCTCTCGCTAGTGCACGCCGGCACGGGCGCCCCACTTCGCGGTGCATGGCGCGAAGTCGCCCGCGGTGATACCCCTGCGCAAATACTCAACGCCTTCAAACACGGCCTGCTCCAAACCTTCAATCCATCCATACTGCAACGGTTTCCAAGCGATGCCATGGGCAGCTGGGTGGTGCTGCAGCCGATACCGCCGCGCGCCGGTGAGGAGCGTGTGCTGTCGATCTACCCTGCTCCCCTGGGTTCGATCACGCTCTACGGCGACAACGGGCCAATCCGCACATTGGCGCTCGATGACTTCACCGCACCGCTGCATGGACATGGCCGGCTGGCATTTCGTCTGACCGACAGCAGCGAGGCGGAGCCGATCTTGCTCAAGGTCGAGCACAGCGACGGCCGCGCCGCCCCCGAGCGTTTCGAGCTGCAAAGCTTGAACGACTATCTGCAAGAAGATTCCAACTGGCTTGCCTTCGCCACCGCCTGCTTTGCCGTGATGGTGGCGATGGCGCTGATGGCACTGTGCTTCGCGATCATGCTGCGCGACATGACCTTCGCCTGGTACACGGGCTATATGCTCTGTTATGTCCTTGTGCAAGGCATCGGGACCGGCTTTTTGTTTCATCCGCTGGGCGTGAGCTGGCTCATCGGGTCGAAAACGCTGGTGAGCGCCTCGGCGGTGGCGTTGTCGGTATCGTTCGCCGCGCTTTTCATCAACCGTTTCTGCGATGTTTCGCGTTATGCGCCAGCGCTACGCGTACCCGTGGTAGCGCTGGGCATCACGATGCCACTGATCGTGCTGTTGCGCTGCAGTCAGGTTCCCGAGCTGGTGAACATGGCGCAGACGCTCATCGATCCGGTGCTGATTCTCGGGGCGTTGTTGCTGTTGTTCACGGCCCTGGTAGCCGGGCTGCGCGGTTCGCGGCAAGCCTGGTTCTTCGTGATCGGTTGGATACCTCTGCTGATCTTGACCGCCATGACCAGCGCGCAAGCGACCGGTGCGCTGCCCAGCCTGGATTGGCTCAACGACGCAAGCATCGCGATGGGGGCTTTTGAAGCCATTGTGCTATCGCTGGGCTTGGCCGATCGTGCGCTAACCATGCGTCGCGATCGCGACACGGCGCGCGTGCTGGCCGACCGCGATGCGCTCACCAACCTGCTCAACCGCCGTGCCTGGACCGAAGCCGCCAACCAAATGCTGGCTGATGTGGCGAATACGACACAGCCGGTTGCGCTGTTGTTTCTCGATTTGGATCACTTCAAGGTGCTCAACGACCGGCACGGTCATGCAGCCGGCGATCGTGCGCTGGTTGCTGTTGCTGAAGTGCTGAGCACCGAAGTGCGCCCTAACGATCTGCTGGGACGCTACGGAGGCGAGGAATTTGTCGCCATGCTTTATGGCGTGAATCAGGAACAGGCGGTACAAGTCGCCACCCGGTTATGCCGGCGCGTGAACCGGCTGGAAATTCCGGTCGACCAGAGCAACATGATGCTGAGCGTCAGCATTGGTCTGGCCATGCGCAGCATGGGCGATACGCTGGAAACTCTGGTCGAGCGCGCGGATCAGGCGATGTACTACGTGAAACTCAATGGGCGCAATCAGGTGCATACATTCGAGCGGCGCGCGGACATGGTGAGCGGACATCACCGATCGCGTCCGGCGCGCGAGTCGGAGCGTTAGCGCGAATTAAAGCCCCTCTCCCATCGGGAGAGGGGTTGGGGGTGAGGGTTCGGGCAGCGCGCTATGTTGAATTCTCGCCCCAAATTTGTTTATCGCGCTCCGCTCGTACCCTCATCCGCCTGTCGGCACCTTCTCCCGAAGGGAGAAGGGTTAAGCACGAAGTTCATAGGTGCAGAGGTCGTTATTTCCGACCAGCCAACTTCTTCGCCGCAGTCACCACTTCCGCATCACCCGGCAATACTAGGAATGCAGCGCCGGCAAGCGGCGTATAGGTATCTGCACCTACGACGCGCTCCAATGGTGTGCTGCCAAAGCCGGCCTCAACCACCGCGGTGATGATGCCCTCACCCACGCCTGCACTCTTGCGCCCTTCATCCAGCACGAGAATGTGTTTGGCCGTCTTGGCCTGAGCTGCAATGAACGCGTCGTTGAGCGGCGCCAGCCAGCGCAGATCGACCACGCGGACTTTCCATCCCAAGTCCTTCTCGATGGTGCGCGCCGAACGCAAGGCCATCGGCACGCCGTTGCCGAAGGTGAAGATGACCAGGTCATTGGCGTCGGCGTGATAAACACGACCTTCGCCCAACGTCATCGCCTCGCCCGGTGCGGGATAAGCGAACTGCCACTGCCCATCGCCCGCTTCGTAGAGATCCTTGGCCATATAGAGCGCGATCGGCTCCAGGTATGCGCACACGCGGCCGTCCACCTTCGCCAGCGCCATCATGGTGCGCAGCATGGTGGCTGCATCGTCGCCACGGCTGGGGCAACCGACCACCAGACCGGGAATGTCGCGCAAGGCGGTAATCGAGTTGTCGTTATGGAAGTGACCGCCGAAACCGCGCTGATATCCCAATGCCGCCACGCGCATCACCAGCGGGTTGCGGTACTGGTTATTGGAGAAGAACTGCAGCGATGCCGCTTCGCCGCGAATCTGGTCGCACGCGTTATGGAAATACGCCAGGTACTGGATCTCCGGGATCGGCAGCATGCCCATGTTGGCGTAACCCTGGGCCAGGCCCAGGATCACCGTTTCGTCGAGCAGCGTGTTGAACACGCGGCTGCCCTTGAACGCTTTGAGCAGACCCTTCGTGACGGTGTACACACCGCCCTTCTGGGCGACGTCTTCGCCGAACAACAGTGTTTCGGGGTACTTCGCCATCACGTCGTGCAGCGCCTGGTTGATCTGAATCGCGAGGTGGCGCGGTGGCTGTTTCTCCGGCAGCTTGTCCTCGCCGCCGAATACGGCGACGCGCTTGTCATTGTAATCGGCGCGTTGAGCTTCGGCCTTCACTTTATCCGGCGTGTAAGGCGCAAGCGGTGTCATCACATCGTCGAGACGTTCGAGTTTGGGACGACGATCGGCCTCCTCTGCCGCGGCGAAGCAGCGTTTGCGCGTCGCTTCGTTGAGCGCCAGCAATGCTTCCTTGGTATAGAGACCCGACTCCAATGCGATGGCAGCGGAACGCAGCAGCGGATCGGATGCTTCGACCGCCACGAGTTCTTCGATGCTGCGCCACTCGATTTCGAAATCGGTACCGGCGTGACCCATGATGCGGGTGGTCTTCAGATGCAGGAAGGTCGGGCGACGCGTGTGACGGCAATGTTCCACCGCGCGTTGTACTTGGGCATAGCCTTCAGCCAGATCCAAACCATCGGCAAAGAAGTAGTCGAGATCCGGGCGCCGTTGGAAGTTGTTGGCGACCCAACCACTCGGTGTCTTCACCGAGATGCCGATGCCATTGTCCTCGCACACAAACAGCACTGGCGCCGGCAGCTTTTGATACGCCGTCCACGATGCGGCATTGAACGCCGTCTGTGCCGTGGCGTGATTGCTGGAAGCGTCGCCGAATGAACAGATGGCGATGGAATCGTCCGGGATCGGCAATTGATGGCCGATACGACGACCTTGCTCGATAGCCACCGCCGTACCCAACGCCTTGGGCAAGTGCGACGCGATGGTCGACGTTTGCGGCAAGACCCAAAGCGGTTTGCTTCCCCACACTTTATGACGGCCGCCGGACGCAGGATCGTCCTTGCTCGCTGCAAACGACAGCGCCGAGTCCATCACTGGATCCATGCCCGGCAGCTTGCGGAAGCGCTCGGCCATGAAACCGCCGGAGCGGTAATGCAGAAAGGCGGGATCGGTATGCCGCGTGGCACGCGCCACCATGGCATTGCCTTCGTGACCCGAGCTGCCGATGGTGTAGAAGACTTTGTTCTGCACGCGCAGCACGCGCGCCATCAGGTCGAGGTGGCGCGAGATCAGTTGCGATTCCAGCAGCTCGCGAAAGCCGCGCGCATCGAGCGCACTGCCGGGTAGCACCGGCGCATCGTCATGCGGCTTGGATCGCACGTCGCCCTGCCAGTGCTGCACGAATTCCGTGAAGTTCTGATCGACGATCTCGGCGCGGTTGAAGCCCTTGTGGCGGGCGGCGATGGGTTGCGTGCTAGACATGATGTGATCAACGATGGAGTTGAAGTGGCGTACCTGGAGTTGCCTTAACGCGAGCGCGTGTTCCACTGCTCGCGCGTCTGCCCCCAGATTTCGGCGGTAGTGTCTTGATAGGGCGGCGGCATTTTCTTCGTGCCGCGCAATTGAGAGCCCAAACGTTGCGCGAGTGCTAGCGACGCCTGGTTATCCGCATGGATCGAATGAATGATTTCACGCCAGCCCAGGTGCTCGAACGCCCAGTCGATAGCAGCGACCGAGCCTTCGTAGGCATAGCCTTTGCCCCACGCTTCGCGCGCCAGGCCCCAGCCCACTTCGGTGCCGGGCCAGCCTTCGGGATACCACGGTCCGAGACGACCGATCCAGCGGCCGCTCGCCTTCTCGATCACCGAGAACATCGCGAAGCCCTGAATGGCCCATGCCCCGGCCAGAGTGAGGAATCCACGCCACGCTACTTCGCGCGACTGCTGGCCGCCGATAAAACGGGCGGCCTCGAAATCAGCCATGTTCGCAGCGTAAGCGTCGAAGTCGGCCGCCGTCGGCGGCCGCAGGATCAGGCGCTCGGTTTCGATGCGGATGTCGGGAATCGACAAGGTTCGGCTCCAAATCAAACACGGCTTTTTGCGATCGCCTCCTCTCCCCTTTGGGGAGAGGATTGAGGTGCGGGGTCAATCTTGCGATGGCGTTTCATCAAATTCGTTTCGAGCAAACCCCATCGCAAGAT
>NZ_BSNQ01000003.1:1362327-1962372 GCF_030160075.1 Dyella lipolytica
TGATGACCGATTCCAGGTTCAACGCGTGGCGGATCGCCGAATGCTCGACGGTGATACCGGCGCCACCGAGGATGTCGCGGCATTCGCGCGCAATATCGATCGCCATGCGGCAGTTGTTCCACTTTGCCAGCGATACCTGGGTGGGTTCCATCTTGCCGGCATCTTTCAAACGACCTAACTGCAACGAGAGCAGCTGCGCGCTGGTGATGCGGCGAGCCATGTCCGCCATTTTCAGCTGGATCGCCTGGTTGGACGCGAGCGGACGACCGAACAGGATGCGTTCCTGCGTGTAATCCAGCACTTCTTTCAGGCAGGCCTGCGCGGCGCCAATGGGACCCCAGGTGATGCCGTAGCGTGCCTGCGTAAGGCAGCCGAGCGGACCTTTCAGGCCTTTTACATTCGGCAAGCGGTTGGCGTCAGGAATGCGCACGTTGTCGAAGAACAGCGCCGAAGTCACCGAGGCGCGCAAGCTCATCTTCTTATGCACTTCCTGCGCGGTGAAGCCCTTGGTATCCGTCGGAACGATAAAGCCCTGGATGCCGTCTTCGGTCTGCGCCCACACGATGGCGATATGCGCGATGTTGCCGTTGGTGATCCACATCTTGGCGCCATTGATGACCCAGTCGCCGCCGTCTTTCTTGGCGTGGGTCTTCATGTTGGCCGGGTCGGAACCGCCGTGCGGTTCGGTCAGGCCGAAGCAGCCGATGATCTCGCCCGCCGCCATCTTGGGCAGGTAGTGCATTTTCTGCTCTTCGTTGCCGTAGGCGTAGATCGGATACATGCACAGCGAACTCTGCACGGAGGCGAAGCTGCGCAGGCCCGAGTCGCCACGCTCCAGCTCCTGGCAGATCAAACCGTAGCTAACGCCATTCATGCCAGCGCAGCCGTATTTTTCGGGAATCGTGGCGCCCAGCAGGCCCAGATTGGCGATTTCCGGAACCAGTTCCTTCGGAAAGCGGCCCTGGTCGAAACAGTCGCCGATGATCGGCAGCACTTTTTCATCGACGAAACGGCCGACGGTATCCTGAACCATGCGCTCTTCGTCGGTGAGCAGGGAGCGGACGTCGTACAGGTCGAGCGGGTTCAATCGGGCTGCCATAAAGGTTCCGGAAACGGTCGGGGAAGCCCTACATTGTAGCCTGGGCCCGTCTTTCCGGTCATGCCGGGGTGCAACAGCCCGTCAGCCTAGGGCCAAGTGCGGTTGCCACATGAAAATGCTTCAAATCTTGTCACTCTGACGTTCCCCGGTATTCTGGCAAGCATTGCTCGCAAGGACGCCTTGCCCGGCCTGAACCGGAAGCCGCGCCGACAGCCTCCTGCAGCACATCGAACGGAATCCGCATGATCAAAGGTGTACTTCTCGGCTTCGCCAGCTTCGCGGCTTATGCGATCAGCGATGCATTCGTGAAATCCCTGCATGGCTCGGTACCGCCTTACGAATCCGTATTTTTCGGCGCCGTGTTCGGGCTGATGGCGCTGCCTTTCATCATGACCAAGGGTGATCGTTGGCGCGACGTGGTCACAGCGCAACGTCCAGCTCTGTGGTGGGTGCGCGCCGTCGCAGGTGCCGTCGGCAACATTGCCTCCGTCACGGCCTTTACCTTGCTGCCGATGGCCGAAGTGTTCACGTTGATCTTCCTGATGCCGATTTTCGTGACGCTGCTTTCCGTGCTTTTCTTGAAAGAACATGTGGGCTGGCGGCGCTGGTCGGCGGTGTTTATCGGATTCCTTGGCGTGCTGGTGGTGCTGCGGCCTGGCTTTCGCGCCTTGAGTGTCGGCCATATCGCTGCGCTGATATGCGGCTTGTTTGCGGCGGCGGCAGTCGTGGCGCTGCGCATGGCTGGGCCGCATGAAAAGCGCATCAGTCTCTATGGTGCTGGCGTGATTGGGCCGCTCATCATCGGCGGGCTTTTGATGATTCCGCACTTCGTCTGGCCGAATTGGCACGAATGGGGTCTGCTCGCCGGCTATGGCTTGCTCGCCGCATTGGCCGGCGTGCTGTTGATGTACGCCACCCTTATAGCTCCCGCCAATCGCGTGGCGCCCACGCAATACAGCCAGATGCTCTGGGCCATCGGGTTTGGCTATTGGTTGTTCGGGGACAAGCTCGATTGGCCCATGCTGATAGGTATCGTGCTGATTCTCGGTGCAGGTCTCTTCACATTGGTGCGTGAAGAGAGGGTGACACCGTGGTGGAAACGGACCAAAATGGTGTGATTCTTTTCGCACTTTCAGTGGGTTGCGGCGATGGCAAGGACATCTCGGCGCAACCGGGCGTCAACGTATGAGCGTCATTGGCGTTTACATGACTCACGTACCTCGCCCATCCCCCAGCGCAACCGTTAGCATGCAGCACCGCTGAAGAAGAAGCCCCTCTAAGACATCGATAAGCGTGACACGTCAAGATCGTGGCCGTTATTTCGCCGATGATCCTGCAACTCCCCACCCCGGGTTCACATTGCGCCGGTAACCGGCGCTCCCGAATCCACCTGACCGCTCGCGAGCCCACCGGCCATCCGTGTGCGCCCGAGCGAAGCCATGTGAGCGCAAAATGCCGGCACGCCAACAAAAGCATCTGATGACCATCGGTTCGGCCACACGGTCAACACTTTTTCGGCGCAAAAGCACTTTTGTAAACTGAAAGACAAACACCTGGAGATGGTTATGAGTGCCGACACGATGCAAGCAGCCGGACACTTTCGCAAAAGGCGCGGCATGCTGATCGCCGTGGTGGTTCTCTTCGCAGCCATCGCTCTTGTACTGGTCCACATCTTCAATCGTCCGCCTGCGAAAACAGGTACGCCGCCACAAGTCGTGAGCGCTGCCGCCGCCAGTGTGGGCGATATGCCGGAAATCTTGAACGAGCTCGGCACCGTAACGCCCGTCGCCACCGTCACCGTGCTGCCGCAGTTGAGTGGCTACCTGACGGAAGTGGGTTACCAGGAAGGTCAGGATGTAACGAAGGGACAGTTCCTTGCCCAGATCGATCCGCGTCAGTATGAGATCAGCAAGCAGCAGGCCGAAGCCCAGCTGGCCAAGGACCAGGCCAGTCTCGATCTGGCCCGCGCCGACCTCGCCCGCTTCACGCAATTGCACGAGCAGAAGTCGATCGCCGAGCAAACCTATATCGATCAGAAGTTCACGGTGCAGCAGGGCGAAGCTGCCGTGAAAGCCGACCAGGCGAGCATCGCGCAGTTCGCGCTCGATCTGGCGTATTGCCGCATTACCGCGCCGGTGGCCGGTCGCGTCGGCCTTCGTTTGGTCGATCCCGGCAACTACGTCACGCAGTCGAGCTCACCGGGCATCGTGGTCATCACCACCATGAAACCGACTACGGTGCAGTTCACAGTGCCGCAGAATGCGTTGGGCAAGGTACTGCAACGCATTAATGCCCGCGCGAAGCTGCCGGTGACGGTCTACAACAGCGATAACACCAAGCAGCTTGCTACGGGCACGCTGTACGCCGTCAGCAATCAGATGGCCACCAGCACCGGTACGGTGTCGCTGCGCGCAACCTTCCCTAACGACGACGAATCGCTGTATCCGAACGAATTCGTCAACGTGCAGCTGCTGGTCGATACGCTGCAAAAAACCGTGCTGGTCCCAACGCCGGCTGTACAAACCGGTGCGCCGGGCGATTATGTCTATCTGGTCAACGCGGACGACACCGTCTCGGTCCACAAGGTGACGCCCGGTCCCAGCGACGGTAAGTACACCGCGATCCTGGCCGGCCTGTCGGCTGGTCAAACAGTGGTGACCGATGGCATGGATCGTCTCAACGACGGCGCCAAGATCAAGCTCGCGCAGGCGAAGCCGGCAGAAGCAGGCAGCGCGTCTGCGCCGGCATCTTCTTCGTCGGTGAGTACGCAGCAACACGGTAGCAAGCGGGCTCGTAGTTCCACTTCATCCTCACAATCTTAGAGCCTGTCCTCATAGTCCACGTGGCCCGCGCCGGGATCTGTTTGCGCGCAAGACCAGGAAGAACGAGTGAAGTGTATGTCGATACATGAGCGAGTGATGACGCAGGATTGCGGGCAAGCAGACCCGGCCCTCCGGGTTGTCGCTGAGTGGACTATGAGGACAGGCTCTTGAGCGGGCGCGCGTTCCGATGAATATTTCCCGCCTGTTCGTACTCAGGCCGGTGGCGACATCGCTGCTGATGATCGCCCTGGTGCTGGTGGGCCTGGTTGCGATGCGCTTTCTGCCAGTGTCGTCGCTACCCGCCGTGGACTATCCGACGATCCAGGTGCAGACCTTCTACCCGGGCGCCAGCCCTTCGGTGATGGCGACCACCGTTACCGCGCCGCTGGAAGTGCAGCTGGGCGAGATTCCCGGTCTGCAGCAGATGACCTCGAACAGTTCGGCGGGTGCATCGGTCATCACGCTGCAATTCGACCTGTCGCTCAACCTCGACGTGGCCGAACAGAATGTGCAGGAGGCGATCAACGCCGCCAACAGCCTGTTGCCCAGCGGCCTGCCGGCGCCGCCGACGTACGCCAAGGTAAATCCTGCCGACCAGCCCATCCTTACTTTGGCGGTCACCTCCACGTCGATGTCACTGCCACAGTTGCAGGATGTGGCCAACAATCGGCTCGGAACGAAGATTTCCGAAGTGCCGGGCGTCGGCCTGGTGACACCATCCGGCGGCAACGTACCGGCGGTGCGCGTCGAGGCGGATCCGCAGAAGCTGGCGGCTTACGGACTCAGCATCGACGATTTGCGCTCACTGATCTCGAACGTCAACGTCAGCCAGCCCAAGGGTAATTTCGACGGCCCTGAACTCGACTACACGATCAACGGCAACGACCAGATCCAGGATCCCAAGGATTACCTGAATACGGTGGTCTCCTACCAGAACGGTGCACCGGTCTTCCTGCGCGATGTCGCCCGCGTCACCCAGGCTGCGCAAAATACCGAACAAGGCGCCTGGTACAACAAGACGCCATCCATCGTGCTGAACGTGCAGCGCCAACCGGGCGCAAACGTGATCGCCACGGTCGATCAGATCAAGAAAGAACTACCACAGTTGGAATCCACCCTGCCCGCGGGGATGAAGGTCGAGATCGTGTCCGACAGCACCGGCGTGATCCGCTCCTCCGTGGCCGACGCCGCGTTCGAGTTGGTGCTGGCGGTGGTGCTGGTGGTGCTGGTGATCTTTGTGTTCCTGCGCAATCTGCCGGCCACGATCATTCCCAGCATCTCCGTGCCGGTCTCGCTGATCGGCACGCTGGCGATGATGTACGAGCTGAATTACTCGATCGACAACCTGTCGCTGATGGCCTTGATCATTGCCACCGGCTTCGTGGTCGACGACTCGATCGTGATGATCGAGAACATCGTGCGCTACTTGGAAGAAGGCGAGACGCCGTTGAACGCCGCGCTGATCGGCGCCGGGCAGATCGGTTTCACCATTCTCTCGCTGACGGTATCGCTGATCGCAGTGCTGATCCCGCTGCTGTTCATGGGCGGCGTGATCGGGCGATTGTTTAGCGAATTCGCTGTCACCCTCGCCGTCACCATCGTGCTTTCCGGTGTGGTGTCGCTGACCCTGGTGCCGATGCTCTGCGCGCGTATCCTGCGCGCGCAGGCGGAGCGGCATCCCAGCCGTTTCGAAAAGATCAGCGAAGGCTTGTTCAACAAGACACTGGCGGCGTACGAGCGCGGCTTGCGCTTCGTCATGAGTCATCAGCTGGCGACGCTGCTTGTCTTCTTCGCCACCCTCGCCATTACGGTGATGTTGTACATCGTCATCCCGAAGGGTCTGTTCCCGGTGCAGGACGTCGGCGTGATCCAGGGCATCAGCATCGCCGACAACTCGGTGTCTTACACCACCATGGTGAATCGTCAGTCGGCACTGGCGGAGGCAATTCTCAAGGATCCAGACGTCACCAATCTGACCTCCTATGTCGGCATCGACGGTACCAACACCACGCTCAACAACGGGCGCTTCCTGATCGACCTGAAACCGCGCGACGATCGCTCGCAGACGGCAGCAGAAATCGCACGGCGCATCCAGGGTGAAGTGGCGAACATACCCGGCATCAAGCTGTACCTGCAGCCTGAGCAAGATCTCACTCTCGATACCACCGTATCGCCGAACCAGTACAAGTTCGTGCTCCGGGGCCCGAGCCAGCAGGCATTCATGCAATACGTGCCGGCGCTGATCGATCGCATGAAACAGATTCATTCGATCACCGATGTCACCAGCGATCTGAACAACGACGGCTTGAGTGTGAATGTCGAAGTGAACCGTCAGCTGGCGGCGCGTTTCGGCATTACGGCGGCGACCATCGATAATGCCCTTTACGATGCGCTTGGCCAGCGTATCGTCTCGACCATCTTCGATCAGTCCAGTCAGTACCGCGTGATCCTGGTCGCCAAACCGGAAAAATTACCGACGCTGCAGTCGCTGGGCGAGCTTTATCTGCCCAGCCAGACCAGCAGCAGCGGACAAGTGCCGCTAAAAGCAATCGCCAACATCCAGGTCACCAAATCACCGTTGGTGATCAGTCATCTGGCTCAGTTCCCTGCCGTCACCATCTCGTTCAACCTCGCTCAGGACGCGTCGCTAAGCAAGGCGGTGGAAGAAATCAACCAGGCCGAGCAGGCGGTGAACCTGCCGCCCTCGATCACCTCTTCGTTCCAGGGCGCGGCGCAGGCTTTCCAGGACTCGCTGTCTAGTGAGGTGTACTTGCTGATTGCGGCGCTGGTCGCGGTGTACATCGTGCTTGGTGTGCTGTACGAGAGCTTTATCCACCCAGTCACCATTTTGTCGACGCTGCCGTCGGCCGGTATCGGCGCATTGCTCGCGCTGATGGTCGCGGGTAGCGATCTCGATGTGATCGGCATCATCGGCATCGTGCTGTTGATCGGCATCGTGAAGAAGAACGCGATCATGATCGTGGACTTCGCGCTCGAAGCCGAACGCGAGCACGGCAAGCCGCCGGCGGAGGCGATCTTTGAGGCATCGCTGCTGCGTTTCCGGCCGATCCTGATGACCACCTTGGCCGCCATGCTCGGCGCGCTACCGATGCTGCTAGGCACCGGCACCGGCTCGGAACTGCGCCGCCCGCTCGGCCTCGCGATCATTGGCGGTTTGACGTTGAGCCAGTTGCTGACGCTGTTCACCACGCCGGTGATCTATCTGTACTTTGACCGACTGGCGCAACGGTTCCAGCGCAAGCCCGAGCCAGCCGCGGGAGAAAGTACGCCGTGAACATCTCGGCGCTCTTCATCAAGCGGCCGGTGGCGACCACCTTGTTGGCGATCGCTATCCTGCTGTCGGGTGGGTTGGCCTACTTCCATCTGCCCGTCGCACCGCTGCCGAACATCACCTTTCCCGTCATCGTGGTACAGGCGAATATGGCGGGTGCGAGCCCCGACATTATGGCGTCCACGGTGGCCGAGCCGCTCGAAAAGCGGTTAGGCGCGATTGCCGATGTCACGGAAATGACGTCGACCAGTTACGTCGGTTCCGCCCAGATCACCATCCAGTTCGGCTTGAACCGCGACATCAACGGCGCCGCTCGCGATGTGCAGGCTGCGATCCAGGCGGCGCGCGCGGATCTGCCGAGCACGCTGCGCAACAACCCCAGTTACCGCGAGTACAACCCCGCCGACTCGCCGATCATGGTGCTGGCGATGACGTCGAACACGTTGACGCGCGCGCAGCTGTACGACTCGGCCAACTCGGTGATCCAGCAGCAGCTGTCGCAAGTCGACGGCGTAGGCCAGATCACGCTGGGCGGCAGCGCCCTGCCTTCGGTGCGCGTCGAACTCGAGCCGGATCGATTGAACAGTTATGGCATCGGCCTGGAAGACGTACGCGCCGCGATCGGCGCTGCGAACGCGAATAGCGCCAAGGGGCATATCGATCAGGACGGCCAGCGCTACGAAGTGACGTCCAACGATCAGATCAACAAAGCGGCACCGTACCGCGACCTGGTGGTGTCCTATCGCAACGGCGCGCCGGTGCTGCTGCGCGATGTCGCCGATGTGCAGGACTCGGCGGAAAACCTGCGCAACATGGGTCTGTATAACGGCAAGCCTGCAGTGCTGGTTATCGTTTATCCGTTGCCCGGCGGCAATATCGTCAAGACGGTCGCACAGATCCGCAAAGTGTTGCCGTCGATCGAAGCGACGCTGCCGCGCACGGTGCATATCGGCATCGCGGTAGATCGCTCTCAGTCGGTGAACGCGGCCGTAGGCGATACCGAGCGCACGCTGTTCATCGCGGTGCTGCTGGTGATTGGCGTGGTGTATGTGTTTCTGCAGTCGTCGCGAGCCATCCTGATACCGGCGGTGGCCTTGCCGCTATCGATCGTCGGCACGTTCGGGCCGATGTACTTGCTCGGCTACAGCCTGGACAATCTCTCACTGATGGCCTTGACCATCGGCACCGGTTTCGTGGTCGACGACGCGGTGGTGGTGCTGGAAAACATCGTCCGGCACGTCGAAGCAGGCATGGATGTACGCGAGGCGGCGCTGAAGGGTAGCGGCGAAGTCAGCTTCACCGTGATCTCGATGAGCCTGTCGCTGATCGCGGTGTTCCTGCCGATTCTGCTGATGCCCGGCATCATCGGCCTGTTGTTCCACGAATTCGCAGTCACGCTGTCGGTCGCGATCCTGCTTTCTTTGTTGATCTCGCTGACGGTCACGCCGACCATGGCCGCCTATGTGCTCCGCCGTGGCGCCGCGATGCATTCCAGGGCGCGTTGGGCCGTTTGGTACGAACGACAGTTCGATCGTTTCAAGAACGCCTATTCCCGCTCGCTTACAGCCGTGCTCGACAACGCGCTGATGGTCGGTCTGACGTTGGTCGGCCTGATCGTGCTCAATGTCTTCCTGATCAAACTGGTGCCATCGACCTTTTTCCCGGAGCAGGACAACGGCATCCTGATCGGCCAGATCATTGCCGACCAGAGCATCTCGTTCCAGGCGATGGAGCAGAAGCTCGCGCAATTGCAGGGTATCGTGCAGAAAGATCCGGCGGTCGCATCGGTGGCAGGCTTTACCGGCGGTCGTGCGCTCAACACAGCCAACGTGTTTATCGAACTCAAGCCACTGGCGGAACGCAAACTCTCAGCGGCACAGGTGGTCGATCGCCTGCGTCCCAAGCTCAATGCCGTGTCGGGCGCCAAGTTGTTTCTGCAGGCGGCGCAGGATCTGCATATCGGCGGCCGGTCGTCGGCCGCGGAGTATCAATACACGCTGACCAGCGACGATCCCACCGCATTGTTCACCTGGGTCCCGAAACTGGTGGCTGCGCTCGGCAAGTATCGCAGCCAGCTGCAGGACGTGAACTCGGACTTGCAACAGAATGGTTTGCAGGTCTACATCAACATCGATCGTGCCACCGCTGCGCGCTATGGATTTGCACCGAACCAGATCGACAGCGTGCTGTATGACGCCTTTGGCCAACGCACCGTTTCGACCGTCTACAACCAGCTCAACCAGTACTACGTGGTGATGGAGGTCGCGCCGAAGTATTGGCAGTATCCGCAGATGCTCAATCGCATGCGTTTCAGTACTGCGGCGGGCAATCCGACCGGAACGCAGCAGACGCAGATGCCTGGTGGCACCGTCAAAGGGGTTCAGCAGGGATCTGCCGTAAGCGCCGCGCAGAGCAACGCGTCCAGCTCCAACTCGCTCAATGCGGATGCGCAGGCCAACCAGCTCACCAACTCCATTTCCAATTCCAAGGGCGGCAGCTCCAGCGGCAGTGCGGACAGCACCTCGTCAGAAACAATGGTTCCTTTCCCTGCGCTGGCGACGTACGTAAGCAACCACACCGCCACCCAGGTCAGCCATCAGGATGGTTTGGTGGCGGCCACGATTTCCTTCAACCTGCCGCCTGGCGGTTCGTTGAGCAACGCCTTGGCCGCAATCAACCAGTCCATGCAGGAAATGGGTATGCCGGCCTCCATCCACGGCAGTTCGGCGGGTGCGGCGCAGGTGTACGCGCAATCGATGTCGACCATGCCGCTGCTGATTCTCGCGGCGCTGGCGGCCGTCTATATCGTGCTCGGCGTTCTGTACGAGAACACCGTGCACCCCTTGACGATTCTTTCTACCCTGCCTTCCGCTGGGATTGGCGCTACGTTGGCGCTGTTGCTCTTCGGCACGCCGTTCTCGGTTATCGCCATGATCGGCATCATTCTGCTGATCGGTATCGTGAAGAAAAACGCAATCATGATGATCGACGTCGCCATCCACCTGCAGCGCGACGACGGCTATGCGCCACAGAAGGCGATCCACGATGCAGCGGTGATACGTCTGCGACCGATCATGATGACCACCGCCGCCGCCGTGCTGGGCGCGGTGCCGCTGGCGATCGGTATCGGCCAGGGCGCATCGCTGCGCCAGCCGCTCGGCATTACCGTCATGGGCGGCTTGATTCTCAGTCAGGTATTTACCTTGTACACGACACCCGTGATCTACCTTTTCCTCGACCGCCTGCGCGCCCGACTCGCCAGGTGGTCGGCCACTCTGCCGTGGAACAGATCGGACGCGAGCGCATGACTATGAAGATTTTCCACACCGCTCTAGCTGCCTCGCTGGCACTGTTGCTCGGCGGGTGCGCAGTCGGCCCCGACTACCATCGCCCGCAGGTACCGGTGCCGGCGCAATACAAACCGCTACCCGGCTGGACGCCCGCGACACCGGCTGCCGAAGCGCCCAAGGGCGAGTGGTGGACGGTGTTCAACGATCCGATGCTCAATCAGCTGGAGCCGATGGTGTCGGTCTCCAACCAGACTGTGCGGCAGGATTACGCCAACTACCAGCAAGCGCTGGCCGACGTGCAGTTGGCGCGTAGCTCCTTGCTCCCCACGTTAGGCGTTACCGGATCGGCCAGCAAGCAGCGCACTGCCAGGAGCGGTCTCAGCAGCAGCGCCGCCAACTTCCGGCCGATAAGTACTTCGGGTTCTCTCGAAGGCGATATCAGCTGGGCACCCGATTTATGGGGCAAGGTTCGCCGCACGCTCGAAGAGAACAAAGCCACCGCCCAGGCCAGCGAAGCGATACTGGCCAATGCCACTTTGTCCGAACAGGTCGCCCTGGCTACCGCGGTGATCGAACTGCGCGTGAACGATGCCAATGCCGATCTGTTGCAGCAGACGATCGATCAATACAAGGAATACCTGCGCGTGGTTGCCAACCAGGGCGCAGCCGGCACCACGCCCCCGTCCGACGTGATTAACGCGCGGACGCAGCTGGAGAATGCGCAATCGAGCCTGATCGCGCTTGGCGTCGCGCGCGCGCAGGACGCGCATGCGATTGCCGTGCTGGTTGGCAAGAATCCGGAAGAACTCGATATTCCGCACAGCACGTCGTTGCCCACCTTGCCCACGGTTCCCGTCGGCGTGCCTTCGACGCTGCTGCAGCGCAGACCGGACATCGCCATCGCCGAGCGACAGATGGCCGCACAGAACGCCGCCGTCGGTGTTGCCGTGGCTGCTTATTACCCGAGCTTTTCATTGTCGGCTGCCGATGGTTTCTCGCAATCGCCGCTGGCTGGTTTGTTGCACATCGCCAACCACGTCTGGTCGATAGGTGCCGACGCCAGTGAGACCGTATTCGATTTCGGTGCACGTCATAGCGAAGTTGCTGCGGCGAAGGCTGCGTATGAAGCGTCGGTCGCCAACTATCGCGGCAGCGTGCTGACCGGCTTGCAGAATGTCGAAGACGATCTTTCCGGATTGAGCATTCTTGCCCAGCAGGCCCAAGTGCAGGATGCGGTGGTGCAGAACGCCACCGAAGGCGCACGGATTGCCTTCAACGAATACCAGGCCGGTACGGTCGATTACACCACCGCGGCCACGGCTCAGGCGACGCTGCTGAGCGCTCAGCAAAGCGCGCTAAGCGTGCAGCAACAACGTCTGCTCGATACGGCATCGCTGATCGGCGATCTCGGCGGCGGATGGTCTGCCGATGAGCTTGGCGATTCGAAAAAGCCCACTGCTACGCGCTGACTACAACATCCCTTATCTGCCAGGCCAATCAAGACGATGACACAAGCCTTCGAACTTTCCCCCATCGTTGCCGGCCTTTGGCGCATCGTCGACTGGAATCTCAGCGTGCAAGAGCGCGTGCGCTGGATCGAGCACGCGCTGGAGCTAGGCATCAGCTCGTTCGATCACGCGGATATCTATGGCGATTATCGCGCCGAGGGATTGTTCGGCGAGGCATTGAAAGCGGCACCCAACTTGCGTGATCGCATGCAGCTAATCACCAAATGCGGCATCCGCCTTCGCTCCGCACAACGGCCCTATCGCATCAACTACTACGACACCAGCGCGGCATACGTACGGGCGCAGGTGGAACAGTCGCTGCGCAACCTGCATATCGATCGACTGGATCTCGTGCTGATCCATCGCCCCGATTACCTGATGGACGCCGCCGCACTGGCGGAGACATTCGCTGCGCTCACGCGCGAAGGGAAGGTTGCGCACTGGGGCGTGTCCAATCACAGCACCAACCAGTTTGCGCTATTGCACCAGCACCATGCGTTGCTGACCAACCAGGTCGAGCTATCGCCGCTGCAGATGGGCGCGCTGGACGACGGCACGCTCGACCAGGCGCAGCAGCTAGGTCTACGCCCGATGATCTGGTCGCCGCTGGCCGGTGGCCGTCTATTTACCGGCGAAGACGAACAAGCCCAACGCGTACGTGCGGAAATGACCGCCATGGCTGCGCGCTACAACGTCAGCCTCACCACCCTCGCCTTCGCGTGGGTACTTCGCCATCCCTCCCGTCCTCATCCGATTACTGGCAGCGGTCGTATCGATGGCCTGCGCGATGCCGCCGCCGCATTGAACGTGCGGCTTGGTGAGGAAGATTGGTATGCGATCTGGACAGCGAGCAAGGGACATTCGGTACCTTAACTGGCGCGCTGCCGACCTACGGATTGCTCACCCCGTGCGGCACATGCCCCGTTGCCACATGCTTCCGTGCGGATTCGACATTTGCCGGTGAATCATCGAAAAAGATGTCGGCGCCAAAGGCGTCGAGGAACGGCCCTTTGTCGCGACCACCAAGAAACAGCGCTTCGTCGATGCGTACACCCCAGCTGCGCAACGTAAGGATGACGCGTTTGTGCGCCGGCGCTGAACGCGCTGTAACCAGCGCGGTGCGAATGGGCGAGTTCTCGGCCGGAAAGGCCGCCTGCAGACGATGCACGGCGGTGAGAAATCCGCGAAATGGACCGACCGACAGCGGCTCATCGGCGAGTTCGGTTTCGTTGCGGTGGAAGGCTTCCAAACCTTCCTCGCGCGAAACGCGCTCGCCTTCGTCGCCGAAGATCACCGCATCGCCATCGAAAGCGATGCGCAGTTGTTCGCTGGCACGCGGCCGCGCCGTGGACGGCAAAATGGTGGCTGCAGCGACACCGGCCGTCAGTGCCCGTCCCACGTCTTCGGCGTTGGCCGAGAGAAACAGATCGGCATGGAATGGCGCGATGTAATCGGACGTCGGCGCCCCGCTGGTAAACGCGGCGCGGCTGATTTCCAGACCGTAGTGCTGGATCGCGTTGAAGATGCGCAAGCCGGTGTCGCCGGAATTGCGCGAGAGCAGAATCACTTCGACGGGCGGTACATCGCCTGCAAGCTTGTTGAGGCCCAGCAGTTTCTGCACCAGCGGAAACGCCACGCCCGGTTGCAGAATCTCGTTTTCATGTTCGATCTGAAAAGCGCGATAAGCGTCCAGACCATCGCGCTCGAACAGTTCGTGACTGTCGCCCAGATCGAACAGCGCACGCGACGAGATAGCGACTACCAGCCGATTGTCGGTGGCCGCAGGGTCGTGAGCGATTTTGCTTGGACGGGTCATGTGGAACGATCAGAGTACCTGATTCATCGAGTAGAGAGACGTCATCAGTCCGCCGCGAACTGTTCGTCCAGAATTCGCTGTTCCAGATTGTGCTCCGGGTCGAAAAGCAGGCGCACGCCCAGCTCTTGCGACTGGCTAATCTCGACAGTCCGCACATTACGCACTTCGAGAAAATCGGCGGTAGCGCTTATCGGTCGTTTGGTCGGATCCAGTACGCGCAAACTGACTAGAGTGCGATGCGGAAGGATCGCGCCACGCCAGCGACGCGGACGGAACGGGCTGATCGGCGTGAGCGCCAACACCTTGGCATCCAGCGGCAGAATGGGACCGTGTGCGGACAGGTTATAGGCGGTGGAACCGGCCGGTGTGGAAACCAGGATGCCGTCGCAGATCAGCGTGGCCAGCTTCACGATGTCGTTGAGCTTCACTTCCAGGTGAGCGGCCTGGTTGGTTTGCCTCAGCAGCGAAACTTCGTTGAATGCCAATGCGCGACGTGTCTGACCATCCGCATCGGTCGCTTCCATTTCCAGCGGAAACAGTTCGGCAGTGTGAGCGCGTTCGATACGCTCCGGCAGCTCGTCGAGCCGGTGCTTGTTCATCAGGAAGCCGACGCGGCCTAGCTTCATGCCATAAACGGGCACACCGATGTCGCGGTGCGTATGCAGCGTGCGCAGCATGAAGCCGTCGCCACCCAGTGCCACGATCACCTGCGCGTCGGCGGCTGGCACGTCGCCGTAGCGGTCGACGAGTTTGCGACGCGCTTGCTGGGCGACGTTGGTTTCACTGGCGACGAACGCGAGGCGCATAAGATCCGTCTTCGGTTGGAATCGTGCCTTTGAGCTTACGACACGACGAGGGGCAAGGCCATGATGACCTTGCCCTTCTAAATGTAGCTTTTTTGCGTTCGCCTCCTCTCCCCTTCGGGGAGAGGATTGAGGTGAGGGGACCAAGGCTTGCTCCAATCTTCAATCGAAGCGCGCCTCGATCCAACTACAACGCAAGATTGGCCCCTCACCCTGCCCTCTCCCCAGAGGGGAGAGGGAAACACTTATGCGAAGTGTCAGGCCACCGGCACCTGCGCCAACTGCGCCAGGCGGCGCACCGCCACCGACGCGATCGGATAATCCGCGTTCTGGGTGAGGATTTCCGACAGCATGCTGCGGGTGTACTTCAGCGTGGCGTCGTCGCGTTCGAGCCATGCCTGCACCGGCGACACATTCTTGTTGCCGCCGGATAGCGCGAGTACCTGCGTAGCCAGAGCACGGTGCTGGTGGTTGAGTTCATCCAGCAGCGAACCGCGCGCTTGTGCATGCCAATGGCCATCCACCGGAAGGGCTTCGATCTGGCCGCGCAACCATTCCAGATCCAGCGCCTCGCCCAATTCGTAGAAAACGTTCGCGACCTTGGCGACCGGCTGGCCGGTTTGCTGCGCCACTTCCACCATATCGAGCATGGCGCGCAGTTCGGGCAGTTTGGCCAGACGCAGTGCGAGACCGGCAGGCAACCCCAAACCTTCCCATTTTTCCTGGCTGGTGCCGAAATCGGCCTTGCCTGCCGGTGTCAGCGCATCCGGCACGGTGGCGCTGAGTTCAGCGACAGCGGCCTGATAACGCTCCACGTTGGCGGCGATTTCCAGCGTGCCGCCGGGACGACTGAGCAGCCAGCGCGTGATGTGCCGCAGCATCGACCAGATCTGCATGATCGCGTCGACTTGCGTGTTTTCGGCCACCTTGCTGTCCTCCGCCTCGATCTGCGCCCACAAGTCACGTGCGCCGAGAATTTCACGCGCTGCCGTGTACGCCTTGGCAATCGCCGCCGGCCCCTGCCCCGTGTCTTCCTGCATGCGCATCATGAATGTGGCGCCCATGCGGTTGATGGTGGAGTTGGTTACCGCGGTGGCGATGATTTCACGCTTCAGGCGATGGCGCTGCATATGCGCGGCGTACTTCTCGTGCAACGGCGCGGGGAAGTAGCGCACCAGTTCTTTCGACAGGTACGGATCTTCCGGCACGTCCGAATCCAGCAGCTGCTGGTACAGACGGATCTTGTCGTACGACAACAGCACCGACAGCTCCGGACGAGTGAGGCCCTGTCCACGCGTCTTGCGTTCGGTGAGTTCGGTTTCGCTTGGCAGGTTTTCCACCTGGCGATCGAGCAGACCCTCGCCTTCCAAGGTGCGGATGAAGTGCGCCATCGAACCGATGCGCTTGGCCGATTGATGTTCCATCAGCGTAATCGCCTGGTTCTGGCGATAGTTGTCCCACAGCACCAGCTGGCCGACTTCGTCGGTCATCGAGGCGAGCTGCTGATTGCGGCCTTCGTCGGTGATTTCATGACGCTGCACCGCATCGTCAAGCAGAATCTTGATGTTCACCTCGTGGTCGGAGGTGTCCACGCCGGCCGAATTGTCGATGAAGTCGGTGTTGAGCAGCACATTGTGCTGCGCCGCTTCGATGCGACCTTTCTGTGTGAAGCCGAGATTGCCGCCCTCGCCCACCATCTTGCAGCGCAATTCCGCACCGTTGATACGCAACGCGTTGTTGGCGCGATCGCCTACATCGGCATGTGTTTCGCTGGCGGCTTTCACATAGGTGCCGATACCGCCGTTCCACAACAGATCTACCGGCGCCTTGAGGATCGCATTGAGCAGATCGTTCGGCGACATGTGCTGCACGTCCGCCTTGAGGCCCAAAGCCGAACGCACTTCCGCCGAAATCGGAATCGACTTCACGCTACGCGGCCATACGCCGCCACCGGCGGAGATCAGCGATTTGTCGTAATCCTCCCAGCTGGAACGCGGCAGCTTGAACATGCGCTCGCGCTCGGCGAAAGACTTCGCCGTATCCGGGTTCGGATCAAGGAACACATGACGATGGTCGAACGCGGCCAGCAGGCGGATGTGCGTGGACAGCAGCATGCCATTGCCGAACACGTCGCCGGACATGTCGCCGATACCGACGCAGGTGAAGTCTTCCGTCTGCGAATCGCGGCCCAGTGCGCGGAAATGGCGCTTTACCGATTCCCACGCGCCCTTGGCGGTGATGCCCATGCCTTTATGGTCGTAACCGTTGGAACCACCGGAAGCGAAGGCGTCGCCAAGCCAGAAACCGTGTTCGATCGAAATCGCGTTGGCGATATCGGAGAACGTGGCCGTGCCCTTGTCGGCAGCCACCACCAAGTACGGATCGTCATTATCGTGACGCACCACATCGTGCGGCGGCACCAACTTGCCTTCGACCAGGTTGTCGGTGATGTCCAGCAGACCGTTAATAAACAAGCGATAGCAGGCAATACCTTCGGCCAACTGCGCATCGCGATCGCCGCCCACCGGCGGATGTTTGACGAAGAAGCCACCCTTGGAACCGACCGGCACGATGACGGTGTTCTTCACCATCTGTGCCTTCACCAGACCCAGCACTTCCGTGCGGAAATCTTCGCGGCGGTCGGACCAGCGCAAACCACCGCGCGCCACCGGCCCGAAGCGCAAGTGGATGCCTTCCACGCGCGGCGAGTACACGAATATCTCGCGATACGGCACCGGCTTGGGTGCGTCCGGCACCTGCTTGGAGTCGAACTTGAAGCTGATGTAGTGCCGCGGCACGCCATCCCACAGCTGGAAGAAGCTGGTGCGTAGCGTGGCGCGAATGGTGTTCATGAAACTCAGCAGGATGCGCTCATCGTCCAAGCTGGCGACGTCATCGAGCAGCGCCTTCAACGCTTCCCACAACACATGTACTTGCTGTTCGCGCGTATGCGCCAGCGCGGCAACGATGCCATCGATCAGCTCCGGCTTCGCCTTCTGTGTTTCCGCTGGGATCAGTGTTTGCATTTCGCGGCGCAGGTCGGCCTGCGACTTTTCCAGCTCGGCGGCACTAAGCTGCTCGCGGCGGGGATCGAACTTGGCGTTGAACAGCTCGATCAGCAAGCCGGCGATGGCCGGATAACGGTTGAGCGTTTCTTCCATGTAGCTCTGCGAGAACGCAATGCCCACCTGCTGCAGGTATTTGCAGTAACCGCGCAACACCGCCACCTGACGCCAGTCGGCCTGCGCCGATAGCACCAGATTGTTGAAACCATCGCTTTCGGCCTGACCGCGCCACAACGCCTCGAAACCGCGTTCGAAGCGCTCGCGCAGATGCGGCAGATCGAACGCCAGCGGCGCCTTCGTCTTCAGCTCGAAATCGTGGATGGTCAGCAGACGGCCGTCGCTCTCCAGCGTGTAGACATGCTCGGCGAGCATGCGCACGCCCATGTTCTCCAGCATCGGCAGCGCTTCGGAAAGCGGGATCGGCGCGCCGACGTGAATCACCTTGAAGCGTAGGCTTTGATCGCGCGGATCGTTGTAGAGGTTCAGGTGGATCGAGTCGTCGCTCTTGAGGCCGGCCAAAGCCACGACGTCGTGCGCGGCAGCTTCCGGCGATACGTCTTCGATATAGCCAGCGGGCAGCACCTTGCCGAAGTGGTTGAATAGCGCCACTGCTTGCGCCTCGCCAGTGTGGCCGGCGAGGTTATCGCGCAAACCATCGTGCCAGTTGCGCACGATGTGCTGCAGGCGCGTTTCCAGTTCCTGCGCGTCGAACTTCGGATGATCGCCCAGATGCGGACGCACCGTCACATGCAGACGCGCCAGCGCGGACTCACCCATCAGCACATTGGAATCCAGGCTTTCGCCATGGAAGACCTCGCGCAGCATGCCCTCGATGTTTTCGCGTACCGTGGTGTTGAAGCGATCACGCGGCACGAAGACCAGACAGGTAAAGAAGCGGCCATAGCGGTCGCGGCGCACGAACAGGCGCGTGCGGGCGCGCTGCTGCAGCTCGAGGACGCCGGTGGCTGTCGTGAACAGCTCGTCCTCGCTAGCCTGGAACAACTCTTCCTGCGGCAGCGTCTGCAGAATGTGCCGCAGCGACTTGCCGGAATACGAATCGCGCTTGAGGCCCGAACGCGTCAGCACCGCTTCCACACGCTGGCGCACCATCGGCACGTCCTGCGGGCGCGTCATATAGGCATTGGAAGTGAACAAGCCGAGGAAGCGCTGTTCGGACACCGGCTTGCCGTTGGCGTCGAACTTCAGCACGCCGATGTAATCCATGTTGCCTGCGCGATGCACATGCGAACGCGCATTGGTCTTGGTCAGGATGATGGCGTCGGTGGAACCCGACTGTGGCAGCTCGGTGGCCACCAGCGTGCGCAGCGAACGCGGTGCGACCGAGCGCTCGCTCTTGTGCAGTATGCCTAGGCCCGAACCCTCGACCGAGCGCAGCACTTCGTCGCCATCGGCTTGAGTGACTTCGTATTCGCGGTAGCCGAGGAACGTGAAGTTCTCCTCGGCCAGCCAGCGCAGGAATTCGCCGGCCTCTTTGACCGAAGCGGCATCCAGCGGCAGCTTGCGGTTGGGCAAGTCCGCCGCAATGGCCAGCGCTTTGTCGCGCATCGCAGCCCAGTCGCGCACAGCCGCGCGCACGTCTTCCAGGGCGGCTTCGATCTGGGCGATCAGCCGCGCTTTGGCGTCGTCCGCCAGGTGGTCCACTTCAAAATGCATCACCGATTCGGCGAGGCCATGTTCGTCGCCGATGCGTTGCAGCTGACCGTTCGCATCACGGCTGACCTTCACCACCGGGTGAATCACCGCGTGGATCGGCGAATGCGTCGACAGCACCATGCTCACCGTGTCGACCAGGAACGGCATGTCGTCGGTGACGATCTCGACGGCGTTGCGCGCAGCGTGGCCGGCACCGATTACGCGTACCGCGGCACGACCCGGCTGGCGCTGCTGCATGAAATCGATCAGCCCGGCGATCACTGTCGCCCATTCAGCCGGCGTGTGCAGGTGGATGTCGGTACTGGCAATGCGCGCAAAAAAGGCGCCGATAAAAAATTGCGCCTCATCAAGGCGCTTGGTCGGAAAACCGCTTTTCTTCAACTCTTCGAGCACGATAGACGCAAGGGGGATGTCGTTGGCCGCACGGATCGCATTCATGGCTTCAACTTAGGAAGTGGAGACGGGTGGGAATGGAGCGGAAAGCCGTAAAAGGATACGCTTGGGCTTGCATTGAATCCATCGGCAGCGCAGCAACAAGCACCCTTTGCGCGTACTTCGATCAGCGCGCAGTCACGCAAAGCAACTTGCACGGCGCACCGATACGCTGGCGTATGACAAATGCGACGCGTGTCTTTATTGCTCAAACAAGTCGAAGGCTACGGATGTCGTGCACGGAAAAGACCTATCCGACGCAACGTGCCTTCAGTCATGACGGCTAGGGACTGGATTCGCCGTGCGAATAAATTGTAAACTGATCGGTATAGTCTGGTTCGTACCCCGCCGTAGGGGACAAACGACACGGGACAAATCGCCTGCTATCCGATAAACGTAAGTTTTTCCGGCCAGAAGCAGCCGGGCATCAGGAATGCCGTTGCTCACCCCTATCCCCGATCACGCAAGTCATGGAGTTCTCATGAAGTCGACGTCAATGCGCACACCGGTGCTGTGCCTGAGCCTGCTGGCGCTCGCTGCCTGCGGTAGCGGCAAGGAACAAGGTCCACCTCAGATGCCCGTGCCAACGGTCGGCGTGGTGGAGGCCCACCCGCAGAATGTGCCGCTGACCAAGGATCAGGTCGGTCGCCTGTCGGCGTATCGCAGCGCCGATGTGCGCGCCCGCGTATCGGGTCTGCTGCTCAAGCGCGTCTACAAGGAAGGTTCCGAGGTAAAAACGGGCCAGCTGATGTTCCAGATCGATCCGGCCCCGTATAAGGCCGCGCTGGACGCCGCCCTGGCCACCCTGGCCTCGGCACAGGCCACCTATACCAATGCCCACGTCACGGCCGAACGCGATCGCACTCTGATCCCCCAGGGCTATGTCTCCAAGGCTCAGCTGGATGCGGACGAGGCTACTGAGCGCAGTTCGGCAGCGGCCGTGAAACAGGCCCAGGCGAACGTGCAGACTGCACGGGTCAACCTCAGCTATACCAACGTCGTGTCGCCGATCGACGGTCACTCCGGCGAGCAGCAGGTGACCGAAGGCGCGATCGTCGGCAACGGCACGTCCGATGCCGGCTCCAGCTCGACGCTACTGACCACGGTCAGCCAGCTCGATCCGATGTACGTGAACTTCACGCTTAGCGCCGCCGATCTGGAAAACCTCCGGCACGCTCAGAAGGCGGGCAAGGTGGCGTTGGCCGAGCAGGACAAGACCACGGTGCAGATCACCATGCCCAACGGCACCAAGTATGACCAGCAGGGCACACTGGACTTCTCCGACACCACGGTCGACCCCACCACCGGCGCGATCAACCTGCGTGCCTTGGTACCCAATCCGGATCGCCGCCTGCTGCCTGGCATGTACGTGACGCTGACCGCCAACATAGGCAGCCAGAACAGCGTGTTCCTGATTCCACAGGCCGCGCTCCAGCGCGACCCCAGCGGCGCTTTTGCCCTGGTCGTCGGACAGGACGGCAAGGTCGTCCAGAAGCGGGTCACTGCCGACAACTTCAATGGCACCAGCTGGATCGTGACCAGCGGCCTCGACGCAGGTGATCAGGTGATCGTTTCCGGCGTGCAAACGGTCAAGCCGGGCGCACCGGCCAAGGCCAGCCCCTGGCAGCCTGATCAGGCGCAAGCCGGCCAGGCGGCCCCCGCCGCCGGCAAGCAGTAAGGAGACCGCTGATGCCGAGTTTCTTCATTGACCGCCCCATTTTTGCTTGGGTGGTAGCCATTCTCATCACCCTGGTCGGCATCATTTCGGTGCTGAGCATGGGTGTGGAGTCCTATCCCAACATCGCGCCGCCGCAGGTCACGGTAACGGCCACCTTCCCCGGTGCCAGCGCCCAGACCATGGAAGACACGGTCACCAAGGTGATCGAGCAGCAGCTGACCGGCGTGGACAACCTGCTGTACTTCAGTTCGGCCTCGAACTCGAACGGCACGTCCACGATCACCCTGAGCTTTGCCACCGGCACCAACCCGGACATCGCCCAGGTGCAGGTGCAGAACAAAGTGTCGTTGGCACAACCGCAATTGCCGGCCGCAGTGACACAGCAGGGCGTGGTGGTCGCCAAGGCCAACCCGGACTTCCTGATGTTCGTGGGCCTGATCTCCAATAATTCGGACATCGACGGCAACCGACTCAGTGACATCGTCGGCACGCAGGTGATCGACCAGGTCGGCCGCATTCCCGGCGTAGGCAGCACCTTCCAGGTGGGTTCCGAGTACGCCATGCGCGTGTGGTTGAATCCGGACAAGATGCAGGGCTACGGTCTTTCCGCGACCCAGGTCGAAAGCGCGATCTCCGCCCAGAACGTGCAATTTGCCGCTGGCTCGCTGGGCGCCGATCCGGCCATCAACGGGCAGAGCTTCACCGCCACAGTGTCGGCCGAGGGCCTGTTCTCCACGCCCGAGCAGTTCGGCAACATCATCCTGCGCGCCAACGCCGACGGCACCGTCGTGCGCATGAAAGACATCGCGCGCATCGAATTTGGCCCCCAAACCTACGGCTTCACGTCCACGTGGAGCGGCAAACCCGTCGGCGGCTTCGGCGTCCAGTTGCTGCCGGGCGCTAACGCGCTCAATGTGGCCGAAGCGGTGCGCGCCAAGATGGACGAACTGGCCAAGGACTTTCCGCAGGGTGTCACCTGGTTCGCTCCGTACGACAGCACGCCGTTCGTGCAGGTGTCGATCAAGGAAGTGATGCACACACTGATCGAGGCGATCATCCTCGTCTTCTTCGTGATGCTGATCTTCCTGCAGAACATTCGCGCGACCATCATTCCCACCCTGGTGATCCCGGTCGCCCTGCTGGGCACCTTCATCGGCCTGGCGCCGATGGGTTTCACCATCAACCAGCTCACCTTGTTCGGCATGGTGCTGGCGATCGGTATCGTGGTGGACGACGCGATCGTGGTGATCGAGAACGTCGAGCGCATCATGACGGAGGAAAACCTGCCGCCGAAGGAGGCCACGCGCAAGGCGATGGGCCAGATCACCGGCGCCATCGTGGCCATCACGGTGGTGCTGGCAGCAGTGTTCGTGCCGTCCGCGCTGCAGCCGGGCGCCACCGGTGTGATCTACAAGCAGTTCGCGCTGACCATCGCCGTGTCGATGGGCTTCTCCGCGTTCCTCGCCCTGTCGTTCACGCCGGCGCTGTGCGCCACCATCCTCAAGCCCACGCACGAAGAGAAGAAGAACTTCTTCTATAACTGGTTCAACAAGACCTTCGACTGGGTGACGCACACTTACAACGGCCATATCGGTAGCGCCGTGCGTCATGCACCCCGTTGGATGATCGTGTTTGTGCTGGTCAGCATGGTGGCAGTCTTCTTCTTCACCAAGCTACCCACCGGCTTTGTGCCCAGCGAGGACCAGGGCTTCGCGCTGGCCATCGTCAGCCTACCGCCGGGCGCCACGGTGGAGCGCTCGGAAGAAGTGATGAAGGAGGTCAGCGACAAGCTGGCCGCGAGCCCGCTGAAGGACACTTATGTGGGCATGTACCAGATCAGCGGCTTCAGCTTCGTAGGCCGCAGCGAAAACGCCGGCATGGTCTTCATCAAGCTCAAGGACTGGAGCGAGCGCTCGATCACGGCGGATGATTTCATCCGTCAGGCCAACGGCGTGCTGCACGGTATTCGCAACGCACAGATCTTCGTGGTGAACCTGCCGACCATCCGCGGCCTCAGCCAGTTCGGCGGCCTGGACATGTACCTGCAGGCACGTAAAGGCCAGTCGCGCGGCGAGCTTGGGCAAGCGATGGGCATGCTGTTGGGCAAGGCCGGACAAAGCCCCACGCTGTTCGGAACCCGCCCGAACATCCTGCCGGATGCACCCCAGTACAACCTCACTGTCGACCGCGTGCAGGCATCGGCGCTGGGTCTGTCGGTGAGCGATGTGTATAACGCCATACAGCTCATGCTGGCGCCGGTCTATATCAACAATTTCATCTACGAAGACCGCGTCAAACGCGTCATGGTGCAGGCGGATGCGCCCTACCGCATGGACACGGGCTCGCTGAGCCACGTCTATACGCCCAGCTCGCTTACTACTGCTAGCACGTCCGGCAGTTCAAGCAGCGCTGGCTCCGCCAACGGCCCGTACAGCATGATCCCGTTGTCCAGCGTGGTGCATACCACCTGGAGCACGTCCGCACCATCGCTCACGCGCTATAACGGTTATCCCGCGATAGAAATCGTCGGCGACTCCAACAAGGGTTATTCCACGGGCCAGGCCATGTCGACGTTGCAGAACATCGTCGACAGCGACCTGCCCAAGGGCTTCGGTGCGGACTGGACCGGTCAGTCCTATCAGGAACTGCTCGCCGGCAACTCGTCCACGCTGTTGATGCTGTTATCGATCGTGATCGTGTTCCTGTGTCTGTCCGCGCTATACGAAAGCTGGTCGATTCCGGTAGCTGTGCTGCTCGTGGTGCCGCTAGGCCTGCTGGGTATGGTGCTGGCATCCATGTTGCGCGGCTTCCCGAACGACATGTATTTCAAGATCGGTATGGTGACGGTGATCGGCCTGGCGGCGAAGAACGCGATTCTGATCGTGGAATTCGCCGTGGAGCAGCAAGCGGAAGGCCAGACCTTGTTCAATGCGGTGCTGACAGCATCCCGCCAACGACTGCGCCCTATCTTGATGACCTCCATGGCCTTCATCCTGGGCGTGCTGCCGCTGGTCACCTCCACTGGCGCGGGCGCCAACTCCCGCCACGAAATCGGCACCGGCGTGATCGGCGGCATGTTGTTCGCTACCTTCCTGGGGCTGTTGCTGATTCCGGTGTTCTACGTGAGCGTGCGGCGCCTGCTCGGCGACAAGCTGGACGAGACGACGCACAAGCTGGCTCGCCATGAGCACTAGTAACCCTTCGCTTCGGATCTGCATCGCGTGAAGCGATCTGCACATCGGTGATGCAAAAAGCCCCGTTCATACGAGCGGGGCTTTTTTTGTCTAGCTATCAGCGTTAAACAAATGAATTAGCGCAAACCCGTCTCGGCACGCGCAATCACCATGCGCTGGATCTCGCTGGTGCCTTCATAGATCTCGGTGATCTTGGCATCGCGGAAGTAACGCTCCAGCGGCATCTCCTTGGAATAACCCATACCGCCGTGAATCTGCACGGCCTGATGGGCGATCCACATCGCGGCCTCGGAAGCCACCAGCTTGGCGACCGATGCTTCGGTACCGAAGCGACCGCCGTTCTTCTCCGCCTCGCCCTTCGCCCACGCTGCACGCAACGTAAGCAGCGTGGCGGCGTCGAGCTTGCACTTCATGTCGGCGATCTTGGCCTGGGTCATTTGGAAGGTGCCGATCGGGTGACCGAACGCCTTGCGATCGCGCGACCACTGCAGCGTGGCCTCGTACGCGGCGCGGGCAATGCCCACCGACTGCGACGCGATGCCGATGCGGCCGGCATCGAGCACGCCCATCGCGATGGAGAAGCCCTTGCCTTCCTTGCCCAGCAGATCGTCCTTCGAGCATACGTACTCGTTGAACTCGATCTCGCAGGTGGCGGAAGCGCGAATGCCGAGCTTGGGTTCCGTCTTGCCGGCATGGAAGCCTGGCTTGTGCGTATCGATGATGAAAGCAGACACGCCCTTCGCACCAATGCCCGGCGTGCTGATCGCGAACAGCACGATGTAACGCGCCACCGGACCGGACGTGATCCAACTCTTCTTGCCGTTGATCACCCAGTCACCGTCGTCATTCTTGGTGGCACGGGTGTGCATGGCGGAGGCGTCCGAACCGGATTGCGGCTCGGTCAACGCATACGCACCGATGGCTTCGCCCTGTGCGATGGCGCGCACGTACTTCTGCTTCTGCGCCTCGTTGCCGTGCTTGAGAATGCCGTTGCAGAACAGCGAATTGTTCACCGACATGATGGTGGAGGTGGCCGCATCCGCCGCCGCGATTTCGATCATCGCCAGCACATAGCCGATCGGATCCAGCCCTGCACCGCCATACTCATGCGGCACTTCGATACCCATCAGACCCAACTGGCCCATCTCGCGGATGTTGTCCAACGGGAACTCACCCTTGGCGTCGAGTTCAGCCGCCACCGGCACGATGCGCTTTTGCGCGAAATCGCGGGCGATGGCCTGGATGGCCAGCTGGTCTTCGGTGAAACGGAAATCCATGGGGGTGCTCCGGAAACGGGTGGGGATAGAGGAAGCCGCCCATTTTAGCTGGGGTAGAGGGTGAGCATTGTGCGGGTGCAGCAAGCGCTCTCTTGACGCCCCAGACAACCGCGCCTACTCTTAACATCTCTCTATCGCGATATAAGGATGCACGATGGATCTGGCAACAGCCTCCAGCGTGTTACGCCTACTGGCCGATCCCACTCGCGTAAGGCTACTGGCCCTACTCGAGCGCGAGGAATTGACTGTGGCGGAACTGGCCGCGGTGCTGCATCTGGCGCAACCGCGCGTATCCACCCATCTGGCCAAGCTCAAGGAAGCCGAGCTGGTGCGCGACCGTCGTGCCGGCGTCTCGGCGTATTACCGCGCCAACAGCGAAGGCGACGAGCATCAACACGCGCTGATCCGTTCCCTGCGCGAAAGTATCGACGATGCCCTGCTGCGTGAGGATGTGGCACGTCTGCCAAGCGTCCTCGCGCAACGCGCCCGCGAGGAAGGCTGGGCCGACACGGTAGCCGGCGACATGGAGCGACACTACTCGCCCGGCCGCACCTGGGAAACACTCACCCGCTCGCTGCTTCAACTGCTGGAAACCGGTGACGTACTCGATATCGCTTCCGGCGACGGCGTAACCGCCGAGCTACTCGCACCGCATGCACGGTCGATCGTCTGCGTGGATGCGAGCGAGCGCGTGGCAGCAGCGGCAGCCAAACGCCTCGCCAACTTCAGCAACGTCAAAGTGCGCCATGGCGACATGCATGCACTGGCGTCGGAAGCAAGCCGCTTCGACCTTGTGCTGATGCTGCATGCCCTCACTTATTCCGAGCATCCCCCCAAAGCGCTTTCCGAAGCAGCCCGCGTGCTGCGTCCGGGTGGGCGTCTGTTAGCAGTAACGCTAGGCAAACACGATCACCCTGCCGTGGTCGAACCGTTCGATCACCGCAATCTCGGCTTTACACAAAGCGACCTCACCCATCTGGCCAAGCACGCCGGCCTCGAAGTGATCAGTTGCAACCGCCTAAGCCGCGAACGCAAGGCGCCGTATTTCGAAGTCATCAGCCTGCTCGCGCGCAAGCCGTAACAAGCTGTAAGGAGACCCTCATGAGCACCCTACCCTGGCTGCATCCCCAACGCGTGGCATTGCTAGAAGCGGCCATGCGCGAACGCATCCTGATCCTCGATGGCGGCATGGGCACCATGTTGCAAGGCCACGAGTTGGACGAACACGGCTTTCGCGGCGAACGCTTCGCGGATGGGCGCGACAACAACCACACGCACGCCCATGATCATCCGGGCAGCTGCGACCTGAAGGGCAACAACGATCTGCTCACGCTCACCAAACCGGAGATTATCCGCGGCGTGCACGAGGCGTATCTGGAAGCCGGTGCCGACCTGGTCGAAACCAACACGTTCAACTCCACGCGCATCAGCCAGGCCGATTACCACCTCGAACACCTCGCCTACGAGTTGAACCGCGAAGGCGCCAAACTTGCCCGCGAAGCCTGCGACATTTACAGCGCAAAAACGCCGGCAAAGCCGCGCTTCGTGATCGGCGTACTCGGCCCGACCAGCCGCACCGCATCGCTATCGCCGGACGTCAACGACCCCGGCTTTCGCAATGTCACGTTCGAAGAACTCGTCGCCAACTACACCGAATCGGCCGGCGGTTTGATGGACGGCGGTGCCGACCTGATCATGGTCGAAACGATTTTCGACACGCTTAACGCGAAGGCCGCTTTGTTTGCGCTGAGCGAGTTGTTCCGCGCGCGCGGCAATCGTTTGCCGGTGATGATCTCCGGCACCATCACCGACCGCTCCGGCCGCACACTGTCGGGCCAAACTGCCGAAGCGTTCTATTACTCCGTCCAACATATACGTCCGCTCTCGGTTGGCTTGAACTGCGCGCTCGGCGCAGCCGATCTTCGCCCGCACGTGCAGACGCTATCCAACATCGCGGAGTGCTTCGTCAGCACGCACCCGAACGCGGGCTTGCCTAATGCCTTCGGTGAGTACGACGAAACACCTGCGCAAATGGCGTCCGTGATCGGCGGCTTCGCGCGCGATGGTCTGCTCAACATGGTCGGCGGCTGCTGCGGCACCACGCCGGCGCATATCAAGGCGATCGCTGAAGCCGTAAGCCAGTGCGCACCCCGCGCCCTTCCCTCCGAAACTGCCCAGGCCGCATGAGCGTCACAATGCCACGCTACACCCGTCTTTCCGGCCTTGAGCCGTTGGTCATCACCCCGGATCTGCTGTTCGTCAATATCGGCGAACGCACCAATGTCACGGGCTCAGCGCAGTTCAAGAAACTGATCAAGGAAGACCGTTACGAAGAAGCGGTCGAAGTCGCGCGCCAGCAAGTCGCCAACGGCGCGCAGATCGTCGACGTCAACATGGACGAAGGCTTGATCGATTCCGAAGCGGCCATGACGCGCTTCCTCAACCTGATCGCCGCCGAGCCCGATATCGCGCGCGTACCGGTGATGGTCGACTCTTCCAAGTGGACAGTGATCGAAGCCGGCCTGCGTTGCTTGCAAGGTAAAGGCGTGGTCAATTCCATCTCGATGAAAGAAGGCGAAGAAGCCTTCCTCGAGCACGCACGCAAAGTCCAACAGTACGGTGCCGCCGTGGTGGTGATGGCCTTCGACGAACAGGGACAGGCCGATACCTGCGCGCGCAAAGTGGACATCTGTTCGCGCGCCTATCAGCTGTTGACCGAAGAACTGGACTTCCCGCCCGAAGACATCATCTTCGATCCCAATATCTTCGCCATTGGCACGGGGATCGAGGAACACAACAATTACGCCGTGGACTTCATCGAAGCCACGCGCGAGCTGAAGAAGCGCTTTCCGCTCAGCCATATCTCCGGCGGCGTCTCCAACGTCTCGTTTTCGTTCCGCGGCAACAACACCGTGCGTGAAGCGATCCACTCCGTGTTCCTGTACCACGCGATCAAGGCGGGCATGGACATGGGTATCGTCAACGCCGGTGCGCTGATGATCTACGACGACGTGCCGGAAGAACTGCGCGAGCGCGTCGAAGACGTGGTGCTCAATCGCCGCTCCGATGCCACCGAGCGTTTGCTGGACATTGCCGATCGCTATAGGGCAAAGAAAGGCGAGGCCGTCGTCGAAAATCTGGCATGGCGCGAAAAGCCGGTGCAAGAACGCCTTGCTCACGCCCTCGTCCACGGCATCGACCAGTTCGTCGACGGAGACACCGAGGAAGCGCGCCAACTTTCGACGCGCCCGCTCGATGTGATCGAAGGCCCCTTGATGGCCGGCATGAATGTGGTCGGCGACTTGTTCGGTGCCGGCAAAATGTTTTTGCCGCAGGTAGTCAAATCCGCTCGGGTGATGAAAAAAGCCGTGGCTTACCTGCTGCCCTACATCGAGGCAGAAAAGCTGCGCACCGGCGACGTTGGCAAGAACAACGGCACCATCATCATGGCGACGGTAAAAGGCGACGTGCACGACATCGGCAAGAACATCGTCGGTGTGGTACTTCGCTGCAACAATTTCGAAGTGATCGACCTCGGCGTGATGGTGCCTGCACAAAAGATCCTGGACACTGCACGCGAACACAATGCCGACATCATCGGGCTTTCCGGCCTGATCACGCCTTCGCTGGAAGAAATGAGCCAGGTCGCGCGCGAAATGCAGCGTCAGGATTTTCACATCCCGCTGCTCATTGGCGGCGCCACGACGTCGCGCGCGCACACCGCTCTGAAGATCGAACCGCATTACAAATCGCCCACCGTGTGGGTGAAAGACGCTTCGCGCGCCGTCGGCGTCGCGCAGTCGCTGGTGAGCAAGGAGCTGGTGGACAAGTTCATGGAGAAGATCCGCGCCGAATATGCGGACATTCGCGAGCGCCACAAGAACCGCGGCGCGGCCAAAACCCTGGTACCGCTGGAGCACGCCCGTGCGCAACGCTTCCAGTGCGACTGGGCCAACTACACGCCGCCGCAACCGAACAAACCCGGCCTGACTGTTTTCGACAACTACGACCTCACCGAACTACGCCGTTACATCGACTGGACGCCGTTCTTTCAGGCGTGGGAACTGGCTGGGCGTTATCCCGCGATACTCAAAGACGACATCGTCGGCAAACAGGCCACCGAACTGTTCGCCGATGCCCAGGCCATGCTCGACAAGATCATCGCCGAACGTTGGCTCACGGCACGCGCCGTGATTGGCTTTTGGGAAGCCGTCGCCGATGGCGACGACATCGAACTCCTTCTCCCCCGCGGGGCACGCGGGGAGGCGCCAGGGATGGCGCCTGCTCTGAGGAGCGAGGAGAAGGACGGGATGAGGGGCCAACCTCGCGTAAAACTCCACCACCTCCGCCAACAAGCGGAAAAGCCTGTCGAGCGCCCCGATTTCTGCCTGTCCGATTTCATCGCCCCCAAGAGCGCGAACAAGCACGATTGGCTCGGTGGTTTCGCCGTCACCGCCGGCATCGGCATTGAAGAACACGTCGCCCGCTTCGAAGCCGGCCACGACGATTACTCTGCCATCCTGCTCAAGTCGCTAGCCGACCGCCTCGCGGAAGCTTTCGCCGAACGCATGCACGAACGTGTGCGCCGCGAGTTCTGGGGTTACCAGCCTGACGAATCGCTCGACAACGAATCGTTGATCGACGAAAAGTACAGCGGCATCCGCCCTGCTCCCGGCTATCCCGCCTGCCCGGATCACACCGAGAAGACCGCGCTGTTCGAACTTCTCGACGCCCACCGCAACGCTGGCATCCAACTCACCGAAGGTTTCGCGATGTACCCCGCCGCGGCTGTTTCCGGCTGGTATTTCTCGCACCCCGGCAGCCAGTACTTCGTTGTCGGACGCATCACCCGCGAGCAAGTAGAGGACTATGCCAAGCGCAAAGCTTGGACGCGCGCAGAAGTCGAACGCTGGCTGGCGCCCAACCTCGACTACGACCCCGAATAATCGGAACGCAGGTTGGGGTTTGCTTTGCTCACCCCGACCTGTCTTTAGGTCGTCTCATCGCCTGTCGCATTGTTCCTCTGATGGCGCATGTGCACGACCAGGTTGTAGACCGACACGAACACGGGAAAGAAATTGGAAAGAATGCCCACCGAATCGTTCTTGCCGAAAATGAAATAGGCCAGCAGCAAAGCGCTGCCCGTCACCGACATCCACCAGAACGACAACGGCATCACCACTCGCTTGAACTTGCGCGTGTAGTACAGCTGCACGAACCAGCGGCCCGTGAACATCAGCGTACCCACATAGCCGACCAGCTTCCACGGCGTCAGCTGGAAATGCTGCAGAGACTGCAGGACATGCGATAGATCGACGGACATGGGAAGGGTCGCTTGGCGAGGGGAACAGGTTATTTTAGCCGCCCCGCAGACGCACCGGGTCGCTCCCATTGAACGCCGACGGCCGCCGGGAGGTTGACCCATTCACCTACAATCCGTATAGTTGCGCGTTCCCGGCGGGCGGTTAGCTCAGCGGTAGAGCACTGCCTTCACACGGCAGGTGTCACAAGTTCGATCCTTGTACCGCCCACCAACGAATTCAACGACTTAGGCCACCTCACAAGGGTGGCCTTTTTCGTAGGGTCGGTCTGTCCACTTACCTGAGAATATGCGTGCGCTCGCGTGTTTCGACTTTCACGACCATGGCACGGCTAACTCAGTGCAGCTTCAACACCGGACGTGTATTTCTCGCAATGATGCTGCCGACCATGAGCCGCAGCGTTCCCCAATTCCCGTACAACGCCGATTGATGCATGCGGTAGAGCGACGCGTAGAAAAAATGCGCCGCCCTGCCCTCGATGGTTCGGTTTCCAAGCAGGTTGCCGAAGGTGTTGAACGAAGCCAGGGAGACCAGCGATCCATGATCCTGGTAACGATAGGCAATCAGAGGTTTGCCCTCCAGCCGAAGACGCAAGTTGCGAGCCAGCAGGTCGGCTTGCTGATGTGCCGCTTGTGCCCGCGGCGGCACGTTGCCAGCACCGCTGTCGTCCAGCGGACAGGCTGCACAATCGCCAAACGCAAAGATGTTTTCATCGCGCGTGGTTTGCAATGTCGGCCGTACTACCCATTGATCGATACGGTTGCTTTCGAGACCGTCCAGCTCCCTGAGGAATGCAGGTGCGCGAATACCCGCGGCCCAGACCATCATGTCGGCTGGAATCTTGTTGCCCTGCGCATCGAAAAGACCATCCGCCTCCGCTCGTTTGATCGTCGTGCCGGTCAGTACGCGAATACCCAGTTTGTTGCGCAGCTCGTTTTCCACGGAAAGCCCAATTCGTTCGGGCAGCGCGGAAAGCAGTCTTGGGCCGGCTTCGATAAGCGTGACTTCGAGGTCTTCTACCGTGCCATGTCGACCCTGGTAGTGGACCAGTTTTCGGTTGACATCGCGCAGTTCGGCGCTCAGTTCCACACCGGTGGCACCGCCGCCGATCACTGCGACACGCAAGCTGCTTGATCTGCCATGTGCAGTGGCGGCGAGACGACGCTCCAGCATTTCCTGGCGTAAACGTTCCGCATCGCTGCGCGAATCGAGAAAAATGCAGTGCTCTCGCACGCCCGGCGTGCCGAAATCATTGCAGACACTCCCTACGGCCATCACCAGAGTGTCGTAAGGCACCTCGACCGGTGGTACATCCACTTCACCGTACGTTCCTTTCCAGCCGGCCAGCTTGATGGCACGTCGCTGACGATCGAGTCCGGTCATCCGACCGTAAATGAAATCGAAATGATTCCACTTGGCCTGCGCGACGTAGCTAAGTTCTTCCGTCGCCGCATCCAGCGAACCCGCCGCGACCTCATGCAGTAGCGGCTTCCATATATGCGTGAGATTGCAGTCGACGAGCGTTACGTTGGCGATGCCACCGCGGCCCAGTGTTTTCCCGAGTTTGGTCGCAAGCTCGAGACCGCCTGCGCCGCCACCGACAACCACAATGCGATGCATCCAGAATCCTTGGGAAGTGCCTACATAGCAGCGCTATAAGCCTGCAAGCCCAGATCATGGCTTGGCCGTAGTTTAGCGAGTGCCCCATCCCTGGCACAGTAGACACTTCAACGCCTCGTCTCGGCGTTTTTTACGCGTATCCGGTGATGGCCGCCAGCAGTGCTTTTCGATCGAAAGGCTTGGCCAGATAGGTCATCCATGACTGGAGTCCCGCCTCGGGCGGCTCGGCATTTCCGGACATGAGGATCAGCGGGCATCTCAACCCGTCCTTGTGCATGGCAATGCCCATCTCGATGCCGGTCATGCCCTCATCAAGATTCAGGTCGGTGACAATGAGGCGGATATCCGCGCGTACCGAGGCAACTTGTATGGCTTGCTCCGAGCCGTTGGCGGCCACGACCTCGTAGCCCGCGTCCTGGAGTATGAACGCAGTGGACTCCAGAACATCGCGATTGTCCTCGACAAGCAGAACCGTCTTCATGCCGTCCTCACTTGAATACGTCGCCCCCATAACGGGATGAAACGGTATTCCACGTTAAGTTGGCGTGTAGTGATTCGGCGTCAGGAAACCGACAGCAGCGGGCAGACGTGAGGATCAGGTCAATGCAAGCGGCATGACGCGTCCGCACCCAGGCCTTTCCACCCATGTTTTGAGAGCATGCGTCACCGCTAGTCCCGTGCTTCGAGCCGCATGCCACGCGGCGTAAGCCAATGTTCGATACCTTCAAACAGGGCCTGCACTGCCAATGCAATCAGCGCGGCCGGGATGGCGCCTTCGAGGATCAGGTCGATGTCGTCCAGTCGAATACCGGTGACGATGGGTTGGCCGTAACCGCCAGCGCCGATCAACGCGCCTAGCGTGGCCGTACCGACGTTGATCACCGCCGCGATTTTCACGCCCGCAAGGATGGATCGCATCGCCATCGGCAGTTCCACGCGACGAAGGCGGACACCACGCGGAAGACCCAGCGCGGCAGCGGACTCGCGTAGATGCGGCGGAATGCCGACGAGACCTGCATACGTATTGCGCACAATGGGCAGCAGGCTATAGAGAAACAGCGCAGCGATGGCAGGCCAGGTCCCTATGCCGAAAAACGGGATCATGAAAACGAACATGGCCAGCGACGGAATGGTCTGCAGTACGCCGCTAACCGCCATGATCACGTGACCGAGCCGCGCGGAGCGTGCGGAAAACACACCAAGCGGAACGGCAAGCAGCATAGCCGCGGTCAGCGATATGAATACCAGCTTCAGATGTTCGGCCGTGCGTTGCAACAAGCGCGACAACCAGCCTGCCCCGTCGGTATCTGGAGACACACCAAGAAAATCCGCCGCTACCGCCGTTTCCTTTTCGCCTTGAAGTTTGACCTCCGCGTTCATGCGCCGCATGGCGCTTTCGTCGATACGGCCGGCCAGCTTTTGCAGCACCTCTAAAAACGCCGGCGAGCTGTGCTGCAAAGAAAGCCGGTACAAATAAACGGCGTCGTAATGTGGAAAATAGTGTTTGTCGTCGTCGAGCGTGCGCACGTGGTAGTAGGGAATCTCGGCATCGGTGCTGTAGAGGTCGATCGCATCGACGGCGTCGCTGGACAAGGCCCGATACGACAGCACGTGATCCAATCCCCGTACCTGCGTTTGCGTCAGTCCATAGCGTTGTCGCAATCCGGGCCAGCCGTCGGTGCGATCCATGAACTCGTTCGAGAAGCCGAAGCGCAGATCCGGGTGTGCTGCCAGATCGGATAGACGTTGGATGCCCAACTGTGCCGCACGATCCTCGCGCATACCGATAGCGTAGGTATCGTTGAACCCGAGCGAATCGGTAATGCCGATGCCCAGTGGCTTGAGTGCGGCCCGCAAGGTAGCGATATCCGCATCGGGCGTCACATTCTTCAGTAATTCATGGGTAAGCGTGCCGGTGTACTCGGGATAAGCGTCGATATCGCCATGCTGCAACGCGCTCCAGAGAATGCTGGTGCCGCCCAACTCGCGCAGATGTTGCACGGGAATGCCGGCTTGCCGCGCAGCGAGCCGCGCCACTTCGCTGAGGATCACCGATTCGGTGAACTGCTTGGAGCCGATGCGTACAGGTGCTGCAGAGGCGCTCGCCGTCAACACCGTGAGTGTCAACAAAGCCGTTAGCAAGAATCTCATACCGACGATTCTCCCAATCTCCGCTGTGACTGGAAAAACCGGGTGACGAACCCATCGGTCGGCCGATCGCGAAAATCCGCGAGCCGTCCGTCCTGCACGACCCGGCCTTGCCGAAACAGCACGATGCGTTCGGCAAACCATGCCGCCTCCGCCATATCGTGCGTCACTACGATGACTGTCTTTCCGAGCTGGTCGAAAATAGGTTTGAGTTCGTCCTGCAACTCATACCGAACGATGGGATCGAGCGCACTCAGCGGCTCATCCAGTAGCAAGGCGTCGGGATTGAGCATCAGGCCACGCATCAACGCGACACGCTGGCGCTGGCCGCCCGACAGTTCAGCCGGATAACGTTCCAGTACACCTCGCGGCAAGTTGGTTAGATCGGCCAGTTCTTCCGCACGCTGCCGAATCCGCTCTCTGTTCCATCCAAGATGGTGGGGCAATAGCGAGAGATTGCCCAACGCGGTGAGATGCGGAAACAAACCGCCATCCTGAATGACGTAGCCGACACGTCGACGCAGCGCCAGCACGTCGTCTTTTCCGAGCACGCGACCATCCACACGGACTACGCCTTGATCTGGCCACTCCAGACCAAGCAACAAACGCAACAAAGTGGATTTTCCGGAGCCGCTGCTACCGACCAACGCGGTGGTGCTTCCTGCCGAAAAACTCAGCGTGACGTTGTCTAGGGCCACGACCGTGTCGTAGCGTTTACTGACACCGGAAAGCGCGAACGCTTCGGATAAGGGGTTGCTGGTGATAGGCATCCCAGGTTCGCGGAGACGATGAAGGTTTCAATCTATCCCATAGCTCGTGGATTTACGCATCTGTCTCCCTCTCTCCTTTTGGGAATAGGGGAAAAGAACGGTGCGAATGGCGGCATTGTGCGACGCAACATCGTATGCTTGCCTCATGTTTCCCAGGCTCCCCTTCGCCCATTACTGGCGCAGCCTTCGCGGCTCGGACCGGTTCGCCGAGTGTCTGAGGGTGCTGCTTGCCCTCAACGGGGTGATCGTCTACGGCCTGTCTACGAGGCAGACCGCAGCGATGGTCCCCGCCATGTTGGGCGTCATCGCCTGCGCCTTGGCCGAGACTGAGGATCACTGGCGCACCCGTATCGGCACGTTACTGATCACCCTGTCTTGTTTTGCGGGTGTCGCCTTCGCCGTCGAGTGGTTGTTGCCCTATCCGGTGGCCTTCGCCTTTGCATTGCCGTTGATGACCTTCGTGTTGGTCATGCTCGGCGCGGTGAGCGCGCGCTACGCGACGATCGCCGGCGGCACGCTCATTCTGGCGGTCTACACCATGATCGGCACCGATCAGCCCCAGGGGCCACCAGCGAATGTGTTGAGCGAACCTGTGCAATTGCTTGCAGGTGCCGCCTGGTACGGCGTGCTCTCGCTGCTGTGGAGCGTGTTGTCGCCGCAACTCGCCGTGCGTCATGCACTGGCCCGCGTGTTCGATGGGCTGGCCGACTACATGGACAACAAGGCTGCCCTGTTCACTCCCGTGCGCGGGGCCGATCGGGATGCCTTGCTGCTCACCCTGGCGATGCAGAACGAACGCGTCGTGGAAGCACTTAACGATACGCGGATCGTGCTGATCGATCGCATCGGCATGCGTCGCCCGCGTGGTGCGACGGCGGCGCGCTTGCAGCTCTATTTCAAGGCGCAGGACATCCATGAGCGGATCAGTTCCTCGCACTATCCGTACGCCGCACTCGCTGAAGCGTTCTATCACAGCGACTTGCTGTTTCGCTGCGAACACATGCTGCGGCTGGAAGCACGTCAGTGTCGCCGGCATGCCGAGGCTCTGCGTTTGCGCATCGCACCGGCGAACGGGACCGAACTACGTGCTGCGCAGGCCGATTTGCATGCATCGATCGAGCTGCTGCGCAACGAGATACAGCCGCCAGCCAAACCCTTACTGCGGTCGCTCGATGCCCTGCTGCGCAATATCACGGCGATCCAGGCGCTGCTGGAGCATGAAACATCGCCGATGGCGACCGTAACGGGTGACGACAGCGCGCTGCAAAATCCCGCGCCGCAGTCGTTGAGTGAAGCGTGGGAACGCGTCGCCATCCAGCTTACGCCCCGCTCGTCGCGCTTTCGCCATGCGCTTCGCTTGGCTGTTGCGCTGATGGCCGGATACGGCATCTTGCATCTGGTCCATCCGCAACATGGCTACTGGATCTTGCTGACTACCTTGCTGGTCTGCCAGCCAAGCTATGGCGCGACCCGGATGCGCATGCTGCAGCGTGTGCTGGGCACCGTCATCGGTGTCGTGATCGGCTGGGCGACGCTGCGCTTGTTGCCCACTGCACACTGGCAGCTGCTATTGATTGTGTTATCGGGCGTCGTCTTTTTCGCCGCGCGATTGCGCCGCTACTCGATCGCCACGGCGGCGATCACGGTGTTCGTAGTGCTCTGTTTCAACCAGGCCGGCAACGGCTACGAGGTGATGTGGCCACGGCTGCTGGATACCTTGATCGGGGCCGCCATCGCCGCGCTGTCGATCTATCTGATTTTGCCCGACTGGCAAGGACGCCAGCTCGATCAGGTGCTCGCCAATACCTTGCGCAGCGACGCCCGTTACCTTGAGCAAATCATGGCGCAATACGTCCACGGCAAGCGCGATGATCTCGCCTACCGCGTCGCGCGGCGCGAAGCGCACAACGCCGATGCTGCCCTGAGCGGCGTGCTCGCCAACATGCTGCGCGAACCCGGCCGTCAGCGCCGCGGCAACGAAGATCTGCTCCGCTTCCTTACCATCGCGCATACGATGCTTGGCCATATTTCCGCGCTGGGCGCACATCGGCAAGCGATCGGATCTCCGCAAGCTCGTGATACGGTCACGCTCGCCGGCAATCTGATGGTCACCCAACTTGAGCATCTCGCCGATGCCCTCACCGCTCACACGACCATGTCGCCTGCCGATGGCGAACTACAGCAAAGCATGACACCGCATGTGGACGGCATCGAAGACGAAACGGCACGCCTGGTTCTCGGCCAGCTGGCGTTGATCATGGCCCACCGCGATCGCTTGGCGGCCGTGGTTCGAGACATCCAGGCCGGCTGACTCATAGCCCCTCTCCCGCTGGGAGAGGGGTTGGGGTGAGGGTTCGGGGCTTGCGCGATGGTGGAGCATGAAGCGGTCGTTAGATCTATCGCTCCGACCGTACCCTCATCCACCCTTCGGGCACCTTCTCCCGAAGGGAGAAGGATTCACCATGAACTGCCGCGCAAAACTGACCACAAATCGCTGGACGTACTCGCCGGATGCTCGGATAGTTACAATGTATATAGACCCACAACTCCGAGGCGTCCGGCCTGCGCTCCCCATCAAGGAATATGGCTTGGCGTCCGTGATCTTCGGATCACCAGGGTGGACGCGGAAACGCGTTCGCCTCCCGGCTTTGGAAAGGAGCACAGACCATGTCCCCGCTGGCTGATCGCTACGGCCGTCGGTTTCCGTATTTGCGACTGTCGGTGATACCCGCGTGCAATTTCCGTTGCACGTATTGCCTGCCGCATGGCTATCACGCCGATGCGAAGGCAGCGGAACCGCTATCGCTGGCGGAAATCACGCGCTTGCTGCGCGGGTTTACGGAACTGGGCATGCACAAGCTGCGCATTACCGGCGGCGAGCCTAGCGTGCGCCACGATCTTACCGAGATCTTGCGCACCGCCGCCGCGGTGCCGGGCGTGACCAAACTGGCGATGACCACCAACGGCACCCTGCTCACGCGCCGGCTCGGCGAGTGGATGGATGCCGGCCTGAACGCCATCAATGTCAGCGTCGACAGCCTCGATCGCGCGCTTTTCGCGCGCATCACCGGCCATGACCGCCTCGAAGACATCCTGCACGGTGTCGACATGGCGCTCAATGCCGGCCTGCCTTCGGTCAAGCTCAACGCGGTATTGCTGCGCGACGTCAACGATCGCCAGCTGCCGGCCTGGTTCGACTATCTGCGCGACCGCCACGTCGGCGTGCGTTTTATCGAGTTGATGCAGACCGGCGATAACCTCGCCTTCTTCCGCGACCACCACGTGAGCGCCGCCGGACTGGAAACGCAATTGCTGGAATCCGGTTGGCAGGCGTTGCCGCGTGTCGCGGATGCAGGTCCTGCGCGTGAGTATCGGCATCCGGACTATGCCGGCCGCATCGGCATCATCGCGCCCTACTCCAAAGACTTCTGCGCCGGCTGCAATCGTCTGCGCGTCACCGCCACCGGTGATCTGCGTTTGTGCCTGTTCGGCGAATTCGGTATTCCGCTGCGCCCGCTGCTGCAGGCGGACGAACAACTCGAGGATCTGGTGCGTGCCGTCGGCGGCCAGATCGGCCGCAAGGAACAGGGCCACTTCCTGCACGAAGGCCGCACCGGCATCACCCCCCATCTCGCATCCACCGGAGGCTGACCTGTGCACGATCGCGCCCACTTCCATATGGCCGACGTGCGCCATAAGCGCATCACCGCCCGTCGCGCCGTCGCTGTTGGTGAGTTGAGCGCAGGCGCAGCGGCGTTTGCGCAAATCGTCGAACGTCGTTTACCTAAGGGCGATGCCATGACCATGGCCGAGATCGCCGGATTGCAAGGAGCCAAGAACGCCTCGCAGTTGATGCCGCTATGCCATCCGCTGCCGCTGGAATACATCAATGTGCGCTGTGAGCCGGTGAGCGAGCGCCACGCCATCCGCGTGTACTGCGAAGTAGCGACTTTCGCGCGCACCGGCGTAGAAATGGAGGCGCTCGCCGGTGCCAGCGCTGCGTTGCTGACCTTGTACGACCTGACCAAACCGGTCGAGCCCGCGCTGTCGTTCGGCGGCGTGCGATTGCTGTTCAAGGAAGGCGGCAAAAAAGGACTCTGGCTGCACCCGGAAGGCATGAGCGACGCCGAGCGCGAGCATTATCGGCCCCGTGCGATAGCCAGGCTTGAATCCATAACCGCCAAGGTGATCACACTCAGCGATCGCGCCAGCCGCGGCGACTACACCGACACTGCCGGACCGCTGCTGGTCGAGCGCCTGCGCGAGCTGGGCGCAGAGGTGGATCACGGGGAGCTGCGCGCGGACGATCCGGAACCGTTGGCCGCACGCCTGCTGCAATTGGCCGCTGCCGGCACGCAACTTATTGTTTGCACGGGCGGCACCGGTCTGGGTCCGCGCGACCGCACACCGGAGGCGTTGTCGATGGTCGCCGATCGTCATGTCGATGGCATCGGCGAACTATTTCGCAATGAAAGCGGCCAGCACACACAAATGGCATGGTTGAGCCGCGCGGATGCGGTGCTGATCGGCACGACGCTGGTGATCGCCCTGCCCGGTAGCGTCAAGGCGGTAGCCGAGGGCATGGATATCCTCGCACCGATTCTTGCTCACGCGTTGAGCATGGCCGCAGGCGGAGGGCATGCATGAGTCAGGACACGCTCGCTTACGAAGAAGCGTTGCGCATCGTCCTCGCCGCCAGCGTCCGTCTGCCTGCTGAAGATGGTGCGATCGCCGCATGCCTTGGTCGCGTACTCGCTGCCGACGTCACCACCACGACGGCATTGCCGCCGTTCGACAACTCCGCGATGGACGGTTTCGCACTTAGCGGCGATGCCAACCCCGTAACTGCTGGCACCGAACTGGATATCAAAGGCGAACAGGCCGCCGGTGACGGCGTGGTCCGTGCACACGGCGGCGCGTGGGAAATCATGACCGGTGCGCGCATGCCCGATGGCCTCGATCGAGTGATCCCGGTCGAACAGACCGAACGCCTTGCTTCCGCCGCACGCATACGACTGCTCGCCGATGTAGCGCACGGCCAGAACGTGCGCACCGCCGGCTCCGACGTACCGCACGGTGAAACCGTGTTGGCGGCTGGCACCGTATTGGCGCCACAACACCTGATGCTGCTGGCCGCGCTCGGGGTTGCCAAGGTTTTCGTCACCCATCGTCCGCGCGTCGCTGTGCTGTGTACCGGTCGTGAGCTCGTCGACGATCCTGCACAGGCTTTAGCGCCCGGTCAGATCCGCAATTCCAATGGGCCGTTCCTCGCTGCGCGCCTGCCGCTGGCCGGCGCGGAAGTCGTGCATATAGAAACCGTCGGCGATGATGTGTCGGCATTCGAGTCTGCATTGCGACGTGCATTGGATGCCGGTGCGCAAGTGATCGTATCCAGCGGCGCAGTATCGATGGGTCGCTACGACTTCGTACCGCAAGCGCTGGAACATATCGGCGCTAAAACCTTATTCCATAAGGTAGCGATTCGCCCGGGCAAGCCCTTGCTCTTCGCGCGACTGCCCGGTGATGCGCTGCTGTTCGGCCTACCCGGCAACCCTATCGCGGTGGCGGTCGGTCTGCGCTTTTTCATCGAACCTGCATTGCGGGTGATGCTGGGACTGCCGAAAGAAACCCCGCGCCGCGCGCCGCTTGCAGCCACATACAAGAAGAACGTACGCCTACGCTTTCACCTGAAATCCCGCTTGCACATCGATTCACAAGGCCGTCTGGCCGCCGAAGTGCTCGATGGACAGGAGTCCTATCGCATCCGGCCGTTGTCCGATGCGAACGCGTGGGTCGTCGTGCCGGCCGATGTCGATGCTCTGCCTAGTGGGGCTTTGGTCGATGTCTATGGCCCCGGTCACCTCGAATTCCCGTTGCCCCATGAGAGCCTTGCATGAAAGTTCGGATCACCTTGTTCGGTGCGTTGCGCGATGCCGATGCGCGCGGTTTCGTCGAACTGGACGTGCCGGATCACAGCACCATCGCGACTGTGCGTGAAGCATTGCAACATCACCTACGGGAGCACGCGCCCACGATAAGCGTCGGCCTGGTGCAGCGCTCGGCGTTCGCCAGCGACGACGAAATTCTGCACAACCATCGTGTCGTACCGGACAACGGTGAGCTGGCCGTGTTGCCGCCGGTGAGTGGAGGCTGAGCGTGACCGACATCCATACCGCCATCGTCGATATTCGCAGTGCACCGCTGGATCCCGCTGCTGCACTCGACTTTGTCTCCGATCCACGCTTCGGCGGTATCGCCACGTTTATAGGGCGGGTACGCGAGCACAATCTCGGGCGCGTGGTGACCGGCGTCAGCTATGACCTGTTCGAACCGCTGGCGCTGCGCATATTTCACGAGATCGGCGCGCGTGCGCAGTCCGAGATCGGCGGCCCGGTGAAGCTGTACATCGCGCATGCCAAAGGCGACTTGCGCATCGGCGATCTGGCGGTGGTCATTGCCGCGGCCACACCGCATCGCGACGAAGCCTTTCGCGCCTGCCGGCTCGCTATCGAAGCGGTAAAGCATGAGGCACCGATCTGGAAGCAGGAGCATTACACCGACGGCCACAGCGCATGGAGCGAAGGCTGTTCCTTATGCGAAGAACACAAGGAAGCCGAACTGCTGGCGATGAAACACAGTGGAGACGCGCATGGACACAGCCACTGAACCGGCGCCCTGTGTCGGCGTTGTACTTGCCGGCGGGCGCTCCTCGCGCATGGGCCACGACAAGGCCATGCTGCCGTGGCATGGGCGGCCGTTGATCGAACATCAGATCGCCCAACTGCAGGCTGCAGGCGTGGATGCGGTAAAAGTCAGCGGTGACCGTCCCCAATACCAGGGCATCGCCGATCCGTCGGCACATGCCGGCCCTCTCGGCGGCCTCGCCGGCATCGCCGCCGCCTGTGAAGACAGTGAACTGCTCATCGTCCCCGTGGACATGCCGCGCCTGCAGCCTTCGCTGTTGCAACGGCTGCGAACGGAAATGAGCCAAGCTGCCTGCGTGCATTTCGATAGCCATGTACTACCGATGCGACTTCGACTGGACGCGACTTGCCGCAAGGCCCTGGCAGAACTGATGGCTACCGGCGACGATCGCGCACGCTCGCTGCGCGCATTGCAGAACCGCGTCGGCGTAAGCGAAATCCCTCTGGACGCCGACGAGGCCGCGCAGTTGATCGACTGCAATACTGAAGAAGCCTGGCACGAGGTATGCGAATGAGGGTGCAACTGGAAGGCCAGACGCTGCGACTGCGCATCGACGAAGCCGAGCTGGCGCAATTGCTGGCCGGCACCGCCGTCGAGAACCACACCCGTTTACCCGACGGCCGCATCGAGATTCAGCGACTTTGCCTCGCTGCGCGTCTGAGTTGGCAGCGCAACGACGCCGTGTGGCACATCGATATACCCGAGTCGGAAGTGCGCGCACTCAGTGCACGCCTACCCACACGTGAAGGGCTGCGCTTCGATCTGCCGACGCCCCATGGCGAGATGCTACAGGTGTTGTTCGACGTCGATGTACGCGACAGCGCTCGTCAACGTTTGCACAAACCCTCCAAAGGAGATGCAGCATGAAGGTCATGCAACGTTGTGCAGCTTTCATCGCGTTTGCGCTGACCGCTCTTTGCGCAACATCCGCGTCGACCGCCGAAACCGGCTCCGTGTTACGCGTGACCTATGCCGGTTCGATGGGCGTGGTCATGGACGGCGCGATCGGCCCGACCTTCGCCCGCGCGCACGGCATCACCTATCAGGGCATCGGCCAGGGATCGTATGCCTTGGCGCACCTGCTGGCCGCGCATCAACTGCAAGCGGACGTATTCGTCACCATCACGCCGGGACCGATGCAAGTCTTGAAGCAGGCTGGATTGGTGAATCGGGCCGTACCCATCGCCGGCACGCAGATGGTCGTTGCCTACAGCCCGCATAGCCGCTTCGCTGCCGATCTCGCCGCCGCCGCACGTGGTGAAAAACCGTGGTATGACGTGCTGAGCGAACCCGGACTGCGTCTGGGTCGTACCGATCCGGCCATCGATCCGCAAGGCGCCAACGTACTGCTTACCTTGCAGCTTGCCGCGGATTACTACCATCGGCCTGGAATGATGCAGACCATCTCGGGTGCGCCGCAGAACTCGGCACAAATCTTCACCGAACCGTCCTTGATGTCGCGACTGGAAGCAGGCCAGATCGACGCAGCCATCAGCTATCTGAGCGCAGCGCAATCGCATCATTTGCCCACGATCACCCTGCCCGATGCGATCAACCTCGGCGATCCGGCGATGCAGGCGCCATGGTACGACCGCGCCTCGATCACGCTCGACAACGGCAAGACGTTGCGCGTGCAACCGCTGGTGTTTTACGCAGCAGTCTTGAGCAACGCCCAACAACCGGCATTGGCGCGCGACTTCGTGACCTTCCTGCAAAGTCCCGAGGGACAAGCGCTGTTGCGCGAGCATGGCTATAGTCCCGCGCGCGGAACCGATCTGTGAGTCACGCCCGGTTACCCGCCGCAGTCAGTACCTTAACCTTGCTATTGCTGGCGGCGCCGTTTGCAGGCCTTGCGCTCGTCACGCGCTGGAACGAGTTCGGCTTTGCCGACGGCGACGGCAACGCGGTTGCAGTGTCGCTCGTCTATAGCTTGCTTGCACTGGTACTGATCATCGCCCTGGGTACGCCGCTCGCGTGGTGGCTTGCGCGCCGTCAGCTGCGTGGCCTTTGGTTGATCGATACGTTGCTGCTGCTCGCGCTGCTTACGCCGCCACTGGCGATGGGTCTGTTGCTGGCATCGGTGTACGGTCCCTACGGTCCTGCAGGCCATCTGCTGGAGCGTGCAGGATTGATACTCACCAATTCGGCGCCCGCGTTCGTGATGGCGCAGTTCTACAGTGCATTGCCGTATTACGTGATCGCTGCGCGCGCTGCATTTGAAGGTGTGCCGCGCGAACTGGAGCAGATCGCTCTCACCTTGGGCCATTCGCCCTGGCGCAGCTTTTTGCACGTCAGCCTGCCGCTGGCACGCCTCGGTTTGGCGGCGGCGGTTGCATTGGCCTGGGTGCGCGCGCTCGGAGAATTCGGCGCAGTGCTGATCGTCGCCTACTACCCGCAAGGTATTCCAGTGAAGCTGTGGGTGAATCTGCAGAACATCGGTTTGAACGCGGTGTATCCCTTGCTATGGGTGTTCTTTCTGGTGGCAATGCCTTTGCCACTGATACTCGGCCTTGCCGCGCGTCGTCGGCGACTGATCTGATGCGCATCGATTACACCATCGAGCACCCTATCGCGTTGCGCGCGGCTTTCGACGTCGAAGGGTTTACGGTGCTGCTGGGCGCGAGCGGTGAAGGTAAATCGCTGTTGCTGCGTGCGATCGCCGGTTTGGTTTCCGCGCAAGGCGAGCCCTTCGGCGGCATGGCCGCGCAGCATCGCGCGGTGGGTTATCTGCCGCAAGGTTATGCACTGTTTCCGCACCTCAATGCTTGGCGGAACGTCGCCTTTGCGCTGCGTGGGCCGCAACGCCGTGAACACGCGATGCAACTGCTCGAGCGCGTGCATATGGCTGAACTCGCCGAACGCTATCCCGCCACGCTGTCGGGAGGACAACAGCAACGCGTCGCGTTGGCTCGTGCGTTGGCTCGCCGGCCGCAGTTATTGCTGCTGGACGAACCGACATCGGCGCTCGATCCGGTGACACGCGAAGACGTCGTCGCCGAACTGATCGCCGAAGTACACGACTTCGGTATTCCCACGCTTGCCGTCGGTCACGATCCACATCTGGCAGCAGTTGCCGATCGACTGGTGTTGATGCACGACCGCCGCATCATCCAGATCGGTACACCGGAGGCTGTCTACGGGAATCCGGCCAGTGGTGCGGCAGCGCGATTGCTTGGATACCGCAACGTGCATCGCGGATATGTCGAAGGCACGACAAACGCACCACGACTGGCATGGCCGGACGGCGGTGTTTCGTTTCCGATCAATGGTCAGGCCGCGATAGGTGCACACGTCGACTGGATGATCGACCCGGCGGCAATTCGCCTGGCCGATGTGCGTGATGCGTTGCCGAATGCCATCCCGGCTTCGATCGAAGTTCGCCACGTCGATGGCCGTATCACGCAGCTGGGGCTTCGTTGCGGCCAGAGTCGACTGTGGGTAGCGATGTCCGATGGCATGCAGGTACCGGAATCGCCCGCCGTATACTGGCCGCCTACCGCGATTCGTTGTTGGACGCGATAGGATCCAACCTATCCCTTGGCGGCAAGTGCTTTACTGTCCAGCTCCGCCAATCTCTCTACTCCCTTCTTCGCCAGCGGATCCAAGCCTTCGCCGCCGGCGGCGAGGTGCGCCACGATCCGCTTGCGCATACCTGGCTCCCAGAATTTCTTGAGGTGATCGGCGACACCCGCTGCACCCGCAGCCTCATCGGGTTCCGCGGCAAAGTAGCGGCTGATGTCATTGGCCATCGTGACCAGACGTTCGATATTCATGCGCGGACTCCGGCAGCATGCAGCAGTCGCTGCGGATGGGTGTAGACGACAAAGCTGCCCGGTCGTGCAAAACCGACCAGTGTAAGGTGAGTACTTTCGGCAAGATGAATCGCCAACGCGGTGGGAGCGGAAATTGCTGCCATGAACGTGATACCGGCACTGGCCGCTTTCGTCACCATTTCATAGCTGGCGCGGCTGGTCACGATAAGAAAACCCTCTGCCGGATCAATGCGTGCCTTCACCATGGCACCGATCAGCTTATCCAGCGCGTTATGCCGGCCGACGTCTTCGCGAACCATCTGGATGGTGCCGTCGACATCCACCCACGCCGCGGCGTGCACGGAACCCGTCGCCGCATTGACGGGTTGCGCGGCGCGCAGTGTATCGAGCGCGCGCTCCAAGGCCGCCGCTTCGATGCGAGGCCCATTGCCGACGGGTGCAGGATGACGCACCGCATCTTCCAGCATACGCGCACCGCACAAGCCGCAACCGCTGCGTCCGGGCAGCAGACGTTCGCCACCGCGGCCGGCGCGATCCTCGACCACGCTCGAATCCACCTGCATGGCCAACTCGACACCTTCCAGGCGCGGACGCACGTCGATGGATCGCAGTTCTTCCGGCTTTGCCACCAGGCCTTCGCTAAGCGAAAAACCAAGCGCGAAATCTTCCAAGTCCAGCGGCGTCACCATCATCACGGCGAACGGCACATCGTTGTAGACCATCGCCACCGGCACTTCTTCGGTGATGGCATCGTTCAACTGCTCGTGCTCGCCATGGCGGTAACGGTCTACGCGACGCGTCACGTAGCCGTGGTCGATGGACGGTGCTTCAGGGCGTTTCGGCAGCATCCAATAGTGCCTGCTGTTCGTCGGAAAACGCCTGGTAACGCTTCTGCCATTCCGAAGGTTGATTAACGCGCGTGACCTGCACGGCAGTGACCTTGTACTCGGGGCAGTTGGTGGCCCAGTCCGAGTTTTCGGTGGTGATGACGTTGGCGCCGGAACCCGGGAAGTGGAAGGTGGTGTAGACCACGCCCGGCTGCATGCGCTCGGAGATGCGCGCGCGCAGCACAGTCTGGCCCGCGCGGCTTTCAATGCCCGCCCAGTCGTCTTCCTTGATACCGCGTTCCTCCGCATCGTGCGGGTGAATTTCCAGGCGGTCCTCGTCGTGCCACATCACATTGGCGGTACGCCGGGTCTGCGCGCCCACGTTGTACTGGCTGAGAATGCGTCCCGTGGTGAGGATCAGCGGGTGCGTTGCGTTGACCTTCTCCGAAGTTGGCACGTATTCGGTCAGCATAAAGCGGCCCTTGCCGCGCACGAACTCGCCGACATGCATCACTGGCGTACCATCGGGATGCTGCTCGTTGCACGGCCACTGGATCGAGCCGAGCTGGTCGATCTTGTCGAAGCTCACGCCGTGGAAGGTCGGAGTCAACATCGCGATCTCATCCATGATTTCGGATGGATGCTTGTAATGCATCGGATAACCCATCGCGTTGGACAGCAGCTGCGTCACCTCCCAGTCGGCGTAACGGCCTTTCGGCTCCATCACCTTGCGCACGCGCGAAATGCGGCGTTCGGCGTTGGTGAAAGTGCCGTCCTTTTCCAGGAACGAGCAGCCGGGAAGGAACACATGCGCGAACTTTGCCGTCTCGTTGAGGAACAAGTCCTGCACTACCACGCATTCCATCGACTGCAATGCGGCGGTGACGTGCTGGGTATTGGGGTCGGATTGAGCGATGTCTTCACCTTCGATGTACAGGCCCTTGAAGCTGCCGTCGATCGCGGCCTCGAACATATTGGGAATGCGCAGGCCAGGCTCGTCATGCAAAGGCACACCCCAGGCCGCCTCGAACGATCCGCGCACTTCCGCATCGCCGACATGGCGATAGCCGGGGAACTCGTGCGGGAACGATCCCATGTCGCACGAACCCTGCACATTGTTCTGCCCGCGTAGCGGATTCACGCCGACGCCTTCGCGGCCGATATTGCCGGTGGCCATGGCAAGGTTGGCGATACCCATCACCGCCGTCGAACCCTGCGCATGCTCGGTCACGCCCAGACCGTAATAGATAGCCCCATTACCGCCCGTGGCGTACAGACGCGCGGCACCGCGCACCAACGCGGCAGGCACGCCGGTTTCGGCTTCCATCGCTTCCGGGCTGTACTTGTCTTGCGCGACGAACGTACGCCATTTGTCGAACGCCACACGATCACAACGTGCCGCAACGAATGCTTCGTCAACTAGCCCTTCGGTCACGATCACATGAGCCAGCGTATTGAGCACCGCCACATTGGTGCCGGGCTTGAGCTTGAGGTGGTAGTCGGCCTTGATATGCGGCGTACGCACCAGATCGATACGACGCGGATCGACAATGATCAGCTTCGCGCCCGCACGCAGACGCTGCTTCATCTGCGAACCGAACACCGGATGCGCGTCCGTGGGATTGGCGCCGATGATCAGCACGACATCGGTCTGCTCGATGGAATCGAAATCCTGCGTACCGGCAGATTCCCCCATGGTCGCCTTCAAGCCGTAACCCGTCGGCGAATGGCAGACGCGCGCGCAAGTGTCGACGTTGTTATTGCCGAAGCCGGCTCGGACCAGCTTCTGCACTAGATAGGTTTCTTCATTCGTGCAGCGCGAGGAGGTGATGCCGCCGATCGAAAATTTCCCGTAAGCAGCCTGCAGCCGCTTGAACTCGCTGGCGACGTGCGCGATCGCCTCGTCCCAGCTGGCGATGCGCCACGGCTCGTTGATCTTGTTGCGGATCATCGGCGTATTGATACGATCCGGATGCGTCGCGTAACCGATGGCAAAGCGGCCCTTCACGCAGGAGTGGCCATGGTTGGCATGACCGTCCTTGTTCGGCACCATGCGCACGATTTCATCGCCCTTCATCTCGGCGCGGAAGCTGCAACCGACACCGCAGTAAGCGCAGGTCGTGACCGCGCTATGTTCGGCCTGACCGCGATCGATCAACGATTTTTCCGACAATGTTGCCGTTGGGCAGGCTTGCACGCAGGCGCCGCAGGAAACGCATTCGGAATCCAGGAAGCGGTTGTCCTGACTGGCGGCAACTTTCGACTCGAAGCCGCGCCCCTGGATGGTCAGCGCGAACGTACCTTGTACTTCGTCGCAAGCGCGCACACAGCGCGAGCAGACGATGCATTTTGAGGGATCGAAGGTGAAGTACGGGTTGGATTCGTCCTTGGCGACGAAGTGCGGATTGGCTTCGCCTTGCTTCGTCTTTGCATAAACGTGATTGTCGCCATCGTAGCCATAGCGCACTTCGCGTAAACCGACTACACCGGCCATGTCCTGCAGTTCGCAATGCCCGTTGGCCGGACAGGTGAGGCAATCCAGCGGATGATCGGAGATGTAAAGCTCCATCACGCCGCGTCGAATATCGGCCAGTTTCGTCGTCTGCGTGCTGACCTTCATACCGTCGGCGACCGGCGTAGTGCATGAGGCCGGATAACCCTTGCGACCCTCGATCTCAACCAGACACAAGCGGCACGAACCGAAAGCCTCGAGCATATCGGTCGCGCATAACTTCGGAATGTTGATGCCCGCCTGGGCGGCAGCGCGCATCACCGATGTACCTTCCGGCACACTGATGCTGCGGCCGTCGATCTCCAGCGTGATCTGCGTATCCGACTTGACGGCAGGTGTACCGCGGTCGATTTCGACGATGGACAGCATGATGCATTACCTCCTCAGGACGCCTTGCGTTGCGACGTACCTGCGAAATCTTCGGGATAGTGATCGAGCGCGCTGAGCACCGGGAACGGCGCCATGCCGCCCAGCGCACAGAGCGAGCCGGCAAGCATGGTCTGACACAGGTCGCGCAGCAGTACTTCGTTGCGTTCGCGTTCGGCGATGCTGCCTGCGAGCATGCGGTCGATCACCTCGACGCCACGCGTAGAGCCAATGCGACACGGCGTACACTTGCCACAGGATTCAATCGCGCAGAATTCCATCGCGAAACGCGCCTGCGCGGCCATGTCGACCGTATCGTCGAACACCACCACGCCGCCATGGCCGACCATGCCGTTGATGGCGGCAAAGGCTTCGTAATCGATCGGCGTATCCAACTGTGATACGGGAATATACGCACCCAGCGGGCCACCTACCTGCACCGCACGCACCGGACGACCGCTGGCCGTACCGCCGCCGTAATCCTCGATCAATTCGCGCAGCGTAAGACCAAAGGCGCGTTCTACCAGGCCACCGCGCTTGATATTGCCCGCCAGCTGGATCGGCATCGTGCCGCGCGACCGGCCTGTGCCGAAGTCGCGATAAAACGTGGCGCCGCGATCCAGGATGATCGGTACGGTGGCCAGCGTAATCACGTTATTGATGACGGTCGGCTTGCCGAACAACCCTTGGATCGCCGGCAGCGGCGGCTTGAAACGCACCTGCCCGCGCCTGCCTTCGAGGCTTTCCAGCAAGGATGTTTCCTCACCGCATATATAGGCACCGGCAGCCATGCGCACTTCCAGATGGAAGGCTTTGCCACTGCCGCAAATATTCTCGCCGAGATAGCCGCCGGCTTTGGCCGCATCGATCGCCGCTTCGAGTGCGCGTTGCGCATGCGGATATTCGATACGCAGATAGATATAGCCGTGCGTCGCACCGACCGCCAGGCCGGCGATCGTCATGCCTTCGATCAGCACGAAGGGATCGCCTTCCATCACCATGCGATCCGAAAAAGTGCCCGAATCACCTTCGTCGGCATTGCATACGATGTATTTCTGATCCGCCGTCGCATCGAAGCAGGTTTTCCACTTGATGCCTGCAGGAAACGCCGCGCCGCCACGACCGCGCAGACCGGAATCGGTAACAGCCTGCACAATGGCAGCAGGTTCCATTTTCAACGCGGCGGCGAGACCGCGATAACCGCCATGCGCGCGGTAATCGTCCAGGCTGCGCGGATCGACGATGCCTACGCGTGCGAAGGTGAGTCGCTGCTGGCTCTTTAGCCAGGGAATGTCTTCGGTGGGACCTAATGCCAGGACATCGTCGCCGCCATGCAGGAAATCGGCATCGAACAACGCGGCGACATTCCCCGGCTGCACCGGTCCATAGGCCACGCGTCCTTGGCCTGTCTCCACTTCCACCATCGGTTCCAGCCAGTACAGGCCGCGTGAACCGTTGCGCACGATGCGTACGTCGGCGTTGCGCACTGCGGCTTCGGCAGCGATCGCTTTCGCCACGGCCTCGGCACCCAATGACAGCGCGCTGGCATCGCACGGCACGTAAACCGTCACGCTCATGTCGCCTCCGATTGCAGCCACGCGTCGAAACTTTCGGGGGTGACCCTGCCCTTCAATTCGTCATCGACCATCATCGCCGGCGAACAGGCGCAGTTGCCCAGACAGTAGACCGGCTCCAGCGTCCACGCGCCGTCGGCCGTTGTCTCATGAAAATCCACGCCAAGCCGTTGCTTGATGTGCTGTTCCAGTTTCATCGCACCCATCGACTGACAAGATTCCGCGCGGCACAGGTAGATGACGCGCTTGCCGGCCGGATGCGTGCGAAAGAAGTGATAGAACGAAACGACGCCATGCACGTCGGCACGCGAGAGGTTCATTTCGCGTGCTAGCAGCGGTATCGCATCCTCCGGCACATAACCCAATGCGGATTGAATACCGTGCAACACCGGCAACAGCGCGCCCGGCTGATCCTTCAGCCGGGCGGTTACGTCGAGTACCGCATCGCGGATCTTCTCGTCGATCTGCGGCAGCGACGTAACGTTTTTTACGGATTTCATTCAGTCGACCTCAGAAGAGTGCAGCGGCCTTGCTGAGGGCTATCCATACGCCAATCAGGAACGGGATGCCTACCAGCGCCCAGGCCACGATGCCCACCACGCCGAAGCTTCCGCGCGCCGCGTCGCCGGCACTTGCCGTGACAAGAGGCGCCTCGTGCTGTAACGCGCGTTCGCGCGCAAGCTCCTCAGGTGTCATATGGTGCGCTTCCTTGACCGGCTTGACCAGCAAGTTGGCGATCAGCCCGATGAACAACAAACCGGCCAGAATGTACAAAGTGCGGTCGTAAACCAGGCTCTTGGCGACGCCCGCATCGAGTTGCGCCTGACGCACCGCGGCGATCAGAAACGGCCCCGCTACGCCCGCCACCGACCATGCAGTGAGCAGGCGTCCGTGAATGGCGCCAACCATTTGTGTACCAAAAATGTCCGCCAGGTAAGCCGGCACCGTAGAGAAGCCGCCGCCGTACATCGACATGATCACGCAGACGGCAATCACGAACATGGCGGCGAGGCCCAGGTGTCCCAGTGTCGGCAAAGTGCAATACAACACGATGCCGAGCACGAAGAACACCGCATAGGTGGTCTTGCGCCCGATGAAGTCGGATGTGGATGCCCAGAAAATACGGCCTAGGCTGTTGAACAGACTGATCAATCCGACCAACCCTGCCGCGGAAGCAGCAAGCGCAGCCTTCTGCACCGTCGTCAGCGCTACGGTCGTACCCACGCCAAGCAGGCGTCCGCCGAATACATCCTGCAGCATCGGGCTGGCCATCGCGAGCACGCCGATGCCGGCCGTCACATTCATGCACAGCACGATCCAGAGCAACCAGAACTGCGGCGTTTTCCAGGCGGTGTTCAAATGCACATGGTGCTGGGTGATCAGCTTGTTCGACGACGCTGCGGGTGCGCTCCAGCCTTTCGGCGCCCAGCCATTTGGCGTAACCCGGAAGCCGAACGCGCCGGCGGCCATCGCAATGTAATAAATGATGCCCATCACGATCAAGGTATTGGCCACGCCAGGCACGTCGCCGCGGGTGAAATGCGCCATCAGAGCCACCGCGATCGGCGCACCGATCATCGCACCACCGCCGAAGCCCATGATCGCGAAACCGGTCGCCATACCGCGACGATCCGGAAACCATTTGATCAAGGTAGACACCGGCGTGATATAGCCGAGGCCCAGCCCCACGCCGCCGAGCACACCGCAGCCCAGGAAAACCAGCCACAACTGGTGCATCGACACGCCGATACCGCCGAGGACCAGTCCACCGCCCCAGCACAGCGCGGCGATGAAACCGGCCTTACGAGGACCGGCGCGCTCAAGCCAGCCGCCCCAGATCGCCGCTGAAATACCCAGCATCGCGATGAAGGTTTCAAAAATGTGCGTGACCGCCGGCACGGTCCAGTTGCACGATGTCGCAAACAGCTGGGCGAAGAAACCTAAGCTTTCGCAGCTGGCCGCACCGGGCACCAGCTTGCTCATCGGCAACCAGAACACCGAAAAGCCATACGCCATGCCGATACACAAATGGATGGCCAAAGCCGCCGGTGGTACCAGCCACCGATTGAAGCGCGGACCTGCAATGGTGCGTTCCCTTGCCAACAATCCCGGCGCTTTTCCACTAGGCGCCGATACAGCCTCAGGCACGACAGTCATAATTGCTTCCCCTTGTTAAGCATGGGACAACTCAACTGATACATCGCTCTAGCGACACGACTAACTTTAGCCCAAGCGTAGCCGCAAGCGCTTACGACTTAAGTCGACTATTTATCGCTGCGCAACATGTCATATTCGAGAAGACATGCCGCAGCGCTCCAAGTTTATGTATGCGGGCAAAGTTTTAAGGCAACGGGACAGCTGCACGGCAGTCTATACCGTCGTGCAGCGCAATATGGCTACCGATGTTACGCGCACGACATCGACTGCCGTACGCGTATTGCCTCAGGGCATGTCGTCCGAATCGGCCGGCCCATCGACATGAATCTGATTCGCCGCCGGCACCGTGATCGGCTTCATGCCGGCCGCCTGCAAATGCGTGTTCAGCGCCGCCAGATCCGTGGTGCGAATCGACTGCCATTGCGTCACCGCCTTGTCGAGATTCGCCTTGTATTCGGCAAATGCCTGCTGCTGACCAGCAGTCGGCGCGCGATCGGCACCTTCCACGTCGGTGGCGATGCCGGTGAGCGCATCGTTCATTGCGGCCAGGTTGGTGGATGTTTCGGCGTCACCTGATACCAGCGGATCGGTCTTCTTGCGCAGCGCGTCGACTTCATCGCGCAAGGGTTTGTGCGCGGCATCGGGACCGAGTTTTTTCTGCAACTCGTCGAGCTGGCCACGCACGGATTCCAGTTCGCCATCCCCCTGCCAGACTTGCTGCAAGGCGGCGCCGATCTCGCGCGAGAACGCCAGGCCAGCGGCCAGCGCGTCGTGATCGGGCGTAACACGCGGATCCATCGTCACCGTCAGAGGCGCGCGATACGACTTGCCATCGACGGTGAGCACGACCTGATAGTTGCCCGGCAACACCAGCGGGCCTTCGGGCGTAAGCGGCGTATCCGAATCCCAGGTCGCGGCAATGCTGTAGCCATACAGCAGCGCCTGCGGGCGCGGATAGCGCAGGTTCCAGACAAAGCGATGCGCTCCGGCGGTGGTGCCCAGTGTTTCCGGAGAACCCAGCCAGCCTTTGGTGAAGTAGCGCTCTGCTGGGAGCTTTTCCGGTTTGTCCGCACTCGAAAAGTGACGCACGGTCTTGCCGTCACTATCGAGGATATCCAGCGTTACCGATCCCTTGGCGGCGCTCGCCAGCTGGTAATCGATGATCGCGCCGGCCGGCGGATTCTTGCCTAGCGGTTCATCCTGCGGCAGCGGCGTGTCGCGGTTTTCGTTGGCGCGCACGCGCACCGCGGACGCCGGTTTGTAGAGCACGGTTTCGCGTCCCGCATTTGCATTGGCCTGGCGCAGCGGCGTGATGTCATCGAGGATCCAGATCGCGCGTCCCTGTGTGCCGACGATCAGGTCGTTGTCATGCACCAGCAAATCGCGCACCCACGCAGTCGGCAAATTGCGCTGCAAGGATTGCCAATGTGCGCCGTCGTCAAACGACACGAACACGCCGCGATCCGTGCCGGCGAACAGCAGACCTTCGCGCTGCGTGTCGACACGTACCACGCTGACAAAATCATCTTGCGGCAAGCCCGCGGCGATGTCCGTCCAGGTCTTGCCGTAATCGCTCGTGCGCCAGGCGTGCGGACGGAAATCGTCCTGCCGGTGGTTATCGACAGCGATATAAGCCGTTCCCGCATGCAAAGCGGACGCATCGACCGAGCTGACAATGCCCCAGCTCGGTAGATCCTTCGGCGTGATGTTCTGCCAGTTCTTGCCTACGTCGCGGGTTAGCTGGACCGAACCGTCGTCCGTGCCGATCCAGATTTCGTCATTGCTGAGCGGCGACGGTGCGATGCTGTAGATCACCCCATAACCGCAGTCATGCGCCTGCTGCGCGGTCGGATTGCCGTCGCAATCTTTGGCATCTGCTTTCTTACCGCTGAGATCGGGACTGATGACGTCCCAGTGCTGACCCTGGTCGGTGCTGCGGAACAGCACCTGTGCGCCCAAATACAACGCATACGGCGCTTTCGCCGAAAAGGCGATCGGCGTGATCCACGTGTAGTGATATTTGAAGTTGGTCGGTCGCTGGCCGTAACTGTTCACTGGCCACGCCGTCACATTCTGCACGACGCCCGTGTTGCGATCCCAGCGAGAGACGCGACCGCCAAGACCGGAACCGAAGACGATGTTCGGATCACCCGGATAAGGCAGATCGTAGTCGCGCTCATCGCCACCTACCGGTCGCCAATCGCGATAGGAAATAGCACCGTAATCGCTGCGGCTGGCGATGCCGACCGTGCCCGAATCTTGCTGGCCGGAATAAATCCAGTACGGGAACTGATTGTCGGCACCCAGGTGATAGAACTGGCCGGTGGGCTGGTTGTACCAGCTGCTCCAGCTCTGTCCGCCATTCACGCTCACCACCGCGCCCTGGTCGCTCGCGGCGATCATGCGTTGCGGATTTTTCGGATTGATCCACAGGAAGTGGTAATCGTCGCCACCCGGCGCACCCTTGAACACTTCCCAATGCTTGCCACCGTCGTCGGAACGACGGATCGACTGACCCGCCGAATAGATACGATCGCGATCGCTGGGATCGACGGTGATGCGGCTGAAGTAATCGTTGGGCAACCACGATTCGTGGCTCACCGCCTGCCAGTTCGCGCCGCCGTCGTCGGAGCGGTACAAGCCGCTTTGCTGATGCGAGGTTGCGTCGTTGACCACGGCGTACACACGACCGCCGCTGGTGGTAGCAAGACCGACGCGCGCCAGCGAGCCGGTCGGCCAACCGTTCCCGCTTATGCGCTTCCAGGTCACGCCGCCATCGACGGATTTGTACAGACCACTGCCCGGCCCCGCGTTCGGCTGGAAATACGACAGCCATGGATAGTTGCGCACTTGCCACGCCGCCGCGTACACGATCTTCGGATTGGACGGATCGGTGGCCATATCCACCACGCCGGTATCGGCGTCGATAAACAAGGTCTGCGTCCAGGTCTTGCCACCGTCGGTCGAGCGATACACGCCGCGCTCTTTATTCGGGCCGAAGTAATGGCCGAGCACGCCGACCAGCAAGGTGTTCGCATCGTGCGGATCGACCACGATGGCACCAATGTGCTTGCTCTCGATCAGGCCCACGTGCTGCCAGCTCTTGCCGCCGTCGGCCGAGCGATACACGCCGTTGCCGGCCGCCACGTCGTAGCGCGCGGCGACCTGGCCGCTGCCTGCGTAGACCACGTTCGGATTCGACGGCGCGACGGCCAACGCACCGATCGGCGCCGTCGCCACGTTGTCGAAGGTCGGCTCCCAGGTGCGTCCGGCATCGTTGGTCTTCCACACGCCGCCGCCAGCGGTGCCGATATAGAACGTATCCGGCTTGCTGGGATCGCCTGCCGCCATGGTCGCCCAGCCGCCGCGGAAAGGACCGACCTGACGCCACTCGAGCGCGCCGGTCGCATGATCTGGCGTGGGCAACGCATCGGCATGCAACGGCACAGCGTTGGCAAGCAGCCATGCGCATGCGATTGCCGAAAGAGGACGAAGCAGAGAGCGTGTCGACATGATGAGTTCCTGTTATAGGAAAAATAGCCGCCTTTCCTCCTCTCCCCCTTGGGACGCGGGGAGGGGCCATGGATGGCCCCGTTTTGAGGAGCGAGGAAGAGGATCGAGGTGAGGGGACATTCTTGCCAAAACCTACATCGAAGCGATGCTCTGAATCATCATCTTCGCAAGATTGGCCCCTCACCCCAGCCCTCTCCCCTAGGGGGAGAGGGAGTAATGCTTGCAGTGCGTTAGAAACTCAAATCAAAACCCGTGTACCACGTTCGACCGAAGGCCGGTTCAAGCCCGTTCTGCCAAACGCGATCGAAGTACTTGCGATTGCCCAGATTGCTGATACCGGCCAATAACTTCAGCGAACGATTCAACCGCCAATCCGACGCCAGGTCCAGCACCGTATACGCCGGCATGCGCGCCGGCATATAAGTTTCGCCGCTGCCATAAGATTTGTCGGAGTCCTGCCAATACTGCGCCGCGGAGGAAACCGCGGTAAGACTGAGCTTGACGCGCTCGTTGCGCCAGGTCACCCCGGTCTTCACCAGATAGGCAGGCGAAAACGCGGGCACCTTGCCGACTTGCCCAGGAATATCGCTGCCAGTGAATTTCGCATTGAGCAGGCTGACGTTGACGAAGGTCTCCAAATGCTGACCTTGCGTCGCCCACTGCGTCGGCGCGAAGAAATCGTAGTCGAGCTGGCCTTCCAGGCCGCGGCTGCGCGTGTCGCCAGTATTTACCTCGATCGTGTCGATAGCGTTGATGTACTGCGTTTCCAGCCGGTTCCTGAAATCGATCCAGAACAGGCTGACGTCGTAGTACAGGCCAGTGACCGGCGCACCATGCACGCCGGCCTCCCACGACACCGATTTGGACAGTGCTGCCGCGTGCCCCGGCATCAAGTTGCTGAAGGGCGAGGCGATGTCGAAGTAGCGCAACGGTCGCCAGCCTTGCGACACGTTGAAGTAGGTTTCGTTGCCGTGACCGAAATCGTTGCCGAGCCCTAAGCCGAACAGCGGCACATTGCGGTTGTCGGTTTCATGGATGAACGGTCGGGAGAGAAAGGGCGGACGAACCGTTTCGTCCACCGAAATCTGCTCGTGCTCAAGACGCACCGAAGGCACGATATGGATGCGATACGGCAAACGGAACACGTTCTCGGCGAACAGCGATGCGTATTGCGAAGTCCTACTTTGATTCAAGACCGACGTGCCGCTGTGGTCGTCACGATCGATCAGCAGGTTCGGACTGCTCCACTGCCGGAACGGATCGTCCCCATGAAACAACACGGTGCCGATGGTGAAGGCATTGCCCTGCCCCCAGTTCTTGCGCAGGCGTACATCCGCGCCCATGGTGTGGAACGCTTCATCTTGCAGCGTGGTGCTGGTCGGTGGCGGCTGCAATGGCAGCTCCGCTTTCGCCGAACGGCTGACCAGATCCTGATACGTAAACCACAGCTTGGCTTCAAGATGCCAGTTGTCGCCGAAATCGCGCGTATGACCTAGCACCAGCTGATCGCGGTTCACCCAGTCGCGGTTGTAAGGCGTGTTGACGGTGCGCGGATCCTGCCGCCATTGCGTGTAACTCAGGCGTCCCGGGTCGCCGGATACGGCGCTGATCGCATGGAAATCCAGCCACCAAAGTTGCTGCTGATCGGGCTGATAGCCGAGATAAAAATCGACCTGCCGATTCTGCGAGCCGTCGTTCGCGCGCGTGCCGTCGCTGTGCACATAGCCCGCATCAGCGCGGAATGCCCACGCGCCCTGGTTCCGCTCGATAACGTTGTAACTGGAGAACAGGCCGTGCTCACCCACCACCTGTTCGGTGGTCACGGTCAACGGTGTACCCGGCGCGGGCCGCTTCGACACCAAGTTGATCACCGGTGCGGGCTCCGGCCCGTACAGCAGGCTGGAACCGCCGCGGATCAGCTGCACTTCGGACAGGCTCTGCGTCATCGGAAACGCATACAGCGTCGGAAAGCCGATCCAATCGCCTTCCAGCGGAATGCCGTCCTGCATCACCAGCACGAATTCCGATTCCTGTGGATTGCCGACGCCGCGATAGTTGAAGTTGAACTGCGTCGGCGTGGGCTGTTCCGACACCAGCACGCCCGGCGTGCGCGCCAGCACCTGATTGAGGTTGTTGCCGATCACCGTGGGCTGGTTGTCGAGATGGGTGACCGTGGTTTTCTTGGTCACCGTGATCTTGGGGCCGTCGACTTCCGGCATCTGATAGACCAGCTTGGCTTTGAGGTACTTGCGCCAGTCGTCGGCGCGCACGTTCACCGTAGGTAGGTTGACGGCCTTCGGGGTCGTGCTCTGGTCTTCACCGGTATCGCTGTTCGGCTGCGTCGATTGTGCGAATGCAGAAAGGGGAGCCAGCGAAATCAACAGGGCAAGCGGCAAGGCAGCACGACGCAGGGGCGGCATCCAACATCCAGTCAAAGCGGGAGAGCCGCCTGTTATCGCGCACTGCCGAGACCGATGACCATATGCCATGCGTTTACCCTGGATTGCTTGCCAAGCGACCGCCGATGCGAAGTACATCGGTTATGGTCTAACGTTGTCCGGCCTACCCCGCAAGCCGCCTGACACCTTACATCCCATCATCCGATAACGCTTTCCCAGGGGATTCCAACATGCAATTGCGTCGCCTCGCCCTGTTCACGCTGGGCATCTCCACCGCATTGGCCGCACACGCGGTGGTCGAACCCTCGTTGTTCCAGGATCTGCACTGGCGCCTGATCGGCCCCTTCCGCGGTGGCCGCGTGCTCGCGGTGAGCGGCATTCCCGGCGACGAACGTCATTTCTACTTTGGCGCGGTGGATGGCGGCGTGTGGAAGACCAACGATGCAGGCCGCACCTGGCAGCCGATCTTCGACGACCAAGGCGTGGGATCGATCGGTGCGCTGGCCCTGGCGCCCTCCCGACCGGACACTATCTATGTGGGCAGCGGCGAAGCCGACATGCGTTCGGACATCGCGCATGGCAACGGCATGTATAAGTCCACCGATGGCGGCAAGCATTGGAGCCATATCGGCCTGGAAGATACGCGACAGATCGGACGCATCCTGATCGATCCGCGCAATCCCGACGTGGTGTTCGTCGCAGCACTGGGCCATGCCTACGGCCCCAACGCCGAACGCGGCGTGTTCCGCTCCACCGACGGCGGCCAGCACTGGAGCAAGGTGCTGTTCAAAGACAACGACACCGGCGCCATCGATCTCGCCTTCAAACACGGCGATCCGAACACCATCTATGCCGCGCTCTGGCAAACGCGCCGTCCGCCGTGGAGCGTCTACCCGCCGTCGAACGGGCCGGGTACTGGCTTGTATGTTTCGCACGACGCTGGCGCGCACTGGACGCAGATCAAAGACAACGGCTTTCCCGCACATCCGGGACGCATCGGTTTGGGCGCGTCACCCAGCGAGCCCAATCGCATTTACGCCTTGGTCGATGCACCCGACGGCGAAGGTGGCCTCTACCGTTCCAACGACGGCGGCGTGCATTGGCAGCATGTCACCGACGATCAGCGCATCTGGCAGCGCGGCTGGTATTTCAACCGCATCACTGTCGATCCGAAGAATGCAGATCGCGTGTACGTGATGAACACCATCGTGTTGCGTTCGGACGACGGCGGCAAGCATTTCATGGCACTGAAGGGCGATCCCACCGGCGACGACTTCCATGAAATGTGGATCGACCCGACCAACGGGAATCGCCAGATCCTCGGCGTCGACCAGGGCACGCTGATCACGCTCAACGGCGGCACGACGTGGAGCAGCTGGTACAACCAGCCCACCGCACAGATCTACCACGTCAGCACCGACAATCGCTTTCCGTATTGGGTGTACGGCGCACAGCAGGATTCCGGCGCGGTGGCGCTGCCCAGCCGCACGGGTTCGCGCGACGGCATCACCATGGAGCAATTCCACGAAATCACGCCCGGCGGCGAAAGCGGCATGATCGCGCCCGACCCGGACGATCACGACATCATCTATGGCAGCAACGTAGACAAGCTGGATATGCGCACCGAGCAGGTGCGCAATATCGATCCCACGCTGGCCTACCCCGCCGCGCACTATCGCAGCGCGTGGACGCTGCCGCTGGCGTTCTCCAAACGCAACACCAAGGTGCTGTACTTTGCCAACCAGCGCCTGTTCCGCACTGCCGACGGCGGCGATCATTGGGCACCGATCAGTCCCGATCTCACGCGCGAAGATGCGGGCGTGCCCGCCAATCTCGATGCGGTGACCGCCGCTGACGACAGTCATGTCGATAAACGGCGCGGCGTGATCTACACCATCGCGCCTTCGCCGCTCAGCGCGCAGATACTGTGGGCAGGCACCGACGATGGACTGGTATGGCGCACCGACGACGAAGGCGCGCACTGGAACAATGTGACGCCCGCGGCTCTGACGCCGTGGTCCAAGGTGGGCGGCATCGAACTTTCTCACTTCAGCGCCGATGTCGCTTATCTAGCCGTCGATCGCCATCGACTCGACGATGACGCACCCTACATCTATCGCACGACAGATGGCGGCAAGAGCTGGACGCGCATCGACAGCGGCATTCCATCCGACAGCTTCGTCAACGTCGTGCGCGAAGATCCCGTGCGCAAGGGCCTGCTCTATGCCGGCACCGAAAAGGGCATGTATGTGTCCTTCGATGACGGTGCCCACTGGCAGCCGTTGCAGCAAAACCTGCCGCCCACTTCTGTGCGCGACATTGATGTACACCAGGATGACCTGGTGATCGCCACGCACGGCCGCGGTTTCTGGATCATGGATGACGTGACCGCCCTGCGTCAGATGGATGGCGTAAATACCGACACGGTCACGCTGTTCAAACCGGCGGATGCCATTCGCGTGCGCCGAGCCGAGTTCACCGGTACGCCGCTCCCGAAAGACGAGCCGATGGCAGCGAATCCACCCGATGGCGCCATCATCGACTACACGCTGCCCAAGCACGTCAAAGGACCGATAACGCTGACTGTATTCGATGCACAGAACAATACGGTGCGCAGCTTCAGCAGCGACGACAAGCCGCCGATGCTGGATCCGGTGAAACTGGAAATCGCACCGGAGTGGGTTCCGATTCCCACGCCACTCTCCACCGCACCGGGCATGCATCGTTTCGCATGGAATCTGCGTTACGCCGCCAAGGGCGAAGCCCAACCTCACAAGCGGCCCAAGGATGGTGTATGGGCACCGCCTGGTCGCTACACCGTCGAATTGAACGTCGACGGGCGTCGTTATCGGCAACCGCTGGAGATCAAGCCGGATCCGCGTGTGACGGTTTCTCCGGAAGCGATGCAGCGCGAGTTTGCCCTCGCCAACAAGGTGGAAACGACGTCAGCGCAGGCATCTTCGGCCAGTGCGGAAGCCGGTCGCCTGCTCAAGGCGCTGGATGAGCAGCAAGCGCACAGCAGTGGCGCGCTGCACGATCAGATTGCGGCGTTGATTGCGCAGACATCCGATCTATCCGGTGTGCCGTTGCACGTCGACCCGCGCAACTCGATACCTACGCCACCCCGTCGCACGGATAGCCTAGTGGCGCTGTCGATGAATCTGGAAAAACTCGGCAGCGCGGTCGATGGGGCCGATGCCGATCCGAGCGCCGATGCGCAGACATCCTACGATACGCTGTCGCACACGCTCGCCGCCACGCTCAACGCATGGCAGCAGCTGAAACAACATGATCTCGCGGCGCTCAACGACAAGCTGAAGGCCGCTGGGGACAAACCGATTACGTTATGACTAGACGATTTAGCCCCTCTCCCTTTGGGAGAGGGGTTGGGGTGAGGGTACGATTCTTGCGCGATGCTTCATTTCCCTTCTTCACCGCTCCGATCGCACCCTCATCCGCCCGTTGGGCACCTTCTCCCAAGGGGAGAAGGGAAAAGCCGGCGCATCAACGCGCCGCCAACCTCGCCTGCACTTCGGCGTAGATGCGCGCACGCTTGGCGGAAAACCAGCCCAGCACACCGGTGATCGGTATCGGCAAAATGGCCGATGAACGTGACGCTTGAGCGATGCGTTGCAAGTGTGCGCAGTGGAAATCGGAGAAGGCCTGCGCCAATTCGGGTGTGTGGAACGGCGTTTTCACGTATTCGTCCATCACCGCACCGAGCGTGGCGGCGGCTCTACGCGCGATCTCGACATTGGCATGCACCACCGTCGAGTTGCCGTGTGGAACGTTGTAGGCAGCCTCGATCGCATGCGCCAATTGCCGGAACTCCGTGGCATGCAGGGGCCGACACGTAATCGGCGCTTTGGCGCGCGACAGCAACCAGGTTTGATCGACGCGTGCCAGCGCACCCGAATCGTTCCGGGCAATATCAAGCGCGTCGCTATAGCTATACGCAAACTCGCCCATCAGTTCGATGGCGAGCTCTTCCCGCACCATGGGGATGGCGCGTCGCACGCCATTGCGCCCATACCAGCGTATGTATTCGGGCGTAACCTGGTGAAAGCTGCCACGCGGCGGCGGCACGAACAGCCGATCTTCCGCATCGCTCTGCAGGACCGGATGCACCGCCTTCATACCCGACGCGCGCGCGGCAAGCACGCGATCCAACAAGACTTCCGCGGTGACTAATTGATGGTGGTACTCGCCGAAAAGACTGTCGTCGTCGACATTGGCGAAATAGACAAAGCGGATGTGACGGATCACGCGCGCCGCACGCCGAGCCCGCTTTGCGGGATCGCTGAAGCGACGCTTCCACGCATGCAACCGGGCGCCCAGGCCGGGCGTAGCAACCGCTGGCCGCACGGCGTGCAGGCCATGCGCCGACGGCAGATCGGTAAGCAACGCCCCTACTTCGCGATCGGAGACCGACGCGGTAGCCATGACTGGGTCGTCATCGAACGACCGCTCTGAAAGTTCTGATTCACACACACCGACACCCTCAAACGACAAGCGTGCGCGGCGTTATCCATCGCCATGCGCAACGCATCGAAGAATCGCCTTGAATCCTTGGCAAAGAGAGCGCCTCGGCAGCGCGGCGTACCTGTTCGGCCTGCATGGCCGCACGCACCCGCGCACGCGCGGAGCATGTGCTCCACCGCGTTGCGGGCGACGTCGCGAATACCTTCGCTGTCAATAGATCCGCCGGTGGGGGCCGGCTGAACCTTCAATCTCCTTGACCGCACCAGAAGCAGCCATACGCGCACTGCATCAGCGCACGTGGGGATCACACATCCATCTAGTAGCTGTCGTGAAGTCCGACGCGAATGCCGAGGGGGAATCGTTCGCGGGACTGCACACGCTCATGCATCGAGATCGCCGAACCGGCGAATCGCACATAAGCGCCCTGGGGGGAACGCCCATTATAACGATTGCATCGATACAAACGTTAAATTCGTGACCTATGACACATGTTTTTTTCAAACAACGGTTTGACAGAACGCCATTCCCGTGGGCGCGAACGACCGTCTAACCCCATCGCCCCTGCGAAGCTTCGGGGTTCGCTGACGTCGCTTCAATGCGCAGGCGGCCCCTTCAGCTCGACCATGTTTCCTTGCGGATCAAAGAGATAAATGGACGGCCCCTCGCCCTTGGCGCCGTAGCGGCTGCCGACATCGCCGACATGTACGCCGCGCTCCTTGAGATAAGCGACGATGGCCGCCTCGTCGTAACCCTCCACGCTCAGGCACAAGTGATCCATGTTGTGCCCTTCCGTGCCGGGACCGGCGCCACCATGACGGCCGAGCTTGCTGTCGAGACTCACCAGGTCGATCAACGATGCGCCGGCGCGTAGTTGCACCAGGCCGATCTCGTCTTGCCGCCGCTCTACCGTGCATCCCAGCACATCGCAGTAGAACGCCAGCATGGTGGGAACGTCATAGACACGCAGGACAAGGTGGTCCAGCTGTTCGATGCGAAAAGGTGGTTTGTTCATGCTTTTATTGCTTGCCACCCCGGCATAGGCCTGAATGGCGATGGGCGGGCTTTGGGGAGCCTGAGGCTACTCCAGCCCACATGAAAACGGCAGTGCGCAACCCCATGTAACAGGTATAATTGATCTCTTGATGTACATGGTGGGAGAAGCGGGGAAACCCGCTGCCGAAGGCGCAACGCCCGTAATCGCTCAGGCTCCATACCGCCGTGAACCAAGACTCTGGAGAGACCGGTTAGATCCGGCGCCGAAGGGGCACGAAGCGCACCGCTTCTAAACTCTCAGGCAAAAGGACAGAGGGGCGCCCCGCGTGCGGCCTGCACGCGTTCTTCGGACGCCCATGCCATGAGTCAGAAAAACACCCCTTCGCTACGCGAACTCGAGCACCATCACGCCTTTATCGAACGCCACATCGGCCCGAACGATGCCGAGATCGCGCAGATGCTGCAGGTGATCGGTCATGGTTCGCTGGAAGCGATGACCGATGCCATCGTGCCGGGCCAGATCAAGTCCAAGCAGCCGCTGGCGCTGCCGGCAAGCATCACCGAGGAAGAAGCGCTGGCGAAGATCCGCACCATCGCACGCAAGAACAAGGTGTTCAAAAACTTTATCGGCCAGGGTTACTACGGCACGCTCACGCCGAACGTCATCCTGCGCAACATTCTTGAGAATCCGGCGTGGTACACGGCCTATACACCGTATCAAGCCGAAATCTCGCAAGGCCGCATGGAAGCGCTGATCAACTTCCAGACCATGGTGGCGGACCTGACGGGCATGGATATTTCCAATGCCTCGCTGCTCGACGAAGCCACCGCCGCGGGCGAAGCGATGACGCTGGCCAAGCGCTCGGCCAAATCCAAATCCAACGTGTTCTTCGTCGCCAACGACGTGCACCCGCAAACGCTGGAAGTGCTGCACACGCGCGCCGACGGCATCGGCATCGAACTGCATATCGGCGACGCCGCGGACGCTATCAAGGTCGACAGCTTCGGCGTGCTGCTGCAGTACCCCAACACCTTCGGCCAGATTCACGACTATCGCGCGGTCGCAGAAGCCGTGCATGCGCGCGGCGGCATCGTCGCCGTCGCCACCGACCTGCTCGCGCTGACGCTGATCGCTTCGCCGGGTTCGTGGGGTGCGGATATCGTGATCGGCAACAGCCAGCGTTTCGGCGTGCCGTTCGGTTTCGGCGGCCCGCATGCTGCGTACCTCGCCTGCCGCGATGCGTACAAGCGTTCCATGCCGGGTCGTTTGATCGGCGTGTCGGTGGATGCGGAAGGCAAGCCGGCGTATCGCCTTACTCTGCAGACACGCGAACAGCACATCCGCCGCGAGAAGGCCACGTCCAACATCTGTACCGCGCAGGTGCTGCTGGCGGTGATGGCGAGCATGTACGCCGTTTATCACGGTCCGGAAGGCCTTGCTCGCATCGCGCGCCGCACGCATCGCCTCGCCGCGATTCTCGCGTCGGCACTACGCAGTGCCGGCATGACGGTCGGCAACGACTTCTTCGACACCTTGCACGTCACCAACGTCGACGCCGATGCGATTCATGCCAAGGCCACCGGCCGCGGCATCAACTTGCGCCAGATCCACGGCCAGAGCGTGGGCATCAGCCTGGATGAAACCACCACGCGCGCCGACGTGCTGGCACTGGCCGATCTGTTCAGCGCCGACATCGGCGATATCGACGAACTGGATGCGGCCACGCACGATGCCATGCCGGCCGCATTGCTGCGCAAGACACCGTTCCTGCAGCATCCGGTGTTCAACACGCATCACAGCGAACACGAACTGCTGCGCTACATGCGCTCGCTGGCTGACAAGGATCTGGCGATGGATCGCACCATGATCCCGCTGGGCAGCTGCACCATGAAGCTCAACGCCACCGCCGAAATGATTCCGGTGACGTGGCCGGAATTCGGCGCCATGCATCCGCTGGCACCCGCCGATCAGACCCAAGGCTACAAGCAGCTGATCGAAGAACTCGAAGCGATGCTGGTGGAATGCACCGGTTACGATGCGGTGAGCCTGCAGCCGAACTCCGGCGCGCAGGGCGAATACGCGGGCCTGCTCGCCATTCGCGCCTATCACCGCTCGCGCGGCGAAGACCGACGCGATATCTGCCTGATTCCCGAATCCGCGCACGGTACCAACCCTGCTTCCGCGCAGATGTGTGGCATGACCGTGGTGGTCACCAAGTGCGACAGCAACGGCAACGTCGATGTCGAAGACATCCGCATCAAAGCCGAGAAGTACGCCGACCGCCTCGCTGCGCTGATGATCACCTACCCTTCCACGCATGGCGTGTTTGAGGAAGACATCGTCAAGATCTGCGAGATCGTGCACGCTCACGGCGGCCAGGTGTACACCGACGGCGCCAACATGAATGCGCTGGTCGGCCTCGCCAAGCCGGGCAAGTGGGGCTCGGACGTCTCGCACCTCAACCTGCACAAGACCTTCTGCATTCCGCACGGCGGTGGCGGCCCGGGCGTGGGTCCGTGCGCCGTGAAGTCGCACCTCGCGCCGTTCCTGCCCCGCACGCTCGGCGGCGAAGGCAACGTCGGCATGGTGAGCGCCGCCAGCTTCGGCAGCGCCAGCATCCTGCCGATCTCGTGGATGTACGTCACGCTGATGGGTCAGCAAGGCCTGCGCAAAGCGACACAGGTCGCGTTGCTCAACGCCAACTACATCGCCAAGCGCCTGGCGTCGCATTACGAAACGCTCTACACCGGCCGCAACGGGCTGGTCGCGCATGAATGCATCCTCGACCTGCGCCCGCTCAAGGACAGCACCGGTATCAGCGCCGAAGACGTCGCCAAGCGCCTCATCGACTTCGGCTTCCACGCGCCGACGCTCAGCTTCCCGGTGGCTGGCACGCTGATGGTCGAGCCGACCGAAAGCGAATCGATGCACGAGCTGGATCGTTTCATCGACGCGATGATCCAGATCCGCGACGAAATCCGCGCCATCGAAGACGGTCGTCTGGATCGCGAAGACAACCCGCTCAAGAACGCGCCGCACACCGCCACCATGGTGACGGGCACCGAGTGGACCCACGCCTATCCGCGCGAACTCGCCGCCTTCCCGCTGCCCAGCCTGAAGCTGCAGAAGTACTGGTCGCCGGTGGCACGCGTGGACAATGTCTACGGCGACAAGAACGTCATGTGCGCGTGCATTCCGATCGATGCGTACAAGGAAGAAGCCGAGGTGTAAGCGTTTCGGCTTTTACTCCCCCTGCAAATATGAGGAGGAGTTCAAAGTGCAAAAGGCCCCGCTTGGCGGGGCCTTTTTTTATAAGTCGCGCATCGTGCTTATGGCGAACTTGTCAGATCAGCGGGTTAGTTCGTAATCAAGATGGCCCGAAAGTCGTTGACATTGGTTCGGGTCGGCCCTGTCACCAGCGAATCGCCAAGCGCGAGGAACAAACTGTGCGCATCGTTATTGGAGAGACTGTGTTGCGGGGATATGCCTAACGCCCGGGCGCGCGTCAAAGAGTCGGGCGCTAAATAGGCTCCAGCAATTTCCTCCATGCCATCGACGCCATCCGTATCCCCCGCGAGCGCATAAACGCCGTCTTCGCCGCTCAGAGTCATGCCAAGCGCGAGCAGGAATTCCACATTGCGTCCACCACGGCCATGACCGCGCACGGTCACCGTCGTCTCGCCACCGCTTAGCAAGACGCAGGGAGCGTCGAAGGGCTGAGCATGGGCGGCTACCTGATGAGCGATGCCGGCCATGACTTTGCCGACCTCGGCGGCTTCGCCTTCGATCCTGTCACTGAGAATGTGGGGCGTGAAGCCTGCGGCGTGGGCCACGCGCGCGGCCGCCTCCAGGGCAAGCTGCGGTGTCGCAATAACATGGGTTTCGATGGAGGCCAGGCGCGCGTCGTCGGATTTGATGGATTCGCCAGATCCGCTTTCCAGCACCTGCCTGACATGCGCGGGCAGTTTGATCCCGTAGCGATCGACAATGGCGAGTGCGTCCTCGCACGTTGTTGTGTCGCTCACCGTCGGTCCAGAGGCAACGTCCATAGGTCTATCACCCGGTACATCGGAAATGATCAGTGTCACCACCTTGGCGGGATGGCACGCTGCCGCCAATCGCCCGCCCTTGATCGACGACAGATGGCGACGGACGCAATTCATTTCGCTGATCGTGGCCCCTGAACGAAGTAGCGCGCGATTGACTTCCTGTTTGTCTTCCAGCGTGATGCCGGGCAGCGGCAAAGCAAGCAAGGAAGAGCCTCCGCCGGAAAACAGGCAAAGAACGGTATCGTCGGCACTTAACGCGCTGACGAGCTCAAGCATTCTGCCCGCCGTGGCAAGCCCCGTGGCATCGGGTACCGGATGTGCGGCTTCGACGATTTCTATCCGTTGACATGGCACCGCATAGCCGTAGCGAGTGACCACCAGTCCAGAAAGCGGTCCATTCCAATGATCCTCGACCGCTCGTGCCATCGCCGCGGACCCTTTACCCGCACCAATCACGATCAGCCGGCCCCGAGGCGCCTCTGGAAGATATCGCGGAACACAATGCGCAGGCTGTGCAGCCTCGACGGCGGCAGCAAACATCTGTTCCAGTAGCTGGCGCTGGGGGGAAAGCTTCATCTTCAACCTCGCGTACCACGTTTATTTTTAGCGATTGACGACGTGCGCCCGCATCCTCAGTACCAATACGGCGCCCACGAACATCACGCCCGACAAGATGTAAAGCGCCACATCGGTGCTGTGGGTTGCGTCCTTGATCCAACCCACGAGGTAGGGGCTGACAAATCCCGCCACCTGGCCCAGCGAGTTGATAAGTGCCAAGCCACCTGCTGCCGCGGTACGACCAAGCAAGGTGGTCGGTAAAGGCCAGAACAGGGCTAATCCGGTAAGCGCTCCCATCGTCGCCAGCGTCAGTCCGACGATGGCCAGTGCGGGGTGGCCGGTGGCTTGCGCCGATAGCGTCAAACCGCATACACCCATAAGCAACGGAGCGCTGACGTGCCAACGGCGCTCCTTCCTTGCGTCGGCCGAACGCCCCATCACGATCATGAAGATGCAAGCAAAGAGATAAGGAATCGCGCTGAGCCAGCCGACCGTGACCGGACTTTGAAACCCCAGTGCCTTGATGATCGACGGCAGCCAAAAATTAATGGCATAGACACCCGCCTGGATGCAGAAATAAATCAGTCCCAGCAGCCAAACATTGGCATCGCGCAACATGCTGGAAAAAGACGCCGAGTACCGTCCAGCGGCCTGCCTGCTGCGTTCGTCCTCGTCGAGCGCCAGCTGCAATTGGCGCTTCTCTTCCTGATTCAGCCAACGCGCCTGGGCAATGCTGTCATTGAGCAGAAAAAAGGCGGCAATACCAAGCAGCGTCGTTGGCAGGCCCTGCAGCAGGAATAGCCATTGCCAGGCAGCCAATCCTCCTTGTCCGGCGGAAAAGTGCTGCAACATCCATCCCGAAAGCGGCCCGCCCAGCACGCCGGAAATAGGAATGGCCGACATGAACAGGCTCATGACTCGACCGCGGCGCGCTGCCGGATACCAGCGGGTGAAGTACAAAACAATGCCTGGAAAAAAGCCCGCTTCAAAGGCGCCGGTGAGAAAGCGCAACACGTAAAACTCCATGGGCGTGGTGACCACCAAAAGGCTTGCCGACGCCAGGCCCCAAATGAACATCAAGACACCAATGACTCGACGGGCGCCGATCTTGTGGAGCAGCAAGTTGCTCGGCACACCGCTCAATACATAGCCAATGAAAAATATGCCTGCACCGAAGCCATAAATGGAGTCGCTCCATTGCAATGCATCGAGCATTTGCAATTTGGCGAAACCGACATTCACCCGATCCAGATAATTGAACAGATAACAGACAAAAATGAACGGGATCAGATGCAAAGTCACTTTGCCATAGGCCCTTTCTAAGACGTTCGTCACCGGTGCCGCGTCATGCGGAGTCGTAGCAGTCATGTCTTCTCGTGTAACGCGCTCAATGGGTTGCGCGATGGCAAAGACCACAAATTAGCGGGGTCGGCCGTCGTCACGCATCATGCCGATGCCTAACTATTCGCAACATTTTCCCCGCATTTTTAGTGCATCTGCCCTATGCTGACTCCATCGTCAACACGGTGACAGATCATGCCTGCCCTTGAATCTCGACTGGCCAAGGAAATTGTCGAACGGACGATGAAAATTATTCCGTTTAACGTCAACGTCATGGATGCCGGCGGGGTGATCATCGGCAGCGGCGAGGCTTCGAGAATCGGCGAGGTACATGCCGGCGCTCAACTCGTACTAGTCCGACATAGCACCGTCGAAATCGACCGAGAAACCAGCTCTGCGCTTGGTGAAGCCAAGCCAGGTGTCAACCTCCCTTTGACCGTGCGCGGAAAGATTTGCGGTGTAGTGGGACTAACCGGTGACCCGAGTGCGGTGCGTCAGTTTGGCGAGCTCGTTCGCGTTACCGCGGAGATGATTCTTGAGCAAGCGCAACTAACTGCAGAATTACAACGGGAACGGCGGTATCGGGAGGAATTCGTTCTCCAGCTGATCAAAGACGACAGCATCTTGAAAACGGACTTGGAAGCATGGGCGGTAAGGCTAGGCGTCAACTTTCAGCGCCCGCGTGCGGTGATCGTGCTCGATCTTATTGACCAAAGTCTTCGCCCTGACATGGCGTTAATCGAAATGCAGCGTTGCCAGGCACAACTGGCAATACATCGGCCTGATCTGCTCACAGCAGCAATTTCCCATCGTGAACTGATCATGCTTGAAATATTTGACGACAGTCGCAGCGGAACAGCTAGAGCAGCATTGTCGCGCCAGCGCCTAAATGCACTGGACGCCATTTTGCGTGAAACCCTGGGGACGCCTTCAGCGCTATCGATGGGCGTGGCTTTGACCGGTATTGATGGCGTCGCACAGTCGTACCAGAGTGCGCAAAGAACGTTTCGCGTAGGACGGAAGCGAAGCCCCCGAGAGCACCTCTTTTCTTTTTATGACCTCAACTTGCCGGTTCTTCTTTCAGGTCTCGAGTCAGGCTGGCAAGCCGAGCAATTGCGCCAACCATTACAACGGCTCAATGCATTCGATAAGCGAGAGGGAACATTGCGGCAAACGCTTACCGTGTGGTTCGCTCAAAACGGCCACCCCGTCGCGACGGCAAAAGCCCTGCGCATCCATCGCAATACGCTAGATTATCGACTGCGCAAGATAAGCGAACTCAGTGGACTCGACTTGGCAAGCATCGAAGGCCAGCTGCTGCTTTATGCGGCACTTCAGCTCGAGTGATGTGTGCGTCGCTATGTTTTCAAGCCACCGAACTGCCATCCAAGGATGTGTATGAAACTACTGCTTATGACCTTCGCCATCGGATTGCTGGCCATGGCCATGCCGCAAACACTTTTGGCGTCCTCATGCACGGCCCCCTCCATATCCACGACCGTAGACTTGCCCGCCGCTCCGTTCCAGGCCATAGCGAGTCCGGACGATTGCTGGCTGTTTGTGTCGATGGCGATCTCGGAAAACCGTGGCGCGGTGGCGGTGCTGCGCAACCAGGACGGAATAGTCAAGCTGGATCATCGCGTCGAACTCAAAGGCGCCGGGTTCGGCGAAGCACTGACCCATGATGGCGCGCTGCTAGTCGTCACCACCGATAACGGCATTGCCGTCTTGGACGTAGGCAAATTGGAACGCAACGACAGCGACGCGCTGCTCGGCACCCTTAGCAGCGACGCGCACGCCGGCTCGGTCTATGCGGCCGTCAGCCTGGATGATCGCCGGCTTTTCGTCAGCGAGGAATACGCGCGCAATATCAGCGTCTGGGATCTCGACAAAGCACGGCAAAAGGAATTCGGCGCCAGTGCGTTGATCGGACACATTCCCACGGCCACCGCCCCTGTTGGGCTGGCCCTGTCGCCCGATGGACATTGGCTGTTCGCGACAAGCGAGACCATGCCACCGACTATGCATATGCCCGCCGACTGCAAGGCAGAAGGCCCCAACGGCCACCCGCACGCGCAAGGCCTTTTGCTTCGCATCGACGCCGACAAAGCGCTAAGCGATCCCGTTCACGCCGTGGTGGCGGCCACGCCGGCCGGCTGCAATCCGGTTCGCGTCGCGCTGTCGCCATCGGGCAAAACGGTGTGGATCACGGCACGCGGCGATGACGCCTTGCTCAGGTTGCAGACAGACGAACTGCAAGCGGGCACTCACGATATCCATGTCTCGAAATTCCCGATCGGGCCAAGCCCGATAGGCGTGGCGGTCCGGCCCGACGGAGCCCAGGTATGGGTGGCGATTTCGGATCGTTTCTCCAAAGGCGGTGGCGGTCGTCTCGCCGGATTCACGAATATCGACAGCGTTACGCCAACGAGCGTGCTGTCTGCACCTGCCCCCGGCTTTCCGCGCGAAGTCACCTTCTTACGTGACGGACATACGCTGATAGCAACGCTCTTCACGGCCAAACAGGTGACACTGATCCCGACGTCACGCTAGGCAGCGCTAACCTCTGCTTGCGGTGGCACCGGGCAATGCAAGCTGGCGCAGATCACGCGCAACAGCTCCGATTCGGTGGGTGTAACGACACCGTCGGCCTGGATGGCGCTTAGCAAGCTTTGGATCACGATTTCCTTGGCCGCCGGCATCAAACCGTCCAGGTCGGCCAGTGCGCGATCGAGCGATTCCTGCCAATCGAACGGCAAGGTCTGCCACGTGAACGTGGCGCCCGGGAATGCCTGATCCATCGCCAGCAGCCACGCTCGGCGCGCAGCGGCATCGTCGTCGCTGCCGTAGACGGCTACTACCGCGCAGACCAGCAGCACGCTGTCGCGGCATGTGGGAAGCTTCTTTTGTCCGTCGATGGGTGCGCGCTTCGGCTGCAGCGCTTCCAGCAGATGCATGCGCAGCAGGCGCGCCAGACAATAATCGTCGAGATCGACCTGCGGATCGACGCGCACCACCGCGTCCAACGTATCCAGCAGCGTTTGCAGACGCCCCGGCGGCAACGACTTGAGTGCGGGGAACGAAAGCGATACGAGCGGCATGCGCAACGAAGCCGGCAAGGTCGCTTCGTCAGCCTGAAGTTTTCCGACGGTGAATTGCACGTCGTCGCCGAAAGCATTGGCGATCAGTCGACATTGCCGCTGCCGCAGATCCTCGTGCGCCGACATCGCCAACGCCAAGGTGAGCGCAAGCGCCGATTCGGGTTGCTTGGCAGCGTCCGTCAGGCTGGCGGGGATGCTTTGTTGCAAGGCACCTGCGTGCTCGAACGTTCCCGGTTTGGGCTCGGCTGTCGCGGTTGCAGTCGCAGTTACAGTTGCGTTCGTCGCAGTGGCAGTCGCAGCGATGGTTGCCGCAATGATCGGTGCAGTGGCCACTTGCGTAGCTACCGCCGCCGGATCCCCATGCCCCGGCCATTCCAAAGGAGGCAGTGACTTGGGCGATTTGTCCGAAGTATCGGTAGCAGAATCGACCGCGGCATCCGTATTGCTGTCCGGAGGTACCGCACGCATCGACGCTTCCACCTTCGCCAGCTCCGTTTCGCGGAACCACGGTTCCAGCGTGCGGATGCGCTTCATCAATGGTGGATGCGTGGCGTACCAATCATTGAATTCGTCGACATCGCCGAACATCATGTGCGCGACTTCGTGCCTGTTCGCTACTTGCAACTGCGAGCCGCCTTCGACCACCGCAATTTTCTTCAGTGCACCGGCAATACCGGACGTCTGACGGGTGAACTGCACGGCGCAAGCGTCGGCCAAGGATTCGCGCTCACGCGCCACCGCCGCCTGAATCAGCCTTCCGAAGAAATATCCGATGGATCCGATGGCGAGGATCGTGAGGCCAATCGAGAAACCGAAAACCCTTCTTCCCGCTTCGCCATCGTTATCGTCGCTCGTCGAAACGGAAGCGCCCGACCAGGTGAGCTGTCGACCGATCACCGACAGCATCATGATGCCGAACAGCAAGCCCATCAGACGGATGTTGAGGCGCATGTCGCCGTTCAACACATGGCTGAACTCATGCGCGATCACACCCTGCAGTTCATCGCGCGTCAGATGATCCAGGCTACCCTGCGTGACGCAGATCGCCGCATCGGAGGTCGAATAGCCTGCCGCGAACGCGTTGATGCCGGGCTCGTCCTGCATTACATAGATATCCGGCACGGGCGTGCCGGACGCGATGGCGACTTCTTCGATGACATTGCGCAACAGGCGCAGTTGCGGATCGTCCGTGTCGGGCGGCACAGGAACACCGCCGACGCTTTCCGCCACTGCCTTGCCGCCAGCGGAAAGGCTTTGAATACGGTACAGCGCACTGAACGCAATGACGGCAAGGACGATCAACGAAGTCCACGTCATCAATGTGCTATTCGACGGCGCCGGCCTGCCGAAGCCATGACGATGGTGGCCGAAAGTCGTCAGTACGACGACGTCCACCGCGAACACCATGGCGATCACGGCCAGCGCGAACAGCAACACCAGCATTCGGCTGCTGCCGCGAACGCGTGCCTGTTGGGCAAAGAAATCCATCAGGTCCCCCTCAGAATGGACCGGTGAGGCCTGCCATCAGCAAGCCATAGCGATCAGCTGAAAGACACCTTCGGCACTTCGCGCACCGTGCGATCTTCGATTTCCAAAGGATGTGCCGTGGTGAAGCTGAAGCTGCCCGCCACGAAGGAACCCGGGAAAACTTCGCATCGGTTGTTGTAGGTCATCACGGCGTCGTTGTACGCCTGACGCGCAAACGCAACGCGATTCTCCGTGGATGTCAGCTCTTCAGACAGCTGCATCATGGTCTGATTGGCTTTGAGATCCGGATAAGCCTCGCTCAGCGCAAACAGACGACTCAGGCTTTGGTTCAGCGCGCCTTCGCTGTCGGAGAGGTTTTGCATCGCCGACGGATCGCCCGGGTTGCCCTTGGCGTCGGCCAAACCTTTAACCGCGGTATTGCGCGCCTGGATCACCGCTTCGAGGGTCCCGCGTTCGTGTGCGAGGTACGCCTTGGCCGTTTCCACCAGGTTGGGAATCAGATCGTGACGGCGCGTCAGCTGTACATCGATTTGCGCAAAAGCATTCTTGTAACTGTTCCTGGCGGTCACCAGGCCGTTATAGATAGAAACGATATAACCGATGACCAATACGATAATGGCCAAAAAGATGAATAAGCCCATTGCAGTTCCCCCTGAGGCGTTTCCGGCGCCATGGCGGGATGAGCATAACATGCTGTTGTTGCACTAAAAGCAGACATAAAGGGTGGCGCGATCCACAGCGAAAAGGCCCCGCACGCAACGGGGCCTTTTCTGTACTTCTACCCGTTCGACTGCTTAGGCGTTCTTCTTCAGCCAGGTATCGATCTCGGGCAACCGATTCTTGCGTACCCCCATGCGGTACTGCAGGTTCGCAATCACTGTATTTGCATCGCGCCGCGACGTGGGTGCGATATGCGCTTGCGAATACGCCTGCACCTTGCCTACCGTCGCCGGTTCCAGCGAAGCATTGGCCAGGAACGGGTAATACTGGCTGCGCGAGGTCGAATCGACCAGTTTGTCCACTTGCTCGCGATGCGCAACGGCAAAGCCGAAAGCCAATTCGGGATGATGTTGGGCCACCGTGGAAATCATGTTGGCGCTATTGGTGGCACCCGGCTCGTCGGTCAACGCCAAATCGAGCGCGTGCTGGGCGAGCGCCTCATCCTTGCTGGCGGATAGCATCGCGTAGAGCTGATCCTTGATAAGCGGCGTCTGCTCCGACTTCGCTTGTGCATGTAGCTGATCCCATGTTGCCGCGTCGGCGTTGTGGGCCACCACCGCAACGATGGTCTTGCGTAACGACGCCGGCATCGCCGACGGATCGGTCGCCTGTGCAGCAAAACGACGACGTGCTTCCTTGATGATGTTGTCATCGCCCAGATTGCCCAGCGCGCCGATCAGGTCGTTCCGCAGGATGGCGACGGTGGCCGCTTCGCCGGCTTTCGGGTCCCAGCCGATGCGGTTGAATTCCGGCTCGAGCCGCCCGATGGCGAAAGCACGGAACTGCGCCTCCCTTGCGCCGGTGCCGCGGTAGTAGTCGTTCAGCGCGGACAAGGTGCTGGCGATGTTGTCCCACAGCACAGGATCAGCATCGCTCGGCGTAGCCTTGATCAGATCCAAGACCAACGATGCCGGTTGCAGGCCAGTCATACCCAGCGCCCAGGTGTCATCCATCACGCCGAGCTGATCGATCGGCGCCAGCTTGGCGTAGTTGCCACTGATCGACGCGAACGCGGCGGGTGCGTACAGCGTGCGGTAATAACCGCTCTGCCCTGCATTGACTACGACCGTGCCGCATCCCGGAACGACCAGTGAAGCCTGTCCATTCACCAGCGTGCGCGTTGGGGTGCCCCCGAGCGATTGGGCGATAACCGGTACATGCCATTTAAGCGGCGTCATATCGGGGCGATCTTTACTGAACTGTCCCTGGGTCAGCGCTAGCGTCGTGCTGCCGTTGTGACAAGTGGCGGAAGCTACGCGGATCAACGGCACGCCGGCTTGCACAGTGAAGTCATGCGCAATGGTGGTGACGGGTTTGTCGGTCACGGTTTCCATCGCGTGCCACAAATCGTCGGACACCGTGTTGCCGTAAGCGTGATCCTTGATATAGCGCCGCACGCCGTCGCGCCAGGTATCCGCGCCTACGTAATTCTCGAGCATGCGGATCACCGACTCGCCCTTGGAATAGGTGATGGCATCGAACGCCTGGTTGGCCTGCTCGACCGTTTCCACGTGCTGCACCACCGGATGTGATGTAGCCACAGCGTCGAGGCTCATGGCGGCTTCGCGGATATCGACCGTGTACAGCTGCACGTTCCATTCCGGATGCAGCTTCTCAGTGGTGCGGGTTGCCATCCACGAGGCGAAGCCTTCATTGAGCCACAGGTCGTCCCACCAGCGCATCGTCACTAGATCGCCGAACCATTGGTGTGCCATCTCATGCGCTTCGTCGCCGAACACCCCTTCCTTGTCCGCCTGCGTAGAGATCGAGGGGTCGAGCAGCATCGCGTATTCGAAGGTGAAGATCGCACCCCAGTTTTCCATCGCTGCAAAGAACTGGCTGCTGCCCGGCGAAGCGATGTTGTCGAGCTTGGGCAGCGGATATGGCGTGCCGAAGTAATCGTTGTACTCGTGCAAGATAGTCTTGGCCGAATCCAGCGCAAAACTGGCTTGCGACGACAATCCCTTTTGCGTCACCACACCAATCTCGGTGCCGTCGGAATTGGTGGTTACGCGATCGAAATCGCCCGCACCGAAGAAAAGCAGATAGGTAGACATCTTCGGCGACGGCTGGAAGTGCACGCGCGTGAGGCCATTACCCAGATCGGTCTTCTGCGCGGCGGGCATGTTGCTCACCGCCATTTGGCCGGTAGGCACCGTCGCCGTCAGATCGAACGTCGCTTTGTACGCCGGTTCATCCCACGACGGAATGAAACGTCGCGCATCGGAATTCTCGAACTGCGTATACAACGCGCGCTTATGACCCGCCTTGGTGTCATAGTCGATCACGAACAAGCCGTTGGCCTGGGTATCGATCTTGCCGGTGTAATCCATGGTCAGGCGATAACTGCCGACCGGCAACGGTTTGGCGAACGTGAAAGTGGCTGTCTGCGCATTGGAGTCGACGGATACCTTCGGGGTACCGAAACTCGCTTGCCCCGAAACCGGTGCCAGGCTCACCGACGAAAACTTTAGGTCGATCGCATTGAGCGTGATGCTCGCCGTAGGCCGCAGTACATCGATCGCTACCGTTACCTTGCCATCGAAGCTCAGCGTATCGACATGCGGCGTCACCGCCACGTCGTAATGCGTAGGCCGCACGCTGCGCGGCAACTGCGTGGTGCCGATGATCTCGGTCGTTGCAGCCGACTGAGCTATCGCCGCGCCGCTTGTCAATGCGCCGATCAGTGCAACAGTTATCGCGGAAAACAAAATGGTGCGCATAACATCCCCTACCGTTTGGTGACCGGCATCGCCGATAGATAAGCAAGCATCGCGTGTATGTGTTCCAGCGAATGACCGAATAGTGCGTCGCAAACGGGCAGCCAGATACCCCCGGAAGTCATGGCTATCCCATCGCGGACAGCAAAAAGGCCCCTTATCCGGGGCCTTTCCAAGGTAGTTTCAGCTACCGCCTAGACGGTTAGAACGGCAGAGCACTATCCGTTGCACCCACACCGCGCAACGCAGCGGGCGCATCTGATTTCATATCGTCGGCCACCTCGTAACGGTTCCTGCCGTTGCTCTTCGCGCGATAAAGAGCACGATCGGCATCTTCCAGCAACGCAACGGGATCGATCGACGTGTCGTGTGTCTGCGTAGCGATACCGATACTCACCGTGACATGTCCCTGCGGGCAACGCGGATGCACAATCTGCAAGCGCTCGATGGTGGCAATGAGCCGCTTCGCCACTTCAAGCGCGGCTTCGGCGGAAGTATCAGCCAACACCACCACAAATTCCTCGCCGCCGTAACGGGCCACCAGATCCCGCGCACGCAGCTGACTACTGCTGAGCGCGCAAGCCACTTTGACCAGGCAGGCGTCGCCGGCAATGTGCCCAAGGCTGTCGTTGTACTGCTTGAAGAAATCGATATCGATCATCAGCAGCGAACAGTAGCTTCCCGTACGCAGCCCCTCTTCCAGCACTTCCTGCAAGCGCGTATCGAGTGCTGCGCGATTAGCGATACCCGTCAGAGGGTCGCGTCCCACCTGCTGCTGCAGGCGATGCGTAGTCTGGTCGATGGCGCGCTGCATATCCAGGTTGCGGCTTTGGATGAAGGCCACGCGCAGCCCATAGAAAATCACCGACACGGATGCCGCCAATACACCCGGAATGAAACTGATGCGCGACACGCTGATCCCAAGCATCAGAATGATCAGCGACAACATGATGGGAGCGAACGATACGATCGTCTGCGACGTCGCGAGCGAAGGATGATAAGCGCGAAGGAAACGCGGCGGCTGGCGCATAGTGACGATCGCCAAACACGCGTATGGAATATCGACCAACGACCCGGCCCACCACGGCAGACCTTGCATTTCGACACGGTTGTAGACCGCCGCCACGATGGCGTTCACCAACACGTAGGTGGCTGCCGCGAAATAGAAGAAGCGCCAGCGAAAACCGCGTGCACCGAGCAGGCGCAAAATCGCCATGGCCGCCAGCGAGAAATCGACGGCATCGGCGTGATGGATGATCAAGTAGATGCTGGATGGATCCGACGCCAACGGACCGCTTATGATCTGCGTCACCAGTCGATACAGCAGCACCGCGACCAGGCAGGACAGAATCAGGTCCAGCATCACCACCACGCGCGGCTCGTTCTGCACGAACGACCGCGCCACCATGAACATGCACGGGATCATGTACAGCCCGGAGAACACCACGCCCAGCGCCGTGAGATAACCGCCGACATCGCCCACCACGACAGCCAGCAAGTTCGTGGCCGCCCACAATATCTGCATGAACGCCGCTATGGCGAGCAACAGCCATGGCGACCGGATCAGCGGCGGACTGCGCCGCCAGCGCACGACGACCGCCCCCACCGCCACGCCCTGCACGGCAATCACAACAAGCTGCGGCAGGACACCCTGCGCTTGCCCCACATGGTAGGCAAGGGCCAAATGAGCAACCAACAACGCTGCGAGCAACCCAATCCAACGCAAGGACATCGCCCCCTAAGTCAGAATGAAACGTGCGACGCGGCAATCATGGACGAACTGCGTCACATAGTATCGGACAGGCCCTCGCGCCGATGAGTCGCTATGGCAACGGAACCCACGTTGATAAACACCCTGGTTTTTCCCGGTCGGCCTATCCATTTGCGTTGATTTCATCGGCGAAATGGCCTCCGAACTAGCTCCTTGGGGTACATAAGCAATTTACGGGCCGGAACGAGCCAGCCCCTCGCAAGAAGCCCGCCTCGCCGTTTTTAGCCACAAGCACAAAGACACCCAAACGCTTGGGCACGACAGTTGCATAGCCTTCCCGGTTCGGATGGATGAACGCCCGTCATGCGGGAGTTAGCGCTTTCGCTTACCGTAGGTGCTTGTTGCTTCGGATGGGCGCTGAACGGCCCAGACCGGCCATGACCCATCCACGGTTTCGCTGTGCAACAAATCGGGGGATTCATGTCGTTGACGCAAGCGCTGGAAAACGCCCACGCCATTCTGGCGGCGGCCGATGCCAAAGTGGAGAAACTCCGCAACATCGAGCCTTATCTCATCGATCTTTCGCTGCGGGAAAACCCCGTCGGCTCCAACATCGGACAGACGCTGCAAGACAAGCTATCCATCCTGCCCAAACTGCGCGAGTTCGGCTTCAAGAACATCTCACTGGGCACACTCGATTACGCGATGCCGGATGAACTCGAAGTCGACGACGACTTCATGATGCATCTGCGCGATCACCACGTGGACATGACCGGATGCTTTGCGTTCACTGCGCTGGGCATCGAAGCGAAGGACGGCACGTTCACGCCCGACCCCTCGCAGCTGAAGCTGGCATCGTATGGCGTACCCAACACCGTGCACGAGATTTATCTCAGCGAGATCGGCATGCAAGGCCTGTACGACCTGGAAACGCTGCGTCGCAGTTTGCCGGCCAGCGTGCGCTGGCTGCACGAGCACATGCGCGGCGACAACGGTGCGCCACCGCGCATTCTTATCAACATCGTCGACGGTTGCGACGCGTTTTCGCAAAACCTGGAAGCTACCTGCTCCATCCTCAGCCTGTTGGCCGAATTGCCGATCGAAGGCATCACCATCGAGGACGACCGCGGTACGTACCTGCCCTTTCAGGTCGGCGCCTACATCGCGGTGATTCGTCAATTCCTGCCACCGCCATTCAAAGTGCTGGTACACATCCATGCCGGCGCAGGCTTCGAAAACGCGTCGGTGATCGAAGCGCTGCTCAACGGCGCGGATGGCATTTGGGCCGGCCTGCCCAAGCGTGCAGCGATCATCGGCCATGCATCGATCGGCGAGCTCATCGCGAATCTGGCGCGCGTGGGCAATCCGCACGTGCAAAGTTACCGCCTCGATCAACTGTTGCCGCTGGCCACCGGCTTCCAGCAATTGGACGACATGGGCCCCGTAGCCAACGACCTACCGATCTTGGGTCATAACGCTTATCGACTGACGCTGACCTCGTTCCGCCAGTTGGAAGACCGCTTTATGGATCTGGTGCCGGAAACCATCGGCGGAAAATACAGTTACCGCGTATGCCCCGTGGTGAGCGATCTGCCCGTGATCGCGGGTCGCCTTGCGGAAATCACCGGGAAGCCGGCCAAGCATTTTCACGATGATGTGACGCGACAGATGGTGCGCCTGATACGACGCGACCTGCGCGGCGGCTTGCGCTTCGATTACGACGAGCCCGAGCAACTGCTGAAACTGTACGAGCGCGCCAAGGGGTTCTTCCCGCATCCTGGTTCGTCGGCCAGCGAAGCTCATCTCGCCACACAAACGCAACGCTCGTCTTAACCCTCATATCGGAACCAAAACGATGGCGATCAGCGATAGCAAACTGGAATCGGAAAGCTCCGTCTACAAAACCCTGCTCGAATCGACGCGCGCCATTCCCTGGCGAATCGACTGGGCCACGATGCAGTTCGCCTACATCGGTCCGCAGATCGAAGAACTACTGGGCTGGGACCAGTCCAGCTGGGTGACCGTGCAAGACTGGGCCGACCGCATGCACCCGGAAGACCGCGATTGGGCGGTGAACTTCTGCGTAGCTCAATCCAAGGCCGGCGTCGATCATGAAGCCGACTATCGCGCGCTGAAAAAGAATGGCGACTACGTTTGGATCCGCGACGTGGTGCACGTGGTGCGCAACGACGATGGCTCCGTCGACTCGCTGATCGGCTTTATGTTCGACATCAGCGAACGCAAACGCACCGAAGAACAACTCGCCGCCCTGCGCCGCGAGCTGGAAGAACTCTCCTTCAAAGACGGGCTTACCGGTGTCGCCAACCGCCGCCGTTTCGATGTGGTAATGGAAACCGAGTGGGCCAACGCCTGCCGCAACAAGCAGCCTATTTCCCTGCTGATGCTCGATATCGACTGCTTCAAGCAATACAACGACCACTACGGCCACCTGGAAGGCGATCAATGCCTGAAACGCGTCGCCAAATTGCTGGGATTGGCCGCCACCCGTCCACGCGATTTCGTGGCGCGTTTCGGCGGCGAAGAATTCATCTTGGTGCTGCCCGACACCAACGAAACCGAGGCCTACAAAATCGCCTCGCGCTGCCGTGAGCTGATCGCCAACGAACACATCCCGCACGAAGGCTCCGACATCAGCAAATACCTCACCGCCAGCATCGGCCTCAGCACCCTCATACCCGAATGCGCCGATGAAGCAACACCGATTATCGAGCAGACGGACCGGCGAATGTATCAGGCCAAGCAGCGTGGTAGGAACACCATCGTCAACGATTGACCGACTACGCGGGTGATTTGATCGATGTAGCCCAGATTGCCACTTTTTTAAGGCCCACCTAATGGCGGGCCTTTTCTTTTGTCTTATTTGATATCCGACAGAGACCCGTACCTGCTCACTACTCTCGTGTAAGCGTTGCCTTGAAGTTTGGCTCCCAAGTCTTACCGCCGTCATCCGAGAATGACTGTTCAAATTGGTGCGACGTCGGAGTGATGTCTGACCAGACTTGTCGAACCATGATGGTTCTGCCTTTGAACGTCTCCTGATCATAGAATTCTCCGCGCCCATTTTTGAATTCACCAAACATGGGGCGAGCTATGACGCCGTCGCCAACGGCTGCCGCGTTGAGGCTCCACTGATGAGTCTCCGGGTTGTATAGAAACAGCAGCAGGTCTTCAATGTGGCCTGAGGGGCAATCGGCCTCGAGTTCCTCGATCTGCGCGCGCCCATCCCAAACTTTACGCGCCACCAGACTGCCTTCGCACTTCGTCCATGTCGTAGAACCCGTCAGCGGATGCTGAAGATGGGATATGTTACTTTTCCAGCTTCCAAGGTGGAAATCGAAATCATGTTGCCCATCTCGTTCTACAGGAGATGCTGCAACCGCCTGAAGAGGCTGCAAGGCGACTATCGAGCCGCACATAACCGCGAAGACCATCGCGCATGTAACAGGAGTTTTGAAGAACATTCCGCACCTCATGTGATTAGAGCGTCGAGCGGCCATGCTACAGATCTGCGGATAGCATTCCAGGACCGTATTGAATAGATAAAACGGACCGATATCAGGAGATATATGTCACGCCGCTCACGAGGCGCCTTACTGCCGCCGGTGCCCGCCAGTCAGCCACGACGCGCCGATGTCTACCTCGCATTACGCAATGCCATGCTGCAAGGTCTGCTTGCGCCTGGCGAACGTATGCCATCCAGTCGCAAAGCAGCGGCCGACTATGGCGTCTCCCGCGGTTTGCTGGAGGAGGTGTACTCCCAACTCGTGGAGGAAGGTTTGCTGGAGCGCATCTTGGGGCGCGGCACATTCATAGCCGGCCAAGTAGCAGGGCCGACAAGCACTGCTCGGGTTGGAAAAGCGCCCTACCCCGAGTTATCCGCCTCGACGCGCGGGATCAAACTGGCAGGTAACCTCGCCTGTCGCGTAGCGCAAGAATTCAAGCCATTCAACGCCGGCGTCGCGGACACCGCCGAGTTTCCTTGGCCGATCTGGCAGCGGATACAGACGCGCGCCGCCCGCGACCTCAAGCGTGCGGACATGAACTTCACCGACCCGCGCGGTCTGCCGGCACTGCGTAGCTCGCTCGCGCACCATCTTGCGCAGCTGCGTGGCGTGCGCTGCACAGCGGAACAAGTGATCATCTTCAACAGTATCCAACAAGCCATGTACTTGCTGGCTCTGCTACTCACGAACCCTGGCGATGCGACGTGGATGGAAGATCCCGCTTACCCAGGCGCGCGTGCCGCACTGGAACTTGCAGGATCTGCCATCGTACCGATACCCGTAGATCGGGAGGGCTTGCAGGTAGAAGTGGGATTACAACGTGCACCGAACGCGCGGTTAGCCTATGTCACACCGTCACACCAGTTTCCGACCGGTGTCGCCTTGAGCATGGAGCGCCGCATCGCGCTGCTGGATTGGGCGAAAAAACATGACGCCTGGGTATTGGAAGACGACTACGATGGCGAGTTCGGGTATGTGGGCCAACCCGTGACACCGCTGCATTCGCTGGACCAGCATGCCCGAGTGCTCTACCTCGGCACACTCAGTAAATCCATGTTCGTGTCGCTGCGTCTCGCATTTGCCGTGGTGCCGGAAGCCATGGTGGAGCAGCTCGCCAACATCCGTACTCAGCTCGACGCCTTCAGTGCGCCACTGATACAACTCGCCATGAGTCGGTTCATGGATGAAGGGCATTTTTCGACCCACGTGCGCCGCATGCGCGGCGTGTACGCCGAAAAATGTGCCTTCCTCGCAGAAGGGTTAGCGCCGCTCGCCAACTGCGGCTGGACTTGGGAAGTCAACACGGTGGGAGTGCAACTTATGCTGCGCCACCCGGATGCGTTGGAAGTGCAACGCACGGTGAAAGCCAGCGGCTTGGCGCTCCACTCGCTCAATTCCTATCGGCACACACCCGCCGACGACGATGGTTTGTTGTTGCGCTTTGGCGGGCTTAGTATTCCCGCCATACGTTCTGGCGTTGAACGATTGGTGTCAGCTGCGCGGGCATCCCATCGTTGACCGCGCCCTGCACTATCCAGCCCAATGCGAGCAGCGAATAACGCTGCAGAAATTGCCGCGCTTAAACTGTGGATCCTTATCGGCCAATACATCGGCCTTCACATTGCCGAACGTCGTATCCGGTTTGTGCTCAATGCCGTCGTAGAAGGCTTGGATAATGTCTTCTTTGAAATGCGCCGGACGAGGGTACGTCTGGACGATGGCGTCGCGCTCGGCATCGGAGTATTGGCTGTACGTCAATCCCAGAACGTCCATCTCGACACCCGCCGTAACAAGCGCAACAACGGGCTGCATGTATTGCGGAATGCCCGGTGTCGTGTGGAGGGCGATCGCCGTCCATACCGTGTCGATGTCTGCCTGGGAAATTCCATGACTCCGCAGGAAGCTGGCGGCGGCATTGGCGCCATCCACTTCGAACCGATCCTTGACGCTGCTGTACTTGGGCGTCAGCCCCATGTCGTGGAACATCGCACCCACATACAGCAGTTCCGCATCGAAGCTATGGCCTCGCTGCTTGCCGGCCAAGGCGCCGAAGTAATAAACGCGGCTGGAATGATTGAATAGCAGCTCCGATTCGGTATCACGGACAAGCTCCGTGACTTCGCGCGCCAGCTTGCTGTCGGGAATGCAGACACCATTGATGGATAAAAAGCTCATGAGAATGACCTCTCCGTTGGGGACGTCTCATGCTAGGCTTCTCATCCTGATGTCCTCAAATGGCGTTTCACGTAAATTTCTGCCATTTGATGCAACGAACGGACATGGAGCAAAACCATGGCAAATACACCTCGCATTATCGCCATCCTGGCCGTGCCCGGAGTCCAGCTTTTGGACGTTGCAGGCCCGCTTGATGTGTTTGCCGAGGCCAACGTACAAGCCGGCAAGGAAATGTATGCCCCTATGGTGGTCGGCTCCCGCCCCGGCCCGATTCGCAGCTCGTCGGGTGTGCGGCTGATTCCCGACCTGATCATTGGAAAACCCGGTACCGAAACGATCCACACGCTTCTGGTGGCTGGCTCGCCACACGCTGCAGACCTCAAGCCGACACCGGCCGTCGCGCGTTGGGTAACGGATCGCGCACGCCGCGCCAAGCGCTATGGCTCGATTTGCAGTGGTGCATTTTTGCTTGGCGCGTGTGGGCTATTGGATGGTCGGCGCGTCACCACACACTGGGCTGTTGCAGAAACCCTGTCCGACACGTTTCCCGCCGTCACCGTGGAAGCAGACGCCTTGTATGTCGCCGATGGTCGCCTGCGCACCGCGGCGGGGGTGACTGCGGGACTGGACCTGGCATTGGCGCTGGTCACCGAAGATCTCGGCAAAGATGTGTCCATGCGTGTCGCCAGCCAACTGGTGATGTATTTCAAACGTCCCGGTGGGCAGATGCAATTCAGCCGTCATGGCGAGGCAGCGCCAGCGGGTCGTTCAGCGCTACAGGGTTTGCAGCGCTGGGTCGCTGCTCATCTGGCAGAGGACCACAGCGTGCCGCTCATGGCCGAACGTATGCACCTGAGTCCTCGCCATTTCGCTCGCTTGTTTCGCAGCGAAGTAGGCGTATCGCCCGCGGCATGGGTCGAGGCTACACGCGTCGAAGCGGCCCGACGCCTGCTGGAAAGCGGACATTACGCTCCCAAGCAGGTCGCCGCCGAATGTGGATTCAGTAACGGAGATCACCTGCGACGCGCGTTCATGCACTACGTCGGCGTCTCCCCTGCCGACTATCGCAAACGACACGGCGGCGCGCACGACTGATTTCGCGAGACGCGAACAACTCACCCTTCGAGCTGAAATCGCTAGGGATCTAAGTGAAAACGTGGTCAGGTTGCTTTTTCGAAGCCCAACGTCAATTCCTTTCTTTCTTCCCACCTTGCAACGTCGACGCCCTTCACCAACAACCACGTCATGAGCGAAAGTCCCGCGATAAGCATGGGCAGAAGCAAGAGGTCCGATGCGTAGGAAGGCCCCAAGACCAGTAGGAAATTTTTGGCGATAAATCCGAAACCGGCCAACACCCATAGAACCCCAAGAGTTCTTGGCAGGTAGCCGGAGCGAAAGATAAGGTACCCGCGCAGAACAGCGGCGGTTCCGTAGAACACCATGAATATCTCCGCGCCATAGGCATAAAGCTGCAGCGACAGTAGTGCCAGAGCATTCAACTGGTCAGGTGAGAACACCTTGAGATAGTCATGATTTGCCAGTACGAGTGGTGCCGCGATGTAAAAAAGCTCGGCGACTCCGTACAGCGCAGTGGAGATAATTCCAAAAAGTACGGCAAGCAGCGCAATATTCTTTTGGACGGGCTTGAGCAGCACGTAGAAGATCAAGGTGAGCCCGACATCGCAGAGCGCTTCCACCAGATAGCTGGCAAAGCCCAACCGGAACAGCATGTGGAACGATGCGATATTTCCCGCTGTAGCGGTGGCGTCGGATGACACGATTAGCTTGGACGGCACATACATCTCGCCGAAAATGCCTGCCAGCATGGATACCAACATGAGCACGCCCGCCATGCGTGCGTACGTCTGGACGGATACCGATCGCTTCGAAGCCCTTGCGCGGTCTTCCTTCGCGGTAGATAGGGTACTCACTCTAGAGATTCCTCTATGTTGAGAGTCGCGCCCAGAGCCTAGTTACGGAGAGAGTCGACTGCGTCGAGCTGATTTCCGAGTGCCGGAAGTATGCCTATGCCATGAGTCAGTCGATCCTGCAACAAAGATATTCGAAAGGCAGTCAGGTTTTAGTTCTTTTCGTTGGAAACCTTGACGAAGCCATCGCGCATACGCCGCAACAGCCGTTGAATCAAATCCAGTTCGTCTTGCGAGAAGTCGCCAAATGCCTTCTCCAGCCTGTGCGCATTCAACTCCATCGCGCTCGTGATAACTGTCTTGCCTTTCTCCGTAAGCGTCGCAAGTAACCGACGCCTGTCTTTCTCATCGCCGATCGATTGCACCAGGCCTTCTTGTTCAAGTGAAAACATCAACGCGGAAACCGTGGCGCGCTTGACCTGCAGAACCGCAATGATTTCCTGATGCGGAACGAGACGATCGCCTGCACCCCATAGCAATGCGAGCGTCTGAAATCGCGCAGGTGACCCTGCAGTGCCTTCCAGCCATTCGTTCAACACGTTGTTGATCTGCTGGCCCGCCGATTTGAGGGTGAAGACCGTTTCCAAGCGCTGTGCGGCCGCCAGCGGAAACCGGCGCAGGTAGGCCTCGCGCAGATAGGGGATGGGAAAGCTCTGTTCGCTGGTCGAATCGCGGTCTGCCAAGGGATTTTCTCCGGTCAAAACTATCTGTGACTGGATTGTATGTTACATGACAATCCATCTCAAGAACAATCACCTCAATAAAAACAAGTACATAGAATTTAATATGTCGACTAACTGTCTACCTCTTGACTTGTTCGTTGACTAACATTATTGTCTGCCTCCAGACAAATCTTGAATGCGGACCCTGACCCGCCAAGCGCTGCATTGACGCCTACATCGCCGTACCGGACTCCCATGAACGCATCCACCTCCCCTGCTGTACCGGCCCCCCTAACGGGTCTCCGGTTTGCACTCGGCGCCTTCGCCGTTGCCCTCGCCACGTTTATGAACGTGCTCGACTCCTCCATCGCCAACGTCGCCATTCCCACGCTGTCTGGCGATCTTGGCGTGTCGGTGGACGAAGGAACGTGGGTGATCACTGTGTTCTCCGCCGCCAACGCGGTGGCGATCCCGCTCACCGGCTGGCTCACCCAACGCATCGGTCAGGTCAGACTGTTCGTCGGAGCGATTCTGCTGTTCGTGATTTCCTCTGCGTTGTGCGGCATAGCCCCCAACCTCACAGTGTTGTTGGCGGCCCGCGTGCTACAGGGCGTGGCAGCCGGCCCGCTGATCCCGTTGTCGCAAGCGCTGCTGCTCACCACGTTTCCAAAAGAGAAAGGCGGCAGCGCGTTGTCGTTGTGGGCCATGACGGCAACAGTCGGCCCCATCGCCGGCCCGGCTTTGGGCGGCTGGATCACCGATAGGTATAGCTGGTCGTGGATCTTCTACATCAACGTACCGGTAGGCATATTCGCTGCCGCTGTCGTGTGGATGGTTTATCGCGATCGTGAAACGCCCACGCGCCGTTTGCCGATTGATACGGTTGGGCTGGTAGCCCTGATCGGCTGGGTCGCTGCGCTGCAGATCATGCTCGACAAAGGCAAAGATCTGGATTGGTTCAACTCACCGGTGATCTGTGCGCTGGGCGTGTTTGCACTGATCGGCTTTGCGTTCTTCGTGATCTGGGAGCTAACCGAAGAGAAGCCGATCGTCGATTTACGACTATTCGCCGTACGCAACTTCCGCGGCGGCACCATTGCGATCTCGGTCGCCTACGCGATCTTCTTCGCCAACCTGGTGCTTCTGCCGCAATGGATTCAGGAGTACCTGGGCTACCGCGCCGTCGATGCGGGATTGGTGACTGCTCCGCTTGGCATTTTCGCCGTGATCCTTGCTCCCGTCATGGGCAAGGTCATGATGAAGACCGATGCGCGCATATTGGCGACGCTGGCGTTCGTCGGGTTCGCTGCTGTCTTCTTCATGCGCTCGGTGTACACCACCGACATAGATCAATACACCTTGATCTTGCCAACGCTGCTGCAGGGTATTCCGACCGCTCTGTTCTTCGTGCCGTTGACGGCGATAATCCTGTCGGGCCTGACACCCGACAAGATTCCCTCCGCTGCAGGCTTATCGAACTTCGTGCGCGTCTTCGCGGGTGCCGTTGGAACATCCTTGCTGGCTACCGGCTGGAACGACCGCACGATCCTGCATCACGCACGACTGACCGAACAGGCCAACAGCTACAACCCCATCTTCACAGACTCGATCGCACAAACGCAGTCGGCGCTCCAGATCGGTGCCTCCCGTGCACTCGCCTTCATCGAGAACGGATTGGATGCACAAGCGGCCATGCTCGGTCTCAACGACATCTTCTGGCTGTCCGCCGTCATCTTCGTGGTGATCATTCCGCTGATTTGGATGACTCATCCAAGCAAGGATGCGGCAGCTAGCGCGACGACGGCTGGCGGTCACTGATGCTTTGTCTTCGACGGTGCCGATACCAACGACTAACGCTCTTGAGACCGAAGCGCTTGCGCGCTCCTTTCGATAACCCACACCTCACTTACCGAGACTAAGACCATGCGTGTTCAACTCATTGCAGCAGCGGTCGGAATGACCCTCGCACTGGCAGGATGCGCCAGCACCGGCGGCCTGCATCCGAACGGCGCGCCCATCAACCCCGACTCTCTCGCGGTCACGCGCACCCTCGCGAACGTAAAGGTGTCGCCCGCCGCATGGCCTCAAGCCGATTGGTGGACCTCATTGGGCGACAGCCAGCTCAATGCACTGATTGCCGAAGCCTTGCACGACAACCCCAGCCTTGCGGAAGCCGACGCACGGGCGCGCCAAGCACAATCCGAAGCGTCGGAAGCCGATGCCGACCGCAAACCGGAAGTAGACGTCGCAGGAAGCGTCGCCGAAGCGCGCCTGCCGAAAACGTTACCGATTGGCAACGGCCATAACGGCGCCGCTAAGTACGTCACTGCCAGTTTCAAATGGGATCTGGATCTTTGGGGCGGCGAACGCGCGGCATGGGAGGCCGCTCTCGGACAACAGCGCGCTGCCGAAGTCGACGCACATGCGGCGCGTATAGAACTCTCCACGAACGTCGCTCGCGCCTATGTGCAACTCGGCTACGCCTACGCTCTACAAGATGTCGCATCGGCGGAGCTGGAGCGTGCGACGGACGTGCAAAAGCTGACGCAGCAACGCGTTGCCGCTGGCATCGATAGTCAAGTGCAGCTCAAGCAGAGCGATTCGGAAGTCGCCAGTGCGCAGGGTCAAAAGGCACAGGCGGATCGCGCGATCGACGCAGAACGCTCCGCGCTATCCGTGCTGTTGGGCAAAGGTCCTGATCGTGGCTTGACGATCGCTCGCCCACAGCTGTTGCCACCCGATGCCCTGAGTGTGCCGTCCAATCTTCCCGTCGAGCTGTTGGGCCATCGCGCCGACCTGGTCGCCGCGCGGTGGCGCGTGGAAGCGGCCGACAAGAGCATCGACGCAGCCAAGACCCAGTTCCTTCCCAACGTCAACATTACCGCGATGGCAGGCCTGGTCGCACTCGGCGGCGGCAATCTCTTCCAGGCGAAGTCCCGCATCTACGACGTGGCCCCGGCGATCAGCCTGCCCATCTTTGATGGGGGTCGCCGCCGTGCGGACTTGAACGGCAAGGACGCGCAATATGATCTCGCCGTGGCGCAGTACAACGATACGCTCGTGCGTGCAGTCAACGAGGTATGCGACGACAACGATGCACTCGCTTCGTTGCAGGTGCAGATCGACGCACAGCAACGCGCACTCGATGCGGCCAACGACGCTTGGACACTAGCCGAACAACGCTACAAAGCCGGCATCGGCAGCTATCTGGAAGCCCTCAGCGTGCGCCAGGAGTTGCTGATCGCCCAAGAGCGCATGGCGAGCTTGCATGCCGAGCAAACCGACTACTCGGTGCAAATCATTCAAGCGCTCGGTGGCGGTTATCGCCCAAGCGAGCCCGCTCCTAACGTGTCGACGATCGCTGCCGATGCGAACTCTTCTTCCCTTATTCATCATCGCTCTTGAGGCAGCCATCATGTCTACTGAAATCTCTTCGGCTCCTAACGAAGCCGCGCAACCCAACAAAAAACGTCGTAGCTTCATGCTGCGGATCCTAAGTGCATGTGTCCTCGTTGGCGCCGTGGCTTTTGGCACGTGGTACGTGCTGGAAAGCCGCTGGTACGAACATACCGACGACGCCTACGTCAACGGCAACGTCGTGCAAATTACACCGCAGATCACAGGTACCGTGGTGAGCATCGGTGCCGACGATGGCGATTTCGTAAAGCAAGGCGACGTGTTGGTCACGCTTGACAAGGCAGACGCGGATGTCGCCCTGCAGAATGCCACAGCAAACCTCGCGAACACTGTGCGTAAGGTGCGCGGCCTGTATAGCACCGTGTCAGGTGCGCAGGCCGATGTGGCAGTACGGCAGGTCGCGGTGCAGAAGGCAAAGGCCGACTACGAGCGTCGCGTTAGCTTGGCCAAGTCTGGCGCGATCTCCGCGGAAGAACTCTCGCACGCACAAGACGCCTTGACCGCGGCCGAGAGCTCGCTCACGACAGCCGAGCAGCAACTGCAGACCAACAAGGTGTTGGTGGACGACACCGTCGTCGCGTCGCATCCGGATGTCAAAGCCGCCGCCTCTCAATATCGTGCTGCCTACCTCAGTGAAGTCCGCACGACCATGGTGGCACCGGTAACGGGCTATGTAGCCAAACGCAGCGTACAGGTCGGCCAACGCGTGCAGCCCGGGGCAACTCTGATGGCTGTGGTACCGCTGCACAAAGTATGGATCGACGCCAACTTCAAAGAAACACAACTCACTCACATGCGCATCGGCCAACCGGTGGAAGTGACCTCCGACGTCTATGGTCACGCGGTCAAGTACAGCGGCAAGGTCCTGGAACTCGGCGTGGGCACGGGCGGCGCCTTCTCGCTGCTACCTGCGCAAAATGCGACCGGCAACTGGATCAAGATCGTGCAGCGCATTCCCGTGCGCGTGGTGTTCACCGACCCTCAGCAGCTGGACCAACATCCGCTACGTATCGGCATGTCTTTGAACACGACCGTGGACTTGCACGATGGGAGCGGCCCGATGCTTGCCAAGAACGTGCCGACGCAGCCCGCTTTTAGTACGGATGTCTATCAGCAGCAGTTAGCCCACGCTGACGAACAGGTCGCCCAGATTATTCACAAAAATATGGCCGGTAGCGCGAAGTAGATACGCGCTTAACCTTCCGCGCGGAGTAACTATGATCAAGCACGCGACGCACGATTCTAGACGGCAAAAAGCGCGCGCGACGCTCGCTTCGCACCAGCCCACGGGCGTGAGCACGCAAACGGCGACAGAAACAATCTACAAGATGGCAGAAGTCGCCAGAACATTGAAAAGCGCGACCCATGTGATGGAAAAGTTGGCGCACCTTGCTTCAGGAACGAACGAGCATCTGTCGCTGTTGCATTGGCTCGTTCTCGTTCGCCTTTCAGGTGCGCCGACGTGCAAGCAGATGGAGCTCAAATCCGACACGAAGATCGCCGCCGCGTATTTGACGAGATTGCTCGATGATCTAACACGGGGAGGTCTGGTGCGTCGGCATCGCTCATCGTCGGACCGCCGACAAATACTCCTTGCGCTGACAGAGCGCGGAAAGAGTGCAGCGTTTGAGCTGTTGGCCTCGTTGAACGATGCTATCCGGCCGTCCCAACTCGACGCCATCGAACACCTGGGTTCATCGCTCGAACAGTTTGTAGCGCTCGCGGCCGGAGAAGGATGGTTCGGGAATGGCCCATCTCCGCGATGATCGGAGATGGGCGTCTACAACCTACTGACTAGGGCGGCGAAGTGATGCCCCCCTATTCTTGGCGCTTCGCTCAGTAGCGAGTAAGTGCCGGCATCGGGATGGGAATGTCGTAGGTCTTGGCGCCTACTCCCACACCACTAGTACAGGCGTTCGGCGGGTCGGTCGTCACGTTGCGCGACGACGGTGCCTCGGCAGCCCAGAACATGTAACCGAGCATGCCCGGCGTGGTGCCGCCACCGTTGGGTGCGACGGTCTGCACGAAGGTATCCGTGCTTAGCTCGAGCGACGTGCCGAAGCTGATACATTCGGGGATCGGTTTCGTGCTGTCGGTGATGTACAAGCTGCCGGTAAAGCGCGCCGGCGCCAACGGCGGAATCGGCGGCGCATACTGCGGCTCGCCGTTGATATGTTCGCTCCAATTCGCTTCGGCGGCCGACGCGCTAGGTTGTTTGGACGGCACCATCGCATTGGCATAGTCGAGTGTTGGCGTCGTGCCACTCAACAAGGGCGCGGCCCACGTGGCCATGGCACCCAGATAGCGATCACCTGCACCCAGATCCACGGTCAGGCGCGCGGCGGGGTTGGCACCGGTCATGTCGACCGGGTTGACTGACCGGTATGCGTTGACGAAGGCAGTCAGACCCGCCGTGTTCGGCGTGCCGTTCTCATAGTCGATCTCGACGCCAACGCCCAAGCTCTTGGCAAGATTGGCGGCATTGATACCCAACTGGGTCGGGTTGCTCGCCAGCGCGGAATCCCAATTGCTTGTGTAAGTGATTCCGCCGATCGAGACCATCACCCGCACGCCCTTGGACGTGAAGTACTGCACGATCGCCGGCGTTATGCCGACGGGAAAGCTGTCGTTGTTCAACACCACCAATGGGTCTGCGAATGCCAATACCACTAGATTGACCGAAGGAAGGCCGGAGCCGTCGCCGCGATTGATCAGCCAATTGTTGTTAGTGTCGAAGTCCGTCATGTTGCGCACGGTGCTCCATGCGCAACCGTCGTTAGAGCATAACCAGGCGCCATAGACAGATATCGGCGTAGCCTGGACGCTTCCGGTACTTGCAATCCCTACGAGCAGCAAACAGAGCGCGGCAAGGAATCGACTTACCATGGCAGTCTCCTTCGCAAGTGGCATGACGGCTGTCATGCCCTGGTCAGGCTTCTACAAGCCGAAGGAGTGAATGTAAACAAGCATTCGTTATGGGCTTTGGCGAATAGGCTGTCATTGCCTCAGCCCGTGATGCAAAGCGCATTTCCCTCGCCAAGTATCTGTGAAATGCGATAACTGTTAGGTGTCGAAGCAATCAAAGAAGAGGCGATCACCTACCCTAACGGGCAAATGACCGCCTCGGTACACCCACACTCTTAAGCATTAGCTACAGACACCTTGTGCGTGCTCGTGCGTGCGATACGGTTGTCCAGGCTAAAAGCGCCCGCACCGAAATACGTGATCTGCAAAAGACCGCCAGCCATCATCACGTTCTTAAGAAAGTGAATCATCTGGTTTTGATCGGCAAAGTTGTGGTGGAAGAAAACCGCCGTAGCAAGAGAGAACGCCGCCAAGGCCAGGGATGCTGAGCGGGCGCGAAAGCCCGACAACAACAGAAGACCACCGCCAATTTCAAAAATCACCGAAATAGCAAATGCGAGCGGTGGCGCAGGCAGACCGACTGCAGTGATATAGCCCACTGTCGCAGCGTAAGCGCCGAGTTTGCTCAAACCACTCATGAGGAATGGGAAACCAAGCAAGATGCGACCTAGTACCGGAAGAAATGTATAACGTTCCATAAAAACCTCCTGACAAGAAATGTCTAGATAAAATGACAAGGTGGAGTCGGAAAAAATGGCTCAGCCGGTGTCCACCATCACCAGCTCGGAATCTTCGAACGCAACGATCTCAACGTTCGTCACATGCGTGATCGCAACGCCATCCAGCGCATTCATGGGTTCGCCATTGACGGCGACCTTTCCCGATGCCACGACCAGATACGCAGAACGCGACGGCGCCAATACGTGATGGATTTGCTCGCCCGCCTTCAGCGTTACGGCTAGCACTCGCGCATCTGCGCGAATAGGGAGCGCGCCATCGTCATCTGAAAAGCCGCTGGCAAGCACGACAAAGCGGCCGGAGCGATCGTCCTTCGGAAACTTTCTCGTATTCCACTGCGGCTCGCCACCAGCCGTGCGCGGCTGCAACCAAATCTGATAAAGCTTGAGCGGCTCATCGCCCTTGTTGAATTCAGCGTGGCGTATGCCTGTGCCGGCACTCATCGCTTGGACATCGCCCGCATGGATCTGCCCTTCCGATCCCAGACTGTCCCGGTGTCCGAGCACGCCCTGTCGGACGTACGTAATGATTTCCATGTCTTTGTGCCCATGGAACGGGAATCCGCCGCCAACGGCTATCTCGTCATCGTTCCACACGACCAGATTCCCAACGGGTTCGTGCTCCGGATTTCCGCCATCGAAAACCGTGAAGTGGTGCTTCGCGCGCAACCAGCCGAAGTCGGCATGGCCCAATGATTCCCAGCGTCGGTGTGTAAGCATCTTCAAGTCCTCTCGGCCGCCGCCCCGGTATGGGACGGCTACCCAATCAGGAACCCGGCTTGCTTAGGGGTGATTTGGGCCTTGGAAGAATGCTAAACGGGCAACAATCCTAGGCATATCTCCTAGTTTGCAAAGGATCATTGCCACTGGTAGAACGATAGGCGCACACCGGAGCCTACCGATGAACCAGATCACGGACCTCAATAATCTTCGGCTTTTCGCGGAAGTGATCGAGCACGGGAGTTTTACGGCAGCTGCTCGCAGTCTTGGCGTGCAAACCTCAAAGCTCAGCCGGCGGATTCGCGCACTGGAAGAGGAACTCGGCGTGCGCCTGCTAAATCGAACGAGTCGAACTCTGTCGCTAACGGAGACGGGCAGACAGTTCTATCAACATTGCGCTGCCTTAGTCGCCGAATCGGTAGCCGCCAAAGATATCGTCGATCAGACGCGAACCACGCCGCAGGGCATCGTTCGCATGAGCTGCCCGGTTGCGCTTATGACTGCGGGTGTGGCCGCCATCATCTCCCGATATGTTCAGGACAACCCGCAAGTTCAAGTACTTCTCGATGCGACCAATCGCCGTGTAGATGTGATTGAAGAAGGATTGGACTTCGCCATTCGAGTGAGACTTCCGCCGCTGGAAAATACCGACCTTGCCTTCCGGCAACTCGGCGTGTCCGTGCAGATTCTGGTTGCCAGCCCGGCATTGATCGCTCGCCACCCTGCTCCCAGTTCCATGGAATCCTTAAGCGATTGGCCCACCCTTGCCATGTCCAGCAACAACGAAAGGTTTGTATGGAACTTGGTAGACAGCAAGGGCGTGGTGACATCCTGGGTCCATCAACCGCGACTGGCGACGGATGACTTGGCCAGCTTGCGCGTTGCGGCGATGCAAGGCACGGGGATTGCGTTACTGCCAAAGGAGCTTGTCGATGCCGATATCAAGGCCGGTCGGTTACGACACCTTCTTCCGGATATGGCCACGACACCAGGACTTGTGCACGCGATCTTCCCTTCCCGAAGAGGCATGGTTCCCGCCGTCCGTCACCTGCTGGACGCTCTTGTTGCGGGATTCGAAGAGATGAGTCGCCAATGACGCCTGCGCGCCACTCGATCCGCTGACGCGAAGAACGAAAGGGAGGGCGATCGCGACGATTGCGTATCGCCCTCTTCGACAACAACACCGCAGCTAAGCGCTGTGGACTACTTACCGTATGCCTTGGCAACCTGACCCACGAGCACGGCCCACGGCATGTCCATCGCGCCGTATACAGGACCCGCTTCTGGGCGTGCATTGTCTTTGAGTATCTCGACCAAGAGCGTGCCGTAATCGGAAAGGATCACACCCGCCTGCTGCATGCGAAGCAGGCCCGCCTGGCGCTTGGTTTCGCTGAAGGTTCCAGAGGCATCAACCGCCACATACGACTCATAGCCTTTGCTAATGGCGGTCATGGCGGGAAACGCTGCACAAACCTCAAGCGAGATACCAGCAAAGATCAACTTCCTGCGGCCAGTCGCTTCGATCGCGGCGGCGACGCGATGGTCATCCCACGCATTCACAGAAGAGCGATCGATGATTTGGATGCCTGGCAATGCCTCGACGAGTTCCGGGAAGGTCGGGCCCCACATGCTGTCACGTGCGGTCGTGGTAACGACGATGGGCAGCTTCAGGATGCGAGCTGCTTTCGCGAGCGCCACGACGTTGTGCTTGAGTTCGCCGGTGGAGTAATCACGAACGCCGGTCATGAGGCCAACCTGGTGGTCGACCAGGACAAGGGCCGCGTTGTCCTGCGTGAGAGGGGTATAGGTCATGAATTGATCGGACATGGCAGTTCCTGCTTTCGTCTTACGAGGTGATTGACCTGCAGCGGCCGCCAGAGATGGCGCGGCTGCCACAGCGGCTGCGGCCGCGCCGAGACCGGTCTGCTGAAGAAACGAACGTCGATCCATGGTGGGCTCCATCGAGATAAGTCCCGGAGGCCACCGCGGCCGCGCGAATGGACAGCGACAGAGCGCTTCTCGACATCGCCAAAGCTAAGGGGCGTACCATCGTCTGAGAAGTTGTGAAAACTCGGACGTATCATCCGATCAGTCGAACGATGGGGGCGCCATGCTGGACCTGAATGACTTCTACTACTTCGTCCAAGTCGTCGACCGCGGTGGATTTACGTCCGCGGGGCGGATCTTGCGGGTGCCCAAATCAACTCTCAGCGGTCGAATACAGCGGCTTGAGAGCGATCTTGGGGTTCGCCTCCTGAATCGAACATCCCGCCGCTTCGGCATGACCGACGTTGGCGAGGAGTTCTATCAACACGCCGTCGGTATGCTCCAGCGTGCGGAGCAAGCCGAGAGTGTCATTCGCCAACGACTGTCTGAGCCGTCGGGCACGATCCGCTTTACCACCGCGGTCATCACGGCACAATTCGCGATGCGGAAGATGGTCAGTGACTTCATTGCGAAGCACCCGAAGGTCAACCTCGTCGAGCACGCTACCGATCGGAACGTCGACATCGTAGGCGAAAATTTCGACGTGGCCATTCGCGCCCACGAGGCTCCCTTACCGGATTCGAGTCTCGTTCAACACACCCTCGCACCCGTGCCCTGGTATCTGTTTGCCGGCACGGACTATCTCAGTCGCGTCGGTACTCCAACGACGCCGCAGGAACTAGCCCAACATGCATCCCTGTTTATGATGCGAAACGGTATAGCGCTCGCGTGGCACCTGAGCCGCCCCGTGCGCGGTGCACGGGAAGAGCTGACACTTCCGCTCACCCCTCGCCTGCTAGGCGACGACATCATTTCCCTGAAACAGGCCGCGCTCGATGGTTTGGGCATTGTTGCGCTGCCCGGATATACCTGCCGCGACGAAGTTCGATCGGGCGAAATGACTCGCGTACTCCCGGACTGGCAAGCAGGTGACTCCACCATCACCGCCCTGATTCCCAACCGACACGGCCTGCTGCCAGCTGTCCGTGCTTTTCTAGATCACCTTGTAGCGGAATTTCCCAAGGCGGTAACTCTTTAGGCTTGAGCAAACATCGATACGTCGGAAGAATGATTCTAGCCTTGTGCGATTTCGTCGTAGCCCTTGCCAAGAAACTGCACCAGACAGAATCCGTGACCGAACGGGTCAGCTAAAAGAGCTAGCTTGCCCCACTTGGATGTTTGAATCGGCTGCTCCAACGTTGCACCCGCCGAGATGGCCCTTTGCAATGCCGCGTCGATATCAGGCACTACAAAGTCCAGGTGAACTGGGCACCAATGACGCTCATACGTGCGCTTCTGACTCGTGGAGGCGGAAGGTGTGCTGCCTTCGGCCTTGACCAGGAGATAGATCGCAGACGAAGCGCCGAGCAACTCGACGCCGTCTGCTCCGAAGTGACGACCCACTGTGAGGTCAAACGCGCCGCAGTAGAAGGAAATGGCACTGGCGAGATCGTTTACGTCGATGTTCACCAACAACTGCATCGGAGGCTCCTTGCGTCACCTAACGCCTCAGTTGATGCGCCGCGCGAGGCGCTGGGTTGTTGCGGTGATACGCCGCGGTCGCGTTGAACGCCACGTTAGTTTCCTACTGTTGACAAGAGGGCGGCGACATCCGCTTCAGACAAGTAGCGACTGAGAGGGGGCGCCGGACTTGGCGCGTAGAAGTGCACCATGGCCGTACCATCCTTCGACTCAAACAGATCAAGGTTGCTCTGTTGGTTGTTTGGTTCACGCATGACGATCCTCATCGTCATTGGCGTAGAAGGCATTCCCATCAAGTCTCGCCAGCCCGCGTCGTGCGCTTTAATCCAACTCGACAACCGCGCCACCTCCTGCGGCCTCAACGATCGGATGGGAACATTCGGGCCATATACCGCTGCAGTCGCAACGTCGGGAATGGCGATGATGTGGTAGCACCCAGTTAGACCAAGCACCAGCATAACGATGAGGGCAATTCGCACTACGACTCGCATGATGATCCCTTCCCTGCTTTTTGCACGGCAAGTTAGCAACGTTCTTAGATCAACATACAACGAATAGGCCTAGCGTTCAGGTGCCAACAATTGTTTCGGGCACGACTCATCGTTCGACATTTGATTTGTTAGGTCTGCTTTGGGTTGCAGGTTCAACCGGTCGGTGCACAAAAGGGGTCAGAGCACTTTTCCATAGAAGCGGAAGTAGAAAAAGTGCTCTGACCCCCTTTTTTTCCTGGACCCTTTTTTCTGCAGGTACTGCCCGTGTGCTTACTGTCTTAAAATCGGCTCTTCGTAATCAATGCTTCCCGCATCGGTCTCAAGCGCAAGATAGGCTTGTACATCAGAGAGCTTGATGTTGCCTGGGATACTGACCGCCAGAAGATTGTACTTTTCAAAATACTCTACTTCGCACCCATGGCCACTGAGTGCCTTGGCGATCCTTGGCTGGCATTCACGGTCAAAAAAAACAACACGCACCAATGAATTGGATGAGCTTTGGGTTAAACCAGCAAACCACAGATTTCCGCCATCTTCGTACGCACTGACCGTGTCCCCCACGGTGGCGCCTCGGAAAAAAAATGGGATGTTATCGAGAACGTATTCGCCCGATTTCGTACCCTTTGTTGCCCAAACAGATTCCACGGCAACTTCGGGGTAGCCGTCTTCGTCTTGTTCCAGCCGAAAATGTATCTTCACCTGTTCAGTCATTTTTATTTATTCGATTTGTCTAGATTGCAATCACGGCAGAGCACCTGACCAAAAAAAGGGTCAGAAAAAAAAAGGGATCGGAGCACTTTTTCTACTTCCACTTCTATAGAAAAGTACTCTGACCCCTTTTTTTTCTTTTACATTTGCGACAGGCAACACACCAATCGTCTTCCTTTCTGGTCTTTGCCAAACCTTTCTCAATTTCATGAATGCTCAGCAAAACCCGCCTTTTAATGAGCATCTCCAGAAATAAAAAAACTGAGCAAAAAAAGGAATTTTCCATTAGGAAACGCGCCACCTATTCGCGCACGTCAACGCCGGTATGCCTCGGGGTGATCCGCCAGCCACTTCGCAACTCGTGGCATCTTGCGGATTGCCGCTTGCTGGACCAACGTCGCTCCGTCCTCATAGTGCCCTGCAGGACTTGCCCCGGCTTGCAGCAGGCGCAGAACGATCGCATCGGTCCAACTGCCGAAAACCACGCTTTCCCCCTTATTGGATTTAATGGTGGCGTCTGCTCCGTTGGCCAGCAACAGATTGAGTAGGTCCAGATCCTCGACCTCGTAAAGCGGAGTATGGCCCTCGCTGTCACGATGATTGGGGTTCGCGCCATGAGCCAGCAACCGCTGCGCGGTCTGCACCCTAGCGTCTTTATTCGAGCCACACGTATAGGTGTCGCCCAGTACGTTGAGCGCTGTGCGTCCTTGTACGTCCTGCCAATCTGTCCCGGGAATGCTTCGCTCCACGGCATCTATGTTGATACCTGCGGCAGCCACCGCGTCGACCAGCTCCGGCGAGCAGCCCGCGGCCTGCTCAGCAAACGCTTCCTCCGCTTTATCCTTACCCCAGCGAGCAAGCCAGCCGTTCACGGCCAAACGTTCAAACACTCGCACATGTCCTCGGCGGAACGTTGCCTGGATCAGCAGGATACCGGCCGGCTCTGGTTCACCCGCGACCTTGCGTGGCACCGGACTGTCGTCGACGGGAAGGTTCAGGCTCGCACCTCGATCGAGGAGTGCGAGCACCATCGCTTCGTCGGCGCTGCCCCGTTCGCCAGCAACAGCAAGTTCGCTTGCCTGCACTGAACGAAAATCGAAGCCTTGCCGGTCCAACCATGGAATGAGTGCGGCATTGCCTTCCACCCAGCGTGCCGTTCCAGCCACGCGATCGATGGCATCTTCCAAGTTTCGCACCGATTGAGGCATGCCGACTTCAGTGCCCACGTAATCGATCACCTGCTTATGCCGACCACCAACCACGAGCGTGATGATTTGCGTGGGGCTGTCCGTAACTCTTGCCGCATAGCGATCCTTCAGTTGCCAAAAGCCTGCACGCTGGAATTGCGCGATCAGTTCCGCCACGTTTTGGGGAGGGACGCTGTCCTCATGGGTACCTGGCAGCAGCACGCCCTGTGATCGGGCGAATTGACGGAATACAACGTCAGAGCCGCTGACCGCCTCTACCTCCGTGCTGAAACGCACTCGTCCGTCACCGTGGATCACCACAGTGTAATTAGGACATTCGCCATAGCAGGCCGAGCGAGTCAGGCTAATCGTTGTGTCGTTAGGCGCGATAGGTTCCGGGGCTGCAGTATGAGCGTCGGTCGAGAGCGCCGAAATGAAAGCAAACGCTACCGTCAGGAACTGTTTGTGGAAACCTTGATCAAAGATCTTCTTCCGTGAGCACGCGCGGCTATCCATACCCTCTCCAATCGTATGACCAACTGCGACCGTGGACTATGTCCGCTTTGGGTCCAAACCGGACATTGGTTATCTTAGGAGAGTACAAGAATCACCGCCCGGGGAGCCGGATAGGCATGGGGCGAACAGTCAACCTGTTTCAAGGATGCGTCCATGACTACGACCGGTGTTCCAGTTCAGAACGCTGTGCCAGGCTACCGAGGGAGTGTCGTGCCGGTGCTCGTCATAGCTGTGCTCTTCGGCGCAGCCCACATGTTGACCAACGGGCAGTACGGTTTTCACCGTGACGAATGGCAATTCCTGAGTGATGCACAGCATCTGGATTGGGGCTTTGTACCTTACCCGCCCCTGACCGCTGCACTGGAGCACTTGGGCCTCAAGATGTTCGGTCTGTCACTCGTGGGCTTGCGAGTGTTTTCGGTGTTCGCACAAATCCTGGTGATTGTCGCCAGCGGTCTTATGGCTCGCGATCTGGGCGGCGGCCGGTTGGCGCAGACCTTTACGGCCATCGCGGTAGCGCTGTCGCCCGTGCCGATGTTCGAGGCGACGGAATTCCAGTATTCCTCATTCGATCTATTGTGGTGGGTGCTTATCGCCTGGTGTGTGATTCGTCTGATGCGAGACGATGAGCCACGCTGGTGGGTGGCGATTGGCATACTCGCCGGCCTTGGCCTGCAAACCAAGTATTCGATGGCATTCGAACTCGCTGGCGTGCTGGTGGGTGTGCTGCTCACCGACGCGCGGCGATATGTCATGAATGGTTGGTTCTGGGCCGGCGGCGCCATCGCGCTACTTGTGTTTGCCCCCAACCTCGTTTGGCTCGTCAGGCACGACTTCGTTTCCTACCATTTCCTGCAAGCGATCCACGCGCGTGACGTAAGCGAGGGGCGCGCGGATGGCTTTCTGCGTGATCAATTCCTAGTGAACGCCAACCTGTTCGCAGCGCCTGTATGGCTGGCGGGTTTGTTCGCCTACTGCAAAGACCGCCGCTATCGCATGCTTGCCTGGATGTATGTGGTACCGCTCCTGCTGTTCCTGTTTGCAAAGGGACGCTTCTATTACACCTGTGGCGCTTACCCGATGCTGCTGGCCATGGGAGCCGTCGTGGGAGAGCGATGGTTGCGCACCCTGCGTCTCGCTTGGCGTGTTGGGATTACTACACTGATGTTTACCGGCGTCTTTGCCATCGGCATCTATGCGGCGCTTAACATCGTACCCATCGCATCGAGCGGCCCGCTGCGAGACTTTGCCCTCAAACACAATGGCGACCTCCGCGAAGAAATCGGCTGGGACGAAATCGTTGCGCAAGTGGCTGTCATTCGTGATGCCTTGCCTGCGGAACAGCAAGCCAACCTGGGCATTGCCGTGGGTAACTATGGCGAGTACGGCGCTATTGCCCTACTGGGTCAGCACTACCACCTGCCCGCACCGATCAGCACGATCAATTCCGGATGGCTGCGCGGCTATCCGCAGACGCCACCCACCACATTTATCGTGCTAGGTAGTTCACACGAACGCGCCGATGAGCTTTTCAGCGATTGCCGCCTTGCTGGCCACACGGCTAACGCATTGGGAGTGGTCAATGAGGAAAGCCGGGATCACCCCGATATCTTTGTGTGCGGCCCTACGCGCAAGCCATTGAGCGAGCTTTGGAAGCACGGGGCGGAATTTGGGTGAGTTGTCACATGAACTGGAGGATGCCTGAAGGGATGCGCGCTGTTAGCGATGTCGGCTATGGGTCGAAAGCGGACATCGCTAGCTACCCCCCATCTATCCGAGAATTTCGCCCTCTATATGCGCACTCTCCTAGACATCATGTTAGGTGCAAACTAAGTCGATTGCAGTGATTTGAGGATGGCGAGAATCGCCTGTTCGCTTGCCGCCAACTCGGTTGGATCCTTTGTTTTAGCGTGCCGGGCAAGCTGATTGAAAAGCTCGACGAAATCTGCTGCTCGCGTGCCAGAAGAAGGCGACCAGGTCATGGCGCAGCTTTTTGGCGACGCGTGAAAGAAGTAAGTGGTTCCATCGAGCCCTTGCGGCATGACTGCCTGAGCGTGATTGATATCGCTGCTTAGCACCTGCGGTAATCGTTGTGCTATCTCGCTTGAAACGCGGGAATGGTAAACGGTTGGTACGCCACGTGGATCGAACTTAGGAGGCGGAGTACGTCCTATGTCGTACAGAGGGAAGTTCAACTCGAAATAGTAAAGGTCTTGGCCAACGAGCCGAACGGCCACCGGCGAAAAAAAAGAAGGCATTACATAAATAGATACGGTGGGAGGCCCGGGCAGATACTTTTGCAGCCACCCATCAATATCACTCGATTCATACACGCACGGCGTCAAGCCCTTAGCATACTTAGCTGCAATCCTTTGAACCTCACGATCAGCTCGCTGAGCCTCGCGATCGGCCAGCGCCTTACGCATCAATGGAAAAAGGGACACGCTGATCGCGACAAGTACAACAGCGAAAATGAAAAGCGCCGTCATGGCGATCCTACGCTTATCGAGTCTTGTAACGAGATTGCCGGCGTTCATATGTAAAAGCTCATTGTTTGCATTCTCCAGGCGTCTAGATGCCGTTCCATTCCCCAGTGAGAGCCGTCATCGATGCTGACCGATAACGTCCGCTTTGGGTCGAAAGCGGACCCTTTAAGCTCGTTAATAAACAACCTCACCGATAAGACCGATCGCAGGCCAGAAGGGCACGCCTACGTTTCCGCGACGTCAATACAACAATTCCTGTGCCTTGACGCGATCAGAGTGGCTCAACACCGGATTGGGTGGCGTTGGGCCATAGCCAAGCAGGTAGTCGATAGCGCGGAAGCCCTTGCTATCCGTCTGGTACGGATCAGCGCCACTAACCAGCAGCAATTTGATCGTGGATAGCGAGGCATTGGCAGCGGCATACATCAGCGCAGTGCGTCCATCATGATGCAGTAATGCGTCGTCGTTGGCCGGCCATGTCGTGGCATTGGGATTGGCATCACGCTGCAGCAACATGTGCACGCTTTGCCCCTGATTGAACTGCGCCGCTTCCATCAATGCCGTTTTGCCGATGGTGTTGCCGTCATTCACCGTCGCACCGTGGGCGAGCAGTAGATCAAGTGCCTCGGGATAACCGCCGGAGGCGATCAGCAGCAACGGGTCGATACCGCCGAACTGCGCGCATCCCGCCAGAAGTTCGTCGCTGTGGTCGTCCTTGTCCAATGCCGCCTGTATCGCCAGCAATGGCGCGTGCTTGAGAAGCAGTACACGCGGCGAGGTGTCCGGCATCGACTGGCCGCAGTCACCTCCGAACACTAACGCAAAAAGTCCATTCCGCGCCGCTTGCATGCCTTGCTCATGAGACATGTGCATCGTGACGTAGTAGTCAGCCAGTTTTCGTTGAGCCGTTTCAAATTCGGCTATGAGGCGCAAGCTAATGCGGTAGTTGTTGAGCCCGAGGTAGCCCCAGTTCTGATACGGATAGTCCTGGACATTTGCGACGACGGGCAAAAGGAAGGACGCCGGATCGACCTTCAGCGCCGTCTCGGTGGAGTTCTGCTCCTTTTCGAAGCCATAAACCATGCTTCCACCGAAGTTGTCGATGAAATGGCCGTCAGCATTGGTCGCATCATCGCTGAACGTGGCTACCGCTTCGGTGGGGTAGCCGGCAGGGTCACCGGCTTCGTCGCAACCAGAGCGCGGCAGAAAGTTGTCCATGTTGCTGCCATAGCGCGCCTGCGTAGCCGCCACCAGCGCGGGTCTGGCTTGCAGTACATCGCACGAAATGGCGTACTGAGACACGCTCCGGTCCTCACCCATTGATGCGAGAATGATTCGTGGCACCAGCGAATCGTCACTACCGTCGTAGGCGGTGATCGGGAATTCGCCAGTCGGCTTTTGATGCACATACGACTTGGCTTGTACGTCGTCGAGCAGATGCTGGATCTGTGCGTCGCGCGCCGGCGTGCGCGGGCGGAAGGCATGCAGGAACAGCGCATAATCCAGTTCGCCGCGCAGATCCTTTTCGGCAGCCTGCTTCAGCACGGGGTCGGCCGCGTCAGGATGCGTGGCCATGCTGGCGATAGCCACTTCGCGCGGACTCGGTGGCGACGGTTTGGATGGCGCGATGGCCGCATAGCACGTGCCATCGCGTGCGACACCATTTGGGCAGTCAGGCGTCTGGTGTGGCTTCAACAACCGGGGCGCGCCCGCAATGCCGACCAGTGACGTGATGGCCTGGTCATCACTGGGGCAATCCAGCAAGGGACCAGGCAAGCTTTTTAATGCATCCGCGTTGGCCGCGAAATCATTTTCGTGGCTATGCAAGGTGCGGCACGGCAGGCGCAGCCATAGGCCAGCCTGCGGTTGGGGGGTGCTACTGTGCATCCCTAGTTGGTCGTCCCGTTGTTCAGGACTCAAACCGCCGGTCTCGTAGTACAGCGCGGTGTCCACGATGCGGATTGCCGCCAGCAGATGCGGCAACGGTTGACTGGTACGGAGGACGTCAGCCAGGTGTGCGTTGTATGTCTCGTACATCGGCTTCTGCCACTGGGACATACCCTGCATTTTTTGCTGGGCGCTATCCACGGCGACGGTAAGCGCTTCGTTCATGCGTGTGCCGTCATGCTGCAAGTAGGCCGCATACGCATCCACGATGCTTTCCATAGGATCGCGACTGGCACCGGCGGGAACGGTGCGTCGTGGCTGGCCGGCGGCAATTCGGTCAAGGTCAGATTGGATGCGGATGAAAACGCGGTAAGGATCGTCGTAACCAGCTTTGCTGTCGCCGATTACCGCGCACCGTGCCGGTGTGGCAGCGCAAGTGACCGGTGCGGTTGGCACCGTACTACATGCCGCCAGTATCAACGCACCGGCACACGCTACCAACCGCAACGTAAGAACCGCTGAACATCTTCTGCCCATATCCGTCCCCTAAGACGTGCCTCCAATGCAGAAAGTATGTTGGCACAAGCACAGGGACAGGAGCTGCCAATAACATGGCAATTTAGTGCCGTCTATCGACAGCCCATATCGCGATATTTTCGTCGCTCAATTTTGCCGGTACTCATCCATCGTGTCCGCTTCGGGTCGATAGCGGACATACACCCTTGCGCTCAAAGCGCCAGAAGAAGTCGAAACCTCGCACTCTTCCGTCCCCGTCGATCAATTTATCCACCGCGTACTATGCGCATGCCATCGTCGCATACCCCCGAAACCGGGGGTGCCTGCCTGATTTATCGCGAACACAATCACAGTCCTTGAAATGCGGGAACAGGGGCATGAGCGCCATGTGCGGTATCGGGACGCGGCGAGTTTGGCGTGGGCTAAGTTGGCTTGCACTGTTGGGCATGTTGGGCTTGTCCGGCTTGGCCCAGGCTTCACCGGGATGCCAGGCGCTCAATGGGCTATCCGGCACCATACCCGGATACGGATACGTCCAACTACTGACCAACAGCCAGCAGGTCAATCAAGGTGACTTAGTAACGTTGACCACGTCGGGCCAGATTTTCTACGGTGGCTCCTTCCTGCAAATGATGGCCAACGGCAATACCGTCTCCGGCAGCGAGAATAATTCGGGGGCGGGAGCCGATAACCTCACGAACAACCTTGGCAGCCCGGCTACGTACAGCATTACCTGCACATCCGCCGGCGCCACGATATCGGGTGTCAGCCCGTCTTCGGCAACTGCCGGCAGTTCCGTCGTCATTTCCGGTTCCGGTTTCTGGGGTGCTTCGCAGGTACTTTTTGGTGCCACGCCGGCCGCCGCGTTCACCGTCAGCTATGGCGCCACTCCGATCATCAATGCAACGGTGCCTAACGGTTCGGGCACGGTGACAATCACCGTAGTCACCGATGCGGGTACCTACACCGGCGGGTCGTTCACGTTTGCCGCGCCCACTGCCAACGCCTCAAGCACGAGCGTAGCGTTCGACAGCAGCAACAATGCTGTTTCCTTGAACGTCAGCGGTAATCCCACATCAGTAGCCGTGACAAGCGCACCCTCGCACGGCACGGTGAAAGCCAACGGCACGTCGATGACGTATTCGCCGGCTGCCAACTACGTGGGATCGGACAGCTTTACCTACACGGCCAGCAATGCTGCCGGCACGTCGACGCCCGCCACGGTAACGATTACCGTCAATCCACCTCCGATTCCCACGGTGACTGGCGTATCGGCAACGACGCCGTATAACGCGGCGACGAACATCAACCTGGCGAGTGCGGTGGCGGGATTGGATATCACCGGTGTCGCGATTGCCAGCAATCCAAGCCATGGCACGGTGAGTGTGTCGGGTGAAACGATCACCTACACGCCATCCGCGACGTTCTATGGCGGCACAGACAGCTTCACCTATACCGCGACCAATCCAGGCGGAACCTCCTCGCCAGCAACGGTTACGGTAACGGTGGGCACGGTAAACGCACCTACCGTCAACGCCGCATCGGCGACGATCCCCTACAACACGGCCGCCAGTATCAACCTGGCGAGTTCCATTTCGGGATTGGACATCACCGCTGTCAACATCACCGGAAATCCGAGTCATGGCACGGTAAGCGTGTCGGGCGAAACGGTGACTTACACACCTTCCGCGACGTTCTACGGCGGCAGCGATACCTTTGCTTATACGGCGACGAATCCGGGCGGAACCTCTTTGCCTGCGACGGTTACCGTGACGGTGGGTGTGGTGGCGGCGCCCACGGTGACCGCCAAATCGGTCACGACGCCGTATGACACGGCAACAAGCATCAATCTGGCGAGTGCCATTTCGGGAACAGACGTCACCGGCGTCACCGTCGCCAGCAACCCAAGTCATGGCACGGTGAGTGTGTCGGGCGAAACGATCACGTACATGCCATCCGCAACGTTCTATGGCGGTACCGATACGTTTACTTATGCAGCCACGAATCCGGGCGGGAATTCGGCGCCCGCAACGATCACGATCACCGTGACGCCGCTGAGCACACCGGCCGCGGCAGCACTCTCCGTGGCCACCACGAAAGGTGCATCCGTGCTTATCGATGCGGCTGCCGAGGCCACCGGCACGCAACCCCTCACCGGTGTCAATGTGGCGACGCAGCCGGCGCACGGAACCGCCACCGCCAGCGGCGAGCAGATTGTCTATACACCCGCCGCCGGCTTCGTGGGCACGGACACTTTCAGCTATCAGCTGAGCAATCACTTTGGTGCATCGACGCCTGGCACCATTACCGTGACGGTCACCGCAGCAGGCAGCACCGCCGGCTTGAGCCAAACCGTCACGACGCAGTCGGGCACTCCTGTATCGGTGAATCTGGCCCGTGTGGCACCGGGCACTTACGTGTCGTCGGCGTTGTTGGGGTTGTCGCCCGCCAGTGCCGGCAGCGTAACAATGAGCCAGCCCGCCACGCTGACATTCACGCCTACCACGACGTTCCACGGGCTGGTACAGATCACCACGGTAATGATCGCATCCAACGGACATTCGCAGATGGAGGACGTGCTGGTGCTGGTGAGCAACCAGCCCGATCCATCACGGAATCCGGATGTGCTTGGTCTGGTCGAAGCACAGGCGATGCAGGCCGAACGCTTCGCGCAGAACCAGCTCGGCAACATTCAAAGCCGCCTGGACAGTTTGCACGATGGAAACGGAACGGCGCGTTTCAGCAACAACCTGTCCATCAGTCTGGATGGCAAACCGCTGCAAGGAACTGCCGGTGCGATCGCGAATAGCACGCGCGCATCGGCGCCTGGCAGCGCATCGTCATTCGCCGACATGCGCCCTGGTATCGGTGCTGGCGAAAGCAGCGATGGCACGCCGGCTCCGACAGGCACGATGCGTCAAGGCGATACACGCACGACCAACGCGGAAGCTTCTTCAGGCCTGGGCTTATGGATCAACGGCACGGCCAACTTCGGTGCATTCGATGCGTATCGGCAAGCGGCAGGCTTCGATTCGGACAACATCGCGGTGAACACGGGCGTTGATCAACGCATCGGTCAGCACGCACTGATCGGCATCAGTGTCGGCTACAACCACGACAACAGCGACATCGGCAACGACGGCACGCGCAGCGTGGCGCAAGGCTACAGCGCCGCTATCTATGGCAGCTATCAACCGGCTGCGCATGTGTACGTCGACGGTGTTCTGGGTGGCGGTGGCCTGAGTTTCGACAGCAACCGCTTTGCAGCGGACAGCGGCACCGATCTCCTAGGTCATCGCAACGGCAACCAGTGGTTTGCGTCGCTTACGGCGGGCTACGAATACCAGACTGGTGCATGGACGATGTCGCCGTATGGCCGACTGGCCTGGTCGCTGTCTTCGCTCAACAGCTATTCGGAAAGCGGCGATGCCGCCGACGCACTGACCTATGGCATGCAAACGATACGCACGTCGCAGGCGATAGCGGGTGTCCGTGCAAGCGGCAAGATTCCATGGCGCGATGCGCTGCTCATACCGCATGTACGTCTGGAAGTTGGTCACGATTTCCAGGGAACCAGCGACACGACGCTGAGCTATGCGTTCGTGCCGTCGGCAGGTTCCTGGAATGTGCTGACGAATCCGTATTCGGCGAGCGGCACCAGCGTGCAGGCGGCTTTCGGTGGCGACCTGCAGCTATGGAACCATCTGCTGATCACCACCGAATACGAATACATGCTGATGCCGCATGCGCACGACCAGAGCATACAGCTCGGCGTAAAGAAGCAGTTCTAGACCAGCGGGGAGAGCGGCGCGTCGAAGCTCAGGCGCGTGCCCTCCCCCGGCGATGACGTTATCTGCAAGGTGGCTCCGAGTCGGCCAGCACGAACGCGCAGGCTCGGCAGTCCTGCGCCCGGCGAAGTCAGATTGCCTGGATCGAAACCGCTGCCGTCATCGTGCACGTCAACGCTCAGATGTTCGCCCTCGCGCCGAATGCACACATGCACCTGCGATGCGCTGCTGTGCTTGAGCACGTTGGTCAAGGCTTCCTGCAGAAAGCGCAGCAACTCCAGCACGCGCATGGCACCCAGGCTTAGGTCTTCCACTCCGTCCACCGTCCATTGGCTGTCGATGGCGATCGCTTCAAAGCGTTGACTCCAGCGATGCCGCAACGGCGCGATGAGTCCGGTCAGATCGGTGTCGCGCTCATGCGTCGTCGTGTCGATGATCAGACGCAGATCGTCCCGCAACTCTTTCAGGGTAGTGACGACTTGTGCAGGCCCGGGCTGACGGCGCGGATCTTCCAGCGTGGAAATGGCTGCGAGCAGGCTGCCGCCGAAGCCGTCGTGCAGGTCGCGAACGAGATTGAGGCGCTCTCCGATGCGGGCGTTGTTCAAGGCCAGGTCGTGCTCACGCTTGAGCGTTTCCGTCAATTGATGCGTGGCAGCGTTCACTTCGCGCTGCAGTTCCACGTTGAAGTTTTCCGCCCGTCGCATGGCCACCGCGAAACGATAGGCGAGCGCGGAACCCATGCCGATGATCGTAAGCGGCGAAGTGACTGCCAGCAGATAGTTGTCGCTGTGAATGACGCTTAAAAACAGCAGCATGTCATGCGCGGATACGACCAAGGGAATCAACAGGCTGCCGGCCAGCGCGTAGTAGTCCGCGCGCGGATGCCTTAGCGCATAACCCATGAACCAGAAGATGGACGCGTAATACGTGCTGCAACCGAAGACAATGGGCACAGTGCGATAGCGCCCTGTCCACTGGGGACATAGCAGCGCAAACACAAATAGTGCCATGCAAAACATCAGCATGATTCGCTCGGTACGTCGCCATTGGTAGCCCGCGTAGCGGAGCAGAAATATCGCGAACGTTACCGTCGATATGACATAGAACGCCGCGTTGAGGGCCTCCCAGACATCGGTGTTGTCGAATGGCCACGGGCTGGAGGCGACAAAATTGAACGAGTACAGCGACCAGAACACGGTGCACAGCGCGTACCAGCCATAGTAGGCATCCTTGCGCCGCAACAGCCAAAGGATAAAGAACAGCCCGCCGAATACCAGGCCGACGGATTGATCGAACAACTGCACGTTGTAGCGCCAGAACTCGCCACGGCGTTGCTGTGCCAGCACCGAAGCAGGATTTCCAATCGTCACGGTGCCGAATCCCGGCTGGTAAGCGGCCAACCCCGATACACGCACCAGCAACGTGTTTTGTCCCGGGCGAAGCAGCGGCTTGTCGAGCAAAAAGTATTGCGGCCGGATCCAGCTGCGTGAAAGCGGTTCGGTTAGATGGGTGTCGCTGTAAATCAGACTGCCGTTGACGTAGACGGCATACGCCGAATTGACGTAATCGACGAGCAAGCCCGCCGGCTGATCGGCGCTGGTCTGATTCCAGTGCAGCCGATACCACACTACGCCGTCGTGTTGCGGCCAGCGCGCATCCCACAAATCCATCAGCTTGACGGGCGTCCAACCATCGACCGGTGGCGCCTCAGAGTGCCAGTCGGCGGGCGCCGCCTCGGCGGACTTCAGTTCAATGGTTGCATTGGATGTTGATAGTGTCTGCCCGGCGGCGTCCGTAGAGACCAGCATCATGCAGGCGAGCAACAGAACGAAAACCATACGCATGCTTACAGCAACCCCATGGCCTTGGCTTCGAATACCGCGGCAGTACGCGAGCTCACTGCCAGTTTGCGATAGATGCTCTTCGTATAGCCTTCGATAGTGAAGCGCGAGAGCCCGGTAAGATGGGCGATCTCGCGATTGCTGAATCCACGTGCCACGAATTGCAGAATTTCCGACTCACGCTCCGACAGCGCGGTGTCGTTCTTGGATGACGATTCGGCAGAAGTAAGCGGCGGCGTGAGTGGTTCCGTCGACGCGAGCGAAATGAACGCGAGGATGCGGCGCGCGATGAGCGGATCGATCAATGCCCCGCCGCGACGAATGCTTTGCAATGCGGAGCGAAGCTCGGCATCGTCCCGCTCTTTCATCAGATACCCGACAGCGCCGGATCGAAGTGCCGCTAACACTACTTCTTCGTGCCCCCACGCCGAGATGGCCACGGTGCTCGTGTCGGGATGCTGCTTCGCGACCCAGCTGATCAGTTCGAGTCCATTGCCATCGGGAAGTCCAATATCGATGAGCGCGAGACGAGGCTCGGATGCCGAGACGGCGGTTTTGGCGCCAGCGACGCTATCTGCAACCGTAACGCAGTCAGTCGAACCGACCAGTTCAAGCAACAGTTTAACGAGGCGTCGCTGCGTAGGCTCATCGTCTTCGACGATCAGCACACGATCGAATGCAATGTGATCCCCTGTAGAAGCCATGCCCCCAACCCCTGACTACTTCCGAGGCGATGTTAAACGATCACAAGGCGAGACGCTGCCGCAGATCCTTGCAGCGAGCCTCCAAACCCACCAGGGCGAGTCTGTCTCGGCCCACGAACAAGTAGTGGTGCGCATCGGGGGACCATTTATCGACATCGGCGAACTCCTCGCCAAATGCGCGAGCACATGCAAGGTTGTTGGTTTGCCAGATTTTCAGACCCGGGTGGACAACCAAAAACGGATGGTGCTCGTCCCAGCGATGACCGGCCAGCGTCCCATCACGATGCAGTGCAATCAGCGCCTCGACCGACTCCCGGGCCGCCATCCCATCATGCAGACGCCCCTCGATCAAAAGAGGGTCCAGCATATCCACGATGAAATCACGGAAGTGCCGAGCACGGGCTTTGTCTTCGTCCGAGGGCGGGGTAGCGGTGGCGATAGGTGCGGTCATAAGCGGCCTCCTTGGTCTACCTGGAGCCACTATAGAGTTGTATTGGGGCGGAGAAACAGGGACTCGTGCTGATTTCGAGTACCCCAACGGATTCAGTGCACAGATCTCGATGCCAAGATCAGCGATCACCCAGGGCAAGGGGGGGTACCGCAACCATTCGATGCCCCGTCACAGTCAAAACGGCCCAGGTTCGCTATGCTCCAGGAACGGCGTCGCGTTCACTCCCGGGTTTGAAGGAAATGAACCCGACCCTGTTTCAAAAGTCGACCCGTCCCCTGTTTTGATGCGGAAGCCCGGGAGCTTCGTGATCCAAGTGAACTGCAACATGAGCGATGGGCATTCTGCACGCCATGGATGAGCGCAAGTCGGGTTCCAGCCGGGCAGCCACCGTCTTCATCGCTTTGATCACCCTGCTCACGCTGGCTGCCCTTTATGCACTGCGTTTCGAGCATCCCACGGTAGGGCCCAAAGTTAACCCTTCGGCGCGGCCGATCGTGCCTATCGTCGAGCTGTGGCTGAGCACGGCGGATCGCCGGCTGAAGCTGATAAGGCAGCCCGACATTGAGATGAGCGCGCGCGGCTCGTTGCCCACCGATGTGGTCATCGATGTTCGCAAGAAATACCAAACCATGGTCGGTTTCGGGGCGGCGATGACGGACTCGTCCGCGTGGCTGCTCCAGAACAAACTAAATGCGCTGCAGCGCGGTGCCTTGTTGCACGAACTGTATGGCCCATCGCCCAACCTCAACTTGAACATGATGCGCCTGACCATCGGCGCCTCGGATTTCTCGTTGAAGCCGTATACCCTGGATGACATTCCCTTCGGCCAGGTCGACCCGCAACTGCTGCATTTCAACGTCACGTCCAATTTGCAGGACGTGATACCGACAGTGCGCGAGGTTCTTTCCATCGATCCGGGGCTGCGCATCATCGCGTCGCCATGGAGCGCGCCGGCGTGGATGAAGACCAGCACAAACCTAATTGGCGGAGAGTTGCTGGCGCAGTACGAAACTACGTACGCGGACTATCTCGTCAAGTATCTCGACATTTATCGCGGCTATGGCATTCCCATCTTCGCGTTGACCTTGCAAAACGAGCCCGGCTTCATACCGATCACCTACCCGGGCATGGAAATGCCTGCGGCCACGCGGGCGCGCATCATCGCGCAATATCTCGGCCCGAAGCTGGCAAGCCGCAAACCAAAAACAGGCATCCTGGAATGGGACCACAACTGGAGCCAGCCCGAGCAGCCATTGAGTGTGCTGGCCGGCCCCGATGTTGCGCGCTATGTCGATGGCGTTGCCTGGCATTGCTACGAAGGCAGCCCTTATGCGCAGGGCCGTGTACATCGTGCGTATCCCCAAAAGGATGCCTACATCACCGAGTGTTCCGGGGGCGATTGGGCGTCGAGCGTAAACGGCGAGCTGCTCTGGTTTTCACGCGACCTGCTGATCGCCGGAATCAGGCAGTGGGCTCGCGGCGTCGTGTACTGGAACCTGGTGCTCGATGAGAAACACGGTCCGCATTTCGGCGGGTGCGACGCTTGCAAGGGTGTGATCACGATCGACTCGCACACGGGAGCAGTGACTCGCAATGACGAATACTACGCACTAGCGCACTTCAGTAGATTCGTCTTGCCCGGCGACGTCCGGGTGGAATCCACCGCTACCGACAAAGGCATCGACAATGTGGCATTCCAGAGTGCTTCCGACGGATCGATCGTTCTAGTGATGGTGAACAGCAATGCGGATGCGCGCCGCGTCTCGGTGGCGGAAGGCCAGACCCGTTTCGAATACACGATGCCGCCGCAAAGCGTGGCAACCTTCGTATGGAACCCGGGCCAAGCAGGCGCATGGGTGCGACGCGTTCTCTCATGGTTGAGACGATGAGGTGCAGGCTCCTGCGCAGTTAGCTCAGCGACGGCGACGCCTCGGATGGAAACCTGAGCCGCAGGCGCCTAAACTCCGGTCGAGTCGAACCTTGAGCGAAGAGGCGTGAGCGCCATGCTGAGCTGGCAAGTAGGCCGGGTGAAGATCACCCGCATCGTTGAGATGGACTTGCCGGTGCCGGCCAAGTGCGTACCGCAGGCCACATCCGCAGAGCTGCGCAAGTCGCCGTGGCTCTATCCGCACTTCGTCAGCGAGGACGACAGCATCCTGAAGCTCAGCATCCACGCGCTGCTGGTCGAGGCGCCGGGGCTGAAGCTGGTCGTCGACACCTGTATCGGGAACGACCGGCCGCGCGAGATCACCGGCGGCCAGCCGTTGGCGACGCCGTTCCTGCAGCATCTTGGCGAGGCGGGCTGGTCGCGCGACGGAGTCGACACCGTGGTATGCACGCACCTGCACGTCGACCACGTCGGCTGGAACACGATGCTCGAGAACGGCAAGTGGGTGCCGACCTTCCCGAAGGCGCGCTACCTCCTTGGTCGGCACGAGTACGACTTCTGGTGCACCTATGATGACGAAGAGCAGCAGACGATGCTCGGCGATAGCGTCAAGCCGATCTTCGACGCCGGCCTCGTCCAGCTGGTGGAGCTGGACCATCTGATCTCGCCGGAGATCCGGCTTACACCTTCCATCGGCCACACGCCGGGCCACGTCAGCGTGATGATCGAATCCGACGGTGAGCGCGCAGTAATCACCGGCGACATGACCCACCATCCCTGCCAGATGGCGCACCCCGACTGGATGTTCGGCGACAACGACCCGAAGGCCGCTGAGCTCACCCGCTCTCGCCTCTTCGCCGAATGGGCCGACCAAACCATCCTCGTCATCGGCACCCACTACCCTGCCCCCACCGCCGGCCACGTCGTTCGCGACGGCGCGGCGTTTAGATTTGCGGTGTAAGGACGGCGAACTCAGAGACGTGCCTGCTTCAGACGGCTTTGGATGCACACCCGATCCAATCGAGGCCGTGTTAGGGGCTGCTTAGGCACAGCCTTATAGCTCGCTGCTCACCTTTGGCCGCACCTGTGCCCGACAACTATGATTATTTCTTACGACGCCTACGATGGAATGAGAATGGTTGCTGTGTTCTTGGAACCGGGAAATCTCTTCACTAGGTAGTTTGCGAGAAAGGCCTTCAATTCCGATTCCTTTCCCCAGCCTGGCGGCGCACGTACATCCACTCTGATAGCCATGTGATCCGGCGGGCCAAAAAAACTGTGAAAAGCGAGCGGCACGAAGTAGAACCCGACCTTGTCTTTGAGCATTCCAGGAACGGACTTGTCGGCTTCCCGAGCAAGCTGGGGAAGATCAATTGAGAGTAGGAGTGATTTCACTTGTGCAGCGCTATATTGGCTAGGTAGCTCCACAACCGTTGACGAATCTGCCCAGGCGGGGCAACTGGCCAAGAGGAGTAATAGCGTAATGATGAGATTCTTCATTTGGATCGCCTAACTACCTAATAGACGGACGTGGACGTCCCGTTGTACATCTGCGCGCAGTTGCTGAACGCGGTCCCCTAAACCACTGAACTCTTGAAACTTTACCCGGCCTATTTATTTGCGGCTAACAATCCGGCGCGAAGGCAGCCATCGATTGATGCTGCCTGAGGCCTGCTTCGGGTCGGAAGCAGACATTCACCACCGATGGAATAAACGAACGTCTTTTTATTGGTTGCGATAGAGCCTGAAATCCGGAGGTGTAGTCAGACTCACAACCACTGGATAGCTGCCCCACAATTGAGGGTAGGCCGCCGCAATCTTCGGCAAAAAGACCCGGCGATAGTCGTAAATACGGAAATTAACGTTATACCTTGGCTTTCCCACCTGAGAGACCGGTCCAGGCTGGTAGCTAGGATCCATCGCCATTACCACGGTTATATCGCCCACATAATTGATTTTCCCCGCGACGATATCGAAATGCATGGGCCCGCCCCCCAATGGATCGTTATAGGACCCTATGTGAAAGTCCTTCCACCGGTATGTACCTGCAGGAAGCGGGACTACGAGAAAAGTCTCAGCCGTATGCAATTCAATGGGAGTGCCTGCGTCGGAACCGTCATTGAGGCTGGCCACTGAAATGGTCGTCTTGAGATGCCCGCTTTGTGCAAGGTACGGAATCGCCAAGCGAGCAACCATGACGCCCTGCCCGGGCGCTAATAAGGCTGTGTCTTTCATCTGCGGATCACTTGCGCAGCCCGCCAGCGCGGCAACAAACAGCAAGACCAGCAGTACCCTTTGAACAGTCATCGCTTTCCCCCTTGATTGAAACCCCTACGCTATGCCCCCGCATAGCGTTGCACTAAATACTTCTATCGATCGAAGTCACTGCTTCGATCGAGACGTCCGCTATGGATCGAAAGCGGACACTGCCGTTACCAGTCGTCGTCGCAGGCGAGTAGCACTGCGACGACGACGAGCTTGACATCAACACTTGCGACAGGCGCAAATTTATTGATTCTCGGGCGCAGCACAATGGTCGTTCGGGCAAGCGAAATCGATTTTCGCGTTTTGTCCTACGAGCAGCGTAATACCCGATTGCGTTTTGACAGCCTGCCCGCCGCTTTCCAGCGTCACGGTGTAATCACCTTGAGGTAGCGGGCCGATCTTATATTTGCCCGTTTTATTCACGGTTTGGTGCCGATGTAAACCGGTCGCACTGCTCACCGTCACGACTTCCCCGAAAGGGGCTTGCCCGAAAATGGTAGCGGTTGTCCCCTGTGCGGACACCACCGCCGGAGACACTGAACTGATGATACCCACGGCAATAACGGCAGCTGCGTTGCACAGGCAAAACGACCACCGCAGATTGCTGGTTCTGAAACGTTCGATCTTGTGCATGGAAACTCCTGTTTCACGATTGATGAGCCAAACACCATGTGCGTCATACACCAAATGGCCCGAGACGTTCGCATTCCTTCAATACCACCGGACTTTCAAAAGCAACCACTAATATCTCACCGCAGGCGTCAATGCTTCGGGCGATAACGGATAGGGCGAGGGCCAGAACTCGACCCGTATATCCTGCCAATGCGCCTGGTCGCTTGCCGCCTGCAGCTTCGCATTCACCGCCAGCACGGCGTCTTTATCGAAAACCGCCAGTCCCGAGCTTCGCAGCATGACAGCACGTGCTACTTTGCCGTCCGTATTGACGAAGGCATGAACCAGTACGGTGGCTTGCAGGTAATATCCATCACTATTGCGCGGCCAAGGTGCCCCGCTAACTAAAGTCTTCCCTGGTACTCGAGCAATACGTATGCCTCCCGGGGGCATAGGTGGCGCAGGTTTCCAAGCCCCCATGCCTGGCTTTGTACTGATCGCGCCGCCACCGGGCGCGCGGAAATGGATATCCACGAACTCCCAATGCGTCGGCTCGCCCGCCGAAAAGCTCAGCGAGTGCAACTTGCGAAATGCAGCGATATCGAAAGCGGCAAATTCGCCTGCGCGTATCACTGCCGCTTCGAGGACCTTTCCATCCGTATCGATCAGCACCGCACCACGCTGATCTTCCTGCGCCAGATCTCCTTGGCTATCACGTGGCCACGCAGGTGTTTCATTACCGCTCGGTAGATGGCCGTCAGTATCGGGAGCAATGACAAACACACGCACCTGCTGGGCCGCCACCTCGTCATCCGGCACACCGGGTAAAGGCTTCAATGTGCATCCAGGTGGCTTATTGCTAAACGTTGGCTTAGCCGTACTCACTGGCTTTGGTGTCAACGAAAACTCGACGGGATAACGCACAGAGGACGAGATGGGCCATCCCTCTATCCGATTCGGCGAGTAAACGTAATGCCCGGCACGGCGGATGGCTTCCTGGTCAAGGTCAGCATTGCCGCTGCTCTGTTCGACGCAAGCGTCCGTGGCGACGCCATGGTAGTTGAGTGAAACAAGGACCGTTGTCGCTCCTTCGGCATATTTACCTTGCTCGTCCTTGGGCCATGGTTTGTCGCCCAACATCGGATTTCGTATTTGTGCAGCACAACCAGCCAAAAGGAGCACGCCACAAAATGGCACGCCCCACGCGCGCAATGCAGAAATAAACATTTAAGCCCCCCGTATCGGCATATTCCTTGATACCGAAAGCAGCCCTGGCGGACTTGCCCCTTCGCAGATGATGCATTCTTCCGCATCACATCTGCAACCAGGGAGGCTGATTCCAATCCGGCACCCCTGCCCGCTGTCTCGGTAGGCTCTGTGTCGATGGCTTTCCAAATGCACAAACTATGGGCACTAAAACGTATGGACTATGGAGTTCTGTCCCCGTGTGGACGGAACTCCATAGTTTGTACACGGATTTGCGCGCCTTCAGCGCAGGTCGGCACGAAGTTCCCGCACGCCACGTCCTAAACGTTGGCGCAGGAGTGTCCGCAACGTTGCTCCGTCGGCATAACCCACCTCGGCTGCGATGGCTTCGAGGTCGAGGCTGCTGCTCTGGACCAGAGATCGCGCACGTTCGACACGTAGGTCCTGAAAATAATCAAGCGGCGATTTGCCTAGTACGGCTTGGCAGCGGCGCTGCAATGTACGTGCACTTGTCGTCATAGCATTGGCGGCTTCCTGCAACGAAAACCCTTGCTTGAGATGCTTCCGCGCCCATCGTTCGAAACGCAGAATGAGAGGATCTGCCTGCGCCAGATGATTCGGGATGATGTAAGGCGCTTGCGAGGAGCGAATGTCGGCCAGCAAGTAGCGCGAAACCATGGTTGCAAGCTCAGGACTGGCCTTACGTATCAACCAGAGCGCGAGATCGAGATGCCCCATCGCTGCACCTGCCGTAACCATCCTGCCTGACGGCACGAGCATGCGGGACTCGTCGAGCGAAACATTCGGGTAGCGTTGTCGAAATAGAGGAGCGAGCCACCACGTTGTCGTTGCTTCCTGTTGATCGAGAAGTCCAGTTTCCGCCAGAAGAAACGACCCGATGCACGAAGCGGCGATGTGAGCACCTTCGGCATGCCATGAAATCAGTTGGGCTTTGGCCTGGATCACGTCTCGTCGCGCAAGCGCGGGCACCAATCGTTCCGGCGTACTTGTATTGAGCGCTGGAACGATGACCCAGTCCGGCTTTAAATCCGGTGTTATGGCGCGGACAGGTATGGGCAGTCCATGGCCGGACCGAACACTTTTACGCACACCTACGATGGACACCTCGAAAGGAGCTGCGCCACCTGTTTGCCGAGCCGCAAAATTGTTGGCGATCCCGAAGGCGTCTAAGGTGACCGTAAGGCCCGTATCGAACAGGCCATCCAGGGCGAGTATAGAAATGCGCATGTCGCAAATGACCCTAAAGTTGTCATTTACGACGATACCGCTTTACCGGCCCAGCGACTAGATTGCACCTCGTTGCACATTGCAATGCACATCAAACGAGGAAACTATCAATGAAAATCATGGCCATCGCTTCCGTGACATCCCCCCTCACGCCTGAACAACGCAAGCAGTACCTGCCGAGCGAAGTTCCCGCCACGCTCAAACATTATCTCGAGGGCCACATCGAGCAGTTCTGGTTCCGTGAGAACGCCGGACCTATCTTTCTCATGAATGCCGAGTCAGTCGAACAAGCCAAGGCAACGTTGGCGACGCTGCCGCTGGTGGCCGCCAACTTGATGACTTACGAGCTGCTGCCAGTCAGCCCCCTCATCCCGCTGGGCCTGCTGATCCAGGGTAAGTAAGCGCAGTAGAAGCGCCGTCAATGAATGCCTGTCTTCATTGGCGGCGTCATGAGCGCTGTCGTCCACCACAGCGACGAGCACGTTCGTCAACTCGAAGCCCTATTAAAGCTCTCGGCGCGATTCGTGCAGTCTGAATCAGGATTGATAACGATCACTGTGGATGAGGCCGTACAGAACGGTATCCGCGACCTCTCCGCCAATCATCCATCGCTCGCGCAAATACCCTTCGCGCTTGAACCCCAGGCGCTCGATCAGCTGGATCGACGGCAGGTTGCGCGGATCGATGTCTGCCTCGATTCGACGCAATCCTGCTCGCTTGAATCCATGCTCGATGAGAGCGTCAGCCGCCTCAGCCATGTAACCCTTTCCCCAGTGTTTGCGCCCCAGGCAGTACCCGATGTCGGCACGCTTGGAATGCGGAACTCCATTGAACAGGGCGCAATCGCCAAGTACCTCGCCTGTATCTCTCGATTCAACGACGCAAATAACGCTATTGCCGTCGCTCGAAGACTGCAGCTTCTCGGCAATGCGAGCATGAGCTTGCTCGATATCCTGCATGGGCGGAAACGAAAAGTAGCGCACCGCCTCAGGATCGGACCACATGTCAAAAAAAATAGACACATCCTCCGTTCGAAGAGGGCGCAAGCGTAGGCGCTTGGTGTCGACAATGACGGGTTCAAACATGTTCATACCTAACTTCGGAACGTTTTAAAGCACAGTGTCTGCCGGGATCTTAAGCATATCTCGACGGTTAGTCCGCTTTGGGTCGAAAACGGACACTTCGAGCTTGGCCGACCCGCCGTCTACCTCTCACCTAATGCTGTAAGACGCCAAGACACCTTTCAGCGAATGAAGGAGACGACCTCGGCGCGTACCATCAAAAACGCTTTTGCCACGTCGTCAATATGCACGCCAGGGGCATCAATCCAGGCGTATAAGCCTGCAGGCAATCCAAACGCTGTACCGCATACAAACTCCTTGCTAAGTACGTCATGGCTCACTTTAGGAGGTGACAGGCGATCGGCTGTCAGCAAATGGCACTCAACATAAGCATCCTCATTGGCCAACTTAAAATAGTGAAAAGAACTCGATGAGCCGAGGTAGGTCATGCCAGGAAATTTCGCTGAGGTAAATTCGGGTACTTGGTCGAACGGAAGTCCTATTCGATGTATGAGAGCCAGCGCATTTCTCGGATCTTCGTTATCAACCGGTCGGATGTGGACATTCAAGAGAATGTCGTACTTTTCGTGGCTTGCATTGACGAATGTGCCGTTCGATGCCTGGTACCCAATGTGAAGTAGAACTTCCTTATCCCCAGTGGTGTATTCACGAAACCAATAAAAGAAATAGTTTGGAATGCTCCAATCCAGTTGTCGCCATCGAAATTGCGCAGCGTTGTCACTTACGGTTACGGCTGGCACAGTGTCGGAAGGCTGCTGGAGGGCGAAAGCGGTCGAGAAATTGATTGCGCTAACAAGGAGAAACAATATGGCTTTGCGCTTCATGCGTTTTTCTCCTTTTTAGTCAAACATGCAGTCGCGCTTTCGTACTATCCATAGAGCTTCAAAAGCGTCTAGTTCCATAAGTCTCGCCGTGAACTCGCAGTCACGGTTGATCTCTTCGATGGATGGAATCGGCATAAGACCCCAAAACTCAATGGATAAATTGTCAAAGTGATGACACCATCACTCCAAAACAGAGGAAGCAAATGCAAAGTTACAACGGACTCATTGGGGTCAGACTGTTGCTGCCAGTTCTGCTAATGCTAACTGGCTGTGCCACGGACTATAAAGTTCCAGGATCGGATAGGGCGAAAGTGGACATTTCGATAAGCCCTATTGCACTCTAAGAATCTCTTCGCACAACTCGAACAACATTGAGTGCTTGCGCATCCATGAACATAAAGCATCGCCCGAACAGCGCTTTCTTTCCGAATTCGTCAAATTTGTTTGAGCCAAGGGGCGTCATAAGCACTTCGCTAGTAGCTAATGCCTCCAGATGATGCTTGTCGATGGTCTCCCGATGCTCGACAGCGATTCGGTCTATCACGAGATTCACAGCCGGATGGTTGTATCGGACAAGCACGTTCCCATCCTTCATAGCCAATGGGTTCATGTCCGGATGAAAGTGGAAAATTTTATGGAGAACCTCTTTGGCGTGCGCCTCTGCTTGAATGTCAGAGAGGCCGTCTGGGAGAAGCACGCATGTGCCATTTTCAAATATCGCCAGATCGCGCTGTTGATTCGTATACACCAATATTCGTTCAGCGATCTCATCTAAAGGCTGTTTAATAGTCGGCCGCCAGGAGGGGACGGGCGGCATCCGCTTGGGTGGCTCTTGCGGAGGCTCTTTCTTCTTGAATGGTCCAAACATCGCTTCCCCCTACTCACATTGCCTAATTGTCCGCATATCCGTTTTGGGTCGGAAGCGGGCCTTTACAACGTGACGGCGATTAGAGGACGGGCTCTACAACCATCCGGCCATAAGCAATGAATGCCATGACCAGACCCAGCACGCCGCTCAGTATCGTTGGCGCGACCTCGCGATACTTGATATGTACTCCGATGAATACGAGGCTTTCGACTGCCAACACCGTGGCTGACAAGATCGTAAGTGATAGGTGCCAATGGAACACGTCGGGAACGATGAGCCCGATTACGCACACGAGCTCCAGGATGCCAAGCAGTATCCAGGCTCTTTTGGGTAACGCGCCAAAGGAAGGGACGTCGTGGCTTACCTTGTCGAACATAAAAACCTTCATGACACCCGACGATCCATATAAGAGCGCGCCGAGGACCTGCAGAACCCACAACAACATGTTCATCGCGTGCCCCCTCTTGAGTGTCAAGGTATGTCCGCTTTGGATCGGAAGCGGACATCATTACTTCTATCCCAAGCTGCTTAATGATCAGGGTTAAGCTTTAGTACTTGCGCCGCCCAATCGGTGCCCGTTCGTTTTACCCATTCAGTGTCGCTCTGATCCTGAATTTCCTTATAGATCGTAAACGCGATGATGCGTTCACGAACAAAAATGAAGCCCTGGGCTATGGCAACATAGTGTGCCGAAGTGCCATCATCAATGGTCATCTGTTCCGCTATGGCAACGGCACGTGGCTGACTAACAATTAAGCCCAGGAACTTTGGTGCGTAAGCGCTCGCCTTAGACTGCTTGAGCTTTGACGCCAACTGCACTTTTTGAGCGTCGAATTGGGCATTGAGCATGTCCTGATTTATTGCTTTGAAGCCTGCCATTGCTGCCTGAAACTGCTGCAATGTTGCGACGCTCGTGCCCGATGGTGTCACCAGCATGTCCACTGTAAGCGTCCTCCCCCGGAATCTTTTAATGCCCGCAGCTGCAGCATCAAGGTCACCCTTCGACATGAAAGTCTCAAGCAGACGACGTCCTGGTATTTCTTCATACTCGAGATATTGACGATAAGCGGCGGCGTTGTTACCCAGCGGAAGAAGATCCGCGATGACCGGCACCACAATGGTATCGCCACCTCCAACATTCAGCGCGATGGTATCCCGCGCGCTAATTTGGCAAGAGTAAAGGGCCATCAACAGGAATAGCCCGACCTTCCACTTCATATGCGTTCCCCTGAATTAAACGTCCTGCCCTATTGCCGACAGCCGCAAATCTACAGCGAGCATGTCCGGCTTGGGTCGAAAGCAAACATTCTCGTCGCGCCAGCCAGTTGCAAGTGAATCCGACTCCGTCTTTCGGAACTAACAAGAACGCTGCATTCGGTTTTCATCCGGCATGGCCGGTAGTCACGTCTGTAAGCGGCATGGCGAACCGCGCAGAAACGATGCCACGAGAGCTTCCCGTTCGCTTTACGCTCAACTATCTCGTGCTGGGTGCTATTGAGCATCCGTCATGGAGCGCATCTTGTCGAACTTCTGTTGCCCTTCCTGATGCATTTCTCTCATCGCGACGACAGCTCTACCTTCATCCTGGGCCTGGCTTTGTAGCTGCCTCAGTAGCTGCTGATAGGTAGCAAGAGCGTCGTTGGGAAGATATATCTGACCATTCGACGCACGCGATTGACCTAGGTTTGCCTGGGCGAGATCCAGAATGCTGGTGATCGTCACCATGATCTGCCGTTCGATGGTCAGATAATTACCGACCACTTCCTTGCTTCTGGCTATCGATGACGTATACCCCGACATAATGTTTGCCTGCAAATGCTCGGGTGCCGTTGCAATGATCTTGTCGGAATTGCTGATGTAGTCGGTATACGACTGCTCTAGTTGGTCGAGTAGCTGTCCGTATTGCGCCACAACGTTACGCCCATTTTGAATACCCTCGCTGCTGGTCAGCGAGGTGGGGGTAAGGATCGTTGTAACGGGCAATTCGCGCGTTTCCTTCTGCAACTCTTGCACATGCGCCTGGTACGCGCTGATGTTCGCAGCCATAGCATTGAAGATACGAGCAGTGGCTTGGTCCTCGGTCTCATTAGCGACTGGCTGTGTGTCGACACTAGAACCCGAACCCGTCGCAGTTCCCGGCGCGTTCTTGGCCGCATCGTCGAGATTTCGGACTGCCGCCTTCAACTCAGCCGATGCCGGTGCCGGTGGACCGAATCCATGATGTTGCAACCAGTAGACACCTAATCCCCCCAGCACAATCGCAATACCCCACACCCACAGGGTGCCGGCGGAGGAATGCTTTGGTGCGCTCCTGTATGCCGTTCGCGATGCGTATTCAACGGGGGACGAAACACTTTTCTCAACTCTCTCGGGGAGAGTCATTGAGAATGAAGGTGCGACCTGACTGCCGCACTTTGGGCAAAACCTAGCGCCGGCGTCGACCGGCGATCCGCATGATTCGCACTTCATACCGCCCCCTGAGTTCCCTTCCCGTGTACCCAGATTACACCGGGAAATGGTTGCTCGCACTCCCACCTATCTACGAAGATGGAAATTCGTGGCGATTACGATGTCCGCTTTGGGTCGGAAGCGGACACCAAAAAGTTACCGGATAAGCTGATCTCTCCACCCGATAAGCAGCTCAACCACTTTCATGTCGTGCTCGTGATTCGCCCCCACGCCGATCTGCTCGGTGCTCAGCCAATGAAGGTATTCGGCCACATCCTTCCCATCGGTGGTGCCTTTAAGTCGCTGGAATACCTGCGGGACATAGCTTTCGTACTCATCCCTCGCCTGAGGAACGTGGGCGACTCCAACTGGATCCCATACGTAGTGAAGAACTTCGTCGATCCTGTGTAGAAGCTCTTTGTCTTGTGGCGAGAGATTCACTGGGTCATTTCCGGAGGAATTTTTATTTGGCCCGCTTTGGGTCGAAAGCAGGCATCAACGAATTATTTTTGGCGGCGTGAAGAGATGAGGAGCGATATACCGATGAGTGCGCCCATCGCAAGCATGACCCATCCAATCATTGACTGTTTGTCGGAATACAGAACCGATGCACCAAAGGCAACGAGACCGGCTACGGTGATTCCCTGAGTACTTCGCTGTGCTCGGAAGATGGACGCGTTCCGCAATGACGTTAGCTGCAGCCGAGATAGCGCCTCTGCAGTAGGTTTGCATGCCTCAGAGCAAGCCAGTCCATTGGTCACCGGAATAGAACAGGTGTGACAAACACCTCTTGCACAGCACTTGCAAACACCAATGGCGGCTGCGTCACCGTGAATGTAACACTGCATAGATTTCCCCCGTTTTGAAAATGCCTAGGCTACCCAAGAGACACACTAACGGTACAAGCCAACACTCTATATCGGGATGTGCGCGTTGGGTCCAAAGCAGATGCTTTCAGCTTGCCGCCAATCACGCCGGACAGCAACGTTGCACCTTCCCCACTGTTGGTTAGCACCGGCGGCCGGTTTGGGGTGACCGGAATTAGTGTTCCACACGGCCGGAATCCGCAGTGACTCGCGCATTACATAAACACTAGATCTCCGCGCCCACCAAGGCGACGGATCCGCCAGGCCATCGGCGACGCTAAGGCCCCGCAGAACAAACACGGCCTGCCACTCACAACGAGATATTGACTCAATCGTTGCGCGGCCGTAGTTTGCAAGGGTCGCCGCCAATTCGGCGACCGGGTGTGAGAACCCGACTAATAGAGCGCATGAGGCGCCAAGCCTTTTGCGTCCCACGTTCGCCCTATGGCGGACGTGTCGGGAAGGCTTCGGCCTGACCGAGTGCTCTATTCTCGGATTCTCACCTCGGCACGTCCGCCGCCCGCGCTCGTGCGGGGTGGCGGCCATCCCGTCGCGCAAAGGAGCGTTCGATGAAAGAGAAAGCCCCAGGAGCTTGGCTCACCCTCAACACCAGCTACTACCCTGCCCCCGTCGGCAGCCCGCTCGACCTGCTGAGTGATTCCTACATGCTGTTGGAAAGCGCTCATGGCATCGTCCATCTCATGCGAAATGCACTACAGCTCTCCCCCTGCGTCGACGCGCGCTCGCTAACGCTGGCGCTAAAAGGTGTCGAAACGCTGATGGAAATGAGTGCAGGCTCTACCGAAGCGGCCCATGTGCGCTTCGAGCAGATCGGGGACGGCTGGGTCACTGGCCACTGAAGTACCGGTCAGAGTCATGTTCTAAAAATGACTCTGACTTTTTTGCGAAAGTAGAAACTTGCTTATCTCACGCCGTAATTCCAAATCGTTGAGATCCCGAGCCTCATCGTCTGCCGCAATCGCGTATTCACGAGCCAGATCTTCCTGCCCCTTCCGTCTATAACACTCGGCCAATGCGAATCGTATCGAGACACGATATTCGCGCGCATCGTCAGCGCTCGCTGCGCCTAAAGCTCGTAGATACAGAGGTATTGCCGCGTTATCGTCTGTCGTGAAGTCCCCAAGACTCTCCCACAGGAAGGGATGGTCGTGGCCGCCGAGGCTCTGTGTTTCGCAGTAATCCTTAAGCGCGTTGTAGTGTGCCCAGTATTTTTCGGTTTGATCTTCGTTCGCGAGGAGTGACGCGAACTCCATAACGCGCTCCCAAACTTCCGTCTTCAGCTCCATTCGACTCACCTTCTCTTTGACTTCGCGTGGCATGTCTGCTTTGGGTCGGAAACAGACCTTGCTTAAGGTGATTGCTGCTACCCAGGCTATCAGTCTCCCCATCCACTTTGAGGCGGAACTGTGTTGCCCTGTTCCGGCTGCCTAAACAACATCAAAACTTGGATGCCTTTATCAGAACGGATCGCGGCCCGCCTCTCTAAATGGGCGCGATGATGCTATCCGCAGGCGTTCCGGTCATTACTGAGCGGCTTCGCTGGTCAGTTAGGATGCAAGACAACACTATTTACTATGTCTTTTCCAGTAGTGGCGAATCACAAGAAGAATGCAGATACCTAAAGCAACCGCGAATCCGCCCATTCCTAAACCGTAGTAAAAATAGATACCTTGTCCTTTAACATGGCCTTGCGTGTCATAAATATTTTGAGATGTAAACCCATACTTTTCATAGATGAATATCGGAAACCACAATCCAAGAAGCACCAATACAATGCCTATAGCGCCCTGATAAATAAGAAAGCGACGATACGATTTTTTGTTCATTAGTAGGTCCAAATGCGGTAGATACAGTGGCATTGCCGCGCTATCGTCCGTCGTGAAGTCCCCAAGACTCTCCCACAGGAAGTGATGTCGTGGCCGCCGAGGCTCTGTGTTTCGCAGCAGTCCTTAAGCGCGTTGTAGTGCGCCCAATATTTTCGGTCTGGTCGTCGTTCGCGAGGAGTAATGCGAACCCCATAACGCGCTCCCAGACTTCTGCCTTCAACTCCATTCGATCCAACTCTCTCTTTGACTTCGCGGGGCATGTCCGCTTCGAGTCGGAAGCAGACACAGCTGACTAAGTCTAACGATGCTGAACGCGCACACCATGGCAACGCGTCAAGTTCGCACCACAAAATAAACAAGGTATCGACCAGCCATTGAGACAAAGAATGAACCAAGGATAGCTAGGAAAAACAGCGACGAAGCCACGAAACCACCTTTGACTCCGCGAGAACGAAAAAAGTAGTACGGAAGTGCGATCAAGGAAAATCCAACGACTCCAACGTTTAGAAGGTAGGTGCGTCGATATGATCGCTGTTCGGTATCGAGTCGGTACCAGAGAAACATAAGAAACGCTGAAATCGCTACCAAAACCGCGGCAATAAGGCCAGGAGGGTGAGCATGTCTTTGGTAAAAATACTGCGCCGTAGCGCCACCCAAAAATGTAATTAGCGCCATAAGCCAAATCACGATTGTCTTTGGATTCATTGCGTGTCCTTTTAGTAAACCCCTTTGGGTCGAAAGCGGACGCTTTTGTTTCTATCACTGATTGCCGCGCGCTAAGTCACGAGCCGCACGCTTGGATGCCTTCCAAGTACGCACATTGTCCGCAACGATTTGAAGTCGGGACTTTTGTTTAGCGCTTAACGGCGCACGCTTCGCCTTTCGGAGAAGCGCATCAAACATGTACCCAGACCGAAAGAAATACGGCCTGATCTCAAGGAAGCAGATCACCGCTTCCATAGTGTCTGAGTCACCCTCAAGTAAGCGATCGATAACGCCTCTACATCCTCCAGGAAAGGCTAGCTCATCGTATTTACTATGAAATTCCTCGCAGGCTTTCTGCCATTCTTCCCGCTTTTCTTGACTTACGTCTCTCAAAGCAAACGTTTCATGGATGCGTTTATGGAGACGAACAACTTCGGCGGCATTCTTTTTAATTGAGAACTTGATTCGATCTGACTGATTTGGCATACGACTTTCCCCGTTGCCTGGATTTGAAAGCAGGCGTGCTCAGGTCGCCACAGTCCCCGCAGCATAGGGTACGCGTCGGCTTGCCGGCAGTTTTGTGCCGCAGAAAGGGCAGTAACGGATGGAATAGGACGATGACCCACCGTCATGAATGACCAGGCCATATCCGTTAACCGCGTTGGTATATTTCAGCACTCGATCTGGACAGTCCTGCGGATCTGGGTGGTCCGGGCATGTCATTTCGACGTGCCGAGTCATCTCATCACAACAATGCTTTGTCATTGAGTCCGTCTTCCAGGGTCATTCCCACAGATCGTCAGTTCACGGTCTTACAGCCTTTTCCAAAGCGTCCGCTTTGGGTCGAAAGCGGATATTCCAATTCTGCCAATGAACAGGCGAATCTGCATCTTCGCTCCCCAGTCAGTAGCAAACGTGATTGATACTATGCGGCTACTAATCGCCAAGGAAGCCGACCATGTATTTCAAGGTACGAATCAACGGGGCCGATTTTGGTGTCTTCGGCCACCCAAATGTCCTGAACATGCACCTCGCAGTGCAGTGGGTCCGCCTGAATGATGATGAAGGAGCCGAGCTATTTGCGAGCGCGGTTTGCCTGGAAGACGGAAAGCGCTATTTCTACGACTGGGTGCAACACCCTCTTTCATCGTCCGACGTTGTTGAAATTGCGCCAACGGATGACACAGTGGTTCCAGAGCCAAGGATCAAATATGAGATGAAATCTAGGAACACAGCCAACTAGTGGTATGTCAGCTTTGGGTCGGAAGTGGACATTTCAAACGCTTGGCGAATTTACACTACGACGTGTAAGAAGCCCGCAGTTAGTTTTCACGGCCCTACTTCTGTAGCAGATCAAGGCTTTCTTTGCCCCCTAGTTAGCATGTTCGCCCGTTAAAGCGGCCTTGATAGTTCATATGCACCCGTATGGTATCTACGCACGCTTATAGGTGTCCCCGACCTCAGCGGCACGCCTGATTCAACTCGTACTTGAATAAAGTCACCGTTTTTCAGCTTTACCAAAGCGACCACGGCATTTCCACGTAACCCTGATGCCGACACCCCAGTTGAAATGACACCCGTTGATTGGACTGTGCCTGATAGTTCATCAAATGGCCCCGATGCAGATGACCTAAGTGCCACGAAACAAATGCTGGCCAAAAGAAAAATCGCAAAAACAACGCCACCGATACGCGCCCTGCGACTCATCGGAGGTCGGGCGTTAATTGATTGCAGATCCATGCTGCCGCACTCCTCAACAATAGGATCGAAAGATGCTTCGGGTGTAGTTAGTGCAGATCGGATGCCTTTCTCCAGCGACACTACCTAAACGTCCGCTTCGAAAAACGGGGTCAAGTTGCCATTTCGAAATTCAATCCAACCCAGTTGCTCCGATCATTGTTACTTCTGCACCATGTCACCAGAACCACAATCAACAACGGGCAGGCCAAAGGCTTGAAGATCCACTTCATAGCGTTTTAAGCACCTTGCCGCACAAAACTACATAGCTCGGGCCTCTCCCACACCCCATTATGGGACGTTGGCACGTGCAGCCATATGGGCGCCTTGTTTGGAAAGGCGGCAACCAACGCACGCGTCCGCTCTGACGAAATAATCTCATCCTGATCTGCCTGCAGAATCGCCACCGGGAGGTTGCTTAGTTGTGTGGCGGCAGCGCCGCTGTCGTAGGTGTCCTTCATTAACCATCGCACCGGCAGGTAGGGGAAATGATCTTGTGCAACAAGATCCAAACGATCATAGGGCGTTACCAGAAGTAGCTTATCGGGGCGCGCTTGCACCGCGACTTGAGTAGCAACGCCAGTACCAAGGCTGATACCAATGATGCCGACATGACGATGCGTTTTCTCCACTTGCCGGACGAGCGCAACACCGTCCTCGACGAGAGTTTTTTCGCTCGGGGACCCGGCCTGCCCTTCATAGCCTCGGTATGGCATCAGATAAATCGCGCGCGCCGTGCAGTCACGCCACTGATCGCCTACCGGGTTCAACGCCAAAGCATTACCCCCGAAGACAACCCATGCATCGTCCGCCTCAGGATGAACAATCCATCCGTGAAGCGTGACATCGGGTCGATGCACGACTAGTTCACCCCACGGGGCTGATGGAGGCGGTGCGGGGTAAATCAAACGATTTTCGGCTAAGCGCAGCGTCCCGAGGAAAATCGCTGCCAAAACGAGGACGGCAAGAATCACTTCGAGCAACTTCTTACCAAATGCTTCCATACCGTCCTCATCATCTGATGGTGTTATCGCGCATATCAAACCCGTTCCATCCAGAAGATAAATCCTGTGCCGATCCTTCGGCTACTTCCACGCGATCCCGTCCGTTGTTCTTCGCCATGTAAAGCGCCCGATCGGATTCTTCGAGCAGCACCACCGGATCCATAGGCGTGTCGGACGTCTGCGTGGCAATACCGATACTCACCGTGATGCGCTCGTAGGGGCTGCAGGGATGTGGGATCTGCAGACGTTCGATGACACCAACCATTCGCCTTGCCGCTTCAACTGCAGTCTCCGCCGACGCATCCATCAGCACGACAACAAATTCCTCGCCGCCGTAGCGCACCACTAGATCGCATGCGCGCAGCTGGCTGCTTAGCGCAGAAGCTACTTTGATCAAGCAAGCATCTCCGGCGATGTGGCCTAGGCTATCGTTGTATTGCTTGAAGAAATCGATATCGATCATCAACAGCGAGCAGTGGTGACCGGTGCGCCGCCCTTCCTGCAATGCCTCACGCAGGCGCGTATCGAGTGTTACGCGATTGGCAATGCCCGTCAGCGGGTCGCGCCCCACTTGCTGCTCCAGGCGCAAGGCGCTCAGGTCACCGGCGCGCTTCATGTCCATATGGCGGCTTTGGATAAATGCGACGCGCAAGCCGTAAAACAACACGGATACGCAACCTGTCAGCAGGCCGATAGAAAAGCTGATCCGTGTGATGCTGAAGCCCAGCATGACGACCATCATCGACAGAATGATCGGCGCAAACGATGCGATGGTTTGCGACACCGCCAGCGATGGATGGAAGGCACGCAACCAGCGTGGCGGTTGCCGTATCGCCACCAGCGCCAGCAATGCGTGGGGGATATCCACTAGCGAGCCGGCCCACCATGGCAGGCCATGCAGCTCTACGCGGTTGTAGATGGTCGCGACGATTGCATTGACCAGCAAGTAGCTGCTGGCTGCGTAGTAAAAGAAACGCCAACGAAAGCTGCGCGCACCCAGCAGGCGCAGGATGGCCATGAGTGCCAGCGAAAAATCGATGGCGTCCGCTTGATAGAGCACCACGTAGATACTGGTGGGGTCCTTGGCTAGCGGTCCGCTCAACATCTGTGTGAAGAATTCATACAGCAAGATCGCCACCACGCACGACATGGCCAGGTCGAGCCTCGCCACGACGCGCGGTTCATCGCGCGCGAACGAGCGCGACACCATGAAGACGCAGGGGAGCACATACAAGCTGGAGAAAACCGTGGCGAGTGCGGACAGGTAACCGCCCTTGTCACCCATCAGGGTCGTAAGGAGGTTGGTACTTCCCCACAGCACTTGCATCAGGATGGCCGACGCCAGCAGCAGCCAAGGCAACCGGATCAGCGGCGGGCTGCGCCTGTAGCGCGTGAAAACCGCCCACAGCGCCGTGCCCTGCACGGCCAACAGCATCAATTGTGGCCACGCATCTTCCGCGTGGCCACTCCAGTTCGCCAGAACAAGATGGGCTAGCAGCAGTAATACGAGTAGCAAACCGACGCGCAAAAAGCCTCTCCCTTAAGACAGGACATCGAAGGCGGCGCGGCATCTATAGACCATTTGCGTCACATTCGCGGGACGTACCCATGTCCTCGTTAACACCCTTGACGCATGATCGCGGGGACATATGACGGCCGCGCTCATGCCGGCCTTGCTTCCCGCCGTAGCGCTGGCAAGGCTGTTACTACACCAAGCAAGTTACGGGCCTTAACAATTAAGGGGGTCTCGCCATGCTCCGGGGCGTAGTACCATTCCGGCTCGATGACCCACCTTCGCATCCCGAGACTGGCCCCAAAACGTTGGCGTTTGCGCGATATCCGTCGTGCGCGCCTGACACGCTGGCTGCTGCTCGCGGGGGTGTTGTTCATGCTCGGGATGCAATCTGCCCTGGCGAGCTACGCCTGCGCGATGCCATCGGAAATGATGGAGGCGACGATGGGCATGAGCACGTCCGCCGCCGATGCGTCGATGGCGGCTACCTGCCCGCAGATGAAGCATACGGCCGCCGATCGGATGGTGTGCGCCAAGCACTGTGCCTCCGACGCCTCCGCACCGACCGCCGTTCATCCGCTGTCCGTGCCACCCAGTGTTTTGGTGGCTCTACCGCCTGAACTGCCGGCTGCTGTGGCGCTGACGTCGCCGATGACAGCCCAGCAGCGGCAACGTGATCGTCTCCGAGCGCCGCCGCCACCGGCCAGCCTCCTGTTCTGCTCCCTGTTGATTTAGCGAGTCGCGCTTCGTGTTGAAGCGTCGTCGTGCCCGTCTGGGCGCGATATCCGTTAGATCCTGGGAGTAATCCGTCATGTGGTTTTATCGTTTCGCCCGACGCGCGATCGCGTTGGGTTGTGCTGTCGTCCTGAGTGGGACGATGGCTGCCGCCGCGTATGCGGCTGATCCACCGTTAACCCTTCAGGCCGCTATCCAGCAAGGCATGGCGCAAGCGCCCTTGCTGATGGCACATCACGCGCACGTTGCCTCGATGCATGAGGAAGCGGTTCGCGCCGGTCGTTTGCCTGACCCGACATTGAATTTCGGCGTCCAGAATTTTCCCATCACCGCGCCAGGTGCTTTCAGCGTTCGATCTGACCCTATGACGATGCGTGTCGTAGGCGTCACGCAGGCGCTCCCTTCCCGCGCGGCACGTTCTGCCGATCGCGAAGCGGCGGATGCCGAGATCAAAGCGGCCGATGCTGAAGGTGCCGACACGATCCAATCGATCCAGGAACGTATCGCCGATGCCTGGATCGACCTGTGGGCGGCACAGCAAAAGCGCGCACTGCTCTCCGAACTGCACGCTGAAAATGCGTTGGCAGTGCAAATTGCGCAGGCACGATTGAAAGGCGGTAGCGGCAGCGCGACCGATGCACTGGCGGTTCGCGCCGAGACGGCGGCACTCGACAATCGCCTGGAAGCCGCCGATGCGGATATTGCCGTGGCTCAAGCGGGTTTGCAGCGATGGCTGGGACACACCGCTACGAATCTTGGCGACGCCCCCGACTTTGGAAAGTTGCCGGTCACGCCCGAGCATCTGGAGCAAGCCGTCGACCAGCAAGCCCCGATGCAAATGTGGGAGGCCCGCGAACAAGTCGCGCAAGCCGCGCTGGATCGGGCGCGTGCGACCAAACACCCCGACTGGAGCGTGAGTTTTCTTTACGGCCAGCGCGCAGGTCCGCTCTCGGACATGGTGATGGTGGAATTTGGTGTGTCGTTGCCACTGTTCACACGCAATCGGCAGGATCGAGCCATCAGTGCGAAAGAAGAGCAATGGGAGGCGGCTCAAGACAACCGTGAAGATGCGCGTCGCGAACAACGCGCCGTCGTAGCGCGCACTGTCGCGAGTTGGCAGGGCTGGGTGCGCCAGATCCAGCGATATCAGGACACGATGCTTCCGCTCGATCGTGACCGCACGAAAACGGCACTCGCTGCCTACCGCGGTGGCGACGCCTTGCAACCCTGGCTCGACGCCCGTCGCGACGAAATCGAACTGCGCCAAACCTACGTCGATGCACTCACGGCACGCGCACGGTTGTGGGCATCGCTGGCCTATCTGTTACCTACGTCGGAGGCCATGCCATGAAGCGTGCGCTGATTGTTTTCGCCGCCATCGTGATGGCAACTCTGTTGCTCGTGATCGGCTTTCTGAGTGGCCGTCATACGTCGCCCTCATCCATGCCGGCCAACATGGCAAGCACCTCGCCCGATGGCCATGGCAAGAAAATTCTGTATTGGTACGACACGATGGTGCCGCAGGAGCACTTCGATCGTCCCGGCCTTTCGCCAATGGGCATGCAGATGGTGCCCAAGTACGCCGACGAAGGCGCCGATCCGAACATCATCCGGATCGATCCGGCGACCGTGCAAAATCTCGGCATACGTACAGTGACCGTTGAACGCCGTGTGTTGGCATCAGCGATCCAGGTGCCAGGTACGATCACTTGGGATCTGCGACAGGCGACGACCGTGAGTGCACGCGCCGATGGTGTGGTGACCACGCTATTCGTCCGCGCGCCCTATACCACGATCACGGCAGGCGAACCCTTGGCCGCCTTGCTGGCGCCACAATGGAACAGTGCACTGGCCGAGTACGGCGCACTTCAACAAGCGCAATCGTCCGATGCCCAAGCGCTTCGTGCCGCGGCACGGCAACGTCTTGGCGTATTGGGACTCAGCGATGCGGATATTCGGACGGCGCATCGCGGTGTGGATGGCGGGATCGTCCTGCATGCGCCGCAGGCAGGTGTGGTCACGACACTGGATGTACGAGAGGGGCAGCGGGTCAGCGCAGGCCAGACGCTGATGACCATCAACGGTCTATCTACCGTGTGGATCGAAGCAGCACTTCCGCAGGCAGTCGCCGGCACCGTGCGAAGCGGTACACCGGTCAGCGTGACCGCCGATGCGCTGCCGGGTCGTGTCTTCCACGGCACGGTGGAAACGCTGCTGCCGGATATCGATGCCATGACGCGTACGCAGCGCGCTCGCATCGTGTTGGCCAATCCCGATGCTGCGTTGAGTCCGGGCATGTTCGCGACCGTACAACTCGCCCCGGCGAGCGGTGAAGCCGTGCCGGTGATACCGGACGACGCACTGATCACGACGGGTTCTCAGGCGCGCGTCATCGTGTCCGAAGGAAATGGCCACTTCCGGGCGATGGCCGTGCGCACCGGGCGTGCTTCCGGCGGCTATACGGAAATTCTCGCCGGACTCGAAGGTAACGAGAAGGTCGTGATCTCCGGTCAATTCCTCATCGATTCGGAGGCCAGTCTGTCGGGAGCCCTGGACCGGTTGAATGGAAACACCGTTCAACCAGCGCCTGCAGCGAGTGCGCCCATGTCCGATATGCACATGGGAGATCAACCATGATCGCCGCGTTGATTCGCGCGGCCATCGCGCATCGACTCTTCGTTCTGTTGGCTGCGGTGATAGTGGCGGTGATCGGGGTGTACGCCACGATGCACACGCCCATCGATGCCTTGCCCGACCTGTCCGATACGCAGGTGATCATTCGCACGAACTGGCCTGGTCAATCGCCTCAGGTCGTGGAGGATCAGGTCACTTATCCGCTGGCGACCACCATGCTTTCGGTACCCGGCGCCAAAGTCGTGCGTGGCTATTCGTTCTTCGGTGATTCGTATGTCTATGTGCTGTTCGATGACAGCACGGATCTGTATTGGGCACGCTCGCGGGTGTTGGAATACCTCAGCCAGGTGCGCAGCAGCCTTCCTGCGGGTGTGAATCCTGCGCTGGGCCCCGATGCGACGGGACTCGGTTGGATCTACGAATACGCCTTGATCGATCGCACCGGTCAACACGATCTCGGTCAACTGCGGGCGATCCAGGATTGGTTCTTGCGCTACCAGCTCAAAACGGTGCCGGACGTGGCCGAAGTCGCGAGCGTCGGTGGCATGGAGCGCGCCTGGCAAATCGTGCCCAATCCGCAAGCGTTGGCCGCACGTGGCATTACCGTCTCGCAACTGGTCGAGGCGGTGCGTGCCGCGAACGGTGCCAACGGCGGCTCGGTGATCGAACAAGGTGAAGCCGAACTGATGGTGCGCAGCGAAGGTTATCTGACGAGTCGCGCGGACTTCGAGAATGTATCCATTACGGCCAATGCCTCCGGTGTGCCGGTGTTGCTGCGTGACGTGGCGACGGTGCGGCGTGGACCGACCTTTCGTCGCGGTATCGCCGAACTGGATGGTCAAGGTGAAGTGGCCGGCGGCGTGATTGTGCTGCGCTCAGGCAAGAACGCCAGGGCGGCTATTGCCGCCGTGAAGGCCAAACTGGCCGAGCTTCGACGCAGCTTGCCACCCGGCGTGGAGATCGTGCCGACCTACGACCGCTCGCAATTGATCGATGCAGCTGTCGAGAACGTTTGGGGCAAGCTCATTGAAGAATTCATCGTGGTTGCATTGGTCTGCGTGCTGTTCCTAGGCCATCTACGTTCCGCACTAGTCGCAGTGATCACTTTGCCGCTCGGCGTGCTAGCCGCCTTCATTGTGATGAACGTGCAAGGCGTCTCCGCGAATTTGATGTCGCTCGGTGGCATTGCGATCGCCATCGGCGCGATGGTCGATGCCGCGATCGTGATGATCGAGAATGCACACAAGCATCTGGAACATTGGCGCGACACACACGAGGGACAAGAGCCGCAAGGCGCTACGCGCTGGGCACTGGTGGCAGAGTCGGCAGCCGAGGTTGGGCCTGCGCTTTTCGTCAGTCTTCTGATCATCGCGCTCTCGTTCGTGCCGGTGTTCGCGCTGCAGGGACAGGAAGGCAAACTGTTCAAGCCGCTCGCCTTCACCAAGACCTACGCAATGGCCGCTGCTGCAGCTCTCGCGGTCACGCTGGTGCCGGTGTTGATGGGATACCTGGTGCGTGGTCGTATCCGCTCCGAGCACAACAATCCGCTCAATCGTGGGCTGATGGCGTTGTATCGGCCTGTTCTCGACGCGGTGTTGCGTTACCCGAAAGCAACGCTGGTGCTGGCCGGCGTGTTGTTGCTGAGCGCAGTCATTCCGTTGAGCCAACTGGGTAGCGAGTTCATGCCGCCGATGGACGAAGGCACCCTGCTCTACATGCCTACGGCACTTCCTGGATTGTCGGCCGACAAGGCATCGCAGTTGCTGCAACTGACCGATCGCATGATCAAGACGGTGCCGGAGGTCGATCATGTTTTCGGCAAAGCGGGACGCGCCGAGACCGCCACCGATCCCGCTCCGTTGGAGATGTTCGAAACCACCATCACGTTCAAGCCCAAGGATCAATGGCGCCCTGGCATGACCATGGCGAAGATCGAGCAGGAGCTGGACAAGGCGGTGCACGTTCCGGGTTTGACCAATCTGTTCGTGCCGCCGATCCGCAACCGCATCGACATGCTGTCCACCGGCATCAAGAGTCCGATCGGGATCAAAGTGCTCGGCACGGATCTGTCGACGCTGCAAATGGTCGCCGATCGCATCGAAACAGTGGCGAAGACCGTGCCCGGTGTGAGTTCGGCGATCGCCGAGCGCCCTGTGAGCGGCCGCTACGTCGACGTGCATATACGCCGCGATGACGCGGCACGCTATGGACTCACTCAGGAGCAGGTGCAGCAACTGATTGCGGCCGTGGTCGGTGGTGATCCGATCGGTCAGACGGTGGAAGGACGCGAGCGCTATCCGATCGTGGTGCGCTATCCACGCCTTGAACGCGATTCCGTCGAAGCTATCCGGCAACTGCCGATCGTGGCCGCCAACGGTGCGCAACTTGCGCTGAGCCAGATAGCCGACATCAACGTGGCCGCTGGGCCAACGATGCTGAAAAGCGAAAACGGTCAGCTCGCTACCTACGTCTACGTCGACACCAACGGTAGCGATTTGGGCACGGTGGTGAATCGGCTGCAGCAGTTTGTGGCTCAACAGGTACCGCTACCCCCTGGCGTCACCGTGGCCTGGTCGGGTCAGTTCGAGTATCTGGCGAGCGCGATGGAACGCTTGAAGCTTGTGGTGCCTGCGGCCCTGGTGATCATCTTTGCGCTGATCTACGTCGTGTTCCGCCGCCCTAGCGAAGCGGCCATGATCATGGCGAGTGTGCCGCTCGCGCTGGTCGGTGGCCTGTGGCTAATCTGGTGGCTCGGTCATGCCGTTTCCGTCGCAACGATGATCGGTTTCATCGCGCTCAGCGGTGTCGCTGCGGAGTTCGGCGTGGTGATGTTGTTGTATCTGCGTCACGCCTGGGATCGCCAGCTTGAGCACAACCCTCAGGCCGGACTCGCCGAGCTGGACGCAGCGATTCGCGAGGGTGCGGTGCAACGCGTACGACCCAAGGCGATGACGGTGGCGGTGATTCTGGCGGGTTTGTTTCCGATCCTGCTCGGCAACGGTGCCGGCTCGGAAGTCATGCAACGTATCGCTGCACCGATGATCGGCGGCATGCTCACGGCACCCTTGCTATCCATGGTGGTGCTGCCGGCGGCGTTCCGTCTTCTCGCGCTGCATCGGATCAGGAAGACGCATCGAGCGAACGCCTTGCTCCACTCCTATCGGCAAGAGGGGTAATGCGCTGCTCGATTACCGTTACGGCTTGGCTTCAACAGCTTTAGGTTGCAGAAACCACGGTTCGGTGCGTCGAACGATGTGCACCACCGAAAGCATGACGGGAACCTCCACGAGCACACCCACGACAGTCGCCAATGCTGCTCCGGAGCGAAGCCCGAACAAGCTAATGGCGGCCGCGACAGCGAGTTCAAAGAAATTGCTGGCCCCGATCAATGCGGCGGGGCCAGCAACGCAGTGCGGTACACCCAGCCAACGACTTAGGCCGTAGGCTATGCCCGCGTTGAAGTAAACCTGCAACACGATGGGTATGGCGAGGAGTGCGATGACCATCGGCTGCGCAATGATGGCCTCGCCTTGAAAGCCAAACAGCAGGACCAGTGTTGCCAGCAGTGCTGCGGTAGACCACGGATCGATGCGCTTGATCGTGGCATCGAGGGCTTGCTGTCCTGCGTTTCGAAGCAGGTGCCAACGCCACCACTGAGCCAGCAGCACCGGCACGACGATGTACAACACGACGGAAAGCAGCAGCGTGCCCCACGGGACGTGAATAGAGGCGACGCCTAATAGCAGCCCGACAATCGGCGCGAACGCGACGACCATGATGGTGTCGTTCAACGCCACCTGCACGAGTGTGAAGTTAGGCTCGCCGCCGCACAGCCGCGACCATACGAACACCATGGCGGTGCACGGCGCCGCCGCGAGCAGAATCAAGCCGGCGATGTAAGCATCGTGCTGTCCGGCGGGTAGCCATGCTGCAAACACATGCCGGACGAACAGCCAACCGAGTAACGCCATCGAGAACGGTTTGATCGCCCAATTGACAAGCAGCGTTACACCCATGCCTCGCGCTTGTTGGCGCACGCCGGCAAGTTGACTGAAGTCCACTTTCAATAGCATCGGGACGATCATCAACCACACCAGCACGGCCACTGGCAGGTTGATGTGCTGCACTTCCAGGCCAGCCAGGATGGTGAAGACCGAAGGCAGTGCATGCCCGAGCGAAATGCCTGCCACGATGCATAACGCCACCCACAGACTTAGATAGCGAGCGAAGGTGCCCATGGCGGCGTCACGTTGATCACTCACGATGCGCACCTGTTTGACCGATGGCACGCAGTTCCTGCTGGGTCGCTACGCGGTCGAGCTTGTCCAGCGGCAACGCGAGCAGGAGGTCGACGCGATGCTTGAGCATCATCCACGCCGAACGGAATGCCTTGCGACGTTCTTCATCGGAGCCTTCGACGGTAACCGGATCGGGCACACCCCAATGCGCGGTGACAGGCTGGCCCGGCCAGATGGGACACACTTCGCCAGCGGCGTTGTCGCAGACCGTGATGACCATATCGATCGAAGGCGAATCGGGTTGTGCGAATTCATCCCAGCTTTTGCTGCGCAATGGCTCTTGGTAGCCGATGCTGCGGGCCAGCTCTTCGGCCATGGGCTGGATTCTTCCGCTGGGAAAACTGCCGGCGCTGAAGGCTTTGAAATGACCCTTGCCCAAGACGTTGAGCAGGCTTTCTGCCATCACGCTGCGAGCCGAGTTGCCTGTGCATAGGAAGAGCACGTTGTAGGGCTGTGTACGCATAGTCATCCTCAGCAACAGCTGCCAGCGGCTTTCGGGCCGCAGCAAGGCGCTGCATCACTTTGTTCGGGCGCATTGGTGTAGGTGGTGGCCTCACCATGCGTGTAGAAGCTTTCCCAGCGCACACCCTGTGGATCTTCGGCCCAGAACTTATCCGAGCGTGCGTAGCAACAGGTGGTGGACTTCTCAGCCAGGGCGACAGCATCGGCTGCCTGCAAGCGCTCTCCGATCACGGACAGTTCACCCTCATCCTCTGCCTGCAGCCCTAAATGATCCACGCCCAATAGGCGGCCACTTTGGGAGATCGCGAAATTCACGCGCGGGTCGTCCAGCATCCACTTGGCGTAATCCGATTTGACGACGGTGGGTGCGGCGCCAAACAGCATGGAATAAAAGCGAATACTGCTGTCGATCTCGTCGACATTCACGTGCACATGAAAGCGTTTCATGATGTTCTCCGACGGGGTTTGCAAACCGCTGCAGGCTGACAGTCGGCCGAGGACGACAACCCGGCACAGCAGTTTTCGGTGAGGTAGCCAAGAAGCTCGTTCATCTGTGTGTAGTTCGCCGTGCACTGGATGACACGGCCACGGCGCTCGTCGCTCACCAGCCCTGCGCGACGAAGAATGTGCAGGTGGTTGGTCAGCGTGGCACCGGGGAGACCGGTCGCCTGGCCCAACTCCCCCACGGACAAGCCGGCATCGCCCGCTTGAACCAGCAGACGGAAAAGGTTGAGGCGGTGCTCTTGTGCGAGGGCGTCGAGGCACGCCAGGGCAATGATCGATTCCATATTTCGATAATTATGGAAATATGGAATCGATGTCAAGTGCTTGGCGTGGATGATTCAGGAGAGACGGCGAAGCAGCTCCATACCGGGCGCGCACGCCGACTCGAGGCGTGCCCGCTCGTCGGTGGGCAAGCTCACCCACTTCGGCGGGTTCTTCCGCACGCGACCAGCGGCCAACGCGAGCCACGAAGGATCGTCCAAGCTTGGGTCCATGAAGCGGACGATGCGCTGGAGCTCGGCTTGGGGTGCATCGAGCATCGACTCGTACCGCACGTGGAGCACCCGCTCGGCGGGCACCTTCTCCAATAGCTTCAAGCCCACGGCGATCATCTCCGACCAGGCCATGCCGATCGGTTCGATCGGGAGCTCGAAGCGCTGGAACACGTCGACGTCGAAACTCTCAGGTACGAGCCCACGCCACGCTGGCGGCAAATCTTCGGGTGCCTGATACGTCGGCGTGAGATACGGAGCGGAACCAAATCTCTGTTTGAAGATGGTGTCGATCATGCCCATCCGCATCAAAGGAAACCGGCTCGCCGAGACCGCGAACTCCCGACCGTCGCGAAAGACGTGGATGAACTTGGCCGTCGGAAAGAAGTGCGACAAGGGATGGACGAGGCCAAGCGAGGCGCCCGAGCGCTCGCACCAGAACCGCCGGCCGAGGCGCGTACACAACCACTGGAACACCCGCAGGTACTGCGTGTGGATTCGATCTTCCGGCAACGACTGCACGAAGACGCCAAGCTCCTCGTGGAGCCCGTCGGGGTCTTCGGTGAGTAGCGGAAGCGTCATCGCCAACAGCGGCGGAATACCCGTCTCGCGGAAGCGCAGAGCGGAAGCCAGCGGATAGCGAAACTCATCGATAGCGAGGCCGCGTTCCATCAGGCGAAGCCAAGCTGTATGGCGAGGTCGCGGCTCGCTCAACACGGACCAGAGGTTCGGACCGTCGACGGGATCCTTCCGAAAGCTAAGCGGGTGAAGCGCGTTGAACAGCTCGGAGAGACTCAGAACGTCCGGATGCAGCGAGAGCAGCTCAGAGAGCATCGTCGAGCCGGAACGGCCCGTGCTGACGATGAAGAGAGGGGTTTGCGAATTAGCCATTTTTACTCATGAAAATGGACACGTTGCGCATACCACCAGCGTCCCCACACAGCCATGATTACGGCTGAGATGGCGCAGAAAAAAATGGCTGGAATGCGTGCATTACCGAGGTCTGGACCCATAAGCAAAGCAATGGTCTGCATGATGAAACCGCCGACAAGAGCGACAAAACCAAATCGCCATGCCAGCAGTCGCCGTCGGTAGACGCCATAGGCCAGGGCCAACATCGAAACACCATAGATCGCTGCAACGTAGCGCAATCGCATATCGGCGTAGTGCCTGATAACGCTATGCGCCATATTCGACTGGTAGCTCTGAATACCGGTGAATGCAGAGATGCATCCCATCACGCCGGACAAGGCGAGCACCGCGGTCACGATAAGTATGACTCTGGGTGTTTTGTTCGACTGAGGCGTGCCGTGCACGTCCGCGAACGCACCGATTTGCGGCCCTGCGACCGGCACATTCAATGCAATGCGAATAACGTTCGACAACCACGCCTGGTCGTTGCGCGAGAGCCAGCCGCCCAAACGCACCATTGCGGCTCCCGCTAGAAGCATGCCGATTCCAGCCAAAGACACGGGCGCTGATTTCGGTGAATGGATGGCAGCTATGAGGCCAGTGGCCACAAACAGGGTGCAAAAACCAAACCAAAAGCCCATAAACAGCTTCACAAACCAGTTCAACGTGAAGCGCCCGGTGAGAACGACTTTGTGACCACGCTGCTCGAAGTGGCCCACATAAAAAGGCTTGAACGAGTTACCGACCATGGGGATGACTCGCTGTAGCGATACACGCGATTCCTTCACCGTACCGGAAGCCGCTTCCTGCGAAACCGAAAAAACACCCCAGCGTCGCGTAGCAGCCCTGAGGCGTTCGACGGATTCGGCCATCCCGAATGCGCTTTCAAACTCGACAGGATCGGATCCCGACCACAAACGCTTTATCCCCTGAAACATGCGATCCCCTTTGCACTTTCCCACTCCTCATTTCACGGAATCTAGAAATGAAAAGAGTGAAATCCGATTGAGTATTCAGAACTCAACCTACCTCTCTTTAGCCGCGCGCCGCAGTCGACAAGCTCATAAGCAACAGAAACGACGCACACCAACTAACCCGCTCAATCGTGCTCTTCAAGGCCATCCGATTGCTTCTCAGTTGACTCTACGCGAGAAGTCGGCGCGCTACGCATCACCCATTTGGCGATACTGAACGGACGGGTGACGAAAAATAGGCCAACCGCAATCTCCGCAAGGTAGATGCCCGTGCTTATCTTGCCGGTCGATCCTAGTGACACGAACACCGATTGGTCACCCAGGTCGGATAAGGCCACCGTTTTTAGCCAAAGGCCAACGAGGAGACCGAGCGCCTCTTTTAGCCACCACAAGCCCATCAATACGCAGCCAGCGACGATGACGTCACCCAATGAGAGAGACGGCGTCTGTGGCTTCGGTACTCCTGCCAACAGTCCAGTGGCCAACGGTGCGCTCAAGATCCACAGCAAGAACGCGACCACCAAAAAGACTGCCCACACCGCCACGAAGATCCACATCGGACCATTGCTCAGTTGCGCATTAAAGTACTTAAGCGCTGTGGCAATGAAAAAGAATTGAATCCCGCTAAATATCAGCCAAAGTGCGAACAACCTGAGGCAAACAGCAACAAAATGTTTCGGTGTCATTTCCATCCCCTGTTTTGCTAAGACCAATCCCTGCCTGAAACCGAAACGGCAAAGCGGGTGCGCTGCTTTCTCACAAGAGGAAAACAGCAAATGGGCTTCGATTTCATTTCTATGAAGCGCCCCAATCTGCCGACCGGCAAAAAAAAGCCCCCTCAAAAGGGGGCCTTTCTCTGATCTTCGCAAACGGTTTGTGCTTACGCAAACGGATCATCCAACACAATCGTGTCGTCACGATCCGCACCGGTCGCCACGATGGCCAGGTGGCAGCCGGAAAGCTCTTCCACCGCGCGCAGGTAAGCACGAGCTGCCGGCGGCAGCTTGTTCCAGTCGCGGATGCCGCAGGTGGATTCTTCCCAACCCGGGAATTCGAGATAGACGGGCTTGCACTCGGCCCAGCCGTCGGCGTCGAGCGGTGCGAGCTCGCGGCGTTTGCCGCGGTATTCGTAGGCGATGCAAACCTTGATGCTGGGCAGACCGTCGAGCACATCGAGCTTGGTGATGGCGAGACCGTTGATGCCGTTGATCTGTACGGCGCGCTTGAGCGCGACGAGGTCGATCCAGCCGCAGCGACGCGGACGACCGGTGCTGGCACCGAATTCGTTGCCGACTTTGCGCAGGCGTTCACCCATTTCGTCGTTGAGTTCGGTGGGGAACGGACCGCCGCCGACGCGCGTTGCGTAGGCTTTGCAGATGCCGAGCACGTAGTCGATGTCGCCTGCGCCCACGCCGGTGCCGGCAAGTGCGCCGCCGACGGTGGTGTTGCTGGAGGTGACGTACGGATAAGTGCCGTGGTCGATGTCGAGCAGTGCGCCTTGCGCACCTTCGTACAGAATGTTGCCGCCTTCCTGGCGCACGTCGTACAGGATGGTGGCGACGTCGTCGACCATCGGGCGGATGAATTCGCCGTAGGCGAGTGCGTCGTCCAGCACCTGCTGGTAGTCGACCGGCTCGGCTTTCAGCCACTGGGTGAGGATGAAGTTGTGGTAATCGACAGCGGCTTTGATCAGCGCGGGCAGTTCGTGCGGATACATGAGATCCGCCACGCGCACGCTACGGCGTGCGACTTTGTCTTCATACGCGGGGCCGATGCCGCGGCCGGTAGTGCCGATGGCTTTGCCGCCGGCGGCGATTTCGCGCGCCTTATCCACGGCGATGTGGTAAGGCATGATCAGCGGCGTTGCGGGGCTGATCTTGAGGCGCGGACGCACGCTGACGCCTTGCGCTTCGAGTTCTTCGATTTCTTGCTTGAGCGCGGCGGGCGAGAGCACCACACCGTTGCCGATCAGGCACAGCGCGTCGTCGCGCAGAATGCCTGAGGGAATCAAATGCAGCACGGTCTTCTTGCCCTTAATGACAAGGGTATGGCCGGCGTTGTGACCGCCCTGGAAGCGCGCGACGGCGCCTACGCGTTCGGTCAACAGGTCGACGATTTTGCCTTTGCCTTCGTCGCCCCACTGTGCGCCAAGAATTACGACTGACTTGCCCATGATGTTTCTCGCTCTAAAAGACGTTCCGATCGGCGGAACGGGAAAACTATCGCGCGCGAGGGTTACCGCGCGGTGAAGGTATTCAGTGCACCCAATGCAGGGTGATCAACCCCGCGCCAATGGCCACGGCGCCGAACAGGCGCAAGGTACTCGGTTGCAGCTTCAATGCCTCGCGCATCATCGCCTGCCAACCGTGCGGGGAGGCGAACAGCACCAGGCCTTCGATGACCAGCACAAGGCATAGCGCGGCGTAGAAATCGTGCGACATGGCGTGAACTCAGCGCCGCGCCGGCGCGGGCGCCGGGTTGCCGAAGTAGCGCAGGAATTCGGAATCGGGCTTGAGGATGATCGTGGCCCTGCCGTCGCCGAAGGCTTGCTTGTAGGCCTCCAGGCTGCGGTAGAAGGCGAAGAAATCCGGATCCTCGGCGGCGGCTTGCGCGTAGATTTGCGCGGCCTGCGCATCGCCCTCGCCTTTCACTTTTTCGGCGTTGCTTTCGGCGTTGGCGCGGATGATCTGCGCCTGACTATCGGCGTCGGCCTTGATCCCCTCGGCCTGCTGCTTGCCGTCGGCGCGAATGGCGGCGGCTTGCTGCTGACGTTCGGTCTGCATGCGTTTGTAGACGGCGGCCTTGATGTCGTCGGGGAATTCGATGCCGGTGATGCTGACATCGACGACCGAGATGCCTAGCGTCTGGGTCTGTGCGTTGGCCTGCTGCAAGGTGCTGGCGGCGAGATCGCTCTGGCCATCGGCGATCAGCTGCTGCAGGGTGTGTGCATCCACCGCGCTGCGCAATGCGGTGCTGACGATGGGGCTGAGCCGCTGGCCGGCCTGCAGTTCGTCGCCGCTGGTGGCGCGGTAGTAGTCGGCGGCGTTGGCGATGCGCCACTTCACGTAGAAGTTGACGTTGATGCTTTGCTTGTCGGCGGTGGCGTAACGCTGTGGCTGGCCGTCGAAAGACAGGATGCGATCGTCGAGGGTCAGCACCTGTTGCAACAACGGCACCTTGGCGTGCAGGCCGGGCTGTTTGTCGGTGCGCAGAATTTTGCCAAACTGCAGCACTAGCGCGGATTGACCGTTATCCACTGTGTAGAAGCTGTTGGCGCCGAGCAGGATGAGCAGGACGATGATGATCGCAGCGGTGGTTTTCATGGCTGCTTCCCCTTGTCGGCGGCGTCATCGTTGACGGGCGGCGCCACGGCGCCGACACCCGGCAGGTTGGTGGCGGGTGCTTCGGTATTGGTGATGTTGATGACGCTGCGGCCGTCGGAGCCGTCGATCACTTTGTTGCTGGCGCGCAGGATCTGCTCCATCGTTTCCAGCCATAGGCGACGGCGAGTGACATCGGGCGCTGCCTTGTATTCCTTGAGAATCAGATCGAAACGGCCGACGTCGCCCTGCGCGCGCGCGATACGCTCGGCTTTGTAGGCATCGGCTTCGGCGATCATGCGCTTGGCGTCGCCGTTCGCCACCGGAATTTCCTGATTGGTGCCGGCATGCGCCTGGTCGATCAGGCCCTGACGATCCTGGCGTGCGGCGTTGACGTCGTCGAAGGCGTCTTTTGCTTCCTGCGGCGGCGTGATGGCCTGGAAGCTGATGTCGGTCACTTGCAGGCCGCAGTCGTATCTGTCCAGCGTGTGCTGCAACTGGGTGCGCACTTGCTGTTGCAACGCGCTCAACGCTGGCGCGGGGCCGCTGCCGTCCGCCTGGCCGGTGAGGACGTTGTCCATCGGCTGCGCACCGATCACCGTACGCACGGCAGCTTGCGCGGCTTCGTTGAGGGTGCCGTCCGGGTCGCGTGTGTTGAACAGGTATTTCTGCGGGTCGGTGACTTGGTACTGCACGTTGAAGTCGACGGCGACGATGTCCTGATCGCGCGTTAACGTGCGGATCTGGTCGGACATGGCACGCACGCGCGAGGTGGCGACCGGCTGCACGGTCTCCATGGGCAGCGGAAGCTTGACGTGGAAGCCGGGGCCGATGGTGCGTGCATAGGCGCCGAAGCGCTGCACCACACCAACCTGGCCGGCACCGATCACGGCATAGCTGGTGAGCAACAGCCAGGCCAGCACGATCGCCACGACGATGGTGAGGATGCCGCCGGGGCCGCCCAGCTTGCCGATGCGCTTGAACAGGTCCTTGAGTACGGTCTCAATGCCCGATTTGCCGCCGGAACTACGCTTGTTCTTGTTCCATGGATCGCGTTGCCCGTTACCGGGTTCGTTCCAGGCCATGGTCAGTCTCCTTGGGGCCGCTGGGAGGCCGGCAATAACGGCCGGAAAACGCTCTGTGCTGGATGGGACATGGTGACGGATGTTGAGGCGTGCAAGCACCCGGAATGGGTGGTGCACAAACGGTCGCATTCTAACAGAGACGTTTGCGAGGCGGGCCTAATAACACGAGGACGGAAGGCCCTCTCCTCCGAGGGGAGAGGGTTGGGTGAGGGGAAAATCTTGCGCGAGCAGTCGCGCGAAGCGTGCTCCGATGTTGGGTTATCGCAAGAACAGCCCCTCACCTCGGTCCTCTCCCCGGAGGGGAGAGGAAGAAAAGCGACAGTGCTCAGGCGGCTGCGTCTGGGCTGCCCAGCAGGCCGCGCAACAGTTCGATATCGGCGCCGTGGCCACCAGTCAACGGCGCCAGCACGCTTCGCGGCGCATCGATGCGCAGGCGCCAGCCGTATTCGTCCACCGCTTCTTCGGCGATGGCGCCGGCAGCACGAAGCCGCGCATGCAGGCGACCCGCGGACAGCGGCAACAGCAATTCGGATTGCACGCGCTCGCCGCCCAGCAATTCGCCGAGTGCTTCGCGCAACAGGTCCAGTCCTTCGCCCGTGGCAGCGGATAGCCACACTTGCTGTGGCAGTCCTTCGCTATCGCGCACGATGCGCGGGGCGGCGCCGGAGAGGTCGATCTTGTTCATCACGTGCAGCTGGGGCACGTCACCTGCGCCGATTTCTTCCAGCACCTGATCGACTACTTGATGCAGGCGTTCCCGCTCTTCGTCGGCGGCGTCGCTGACGTGCAGCAGCAGGTCGGCGTCGCGCGCTTCGGCGAGCGTGCCGCGGAAGGCGGCCACGAGATCGTGCGGCAGCTCGCGGATGAAGCCGACGGTGTCGGCCAGTACGGCAGGGCCGCAGCTGAGGTCGTCGAGCTTGCGCACGGTGGGATCGAGCGTGGCGAAGAGCTGGTCGGCGGCATACACCCTGCCCTGCGTGAGTGCATTGAACAGGGTGGATTTGCCGGCGTTGGTGTAGCCCACCAAGGCTACGCGTGGCACGGTGTTGCGCAGGCGTGCGCGGCGTTGCTGGCCGCGCTGAGTCTGTACTTTTTCCAGCCGTTTGCTGAGCATTTTCACGCGCTCGGCAAGCAGGCGTCGGTCGGTTTCGAGCTGGGTCTCGCCCGGACCGCGGTTGCCGATGGCGCCGCCGCGCTGGGTGTCCAAGTGGGTCCAGCCGCGGACCAGGCGCGTCGCGAGATGTTTGAGCTGGGCCAGCTCCACTTCCATCTTGCCTTCGTGGGAGCGGGCGCGCTGGGCGAAGATGTCCAGGATCAATCCGGCGCGATCGACCACGCGCACGCTGAGCAGCTTTTCGAGGTTGCGTTCCTGCACCGGGGTCAGCAGGTGGTCGACCAACACCAGGTCTGCTTCGAGGGCGCGCACGGCTTCGGCCACTTCTTCGGCCTTGCCGGTGCCGATGTAGTAGCGGGGATTGGGGGCTTCCACGCGCGCAGGAATAGCGGCCAGCACTTCGGCGCCGGCCGATTTCACTAGCTCGACAAATTCCTCTGCCCGCTCTGCCGCATCGCCCTCGCCGCGCGAATGCGGGAGAACCAGTACGGCACGTTCGCCTTTCTTTTGCCTATCGAACAGAGTGGATCAACCTTCGCTATCGGCCGACACGTGCGCCTCAAGGTGGCTTTCGTGGCCTTCGTGACCGTCGTGGCCGTTGCCGACGCGCACGTTGCGGCTGGGCACAACAGTGGAGATGGCGTGTTTATAAACCATCTGGCTCACCTGGTTGCGCAGCAATACCACGAACTGATCGAACGACTCGATCGTGCCCTGTAGTTTGATGCCGTTGACCAGGTAGATGGCGACCGGTACGCGCTCGCGGCGCAATGCGTTCAGAAATGGATCTTGCAAGGACTGCCCTTTTGACATTTTTGTTCTCCCCCTCGTCCAGCGGATGGGCCGAAAAAAAATGGTGCCAAACGGCGCCCCGGCCCGAGTTCCCTTGAATGTTAACCGCTTTTAAATCGTGGGTGAAAGACTTTTGTAAGTTATGACAAAGAGATAACAAAACTGCGTCACAAGCTTCACGAGGAGATCTCCGTTTCCTGGCCGCCGAGGAACAGTCGCACGGCGTCAGTGGCCCGCTCGGTAAGGCCTGGGCGCTCGGGGTCGAGGCTGCGGGCGTCCAGTTCGCTGCGCAGCCAGGTGATCTGGCGCTTGGCGAGCTGGCGGGTGGCGAAAATGCCTTTGTCGCGCAACCCAGCTTGGTCGTAGAGGCCATCGAGGTGTTCCCAGGCCTGGCGGTAGCCCACGGCACGGATGGCCGGCAGATCGGGGCGCAGATCGCCTCGTTGGCGCAAGGCGCGCACTTCGTCGAGCAGTCCGTGGCGCAGCATCTCGTCGAATCGCTGGGCAATTCGGGCGTGGAGTGGCGCGCGATGTTCGGGCAGCAGGGCCAACTTGAGTACGCGCCAGGGGAACGGCTGCCCGCGGCCGCCCTGCTGCTGAGCGCTGAGCGGTTGCCCGGTGAGAGCGATCACTTCCAGCGCGCGCTGGATGCGCTGGGCGTCGGCGGGTTTGATGCGCTCGGCCGCGGGAGGATCGAGTTCGGCGAGCCGGCGGTGCATGCCATCCCAGCCGACGCTGGCGGCTTCGTTGGCCAGTTGGGCGCGTATCTCGGTATCGGCTTCCGGCAGGCTCGATAGCCCGCGTTGCAAGGCTCGGAAATACAACCCCGTGCCACCGACGAGTAGCGGAATCTGCCCCGCTTCGTGGATGCGGTGCATGGCGGCTTGCGCGTCCGCGCTGAAATCGGCCGCGGAATACGGTTCGGCCGGATCGCGAATATCGATCAAAGCGTGGGGATAGCGAGCCAGGGTGGCCGCATCCGGCTTGGCAGTACCGATATCCATGCCGCGATAGACCAGTGCGGAATCGACGCTGATCAGGCCGACAGGAAAGCGTTCGCTGAGCGCGCAAGCAAGCGCGGTCTTGCCCGACGCGGTCGGGCCCATCAGAAAAATGGCTAGGGGGCGGCGATCGGCGGGCATCGATGCATTGTAGATGGCCGGCCGGATGGGCGATGGATGATGGCAGGCGTGTGCACTGCGGAACGGTTGACGCGTTGAGAGTTGAAGCGCCCGGCAAACAGGCGTGCAACCCTCCGTCCCCGCCAGCGTGAAGTCGACCCATGCCGCGATCGAAATCTTTTCGTCCATTGTGCCTGTTGCTTGCAGCGGGATCGTTCTTCGCCGGCTACGCCGCGGCACAGACAACATCGCCGGGACCGGATTTCAGCGGCATCTGGCAACTCAATGATCGCGCCAGCGATAGCGCCGCCGTGATCACCCAGCGACTGCATGCGGAACGCAGGCGCGAGCAGGCGCCCTCCTCACAGCCTGCGAATGCTGGTTCCAGTGCAACGCCCGCTTCATCGTCGAACGGTTTCGGCGGTCGCGGCGGTCACGGCATGGGAGGCGGTGGTCATGGGATGGGTGGCGGCCAGCATGGCAATCACGATTATCAGGACTCATCGAGAAGCAGCAGCAATGCAACGCCCAAGGACCCGACACCCCCCCTGTTTGCCGACGACGCATTGCTGAATGTGCAGCAGAGCCGCCAAGGCATGCGCGTGGATTTCAACAACAACGACCGGCTCGACACCCAGTTCGATAACATCGCGCGCCAATCGCTCAACAGTACCGCACGGGTGCAGACCCAGCTGACGCAGGACGGGATGCACGTGTCGATGGATTTCGGTAACGGCACGCGGCTGGAGCAAGCGTGGGTGCGCTCGGCCGATGGGCATCATTTGACCGTGACCGAGACATGGACGACGGCGGAGCTGAAAGAGCCGATCGTGTTTACGCGCAGCTACGACCGGCTGGATATGTAGGCCAGGTAGGCCCGGGCCGGGAGATCGCCGATGCCGCACCGCATCAAGGCATGCTCCATGCTTCACGATCTATAATTGGCGACTTGTCTTCCCTCCCCTCGCCCGTTCTGGATTCCCCCCATGCCGCAAACGATGAAAGCCCTGGTCAAGCGCCACGCCGAGAAAGGTATCTGGATGGAAGAGGTGCCGGTGCCGGAAGTCGGCGCCAACGAGGTGCTGATCAAGCTAGAGAAGACCGCGATCTGCGGCACCGATCTGCATATCTACAAGTGGGACGAGTGGTCCCAGCGCACGATCAAGCCGGGCCTGACGATCGGTCATGAATTCGTCGGCCGTATCGTGGACATCGGACCGGGCGTGACCGGTTACAAGATCGGCGACCGCGTTTCCGCGGAAGGCCATATCGTATGCGGCCATTGCCGCAACTGCCGCGCCGGTCGTCAGCATCTGTGCCCGAACACCATCGGCATCGGCGTGAATCGCAACGGCGCGTTTGCCGAATACATGACGATGCCGGCCTCCAACCTGTGGCCGATTCCGGATCAGATTCCGTCCGAGTTGGCTGCGTTCTTCGACCCTTACGGCAACGCCGCACATTGCGCGCTGGAATTCGACCTGGTGGGCGAAGACGTGCTGATTACCGGCGCCGGCCCGATCGGCATCATCGCTGCGGGCATCGCCAAACATGTAGGCGCACGCAATGTGGTGGTCACCGACATCAACGATTACCGCCTGAAGCTGGCGGCCGACATGGGCGCCACGCGTGTGGTGAACGTGGCGAATCAGTCGCTGAAAGATGTGATGAAGGATCTGCACATGGAAGGCTTCGACGTGGGCCTGGAAATGAGCGGCAACCCGCGCGCCTTCAACGACATGCTCGATTGCATGTACCACGGCGGCAAGATCGCGTTGCTGGGCATTCTGCCCAAGGGTGCAGGCATCGACTGGGACAAGGTGATCTTCAAGGGTCTTACCTTGCAGGGTATTTACGGCCGTCGCATGTACGAGACCTGGTACAAGATGACGCAGATGGTGCTCACCGGCTTCCCGCTGCAGAAAGTGCTGACACATCAAATTCACATCGACGATTTCCAGAAGGGTTTCGACCTGATGGATGCCGGTGTGTGCGGCAAGGTGGTCTGTTCCTGGCACTGAACTGAATCGCATGTCGCCCTGTTGGCAAAATGCCGGCAGGGCGCTACGCAATCTCTTACGCCGCACGCTACACTCCCCTTACAGGCGTGCCGACATGAGTTTTCTGGCTTACGGAAGTGCTCGGCGACTGCCGGCACGGTCGGTCCGCGATGTCACGGGAGCATCACGGCAATGGCAAACCGGAACTCATCACCCCAAGCATTGATAGAGGCCGGGCGCGAACGCGCAAAGGGCTTGTACCGCTCTCGCGGCTTGCGCATCACGGCGCTGGTTATTGTCATCCTGCTGGTTCTGTTTGGTCTGTTCGGCTTCTTTATTGCGCCGTCGATGATCAAGAACCAATTGCAGAAGCAGCTGAGCTCGCAGCTCGATCGACCGGTCACGATCGGTGCGATTCATGTCGATCCCTACACGCTACACGTGGCGGTGGATAAGCTGCATATCGGCGAGCGCGATGGCACGTCGCCCTTCATCGACGTGGACAACCTGGTGGTGAATGCGTCGTGGGGGGCGGTGTTTCGCATGGCACCGGTATTGGATGAGCTTTCCGTTCAACACCCGCAGATCCATATCACGCGTACCGGTCCGCAAGCGTTCAACTTCACCGATATCATCCAGCGCTTTGCTTCCAAGCCGACGGAACCGAATGCGCCGCCGACGCGCTTTGCCGTGTCCAACATCAGCGTGCACGACGGCGATATCACGTTCGACGACAAGGTTCTGAACGCGACGCATCGCGTGAACCAGATCGAGCTTGGCATTCCCTTCCTCGCCAATTTGCCGCATGACACGGACATCTTCGTGCAGCCGCTGCTGGCTATGCAGGTGGATGGCAGTCCCATACACATCCAGGGCCAGACCAAACCCTTTGCGGACAGCCATGAATCGGTGATCAGCTTTGCGATGGATCACCTGGATTTGGCGCGCTATCTCGGTTACGTACCGGAGCCTCTGCCGGCGGCCATTCCAAGCGGGTTGTTGTCGGGCAAGCTGGATCTGCATTTCATAGAAACCAAACCTTCGCAGCAATTGCGTCTGGACGGTCAGCTGCAGGCCGACAACTTCGTGATGACCACGCACGACAACGCGCCGATGCTGGAGCTGGGTCATGGCAGCATGACGTTGAATGACGTCGAGCCGCTGATATCGCGCTATCACTTCAGCGCGATCCAGCTCGATCAGGCGAAGTTGCATTACACCAAGCTGACTGGCGGCCGCACTAATTTCGACGCTCTGCTCGGCAAAAACAGCCCACCGCCGAAACCGGGCACGCCGCCGACCGATGCGCAAATCGCCACGCTGAGCTTGCAGAACAGTGCGCTCGACTACGCCGATCTCAGCGGCCCCCAACCTGCGCGGATATTGCTGGACAATCTGCATGGAACGATCCACGGACTCTCCACGGTTTCCACACAACCGGGCACGATGGATCTGAGTTCCGGCCTCGCTGGCGGCAATCTACATGCCACCGGCAGCTTGTTGATGAGCGCCGATCGTTACAACGGCGAAGTGACGATGACTGGTGTCGGCCTGCAACCGCTGGTCCCGATGGCGCCGCCGATGCTCAACGCGCAAATCGCCAGCGGCACGCTCGACGGCGATGCGCACATTCAGGCGGATTGGAGCAAAACGCTGGCGCTGACGATGGATGCCAGCAAGCTCTCCGTAAACAACTTCGCGCTGGATCAGCACGGTCGCAAACCGGTGGCGTGGCAGTCGTTGACGACCGAGATCAACCATCTCGACCTTGGCAGCAGCGTGGCGCAACTCGGCAACGTGACACTGCAAGGCTTGAAGATCGATGCCCGGCGTTTGAAAAACGGGAACATCGATCTCACCGATCTGATGAAGTCCTCGCCGCACCCAACAGGTAAACAGGCGGCGTCGCCAGCGTGGCACTGGAGCATCGCGCATCTTGGTGTCGATAGCAGTACGTTCGCCTTGACCGATCCGAGTATCCCCGGCAAAGACGGGCATATCGCGGTCAAGGCCGACAAGTTCGGTATCGACAATCTTTCCGACGATATGCATAAGCCGTTGAAGCTGGATCTCAGCGGTGGCATCGGCCAGGGCAAGTTCCATGTCGATGGCACGGTGAAACCGCAGCCGGTCGATGCGGATCTGCGCATCATGGCGACGCGCCTGGATGTGGCACCGTTCGAATCCCTGGTGAAGGTGCCGCTGAACGTGCGTGTCGATAGCGCCCTGCTGAGCATGAGCGGGCGTGCGCGTTACCGCGACCGCAAGCCGGCACCGTTGATCAGCTATCAGGGTCGCGTCGTGCTGGGCCGCGTGCACGTGCTGGACAAGGTCACGAACGACGACTTCCTGCGCTGGAATGCGCTGGCGGCGACCGGCATGAAGGTGCAGATGGGCGAAGGTGCGCCGCACGTCGACATCGGCGGCCTCTCGCTCAACGATTTCTATGCGCGCGTGATCATCAACGCCAATGGCCGCATCAATCTGCAGGACGTGGTGTCCAATCCGGCCGTGGCACCGGTGTCCGTGACGCGTGCGCAGAATGGACCCGCACCGCCCGCAAGTACGCCACCGCCTGCTGCCCCGGCGCCCATACCGGCACCGGCCGCCAGCGCTTCCACGGGCGCGGCGCTCGCGACAGCCAGCACCGCGGCGGCGCCACCTGCGGAGATCCATATCGGTCAGATCACGCTCGCCAACGGCAATCTCAATTACACCGACAACTTCATCAAACCGAACTACACCGCCAACATCACCCAGCTCGCCGGCAAGATCGGCGCGTTCGGTACCGCCGGCGGCGGTGCCCCGGCAGACGTCACGCTGCAAGGTCAGCTGGACAACAACTCGCCCGTGAATATCGATGGCACGATCAATCCGCTGACACCGGTCGCTGCCCTGGACATCAAGGCCAAGGCCAACGATGTGGAGCTCACGCATTTGTCGCCCTACTCCGGCAAATACGCGGGCTATCCGATCATCAAGGGTCGCTTGACGATGGATGTGCATTACCAGCTCGATCAGGGCAAGTTGAATGCTGACAACCACATCGTGCTCACCCAGCTGACCTTCGGCGATCGCGTGGAGGGACCCGGCGTCAGTCACCTGCCCGTCAAGCTGGCAGTGGCCCTGCTGAAGGACTCGGACGGCAATATCGATATCCACGTGCCGGTATCCGGTTCGCTCAACGATCCGCACTTCAGCATTGGTGGCGTGATCTGGCAGGCGTTCGTCAATCTCATCAAGCGTGCCATCACGTCACCGTTCCGGCTGCTGGGCTCAGCGATGGGTGGCGGGCAGCAGGATCTGGGCTATGTGGAATTTTCACCCGGCTCGAATGTGCTCGACGCACAAGCCGATGCACGCCTGACGCAAATCGTAGCCGTCCTCAACAAGAAAACCGATCTGAAACTGGATATCACCGGCCGTGTGGACCCCTCCTTGGACGAAGAAGGCCTGCGTAAGGTGCTGGTCGATGACATGGTGCAGAAAGAGCAGGCGGACGATATCGGTACCGAAGCGGCGAAGGCTGCGCCGGTAAAACCGGGTACTGACGATTACAACAAATACCTGACCAAGGCGTACAAGCACGACAAGTTCAAGAAGCCGCGCGATCTCGTCGGCTTGACCAAGTCTCAGCCGCCGGAAACGATGATCAAGCTGATGGAAGCGAACGTAACCGTGGATCAGGACGCCCTGCGCCATCTCGCCGAACGCCGTGCCGACGCAGTGCGTGAATATATGCACGGCAAGATCGACGATAGCCGCGTGTTTGTGCTGGCGCCCAAGCTGGATGCTAATGGCATCGACGATAAGGGCAAGACGACGCGAGACGATTTCGGCTTGCATTGAGGACGTGGGGCGCCCGCGCCCCGCAAAGGTTCCCCCCGGCGTCCGAAAGACCGACAATTAGCACTTTCCCACTCCGGCATGTCCCCATGAGCTACTCCGGCCAGGCGCGTTACGCCCAAGAACTCGAATCCATCCGCGAACAAGGCCTGTTCAAGGCCGAGCGCATCATCACCTCGCCCCAATCCGCCGAGATCGAGCTGGAAGGCGGACGCAAGGTGTTGAACTTCTGCGCGAACAATTACCTCGGCCTGGCCGATCACCCGGAAGTTATCCAGGCTGCCAAAGATGCACTGGATACGCACGGCTTCGGCATGGCCTCCGTGCGTTTCATCTGCGGCACGCAAGATCTGCACAAGCAGCTGGAGAAGAAGATCGCCGAATTCTTCGGCACGGAAGACACCATCTTGTACGCCGCCTGCTTCGACGCCAACGGCGGTCTGTACGAGCCGTTGCTGGGTGAAGAGGACGCGATCATTTCCGATGCGCTGAATCACGCCTCCATCATCGACGGCATCCGTCTGTGCAAAGCCAAGCGCTTTCGCTACGCCAACTGCGACATGGCCGATCTGGAAGCCCAATTGAAGGCCGCCGATGCCGCCGGCGTGCGCACCAAGCTGATCACCAGCGACGGCGCGTTTTCGATGGACGGTTTTATTGCGCCGCTGGACAAGATCACTGCGCTGGCCGCCAAGTACAACGCACTGGTGCATATCGACGAATGCCACTGCACCGGCTTCCTCGGTCCGCATGGACGCGGTTCCGCGGAAGTGCACGGCGTGATGGACAAGATCGATATCTTCACCGGCACGCTTGGCAAAGCGCTGGGCGGCGCGCTGGGCGGCTTCACTACCGGCCGCGCGGAAGTGATCGAGATGCTGCGGCAGCGCTCGCGTCCGTACCTGTTCTCCAACTCGCTGCCGCCGCACGTCGTCGCCGCGGCGATCAAGGTGTTCGACATGCTGGGTTCGGCCGGCGAACTGCGTGAGCGAGTACAGGAGAACACGCGGTATTTCCGTGAGCAGATGACCAAGGTGGGATTCGACATCAAGCCAGGCGTGCATCCGATCGTGCCGGTGATGGTGTACGACGCCAAGAAGGCGCAGGCGATGGCCGCCGCCCTTCTCGATGAAGGTATCTACGTGACGGGGTTCTTTTACCCAGTGGTAGCTCAGGGGCAAGCGCGTATTCGCACGCAGATGAGTGCTGCACATACACGCGAGCATCTGGATCGCGCTATCACTGCTTTCACTAAGGTTGCACGTTCGCTAGGCATCATCGGCTAAGTGCACGAGGCCCCTTTCACAAGGGGCCTTGCTTCGTTACTTGTTGTGCAGGCCAGCCGCTTCTTCCGCGCTCAGGTGGCGCCATTGCCCTTTGGCCAGATCACCTAGGGCTAGATCGCCGATAGCCACGCGTATGAGACGCAGCACGCCGATGCCTTGCGTCTCCAGCAAACGCCGGATGTGCCGGTTGCGTCCTTCATCGAGCACGACTTCCAGCCAGGCGTTTTTCTCGCCGACGCGAAGCAGCGATATCCGCTTTGCGGCCAGCCGCTCTCCATTGTCGGTCACGCCGAGGATCATTTGATCCAGTACGGTTTGAGCGGGAATGGTGTCGATCTGCACATGATAGGTCTTGTCCACGTGATAGCGCGGATCGGTGAGATGTGCAGCCCACACACTATCGTTACTCAGCAGCAGCAAACCTTCGCTTGCCTTGTCGAGCCGGCCAACCGGCCCCAGCCACGGTAGGCCGGATGCCGCAAGCAATTCGTAGACGGTGTCGCGTCCGCGTTCATCGGCGGCACTCACGACAACACCGCGCGGCTTGTTGAGCGCTACGTAGACACGCTTGGCTGCTACGACGGCCTCACCATCGAGGCAGATGCGCTGACGCTCGGGGTCGGTCGGGCCTTCCGGATCCAGCACCACGCGTCCATCCACGCTTACCCTGCCCTCACGCACAGCTTTCTCCGCCTGGCTGCGCGAACACACACCCAGCTTGCTGAGCACGCGAGCTAAGCCATAGCGTGCTGCGTTTGAACGGTTGGTGGTTTGGCGTGAAGGAGACATGGGGCTGCAAGCCTACCCGAGTTTGTCGGCGTCACGCAGAGAGAGCACATGGATGTGCTCGCTTTCCTCGCTCCCCAGAGCCGGTCACATCCATGTGCCCTCTCCGCGTGGAGGAGCGAGGAAAAGAAAAGCCCGGCATAAGCCGGGCTTTTCCGTAACACCTTGCAGTCCGATTACTGCTGGACCTGCAGTTCCGTACGACGGTTGCGGGCGCGCCCAGCATCCGTCTTGTTGCTGTCGACCGGGTCGTTCTCGCCGTGACCGATCGGGCCTTCCAGACGGCTCGCATCGACACCGTGCGCGGTCAGATAGTCGTACACGATCTTCGCGCGACGTTCCGACAGACCCTGGTTGTAGGCCGACTTGCCGACGCTGTCGGTGTAGCCTGCCACCATCACCTTCACCTGCGGATAGCGCTTGAGCGTGTCCACTGCCTGGTCCAGGATCGCCAGCGAGTCGGAGCTCGGCACAGCCAGCGCCGGTTCGATGTTGGTCTCGCCCTTCTTCGGACGGTCGAACTTGAAGTTCACGCCGCGCAGGTCGATCACGACCTTCTGCGGGCAGCCATCCGGACCCACGATCGTGCCTTCCGGCAGATCCGGGCACTTGTTGTCGCACAGGTTCACGCCGTTGCGGAACTGCTTGGAGCAGTCCGGTGCAGCCGGCGGCGGCGGTGCGGCCGGCGCCGGAGCGGCCGGCGGTGCGCCCAGACGGGCCACCAGGGCGAAGCCCAGGTACCAGTCGCCGTAACCGTTCTTCTGCGGCTGGGTCTTGTCGTCCCAGTCGTAGCGGTAGGCCACTTCCGTACGGAAGTCCACGCTGTCGGTGATCGCCTTGGAGATACCCACGCCGCCCTGTGCTGCCGGAGCCCAGTCGTTGTTCAGCGGGTTGTGGTGGTAGCTGCCCATCACGCCGCCCATCAGGTACGGACGCCAGGAGTTCCAGTCACCGAAGAAGTAACGCGCCGACACGCCGTAGTTGTTGTTCGACCAGATGTTGCCCTGACCGAACACCGCGGTGTCCGCCTTGCGCTTGGTGCGGTCGACGAACAGTTCCACCGACACGTTCGGGCTGATGAACTTACCCACGGACAGACCGTAGAAAATCTGGCGGCTGCGAGTGTTACGGTCGGTGTCGTTGTAGTAACCGCCCAAGGTCGGGGCGATGTACCAGCGGTCGTCGAAGCCATTCGGCAGCGTGGAGGTGCTTGCGGTGTCGCTGCTGGCAGCAGCGGCCGTATTGTCCTGCGCGTGAACGGCACCTACGCCGCCCAGGGCAAGAGCGATTAGAAAATACAGGCCCTTACGTTTCATCAGGTCTCTCCTCTTCTTAATGATTAGGGCATTCATCCCGCCAAGAATGAAAATCGCTTTTCGTTATCCATTGCGAAATGGATAACGAATTTCCTGCGATGTCCTAGTAACCGGCATTACGGATTTTAACAAAATTTAAATAATTTGCAAAATCGCCGCTAATTTTCCCTTCATTCTCTTCTCACACTGTCTTTACAGCGTGAAGAGACCCAAAAACGCCTGAATTGGCATGGCATCCAGCCTAGCCGGTTCAGCCGTCGCTTCCAGAATCGCCTTCACGCGGTGGGACGGCAAGTGCCCACGCATGGCGGCCTCGAATTTCTTGAGCAATACGGGGATGCCCTCGGCACGACGCTTGCGGTGGCCGATCGGGTAGTCGATGGACACCTTTTCGGTACTGCTGCCGTCCTTGAAGAACACCTGCACCGAATTGCCGATATAACGCTTTTCGGGGTCGAAGTAGTCTTTGGTGAACTGCGGGTTCTCGGTAACCGTCATCTTGTCGCGCAGCGCATCGATGCGCGGATCGGCGGCCACGTCGTCGTTGTAGTCGTCGGCGGTAAGGCGGCCGAAGATCAGGGGCACCGCCACCATGTACTGGATGCAGTGGTCGCGATCGGCGTAATTGGCCAGCGGACCGGTCTTGTCGATGATGCGGCAGCCTGCTTCCTGGGTCTCGATCACTACCTTCTCGATCTGGTCGATCTTGCCGGCGACCTGGCCGTGCAGCTTCATGGCGCACTCCACCGCGGTCTGTGCATGGAACTCGGCCGGGAAGCTGATCTTGAACAGCACGTTTTCCATCACGTAGCTGCCGAACGGACGCTCAAACTCGAACGTTTTGCCCTTGAAGGCAACGTCGTAATAACCCCAAGTCTTGGCTGACAACGCAGAGGGATAACCGACGACACCGCGGTAAACGGCGTTGATCGCGTGAGTGACGGCGCGGCGGCAAGCGTCGCCCGCAGCCCAGCTCTTGCGCGGCCCGGTGTTGGGGGCATGGCGATAGGTGCGCAGTGCGCCGTTGTCAATCCAGCTGTGAGAAACAGCGGTGGTGATCTGCTCCTTGTTGCCGCCCAGCATCGCGGTGGCGACGGCAGTGGAAGCCAGGCGCACGAGGATCACGTGGTCCTGGCCGACGCGGTTGAAGCTATTGAGTAGCGCATAGCAGCCCTGGATCTCATGGGCCTTGATGGCATAGCTGAGCACGTCGCGCACCGTCAGTGCCTTGCCGCCTTCGCGCTCTGCTTTGCGGCTGAGGTAATCGGCCACGGCTAGGATCGCGCCAAGGTTGTCCGACGGATGGCCCCACTCGGCGGCCAGCCAGGTGTCGTTGAAATCCAGCCAACGGATCTGCGTACCGATCGCGAAGGCGGCCTGCACCGGATCCAGCTCATGGCTGGTACCCGGCACGCGTGCGCCACCCGGCAGCGTCGCGCCCGGGACCATCGGTCCCAGATGCTTCACGCACTCCGGAAACTTCATCGCCAGCATCGCCGTACCCAGCGAATCGAGCAGCATGTAGCGCGCGGTGTCGTAGGCCTCGGTCGAATTGATCCGGTAGTCGGCAACGTAGTTGGCAATGTCGACCAGCGGCTGATCGGGGTCAGGACGCTTGGCGGAACGGATGTCATGCGCGCTCATGGCAGGGTCTCGGTGTAGGGAAACGCCCATTGTATCCGGCCTCTATCGTTCTAAGCACCGTTTGCTGACTTGACCGCCCACCCCGGTCCTATCGAAAATCCTCACGAAATCATCCCAAAGGGGAGTAGTTCCGGGTACGGCAACGTCGTATCCGCGCGGTGGTCGTCATCACGAGCGAGGCGTCGCTCCGGGCACCGCGGTGGCTGTGCTGCGAACGAGACTTTTGCGGTGATGGCGGAACGCGTGCGTCCGTCGTCACCGCTTGAGTCCAGCGCGCCAAGGAATCCAGATGGCCTTCCCCACCCACCTCCTTTCGGATCTGCTGACCATCGTGCTGCTGGACCTGGTCCTGGCCGGCGACAACGCGATCGTGATCGCCCTTGCGGCCCGCAGTCTGCCGCGCACGTTGCAGAAGCAGGCCGTGTTCTGGGGCACGTTCGGCGCAGTCGCTGTGCGTATCGTGCTCACCGTGTTGGTGGTCTATCTGCTCGAACTGCCAGGGTTGATGGTGATCGGCGGCGTGTTGCTGCTGCCGATCGCATGGAAGCTTCTGAAACCGGAGCACGATGACAATCTCACCGTCGCTCCCGCCGCAAACTTCTGGACCGCACTGCGCACGATCATCGTCGCCGATGCCTTGATGGGCTTGGATAACGTGCTGGCGATTGCCGGTGCTGCGAAAGGCCATACCGGCCTGGTGGTGATCGGTCTGCTGATCAGCATTCCGCTGGTGGTATGGGGCTCGACGCTGATTCTGAAGCTGATCGAACGTTTTCCGATCATCGTTTACGCAGGCGCGGCAGCCATCGCCTGGACTGCCGGCCGCATGATCAGTCATGAAAAACTCTGGCTCGACTGGTTCACCGCGCATGGGTGGATGAAACACGTGCTGGAAGTGGCCTTGATAATCGGCATCTGCGGCGGACGCTGGCTGCTCAATCACCGCGCGCGGACTACCTGAGGTGTTTGCGACGAGATCAATAGGTCATCGGCATACGTACGGTGACGGTGGCATCGGGCGTATCGCGCGTCACTCCGACACCCAGCGTGAAATTCAATGTGCGCTTCTCGTTGAAACGGTATGACCCGCCAATCAGCAACGAACCCAGCCACACCTTGGTCGAGCTAGGCAGCTTCTGACCACCGACATAAGTCGTACCGACAAAGGTCTGATCGTAACCAATACTGAGAGAGGCCTTGTCGTTGAGCGCCATGCCCATGCCAATGCTGATGTCCGCTTCATTGCCCATCTTCACATTACCCAGGAACTGTGTGCCACCCAGCAAGATGTGATCGTAGACGTTGTGGCGTTCGACGTTGTAGAGGTAACTCAAGTTACCGAAGAACACGACAGGATCAGATGGGAACAACCAAGTCACACCAGGTTGTAGCGTATAGAAGCCCGTGCCGGTCGGTTGTCGTATCGGCAATCCTGTGCCAGTGAGGTTTTGTACACAGCGCGTCACACAGTCGGTAATGACTTCGAACGGGTCGGTACCCGTGCGCGACTTGAAGCGGAACCAGCCGATGTAATAGGCCTTATCCGCGCCGCCGTCGTTGATCTGGTAGCGCGCCGTTGCCTCGATATCGCCCAACCCCCTGCCGCTAGAACTGAATACGTTATCTTCGGCCGAACCCGTAAGCACGGCACGGCTCACGGTGTCGTCGTGGGTATCCACGTAAGGCACACGCACTTCCAACTCCAAGCGATTGGTGATGCCGTAGCGCCCGGTGAGCACGGCTGTCTGTGTCGTGTCGCGAACCTGCCGCACATCGATCAAGCCGATCAGGATGGCGGGAATGATGGTGTACCCGACCAGCGCAACACGACTCGCCGTGGAATAGCCGAACTGATACGCCGGCTCGATCACGATCTTGCCTTTTGGCGTCAACACACCCGGCTGTTGAAAGATCGGCGCCACTTCGGGTGGGCGTGCATTCTGGGCGGGCGCCTGCCCGACAGGTGCAGTCGGCGTCACTGACGTCTGCTGTGCGTCCTGCGCATCGGCGGACGCATCGGGCGACGGCATCGGCAACGCAGTGGCGTTACCGCCGGCTGCGGAAATGTTGCCGCCGCGTTGACGATCCAGCACGTCCATGCCTACCGCGTGACGCAATGCCTTGTAGTCAGATTCCTGCTGTGCAAGCTGATGCTGCAAGGCATCGATCTGACCGCGCATCGCCTCGATGCGCGCGTCCTGCTCTTGCAGGCGCTGACGAATGGCCGGGGACGATGCGTCATTGGTTCCGGACGTGGATGGCATCGGCACATCCTGCGCGACAACCACACCACAAAACATCATGAAGCCGGCACAGCCGGCTGCACACGCCCATGGTTTGCACTGGCGTTCCCGTTTGGCGTTCCGGTCCATCTTGTTCATCTCGATTCCCCGTCAATCGATATCGTCATGTGCACATATCAATGTCCCAGCGCTTGCGCTTGCACGGCCTGCAACGCTTGCTGCAGACCTCCGTCGCGGAACACATTGAGCGTGTTGACCGAGACATTTAAGGTGGTGATGTTGCGGATGGTCTGATTGTTCAACGTGTTCTGGATCACCGTCGCCACACTGGTCTGGCTGAGCGACGATGGATCAAAGGTGTTGCCGGGGCCGTTCTGCACCACGTTGACCGTGCTGAGCGCGGAAGCCAGCGCCACCGCCTGCTGCGAGGTGATGTGTGCGACATCGGGCACGCTGACGTTGGCGTAGGTCACCAGATTGCCATCGATGTACACCGCCCGCTCGATGCCGAACGACACCTCCAGGCCATTACCCAGATCGAACCCACCGCGTATCGTGGCAAGTCGTTCGAGAGGAACAGGAAAACCTAGGCCAGCGATCCGACGTGGTGGTGAGGCCTGATCCGTTGTCGATGCCGACTGCGCGTGGGACACAACGGCGCACGCAAGCAAGCCCAGGAGCAATGCCACGCGCGAATAGACGCGAACATAGGGCAGCGATCGCCTCATATGTCCCCCGGCCCGTATTTGGACATGGTGATCGTATCCAGCCCACGCCGGTCGATACCCGTGCCCAGCGGAGCTATCGGTGCGGAGTGCCAATCGCTGTCCGTGTTGAAGCGCGCGAACTCGCGCCGGTTGTGGATGACGAACACCAATCCGTTCTTCCACAACTCATCGAAGCGATCCAACGGAATGGCGCGCGTGCCTCTAGCAGGGTCGCCGACCAGTACGCGTCCGTAGCGAATCCCTTTGATCACCACGAAATGGTGATAGCCGCGATCCTCGATCAGCACGATCGCCGGCAAGTCGGCCTTCTGCAGCTGATCGAGCGAGGCATGGAAACCGTCGGCATCGAAGCCGATGCTCTCCAGATATAACTTGATGTCCAGCAGCGAGAAACCTTCTTTGTTGATCTTCGCGCGGTTGCCATGCGCGTACATCTGTTCGAACACAACCTGTTCGTTGACTGGATAGTCGTACTGAAACGTCAACAAGGTCGCCACGGCCGCCGAGCCGCAGCTGAAATCGTATTTTTGTCGGATTGTGTTGCGAAACTTGGCTTCTTTGAGTGTGGTGATATGCAACGTGTAAGTTTGCCCAGCATTGTCGTTGAGCGACATCGTCGCTGCCCGAGCGCCTATCGGCAAAGTGGCTGCCAGCGCGACGAAAATGAGCGTAGGCAGCGATCGCTTCATGGCTTCATCTGCACGTTGACAATGACGCCATTCTGAATCAGTACGTTGTTACCGGTGTTCTGAATCACTGACGGCAAACCCGACGCGCCTGAGAAGGAATCTCCACTGATCGAGTTGCTTCCCGTTGTGACTTGCGAGGCACTGTCGCCCGTGACCGTGCCGGTGATCGTTTGGTTGTTCTGCACGAGCGTGCCGCCGCTGTAATGGCCCAGCGTGCCCACGCTCACCGCCTGGCCGAAGCCATCGACGTAAACCGGCTGCGCATGAGCGGCTGCCGCTTGATCGCTTCCGTGCTGGGTATCAGTGATGCTTCCAGGTGGACTTGCAGCGAGTGCCCATCCAGGCAATCCCAGCGCCACGGTTACGACGGAACTTAAAAGAGCAGGTCTTGAAAGAAACATGGCACTACTCCGACCGCGTTGGCGCATCGACTACGACCGTGTGCCGGCCGGCTGCCTCAGCAGTCGGCCGGCCCGCACAGCAACAATGGAGCGATGCGCGCTCCACTGTGCTGATCAGTCGTCAATCAATGGCCACCCACGTTCAGATTGGCCTGGACAGTCACGCCTTGCTGGATCAATGCGGCTGCGCCGCTGTTCTGAGCAATGGTCGTGATGCCAGCCGCCGCTGCCGCGGCGCTGGTCATGGAGTTGGACATGTCGAAGGTACCGGCATCGGCTGTGTTGCTTCCTGCATTACCGCCAGCACCGCCAGACGCGCCGCTACCGGCTCCGCCAGTAGCCGAACCGCCCGCGCCACCCGTTCCGCCCGCACCGCCAGTCGCGCTAGAGGAACCACTGCTGCCGCCCATCGCGCTGCTGCTGCCGCTGGTGGACGTCGCCGCTCCGGCCGTGTTGGAACCACCCGTGCTGGTGCCGCCGGCTCCGCCACTGCCCGAACCACCGCTTCCGGCGTTGCCCGAGCCTTTACCGTGCGAACCACCATTCTCGGCGTTGTTACCACCGCTGCTATCGGCGTTGCCCGCGCCGGCTGCGAGGCTACCTGCTCCGCTGTCACCGCTGCTGGAACCGGATCCGCCCGCCTTTCCGCTGTGGGAGAAAGCATTTCCGCCGCCACCATCGTTTCCGCCGTGACCGCCTACCGCAATGCCTCCGAAGCCGGCTCCGCCCTTGCCGCCTTTTCCGCCGTCAGCACTACCGCTGTTGTTTGCGTTGTTACCAATGCCCGATACCGAGAGATTGGAAACCGTGCCGTTAAGGTCGGTGTTGGCGACTGCCGTGCTGGTGTTGAACGCGTCGTTCACCGTCGAGGTAGAAGTGGCACCGTTATTCGCCGCGGAGGTGCCCATACCATCACTGTTGACATCACCGCTGTTGTTACGGTCATTACCACTAGGAGTAATGGTAGTGGTGGGTGTAATCGTAACTGTCTTGGTGTGCGTGCTTGAATTGGTATTCGAGCTCGTGATGGTGCCCTTGTTGTGGTTGTTCTGATCCGAGTTGTTGTCGGCCATAGCCGGGAGAGCAAGTCCCAAGCCAAGCGTTATCGCCGTGAAAATAAGAGTCTTGCGCATGTTGATTCCTCCCGGGAATGGATGCGGTGACCCCCCTGTTTTTGCTTGTGCAGCTCCTAAACAGGGCAATTCGCATGCCACGCGAAGGCATCTCGCGCGGCGTCGAGAAAGCGCGTGAAATCAGTCGATTGCAAACGCGATGCGATCGCGCGTTGTTAACGCTTCAATCGGAACTGATACATCCGTGCTACATCGTTCACGACTAGGAAGTAGGCGCGATGCATTGACGGATCGTTGCACGCTAGGGCAATAGCGGCTTGTGCACTTACATTCGTTTCGATCCGCGGGGTGTATCGAATACGTAACACCCTCTATCCACACCTGGCACGGTCAAACGCAATCATTTCGTGAGAAAAGAGTGAAAAAAGGGAGCGCAAGGCCCCCTTCGTTCGAGCTGGTCTGCGTTGCACGATCAGCGTTTTTCGATCGGTACGTAGGTGCGATCTTCCGGCCCGGTGTAGTTGGCGCTCGGGCGGATGATCTTGCCATCCTCGCGCTGCTCGATCACGTGAGCGCACCAGCCCGATGTACGCGCTATCACGAACAGCGGTGTGAACATCGCCGTTGGCACACCCATCATGTGGTAGGCGCTGGCTGAGTACCAGTCCAGGTTCGGGAACATCTTCTTCAGCTCCCACATTAACTTTTCGATACGTTCGGAAACTTCGAACAAGGTTGGATTGCCGCCGTCCGTGCATAGCTTGCGAGAGATTTCCTTGATGATCTCGTTGCGCGGATCGGACACGGTGTAGACCGGGTGGCCGAAGCCGATGATGATTTCCTTACGCTCCACCCGGGCGCGAATGTCGGCTTCCGCTTCGGCCGCATTGCGGTAACGGGCGATAATCTCCATCGCCACTTCGTTCGCACCGCCATGCTTGGGACCGCGCAGCGCACCGATCGCACCGGTAATCGCCGAGTACATGTCCGAGCCGGTGCCGGCGATCACACGGGCAGTGAACGTCGAGGCGTTGAACTCATGCTCCGCATACAGCACTAGCGAGCGGTCCAGCGAATGCGCGCACAACTCGCTCGGCTTCTTGCCGTGCAGCAGATGCAAGAAGTGTGCGGCGATCGATTCATCATCGGTCTGAGTTTCGATGCGCTTGCCGTTGTGGCTGAAGTGGTACCAGTACAACAGCATCGAACCAAAGCTGGCCATCAAGCGGTCGGCGATGTCGCGCGCGCCGGTGACGTTGTGGTCTTCCTTCTCCGGCAACACCGTGCCCAGCACCGAGCAGCCCGTGCGCATCACGTCCATCGGATGCGTGGCGGCAGGCAGCAATTCCAGTGCGTTCTTCACGGGTGTGGGCAGGCCGCGCAACCGCTTGAGCTTGGCGCGATAGGCGTTCAGTTCCGCCCAGTTCGGCAACACGCCGTGTACCAGCAGATAAGCCACTTCCTCGAAGCAGCCCTTGGCCGCCAGATCGTGAATGTCGTAGCCGCGGTAATGCAGGTCGTTGCCGCTACGACCGACCGTGCACAGCGCGGTGTTGCCCGCAGCCACGCCGGACAGGGCAACGGATTTCTTCGGCTTGGGGGCGGTGGTTTGCTCGCTCATCGGATCATGCTCCTGGTGCGGTACTTGAACTGCGGTTGCGCTAAGCAGCGCTACCGTAGGGGGATACGTTTATTTTGTGTTTGCAAACAACGCGTCGAGCTTGTCTTCATAGGCGTGGTAGCCAAGGAAGTCGTACAGCTCTTCGCGCGTCTGCATGGTTTGGATGGTGTTCTTCTGCGTGCCTTCGCGACGCACCGTCTCGTAGAAGTTGAGCGCAGCTTTGTTCATCGCGCGATAGGCGCCGCAACAATAGAGCGCGATATCGACGTTTGCGCTGCGCAGTTCGTCGGTGGTGAAGAACGGGGTCGTACCGAATTCGGTGAGATTGGCCAGGATCGGCACTTTCACGGCCTGCTTGAAGCGGCGGTAATCATCCAGTGTCTTCATCGCTTCCGGGAAGATCATGTCGGCGCCGGCCTCGACATAAGCGCATGCGCGCTCGATGGCCGCATCGATACCTTCCGTAGCGGCGGCGTCGGTGCGCGCCATGATCACGAAACTAGGATCGGTACGCGCGTCCACCGCCGACTTGACGCGGTCGACCATTTCTTCCTTCGGCACCACTTCCTTGCCGGGACGATGGCCGCAACGTTTCTGACCGACCTGATCTTCTATATGCACCGCGGCCACGCCGACGTTGACGAAGGAACGGATGGTGCGGGCGATGTTGAATGCACCGCCCCAACCGGTATCGATGTCCACCAATAGCGGCATTTGCGTGGCATCGACGATACGGCGCGCATCGGTGAGCACATCTTCCATGGTGCTGATACCGAGATCGGGTATGCCCAATGAATTGGCGGCGACGCCACCGCCGGAAAGATAAAGGGCCTTGTAGCCCACGCGCTTGGCCATCAGGCCCGCATAAGCGGTAATCGCGCCCATGACCTGAAGTGGCTGTTCGGCGGCGAGCGCGGCGCGGAAGCGGCTGCCGGCGGAGTCGAGTTGGGTCATCTTGGTTCTCCGAAACCGTGAATTGTAAGGGATGGCCGGGACCGCTGCGTCGTTGAACAAAACGGAGGCATTCTCTCTCCGCCAGTAACGCAAAAACGCCCACAAGGGGCGTTTTTGCGTTACTGGCGGAGAGAGAGGGATTCGAACCCTCGATAAGGCTTTTGACCCTATACTCCCTTAGCAGGGGAGCCCCTTCGGCCTCTCGGGCATCTCTCCACATTTATTCCGTGGCGTCACGGAGCCGGAAAGGATACCGGCGAGCGCTCTCAAGGTAAAGAGGCGGTCAATGCGCGCCCGATTCGCCGGAGGCGCCGCCTTCACTCTCGTTTTCGCCCTTGATACGTTGGTAAATCTCTTCGCGATGCACGGCCACGTTCTTGGGCGCATTGATGCCAATGCGGACCTGGTTGCCTTTAACGCCGAGAACGGTAACGGTCACCTCGTCGCCGATCATCAGGGTTTCACCGACCCTGCGGGTCAGAATCAACATAGCTGCTACTCCATTTAATGCTTGTGGTCACAGGCCATCTGCGTGTTGTTGCCTCACCCCTGAGCACATCACCACGCAAATCTGACGTTCGTGTCCGTCAAAGGCCTTACCGCCTTCCCCGGCTCCAAACACATCAAGATGCCTCGAAAGACAACTCGCCGCTACAGTGCCGCCGCAACCAGCAGCACCACATCTAACCGATACTAGCCGAGCGTCTGCGCTGCATGCAATCTACACACAATCTTGACATTCGGTCCATACGCAGCGCGTCAACCGGCCAGCTGTTTATCGATCCAGTTCACCGTATTAGCAAGCACGTCGGGCAACTGCGGTTTATCTAGACCGCCGCCCTGCGCCATGTCGGGACGGCCGCCGCCCTTGCCGTCGATCTGACCGGCAACATGCGCCACGACATCGCCCGCCTTGATGCGCCCAGTCGCTTTGCCGTGTACGCCTGCCACCAGCGAAACGCGCCCATCCGCGGCGCCAGCCAGCAACACCACGCAGTCTGCAAGTTGTTGTTTGAGCTGATCGACACCGTCACGCAGGGCTTTGGCGTCCAACCCTTCCAGACGCGCCGCAATGACCTTGATCCCGCCGACGTCATGCGCCGAACTGGCCAGATCGCCGGTCATCGAACCGGCGGCTTTCGCGCGCAAGGATTCCAGCTCGCGCTCCAGTTTCTTCTGCCGGTCGAGCAGCTGCCGCAGCTTGTCTGCAGCATCGTCGCCACTGCTCGACAGCAGTTGCGACAGCTCGCCAAGGCGACGCTCTTCGTCGGCCACATAAGCCAGTGCGCCCGTACCGGTCACCGCCTCGATACGGCGCACGCCCGATGCCACACCGGCTTCGCTGACGATCTTGAACAGGCCGATATCGCCCGTGCGACCCACGTGCGTGCCACCGCAAAGTTCGGTAGAAAATTCACCCATCTTCAGCACGCGCACTTCGTCGCCGTACTTCTCGCCGAACAAAGCCATCGCGCCGAAATCGATCGCATCGTCATACGCCATATGGCGCACTTCGGCTTCGGCATTGCGTCGTACTTGCGCGTTGACCAGCGCTTCGATCTGCGCCAGTTCATCGCGGCTCATAGGTTTGAAGTGCGAGAAGTCGAAGCGCAAGCGATCGGGCGCAACGAGCGAACCCTTCTGCGTGACATGCGTGCCCAGAACCTGACGCAGCGCCGCGTGCAGCAAGTGTGTGGCGGAGTGATTGAGTACGATAGCCTGTCTGCGCGCAGCGTCGATGCTGGTGTCCACAAGATCGCCCGTACGCAACGGTTGCGCACCATGCCAACGCCCTGCATGGCCAAAAAACACGCCACCCATCTTCAGCGTATCGACCACCTCGAAACGACCTGCCCCGTTCGACAGTGTGCCGGTGTCGCCGACCTGACCGCCGGATTCGGCGTAGAACGTCGTGCGGTCGAGGATCACCAAACCTTCCTCGCCTTCGGCCAGCTGATCGATTTGTTTGCCAGCACGCACGATGCCGACCACTTTGCTGCCCTGCCCGGTTAGCGTTTCGTAACCGAGGAACGTCGTGGGCTTGAGCTGGCTGGCGAGTTCCGCCGGCATCTGGCCCTTGGCCTCGAAGCGACTGGCTGCGCGCGCGCGTTCGCGCTGCTGCTCCATCGATTGCTCGAAGCCGGCCATATCCACGCTCAGACCACGCTCGCGAGCGATATCGGCCGTGAGATCCACCGGAAAGCCATAAGTGTCGTACAAGCGGAATGCATCTTCGCCGGGAATGGTCTTGCCGGACTTGGCGGCCACTTCATCGAACACGCGCATGCCGTGCTCCAGCGTTTCGCCGAAACGCTGCTCTTCGATACGTAGTGCATCTTCGACGAAAGATTGCTTCGCCGCGAGCTCCGGATAGGCCTCACCCATCTCCTCGACTAGCGGCTGCACCATCTTCCAGAAGAAATCGCCGCGTACACCCAACATCCAGCCATGGCGCAAGGCGCGGCGGATGATCCGGCGCAACACATAGCCACGGCCTTCGTTCGATGGCAGCACGCCATCGACGATCAAAAAGGAACATGCGCGGATGTGATCGGCGATCACACGCAAGGACTTGTTGGCAAGATCCTCAATCTTTGTCAGTTGCGCCGCGACCTTGATCAGATGCTGGAACAGGTCGATCTCGTAATTGGAATGCACGTGTTGCAACACGGCCGCGAGACGCTCCAGACCCATGCCGGTGTCCACGCACGGCGCCGGCAATGGCGACAGCGTGCCGTCCGGCGCGCGATCGAACTGCATGAACACTAGATTCCAGATTTCGATGTAGCGATCGCCATCCTCATCCGGCGAACCGGGCGGACCGCCCGCGATTTCCGCACCGTGATCGAAAAAGATTTCGGTGCACGGCCCACAAGGACCGGTATCGGCCATCTGCCAGAAGTTGTCGGAAGCATACGGCGCGCCCTTGTTGTCGCCGATGCGCACGATGCGCTCGGCGGGCACGCCGACTTCCTTGTTCCAGATGTCGTAGGCTTCATCGTCGGTGTGGTAGACAGTCACCCACAACTTGTCCGACGGCAACTTGAGCACGACAGTCAGCAGTTCCCATGCATAACGAATCGCATCGCGCTTGAAGTAGTCGCCGAACGACCAATTGCCCAGCATCTCGAAGAAGGTGTGATGGCGCGCGGTATAACCCACCGAATCCAAATCGTTGTGCTTGCCGCCAGCGCGCAGGCAGCGCTGCACATCGGCTGCGCGCACATAGGGTAGTTTCTCGCTGCCGAGGAATACATTTTTGAACTGCACCATGCCCGAGTTGGTGAACAACAGCGTCGGATCGCTGGCCGGCACCAGCGAGCTGGACGGCACGATGGTGTGATCCTTGGCGCGGAAATAGTCGAGGAAAGCAGAGCGGATATCAGCGGTTTTCATGCGTGTCGGGGGGCATAAGACGAAAAGGACGCAGCGCCACCGCCACGATCGACCCCTCGATCCCGATCAAAGCAAGGACCTCAGGAGTTTTCGTCGGCAGCGTCGTCCACGTCAGCGTGGGTTACATGACGTACTGTGGCGGCGGGAAAGCCTCGGCGCAAGAGGAATTGCGCCCGGCGAGCGCGTTCGGCAGGGTCCACGGTACCCGCGGAGCCGTAGCGGCGGCGCAGTTGAGCAGCGGCGGAGGCCGTCCAGTCGATCTGGGCCGCGTCGAGCAAACTGCGAATGCGAGCGTCGGAAAGCCCGTGACTTCTCAGTTCCACGCTCAGACGCATGGGGCCGTATCCCTGGGCAGAGCGGCTGCGGATCAGGACTTCGGCAAAACGCTCATCGTCCTGGTAGTGCTGTTCGCCAAGACGTTCCAGCGCTGCGCTGGTTTCATCGCCGGCATAACCGCTGTGACCCAGCTTCTGCCGCAACTCGCGGCGAGAGTGTTCGCGGCGGGCAAGCAAACCCAGCGCCTTGTTGTAGGCACTGGGCTTGGGCTTTTCGCTATCTTTGTCGCCGCTTTTACGTCTCATGGCGGACCGTACCGCTTAAAATACGCGGTAGACCTGCCCGGTCTGGGCACCTTCCACACTGCGGCTGAAAGCCAACGCAGCGCGCGCTGCAGTGACAGGCTCAAAACCGCGGAAGAACGGTGCGTAGGCAGGCATTGCCTCGGTGAGAACAGTGGGGCTAACGACATTGATGCGCAAACCGCGCGGCAGCTCGACGGCCGCGGCACGAACGAAGGCCTCCACCGCGCCATTGACCAGGCTGGCAGAACTTCCGGCCACAATCGGCTGCTCTGACAAGATGCCGGTGGTGAGCGTGATGGAGCCGCCATCACGCAGGTAATCGCGCGCCGCCAGGGCAAGGTTGACCTGCCCCAGCAACTTATCCGCGATACCCAGCGTGTGCAGCGACTCGCCATACGGCGCAGCCTTGAAATCCGCCAACGGCGCAAACGTAACCTTGCCCGCGGCGCTGATCACAGCATCCAGCTCACCGGCCTGCTTCAATCCGTTGCGGATACTTTCTACGTCGGTGAGATCCATCGTGATACTGCCGGAACTGCGTCCGGCAGCGATCACTTCGTGACGCTGGCTGAGCTCCGCCGCAACAGCGCGTCCCAGCGTGCCCGATGCACCGACCACGAGAATCCGCAGGCGTCGCTCGCTCATGCTCAGACCTCTTCCAGCGCCTCTTCGGGAGATGCCGGCGTGGCCTTACCACTACCGCTCACCAGCAAACGCGCGCGCAGCTCGCGATCGATTTCATCGGCGATCGGCGCATTGTCCCGAAGGAACTGACGCACGTTCTCCTTGCCCTGGCCGATGCGCTCGCCTTTGTAGCTGTACCAGGCACCGGACTTGTCGATCAGGTTCTGCGCCACGCCCAGCTCGATGATTTCGCCTTCGCGCGACGTACCTTCGCCGTAAAGGATTTCGAATTCGGCCTGACGGAACGGCGGCGCCACTTTGTTCTTCACCACCTTCACGCGCGTTTCAGAACCGATCACTTCTTCGCCCTTCTTCACCGCACCGATGCGGCGAATGTCCAGGCGCACCGAGGCGTAGAACTTCAGCGCGTTGCCGCCGGTGGTGGTTTCGGGGTTGCCGAACATCACGCCGATCTTCATGCGGATCTGGTTGATGAAGATTACCAGGCAGTTGGATTTCTTGATGTTGGCGGTGAGCTTGCGCAGCGCCTGGCTCATCAGGCGAGCGTGCAGGCCGACGTGGGAGTCGCCCATTTCGCCCTCGATTTCGGCTTTGGGCGTAAGCGCAGCGACCGAGTCGATCACCACCATCTCCACCGCGCCGGAGCGCACCAGCATGTCCGCAATTTCCAGCGCCTGTTCGCCGGTATCGGGCTGCGAAACGAGCAGATCGTCGACGTTCACGCCCAGTTTCTGCGCATAGGAGGGGTCCAGCGCGTGCTCCGCATCGACGAAGGCCGCCGTGCCACCATTCTTCTGGCAGCTGGCGATGGCTTGCAAGGTTAAGGTGGTCTTGCCCGAGGATTCCGGACCGTAGATTTCGACGACGCGCCCGCGCGGCAAACCGCCGACGCCCAGTGCGATGTCCAGACCCAACGAACCGGTGGAGACGGTCTCGATGTTGTCGTCGATGCGGTCGCCCAGGCGCATCACCGCGCCTTTGCCGAATTGCTTCTCGATCTGGCCGAGGGCGGAAGCGAGCGCCTTGCGCTTGTTGTCATCCATCGTCTTAATTCCGGTCGTGGTGGGTATGGCGTGCATGATGCCCCTCTCCCGTCTCACGGGTTGGGATCATGCGAACTTCGAGTATCCCACATTGGTCAAGCCGCCTCTTTGGCTAAATTCTGCTCAATCCGTCAGCGTCTCGCGAATGCCGATGAGCGCCGCTGCCACCGTCTGACGCCTTACCGCTTCGCGATCGCCCGAGAAATGAAACAGCTTGGCGCGCGCATAGCCACCGCGGCGCTTCCAGCCGATCCACACGGTACCGACAGGTTTGTCGGGGGTACCGCCGCTGGGGCCGGCGATGCCAGTGACCGCCACCGCCATGCCGGCGCCGAAACGCGCCAGCGCGCCGGAGACCATCTCGAGCACGGTTTCTTCGCTGACCGCACCCGTGCGCTCCAGCGTGCGAGGGTTGACGCCCAGCAAGGCCTCCTTGGCTCCGTAGCTATAGGTGACGACGCCCGCATCGAACCAAGCGGAACTGCCCGGCAAATCGGTCAACGTCTTGGCGATCCAACCGCCGGTGCACGACTCGGCGGTCACCAGCATCAGTTTGCGCTGCTGCACATCAGCGGCGACTTGCGTAGCCCACGCCGCCAATTCGACGTCAGTAGGAACGGATGACAACTCCATGCGAGACTCCACATTCTCTCGACGCCCCTCTTTACCGGCGTGAAGCTTTCGTTGTACCCCTTCCGCGCCACGACGCCAAGACTTGACCGAATGACTCAGGACGAACTTTCGCTGCACTCCCCGATGATGCGCCAGTACCTCACGGCCAAGGCCGCGCATCCGGATGTGCTTTTGTTCTTCCGCATGGGCGACTTCTACGAGCTGTTCTACGACGACGCACGCAAGGCGGCACGACTGCTCGACATCACGCTCACCCAACGCGGTCAGTCGGCGGGTCAGCCGATTCCCATGGCTGGCGTGCCGTATCACGCGGTGGAGAACTATCTGGCCAAACTGGTGCGACTGGGCGAATCGGTGGCGATCTGTGAGCAGATCGGTGATCCGGCGCTGGCCAAAGGGCCGGTGGAACGCAAGGTCGTGCGCATCGTGACGCCGGGCACGGTGACCGATGCCGCTCTGATGGAAGAGCGCCGCGACAACCTGCTACTAGCGATTGCCGCCGGAGCACACGGCAGCTATGGCCTGGCCTGGGTCGATCTTTCCAGCGGCCGCTTCCTGCTTAGCGAAGTGTCGAATGCAGAGGCGCTCGCTGCCGAACTGGCGCGCCTGCAACCGGCTGAAACGCTGGCAGGCGAAGACGTGGCGTGGCCGAAGCTGGTAAGCAGCTTGCCCGGCTTGCGCAAGCGTCCACCGTGGCATTTCGACAGCGATGCCGCGCGGCGCGAACTCAACCGCTTCTTCGGCACGCGCGATCTCGGCGGCTTCGGTGTCGACAACCTCCCTTTAGCCATCGCGGCCGCCGGCTGCCTGCTCGGCTACGTCGAGGAAACTCAGAAAAGCGCGCTGCCGCATCTTTCCGGCATGGCCGTGGAAAGCGCCAGCGAAACGATTGCGCTGGATGCGGCCACGCGTCGCAATCTGGAGCTGGACACGCATCCCAGCGGACGTACCGAACACACGTTGCTGGGCGTACTGGACGAAACCGTAACGCCCATGGGGGCGCGCCTGCTGCGCCGCTGGTTGAATCGTCCGCTGCGTTCGCGCGAAACATTGCGCCGCCGGCATCAGGCCATCGGCGCGTTGATCGAAACCCGTCGCTACGAAGGCTTGCGCGATCAACTGCGGGGCATCGGCGATCTGGAGCGCATCCTTGCACGCGTTGCCTTGCGCTCGGCACGCCCGCGCGATCTGTCCACGCTTCGCGATGGCCTTGCCGCAGCGCCCGCCTTGCGCATGTCGATCGCTACGCTCGACAGCCCGCTGCTGCATGACCTGGTCAATGGCATCGGCGATCACGCTACGACGGCAGAGTTGCTCACCCGCGCCATCGTGGCGCAGCCGCCGGTCTTGCTGCGCGACGGCGGCATCGTCGCCGATGGTTACGACGCCGAGCTGGACGAACTACGCCGCCTCTCCACACATGCCGACCAATACTTGGTCGAACTGGAGGAACGTGAGAAAGCTGCCAGCGGCATCCCCACGCTCAAGGTGGGCTACAACCGCGTACATGGCTACTACATCGAGATCAGCAAGGCTCAATCGGACAAAGCGCCCACGCATTACACGCGCCGGCAGACCACCAAGAACGCCGAGCGCTACATTACCGAAGAGCTGAAAATCTTCGAAGACAAAGTGCTGTCTGCCAAGGAGCGTTCGCTGATGCGCGAGCGTGCCTTGTACGAAGCCTTGCTGGATACGCTCACTGAACGGCTGGAGCCGCTCAAGCATGCCGCTGCGGCAATGGCCGAACTCGATGTGTTGTGCACGCTGGCCGAGCGCGCCGAAGTGCTTGACTGGAATGCGCCCGCGTTGACCGACGACGCCGGTATCGCCATCGAGCGCGGTCGTCATCCTGTCGTAGAAAAAGTTCGCGAAGAACCCTTCGAACCGAACGATCTCGCACTCGACGACGGCCGCCGCATGCTGGTGATCACGGGCCCGAACATGGGCGGTAAATCCACTTACATGCGGCAGAACGCGTTGATCGTGCTACTGGCGCATATCGGCAGCTACGTGCCCGCCGCGCACGCGACGATCGGACCGATCGACCGCATCTTCACTCGCATCGGCGCAGGCGACGATCTATCGCGCGGCCAATCCACCTTCATGGTGGAAATGAGCGAAACGGCCAACATCCTGCACAACGCCACACCGCAAAGCCTGGTGTTGATGGACGAAGTCGGGCGCGGTACTAGCACGTACGACGGCCTCGCCCTCGCTCGCGCCGCGGCCGTACACCTTGCTGCAACCAGCCGCGCCTACACGCTGTTCGCCACGCACTATTTCGAACTGACGGAGCTGGCTTCCGAATACGCAACGATTGCCAATGTGCATTTGGACGCCGTCGAATACGGCGAGCAACTGGTCTTTATGCATGCAGTGAAGGAAGGACCGGCGAATCGCAGTTTCGGCCTGCAGGTGGCGGCGCTGGCCGGCCTACCCAAATCGGTGATTGCCGATGCAAGGCGTACGTTGGCCGAACTGGAGCGAGGCATGCACGCACATGTCGCTGCACCGGCAGCGGCTCCCGCTTCACCGCAACTGGGTTTGTTTGCCGCCTCGCCTTCGGTGGTGGAACGCGAACTGCAGAACATGGACCTGGATGCGATGTCGCCACGCGAAGCGCTCGAAGCACTCTATCGCCTGAAATCGTTGCCCTAACCGCGGTCGATTCATTGCCGACAACATGTCGTTACCGCCTTCGCCGGAACTCTACCGATGACGCCAATCGCTAAAGCTTCGGGCATCAGGCAAAAAAAAAGCGCCGCAGCGTCCCCACACTGCGGCGTTTCCGTCTGAAGTCAGGCGGTTGCTGCGGGCCTTACTTGGAGTGTTACTTAAGCCGCCATGCCGGAGACGGTACTGCGAATCTCTTCATACGGCGTTGCGGACACGGATATGGGCGGTGTTGTGGTCGTCGTCAAAGGCGCCACGGCACGAGCAGCCAGACGACCTGCGCGAACCAACTGATGGATGCTCTGCTGCACTTCGCGCTGGCCGAACGGCTTCTTGATGAAATCGTCGGCGCCGAAGCGCTGCACGTAGAACTGTTCGGTCGCCTGCTGGTTGCCGCTAATCATCACGATCGGAATATGCTGGGTCAGCGGATCATGGCGCAGGGCGCGCAACACCGCGAAGCCATTGATACCGGGCAGCACAATGTCGAGGAAAATCACTTCCGGCTGCTCGGCCTTGGCCAGTTCGATCGCGCTTTCGCCATCGACTGCCTTCTGCACCGCGTAGCCTTCCTGTCCAAGCAACTTGCCGAGCACGGCGCGGATGGTCGGTGAATCGTCCACCACCAGCATCCTCGTACCCGATGCCGCCTGCAGCGTCCGCCCCTGATCGACGGGCTCCGGCGCATGGTTACCTAGCAAGCGCTTGAAGAATTCGATCCCATTCATGGCACATCCTCTAAATCCGTTACTGCACAATCCACTACTCAAGCGGCGGACTCGCTAAGGGCAACCCGCATTGGTGAGGATAATCACGCAGATTCATGCGGATTTCTGAGATGTGCTGCTCACGAGGAGTCCTTAAGCCGTCGCAATTCGCGACGTTCCTGCTTATTCGGACGTTTTGGAGGATGGTTCAGGCCCGCGCCGCTCAGGCGACGCTGCTCGCGGATCTGCTCTCGAGCAAGCCGGCTCGCTTCGGTTTCCAGATAAAGCGCCTGGGCTACGCTCGCCGGGCCACGCTGCTCCGATAGCGCCAGTATTTCGAGCTCCAATCGCTCTTCGCTTCGGGTCAGACGGACGCGGTCACCTACGTGCACCGCCTTGGCGGGCTTGCAACCGCCGCCGTTTACATCCACCTTGCCGCCGTCGATGGCCTGCTTGGCCAGGCTGCGTGTCTTGTAGATGCGCGCCGCCCATAGCCAGATATCGGCCCGTACTTCCGTCGGTGCTTCATGCGTAACGTGTTTCATCGGTAGCATTATCGAATCATTGCCCGGCGTGTGCATGGCCGTTTTGAAAACCGTCATGCTTGCACGAGCCTTACGACGACTGTGCACAGGGGACCGACATGATTCTCTACCTGCTCGATCTGATCGGTGTCGCGGTATTTGCGGTCAGCGGCGTGCTCGTCGCTGCGCATTCGCAGCTTGATCTGCTCGGGGGCCTCGCCCTGGCAGCACTCACGGCGATCGGCGGCGGCACACTCCGTGACGTGCTGCTTAACCGCCACCCGATTTTTTGGATTCGTGACACGCGCTACTTGCTGGTGATCCTCATCGCCGCTGCGTTGACCATGACCTATACCGCGCTCTTTCCTCCGCCCGGCAACGGGCTGTTGATCGCCGACGCCCTGGGCCTGGCCCTCTTCGCCATCAGCGGCGCGCAGATTGCGGAAGCGGCCGGCTTGTCACCTTTGATCGTCGTGATGATGGGGGCCATGACAGGCACGGCCGGCGGCATGTTGCGCGACGTGATGAGCGCGCACGTTCCGCTGATCTTTCAACAGGATCTTTACGCCACCGCGGCCATCGCCGGTATCGTGGTTTACCTGTTGCTGCAGAAGCTGACTGTTCCGCGCACCTGGGCCATCAGTGCCGGCGTCGCGGTGATTCTCGGCATGCGTCTGCTCGCGGTGGTATGGGGCGTACATTTGCCCCGGCTGCACGCCATGCATTAGCCCGGAGGAAGCAGAAGACTGCCGAGCGGGATCGTCAGCAACGACAGCACAATACCCGCACCGAGTACGGCATTGGCAAGCGGAGGATCGAGTTCGTACTCGTCGGCAAGGATCGCTGCCGAGATCATCGGCGCCATGGCCGCCTGCAAAACGCCGATGGTGAGTACGAGACCACCCACGCCCAGCGTTCGCCCAAGCAACCAGCACATGAGCGGCGCCAGCAACAGTTTCCAGCCAAGGCCCCAGACAAGCGCACCGCTTTGTTTCTCACCCAGTCGAAACCGGAATTGCATGCCGACCGAAAACAAGGCCAGCGGCGTCAGCGTCGCGCCTAGCGGAGCGAGCACGCCGTGTATCGCGGCAGGCCAATCGCCGAACCTGCCGATGGCGATACCCGCGATCAGCGCAATAAAGGCGGGAAACGTGAGGATCCGGCGCACGATCAGACCGGCCTGTGGATTGCGTCCCGCGTAGATGGAGGCGACCACGATGCCCGCTGACGCAAGCAATGGGAACGTACCCAGCTGATCGGCGACGACGGCCAGCGACAAGCCCGCCTGACCATGCAGGGCCTGCATCATCGGATAACCCATAAAAGACGTATTGCCCAGACCGCACACCAGAATCAAAGCGCCGATACGTCCACGCGACCAGCCCAGACGCGCTCCTAGCAGCCCGAACAACAACCATGCGCCACCGAACACGATGGCCATGGCCGCGACGGGAAACCAGAGCTGGGCGTCGAATGTCACACCCGGAATCAGATCCAGCACCAACGCCGGCAGCGCAACGTTGATAACCCACCAGTTGATACCGGGCACCATGCCGGCCGGTGGCTTCGCCCACCGCGCGACCGCGATGCCCAGTACCAGACAGGCAAACAGCAGCAGCAGCGCGCTCATGGGGTTCCTTCAAAAGCAAGGCGGCCGCAGTATAGCGGCCGCCTTGTATCGTCTCGACGCGATCTTGCTTAGCGAGCTCTATCCTTCAGTGAGAACGCAACGATCAGCCCAATAGCACGCGATTCATCCGCTGCACGAATGCAGCCGGATCGGGCAGCTGTGCGCCGGCCGCAATCTCCGCCTGTTCGAGCAGCAGACTGGCGAGATCCTTCGCCTTGCCTTCATCGCTTTCCGCTTCCACACGCTTGAGCAACGCATGTTGCGGATTGATCTCCAGCGTCGGCTTGTTCGACGGCATGTCATGCCCCGCCTCGCGCAGCAAACGCGCCAGATGCGGCGCCATCTCGTAATCGGAAAGCGCCAGGCAAGAAGGCGATTCGGTAAGACGCGCGGAGACTTTCACGTCCGCAACGCGATCGCCCAGCAGTTCCTTCAACTTTTTCAAGAGCGGCTCGGCGGCCTTGCTCGCCTCTTCCTGCTGTTTCTTGCCTTCTTCGTCCAGCGGCAGTTCGCCCTTGGCAACGTTCTGCAGCTTCTTGCCGGCATATTCGTTGAGGCTGCCCAGCATCCATTCGTCGATACGATCGAACATCAGCAGCACTTCGGTGCCCTTGGCCTTGAATGCTTCCAGCTGCGGGCTGCCGATGGCCGCGGCATGGCTGTCGGCGGTGATGTACCAGATGGTGTCCTGGCCCACGGCCATGCGGCCGATGTAATCGTCCAGCGATACGCTTTGCGCGCTGCCCTCGCCCTTGGTCGATGCAAAGCGAAGCAGCTTGGCGATGCGCTCGCGATTGGCGTGGTCTTCGGCAATACCTTCCTTGAGCGTATTGCCGAACGCTTTATAAAACGTCTCGAACTTCTCCGGCTCGTCCTTGGCCAACTTTTCGATCAGATCGAGCACGCGTTTGACGCAGGCTGCTTTGATGCGCTCGAGCTGGCGGTTATGTTGCAGAATTTCGCGACTGACGTTCAGCGGCAGGTCGTCGGCATCGACGACGCCACGCACGAAGCGCAGGTAATTCGGCAACAGCTCCTCCGCAGCATCCATAATAAAGACGCGCTTGATGTAGAGCTTGAGCCCCTTGCGCTCGTCCCGCCCGCCCATCATTAGCTCGAACGGCGGCTGCGAGGGGATATACAGCAGCGTGGTGAAGCTCTGGCTACCTTCGACCCGGTTGTGGGTCCACGCTAGCGCGTCATTGAAATCGTGACCGAGCGACTTGTAGAAACTCTGATAGTCCTCGTCGCTGATCTCGCTCTTGGGCTTGGTCCACAGCGCGGAAGCGGCATTGACCGTTTCCCATTCGTCGGTGGGCTTGTCGTCCTTCTCGACCGGCATGCGGATCGGGAACGCGACATGATCGGAATAGCGGGTGATCAGCGAGCGCAGCTGCCAGCGCTTGAGGAATTCGTCTTCATCCTTCTTCAGATGCAACACGACGGCGGTGCCGCGCTCGGGCAGATCGACTTGTTCTAGCGAATACTCGCCCTTGCCGTCACTTTCCCACTTCACGCCTTCGCTGGTAGGTGCGCCGGCGCGACGGCTCAATACTGTGACCTTATCCGCCACCACGAAAGCCGAATAGAAGCCCACGCCGAACTGGCCGATCAGGCGAGCGTCGTTTTTCTGCTCGGTGCTCATCGCCTCCAGAAAACGACGCGTGCCGGAACTGGCAATGGTGCCGATATTGGCGACGACTTCGTCGCGGTTCATGCCCACGCCGTTGTCGCGCACAGTGACGGTGCGCGCCTGCCCATCCCAGCTCACATCGATATGCAGCTCGGCATCGCCGGCAAGCAGTTCGGGCTGGGCGATGGATTCGAAGCGGAGCTTGTCGCAGGCGTCCGAGGCGTTGGAAATCAGCTCGCGCAGAAAAATTTCCTTGTGCGAGTACAACGAATGCGTGACCAGGTGCAGAACCTGAGCCACTTCGGCTTCGAATTTGCGGGTTTCGATGGGTGCGGTCATACAGAGTTTCCAGACTTACGATAATGAAGAGTTGTTCCGCACCCCATTCCGACGCACATGCAAGGCGTCGACATGAGAGCGATGTATAGCGCGCCGATCGGCTTACTGCGCTTTTTGCAACGCTGCGATGCGTTCATCCAGCGGCGGGTGGCTCATAAACAGGCGCTGCATCCCCTGCGCCAGCGGGCCGGAGATGCCAAAGGCCGCCATCGTCTTGGGCAAGGTGCTTTCGCCGTGATTGAGCTGCAACCGCTGCAACGCGGAAATCATGGCACCGCGACCGGCAAACTTCGCCCCTGCGGCATCGGCGCGAAATTCGCGCCAGCGGGAGAACGCCATCACGATCATCGATGCGAACATGCCGAACACCACCTGCAGCACCATCACCGACACGAAGTAGCCGATGCCTGAACCGCCGCGGCTGTCTCGACCGCCGGACAGCCAGCTGTCGACCAGCCGGCCGACGATGCGCGCGGCAAGAATCACCAGCGTGTTCAATACGCCTTGGATCAGGGTCAGCGTCACCATGTCACCGTTGGCAACGTGGCCGATCTCATGACCAAGCACGGCGGCAACCTGCTCGCGATCCATTTGCTGCAACAAACCGCTACTGACGGCGACCAGCGAGCTGTTCTTGGTCATGCCGGTGGCGAACGCATTCATTTCCGGAGCGTCGTAGATCGCCACCTCCGGCATGCCGATACCGGCAGCCTGCGCGTGGCGGCGTACCGTGTCGACCAGCCAGCGCTCGGTCTCGTTCTGCGGCTGCTCGATCACCCGCGCGTGGGTGGTCATTTTGGCCATCCACTTGGACATGGCCAGCGAGATAAACGCACCGCCCATGCCGAACACCGCGGCAAAGACCAAGAGCCCGGTCATGCCGCCGTAGCCGTGCATGGCCGCCCACTGATCGACGCCGAACAGGCGGCAGACGATGCTCAGCAGAAGCAGAACGGCGATATTGGTAAGAAGAAAGAGTGCGATGCGGCGCATGGTTTTTCTCTGGTCGGTCACACAGGAAGGTAATGGTAATCCGATGCTAGAGATTCCGGCAAAAAACTGAATTTTCAAGAGTTAAGCGGATGTATTCGCAGCCGTGTCGATGTGTCGGCCGCCCCACGTAGAATGATCCGATGAGCTATCGCGGACGCTTTGCCCCCTCGCCCACCGGTCTTCTGCATGCGGGTTCCCTGGTCGCTGCCGTGGGCAGCTGGCTTTGCGCACGCCAAGCTGGCGGACGGTGGCTGGTGCGAATGGAGGATATCGATCCGCCGCGGGAGATCCCCGGCTCTGCAGCGGCGATTCTTGCCGCGTTGCCGATGTTCGGCCTGGTCGCCGATGAGCCTGTCATCTATCAGTCATCGCGCATCGCTGCTTACGATGCCGCATTCGAACAATTACGGCAGGCTGATCTGCTATTTCCCTGCTGGTGCAGCCGCAGCGACCTTGCCTCCGCCGCTGGCTTGCATCGTGACGGCCGCTGCGTGGCCCCGGCCGATCCAAGCCGCACACCCGCGTGGCGCATCCGCGTACCGAATGAAGAGATCGCTTTCGTCGACGCCCTGCAGGGTCCGCAGCGGCAACGCCTACGCGATGAAGTGGGCGATTTTGTGATCCGTCGAGTCGAAGGCTTCTATTCCTACCAATTGGCCTGCGTCGTCGACGATGCGTGGCAAGGCGTTAGCGAGGTCGTCCGCGGCAGCGATCTGCTGGACTCCACGCCACGGCAGATTTGGCTGCAGCGCTGTTTGGGCTTGCCGACACCGCGCTATCTGCACTTGCCGCTAGTGCTCGACAGCCAAGGCCGAAAATTGTCGAAATCGGAGCGTTCGCTCGAGGTCGATCCTACCGAGCCATTGCCGAGCCTGCGCCGAACGTTGTCATTTCTCGGTGTGACGCCCGACGACAAGGCCGTGCATGCGTCCGACTTGCTGCATGCGGCGCTCGCGCAATTCGATCCTGGATATTTGCCGCAATGCAGCGATCATCGCGTGACGTAACCCGGTATAAAGTTGGTACGCAGTCGCGCCATGTAACGTGATACCGAGAACCGATATTCCTTCATGATGTCTGCGTATAACCCCAAGCGGTCCGCCCACCCGGCGCGACGCCTTCCCCCGTAGACATTCAAGGAGATCAGGTCATGACACAGCGTACGGCATTGGTTACAGGTGGCACCGGCGGCATCGGCACGGCCATCGTGCGCTACCTGGCCAAGCAGGGACACCGTGTTGCCACCAATTATCGCGACGAAGCCAAAGCCCAGGCCTGGCAGAAGGCGATGACGGACGAAGGCATCCATGTCTGCATGGTGCACGGCGATGTCGTCGATCCGGCCTCGTGCGAGGCGATGATCGAGGGCGTGCACCGCAAGTGCGGCGCCGTGGAGATTCTGGTCAACAACGCCGGCATCACCCGCGATACCACCTTCCACAAGATGACCTACCAACAGTGGATGGACGTGGTGAACACCAACCTCAACGCCTGCTTCAACGTCACCCGCCCGGTGATCGAGGACATGCGCACCCGCAAGTGGGGCCGCATCGTTCAGATCAGCTCCATCAACGGTTTGAAGGGCCAGTACGGCCAGGCCAACTACGCAGCGGCCAAGGCCGGCATGCATGGTTTCACCATTTCACTGGCGCAGGAGAACGCCAGGTTCGGCATTACCGTGAATACGGTTTCGCCGGGCTATGTCGCCACGGACATGGTGATGGCGGTGCCGGAGGAGGTACGCGAGAAGATCATCGCGCAGATCCCGGTGGGTCGCCTCGGCACACCGGAAGAAATCGCCCACGCTGTGGTGTTCCTCACTACCGATGAAACCAGCTGGATCACCGGCACGAATCTGAAGATCAATGGTGGGCAATACATGGGTTGGTAATCCTGCGCTGGTGAACGGGGCTAACGCTCCAGCAACTTTTCCAGCACCTTGCCGACCGCTGCGAAAGCAAACGCACCGGTGACATGCGTGGCGGCCCCCAGGCCGCCACCGCACGCCAGATTCAGCGCATCGCCGCCCGGTGGACGCGTGCCGCACACCGTGCCATCCGGTTGCGGGTACTGCACGTTCTGCAGCGAATACACCGCCGACACACCGAAATAGCGATCCGGGTTGCGCGGAAAGCCGAAATCCTGGCGAAGCTTCTTGCGGATCAGACTGAACATCGCATCGTGCTCGGTGCGCGAGAGATCGCGTACGCGGATCTGCGTGGGATCGGTGCGGCCACCGGCCGAGCCCACCGTCACCATCGGCAGCTTGCGACGACGGCACCAGGCAATCGCTTCGAGCTTCACCCGGAACGCATCGCAAGCGTCGAGCACCACGTCGTAACCGCGGTCGAGCAATTCGTCCAGCGTCGCCGGCGTGAGGAAGCGTTCGATGGCTTCCAGCCGGATTGCTGGATTGATTGCATGCGCGCGCGCCGCGATCACGCCCACTTTCGGCTTGCCGTATTCGCCATCCAGCGCATGCAGCTGGCGGTTGGTATTGGATACGCAGACCTCGTCAGCGTCGATCAGGGTCAGGCGACCTACACCGGTGCGCGCCAGCGCCTCGGCCGCCCAGGAGCCTACCCCGCCGATACCAATGACGCAGACATGCGCTTGCGCCAGACGAGCAACGCTGCCCGCGCCGTATAGCCGCTCGACACCGTCGAAGCGCTCGGTCGGAAAGACCGTGCCGCTCATGGTCGCGCACCCGCCGCCATGTCATGAACGCAAGGATTCATGCGTACACCTAGCCAAGAAAATCCGATGCATTTTAACCGAGCGCCCGGCTGCCATGTGGACACAGTGCTGCGGTATGCTCCGCGGCCATCGCTCCTCACATGGACAAGGTAATGCGTGCAGCTCTTTTGATCGTGCTCGGACTGGCCATCGGCATCATCGGCACCGTGTTCACCATGCAGGCGCTGAGCGAACGCGACGCGCTACCTCGTGCGGTGATGGTGACCATGGGTTCCCATCGCCATCAGCTGCAACAGGCCGTCAAGGGACAACGCTGCGAAGCGACTGCGAACCTCGATCAGTTGCAGCACATGCAGATGATCGCCGCCGATATTCCCGCCGCGTTCCCTGGTACAGACCAACCTTTCCAAAACCTGGCGGGCCGACTTCGCACAGCCTTGCAGACGGCATCACAGTCCGCGCCAGCGGATTGCCCTGCCCTGGCCGCTGCGCTTAAACCAGTCGATCAGGTGTGCAGCGAGTGCCACCAACAGTATCGCTGAGTCCTGCCCCCATCAGTTGGGACTCGGGTTCTCTTGGGCAGGGAACATCAGGATGGTGATTTCTTTGCCCTGAGGAATTTCCACAGTCGGTGTGCCCAGGGCGGCAATACGCGTTTTGAATGCGTCCAAGTCCTCGCGCTCGCCCAACGCCGAGCGGCCATTCACCGCCCAGACTCGACCGCCTTGTTTCCAGCGCGCTAGTGCCTGATCTAGCTGTGAGGTGATCAGCGCGTTGGACTCTATGGGCATGCCGCCTTTGGGCTGCAGCATCGTAAGCATGGTCGGCGCATTCGGATCCGCCGTGAATACCGTATCGCCCGGCCGAACGTTAGCGGCCAGCGTGGCGGCCGCCATATCCCAGCGCGGCTTGGTCTCCACTCGATAAACCGGCCCGAGATTGACCGCGCCAAGCAAAAAAAGCACCGTCGCTACCCATGGCAAAAAGCGCCGAGGCAACGCGGCAGCGCCGATACCTGCCAGCACAAAGAACGGCGCTGCGCTCCACAAAATGTAGCGCGGCAACAACATGGACTTGAACAACGAGATCGTCAGGATCAGCAGCGGCAATACCATGAATCCAAGCAGCAGCACCCGCCCCGCGAGTCGCCCACGCATGCGCAATAGCCCTGCGCAGCCCAACAGCGCTACGCATGCGCCCAGCAACGGCACCGCGGTATGCAACAGATCGAACCGCACCACGGCCGTCGTGCGCATGAGATAAACACTGCTAGCGGCCACCCACAGGTGTTGCCAGCTCAGCTGCGGAATCCAGTCGAATTTCTGCAGCATGTGACTGTCGCCGGCCGCCAGGATGGCACCATAAAAAGGCACGCAGCAGGCGAGAATGAGGGCAACACTCAGCAACCAATTGCGCCGAAAGCCGACGCGCAATTCCGACGAATACCCCAACCGTAACGCACGCCACAGCAAAAACAGCGAAAGATTGGAGGCAATGAGCCAGGGCGCGGCGTCGCCGAGTACATCCAACGCACCGATCGTGCCCAGCACATAAGCGGCCCAGCCCCATCGATCGGCATCGATGCGGCGAACATCGAGCGCAGCCCGTTGTGGATGTTGCGCAAGACGCAGCAGGCCCCACAGCGCGATGGTGATCAACAACGTGACCAGTGCGTAAGACCGAGCCTCCTGCCCGTACTGCACCTGCAGCGGCGACAGCGCCATCAACAATCCCGCGACAATGGCTGCGCCTCGACCACTGATACGGTGCGCGATGGCAAACACCATTCCAGCCGACAGCGCACCAAACAGCGCCGAAGGGATTCTTAACAAGGCATCGCCTGAGCCGAACTGAGAAATCAGTTGCAGCAACAAAAAATAAGTCGGCATATGCCGATTGGTAAAGCTATCGGCGATCAGGCCGTTCACGTCCAGATGTACGCGCTGGGACGTCAACGCCTCGTCCAGCCAGAACGGCTGATGATCGATGCGAAACAGCCGAACCACCAAACCGAGACATAACACCGCCACCATCCAGGCGATATCGCCCGTCGGCCACTGCTCGCTGCTCTGCACCTGTTTGCTATCGATCGTCATGAAAGCGCTCAAGGAACGCCAACGGCGCTGAACACGGAAGCTATCGGAGGAAAGTGATTCACGGACATGACAGTCCAGCGATCGATCGCGACAAGGAATGTGAAATCTAACGCGAGCGAGATGGATCGGTTGTCAGATCTATATGACAGGTTGCTGCGCATTCAGCCACAAAAGCTATTACTTGCGAAAAGCGCGTAAAAAGTTTGTCCGGACGATGCGCCTTACCTTGTGCCGAACCTACACGATCAAATCTTCACCTGGCCGCGCAACACCTGCCAGTACATCACCCAATCACCCATCAGGCTGTAAAGCGGATGACGAAAAGTGGCGGGGCGATTTTTCTCGAAAACATAGTGTCCCATCCAAGCAAAGCCATAGCCGACAACGGGTGCCAGCCATAACCACACCGGCCTTCCCGAAAACAGGGCCAACAATACGATCAGCAAGACCAGCGAACTGCCGATGAAGTGGAGGCGACGGCAGCGGCGATCGCGGTGTTCGTTGAGGTAATAGGGATAGAAATCACGGAAGCTGGCGAAAGCGGACATGGCACGTCCCCGGTAACCTGATTGCCCCAGCGTAGCCCGAACGCAAGCACGGCGCACGATCAAGCCGGCAACGGGATGAACTCATGCTCGTCACCCGCCACTTTGCCGAAGCGTTGATCGGCCCAGTCTGCCTTGGCCTGCTCGATACGCTCGCGCGAGCTGGACACGAAGTTCCACCACAGATGGCGCTCGCCATCCAACGGTGCGCCGCCGAACAGCATCAGGCGGCTGGTTTTTTTCGCTCGCACAGGCGGTGCAGCTGCGCCTGCCTGCACGGCCATCTGCGAGTCGGTCAATGTGACATCACCCCAGCTCACCTCGCCTTCCACCACATGCACACCGCGCTCGGCATGCTCCTGCGGCAACGGGACTTCGGCGCCCGCCTCCAGTCGTGCCTCGACGAAAAACATCGGTGCAAATACTTTCACCGGCGACGCCTTGCCGTATCCGGTGCCGGCGATCAATACCAGTTCCGCACCGACCTGACGGATGTGCGGCAAGCTTTCGGCATCGTGATGATGAAACTCCGGCGCGACTTCTTCGTCGACGCGCGGTAACGCTACCCACACCTGGATACCGTGCATGCGTTGCCCATCGCGACGCGCATCCGGCGGCGTGCGTTCGGAATGTACGATGCCACGCCCGGCCGTCATCCAGTTCACGGCGCCAGGCGTGATATCGGCCAGGCTTCCGATGCTATCGCGATGACGAATGGTGCCTTCGAACAGCCACGTCACTGTAGCCAGGCCGATATGCGGATGCGGGCGCACATCCAGGCCTTTGCCAGGCGCAAAGTCGACCGGACCCATGTGATCGTAGAACACGAATGGACCGACATGACGCGCCGCCAACACCGGCAACATACGCCGCACGACGAAGCCGTCGCCCAGATCGTGCAGGCGAGTGTTCTCGATCAATGTCGGGTGTTGCTCCATATCCGATTCTCCTCACCAGGCTCGCTGATATTGCACCGGGGCAGCGATCGTTGCACCCAATTCCTGCGCAGCTCGTCGCGGAAAATACGGGTCGCGCAAGCTGGCGCGCGCAATCAACACCACATCCGCCGCGCCGCCGGCAATGATGCCGTCGGCCTGCGCGGGTTCGGTAATCAAGCCGACCGCACCCGTAGCGATACCGGTTTCCTGCCTGATCCGCGCAGCGAACGGCACCTGATAACCGGGACCAATCGGAATTTTCACGTGCGGTACCAGGCCACCGCTGGATACGTCGACCAGATCCACGCCGAGCGCATCGAGCTCGCCAGCGAGGCGCACGCTTTCGTCGATGGTCCAGCCGCCCTCGGCCCAATCGGTGGCCGAAATACGCAGCCAGAGAGGCAACTCGGCCGGCCAAACTTCGCGTACAGCGGTAATGACTTCGCGTACCAGCCGGGTGCGGTTTTCGAAACTGCCGCCGTATTCGTCGGTGCGATGGTTGCTCAGCGGCGACAGGAACTGATGCAGCAGATAACCATGCGCGCCATGCAATTCGATCAACTTGAATCCGGCATCTCGTGCGCGCACCGCGGCGGCGCGGAAATCGCTCACCACTTTGTGGATGCCGTCGGTATCCAGCGCCTGCGGTACGTGCCAGTCCTTATCGAACGGAATCGCCGACGGCGCCACGGTTTGCCATGCACCCTGCTCCGCACCCAGTGAACCGCCGCCCTCCCACGGTCGCCACACGCTGGCCTTGCGGCCCGCATGCGCCAGCTGCACGCCAGGGATAGCGCCTTCCGCGGCGATGAACGCGACAATCGGTCGCCACGCCTCGGCCTGCGTGTCGTTCCAGATGCCGGTGTCGTGGGCCGAAATGCGTCCTTCCGCAGAAACAGCCGTGGCCTCAGTGACAATTGCGCCCGCACCACCCACTGCGCGGCTGCCCAAGTGCACGAGATGCCAATGGTCCGGCACACCATCTGTGGCCGAGTACTCGCACATCGGCGATACCACGATGCGATTGCGCAAGGTCAGGCTGCGTTGCTTATACGGTTCGAACAGCTTCATGGGCATACCGGTTGAGGGTGAAACCAAGCAGATGGCGCCGAGACCGGCCGCGATCAAGTGATGACGGCATGACGGTGCTCGATCCAGTCCGCAAGCCGCGCAGCTAGCGCATCGGGCACTTTCATCCAGGTGAAATGATCGGCGCCCTGCCCCGCCAATTGCTCCGGCGTGACGATACCTGTCTGTTGGGAGGCCTTCGGCATCTTGTCGAGCAGCCAATCCAGGGAAGACTGCGGCACCAGCCAATCGTCGCGCAGGCGCAATGCCAGCACAGGCAGTTCGAGCGCGGCCAGCTGCCGCTCGAAATCCACTTTCATGCCATCCGCGGCATAGCGCCCTGTGCGCCCGCTGCGCGACCAGTCGGCGATAACTCCCCGTGCCTCATTGCCGCCGAAGCCGATCCTGCGTCCGGGCAGATATCCCACGAGTTGCGCGAGGGGCGATGCGAGCGCGTAAGCACCCAGAATCGGTATGCCGAAGCGAAAACGCCGCCAATACGGCGCGCCGCTGGCAATCAGCGCGATGCCTGCCATATCGCGCGGATGAAGGCTTACATAAAGACACGACAACTGGCCGCCAAGGCTATGACCGCCCATCCAGAACTTTGCCTTAGGCCAACGTGTTTTGGCCTCCGCCATACCGGCTGGCAGGTCTGCTTCCAATAGATCGCGATAGCCCCAGTCGCAGTGTCGTCCGGCGCGACGATCGCTGGAGCCGATACCGCGCCATTCATGCAATGCCATGGCTATACCGTGCGCAGCCAATGCCTCGGCCAACGGTAGGTAGTGTTTGGCGGGTACGCCCAAGGCGGGCAGCCAATAGATCACGTCCCGCGGATAATCGTTTGGCTGCGTGAAAATCAATTCACTGCTCGCACCGTCGACCGAAGTAATTGGCACAACGATGGATGGTGCGGAATTCACCGCGGACGACATAAGGGATGCTGACATCGCCGCAGATTAACCAATGGCTATGACAGAGACAAAAAGGCCGGCAATATGCCGGCCTTTTAAGGATTCATGCAACGAACGTTCAAGCCGGGTTGACTTCGTCGGCCTGCAAGCCTTTCTGTCCCTGCACCACTTTGAAACTTACCTTCTGCCCCTCTTTCAGGCTTTTGAAGCCATTACCCTGGATTGCGCGGAAATGTACGAACACATCGGGGCCATTCTCGCGGCTGATAAAGCCAAAACCCTTCGCGTCGTTGAACCATTTGACTGTGCCAGTTTCACGATCCGACATGACTCACTCCATCCGTTCAAGCGTTTGACTCTGAGACCAGTCGGCCCGCCCGGGCCGACGGCTTACTGGGTATGCTGAGATCGAGTGGAGCGACACGGACGGACCGGGCCGGGACACGCACGTTACCAAGCAGACGCAGTGGCCAGATCCTAATAAGTTCCGTGAAATCATGTGTGATGAAAAATTCACATTTGAAATCACATTTGATAACGCTTTGAAAATCGGCGCCCGTAAATAATCGAAAACAAAAAAAGCCGGGCATTGAGCCCGGCTTTTTAAATCGATCTATTCAGGCTATTAGGCAGCCATCACTTCGTCGGCCTGCAGACCCTTCTGGCCCTGCACTACCTTGAAGCTGACTTTCTGGCCTTCCTGAAGGCTCTTGAAGCCATTGCCCTGGATCGCGCGGAAATGCACGAAGACATCCGGGCCATTGTCGCGGCTGATAAAGCCGAAACCCTTGGCATCGTTGAACCACTTGACGGTACCGATCTGACGATCAGACATGTTACACACTCCAAAACTAGGTTTTTCATAAAGAGACTCGACCGCCGCAAACGGGGCCGGCTTACTGGTGTGCTAAGGAAAACCCTAGGGGTGAGCGATGAGGCAGATCGTAATCGGCTGCATCGGGTCACGTGACTCTGGTGACCCCGGCAAACACAGTGCGACCATCATAACCGCAAATGCATAGGCAAAGCGAATGGATCGTTCAGGAAGAACGTCTTGCTCGCCTCAAAAGCTATGCGTAATGTCGCTTATTCGTGCAATAGGAAAGTATCCATGGAACTGGGAAACAAGGCGATTTTCTGTCGATTAACTGACGTTTGCCGGTTGATCTGCCTCGTAGCATGCCTACTGGCAAGCGGGTGCAACCACGCAGCGCGCAAAGAGGCTCCACCTACTCCGGCGCCGCCTCGACAGACTGCCGTAACCGGCATTCCTTCCTGCGATACCTATCTCGACAGCTATCTGGCTTGTCATCGCATCGCAGGGGTCTATGAATCCGACGCGCTGCAAACGCATTACCAGGCTATGCGTGCGAGCCTGCTCCAGGACGCCAATGATCCGCACATACGTCCTTATCTCGCTCATCGCTGCATGGGTCTCGCGCAAGAGCTGAATGCCGTGTTGAAAGGTCGTTCCTGCACGGCGCCAGCCACCCCGCCTTTGGCGTCACACTGAAATCCAGCGTGAGTTAGCGGCGCCAGTGCGTGCGTAATGTCGATGCGATCTGCGCAGGCCGGCAGCGTCCAAGACGAACCTTGGGCGCGCCATGCCATGCCGCGGTGGCGGCGATCGCCTGTGCTAGCTCATCAAGCATGCGCTGCGATGGCTTCACTTCTTCCTCAAAGAACAGCGCCTTCACTTCGAAAACGCCTTCGGCGCGATGCGCCTTGGCATCGAGTCGCCCGATCAAACGCCCGCGATGCAGGATGGGCAGTACGTAGTAACCGTACTGACGCTTCGCCGCAGGCAGATAGCATTCGATGCTGTAGTCGAAATGGAACAGCTCGCGCAGACGCGCCCGGTCCCATACCACCGGATCGAAGGGCGACAGCAATGCGGTATGCGTGGCGCGCAGTCGTCCCTCGAACGCTTTCTCAAGCAGTGCCGCGTGATCGACGTGCACGTAACCTGGATCATCCCAACCTGCCACTTGCACGCTCAGCAGTTCGCCGCTAGCGAGCATGGGCACAAGCTCGTCTGCACTCACTGCCGGTTTCAAACGGAAGTAGTCGGCGATCCATCGCGCCTGCGCGATGCCTAGGGCACGCACGCTGTCGAGAATGAAACGTTTGCGCAATGCCTCCTGCGACAACGCCATCGCAGCAGTGTCTAAAGGTGGATCGAGCTTGGCTAGTACGCGCTCTGCCAGATCGTAGACGCGCTGGAAACGTTCGCGGCGAGTCACCATGAGGTCGCCGGACGCAAACCACGCCTCCAGCCAGCGCTTTTCCGGTTTCCATTCCCACCAGCCTGAAACGCCGCGGTCGGCACGTTCGAAATCGGCGGCGCGCACCGGCCCTGATGTCCGAATATGAGCGAGCAGATCGTGCATTTCTTTTAGATGACTGTCCCTGACGCGCGCTGCATGCCGGTCCGCCCAGTGATTGCTTTCGGTTTGTGCGCGCCAGGCGCGATGCAAACCGATATCGCCCGCGGTGACGAAACAGGCCTCGTGCGCCCAGCATTCCGCGATACGTCCGTTGTCGAGAGCTTCTTCCAGCCATGTCGGCGGGTAATCGCCCAGACGTGCATGCAACACCAGATACGGGCTACGCGCAACAACATGGATGCTGTCGATCTGCAACAGACGCATGCGCTGAACGGTTGCCAGCAAATCGTCGTGTTGCGCGCGCCGTCGCGGTGCTTGCAACAATCCTTGCGCAGCAAGATGTAGAGCGCGCGCCTGCGTCAGTGTGATCGTCTTCGTGCTAGATGAAGATTCGCTCAACGGATGCCGCCTTCACATAATCATTACCTACCTATTGTGCTGGCATTTACGGCGGCATTGCTAATGTAGGTACGAGCTTGATAGGCCAGGACTGTCTTCGGTCATGCTCTTTCGCACGGATACGCCCTGGCATCTCAAGCGTTCTTGCAGGAGCTATCACAATGAAATATCGCACCCCACTCTTCGTTTCTCTGATCGGCGTCGGCCTGCTTTTCACAGGCACCACCTTTGCGCAAAATCAGCCGATGCAACCTACCAATCCGTCGCAAAGCAACCCAACGACGCCCGCGACCGGCACCAGCAACGCCACTGTCAATGCGCCGCAAGGCCAGGTCACCATCCAGTCCACGATGGGTCAGGCGCCATCGACTGCTTCACCGCCCTCATTTGAGCAGCTCTCCGGCGGTTCCAAATTCATCACCAGCGAGCAAGCCGACGCGTATCCGCCACTTGCCAATGATTTCCTCTATGTCGCAGGACACAGCAAGCGCATCACCAAGTCGCAATACGAGCGCTGGTTGAAGAATCTGAACTAGGCGACGCATCGAGGTGCACATCAAGCCGGCCATCGCTCTGTCGATGGCCGGCTTTTTTCCTTCCCGCGTACGAGATAGTTAGACTTGGCCCGAACATGCCGGAGGTGGCATGTCGGGGAGTCGCTCATGAAACAAAGCTTCGGCTATCTCGTTGCACTTGCATGCGCCTACCTGCCTGCGTTTTCAGCGCAGGCACAAAACGTCAGCCCCACGGACATAAGAGCCTGCACCGGCATCGAGAGCGATGCGCAGCGACTCGCCTGCTATGACCGAGCGACCGGGCGAAGCCAGATGCCAGCCGCACAGAAACGTACCGAGCCGACGGCACCATCATCGCCCAATGTGTTTGCACGGGAACAAGCCGCAGCAGCGGCCGCAAACGGCAACCCGGCTCCCGTGCCGCTTTCGCTACTCGACAGCCGTTGGGAGCTCTCGCCGGAAAGCAAACTGGGAACCTTCAATCTGCGCGGCTACAAACCGATCTACGTGTTACCCGTGTTCGCCACCAGCAACCAGAACAACCTGCCGTATAGCCCCAACCCGGTCAATGCGGTGCAGACCCCGTTGGGTATGCAAAATATCGAAGGCAAATTCCAGCTCAGCTTGAAAACCAAGGTCTGGCAAGGCGTGTTCGGCGATGCCGGCGACTTGTGGGTGGGTTATACCCAGGCCTCGTATTGGCAGGTTTACAACTCGAAAGAGTCGCGCCCGTTCCGCGAAACCGATTACGAGCCCGAGGCCATGCTGGTGTTCAACACCAACTACCAACTACTCGGCTGGGACGGGCGACTGATTAGCGTCGGCGTCAACCACCAGTCCAATGGCCAGTCCGATCCGCTCTCGCGCAGCTGGAATCGAGTGATGGCACAAATCGGCTTTGAACGCGATAACTGGACCATCGTGTTCCGCCCCTGGTGGCGCGTACCGGAACCGCGCGCAGACGATAACAATCCAGATATCAGCAACTACATCGGTCGCGCCGACGTGCAGATCATTCACGAATGGCACGGCCAGGAATTCGGCCTGATGCTGCGCGACTCACTACGTGGTGGCAGCCAACAACACGGCGCAGGCAGGTTCACCTGGAGCTTCCCGCTGGTCGGCAACCTGCGCGGCTATATGGAACTGTTCAAGGGATATGGCGAGAGCGTTATCGACTACAACCACAACGCCACCTATCTCGGCGCTGGCATCTCGCTGCTGGATTGGTACTGAGCGTCGAGGCATATCGTTTGCGCCAGCTCACCGCAACCATGCCCGCTTGGTTCCAGTGAGTATCTTCAGCATCTGACCGCGCGCCAGCGGGAGTTTAGCTAGCGGCCCGAAACCCAGATCCCTCACCCACGCCAAGGCATCTCGCTCTGATTGGAAGAGTGGCGTCAGCCACCGGCTCAAGCGCTGATATACAGCCAGATGCGCGCGCCTGCGGCTCGGGTAGCTTCGTAGCGCTTCGTCAACGTTCGCACTGTCAGTCAGTACATCGGCCAACGCCTGTGCGTCGAGCAGAGCCATGTTTACGCCCTGCCCCAATTGTGGACTCATGGCATGCGCCGCATCGCCCAGAAACAGGATCCGACCCTGCACGGGTGTACGCATTACTACGTCACGATAACGTGCCCGATTTATCTGCTGCGGCGATTCGATTCGCGACAGCAGCGCAGATGCTTCGGGCCACAGCGACTGGATGCGTTTGCGCATGTTTTCGAAAGCATCCGCATTGAACTGGTCAACCTGATCTCCCGGCAAACTGAAATAAAACGTCAGCCAGCGCCCCGGATGACCGACACGTTGCCCAACCGGAAGCAGCCCGATCATCTCGCGGGTTCCCGCGTAACGCTGTCGCAATTCGTCAGCATGAGGCCAATCGTCGGCAGGTAACAGGCACCATAGCGCGCCCCATGGATACATGGCTTCGTTTCGGATGAGACTTGGCGCGGCTCGACGTAGGCGCGAGTGTGCTCCGTCCGCGGCAACGATCAGATCGAAAGGGCCATGCTTGCACCCTTCACTATCGATCAGATGCCGCCCGTCGCCGCTCACCTGATCGATGCGAGTGCCCGTCACGATATCTAACGCATCCGCGTAGGCATCGCGCAGTACCGTGAAGAGGCTGCCTCGCGTCAGGCCCAGCCCGAAGCAGCCGGGTGCATGATCGGTATAGCGCATATCCATCACGCTGCGCCCGCGGTGATTGCAACCGTAAAGCCGGTCGATGCGCTGGCCGCGTTGCAGCACCTGTTCGTGCAATCCCAAGCGGGCTAGCACGGCTAAGCCGGTCGGCTGCAGCAGAAATCCGGCGCCAACGGGTCCCGGCACAGGAGCCTGTTCGAAAACCGTCAATGCATGGCCTTGCGTCTGCAGGAAGATAGCCGCTGCCTGGCCCGCGGTGCCGTAACCGACGATCGCTATGCGCAAGCATCCCTGCATGAAGGGCCCTATTCCTTTATCAGTGCCGTATTCGGGATGTGACCGTACTCGGTCACGAGGCGTCAGTGGTGATGACCGCCGGCGCCATGCACGTGACCATGTGCAAGCTCTTCCTCGCTGGCCGCGCGTACATCAGTCACTTCGATGTCGAAATGCAGTGTCTGACCGGCCAGCGGATGGTTGCCGTCGATATGCACTTTGTCGCCATCGACCTTGGTCACCGTCACATTGATCACGCCCTGCGGGCCGTGACCCTGGAACTGCATGCCGGGCTGAACATCCTCGACACCCTGAAACGCTTCGCGCGGCAGTTCCTGCACGAGTTCCGGATGATGCACGCCATAACCCTCTTCCGGCGCAACATCGACCTTGAACTGGTCGCCCGCCACACGTCCGGCCATCACCTTCTCCAGGCCCGGCACGATCTGGCCGCTGCCATGCAGATACGTCAGCGGCTCGCGACCTTCTGAACTGTCGAGAACCTGGCCGTTATCGTCGGTCAGCGTGTAGTGGAAGGAGGCAACGGTCTGGTCGGCAATCTGCATGATGGTCTCGCGGGAACGTAAAGTACCGACCGGAGTCGGCGGGTGTGTAAGGGTAACATTTCATGCCTGGCCGAGGCGTGGGCCGCCTGAGAATCTATCGTGCCGCCGCGCGGCTTGGGCAATACTAGGCCCATGAATGTTGACTCATGGCGAGCCCTGTTCCGAATCGGCATGGTGTGCATGGCGCTTGGCGCGGCGGGTACCAGCACGACGGCGATCACCGCCGACACGCCCGCTGTCGTAGCCACCAGCACCGCCCAGCAACTCGCTGCTGCCATTGACACCCAGATCGGACAACCGCGTTTCGCCTCCTCCAGCTGGGGTATCGCTGTGACCTCGCTGGACACCGGGCGCACGCTCTATGCGCACAATGCCGATCGACTGCTGCAAACAGCCTCCACCGCCAAGCTTTACACCGCTGCCTTGGTGCTCGATACGCTGGGCACGGATTACCGCATTCCCACACAATTGCTTATCACCCGTCGGATTCAATACGGCCGGCTTGACGGGCCGCTGATCCTGCGCGGCATGGGCGACCCCACGCTCGGCACACCCGGCACCAACAGCGACTGGGCGGATCAGCTGGCTACGCAACTAGCGTCCAACGGTATACAAGAAGTGCGTGGCGACCTGATCGCCGATGACAGTTATTTCAGCGGCCCTACGATCGGTTCCGGATGGGAAGCTAGCGATCTGCAAGATTGGTTCGCCGTGCCGGCATCTGCCTTGAGTGTCCAGGAAAACGTGGTGAACCTTACCGTGGCACCGTCGAGCCATCCTGGCGGGCTTGCCTCGCTGATCTTCGATCCGCCGGGTGCGATTCCCCATGTCGTGAACAACATGGTTACCGGCGCAAGCAACACGCGCAACGACATCAATCTCTATCGAGCACCGGGCAATGCGACGTTGTATGCGTTCGGCAATGTCGCCGCACGGGCAGAGCCCAGAAATTTCAAGCTTGCCGTCGCGGATCCCGCGTGGCTTGCCGGCACAGCGCTGCACAATGCCCTGGCGCGGCGCGGTATCCGCATCGACGGTCAGCTACGTGTCATGCACTGGCCGGAGCAGAGCGACATCGCGTTGGACAAGGCCACCGTGGTGGCTCAGGTTCTATCGCCGCCAGTGATGGAAGTGCTCACACGCGGATTGAAACGCTCGCAGAATCTTTATCTGCAGAACTTGCTGCAGATTGCCGGCGTCAAGGCGCAAACCAACGCCGAGCAAGCCGGTGATCCCGCCAATGGTTTTCTCAGCACGGAATCGTGGGCGATACGCGCCTTGCGCCAATTGCTCGATCGCATCGGTATGCCGCCCGATGCCAGTCAGATCCAGGAAGGTACCGGGCTATCGCGACAGGATCTGGCTACACCCAATGCCATGGTGGACCTGCTCACCTACCTCGTTCGCCAACCCTATGGTGCGCAACTTCGCGATGCGCTGCCGACCGCTGGCGTGGACGGCACGCTCGAATGGCGAATGCGCGACAGTCCAGCGGTAGCTAACGTGCATGCCAAGACGGGCAGCATGACTTACGTGCGTTGCATCGTCGGCTACGTGACGACGGCATCGGGCGAACGACTTGCGTTCGCCATCATGCTCAACAATGTTGTGCAAGAGGCCGGCGAAGCCAGCCCCAGTCGCAATCTGGACGCGATCGTCGAGTTGTTGGCGGCTTTCGACGGACACAGCTAGACCATCACGCCGTGCTGCTCAGCGCTTTTGCAGATCCTTCTCGATCTTTTCGGGCGTGTCCGTGGGTGCATAGCGCTTTACTACGTTCCCCTCGGGATCGATCAGGAACTTGGTGAAGTTCCACTTGATCGCCTCGCTGCCGAGCAAACCCTTGGCCTGCTTCTTCATCCATCGATAGAGGGGATGCGTGTTGTCGCCGTTTACCTCGATCTTGGCGAACAGCGGAAACGTCACGTCGTAGCTGGTGGAGCAGAAGTTCTTGATCTCGGCTTCGTTGCCGGGCTCCTGATGGCCGAACTGGTCGCAGGGAAAGCCCAGCACCATCAGGCCGTTGTCGCGATGGCTGCGCCAAAGGTCTTCCAGCCCCTTGTATTGCGGGGTGAATCCGCACTTGGAGGCCACATTGACGATCAGCATGGTCTTTCCGCGCCAGGCGTCGAGCGAGCGCTCGTTGCCGTCGATGTCGCGCGCACTGAAATCGTAGACGGTAGTCATGGTCATCGCTCCGGTTCTATCCATAGGTCAGTTTACTCCAGCGCGTCTTGCCCCGGCTGGCATAGAATGCCAGCTTCGACCACTGTCCTGGGTCCGTCGTGATTCGTTTCGTCGATGTCCACAAGTCCTACCGTGTCGACGGCAAGGACATTCCCGCGCTCGAACCCTTTAGCCTCGACATGGCCGATGGCGAGGTGTTCGGCATCATTGGTCATTCCGGCGCCGGAAAGTCGACGCTCATCCGTCTGATCAACCTGTTGGAACGCCCGAGCGGCGGACGCATTCTGATCGGCGACACCGACATCACGGCGTTGCCGGAGCCCGCCCTTCGCGCAGCGCGGCAGCGCATCGGCATGATCTTCCAGCATTTCAATTTGCTTTCCTCGCAAACGGTGGTGGAGAACATCGCCTTTCCGCTGCGCCTGGCCGGGGAGAAAAATACGGCGGCGATACGCGCCAGGGTGGACGAATTGCTGCAACGGGTCGGCCTAAGCGCGCACGCGAATAAATACCCCTCGCAACTTTCCGGTGGACAGAAGCAGCGCGTTGGTATCGCCCGCGCACTGGCAAATCACCCTTCCATCCTGCTGTGCGATGAAGCCACCAGCGCGCTGGATCCGCAAACAACAGCTTCCGTGCTCGACTTGCTTGCCGAGATCAATCGCGAGCTGAAACTCACCATCGTATTGATCACTCACGAAATGGATGTCGTGCGCCGGGTGTGCGATCGCGTTGCCGTGCTCGATGCCGGTCGCATCGTGGAACACGGCGCCGTGGCCGACGTGTTCCTGCATCCGCAACACGCGACCACGCGGCGTTTCGTCAACGAGGCGCTGCCCGAAGAAGCGGCCGGCGAACAAGCGCTCTATCAGCGGGTGCCCGGCCGGATCATGCGCCTGTCCTTCCGCGGCGAAGCCACGTGGTCTCCCACCCTTGGGCGTGTGACGCGCGAGACCGGCGTCGATTTCAATATTCTCGCCGGCCGCGTCGACCGCATTAAGGATTTGCCCTATGGCCAACTGACATTGGCCATGCAAGGCGCCGGCGTAGACGCTGCGCTGTCGGCATTGCGCCATGCCGGCATCGACGTCGAGGAGCTTGCACGATGATCATGACGCGCGTTCCCGTGCTGCAGGCGCTGTTCCCGAACATCGACGACTGGGGCGAGATGGGACGCGCCTGCATCGATACGTTGCTGATGTTGGGTGGCTCCCTATTCCTGACCGTGTTGATCGGGTTGCCTTTGGGCGTACTGCTGTTCCTCACCGGCAGAGGGCAATTGCATGCCATGCCGAAACTCTATGGCACGCTCTCGCTGGTTGTTAACGTGCTTCGCTCCATTCCGTTCATCATCCTGATGATCGTGCTGATGCCTCTGACATATGCCCTGGTCGGCACCAAGCTCGGTATCCGCGGCGCCATTCCTCCGCTCGTGATCGGCGCCGCGCCGTTCTTCGCACGCCTGGTGGAGACCGCCCTGCGCGAAGTGGAGTACGGCGTGATCGAAGCGTCCCAAGCGATGGGTGCCACGACGTGGCAAATCGTGCGTCACGTACTGCTGCCCGAAGCACGTGGCAGCCTGTGGGCGGGCGTCACCGTCACGGCCATCGCGCTGGTGGGCTACACCGCGATGGGCGGTGCGATCGGTGCCGGCGGTTTGGGCGATCTGGCCTATCGTTATGGCTATTTGAGTTACAAGTCCGATTACATGGTCGTAACGGTGCTATTGCTGATCGTGCTGGTGCAGCTGCTACAGATGCTGGGAGACCGGATCGTGGCGCACTACAGCCGACGCTGAACCATTCCCTTCGCTGTCTTTGCATTCGGCCGTCTGGACGGCTATTCTTGTGCATCGCACAAAGGCCGGACCCCTTCTATGAAAAAGCTGTTTGCCCTCGTAGCCGCCGCAGTCCTTCTGGCCAGTTGCTCATCCTCCGGCTCCGGCGGCGCGAACAGCCAGACGCTTACGGTTGCCGCTACGGCCGTTCCGCATGCGGAGATACTCAAGCAGGTCAAACCCATCCTCGCGAAGGAAGGCATCGACCTTGAGATCAGGGTGTTCGCCGACTATGTGCAGCCCAATACACAGGTCGTCGAGAAAAGCATCGACCTGAACTACTTTCAGACCAAGCCTTATCTGGACACCTTCAACCGCGAGAACAAAACCGATCTAGTCATCGTTACCGGCGTGCACATCGAGCCGTTCGGCGCTTACTCACGCAAGTACACGTCGATCGATCAACTGCCCAATGGCGCCACCGTGACCTTGCCGAACGATCCCAGCAACCAGGCTCGCGGGCTGCTGCTGCTCGCCAGACACGGACTGATTACCCTGAAAGATCCGAGCAACGAGCTGTCCACGCCGAAGGACATCATCGCCAATCCGAAGAACCTTGTGTTCAAGCCGCTGGAAGCGGCGATGCTGCCGCGCACGCTGGACGAGGTAGACCTGTCATTGATCAATACCAACTACGCGCTTGCCGCCGGCCTCAATCCGACCAAGGATGCTCTGTTGATCGAGGACAAGAATTCGCCCTACGTGAATTATCTGGTTGGCCGTCCGGACAACAAGGACGACCCACGCGTGCAAAAGCTGGCCCAGGCCCTCACCAGCCCGGAGATCAAGGCTTTCATCGAACAGAAGTACCACGGCGCGGTGTTGCCCGCATTCTGAGCGGCGCTTCGTATTGCACATAAAAAGCCCGCGCACTGCGCGGGCTTTTTTATGACGCTAGGCTTCGGCCAGCACGGGAATGTCGAACACCTGGCGCAGGTAGGCGATGTAGGCCTGGTCGTCGCACATGTTCTTGCCCGGCGAATCGCTGAGTTTGGCCACCGGTTGTCCGTTGCAGCGAACCATCTTGATCACAATGTTGAGCGGCGTCGGACCGACGTCATTGGTGAGATTGGTGCCGACACCAAACGCAAGCTGACAGCGTCCGTGGAAGTGCTTGAAGAGTTCCATCACCTTCGGAATATCGAGCCCGTCGCTGAACACCAGTATCTTGCTGCGCGGATCGACACGATTGTCCTTGTAATGCGCGAGCACGCGCTCGCCCCACGCGAACGGATCGCCCGAGTCGTGTCGCGTACCGTCGAACAGTTTGCAGAAGTACATATCGAAATCGCGCAGGAATGCCGTGAGGCCATAGACATCCGACAATGCGATGCCGAGATCGCCACGGTATTCCTTTGCCCACGCTTCGAGCGCCGCCACCTGCGAATCGCGTAACCGAGGCCCCAGCGCCTGATGCGCCTGCAGGTACTCGTGCGCCAATGTACCCAACGGGCGCAGCCCCAGTTTCCACGCCAGCCACACATTGCTGGTGCCAGCTAGTTGCTCGCCTAGCCCTTCGTGTAGCGTGGTCGCCACTTCCTGGTGCCACTCGCGCGAGAAGCGGCGGCGCGTACCGTAATCGGCGATGCGGCATTCGGCGTATCCGGGCGTATCGCGCATCAGCGCGATTTTCTCGCGCAAGCGACGCCGCCCTTCGGTGAGATCGAGACTCGGGTAGTTATTGCGGAAATAGACTTCGTTGACGATCGCCAACAGCGGTACTTCAAACAAAATGGTATGCAGCCAAGGGCCGCGAATGCGGATCTCGATTTCTCCGTTGTCCAGCGCCGACGGCGCTATCTCAACGTATTTCGTGTTGAGCTGGAACAGTGCGAGAAAGTCGATGAAATCGCTCTTGAGAAAACGCCAACCGCGAAGGTAGTGCAGTTCCTGCTCGGTAAACCGAAGGCTGCACAACGCGCGTAGTTCGTCGCGAATCTCTTCGATGTAAGGCACCAGATCGATGCCCGGATTGCGACACTTGAAGCGATATTCCGCATGAGCTGCGGGGTATTGATGCAAAACCACCTGCATCATGGAGAATTTGTAGAGGTCGGTATCGAGCAGCGAACTGACGATCATGGATCACTTCCATGTCGGGGATGGGGACGCGCGCGAACGTCGCGGCGCTTGCCGATTATCTCGCCGAAGCCGTCGCCATGAACAGCAAAAAGTAAAACCCCGGCAGCCAGGGGAATAACTGCCGGGGTTTGTTAGGTCGCGTTCCGGGGGGAGGGTAGATAGGAACCGACCCCTCGATGGCACGATGCACTGTGCCACCTAGGTTGTCGCCTCACGGCGATGTCGTGTAGTTAGTGCGGTCTGAGCAGATGAAGTTCAAGGGCACGGCACGTTTTGTTCAGGTTACCGATAGCTATTCGACCAGCACGCCCATACGGTTACAGTTGCGTCGTTTCCAAGTACTTGTCTTCACAAGGAGGTTGCCATGTTGATGCGTTGCTTGTGTCTGATCGCTCTATGCCTCGCCTTGCCCCTGCATGCCGCCGACTTGAGCATCGACGCCGGCCGAGGCGCGCACATCTGGACGACATCCGAGCTGCTGGCGAGGCCGGATGCACGCGTCGTGACGATTCCGATCGACGTAGCGTTTCACCGCACCATGCAATATCGCGCCGTGCCGCTTCGCGCGCTGCTGCCTGGCTTGGAACCTGGCGATCACCTGCAATTCGTCGCCGCCGATGGCTTCTCCGTCGATATTGCGGGTGATGCGATTCTCAACCAGGCAGGTGCCATCGCGTGGCTTGCCGTAGAAGATCCACAGCAACCATGGCCCGCCCTGCCCGGCAACAAGGGTGGTGCCGGCCCGTTCTACGTGGTGTGGACGCACCCCGCCGCTGCGCACATCAGCAGCGAGCAATGGCCCTACCAGCTCGTACTCATCCGACGAACGCAACATGCCGCCACGCGTTTTCCTGCCACCGCGCCGACGGCTTCCGTGCCGGCTGACAGCCCGATTCGCCAAGGTTATGCGGTGTTCCAACGCACCTGTTTCGCCTGCCACACGCTCAACGGCGAGGGTGACGCGCGTATGGGGCCGGACCTCAATATTCCCTATAGCCCCACCGAATACCTGCGCGCCGATCTGTTGCGTGCATTTATCCGCGATCCGCAGTCGTTACGGCGCTGGCCGGAAGCGAAAATGTCCGGATTTCCCACGCAGGAGTCGCTCTCCGATGCTGACCTGAACGCATTGCTCGCCTACCTGCGTTACATGGCTCAACATAAAGTCGCGCATTGAGCGCCTCAGTGTGAAGTCGCCTCGGACGAAAGCGGCAATCGGGAAGCGTCCAACAGGTCGCGCAGCGCGCTTTCGCGCTCCGTCGTCGGTTTTCGCGCCAATGCACGTACACGGGCATAAAAATCTGGCCATCGCCCATCGGCTCGCTGGAACAGCACAGCGAACGCATGCACCCATTGGTCATACAAGCCGAAGGGCAACAACTTTGCGTTGTTGATCGGTTGCGAGACCCAGGCATCGTAGCGATGATCGTTCGGCCAATTCTTGTCGCGCCATGCGGCATAGCGCACGCGAAAATCGGCGATTTCGCGCTCCTTGCCGGCCGCCATCGCGGCGTTGTCCACGCCGCTGGCATAAAGCTTTTTCAGACGCTCGCGCAGATCCAGCGCCAGCTTCGTGAATCCATCGTCCATGGCCTGATCATGATCATCTTCGACCGGTTCGCCGCGCGAACGATGCCATTCGCGCAGGCCCTCGTTTTCGACAAACATCGCATAGCTTTCGTTGAAAGCGGTGTCGCCCTTTACATAAAGCAGCTGATGCGCGAGTTCATGGAAAATCGTGCCGACCAGTTCGTCATCGTCCCAGCGCATCATGCTGCTGAGAATGGGATCGGCAAACCACCCTAGCGTGGAATACGCCGGAACACCGCCGACGTAGACGTCATTGCCCTGCGCATGCAGCCGCTCGGCACTTTGCTTGGCTTTCTTGTCGTCGAACCATCCGCGATAGGCCACGCAACCGGCGATCGGGAAACATTGCCGCACCGCATCGACCGAGAAGCGAGGTGTCGCGAAGACGTTCCACACGACATATGGGCGATGCAGCTCGACGTAGTAGGTATAGCTTCGGTTATTCGGCAGATCCAGTTGCTTCGAGGCGAATTGCCGCGCCTGCTGGGCAAGCTGTAAACGCGTCGCAAGCTTCGGATCGGTGCTGGGATCGGCGATGACTTTATCGACAGAACGACGTTGCAACAGCAAGGCGCTTTCGCCGTGCGTCACGTGTGCGTAGTAGCGAAGGTTGGCGCAAGCACCGATCACGGCAGCCACTGCGATGCAGGAAATTAGCCTGGCGCCTGAAATGAGAATGCGGGGTCGGATCATCCCCCGCATTCTGACTTAAGAATCGTTATTAGTGACCGCTGAAATGGCCGCCAGATCCATGCGATGCGCCATGACCGCCGGACCAACCGCCATGCCCGTGCCACCCTGAACCGCCGCGCCATCCCGGATTGCCACGCCAGTATCGGCCGCCATACCACCCGCCACCGACGAAGACTCCCGGGGCATAGCAGCAGCCGTAGTAACCGTAATAGCCGTAGGGGTAATAGCCATAGCCGTACGGGTAGTACCCGTTATAGACGACAGCGGGACCGCTGCCGTAATAGACGTCGCCGGCAGAACCGTTGCCCTGTACGTAGCTATAGCCTGGAGCAACATAGCAACCGGATAACGCGCCCATAAGAACGGCCAGTACCAGACCGGTCAGTAAGCGTTTGATGGTGTATTTCATGGCGAGGACTCCATGCCTTCTACGCAAACACGGTACTCCTATTCGTTGAATAGGTCCTGAGCAAAAACGAAAGAACCGGCTGGCGCCCAAGCGCTAACCGGTCTCCGTAGACATGGTGAACTGTAACGACGATTTCGATCAGCTTTTGCCGTTCTTGCCCTGATCGCCGCGCGCGTGGGCGACATGGTTGTGTACCGTATCGCCGCCGTGGTTCGCCGCATGGTTATGCACATCGCCATTGTTGCCGTGCGGTGCCGACGTCGCACCCGGCCAGGTCGGCCCCTGCTTGATGCGTTCTTGCTTGGCCTGCAGCAGCGCCTGGATATGCGCAACGGCTTCCTCGGGACTGATATGAGCCGGTGCGGGAGGCGCCGCCACCGCAACAGATTCTTTCGGCGTCTGCGGTGCAACCGGTTTCTTTACTGCCACTGCCGGCACGCTCGACGGCGCTGCCTTGCGAGTCGCGACCGGGCCGGTCGGTGCTTTGCGGATTGCCTTTTTCGTCGCGGCGTCCTTAACCCCAGCCACCTTTTTGGCCGGCGACTTTTTGACCGCGCCTTTTACTGCCGGCGTGGAGAGGGCAGCCTTGCGGGCGGCGGTTTTCTTGGGCGTCTTTTTTGCGGTCTTCACGCCCACGGCCTTTTTGCTTGCCGTCTTTTTAACCGCTTTTTTTACGACTTTGCGAGCAGTCTTCTTCGCCACCTTCTTGCCGGTCACAGCTTTTTTTACGGCTTTTTTGCGCGTTGCGGCTGGCTTCCGGACCGTCTTCTTCTTGGTCGAGCCAGCGCCTTTGCTTGCCTTGCGGGCCGCGGACTTCTTCGCGGCAGACTTGCGGGTCGTTGCCATGCGTGGGTACTCCGACGGTGATCAGTGACGTGACCTTGGCATCATCAGGATGTATGCGCAATGAGCACAAGTGCCGGAGATCACATGCCGGGCTGCGACAAAGCTTCCATGAAATGCGGCAGTACCGCCGGATTCACCAGCACCGTGAAAACCACACCATAAGCCGCACCCCAAAGGTGTGCGCTGTGATTGATATTACCCTGCCCGCGCTGATCCATATACACCGAATAAACCACGTACAGCACCGCATAGATGATCGCCGGCATCGGCACGACCAACACCAGAATCCGGCTCCAGGGATATAGCATGATGAAACCGAAGAGCACCGCGGATACCGCGCCAGATGCACCCAGGCTGCGGTAGTTGGAGTTGTGCCGATTCTTGAGATACGTGGGCAGGATCGAGATCACCAATCCCCCCAGATAAAACAGTCCGAACCCGAACTCACCCAGGCTCTGGTTGTAGAACGGTTCCATCGCCCGGCCGAAGAAAAACAGCGTCATCATGTTGAACAACAGATGCATGCCATCGGCATGAATCAGCCCGTAGGTGACCAGGCGGTAATATTCGCGTTTGCGCTCGATCGCCGGAGGCCACAAGATCAGATCGTCGATCAGGCGGCGGTTGTTGAACGCCATGAACGAGACGATGCAGGTGGCGGCAAGGATGATCAACAGCGTAGTCGGCATATGACGAATCTGACAAAGTTTGAGAATTTCGCCATCTTGACGTTCACGGGCCGAGTTGTCGACGGCTAGAATGCGCGATCAAGCCACGCGCTCGCTCTTTACCGAACTGTATGAAGCCGATCCGCTATATGCACCTGGATGTCTTCGCCGCCAGCCCCGGCGGCGGCAACCACCTCGGCGTCGTGACGGATGCGGCCGGTTGGAGCGATACGCAGATGCAGCGCTACGCACGCTGGACCGATCTGGTGGAAACCACCTTTTTGCTGCCTCCCAGCGATCCCAAAGCCAGTTACCGGGTGCGTATCTTTACGCCGCAAAAGGAAATCGCCTTCGCCGGTCATCCCAGCGTCGGTAGCGCCCACGCCGTGCTCGAATGTGGATTGGCGGCCCCTAAAGACGACCTGCTTTGGCAGGAGTGTGGCGCAGGAGTTTTACCTATCCGCGTGGAAGGTAGCGGCCCGCAGCGCAGGCTGCTGCTGCAATCGCCCGAAGCACGCGTGGTGAAAACGGGGCTGCATGCGCATCCCCTGCTCGCCTCCACGCTCAATGGCATCGGCCTCGGGGTGCTGCCGCCGGCACTGGTCGACGGCGGCCGCCGCTGGTGGTTGGCCGAATGTTCGGATGAAGCGAGCCTGCGTGCCTGGCAACCGGACCACAGTGCGATCGGCGCTCTGGCCGTCGCTAGTGGCAGCATGGGTCTGTGTGCGTTCGCTCGCAGCACGCATCCCGAGTATCAACTGGTGGTCCGCGCGTTTCCTTCCGGCGTCGGTATCGTTGAAGATCCCGCCTCCGGCGCGGCCAACGGTCTGATTGCTGCCTACCTCCTGCACGCCGAGCCGAACGGTCCCCTGGCGCGCGGCTATTCAGTGAGCCAGGGGCGCGAGATGGGCCACGATGCCTTGCTGATTGCGCATATCGCCGAAGGCATCATCTGGATCGGCGGCCATACCAATACCGTGATCGACGGCACCCTGCACTGGAACGACGCGTGAGCGAAGCGCCTCGCATCTGGGTGGATGCCGACGCCTGCCCGGTAGCGATCAAGGAGATCCTGTTTCGCGCGGCGCAACGCACGCAAGTGCATGTGACGCTAGTAGCGAACCATGCGTTGCGCACACCACCGTCGCCCAATATCCGTAGCATCCAGGTGCCGCCCGGTTTCGACGTGGCCGATAACGAAATCGTGCGCCACGTGAATCCCGGCGACTTGGTGGTGACGCAAGACATCCCGCTGGCTGCCGCCGTTATCGGCAAAGGCGCATTAGCTATCCACCCGCGCGGCGAACTCTATACAGCCGAGACGATTCAACAACGTCTCGGCATGCGCAATTTCATGGAAGAACTGCGCAGCTCCGGTGTGGATACCGGCGGACCCGCAGCATTGCATCCGCGCGACAAACAGGCATTCGGCAACCAGCTCGATCGCTGGCTGGCGCAACGCTTGCCTGCACCTCGCTAACCCTTGTTGCGCTGATCCAGATTCGCACGACGCTCGGAAACCCGTGCAAGCGCGGACAAGTCCATCGACTCGGCCCCATCGGCCATCGCTTCCAGCAAACTGTCGCGCAATACGCTCGCCAACGGCATCGCCACTTGCGCCGCATGGCCTGCATCCTGCGCCAGCATGACATCCTTCAGGCCTAGCGGTAGTGCAAAACCGGGCGGCGTGAAGCGCTGTTCGGCGATCGATTTGCCGTAGATCTGATAGACCGGCGAAGCGAACAGAGTGCTGGTCATCAATTCAAGGAAATCGCTTGCGCTCACGCCGTAAGCACGGGCCAGCACGGAGGCTTCGGCCATGCTTTCGATCGCCGTGACGATCATGAAATTGCCAGCCAGCTTCACGACATTGGCGCGCTCCGGTGCGTCGCCCATGGGCCATAGCTTGGCAGCCATGACCTCGAGCAGCGGCTTGACCTTCTCCACCGCAGTGGCCTGGCCCGCTACGAGGATGTTGAGTTTTCCCGCCGCTGCTACGTCAGGACGGCCAAACACCGGCGCCGCCACATAGCCGAGGCCGCGCTTGCCGTGCTCTTCGGCCAATTGTTTGGCGAGTGCCACGGAAATTGTCGCGTGATTGACATGCACGGTGCCCGGATCCATCGCATCGAGCAGACCGCCGTCGAGGAAAACCTCGCGCATCGCCTGGTCGTTTGCCAGCATGCTGTGCAGCACGTCGCCCTGTGCAGCACGATCCGGTGTGTGCACCACTTTCGCGCCCAGCGATCCAAGCTTTTCCGCCGCCGCTTCCGACCGATTCCAGACGGTGACGGCATGTCCTGCAGCGATCAGATTGCTGGCCATGGCGCTGCCCATCGCGCCGAGCCCGATAAAACCGACTTTCATGAGAAATCTCCAAGCGAAGGATGCTTAGTTCACCATGATCGATGTTCAGTGGATGCAAATGGTCTAGACCACTTCGCCCGCGGCATAGCCAGACGCCCAGGCCCACTGAAAGTTGTAGCCGCCCAACCAACCGGTGACGTCGACCACTTCGCCGATGAAATACAAACCCGGCACGAGCTTCGATTGCATGGTGCTGGACGAAAGCCCGTCCGTATCCACGCCGCCCAGCGTTACTTCCGCCGTGCGATAGCCTTCCGTGCCGCTGGCGACGATGGGCCAGTCGTGCAGCTGCGCGCCCATATCGCGTAATTCCGCATCGCGGTATTGCCGCATCGGCCGGCTATGCAGCCATAGCTCGCTCAGGCGTTGCGCCAAGCGTTTCGGTAACAGGTCACCCAGCACGTTGCGCAATTCCGCAGCCGGTCGTGCTGCGCGCTGGGCAACCAGCCATTCGCCGATATCCTGCTCCGGCGACAAATCGATACGCAGATCGTCCCCGGGCTGCCAATACGAAGAAATCTGCAAAATCGACGGGCCACTGATCCCACGATGCGTAAACAGCAGCCCCGCGCGAAAACTGCGCTTGCCGACGCGTGCTTCCGCGATGGGCAAGGCGACGCCCGCAAGATCCTGATAATGCTCCTGGTGCTTGCTGCTCAAGGTCAGCGGTACCAGACCGGCGCGGGTCGCCAATAAGTTGTGGCCAAATTGACGCGCCAGCTCGTAACCCAATCCGCTAGCACCCATGCTGGGAATCGACAGGCCGCCGCTGGCGACCACCAGCGAATCGGCATGTACTTCACCCTTTGCCGTCATCACTGCGAAACCTTCGCTCGTCTTGCGAACCTGTCGCACAGCGCAACTGGTTTCGACACGAACATCTGCCGCAGCGCATTCGTCCAGCAGCATGCGCACAATCAGCTTGGAAGACTCGTCGCAAAACAGCTGTCCGAGTTCCTTCTCGTGATAGGCGATGCGGTGTTTTTCCACCAGCGCGATAAAGTCAGCTGGGGTGTAGCGTGCCAGAGCAGACTTCGCGAAATGCGGATTAGCGGAAAGATATTGCGCAGGCGTCACGCCGAGATTGGTGAAGTTGCAGCGTCCGCCACCGGACATCAGGATCTTCTTGCCGGCCTTGTTGGCATGATCGAGCACCAGCACATGCCGGCCGCGCTGGCCCGCCGTGATCGCACACATCAAGCCTGCGGCGCCGGCGCCGATGACCAGGACATCCACTTTCACGCCATCACCGCCATCTTGTTCGCCGGACCGCCCATACCATGCATTATCCAACAGATGCATGGCTTACACTTATCGCCTACTCCATATGGACAACGCCCATGCCCTCCTTCGACGTGATCTCCGAGGTCGACAAGCACGAGCTGACCAATGCGGTCGACCAGGCCAACCGTGAACTGTCCACCCGCTTCGACTTCAAGGGCACCGATGCGAAGTTCGAACTGGACAAGTTCATCATTACTCAGAGCGCACCGAGCGAATTCCAGCTGCAGCAGATGCTGGACATTCTGCGAAGCCGCCTGGCTTCGCGAAAAATCGACACCCGCGCGCTGGATGTGGCTGATCCCGAGGTGAACCTTGGTGGTGCGCGTCAGAAGATCACGGTGAAGCAAGGCATCGAGCAACCTATCGCCAAGAAACTGGTGGCGACATTGAAGGAAGCCAAGCTGAAAGTGGAAGCGCAGATCAACGGCGACAAGCTGCGCGTCACCGGCAAGAAGCGCGACGATTTGCAGCTCGCCATGGCGGTGCTGCGCAAGGCCGAGGTCGAACTGCCATTGCAGTTTGACAACTTCCGCGACTAAGCAAGCCCTGCAGCGATATTCACGCTGATGGCGATGATGAACACATTGAAGAAGAACGCCACCACACTGTGCAGCAGCGCCGTGCGGCGCAAGATGTGGCTGGTGATTTGCACGTCGGACACCTGAAAGCACATGCCGATGACGAAGGCGAAATAAACGAAGTCCCAGTAATCCGGTTGTTTGGTACCCGGGAATTCAAGCCCTTCATGCTGCTTGCCGAAATCGCCGTAATAACCGTGCGCGTAGTGCAAGGCATACATCGTGTTCATGAACAGCCACGACAGCACGATGCTTATCGCCGCCATCCCCATGGCTTTCGCGCCGCCGCTCTTTGCCGCGTGCAGTTCGGTGGACAACGCCACTAGCACCACGGCGGAAAGCGCGACGGCGATCCAGAGCGTACTGCGGCGCCCGGAATCCTGAGCGTGCGCGTGCCGGCACATGTGCTCGGCGCTGGCGCGATTGAACATGCGCGTCAACATACCCAGATAAAGCAAAGCGCCGAGATCGAAACTGAGCAACAAAGCGGACGCCGGCTTCACACCGGACATCGCCAGCACGACACCAGCCGCGACGAAAACGATGCTGGAAAGCATCAACCATGGACGTGCGCGTACAAAGCGTATCGGCGCCCAACGTCGGCGCATCGCCCGCGCTGTAGGTTTGCCTTCAGCCGGCGTGCTCATGGCGACCCCCGCGACTGAATCTCGTTGAATGACTCATGCACGCAGCTCTGCGTATTCCGGGTGCCGCTCCAACCACACTTGCGCATAACTGCACGCCGGCACCACCTTCCAGCCTTCGCTGCGTGCGGTCTCGAATGCCGTCCGCACCAAATCGCCAGCGATGCCGCGGCCGCTCACCTGATCGGGCACGCCGGTGTGCATGATGATCATTACTCGATCCTGCAAGGTGTAAACGAGTTCGCAGGTCACGCCATCCACCGTGGTTTCAAATCGATGCGCCGCAGCCAGATGCCGGATATCGGATGTCATGATGCGTTCCTGCGATGGATTGAAGGCATAAGCATAGAACGACCGATGCCCGATCGCGGAATCTCTCCCTCTGCGATCAGGCCGCCGCTTGCGCAGCTTGCCGTTGGCGACGCTGGCGCACCGCTTCGGCGAGCTGCTCCAGCACCTGTACCGAGGTATCCCAGCCGATGCAGCCGTCAGTAATGCTCTGCCCGTAGATGAGATCACGGCCCGGCACCAGATCCTGTCGCCCAGCCACCAGGTGGCTCTCCACCATCACGCCGTGAATGCGCTTTTCCCCGGCTTTTAGCTGTGTGGCGATATCGGCGATCACATGCGGTTGATTGTCGGGCTGCTTGCCGCTGTTGGCGTGACTGGCGTCGATCATCAAACGTTCGGTCAAGCCGGCCTTGGCCAAGGCACTGCAAGCGTCTGCGACGTGGGCTGCGTCGTAGTTAGGCAATTTGCCGCCGCGCAGAATCACGTGACAATCCTCATTGCCGCGGGTGCTGGCAATCGCAGTGTGCCCGCGCTTGGTTACCGCCATGAAATGGTGCGGCTGGGCTGCGGCCAGCACCGCGTCCACCGCGATCTTGATATTGCCATCGGTGCCGTTCTTGAATCCGACCGGGCAGGACAAACCGGAAGCGAGTTCGCGATGCGATTGGCTTTCGGTGGTACGCGCACCGATCGCTCCCCATGCCACCAGGTCGGCGATGTATTGCGGCGTGATCAGATCAAGGAATTCGCAACCGGCAGGCAGGCCAAGCGCGTTGATATCGCACAGCAAGCGACGCGCGAGATGCAGTCCTTTGTCGATGTGGTAACTCTCGTCGAGATCCGGATCGTTGATCAACCCCTTCCAGCCCACCGTGGTGCGCGGCTTTTCAAAATACACGCGCATGACGATCTCCAGCGCATCGACATGCCGTTCGCGCTCGACCGCAAGGCGCTGGGCATAGTCGAGCGCGGCGGTCGGATCATGGATCGAACACGGGCCGATCACCACCGCGAGACGATCGTCCTGGCCGTGCAGAATGCGGTGCAAGGCGCGACGTGACATGGCGACGGTGGCGATGGCCTCCGCGCTGGGCTCGCAATCCCGCATCACGTCGGCGGGGGTGGCGAGTTCCTTGATCTCGCGAATGCGCAGATCGTCGGTAATGCTGGTCATGGGGAGAACTCCTTTGGGTGTCGATACCCGGCGACCAACAAAAAAGCCGCCAGGGTGGCTGGCGGCTTTTGAGGAAAGTGGGTGATCTTGCTTAGTTACGATCGCGCACCACGCTCCGCCGCCGGCTTCGGATAGCCATAAAACCAGAAGTAATAGCGGTGGGAGGCGAGGATCATGACGACAAGTGATACCACATCACAGTCTCGATGCAAACTGCTGCGTCCGTTCCTTCGATGCGTTAACGTCGCGCCGGCCATCAGACTTCCGGAGCTTTCCATGATTCGCCCGTTCGCCATCCTTGCTACCGCCCTGCTCGCCCTGGGTGCCCTCGGCCCGCTTCCGGCCCATGCCGACGACGTCACCAAATTGGTGATAACGGACCAGAAGGTCGGCACCGGCGCCACGGCGCGCGACGATTCGGAAGTACGGATCAACTACACCGGCTGGCTATACGACGCCAAGGCGCCCGACCATCACGGCGCGAAGTTCGACAGCTCCTACGACAGCGGCCGTCCGCTCAACTTCACCCTGGGAGCCAATGAGGTGGTGTCCGGTATGGACAGCGGCGTCAAGGGTATGCGCGTGGGCGGCAAGCGCACGCTCATCATTCCCTCCAGTCTGGGCTATGGCCACCGCGGAGCGGGTAGCGATATTCCGCCCAATAGCGCGCTGGTGTTCGATGTGGAATTGCTCGAGGTGCACTGAACCCGTTTTGGCAGGAGATTGTTATGCAATCTCCTGCCAATTGAGCCATGATGACCGGGCATTGCCGTCGTACGTCCACCACAGCAACCATGCTGGAGGATTGCCCGATGAAACGAATGCTTTGGTCCATCGTGACCGCCTTGATGATGATGGTTCCCACCATGGCGTTTGCCGCCGATGGTTACACCATCGCCAACGTCAATATGCGTGCGGGTCCCGACGCCGAATATCCACTTATCCTCACCCTGGCAACAGGCACACCGGTATCCATCCAGGGTTGCACTACGGGATGGGAATGGTGCGATGTCGTCGCCGTCGGCAACCGCGGTTGGGTAGCTGGCACCTATCTTCAATACACCTACAACAACCAGCCGGTGGTGGTTGTCGACTATGGTGCCCAGATCGGCATTCCGATCGTCTCGTTCGTGATCGGCACCTACTGGGGCCGTTATTACGCGGGCCGGCCGTTCTATCGCGATCGCGCCCGCTGGTACTCGCGGCCTATTCCGATCCGGCCGCCGTCACGGCCACGGCCGCGGCCGCCTATCCGGCCGCCGGGTGGCGGCCATAATCGACCCCAACCTCCGGGTGGCGGCAATCGCCCGCAACCGCCAGGTGGCAATCGGCCCCAACCGCCAGGTGGTGGTAATCGGCCGCAACCTCCGGGCGGAGGTAATCGACCGCAGCCTCCGGGTGGTGGCAACCGCCCACAGCCGCCAGGCGGAGGCAATCGACCGCAACCACCCGGTGGCGGTAACCGCCCGCAACCGCCAGGTGGCGGCAATCGACCTCAGCCGCCCGGCGGTAATCGGCCCGCTCAGAACACTCGGCCGGCACCGCGCCCGAATCCTCAGCAGGGGGATAAAGCCAACAACGGCAATAACGGGAACTGAGATTTCGCTTTCATCTATCTAACTAACGCGCACGTTGCGGCCCCGCATCCTTCGGATCAGGGCCGCAACGGTTTGTACGCACGCTAAGAGCTGCAGGAAAGCATCGAACAGCCTGCTCGGGACTTCGCCCACTCGGGCCGCTTCTGTGCGAAATGCTCGCGCCCTGGTTGCTCGTCGTAGGGACGGCGCAATACGTCGAGCAAAGTGTGAATGCCTTCGTAGTCGCCTTGGGTCGCGCGGTCGATAGCTTCCTGCGCCAGGTAATTGCGCAGCACATAGCGGGGATTGGCCGCCAACATGCGCTGCCGACGCTGTTCGGCTGTTAACGGATCTTCTCGCAGGCGAGAGGCGTAATCGTCCAGCCAGCCAAGGAAATCGGCCTCCGCGGCATCCCGTTTGGCCTCGTCGTAAAACGCGTGCCGTAGCGGAGCCAGTTGGGGTCGGTGTGGATCGATATCGCTCAAGGCGCGGAAGAACAAAGTCATGTCGACTTCCGCTCGCTGCATCAACTGCTGCAGCGTATCCATGCGCGCCAGGTCATCGTCGCGACATTCCGCTAGCCCGAGCTTGCTCGCCACGTTCTGCCGATCCTGCGCTGCATATTCGGCAGCGTAGCGGTCTACCCCTGCCTGCAGCGGTGCGACATCCTCAAACAGCGGCGCCAGTGCGGCGGCGAGACAGCTCAGATTCCACCACGCCACATTCGGTTGCTGACCGAAGCGATAGCGACGGCGTGCCGCGTCGGTGGTATTAGGTGTCCAGTCCGGATCGAAATCGTCGATCCAGCCATACGGACCGTAATCGATGGTGAGACCGAGAATCGACATGTTGTCGGTATTCATCACACCGTGCACAAAACCCACCCGCATCCAGTGCGCGATCATCTTCGCCGTGCGCGCGCAAATCTCGGCGAACCAGTCGCCATAGCGCGTCTCTCCGCTCCCACCGAGATCGGGAAAATCGCGACGTATCGTGAAATCGACCAGTTGGCGCAACAACGGGATATCTCCGCGGGACGTCGGAAGCTCAAAATGACCGAAGCGGATAAACGACGGCGCCACGCGACAGACGACCGCGCCGGGCTCGTCCTGCGGGTGACCGTCGTAGAACATGTCGCGCTCGACTGTCTCGCCAGTCACCACCAGGCTCAGCGCGCGCGTGGTGGGAACGCCAAGGTGATGCATGGCTTCGCTGCAAAGGAATTCGCGAATCGACGAGCGCAGCACGGCACGGCCATCGGCGCCCCGCGAATAGGGAGTCGCGCCCGCGCCTTTCAGCTGAAGCTCCAACCGCGCGCCCTGTGCCGTCAGTACCTCGCCCAGCGAAATGGCGCGACCGTCGCCAAGTTGCCCGGCCCAGGCCCCGAACTGATGCCCACCATAATTGGACGCCCAGGGCTGCATACCTTCCATCACCCCGTTTCCGCCAAACACTTGGGCAAAAAGTGGGCTGGCGACGTCGGCCTCGGTGAGTCCGAGGGTCGCCGCCACCTCCCGCGACCAAGCGACCGTGCGCGGTGCGGCCACCGGGCTGGGATCCACGCGCGAATACAGCGCGCCCTGCACCTGGCGCGCCCCCTGGCCGCGGTCCGGATCACCCGGCAAATCGCGGATAAAGGCGTTATCGAACTGAAGGGACGTCAGGGGCATAGGCATCGATATCCGGGCAACTTATGGCTGCCGCAAGGTAGGTAATGGGGGGCGCCGAGCGGGCCTTCACGCTCCCTATACATTCAGGATAAAACCTTGTTACAGTTTGCTTGCGGTTGCACAGGGGCAACCGATGGAGTGAACAATATGCACATGCTTCTCGCTCGTTCCGCCATTACGCGCGGAATGCAGCTGGTAGCAGGGATGCTTTCAGTCATAGTCATACATGACACCAAACCCGAACGAGACAAAGACTCGGCGTTCGAGCTCGTTTCCTGGATGTCCAATGCGCACTCCCGTCGCGAAGACGAGATTGCGCGAAGTCGTCAGCCGAGAACCGAATGAGGATGACACCGGCAAGCCACTACGTGCTTGCCGGTTCGAAGAGTTGCGTCACATCGTTCGCATCGAGTTGACGCCACGCACCCGACGGCAGTCCATCCAACTGCAAGCGACCGATCGCCGTGCGTTGTAGCGCTTCGACATGATTGCCGGTCGCAGCGAACATCCGACGCACCTGATGGTAGCGACCCTCGGTGATCAACAGCCGTGCCTGGCGAGATGCAAGCACTTCCAGCGTGGCGGGCAGCAACGGGGTGGTTTCCGATTCCAGCATCAGGGTTCCGCTAGCGAATAGCGCCTGCTCATCGCCGCGCAAATCCTGCGCAAGCGTAGCCTCATACATCTTGCCGATCTGCGCGCGCGGCGAAATGATCCGATGCAACAACGCACCATCGTCGGTGAACAGTAACAAGCCGGATGTCTCGCGATCGAGTCGTCCGACCGTAGATAGCGCAGGCGTACGCTGGCGATAGCGCGGCGGCAAAAGGTCGTAAACGACACGTCCTTGATCCTTGCGCGAACAGGTAACACCCAACGGTTTGTGCATCATCAGCACCAGACCCGTCGGCGGATCGAGCGGCTCGCCGTCGATGCGGATCTGTGCATGCTCGACCTTGTCGTCGGCGTACAGCACTTCGCCGTCGGGGTCGGTAATGCGTCCGTCGCGGAACATCCACGCGACATCCTTGCGGCTGCCATAGCCGAGATTCGCGATCAACCTAACCAACCTCATCCGCGCACACCTCTTGCTTCGATCACTTTAAAACCATCCTGCATCGCTACTATTCGCACCTGTTCGAAATGTGCGGAAAGCGTCGCCTCGTACGGCAGATGGCGATTGGCCACCAGCCAGAAGCGCCCCGCTGGAACTAGGGCATTCGCCGCCCGCGCAATAAAAGCGCGACCGAGATCCGGCAGGTCCGCCCTGCCCTGGTGGAAAGGCGGATTACTGACGATAGCGTCGTAACGCTTATCGATACCGGTGGTGACGTCGTGCCAATGCAGATCAAACGCTGCGGCACGTCCGCTTTCACGTATCGCCTGCTCCATATTGAGTCGTGCCGGCTCCAGTGCGCGTGCCTCGGCTTCGTAAAGGTCGATCGTCGTGACATGCGGACAGCGAGCAACGACTTGCGCGGCAAGATAACCGTATCCCGCACCGAAGTCGGCGATGCGACCATGTAAATCCCCGGGCAAATGGACCGCAAGCAGCGCAGAAGCGGTGTCTGCGCGATCCCACGCAAACAGACCCGGACGGCTCAGATAACCCGCCGCGTTGGATTGCGGCTCGTCAAGCGCGAGCCACGACTCCAGCAACGATCGATTGATGGACGAGGCCTGCGACGCACCCCAAAACACGCGGCACTTATGTTTGGAAAGATGGCTCACCGACCCAAGCAATGCAGTCAGATCGGCCTGCGCCGACTTCGCGCCCTCGGCGTTCGGTACGCAGGCCAGCACGATGCCACCGCCTTCAGCGTGACGTACGGCGCGCGCAAACGAGGCACGGGCTTCCTCGCGCTGCCGCGGCGGCAAGGCCAGCACCAACGCAAAGCGTGCTTCGGATGTCGCCTCCCCCACGGTGAACCCATCGCGCATCAGCGCATCGGCAAATGGCTTGAAGCTCTGTTCGCACAGCCAGCCAGGCTGCGCGAGTTCACGCAAGCGATAACCATCACGCGCACGCAAAAAGAGCACGCTACCGTCGCCTGGCAGGCGGAGCGAGCCATCCGAAAAAGGCAGAAACAGAGCGTCCAGCACCGCATCGGGCGTGGACGCATGGATACCGACCATCGTCAAGCGGATGCATCCGGTGAACTGACCGTGCGTATTGTACGCGGCCTTGCTCCGCTCTCGCGGGGAAAGCGAGCGGTGGCCGTTGCGGCCACCGCTGCGACATCGATCAGACTTTCTGCCCCATCCGGCTGATCCAGCGATACATCGCAAACGTCACGAGGACGAAAGCAATACCACCGATCCAGATCGACGCGTTCTCGAAGCTATCGCCCACCAGAGCCAGCGGTGACGGCTTGCCGGAGAACACGACAATCGCCGCCACGACCACACCGATGATGCTCTCGCCGACGATCAGGCCGGAGGCCAGCAATACACCCAACTGCTTGGTGGCTTCGGCCTTTGGTGTGCGATCGGCGCGTTTGTCGAAGTACCAGCCGACGATGGCGCCTACCACGATCATCAAGGTGGTGGAGGTCGGCAGATAGATACCCAGACCCACGGCCAGCGGTGGCAGTCGCACCGACTTGGTGGTGCGGCCGAGAACCGCGTCCAGAATGATGATGCCTACGCCGATCACACCACCCGTGATGATGAGGCTCCAGTCGATATTGTTCTGGATGACGCCCTGCGCCAGCGCCGAAATCAGACCGGCCTGCGGTGCCGGCAGCGCATGCGCCGGATCCACACCCGGTGCGCCGAGGAAGCCATACGCATGATTGAGCAAGTCCAGCACCGGCGGAATGACGATGGCACCAGCGATCACACCGATCACCAGCGCCACCTGCTGCCGCCACGGTGTGGCATCGACCAGCTGACCGGTCTTGAGATCCTGCAGGTTGTTGTTGGCGATGGCAGCCACCGCGAATACGACCGAGGTAATGAATAGTGCAAAGGCCACCAAGGCTTTGCCCGAATCGACCGGCAGATCGGGCTTCACACCCACCACCAGCAGCAGCGCCGCGATGATCACCACCAGGATGCCGATGCCCGACAGCGGACTGTTGGACGAACCGATCAACCCGGCCATGTAGCCGCATACCGTCGATACCAGGAAGCTCAGGATCAGCACGAACACCACGCCACCGATCACCAACAGGGTCGTGTGCGAGGCGAGCCCGCTGACGATGCTGAAGTTGCCCAGCAACCAGGCGATCGGCAACATGCAGATCAACACGATCAAGCCGACGATGCCGATCGGCATGTCCTGTTCGGTACGTGGTAGCGTGTCAGCCTTGCCCGCTTTGCGCACGCGCGAGGCGGCCATCGCCGAGTTCAGGCCGCTGACCACCGGCTTGACCAGCTTGGCCAGCGTCCAGATCGCCGCGACGCCGATGGTGCCCGCGCCGACGAAGCGCACGTAGTGGCTCCATGCGCCCTGCGCCACCTCTGCGACATCGCCTGCGGCCGGATGCAGCAAGGTGAAGTGCGGCACCGCCCAACCCCAGCCGATAAACGCGCCGAACAGCATCGCGATACCCACCCACAGGCCAACCAGGTGGCCGACCGCGAACAGCGCGAAGGACAGGCTGAAGTCGTAACCGCTGGCCGCACCGCGGTCGCCGATACGGAAATACTGCGCCACGTCGCTGGCGAAGAGCTTGGTCTGCACGACGAGGTAGAACACCGCCGAGACGATCGACCCGACCACCACCGCCATCAAACCGCTGCTGCCCGCCTCGACCGCATCCGACGCCTCCGCGGCATCGCCTGAGCCGACCTTCAGCACTTCGGCACAAGCCACCCCTTCCGGATACGGCAGGTCAGAATCCGTCACCAGCGCGCGGCGCAGTGGAATGGTGTACATCACGCCGAGAATGCCGCCCGCGGCGCAGATACCGAACGAAACCCAGAACGGGAAGCCCGTCCACCACCCGACGATGATCAGTCCGGGCAACACGAAGATGATCGACGAGAGCGTACCGGCGGCCGAAGCGACCGTCTGCACGATGTTGTTTTCCTGGATCGTCGAATTCTTCAACGCGCGCAGGATGGCCATCGAGATCACCGCCGCCGGAATCGACGTGGCGAAAGTCAGGCCGGCCTTGAGGCCGAAGAACACGTTGGCCGCCGTGAACACGAGCGTGATCAAGACGCCGATGATCAGGCCGCGGATTGTGAGTTCGGCGCGCGGTGCGGCGCCGGGTCCAGATACTGCATTCACGGGCGGGCTCCCCAAACTGTCCAGCTAACAAGATAGCGTGGATTGCGGGGTCGATGTTATCCAGCCTGCCCGGATCGGCGTAGGCGCCCGCTTCCGGGCACCTACGCGATTTGATTCAACACCCGGCCTCAGTGCGCCGAATGCGCAATCTTTTGCAGATCGCCGCGCAACTGGCTCGCAATATCGCCGGCGCCATCGGCCAGCAACTTCGGCAGCGCCTGTGCATAGGCTTCATCGCCCGCCCCGCTCGCCACCGCCGCGGAAACCTGCGTCTTGTAATCGTGATTGGCGTCGAAGCCCCGCGCCCATACTGCGCAATGCAGGCCCAGATCCATCGCGACGTTGCCGGGAGCCTTGTCCTGGTCCACGCGCATCGCGGTGGTCAACGCAGTACAGGTCACCACCAGATCCGGGAAGTAGTCGGCCTGCAGCTGTGTACCTAGCTGGGATTGAATGGCCGCCGACAGACCCGGCGACGGCTCCAAGGTCAGCTTGTGATCGAGGCCGCGCACCTCAAGCGTGTCTGCACCACTTGCCACGGTCAGCCAGGGCGCCATGCCCGGTTTCACCAGATCGCCGATCGGAGCGGGCGCGTGCACGTTTTGCCCGCCACACGCGCAAAGCAGCGCTGCGGCGGCGCCGATCATCAGAAAGCGTTTCATCGTTGGATTCCCCCTATCACACAGCGCTAAATCTAATGCACTGCAACAACACGTTCAACGCCCGGCTACGAGAGCCTCTCCTCATAAATGCACATCCATGCCTTTGGGCACGGTGCGCCGACGTCGTGCTTGGTTAGGCTTGTGATTGGTGTGCCCCGAGGAAACGTTGTGCGCAAGATCCTGCAATTCGCCCTGCTCGCTACCCTGATCATCGCCGCCGGCTCGCCGGCCCATGCCGGCGACGACGCCAAGCCATCGGTCGCGGCGGACGGCGCGAATGCCGACGGTTTCCATCTACCGCCCTTTCCCGCCGATGCGCACGTCAGCCAGTCCGCCGTGGTCGACGGCCGCACGTTGAAGTACACCGTCACCGTCGGCACGCTGCCGGTACGCGACGACAAGGGCAACATCACCGGCCAGGTGGTGTTTACCGCATACGCGATGCCCGGCAAGGATCGTCCGGTGACTTTCGCGCTCAACGGCGGACCGGGTGCGTCCTCGGTGTATCTCAACTTCGGCGCGATCGGTCCGAAGCGGGTGAACTTCGGCGTGGACGGCGACAACCCGTCCGATCCGGCGATGCTGCACGACAACCCAGGCACCTGGCTGGGCTTCACCGACTTGGTCTTTATCGATCCGATCGGTACCGGCTACAGCCGTGCGCTGGTGCCGGACGACAAGGCCACCAAACTGTTCTACAGCACCGATAACGACATCAAGTATCTCTCGCGCATCGTCTACGATTGGCTGGTGAAAAACGGTCGCATGGAGTCGCGCAAATACCTGGTCGGCGAAAGCTACGGCGGCTTCCGCGGTCCGCGTATTACCGAATATCTGCAAACCCAGCTCGGCGTAGCGATGAACGGCGTGGTGTTGCTGTCGCCCTACCTCGACGCCGCCTCTTCCGACGACGGTGACGTCTCGCCGTTACCGTGGATGCTCACGCTGCCCTCGATCGCCGCCGCGCATCTTGAGCGCGAACACCAACTGACACCCGAAGCGATGGCGCCGATCATTGACTACACGCGCGGCGACTACGCCATGGCCTTGATGAAGGGTCGCACCGACCCGGCCGCGACCGATGCGATGATCCAGAAAGTTACCGCGCTCACCGGTCTCGATCCGGTGTTCGTCAAACGCTCGGGCGGTCGCCTCGAAACGCAGGCTTATCTGCGCGAGATCTATCGCGCCGAGGGCAAGCTCGGCAGCCGCTACGATTCCAATGTCACCGCATGGGATCCCTTTCCCTACGCGCCGCACCAGGTCGGCGGAGACCCGATCCTTAACGGCATCATCGCGCCGACCACCACGGCGATGGTCAACTTCGTTACGCAAACCGTGGGCTGGAAGTACGACGGCCGCTACAACGCGCTCAGCTATGACGTGAACAATCTGTGGCACGAGGACGACGATGCCAACAAGGGTTCAGTCAGCGAGTTGCGCCAGGCAGTCGCCAACGATCCCAACCTGCGCGTGCTGATCGCGCACGGCTGGGACGATCTGTCCTGCCCGTTCATGGCTTCGGTGCTGATCGTCGATCAGATTCCGGCGATGGGCGATCCCACCCGCGTGCAGGTGAAGGAATATCCGGGCGGCCATATGTTCTACGCACGACCGACCAGCCAGGCAGCGTTGTTGCAGGATGTAAAGACCGTCTACGGCGCGCGCTGAGCTGCAGGGTCCGGCGGCGACGCCGGATCCATGCCCGGATGGCGGACACGCCAGGCTGCCAACGCTTCGCGGTAATGCTGACGCGCTTCCTCATAGAGATCGAAGATGCAAGGGTCACAGCCGTTGCCGCAGCAATCGCCAGGATCGGGTTCGACCGGAGGCCGGGGCGGTGGATCGTCGCGCAGGACGGTATGGTTGGAAATCGGCGTGTCGTCGTTCATGAGCGTAAGCGAACTTGTCATACCCACGATGGCAGCGTGCTCTGCTAACTTCAAGCGCCGGTCGGCAGATGCGACGCAGCACTGTGCAGCGCCGGCGTGCCTTGCGAATATCGAATGATCCACCACCCTGAGGCGTATTTGATGCGTAATGTTTCCTCCCGTCGCCCGCATTACTTCCTCACTGGCGTTTTGCTCACGCTGCTCGCAGCGAGCAGCGGCGCACTGGCGCAAGCGTCGTCCACGCCTTATCGCATCGTCGGTTACGCCAACGGCTGGAATCCCGTGCAGACCAAGGATGTCGGCAAGATCGATACGCTGATCTTCGCATTTGCACAGTTGAAAAATGGCAATGTGGTTCTCGACGACAACGGCGCGAAGCACCTGCACGATCTGCTCGCGCTGAAATCGATCAACCCAAAGCTTAAGGTCGATATCTCCGTTGGCGGCTGGACCGTCGGGGGTTTTTCCGAGGCGGCCAGCACGGCGGCGGGACGGGAGCAATTCGCCGATAGCGCCGCACAGTTGATCGCCGCCCAGCATGCCGATGGACTGGACGTTGACTGGGAATATCCCGGTCACCACGAATCCGGCATTCATTCCAGCCCGCAGGACAAGACCAATTTCACGCTGCTGCTGAAAGCGATTCGCACCAGCCTCGACCGTGCCAGCGCTGCAAACGGTCGCGCCGGAGCCAATCACTACACCCTCAGCGTGGCCATTGCCGACGGTCCTTACGTTAGCGACATCGATATCGCGGCGATCAATCCGTCCCTGGACTGGTTCAATCTGATGACCTACGACTTCGTCAACAGCATGACGCCGACCACCGGGCATCACACTGGCCTGCATGCTTCAGCGCTGATAGCCGGCGACGGGCGCACGACGGACCGTGCCGTACAGCAGTTCCTCGCTGCAGGCGTGCCACCGCGCAAATTGCTGATCGGCGCCGCGCTCTACGGCCGCGAATTTGCCGACGTAACACCCGATCACGATGGCCTCTACCAGCGCTATGGCCACTACGAAGGCGGCCACAACTGGCCGGAACTGAAGCAGGATTACATCGACAAGCAGGGCTATGTGCGCCACTGGGACGCCGTCGCTCAGGCACCTTGGTTGTGGAACGCACAAACGCGCCGCTTCATCACGTATGACGACCCGCAATCGATTGCCGCCAAGATGGCATACATCAAGGCGCAACACCTTGGCGGGATCATGTATTGGGAACAGACGGCCGATCCCAGCGATGAATTGCTCGATGACATGTGGCGCGGGCTGCGTTGATCGCAGGCCCGCACCATTGCCTCATCATTTCGGTTTGCGGAACCGATAGATGAATTGATCGGTATGGCCGCGTATCGACGCGTCGAACACCTTGATGGTGTGCGAGTCGTTCGGATTACGCAGCGCATTGCTCTCGCCGGCATACACGAAGCCCACCGACTCGACTTGCTTCTTCACGATCGCGGGATCGATGCGGTGCAAGGTGTCGGTGTCGGCCATGCCGGAGCCGGCCGGTGCGACGTGGTCGATCACGACAAACAGGCCACCGGGTTTCAGCGCGGCATAAACCTGCTTGTCGAACGCGATCGGATCGACCTTGCCCATAAAGGCATCCGGATAATCGTGATAATTCTGCGAGGTGAAGACCAGATCCACCGATTCCGGCACGCTTAGCTGCGCCGCCGCCTGCTTGAGCACCGACACGTTCGCGTAATGCGGATCGGCGGCAAGCTTATCGGAGCCTGCAACGTCATCCACGGCTTCTTTGCCGTACTCGTTCGGCCACAACGCGTAAACATGACCTTGCGAGCCGACGATGCCGCTGAACACGCGCGTGAAATAACCGCTGCCCGGTATCAGCTCAAGCACTTTCTGCCCTGGCTTTACTTCGCTGAATACCATGATGTCGGTGATCTTGCGCCGTGCATCGTTGCTGACATCCTGGCCGCGGGCGGGATCGTTGACTGCCGCCTGGACGTACGGGGGAACGTAATACACCGCGTGCATGTGATTCATCTGCGACGCTTGCGCCAGGGTCACCCCTGGAATAACGAGTGCCGCAAGCAATACGACGGATATCGAACGCATGACGATCTCCTGATTGGAATGAGCCTCCGTCCAATTGTGCGCTCGCCGATCAGAGCCGCCTACCTGACCTTTGGCCCATATCCCTTCACTCGTGCACCCGCGCCGACAAACGCCAGTTGCCCAGCCATTGGTAGCGTCCCTTTCCCACCACGTTGTGAATCAGCACGATTCTCTCGACTCGCCATGTTATCGGCACAATCGGCATGGTGCCCGGCAATTCGCGGCGACCGTAGGCTAACGTAACGTGCGGCGTAAATTTACGCTCGATACGCCGATGCACACCCGCAGAGGTGAGGGCCGTGTTGAGATCGTCCCACAACGCGAGCAGCGAGTCCGGCACAACGGTGCTTCGCAATATACAAGGCGGCTCGCGACCTCGAAAACTGGCCGCATAGTCGAGCGTCCAGATAAACGACGACGCGTGCAGATGGTCAGCGGCGGACTTCGCTTTCTCGACGACATCGTCAGGCATGGCAGGGTAATCGCCGAGAAAACTCAACGTGGCGTGATAACGCTCCGGGTTGACCCAACGCGCGCGCAGCTCGGGATACTGTTGCTCCACCAGCAATGCCGCACGATGAATGTTGTGCTGTGCGACTTCATCCGGTATCAGCGCAAAGAACAGGCGATGTGTTTTGGCCTGAGTCGCGGGCGGCTGTGCGAAGAGCTCGATCTGCGCGGTAGCGGGCTTGGTCGTGCGAAAGGACATGACCGAAAGCGTACTCCATCCAAAAACGATCAGCCCGTCTCGCGGAGAAACACCGGCAAGTCCGTTGTCGGCGGATGTACGGACAGGCCGTACATCATCATCGCGATGTGCCCACGATGGTAGGTCGCATGGTTGACCACGTGCAGCAGAATCTCGCCGCGGCGCATCGCACCCTCGCCGCCGCCGATGAACGTGAAACGAATCGTTTCATCGCACGCGTCCTCGTCCAGCGTTTCCGCCAGACGGATGTACCAGGCGTCGATATCCGCCTGAGCCGCGCGAAGCACATCGAACGCCGGGCAATCGACAGGATTACGTGACGTAAACCCGTGAGGTACGCCCTCTAGGTGCGCTTTCCACACCTGATCCATGGCATAGACGTGGTGAAGCGTGCGCAGAATGCTCCCGAACACGATCGGTTGTTCGCGAATCAGGGCCGAATCCGGCAGCGCGGCCAATGACTGATAAAGCAATCGATCGGCCCACGCCCTGTAGCGCGTGAGTAACTGAAGATGATCAACCTGCGGCATAGGTTCGATCCAGTGAGGAATAGGCACATGGTAGCGGCGAGCTCCATTCATCTGCCATTTTGCTGACATCAAAGCCAAGCAACACAAAGTCTTGCGGCCGATAAGTCACCATGCCGTGCAAGTTGCCTGCTGAACACCGGTGAACTTATCAAGATATTTCCTGTGCTCCGTCGAAAGTTTCCCGCGTTCTCTGCTGTACGGTGCACACCCAGGAGGCGACACCATGAAAACAATCAGTGCGACGCACTATCTTTCGTCGAGGCGCACCTGGCTGGTGCGCGCGGCGGCTGCCTTGCTTGCCGCCCTCGCCGCGTTAACGGCGATTCCTCAAAAAGCACACGCTGACGTGTTCGTCGGCGTAGGCGTTTCAGTCGGCTTTCCGCCACCGATATTGCCGGTGTATGTGCAGCCGCCGATTCCCGCGCCAGGCTACATCTGGACGCCTGGCTACTGGGCATGGAACGGCGACGGCTACTTCTGGGTACCTGGTACATGGGTGCTTGCACCGTACTATGGTGCGCTATGGACCCCGTGTTATTGGGGCTGGAGCGGTGGCGTTTACCTCTTCCACGCCGGCTATTGGGGCCGCCATGTCGGCTTCTACGGTGGTGTCAATTATGGCTACGGTTATTCCGGCCATGGTTACGACGGCGGTCGCTGGGGCCGGGGTGGCTTTTACTACAACCGCTCGGTGAATCAGTTCGGCGGCACCCACATCACCAATGTCTATAACCAAACCGTCGTCCACAACACCTATGTAAACCGCACCAGCTACAACGGTGGCCAGGGTGGTTTGACGGCTCGGGCAACCCCGCAGGAAGCGAGCTTTGCGCGTGAGCAGCACATGGGACCGGTCGCCGCCCAACAGCAGCATACGGCCATGGCCAGCCATAATCAGGCACTGCTGGCGTCGGTCAATCATGGCAATCCGCCGATTGCGGCCACGGCACGTGCTGGTGCGTTCGCTGGAGCCGGCGTAGTGGCTGCGCGCGGAGCGACCGGCCGGTTCACGCCTGCCGCCGCCAACACCCAACGCGTGAATGCCAATACCATGCAGCCGCACACGAACAACAATATGGCGCTGCGTTCGGCGAACTTCGCGCCGCACGCGAATACCGCAAATGTGGCGCGTCCAGGCGGTAACTCCAACGCGTACAACGCACACGCGCCACAGCCGAATGCCTACCGACCGCAGTCGGCCGGTTATCGCCCGGCAGCAGCGCCGCAATATCGTGCGGCTCCACAGCAATATCACGCCGCTCCGCAGCAGTATCACGCGCAGTCGTATCGTCCGGCGCCACGCCCGGCCGCTGCTCCTGCCCCTCGTGGCGGTGGTGGTGGTCGTCCGCAAGGTAATGCGCATCACGGCTGATCTGCACCGCGCTTGCGACAACGAAAAGGCCCGCTTCATAGCGGGCCTTTTTTATAGAGTACTTTTTGCGATGCCCTTCTTCGCATTCACTCGCTGGCACCGCCTTCGCTTAATGCGCGACCTGACCACCCACCAGCAAAGTGCGAATCGTGCGCAGCTTCGCCTTGAACTGCGCCTCGTTGGCCGATCCAAGGCGAACCATCAGCTTCTGCCCGCTCGATAGCGACTGCAGCTGGGGGTCGACAAAATCATAGTGGGAACCGACCTGAATCACGGCGACCGGATCATGCGGCTCTGGCGCGGCCAGCATGTCGTCGATCGCCCCGAGCAGGCGGTCATTGAAGTAACCGTGCGGATAACCCAGTTCCTGATAAGCCTGCTGGAACAGCGGGTAATTGCGCTTGTACCAGGCGACCAGTGCATGGGGGTCCGCACTCTCCAGCACAGTCATATACGGCCCGTAGCGGTCGGCATTGCTCGCACTGATCACCGTGACGCCATTGGCTTGCTGTGTCTGCATGGCGCCCTTGGGCGTGCGTAGCGGCAGGATGCGGCTACTGCCGAAGCTCGGTCTGGGAAGCGCATCGACGGTCGCCACGACACGCGTAATGATCTGGCTGGACACCAACAACGAGCGAAGATCGCCGCCGCTCGCCAGCGTGGATAGTGCGTCGAGCACACTTGCGTCGCTGTCGGCGAGGGCCGGCAACGAGGCTGTGGATGCCGGGGCTGGCCCAGATGCGGCTTGCACGATGGGATGCTGGATCGTCGATGCCGCACTGGTCGGCGACGCTACGGATGAGCTCGCTGAAGGACTTGTCGCTGTGGCCGTATTCGGATGCATGGCCAGACGCACCAGATAGACGCCTGCCGCCACGATGGCGATCAGGACAATAATCGCAACGATCCAGCTGCCGTACGACGCCTGCTTTTTATGTGTTCTACGGTTCACGATGTCGCCTGTCTAGCAATGAATTCTGCATTGTGACAGGCAAAAACAGGATTTGTTCGATCTACGTATCAGGTGTGGCGACACAGCACACGGCGATAGCCGCGCGCGAATGCATCAGGCAACTCGATAACGCCCGTCCCTCACCGTGTAAGCAACACCAAGATCAACCTTGATTTCAGCTTTCTCCGCAGGCCGCAGTTCCGGCATGAGCGCAGGCATCCTGAAACTGTCTTCGCGGTTGTAAGCCAAGCTGCTTGCGGCGTAGAGGCTTTCATACGACGTCAGGCGCTCGTGCAGCCATTCGCGCAGCTGCGGACCGAACAGATTTTCGACCTTGCTGTCCGCCTGCTGCGGCAAGCCGCTGAGCGCATCCTGCTTCCACGGTTCGACCTTGGGATCGGCGATGTTCTGATGACAGGTCTGATCGAGTTCGACATGGGTGGACAACCCAAGAAACCTGCACAGGCGCTGCCATTCTTCCGCCGGGTTATGAACCAGATCTTCGAGGAAGACGAAATGGTGGTTGGGCGTACCGATGCGCGAACGATGGATATCCATCGCGCGATTCCAGCGCCGCACCCATTGCATCAAGCCGCCGCTGAAGGCCCGATTGTCGTAACGCAGATCGGCATCGGTGACCGATGCGAGTACATCCATGCCCGGGCGAATGACGTGGATGAATCGCGCATCGGGCAAGTAATGTCCGATTTCCGGCAAATAGAACAGGTGATACGGCGTCTTCTCGATCCATGCTAAACGACTAGCCTGCCCCGCCAAGTCGTCCAACAGCGCGACAAAGCGCTTCACGCATGTGTCCTGGAACCAGGGGGCCCTCGAAGACGACTGCTCCGCACCAAGGAGAGCTCGCTGCAAGGCAAGAAACTCGCGGCGTCCGTAGCGACGAGCTAGGCCAAGGCGACGCGCCAACGTACGTCGACGCGGCTTGGCGCCCTCATCGCCCAAGCGATGGTGAAGACCACCGAACAAACTCGGAAAGAAACCGGTCTCAGGCAGTGTAAAAACCTTGGGGTGCCTAGCCAGCATGGCCTGCACAAGAGTGGTGCCCGAGCGCGGGCATCCGACGACAAAAGTTCGTTGCATGAGTAGCTTGCGCCCCCCGCTTTATTTAGCGTTTTGAACTTGCGTCGGATGGCTTCGGCGCAAAAATAAAGAAACGTGTCAGGCTGCCGTAAGTTGACGCAACTTACACAGACGCGCCGATCATGTCCACAGAAAGTTCTTTCGCCAATAGGACTTGCCTAAAATATTCCGACGCACTATTTGCTGCCCGGCAGCAATTCTGTTCAGGTTTCTCCTTACCGAGGCAAATAAAAAGCCACCGGCACTTACGTGCCGGTGGCCTCCACATCACATCCTTACACCTGTGGCGGGCCGGGCATGCCTCCCGACTCGCCAAAGGTTCCCCCTGCTCCATTACTTCCCGAGATCCTTCAGGATCTCATTTGTAAACGCCAGCACGCCGGCACTCGGATACGAATTGCACGTTGACGAGGCCGAACCCGCCGCACACGGCGTATCGCGATCCAGCGACCAGAAGTGCACCCCTGCGAGACCATTGGCGGTCGCGTAGTTGGTGATGGTGTCGATGTCGGCGATCGTAGTGATCTCACCAGCTGCGTCGTTCTGCCCGATCATCGGCGTCAGCTCGATATGGCTCGCGGGGATGCCGTAGGTGTGCTCCAAATTCGTCACCGCCTGGACCGCGGACTGACCCATCTCGCACGCACCGCTCACCACCACACAGTTGGACGCGATAGCACTGCCGTAGTCCATGGTCATCAGATTGACGGTGTAGTTCTTCAGCGCCGGACTGGATGCCTGGATCGCCTGTACCACTTCCGCACCCAGCGAATTGACACCGCCGTAACTGCCATCCGATGCCGCCAGCGTGGCCAGCGTGAACGAGAAGCGCAGGTTCGGATACTGCGATTGCGCAGCAGCCACGTCAGCCACCAACTGCGTGATATCCGCCTGTGTCTGCCCGCCTTCAATATCGAAGTCCACGCCAATCATTTGCGCGGTGTTGTACTTGGCGATGAAACTTTCAAAGGCGGACGCCGACGAACATGTGAACACCCCATTTGCGCCGCCGGTGGACACGATGTAGTTCAAGCCTGCGCTAGAGAGTGAATTGGCGGCGCCTGCGGTGATGTTGGCGGAAATGAATTGCGCAGGCGTCACGCCGGCCCAACTTTCGCTACCGCATTCACCCGTGGCAAAAGCCAGCGAAATAGCTGGAAGATTGGGTACCTGCGTTTCAAAGAGACCGCCACTGCCGACTACTGGAATCATCGTGCCGGTAACAGCCGTGCCCATGGCGTCCGTGTTCCAGTTCATGTTGATGCTCATGTCCTTGTAAGGACTGAACACGAATCCGCCCGGAGTTGGCGTTGGCGTCGGAGTGGGTGTAGGAGTTGGCGTCGGTGTTGGAGTTGGCGTCGGTGTTGGAGTCGGGGTTGGCGAGCCGCTGCACGTGCCGATCTCAGTCCACGGTTCGCCACTGCCGGAGCCACCATTGTTCGTGGCGGGGTTATTGCCCTGAGTCCACCAGTTCGCCTTGTAATTGATGCCGCTTTCGCTCACCAGGGCACCACCGTTGTAGGCCGTTGACGCGTTCCAGGCGGGATCGCAGTTACCTGAAGGTGTCGGAGTTGGAGTCGGCGTAGGTGTTGGCGTCGGAGTGGGAGTAGGCGTAGGTGTGGGCGTTGGCGAACCCGAACACGAGCCTTCGGAAGTCCAAGGCTCGCCAGTACCCGAGCCGCCATTGTTGGTCGCCGGGTCGTTGCCCTGCGTCCACCAGTTAGCTACGTAATTGACACCGTTTTCGCTTACGACGGCGCCACCGTTATAGGCCGTGGATGCGTTCCACGCAGCGGCGCAGCTGGACTGCGCATGCACGGTTTGCACAGGCACAACCGTCAACAAGGTCGTGGACAGCGCCGCGCATACTGCGGTGCTTAGTGAACTCAACGTCAGGGTGGACCACTTCGTTGATCTCTTCATTTGCATGGGACTGTCTCCAGAGTTGGATTGGACCGCAACAAGTGAGTTACATCGACGACTTCATGACCACGCCCATGACTGCGGCGTGTGGGCGGTTGCCATCACACGTCCATGCACGCGGATCGCGTGCAGTGGTCTTATCGTGATTCAAAGCGCAGCATGAATCCGCCGGCCGACTCGCACATCACATCCCCCACATCCGTTGCAGGCCGGAATGCTTTCCGGCCCGCAACAAGATCCCCTGCTCCCTTTGTTTTGCAATTACTTCCCTAGATCCTTCAGGAACTCGTTGGTGTACGCCAACACGCCTGCCGTCGGATACGAATTGCAGGTCGCCGATGCCGAACCTGCAGCACACGGCGTATCGCGATCCAGCGACCAGAAGTGCAGACCGGCAAGACCGTTGGCAGTGGCGTAGCTGGTGATAGTGTCGACGTCGGCGATCGTGGTGATTTCACCGGGCGAGTCATTCTGCCCGATCATCGGCGTCAGCTCGATGTGACTGGCAGGAATGCCGTACGTGTGCTCCAGGTTTTTCACGGCCTGAATTGCCGATTGACCCATCTCGCACGCACCGCTCACGACCACGCAGTTCGCTGCGCTCGTGCCGCCGAAGTCCATCACCATCAGGTTAACGGTGTAGTTCTTAAGCGCCGGGCTGGATGCCTGGATCGCTTGCACCACTTCCGCACCAAGCGAATTGACGCCACCGAAGCTGCCATCGGACGCGCCCAGTGTGGCCAGCGTGAACGAGAAGCGTAGATTCGGGTATACCGACTGCGCAGCCGCCACATCGGCGACCAATTGCGTAATGTCGGCCTGCGTCTGGCCACCCTCGATGTCGAAGTCCACGCCTACCATTTGCGCGGTGTTATAGCTGGCGATGAAACTCTCGAACGCGGAAGCCGACGAACAGGTGAACACGCCTGCCTGACCGCCGGTGGACACCACGTACTTCAAGCCTGCACTCGACAACGCACTGATGTTGCCGGAGATGAACTGCGAAGACGTGACGCCGCCCCAGCTTTCGCTGCCACATGCTCCTGTGGCAAACGCCAGCGTGATCGCGCCGAGGTTGGGCTCTGCCGTGGAATAGAAGCTACCGCTGCCGACGAACGGAAGCGTCGTTCCCGTCACCGCCGTCTGCATCGTGTTCGTATTCCAGTTCAAGTTGATCGTGATGTCCTTATACGGACTGAACACGAATCCACTTGGTGCCGGTGTAGGCGTTGGCGTTGGCGTTGGCGTTGGCGTTGGCGTTGGCGTTGGCGTTGGCGTTGGCGTCGGAGTAGGCGTCGGGGTCGGAGTAGGCGTCGGGGTGGGTGTCGGTGAAGACGAGCAAGCGCCCTCCGACGTCCACGGTTGACCACTACCAGGACCGCCATTGTTGGTCGCCGGATTGTTCCCCTGCGTCCACCAGTTCGCTTCGTAATTGACGCCATTTTCGCTGGCGACATTACCCGCCGTATAAATCGCCGTTGAGCTCCATGCAGCGGCGCAGGTTGCCTCCGCGTGCACAACTTGCACCGGCGCAACCGTAAGTAAGGTCGTAGACAGCGCGACTCCCACCGCGGTGCTCAACGAACTCAACGTCAGGGTGGACCACTTGGTCGTTTTCTTCACATGCATCGGACTGTCTCCAGGATTGAATTGAATTGCGACGGATGATTTACATCGGCGATTTCACGGCCGCATTCCAAACAGCCCTGTGGGGGACAGTCGCCATGACGCATCCATGCCCGTTACCACATGTAATGGGATTGCAATGACTCGAAGTGCGGCGAGTATCTGCCCGTGATGACAACGTTGTCCAGTCCGTTTGGCCGTTATGCCCACGCTAGAACGTGATTCACATCGCAAAGAATCAAACGGCATAACAAGACGGTGAAAATTCACATAACGTGCACAATTAAAGATGCTTAAAAACCCTGAAAAACACGGGTTTTTGTCGCTGCAACGCAGCATGGCATTTTCGCCTTCGTGTCGATGCGTCAGTGGATCGCGGCAGTCGTTTTACTGTGATATCGATCAATGAGTCGATTGCGCGTCACGGATGACAGACAACCATAAGCCGCACGTTGTCGAAGACATGGTGTCAGACATGCGTGACAACGATAGCCAGCGCGTCATTCACCGCTTCCGTCAACAAAGAGTGCGACACGTGTCGAATCCACAGCGTTACGCTCGTCGTACTGATTAGGCGCCCATCGACAACGCAAAAAGGAGAGATACCGTGAGCACACGATTCCAGCGCATCACTCCATTCCTGTGGTTTAACGACGAGGCCGAAGAAGCAGCGAACTTCTATGTCTCGGTGTTCGAGAACTCCCGCATCCTCGACAGCACCCGCTATGGCAAAGAAGCGGCGAAGGCCGGCGGCAGGCCCGAAGGCTCAGTGATGACCATCGCCTTCGAACTCGACGGCCAGAAATTCTCCGCCATCAACGGCGGCCCGGTGTTTACGTTCAACCCGGCATTCTCACTGGTCGTGAATTGCCACGGACAGGACGAAGTCGACCATTACTGGAACCTTCTCTCCAAAGACGGCGACCCGGCCGCGCAACAGTGCGGCTGGCTTAAAGACCGCTATGGGCTCTCGTGGCAGGTCGTGCCAGTCCAATTGGTCGAACTGCTGACCGCTTCCGACCAAGGCAAGGCACAGAAAGCCATGCAGGCCCTGATGAAGATGAAGAAGATCGATCTGAATACGCTGCTGAAAGCCGCAGCCTGAGCCTCGATTGTTCTGTCGTGTCGACGCGCAAAGCGCATTGAACACCTAACGTTACGGTATTCGCGCCGTCCTGTTCGGTAGCGCGAATGCCGTGATGGATAACCTCTGAAAGCAGCAAAAAACTCGGCGGTTTGTGCAATGACGCAGCGCACCATGGAGGCGTACAATGGCATGGTGTCCGGTCGCCCCTCCGGACTAATTCGCCAAGTTCCCTACCCCATGGCCGATCCCTCCCGCACCACTGCGACCTCCGCAGGTCGCGCGTCCGATGTGCTGCTGTCGATTCTCAGCACCGTCGCTTTCACCTTTATCGCCTACCTGACCATTGGCTTATCGCTGGCCGTGCTGCCCGGCTTTGTACACACCAACCTCGCCTTCGGCGCAATGTTGGCGGGCCTGGCAATCAGCATGCAGTACGTAGCGACGCTGATCAGTCGGCCGCACGCAGGGCGCATGGCCGATGCGAAAGGTCCCAAGCGAACGGTGATGACAGGACTGACGATGTGCGCTGCCAGCGGTGCGCTTCTGCTGCTGGGTGCACTGGCCAGCGGTCTGCCATGGATAAGTCTTGGCCTGATCTTCCTGGCGCGACTGGCGCTAGGTTGCGCCGAAAGCTGCGTCGGCACCGGCGCCATTGCCTGGGGCATGGGCCAGGTGGGACATCAACACACGGCGCGCGTCATTTCGTGGAATGGTGTGGCCACCTACGGCGCGATCGCGGCAGGCGCACCGCTGGGTGTGCTGATCGAACATCGCTTCGGTTTTGCCGCCATCGGCGCAGTCTCGTTGTTGCTGCCGCTTGCCGTACTTCCGTTGGCCCGGCTCAAACGCGCCACGACCATAAAGACAGACGAACGCTCGCCGTTTCGCACCGTGGCGGCGCGCGTTGTGCCCTACGGCATTGGACTTGCGCTCGGCTCGATCGGTTTCGGTTGCATCGCCACGTTCATCACGCTCTTCTACGCCGCACACGGTTGGGAAAATGCGGCGCTCGCACTCACGGTGTTCGGCGTGGTGTTCGTCGGCGTGCGCTTTGTGTTCGCTCGCACGATCAACTGGCTAGGCGGCTATCGCGTTGCCATGGCGTCGCTGACTATTGAAGCGATCGGGCTCATCACCTTGTGCCTGGCCAGCGATGCACGCATGGCCGGCGTCGGCGCGGCCATCGCCGGTTTCGGTTTTTCGCTGGTGTTTCCGGCACTGGGCGTCGAGGCCGTGCATCGCGTGCCCGAACACAGCCGCGGCTCGGCGCTTGGCGTGTACTCGGTATTCATGGACGTGGCGATGGCCCTCACCGGACCTCTCGGCGGCTGGATCGCCAGCGGCATGGGTTACAACGCTATCTATGGATTTGCTGCGGTCGCAGCGGTGGCAGCAGTGATTCTCGCGCTGATGCTGCAAGCGCAGGCGGCGCGCGGCACACCTGATCTGGCACCCACGCCGGCGGATTCGTAATTCACACAGGCGTTGCAAGACAGCTCATCGCGCAAACCGTCATGCACTGGTCAAATAGCTGAAATATAAGATTTTTCCGTGACTTTCCGCTCAAGTTGAAGCGCCATTCGCCGACTAAGAGGCATCCCTCTCCCAAGGTGTGTCATGCCTCGACTGTCCCCCGGCTTGTTTCGTATCACCCTGCGCCGAGTCCTGCTGCTTCGCCTCGCCGGCATCGTTATCCTGTTGATCGTCATCGGTGCTCTGTGCGCCATGGCATTAATGCGAGCCGACCAGCGCATCCAGTCTGTGGTCGGCGACACACTCGCGCCCATTTCCGATGTCGGCCGTATTCAGAGCGACTTCAACAACGATTTCCAAGCGTTGTCGCACGCGGTGCTGATGCGCCTACCGTCTGCAGTCGATGATGCTGCCACCGCGATCAAGAGCAACCGGGTCGACATCGACCGCTACTGGACACCGTTGCTGCAAAGCGGCCTTGGCGCGCAGCAGAAGTCACTGCTCGACATCGCTGCGCAACATCGCAAGGACGCCGAGCAAGCTATGGGCGATACGCTTACGTTGCTGCAGGCCGGTCAATTCGACATCGCCCAATTGAAACTGGCGACCGATGTTCAGCCCGACTTGGTACCCCTGCAGAGCGACGTCACCAATTTGTTCGAAAACGCGCTGACGTCTGGCAAGACCGCTGCACTTAGCCAGCACGCTGCCAATCGGCAGGGATTGCTGTTGCTGCTTGCAGTGTTCGCAGGGGCCGTGCTGTTGGCGGCCTTGAGTGACGCCACCCTGATCCGCGCCCTAGGCGCGCGGCTGCGTCTCGCTTCGGGTGTGGCCCATCGCATCGCTCGCGGCGAGTTGGGTCTGCCCGTCGTCGTGGGTCGCGATGACGAAATCGGCAATCTGCTGCGTGCCCTGGCCGCGATGGATACACAACTTACCGAGGTTGTTTGCCAAGTCCGCAACGGCGCCGCCAATGTACGAGACGGCGCGCAAGCGCTGGCCGAAAGCACGCATGCGTTGAGTCAGCGCACACAATCCCAGGCCGCCAGCCTGGAACAGAGTTCGGCATCGATGGAACAGATGGCAGCAAGCGTCGCCGAAGCAGCCACGATGGCCGAACAGGCTCATCGCGTCGCAACAGCCTCTCGTCAGCTTGCCGAACAAGGACAACAGGTCGTCGGCCAAACCGTCACGGCGATGGACGCCATCGACCGCTCCGGTCGACGCATTGCCGAATTCGTCGGTCTCATCAATGAAGTAGCGTTCCAGACCAATCTGCTCGCACTCAATGCCGCCGTGGAAGCCGCTCGCGCCGGCGAGCACGGGCGCGGTTTCGCCGTGGTCGCGGCGGAAGTGCGACAGCTCGCGCAGCGCTGTTCCGCGGCGGCACGCGAAGTTCGACAGTCGATCGAGGAAAGCGCAGTTGCCGTGCTCGATGGTCGTACTTTCGCACAGCGTTCGGGCGAAGCCCTGGTCGGTATCGTCGCCAGCGCAGCGCAGGTCTCAGAAAAGGTGGCGGGTATAGCACTGTCCGGTCGTGAACAAAAAGCCGGCATCGATCAAGTAAACCTCGCTGTTGCGGGCATGGACACCATGACTCAGGAAAATGCGGCGCTGGTTGAACGCACGGCCATGATGAGTCATGCCATGCGCGGCAGTGCCGATGAACTTCTTCTGCAAATGGACTTCTTCCGCATCGAGCAAACGACTGCGGACGCCGCCCAAGCGGACAACCACACCGCGGCCCGCGCAGTGTTCCGGCAGGTTATCGATCAAACTGCATCGCAGGCTTTTGACCAAGCTGCCTGACACCGACATGTCATTTCCGCGCGACAGCACCCGTCAGACCAGCCTGCTTGATAGGGCGAAGGACGGGCTGCATGCCCTCTTCCAGCCGGTAGTGCGGCTGGACACGATGGAAGTGGTTGCGCACGAAGGTCTAACGCGCGCGGCCGCCGATCTCGGCGGTATCAGCACACCGGAACTGCTGAATCTTGCGCGCGTCGAGGGACGTCTAGGTGAATTTGAATTGGCGGCTGCGCGGACTGTGTGCAGCGCGTTCATGGCGCAACAGGCGCGCGGCCGATTGCTGGTCAATCTGAGCGCGCAGGCTTTCATGCAAGAGTCGATCAAACCCGACGAACTGCTCGCTGCGCTCGGTGCTGGTGGTATGGACCTCAGCCGCATCACCATCGAACTCACCGAACGGGATATCGTCGAGGAGCCTGCTCATCTTGCCCATGCATTGGGTTATCTGCGTGCTCACGGCGTGCGCCTCGCGCTGGATGATTTTGGCAACGGCCACTCCAATTTTGAGATGTGGAACGAGATCCACCCGGAAGTGGTGAAGATCGACCGTTACCTGATTCATGGGTTAGCCAAGAGCGCGGGGCGCCTGGCCATCGTGCGGGCACTCTGCCAGGTTGCCGAAACGCTGGGGGCCGACCTGGTCGGCGAGGGCGTGGAAGACGCGGATGACCTACGCATGCTGCGCGAACTCGGGATTTCCTATGCGCAAGGATTTTTGCTCGGCCATCCGGCGCCGCAAGTGAGCGACACGATCAGCGAGACGGTGCTTGCAACGCTGAACCAGCCTGTCGTGTCGGTACCACCTCGCCTGCGCGGGCCCGTCACGCAACGGCCGATGCATTTGTGCCATCTGGTCATCGAGGCCCCGTCGCTGACTCCGCAGCAAACCAATCACGATGTGATAACCCTCTTCGCTCGCCTGCCCGAGTTGCATGCGCTTGCGGTAGTCGAAGACGATCACCCGATCGGCATCATCAATCGACGCATTTTCAGCGAACGCATGGCCCAACCGTATACGCGCGAACTCTACGGCCGTAAAAGCTGCACTGCGTTCATGCACGAAGCGCCCTTGTTATGCGATGTTCTGCAGTCGCTGGAAAGCATGGCCGATATTCTTCGCGGAGAGGACCAACGTTATCTCAGCGATGGTTTCGTGATTACGCGCGAAGGACACTATCTCGGCTTGGGTACCGGCGAATCGTTGGTGCGGCGCGTGACCGAATTGCGCATCGAGGCGGCGCGTTACGCAAACCCGCTCACTTTCCTACCCGGCAATATTCCGGTGACCGAACACGTGGCACGGCTATTACGCGCCGAGCTGCCGTTCACGGTGGCCTATGTAGATCTCAATCACTTCAAGCCGTTCAACGACCAATACGGTTATTTTCGCGGCGATGAGATGATCCGCTTGCTGGCCGGTATCCTCACCGCGCAGGTCAACCCGCGTTGCGATTTCGTAGGCCATATCGGCGGCGACGATTTTTTGCTGGTGTTCCAGAGCGACGACTGGGAAATCCGCTGCCGCCAAATGGTGGCATTGTTCAATCAGCGTGCGCCCAGCCTGTTCGCCGCCGAAGACATTGCTCGCCAAGGCACCGTCGGCGAGGATCGACACGGCAATACGCAGTTCTTTCCGCTGACTACCGTAGCGATTGGAGCAGTGCGCGTCTTGCCGCCGTTTCCCGGCCACCCCGAAACACTGGCAACACTGGCCGCACGCGCTAAACGCCATGCCAAACGCGCGCAGGTTGGGTTTTATCTACTATCCGGCGAAACGCCCTGGCCGGCACAGGCCGACGCTTTACCGTCGATGGCCTGAAACAGGCTCAGCGCACGTGCAACCAATGCACATAAACACCGTTCTGCCGATCTTCCTCTCGAAACCCCGCGCGACCTTCCGCCGCTACGCCCCACACCGTGCGCACGCCATCGCCATAAAGCCTATCCACACGCACGTGCTCGCCTTGCGGAATGGAAAAGCGGGTCTCCAGCACCATGACCTGATCGCTTTCCCATACCAGCACGGCTGAACGCCCTGCGTTGGCGCCCCATCCAATGTGGATATGCACTTCCTGTGGTGCGTGCGCACCGCGATTGTCGAGCTTCCAGGTGTCAGTCTTGCGCAGCAGCGACTCCAGATGCGGATCGTTCCAATTCACCTGGTTATTCGACAGCTTCGAGTGGGGCTTGTAGTGGCTCATCCGGCTTACATCCAGTCAGGTCGACGCAATTCGACGTCATCACTCGCACACAACGCCACCGTGCGATCCCTGTCACCCGGCACGGACTAGACCGTGCCGGCTCTTCGAGCCGCCTTGCCTCGTTCAGGTCGAGGGACTTGGGCGAGGCAAGGTCGAACTTTTTTGTTGGATGGTTAGCGCGCTTAAGCGTTCTATCGGCACGGAACGACCGTCCTTTAGTACGAATCTGCCGCCTGTGGCCGGATGGCACTATCGGACATGCAACCCATACCCCTTGAACACTTTGATCGTTCAGCCAGTCGCTCTTTGTTACAAAGCTACGCCGCAGTGCACAAAATGCGCGTCTGTTTCCGCCGTTTTTTGTTCGCCTGGATGCCCAGAACGGCACTGCGGCTGAATGCCGCACTGCACGCTGCTCTCCTGAATCGTCCGCGCTAAGGTCGTTAAACGTCCAAAAGCAGCGTTCACAGCTCGGGGGAGTTGATGGCGAAGCACGGAACTCATCGCATCGAACGATACGTATCGGTGCATTGGCCCGCCGGCCTCTTGCTCGGCGCGAGCGCCTACGTTGGCGTTCGGTACGGTATGGGTGCGCAAAGCGGCGTGCAGATGCTGCTGACGTGGCTAATACTCGGTGCCTGTTGGGGTGGCGCGTTAATCTCCTGCCTCGGTTACCGCCAACGTGCACGGCGGATGGTGATCCGCGACGAGCTGAACGGGTTGCGCGGTATGCATTGGCGCACTTTCGAAAACCAGGTGGTCCAGGCTTTTCGTTACCGCGGTTATGCGGTCGAACACGCCGGCCACGCCGATATCGATAACGGCCTGGACCTGATCGTTCACAAGCACGGTTTGACGACGCTCGTTCAATGCCGGCACTGGCACAACCAGCATGTCGACGTGAAAGACGTGCGCGAGATGCATAGCCTGATGAAATATCACCGCGCTTCCGCTGTGAAAATCATCGCCTGCGGTGATTACACCGCTGAGGCGTGGAAGTTCGTCGCCGGCAAGCCCTTCGAACTGATCTACGGCGAAACGCTGTTGGCCATGTTGCGCGATGCGCAGTCGCCGCTCGATGCGTGCGTGGTTCCTTTCAGGGCGCCGGCTTCTCCGCCGCCCATGCATCACCGCCCGCGAACGGCGGCGCATCCCTAGTAAAAAAAAGCCGCGCAAAAGCGCGGCTTTTTTTCAGTGCATCTCCGTCCGCGATCTGGGCAGCAGCGCCAGCAAACTCAGCACGGCGGCGGCCGACAGGTAATACCCCACGTAGGCCAACCCATAATTCTTCGCCAGCCACGTGGCTAGGTACGGCGCCAACGACGCACCGAAGATGCCGGCCATATTGAAGGCCAGTGAAGCACCGGTGTAGCGCACAGCCGTGGGAAACATTTGCGCCAATATCGTGCCAAGCGGCCCATAGGTAATACCTACGACGCACATGCCCAGCACCATGAACAACATGCCGCTGTGCGCCAACAGCGGCGCGTACGCGATACCGAACGCAAAGATCAGCAACGTGGCGAGAATCATCGCAAACCGATTGCCGCGGCGATCCGCCAGCCATGCGGAAAATGGAATGAACGCTGCGAAGAACAGCACGCCGACCATCTGCACGATCAAAAACGATTCGCGCGAATAACCCAGCTTGGACGTCGCCCAACTCAACGCGAATACCGTCATCAGGTAAAAGATCACGAACGTAGCTAGCGCCGCGAAGGTTCCTGCGATCAAGGCACGCGTATGGTGGGCAAGCACACTGAGCATCGGCACCGCGACCCGCTCTTGCTGCGCCATGGCCCGCGCAAATGCAGGTGTTTCCGTCAGTCGCAAGCGCATCCACAAACCGACGACGACCAGCACCGAGCTGGCCAGGAATGGAATGCGCCATCCCCAGGCGAAAAACACGGCGTCGCCCATGCTTTGCGTCAGCCATAGAAACATGCCCGTCGCGAACAGAAAACCGATCGGCGCCCCCAGCTGAGGAAACATGCCGTACCAAGCTCGCTTGTTTGCCGGTGCATTTTCGGTCGCCAGCAACACCGCACCGCCCCATTCGCCACCGAGACCCAGGCCCTGTCCCAGTCGACACAGCGCCAACAACAGCGGCGCCAGCACACCGATATGCGCGTAGGTGGGAAGCAGGCCGATGGTGACCGTAGACAACCCCATCGTAAGCAGCGCCGCTACGAGGGTTGCCTTGCGTCCGATTCGATCGCCGAAATGCCCAAACACGGCCGAACCGATCGGTCGCGCGATAAACGCCAGCGCGAAAGTCGCGAACGACTGCAGCGTCGCCGACGCCGGATCGCCGGCCGGAAAGAACAGCTTAGGAAAGACCAGTACCGCCGCGGTGGCGTAGATGTAGAAATCGAAGAACTCGATCGTCGTACCGATCAGACTGGCAAATAGTACTCGTCCCGGCGAATTAGCCGGTGTGGTTACTTCATCCCGCATGTCAAAGCCTTACCGACGTAGGTGCACCGATTCTGCCAGATGCCATGACCGTACGTCGCAGTCTTTTATCGCTCATGCGTGCATGGCACCGCCGCCATTGAGCAGCGCTGCCTGTTGCGACTGCAGAAAGCGGCGCAATGCCGGATCGCCCGTAAGACCGACTGCAATCTCATAAGCGTGATGAGCCTCGCCAAGATTCCCGACACGTGCGAACAATGCCGCACGTGCGGCCCAATACGGCTGATACTCCGCAAGCCGTTTGTCGATCGATAAAGCCTCGACGATATGGAGCGCAGCGCGAGGCCCATCCACCTCCGCAATAGCCAGCGCACGATTGAGCGCAACAACGGGCGAACCCGTTAAGGTCAATAGCGCATCGTAGAGCTGTACTTCTGGCGTCCAGTCGGTACGGCCGGAACGCCGACGTTCGACATGCGCCGATTGCAAGGCCGCTTCGAGCTGATAACGACCGATACGGCCAAACGTACTAGCGCGACGCAATAGCGCTTCGGCGTCATCGATCATGGACGCATCCCATAGGGAAATATCCTGCTCGGCCAACGGCACGTAATCGCCTTGAGCATCGCGGCGCGCCCGCCGCCGTGCCTCCGCATACAACATGCCGGCGAGCAGGCCGAGCGCTTCCGGCTCCTGCGGCAGCAGCTCCGCCAGCAATCGGGCGAGGAATAGCGCTTCGTCGGCGAGATCGCGACGGAGAAGGTCCGCATCGTTCGGATCGCTCCACCCTTGCGCGAAAGTGGTGTAAACGGCATCGAGCACACCGTCGAGCCGCTCCGTCAGTTCATCGAGATCAGGTATGACGAAGGGGATGCCAGCTTCGCGGATTTTCTGTTTCGCACGCCCCAGACGCTTGCTCATCGCATCGGGCGAGGCAAGAAACGCGGAGGCGATGGTCTTTGCATCGAGGCCAAGCACGGTCTGCAGCATCAGAGGTGCTCGAATATTCGTATCGATCGCCGGATGCGCGCAGGCAAAAAGCAGGGCGAGGCGCCGGTCGGGAATCGCCGCATCGTCGGCTGCATCCGCCCACGTGGCGTGTTGATCCAGCATCGCTCGCAACTGCTGCGCTGCCGCGTCTCCACTACGACGACGGCGCACTCCGTCAATGCCTTTCCGGCGCGCAACAGTCATCAGCCACGCCTCCGGATTGTCCGGGCATCCGTTCACGGGCCAATCCGAGAGTGCGGCAGCGAATGCCTCCGACAACGCGTCCTCAGCCGCCGACACGTCATGCATGTCGGCGGCCAGATACGCGACCAGCTTGCCGTAGCTGCGGCGCGCGACCGCATCCGCAGCGAGGCACGCCTGGGTCTTGCCAGTCACCCTGCGTAACTCCACACCGGGCGCACTTCAATCGTGCCATGGCTACTACCGGGGCAGCGTGCAGCCCAGCCAAGCGCCGCATCCAGGTCGGGCGCCTCGATCAGGTAATAGCCGCCCAGTTGCTCCTTGGAATCCACATAAGGGCCGTCCAGCACCTGCGACTTGCCGTCGACCAGGCGTACCGTGGTGGCGGTATTCGTACCTTGGAGACGGTTGGAGCCTACCCACACGCCGGCCGCTTTCAAGGCCTCCGTGTAGGCGCCGTACGCGGCAACGCCGCGCTCCTGATCGGCCTTCGACATGCGGGCCCAGCCGCCTTCTTCCGCATAGAGCATGAGTAGGTATTGCATCGAGATTCTCCGTTGGATCGTGACGGGCACTATGCGCCGCCATTCCGATGACGCGCGAGCTATCGCGATTTGGACATCTATCCTATCGGGCGCTATCTCGCCCTGCCCAATGTCCGACGCGCCCATTGTGCAACTAAAAGGTTGCATTAACGACGATGACCGATCTAATATGCAACCAGGAGGTTGCCCATGAACACAGCTACAGATCGCATCGAACGACAGATCCATATCAAGGCGCCGCGCTCGAAAGTGTGGTGCGCATTGGCCGACGCCGAATCCTTCGGCGACTGGTTCGGCGTCGCGCTGAAAGGAAAGCGCTTTGTCGCTGGTGAGCCCGTCGAGGGAAACATCACCTATCCGGGCTACGAACACATCGTGTGGCAGGTCGTGATCGAACGCATCGAACCGGAACGCCTGCTTTCCTTCCGATGGCATCCGTATGCCATCGATCCCAGCCACGACTACTCTCAGGAACCCACCACCCTGGTGGTTTTCGAACTGGAAGAAACCCATGACGGCACCCTGCTCCGCCTGGTGGAATCCGGCTTCGACGGTATTCCGCCGGGTCGCCGCCTCGATGCCTTCCGCATGAACAGCAGCGGCTGGGACGAACAGATGAAAAACATCGACGCCTATGTCGCCTCGCACTAGCTCATCCGCCAAAGGCATGTGGCCGAAGAGCGTTGCGCTGCGAAAATCCGCGCCAATTTTTGCCGCGCTCGGTGACGAAACGCGTCTGCGACTGATCGCCCTGCTCTGCGCCGGCGGCGCATTGTCCATCTCCCAGCTCACCGCCGGTTCCGACATCACAAGACAGGCAGTGACAAAACACCTGCAAGTGCTCGCCGATGCCGGACTGGTATGCGACATCAAGCAAGGGCGCGAACGACTATGGGAATTCGAACCAACTCAGCTCGATGAAGCCCGCCGTTCACTCGATACGATTGCCCAGCAGTGGGATCAGGCCCTAAGCAAGTTGAAATCCGCACTGGAGCGATAGCTTCAGGCATACCTACTTACGGGTCACCGACCACAAAACTTCCCATCGTACCTAGCGAACCGCTTACTATCCCCGTCAGGTTCCGGCGACGACGAGGACATCATGCGAACGATCATGACAGCGGCGCGTCCGTTTATCGGCTGGTTAACGGTGGCGCTCTTTCTGGTTTTCGGATCGGGATGGATGGCGGGCCTCGCCAACCACGCCCTTGCGCTGGGTCTGTTCGTCTGGCTTTTCTTGGTCATCATCTGGGTAGCGTTCGGCGTGGTGCACGAGGCCGAAACGCTGGCCGAGATGCTGGGAGAGCCGCTGGGCACGCTGGTGCTTACGCTATCGATCGTGATCATCGAGGTGGTGCTGATTTCCGCCGTCATGCTGGGTCCGGAGGGCAACGCCACGCTGGCTCGCGACACCATGTATTCCGTGCTGATGATCGTGCTCAACGGGGTCGTTGGGCTCGGTCTGCTGATGGGCGGGATCCGGCATTACGAGCAGGCTTACAACTTGAAAGGTGCGTCGGCGTATCTCTCGGTCATTATTCCGCTGACGATCATTGCATTGGTGCTGCCGGATTTCACCACGTCCACTTCCGATGGCTCGCTATCGCCGGCGCAGGCGCTGATGTTTTCCGTGCTGACCATCGGTCTGTATGGCATTTTCCTATGGCTGCAAACGGGCCGGCATCGTGGCTATTTTGTCGCGCAGGATGCGCAACCGATCGATGCCAAAGAGATGGAACATCAGCGTCCGTCAGCGATCGATAAAAAAGGACTTTTCGTTCACTTCATCTTGTTGCTGGTGAACATCCTTCCCATCGTCATTCTTTCCAAAAGCCTGGCGAGTATTCTCGACTACGGCATCGCTGCCACCGGCGCGCCGGCGGCACTCGGCGGCATCGTCATCGCCACGCTGGTGTTTGCACCGGAAGGCATCTCGGCGCTGATCGCGATCCGCGCCGATCGGTTGACGCGAGCGATCAACCTTTGCCTTGGCGCCGTGACGTCCACGCTGGGGCTTACCGTTCCCGCCGTGCTGGCCATCAGCCTCTACACGGGCCGGCATGTACTGCTTGGTTTACCACCATCGGGCATTGTTTTGCTGGTCTCGACGCTTATCTTGAGTTCGATCACTTTTTCCAACTCGCGCACGACGATGCTCGAAGGCGCGGTTCATCTCTCGCTGTTCGTAGTATTTCTGGTACTGGTTTTCAGTCCGTAGGCTCCGTTCTTGTGCGCGAACAATCCATGTTCGCAAGCGGGTCGATAAATTCACCCGTGTGCCGTACCTAGCCTCGGAAGAACAGATAGATGGCGCTGTAAGGCACGCGTACCTCGGCACCTGCATGGGACGCATCACAACCCATGGCAGGCGCTACGCCTCCTTCAGTGCGGGTGCGGACGATGTATTGAACACTCGCCATGGCTCCGTCGCCGCTGTGTGATTTGGCTTGCAGCACGAGCCACGCTATGGCACCGGCGTTGGGCGAAGGAGACACATTGAGCGGTGCGCCCACAACGGTGCTTCCGTCGGTGGCCTGCCAACTGGGTCCCGCGAAATGCTTGCCGATGACGTTGCCTTTAGCATCACTCAAGCTGGCATCCGGGGCTTTCAAGCTCCATGCGTAGCTGCCATCCGACGCTTTGCAGGTATAGATCTGCACGCCCTTACCGAATGCCTCGATGGCGGGCGGCTTGGTGGATGGCCCTTGAGCGTGCGACAACGACGTAAAAGCGGCCAGTGCGACGGCACCGCAGATCAATACTTTTTGCATAGCATTCTCCTGTAAGGCTTGGCATCTGCAACAGCAGGTACGGGCCATCATATCGGTGAAATGTGCCGCATTTTTTACTCGGCATGCTCGCTTCTCATCGATCTGTGCCTCACCTCCGGCCGATCAACGTCGTTGTGCTTGTCCTGCCGCTGCAGGCATGGATAACGTCATGAATCCCATCGCATTTGCAGATTTACAAAGCACGCCTTCGAGCTGATCGCGTGCGCCGGATGAACCAATCCCTACACTGCGTTCCGCCTTGAATAAACCTACACATGATTTGTCATAGACTCCGTTCACGGCGATCGGTGATGACGTGCCAGATGCTGTAGTCATGCCGGGTGTCGCCATACGGACTTCCGACTTCGCAGGCATTCGATGCTGGCTCGATGCGTGCGACAAACATTGCATAGTGAGGAGGGTACGTTGATGACTCGCACCTCTCGAATTCCGCTACACCGAAAGCTCACCATGACTGTCCTCGCCGTTGCTGTCGTAGCGGCTTCCTCTTTGCCGGCACAGGCGCAGCGCTATCGCCCTGGCCCCGGTTATCACGGTAGACCGGATTATCATCACCGCTACGCTCCTCCTCCGCGCCGCGGCGGAGGTGGTGGTGGCGCCCTCATCGCCGGTGCTTTGCTGGGTGTAGTAGCCGGTGCCGTCATTGCTAACTCCTCTGCCAGTGCTGCACAGCCGCCGCCGGGCGTCGTCTACTCCACCGCGCCACCGCCGCCGCCACCTGGCGTGGTTTATTACGATGACAACGGCAACCCGTCGCCGGGGTACTGAGCTCGTCACTACTCGTCGAGCCCTGTCGGGCCGTGGTTGATCTGCACCCATGAATCGGAGCTTCTCATCATGAAAAACGTCATTCGCAAGGCTGCCGTACCCGTCATGCTGTCGCTTGCCATGTTTGCAGGCGCCGTGATGGCACAGCAGACATCCCCCGCCTCGGCCGCATCGTCCGCCGCTGCACCGGCTGCGACGAAAACCCACGCGCAACGGCGTGCGGATGCCGTGGAGCAACGCATCAACGATATGCACACGCAATTGAAGATCACCGACGCGCAATCGACGCAATGGGATGCCTATGCACAGACCATGCGCGACAACGCCACCAAGGCATCTAGCGCCTTTCGTGACCGTGCGTCGAAGATGACGTCGATGAATGCCGACGACGTTATGAAGTCCTACGCAGCGCTGGCGCAAATGCACGCCGACGATATGCAGAAGCTCTCTTCTGCATGGAGCGCCGTGTACGCCGTACTGTCACCCGAACAGAAACAGACGGCCGATGCCCTGTTCCATAACCGGACGATGGGATCGCATTCGATGGGCCGTGGACATAAGAAGGGCAGCAAGCCGGCAAGCGCGTCATCTTCTGCGACAACGCCGAGCACCTGATCGGTAGGTTTTTGTACCTACAGAGAGGCCAGAAGCAATCTGGGCACATCTCCGGAAAGTCTCTGGCCTCTTCTATAATCGGTCCATGCATGACATCCCCGGTTTGTTAGTTCCGACGCTGTTCCACGCCGTGCAGCGCGATGGTTTTTCCTTCGTCACGGCAGACACCATGCGTCCGCTGCTGCAGTCCGTAGGCGAACTGTCCGACTGGGATGCATTTGCAGACAGCTGGAATCGGCTGGGCCCCGACCCTTATCTTGCGGCCAAGGGACGTTTTCGTCGGCGGTGCCATGCAACGTTCACGGCCACTGCACACGGTGCTGTCGAACCGGCACCGCATCAGCCGCATTACCAGGCGCTGCAATACAACGCTTTGCAAGGGGATATCCAGCGCTGGTTCGAGCCTGTCGATTCGTCCGTAGCGAAAGGCGCCAGCCTGCGCACCATCCTGACGTTCTGCAACGACTTTTTCGGATCGCTATCGCCTTCTGTGCCGCACTGGCATGTGGAAGTCCACCAGTTTCGCATCGAAGCCAGCATCGATGTGGCCGGCGAGCCCACACCTGAAGGCAGCCATCGCGATGGTGTGGATTTTGTGCTCGTGCTGCTGATCGACCGGCACAACATCGCCAGCGGCACCACGACCATCCACTCGCCGGATGGGCAGCTGCTGGGTGACTTCACGCTTGCTCACCCTCTTGATGCAGCGCTTATCCACGATCCGCGCGTGTTTCATGGCGTCACGCCGGTGATGCCGCTAGACGCCACGGAACCTGCACACCGCGATGTACTCGTGGTGACGTTTCGAGCCAAGTCCTGAGCGGACCCTGTCCGTTACGGCTTAGCTTGCGCTGCGTTGCGACTCGCCTTCCACGCCGTCAGCCGCTCTTGGATATACCGATCGTAGTCGTAACCCGTCTCGAGTTTGGGCAGCGGACGATGCGTACCACCGTCGGCGTCCGGCACCGGCAAGCGCGACACCAGATCGGCATACACTTCCTGCAGATGCGAAGGGCGATTGGCTGCGGGGTTGACGCCGCTCGACACCGGTACGACAACGCCGGCCAACGGATCATCGGTACGCGCCGTAGCCAAACTGAGCACCGCGCCAATGTCAGGCGCCGCCGCATCGCGCGCGGTCAACGCCGGTAGATTCCAACGCAACTCGACCGTCTTGAGGATCGAGGTGTGATCCAACGGCATGGAGCCCGCAGGCACACGAAACACAGTGCCGGCGGGAATCAGCGGCGAAATAAGCACGGTTGGTACGCGCGGGCCGAAGCGTGTGAAGTCGAATCCATATTCGCCCACCGAGGCATCAGGCGGCACTGCACCCGATGGCGGCGGAACGTGGTCGTAGCAGCCGCCGTGCTCGTCGTAAGTCACGATCAGCAGCGTTTCGTTCCACACCGGACTGTTGCGCAAGGCGTAGTAAAGGTCGTGAATGAATTGCTCGCCGAGCGAGACATCGTAATTAGGATGCTGGCTGTTGCCTTTCGATCCCCAGCTCGGTTCGAGAAACGTAAAGGAAGGAAGCGAGCCGTTTGCCGCGGCCTTCTGGAAATCGGCGAAGGTTCCGAAATAACTGTCCGCAACGCCAGACAGGTCGGAGAACGTCATGCGAGTCAGCGGATCGGCGTCGTAACCATAGATGGCCCAGCTGACGTTCTGTTTCGTCAGCGCGGTATAAATGGACGGCGCGGTGAAGTTCTTGGTCTTGTCGTCCATATGTCCCTGCGACGTCGCCGCATTGACAAAGGCACGATTGGGTAGCGTCTCCGTCGGTACCGAACAGTACCAGTGATCGCACACCGCAAAGCCGCGTGCCAAGGCCGACAACACCGGTAAGGTGGCCGGCGTGTGCATGCCCATGATGTCGTTGGCGACCGTGCCCGGAAGAATCGACCATTTCTCCTTACCCTCCCAACCCAAGGTGTAGGAAAAATTGCTGATAAAGCCCTGATTGGTCGCCACCGGTGGCGTGGGCGCGGTGTTGCTGCCGAACAGCTGCGCATTGGTTGCCGTGTATCCCTCGCCAGGATCGGCACCTGGCATGAAATAGGTGCTGTTGGTGCCGCCCTGGATCTTGAACACGCTCACCGGTTCGTTGCCGCTGGTGCCGGGATTGGACTCCTTCCCGGTCAGCCCTTCGAACGGCTGGCCCGTAGGTGAAACGTTGCCGCTATCGGCATAGAGAAAGCCGAGCATATGATCGAAGGAGCGGTTCTCCAGCATCAGCACAACGATGTGATTGATGGCCGACAATGAATTCGCGTTTGCCGTAGGCATGCCGTGTCACCTTGCTACTTGCGGTAGATGGGCTGCTATTTCGCCACGTTGACCGTCGTTATTTCATCAACGGCATGTGTCATGTCGGGAAAACATAGAGGATGACTGTGACATTTTTTGGGGTTCAGCCAACATCCAGATAAGGCGCCATGATGTCCGCCAACCAGTCCATGAAAGCCTGCACGCGCGCCGAGACGTTGCGACGCTGCGCATAGAGCAGCGATACGGGCATGGGTTCGGCCCGATATTGCGGTAACACTTCGACCAGCGTTCCGTCCTCGATCAGATGCTGCAGGCCCGCGTGCGGTGCTTGGATAATGCCGAGCCCAGCCTGGCACCCGGCTTCGTATGCCTCGATGCTGTTGACGGTAAGCACGCCTTGCATCGGCACATAGCGACACGCCGAACCCTCCAGATACTCGAAACCCGGTGGCCGTTGGCCCAGCGTCGATACGTAGTGGATGAATTTGTGTTGTGCCAAATCGCCGAGTTCGCGCGGCGTGCCGTGTTCGTCGAGATAGTCGGGGCTGGCGCAATTGACGATCCGAAACCGGCCCAGCGATCGCGCAACCAGACTCGAATCTTCCAGCGTGCCCACGCGCACCACACAGTCGAACCCCTCGCCCACCACATCCACGCGACGATCGGTGCAGCTCAGTTCCACTTCGATCTGCGGATGCTCGCGCATGAACTGCGGCAACCGCGGGATCACCTGATTCCGCGCGATACGGCTATTCATGTCCACGCGCAAACGGCCGCGCAGAGATTGCGGCACGCGCTGGAACATCGCATCCAACTCATCCATGTCCGCCAGCAGGGTTTTACAACGTTCATAGAAACGCTGCCCGTCCTGGGTCATTTGCACTTTGCGCGTGGTCCGATGCAACAGTTGTGTCCCCAACTGCCCTTCCAACTGCTGCACGGCGATGGAGGTGCTGGCCTTAGGCAGTCCCAGGCTGTCGGCGGCCTTGGTGAAACTGGCCAGTTCGGCGACCCGGACGAAGATGTGCATGGCGTCGATGCGATTCATAGGCCGCTCCGCGATATGCGCCAGAAAGTGGGTTGATTGTTCGTTATTTGCGAACACATATCTCATAATCTGTCGATTTATGCGCCGTGTACAGATCAATATGCTGACGGGGTTGGCTTCATTCCCCTATGAACGGAGATACCCCATGAGTGCACCCGCCCCCATCGCCCTGATCACCGGCGGCAGCCGCGGCCTGGGCAAAAGCATGGCCCTGAAACTGGCCGAACACGGCACCGACGTGGTGCTGACTTATCGCTCCAACCAGGCCGAGGCGCAGGCGGTAGTCGCTGCGATCCAGAAGCTCGGCCGCCGCGCGGTCGCTCTGCCGCTGGATGTCGGCAAGGCCGGCGGCTTCAAGATGTTTGCCGAACAGTTGCGCGCTGCGCTCAAGGAACACTGGCAGCGCAACCAGTTCGACTACCTGGTCAACAACGCCGGCATCGGCATCCACGCCAGTTTCGCCGACACGACGGAAGCGCAGTTTGACGAGCTGATGGATATTCACTTCAAGGGGGCGTTCTTCCTGACGCAGACCTTGCTACCGCTGATCGCCGACGGCGGGCGTATCCTGAATATCTCGAGCGGACTCGCACGCTTTGCGCTCCCCGGATATGCCGCTTATGCGGCGATGAAGGGCGCCATCGAGGTGCTTACCCGCTATCTCGCCAAGGAACTCGGCGCGCGCGGCATTGCGGTCAATACCTTGGCGCCCGGTGCGATCGAAACCGATTTCGGTGGCGGCGTGGTGCGCGACAACGCCGACGTGAACGCGTTTGTCGCCTCGCAGACAGCCTTGGGCCGCGTCGGCAAGCCTGACGACATCGGCGGCGTGGTGGCATCGTTGCTGTCAAAGGACAGCGGCTGGATCAATGGTCAGCGTATTGAAGCATCGGGCGGCATGTTTATCTAAACACCGCTGCGTAGCCGCGCCTTGCGAGACGAGTGATCCGTCGCACAGGGCGCGCGTTACGAAAAACAAATGATCCATTCAGCACATACGCGACCTTCCCCGATCGGTGTACCTTTAATGTCTTGCTAGCACCGTCCATCTGGGGAGCCACCTTGGTCAGCTACCGCCCGAACGACGCCACACCCAGCCGCGAACAAGCGCTACATGCGCTGTACGAAGCAGCTGAACTCGAACATTGCCTTATGTGCACGTATCTCTACGCCGCCTTCTCGCTGAAGTCGTCCGTGGAGGAAGGTCTGACCGCCGAACAGCTCGATGCCGTCGCTCGCTGGCGTCGCTGCATTCTGCACATTGCGACGGAGGAAATGGGCCACCTCATGTCGGTGTGGAACATCACCGTCGCGCTGGGCGGCGCACCGCGCGTTGGGCGTTCGAACTTTCCGCTCGACCCGGGGTATCTGCCAGCTGGCGTCGTCGTAAAACTCGCGCCATTCAACATGGCCACGCTGCAGCATTTTGTCTATCTGGAACGACCGGAGGGCTCAACCGAACCCGACGGCGAAGGCTTCGCACCCGAACGCAACTTCGTTCGCGGTGTAGAGGGCCCCCGGCTCACGCCGATGGGCGTGGATTACGACACCGTCGGTCAGTTTTATGAAAAGCTGGGCGTTGGCCTGCGTCGCTTGTCCGACGCGCATGGCGAAGCCGGAGCGATGTGCGGCGATCCCGCATTGCAATTGTCGTCCGACGAAGTGTCCATGCCGGGGGCCAAGCGCGTCATTTGCCTGAAGACGGCACTGGCCGCTTTCAGCTCCATCATTACGCAAGGCGAAGGCGCACAGGAAAACGTCAAAGACTCGCACTATCAAAAGTTCGCAGCGATACGTACGGAATACCAGGCATTGCTCGCCGCCGATCCTTCGTTTATGCCAGCGTTCCCAGCAGCAACCAACCCGGTGATGCGCCGACCGCCGCGCCCGGAAGGTCGCGTATGGATCGAAGATCCCCGGGCGATTGCTACGGTCGACCTGGCCAATAGCGCTTATGGGCTGATGCAGCGTCTGCTCGCCTATACCTATGCGGTTCCTTCGCAAGATCCGGACAAGGCATTAGCGCTGGATCTCGCCATCGGCTTGATGCATGCACTGGTGCCGCTGGCCGAACGCGCCGCGCGATTACCGGCCGGTCCGTCGAACCCTGCGTGCCATGCAGGCGTATCGTTCATTACGCTGCGGGATGCATCCACGTTGCCGCCCGGCCCGGGAGCGCGTCGCTTTTTCCGCGAGCGTTTTCAGCAATTGGCGGAAGCAGCCATGCGCATGCGTGATGAAGGCGACGCACGCACTGTTGCGGCTGCGTCGATTTTTTCCAGACTTGCGCAAAACGCCGAGCAGAACTTCGACCTTTCAAGGCCTCCGCCGTACGCCGTCGCACCAACGTTGTCCGTGGCGGCGGCAACGCCCGTCACCCAACCCGCACCGCCCACGTCCACGCAGGACGGCATCGAGCAGGTCGATGGCGAAAAGCTGACTTTGCTATTCGAAGCGAAACGTTGCATCCACGCGCGCTTCTGCGTCACCGGGGCTCCCACGGTTTTTCTAGCCAACGTCCAAGGCCCATGGATTCATCCCGATACGATGGACGTGGAACGGCTGGCGGATATCGCCCATGCCTGCCCTTCCGGCGCGATTCGTTACAAGCGACGCGACGGTCGTCCCGACGAATCCGCACCGCCCGTCAATCTCGCCACCACGCGCGAAGCAGGTCCGTATGCCTTTCGTGGCGATCTGCGTCTCAACGGTGTGCCCGCAGGTTATCGCGCCACGTTGTGCCGCTGCGGCGCATCGAAGAACAAACCGTTCTGTGACGGCTCGCATCACGATGTGGGCTTCAACGCCACCGGCGAACCACCGACGGCAACATCGACCGACGCACTTGCTGTGCGCGATGGCCCGCTGCAGATCGAACCGCAAACCAATGGTCCGCTGAAAGTACGCGGCAACCTGGAAATCACGAGCGGAACCGGACGCATGGTGGCGCGAGTGACCAGCACCTTCCTGTGCCGATGCGGGCACAGTCAGAACAAGCCGTTCTGCGATGGAAGCCATGCCAAGGTGGGATTTGTTGCGGATTGATCACCGCTACACACAAGGAGGACGGAGGCAGTTAACGCAAACACGCCTCCGTCCTTTTTAATCGCTCAGCGCATGATGCCCGTGTGACCCAGCGAATAACGACCTGGCTGCGGCCATACCGCCAAGCCGTGCGGCTCCATGCCGACCTTGATGATCTTGACGTTGCCGGTCGCCGTGTCGAACGCGTAAACCACATCGTCGAAACGACCCGATAGCCACAGCCATTTGCCGTCGGCGGTGACATTACCCATATCGGGGCTACCACCGCCCGGAATCGGCCAGTTGGCGACGACCTTGCGCGTGGCGAAGTCGATCACCGATACGCTGCCCGGACCGTTACGTGGACCGTGCACTTTGTTCGAACCGCGGTTGGCCACATAAAGCCGAGTACCGTCACGGCTGGGATACATGCCGTGCGTACCAATACCGGTTTTGATAAAACCGATCTGCGTGAAGTTGTCACCGTCGATCACGTACACGCCATTGGCCATCATGTCGGCAACATAGAACACCTTGCCGTCGGGCGAGACGCGGATGTCCTGCGGCATGCCACCTTTGCGTAGCTGGAGATAGCCCACCACCTTCTGGTTGACCATGTCGATCTTGGCCACCATGCCACCGAATTCGCAGGTGAAAATGGCGTACTTGCCATCAATCGAAAAATCCGCGTGGTTGATGCCCTTGCATTCGGGCACCTGTAGCTTCGACTTCAGCGCCATGGTGTGCGCGTCGCGGAAATCCAGACGCGCGTGCGCCTCGGCCACCACGATGGCTTCCTTACCATTCGGCGTGAAGTACATGTTGTACGGATCGTCGACGAGTATTTCTTTGCCTGGCTTGCCGGTCTTCGGATCGATCGGAGTGAGGCTACCGTCGTTGCGACCTTCCGCGTTGTTGGTCACCCACAGCGTCTGAAGATCCCACGAAGGTACGACGTGCTGCGGGCTGCGGCCCACAGGGAATTTATCGACGACTTTGAAAGTGGCAGGGTCGATGACGTAAACATCGTTCGAACGCAAATTCGGGACGTAGATGCGCTGCAATGCACCGGCCACGGCGGGACTGAAATGGTTGAACCCCGCATCGCTGTACATGTTGCTGGGGTTTGTAACAGGCGGCATGCCCGGCACGGTCGCCACCGATTGCGCCGACGCGGCGCAGCTTACGCCCAGACCTACCAGGATGGCGCCGACATGCGCGGCAAGACGCCCAAAACGATCAAATTTCACGGCAAATTCCCGTATCAAAGATAAGACAAAAAAACCGGCCACATACCAGCTACGTCAGTGCTCCGCTGTGTCTTTCCGGATGGCATCGACGGTGCGCGAAACTATAGCATCCACGCCCAGCTGGCCGAGTTCGGCGCTGGAACGCCGCGGGTCGCCGCCATAGACGCCATCCGCCGCGCCTAATTTGGAGCTAGCGCGCAGTTGACTCAGCCGCACCATCTGGGGGGCCACCGCGAGTTGCAGGGAGGTATCGGCGAGCCCCGCATGCGTGCCGATTTCATCGTCGCGGAAACCTTGCTGGCGTAGGATCTGGGCGTAACCGTCCGATGAAGCGTTGTAATACTCCGGTGGCACGAATGCCTTGGCACCCGAACCCGCCCAGGTCTTGTTGAGATGGGCGACCACCTGGATCACGTCCTTCTGGTAACCGCCGTGATCGCCGAGAAAGACGATGTTCCGAAAACCATGGACTGCAAAACTATTGGCGGCGGACTCGAGCATTTTTTCGAACACGTCGTCCGGAATGGTGATCGTGCCGGGAAATCGCATGTGCGATGCGGGTGGGGCGTAGCTTCCTTCCGGCACATAGGCGATGACTGGAGCGACCAGCGCATTGCCCAACTTTTCCGCGATTTTTCGGGACAGATATTCCGCCCGCACATTGTGCTTGCCCACCGCGATATAAGGGCCGCTTTGCTCGGTTCCACCGATGGGAATGATGACGGTAGTTTTGCCGGCGCGGATCTGCTCGCGCAGCTCGGTCCAGGTAAGGTTTTGCAGCAACACTGTCTGGGAAGACTGCGCGAACGACACTTGCGCAGCAATGAGCAGCACGGCAAACGCAAAAAGACGTCGGAAGAGAGGGTGCATCGTCATGAAGCTCTGCAAGAACGAACGGGGAAGTGGCGAGCGCTATCCAATATGGTTGCACGTCACCCTTTCCTGCGCATCCCTCCTTTACACGTTGCCCGCGTTTTGCCTCATTCGTTCTCGGGGATGGCCTTTCGAAAGATGCTCTCCCAATACGCCACACGCTCCGAATACGCCTCGCGCACCGATTCCGGTTGATCGTTCTGCAGACTGCGTACGTGGGTGATCGGCAAAGTGGCCGACGCCATGTGTCGCCATGCATCGGCCGCGGCTCGCAAATGGGAATGGGAGGCCAGCAGCGCTGCGATCACCTGCTGATCCACCATTTGCTGCGCACTCAGCGCCATCATCCCTTCCAGCGCCATGTCCGTGCGCTGGGAGATAAACGCCACCGCCTCACCCCAGTTTTTGAAGCTGACTTCCATAGAAGGCTCCTTTTCACCCGTGGGGAGTCCAGAGCCTATCACCAAGCTCGATGCGGCTTTGTCTTTGAAATGTCTACGCGCATTGCGCGATATGTCGACGCAGGCACGGGATCGGGCAATACTCCGCCCGCGCCGCTCGTTAGGGGAAGGTCTTGAACAACGCATCTAAAGGCAGCCTGGCCTGCGTAGGTATTGGTATCACGCTGGGTTCGCATATCAGCCCCTTGGCGCGCAGTCACATCGAACAGGCCGACGTGGTTTTTTCCGGGGTATCCGATGGCATCGTCGAACTCTGGCTGAGCGGCATGAATAAGGACGTGCGCAGTCTGCAGCCGTACTACCAGGAGGGAAAATCGCGGCTCAAGACGTATCGGCAAATGGTGGACGCCATCATGACCGAAGTGCGCGCGGGCAAGCGTGTATGTGGCGCGTTCTACGGCCACCCCGGTGTGTTTGCCTGGGCGCCGCACAAAGCGATCGAAATGGCCCGGCTCGAAGGTTACGCAGCGCACATGGAGCCTGGCATTTCTGCCGAAGATTGCCTGTATGCCGATCTGGGTATCGATCCGGGCGCCTATGGCTGCCAGCACTACGAGACTAGCCAGTTCATGTTCTATAGGCGCTGTGTTGATCCAAGCGCATGGCTGATCCTGTGGCAGGTGGGACTGGCGGGCGATCAATCGAAGAAGCGGTTCGCCACGGGTGCCGCTTATCGGCAGGTGTTGGTGGACGTGCTGCTGCGCGACTATCCGCCGGAACATGAAGTGGTTGTCTATCGCGCAGCGACATTGCCGATTCAGTCGCCGCGGATCGAACGGCTGATGCTCGCGAAGCTGCCTCATGCCGACCTGGGAATGACGGATACGCTGGCGATTCCGCCCGCCCGTTCCCTACAGCCCGATGTAGAAGTTCGCGCCCGGCTGACGGCGCTTGATCAAGCAATAGCCGACAGCTAACGGGCACAGGGCTGTTCCATTTCGCTCAGCAAGGCATTAAAACAATTAATATCAATAAGTTATATTCATATAGTCCCTAGTGAATACTAAAAGGACGGTACTAAAGGTCCACAACGGCGCTATGTCGCATAGGGATCTTCACGGCGAGATATGATGGAAACTGACCACCACAATTTGCGAAGCGCAAGCCATGGATTGCGCCAGTGCCATTGCAAACATCAACTAACAGCGGGGGAATGGCTCAATGTTGAGCGTTGTTGATTTTCTGGAAAGGATGGGCAGTGACGCGCAATGGCGCAACGCTTCCCAGGATGAAGTTGAGATTGCGTTGGCAGAAGCCGAAGTGGAAGCACCATTGCGCGACGCCATATTGGCTAGGGATGCATCCAAACTCGAAGCATTACTGCAACAAGGCCCGCTTATTGCCATGTTCGTCCCACCAGATGAAGAAGAGGAAGGAGAGGAAGACGACGAAGACGATTCCGGTGAGAAGCCGCATCCGCAAGGTGCCCGCGACTCACAGTTCCGTCCATCGCTTCGGCAACCGTAAGCGCATTGATGTTCATGCCCGGCCGCACTCGCCGGAAACTTTTGGCACGCGCTGCCTCGCTTTTGTGCCTGCTTGCGGGAGTGGCATTTGCCGCCACTCCCGAATCCAGCGATTCGTCGCAGTTGCTCGCACGCGCGGACGCGATCAAGACAGTTGACAATACGGCCTTTGCCAAGCTGCTCGAACAGCTCGATAAAAACACAGCAAACCTGTCCGAAGCCCAGAAATGGACGTTGCGCTACCTGCATGCTTGGGAGCTCGGATACACCGGCCAGTTCGTCAAAGCCAAGCCCGAACTGGAGGTGATCGCCAGGCAAGCCCCAGATAACACGATGCGGATAAATGCCACGGCATCCCTTATCAACATTCTGGGCTTCGGGCATCACTATGAAGAAGCCTTCGCACAATTGGACCAGGGGCTCGACGAACTACCGCGAGTCAGCGACAAGAATGCGCGCTTCCATCTGATGGCCGAAGCCGCGCAGTTGCTGATCGGCGCGGGGCAATATGACCTGGCTACCAGTTACACCGACCAGATAATCGCCGACTATCCTGACGGTCGAAACGGCTGCATCGGCAGATACTTGAAGGTCCATGCCAACTTCCTGGATGGCCGCATGCGCGCATCGGATCTCGATGCCCAGCAAGGTCTTGAAACATGCGTGAAAGCCGGAGAAAACATGTGGACTGACGCCATTCGGCGCGACGTAGCCAATTTTGCGATTCAGCAAGGTAGGATCCCGGAAGCCATCCGCCTGCTGCAAAACAGTTACGCGAATGTCGTGGGCTATCACTATCCGGAGCTGACGGCCGAATATGACGCCTTGCTGGCGCAGGCGTACTGGGAAACGAACGATAGCGCGCACGCCGAGAAGTTCGCGCTGGACACAGTGGATATCGCGAAAAAAGACGACTACACCCAGCCACTAAGCACGGCTTACGAACTTCTCTTCCAGATCGCAAGGCAACAAGGCGACCTGCGCAACGCGGTGACCTACCGTGAAAAATTCGTGGCCGCCGACAAAGACCATGTCGACGAACTCCGCGAAAAGGCATTGGCGTACCAGTTCGCTAAACAGCAGGTGGAAATCAAGAAATCTCAGCTCGAAGAGCTGAACAAGAAGAACCAGATCTTGCAGCTGCAACGCGCGCTCGACCACAAAGCCGTTGAAACAAGCCGGCTCTATATCGCCCTACTGCTGACCGTCCTGGCGTCGATCGGCTTCCTGCTCTATCGCCTCAAGCGCTCACAACTGCGCTTCATGCGATTGGCCAGGCGCGATGGCCTGACGGGGATTTTCAATCGGCAGCATTTTGTCGACGAGGCGGAACAAGCGCTGCGCTACACGGCTAAGTCCATGCGCGGCGCCTGCCTTATTCTCATCGACATGGATCATTTCAAACTGATCAACGATACCCACGGCCACACGGTGGGGGATCAGGTACTCCGCCGCGCGGTGACCATGTGCCAGCGTTATTTGCGCTCGTGCGACGTGTTCGGTCGCCTGGGTGGTGAAGAATTTGGCATTCTGTTGCCCGAATGCACACCGACTCAAGCACTCTATCGTGCCGAGCAGATCCGCGCAGCGATTCATGCAACCACCGAAGACGAACCGCAGGACATCCCGATATCTGCCAGCTTCGGTATCGCTTCGGCCGATCACTACGGTTACGAACTGCGCAAGCTGCTGATTGCCGCCGATGACGCGCTCTATAGCGCCAAGCGTGAAGGACGCAATCGCGTAGTAATGAGCGAGACAGACACTGATGCTGTCTCGCCCAGCTCGGAAAGGGCTACGGGATAGGTTGGCTTCGCTGTCCTCACGCCAACCTAGATCGACGTTTTTCCTGACTCCCTTTATTTGCTCGCATCCTGCCCTTTGGACAGGTCGATCATCGGAATGGAGCCTGCTCCCACAACCTGCGGCAGAATGCCGTTCCAGTGCTGCAGACCGTAGAAGCGCGTGTACTCCGGATTACCCTTCAACGCTTCGCCAACCGTATCGATGGCCTTGGCCTGCGCTTGCGCCTGTAGCACCGTGGCTTGAGCTTCGCCGTTGGCGCGCTCCACAGCAGCCGTGGCCTCCGCATTGGCAGTAACGGTTTTCTGCTCGCCTTCGTATTTCTTCTGCGCCACCGTGTTTTCCGCCTGCACGGCAAGATTCTTGGCGCGCACCGCTTCTTCGATGGATTGATCGAACACAGGCGAGTAATGGATACCGACCAGCTGCACGTCGATCACTTCGACGTTGAACAAGCGGTTCAGCGCATCGCTGATGTCTTTACGCATCTGCGCCGTAATCTGCGCGCGCTGATCAGAAATGGTCAGCGTGTTGTACTGAGCGAATGCAGCAAGCGCGCGGTCCCTTACCACTGGAAGAATAGTGGCCTCAATGTCCACCGCACCGGCACGGCCCACGTGATACAGAAGATTCATGACGGCCGAACTGGGAATCTGATAGATCAGACTGACATCGATCGTCACCTTCTGGTTGTCGTTGGTATACACGTCGAGTCCGTTGAGCGTGTAAACCGAACGGCTCGTTTGCAGACGATCGACTGTCTCGAAGAAAGGCACCTTGAAGTGCACGCCCGTGGTCAGCGGCGCGACGGTCATCGGTGTACCGCCCATCCAGCGCGTTCCCGCTTCTTCACTTGGCGACACGACGAAAACACTGCCGAACAGAAAAACGATGATGAGTGCGGCGACAATAAGTCCACCGGTGCCAAATCGACCAAGAAAGGAGCGAGGATCCCTAGGTGGCAAGCTGAGCATGAACAATCTCCACTTCTGGTGACATCAATGATGGAAAGCCGGGCCTGACAGGCAAGGTATAGATGAGTGCAGGTGACAGCGCAGCTTTTGCTGTCTGTACTGCTGCAACTGTTGATAGCGGAAAGGTGTCATCGACGAATCGAACGGCAATACGCGCCGGCAGCGAACACTAACGAGATACAGCCTGCGCTCCGTTACAGACGTGTCCATGGTGCTTCCCCCTGATGCGGGGCATCTTGCCGCAAAGACGCTTGGTTGGCGAGTGACAGTCGCTAAGTTGCGAAAAATTTACGCAACCCGGGTCTTTCGCATATAGCACTTTTACCTTGCCCGGCGAGAACATACGTCATCCGCATTGCAATAGCATGGGCGTATCGCCGTGACCATCATGATTGTCCAGGGGCCTCACGCGAATGCCAGATCGCTCAGCGGTGAATTACTAGGCCATCTACAGCAACTCGCACGTGCCGCGGGGCGAACACTGGAAGTTTGCAGCTGCAACGGCTTGCGCGAGTTTGTCGCGCGGGTACGCACGGCGCGATCTCAAACCACTGAATTCATGCTGCTGGATCCAGGCAGCCTTACGCAACAAGTGCAGGCGCATCCGGAGGCCGGGCTTGGTGATGCACTCGATGCGTTGAACATGCCCTATATCGAAGTCCACGACGACAGCGATGACACCCTGGAACCCAGAGATGTTCTGCACGCCCCTTTAGCCACGATTGTGATCCATGGCGACCTGGGTACCAGTTACCGAATTGCACTGGGCATCGCATTGCGCCGGCTAAGCGCTTCCGTATAACCGTAACGGCAACCGAGGACAGAGCGCGCGTCTGCGTAGAACCAGGGGCTAACGGCAGGCCTTTACGTGGGAGACCGCTTCGACGTCTGTCGAGGCGGCGGCATGCGCGCATCCATATATGAAGTTAACCTTTGCAGTTTCCCTTCATATCTACTAGAATGATGGAATCATGGCCAAGCCCTCGACAGATCCAGCAGCGACACGCGCATTGGCATTGGCCGGAGAACTTCGCGTTCTTATCGGCCAGCTGAAACGTCGCCTGCGCGAGGAAGCACGTGCGGGCGATCTCACCGCGTCACAACTTTCCGTCCTCGGTCGACTGGAGCGCGAAGGACCTGCGACCGTAACCAGTCTTGCGCAGGCCGAAAGCGTGCGCCCCCAATCCATGGGCGCCACCATTGCCGCGCTGGAAAAGATCGGCCTCGTACGCGGCGAGGCGCATCCGACCGATGGGCGGCAAACCCTTTTGTCACTAACCCCTGCCTGCCACGCATGGATCAAGGTCAGCCGTGCAGCGCGCGAGGACTGGCTCGCTCACGCTATCCAGGCACATCTCGCGCCCGCAGAGCAAAAGCAGCTGGCCAGCGCCGTTAAGTTACTTAAGCGCTTGGTCGATCAGTAACCGTTCTATCCCATGCCTATCGCTGCATTGCGCAGCAATCCCCTACCTTTAGGAAGAACATCATGGCTGTCACCACGCTTGATCCGAACACTGCACTAATCATCATCGATCTGCAGAAAGGTATCGTCTCCCTTCCGACGGCGCAGCCCGTCGACCTGGTGGTGAAGCACTCAGTAGCGCTTGCCGACGCATTCCGCCACCACCGCTTGCCCATCGTGCTGGTGAACGTCGCCGGCGGCGCTCCGGGTCGAGCGGAACAGAGCCGCAACCTCGGCGAGCTTCCCGCCGACTGGGCCGACTTAATTCCTGAATTGAATCGTCAGCCGCAGGATCACGCCGTCACGAAGCACACCTGGGGCGCGTTCATGAATACAGACCTCAACGCACATTTGAAGAAGCTCGGCGTGACTCAGGTAGTCATCGTCGGTGTCGCTACCAGCATTGGCGTCGAGTCCACCGCGCGCCAGGCGCACGAACACGGATACCACGTCACCCTCGCCGTTGATGCCATGACCGACATGAACGCCGATGCACATCACAACAGTATCGCGCGGATTTTTCCAAGGCTCGGCGAAACCGGCACGACGCAGGAAATCATCGACCTCCTCGACTCGTCCCATAGGAGTGCATGACGATGCCTTGGACTCACTATGTGTCCTATTTCTTTGGTGGGGTTTTTCTCACCAACGCTGTGCCGCATTTTGTCAGCGGCGTCATGGGCAAACCTTTTCAAAGTCCATTTGCAAAACCACGCGGCGAAGGGCTTTCTTCTTCAACGATAAACGTGCTTTGGGGATTTCTCAACGCGGTGATCGCCTACGTATTGATATACCGCTCTGGAGATTTCGAGCTGCGCTCCAGCGATGATGCCATCGCGCTGGGATTGGGCGTCTTGCTCTTCGGCGTGCTGACGGCGCGCTTGTTCGGACGATTCAACGGTGGCAATTCGCCCGGAAACACGTGAGCGATCCGATGCTGGGCACCTTTCGCTCGCTGCGAAGTTTCAACTACCGCGTCTGGGCAGCCGGGGCGATCGTGTCCAACATCGGCACCTGGATGCAGCGCATCGCGCAGGATTGGCTCGTCCTCACCCAGCTCACGCACCGTAACGCCGCCGCCGTCGGCGTAGTGATGGCACTGCAGTTTGGCCCGCAGATTCTGCTGCTACCGCTGACCGGTTTCACAGCCGATCACCTCGATCGACGAAAACTGCTGTTTGCCACGCAAGCGGCCATGGGCGTGCTAGCGCTTGGGCTGGGCGTTCTTACCATCACCGGCATAGTTCAACTGTGGCAGGTGTATGTTTTTGCCTTTCTGTTGGGATGTGTCGCCGCGTTCGATGCACCGGCACGGCAGACATTCGTTTCGGACCTGGTGGGCGAGGCCGATCTTTCAAATGCGGTGGGGCTCAACTCCACGTCGTTCAATGCCGCACGAATGATCGGGCCAGCCATCGCCGGTTTACTGATTGCCGCCGTCGGTTGCGGGTGGGTATTCGTGTTCAACGCCGCCTCGTTTGCCGCTGTGCTGTGCTCGCTGTGTTTTCTTCGCGTTCGCGAGCTGCATCCCAGGCATCATGCATCGCGAACGCGCGCAAGCCTCGCTGAAGGTTTTCGTTATGTATGGAAACGGCCCGATCTGAAAGCCGTGCTGCTCATGTTGTTTCTGATCGGCACCTTCGGGCTCAACTTTCCGATCTTTATTTCGACCATGTCGGTCACCGTCTTCCACGCCGGCGCGGGTCGATACGGATTGCTGACATCGACCATGGCGATTGGGTCGGTCATCGGCGCGCTGCTTGCGGCGAGACGCGAGAATCCTCACATCGCACTCTTGCTTGCGGCAGCAGCCATGTTTGGACTCGGCTTGGTGCTGGCCGCGATCATGCCCAACTACTGGCTGTTTGGTAGCGTACTCATCCTTATAGGTATGGCTGCCCAGACCTTCACCACGTCGACCAATAGCTTGATGCAACTTTCCACCGAACCCGCCATGCGCGGCCGGGTGGTGGCCATCTTCCTCGCCATAGCCTTGGGCGGCACGCCCATTGGCGCACCGATCGTTGGCTGGGTTGCCGATACGTTCGGTCCGCGCTGGGCGTTGGGCGTCGGTGCTGCCGCAGGCTTAGTCGCCGCGATGATCGGTATCCGTTACCTCGTGACTTATCATCGCCTGCGTGTGTACGTGGACGCAGGGCGCCTGCACCTCAGCATGGACGACGGCGCCCCTGTAGGCGACTCAAATAGCAAGCAACCGAAGTCGCCACCTTTGGAACAAACTTCTCCGTAAGCGGTCAGAGCCGCGCGCCCTTCACTCTCGATCACGGTTTCTTGCGAGCGTATTCTCCGCGAAATGCTGTGGACCACGTGACACCGTTGTCCTCCGATTTCTCCCACACCTGATCGACTCGGTCTGGGCTGATCCGCACGATGCTTACGCGGTTCATCACCGGCTTTCCATCAGACCCGGTACTGGGACCCGTAAACATGACCGAATCCGCTGAGGCCTTGCCGTCCACGAAGACGTGCACGCGTCCCTCATTGTCCGCGAACATGCCGTGCCAACGTTTGTCGTCGGCGCTATACGCGAACATGTTCTCGCCTCGATGCCCTCGACCGCCATCCCAGTTTTCGATCACCGCGCACTTGTCGAGCGCCAAAGACACATGGCTAGTTGCGCTGGCTGATGCGCCTGCGCCGCCTACCGCCCAATCACCCACCCAGAAATCGAGCTGTCGGCTCGCCGGATCTGTAGCACATGAATTTCTCGCTGATGCGGCGAATGCGTTCGAGGTAAACGCGGCACAAAGGCCAGCCACCGAAACAAGAAGAAGACTTCTGCCCTGTATCGCCATGTTCACCGCTCCGCTGTTGGATTTCGCCGCGGTCAGCCCGCTCGATGGATGTCTGACGGCTTGATCTCGACGGTGCCTAGCATGGTCATTGCCGCGTTTTCGTACTTTCGATAGGATGACAACAAATGTCGAGAAAACGCCAAACTGCGATTTTCGACCGTCTGGCCGATGACGGGAGCGCGATTGCCACGCTCACGCATAACTACCCCGCCGGGCACGTCATCCCGCTGCATTTTCACGATCGCGACCAATTGGTCTATGCGTCGCGCGGTGTCATGACCGTGCAAACCGACGGCGGCGCCTGGATTGTCCCCACACATCGCGGCGTGTGGATACCCAAGGGCGTTCCGCACTCCATTGCCATGTCGGGCGCGGTGGCCATGCGCACGCTCTATCTGCAACCTCGGCTGGCAAAAGTACTGCCACGGGATTGCTGCGTGATCAATGTCCCGCCACTGCTGAAAGAACTCATCCTTCACGCGTGTACGGTGGGTCCGCTGTGGAAAAGCGAACGCGCGCAGCGCCACCTTGTCGACATGATTGTGGATCAGCTTCAGGTGATTCAGATGGTTCCCTTGCAACTGCCCAATCTCACCGATTCGCGGGCACGGCGTGTTGCCGAAACGTTGTTGACGGAACCCGGCAACCGCCAGCCACTCGCACACATCTGCAAGACAAGTGGCGCAAGCCTGCGCACCATCGAGCGACTCTTTCTAGACGAGACAAACATGACCTTCGGCAAGTGGCGCCAGCAACTTCGGATGATGCACGCCATGCGCCTTCTCGGCGAAGGTGCAAAGGTAACGCATGCGGCACTAGACGCGGGTTACAGCACACCGAGCGCGTTTATCGCGGCGTTCCGAAAAACATTTGGAACCACACCTACTTCGTATTTCGAAACATTTGCCAGAACGCCATCCGCACCCACGTAGCAGTGAGCTCATCGTAAAAAACCTCGGCTTGGTGAGCCGCTGGCTCCGACTGAATGTCCGCACTATGTCCGGACAACAAGGACGACCGTCCGCGGACAGTCGTCCGTGATGCGATAGCGCGCAAGGAATGGCTTAGAAATGCGGTTTTCCACGGCTTCGCGACGTTGGCACGCACCTTGCCATATACCTCTCGAAGGCTTCATTTCCCAACCTACGGAGAACCGCCATGAAATTCGAGACCCTGCTGCTGAAAGGCCTTTTCACTGCCTGCCTGCTGATTTGCGTGTTGACCATGGGCGCCATGCTCACCTCGAACACAACCGTCACCAGCGGCCATGCTCCGATTGCGGCATTGGCGAGTACGGCTGGTTAAACCGCAGATGAGTATCCATCACCGATCGAACAACGCAGCCACGAATATCGAGTACGTGGCGCGTCGAAAGATCGACGCGCCACGATTCTTTTGCGGCGATTACGGATACAGCGTCGTGATCAGTGCCGCTTTCGGACTACCCCAGCCCGTCACAAGGTCATAGCCCACCACCGCCGAATAGGTGCCGGACTTGCCGCTAGTGATGTCGTGGAAGTCGGTGGCATAGGTAGCCGTCAATGCTCCGCCCGACTCGTTCTCTGCGTAGATCACAGGATCGAGGAATCCAAGGTTGGTCTTGCCCACGTTTGCCTGCTGCTCGTTGGCCAACGCAATGAAGGCCGCCCACATCGGCGCAGCAAAGCTGGTGCCGCCGTAGCTGTTAGCCAGGCACGACGTCTGATCTGCGCAGGTGTAGAAGGTGAAGTTGGCGTTGGCCGAAACGTCCGGACCATTGCGATAGGTGGTTGAACCATGGTTGCTTGAATTGATCACGCCAGCGATCTTCTGCCATGAAGGAATGGCGATCTTGTCTGGCGAGATGCCGCCTCCGCTGTCGACCCATGCCGTTTCCGACTTCCACGGCCCGCCCGCGCTGCTGGTGATCAGGTCGGTGCCGCCGACGGAAATGACGTTCGCATCGTCGGCTGGCCATGCTTCGTTTCTCGACGACCATGTCTTGTTGTCGCCGGAAGCTGCAAAGAAGGTCTGGCCCTGGGCGGCCATCTTCTCGAAGTACGGATCGAGTGTCGACGGATCGGCAGGTGTCCAGCCCCACGAACAACCGATCGTGGTCGGCAGCGGGCTGTGGGTGGTCATGGCGCTGATGATGGCGGTGTCGGTGGAGCCGACATACATCACCAGACTGCTGAGACCCGGTGCCATGCCGAGGGCCTGCGTCATGTCGAGCGTCTGCTCGGTATCGTCACAACCTGCCGAGTACAGACACGAGGTGCTCGTACCGTCGGTGGAAAGCAGCGTGACAGGAACGTTGTTGGTCTGATGGACGTTGTTGTAGTACGTCGTCAGATCAGCCAGATCGGTGCCGTAGTATTCGAACAAACCCAGATTCTGACCTGTGCCGGTAAGCGTTCCACCATAGTAGGCAGCGCGCATATCGCTGCCCAGGAACGAGGCCGAGGGACCCGAACCTGTCGTTGCATGGGAAACGACCGCATCAGCACTGATGCCATGCGCCATGGCGTAGTCGGTCTTCTTGACGAGCATCGGATGCGGGATCGAATAGTTGTCCAGACCGGAAACGTGCCACAGCGGAATCGCTAGACCGGTTACGGGCTCGCGGTCAGGGCTGTAGAAGACGCGATTCTCCGTATCGTGTTGATAGGTGCGCATCTTCACGTTGAAGGCGGCTTCGATGGCCGAGACCGGACCCACTACTTGCACATCCATGCCATCGCGGCTTCCGCCGGTAATGGTGAATCCGTACTTGCTCAGATATTGAACGACCGTGTCGTAATCGTTCTTGGTCGGACCGAATCGTGCGGTGAACTCCGCCGGGGTAACGTAATGACGGAAATTGGGGCTCGCCGGGTTGGTGACGTCTGCTACAAACGCGTCCAGGCCGGCCTTATCACGCAATGGCAGAACAACGTCGAGACTCATCATCTGGTTGGCTGGGAGGCGACCGACCGCTTTCGCCGCCCCTGCATGCACCGCATCCCGCACGTGATGGGTGGAAACTTCCGCTGCCTGAACTGCCGCAGTTGCGCCGAATGCCAAGGCAATGGCAAGCGCAAGGCGGAACGTCCCGTTGGTGAGATCTTTTCCAGTCGCATTTGATCTAATCATTGGTAATTACCCCATTGGTAGATAATGAAATAAGCGGATTTTGGCGTGCACGCCACCATCACCGCTATTGCACATAGCGGCGTCAAGAAGGCATGCACTACCCACGCAAAGTCGCCAGAAACGACTTCGCTCTCTCACTTGCTCCCTACGATCCCCATACGTCACAGCGATGATCGCTGTTGCGGCTATTGGTCATGCTGTGCCGCTCTACTCGACGAAACACTCATCAAGACGACGGTGAAGAATGATCACGAAAAAGCCTGGCTATATTGACGAACGTCACATGGCGAAACTTAGACCGATCCAAAGAAAGCGACGCTCGCGCGCCGCTTCCATAGGTCTATCTACATCGCATGGAGTGCGTGAAACGGAGGTGACGTCGAAGCGTTTGCATGCATGCAAACGCGCAAGAAGTTGCGTATAACTTCTTGCGTTGGTCTCGCGCAACGCTTGCTATGTACTACGCACGGCAGTCAGTGGACTCGCGTGAAGTCGCTAACCCAATTCGTTTCCCAGGTCTTTCCACCGTCGGGCGAATAAGCCTGTTCCCAGCGCGCGGATGTTGACGTGATGTGCGACCAGATGACGCGTACCTTGATCGGCTTTCCCTGCAGCACATCGTCGGCATACAAAGTGCCGACACCATTGACGAAGCTACCCTTCATCGGGGGATCGAGGTTGTCGGCTGGATAGCGTCCATCCAGAAACCAACTGGCCCATTGCCCACTGACCGGATCGTAGGAGCGCAAGCCGACACCGCGATAGACGCCATCCGGCAGATTGATCACGTTGTCGCTAACGTCGGCAAAGCCGTCCATCAACTTACGCACATCGAGCGTGCCATCGAATTCGATCCATTCGTGACTCCCTGCCAGACGCGCTTTCAATTTGCGGTGGTGGCCATGCCAGGTGCCGACGAGAAAATCGAAGTCGTGCAGACCGCTCAGGTTAGGGGCTCCCTGTTTGGCTACAGGGGTATCTTGCGAAGCCTGAGCAGGCGCAAAAGCGCCGACAAACATCGCTAACGAAATGGCCATAAGCATGGTGCAGAAGCGTTTCATGTCATTGACTCCTCCAGTGATCTGGAGGCGACATTACCCGCTAAACATGCCACCTGATGTCATGTATTTCCGAATAGAGATTCGCAAGCTCTGCGTCATCATGCACGCGGCAGGGCACGAAAAACCGATTCTGAAAGAACAAATCCAGGCTTGCTGACTGCCCATCATTAAATGACCCGGAACATTCTGTTGCTATATCTACAACCGCATTCCTAACGCGAACACCGAGGGGGAATAACCCCCTCGGCTTCTTTCTCTGGTTGAATTTAGCAAACAACCATCAGACTTCTTAGTTCGATTCGGTAAATGAAACCGAAGGCGTCGAACCAGCCGAAGCGGTGCAGCTGCCCAGGTTGAGGTTGTTGGTTTCGCCGGTGGAACCGTTATTGGCTTGGCAAGTCGGCGCGGCAGTGGAACCATTGGTCACGGCGATGTTCACACCGATCGTGGAACCGCTGTTGAATTGAGCTTGCGAACCGCCAGCATTACCCACAACGTTGTATTCAACTTCTTTCCACACACTCGCGATATCCAGAGTGCTGTCTTTCTGGCTGGTGCTATAAGCGTTGCCATTGTAGGTAACAACCGTCGTATCGTTACCGCCGGTGACAGCGGTGCCGGTCAGCGTCACGCTACCCAGAGCCGTGCCCGGAATGTCCGCCATCGAAGTGGCAGCGCTGTTCTTGTAGCAGTCGCCTGCGCCGTCGCTTCCGAAACCGCTCGGGCAACGACGTCCGCCGTAGCCGATCAGCCAATCCTGGATGAACACCGCACCCTGACCCTGGACTTCATAGTCGGGGGCATAGATGAACTGCTGCCACACAACGCAGCCGGAGTGGCCATTGCACGCGGCGGTGGTGCTATTGAAGCTCGTGTTCATCTGCAGCGAGTATTCGTTCGGCCCGATGATGCCGTTGCTCTCACCACTGCCGAACGGCACGTTGACCCCTTGCTCGGAAGTTACGCCCGAGAACGTCGGGAAGCTGCCCACGGCCTTGCTGATCACGTTGGTGCTGTCCAGCGTGTAGTCGACGCCGTTACCGGTGGTTTGTTCCTGACCGAAAACAATCTGGCGAGGCACCGTGTGTGCGCGCGGAGCCAACTGGTGGCAAGCGGTCGGTTCCCACAAGACGCTGGGATAGGTGGCCTTGAAGCAGCCTTCCGCCGGTGTAGCGATCTGCGCAATGTCATGACGCCAGGAGGCCTTGGCCGCCTGTTCGAGGATGCCATCATCAGCAGCGAAAGCAGCCGGAGCGCACGCTGCACTCAAAAGGCCGACTGCGAAAACGAACTTTAACTTTGCTTGCATTTACATTTCTCCCCATCTTGCAATTGATGATCAATGTCGGCTCTGGACCACCCAGTAGCCGTCGCGCTTACAACTACGACTAACATCCGTGTAAGCAACACAACTCCTCCCCCTACAGCAAAAGTTGCTTTACAGAAAACATCAAGACAGAGCGCCGTTGTTTTGCGCTGCAAAATAATTTGTATGACGCGGCCGAACAAAGCAGCTACATCGCTGCTGACATAGTTAAAAATGAAAAATGCGATACCGGTGTGCGCACGCATCTGCTCAGATGCAAAGCGCCTAAGAGCCATCTCCAACGCATTTGAGTGCTGGCGCTGCTGTATGGAATCGTCATCGTTCGACCAAACCGCTTATGGTCTGGTCATCGGGAGAGGAGCGTGCGTACTTTTTCCGCACGCTGTCCGCACCGCCCATGTTGCGTCGAGTATTGAGTCAGCGGTGGGCGCAAGGCGGAAATCTCCGTTTGCAAGTGTTCTTCCAGTCGAATCTCGTCTAATCACAGGTAATAATCCCATTGGTAGACATCTCTCGCTATTGCACATAACAGCGTTAAAAAGGCGTGCGCTTCCAAGGCAAAGTCGTCAAAACGACTTCGCAATTCGACTTACTCCTTACGATCCCCTACGGCACAGCAACGATCGCTGTTGCGGCTGTTCGCTATTGCGTGCCGCGATACTCGATGGGCCACTTTCCAAAGCGACGATGAAGAATGGTCATAAAGAAAATTCTCTTTTTTGATCGGCGTCACATCGTGGGACATAGACCTGTCTACAAAACACTACAACTTGTCACACAGTGTCCATGAGCACTTTATTCGCATTCGGCGCGTGAAGATCCGGTGATGCTTACGCACTCGCGGCTGCGCAAGAATTTGCGCGCCAGCGAAGTTCCATTATTTCAATTCGCGAAAAAACAACGCGACGCGTCGATTCCTCGATGCGTCGCGTTGTATATAACGGTTAGATTCTTCGCACCTTGATTCTTCCACCCATTCGTGCTTCCCAATAGATTAAAGAAGCGACCAAGCAACGGATCTCTTCGCTACATCACAGGTGCGGCCGTTCCATCCGACCACTTACCGGCGGGAATCATGAAAACTTTTATGGGATCGCGGTCGCCCTCAAGCTGCGGGTTCAGCATGATCGGTGAACCTGGCAAGTCGGCGCCCCAATCCACCTCACGCGAGGTATAGAACATCAGGTGCGGAATCCAGTGCCCTGCCGCATCGTTTAGGTAGCCTCCCTTCGACATCATGTAGCTCATGCCGCCAGGGGCCAAAGGCGGGAGCTGTTTTTTGGCAAACGCAGCCTTCATACCTTCCATGATTTGATTTTTGGATTGCCCCGCGAGCGCCAGCTCGGTTCTTTTGTAGGTGATGGGCAAGATCGACTGCGCCGCTTGCCGATTGAAGCAAATGGGGCCACGCAATTTGGGATTCCAAAACTCTGGGTTTTCAAATTCCGCCGTCCAGGATCGGTCGACCACACATACGAAGCCGTTCTTGCCTTCGACGGCGGTGACGTAGCCGTGGGGTCCGAGTACAAGGATCTTGGCTTCTCCGGAAATGGTTTTGGGTGCCGCGCTGCGCGCCAGCGCGATTTCGGCATCGCGGTCCCCCATCAAGTATTCCGATAGAGGCGCCATCGTCGGATAGGAATGTTGTTGATTTTGAGCTGACAGTCTTTCACCAGCGCCGATAGCTAAAAGCACGATTAGCATCGCGCACATCTTTAAGCGGCCGGCGTCTTGCTTCATCTCATCTCTCCCCATCGGTTCGTGGAAACATCATGAAGGTCTGACTCTTCCTGGATCGGGCCTAGATGGCACCCAACCCAAAGGAGCCACAGCGAAGGCGACCTTTACGATTGACGAACGGGATATAGGGAAATCGACATGCGTCGAGGGCCGCGCCAACGGACGGCATGGCTTCGAATCGTAGGCCGGAAAAATAACTTCCAGCGGAGATGTCGATTCGATCATCGCCCATTCGTTGCCTTAATAGCCAGGATGTTAGCGGGAGGCGACCATTCCCCACGCCCTGCTCCGACCTTTCACCCCATGGAGATAAGCCGATGCAATTCCTTTCGATAATCCGAATCAACGAAAGCAGTACCCAGCAGCCCGACCAGCGGCTCATGAACGACATGGGCAAGCTCATGGAGGAGATGACAAAGGCCGGCATCCTCGTCGACACCGCCGGACTGAAGCCCAGCGTCGAAGGCGCACGCGTCAAACTCTCGCGCGGAAAAATCAGCCGAATCGACGGCCCGTTCGCCGAGGCGAAGGAAGTGATCGGCGGCTACGCCATCCTTGAAGCGCCATCGATGGACGAGGCGGTCCACGCCAGCCGGCGTTTTCTGGAAGTCCATGGCGACGGCTGGGACATCGACTGCGAGATCCGCGAGATGGTGCGCCACCCAGACGCAAGCGCGACCTGAGCCGCGACACTCCGGCCTACGGAGTTAGAAATCAGACATGGTCCAACCTCACCCAGTGACTAAACAGCGAACCAGGGGTGAGGTTGGACTTTATAAGCTCACGAAATGGCGCTCTTACCCTTGTTCTCGGCAAGAGGCATGACATGTCGCGCTTCGTGGTTGAACACGACGGATGTTTCAACGCGCACCACAACAGCGTGACGATTGAAGTGTTGCGAAATGATTTCCTTCAAATGCTCCATATCATGAACAACCACGTGGACAAGCAAATCAAACCGGCCCGATACCAGAAACACGCCGCGAACTTCCGGAATGGCGGCGGTTGATTTCAGGAACTTGTCGACAACTTGACCTTCGAGCTTGCCAAGCTGCACGAACAGGACGGCCTCCAGAGGGAACCCGATCGCCTGGAGGTTCACCTCAGCGTGAGCACTCACGAGAACGCCGCGTGTCCTCAGCGATTTGATGCGCTCATGGCAGCTCGATGGCGCAAGGCCAACTGCCGCCGCGATCTCTTTATTGGATAACCATGCGTCCTTCATCAAGAGCCGCAAAATGGCGAAGTCCGTTCGGTCGAGGTCCACTTCAGTTGCCATATATTCGAAATTTATTCGATTGACTGTAATGTTATTCTAATACTATTCTAAATATATGACAAATAACCGAATTTACGCCAAACATCGTCGTATAAGCGCTTGGCAATGCGGCGCCTTCCTCGCATCCCTTTCGCTTGCAGTGGCCATCGACATCATGGCTCCGAGTGTCTGTTACGCCACGCCGCAAAGCCAAACGCAATCGCACATCACATTGAAGGACGCGATTGGGCAGCGCTTGATTGCCAATGAAAGGATGAGCTGGGAGCTAGCCATCAAGGGTGAGGCAACTTCTTACAAAGCTTTTCACGCACCGGACTTCTTTACGGTCTCAGGAACCGGGGTCACGAACAGGGAGCTCAGTGAAGCTTCTGCCATGGATTCGAAAGTGCACTTCGATCAATGCGACCTTTCAGGATTCGACGTCCGCTTCGTTGCAGAGAACGCAGTACTTATCACTTACCGTGTGAAGGCTGCGGGGCTCGATCATGGGAAGGCATTCCAGCTCGACAGTTACGCTTCGTCCTTGTGGATGAAGCGTAACGGGCAATGGCTAAATGTGTTTTATCAGGCGACGCCTGCACCGACCCAGTAATCGTGTAGCGATAGCCTTATCGCATAAAAAAGGACCATGCCCCTTTTATGCAATATCACTAATCGTCGCCAAGATTCTTCAGAAATGTGGCGGATGGGATGAAGAACAGCGTCCCGGTCACGGCTTTACTGTAGTCGAGCAAGCGATCGTAATTGCCCGGCGGCCGGCCGACGAACATGTTCTGAAGCATCTGTTCAATGCGGTGTGGGGATCGTGCGTAACCGATGAAGTAGGTACCGAAATCCCCTTTACCGACTTCACCAAACGACATGTTGTCGCGCACGATTTCAAGCTGGCTGCCGTTCTCCACGATCGTCGTCAGCGCATTGTGTGCGCTCGTCGGTTTTACCGAGTCGTCCAGTTCGATGTCGGCCAGCTTGGTCCGGCCAATGATCTTTTCCTGCTGCTCTACGGGCAATGAGTTCCAGTGTTGCAGGTCATGAAGATACTTCTGAACGATGACGTAGCTTCCGCCAGTGAACGTCGGATCTTCATCGCCGATGATCGCGGCGTCTATCGCCGCCTGGTCCACCGGATTTTCCGTACCGTCGACGAAGCCGATCAGATCGCGGCCGTCGAAGTAACCGAAGCCGTGCACCTCGTCGACCGTGATCACGGCATCGCGAAGGCGAAACATGATTTGGGTCGCGAGCTCAAAGCACAGATCCATACGCGAAGCGCGTATATGCAACAGGATGTCCCCGGGTGTGGCGACGGCATGGTGCTGGCCCCGTATTTCTTGGAACGGGTGAAGATCCTTGGGCCTCGGCTGCCCGAAGAGCGAATCCCATGCATCGGAGCCAACGCCCATCACGCACGAAAGGTTTCCTCCAAGATCACGGGAACCCACCGCACGCACAAGTCCGGCCAAGTCGCCACAACATGCCCGGACAGTGTCACGGGACTGAGGTTCGGGCTTCAACGTGAGCACGAGAAAAATAGCGGCGTGCGTAAGCTTGGCTACGACCGGCTGCGAAATAGCGGACACGCTCCACTCCAAGTTTGTTGTTTCAGTAGTTTAATCACGAGGCGATCCCTCGCAAGGCAGAAACCACAACCATTTGCGCCTGTTACGATCTAGCTGGCTGGCTGGTCCATCGGTACCAGCACGCCACGTTTGAGCGTGCTCAATGCCACCCGTGTCTGGAAACGTCGCACATTGGCGTTTTCTCCCATCATCCTTTGCATCAACGCATCGAAGTCATCGACGTCGCGCGCTACCACAATCAGTACGTAATCACCCGCACCAGTGACGTACCAAGCCTCCTGGATGACCGGCTCGGCCGCGATCCACTGCTTAAGACTGGCTAGCAGTTCGGGACGCTCTCGCTCCACCTCGACATCCACGATCATCGTCAACGGGCGACCGACGCTGATCGGGTCCACCACTGCCACTTCTGCAGTGATGACGGCTTCGTCACGCATCCGTGCAATGCGACGTTGCACCGCCGATGCGGACAGACCGATCTCGGTGCCAATCAGCTCGGCCGGGCGGCGTGCGTCCTTCTGGATGACTGCCAGGATTCGTCGGTCAAATTTGTCGAGATCCATGGCCATCTGTATGCAAAACCTGCGCGAGTCGAGGAAAAAACCTGTCTTTCCGCAAATAGTCGCGGGCTGGCCGCGCGGCCGAAACTTAGCATAGGCCACACCTTTCACCAACTTGGAACGCACTCATCTCATGCGGCTCTTGTATCAGTCACATTCGCCCTACGCTCGCAAAGTTCTCGTCGCCGCCCACGAGATGGGCTTGGTCAGCCGACTCGAAGTGATTCATCACGAAACGAGCCCGACCTTGCGCAATGACGAGGTGTTTGCTCTCAATCCGCTAGGCAAGGTACCTGTGCTCGTTTGCGACGACCACACGGTATTAATCGACTCCAGCGTGATCTGCGAGTACCTGGACGGATTGCACAACGGACGAAAACTCCTTCCCGCACCCTCTGCGCAACGCTTCCTTGCCCTTCGTAACCAGGCGATTGCCATGGGCATCGCCGACGCCGGTATTGCCGTTCGTTGGGAAACCGAACGCCGACCTGAAGCGGTCCGCTGGGCGCCGCTGCGTGAAGGCCATCTGCAAAAGATCATGGCATCCTGCGATTTCCTTGAAGGGAATATCGATCAGGAGAAAGAGCTCGACATCGGTGACATCGCATTAGCCACCGCGCTCAGCTGGATAGCGTTCCGACAGATCTACGAATTCCAGCTGGGGCGACCGCGACTCGAAGCTTGGTACCAGCGAATCAGCATGCGTCCATCAATGATGGCCACGCAGCTCGAAGGCGATACCGTCGATTGCGACATACACGCCGCATACAACCAAGAGCCAAGCGACGCCTAGGGGCCTACGGATCAATAACCCATCAGAGGTACTGCTACATGCAGTACCAAGTCCGCGCAGAAATGGGCCAGCATGGCGTGTTCCAGTCCGTACTTCCAAAATAACGAGCCCGTTACCAGCCCGACCAACGCATTGAGTAAGACGATTTTGCCGATCAACATGGGCGTATGGCTCATGCCTATTGTGAAAGCGTATGGCAGATGACCTACGCCAAATAGCAACGCCGCGAGAATGATCGCTAGCACAAACATCCAGGATCGTGTCTGCCGTCGATTGAATAAGGCAAGCAACCATACAAGCAGACTCACCATAAACAGGCGCAGCAATATTTCCTCAGCCGTCCCACCGTATAAGGACGCGAGGGCGCCGCGCCAAGCTTGTTCCGCACGCGACATGCCTTCGATCGGCGATCCCACTCTTGGGCCCCAAAAAGCCAGCCCCGCTGCCAGCGCGCCCGCCAGCACTCCTGCAAACGCAGCTAAACGCCAGTGCGTACGAACAACCGGTTCGGGCCGAACGTGATACACGAAAGCGCGTAGCCATGGTGCATCCAAGCCGTATTGCAGCCCCAAACTCAACCCAAGCCACCCCAGCAACAAGCACGGAACACCCGCCTGCACGACAGCGATGACCAAGAACGGCACATGCAACTTGGACATAGCCGCCGGCGCGGTCATGACAAGGTACGGCTGCAGGGCGAGTGTCGCGATGACGGCAAAAGCGCTGAGCACCAACGCGAGTTTCAGATTGGATCTACGCGTCGATGGCAAGGACAATGCGACTGACATGGTGCCACTCCTTGGTTCAATCAATCTAGAAATTCGATGATTGCTTGCAACGGAAGCTATTTACTTCAGACCGATGTTTGCGCTTTTTTTCGGCGATAACGTATTCAATCATCATCTTTATCAGTCACCGGCTTCGTCTTCGCCGCTTTCAGCCGACCATTTTTATAAAGCGCTTGCCGCAGCACAAACTCGATTTGCGCATTGACACTACGCAGCTCATCGTCAGCCCAGCGCTGCATGGCGTCCAGGACGCTTGCACTCATCCGCAACGGGTAGGCTTTTTTTTCGGCGCTCATGTCGCCGTCAATTGTGTAGCGTGCCGGTGTTTATTACCGGCTGCGTGCCACGCTCACCGCACAACACAACTAGCAGATTGCTGACCATCGCCGCCTTCCGCTCTTCGTCGAGATCGACGACACCCTGCGTGCGAAGCTTGTCCAGCGCCATGCCCACCATCCCTACCGCACCTTCAACAATGCGTTGACGTGCAGCGATGATGGCGCCTGCCTGCTGGCGTTGCAGCATGGCCTGGGCGATCTCCTGCGCATAGGCGAGATGGCTTATGCGCGCCTCGCTTATCTGCACGCCAGCCTTGCCGAGCCTCGCCTGAATCTCATCGCGAAGGTGATTGTTGATGACCTCACCGTGGCTGCGCAGCGAAGGTTTGCCATCGTCGTGAGTGTCATAGGGGTAGCTCTGCGCCATCTGACGCAACGCCGACTCGCTTTGAATTTGCACGAAATTTTCGTAGTTATCGACACAGAACGTCGCCTCAGCCGTATCGACGACCTGCCAAACAATGACGGCGGCTATTTCGATGGGATTTCCGTCACTGTCATTGACCTTCAATTTGCTGCTTTCAAAATTGCGAGCCCGCAGGGAAATCCGGCGCCGGGTGCAGAATGGATTGGTCCAGCGTAGCCCCTCCAGACGCACCGTACCCGCATACCTTCCGAACAACTGCAGCACTTGCCCTTCATTCGGGGCAACCTGGAAAAAACCCTTCAGCAACAAGGCAATAAGCGCGAAAGTTGCCACGCCGACCAGTGCAATCCACGGGGGCAAACCACCGGGGCCCGCATGGGCAAAGAAGCCGATGCCGCACACGATTAGTACTAAGCAAAAGGCGATAAATGGAATGCCTGCGATTGAAAACCCACTGCGCTCGTTCATAACTAGGCCTCCTCAGGATGGCCTAGTTATATATCAAAATGATATCACTTTCTAGTGGCTCTGGCCGGCAGCAGTCGACAACGGCGGTCCATTGAACTCGGCCTCAATAGATACGTCGATCGAGTCGCCCACACCCATCGTGGTGCCCGGAGCGGGTACGCCGTATCCCATTCCGAAATCCGAGCGCTTGAAGGTTCCATGCGCGGAAAATCCAACGCGAGCGTGAGGGTCCATATCGGCCATCCCCGCATACCCTCCGTTGTAAGTGCCGGTTAGAACCAGTGGCCGCGTGACGCCATGCAGATCCAGGGTGCCCTCGATTTCAAACGATTTGGCGCCGGTCATTCGAATCTTTTCCGAGCGGAAGACGATCTCGGGAAACTTTTTTGTGTCGAGGAATTGAGGTCCTTGCACGATGTCCGTGCACATCTTCGGCGCCGCATCCATTTCCAACGACGCGGCGTCGATGGTGGCCACGAGCTTGGATGCAGGTATGTTGCTCGGGTCGAACGTCAATGTTGCATCGAAGCGGCTAAACCGCGTGGTGTAAGTCGAGAACCCCATGTGGCTAACACGAAGCTGCAGACTCGCGTGTGCCTTATCGATCTGGTAGGCGCCAGCGGGTGGTGCAGTCACTGGAGGCATGACGGGTGGTGCCGGCGAGTCGGCAGCACGGGACATGGTGCAATACACACCGAGCAAGATGGCAACCGAGCTGCTGGCAAGTCGCCGAGAAGCTGTTCGGATAGTGTTGTTCATGGCAAGTTATTCCGTATAAGTTGAAAGGTCGCGATCAGGGCTGCCAACGGGGTCGGTCGCGCTCATGTTCCGCAGCTTGCGCTCCCCTGTCGGTGCCGGGTGTCGTACGCCTCAGCTGCGTACTCTTCCATCTATGCAACGAACGACTCATAGCCAAATCGACACATAAGCCAAGGGGCTATATGGCGGCTTCACCGAGTATCAACAATGACGGTGAACATACGATGTGCCTTTCGACAGTAGCAGTCAAATTAGCGAACGCGACGGCCATGAATACCAAGGGTAGCCACGCGATCTATGTCTCGAACCCGAAGGTTGTCGCGGCGCTGATCGAACAAGCTGCGAAGAGTGTGGCGACTGCATCGAATTGAGCGTCGAAGGTGATGCCGGCAGCGATCACTGCCGTGTTTCACTGCACTAAAACCGCAAAGGGCGCGGATCGTCCGCGCCCTTTGTTCTGTTCGTCGCCGGCAACCTGCTGCCAGCGCTGAGTGACAAGTGCGACTAGAAAAACTTCTGCTCGTACTTGAGGTAAATGACACGTCCAATATCGTATTGCGGGTTGTAGGGATAGTCGCTGTAGCCATCCGTTCCGGTGGGTCCCAGCGGGCCTGCCACACTGTACACGCCGGTGTATGAGAGCGGCGCTTTGCGATTGAAGATATCGGTGGCACCGAACGCGATGCGACCTTTCCACGGTGCCTCCCAACTCACTTGCAAATCATTGAAAGCAAGGCCGCCTTGCCGATTCAATCCATTCGGCGAGTTGACCAAATCCTTAGCGGGATTGTTGCAAGGGAGAAACTGGCTCAATGCCGGGTTGGGCGGAACGCACGGCTCGGACAGCGATGAGTAGTAACGGATCGTCCAGGTCGCACCGAAGTGTTTGTAACTCCAGTTCAGATTGACCGTGGAACGAAAGCGCCACAGCGGACCGAGCACGGTGTCGTAGGCACCTAGCGTGTTGGAAATGATGGGGCCACCGGGCACGGTCTGCTCCCTCACCGAATTGATATAGGTGCTCGTCGAATCGAACTTGAATCGACCGACGGGCGTTTCGGGGAACAAGTAGGTTAAGTTTAGATCTTCGCCCCGTTCTTCCACAAAGCCCTGGTTCACTAGCGCTTGCAGCAGATTGACCACTTGCCCCAGGAACGGACCTGCTACCGCCGAACGTTGGAATTGCGAACACTGTTGTGTCTCGGCCAACAAGTAGCAGTTGTCGAGAATGCTGGTAGCCGTTGGCAACGTGATGACGTTGGCGATCCTGATGCGGTACCAGTCGACGGTGACATTAAGGCCGCTGAGATAATGCGGGCTATATACGATACCCGCTGTATAGGTCCGCGATGTTTCGGGTTTCAGGTTGGAATTGGCACCGGTGAAAAACGGCGTGGTGCTGGTCTGATCGGGCGCGGGAATCGGCTGGCCATTGGGATTGAGCTGCGTAAAACCGGGACCGACCGCAGGCACCCCAGCAAATCCATTGACGCAGCGCTGCCGGACTACGGCATTACCCGTCAAACCAAAGTTGACGTCGCAAGGGTCGGTATAGTTCGTGAAGCTCTGCAACTTACCGCCATACAGATTGGCAATAGCCGGCGCGCGAAAACCGGTGCCGTAACTGGCGCGAACCAGCAGATCGTTAATCGGCTGCCACGATAGCTTGAACTGATTGTTGTTGGTGTTGCCGAAATTGGTGTAGCGCGAAAAGCGGTGCGCGAGGTCGACGTTCAGCAGTTGCGCACCAGGCATGTCCTTCAGGATAGGAAAGTTCACTTCGGCGTAAGCCTCGTTGAGGCCATAGGAGCCACTGCCGCGGTTTTGTTGCAGATTGGTGTTGAGACCAAGCTGCGTATACAGATCTGGCGTGGCGCCACCGGAGATATCGCGGTGATCGGCGCCCACGGCAAACGTCGCATCACCACCACCCATGGATTGCGGGAGCGTGAACATGTCACCCGTCAGATCTACGTTTACGGTTTTCATCACACTGTAAGACCGCGTGCCGGCAATGATATTCAGATAGTTGATTTGGGCTGGCGTAATGCCACCTGCGCCGGAAAACGGATTGAGCGGTACACAACCGGCAATCACATTGCCCGGTGTGCCGCACTCCACCACGCCGCCAGGCCCCATGAAAGATGGCCCAACAGCTTGTTCAAGGTGGACCAAATTGAGATTGCCTGGACCAAAACTCGATTGGGTGTATCGGAAATTGCTGTAGCCAGCATCCCAGTTGAACCCTCTATCACCGAGCGAAAAATCACCCTCCAGGCCAAAACGCCAGCCGTATTGCTTGACCTTGTCCGTCGTCAAGCGATTGGGATATTGCAGCGGCAACAAGAATTCAAGATTGTTACCCGGCAACGGGTTGTAATAGCTCTGCGAGGACAGTGTCGGGAAATAAACCGCCGGGAATGTCCCCACGGGAAGACCAAGCGCTTGCGCCAGATGCGCACCATTTGCCGGTGTCAGCGAGCTAAGTTCATAACCGCTGGTGCTGTTGGTGGCGCTGTTGGTGTTGTACGTGCCGGTCAACGTCGCCGTGATGTGGTCGGTCAGCTTGTAATCGCCTTTCAAAAAATAGGACCGCAGCCGATTGTCCGGAATCAGCGTTTCGAGGAACGCCGAGTTTTGGTAGTCATTGTCGAAATAAGGCGACGGATATTGAGCGCCGAAGGTGTTGACGTGATAGTTGGCAATATCCAGTCCGTTCTGGCCCATGTTGACGGTGAGCGGACCATTGGCCAATTGCGGCAAGCTCACCGGCAGGCCTGTCGCAGGATTGAGCGCACCGGTGATGGTGCCGAAAGGCGAAGGGACTACCTGGCTCTGGGGATAGTTCGGTCCAAAGCTGAAAAAGCCGTATTTACTGTAGTCGCGATCGTTCGCGTTCAGCCCATTGGTGTTTTGGATGGTCATGTTGACCAGGAACGAACCTCTGGAGAACTTCTTGCCGCCAGTGAGGCTGAACTGGCTGGACTGACCGTCGTTTTCCGGTGAATACATACTGTTGTACGTATCGAGTTGTAGACCATCAAAATCTTTTTTAGTGATGATGTTGACCACGCCGGAAATAGCATCGGAGCCATAAATCGCCGAAGCACCGTCCTGCAGAATTTCAACGCGATCGATGATCGAGCTGGGGATCGTGCTTAGATCGGTTTGGCCGAAAATATCCGTGGTCCAGCGCTGACCGTCGACCAACACCAGTGTGCGCGGCGCACCAAGGCCGCGCAAGCTTACGTACTGGCCAACAATATTGCCCAATGCGCTTTGAGTGCTGGTACCCGAAGAGCCCACAGAGGAAACGTTCTGCAGGATCTGACCGACACTCACAAAGCCCTGTTGTTGAAGCGCTTCATGCGTCAGTTCAGTAACGGGTTGCGCCGTTTCCACATCGACGCTGCGAATCATCGAGCCGGTGACGGTTATTCCCTGCAACGTCACGGTTTTCTGTGTGGATGGCGGGTTGTTCGCGTTTTGCGCTTGTGTTGCCTGTGACTGCGTATTTGCCTGCGAAGGTGATGCTGTTGAAGGAGTTGTCTGGGTACTTGTTGCGGAGGATTGTTGTCCGGAAGTCGCGGTTTGTGCCGCTGCCACCGTCGTCAATACACAGCTCCCAAGTACCAACGCCATCCGTATGGCGTCTGCCATTTTTTGATGTCGTATGTTCAAGGTAGATACTCCCTTTTTACTTTGAGTGTGATTACACGCCTGCTAACTCCCTTGGTTGTTGGTTCTTATTGGTTGGTGGTTCTTACATGCTCGGCGCGGGGGTACCGTCGGACCATTTGCCGGCGGGGATCATGAACACGTTGACGGGCTCAGGAGCGCCGTGAAACTGTGGATTCAGCATGATGGGTGACCCTGTCTGGTCGGCACCCCAATCCACATTGGTGGCGGTATAGAACATCAGGTGCGGAATCCAGTGACCCGCCTTGTCATCCAGAAACCCTTGCTTGGACATCATGTAAGACATCGCCCCGGGTGCGAGTGGCGGCAGTTGTTTTGTCGCGAGCGCCGCTTCGATGTCTTTTTTGATTTCCTCTTTGGAACGCCCGGCTATCACCAAGGCCGTCCGTTTGTACGTCATCGGTAGGATCGATTTGACGGCCTCTGGATTGAAGCAAATCGGGCCGCGTAATTTTGGATCCCAAAACTGGGGAGCATCGAAGGGGGACATCCATCCTCGCTCGACCGCGCACACATAGCCGTTCTTGCCTTCGACTGCCGTCACGTAGCCATGCGGCTCGAGGACCAGGACGGTGGCTTGGTCGGAAATCGATGCAGGTGCAGCACTTCTTGCCAGCGCTATTTCCTTGGCGCGGTCAGATATCAGGTATTGGGAAAGCGGCGCCATGCGGGGGTAACTAGTCGCCGCTTGTTGAGCCGGGGCGGCTGCGCTCATAACCAGTGCGGCAAACGTGCATGGCACAGCTAAATATCTGAAAAAAAGCACTTTTTTATTCATCTCTCTGCTCCCTTGTTCACTACCGTGTAGGGCGTTCGGGCGCGCTCCGGCCTGCCGGGCGTGACTGAGCTCTGGCCCAACAAATACCCTGCATTTGAACGACGATTGAGGGACCGACAAATCGACATTCGCCCCGCTTGTCGTACCGACGTATGCGGGGCCGATGGGGATTGACGTCATCCCACGGCGGAACTCGAAAGCCTCGTGCTACTCGAGCTCACGGGAACGTCGCATGAGCCGAAGGCATGCCATTCGACATGTCATCTATGAGCATGCGGCTTATGGCTGCGAAAACGATGTGGACGCGTCACACGATTAGCGTCTACGCAAACGGCAATAACTAAGCATGTCGGTTAGTGCTGTCAGTCTCGATGAGCCGTTTGCGCCAGCTTATCCAGCCGACCAGAAATGACAATGTTGCCGCGACGAGTGGTGGCACAGCGTGGGCGTATTCGCCGTGGATGATGACGGTCGCAACGGCGGCACACATGACAGTGCAACCCAGCGCCGCGCCTAACAGGCGACTCGACGCCCGGAAAAGCAGAATGGCAGCAGTGAGTTCCAGCGATCCGGTGACGAAATGGAACCAGCGCGGATATCCCCATGCGAGATATTCCTGGTAGATAGATCCCGGAGCGAAGATGTTGGTGAACGAACCCACGACGAAGAACGCGGCAAGGACTAACGGTAAGACTTGGCGCCAAGAGAATTTAGACATTGGTACGACCTGTCATGACGAGTTTGCTAAGGGAACGGCTGTTTTGGACTCTCTGCCAAAATCGCGACGGATGCGACTATCGGAATAGATTCCGAGAGTCGCATCGATCGCTGATCCGCGGACCTACGCTGCAGCAGCCTTCTGTGCCGCCGCGAAAACATCGTGGGCGGACGTCGTGCCTGGGACGTGTTCCGTACCCTCGACCCCGAGTTTCATCCAGCCTGAGTTGACGGCGTCAAACATCGCCTCGGCCGGTCCCGTGTGGCCCTTCGGAATACCGAGCTGCTCGAACGCTGCCGGCCACCCGGCGCGCGGGATAGCAAACGCTTTGACGTCGATCTTCAAGACTTCACCCAATTGCGTCGCTACTTCATCTGCGCTGACCATCGAGCCGAGTTCGATGACCCGATGCCCCAACCATGCCGGCCCGGTCAGAAGCGCTGCGATCTCGGCGCCGATGTCATGCGTCGCGACCATGGTCGATTTGCGATCTGTCGGGTTGTAGTAGACGGGGAGCGTGCCACCTTGGGCAACATGCAAACCGTAGAGGAAGTTTTCGAAAAAGCCGCCGGCGCGTACATAGGCGATCGGCAATCGCAGGTCGCGAAATCCTTGCTCCAGAAGCGACAAAGCCGTGATCATCCCCAGCCCGCTGGTTCTGTTCGCACCCATGGATGAGAGTGCTACCACCCGCGGCGGTGCTGCCTTGGCAAGCGCACCGACGTAGTTTGCAATCACCGCCTTCGCTTCTTTGTAATCAGGCGAAGGCGCCCATTCCGATGGCAACATGACAAATGCGCCTTCGACATCTTTAAGCGCCATCTCAATGGCTGCCGAATCATTCCAGTCACCGTCGACCAGTTGCACGCCTTCGTCGGCCCACTTCGCCGCCTTTTCACGATTCCGGACCAGCGCGCGTACTTCTTTGCCTTGCGCTAACAGATGTTTTGCGGTTGCACCGCCGACTTTTCCCGTAATTCCCATGACTAAAAACATGAGCGTTCTCCTGATCTTTAGGATTTATGTACGTAAAGGCCAACTAACAGGCAGGAATTTCTGCCGATACGCTTTAGTTGGAGTTAGTGATTCCAAGCCATAGCCGCGCTCAATCGTCAGACGGCGAAGCCGCTCCAAGCGTGATCCGCCTGTATGCCGGAGCCAGTGACGAGAAAGCGCGCGGGAACAGATGGAGACATGAAGACTCCGTAAGCGGGAGACTTATTTGCTTGGGGTAGGTCTACTATAGAGACCGCCTCCTCGTGCCGTAAGGAGGCAGTTTTTAGTAACCAGCAGATGTCGAGGAATTCCGCATGAGCAACGCATTGAGCGCCATCGAACGATTTAGCCGATATCCGTTGGGCGAGTCCCAGTCCGTCTGCTGCCCGGTGCGCGACGTGCTCGACCGCATCGGCGACAAATGGAGCATGCTCATGATCATGGCTCTCGCGATGCGACCGCACCGCTTCGGCGAGCTTCACCGCGCTGTCCATGACATTTCCAAGCGCATGCTCACCCAGACCTTGCGCGATTTGGAGCGCGATGGACTGATCACCCGCCATGTCTTTCCGACCAAGCCGCCGGGCGTTGAATATCGTCTGGCCCCGCTAGGCCAATCGCTGCTGGAACCGATGGCGGGCCTCATCGATTGGGCGGATCGTTGCTATGGTGACATCCACGCAGCACGCGCCCGCTTTGACAGCACGCACGGCGATGCCTCGCGTCAGGCTTCTTCTACTCGACTCGCTGGAAAGATATCGACCGGTGCCCACGCGCGCCGCTAGGAGATGGGGACCGCGTGAGTCGTTAGCCCCCAAAACCTGGCCAGCCAGAGTCATTGGCTGAGCATGGCTCCGACCGTTTCAATGAATGTGACGCAATGAGTCATCTAACTATTCCTGTGCGTCCATTCGCAGCTCGGCCAACGTGCTGCCCCCTCTGGGGCAAGCGGCAGATAGTTCGATAACCCCCTAGAAAACAAGCAAGACCTCCCCTCAAACGCGAAGGAACCGCTTCTGGCTCAAATCCTGCTTACCTATACCGAGGTTTGGAGTGGCTTGAAGTCACGCAGATAAAAAATCACGCGGCGTGATGGAACGCGCAGGGGGCAGTTGTGGCACGGCGTAAAGACAGCGGCATCGAACAGCTTTCCCGACTGCCTTGGCCGGTTTGCATCGTGTTGGGGATCGTCAGCTACGTCGGCGTGCGCTATGTATTCACCTGGCTGGCCTCCACGCTCGGCAATCCCAGCCAGCGGGCGATCGAACAGCAACTCAACCATGACCCAAGTGTCGCCGTTGCCTGGTTGTTACTGGGCGCGTGCTGGATCGCTGCACTGGTCTCTTACGTCGATGGCCTTAGACGTAAACGCTTGCTGGCAGCACAGACCGGTTTAAACAGCCTGCGCGCCATCGATTGGCGTGAGTTCGAGATGCTGGTTGGCGAAGCCTTTCGACGGCAAGGTTACTTGGTGCACGAAACAGGTTTAGGCGGTGCCGACGGTGGCATCGACCTCATCTTGCGCAAAGACGGCGCGATAACACTGGTTCAATGCAAGCAATGGCGTAACAGACTCGTCGATGTAAAGGTTGTGCGCGAGATGTACGGGTTGCTTGGCCATCATCACGCCGACGCGGTAAAGATAGTGGCTATCGGCAGCTACACGGACGATGCCCAGGCATTTGCACAGGGTAAACCCATCGAGTTGGTCCATGGAAACGCGCTGCTTGAGATGGTGCGAGAAAGCCAAAAACTCTCGCCCACCCGACATAAAGTAGCGAAAGAGCCAGAAGTGGCTTCAGGCGCTGAACCACTTTGCCCGATATGCGCACGCGCCATGGTGCAGAGAACTAATCGAAAAAGTGGGAAGACGTTTTGGGGATGCTCGGACTATCCGGCATGTCATGGCACGCGCGTATCGTAATTGTTGGTAACTAGCTTGATGTCCGCAATGTATTCACCACGCATTGTCGGCTCTGGCGAACCGGGCCGAGGGCTATCCCAACTGTTTTCCGGCTAGGCGAATATGCCGTGTCTGGCCCAACAGGCTATGGATGAGTACGACCTCTCCTGCTGGCCATGCGATGGGCGTGATCTTCCGGAAGGGAATCGTGATCGCTTTGTAAGCCACAGTCATATGCGGCGTGAAAGAACCGTGGGTCAACCGCCCCAAGGTGGAAGCGCGCAGATGCGTGGCCAGCTGCTTGCGCAATGCGTGAAGTTCTTCGTTGCCGTTGCTCGCGGTAAGCACGAGCGGACCAATCGATTGACGGCTGAAGCTGCCGATTTGATCGAAGTGGATGGTGAAGGGCTTTGCCATCAAGCGCGATAACGCTTCAGTTGCGTTGGCTACCAGCCCGGGCGGTAGCTCGGTGTAATCGCCGAGATCAAACACCGTGACATGCAGGCGGCTCGTTTCCGTCGCGCCACTTCCTAAACGATGATCGGCAAGATGCTGGGCGGCGAGTGCTGCCAGTCGAGCGGCATGTTGCGCATCGGGGAATATCGCCAGGAAGAGTCGATCGGTGGGTTTAGCGGGCTCGAAGCCGGGCAATGATCCTTGGGACATTTTTTTCTTGATGGCTGCTGGTTGAATAGTGGTGGAGGAGGAACGCTGGACTTTCCAAGCCCGTGAAATTGCACGCTGAACCTGCTTTGGTCAACTCCCTCACGGTATCTGTTTCGGCGTAATCTTGGTCACTCTTCGCCAGGAGGTCGAGCCATGTTCCACCGCATCTGCAAACTACTCGTCCTGCTTGCCGGCACATTGGCGCTCCCCGCCATCGCCAGCACGACACCGCCGGACACTACTGCGTCACTGCAACAAGCAGTCAACGGCCAGTGGCGCTCGGCGGCGAACAAAGCGCGCGATCAATACCGCCACCCCATCGAAACCTTGCAGTTCTTCGGCATCCAGCCGGACATGACCGTGATCGAACTGTCACCGGGCGGCGGTTGGTATACCGAGATCCTCGCGCCCTTCCTTTCCGCGCGTGGTCATCTGATCGAAGCTGCGTCACCGAAAGCGGAGAAGTTCAGCGCCAAGCTCAAAGCCGATCCGGCGGTGTACGGACATATCGCCAAGGTGATCCCGTTTGCGCCACCCGATCAAGTGAACCTGGGGCCCAGCAACTCCGCCGACATGGTGCTCACTTTCCGCAACACCCACGACTGGTTGATCGACAGCCCTGACACCCTCGAAGCCGTCTTCAAGGCCGCATTCGACGTGCTCAAGCCGGGCGGTGTGTTCGGTCTTACCGAGCATCGTGCAAAGCCCTTCGCCGCCCCCGTGCTGACCGCCGCCGCACTGCATCGCATCCCCGAGGACTATCTGATCACACTGGCGCTCAAGACCGGTTTCCGCGTGGCTGGCGTGTCGGAGATCAATGCCAACCCCAACGACCCGGAAGACATCAACATCCACCGTCTGCCACCGGATCTGGCCGGCCCCGACGACGAGCACGCCAAGATGAAAGCCATTGGCGAGTCCGATCGCATGACGCTGAAGTTTGTGAAACCCTGATGCATTCAAAGGCATTCGCGGATCGCGCGGCGGTTTGCCGAATAACGCCGCGCAATCCGAGTCAAGCAACATGAAACCGGAAGATCTGCAACGACTGGTCACCGTCACCATGCCATACGGCAAATACCAAGGTCGCCTGATCGCCGACCTGCCCGGCGCTTACCTTGCCTGGTTCGCACGCAAAGGTTTTCCACCCGGTGAGCTGGGTCATTTGCTGGCGCTAATGCTCGAGCTCGATCACAACGGACTCAAGCCGCTGCTCGATCCGCTGCGAAAGCGTTAACCATCCTTTGACCGCAGACGTAAATTGGAATCTACGGCGTGACGCATTGCATCGCCATATGATCGGCGTTGTCGGCGGCGTCTTTGGCGCGCTGAGCCGCGTCTCGCTCGTCCTGTGATTCGAAAGTGTGCGTGTTGAAATCGTCCATCTTGGCTTTGAAGTAGACGATATCCGCATCCATCGAAGACACTTCGGCTTCCTGAGTGGCCTGCGCGCAGGCATCGTGCATCGACATGTCGGCAATTTTTTGCCTTTCAGCCGTGAGTCCGGGAAGCCGCCCCTCGATCTGAGAAGCGTCGCCATGTTCGGTAATTCGCTCGTCCATGACCCAGACATTCCACTCCATGGCCAGATCACCGGTGTCTTTGCTGGTTGGAAGGCCGTGCACCACCGGTGAAGCGTTGCGTTGCGGATTCGGCTCCGGCTCGCTTTGGGACGCCGCAGTAGCGGGATCAGCAGCCGCTGCCTGTTGCGCTTGTTGTGCCCGCACTTCAGCACGATGGTGTTTGACGTTGTATAGCCAAAAACACACAACCAATAAGACACCTGCGGATAACCACAATCGGGCGCTCATACATTCCCCCTTGGAAAAATTGACGTCGATTCTGGAAAGAGTTTACGACCGATTGACACGGTCAGGTCGACTGATAAAAGTTCAACCTCATACCGCTTACACGTCCACCAATGGCTTATTGCGAAGCCGATGAGCGGCTTGTTTCGCACGATTGCCGCAATTGGCCATGCTGCACCATCTGCGCGCGTGTCCTCGTGTGTGATCGGCAAACAGCAATGTGCATGTCGGTCCCTCGCACGCTTTCACATACGAGAAGTCTTCATCACAGACCAACCGCGCCATCGCTTCCGCGATAGGTAGCAGGAGCGCTTCCGGCGACGCCCAACGTCGCGTGTGAATCAAGTGCAGTACGGAAGACTCATCTGACGGTCGCGCAACGATCGCACGGTATCCATCATCGCGTTTCAGTAGTTGGTTAAGCGGTTCCAGTTCGCCGAGGTCAGCGGTCTTCAGTGATCGACCCCTGCGTTCACGGACGAATGTGCGAAACCACTCCCTGAGCGTCCGCGCCTGGCTCGCGATGCGGTCGATCTCTCCCGGAATGGCACGCGCACGTATCGAGCCGACGATCTCGTCGGGCACCAAGTCTGCCTGCTGGAGCCAACTCAGCAGACCTTCTCCGTCTTCGAGCCAATCGACCGGCACATCCACCACCGTCGCGACCGAATTGAGGAAATCCAGGCCGGGCGAATCGGCGAGGAAAAGGGCGGGCATCGACTGTGTCATGGGCTGTCTCCTGGAAGCCAAAGTAACCGCCTTGACGGCTGTTGACAAGTTACTCATGCAGGAATAACCTCCTTGAGAAGATTTAGGCGGTTACTCTCATTTCAAGGCGTGCCGCCAGCTAATCCGCCAAAAATGCCGCCCAGGAGGCGCCGAAAATGAACGCAAACGCCGCAACAGTCGTCCTAGCCCATGGGGCATGGGCAGACGAGTCCAGCTGGGCCAAAGCCGTTGACCTACTCCAGTCAAAGCACATTAAGACAGTTACCTTCCGCCTCCCACTTTCGTCACTCGGCAATGACGTGGCGGCGCTGGACCAGGTTCTGGAACGGACCGATGGGCCGGTGGTTCTAGTCGGCCATGCGTATGCCGGCGCCGTCATAGCCGCGACACGTAGCGACAAGGTCAAAGCGCTGGTCTACATCGCCGCCTTGGCGCCCGATCAGGGTGAGACAGTGGCGGACGTGTTCTACCGTTACGAGCACGACGACAAAGCACCGAAACTCGCTCCCGACAGCGACGGATGGATTCGGTTGCCGAAGGAAGCATTCGCCACCGCGTTCGCGCAACACGCGACGGAGCGGGAACAAAGCGCACTCGCCGCAGCGCAGCTTCCCATTTCGCCGGCATGCATCACCGTTGCCGTCGACCAGCCGCTCTGGAAGACCGTGCCCACCTGGTATCTCGTCGCGGAGCACGACCACATGATTCCCGAAAAGACGCAGCGCTTCATGGCCGCGCGCATGAAGGCTCACGTGAGCTCGCACCCTGTCGATCACTTGCCAAGCCTTACGGCTCCAGAGCTCGTCGAGAAAATCATCATCGACGCATTGCGACAGTCCGAAGCTTGATCGCCTTTCGTCAGTTCGCTGAGCGCAGTACACGCTATCCGCTCGGCGAAAACCACATCACCCCTGCCCCTCTAAAACCTAGTTCATCGCCAAGGAGAACTCACATGTCTGCCATTCGCTATCGCCGTGCCAATGTCGACGGCTTGAACATCTTCTATCGGGAAGCCGGTTCCACCGCAAAACCGAAGTTGCTTCTGCTTCACGGTTTTCCGAGTTCCAGCCATATGTTTCGCGACCTCATTCCGTTGCTGAGCGAGCACTTCCATATCGTCGCACCCGATCTGCCCGGGTTCGGACTATCGGACATGCCGTCACGCGACCGCTTCACGTACACGTTCGACAATATCGCCAACGTCATCGATCGCTTTACCGAAGTCGTGGGTTTCGATCGCTTTGCGATTTACGTGTTCGACTACGGCGCACCGACGGGTTTCCGCATCGCCGTTAAACACCCGGATCGCATCACTGGAATCATTTCCCAAAACGGCAACGCCTACGAAGAAGGCCTGAGCGACGGTTGGACTCCGATCCGCACCTACTGGGAAAACCCTTCGGATACCAACCGCGAAGCCTTGCGCGGATTTCTTACCCCGGAAACGACACGCTGGCAGTACACGCACGGCACGACGGATGAATCCCTGGTATCGCCCGATGGCATCGCGTTGGACAGCCACTACCTGGCGCGCGAGGGAGCGGATGACGTGCAGTTGGATCTGTTCCTCGACTACAGAAGCAACGTAGCGCTTTATCCGGCATTCCAGGCGTATTTTCGCCATCATCGTCCGCGCTTTCTCGCCGTATGGGGCAAGAACGATCCGTTTTTCCTTCCGCCGGGCGCCGAATCGTTCAAGCGCGACATCCCGGACGCGCGCGTTCGTTTCTTCGACACCGGGCACTTCGCACTGGAAACCCATACGAAAGAGATAGCGGACGCCATCCGCGAATTCTTTACCCACTGAACCCACGTATACGGCGACGTCGGACCACACGATTCGTTCAACTGTTCCTGGAATCGGAGGCAGCCCCGTCTGCCTCCGTTTTGTTCATTCGATCAGGCGACCTAAACACCCTTCTCACACACTGTCCGGACAGTGCGGACAACTGTCCGCGGACAATCTTATGCGTTTGCCGGGATATCGAAAAATGGCTTAGGAATGCGGTTTTTTAGAGGTTGGCGCGGATGGCACGGGCTTTGCAGCCTAAACATCGAAAGCCTCACACCTCTTCAACGGAGAACCGCCATGAAATTCGAAACCATCATGTTGAACAGCTTCTTCGCCGCCTGCATCGTGCTTTGTGTGTCGACGATCAGTGCCATGTTGCTGTAATCGATCCTGCTGCTTTAAACCGCCATACGCATTGCGTTGCGTTATCTCTGAACACCGATGACCCCATTTGTCGCGCTTTTCGCCTCGCCGCCTGATCTGAAATGGAGAGCTCATGCATTCGATGAGATCGCTGGAAGCAAAAGTCGATAAGTGGGGTACGACGTGGGTTAGTTGCGCGCTCGCACTGCTGTGTACCTTCATAGCGTCATCAACGCTTGCTGCGATTACCACGATACCGAGCGACAACCTCCATCGCTCTGCGTTGGATAGCGTTGTCGACAAGGCAGCCAGCGATTTCTTCCGCAATCGTTGTCATGTGGGTTTTTCGCTGGTGGTGGTGGATGGCAATCGGTCCCATTTCTACGACTACGGCTCGACCTCTCGCACCAAGGCCGAACTAGCAACTTCGCAGAGCGTTTACGAACTGGCTTCCGTCACCAAGACCTTTACGGCGACACTGGCAGCACAAGCCGTGCTTGATGGCCGCATGAGTGTGGACGGCGATTTTCGTAGCGCTCTGCCGGGCAACCACAGCAACCTAGCTTTGGATGGAAAACCCATCACGCTGCGAACGCTGCTCACCCACTATTCGGGCATGCCGCGCGATATCCCGGACACGGATGCTATCTATGCGGAAAAGAACTACGCGACGCTGCCCGCTCGCTTGATCGCGCTCAACCAAGGATTCGGCCGCGATCAGTTTCTGATGGCGCTGCACAGTGTCGCGCTGCGCAGCGAGCCTGGAAAAAATCAGGCGTACTCAAACGCCGGGTTCCAGGTGATCGGTCTGGGCCTGGAAAACGTCTATGGAAAGTCCTTCGAGGCGCTGGTACAGCAACGCATTACCCAGCCTCTAGGCATGACCTCGACCGGATTGACGTTGGATAGCGCGGAACAATCACGCCTCGTTGCCGGTTACGACCGCGATGGCCGGCTCGCTCCCTACCACCCCCAAAATGCCGGCGCTGCGTGGGGTTTGTATTCCTCCACGGAAGACATGGCGAAGTATTTGCGCTGGCAGCTTGATACCCAAGACCCCGCGATTCGTCTTTCGCATCAGCGACTCATTGGCACCGCCGACGATGGCGAAGCGATGGCGTGGCACCTGCAAATCGACCAGGGCCAACCCATCGTGTGGCACAGCGGCGGGAGCTTTGGCACATCCAGTCAGATGGTGCTTTATCCGAAGCAGCACCAAGGATTTGTGCTGTTAGCTAACGACACCTGCCAAGGCACGGAGGGTGCGCTGAAAACGATGGCGATGTCGATTCATGCGGCAGCCTCTGAAAACAAGATCACGGCAACGAAACCGTGACACATGCCGCGACGGCCTCAGCGTGAATGCGCAAAGGGGCGCAGTCCGCTCTGGACCCATTTTCTTCTAGCGTACTTGCTGATCTCTCACCGACTGACGGCGGCGCCACGTCGCGGGAGGCAGGCCAAATTCGCGGTGGAACGCGCGGCTGAATGCCGTGTCCGTCTGGTAGCCCACATCCTCGGCAATGCGCGCAAGCGTGGCGTTGCTTCGAGACAGCAGATTGGCAGCGAGCAACATGCGCCATTGCGTCAAATACTGCATCGGCGTGCTTCCAACCAGCTGGTGAAAGCGTTCGGCAAGTACAGAGCGCGACGTGGCTGCCGCATTGGCCAGCTCATCCAGCGACCAGGCATGGGCGGGGTGTGTGTGCAACGCGTTCAACGCGGCGCCTACGATGGGATCCGCCAAACCCGCAAGCCATCCGGTGCGATCGTCGTGCCGATCATTCATGTAAAGACGCAAGACTTCGATAAACAGGACTTCGGCCAGCTTCGCCAACACCCCTTCCCCGCCGGGCCTGGGCGAACGCGCTTCGTTCAATGCATAACGAACCGACGTTTCCAACCAGGCTCCCGCGTTCGATCCACGCAGATTGACGTGCACAAGCGGCGGCAGTCCGCCCAGCAGCATATGCGCCAGACGTGCATCGCACGCCAGATAGCCGCAGATGATGCGCGTCGTCGGCCCGCCACCACCGTATGAAAGCAGCCGTGGTCGGCGAGACAACACCTCGTGCAACGGCGAGCCCTTGCCGGGCGTCAGGTCCGGTTGGGAGCTCATGCGATGCGCATCTCCGCGCGGAAAAACCACGACATCTCCTGCAGAGATAGATGTTGGTGGCTGGTTATCCAACTCTACAAAACACGTCCCTTCGGTGATCAAGTGAAAGATCACAACACGTTCGGCACCGGGTTCGAGCAGAGGCGCTACGGTATCGGCACGGGGTGACTGATAGCACCATGGCGCCGTGAATCTCGCTTGGATGAAGATGGCGCCGACCATGTGTACGACGCGAAGGATTTCCGATAGCGCATCCATTTTCGCAAGGCTCAGATGATGTTTGCATCGATATGCACGTGCGTAGATAACGTGCCTTCCACGACACACGCGATGGGCGAGCAACGGCGGCTCCTTTCCACCAGTTCGCGTAGCCGTCCCGATGTAACACCCTGTGCATCGATGCGAATGCGCCATTCCATGTCGCACGGCCCGGCAGAGACACGTTCACCGTTGCCATCGACCATGCCGAGAAAGCCGCGCGTATCGGTACGACTGTGCACCGACACCTCCAACCTGGTCAGCACGATGCCTTCTGCGGCCGCGTTCATCGCGATGCAGGTGGCAAGACAGGATGCTGCGCCGGCCCTGAATAGCCAGCCCGGTGTCATCTGGTCGCCGCTGCCACCTATCTCCGCAGGCATATCGGTCAACACCTGCGCACCATTGGGATGGCGGGAAACGACTCGCAGGCCATGCTGCCAATGCGCCGTGGCCGGCGTGTCATCCTGAAGACCTCTTTGAGGCTGACGTTGCAGTACAGCCCTGACGCGCTGCACAGCCTCCGCGATGCCCTGCACCATGGCGACGCCCTCCGCCAAACCCGTGCGTGAACGTGTTCGGCCTAATCCCCTGAGGCTGTTCCGGCATGCCGAGCATCCGGACGGTTGAGCAGGTCAGGGCGACGCGCGGATAGGACGCGGCTGACCGGCAGACGCCACAGTACACCCAAATGCGTACCCAGTCAGCGCGGCCGCCGGGTTGTCGTACGTCGCCCGGCGGGCAGCTCGCTGAGGGTCGGACCACGTACACCGCCAATGTCGACGGGGAGGTTCTTGTATGACTCGCTTGATTTGCTTTCTCTATGGTGTTGTTTGCTATCTCGCGTTCTTCATCACGTTTCTCTACATGATCGGTTTCGTCGGAAATCTGGTGGTTCCCAAATCCATCGATACCGGATCGCCGGCGCCCTCCGCAGAGGCGATAGCGATCAACCTGGTGCTGGTAGCGTTGTTCGGCATCCAGCACAGCGTCATGGCACGGCCAGGCTTTAAACGTTGGTGGACGCGCTGGGTGCCGCAAACCATCGAGCGCAGCAGCTACGTGCTGCTGGCGAGCCTGACGTTGCTCCTCCTGTTCGCGCTATGGATGCCCATGACGCGTGAGGTATGGCATGTGCCGTCGTCGCTTGCGTCACTGGTGCTATGGATACTGTTCGCACTGGGGTGGACACTGGTTCTGGCCAGCACCGTGCTAATCAATCACTTCGATCTCTTCGGATTGCGTCAGGTTTATTTGAACCTTAAAAACAAAACGTACACGCCGATCGGATTCCGTATTCCCCTCTTCTACCGCGCTGTGCGTCACCCGCTGCTGCTCGGCTTCCTCATTTCATTCTGGGCAACTCCGCTGATGACGGTAGGCCATCTGCTGTTTGCCTCTGCCATGACGACTTACATACTCATCGCGGTGCACTTTGAAGAGCGCGACCTTGCAGAAGCTTTCGGCGAAAAATATCGCCAATACCAGCAGCGCGTTTCCATGCTGATACCGTGGACCACGCACCAGAAAAACTATGACAACAAGCCATCAACACCGACGCTTCATTCGCGATAACTCTTGCCGCATTCCCTCCCCTATGTGCAGTAGGGGAGGTCGCTATGCATACGTCGCTCCCTATTTTTCTGGACCTTGCTCAATGCGAAACGACTGCCTTCCATTGCGTCCCGCTATAGACAACCGCGCACGAAGTAGATGCGCCACCGGTTACTGGCGAGTTAGCTGTACAGGCCACCGCATCAGAAATTGCCGCCTGATCTCCGGCTTGCGGCGATGGATCTACAGTGGAGGAAAGCGATGCAAGTGTTGTCATGATCGGACGAACAAAGGTGCCGGTTATTGACCCTGTTGCCTTCAATGTTCCTTGCACTTGTGTCGGTGCGGCAACGAACATGGTTCCTCCATTGTCATAAATGGAGGAAGTGCTACCGAAGAGAATACCGGTTAGATCTGGAAGCTTGATTGCATAGGTAGATGAGTAAGTTCCCGCACTGAGGTCGAGCCCGGTCACCCAATCGCCGCTTACTTGTGCCCATGCGGCAGGCGCATCCACTGACACCGATCCACCGTAATCTTGATGAGCCACACCTCCAGCGGCGATTGTGTCCCTTCGTATAAGCGTTCCTGTCCACCACTGGTGGCCATGAACGGATGCTCCGATGGCTTCTGCAAAATCCCCTGGGTACGACGGTAGTGCGTCGATGGGTGCTACAAATGAGCCCGTGGTGTTGATCGGCGATCCACCAAGGGTTGAAGAAATCTCGAATGTGTTTGGTGTGAGGCCGGCCGAAAGAATGTAGTACGTTGTTCCGGCTGTTATACCGGTTGGCAATGTGCCCGTTCCGCCAAACGAAACGCCCATATTTGCCGTAAAACCATGACTCGCTAACGTAACGACAGCCGGTGACGCTACCGAAATCGTCACCGGGACCTGATTGATACCATCTGCCGATGGAAGCACGTCGGGTACGATCTGCAATCCGACCGTATAGTTTGTGTATCCGAGATCACTCTGATACATGAAATTCCTCCAACGGTTTCCGACATTGATCTCCAAGCCTATGGCTGCACCGCCACTATAGGTTTGACTAAGATACCCAGCCGGCGTATTCGATCCGAACCACCCGGCGAAGACCTGTCCACCGGTCAAGTTTTCATGAGTCACCCAGCTTGTTAGACCAGAGTCAAACTGTGACCCCGGTGTTGCAGCCGTGACTGTGTATGCCGAAAGGAAGTTTCCATACGAACCAACACCACCGGTTCTGGTGCTGGTGGCGGAAAATATTCCTGCACCCACAGGATTATTTGGTGTGAGGGCATTATTCGTAAGTGTCATCACACTACCCGTAAGACTCATCACTTGCGCCGAGACAACTGGGGTGGCTAAGAGCGCAATCAAGACAGTGAAACTGATAAGCACCTGCTTCATAAGGCTTCATCCTTTTGTTCTCGTGAACACCATGCCACTTGCAGACACGAATAAAGAGGACAGAGTTAGTTAAGCGACGCGCCTGTCATCTAACTATGTCCGATCCGTTTTCGCACTTGATCAAAACGCGTCACCGCTGCGTATCGACGCTTCCGTCAACACCATCTCGTAAAGATCAAGACGTCCTTTCGCACGAACACCCCACCATGAAACAAGGTAGGTAGCGAGCAACATCGTTAGCAGAAAAGCGCCTATCCAGTGAATATGATCGAGCATTCCCTTCCAGTCTCCGAACGACCAATCCTTGAACTGCAGATACATGGCTAACAGCAATGGCAGGATGCCCAACTTATCTATGCCGCCGCTAAGCAAGCCATGGCGGTAAATGAATCTGGACTTTCGGTCGCTGACATAACGCAATTGCGCAGCAATAACGTGGAGCGGATAACGGCACACGGCATCCACGACGACGTTGTATTGCACTAGTTGTTGGTCCAGTTCTCGCGCAAAGGTTTCGTATTGATGTCGGTAGCCAAGCCATGCCTGCCAACCGGCGTTCGCGAGAAGGGTGGCCATGCAAAGGCATTCCAGCACGACACCGATTTGCAGTATGCGCAGACCAAGCTGATTGCGCAGTAGCAGCGCACCAAGCACACCTAGGGCGCCGAAAAGAATCGCTCCGGCAACGGCAAATCGATCCAGCTTAGTCGTTAACGGATCATCGTTGCCCTGCGTGTGTTCGGCGATAAGCGCTTCCAGCCACGCAAAGCTAAAAGACTCGGGCAGCCTGGGTTCGCCCTCCCCTACGCCCGCTCCCACCATCGTGGCAGACGCCGCATGCGACATCCCTTCCATGGCCGCCCCCTGTATTCGGCAGATGCGATAGGCGCATCGTGAGGCAGTGCCCAGCAACCGTCAACACGACTTTGAACTACTCCCGTTTTTCAGAGGCAATTAATCAACCCGCTACCTCAGTGACGAATGGCCCCTCTCCTCCGCTGCCTCCGCTTGTCGCGCTCCTGCATCAACATCGGCATCAGCTCCTCGATGTATGCCTTGGCGTGCCCACGCGTATGCATTTGGCGAAAGCGTTGATGCGCCTGATCTCGTCCAATCAGTTCCGCATGGGCTTTCCTCATGATGTGCAGAAAAGCCATCAAGCTGGTGCCGTCGCGCAAAGGTTCTTCGTCGCGCGGGTCCGGGGAAGATGTCTGGATCATGGTCCGATCCTTTCCGAGCAGTCCGCGCGGCACGTTGTTGTGATCAAGGAAAGCACATCGTTCGCATTACGGTCGCGGTCGGTCAGCGGCGATAGGCCGAACAGGCGCTCGATGGTGGCAAGCGTCGATGCGTGGTCATAGATCGTGTGATCGACGTAACCACACGCCACCCAAGGCGACACGACAATCGCCGGCACACGTACGCCATAGACATCGAACCGGAATCCGTTCGTGTTGAGCGTTGGATCCGCACCATCATTAGGCGGCGTCGCCACGCCGGGTTTGGCGGAGTCGTAGAAGCCGCCGTGCTCGTCGTAAAGGATCACCAGCAAGCTGCTTTCCCACAGCGGCGAGTTGCGGATCGCGTTGTAGACGCGGGCTGCGAGTTGATCGCCGCCCGACAGACCGTCCATGGGATGTTGCGAACTACCGCCCGCGTACGTGCTGTGCACGATGTCACCGTAGCCCGGCTCGATGAAGGTGTAACGAGCGGTATATCCCGTTTCGAGATCGTCTTCGAAATGCGCTAGGTCATCGACGTCGAAAAAACTGATGCCCTTGAGTGACGCGATCTGCGGCACATGCCCCAACAACGCGCCCGACTGATCTTGGTACAGGCGATAGTTGCCCTCACCCAGCGCGTCGAAGATCGAGCCTTTTGGGTAATGAAAACCATCGCATAACTCCCACCCATCCATTTCGGCAGAGGTAGGCGAATGATCCAGTCCGGCTGACGATGCACCATGCAGGAAATATCGGTTCGGCCAGGTTGGGCCAGGCAGCGACGAGTGCCAGCTGTCGCAAAGCACGAACTCGCTCGCCAACTGGTATAGCGAAGGTGACCGGCTACGGGGATCGACACCTTGCATGACCTTGCCCACATCCGCCACCTGTGGCGGCGGGCCTTCGGATTGGGTGGTCGCGTAGTTCGAGACGAAACCGGAATTGTCGACCGTCGGGTAAGCCTGGCCCGCCTGAAAATGGACGCCAGCGCCGCACAGTTGCTCGACCACGTCCGTGAATTCATGCCCGGGATCGGTAGGCATCTGGTCGGGCGCACTGCCGCCGAATGGGTATGCAACACCACCGTAGGCGTTAGTGTTCGTGGACGTCGCGGCGGTGATGCCGGGTATGCCCGACAGTGCAAACAGATGGTCGAACGACCGGTTCTCCAGCATCAGCACAAACACATGCTGGATACGAGCCTGAACTGATGTGGACGCCATGGTTGGGTTTGCGCTCACTGGGCCCCCTAAGGATTCGCGGTGTCAGGTTTGTGATTCGGGCCGCCCTCGAGTGACAAGCAGCGGTGCTTAAGAACAGGCAAATGCTTTAAACCACTTTGCGCCTTAATACCACCACGCACCCCAAACCCGACTTCTCTTGACGGCCGTAAATCGAGAACAAAGCCACCGATCCTTGGCGCCATGACTTCCGGCCTAGATACAGTTTGGGCCAGCGGAAACGTAGTCTCGAGCCATTAGCTGAAATCTCTCGGCAACATGGCAGAGAAGAAGAAACAAGGGCACGAATTGTGCTCGCGTTGGGTCAAAGCATTACGACCTTCACATGAGTTGTGTAACACCTCTCTGCTAATTTAAACCTATTGTCGCCGTCGACCATCCAAAAGACCGTGGCACCTATTTGGAATGGGGCTGGCAAGTTCAGGCGTTACTGGAAGAGACGCTGCAGTTAACAAGGAAAGCAAGGACATTAGCAGTGTCCCCACGCTGCTTTGACATAGATCGTCCAACCCATCACCGCGCGAGCGTTGAACGGTTTGGTGTGTCTGAATCCCCACAAATCCACGAGCAAAAACATGAACATCATTAAAAAATACGAAGTCAATCGCCACCAGAAACACGGGTTCCGCTTCGCGTCCAAGCTCATGTCGGCCCTCGCCGTGGGTGCATTTGGCGCCATGGCATTCAGCGCTGCCCATGCGCAGGACACCGACTCCAAAATCGTCGGCAAGGCTCCCACCGATGGCGCCACCATCACGGCGCACAGCGATACCGGCACTACCCGTCATGGCACCGCTAACAGCAAAGGTCGCTACACTCTCTCCTCGCTGCGACCGGGAACCTACGTTGTGTCGCTGGAAAAGGATGGCAAGACGCTTGCCAGCCTGCCTGGCGTTCCGCTTTTCGTGGGCGTTGCATCCGAAGTGGACTTTGCTTGTGACAACGATCAGTGCACGGCATCGCTTGCTCGCTGATCGCGCACATAGCAACACCGAAACAAAAAGGCCCGTCGACAGACGGGTCTTTTTGCTTTGATAGGGTCAGGCGCGGCGTTACACGTTCAGATCGGCCGGGTAGGTAAGCCCAATTTGCTCCCGTATAAGATCAAGGCAGGTCATGAGTGCCAGCGATTCGTCGTGGCTCATGACGGGACTTTCTATCAAACCTTCTCTCAGACAACGCGTCACTTCCATCGCTTCAAGGCAGTAACCGTTACCGATATAAGGGCACGGTATCGTGCGTCTTTCTCCGTTCGCCAATACCACCGTCAGCGCATTGCTTACATAGAACGGCGACTCCAGCCGCAAATAACCGAGATCGCCTGCAATGGTCAATTCCGTGGGCGTTTGCGCGTTGATAGCGCAAGCGCAGGAAGACACAGCGCCGCCTCGATGCTGCAATGTAAACGCCGTTTGCATGTCGACGCCGGTGTCGCCTAATTGGGCGACGGCTGTTACAGAATCAATCGCACCAAGAAAATAGGCAGCCAGAGAAAGCGGATAAATACCGACATCCAACAATGCACCGCCGCCAAGATCCCGGTCATATAAACGATGTGCCGACGCGTCGTTTGCAGCAAACCCGAAATCGCCATGACACTGTTGCACCCGGCCTATCTCGCCCGACGCGATAACGCGCTTGGCTTCGGCAACCACAGGCAGGAATCGTGTCCACATGGCCTCCATCAAGAACAGGTTCTTCTGGCGTGCCAATTCAATCGCAGCACGCGCTTCACGCAGATTCATCGTGAACGGCTTTTCGCACAAGACGGCCTTGCCACCCTGTAAGCACATCAGCGTATTTTCTGCATGTTGCGGATGTGGGGTCGCGACATAGATAACGTCGACTTCGGCGTCGTCCGCCAGTTCCTGATACGAACCGTGACAACGGCTTACATCGACATCCCTTCCAAACGCTTTTGCGTTGCCGCTGGTACGCGAAGCAACAGCGGCCAATGTTGCTCCTGGCACATTGCGTAAAGCTGCCGCAAATTTATGTGCAATCACCCCAGTCCCGAGAATTCCCCACCGAATGACTTGCTGCACGTGCATCTCCGTTCATGTCCTACAACTTACGCATATTATCGGTGTGACCCAACGAGAAGCAGATCAACTGCGGCTTAAGCGCGCGCCTAGCTCCGCGACAAGTGAACCCGCTCTTTTTTCTCAGCCATGCGCCAACGCGTAATCAATGGCCGCACGCGCCGCCGCGACCTGTGCCTGAATACACTGCTCAGGCGTGGCACGTGGACTATCGGGATAAACCTCGGTGGTTGTCGTATAACGCGCGGCGGTGATGCTTGCGCACAGGCCAAGCTTCTTCAGCGCGTATTCGATCACGCCCGGCGCTACCACCGGCGAGCCGATGATCTCGCCCTTTGCGTCCGCCGGTGCGATATGCGTCAGCTGCGACACCGCCGCCAGCACGGATTGCTGGAACGCCGGCTGGGGGTTCTCGGCATCGTCGACCAGATAGAAGCCATCCGGTATCTCACCCGGTTCAAATACTTTGCCATCGCGCGCGGCCAGCGCACGGCGGAATTCGGTTTCGTCGCTATCGGTGGTTTCGTGCAGGTCGATGTGCATCAGGAAGCGACCGCGCAACGGCGCAACCAGCCGCATCAAGGCCGCCGACTCACCCGACGGGCTGTTCTCTTGGAACGAACGGTTCGGATCGATGGCATCAGGATTCCAACGCTGGATACGTTCGTAGGCCCATGGGCTGATACACGGAGCGACCAGTATGTTTGCACGCCCAGCATAGTCACCCATGTGTTGTTCGGCGAAGCGAAGCGCACCATGCACGCCACTCGTTTCGTAACCATGCACGCCACCGGTGACCAGCGTGACGGGAAGATCATCCTGCCAATCACGGGTACGAACGGCAAACAGCGAGAAACTGCCCTGGGCGTAATCAAGTCGACCATATTCCGTCACGTCGAAACGGGAACGAAGCGGGTCGATCGCGCCGAGCACATCTGTTTCATAGCTGCGCTGGCGAACCTGCCGCGAAAGCCACTCATCTCTTTCCGCTTTGCCCCAGGCCTGCCCCACCTCACCAATGGGGTAACCGACGTCTATGTTGTCCATGCTTTTTCCTGTGCCTCACATTTCGTCACACGGGCCGTTGCGTTCAGCCCTCCAAGAACGGAGCAATCTTACCTATTCGCGAAAAAGAAAAGGATCCGTGTGCATGCTTTCTTCTTAAGAAAGCACCTCGACTTCTTTTTCTTTATGGCCACTTTTTCTCTTATGCATGGCGGTGTCGATCCCGCATTTCCTTCCATGACAGGCAATCTGTATCAAGCGTGTTACACGTTGACGCCCATAGATATTGGCGGGACCATGCGGCCGTTTGTTGCGTCAAAAAGGTGATCTCGTTCGACATGAATCGTCACGTCCTTCATTAAACCTGGGAGGTTTACATGAAAATCAGTCGCAGCTTTCTCGCCGGTATCTTTGTACTACTCGGCGCACTCGCAGTAATCCAACCTTCGAATGTGCGAGCACAGACCAATACGGATATTGCAAAAGACGCCTTTCAAGTGACTGTGGAAGTCAACATCAACAATTTTGTCTTCACACCTGTCAGCATTCCGGCCGGAAAGCGGCTAGTTGTCCAACAAGTGAGTTTGTCAGGTGCTGCAACAACGACTGGCGCCTATGTGCAACCCATCGTCATCCTTGCTTCCGAGCTTGGCACAGCCGGCTTCAACTACAATTACTTTGGACCCAACCCTGCAACGGCTGATCCAACACAGTTTTATGCGTCGTATCCGACGACGATCTATGCGGATACGTTAGAGGTAGGGCCGGCGTTCGCCGGCTACACGCCATCGTTCTTGGCATTCAATGTGGTAATCAACGGATATCTCGTCGATCTGCCCAAGAACGCCGCCACGACAGCCACCAACCGGCAAGCTCCAGGCCCAGACGTGAGGCTGCTGGGAAATCACAGCATCGTCACTCATTAGACATGTCCCACGAAAAACGCCGGAGGTAGTTGAGCGACTTTGACTACCTCCGGCTTTTTTTGGGGATGGCGCCACAACGATTCTTCAAACTCAGCTGCCATTTCCCTTGTAAAACAGAAATTCGCCCTGGTGCTGTTTCTTTGGCTCGGTGACGATGGCATTAGACAACTGCTTTGCCATGTCTTCCAACATGTCATCGGGCGTCGTGAGATGGGTCGTTGACTTCTCTTGGTAGGTATAACTCGATATCGCCTGCCCGTCCTTTACGCTCAGCACACGCACCGAGATACCTGCGCGATCCGAGTGAAGTCCCACCAGCCCGGTGCGGTAGTAATTCTGGACCTCGCCATTGATGACATACCGGTAGCCTTTTTTATTGGCGTAAGCGACCGCTGCATCGTCAGCGAGCTGTGCGTTGGCTCCCACGGGTCTTGGCAGCGAAACGGCGTGCAGACCCGGCTTTTGCGAAAGTACGCGGACAAAGATCGAACTGGCAGTCGTCCCGGAGCCGGCACAATCCGCCTGATTCGCGATATCGCAATCCTGGAACATCACCACGGCAACCGTGCTTCCGTGGGGAACGCGATGTTTTACCTCGATGGACGGGTCGGCGGCGCATCCCGCCAACAGCATCATCGTTGCCAAAAGAGCGCGTGTACGCATGGTCATGACTGACTCTCTGCAAGCCTTGGAAGTGCCATCGCTACGAGACAGGAAGGATACCAAACTGCTTTTTTGGAGACCCAAAAAGGGGGGCGCCAGGCCAGAAAAAAGGGGTCAGAGTGCATTTCTATCTAGAGAAAGCATTCTGCCTCCTTTTTAAGAAGGGACTCTAACCCGGCGAGCTTGCTATGCTCGGCCTGCACGGCGCGGGGGCGCCGATCATCAGCGAAGAGACACCATGACTACACGATCCAGGGGACCGTCGGCCGGCTTTGGCTGGCTTACGCGCGGTATCAGCGTGGGCTTTCGCCATAAAAAGCCACTGCTCGGCGGGGCGGCCTTTGTGCTGCTGGCGGCGATGATTCCATCGCTGATCACACTACCCATGCAAATTCATGCGATGCAGGGAGGTACACCACTGCCACCGACCACCTTCGGTTGGATCATGGCGATATCCATGCTGTTCAGTCTGCTTACCCTGCCGCTCTATGCGGGCTACCTACAAGTGATCGACGAGGCGGAGCGCGGGCTGCCCGCCCGTGCACGTGATGTCTTCAAGCCCTATCTAGAGGGCAAAGCGTTGCGCCTGATCGGCTATGGACTGCTGCAGTTGGCGATCTACCTCGCCATGTTCGCCATCGTCATTGCGACGACTGGGCGCAGCGTCGTCAGCTGGTACATGCAGGCGATCGCCGCACAGGCCAACCATCTGCCGCCGCCGACGGCGTTGCCCGACGGCTTTGGGATCACCATCCTGCTGTTCATGGTGCTCATTCTCTTCATGATGGGTTTCTATTCGATCGGCCTTGGCCAGGTGGCACTCCGCAACCGCAGCGTGTTCGGTGCGGTCGGCGACGGCGTGATCGGCGCGTTGAAGAACCTGCTGCCGCTGCTCGTGCTTGCAGTGAGCCTCGTACTTGCTTGGATCGTCGTGGCCATCGCCTTTGGACTCGTTGCCCTTTTGCTCGCTCTGCTTGGCAAGCTTGTCGGCGGATGGCTGGTATTCGTGGTGATCATTCCGCTCTATATCGCTTTCGCGCTCATGGTGTTCGCGGTGATGTTCGGAGTGATGTATCACCTGTGGCATGACGTGTGCGGCGACGACGTCGCGACGGGAATGGCTGAATCCGTCGCTGCTTAATTCACGTTATCCGTTCGCATACGGGTGGCCACGGCCGCCCTTGCTGGTTTAAGCAACGGGGTCAGGTTGACTACCTGACCCCGTTCTTTTGGACGTTTGCATGCGCCAGGCCAGGGTCCCTGTATGCACCCAAGCCCATCTCACGATGGCGAGATCTGCCCGAAAATGAGATGATGTGCAGTTAATGGCCGCTCTCGCAGCGCCAACTGCCCCCCAGAGATACCGTGAAGACCCCTCAAGGCTTGCAGGCGCTGATCGATGACGGCGTCATTGATGAAGTGCTGCGACCGCTAAAGAGCGGCAAGGAAGCGGCGGTGTACGTTGTCCGCAGCGGCAACGAAGTACGCTGCGCAAAGGTCTACAAGGACATGGCACAGCGCAGCTTCCAGCAACGCGTGCAGTATCAGGAAGGTCGCAAGGTACGAGGCAGCCGTGAAGCGCGTGCGATCGGCAAGGCTAGCAAGTACGGACGCAAGCAGCAGGAAGTAGCCTGGAAGAACACCGAAGTCGATGCGCTCTACCAATTGCGCGTCGCCGGCATGCGTGTGCCTGAGCCGTATGGCTATTTCCACGGCGTGCTGGTGATGGAACTGGTCACCGACGCCGAAGGCTTCTCCGCGCCACGTCTAGGTGAGATTGAACTCAGTGCGGAACAGGCGCGCGAATACCATCGCGTGCTGGTGCGGCAGGTGGTACTGATGCTGTGCTGCGGACTGATTCATGGCGATCTGTCCGCGTACAACGTACTGGTCGGTCCGGATGGGCCGGTGGTGATCGATTTCCCGCAAGTCGTCAGTGCCGGTGGCAACAATGCGGCGCGCACGATGCTGCTGCGTGACGTCAACAACCTCACTGCACATCTTGGACGTTGGGCACCCGAGCTGCTGGACACATGGTACGGCGAAGAAATGTGGGCACTGTTCCAAGCCGGCGAACTGCGACCCGATACGGAACTCACGGGCGAGTTCACGCCAGACGAAAGCGAGGTCGATCTCGACAGCATTCGCCAGTCCATCAATGATGCACGTGAAGAATGGTTGATCCGACAGCAGGGCCGCGAGGCGGCAGCGGAAGATTAGAAAGCGCCGACGCGCCTCGATCTCAGAATTTCTCGCCCACCGGCAGATAACGCCACATCCCCGGCGGCATCGCGCCATTCGGCCCCTTGCCCAACGCGATCTTGCCGATGCGCAATCGACGAATCGACACCACGCCTAGCCCGACCTGCACGCACATATCGCGCAGCTGTCCGTCTTGCACACCCTTGATTGCGAAGCGCAGCCGAGTCTCGTTCTGCCAACTGACCTTGCACGGTGACAGCGCACGCCCGTTGAAACTCAGGCCGTGGCTGAGCCGACGCAGACCGTCGGGTGCGATTTCGCCGCTGATTTCGACGATGTACTCGTGCTCGATAAGGCCAGCATCCTCGGTCAGGCGACGCCATATCCGGCCGTCTTGAGTCAGCACCATCAGACCACTGGCCTCGGCCTCCAACGGCACCAGCGATGTCAAACGATGGAAATGACGCCGAAGCAGACGTTCGCCACTGGGATCATCGACCCAACGTGTCGCTGGCGTCACCAAGGTGCTGACGGGCTTGTAAGCGTTGCTCGCGTCAAAGCCCGCTGGCTTATGCAACAAGATCGTGGCCGGCTCCACCGCCTCCAGGCGAGCGTCGGGGTCGAGTTCGACACGCTCGACGGTGACCTTGTGTTGCGGCATCTCGATCACCTGCCCGTCCACCGACACCCAGCCGTTCTGGATAAATTGCTCCGCTTCGGCGCGCGAAAGGCCGAACAGTTCGGAGACACGATGGGAAAGTCGAACCGGAGCGGACATGGGAATAACCGTGGAAACGAGACGAGCAGTGTAACGACCGGGAAGCCGTCGGTGCGCCAACAATGGGGACGGAGGTAGTTAAAGCGACTTAATTACCTCTGTCCCCTTTCGCCCTCTCCAGCCCCTCTTTTCTTCTACTTCTCTTTTTTAGAATTCGGTGCGCTGCCGGCATTTTTTAGGAGCCTTTGGCGGCGTATAGTCGAATGGCTGCGCAAAGCAAAAACCTCGAATGCGTTCTGCTTCTTGCGAAAGCTTTACGTTGCAACCAGGGTCCCAAGCTCAACATCTGCTTTTGTTTATCCAGGCTGGATAAGCAGCAAAGGGATCATCGGAATCGGATTTCCAATGTCGGCCAACGTCGATAAAGCTAAAAAGCTGTCATGGAAGGCATAGGGACGCCCGCGATCCGCTGGGCTGAAGTCGCGCTGGAACGAGCGCAAAATCGTCCATACGAAGCATCCTGGCTGACGCTGCTTGCGTCCGCCACCCACGGGAGGCCAGATCATGAACAAACAAGGTCATACGGCAAACCTGCGGCACGCGTTGCATACGGCACGCGGTTTGAGAAAGGATCTCGGAGACACCACCGCTGAGGTCGACTTGACGATTAAGGGCGGGGGCAATAACGGAGTGCACGGCGGGGGCACGACCACCATCGCCTGCACCTTCGACATCACCTCAGAGGATTATGATACTTGCAACAACCACCTCAACGATCTGGCCGCGCAAGGGTGCTATTGCACGGGGCCGACCCAAGGCGAAGACGGTAAGTGGTACGCCACGTGCAACTGTCCGGATTAGAGGGATGTGGGACGCGAGCGTCGCTCGCGTCCCATCCGTAGATCACATGCCGCAGTCTATGGGTGTTGCAACGGCCGACTGAAATCGCAGTCGGAAACGAACATCAGTCCATCTTAGAAAAGGGGTCAGAGTGCAGCTCTATATTTGAAGAGCACTTTGGCCCCTTCTTGCTTTACCGGTAAGTGGCACCGCTATCGCCAATGCGTTGGCCTGACCCAGCCGAGAAACCAACCGGCAGCGTTTGCCTTCCGGTGCGGCCCGCTTGCAATACACATCAACGACAGCCACCGTATTTTGGGCGGAGTCGCTCAGCACAAACCGTTTCGCCACACCGGGCCCATCGGAGTTGTCGATAGCCACAGCGACGAACGGCCGCGAAGCCATGCCCTGCTTCCGTAGGGCTTCCGACCCCTCGGCCGCACGCTCCGCTTGTACGTACTGCCGGTGCGTGTTGCCGACTAGGGCCTCCAATCCGTAACCCATGGGCAAGTTGACGAAGTAGGTCTCGTATTGCACCGCTGGTGCGTTGACTGTGAAGTTTTGCAAATTGGTGGCTTGGGTCTGGTTTTGGGCGACGCTGGTGCTGCCGACACAGGCAAGACCGAGCGCGACGGTCGAGGCAATAATCAGGCGTTTCATAGTGGGCTCCCAAACGGACGCCTATGTCCGTAAAATAATTTTGGAATGCACAAGAGAAACAAAACGGAACAAAAGCCGAAACAAAATGGACGAAGTTCGTTAAAGGCAAGTAACGACATTCAACTCGTTTCCGAGTTGTCGATTTTTGTGCACACCATTCGTCGAGTATGTGTGTGATTTGTCGAGAGATAAGAGAAGTGGTCTGACTTTTTTTTCCACTCAGATTTTCTATCCATGACGAATGGCATATGCCATGACTAATGGCATAGAGAAGCACGCTACACAGCGCGTGCAACCCTATGTGATTCCCATGCATCTCATCCGCACATCCCTCAAACAATGCAAGGAGGTGGGTGCGTATGTCTGTTGAATCCATTTATCGGCCCGCCGTATTGGCGGGCATCGTTATGTGCATGCTGTCGTTTTCTGCACGTGCTGCGGATATCACCGTCACCGTGGACGGCCTACGCAATGCCAACGGCACGGTACGACTTGAGTTGGACGGTTCGGAAGCCGCCTGGAACAACAAAGCCAAAGCGACCGCCATGGGCAATGTCAAAGCAGCGGTGGGTGCAGTGAGCTACACCTTCAGCGACATCCAACCCGGTACTTACGGACTCGGCGTGTACCAAGACGAAGACAACAGCGGCAAGCTGCGCACCAATTTGTTTGGGATTCCCAAAGAAGGCTACGGCTTCAGCAACAATCCCTCCGTGATGCGCATGCCGACTTTCCAGGAAGTGCAGTTCACGGTTGCAAAGCAAAACACGACTGTCTTGATACATCTCAAACACGGCATATGAAGGGATAGATGATCCGATGACGTTGTAGCCAGATGACGTCATCGAAAAAAAATATAATGAGAAAAGGGCAGAGTGCATTTCTTTTTTTGAAAAGCACTATGTCCCTTTTTATTGGTTCTCAGGCAGCTAGCCGCTCGATTTTCTTCACGCTCTTGCCGAGTGCCCGATGCGCTTCTTCAAGATCGTAATCGGCCTGCAGACCAAGCCAGAATCGTTCCGTAGTACCCAGCGCGACAGCAAGGCGAATCGCCGTGTCCGCTGTGACGCTGCGCTTACCAAGCACGATCTCATTGATGCGCCGCGGTGAAACACCTGCGGCACGCGAAAGCGCATTCTGGCTTATGCCTAACGGAACCAGAAATTCTTCCAGCAGTACTTCGCCGGGATGGATATTGGGTAAGGTTTTCATGCTCGACTCTATAGACTTCAGTGGTAATCGACGATCTCCACGTCGTAGGCATCCCCGTTATTCCAGCGAAATAAAAGGGGTCAGAGTGCATTTCGATACATTGAAAAAGCACTCTGACCCCGTTTCTTCTCCATCTCAATCTTTTGCTTCTATTCGCACCACCGTCATCCGATCGCCAATCAATCTCTCTGTTTTTACAATGATCTTGTCCGAGCCTTCCGAAGCACTCTCCGTAACTCGCTCGATTAATTTAGGTTCATCAGATTCAACTTGATACGTTTCAAAAATATGAGTGCAACATCCATCCTTAACAATCGTCCTAACTTTTCCGTTTTCGACAGTAAAGAGTCTGATGCTCCCAACTGTCAGATCGGAATACGCTTGGCTGTAGACATATTTGTGTTCAGCGGCATTGAATAAATACACATCAAACGAAGGCCCTCCGTATCCGCCATCTCGACCCGTCCACACAATTAGGTCATCATTCCCATCGCCGTTAACGTCACTTAGTAAAAAGCTATAAGTGCCACGCTCTCCACCTTCAGTTAACGGACCGTCATACAACGTGTACTTGTTGCTTATGAATACTGCACTTGGCCTGATCACCTGATTGATGTTTGCAGATGAATTAGTGATGGTCAGCTGCACTCCGCTGTTGCATAGAGATATCTCACCGGTAAAGCTGCTGCAGCCATTTGCTTTCATATTTAGCGTCACACCGTCTACGGCGACATTTAGCTCATTTTTTGTAAGCGAGGCGCTCGCGCTAATTGGCGCTCTGGACGTGTCGGCCGCACACGCATGGACTGGGAGTAATGAAGTCATCCAAATGATCGTCGCGTATTTCATCTGTGGCTGTTCCGTTGCGTTTGAGCCCTGACGGCGCAGAGCGTGGTTTATTTAGCTCAAGGGAGCTTCACACTGTGAGCACCTCATCCTTGACGTAGTACAGGCGGATCATGGTTGGGTGCTGGTCTTGCTTGAAATGACAGCGGACTGCTTCGCGAACCTGATCACGCAGCTCCTCGTAGGTGTCAGCTTCTGTATAGATGGAGTGATTGAGCGCACGTGCAGTGAGACGGCCATCTGCGGCGTTTTCAACCAGGAATACGATTTCGCTCATGGTGGGCCTGCTCTATCGGGATAATGATGCGACGAACTATGGATGGGCATGACCTCGCCCGTAGGCCACACAAATTGTGGTGGCGCGAAATGGAAAAGGCCCCCTTGCGGGGGCCTTAGGGTTGAGCTGACCAGGGGGTGATCCAGCTCAAGGGTTGCCCACAGAGTGCAAGGGGGCAGACCCTGTGGACCTGCTTAGGATGGTGCGAAATCCAAAACAAAGACATCAGCGGATATCTTGATTTGCTGTACGTCTTCACCGTCCAACATAGATGAGGCGCCCTTAATCTCTGTCACGACCTGACTGAGACGCGCGAAATTTCGAATTCGATTGACATATGCCTTCGATGGGTCCATTGGTGGCGGACCGATTCGCCGCAGAATCCGCAATGGACCTGGGCAATGAGTACGTTGGGTTATTCGTACGAACCCAACAGCGAGGGTGAAGTCATCCGCGTTGCGCAGTATGTGCGGATGTCTACGGAGCATCAGCAATACTCTACTGAGAACCAGCGTAGCGTTAATGAAGCCTATGCCGCTGCGCATGGCATGGTGATCGTTCGGACCTACGCGGACGACGGCAAGAGCGGACTCAGGCTCACTGGTCGTCACGCATTGCAGCGACTGTTGAAAGACGTTCAAGCAAGCCCGCTACCTTTCACTTCCCTCTTGGTCTACGACGTTAGCCGTTGGGGACGCTTTCAAGATGCCGATGAGAGCGCGTATTACGAATTTCTTTGCCGCCGCGCTGGCGTTAACGTCGAGTATTGCACTGAGCCTTTCGAAAACGACGGCACACCGGCGTCTACGCTGATGAAGAGCATCAAGCGCTGGATGGCTGGAGAATATAGTCGTGAACTGTCCAACAAAGTCTTTTATGGACAATCCCGACAGATCCGCCTTGGCTTTCACCAGGGAGGTACCGCTGGCTTCGGCCTTAGGCGCCAGCTACTGGACGAACGATGTAGGCCCAAGCTTTTACTCAAACGTGGAGAGGTAAAAAATCTCAGGACAGAACACGTAAAGCTCGTTCAAGGGCCGCCTAATGAAACAGCCGTGGTCATGCGTATCTACGACATGTTCGTGAGGCAGCGCTGCACGATGGCCTATATCGCCGAACAACTAAACGGCGAGCGCGTCTGCACTGATTTAGGGCGGACGTGGACACCAACGACCATACGAAGTGTGCTCACCAACGAGAAGTACATCGGAAATAGTGTCTACAACAGAACCTCTTTTAAGCTAAAGCATCGGCGCCAAGTAAACAGCCCTGATACGTGGGTTCGCCACGATGGTGCGTTTGAGGCAGTTATTTCATCAGCGTTATTCGTTCAAGCAAAAGCTATTTTCGCCGAGAAGGCCAAGCGCTTTCCCAAAGAGTTGATGCTAAGTGACCTTCGCAAACTCTTCGAAAAGGAAGGTTATCTCAGCGCACCACTGATCAACGCTCAAGCGAATATGCCAAAGGCAGCCACCTATAAAACCAGATTTAAAGGCCTTGTTGACGCCTACGCATTGATTGGCGTTCAACCCACTAAACAACATGCATATGTTCATATCAATCGTGAGCGCCGGCAGGTGCACCACGATTTCGTTGAGCAACTCTGCGCTGCCCTTGAAGGCGCCGGGGCTAGCGTAGCTATCCGAGACCATCATCGGCTATTGATCATCAACGACGAACTCACGCTTTGGGTAGCTGTCGCGCGTCGCTATGACATGTGTGGCCGCATACCTCGTTGGCGATCCTGGCCGTGCTACCCGACCGAGTGCGATATCGCCGTCATCATGCGTGTAGGGCCGGATAACAGAACTGCGATGGATTACTACATCTTTCCGGGCATCGATCTACCTGCCCGCGTTATTGCGTTGGCCGAGGACCATAACGAACTAGGTATCGATACCTATCGGTTCCAGTCGCTGGAACCATTGCTCGATATCGCCAGAAGGGGGCCATTAGCCAAGTTGCCCTGACCCGAAGGAGGGCCATTCATGCATACCGTCACCATGAATCCGACGAAGCACATTAACGTGCCCAATCCACGGGTGCGAAATCGGCGTATTCATCAGCAGATGATCGATAACATCGCTTTGGTGGGCCTAAAGCGCCCCATCACCGTGACTCGAAGTAACGAGGCCGATTCACCCACCAAATTCGATCTTGTGTGCGGTCAGGGCCGGCTTGAAGCCTATATGCAGTTGAGCTGGCCTGAGATCCCTGCGTTCGTCGTTGATGCCAAGGAAGACGACTGCTTGTTGATGGGTCTTGTCGAAAACATCGCAAGACGCACACCGTCGGCTCGTGAGTTGATGAAGGCCATCGAAACGCTTAGGCAGCGCGGCTACGGCGAAAGCGCTATCGCAACCAAACTTGGGGTGACGTACAGCTGGGTCAATATGTTGACCCAGCTGATGAACCATGGCGAAGAGCGCCTTGTAGACGCCGTCGAATTGGGTCTGATGCCCGTTGCCTTAGCCGTGGATATTTCACGTAGCGATGAGCCGGGGGAGCAACAAGCGCTGACCGATGCATACGCCCAAGGCTTGAAGGGGCGCAAGCTAAGTGCCGTTCGCAAGATTCTTCAACAACGCGCCCAATACGGTAAAGCCACCCACAAAACTGGCCGAAAGTCCGTGGGTCAGCCTCGACTCACGCCTAGCTATTTACGGGAGATCTACCGGAAGGAAGTTGAAAAGCAGACTCTGATGAAGCGGAAGTTGGACTTTACGCACAGCAAAGTCATGTTCGTGGTCCAGGCTCTTTCGACCCTACGCGAAGATAAGGATTTCATGGATCTCGTCGAGAAAGAAGGATTAAACACCCTTCCCCTCGCACTATCCCAGCGACTGAATTCAGGCGGTGCGCCATGAACGATTCCGCTCACCACTCTCCCAGAGCCCTAGCCGCCGCCTTCGAGAGCCAAACCCGCGTCATAGCGGTGAAGAACATCATTCCTCTTAAGGCCTTCGACAAAGAGATCAAGCAAAGCCGGCGCTACCATCAAATAAGGGCATCCTTCGACGCGATTGGTTTCGTGGAATACCCGGTGGTCGTACCCAACCCAAGCGATAGCGAAACGTATTTTTTGCTCGACGGTCTTCTACGCCTGCATGTTCTACAGGATCGCAAGATCACCGAGGTTGAATGCCTCGTGGCGACCGATGAAGAGGCCTATACGTATAACAAGCACGTCAACCGCCTTGCTCCCGTGCAAGAACATCACATGATTGTGCGTGCTGTGTCGCGTGGAGTATCGATGGAGCGAATCTCCCAGGCGCTCGACCTGGAGCCCGTCTCGGTACGCCGCCGCATTCGCTTGCTGGATGGCATTTGTCCCGAAGTGGCGCGACTGCTTGAGGACAAACATTGCCCGCTAGTGATCTTCGAACTGATCAAACACATGACCCCACCCCGACAGACGGAGGCGGCGGAGCTGATGGTCGGACAGAGTAACTACACCGTCGTGTTCGCCAGGGCTCTCCTCGCGGCAACGCCACCCGACCAGCTAACACCAGCGCGAATGACCAAGAGCGTACTCAGTAACGTGACCCGCGAAGACATCGCACGTCTGGAGCGGGAACTCGCGACAACTCAGCAGCGCACGCGCTCCGTGGAAGAAGGCTACGGGATCGATAACCTGACTCTCACGGTGACGAAGACCTATCTCGCCAAGCTGTTGCGGAACTCCCCTATCAGCGCATGGCTAGGCAAGAACCGGCCCGATTTCCTCGCCGAATTTCAGTCCATCGCGGAAATCAGCAGCTTAAATGTCGCCAATCCCATTGCGGGCTCAATAACCGGCATGAAACCAACATCCAAAAGGGCGGTTCACCGACAACCTTTAGCTTGACGTTGGAGTGGGTGCGCTTTAGTTTTGCCCCGTCGCTGCCAAATCAGCGACCGGGTGTAGGAACCCGATTTACCACGGCGCAATGCGCCGACCGGCGCTTTTTCTTTGCGCTAGCACTCCCGCGTTCATGGCGGGCGTGTCGGGCAGGCTTCGGCCTGGCCGGGTCTCGTGGTACCGGTTTCCTACCCTGGCACGTCCGCCGCCCGCGCTCGTGCGGGTGGCGGCTACCCGTCGCGCAAAGGAGCGTTCGATGAAAGAGAAAGCCCCAGGAGCCTGGCTCACCCTCCAAACCAGTTACTACCCTGCCCCCGTCGGCAGCCCGCTCGACCTGCTGAGTGATTCCTACATGCTGCTGGAATGCGCTCAAGGTATCGTCCATCTCATGCGGAATGCACTACAACTCTCCCCCTGCGTCGACGCGCGCTCGCTAACGCTTGCGCTAAAAGGCGTCGAAACGCTTATGGAAATGAGTGCAGGCTCCACCGAAGCGGCCCATGTACGCTTCGAGCAGATCGGGGACGGCTGGGTCACAAGCCACTAAAGTACCGGTCAGAGTCGTGCTTCGGAAATGACTCTGACCTCTTTTCTCTGGCAACGTTTTAAGACCTTCGCCTAATTGCCCGCACGACTGGCACCTCTCATCATGTCGTCAGATATCTGGGAGGAACCGGCAATGCATAAGGACAACGAACGAGGATTGGCGCGTTTCGCAATGCAATGCACCCTGTGGGCGGAACGGTGGTTTCCCGACGCATGGGTGTTTGCGGCGCTGGGGGTGCTGGTGGTCGCGCTGGCAGCGTTGGGTTTTGGCGCCACGCCGAAGGCCGCCGTGAGTGCATTCGGTGACGGCTTCTGGAGCCTGATCCCATTCACGATGCAAATGGCGTTTGTGGTGATCGGTGGTTATGTCGTGGCCACGGCACCGCTGGTTGCACGCCTTATCGATCTTCTGGCGCGTGTGCCGCGCAGTGGACGTGGTGCGATCTGTTATGTCGGATTGATCAGCATGCTGGCGTCGTTGCTGTCATGGGGTTTTTCTCTGGTGTTTGGTGGCCTGCTGGTGCGCGCGCTGGCACGACGCGAAGAATTGCACATGGATTACCGCGCAGCAGGCGCCGCGGCGTATCTCGGCCTAGGCGCCGTGTGGGCGATGGGATTGTCTTCGTCGGCTGCGCAGCTGCAGGCGAACCCGGCGAGCATGCCGCCGGGGTTGTTGAAGATCACGGGTGTGCTGCCTTTCAGTCAGACGATTTTTCTGTGGCAGTCGATCGCGCTGACGAGTGTGCTAATCGCGGTGTCGCTACTGATCTGCTGGTTCACTGCGCCATCGAAAGACAATGCACGCACCGCGCAGGATTTTGGCGTGACGGAAACAGCCACACCGGCACTACCGCCGCGCAGTCGGCCGGGCGAGTGGCTGGAATACAGCCCGCTGCTGTCGCTGCTGATCGGACTGCTCGGTTTCGGCTGGCTCGCTTATGAATTCGCGAGCAAGCCGGCGGTGACGGCTATTGCGAATCTCAACACGTACAACCTTTTGTTTCTCACCGTTGGCCTGGTGCTGCACTGGCGGCCGCGTAGCTTTCTCAATGCGGTGTCGCGTGCGGTGCCGAGTACGGCCGGCGTGCTGATCCAATTTCCGCTGTATGGCGGTATCGCGGCATTACTTACGCACGCACCGGGCTTCGGCGATGAAACGCTGGCGCATCGGTTGTCCGGGATGTTCGTGCACATCGCCTCCACCGACACATTTACGCTGGTGATGGGTGCTTACTCCGCCGTGCTTGGTTTCTTTGTGCCATCGGGCGGCGGAAAGTGGCTGGTCGAAGCACCCTACGTGATGCAGGCAGCGAACGACCTGCATGTGCATCTGGGCTGGGCCGTGCAGGTTTACAACGCCGCCGAAGCGCTGCCGAATCTGATCAACCCCTTCTGGATGCTGCCGCTGCTTGGTGTGCTCGGGTTGAAGGCGCGCGATGTGGTCGGCTTCACCTTCATGCAGATGCTGGTGCATGTGCCACTGGTGCTGGGCCTGTTGTGGCTGCTTGGCCGTACGCTTACTTATGTACCGCCGATGATGCCTTGAGTGAGAGCTACCCTGCAGATGGAAATGACTCTGCCCCCCTCCCCTTTCTGCGATGAATCATCTACAACCGTATTGCCGCCAATCCCGATGTGCTTAACGCATGATTTAACGGTAGGCAATTTACACGCCGTGTTGCTCAATAAAGCCTGGCAGGAAATACAGGAGGGCGTTGACTGTCTCAACAGATACTTCGTGCCACTGAGCATGAAGTGCGGCGTTCCTGAGATCTTTGTACGCCAGCAGTTGACCTTTGGTGGCTTTCGTAATTTTGTTTTCTTTGAAAAGCTCAGTAGTCACTATGCTGAATTCTTGATTGGCAAGGCTTTGAAGTCCATGTTTGATCGCAAGACGCTTAACTGAGTCTTCAAGAACGATGCAAAGAAGAGCGGCCGCAACATCTTTGGCATTCTCAGCTATGGCGTTTCTTGCCGCCTCAATGAAATCGGACTGTACGTCAACAAGAATCTGCGTACGAAGATCAGCGAGAAGGCCTCCTCTAATAGCCTCGATCGTGCCTCGCAACATACCCTCAGCCGCACGTAGGTGCGTCAAACTGCGCAATGTTGCCACGCCTTTAATACGTTTTGCTATGTCGTGGTTAGGTCCGTAAACGTAATCCACGAGCACGCACACTTCCACCGAAAGTGCCGCGAGTGCGACGCCATCCTGGAAATGTGCAAAAGTTCGCGGCCCTTCCTTGACCCATGTCTTTGCAACCGGCTCAAATTTGAGCAAAACTTTTTCGATCTTCTGGACCAACAAATCCTCTTGCTGCATCTTTTTCCCTATAAAAAAGGCAGACTCATTCTTAAATGACAAGAAAAAACTCTATCCTTTTTTTGATATTCAATAAATTAACATGAAGGCGGCCACCGACTTAAATCAATAACATGAGGAAGTCGCAGCCACATTCAATGCCGGCCAAAAGGCCTCGGAAAAGGGCCAGAAGTAGTTAAGTTACTTTAACTACCTCCGCCCCCTTTAGGGTTTGGCCCCCTTTAGCGTTTCGCGGGTCTTGTTCATCACTGCGTGGTGCGATTGGCTGAGCCAGCCTTGATCAGTTTTATCGCTTCATCCGGCCCACTTTCACGATCATCCGGAAATTCAGAACCAAACCACTCAAGAAAACACACAATCCCATTTAGGGGATTGGAAAGTATCAGTGCATGATCACGCAAATCGACGCGACGCTCGTCTAGAGGGCGCGTCAAGATCCCAAGCTCATAAATTGTTGAGTCGATTGCGTCACATAGAAAAGGAAACCCGCCAACGGACTGCGCTAGCTCAACTCCAACTTTGGGCGGTAGCATCGCGATCCTTTCGAGTGCCATGCGGTCGAATATAGGCTTAATTGTCTTAACAGCCACTGCTATTCGCTGCATTGGATCTACATACGGTTGGCCGTTAGGGATATCCGCTAGTTCGTCAAGCCAGCGCCGCATGTGCACTGCATGGATAACAATCTTTTGGATATCGGTGTACATATATGAGGCTGCTATCCGAGCAAGCTCATTACGCTGACGATTTCGACGACGCCTTTCTGTGTCGCTTACCAAAACGGCCGCCAGCGCGGCCAAAAATGCCCCTACCCCCGCAACCCACGCACCTTGATCTGAAGACGTCAGGGAAAGCCACCAGCGAGCAATATCCCATGGCCAAAAAGTATGCCCGAGGTGCCGCGAAACGCTGCAAACTGGATCGGTATTCATACCCTACCCTTTAGCTAGTGCAGCTAAACACATCAGGTTAAGCCAACACAAATGGGTCATGTTGACCAAAATACAGTCCCATCCCACACCTGCGGTCACTCATGACGCTGTGAGCTAAACACTCTCCTGAAATCCTCTCTATCATTCAGCCGAATCAATATAGGATTCTCACAGCTCGATGCCTTGCCAAAAAAAACCGCGTGCCTTTCCGAGATAGTTGACAGGGAGCTGGCATAGTCTCTACCAATGTAATTTGAGAGAAACTCCTTGCCGGTTTCATCAAAGGTCCTCATAGCGAATATAGTGTTGCACTGATTTAAGATTGTCTTAGTGACATTTGCAGTTCGCTGAGTGATAAGCAGGCATCCAAGCCCATACTTTCTCCCCTGAAGAATTGCCCTTGCCGTGCCATTGGTAGCTTCGCGGTCCGAAGGCGTTGCAACGGAACTAAATTCAGGCACAAGTGAATGCGCTTCCTCATAGACCAAACAAACCCTCGCCTGATCCGACATCCGATCTTGCAGGAGTTGCAGCGCAAGCTCAGAGACAATCCTCGTTATCTCCACTGACGTCACGCTCCACAGCGCGGCACCACGCTTCCATTGCCCTCTTTCCTGATAGGTTTTGGCTTCCGACATTTGTTTACTGCCAGTAACCTGCGCCGGATTGTAAATCTTAAGCATTTTCCCACTGGTTACGCTTAGAAATTCGCGCAGATCGTTAGAGATTGCTTCTCGGATGTTGTTAAGACTTCCGCCATCTTCCGGATTCTCCGCATAGGCCTCGCGATCACGCTCTCCCGCTGCCGCGATCATCCTTAAGCACTTATCCTCGTGCGCACGATCTAGATAGCTATCCAATTCAACGGAATATTGATTTGTAAGATCTAAGCAGATGACCTTAATTCCCTCGGCCATCATTCTCTCCACTAGCTCAATAGCAAGCATACTTTTACCAACACCGAGGATGCCCAAGATTGCTGTGTTATGAGTAACCAATTCATGGATATTTCGTATCGAAGCTGGGTAGTTTGTTCCTGGGAAATGACCAACCGCACTCCTTTCCGGAACAAAATGATCGGTAAGCCTCAAATAAACCGGGGAATTGGGGCGGGGAAGCCACTTTGATGCAACAAATCGCTTCGCTCCTGGGTCCCATATACCTATCTTCTGAGCCTGTGCCCTGGCATACCCATGCGTATTCTTCTGTTGAACGACCTCCTCTCGAGTGAGACCGTTCACTATTTGATATGTAACTGTCTCACGTGACACCGAAACTTCGACAAGTCGCCCTTCCTCCAAACTTTCGTCCCTCGAAACTTCAAAGAAAAGCTTTTCGAGAGAAGTATCAGCTGCGACGATTCCAACTAAAGAATCGACGTTTGAGAATCGCTCATCCAGGGGCTTATCTAGACATTCTCGTGATATCAGCGCCACTTCGTTTTTCTGAAGACCCAAAACTCTAGGCTGGGATAATTTATTAATTTTTGCCGAAGATATCTCTACCAGCCTAAGCAACACACCATCATCTCGACCAACGTAGTCTAGCGCAGCACATATTTTCGGCTCCCCCGTAGGATCATTCACGACGACAAAATCACCAGGCGACAACGCGGAACCTAAACTTTTTCGGCAAAGAATGAGACCTGGAGTCTGGTATGCGACTACCGCGCCACCAGTCACGAATGCCGCATCGCCTTTCAATATTTCCTTGAGCCTATTAAATAAACGAGCTAATCCATCAAGAGGCGATAGAACTCCAACAATCACCCAGGCCAGCGAAATCAAACCAATCTCTTTCGCCGAGTTGCGATGATAGACATACAAGGCAAATATGATCACAACGGTAAAGATTGCTCTTGGTGTACCCAGAACCTCCGACAGCGATTTCGCAACAGCTGATGTTTTTTCAGCCAGCTGCGCGTGCAATCCAAGCGAAATAATTGCAATCGCAGCGATCAAGGCAACACCAATTACGTAGCTCATTGCGACAACAAAGGCTACTTGCTCACCGCTTCCCCACGTTACCCAATTATTGCTTAGCGCCAACGCGATCGCTGCGGGCGCGGCATAGAGCACGACATCAGAGGGCTTAACAAAAAATGGAGTGTCAAGCCGGCTTCCCAAAATTAGGCCGAGGAGGGCAACGTAAAACCAGAAGCCTTTGTCACCATTTGGCGGAAAGATATGGCCAAAGACCAGCCAACTCACAAAGCATAAAATCACTACTTCAAACAAAAGAAATCCAAATCGCATCCTCTGCGACAAAGGTCTTGATTTCATTTGGAACCTCCCCCTGTGGAGATTTTTTTGAATATATACCTAAACGAAAACGCCCGCTTGCGCGGGCGTTTTCGCAGACTACTCACACTCTGCTACATATTCCGCCGATACTCCCCACCCACGTCATACAACGCGTGGCTGATTTGGCCTAGCGAGTTGTACTTCACCGCCTCCATCAACTGCTCGAACACATTCTTCCGCTCGCGCGCGGTGTTCTGCAGCACCTTAAGGCTCTCCGGCGCCAACGTATTGCGTGCGTCGCCGTAGCCTTTGACGTTGGTGATCTGCTGCCCTTTCTCTTCTTCCGTGCTGCGGATGAGTTCGATCTCGGTGGCGATTTCGCCGCCGTGGTCTTTGGGCAGGAAGGTGTTGACGCCGATCAGCGGCAGGCTGCCGTCGTGTTTCTTTTGTTCGTAGTACATCGATTCTTCCTGAATCTTGCCGCGCTGGTACATGGTGTCCATGGCGCCGAGTACGCCGCCGCGTTCGCTGATGGCTTCGAATTCTTTGTACACGGCTTCTTCGACGATGTCGGTGAGGGCGTCGACCACGTAGCTGCCCTGCCACGGGTTTTCGTTGAAGTTGAGGCCGAGTTCTTTGTTGATGATCATCTGGATGGCTACGGCGCGGCGCACGCTTTCTTCGGTGGGCGTGGTGATAGCTTCGTCGTAGGCGTTGGTGTGCAGGCTGTTGCAGTTGTCGAACAGTGCGTACAGCGCTTGCAGCGTGGTGCGGATGTCGTTGAACTGGATTTCCTGCGCGTGCAAGGAGCGGCCGGAGGTTTGGATGTGGTACTTCATCATCTGGCTGCGGGCGCTGGCGCCGTAGCGTTCGCGCATGGCGCGCGCCCAGATGCGGCGGGCGACACGGCCGATAACGGTGTATTCCGGGTCCATGCCGTTGGAGAAGAAGAAGCTTAGGTTCGGCGCGAAGTCGTCGATGTTCATGCCGCGCGCGAGGTAGTACTCCACGATGGTGAAGCCGTTGCTGAGCGTGAAGGCGAGCTGGCTGATCGGGTTGGCGCCGGCTTCGGCGATGTGATAGCCGGAGATGGAGACCGAATAGAAGTTGCGCACTTTGTTGTCGACAAAGTACTGCTGGATGTCGCCCATCATGCGCAGTGCGAATTCGGTGCTGAAGATGCAGGTGTTTTGCGCCTGGTCTTCTTTGAGAATGTCGGCTTGCACGGTGCCGCGCACGTTGCTGAGCGTTTCGGCTTTGATGGTGGCGTAGGTTTGCGCATCCACCAGTTGATCGCCGGACACGCCGAGCAGGCCGAGGCCGAGACCTTCGTTGCCTTTGGGCAGGTCGCCGGAATAGTTCGGGCGCTTGCCGTGGGCGTAGAGCTCGGCGATGCGCTTTTCGGCGGCGGCCCAGCGGGTGGGATCGGCCTTGAGGTATTTCTCTACGTTCTGATCGATCGCGGTGTTCATGAACATCGCGAGGATGATCGGCGCGGGGCCGTTGATGGTCATCGATACGGAGGTGCTGGGCGCGCTGAGGTCGAAGCCGGAGTACAGCTTCTTCATGTCGTCGAGCGTGGCGACGTTGACGCCGGAGTTGCCGATCTTGCCGTAGATGTCGGGGCGCGGTGCCGGGTCTTCGCCGTACAGGGTGACGGAGTCGAAGGCGGTGGAGAGGCGTGTGGCGGCACCGCCTTGGCTCAGGTAATGGAAGCGGCGGTTGGTGCGCTCGGGTGTGCCCTCGCCTGCGAACATGCGGGTGGGGTCTTCGCCGCTACGGCGATATGGGTACACGCCGCCGGTGTAGGGGTAATGGCCGGGGAGGTTTTCGCGCATCAGAAAGCGCAGCAGGTCGCCCCAGTCTTTGGTTTTGGGTGGCGAGACTTTCGGAATTTTTTGGTGGCTGAGCGAGTCGCGGTAGTTTTCGACGCGGATGGTTTTGTCGCGGACTTTGTATTCGTTGACGTCGGCGGTGACGGACTCGTAGCGCGCAGGCCAATCGCGCAGCAGGTGGATGGCTTCGTGACTGAGTTCGCGTAGGGCGGCGTTGTAGCGTTGGCGAAGTAGAACTAGCGTGCGGTCCACGACGTCGTCGTCCCGGCGTAGGCCGGGATCCAGTGTCTTTGCGTCTGAGTTGTGCGCTTCGCGCGCATTACTTGACTGGGTCCCGGCGTTCGCCGGGACGACGGGGGAGTGTGAGGTGGGGTGGAGGTCGTCGTGGTCGTAGCGTTCGAGGGCGCGTGGGAGTTTCGAGTCACCGAGGTCTTTTAGCGATTCGTAGTAGTGCTGCGCTTTGCTGGCGAATTCGGCTTCGCGTTCGATCTCGCTGTTGATGCCGCGGCCCTGCTCGGCGATTTCCGCGAGGTAGCGCACGCGGGCGCCGGGGATCAGCACGGTGGCGCGTGGTTCTTTCAGGGTGGTGTCGAGGTTCGGTTTGAAATCGCAATTTGAAGCAAGAGCGACCCCACCCTGCCCTCCCCTGGAAGGGGAGGGTTCAAGATGCAGCTTGTTGCGCATCAGGCGGCAGAGGTTGGTGAACATCCAGGTGACGCCTGGATCGTTGAACTGGCTGGCGATGGTGGGGTACACCGGCACGTCTTCGTCTTTCAGGCTGAAGGCGGTGCGGTTGCGCTTCCACTGTTTGCGCACGTCGCGCAGCGCGTCTTCGGCGCCGCGTTTGTCGAATTTGTTGAGTACCACGAGTTCGGCGAAATCGAGCATGTCGATTTTTTCGAGCTGGCTGGCGGCGCCGTAGTCGCTGGTCATCACGTAGACGGGGAAGTCGACGAGGTCGACGATTTCCGAATCGCTTTGGCCGATGCCGGCGGTTTCGACGATCACCAGGTCGTAGGGCTGGCTCTTCAAGAAGTTGACGCAATCGTGCAGCACCACGTTGGTGGCGGCGTGCTGGCGGCGCGTGGCCATGGAGCGCATGTAGACGCGATGGCTGCGCAGCGCATTCATGCGGATGCGGTCGCCGAGCAAGGCGCCGCCGCTGCGGCGACGCGTGGGATCGACGGCGAGCACGGCGATGCGCATCTGCGGGAAGGCGTGCAGGAAGCGCAGCAGCAGTTCGTCCACCACGGAGGATTTGCCGGCGCCGCCGGTGCCGGTCATGCCGAGCACGGGGGTGTGTTTGCCGGCGAGCGACCATTCCTTGCGCAGACGCGTGAGTTCGGCGTCGCCGAGCTTGCCTTCTTCGATAGCGGAGAGCATGTGGCCGACGCTGTTTTCGTCGTCGATGCTTACTTTGGGAGGCACGAAGGCGACGGTCTGCTCGCGCTGGGCGGCGGCGTTGCCGGCGCGCAGCATCACGTCTTCGATCATCTCGGTAAGGCCGAGCTTCATGCCGTCGTTGGGGTGGTAGATGCGCTCCACGCCGTAGGCTTGCAGCTCGCGGATTTCTTCCGGCGTGATGGTGCCGCCGCCGCCACCGAACACGCGCACGTGGCTGGCGCCCTTCTCTTTGAGCATGTCCACCATGTACTTGAAGTACTCGACGTGGCCGCCCTGGTAGGAGGACAGCGCGATGGCGTCGGCGTCTTCTTGCAGTGCAGCACGAACCACGTCTTCCACCGAGCGGTTATGGCCCAGGTGAATGACTTCCGCGCCCTGCGACTGAATGATGCGGCGCATGATGTTGATGGCGGCATCGTGGCCGTCGAACAGGCTGGCGGCCGTGACAAAGCGCAGTGGACTGGTTTCGGCCTGCGCGGCGGTGGCAGGGACGTGCTTGGCGGGGGAACTCATGGGGACTCCGACAACGGATGAGCGAACCCCATCATTCTAGTGGGGTTGGCCGTTAAGCGCTCGGGATTACCCGATCGTTGGCGGTATTTGCGCCGGGCGGCGCGTTTGATCCTAAGATAGACCCAGCATTGCTCCAGGCTTTCCACCGATCGCGCGTGTATGCGCCTTTCACAAGGAAATGTCACCGATGCAATCGACCATTCCACTCCCTACGGCCGCCGACCCCACGACTCCGCGCCGTTTGCCGCGTCTACAGATGTGGCATCAGATTCTGATTGCGATGATTCTCGGCCTGGCAGTCGGGCATTTCATTGGCGAGCCCGCAAAAGTGCTGCAGCCGCTGGGCGACATCTTTATGTCGCTGATCCGCATGTGCGTGATACCGGTGGTGTTCGTGTCGCTGGTGTGCGGAATCATGTCGCTGTCGGATATGGCGGCGATGCGGCGTATTGCGTGGAAGTCGATTGCGATCTACGCGGTGTCGATGGCGATGGCCACCGTGCTGGCCCTGGGTGTCGCGAAGGTGTTCAACGTGGGCGCGGGTTTTGGCCTGACGGCTGGTGCTGCTAGCGCTACGGCGCCGGCCTCCACCAGCATCAAGGATGCGTTGATGAGTGCGATTCCGTCGAATCCATTCAAGGCGTTCGCGGAAGGCGCGCTGTTGCCGACGATTGTGTTTGCGATTTTCTTTGGGCTGGCGATCAATCTGGCGGGCGACGCGGCCGGCTCGGTGCGGCGGTTCTTCGAGAGTTTGTCGGCGGTGGTGTTCAAGCTGATCGACATGGTGCTGAAGTTTGCGCCGATCGGTGTGTTCGGCTTGATGGCGTATGTCACGGCGGATCACGGGTTTTCGGTGCTGGGGCACCTAGGCTCGCTGGTGGCGGTGAACTACGTGGTGATGCTGTTTTTCATGATCGTTATATGCAGCGCGATGCTGATGCTGTGGCGGCTGAATCCGCTGCCGTTTCTGCGCAAGATGATTCCGGTGCAGCTGTTTGCGTATTCGTCGGCGAGCAGCGCGGCCACGTTGCCGCTGAATCTGGAGAATACGCAGCGGCGTTTGGGTGTCGATCCGCGCGTGAGCAGTTTTGTGTTGCCGCTGGGTGCGACGGTGAATATGTCGGGGCTGGCTGTTTATCTCAGCACGGTGGTGATTTTTGCCAGCCATGCGTATGGCATTGCGCTTTCTTTCTCGCAGCTGGTGACGGTGGTGCTGACCATCACGCTGGTGTCGATTGGCGCGGCGGGTATTCCCGGTGCCGCACTCGTGGTGATGGGTTTGGTGCTCACCTCGGTCGGGTTGCCGCTGGAAGTGGTCGCGGTGATTGCGGCGGTGGACCGTTTGCTGGATATGTGCTGCACGGCGGCGAACGTCACCGGCGACTCCGTCACCGCGGTGATGGTGGCGAAGTCGGAAGGTGTGCTCGATCTCGAGTACTACAACCGAGCTTGATAACCCCTCCCCCTGCTTGCAGGGGGAGGTCGGGAGGGGGTGAACTCTTGCGGGGATGTTTGAGGCAAGTGCTCGACCCCTCCCCAGCCGTCCCCTGCAAGCAGGGGAGGGAGTTCACTCGCGGTCAGGCGAGACCGTAGGGCAAATTGGGTGATGCCACCACGCGATTGCCTACGCTTTCGCCGCGCAGAAAAGCGAGTGTGGCCTCGAGCACTTCTGGTGCATCCAGCACTTTGTGATGACCTAGCCCTTGCGTGGTGAGCAGGCGTGCGCCGGGCCAGAAACGGGCGTAACGCTCGCCCTCTTCCCACGGCACTTCGCGATCGTCCAGATCGTGCACCACAAGGCCTGGTTGACCGAGCATGGGTAGGTGGCGGTGTACTGCCAGATCGCGCGGAGCAATGCCGGTGCGTTGTTCGTACCACGCCATGAAAGGTTCGCGCAGGTGTTGGCCCAGATGCACGAAACGGAAGAAACGGTGTGCGGCCGCTTCGATATCGGCGGCCGGCGCAATCACCACCAATCGCTCTGCATACCAGTCTTCGTTTTGCGCCAGCGTCACGGCTGCGCCGCCCATGGAATGGCCGATGGCAAGCGCGGCGTTGCCGAAGTGTTGACCGACCGCGCGAATAGTGGCGATGCAATCGGGCAGCGTGCAGAAGCGACCGCTGCTGTCGCCGTGACCGGGCTGGTCGAAACTGACGACGGCAAAACCTAGCGCGCGCAGCTTCGCTACCCATGGCAAGTAGCGAAGGCCAAAACTGGACCAACCATGCACCAGCAACGCATACGGCTGCGTGCTGGGATCGCCCCATACATAGGTTGCGATGGATTCGCCGCCGATCTGCAGTTGTCCGCGTTGCATGTCGCGATCGGGTTGCGCGGCGCGCGCACGGCTACGACTGCTCGCGAAGGGTGTAGCGAACAGACGCGCGGCGCGATCCACCGTGCGCTCCGGTGCCAAGCGGCTACCGACGGCGAAACCGATGCGTACTGCGCCGAGCTTCAACGTGTGGCGCGATGAGTGATGGCGTGAGTGAGCGGTCTGGCGCTTCATGATGGGGCTCCTGGGGGTTCAGGGCTGGTAACTGGCAAATAGACGGTCGAGTGCTTTCCAGGTGCGAGAGCTGGCTTGTTCGAAACCGAACAGACCCGCGTCGTGATGCAGGCCGAGCATCAAGGCGTAGATTTCGAAGGCGAGTTGCTCGGGATCGGTGTCGGGGCCTAGTTCACCGACTTGCATCGTCAAACTCACGGCGCGCGCCAATTCGCGGCGCCAGTCGGATTGTTGTTTCAGCACGCGCTCGCGCAAGGCGCCGTCGGCACGGCCGTCGTACTCCACCGCGGCGCTGAGCAAGATGCATCCGCTCTGGTGGATGTGCCCCCACTCGACCCAGTTCTCGATCATGGTGCGCAGACGTCGCATGCCGCGCGGCTGTTTCAGCGCCGGTAGCATGATGAACTCGATGAAGCGCGTGGAGACGGCGTCCAGCAGGGCAAGCTGCAGATCTTCGCGAGAACCGAAGTGGGCGAAAACGCCGCTTTTGGACATTCCCACGCCCAGTGCCAGGGCGCCGATGGACAGACCTTCGAGGCCGTCGTGGCGGGCGAGCTGGTAGGCATGCTCGAGGATCAGCTCGCGGGTGGCGGCGCCTTTACTGGGGGTCGTGACAGCGTTCATGAGGCGAAAATAGCACGACCGTTCGTATTATTCCAGCCCCATGTGAGGCGACCGCCATCCATCATCCCTACCCCGCTTGCGGAGAGTTGCGGATTCACCGGCATGGGTGCATAGACAAGGTCACGTGCGCCGCGCATCGCAAGTAATTCTGCTGTTACCTGAACGAGCGAAAGCAATAGCGTCAACATCGGCAAATACGATTGCGTTTCCCGTACTGCAAGCCGCTTACTGCGGCTGCTTTTTGAATTGGACAATATTGGAGAGGACACCATGATCAGCATGACCCGCAAACTGGCACTGATAGCAGGCATTGGCCTTGCGCTGGCCAGCGTGAGTTACACACCACCCGCGACCGCGCAGGTTGTGGTCGGGGTCGGCATTGGCGTGGCGCCTCCGCCGCCGCGTTTCGAACGCGTTCCGCCGCCGCGACGCGGCTGGGTTTGGGCACCCGGTTACTGGCAGTGGAATCCGGGTTGGCGCCGCCACGTGTGGGTACCGGGTAGCTGGGTGCGTGCGCGTCCGGGCTATCGCTACTACCCCGGCTCGTGGGTGCAGGGCCGTGATGGCTGGCACCGCCGCGACGGTTATTGGGGTCGCTGATCTCGCAACAACCTGCGCTTCATCTCGCGATGGAGCGCAGGTATCGTTGGCCTAAGTGCCGACTAAACTTGCGACGGTTTTAAATCCACCTATCTGATCGGATCGACAGAATCTTCGGTCCACATTCACCTGGGGAAATCTTCCATGTCATTACGTCTTGCAGCTGTGGCTGCCTTGGCTGGTCTTACTGCAGTAACTGCGGGTTGCGTGGTGGAACAGCCACGTCCTCGTCCCGTGTATGTCGAACGTCCGGCACCGGCGCCAACCTACGTCGAAGTGGTGGCTCCGCAGCCGCCGCCGCAGGAAGTCGTGGAAGTGATTCCGCCGCCGCGCGAGGGCTTTGTCTGGGCTCGCGGTTACTGGCACTGGGAAGGCGGCCGTTATGTCGCTGTCCATGGTCACTGGGAGCAGGAGCGTCGCGGCTACCACTACCAGCATCCGCATTGGGAACAGGGTCGCGATGGCTGGCATTTCCGCGCTGGCGTGTGGGTTAGCGGCTGATTCCTTACGTACCTGGCAAGACCCAAACACCCTGCTTCGGCGGGGTGTTTTTTTGTGGCTGACATCGCGAGTCCGATGCGTTACGCGCCATAGCACTGGCGTCCCATGCATTTATGCGCAAACTGCCCGGCAAGGCCATTCGCAAAAGGGATTTGCCATGTTCCTCAAGGGTCAACGCGCTGTTCAAAAAATGCAGCTGCGAAACAGCCGGTATCGTTATCTGTACGGGATGTGTCTTCTGGCTTGCTCGATGTGTACTGCTCACGCACAGTCCTCGCCCCCGCCGTTGCCGCCGTCAAACACGATTCCCAAACTTGCACCGGTGGTCGTTACCGGCGTGCTGCCGGGACCGGCTTTGTGGAAAGTGAGTAAGGGCGATCACGTCATGTGGATACTCGGACTTACTTCCCCCGTGCCCAAGAACATGCAGTGGAAGTCCGCGGAGGTCGAACATCGGATCGCGACATCGCAAGCGGTACTGAAAGCACCCAGTTTGGAGATCGGCGTGCAGACAGGCTTCCTCCGAAGCATGCTGATGCCAACGAAGTCCGACATGAAAAACAATCCGAATGACCAAACCTTGCAGGATGTGCTGACACCGGAACTGTATCGACACTGGCGCATGCAAAAAGCCAACTATCTACCTGGCAATGAAAGCGTGGAACGCATGCGCCCGATCTTTGCCGGTCGCGAGCTGTATGAGTCCGCTCTCAAGCATCATGGTCTCGTCGATCAGTATGGTTTGGAGAGGACGATTTACAAGAAGGCCAGGCGCGACAGGGTCGACATCGTCGACACGTCGTATCGATTGATGCTGAGCGATCCAGGTGACTCCGTTCGATCGTTGGACAAGAAGTCCATGGACGATCAACGTTGCTTAGGCCAAATATTGGATGCTCTCGACCAGGATCTTGCCCAAACGACGGCACGCGCGAATGCCTGGGCGACGGGCGATATCGACACGCTGAAATCCGTGCTTGCGCAAGCGCAACAGGATGCTTGCCTGTCGACGGTCGACGACTCCCCCTTTGCGAAAGCGCTCGGCCTCGAGGACATCGAACATAGAGTCGAAAAGTCTTGGATCTCTATCGCGGAGCGTGCACTCGATCAAGACACCCAGACTGTCGCCGTATTGCCCATAGACCAATTGCTCGCGTCGAACGGTTACCTGAGCGTGCTGCAATCGGACGGTTACGTCGTGGAAGCGCCGACCGAATGATTAGGGTGCTCGCACCGGAGCCTGTCGCCCTATAGCAAAACAACGGGTCGACCGCCCCTTTGCTGCGCCGCATCAGAACCCCCTTTGGGAGTCGTATTAAACTTAGTGGGCTAACTCCTCGCCCCAGCCTCTTGCTGGGGCTTTGAGTTTCAGGCGCCAGGTCCTTGGCGGGGCCGAACGCGTCCAACAACGGGTGCTATCCCCGGCACCGTCATACGTGGAGTTCATGTTCCAATGATTTTCGAAACCATCGCCAAAACTGGCCACGAAGAAGTCGTCTACTGCCATAACAAGGACGCGGGCCTGAAGGCCATCATCGCGATCCACAACACCGTGCTGGGCCCAGCACTGGGCGGCCTGCGCATGTGGCCGTACAAAACCGAGCAGGATGCGGTGAACGACGTGCTGCGCCTGTCGCGCGGCATGACCTATAAGAACGCCGTGGCCGGCCTGAACTTGGGCGGCGGTAAGGCGGTGATCATCGGTGATCCGTCGAAAGATAAATCCGAAGCGCTGTTCCGCGCGTTCGGTCGTTTCGTCAACTCGCTCAACGGTCGCTACATCACGGCCGAAGACGTGGGCATCGACGTCAACGATATGGAATATGTGTTCCGCGAAACCGAATACGTGACCGGCGTGCATCAGGTGCATGGCGGTTCGGGCGATCCGTCGCCGTTCACCGCCTACGGCACGCTGCAGGGCCTGATGGCAGCGCTGAACTTCAGGCACGGCAACGAAGACGTGGGCAAGTACAGCTACGCCGTGCAGGGTGCCGGCCACGTGGGCAGCGAGTTCATCAAGCTGCTGCGCGAACAGGGTGCCAAGGTGTTCGTCACCGACATCAACAAGGACGCCGTGCAGCGTTGCGTGGATGAGCTGGGTTGCGAAGCCGTGGGCCTGGACGAAATCTACGACGTCGACGCCGACGTGTACTCGCCCTGCGCGCTGGGCGGCACGGTGAACGAGCAGACCATCGACCGCATCAAGGCGAAGATCATCTGCGGCGCGGCCAACAACCAGCTTGCCACCGATTCGATCGGCGACGAGCTGCAGCGTCGCGGCGTGCTGTACGCGCCCGACTATGCCGTGAACGCCGGCGGCGTGATGAACGTGTCGCTGGAAATCGACGGCTACAACCGCGAACGTGCGATGCGCATGATGCGCACGATCTACTACAACCTGGGTCGCATCTTCGAAATCAGCAAGACCGAGAACGTGCCGACCTACAAGGCTGCGGACCGTCTGGCTGAGGAACGCATCGCGTCCATCGGCAAGATCAAGCTGCCGCACATGGGCAATGGCGCGCCGCGCTTTGCCGGTCGCATGCGCGGGCAGTAAAACTGCACCGTCGGGTGTTGAAAAACGCCGGCCTCTGGTCGGCGTTTTTTTATGGCCGTGCCATACCTCGGAAACCCGAATCTGTCACAGTTCTGCTAGACTGCCCCTTCAAGAAATGTGCTGTAAGGCTTTGCTTAGGTTGGCAAAGCTTCAGGGGGACCCGTTCCACGGGTTAGGGAAAATCGAAACTCTTCACGGCCCATGCTTCATCCGGCTGCCGTTCGCTTTGCCGCACTTTTATACGGCAGGCGCATGGCCGATGATGAGGGTGTCCATGAAGGACACGAAGCGGCAGAAGTAGGCTGGTGTGTATGAGCGCAATCATGGAAACCGGGATCAGCGATGAGGACATCCTGCTCAGGCTGAAGGATGTGCTGCGCGAGACCTTCGAAATCGATCCGTCGCGGGTCGGGCTCGATACGCACCTGTTCACCGACCTGGAGCTGGACAGCATCGATGCCGTCGACCTGGCAATCCAGGTGCAGGACATGACCGGCATGCGCATCAAGCCCGAGGATTTCAAGAACGTGCGGACCGTGGGCGACGTGGTCGCCACCGTGCGCGCGCTGCTGACCCGCTGAACGCTGGCGGGCCGTATTTCATGCCGCATGCGCCAGCATTCCCCAAGGAAGACTTTCAGCCCTGCGCGCTGATTCCGATCTACAACCACAAAGACACCATCGCCGCGACGGTGCATGCATTGCGTGCGCATGATTTGCCGGTGGTGATCGTGGACGATGGCAGCGACGACGCCACGCGGGCCGTGCTGAAGGCGCTGGCCGCCAGCGAACCGGCGGTGCAGCTGATCCGCCTGCCGCGCAACGGCGGCAAAGGCCGCGCGCTGACGGCCGGGTTGATCGCGGCACGCGATACCGGCTACACCCATGCACTGCAGATCGATGCGGACGGCCAGCACGATGCCGGCGATGTGCCGCGTTTTCTCGCCGAAGGCCGTGCCGATCCGCAGGCATTGATCTGCGGTGAGCCGCTGTTTGACGACAGCGTGCCGCGGGCGCGCTTGTATGGACGTTATGTCACCCACGTATGCGTGTGGCTGGAGACGCTGTCGTTCACGCTGCGCGATTCGATGTGCGGCTATCGGCTTTATCCGCTGGAAGCGACCTGCGCCGAAATCGATCGCGCGCCCCTGCCCGCGCGCATGGACTTCGATACCGAAGTGGCCGTGCGCCTGATCTGGCGCGGCGTGCCGGTGCGCAATCTGCCGACGCGGGTGATCTACCCGGAGAACGGCCTTTCGCACTTCCGCATGCTGCACGACAACCTGCGCATTTCCGCCATGCATACGCGGCTATTGCTGGGCATGCTGCCGCGCGCGCCGATCCTGCTGTGGCGCAAGCGCCGGAGAGCCGCATGCGCCGCCTGATCGTTTTATTGCTGCTTTGTGTGAGCCTGAATCTGCATGCGCAAAGCGCATCGCCGGATCTGCTGCACACCGTGCTGGGCGAACTGAGTCAGCACACGGCAGTGCGCGCCGCCTTTACGCAGCAACGTCAGAACCCTGCGTTGACCCAACCGCAAAACAGCAGCGGAGAGCTGGTGTTCGTCACCGGCCACGGCATGCTCTGGCAGGTGCAGCAGCCGTATCAGGAAACGCTGGCGCTCACCGGTAGCAAGACCACGCGCATCGATGCGAACGGTAATGTGCAGCCGGTACGAAGCGAACGCGGGGTCAGCCAGATTTCGCAGATGCTGCAGTCGATGCTGGCCGGTCAGCTCGATGCGGTGTTGCGCCAGTTCAACGTCAGTGCGGAAGGTACGGCCGCACAGTGGACCTTGCACTTCACGCCCAAACAAGCACGCGTGGCGCAAGTACTGCATGGCATCCAGCTCGACGGCGGTGCGTTTCTGCAAGGCATCCGCATCGATATGCAGGACGGCACGCAAACCGATATCCGCATGACCGACACCCGTGACGCCGGCCCGCTGACTGCGCTGGAAAAGCACGCGCTCGGCCTGCCATGAACCGATCGGCACTGTGGCTGCGCGCAGGTTGGTTTGCTGTGGCGACACTGCTGATGATCCTGCTCGGCGCATGGTTGTTGTTCGGCCGTGGCCGCTCACCGATCCAGACCGATCTGCTGGCGATGCTGCCGGCCACCGAACGCAACCCGCTTGCCGAAGTCGCCGCGCAACGGCTGGCGCATGCCAATGGCGATCGGGTGATCCTGCTGGTGGCCCATGCCGATGACGATCGCGCCAAGGCGGCGGCGCGCGAACTCGGCCACGCCCTGGCGCAAGACAGTGTCTTTGCGTCGGTCACGGCGGAACTGCCGCCTTTCGATCTGCAGCAACTGGTAACGCCGTACCTCGCGCATCGTTTCATGCTGCTCACCGACGCCGACCGCACGGCACTCGCGCAACCTGGCTACAACCCGGCGCAAGCGCTGGCGCAGCGCGTGAACGAACCTTTCGTCACCGGCGTGGGAACACGCCTGCAGGACGACCCGTTCGGCTGGCTGCAGCACTGGATGGATCAGCAACCCTGGAGCCGCTCGCCGCTGGTGCCGGAGGACAATCTGCTGACGGCGCATCGCGACGATGGCAGCTACGTATTGGTGACCGCCACGCTCAACGGTTCGTCGTATGACGATGTCATCCAACGACGCGCATTGAGCGCCATGGATCAAGCCGAACGCACCATCGAGCGCGATCAACCCGGTACTCGCGTTCTGCGCACCGGCGCGCTGTTTTATGCCGCCGCCGCCCGTGCAGGTGCGGAGCACGACGTGCACATGGTCGGGCTGATTTCTACGATCGGCATCGCCTTGCTGTTGCTAGGTGTGTTCCGTTCGCCAGGTCCATTGCTGCTGGCGTTTCTTTCGACCGGCGTCGGCGTTGTCGCTGCTACCACGGTCAGCGTGTTGGTGTTCGGGCAGATCTATCTGCTTACGCTGGTATTCGGTGCCGCGCTGTTAGGTGAAGCGGTGGATTACTCCATCCAGTATCTCAGCGCGCGCGCGAACGCCGGCGATGCGTGGGAACCGCGCGCAGGTCTGCGCCAGGTGCGTCCTGCGTTGCTGCTGGCGCTTGGCACATCGTTGCTTGGCTATGCCCTGCTTGGCCTGGTGCCTTTCTCCGCGTTACGGCAGATGGCCTGTTTCGCGATGACGGGCATGACGGTGGCCTGCCTCAGTGTGTTCTGGTTGCTGCCTGCACTGTTGCAGCGTAGCGCCAAGCCGCTTTCCGCCGTTTCTGTTCGCGGCGCCTTGGCGTTGCAAAACCTTATCTCGCGATTGGCATCGGGATATCGCGGCGCGCTGCTTGCTGCCGTTCTGCTGTTGTTGGCCATTCCCGGCTGGCGACAACTGCGTCATGACGACGATGTGCATTTGCTGGTCGCGCCGCCCGCGGCGCTTGCCGCGCAGGAAGCGCAGATTCGCGACATCACCGGTCTCGGCAACGGCACGCAGTTCTATCTGGTGCAGGGCGTCGACGAAGAACAGGTGTTGCAACGCGAGGAAGCACTGGAGCAGCGTCTGCAGGGCATGGTCGATGCAGGTCAATTGCAAGGTTGGCTCGGTCTGGCCGGCATGGTGCCCTCGTTGCAACGCCAGCACGCCAACCAAGCGCTGCTGGCCCCTCTCTTTGCGCAGCCCGACCGCATGCGCCAATGGCTGAGCGGCGCGGGCTTCCGCAGCGAGGATATGGAGCGGTGGATGCAGTCATGGCCCGGCGCGCCGCTTACGTTGCAGGCATGGTTGAAGAGCCCGCTGGCCACGCCTTTCCGTTACCTGTGGATGGGCGACGACACGCATGCGGGCGCCGCCTCGCTGGTTTTGCCGCAAGGCGATGCGCAAAGCACGCTGTTGCAGCGAGCCGCTGCAGACTTGCCCGGCGTTACACTGGTCGACAAACCGGCCAGCATCTCCGATTTGTTCGGCCGCTACCGCCGTTACGCCAGCCTCTGGCTGCTGGCCGCCATCGTGCTGATCGTGCCGGTGTTCGCTTGGCGCTACGGCCTGCGCGATGTGCCGCGCGTGCTCGCGCCGCCGGTGCTCGGTATCGGCTTTACACTGGCGATGCTCGGTTATCTGCAGCAGCCACTCACCCTGTTTCACTGGATGGCGCTGATGCTGGTGCTGGGCGTGGGCGCCAATTACGCGGTGTTCCTGCGCGAAGGCGAGCCGCATGTTACGCATCGTCCCGGCGCGATGTATGCCAGCGTACTGCTCTCGGCCATGACTGCTTTGTTGTCGTTCGGCCTGCTGGCGTTGAGTTCCATGCCGGCGCTGCGCGACTTCGGACTCACCCTGCTATTGGGTATTGGTTTTACCGCGCTGCTGGTGCCGACCAGTGTGGCGTATCGGATGACTTCCTCATGATTGTTTTTCACTTCGCACGGAGCATTTGTCGATGAAGCGCGTCGTTATCACCGGCATGGGCGGCATCACGCCACTGGGACACGACTGGTCGCAGATCGAACCGCGCCTGCGCGAAGGCCGCAATGCCGTGCGCACCATGCCGGAGTGGGATTTCTTCGATTCGCTGAATAGTCGACTGGGCTGCCCGGTCGATGATTTCCAATTGCCCGACTGGCCGCGCAAACATCTGCGCTCGATGGGCCGCGTAGCGCAATTGGCGGTCGCCGCCAGCGAACGCGCACTGCGCGATGCGGGCTTGCACGGCGATACCAGCATTGGCGATGGCCGCATGGGCGTCGCTTACGGCTCGTCCGGCGGCAGTATCGAACCCGTACGCGTGATGGGGCGCATGCTGGAAACCGGTTCCATGCAAGGCGTCACCGCCACCAGTTATGTGCAGATGATGGCGCACACCACGGCGGTGAACGTCGGAGTGTTCTTCGGATTGAAAGGACGCATCGTCCCGACATCCAGCGCATGCACGTCGGGCAGCCAGGCCATCGGCTTCGGCTATGAAACGATCCAGCAAGGCAAGCAGACGTTGATGTTGTGCGGTGGCGCGGAAGAACTTTCCGGTCCCGGCGTGGCGGTGTTCGATACCTTGTTCGCCACCAGCACGCGCAATGACGAAGCCAAACTGACGCCCCGCCCGTTCGACCGCGGCCGCGACGGCCTGGTGGTGGGCGAAGGCGCCGCCACGCTGGTACTGGAGGAATACGAGCACGCGCGGGCACGCGGTGCACGCATCTATGCGGAAGTCGTTGGCTTCGGCTGCAACTCCGACGGCAATCACATTACTCAGCCCACCAGCGAGACGATGGCAACAGCGATGCTGCTTGCGTTGCAGGATGCGTCGCTATCGCCGGACGCTATCGGCTATGTCAGCGCACACGGTACCGCGACCGATCGCGGCGACATCGCGGAAAGCCACGCCACCGCCAATGTGCTGGGTGCACGCGTGCCGATCAGCTCCATGAAAAGCTATGTCGGCCACACGCTCGGCGCCTGCGGTGCGCTGGAATCGTGGTGGGCGGTGCAGATGATGCGCGATGGCTGGTTTGCGCCGACCATCAATCTCAACGAACCCGACCCGGCTTGCGCTGAACTCGATTACATCATCGGGCCTGGACGCGCGATCAATGCGGGTTACGTGATGAATAACAACTTCGCGTTCGGTGGTATCAACACGTCGCTGATCTTCAAGGCGTGCGAGTGATGTTCAAGCACCCTCCCCAACACCACGCGCGTCTTAGTGCGAACTCCCTCCCCTGCTTGCAGGGGAGGGTTGGGGAGGGGTTCGTCACGCATACGAAAAAGCCTAACCCCCTCCCAACCTCCCCCTGCAAGCAGGGGGAGGAGCAAGGCGCGCGGGCCTCTGCATGATGGACTTCCGCATCGAACAATGGCGCGCATGGGCGCCGGGGCTGGACACCGACGAAGCCTGGCAGGCATGGGCCAAGCATCCCGTCATTGTGCCGGATGACGATGCGCAACCCACCTGCGACTTCCTTCCCGCCATGCAACGCCGCCGGCTCAGCCGGCTTGCGCGCATGACGCTGCACGTGGCCTGGCCGCTGTGCGGCGAACACGAACAATTACCGCTGGTGTTTGCTTCGCGTCACGGCGAAACGCCGCGCACCTTTGCGCTGCTCAGCGAGGTCGCCGACGAGCAGCCGCTGTCGCCTACGCAATTCGGCCTATCGGTGCATAACGCGATCGCCGGGCAGTGGTCGATCTTGCGCGGTCAACGTGGCGAGTCGGTCGCCATCGCCGGCGAGGCCGATACCTTCGAGCATGCGATGGTGGAAGCGGCCGCGTTGCTCGGCGAAGGTGTGCCCGCGGTGCTGGTCGTGATCGCGGAAGAGCGCCCGCCCGCCGCCTACGACGACTGGATCGACGATGTACCGTTTTCGTATGCTCTTGCGTTGAGAGTCGCAGGAATCGAATCGCGCGCTGAAACGCGGACCAACGAACGCTGGCAACTGCGCCTGGAGCCGAATCGCGGGGATTCCGCAGCCGGTGCATGGCCGCACGCGCTGGATCTCGTGCGCGCCCTGCATGCGCGGGATGGCACACTGGAACACCCTTGGAAAACGCGTCGATGGATTTGGCAGCGAATCCCGTAAGGCGCTCCGGCGTCGGCAACTACCTCTGGCGGCTGCTGGCCACCGGCATGAGTTTCGCGTTGTTCGGATTGGGCGGCTTGGTACTACGGCTGATCGTGCTGCCCCTGCTTGGATTGCTGCCGGGCGACGCGCTCGTTCGCAGGCGGCGCGCACGCGCGGCCATCAGCAAGGCGTTTTATCTGCACGTGCAATTCATGTATCGCAGTGGCGTGCTGATATATGACTTCGAAGGCGCCGAACGACTGGGACGCCCCGGCCAGATGATCATCGCCAATCATCCGTCGCTGATCGACGTGGTGTTCCTGATCGCGCACATCCGCGACGCCAACTGCATCGTCAAGCAAAGCTTGTGGCGCAATCCCTTTACGCGCGGCCCGGTGCGGCGAGCGGAGTACGTCAGCAACAACGGCAGTCCAGACATGCTGGAGCAGGCAGCCGACGCGTTGCGTGAAGGCCAGACCTTGATCGTCTTTCCCGAAGGCACGCGAACCAAACCAGGCATGCCGCCGGTGTTTCACCGCGGCGCCGCGGCGATCGCGTTGCGCGGCGCACGCGTTATCACGCCGGTGTTCATCGCGGTAAAACCCACCACACTTACCAAGGCCGAGCCCTGGTATCGCATTCCGGCGCGACGCGTGCGCGTGACTTTGCGCGTAGGCCAGGACATTGCACCGGAATCTTTCACTGCCGATGCACCGCAGCCGATCGCTTCGCGCCGGCTCAACGAACATCTGCACCGTCTTTTCCTCAAGGAGCTTTCAGCGTGAATGCCTTGCAGCAGGAAATCGCCCAACTGATCATCGACACCCTCAACCTGGAGGATGTCACCGTCGACGACATTCCACCCGACCAACCGCTGTTTGGCGAAGGGCTTGGCCTCGATTCGGTGGATGCGCTGGAATTGGCGCTGGCGCTGCAGAAGCGCTATGACATTCGCATCGCTTCCGACTCCAAGGATGCGCGCCAGCATTTCACCACCGTCGCCACTCTCGCCGCCTTCGTGCAGGCACAGCGGGACGCATGCGCAAACTGACTTCTATCCTCTTACCGCTGGCGGGCGTGCTCTACCCGTTCGTGGTTTATTTCGGCATGGATCGCGTGCCGCCGCCTATGTTCGCGCTGGTGCTCGGCGCGATCTGGTTGATCCGCGCGCCGTATCTGCTGAAACAACCGGGTGGACGCTGGATGCTCGGCGCTGCGTTGGTGTATTGCGCGTTGCTTGCGCTGAGTGGCGAGGCGACGTTGCTGCGGTGGTATCCCACGCTGATCAGTGCCTTATTGTTGTGTGCGTTTGGCTTGAGCTTGGTCTACGGACCGCCGCTGGTTGAACGCATCGCGCGCGTGCGCGAGCCGGATCTGCCGGATGCTGCCATTCCTTACACGCGCAAAGTCACCTGGGTCTGGGTGGGATTCTTTGTGTTCAATGGGGTGATGTCGGCGGTGCTGACGCTCTGGGCGCCGTTGTCATGGTGGACGCTCTACAACGGTCTGCTGGTCTACTTCATCATGGGCACGCTGTTCATCGGCGAATGGCTGCTGCGCCGGCGCTTGCGGAGCGTGGCGTGAGTGTGAACCTAGCGCCCTTCGCCACGCAGCTTTGCGCCCACCCGTGGGTGGACGATGCGTGCTGCGGCTATGCCGGAGTGGATATACCGGGCGCCTTGCTCGCGCTCAACGACGAAGGTATCGATGCGCTATGCCGTCAAGGTCGACAGCGTGTGGTGGATACTTTGCAAGCGCACGTGAACGCGGCGGGATATACCGGTTCGCCGTTCGTGTGGCGACTGTTCGACACGATGCCCACTCTGGTGTCGCCGCAACAGGTCGACGCTTTGCTGCATGCACCGTTGCCGCGTGACACCTTGCCACTGGACGAACAGCAACACGACGGTGTGTGGACGCTGGCGCTGCGTATCCCACTCGACTTGATTTACTTTCCGGGCCACTTCCCGCAAGCACCGGTGCTACCAGGTGCGGTACAAGTGGCCTGGGCATTGGATTTCGCCGCTTCGCTATTAGGTACGCCGCTGCGTTGCCATGCGATGGAAGCACTGAAGTTCCAACAACTGCTGCGCCCTGGCGACCGCGCCGATCTGACGCTGCGTCATGATCCGATACGCCACAAATTGCATTTCGCCTATCGCTATGGCGACAAGGCGTATTCTTCGGGTCGTTTGGCATGGAGCGCCGTAGGATGAGCGAGCAGGTTGTGCAGGAACGTCACTGGTCCGCCCATAAAGAGCGCGGCAGCCTTATCCTGATGCGGCTTACCGCGTTCAGTGTGCGCGTGTTCGGGCGTCGGCTGCTGACACCGGTGCTGTATCTGATCGTGTTGTATTTCTTTGCGTCGGCGCGTAGCGCGCGACGCAATATCCGGCAATACCAGAGTTATCTGGCCGACTGGAGCGGCAACGCGTCGCTGCGTCCGACATTGGGTAGCGTATTCGGCCTGTTCATCGCCTTTGCCGACAATCTACTGGACCGCCTCGATGTGTGGCGCGGCCGCCTGCGCTTTGAACAGGTAACGCTGGTCGATCCATCCGGCGTACGCACACGCTTGTTGCACAGCCAGCATGGCGGGCGCGGCGAGATCCTGGTCGTCACGCACCTGGGTAATCCGGATGTATGCCGCGCGATGGCGGAGCTCGGCGAGCAGGTGCCGCTCAACGTACTGGTGCATAACCGCCACGTGGCGCAGTTCAATCGCTTGCTGGGCGAAGCCGGCGATCGCAGCATGCGGCTTATCCAAGTGAGCGAACTGGATACGGCGATGATGCTGGACTTGTCACAACGAGTGGAACGCGGCGAATGGCTGGCGATCGCCGGCGATCGCGTACCGCTGCACGACGGTCGGCGCGTGATGGTGAATTTCCTCGGACACGCGGCGCCGTTCCCGCAAGGGCCGTGGCTGCTGGCGGGTCTATTGCAATGCCCGGTGAATTTGCTGTGCTGTCTGAAAGTGGACGGTCGTTATCAAATCCACCTCGATCCTTTCCTCGATACTGCCCATTGGGAACGCGGCCGGCGCGATGCCACCATCCAGGGTTGGGTGCAGGGTTACGCCGATCATCTTGCGCAACAGTGCTTGATGGCGCCGCAGCAGTGGTTCAATTTCTACGCGTACTGGCAACCCGCCCAGCCGGAGGCCACCGATGCGAACTAGTGGCGTACTACACACGACCGTGAACATGGTGGTGCCGTTTTTCGACGTCGATTCGATGGACGTGGTCTGGCATGGGCACTATGTGAAATACCTCGAAGTGGCGCGTTGCGCCCTGCTCGACGACATCGGCCACAACTACACGCAGATGAAAGCCTCCGGTTACGCGTGGCCGGTGATCGATCTGCAACTGCGCTATGTGCAGGCGGCACGCTTCGGCCAGCACCTGACCGTGCGTGCCGATCTTGTCGAGTGGCAAAACCGGCTGCTGATTCACTATCTGATCCAGGATGCCGCCAGCGGCCAGCGCCTTACCCGCGCCAGTTCGGTGCAGGTAGCGGTGAAGCTGTCCAACGGCGAGATGCAGCTGGTCTCGCCCGAAGTGTTCACCGACGCGGTCGAACGCCGACTGCACGATGTTTCGCACAACCCTTCTTCTTCGGTCGCGACATGAATTACGCCAGCCCTACTTATGTCGAGGAAACCCGTATCGGGTTCCATTTCCTGCGCAGCCACACCTGGCAGCACCATGTGCTGCGCGTGGCGATCAACGACTTGAAGCGATTGATCGGCGAGCCGTTGCCGCAAGGCGGCAGCCTGCTCGATGTGGGATGCGGCCAGGGCAAATCGTTCCGCTTGTTGCACGACGCTTTCCAGCCGACGCGGATGCTGGGGCTGGATGCCGATCCGCACAGCATTAGCCTGTCCGAAGCGGAAGCCGAGCGCGAAGGCATACGCGTGGAGGTGCTGACCGCTGACTGCGCGGCGATTCCGTTGCCGGACGCCAGCATCGACATCGTGTTCTGCCATCAGACTTTTCATCACCTGGTGGAACAGGAGCGTGCGCTGGCCGAGTTCTGGCGCGTGCTGAAAAACGGTGGCTTGTTGCTGTTTGCCGAATCCACCAAGGCTTATATCGATACCTGGGTGATCCGCTGGTTCTTCCGGCATCCGATGGACGTGCAAAGGAGTGCGGAAGAGTATTTGGACATGCTGCGCCAGCAGGGTTTTGTCTTCGGCGCGCAGAACGTCTCCTTCCCTTATCTGTGGTGGAGCCGCTCCAAGGATTTCGGCCTGTTGGAACGCTGGGGTTTGCGCGCGCCACCGCCACCCGGTCAGCGCGAGGAAACCTTGGTAAACGCTGCTGTGCGTAAACCGCAAACCGTATGAATACGTATTTGAATTCGCTAGGTGTCATCTGCAATCTCGGCGCGGGCAAGTCCGCCATCGCCGGTGCATTGTTCGCAGGCGACACCAGCGGCATTCGTGCCGAGCAAGGTTGGATTCCCGGCCATGCACCGCCGCTGGGCAGTGTGCACGCGGAATTGCCACCGATACCTGCCGCACTGGCCGACCGACGCGACAATCGCAACAACCGCTTGCTACTCGCCGCGGCACAGGAAATCGAAATAGATATCCGCGCGGCGATCCAACGCTACGGTCATGCGCGCATCGGCGTCGTGCTCGGCACCAGCACCACCGGCATCGAAGAGGCGACGCAAGGTATCGGAGCCTATCGCCGTGATGGCGCATGGTCCGCGGATTACCGCTATTCGCATCAGGAACTGGGCGCGCCTGCGGCATTTCTCTCCGAATGGCTGGAACTTGCCGGCCCGTGCTACAGCATTTCCACAGCCTGCACCTCCGGCGCGCGTGCACTGCTCAGCGCACAAAGACTGCTTCGGCTAGGACTTTGCGACGCCGTGCTGTGTGGCGGCGTGGACACGCTGTGCCGGCTGGCGATCAACGGTTTCCATGCGTTGGAAGCGGTGGATATGCAACGCTGCGACCCGTTCTCCCAACATCGTCGCGGCATCAATATCGGCGAAGCGGCGGTACTGTTTCTGATGACGCGCGAGGCAGGTCCGGTGCAATTGCTCGGAGGTGGTGCCAGTTCGGATGCGTATCACATGTCCTCGCCCGATCCGCAAGGCACCGGTGCGCAGAAAGCCATGCAAGATGCGTTGCGCAACGCGAACCTCGACGCCGCGCAGATCGATTACATCAACCTGCACGGCACGGCGACCGAGCACAACGACAGCATGGAAAGCCTGGCGGTGGCCGCCACGTTCGGGCAAACCGTACCCTGCTCTTCCACCAAGTCGCTGACCGGTCACACATTGGCCGCAGCAGGCGCACTCGAGGCGGCCTTCTGCTGGCTGAGCCTTGCCGACGACCGCGCAGAACGGCGGCTGCCCCCGCATGTCTGGGACGGCGAAGCCGATCCTGCACTTCCATCGCTCGCCTTCGTGCAAGCGGGCGATCACCTGCCTGCCGGTGGCCGGCGTTACCTGATGAGCAATTCGTTTGCGTTCGGCGGCAACAACAGCAGTCTGATCCTTGGAGATCCGGCATGAAGCCATGGCCGATCGCCGAGGTCGTGCCGCATGCTGGCGAGATGATCCTGCTCGACAGCATCGAGGAGATCGAAACCGACCGCATCGTGTGTATAAAAACAGTGCGACCGGACGGCTTGTTTGTAGAGGACGATGGCTGCCTGCCCGCGTGGGTGGGCGTGGAGCTGATGGCGCAAAGCATCGCCGCGTGGGCCGGTTGTCGCGCGCAGGCCGATCAGCAGCCGGTGCAGCTGGGTTTCCTGCTCGGCACGCGGCACTATCAATGCAACGTCGATGCGTTTCCTCCTGGCAGTCGTTTGCACGTGGAAGCGATACGATCGTTTCACGACGAACACGGCATGGGTGTTTTTACTTGCCGCATCGATGCGCCCGACATACATGCCGAAGCACGCCTGACCGTCTACCGACCACGCGATGCGGATGCTTTTTTCAAACAGGTTGCCGGAGAAATGCCTCATGCCTGAAACCATTCTGGTTACCGGCTCCAGCCGCGGCATCGGTCGCGCTATTGCGTTGCGTTTAGCCAAGGCCGGCTACGACGTAGTTCTGCATTGTCGAAGCCGGCGCGACGAAGCCGAGCAGGTGCTCGCGTCGATCCACGAACTCGGACGCAACGCGCGCATCCTGCAATTCGATATCGCGGATCGCGCAGCCTGCGCTACCGCGCTCGAGGCGGATGTCGCTGCACATGGCGCTTATTACGGCGTGGTGTGCAATGCCGGCCTGACCCGCGATGGCGCGTTTCCCGCGCTGACCGGCGACGATTGGGATCAGGTGCTGCGCACCAACCTGGATGGTTTTTACAACGTGCTGCATCCGCTGATCATGCCGATGATCCGTCGTCGCAGCGCTGGCCGTATCGTCTGCATCACGTCCGTATCCGGCCTGATCGGTAATCGCGGACAGGTGAATTACAGCGCATCCAAAGCCGGCGTGATCGGCGCCGCCAAGGCGCTGGCGGTGGAGTTGGCCAAGCGCAAGATCACCGTCAATTGTGTTGCGCCGGGCTTGATCGATACGGACATGACCAGCGACGACTTGCCGCTGGAAGAGATCATGAAGGTGATCCCGATGCAGCGCGCAGGCTCCGCCGACGAGGTTGCTGCGGCGGTGCAGTTTCTGGTCAGTCCGGAAGCCGGCTACATTACGCGCCAGGTGTTGGCAGTGAATGGCGGACTTTGCTGAGAGCCACTAACAAAACTACTGCGCGGCCGCTCGCTACGTTTTGTTAGCGGCTCTGAGTTCGCTACGTACTCTCAACCGAGGAGATCGACGCACATGAAAGCAAAGACTCTGTTCCTTGCCACGCTGTTGCTAGCCGCTCCCGGCCTTACGTTTGCCGCGGACAAGATCGTGCACTTTCCTTTCCAGAATGCCGTCGCAGCTGCCACCCAAAGCGGCAAGCTGGATGGCACCGTCAAGTTTTATCTGGCCGACAACAAGCCCAGCGGCCAGGTCACGGTGATGAACGACGTCATGGTCAATCGCAAGACCAACGCATTCGGCAAGCAGGACCAGGCCACCTGCGACTGGGCGCTGCAGTCGGCACTGATCGGCCTGCAGGAGCAGGCGGAGAGAGCCGGCGCCAACGCCGTGGTCGATATCGTCAGCGACTATGGCAATGAATACCGCGATAGTCAGAACTACGAATGCCATGTCGGCTTTTTGATGTCCGGGGTGATCCTGAAAGCCAAGCTGGCGAAGGTGCAGTAAGCCTGGGGTCTGTCCCTCCCCTGCATACGGGGGAGGGTTGGAGAGGGGTTCCGCCATCGGCTGATGCGCCGCGTCAGGGTCGGAAAAGGCCGCTGCGCTACAATGACCCGGCTGATTCCCCTCCCCGGAGTTTGTAATGCGTCCGTTCCCGCTCGGTGAAGAGATCGATCTGTTGCGCGAAAGCGTGTCCGCCTTTGCGGAAAAGGAGATCGCGCCGCGCGCCGATCATATCGATCGCGAGAACCTGTTTCCGCAGGATCTGTGGCGCAAGATGGGCGACATGGGCCTGCTCGGCGTCACCGTTCCCGAGGAATACGGCGGCACCGGCATGGGCTTCCTCGCGCACATGGTGGCGATGGAGGAAATCTCTCGCGCCTCCGGTTCGGTGGGTCTTTCCTATGGCGCGCATTCCAACCTGTGCGTGCAGAACATCTTCCACAACGGTAACGAAGCGCAGCGTCGCAAGTACATTCCCAAGCTGTGCTCCGGTGAGTACGTCGGTGCGCTGGCGATGAGCGAACCGGGCGCAGGGTCGGACGTGGTCGGCTCGATGAGCTGCAAGGCGGAACAACGCGGCGACGTGTGGGTGGCCAACGGCTCGAAGATGTGGATCACCAACGGCCCCGATGCGAACGTGCTGCTGGTGTATATGCGTACCGCGCCGCGCGTGGCGGGCAGTCGCTGCATGACCGCGTTCATCATCGAAAAAGGCATGAAGGGTTTCAGCACCGCGCAAAAGTTGGACAAGCTCGGCATGCGCGGCTCCAACACCTGCGAACTGGTGTTCGAGGATTGCGAGATTCCCGCCGAGAACATCGTCGGCGAAGTGAACGAAGGCGTACGCGTGCTGATGAGCGGCCTGGATACGGAACGCCTGGTGCTGTCCGGCGGCCCGATCGGCCTGATGCAGGCAGCGCTGGATATCTCCCTGCCCTATGTGCGCGAGCGCAAGCAGTTCAACGCACCGATCGGCACCTTCGGCGTGATGCAGGCGAAGATCGCCGACATGTATACCAAGCTGCAGAGTTCGCGCGGCTTTGCCTATATGGTGGCGAAGGAATTCGACGCCGGTGTGAAGTCGCGCATCGATCCGGCGGCTTGCCTGCTCAACGCCTCGCAGAATGCCGTGCAAGTAGCACTGGAAGCCATCCAGACTCTGGGCGGCAATGGTTATATCAATGAATTTTCTGCCGGACGTTTGCTGCGCGACGCCAAGCTTTACGAGATCGGCGCCGGCACCAATGAAATCCGCCGCATGCTGATCGGCCGCGAGCTGTTTCACGGTAAAGCGTAATTCACGACCTTAAACAGCGATAAAAAAGGCCCGCCATTGGCGGGCCTTTTTGTTTTCCGGACGCAGCCTGTCTAGAAACGCAGACTGTAGTTCAGCGTACCCATCGTCGCTCGCTCGTGCTGCGCATTGCATTCGTCGACACCAAACGACAAATTCGAACGCGGTGAGAATCGCCAATCCAGCGACAATCCGGCGACGCTGCCGTAACGCGACAAGCCAATGCCTTCGATCGGAGAGAATTGCTGCAAGGCAGTGAAGCTGGCGTTGGGTAAAACACCATGCATCGCGAACGCGTCCTGCCATAGCAATCGCGCCTGCAAGCTCAGACTTGTTCCGTTGGCCATGATCCACTGCCGTGAACCGCGCATGCCCAGGCCACCCTGCCAGCGCTGGATCGTCTGTGTGCCGGACATCAATCCGAAGCCGTCGCCGCCCAATTCGTTGAAACCATCGCGCTCGACGTTGGCATACTCAAGATCGGCGTACGGCGTGAGTTTCCAGTTGCCAACATTGAAGCGATAGCCACTTTCGCTGTAAGCCACGTCGTAACGGCCATTGCTGAAACTCGATACACCAGCCGTCTGGCCGCCCAGCACGAGCTCGCGGCGGGTGTCTTGCCAATCGCTGCCAACGCCGAATCGGCCCATGGCGTACCAGTTGCCCTGGACGAAGCCGCCGTAAATCATGCCTTCCAGCGCACGGCTGAAGCCCTGTTCCGCACTCTGTTCGAGGTTGCCGAGCCCTTGACTCTGGCTGATCGCATAACCGACGACGCCACCATTACCCAAACCACGATCACCGCCGACCATGAAACCGTTGAGCTGGAAGCCGAGGCTGTCGTAACCGCTACGCGACATACTGCCCTGATATCCCAGGTTCTGCTTCCAGCTCTGGAACTTGTTGAGGTTGTACATCTGCGGATTGTCGAGCAGGGCGTCGAAGCGATCGGACAGTGCGCGCGTATCGGCGTCGATGGCCTCGAACGTCATCGCTGCACTGGCCGCGTACATCTGGCCGGAAAGACTGTTCAACGACTGCTGCATGGCGGCGACGGTCTGCGTCTGCTGAATGCTCCCCGCCGCACTTATGAAGCTGCTGGGCAACGGCTGCGCCGCGGCGCCGCTCTGAATCACATTGTTAACCGTATTGAAAGCACCCTGGACACGTTCTGCCGCGGCATAGGTTGCTGCCGAGTAAGGCAAGCCTTGGATGTTGGCGACATTCACCTGCGTCACATTCAGGTACGCATCGTTTGCGTCGTAACCAGGCGTCGCCGTCAGAACTACCGAAGGTGCCGACGTAACCGTGTTATTGAACACTCCCGTCAGACCCTTGGTCGCCGACAGTACGATGGTCCTGGAATTCATCTGATAACCAGAATCGGCACCATACACGTACAAGGTCGGAGTATTGCTAAGCGTGGCACTCCCCGTCACTTGCAACGCGGATCCCAACGACAGCGCGAACCTGCCGCCAGACTGCGAGTAATTCCCCGTCATCGTGAGATTGGTACTGCCAACCACCAACGTGCCCTGGCTGTTGTTCACCGAGCCGTTGATCAGGGGCTTCGAAGACCCCGCAGAATTTCCCGTAATCGCTAGCGTTGCACCGGATGCAATGTTGACGCTCGAGTTGAGCGACACGGCATTCAGGGTACCGCCGCCCACCGTCGTACCGCCCATATAGCTGGAGGGCTGGCTAAGGGTGAGCGTGCCGGGGCCATTCATGATCAATCCGCCTGCACCAGAAATCGGATTGTTCCAGCTCGACGTACCGGTAAAACCAACGGTGACATTGCCCCAGTTGAACTGCTCTGGCCCGTTCACCGCGGCGCCGACATTGAGCACGCCATAACCGAAAGTCGGATTCGGCTGCGAGCCGCCCAAGGGAGTCGCTGTCCCGAGCAACGTCTGCCGCACCAGATCATTGTTGAAGTACGGATAAGCCTGCCATACCAACGCCGCAGCACCAGACACTTCCGGCGCCGCAAACGATGTGCCTTCCACGATGTAGTACGTGGGATTAGTCGTGCTGGCAAGCGTGTCCTTGTCCAGCACGATCACATCACCCGGCGCTGCGAGACAGTAGTTCATCGCAATGGTGCCGCATCTGTTCGAATAGCTGTCGAGCTGGGTGGGGTTATTGCTGTTCAGCGCCACCGCGACCAGCCAGCCTTTTTGAAGATTCGCATCATTCGCGACGGTAGGCAGCGAAGCGATCGTGCTCGGACTGGCTTGCGAATCATTGCCAGCCGCAAATACCACCAAACCGCCGTTGTTCACGACGAATGGTGTGTAGGCGGCGTCGAACGCTTGCGTAGTGGCCGTATCGGTGGAACTCCACGAGATGCCGCCCCAAGAGTTGTTCATCACCTTCACGCCGACGCTGATCAGCTGCTGGTTTACCTGACCCAGCGGCACGGCATCGGATCCGGTTACCGGCGTGGGTGGCGTTGATCCGTTATCGTCAGGCGCTTTGTCGTCGATGATGCGCGCCGAGACCAGACTGGCTCCGGGAGCGATACCGCCGGCAAACTGACCGAAGGGCGCCCCAGCGGCAATTTCCGACACCCATGTGCCGTGACCGACGACATCAGGAATGTTGACGTTGTTGGTCGTTGGATCGACGTCGATAAATTCCTGCAACACACGCCCGGCAACAGCTGGATTGTTCGGCATGATGCCGCTATCGACGATGCCGATGACGACGCCGGCACCGGTATAACCCTGCTTTTGTGCCGCGTAGGTATTGGTTAGCGACAACTGGGCATCGATGGGCGGCGTTGGAACATTGCTGGTGGGAGCGGGCGATGGCGTCGATGATGGCTTGACATTGCCATTTCCGCCCCCTCCCCCGCACGCACTCAGTCCCAACGCCAGACAGATCAGTACGACCACTTCACGACGACGCCCCACCTGCATTCCGGTTGCCATAACACCTACCCCATTTCGCTATGTTGGTCCCCACCATCTACCGGAAAAACGCCACGTGAATCGACGTTTCCGCCTATAGCTTATTGACCAAGTTTGTCACAATGAAAGAACCCCGGAGCGCGTGATTTCTCACGAAAAAATAGGTTTGGTGCTTTGCGTCAAGGGCTGCGATAATTCGCAAGTTATTTCCCCAGGCGCGGTGCGCCTCAAAGCTCCTTCGGAGACCCTTATGTCGGACGTTAGCGTTGTCATTGCAGGTGCCAAGCGCACTGCTATCGGCTCTTTCCTTGGCCAGTTCACCGGCGTGCCCACCCCCAAGCTCGGTGCCACCGCCATTCGCGCTGCACTCGAACAAGCCGGCATTGCCGCCGGGGATGTCAACGAAGTGATCATGGGCTGCGTACTTCCCGCCAATCTCGGCCAGGCCCCCGCTCGCCAAGCGTCGTTGCAGGCGGGACTGCCCGCAGCAACGGGCTGCACGACCGTCAACAAGGTCTGCGGCTCGGGCATGAAGGCCATCATGTTTGGTCACGATCTGATCAAGGCCGGCTCGGCTGCCGTGGTTGTCGCCGGCGGCATGGAGTCGATGACCAATGCACCGCACATGGTCAACGCGCGCACCGGTATTCGTTATGGCGACGGCCAGCTGGTCGACCACATGGCCTGGGACGGCCTGACCAATCCGTACGACGGCAAGGCGATGGGCGTGTTCGGCGAACTGTGTGCCGACAAGTACCACTTCAGCCGCGAAGAGCAGGATGCGTTCGCCATCGAATCGGTGAAGCGCGCTCAGGCCGCGCAGGCTTCGGGTGCTTTCGCCGGCGAGATCGTGCCGGTGACCGTATCCGGTCGTAAGGGTGACGTGCAGGTCGATACCGATGAGCAGCCGGGCCGTTCGGACATCACCAAGGTTCCCTCGCTCAAGCCGGCGTTTCGCAAGGAAAACGGCACCATTACCGCTGCCAGTTCGTCGAGCATTTCCGATGGTGCAGCAGCCGTCGTACTGCTGTCGGCGGACGATGCCAAAGCACGTGGGATAAAGCCGCTTGCACGTATTGTTGCCCATGCCACTCACTCGCAAGAACCCGAGTGGTTCACCACCGCACCGGTCTCGGCGATCAGCAAAGTGCTCGACAAGGCCGGCTGGAAGGTGAGCGATGTCGACCTGTTCGAGGTCAACGAAGCCTTTGCCGTGGTGGCCATGGCACCCATGCGCGAACTCGGCATCCCGCACGAAAAGCTCAACGTCAATGGCGGTGCATGTGCACTTGGCCATCCGATCGGCGCCAGCGGTAGCCGGTTGGTGGTCACCTTGCTTAACGCACTGAAAACCCGCGGTTTGCGGCGCGGCATTGCAACATTGTGCATCGGCGGCGGTGAAGCCACTGCTATCGCCGTGGAACGTTTGGATTAAGCTCCGCCTCAAGAACTGGCTGGTGATCAAAAACTAGCCGGTTGTTTAATGCGGTATAAAGTAGTTCGTTGAAACAGGTAGCGTTGTTAAAGCGAAAGCGCTATTAATAATCCGCCAATTGGCATTCCACGGCTAAGGAGATCCATCATGAAGTTCACGCGTACCCTACTCGCCTCCGCGCTTGTCGCGCTGCTGGCGGCTTGCAGCAATGGCGCGCAGGATGCTGCGCAGGACGCACAGAAGTCGGCTGACCAGGCCCAGCAGGCTGCTTCGCAGGCTGCCGACCAGGCTCAGAAGGCCGCTGCCGCTTCCACGGCCGCTACCCCGGCTGCTGCTCCGGCTGCTGCCCCGGCTTCCACCGCTGCTGCTCCGGCCGCCGCTCCGGCTTCCACCGCCGCCCCGAGCGCTGGCGATGCGATGAAGAGCGCAGCTGCCGACGCTTCCGACGCTGCCCACAAGGCCGCTGACGCTGCCAAGTCTGCCGCAACTGCAGCTAAGGACGCCACGAAGGGTAACTAATCCTTCGGTCCAGGCTTCAAGGAAACCGGCCGCCCTTGGCGGCCGGTTTTTTTATGGGCGCTTCTGTATGAAAACGCCAACGTAATGGGTCGTTATACAGATGATGGACCCACACCGTTATCATCCACAGTTTGCCCAGACGGTCGCATGACGAAACCATGAGCGTCCTCACCTCGCAGATCGATCCCCGCTCCCCTGAGTTCCAGGCCAGCAGTACCCAACTGCGCTCCCTTGTGGATGACCTGCATCACGAAATGGTGCGTAGCGCCGAAGGCGGCGGTGCCAAAGCCCGCGAGAAACACACGGCCCGAGGCAAGCTGTTGCCACGCGAGCGCATCCGCGCCCTACTCGATCCAGGCTCGCCCTTCCTCGAGCTCTCGCCGTTGGCTGCTCACGGCATGTATGACGATGCGGCGCCAGCCGCCGGCATCATCACCGGCATCGGTCACGTGTGCGGCATCGAAGTCGTGGTCGTCGCCAACGACGCCACGGTGAAGGGCGGCACGTATTTTCCGATGACGGTCAAGAAGCATCTGCGCGCACAAGAGGTGGCGCTGGAAAACCGCCTGCCGTGCATTTACCTGGTCGATTCCGGCGGTGCGTTTTTGCCGATGCAGGACGAGGTATTTCCGGACAAGGAACACTTCGGCCGCATCTTCTACAACCAGGCGCGCATGTCGGGGCTCGGCATTCCGCAGATCGCGGTGGTGATGGGCTCGTGCACGGCAGGTGGCGCTTACGTACCGGCCATGAGCGACGAAACCATCATCGTGCGCGAACAGGGCACGATCTTTCTCGGTGGTCCGCCGCTGGTGAAAGCCGCCACCGGCGAAGTGGTGGATGCCGAAGCCCTGGGTGGCGCGGACGTGCATACATCCATCTCCGGCGTGGCCGACCACTATGCGGAAAACGACGCACATGCACTGTCGATCGCCCGCGACATCGTAGCCAGCCTCAACCGCAGCAAAGCGATGCCGCTTGCGCTGCGCCCGCCGGTCGAACCGCGTTATGCGGCTGAAGAACTGTACGGCGTGATTCCGCAAGATACGCGCCGACCGTTCGACATCCGCGAGGTGATCGCACGCATTGTCGACGGCTCCGAATTCCACGAATTCAAGGCACGCTACGGCAAGACCCTGGTGTGCGGTTTTGCGCATATCCACGGCTACCCTGTCGGCATCATCGCCAACAACGGCATTCTGTTCTCCGAATCCGCGCTCAAGGGCGCGCATTTCATCGAACTGTGCAATCAGCGCAACGTACCGCTGGTGTTCCTGCAGAACATCACCGGTTTCATGGTCGGCAAGAAATACGAGAACGCCGGCATCGCGAAGGACGGCGCCAAGATGGTTACCGCCGTGGCTTGTTCGCACGTACCGAAATTCACCGTGGTGATCGGCGGCAGCTTCGGTGCCGGCAACTACGCCATGTGCGGCCGCGCCTACGGTGCGCGCTTCCTGTGGATGTGGCCGAACGCCCGCATCAGCGTGATGGGCGGCGAGCAGGCGGCCAGCGTACTGGCGACGGTGAAACGCGACGGCATCGAAGCCTCCGGCAAAAGCTGGAGCGCTGAAGAAGAAGATGCATTCAAGACGCCGATCCGCGAGCAGTACGAACGCCAGGGCCATCCGTATTACGCCAGCGCGCGGCTATGGGACGACGGCATCATCGATCCCGTCGATACGCGTCGCGTGCTTGGCCTGGCGATTTCCGCTTCGCTCAATGCACCGATAGAACCGCAACGCTACGGCGTATTCCGCATGTGATCCCTTGCCTCTCTTCCCGAGGGGAGAAAGGCAGCACATCAATGCCGGCGCGGGCGAAATTCCAGAGGCATGGCTTCGCCATGCGCGGCAGCGGGCCGCTTTGGACCGCAGGCACCGCACGTGCTGCATCCATCACTGCAACTGCCCGTCGCCTGTTTCGGTTGCAGACGATGCCCGAACGCACGCAACCACGCGCTATGCCCGGGCTGGCTGAAATGGATCGATGCTGCGGCGAGCCAGCGATTGGTCAGCAGCGGCGCCAGCTTGCGAAAGGCATACAGCGCACTGGCCAACACGACCACGCCGATCACCACGTACTGGACAAGCAGGCTCGTGCTCACAGGAACAACCTCGCGACCTGATAAGTGGCAAACGAGGCCGCATAAGCGAATACAAACATATAGCCGAAAGAGATCGCCACGTTGCGCCAGGAATTGGTTTCGCGGCGAATCACCGCCAGCGTGGACATGCATTGCGGCGCGAACGCAAACCACACCAGCAACGATAGCGACGTAGCCAGCGAGAAATTGGCGGTGAGCGCGTGCGCAAGCCCGCCGGCTTGCGCATCGCCGCTGACGGCGTAAACGGTCGCCAGCGTCGCTACCGCAGTTTCACGCGCGGCGAAAGCCGGAATCAGCGACAGGCTGATCTGCCAGTTGAAGCCCAATGGCGCGAAAAGATGCTGCAGGAAACGGCCAAGGTAGCCGGCAAAACTGTAGTTGATGGCCGCACCGGTGGCACCGGCCGGCGGTGCCGGGAAGGTGGAGATAAACCACATCAGCACGGTCAACGCCAGGATCACACCGGTCAAGCGCTTGAGAAAGATCGCACCGCGCTCCCAGAGACCGATCGCGACGTCGCGTGCCTGCGGCATGCGATACGACGGCAATTCCATCAGCAGCGCATGCTCGCTCTTGTCGCGACGGATACGCTTGATCACCCAGGCGACCGTCATCGCCCCGACAATGCCAGCGGCGTACAACGCGAACAGCACGACACCCTGCAAGTTGAAGACGCCGAACACGCGGTGCGCGGGAATAAACGCGCCGATCAGCAACGCGTAAACCGGGAGCCGCGCCGAGCACGTCATCAGCGGCGCCACCAGGATGGTGGCCAGGCGATCGCGCGGATCGGTAATGCTGCGCGTGCCCATGATGCCGGGAATGGCGCAGGCGAAGCTCGACAGCAACGGGATGAACGAACGCCCGGTCAAACCCACCGACACCATCAGACGATCGAGCAAAAACGCTGCGCGCGGTAGATAGCCCGATTCCTCAAGCATGAGGATGAAGAAGAACAACACCAAAATCACCGGCAGAAAGCCGAGCACCGTGCCGATGCCGCCGAACAGGCCGCTGACGATCAAACCTTGCAACGGTCCTGGAGGCAGGATCGCGGCCACATGCACACCGAGCCAGCTGAAGCCAGCGCCGATCGCATCGCTCATCGGCTTGCCGGAGGCGTACACCGCCTGGAACACCAGAAACATCACGACCGCTAGGATCGCCAAACCGAACACCGGATGCAGCGCCCAGCGATCCAACGCATCGTCGATCGCGGCCGTAGCACGCGGCATCGTGACGGTCGCCGCCAGCAGTTCACGCACTTCGGCATGTAGATCGGCGCGGCTGGCCGCATCATCAGGCAGTGCCTGCGGCGCCTCCGGCAACGTGCCGTCGACACGCTCGACCAAGGCCCGCGTACCACCACGCCGTACCGCAATCGTTTCGACGACCGGCAAACCTAACCGACGCTGCAGTTCCGGCACATCGATGACGATGCCGCGACGACGTGCCGCATCCATCATGTTCAATGCAAGCACCACCGGCCGGCCGAGACGCTTCACTTCCAGCACGAAACGCAGATGCAGTCGCAGGTTGGTGGCGTCGGCTACGCAAATGATCAGATCCGGTGCGGCTTCGCCGGGATAATTGCCTTCCAGCACATCGCGGGTGATCTGCTCATCCGGACTGGCGGCATCGAAACTGTAGGTCCCCGGCAAATCGAGGATCTGCAGGACACGACCGGAAGGTGCAGTGAACCGCCCTTCCTTGCGCTCCACCGTGACGCCGGCGTAGTTGGCCACTTTCTGGCGGCCACCGGTGAGCTGGTTGAACAAGGCGGTCTTGCCGCAATTGGGATTGCCTACCAGGGCAATGCGCAGCGTGCCGGTGCTCATGCAACCTCCTGCAGCACCGTTACCCGCTCCGCCTCGCTGCGCCGCAGGGCGAAGCGGGTGGAGCCGATCTGGATCAGCAGCGGATCGGCGCCGACCGGCCCGCGCGCCACCAGCCGCACCCGTTCGCCCTCGACGAAACCCAGGTCGCGCAGGCGTTGCGCGATCAGGTCGTTGGGGTGGATGTCATCGACTCGTTCAACCACGGCAGAAGCACCTTTCGGCAGGTCGGACAGGCGCACGGTTGGTTATGCTTCTAAATAAGAATGGTTCGCATTGTAACCTCTTTTCGCATCTAGTACAGCCGGTCGTACAGCCCGGCCACTATCCTTAACAACCAATGGTTAAGATGCCCCGGTTTGCTGCCAAGGACGCCCCCATGAGCCAAGCCGTACAGATCGCCGACCATACCGGCATCCGCGAACTCCGCCTAAACCGTCCGAAGGTGCACAACGCCTTCGACGACCAGCTGATCGCCGACCTCACCGCCGCCCTGCAGGCCGCCGGAAGCGATCCGGCGGTACGCGTCGTCGTGCTGACCGGCGTCGGCGCCAGCTTCTCTGCCGGTGCGGACCTCAACTGGATGCGCGGCATGGCCAAGGCCAGCGAGGCGGAAAACCGCGAGGACTCCCTGCGCCTTGCCGCCCTGATGCGCACGCTTCAATTTTTGCCGAAACCCACCATCGCCCGCGTCAACGGCCCGGCCTATGGCGGCGGTGTCGGCCTGATCGCCTGCTGCGATATCGCCATCGGCGTGGACACCGCCAAATTCGGCCTGACCGAAGTGAAGCTAGGTTTAGTGCCCGCCGTGATCTCGCCCTATGTGATCGCCGCCATCGGCCTGCGCAACGCGCGGCGCCTGTTCCTTACCGGCGAAATCTTCGATGCCGAGATGGCCGAACAGATCGGCCTGCTGCACCAGGCCGTACCCGCCGATTATCTGGATGACACGGTGCACGAAATGCTCAAGCTGCTCTCCAAGGCCGGCCCAACAGCGCAGCACGAAGCAAAGCGACTGGCGCTCGGCATCTATGGTCTTACAGAAGAGTCTGTCGAACGCATCGATCGCGACAACGCGGCGTTGATCGCGCGACTGCGTGTTTCCGCAGAAGGGCAGGAAGGACTGAGCGCATTTCTCGACAAACGTGCGCCGATGTGGAACGTCAACAACTGACTGCGGAAACTTTCGCCATGATCAAACCCATCTTGAATATCGCCGACGTCGTCCTCCAAACCGGCGACCCAGCACGGCTTCCCAAAGGCGACACCGCACAGCATTACGACAAGCGCTGGGGCGAGATCGCCAGCCGCATCGGCGCGCGCAAGCTGGGTTACCGCCTCACCGCCGTCGCACCGGGTAAACGCTACTGTCCGTTCCACAGCCATCGCGCGGATGAGGAGATGTTCTTCATCCTCGAAGGCAGCGGCGAACTGCGCTACGGCGACGCGCGTTATCCAATCCGCACCGGCGACGTCATCGCCTGCCCGCCCGGCGGCCCGGAAACCGCGCATCAGATCATCAATACCGGCGACGTCGAACTTCGCTACCTTTCCCTCAGCACCAAGTCCGAAGTAGAAATTTGCGAATACCCCGATTCCGGCAAGTACCTCGCCGCCGCGTTCGGCGATCCGACGGATGCCATGCCGGTGCGCGTGATCGGTCGGCCCGAGGAGTCGTTGGATTACTGGGACGGCGAATGATCGGCGATGCGCGGCCATGCTGCGCCGCGCATCGGCTAGTACACGCAAATCTGCTAGTTTTATCGGCTTTGCAGCCCCGCATCACCCGCAAGGATTCCGCATGTTCGAGCGCGTACTGATTGCCAACCGTGGCGAGATCGCCTGCCGCGTGATCCGCACTTGCCGCCGCCTGGGCATTCACACGATTGCGGTGTATTCGGAAGCGGACAAGGATGCACAGCATGTGCGCCTGGCCGATGAGGCATGGCCGATCGGCGGCCCGCGTCCAGCCGATTCGTATTTGCGTGGCGATGCGATTCTGGATGTTGCAAAACAATCCGGCGCGCAGGCGATTCATCCCGGTTACGGTTTTCTTTCCGAGAACACCGGCTTTGCGCGTGCATGCAACGATGCCGGCATCGCTTTTATCGGCCCGCGTCCGGAAAGCATCGACGCGATGGGTTCCAAGGCGGCGGCCAAGGCGCTGATGGAACATCACCAGGTGCCGCTGGTACCTGGCTATCACGGCGACAACCAGGACACGGCGTTTCTCGCCGAACAGGCGCGCAAGACCGGCTTTCCGCTGATGATCAAGGCCGCAGCGGGTGGCGGCGGCAAGGGCATGCGCATTGTGCGTGCCGAAAAGGAATTTGCCGATGCGCTGGCCTCGGCGCAGCGCGAGGCAGCCAGTTCGTTCGGCGATACGCGCGTCATTCTCGAGCGTTACGTCGAACATCCGCGGCATATCGAATTTCAGGTGTTCGGCGATACGCATGGCAACGTCATTCATTTGAACGAACGCGAGTGCTCGGCACAGCGCCGCTATCAGAAGGTGCTGGAAGAAACACCCTCGCCCTTCCTCACGCCGGACCGTCGCCAGGCGATGGGTGAAGCGGCGGTGGCCGCCGCCAAGGCGGTGAATTACGTCGGCGCTGGTACGGTCGAATTTATCGTGGCGCAGGACGGTACGTTCTTCTTCATGGAAATGAACACGCGCCTGCAGGTAGAGCATCCTGTCACCGAGGAAACGCTCGGCCTCGATCTGGTGGAATGGCAATTGCGCATTGCGGCCGGTGAGGCATTGCCGTTGCGGCAAGATCAAGTTCATGCGCGCGGACATGCGATCGAAGTGCGCTTGTATGCGGAGGATCCGGACCAGAACTTCCTGCCGGGCTCCGGCAAGTTGCGCACGCTGCATCTGCCTGCACCGTCGCGTAACGTGCGCCTTGATGGAGGTGTTGTCGAAGGCGACACGGTGACGATCTTCTATGACCCGATGATCGCCAAGCTGATCGTGTACGACATCGACCGCACCCAGGCGTTACAGCGTCTGCGCGAAGCGCTGGCCGAATGCGACATCGTCGGACCGAAATCCAATATCGCTTTCCTCGAACGACTGGCGCGGCATCCGGTAGTGGTCGAAGGACGCATCGACACCGGCTATCTGGATCGTCATCTTGACGAATTTCTTACCGGTGACACGGCACCCTCTGACCATGCGCTATTCGCCGCCGCCACCGCCGCCTTGCTCCACGACGAAGCCGCGGTGGCCACAGGTGCCATGAACAGCGGCGATCCTTACTCGCCCTGGTCACGTGCCGATGCATGGCGTATTGGCCACGCGGGTAAGCGCATCATTGCGCTTTCATTGCGTGATCAGCGTTATGAAATCGAGGCCCATGGTCATGACGGTCAGTACCAGTTACAACATGGCGAGTCGCGTTGCGATGTGCAAGGCGCACGCCACGACGGCAAGACTCTCAGCGCTCGCTTCGACAGCAAAGGAATTCACCTTGCGGTTAGCGCGGACGCACAACGCGTGTCGCTGCATGACAGCGAGGGCCAGCGCTACGCCTTCGTTCGCGCCGCGGCGTTCGCTTGGGAATCCAAGCAAGGTAGCGGCGGTAATCAGATCATTGCGCCCATGCCCGGCCGTATCGTGCTGGTGAAGGCCAAGGTCGGCGACAACGTCGAGGAAGGTCAGGAACTGCTGGTGATGGAAGCGATGAAAATGGAGCTGGCCTTGAAGGCGCCGCGCACAGGTACCATTGAGAGTGTTAGCGCAACACAGGGCGAGTTCGTGGAAGCAGACGCCGTGCTCGTTCGTTTCAAGTCATGAACTGCCGCCCGGTAGCAGGAGCTTCGCATGAACGCCTCTGAAGTTCGCATCGTCGAAGTCGGCGCCCGTGACGGGCTGCAGAACGAGAAGACGTTGCTGCCGGCCGATGTAAAAATCGCGTTGATCGACCGACTTTCCTCCACCGGCCTGAAAACCATCGAAGCCACCAGCTTCGTCAGCGCGCGCTGGGTGCCGCAGCTGGCCGATGCCGAGGAAGTGTTTCGCAGCATTCGCAAGGTGCCGGGCGTGAGCTATCCCGTACTGGTGCCGAACGAACAGGGTTACCGGCATGCGCGTGCGGCCGGCGCGACCGAAGTATCCGTGTTTACTGCCGCGTCGGAAGCATTCAACCGCACGAACATCAATGCCTCGATCGCCGACTCGCTGGTGCGCTTCGCGCCGATCATGGAGCTCGCCAGGGCCGACGGCGTAAAAGTGCGCGGCTATGTTTCCACCGCTCTCGGCTGCCCTTACCAGGGCGACGTGCCGGTGGCCGATGTGGTCAGCGTGGCGCAACGCCTGTACGAAATGGGTTGCTACGAAATTTCGCTGGGCGACACCATCGGCGTCGGCACTCCGGCCAAGGCACGCGCCATGTTGCACGCGGTAGCGCAAGAAGTGCCAATGCCCGCCTTGGCCGTGCACTTCCACGACACCTACGGCCAAGCGCTGGCCAATATCCTCACCTGCCTGGAAGAAGGCGTGCGCGTGGTCGATAGCGCGGTATCCGGCACCGGTGGCTGCCCTTACGCCAAGGGTGCCACCGGCAACGTCGCCAGCGAGGACGTGGTGTACATGCTGCACGGCATGGGCATGCAAACCGGCGTGAATCTGGATCTGCTGGTGGCGACCGGCGCATGGCTAGCCGCGCAGCTCAACAAACCGACCGCCAGTCGCGTGACACGGGCGCGCACGGCGGCCTGACCATCGGCACGGTTGCGTTACCGCACAGGCCAATTACGCTGACGGCTTCCCCGCTGAGTTCGTTTCCATGCGCGACTTTCTTATCCGCCCCATCGAACCGCGCGATAACGCTGCGGTAGCCGCCATCATTCGCACCGTCATGCCCGAATTCGGCGCCGACGGTCCCGGCTTCGCCATCCACGATGCCGAAGTCGATGACATGCACGCCTCCTACACGCGACCGCGCAGCGCGTACTTTGTAGTGGAGCGCGCGGGCACGATCATCGGCGGCGGCGGCGTAGCGCCGCTGGAAGGGGGTGCCACCGATGTCTGCGAACTACGCAAGATGTACTTTCTACCCGAAGCGCGTGGCATCGGCGCGGGTGCGAGCATGATGCAACGCTGCCTGGACACGGCGCGAGGCTTCGCATTCAAGCGCTGCTATCTTGAAACCCTTACCGGCATGGATGCAGCGCAAGCGCTGTATCGGAAGCATGGATTCGTGACATTGGATGCGCCCATGGGCGGCACCGGGCACTTCAGCTGCGACCGTTTCTTTATCCGCGATCTATAGCGAGGATGTGTCATGGCCAACCGCGATCCACGCGTCGATGCCTATATCGCGAAATCCGCCAACTTTGCGCAACCCATCCTCGAACATATCCGCGCCGTCGTACACGCGGCCTGTCCCGAGGTGGAAGAAGGTCTGAAATGGGGCTTTCCGCATTTCGGCTACAAGGGCGCGATGATGTGTTCGATGGCCGCGTTCAAGCAGCACTGCGGTTTCGGTTTCTGGCAGCGAAAAGAAGTAGTGGGCGCAGAGGCCGAAGAAGGCATGGGCCAGTTCGGCAAGATCACCACGATCAAGGATTTGCCGAACAAGAAAGCCATGACCGACTACATCCGCAAGGCCATGGCATTGAACGACGCCGGTATAAAAAAGAAGCGCCCTACGGCCGCGCGCAAGCCGCCACCGAAAACACCGGCCGATTTCGCCGCACTGCTGACGAAGCATGCCGCAGCACGCGACACCTACGAGAGCTTCAGTCCGAGCGCGCAACGGGAATACGTAGACTGGATCACTGAGGCCAAGACCGATGCCACGCGGCAAAAGCGCATCACCACAGCGCTGGAATGGCTAGCCGAAGGCAAGCAACGCAACTGGAAATACATGAAATGATCCGCATCGCCCACGCCAACGACGCTGCTGCTGTCCACGCGATCTACGTTCCAGCCATCACCGATAGTGCGATCACCTTCGAGACTGAGCTTCCCGGTATCGAGGCGATGCGCCAGCGCATCCTCACCCGTTTGCAGCACTATCCCTGGCTGGTGTGGGAAGAGCACGGCGAGGTGCTTGCCTACGCCTACGCGACTCGTTTTCGTGAACGGGCCGCCTACGACTGGATTGCCGAGACCTCCATCTATGTGCACGCCGATGCGCGACGTCGCGGTATCGCGCGTACGCTCTATGGCGTGCTGCTTGAGGCGATGCGATTGCAGGGCATCAACCAGGCCGTGGGCGTCATCACGATGCCCGGCGAGGTGAGTGTTGCCTTGCATGAAGCGATGGGTTTCACGTCCGCTGGCCTATGGCGCAAGGCCGGTTACAAGCTCGGTCAGTGGTGGGACGTCGGTGTTTGGCAGAAGGAATTGCAGGAACCTGCGAATCCTCCGGTCCCCCTGCCTTCCTTTTCATCGCTGCTCGAATCGGCGGCCTTGCAAAAGCTGCTGCAGCAAACGGGTCGGTGAAAACGCTTGCGGCCGGATGCATGCTTCGATGCATCCGGCCGCAAGATCTTTGGAACGACCAACCCTTAGTGATTGGCGGCGATGATGCTCATGATCGCACCGGTGGTGATGGCCGCCAGCAGGAAGTCACCGTTGTCGCTGCGAATGTACTGATACCCACGCGGCGGCGGCCTCAGCCGATAACGACGCCAGTCGTTGACCACATAGCGGCTACTGCGATAGGTCCGGGGAACGTACCCGCCTCGCTTGTACCAGCCTTCATGCCGGCCTTGGTCGTACATGCCGTGATAGCGGCTCGGTCCGGGCTGTGGACCCGGCGGCCCGGGGCGATAACCCTGGGCCAATGCGAATTGCGACGAGACCAATAGAGCGCCGCAGACGGCGATCATTCCTAGCTGTTTCTTCATGACGTACTCCTCATTTAATGGCAGAACTGCCTGGGAATCGCATGGGCCCACCCTCCTTGTGGCCGGTGCCGTAATCCATTGATCAGCTTGGCGCCGCCTCAAAGCCATGGCCGTGATGCGAACGACAAGATTGCGTCAGCCTCACGAATGCTGCGTGAATATTCCGTAGCAAAGGCCTTTCCTATTCAGGCGCGGTCTCAGTCCGGGAGCCTCTGCGCTACCATGTCGGTTTTTAGTTTCCAGGTCATTACCATGCAGCTCAATCAGGTCAAGGCGATCATCACCGGCGGTGCTTCCGGTCTCGGCCACGCAGTGGCTCAACACCTGGTGGCCAACGGCGGCCAGGTGGCGCTGTTCGACGTCAACGAGGAAAAGGGTCAGGAAGCGGCCAAGACACTGGGCGGCAGTGCGCGCTTTTTCCGCACCGATGTCACCTCCGAAGAAGGCGTATCGGCCAATGTAACGGCTGCCCGCGACGCGCTCGGCGGCCTGAACGTGGTGGTGAACTGCGCGGGCATCCTGGGCGCCGGCCGCATGCTGGGCAAGGAAGGCCCCATGGCGCTAGGCATCTTTGCCTCGACCGTGATGGTGAACCTGGTCGGCAGCTTCAACGTGGCCAAGGCCGGCGCGGCCCTGATGCAGAGCAACGAAGCCGGTGAAGACGGCGAGCGCGGCGTGATCATCAACACGGCCAGCGTGGCCGCCTTCGAAGGGCAGATCGGCCAAGCCGCCTATTCGGCGTCCAAGGGCGGCGTGGTGGGCATGACCTTGCCGATGGCCCGCGAGCTATCGCGCTTCGGTATTCGCGTGGCGACGATCGCACCGGGCATTTTCTGGACGCCGATGGTCGATGGCATGCCGCCGCAAGTGCAGGAATCGTTGTCGGCATCGATCCCCTTCCCTTCGCGCCTGGGCAAGCCGGACGAATTCGCGACCACCGTGGCCTTTATCCTCGGCAATCGCTATATCAACGGCGAGACGATCCGCTTGGATGGCGCGGTTCGCTTGCAACCGAAATAAAGCGGAAAGGCTGCCCTTCCCGTCCTGATTCCAAATTCACTAATCTCTGGTCCTCATTCATGAAAGCTTCCGACGTCAAGAAAGGCAACGTGGTCGAACACGAAGGCATCGTCTACCAGGTACGCGACATCGAACGCAGCTCGCCGACGGCGCGCGGCGGCAACGTCACGTTCCGCTTTACGCTGTATTCGATTCCGGGCGGACGCAAGTTCGACCTGAGCCTGCGCGCCGATGACGAACTCAAGGAAATGGATCTGGTACGACGCGCGGCGAATTTCTCGTACATGGACGGCGACGCCTACGTGTTCATGGACGCCGAGGACTACACGCAGTACATACTCGACGCAGTGCTGATCGGCGACAACGCCGGCTACATCGTCGAAAGCGTGGAAGGCTACTACGTACAGGTGATCGACGATGCGCCGGTGGGCTTGCAGGTGCCGACCAGCGTGATACTGACCGTCGTCGATACCGCACCGGAACTGAAAGGTGCCAGCGCCACCAAGCGCACCAAGCCGGCCAAGCTGCAAACCGGTATCGAAATCCAGGTGCCTGAATACATCACCAATGACGAAAAGGTGTGGGTGAATACGCTGACTGGCGAATTTGCCGGCCGCGCCTGATTCTTTTCCGCTCTGACACGGACGGCGCCGTTCCTGCGGCGCCGTTTTCGTTTTCCGGAGTAAGGACAGCGGCTGCGCCGGTGATGCAGAATCACGCTACCCCCGGCCTCCTTGCCCACCATGTCCACCCGACCCTATTCGCTGCGCGCTAGCGTGCTGCAAAGCCTGACCACGACCAAGCGGCCGGACGTGCCGCTGTCCGTGGTCTTGCGTAATACCGCAGCTGTGGTGTTGCCATTAGGCATCGGCATGGCGACCGGCCACGCGGAAGCCGGGCTCGCGATCGGCGCGGGTGCGTTGGATACGATGTTCTCCGATCAGCCAGGTCCGTATCGCCAACGTTTGTGGCAGCTTTTTCTGGCCTCGCTGGCGGCGGGACTCGCTTCGCTATGTGGCTTCCTGATCGGTGGCGATTTGGTGCCGATCCTCCTGGCCACGACGGCATTCGGCTTTGTGGGCGGCCTGCTGGTCGTGTTCGGCACCGACATCGCGCGTGTGGGCATGACCAGCATGATCCTGCTGGTGATCACGGCGGCCACGCCAACGACACTCGAACCCGCCTTGATAGGCGCGTCGCTGATCTTCGCCGGCGGTTTGCTGCTGGCGCTGTTCTCGGTCGCCGCATGGCCGCTGCAGCGCTACGGGCCGGAGCGCCACGCCTTGGCGACCGTATATCGCGGCCTCGCCGCGCTCGCAAAACAACACGCGCAAGACGATGCCGATGTGCCCGCGCTCACCGAAGCGATGACCACGCTCCAGCAAACGCTGCTCGGACGCCATCATGCACGAGGGCGTGCCATGGAAGCGTTTGCCGTGTTGCTGGAGCTGGCCGAGCGTGTCCGGCTGGAACTGGTAGCGATGTCCCACATGCATGCGGCGGCTGGTATCCATGCGATGTTCCGCAGCGATGCAGAGCGCGTGCTCGCCGCCATCGCCGATGCATTGGATACCGGGGACTCGCCCGAACGTGCCGAGCGCGCACTGCAAACACTTCAGGCCAGCGAACGCGCACTACTGGAAGGCAACGCGCGCACCGATAGCGTCGCCGCGCACATCCATGCACTCTCCGGTCAGTTGGCCGCTGCGGTGCGCAACGCAAACTGGGCCGGCACGCGCGGCGAACAACGCGCCGCGGCCGCTGAAACGCGTTTGCCCAGGGCATTGCGCGGCAGCTCGGCGATCGCCGCGTTGCGCGCCAATCTCACCTTGCACTCGGTCGCGTTTCGCCATGCGATGCGCTGTGCGGTGTGTCTTAGCCTTGCCTTGCTCGTGTCGCGCGTGTGGCAACTGCCGCATGGCTACTGGCTGCCGATGACGGCGGCCATCGTACTGCGCCCCGACTTCGCGGCCACGTTCAACTTCGGCCTGCTGCGCGTGGTGGGCACGATTCTCGGCTTGGTGCTGACCACGGCCCTGCTGCACATCACGCCGCACGATCCGTGGACGCATCTGGCGCTGATGGCGGTGCTCTGCATGATGTTCCGTTACCTGGCCACCGCGCACTATGGCATCGCGGTCGCAGCGTTGACGGGTACCGTGGTAATCCTGCTTTCGTTCGAGGGCGTGAATTCCGGCGCGGCAGTGATGGATCGCGTGATCAACACCGCGCTGGGCAGCGGCATGGCCTTGCTTGCCTACGTGGCATGGCCGACCTGGGAACGCGCACGCGCACGAGCCGCCTTGTCGGACATGCTCGATGCCTACGCGAACTATTTGCATGCACTGGCCAGACCGGATCGGCGCGAAACCCATCGCGAAGCACGTACCACCGCCCGCACCGCGCGCACCAACGCGCAAGCATCGCTCGATCGCATGCAAGCCGAGCCGGCTACACCGCTGACCTTGCTGGAATTGGCCAATGCGCTATTCCTCAATGGCAATCGTCTCGCACGCACCGCCATGACGCTGGAGGCTCTGCTGCATGACTGCGACAGCTTGCCGGAGCAGACGGAAGTCACCCAGTTCATCGACCGTGCCGCGTCTCAGCTGCACGTACTGGCGGGCGCGCTGCGCGATAACCAGGTGCCGCAGACTGTGCCGGAATTGCGCCAGTTGCAGCGCAGCTTGTCCGCCTTGCTTGCCATGGCCGACGACCGGACCCGGGCGGAGCAGCTCGCGCGCATCAGCGACCGCCTGGTCGACAACATCAATACCCTGTCGCATGTGGTGGGGCGCGGCCCACAGGAGTCGGCAACGGCATACGGCGACCGGCGGGTTCATCCCTGATTAACGCAAATCGAGGCGTAGACAGCACCAGCCTTAATTGATCAAGGCCCGCGATCCGGGTACGCGATACAATGGGCCGATGCTCAAGATCGATACCCACGCCCATATCCTTCCCCGCGATTGGCCGAATCTAGCCGCCAAATACGGCAACGACGCCTTTCCGGTGATGACGCATACCGACGACAGGCACCGTATCTACAAGGACGGCAAGTTCTTTCGTGAGGTGTGGGACTCCTCCTTCGACCCGCAGCACCGCATCAACGACTACGCACGATTTGGCGTGGACGTGCAGGTGATCTCCACCGTGCCCGTGCTTTTTTCGTATTGGGCGCCGGGCTATCAGGCGCTGGATTTGCATCGGCATCTCAACGATCACATGGGCCAGGTCTGCCGCGATTTTCCCAAGCACTATGCCGGCATCGGCACCGTGCCGCTGCAGTCGCCGGAGCTGGCCATCCGCGAACTGGAACGCTGCATCGACGAACTGGGACTGTGCGGCGTGCAGATCGGTTCGCACTGCAACGAATGGAACCTGGACGCGCCCGAGCTGTTCCCGTTCTTCGAGGCTGCCGCCGACCTGGGTGCAGCGGTGATGGTGCACCCGTGGGACATGATGGGCGCAGCCACCATGCCCAAATACTGGATGCCCTGGCTGGTGGGTATGCCGGCCGAACAATCGCGCGCCGCCTGCTGCCTGGCCTTCGGTGGGGTGCTGGAGCGGCTGCCGAAGCTGCGCGTGATGCTGGCGCACGGTGGTGGCAGTTTCCCGTGGACCATCGGCCGCATCGAGCACGGCTTCCGCATGCGCCCGGACCTGGTCGCCACCGACAATCCGCGCAACCCGCGTGAATACCTCAAGCGTCTGTACTTCGACTCCTGCGTACACGATCCCCAGGCCCTGCGATATCTGCTGGATGTGACCGGTGTCGACCGCGTGATGCTCGGTACCGACTATCCTTTCCCGCTGGGGGAGCAGGAGCCTGGCAGCGGCATCGAGTCGCTGAAGCTGGACGGCCCGGACCGCGCCCGCCTGTTTCACGGCACCGCGCTGGAATGGCTGGGATTGCCGCGCCAGCGCTTTATTTCCGATATACATTCTCAGGAGCACGCATGAATTTCAGGCGCTACATGATGGTGACCGCCGTGCTGGCACTGGCCAGCATCGCCGTGGCCCAAGCCGACGACGTCAGCATGGCGTCGGGCAACGTGCACTTCAGCACGCCGCCCAACTGGGTCGGGATCATGCAGATCGATGGCGATCCGGAAGTGCGCGTATTCCAAGTTCCCGATCCGTCGCCGAGCGCGAACGATACGCTGGCGCGCGTCAGCGTGACGGTGAAGCAGATGGCCAATCTGCAGGATTTCAACGACTACGTCGGCGGCGCGGTCGCCAAAGCCAAGAATCTGAAGAATTACACGCCGGGCAGCAGCAAGTCGGGCGATGAGAACAGCTTTGTCTATACCGCCAGCGAGAGCGGCACGCCGTACACCTACGTCGAGCGTTACTGGTTCCGCGGTGGTCACGCTATCCAGCTGCGCTGCGCACGTCCGTCGTCGAGCCAAGCCGGGCAGGCCTGGGCCATGTCCTTCGATAAAGGTTGCAGCAACCTTGCTGCCACGCTGAACACATAAACTGATCGCGCCTCGGTTTTACCGTGGCGCGACGTTGCCTCGTTTCCCGCTGGGATGCCTCAATGTCCGCACCATACGAAGCCACCGCCGCCTGGGCCCACGCCCGCGACGCCGCCGATCCGCTGCGCGCCTTTCGCGACGAATTTCTGATCCCACCGCACGAGCATGGCGAAAGCCACTACTTCTGCGGCAACTCACTGGGTCTGCAGCCGCGCGCCGTGCGCGAGGCAGTGAATGCGGAGTTGAATTACTGGGGCGAACTGGGTGTGGAAGGCCACTTCAAAGGCCGCCTGCCGTGGATGGATTACCACGAATTCGTGCGCGACCACCTCGCCGAAGTAGTCGGTGCGCAGCCCGATGAAGTCGTAGCGATGAATACGTTGGGCGTGAACCTTCACTTGATGATGGTGAGCTTCTACTGCCCGACCCCCGACCGTCACGCCATCCTGATCGAGGCCGGTGCGTTCCCCACCGATCGCTATGCGGTGGAATCGCAGATCCGCTACCACGGTTTCAGTCCCAAACTGTCCCTGATCGAACTGGAAGCAGACGAGCCCAACGGCACTATTTCGATGGCCGCAATCGAACGCGCGCTGGCTGAGCACGGCTCGCGCATTGCGCTGGTCATGTTGCCGGGTGTGCAGTATCGCACCGGCCAGGCGTTCGATCTGAAGGCCATTACCGAGCTCGCACACAAGCATGGCTGCATGATGGGTTTCGACCTTGCCCACGCTGTCGGCAACCTGCCCTTGCGCCTGCACGACAGCGGCGCCGATTTCGCCATTTGGTGCAGCTACAAATATCTCAACGGTGGCCCGGGCGCGGTTGGCGGTGCCTTCGTGCATGCACGCCACGCACGCGCCGCTTTGCCGCGTTTCGCCGGTTGGTGGGGGCACGACAAGACCACGCGATTCCAGATGGGCCCCGACTTCGTGCCCACGCCCGGCGCTGATGGCTGGCAGCTTTCCAATCCGCCGATCCTGGCGCTGGTGCCGCTACGCGTTTCGCTGGAAATCTTCCATCGCGCCGGCATGTCGCGCTTGCGCGAAAAATCGCAGCAACTCACTGGGTACCTGGAATGGCTGGTGCGCAGCCAGCTTCACGATGTGCTCGACATCGTCACGCCGATGGAAACCGAGCGCCGCGGCTCGCAACTTTCCATACGCGTGCTGGGTGGCCGCACGCAAGGGCGTACACTGTTCGAGTATCTCACCGAGCACGGCATCATCGGCGACTGGCGCGAGCCGGATGTGATCCGCATTTCGCCTGCGCCGCTTTATAACCGTTTTGCGGACTGCCTGGCTTTTTCGGAAGCAACCAAGAAATGGCATGCGAGCCAAACCCGCGCGTAACTTATCGGTTCAGCCCAACTATCCCGTAGCACTGGGAGTGGTTACCCGCGTAAGTCGTTCGTCGACTAGTGACTGTTTGGGCAAGTAACGCTTGAGCGCAAGTGAGGGTCGCTCTACCAAGTGCCACGACAATACGGCGCAAATCATCGTACCCGCTGACGAGATCAACAAGACCAGCAGATACGGTCGGTAGATGCCCATCACCGAGACCACTAGCTGCTGCATCAGGAACGCATAAACATAAATGCCGTAGGAAAAGTCCCCAAAGCGACCCGCACGCTTTAGTACCGGCGTAGATTTGTTTCCCAACCAGATCACTATAAAAGGCAGCAATACGTACACCGCCGCGTATTGATGGTTTGAAACCGCAAGGAGACATGCAAGTAGTAGCAGAGAGCCGAAGGTCAGCATGACCCTGTTGACCCATGCATGTCGCATGCAATGCAAAACCGCCCCGTAGCAAAAGAACGTTCCGTATTCGCATCCGAACTTGCGGAACGGAAACGCACTGAGCGGGTTATGCTGCACATCGAATATCAAATAAATATACGCAGCGTATAACGCGACCATTGCCAAGAGGAAATAGCGAAAGCGAGGGCGCAACAGTCCACACATTCCCGCAGCCAGCAGCAAGCCGTACCATTGGGCTTCAATGGGGATGGTCCATAAGGAACCATTGACGACATGTATGGGATTGCCTTCGAAAAGTCCCGGCAAGTTAGGGGTTGTCCGTAGATACAGGTGCGAGAAATATCCCCATGTTTCCTTGGCGCGGAAATAGTCATGGAACGTTAGGGTAGTAAAAATCGGACCTATGCAAAGCACTGCGAACAACGTAACGACGGCGAGCGCGGGCCATATACGCAGCAACCGTCTGGCGATGAATCGCCATGCGTGCGGATCTCGTTCCCAACTCTGCATCACGAGATAACCGCTCGTTGAAAAAAATATGAGGACACCTAAAGTCCCCAATGTGAACAATCCAAAAGGTCTTGGTTCCGGCTGGGAAATAAGCGCGTATTGGTGCGAGAAAACGACCATGGTGGCCGCCGCGATCCGAATAAAATCAAAATTATTTGTCGCACCGCTGGATGACATTTGGTCAAATCCCCTTAGAACATGCCATCTCTTGATGTTGGAATTTGCGCCGCAAGTCAAGTTGCGCCGCCAAAAGCGCCAGTTTTGCGCGTCGCCAATTCAGCTCTTGTCGAGGTAGATCGCGAAACAAAGGCCCGAAAACTGAGCCCGGACCATGACCAACCGGCAAGGCTTGTATCCGGCAAACATCCTCAGCTTCAGTGCTGCGGATGCCTGACTTGTCCTGAACCACGCACCACAAAGCGCTCTACGGTCAATGCCTCCGCCCCCATCGGCCCGTAGGCATGCAGTCGCGTGGTCGATATGCCGATTTCCGCGCCTAGGCCGAGTTCGCCTCCATCGGAAAAACGCGATGACGCGTTGACCATCACGACCGCCGACCGGATCGCCTGCACGAAACGTTGCGCGGCGGCATTGTCGCGCGTGACGATGACTTCGGTATGGTCGGAGCCGAAACGCTGGATGTGTCCGATCGCTGCACCGAGATCGTCGATCACGCGCACAGCGAGGATGAGGTCGAGAAATTCGGCGGCATAGTCCTCATCGCTGGCTGTACGCATGCCGGGCACCAGCGCGCGCGACCGCTCGCATCCACGCAGTTCGACACCGCGTTCCTCGAGCGCGCGCGCAGCGTTCGGCAAGAACGATTCGGCGATGTCGCGATGTATGAGCAGCGTTTCCAGCGCATTGCAGACACCCGGCCGTGATGTCTTGCCATCGACCAGCAGGTTCAGCGCCAACGCTTCATCCGCCGACGCATCGACGTACAGATGGCAAACACCCTTGTAGTGCTTGATCACCGGTACGCGCGCATGTTCGGCGACAAAGCGGATCAGGCCTTCGCCACCGCGCGGGATGGCAAGATCCACGATGTCGGTCAGCTGCAGCAACTCGATCATGGTTTCACGGCGCAGATCTTCGATCAGCGTCAACGCAGCGGCGGGAATGTCGTGTCTTGCGAGCACATCGCGCAGAACCGTGGCGATGGCCACATTCGAGTGCAGTGCTTCCGAACCACCGCGAAGGATCACCGCGTTGCCAGCCATCAGGCACAGCGCCGCGGCATCGGCTGTGACGTTGGGGCGCGCTTCGTAAATCATGGCGATGACACCGAGCGGTATACGCACACGCTCGACTTCCAGACCGTTCGGACGCGTTTCCCGGCGCGTGACCAGACCGACGGGGTCGGGAAGTGCAGCAATCTCACGTACGGCACTGGCGATACTTGCCACGCGTGCCTGGTCCAGACGCAGACGGTCCAGCATCGCTCCCTGTACACCCTTGGCAGACGCCTGCTGCAAATCGCGCGCGTTCGCGGCAAGGATAGCGTCGCTGTTTGCTTCCAGCGCAGCCGCCATATCGTGCAGCAGACTGCGCTTGGCCTCGCTGTCGAGCGCAAACATCGTCTGTGCCGCGTCGCGGCACGCCAGCGCCAAGCTGCGAATCTCGCTCATGCTTCCAGCCCTCCTTGCGTTGTCTCAGGGTCGGTGCGGGTGGCCAGATCATCGCGGTGCACGATCTCGGCGCCGTAGCTGTAGCCGAGCAATGACTCGATGTCGCGGCTATGGTGCCCGGCCAGGCGACGTACTTCCGATGCGCCGTACTGACACAGACCGCGTGCGATGGCCCGATCGTCCGCGTCGACGATATCGACCAGATCGCCGCGATGAAACTCGCCTGCCACCTCAAGAATACCGCCGGGCAACAGCGACGCGCGACCGCCGAGGAGCGCACGCGCCGCGCCTGCATCGACACGGATATGTCCGTTGCCGCCCGGCGCATGATGCAACCAATATTTGCGGGCCTGCATCCGATTGCCAGCGACATCGATGAGGGTGCCGTGCAAAGTGCCTTGCTCTAGCGCCTTAACCGTCGCCGCACCGCGTCCACCGAACAGCGCTGTGGGAATCCCGGCAGCGGCCGCCTTGGCGGCAGCCTGCAGTTTGGTTCGCATGCCGCCCGTGCCGACGCCGGTACCGCTGTCGGTAGCCATCGCGATCACCTCCGGCGTCAACTGTGGCACGTGGCCGACAGGTACGGCGGTTGGGTCGCGACGCGGGTCGGCACTGTAAAGCGCATCCACGTCAGAGGCGATCAGCAGAAGGTCCGCATCCACTAAGGCGGCGACGATGGCGGCAAGATTGTCGTTGTCGCCGAGCTTGAGTTCATCCACCGCTACGGTATCGTTTTCATTCACCACCGGCAGCACCCGCAATGCGAGCAATTCTCGCAACGTGGCACGAGCGTTGAGATAACGCCGGCGATTGCGCAGGTCGTCGTGGGTGAGCAGCACCTGCGCCACCGGTCGATCGGATAGCCCTTGCCACAACGCAATCATGGGTGCCTGACCGAGCGCCGCCAATGCCTGCCTCGCGACGAGATCGCCGCTGACCGCTGCATGTTCGCGCATCAGCGCACGACCAGCGGCCACCGCGCCGGAGGAAACCAGCACTATCTGGCGACCCGCAGCATGGCTGGCCACCATAAACGCCGACAACGCCTGTGCGTAGCGCGTAGTCAATCCGCCACCATCAGCGGCTAGCAGGTTACTGCCGACTTTAAGTACCGCACGTCGCCAGGCTGGCAACGCGCAAGTGGGTAGCAGGTGCGTCGATACCGTCATCGGATGCTGGGTTTCATCTCGGCAAGGCGTAACTTCAGCGCATCCAATCGCAAGTCGTTGCCGGCACCGGCGGACGTACGCGCCGCCAGACTTGATTCAGGGGTACGCCCTTGCCCGGCTTCAGTCGCTGCCTGCGCCGCGGCACGATAGGCTTCGCGGAACGGTACGCCTGCCGCTGCCTGTTCGATCGCCACATCAGTGGCATACATCGCTGGCTCAATCGCGGCACGCATGGCTGCTTCGTTCCATTGCATGCGCGCGAGCAGATCCGGCAGCAGTTCGAGTGCAGCGAGTCCATGGGTGACGCCGTGAAACAACGAGCCTTTGGAGAACTGCAGATCGCGCTGATAGCCGGATGGCAACGACAGTAGCTGTTCGATTTCGCAGCGCGAGGCAGCTACCGTGGCATACGACGCACGCACCAGTTCCACGACGTCCGGGTTGCGCTTGTTGGGCATGATCGAACTGCCCGTGGTGTATTCCGACGGAAGCGTCACGAAATTGAATTCCGCGGTGGTGAACAACGACAGATCCCAGGCCAGGCGACGGGCATCCAGCATGGCGCTGCCCAGCGCTTCCATGACTGCCATCTCGAACTTGCCGCGCGAGAGTTGCGCATAGATTGGCGAAATCTGCATGCGCGCAAAACCGAGCGCTTGTGTGGTGTGCGCACGGTCGAGTGGCAGGTTGACACCATAGCCGGCCGCGGTACCCAGTGGATTGGCGTCTATCCATGCCGCGGTTTGCCGGGCGCGCCAGGCGTTGTCGACAAATCCCTCGGCAAAGCCAGCAAACCACATCGCCGTAGACGAAACCACAGCGCGCTGAAGATGGGTGTAGCCCGGCAACGGAAGTGCCGATTGCGCAGCACGTTCCAGGCATACTTCGGCAATCGAACGGCAATCCGTTTCCAGGACAGAGAGCTTGTCCTTCAGCCACAAGCGTGTTGCCACCAGGATCTGGTCGTTGCGGCTGCGACCGGTATGCACGCGACGGCCCGCATCGCCGAGACGCTCGGTCAATCGCGCCTCGATGGCCGAATGGCCGTCTTCGTAGCGCTCATCCAGCACGAAGCGGCCCGCACTAAAATCCTCCGCCAGCGCGTCCAGTTCGCGCTTGAGATCCTGCATCTCTTGTGCGCTGACGACGCCGATATGAGCCAATCCTTCGACATGCGCCTTGCTGGCGGTAATGTCATGCAGAAAGAATTCGCGATCAAGCAGTACATCGTCGCCTGCCAGGAACTTCATGATTTTGGCGTTGGTTTCGACGCCGGCTTTTTGCCAAAGAAGATCGCTCATGGATTCTGTCTCTTGTATGCGCAACTCAACATTTTTCGGTCAGACCGGTATCGATGCGTATTCGTCCACGCCAATGGCGCGATTGATGTTCTGCATGGCCTGCGTGGCAGCACCCTTGAGCAGGTTGTCCAAGGTGGCTACGACGACGACACGCTTGCCATCGGTTGACATCGCGAAACCACCGATCTCGGCATGATGCTTGCCCGCGATCTGGCTCACCCACGGCGCCTCATCCAGCACGTGCACCAGCTTCTCGCTGCCATAAGCATGCTGGAAGCGTGCCTGCACCTCGTCGCGTTTAAGCGAGCGCGCAAGATAAAGATTGGTGGTAACAGTCAGACCACGGAAGTGCGGCGCGACATGCGGCATGAATTCCACCGGGATGCCGAGATGCCGGCTGGCTTCCTTTTCATGCATGTGCCCGGTCAGCGCATACGGCATCAGGTTGTCACGCAGTTTCTCCGGATTGTTCTTATCCGAAGGTGTCGTGCCGGCGCCCGAATAGCCTGAGACGCCAAAACACACCGGCGGCGCGGCCAGCACATCCTTGAGCGGTGCGACGGACAGCTGGATGGCCGTGGCATAGCAGCCGGGATTGCTGATGCGTTTCTCGCCGCGCCACTTGCCGCGAGTGAGTTCCGGTAGACCGTAATACCATTGATTGTCGAAACGGTAGTCCGCGGAGAGATCCACGATAACCGGATCTTTTCCTGCAGCATTGAACGCCTCGACGCAGAGCGACGCCTTGCCATTCGGCAAAGCCAGCACGACAACGTCAGCATCCAGGCCCGGCAATGCTTCGTGCGCCGGCGAGCTGTAGCACAGGTCGCCATGGTATTCGGCGACATGCGCATCGACCCGCTGTCCGTCCAGCTCGCGGGAGGAGACATAAGTCAACTCAAGCGCCGGATGGGCGGCAACCAGTCGAATCAATTCCGCGCCGGTATGCCCGCGTGCGCCGACGATGCCAATGCGTTTCTTCGATGCTGTCATCACGATTCAGTCCACCAGGGTCGGTTGCCGCACAGCGCAGTGGTCGACACAGCGCGCAATCGTTTCGAAGTCGTCCAAGCCATACCAGAACACTTTCCAGCGTTCCTGCTTGTAGCAACCGTCCGATTCGGCGTAATAGAAATGATTGATCTGGTTGCCATGACGCGAGCGCCAGAACAGGCGCGGATTTTCCTCGCGCATCACCAGCCATACCGCGCGGCCCAGACCTTCGCCTTGCGCGTCGTCGAGCACGGCAAACTTGTCCAAATAAATCAGGCCGTCCTGGTCGGTAAGAATCATCGCCGCGCGATAGTTTTCGCTGACGTAGATTCTGTAAGGCGTGGTGCGCTCGAAGTAGTCATCGACCACCTTGCGGCCGAAACTCGATTCGATCAGCGTGCGCATGCGCGCGCGATCCACACCTTCCCAGCTTTCGAAACGGAAGACTTTCTCGCCACGACGCACCAGCGTGCCCGAACCCTTGTGCGTGAACAATTCTTTCGCCAGTTCCGCCGGGCGAGTGATCGATACCGAGGACGTCAGCGGCAGGCTTTGCAGCAAGTCCGCGATCTGTTCGATCTTCACGCGCATGCCGCCGTTGATCCACGGCTGCGACATCAGGTGATCGTACTCCGTGCTGAGATTGATCGAGTCGATGATGCGACCCTGATCGTCAAGCAACCCACCGGTGCCGGTAAGAAACACGATCTTGTAGGGCTGCAGCATGCGCACCAGCTCGTTGGCGGCGAAGTCGGCGTTGATGTTGAGGAACTGACCTTCATCCGTCTCGCCCAGGCTGGCGATCACCGGTATGGAGCCGGCGCGCAAGCTGGCCTCGATCGGCGCCAGGTTGATGCTGTCGACCTTGCCTACCATGCCGTAGACGTCCTTATCCAGATAATTGGACATGAACACGCCCGATGGCACTGACGTAGCGCGCGTATCCATCGCCTGCAGGGCTTCGACCAGACGCAAATTCTGTTGCTGGAAAACACGGCGTACGATGCCCAGCGCCTTGGGCGATGTCACGCGCAAGCCGTTGACGGTTTGCTTGGTGATGCCGGCAGCCTGGAGTTCTTCGTCGAGCTGTGGACCTGCACCATGGAGAACGATCGGCGTGAGGCCCACTTGCTGCAGAAAGGTCAGCGACGACGTCAGGTCATTCAGTTCATCGCGCAGCACCGCACCGCCGACTTTGACTACGGCGAAGCGCTTGGCATCCTGCTGCGAAAAGCGCTTGAGGTACTGCTGGATTTCCTTGGCGCTGCCCATGGCGGAGAGCAGGCGCACAATGGTCTGGCGAGTGTTTTTATGCGATTCCACGGTTCACGATCTCGTAGATGGTTGCGGCATACGTCTGCAATTGGTCGAGCGCGACCCATTCGTCGGCGGTGTGTGCCTGGGCGATATCGCCCGGCCCATATACGAACGAGATATAACCGCCCGCTGAAAACAGCGCGGCCTCGGTCCAGAAATTCACCGCGTTTCCCACCGATATGCCCAGCTCGTCGGCGATATCGCGTGCCGCAAGGCGTCGCGCTTCTGCCGTGGCGATATCGCCAGCCGGCAGCGATACACCGCGGAAAAGCTCGGTATAGGTCACTGGTTGCGGCTCCACCAAACTGCGGAAGGTCTCCAGCAACCGGTCTGGATCCATGCTCGGCAGCGGACGAAAACCGAATCGCACATCGGCGGTCGGCGCGATCATGTTGGCCTTGATGCCACCCTCGACACGGCCGATGTTGAAACGCAACCCAGTAAGGCCACCGAAACGCTCGTGCGCCTGGCGTTCGACGTAATCGAGCGCCGCTGTACCCCAGCGCACCGTCTGGTGTAAGGCGCTGTCGCTGGGACGTTGTTCACCCGATGCATGACCGGCCTGCCCCGCAAAACTCATCTGCACGGAATGGATGCCGCGATGCGCGAGCACGGCCTCTCCGCGGGTGGGCTCGGCGACGATGACGGCATCGTACGGATGACCTTCGCGCAGAAAGGCAGCGATGCAGCGCGGATCGTTGGCTTCCTCGTCGGTAGTCAGCAACAAGGCCATATCGCCTTCGCTCGCATTCGCTACCGCAACTAAGGCAGCCGCGGCACCCTTGATATCGCAGGCACCGAGACCGATAGCGCGATCGTTCATGACCTGCAGCGTGTGCGGATCGGTCGTCCAGTGCGGCGAATCGGGCACCGTATCCAGGTGCACGTTGAACAGGTACTTCGGCTTACCGCGCACGGCGTAGAGCGTCACAGCGCCCGCGCCGTGATCGGTAACCGTCACGTCGAAGCCGGGAAGCTGTTCGCGCAGATAGTCGAAGATACCGCCGGTGCCGATCGCACGCGGCGGATTGCGTGTGTCGTAGCCGACCAGCGCTTTCAGATGCGTCAACGTCGCTTCGAGCAGCATGCTCATCCTCGGTTGACCTCGGCCCACAAGGTGCTGCTCATGCCGAACAGTTTGATAAAGCCTTCCGCTTCGGCCACACCCCAGTCGGCGGCCTGCGCATAAGTCGCGCCCTTGGCGTTGAGGATGTGCTTGGACTCGATCGCAACGGCATTGACGATGCCACCCGACGTCTCCAGCATCACGTCGCCGTTGACTTGCGATTGGCTCGACGCCAGGAAGGCCTCCAGATCGGTCTTCAGCGGGTCGTGGAAGAAACCTTCATAAACCAACTCCACCCACTTGCGCGCCACCTCGGGCTTGAAGCGGTTCTGTTGTTTGGTGAGTACAGCCTCTTCGAGCGCACGATGCGCGACGAGCAGCGCAGTGAGGCCTGGCGCTTCGAAAATGATACGTCCCTTCAGGCCGATGGTGGTGTCACCGGTGTAGATGCCGCGACCCACGCCGTACTGCGCCAGAAGGTTGTTGAGTTTGGCCAGCATCTTATGGCCGTCGATCTTTTCGCCATCCAGCGCAACGGCTTCGCCATCGACGAAACTGATCTTCAGGCGAAGCGATTTGGATGGCCATTCGGCACGCGGCTTGCACCAGCCTACGGCGCCTTCGCCCGGCGCCTGCCAACGATCGATCTCGCCGCCGGACATGGTCAGACCGAGCAAGTTTTCGTTGATGGTGTAGGCCTTCTGCTTGGCGCGCACGCCGAAGCCGAGGTCCTCGAGATACTTCTGCTCGTAAGCGCGCACCTCGGTGTGTTCTTTCTGGATTTCGCGGATCGGCGCCACGATCTCGTAATCGCCCTGCGCTTTCACCGCGAGGTCGAAACGCACCTGGTCATTGCCCATGCCGGTGCAGCCATGTGCGATCGCCTTGGTGCCCAGCTGCGCGCAGCGCTTCAGCGCGGCATCCACGATCAGGTAACGGTCGGAAACCAGCAGCGGATACTGGCCCTGATAACCCTCGCCTGCCCATACGAATGGTTTCACAAAGCCATTCCAGATCGCCGGACCGCCATCGACGGTGACGTGGCTGGCCGCCTTCAGCTCTTTGGCGCGCGCTTCGATATAGGCACGCTCGTCGGCGTCGACGCCGCCGGTATCGGCGAACACAGTGTGCACAGCCCAACCGCGTTGCTGCAGATACGGGATGCAGAAACTCGTGTCGAGGCCACCGGAAAAGGCGAGAACGATATCTTTGCTCATGATGCGTCGTCCAAAAGGGTTACTAATTAATAAGAGAAAGGGGTTTACACAGATTCGATGACAATGCGCGGTTCGCAGCGCACCGGAAAATTGACGGAGTTGGCGATGAAGCAGGCGTGATGGGCATCCTCGTGCACACTCGCGGCACGAACAGGGTCGCTCTCGGCCGTGATCGTCACCCGTGGGCGTAGCACGACGTCGGTAAAGCGACCATCGTCTGTGCGTTCCACCAGCGTGCCTATGGCCGTGTCGACGTACGCAGTGACAACGACACCGGCGACAGCCGCCAAATGCAGGTACCAGAGCATGTGACAGCTGGATAGCGCGGCAACCAGCATGTCTTCCGGATTGTGCCGCGTTCCATCGCCACGGAAGGCGGCATCCGACGAACCGGCGATGACGGGTTTGCCGACAACGTGCACTTCGTGCTCGCGTCCGTAACCCTGGTACGTTTTCGTGCCGTTGCCGTGATTGCCGGTCCATACCACTTCGACCGGATACTGATGCTGCTTATGTCCCATCGCGACGCTCCTCGGCTTGTTGCATCAAATCCGCCAGCTCGCTGTCGCGCCGGCCCGCGCGCGCGTTCAGCCCTTGCAGAACGCCTGCGCGATTGGCATCGGGATGATTCTGGCTCAGCTTGAACTTGCCCTCGATGCGGTCGATCGAGATCTCGATGCCGACGATGGCGCGCAGCATTTTTTCAATGTGATCCTCCGGCGCATCGCTGACATGCCAGGGTTTCGGCTGGTCGGCTTCATGGCGTTCGGTCAGTCTTTCGAGCAACTGGCGCAACCACACTTTGTCGTCCGTGACACGCAGGCGGCCGTGCACGTGTACGACGGCGTAGTTCCAGGTCGGCACTTCACGGCCTGTCTCATGTTTACTCGGATACCAGTTGGGACTGATGTAGCCGTCGGCAGCCTGGAAGATGACCAGCACTTGCGCGCCATCCGCCTTCGCTAGCTCGTTGCCACGCGCGACATGGCCATGCAGCAACTTGTCGCTGATCAGCTCGAACGGCAGATGATTGGCAACCAACTCCTCGGCGCCACGCATGACGATGGTGCCAAACGGGTAATCGCGAATCAGTGCGTGCAGCACGTCGACGCGGGTTTCGTGAAAAGATCCAGGCAAGTACATGGCGTGTCCGTACCTCTATCGCTTATCGCTGTGCGATGAGTGAGGCCATCACCGCCTTCTGCACATGCAGGCGGTTTTCGGCTTCATCGATGGCGATGCAAGCGGGTGAATCCATCACCGCATCGGTTGCCTTGATGTTCCGGCGCAACGGCAGGCAGTGGCTGAAAACGCCATTGTTGGTCAGCGCCATCTTCGCCTCGTCGACGATGAAATGCTTGTGTGCGTCGCGGATCGGCTTTTCGTTCTCCCAATGACCGAAGAACGGTAACGCGCCCCAGCTCTTCGCATAGACCACATCGGCGCCGCGATAGGCTTCCTCGATGTTGTGGCTGACCTTGAGCGAGCCGCCGTTTTCCTTAGCGTTCTGCGCGCCGAACGCCATGTAGCGTTCGTCCAGCACATAGTCGGGTGTTGGGCACAACAACGTAACGTCCATGCCCATCTTGGTGGCGATCAGCAAAGCCGAATTGGCTACCGCTGTGTTCAGCGGCTTGGGATGGTAGGTCCAGGTAAGCACGTACTTGCGGCCGGTGAGATCCCCGAACCGTTCTTTCAGCGCCAGCGCGTGCGCCAGCTCCTGGCACGGGTGAGTGATCGTTTCCATGTTGATCACCGGCACCGTGGCATGTTGGGCGAACGCCTTGATCACGGCGTCTTCGCGGTCAACCGACCAGTCCTGGAACTTCGGAAAGGCACGCACTGCGATGAGATCCACGTAGCGGCTCAATACACGCGCGACCTCGGCGATGTGTTCTTCCGCCTCGCCGTCCATCACGACGTTCGGGCGGAATTCGATCGGCCATGCATCCTTGCCGGGCGAGAGCACGATGGCGTGGCCACCCAGATGAAACGCGCCAAGCTCGAAACTCGTGCGCGTACGCATCGACGGATTGAAGAACAGTAACGCCACCGACTTGCCAGCAAGCTGCTGACCGCGCGGCGAGCGCTTGAACGCAGTGGCCTGTTCCAGCAACGCGTCGATGTCGGCGCGACTGTAATCCTGCGTGGTGAGAAAGTGACGAAGCGACATCGTTGACTCCAGTCCGAAAAAGCAAAAAACCCGGCGCAAAGGCCGGGTTTAGTCGTCGTATACACATGCAACGTGGCGACAGCCTACCCGGCCGAATGTCGGTCCAGCGGTCGACGCGCACGCGATGTCATGCCAGCGGCCATGCGGGCGCTGGTAAGCACGGTAGCGGTATAGACGGCTGCGGACATGGGGCTTCCGGGTGGTTGAACTTTAATCATGACTGGATCTTCGTTGCCGTGCAACAAAAAATTAAAGGCGACCGTGCCTAGGGCAACGGTCGCCTTTGGAAGGCACGTTCGACGGTTCAGTCCGCCGGCGAAACGCTCACCCGCACGCGCAGACGCTCGCCGGGGTCGTAACTCAGACGCGACATATAGACATCGCCGTGATAGCGATACTCGACATCGTAGCCGATGATCTGGCGCTGCTCACTGACCTGGGTCCCCGGTTGGCAGACGGTCTGGTTGGAAACCGTGGAGCTACCCCCGCTGGCCACCGAGTTGCCGACCGCGCCACCGACCACGGCGCCACCCACGGTGGCGGCCGTGTTGCCACGGCCATGGCCGATGGTGCTGCCGAGCACGCCGCCAACGACGGCGCCCAGCACCGTGCCGATGCCCTTGTTGCTGGGTGTCTGCTGGACCACCTGCTGGTCATAGCACTGCTGCGTTGGCGTTGCGGTACGCGCCACTCCGTAGACCGGGTCCACACGCAACACATCGGCCCAGGCATAGTGCGCATTGTCAGCACCCGGCGGAGGCGCACCGGCTCCCTGGGGCGGTGGCGGCGGATAACCATAACCGCCGTCCTGCGCCATCACGCCGGTGGATACCACGGCGAGTGCAAGCAGGGGAACCAACAGCATCTTTCTGTTCACAGATAACCTCCACAAGGGGGCATGAAAAGCGCCATTTGCGCATAGTGGGATTGCAGCAAACGCACGCTGAATCCAGGCTTAGAACTGCCGTAACTAAATGAGCTGTTCACGGCCTCCGCTCACAGTCTTCAGGACACAGGTTCCCATACATGCACACAGCTGTGCCGCAAGACCTTGATAAGATGACCGACTAACCCGCGCCACCACCCTCGGACCACGCATCATGCCGATCTCGCTCTACAACAGCCTCAGCCGTCGCCTCGAGCCCTTTGCGCCGCTCGATCCGAACCGGGTGACGGTGTACCTGTGCGGGCCGACGGTCTACAGCTATGTGCATATCGGCAATGCGCGCGGTCCGGTCGTGTTCGATGTGCTGGTCAAGCTCTTGCGCCGGCACCACCCGCGCGTGGTCTACGCACGCAACATCACCGACGTCGACGACAAGATCAACGCCGCCTCGCTGGAACAAGGCGTGCCGATCGGAACCATCACCGGACGCTTCAGCCAGGCCTACAAGGAAGACATGGCCGGGCTGGGCATCTCGCCGCCGGACATCGAGCCTTATGCCACCGCGCATATCGGCCAGATCATCACGATGATCGAAACCTTGATTGCCAGCGAGCATGCTTATGCGGCGGAAGGGCATGTGCTATTCGACGTCGGCTCCTATCCCGCCTACGGTGCGCTATCGGGTCGCGATACCGATGAGCTGATCGCGGGCGCCCGGGTCGAGGTCGCTCCCTACAAGAGAAATCCCACCGATTTCGTGCTGTGGAAACCTTCGACTCCCGAACTGCCTGGTTGGGACAGCCCGTGGGGCCGCGGCCGACCCGGCTGGCACATCGAGTGCTCGGCGATGAGCGCCGCGCACCTGGGCGAAACCATCGACATCCATGCCGGTGGCGTGGATCTGGTGTTTCCGCACCACGAGAATGAAATCGCGCAGTCCACCTGCGCCCACGGCGGCAAGGTGTTCGCGCGGTGGTGGCTGCACAACGGCATGCTCACCTTCGACGGGCGCAAGATGTCCAAATCGCTGGGCAACGTGCTGCACGTGCACGAGTTGCTCAAGATGCATCCGCCGGAAGCGCTGCGCCTGCTGTTGCTGCGCGGCCACTACCGCCAGCCCCTGGACTGGTCGGACGCCGCCATCGCACAGTCGATCAGCACCCTGGATGGCTGGTATCGCGTATTGCGCGAACTGAGCGATATCGCCCTCGATCCGGATCAGCCGCTGCCGGTGCCCGAGCGCCTGGAAGCAGCGTTGTGCGACGACCTGAATACGCCGCAAGCGCTGGCCGAACTCGTTGTGCTCGCCGATGCCGCGCGGCAAACGCCCACGGCCGCGTCCAAAGCCGCCCTGCTCGGCGGCGGTGCCGTGCTTGGCCTGTTGCAGGACGATCCGGAGGCGTGGTTCAAGCGCGCCAGCGGCGGCGCCGTGGATGCCGATCGCGTCGAAGCCCTGCTGGAGGAGCGCCGTACGGCTCGTGCGGCACGTGATTTCGCTCGAGCAGACGCCATCCGCAAGGAGCTGAGCGGCATGGGTGTGGTGATCGAAGATGGGGCTCAGGGCACACGCTGGAGCGTTTCGAAGCATTGACGGTTCGGCCCGGCTAAGGCGAACCGCGCGATAATAGACACATGAATACGATTGCCAACGTCAGCGCCGCCCAGGCCCAGCAAGATATCGCCGAAGAATTCGCCTTCTTCAGCGACTGGACCGAGCGCTACCAATACCTGATCGACCTCGGCAAACAGCTGCCGCCCTTCCCCGATGCCTGGAAAACCGAGGCGCACCGCGTGCACGGTTGCCAATCCATGGTGTGGCTGGTGCCGAGCGGCGACGCTTCGCTCATGCATTTCGACGCCACCAGCGACTCGGCCATCGTCTCGGGATTGATCGCCCTGGTGTTGCGTGTGTACTCCGACCGCTCCGCCGCGGAGATCGTCGCCACCGAACCTGCGTTTATCCAGCAAATCGGCTTGGCCAAGCATCTGTCGCCCACGCGCTCGAACGGCTTGGCGGCGATGTTGGCGAAGCTGAAAGCGTACGCCGCCGAAAAACTGTAGGGCAGCGCCCGCGGGGCGAGTCCAGACCTCAACGCAGAACCCCGCACGATGGCGGGGTTCTGGTTATTCGAAAACGCCTAGGCATTCCGGTTCAATCGCCCATCTGCTTTTGTAGATGCTCGCGACGTTCCTGCGCGTCCAGCGACAGGGTGGCGATCGGGCGGGCGTCGAGCCGTTCCAGACCGATCTCCTCGTCGGTTTCCTCGCAGAAGCCGTAGCGGCCTTCTTCGATGCGGCGCAGGGCCTTGTCGATCTTGGAGATCAGTTTGCGGTAACGGTCGCGGGTGCGCAGCTCCAGCGAGTTTTCCGTTTCGCGGGTGGCGCGCTCGGCTTCGTCGCCGACATCACGCACTTCGTCGCGCAGGTTTTCCATGGTCTGGCGGGATTCCTCCACCAGCTGATCGCGCCACTCGCGGAGCTTGTTGCGGAAATAAGCGAGGTGGCGAGGATTCATGTACTCCTCGTCATTCGAAGGGCGATAACCCTTCGGCAGGTCAATATTGACCGTGGTGGGTAGTGCGTAACGGCCGTCTTCGCGGGTTACGCCATTGTCGAGAGTTGTAGCGGTGCTATTCATTGAGGACTGCGGGGTCTTCTGTTTCTGAGTAGGGGTGTGGCGCGCCGTGGCGCTTGCCACGCGCGGTGCCGTCGGGCCGACGGCACTAGCCACCTTGCCCACAATGGGGCGGGCGGCCTGGGGTGATGCGGTTACAGGTTTTACGGTCGGCGCAGGGGTGTGCGCCTTGGGTGCTACGGCCGGCTTGGCGGGTGCCGGAGCTGCTTTGGCGACCGGCTTGACGACTGCCGGCTTTACGACGGTTTTTTCAGCGACTTTCTTGACGGGTGCCGGCTTGGCGGGCGCGGCGTGCTTGGCTTGAGGCTTGGCCACGGCCTTTTTGACCGGAGCGCTTTTCTTCGGCTGCGGCTTGACGACAGGCTTGGCGGCTTTTTTCGCGACGACCTTCTTGGCAGGCGCCTTCTTGGCGGCGGCCTTCGCCGGTGCTTTCTTGACCGCGGCCTTCTTCACGGGCGCGGATGTCTTCGCGGACGACTTGGCGACGACCTTGGCCTTGCTGACCTTGGCATCGTTGCCTTTACCCGCAGCCTTCCCTTGCTGAGCTTTCTTGGCGGCGGTCGGATTACGCGTGGTTTTCGCCATTTACCTTCACCCATTTTGGCCGTGGCGGCCGGGTGTTATAGCCCAATACCCTTAACACCGGCAACCTTCCTTCTGGAATACTTGTGGCATTGGGTGCCACAGGCAGTTTCGGCAACGTGAATGCCGTGAGTCGATTGATCCTTTTCCTGCTCAACCTCTACAAGCGCTTCATGAGCCCCTTGCTCGGACAGCGTTGTCGCTTTTACCCCAGTTGCTCCGATTATGCACGGGTTGCCGTGTCCCGCTTCGGTCCTTGGCGTGGAAGTCTGCTTGCCGGATGGCGCATATTACGCTGTCAGCCGCTTTGTGCAGGGGGAGAAGATCCGGTGCCCGAACACTTCCATTTCCCCCGCTGCCGTAACCATGGAGAACCAGATGTCCACTGACTGGCTGATCAAGAATGCCGAACTGGTCAACGAAGGGCGCCGTTTCTACGCCGACCTGCGCGTGAAGCACGGCCATATCGAGACCATCGGCGGCGGCCTGGACGCGCGTCCGGGCGAGCAGGTGATCGATGCGGCCGGGCTGTTGCTGTTGCCCGGCATGATCGACGACCAGGTGCACTTTCGCGAACCCGGCCTCACCCACAAGGCTGACATCGCGCATGAATCACGCGCCTGTGCCGCGGGCGGCATCACCAGCTTCATGGAGATGCCCAATACCAAGCCGCCGGCGCTGGATCGCGACTCGCTAGAGGCAAAATACAGTCGTGGCGCCGAAACCTCGGCGGTTAACTACGCCTTCTACCTCGGCGCCAGCAACGACAATCTCGATGCGATCCGCGCGCTGGATCCGAAAGCCGCGCCGGGCATCAAGGTGTTCATGGGCGCATCCACGGGCAACATGTTGGTGGATAACCCGCAAACGCTGGACGCGATCTTTCGCGAAGCACCCACGCCGATCATCACGCACTGCGAAGACACACCGATGATCGATGCCTTGCACGCCAGGGCGCGCGAGACCTACGGCGACAATATTCCGGCGCGCGAGCATCCGCTGATCCGTTCGCGTGAAGCCTGCATCAAATCGACCCGGCTGGCGATTTCGCTGGCGCAGAAGCACGGTACGCGGCTGCACGTGCTGCATATTTCCACCGCCGACGAATTGGCGCTGTTCCAGCCCGGGCCGGTCAAGGGCAAGAAGATCACGGCCGAAACCTGCGTGCATTTCCTGCATTTCGACGATCGCGACTACGAGCGGCTGGGCTTTCTGATCAAGTGCAACCCGGCGATCAAGACGGCTGCCGACCGTGAGGCCATCATCAAGGCCGTGGCCGACGGCCGCATCGATGTGCTTGCCACCGACCATGCACCACATCTGCTGGAAGAAAAAGGTCAGCTCTACGACAAAGCGCCCTCCGGCTTGCCCCTCGTTCAATTCGCGCTGCAAGCGGCGCTGCAACGGGTGACCGAAGGCAAGCTAACGTTGGAACGCGTCGTCGAGGCGGTATGTCATGCCCCGGCCACGTTGTTCGACGTGCACGAACGCGGTTTTCTGCGCGAAGGCTACGCGGCCGATCTGGTGCTGGTGGATCCACGCAAGTCGCATACCGTGCGGCGCGAAGAAGTGTTGTCGAAGTGCGCTTGGTCGCCGTTCGAAGGGTTTACCTTCAGCAGTTCCATAGTCGCCACTTTCGTCAACGGGCAACGCGTATGGGACGGTTCGCGCGTCGACGAAACCGTACGCGGTCAACGTTTGGCTTTTGATCGATAGGAATGGTCATGCGCTGGCCTACGACAAGGGTCAGCGCATGCGCTCAATGCGCCTCCGCCAAAACGACACGCACCGGACCATTGTTGCCGGAACGGCCCAGCACGCTGACGCGGCTATCGTTGAAAGCCACTAGCTGACCGCCTTGCTGGATGTGCGCCGATACGGCGAAATCCACCCCATCTTGCAGATCCGCAGGCTCGTAGCTCAACACAAATGTCACGGGCGACGCGCCGACCGGCGAGATGCGATCTTTAGCTATGACGCGAGCCGGTGCGTCCTGCCGACTGACATCGGAAAGGGTCACTTCCAGGTACGCATCGGCGGGAAGCGGCTGCGGAAGATCGAAATCGACCTCGCCGGTTATCGATTTCATCAGCGTTTGCTTTTGCGCTGCATCGTCGTTCGGTGTTGCGCTTTTACCGAAATGCGGCATCCAGCTGCATCCGGCGAGCACGAGCGCGCCGATCAATAGCAGGCCATAACGAGTCTTCATACGAACTCCTTGTCTACGCCGCGCAATGCACCTTCATGCTGCGCGATAAATCGTTGCATTCGTTCCGCGTCCATGGAGGAATCAGGGTCGCTCGGCACCGTATCCGCCGGCGACGCCCTTGCTCGCGTAAGCCACTGCATCGTGCGGATGCAGGCTTTCCTGGTGTTCGAGACGAACATGGAAGTCCGCGATGCGGTTATCGGCATCGAGTGCACGCTGGATGCGGCGCGCGGCGTCTTCGCAGAACATCAGGTTGCTGCCGTTGGCCAGTGCGAACGCCTGTTCGTCTTCGCGCTTGACCGCGGTCTGCACCGGCGTGCCCAACGCGTGCTCGACGCGATCGAGCAGGTCGATCAGATTCAACGGCGCACCGTCGACAAAGCGCACCAGCAAGCGCGCGACGCTGCGTTGTGCATGCGGCGTGGCGACGATACCTTTCTCGCTACCCAGCCAGGCCAGAATGGCGGCGTGATCCAGCGGCTTGCTCGCGTCGAAATCCTTGGCGAACTGTTCCTGGATAAGCTGGCGAGACAAGGCCGCCGAGGCGGGACAAGTGGACGAATACACCACTTCCGTACCCAGTTCCATGCGGAAACCATCGGCACACAGGCTGGCCTCGATGGACACCGGATAGGCGCGCCAGCCGCTGTTCTCGCTACGCAACGCGGCGCGACGCACGAGTTGGTCGAAACGAATGCTGACGCGCGCGCGGTCGGCCAGATCCTTGTGCGATTCCAGGAAGGCGCGCAGCAAGGATTCGAGCATCCCTGCGTCGATCGTCTTCGCACTCAGGTATTCGTCTACCAACAGATACAGACGTGACATATGAATGCCGCGCCGGTCCGGGCGAGTGAGATTGACGAAGGCGCCGACCTGGGCGCTGGAGCGCTGCACGTCGCCGTCGCCGGCGTCGAAGCGCACTGGCACCTCGATGCCGTCCATCCCCACCCAATCCAGCGCGCCGGCCAGATGCGGCTGTGCCTGGGTGGCGACATCGGGCATCAGACGAACGGTGTTTTCGTGGCTATGCATGGGGTATTCCTGTAACAACCGGGCGATCGACCGCCGCGAGACACACCTATGTTGGGGCAGCTTTCCGCGTCGCAACAGGCCCGTGCAAGAAACAGTGCGTCTTGCCGGGGTCAGCTGTCCAGGTGCTTTCGCCAATGCCGCGCGGCCTGCCAGGCGCGGAAGGTGGCCCAAAACCCAACATCCGGTGCGCCTTGCTGCAACACGACCAGTGGTTCGCCCGCGCGTGCCGCCTTGCGCACGAGGCGTTCGCCCTGACCCGCTTCCAACGCCCGGAATACGCTGAGTGGACCGGGGAGGTCGGCCGCGTCGCGCCAGGTCGATTGCAGATCGTCCAGCTGGGCCTTGATGGCCTGATCGCGAGCCTCGCTGCGTTCGCGCAGCCCCGTGCGACTAAGGCTGAATCGGGCGAGCCGCGCCATGGGCAGCGGCAGGCGGTCTCGCTCGGCATCGTCCTGCAGACGGCGCAGCGCATATAGCAGGTGGCTCAAGGTCGCCACACGTGTGGCGCGTACTGGCGATGCGGCTTCGCCGTACCACCAGGCGGTCTCGAGAGTCGCCAGCGCACCGTGCAACGCAGAGGCCGCGGTGAGCTGTGCCGGGAAATCTACCGCTGTGCCCTCTTCCAGCTGGGCCATCGCGGCCAGCACCGGTGCCAACCAGCGTTCCTGCGGCATCGCATGTGCGCGTTCATCGTCGAACAACACACGCGTTAAAGGATGTCTGCCACCACTGCTTGCGGCGCCGCTCAATTCTTCTGCCCACCAATTGAGCTTGGTGGCGGCGACCTGCGGCTCACGGATGCCATATGCGGCCGAGAGCAACTCTTGCTCCAGCGCTGCAAGCGCAACGTGTCCCGGATACTTGTCGGGCTCTACGAAAACCAACGCCATCCGCTGCTGCGGCTGCACGGCCAGCCATTTGTCGACATAGCTCTGCAGCGCACCGTGCTGGACAACGTCATGACTCACGCGGGAACCTTCAGCTTGAGCAGTTCACCGAGCTGGCGCGGATGTTCCAGCACCGCATCGGCACCCCAGGCGCGCGGATCGCCCCCATCGAGGTAACCCCAATGCACGGCGACGGTGTACAGCCCGGCATCGCGACCGGCCTGCACGTCACGGCGATCGTCGCCGACGAATAGGCAGCGCGCGGGATCGAGTCCGGCGCGTTCGCAGGCTAGTAATACCGGTGCGGGATCGGGTTTGCGCACCGGCAGGGTATCGCCGGACACCACCGCGCAGACGCGATCACTCCACCCGATCTGATGCACCAGATCATCGGTGAGATAACCGGGCTTGTTGGTCACGATGCCCCATGCCAGCCCACCATGTTCAAGCGCATCGAGCAGCGGGACGATGCCTTCGAATGGGCGCGTATGCCGGGACATCATCGAGTGGTACAGCTCGAGATAACGCGGCATGCGTTCCAGCAGCGCTTCGTCGCTTTCGTCGAAAGCGCAACGCAGGATGGCGCGCGAACCACGCGAGACGACCTCGCGCACCATGGCATACGGCGGCGGCGTTGCGTCGACTTCGCTGCAATACGTGACCAATGCTCCGTGCAGATCCGGTGCGCTGTCCAGCAAGGTGCCGTCGAGATCGAACAAGACACCTTGCGGCGATTCGGGTAGTGATTTCATGCTGGTTTGCGTGCGCACAGGAGATAATTGACGGCCGTAACTCGGCTTAGCCACGCCTTGCGGTTGAGCGGGTTGTAGCCGAGACCGCTGACATCCTCCAGTTCCAGCCCGGCTTGACGAAGTAGCCGCGCGAGCTCGGAAGGCTTGAGGAATTGCGAGTAGTGGTGCGTTCCACGCGGCAGCATGCGCGTGATGTATTCGGCACCGAGGATAGCCGCGCCGAACGCCACCGGCGTGCGATTGAGGGTGGACATGAACAAGCGTGCGCCCGGCTTGAGCATCGCCGCCAAATCCTGCACCAAGGCAGCCGGATCGGGCACATGCTCGATCAACTCCATGCAGCACACCGCGTCAAAACTGGCCGGTTCGGCTGCCGCCAGTTCCGCGGAGGACTGCTTGCGGTAATCGACCTTGAGATTCGATTCGTACAAGTGCAGCCGGGCGATCTCGATGACTTTCAATCCAAGGTCGATACCGACTACATCGGCACCCGCACGCGCCAGCGCTTCGCTCAGCAGGCCGCCACCGCAACCGACATCGGCGATCTTTGCCCCGCGCAACGGCACGCGTGCGGCCACGTAGGCGGCACGCACCGGATTGAGGTCGTGCAGCGGTCGCGATTCGCCATCAGGATCCCACCAGCGCGCGGCCAGTTTGTCGAAGCGGGCGATTTCATCGTGGCTGACATTTGAGGAGTCCGCACGCGGATGTGCGGGATTTTGCGAGGGATTCGCATTTGTCGTATGCATCATCGTGCTCCTGGTGACTCGCCAAGCTTAGTGCGCATGCCATGCGTACACAGTGATGTCCCAGCCGCCGCTGGTGTGTGCCGGATCGCGGTGGGCAATGTCGATCGCCTCTTCCATCGATTCGGCGCGAAGCAAATAGGCACCGCCGGACTTGTCGCCAAATGCACCGGACATCTCATTGCGTCCTTGCGCGCGCAAGTCTTCCAGGAACTGCTGGTGCAACGTCACCACGGCAGGGTCGAAGTGCGGGCGGCGCAGGAGGATGACGAGATAACGATTCATGTCGATGCCGGTGAAGATCCGTATGACGTTTAGATTGCAGCGATGCGTTCGCGCCAGGCATGGGTGCGGGCGAGGATGCCGGCCGTATCCATGTCGACCAGCTCGCGGGCGGCCAGCTTGCGCTTGCCGGCGATCCATACATCGCTGACCTGGTGGCGTCCCGTTGCATAGACAAGCTGCGAAACGATATGAAACAACGGTTGGGTTTCCAGATCGCTAAGCCGTACCGCAGCGAGATCCGCCTGCTTGCCGGCTTCGATCGAGCCGATACTGGCTTCGAGACCCAGTGCCTTCGCTGCATGAATCGTCGCCGAGCGTAGCGCATAGCCGGCATCGAATGCAGCCGCATCTTCAGCTACCGCTTTGGCCAGCAGTGCTGCGGTGCGCATTTCGCCGAACATGTCCAGATCGTTGTTGGACGCACAACCATCTGTGCCTAGCGCAAGATTCACGCCGGCCTTGCGCAACTTTTCCGCCGGACAAAAGCCCGAAGCCAATTTCAAATTGGACTCGGGGCAATGCACCACGGATACACCGGCTTCGGCACAAGCGGCGATCTCGCCCTCGGTAAGCTGCGTCATATGCACGGCGATCAGACGGTCGTTGACCAACCCAAGCTTCTGCAAGCGCTGGAACGGACGCAAGCCGGTTTTTTTTCGCTCCTCGTCCACTTCATGCGCGGTTTCGTGCAGGTGCAGGTGCACGGGGATATCAAGTTGATCGGCCAGCACGCGGATGCGCTCGAACGATTCGTCCGACACCGTATACGGCGCATGCGGCGCGAACGCGGTGCGGATCAGCGGATCGCTGCGAAAGCTGTCGTGTGTTTCGCCTGCGCGCTCGAAATATTCGTCTGGTGTTCTGGCCCAGGCGGTTGGGAATTCGATCACCGGCAATCCGACTACGGCACGAAAACCAAGCTTTCGGTAAGTCGCGCCCATCGCGTCGGGAAAGAAGTAATTTTCGTTGGTGCAGGTCGTACCCCCTCGCAACATCTCGGCGACCGCCAGCTCCACGCCGTCGCGCACGAACTCCGGGCCGATCACTTTGGCCTCAACGGGCCAGATGTGTTGTTGCAGCCAGACCATCAGCGGCAGGTCGTCGGCGAGACCGCGCATCAGCGTCATGGGGTTGTGCGTGTGGGTGTTGATCAGGCCGGGGATCAGCACGTGTTCGCCCAGCTCGACACGCTCGCGCGGCGCATAAGCGGTGCGTGCCTGCGCGATCGGGAGTATGTCGACGATGCGATCGCCGTTGATGGCTAGCGAGTGATGTTCCAGCACCACGTCGTGCGGTTCGACAGGCACGACCCAGCGGGCCTCGATAAGTAGATCGACGGTCTGCGGAGCGTTCTGGCTCATCGGTGTTCGCCTTGCGGGGAGTGATACGAGATGGGGCGGCACATCTTACGATGCCCGCCCCGGTGATTTTGGCCCGTCATTCCGGTTTGCACTGCGATGACAAACTGGCAAAAGCGCAAACCAAAGTTTGCGCACCGGTTCGTCACTTCACGCGGCTGACATATTCGCCGGAACGCGTATCGACCTTGATGATCTCTTCCTGGTTCACGAACAGCGGCACGCGCACCACGGCACCGGTTTCCAGCTTGGCCGGTTTGCCGCCACCGCCGGAGGTATCGCCACGCAGGCCCGGATCGGTCTCGACAATCTTCAACTCAACGAAGTTCGGTGCCTGCACCGAGATCGGACGACCGTTCCACAGGGTTACGACACACTCTTCCTCACCCTTCAGCCACTTGGCGGCATCGCTCATGGCGGCCGCGTCGGCTTGATGCTGTTCGAACGACTCCTGCTGCATGAAGTGCCAGAACTCGCCGTCGCTGTAGAGGAACTGCATGTCGGTATCGACTACGTCCGCGCCTTCGAACGATTCGCTCGACTTGAGGGTCTTTTCCGTGGTGCGGCCGTTGAGCAGGTTACGGATCCTGATGCGGGTGAAGGCCTGGCCCTTGCCCGGCTTGATGAACTCCGCCTCGACGATAACGTAGGGATCGCCGTCGACGATGATCTTCACACCGTTCTTGACGTCGTTGAGACCGTAACTGGCCATGCATTTCGCTCCAATAAGGAAAACCGCTGCCTTCAGCGGTTAAAATGGGTGTTTCAGGGGCCATGAGGCCCGCATAAGGCCGTACATGATAACCGCAAGCCCCGGCGCCCGCATTACATCGCCCAGAGCCTGCTTTCCTATTCCAGGTATCTCGCGCCGGGAGCTGTTTGCGCGCAAGACAAGGAAGAACGAGGGCGCGTATGTCAATACGTAACCGAGTGATGACGCAGGATTGCGTGCAAACAGACCCGGCCCTTCGGGTTGCGCCTGAGGGGCCGTCAGGCGCAACGCGAGATACCTGGAATAGGAAAGCAGGCTCTTTGGCAGACTGGCGGCAGCTCTGGCGCGACTCGATTACCGACAGTCGCGAGCTGCTCCAAGTGCTCGAGCTAGGCCACCTGGCCGATCGCCTGCCGATCGAAGACGCCGGCTTCGCGCTGCGCGTACCGCGTGGCTTTGTGGCGCGCATGCGTCCTGGCGACGCACGCGACCCCTTACTGTTGCAGGTGCTACCCCAACTGGCCGAGCTGGAGCGGGTGCCCGGCTTCGTTGTCGACGCCGTGGGCGACCTCGCGGCGCGCGAAGCGCAAGGTGTCCTGCATAAGTACCAGGGCCGTGCCTTGCTGATCGCCAGCGGCAGCTGCGCGATCAATTGCCGTTATTGCTTCCGCCGGCATTTTCCTTATGGCGATGAAATAGCCGCGGCCGGCCAGTGGCGCCAGGCGCTGGAACATGTGCGGCAGGACACGTCGATCAACGAGCTGATCCTGTCCGGCGGTGACCCGCTGGCGCTAGCGACGGGCAAGCTCGAGGAACTCAGCCAAGGTCTGGCTGGGCTCACTCACGTCACTCGCCTGCGCATCCATACGCGCTTGCCGGTCGTGCTGCCGGAGCGAATCGATACGCCATTTGTCGAATGGTTGCGTTCGTTGCCGCTGCAGAAAGTCGTGGTGTTACACGCCAATCACGCCAGCGAATTCGACGAAAGCGTGGATGCGGCCTGCGCCCGTCTGCGCGAAGCCGGCGCGACGCTGCTCAATCAGTCCGTGCTGTTGCGCGGGATCAACGACCATGCGGGCGTGCTGACTGCGCTATCCGAGCGGATGTTTGCCGCCGGCGTGCTGCCCTATTATCTGCACCAGCTGGATCGCGTGCAGGGCGCGGCGCATTTCGAAGTAACCGATGCCCAGGCGCAATCGCTGGTCGAGGACATGCGCAGCCGCTTGCCCGGCTACCTTGTGCCCAAACTGGTCCGCGAAGTAGGCGGCGATCCGTCCAAACGGCCGCTCTGACCCATGCACTTCGTCACCAATGTGTGAATTGACGCTGGCGAGTCCGTGCAGAATCCGTTAAAACGGATAGGTAGTGCCGGCTAGCCCGCGGACATCTTCCTCGTGAGCGGCCCTATCCAAGGAAGCACGACGCACCCATGAAGACAGACTCCGTTATCAAGATCCTCTTCATCGAAAATTCGGTCGAGGACGCGGAACAGATCATCACGTTATTACGCAATGCGGGCATCGCGGTCCGCCCTGCGCGAGCGACCACCCCCGAACAGATCCATTCAGCGCTGGAAGAACTCGGCCCAGACCTCGTGCTGTTCAATCCCGGCGTGAATGGCCTGCCGCTGCGCAGCGTCGCGCAGCAGATCGATGCCAGCTCGCGCGACATCGCACTGATCACCTGCGTGACCAAGATCGATGACCAAAGCGTGGCAGACATGTTCCAGGACGGCGTGCAGGGAGTGGGCTCCCGCAGCCAGCCCAAACAGATGATCGCGGTGATCAAACGCGAATTTGATTCGCTCAACACACGCCGGCAAGTGCGCCGGCTCGAATCGGCGCTACGCGAATCCGAACGCCGCTGCGATGCGCTGCTCGATTCGTCGAACGATCCCATCGCCTACGTGCACGAAGGCATGCACGTGCGCGCCAACCGGTCTTACCTCGATACGTTCGGCTACGAGGATTACGACGACCTGCTCGGCTTGCCGGTGCTGGATCTGATCGGTCCCGCCGACGCGGAGGCGTTCAAGAACCTCCTGCGCGCCTTGTCGCGCGGCGAGAAAGCGGAGTACCGGCTGGAGTTGCATGCCCGCCGCGCCGACGGCACCACCTTTCCTGCGACAGCCGAATTCGCACACGCCACCTTCGAAGGCGAGGCCTGCCTGCAAATCGTGTTCCGTCGCCAGCAGGTCGATGCAGCCCTGGTCGAACAGCTGCAACGCGATCCGGTGACCGGGCTCTTTAACCGTGCGCGTACGCTGGAATTCATCGATAACGCTGTTGCCGCCGCGAGCGAGGGACGCAAGGGCCAGAGTCTGTTGCTGATCGAGCCGGACAATTGGGCCCACATCGTGAGCGGCGTCGGCCTGGGCAAGGCCGACGAACTCCTGGCAGCCTTCGCCCATCGGGTGAGCATGCTGCTGGGCCAGGAAGATGTTGCTGGTCTGCTGGCCGAACATACGATCGGCGTCATCCTGCGCACCGACAGCGATGAGGCGATCCGCGAATGGATCGGCGGCCTGCAGCAGGCGATCTCGCGCGAGATCTTCGATCTGGGCAACCAGTCGATCACGTTGACCGTCAGCATCGGTGGCAGCCTGCTAGGCGAAAAGAACGCCAATACCGAGATGCTGCTGAACCAGGCCAGCCAGGCCCTGCGCAGCGCGCAGAGCCAGGGCGGCAATCGCAGCGATCTGCACGATCCTGCTGCGCGCGAAAAGGCCGATGCCGAGCGCGAGCGCAACTGGCTGGGCTTGCTGCGCCAGGCGCTTACGCAGAACGAATTCGTGCTGTACCACCAGCAATGCATCAGCCTGCAGGACGCCGAGGGCGATTATTCGGAAATCCTGCTGCGCATGAACGGTCCGCAGGGCGAAGTATTGCCCGGTTTCTTCATGCCGATCGCCGAAAAGCACGGTCTCAACGCCGAGATCGATCGCTGGGTGCTGAGCCAGGCGATCATTGCGCTCAAGTCACGTGAACGATCGGGCTTGCCCACGACCTTCTTCGTGAAGCTGACTGCCGACTCGTTGCAACAGCAGGGCACGCTGTTGCCGTGGCTCGATCGTGTGCTTAAGCAGGCCAATCTGAAAAATGGCCGACTGGTGCTGGAAATGACCGAAAGCAAGGTGGTCACGATGCTGCGTCCGGCGCAGGAATTCATCAACGCGTGGAAAAAGCTCGGCGGCTACTTTGCGCTGGAGCAATTCGGTTCAGGGCTCAACTCCTTCCAGTTGCTCAACCACATCAACGCGGATTATCTGAAGATCGACCGCAGTTTCATGGCCGATCTGCCGCAGCACCCGGAAAACCAGAAGAAAATCTCCGAGATCTGCCAGCAGGCCCATGAGATGAAACGCATGGCGGTCGCCGAATGGGTCGAAGACGCAGCCAGCACGTCGCTGCTGTTCGCCTGCGGCGTGGATTTCGTGCAGGGCAACTTCCTGCAGGAGCCGCAGCGGCTGGCAGTCACTGTCTGATGGGCACATGTCGAACCGACGGCTAGCGCACACCCATAAAAAAACCCGCGGAGCAATCCGCGGGTTTTTTCGTTGCGCCGTAACGCGCCGGATCAATCGCCGGACAGGGAAGCGCCGATGTCTTCCTTGATGCGGGCAGCCTTGCCTTCCAGACCACGCAGGTAATACAGCTTGGCACCGCGCACCTTACCCTTGCGCTTCACCTGCACCGACTCGATGCTCGGGCTGTGCGCCTGGAATACGCGCTCCACGCCCGTGCCGTGCGAGATCTTGCGCACGGTGAAGGCCGAATGCAGGCCGCGGCTACGCTTGGCGATGACGACACCCTCGAACGCCTGAACGCGCTCGCGATTGCCTTCCTTCACCTTCACGTTGACGATCACGGTGTCGCCAGGGCCGAATTCCGGCAGCTGGCGGGTGATCTGCTCGGCTTCGAACTGTTCGATGATCTTGTTCATGGCAACACCTGTCTTTTCTCAATGATTGCGGTCTTCATCGGCCGCATCGTTTTGCCGTGCCCGCTCCTGTTGAGCATGCTCACGACGGAATTCATCCAACAGCGCACGGGATTGCACATCCAGCGCGCGCTGCGCCAACAAATCGGGACGCCGCAGCCAGGTCCGTCCCAGCGATTGCTTCAGGCGCCAGCGGCGAATCGCCGCGTGATCGCCGGAGAGCAACACCTCCGGTACATCTCCCAGTGCGTCATGCACCGGCTTCGCGTAGTGCGGACAGTCCAGCAGACCGTTCGAGAACGAATCCTGCTCGGCCGATTGCGCGTCGTTCAACGCGCCGTCCTGCAAGCGGCCCACGGCATCGATGATCACCGCGGCACCTAGCTCACCGCCGGACAGCACATAATCGCCGATGGAAAGCTCCTCGTCGACCTCGTGCGCCAGCAGACGCTCGTCCACACCTTCGTAACGCCCGCAGAGCAGAGCGATGCGCGGCAGTTTCGCCAGCGCTTCCACCCTACCCTGCGTCAGCCGCGTTCCTTGCGGGCTGAGGTAAATCACATGCACCGGTTCCGGTGCTGCTTCGCGTACGGCTTTTAGGGCTGCACGCAAAGGCTCGACTAACATCACCATCCCGGGGCCGCCGCCGCAGGTGCGGCCATCCACAGTACGGTAATTGTCGGTGGCGTAATCGCGCGGATTCCAGGTTTCCACCTGCAACAGCTCACGCTGCTGCGCGCGTCCTACGACACCGACGGCGGCGCACTGACGCATGAAGTCGGGAAACAGCGTGACGACATCGATGCGCATCGGACCCTCGATCTCAGAACTCAGGGTCCCAGTCCACCACCATGCGCCCGTCGGACAAATCCACCGAACGCACATAAACACCTTGGACGAAAGGAACCAGCCGCTCGCGCTCGCCATCCCTTACGACCACCACGTCATTGGCGCCGGTTGCGAACAGATGACTCACCCGTCCCAACGCTACGCCTTCCGTGGTGACGACCTCGAGACCTTCGAGATCGACCCAGTAATACTCATCCTTGCCGGGCGGCGGCAGCAGTTCGCGGGCGACGTAAATGTCTTGCCCAACCAACGCTGCGGCGCCGTCCCGATCGTCCACCTCAGGCAATTTGGCGATAAGGCCCTTGCCCTGGGGTCGACCGTTGATACCTGCGATCTCCGTTTCCTGGCCCGGCGCCGTTGAGAGCAGCCAGGGCTGGTATTTGAAGATCTGCGTGCGCGGCTCAGTCCAGGATTCCACCTTGAGCCAGCCCTGCACGCCGTACAACCCGACGATGCGTCCCACCAGGACGCGCCGACCGGATGCCGTCATGCTCAGGCAGCCTGCTGCTTACCGGCTTCCTTCACCAGCGAAGCAACCTTGTCGCTCAGCTGAGCGCCCTTGGCCACCCACTCCTGAACGCGTACGACGTTCAGTTCAAGGCGCTTGTCCTTGCCCGAAGCCGTCGGGTTGTAAAAGCCCAAGTTCTCGATGCTGCGGCCGTCGCGCTTATTGCGCTGATCGGTCACAACGACGTGGTAGAACGGACGGCCCTTGGCGCCGCCGCGCGAAAGACGAATCTTAACCATAGTAAAAGCTCCAGAATTGCCAGCATCGCCGGCAAGCGCGCCCTAGAACGGACGCGGTAAACGCGACATTTTAATGAAATCTGGGGAAAAAGGAAGGGGTTAGCTCATCCGCGAGTCAGCCGGCGCGCCTCAGCGCATCGGCGGGAACCCGCCTCCCATCCCGCCCATGCCCTTCATGGCGCCACGCATCTGCCGCATCAGGCCCTTGGCGCCGCCCTTGGAGAGCTTGGACATCATCTTTTCCATCTGCATGTACTGCTTCAGCAGGCGATTGACGTCGGCGGGCTGCGTACCGGAGCCGCGCGCCACACGGGCGCGGCGGGATCCGTTCAGCAAATCCGGATGACGGCGTTCCTTCTTGGTCATCGAACTGATGATGGCGACCATACGCTTGATTTCGCCGTCGTTGACCTTGGACTTCACGTTCTCGGGCAGGCCGGAGACGCCCGGCAGCTTGTCCATCAGGCCGGCCAGGCCGCCCATATTGGTCATCTGCTCGAGCTGATCGCGCATATCGTTGAGATCGAAGCGCTTGCCCTTCATCACCTTGGTGGCGAGCTTCTGCGCCTTTTCCTGATCGACTTTGCGCTCGACTTCTTCGACCAGCGACAACACATCGCCCATGCCGAGTATGCGCTGGGCGATGCGGTCCGGATGGAACGGTTCCAGCGCGTCGGTCTTCTCGCCGGCGCCAAGGAACTTGATCGGACGACCAGTGATGTAGCGCACCGAGAGCGCCGCACCGCCGCGGGCGTCACCATCGGTCTTGGTCAGCACCACACCGGTGAGCGGCAGCGCCTCGCTGAAAGCCTTGGCGGTGTTGGCGGCGTCTTGACCGGTCATCGAATCGACCACGAACAAGGTTTCGATCGGCGTGACCGCAGCGTGCAGCGCCTTGATCTCCGCCATCATCGCTTCGTCGACGTGCAGACGGCCGGCGGTATCGACCAGCAGCACATCAATCACTTCCTTGCGTGCCGCAGATATCGCCGCCTTGGCGATATCCACCGGATTCTGGCCCGCTTCGGATGGGAAGAACTTCACCCCAACCTGCTCGGCCAGCGTACGCAGCTGCTCGATGGCGGCGGGACGATAAACGTCGCAGCTCACCACCATCACGCGCTTCTTCTTGCGCTCGGTTAGGAAGCGCGCCAGTTTGGCTACCGTCGTGGTTTTGCCTGCACCTTGCAGACCGGCCATCAGCACCACGGCGGGCGGCTGTTGGGCAAGGTTCAATTCGGTGTTCGCGGTGCCCATCAGCACGGTCAACTCGTCGCTGACCACCTTTACCAGCGCCTGGCCCGGCGAAAGGCTCTTGAGCACTTCCTGACCGACCGCACGCACTTTCACGCGCTCGATCAATGCCTGCACTACTGGCAAAGCCACATCCGCCTCAAGCAGCGCGATGCGCACCTCGCGCAAGCTCTCGCGAATATTTTCCTCGGTCAGCCGACCGCGGCCGCGCAGGCGGTTGACGGTGGTGGAGAGGCGTTGGCTGAGTGATTCGAACATGGCGGAAGCTAAGTTGCAGGATTGACCGCTGAATATACCAGACCTTCCAGCAACGCTCGGGACAGAGACCCGGCGTCTTGGGAAGGCAGCGAAATCGAGCAGACCATCCTTTCGGCGACGAATGGATCGGCTTCAACCTCTAGAACCTGACGATTCGCCGCGTTCACGCCATCCGCACCCTGTGCCAAACTCCCTCGCCATGCTGCCCGCCCTTTCGATCTTCGCCATCGCCTGCTACCTGCTTGCCAGCGGTTTGTTGGCGCGCCCGTTGTTCGGCAGCGGCAAGACCACGCCGACGACACTGACGCGTCCCGCCTTAGCGATCGCAACGCTGGCGGTATTGGCGCATGCGGCGGGGCTGCTTGCGATGCATCGCGGTGCGCTGGACCTGCATTTTTTCTCGGCGCTCTCGCTAGTGGCGTGGGTCGTGTCGGCCTTGACCCTACTGGTGAATATCACCCGTCCGGTCGCAACGCTTGGTGTGATTGTTTTTCCACTCAGCGCGCTGCTGCTATGGGTCGATAGTTTCCTGGCGCCGCCGACCCTACCGTTGTCGATGGACTGGCATATAAAGCTGCATGTCACCGTGGCATTGCTGGCCTTTGGCGTGCTCTCGATTGCGGCGGCCATGGCGATTCTGCTGGCGATACAGGAACGGGCCTTGAGGCATCGTCACCTGGGGCCGTGGTTAAGCGCACTGCCGCCGTTGACGCTGACCGAATCCCTGTTATTCCGACTGATCGGCGCAGGTTTCATGCTGCTTACGCTGACCTTGCTGACCGGCATCCTGTTCGTCGACAACTTGTTCGGCCAACACCTGGTGCACAAGACGGTGCTGTCGATCGTCGCATGGCTGGTGTTTGGCGCCCTGCTCTATGGGCGCTGGCGGCACGGTTGGCGCGGAAGCAGCGCGGTGAACCTCACGCTGATCGGCATGGGTATGCTGGCGCTGGCGTTCTTCGGTTCGAAGTTCGTACTGGAAGTGATTCTGCACCGTACGGTGGATTGAGCCGTTTTTTTACCGACAGGCGTCGATCGCCTGCGACAGACGCTCTACGCCGATGACTTCCATCTCGCCGACACGCCCTTTCTTCGGCGCATTGGCTTTCGGCACGATCGCGCGCTGGAATCCGTGATGGGACGCTTCTTTCAATCGCTCCTCGCCATTGGGTACCGGACGGATTTCACCGGACAGCCCTACTTCGCCAAAGGCGATCGTCTTTTCCGGCAACGGCCGATCGCGCAGTGATGACAGCACCGCCAGCAGCACCGGAAGATCCGCGGCGGTTTCCTGCACACGAATACCACCGACGACGTTGACGAATACGTCCTGGTCGTAGGCCGCCACGCCACCGTGCCGATGCAACACCGCCAATAACATCGCCAAACGGTTCTGCTCCAGACCCAACGCCACGCGCCGCGGGTTACCCAACGAGGATTGATCGACCAGCGCCTGCACTTCCACCAGCAGCGGTCGCGTACCTTCACGCGTGACCATCACTGCACTGCCTGACGTGGGACCGCTATGCGCGGACAGGAAGATCGCCGACGGATTGGGTACTTCACGCAGCCCCTTCTCGGACATGGCGAACACGCCCAGCTCATTTACTGCGCCGAAACGATTCTTGAACGCGCGCAGCACCCGAAAGCGGCTACCGGAGTCGCCTTCGAAATACAGCACGGCGTCCACCATGTGTTCAAGCACACGCGGGCCGGCAATACCGCCCTCCTTGGTAACATGGCCGACCAAAAAGACCGACGTGCCGCTTTCCTTGGCGAAACGCGTGAGCCGCGCCGCCGATTCGCGCACCTGGCTCACCGAGCCCGGCGCCGCCGTGAGCAGTTCGGTCCAGATTGTCTGGATCGAATCGATGACCAGTACACGCGGCCGCGTGGCGGCGACTTGATCGAGGATGCGCTCAACGCCCGTCTCCGCCAGTGCATGCAAAGGCTGCAACGGCAAATCGAGGCGTTGCGCACGCGAAGCGACCTGCGCCAGCGACTCCTCGCCGGTGACATAAACACTGGAAAGTTTTTCGCCAAGTTTGCCGAGCATCTGCAGCAGGAGAGTCGATTTGCCGATGCCGGGGTCGCCGCCGATCAGCACTACCGATCCCTCAACGAGTCCACCGCCAAGCACACGATCCAGTTCGCCGATACCGGTCAGCGTGCGCGACTCCGCCGTGATAAGCACATCCGTAAGCGCGGTCACGCGCGGCACGGTGTTAGCTGCGCCCGCATAGCCGCCCTGCCTCGCGGCCGCGACGGATTTCTGCGCCGACTGCACAACGAACTCGGACAGCGTATTCCACGCGTTGCATTCGACGCACTGGCCTTGCCACTTGGTGTGTTCGGCACCGCAATCGGTGCAGACATAGGCGGTTTTGGCTTTGGCCATGGCGTTATAAGCGTGATATCGATGGATGCAGCTTAGCGTGCCGCGGTCGCATGCAGCGAGACGGTTCGGTTCCGCTCACGCGTCGTCTTCGACGAACAACACGCGACGCGTCATGCCGCAGGTAAGGTCGTAGCTGATCGTACCCGACTGCGCAGCGACGATCTCTACCGGCAATTCCGGCCCCCACAGCACGACGCGATCACCGACTTTTGCCTCCGGCGCATCGCGCAGATCGAGCGTGATGAGATCCATCGACACACGTCCGATCAATGGCACGCACCGGTTGCCGACTCGTACCGGCGTGCCGGCAGCGGCGCTGCGAGGATAACCGTCGCCATAACCGACGGCGGCAACGCCGACCGGCATGTCTTCGGGGCATTCCCACAGGCCGTTGTAGCCGATGCGCTCACCGCGTCCGATGGTGTTGATGGCGATCAAGCGAGTAGACAGCGTCATCGCCGCTCGAAAGCCGAAATCCGCACCGCTCTTGCCGTCCACCACGGAGAGTCCGTAAAGCATTCCACCGGTGCGCACCCAGTCCGCGCGTGCATCGGGCCAGCCCAGCACTGCGGCAGAGTTGGCGAGCGAACGCGGCCCGGACAGGCCGTATGTCGCGTTGCGAAAGCGTTCGATTTGCTGCCGTGTGCGCTCGCCGTCAAACACTTCCGATTCCGCGAAATGCGTCATCAGGCCGATATCTGGATCGATGCCGGGCATCGTCGCCAGTTGTGCATGTACGGTCGCCGCGCGTTCGGGTGCGAAACCGAGCCGATGCATGCCGCTATCGATCTTCATCCATACGCGCAGCCGTCCGCGCGTAGGCGATGTCTCGGATAGCCAATGCAACTGGCTTTCGTGATGAATCGCTGCATCGAGACCTAGACGCTGCATCTCGGCAATATCGCCAGCCTGGTCCGGGCCGGACAGCACTACGATGCGCTGTCGATGGCCGGCGGCGCGCAGCCGCAAACCGTCGCCAAGCGATGCAACCGCGAACGCATCGGCAGCGCCGTCCAAGGCACGCGCAACACGTTCCAGACCATGCCCATAGGCATCGGCCTTGACCACGGCCATGACTTTGGCCGGCGCGGCCAGCTCCCTGATCCGCTCGAGGTTGTGGCGCAGCGCGCCGAGATGAATGGTAGCGACGGTAGTACGGCTCATGGTCCTGGCTTGTTCAAAACCAGCGCTTCCGAAACGCGAAAGCGCATACGAGCGACGAGCCGGAGGCCCATGCCCACTGAATCATAGGGTAGCGGTTACCGGACTGTAGATCAGGGCAATGCGATGGCAAAGCGCAGGCAACATCGCCAGATGAAGGCTGACGCTTAGAAATGCCCGACGTAGCTGTCCGGGCTGTAGTTCTCGAACTTGGTGTAGTGGCCAAGGAAGGTCAGCTTCACCATATCGGTCGGGCCGTTACGCTGCTTGCCGATAATGATCTCGGCCAGGCCTTTATCCGGCGATTCCTTGTTGTAGTAGTCGTCGCGATAGATGAACATGATCACGTCGGCATCCTGTTCGATAGCGCCCGATTCGCGCAGGTCCGACATCATCGGCCGTTTATCCGCGCGCTGTTCCAGCGAGCGGTTCAACTGGGAAAGCGCGATCACCGGCACATTGAGTTCTTTCGCCAGGCCCTTTAGCGAACGCGAGATTTCCGAGATTTCGGTCGCGCGATTTTCCTTGTTGCCCGGCACCTGCATCAGCTGCAGGTAGTCGATCACAATCAGTCCCAGACCGCCGTGTTCGCGGTGCAGACGACGCGCTCGGGAGCGCAGTTCCACCGGCGACAGGCCGGGTGTGTCGTCAATGAAAATCTTCGCCTCGGACAGCAGCGCGATCGCATTGGTGACGCGCGGCCAGTCTTCTTCGGCCAAATCGCCATTGCGCAAGTGCTGCTGATGGATGCGGCCCACCGAGGAAATCAGACGGAACGCCAGCTGCGAAGCGGACATTTCCATCGAGAACACGGCGACCGGCTTTTTGGCGCGTAACGCTGCCGCCTCGGCAATGTTCAACGAAAACGCGGTTTTGCCCATAGACGGACGCGCTGCGACGATGATCAGATCCGAAGGCTGCAAACCCGAGGTGAGATTGTCCAGGTCAGTGAAACCGGTGGAGATGCCCGTGAGCTGGCCACGGTTCTGGTAGCGCTCATGCAGCAGACGGAAGGCATCCTTCACCGCTTCACGCATCGACACGGTGTCTTTGCGCCCACGTGCGCCGGATTCGGCGATGTGAAACACGCGCTGCTCGGCGCTTTCCAGCACCTCCTGCACGCCTTTACCTTCCGGTCGATAGCCGTCTTCGGTGATCGCGGTGCCTGCATCGATCAACTGGCGCAGCACGGATTTCTCGCGCACGATCTCCGCATAAGCGGCGATGTTCGCAGCACTCGGCGTGGCATTGGCCAGCTCCACCAGATAGCTGGCGCCGCCTACCATCTCGGCCAGGCCGTTGGTCTCAAACCAATCGCCGAGTGTCACCGCATCACACGGCATGCCCTTGTTGGCCAGCTCGCTGATGGCGCGCCAGATCAGCCGATGATCCTTGCGATAGAAATCCTGCTCACCCAGCTTGTCGGCGACCTTGTCCAGCGCATCCGCGGCCAGCATCAGGCCGCCGAGCACGGCCTGTTCCGCATCGATGGAATGCGGCGGCACGCGTAGGGCTTCGATGGCGCTGTTGTTGGATTTACGCTCAGGTACAAAGGACATGGACATTCCCTGTAGCAAGGAAAGGCGCACAGACCGCATCGGCAGGCACGGCTAGTGAGCATACGCAACAGCGTCTCAGACGGTAAGACAACAAGTCTGTGGCAATGCTGTGGATATGTTGTGAACGGGCGTGGATAAAAACGCCCCCGCCTCATCGCGAAAACAAACGGGCGCCATATGGCGCCCGTCTGTATCCATCCAAAGATGGCGTAGCGGCTTACTTCTCGCCGACCACGATCACCTTGACGGTGTTCTGCACGTCGGCGTGCAGAGCGATCAGCACATCGAATTCGCCGATGTGGCGGATCGGGCCTTCGCCCTGGATCACTTCACCCTTATGGATGTCGTGGCCCGCGGCTTGCAGCGCATCGGCGATCTCGCGCGGACCGACCGAGCCATACAGCTTGCCTTCTGGGCTGGCGTTGGCGGAGATGGTCACCGACACGTCGACCAGCTTGGCCTTGCGCGACTCGGCGTCGGTCAACAGCTTGTTGGCCTTGGCTTCGTATTCGGCGCGACGGGCTTCGAACGCGGCGAGGTTTTCGGCGTTCACGCGCACGGCCTTGCCCTGCGGCAGCAGGTAGTTGCGGCCGTAGCCCGGCTTCACCTTGACCTTGTCGCCGAGGTTACCGAGGTTGCGCACTTTCTCGAGAAGAATGAGTTCCATGGTGGTTCCTTAAATTCGTTAGCACCGGTGTGGCCCAGCGCAGCCGTGGACGGTTGTCCGAAGTGTTACCCCTCTCCTGCTAAACGAGGAGAGGGTTGGAGCACGCCCTTCTCCCGCAAAGGAGAAGGGCTCACGATCGATTAAACGTCGTGGTTGTCGGTGTACGGCAGCAGCGCCAGGAAGCGTGCGCGCTTGATGGCCGTGGCCAGCTGACGCTGGTAACGAGCCTTGGTGCCGGTGATGCGGCTGGGAACGATCTTGCCGTTCTCAGTGATGTACTGGCGCAACGTGTTGAGATCCTTGTAGTCGATCTCTTTGACGTTTTCAGCCGTGAAACGGCAGAACTTGCGGCGGCGGAAGAACTTGGACATGGCTTGGGCTCCTATCAGTCTTCGATTTCAACGTCGTCGCTATCGGCGCGACCCACGCGGCGGTCATCGCCATCGGAATCGTCGTCACGGCGGCGCGAGGACTTGGCGTCATCCTTTTCCTTGCTCTTAAGGATGAAGGACTGCTCGGTATCGGCCTCGTCGCGCTTGACCACCAGGTGGCGCAGCACGGCGTCGTTGAAGCGGAAGCCCGACTCCAGTTCGTTCAGCGCGTTCTGGCTCACTTCGATGTTGAGCATGACGTAGTGAGCCTTGGCCAGGTTCACGATCGGGTACGCCAGCTGGCGGCGGCCCCAGTCTTCCAGGCGGTGGATCTTGCCGCCGTCGGCCGTGATCAGCGATTTGTAACGCTCGATCATCGCCGGAACCTGCTCGCTCTGGTCAGGGTGGACCAGAAACACTACTTCGTAATGACGCAAGGTCATTGGGAAAACTCCTTATGGATGCGACCCTTACGGGCCTCGCAGCCTCCCGCGGATACGGTGAGGCAAGAGACTGCCTATGCCCTTAGGGGTATAGACAGAAGCGGAATTCTAAGTGAAATCAATCAATCAGCGCAAGTAGCTGATCTGAATGGATTTGGGCGGAAATATGCTGATGGACCGTGCTCAGCCGACGGTAAAGCTTTCCCCGCAGCCACATTCCCCGGTCGCATTGGGGTTGTGGAACACGAAACTGGCATTGAGCCCCTGGCGCTGGAAATCGATCACGGTGCCGTCGACAAGAGCCAGGCTCTTGGTATCGACGATCACCGGCACGCCATCGATCTGGAACGTCTGATCGTCGCTGCTCACGGTATCGGCGAGATCCACCACATAGGCGAATCCCGAACAGCCGGTACGTTTCACGCCGAAACGAACACCCGCGGCCGCGGGCGTCTGTGCCAGGAACTGACGCATGCGTTGACTGGCGGAGGCGGTAATGGAAATAGTCATAAAGGTCAGCACTTCCTGCATGTCGCAGTGCAGGCAACGGCTACATTATCATGCCCGCTTGCCTTAACGCCCTACATACATGGGCGCCTCTCCTAGGAGTTTCAATCCATGACGGTGGTCAGCGTCAAACAGGCTCTTTCCGGCAAACTCGACGCCGGTAGCAAGGTGACAGTCCGCGGCTGGGTACGCACCCGCCGCGACTCCAAAGCGGGCCTGTCGTTTGTAAATGTTACCGATGGCTCCTGCTTCGATCCGATTCAGGCCGTAGTGCCGGCTACTGTGGGTAACTACGAGAGCGAGGTGAAACATCTCACCGCCGGCGCCGGCGTGATCGTCACCGGTACGCTGGTGCCTTCGCAAGGCAAGGGCCAGGCGTTCGAAATCCAAGCCGACAGCGTGGCCGTTACCGGCTTGGTCGACGATCCGGAAACCTACCCGATCCAGCCCAAGCAACACTCGATGGAATTCCTGCGCGAGGTCGCCCACTTACGTCCGCGCACCAACCTGTTCGGAGCCGTCACGCGTGTGCGCCACACGATGATGATGGCTATCCATCGTCATCTCACCGAGCAGGGCTTCTTCTGGATCAACACGCCGATCATCACCACCTCGGATGCCGAGGGCGCTGGCGATATGTTCCGTTTGTCCACGCTGGACCTGGCCAATCTGCCGCGCGACGAGAAAGGCAAGATCGATTTCCGCAAGGATTTCTTCGGCCGCGAAGCCTTCCTCACCGTGTCCGGTCAGCTCAACGTCGAAGCCTACGCATTGGCGATGAGCAAGGTGTACACCTTCGGCCCGACCTTCCGCGCCGAAAACTCCAACACGCCGCGCCATCTGGCCGAGTTCTGGATGGTGGAACCGGAAATCGCCTTTGCCGATCTCGCTGCCGATGCGGATTGTGCGGAAGCGTTCCTCAAGGCGATCTTCAAAGCGGTGCTCGAAGAATGCGCTGACGACATGGCATTTTTCGCCGAGCGAGTACTGCCAGAAGCCATCAGCAGGCTGGAAACCTTTATCGCCCAGCCGTTCGAACGCATCAATTACACCGATGCCATCGAGATCCTCAAAAAGTCCGGCCAGAAGTTCGACTTCCCGGTTGCCTGGGGTGTGGATTTGCAAACGGAACACGAACGCTACCTGGCGGAGAAACACGTCGGCCGTCCGGTCGTAGTCATGAACTACCCCGAGCAGATCAAAGCGTTCTATATGCGCCTCAACGACGACGAAAAAACCGTGGCGGCGATGGACGTGCTCGCGCCGGGCATCGGCGAAATCATCGGTGGCAGCCAGCGCGAGGAACGCCTGGATTACCTCGACCGCCGCATGGCCAAGTTTGGTCTCGATACCGCCACTTATGGCTGGTATCGTGACCTGCGTCGTTATGGCACCGTACCCCATGCCGGCTTCGGCCTCGGTTTCGAACGCCTGCTGGTATACGTATGCGGGCTATCGAACATCCGCGATGCCATCCCCTATCCACGCGCGGCAGGGAGTGCCGAATTCTGATCGATTTCCCCGATGCGCCTTCGACTACTACTTACCGTTGTTCTCATGCTCCTGCTTGGCGCTTGCCATAGCGTCAAGCTGCCGTTGCCGACCACGCTGCTGCCGCAAAGTCCACCGCCCAAGACGTTGGCCGATGCGAAAAAACAGCTTGATCAGGCAACGCCTTGCTGTACGAGCTTTGCCGACTTCTCCTACCAGGACCGCCTGCCCTGGCGGCCGCAGCAATTTGTGCTCGGTAACGGCAGCCCCGTGGCGGCCATCAATGGCGTGCGCAGCTATTTTCTGAGTTTCGTACTGCCGGTCGATGCCAAGCTGCCCTACAAGGTCGCACTGAAGTCGGAACTCATCGGTCGCTCCGTGATGGGCTCCAGCTATCTGTTCGCACCTAGCGTGGTGCAGCTCGATGATGCGTTTCAGCCGATCGATTCGCAGGACGTGAAACTGTGCGAATACATGGGCTGGAGCAACAGCGACAGCGGTGCGTTCGGCAGCGTCATCATCACCGACAAGCGCGCGCGTTACCTGGTGGTGTATAGCTCCGGCAAACAGCAATCGGACAACACGTACTGGGAACAATCCGCCAGCACGTTCACCACGACGGGTAGCGGCAACACACCCGCAGCCGTTAGCACCGGCGGTAGCTACAAGATCCAGCATGGTCCCGACGGCACGGTCTGGGTCGGCATGATGGACAAACCCTATGCCGAAGCGGTGAATCGGGCCGTATGCGGCAAGGCCCCACAGGGCGATGGCCTGCTGCATTCCTTGCGCACGGATCTTCCCGCCCATTTGAGTTGGAGCAGTCTTTGATTCCGTTTGCGGTCTATATCGGATTGCTGCTGATCGGCCTCGTATGCTTCATCACGCACGCCGTACTGCCGTTTCGCATTGCCAAGCGGCTGCGCGACGATTATCCGCAACACTGGAAAGTGATTGTTGACACGGGCAGCGGTCCGGCTGCGCATGGGCCGCAGTTGTGGCTGCGCATGCAACACGTGCTGCGCTCGCCGGCCATTGCCGCCATCGACGACGCAGCGATCACGCGCTTGTGGCGCATCTGGCGTTACATTCAGTGGGTAGCCTGGGCGTGCTGGGTCGCAGCGCTCGCCCTTCAATGGTTCAGCCGTCCCTAGGAGATCGCATGGATTTGAACCTCAGCGGCCGTCACGCACTGGTGTGTGGCGCATCCCAAGGCATCGGCCGGGCGACCGCTATCGAATTGGCTGAGCTGGGGGCGGATGTCACGTTGCTGGCACGTTCAGCCGATCAGCTTGCGACCGTCGCCAACAGTCTGCCGTGCAAGCACTCTGCGCAACGCCACGACTGGCGCAGCGTCGATATGCAGGACACGAACGGTCTGCAGGCTATCGCTACCGAGATCGTCGCCGCTCGTCCGGTACAGATCCTCATCAACAATACCGGCGGTCCGCCCGGGGGACCTGCCCATAGCGCCGAAACGGCCGCTTTCGAAAGTACATTCCGACAGCATTTGCTGGCCGGTCAGGTGCTGCTGCAAGCGGTGCTGCCCGGTATGCGCGACGGCGGTTATGGCCGGCTAGTCAATGTCATCTCCACGTCGGTGAAGGAACCGATTCCCGGGCTTGGCGTCTCCAACACCGTCCGTGCCGCCGTGGCGGCCTGGGCGAAAACGCTGGCTGGCGAACTGGCCGCCGACGGCATCACCGTCAACAACGTGCTGCCCGGCTATACCCGCACGGCGCGACTGGACGGCCTGCTGGCCGTGCAATCGAAAAAGAGCGGGCGCAGCGAGCGGGAGCTGGCGGAGGAAATGGCCGCCGCGGTTCCCGCGCGCCGTTTCGGTGAACCGGGCGAAGTGGCTGCGGTTATTGCATTCCTTTGCACACCCGCTGCCGCGTACGTCAACGGCGTAAGCATTGCGGTAGACGGCGGCCGCACACGGGCGCTGAGCTGATCCAATACGCGTGCGTTCGGTGCAATCGGGACGCGCAGGTTCTAAGCTTGCGCAGATGCCAAGCACCCGCCTCGCCAATCTGATTGACGGCCGCCTGCAGGCGCCCCGGGACAACCACTGGCTCGACATCCACGAGCCAGCCACCGGCGCAGTATTCGCGCAATGTCCCGATTCCACTCCCGCCGATGTCGAAGCGGCGGTACAGGCCGCGCAAAAGGCTGCGCCAGGATGGATGGCGACACCTTCCGACGAACGTGCTCGCCTGCTCCATCGACTCGCCGATCTGATCGAAGCACGGCTCGATGAATTCGCCGCGCTCGAGTCGCGCGACAGCGGCAAGCCGGTGGCACTCGCCAGACGCCTGGATATTCCACGCGCCGTTTCCAACCTACGCTTTTTCGCTGCCGCGGTCATGGCCTGGGATAGCGAATCGCATGCGATGGAAACCGGTGCGATCAACTACACCCTGCGACGTCCTCTCGGCGTCGTCGGCTGCATCAGCCCGTGGAATCTGCCGTTGTACTTGTTCACGTGGAAGATCGCTCCCGCGCTAGCCAGCGGCAACGCGGTAGTCGCCAAGCCTTCCGAGATCACGCCCTGCACTGCTGCGCTGCTTGGCGAGCTGAGCATCGAAGCCGGATTTCCGCCGGGTGTGCTGAACATCGTGCATGGTCGCGGCCCAAACACCGGCCAGGCCATCGTGGAACATCCAGCCATCAAAGCCGTGTCCTTCACCGGGAGCACGCGCACGGGCGCCAGCATTGCTACTGCCGCGGCACCGCATTTCAAGAAAGTATCGCTGGAGCTGGGCGGTAAGAATCCGGCCATCGTCTTCGCCGATGCCGAGCTTTCCGACGACAACCTCGACACCATCGTACGCTCCGGTTTCGCCAATCAGGGCGAGATCTGTCTGTGCGGTTCGCGCCTGTTGGTGCAACGCTCGATCTATGAAACGTTCCGAGAACGCTACCTTGCGCGCGTGAACGCCTTGCGAGTCGGCGATCCACAGGAATCGTCCAGTGACCTCGGCGCCCTGGTATCCCGCGAACATTTCGACAAAGTGATGCATTGCATCGCCCAGGCGCGTGACGAGGGCGGACGAATTCTTTCTGGCGGTCATGCCCTAACGCCGGCCGGCCGCTGTGCCTCGGGCTGGTTCGTCGCACCCACCGTCATCGATGGGTTGTCGAATGACACGCTCACCAATCAGCAGGAAATCTTCGGCCCCGTGGTCACGCTCATACCGTTTGATGACGAGGCCGAAGCGCTGGCCATCGCCAACGGCACCGGCTACGGCCTCGCCGCTTCGCTTTGGACCAGCGACCTGTCGCGTGCGCATCGCATGGCCGCGCAACTGGAGTTCGGCATCGTATGGATCAACTGTTGGCTGCTGCGCGATCTGCGCACGCCGTTCGGCGGCAGCAAACAATCGGGCGTAGGTCGCGAAGGCGGCACAGAAGCGCTGCGGTTCTTTACTGAACCACGCAATATCTGCATTCGTTATTGAGGGAAATACTTTGAGCAGTCCATTGCAGAATCTGATCGACAGCAATCGCCGCTGGTCGGCCGCGGTAACGAAGGCCGATCCGCAATTCTTCGAGCGCCTGGCCAAGCAGCAATCGCCGAAATACCTGTGGATCGGTTGCTCCGACTCGCGTGTGCCGGCTACCCAGATCGTCGACTTGCCGCCCGGCGAAATCTTCGTGCAGCGCAATGTCGCCAATGTGGTTTCGCACACGGACCTCAACTGCCTCAGCGCCATCCAGTTCGCGGTGGACGTGCTGAAGGTGGAGCACATCATCGTCGTCGGCCACTACGGCTGCGGCGGCGTGCAGGCGGTGCTCGACGAACGCCGGCTTGGCCTCGTCGACAACTGGCTGCGACATGTCAGCGATGTCGCCCAGAAGCACAGCGACAAGCTCTCCGCGCTTGGCTCCATGTCCTTGCGCAATACACGACTGTGCGAACTCAATGCCATCGAGCAAGTGGTTAACGTCTGCCAGACCACCGTCGTGATGGAAGCGTGGGAACGCGGACAGCCACTTTCCGTGCATGCTTGGTGCTACAGCCTGTTCAACGGGCATATGCATGATCTGGGCATGCACGTCGACTCGCGTCAGTCGCTGCGCCCAAGTTATGAGCAAGCCTTGCATGAGCTGATCTGTCACGTCGAGGAACCGCGATGAGCGACGTGGTGCGCACCGATGCCGCCCCGGCACCGGTCGGCGCTTATCCGCATGCGCGGCGCGTCGGCGACCTGTTGTTTCTTTCCGGTGTCGGTCCACGGCAGCCTGGCAGCAATGCGATTCCCGGCAATGCCTACGACGCCGAAGGGCGACTGACCAGCTACGACATCGAGCAGCAGTGCCGGCAGGTATTCGCCAATGTGCGGGCCGTGCTGGAGGCCAGCGGCGCACGCTGGGAGCATCTGATCGATGTCACGGTGTTCCTGACCGACATGGCGCGTGACTTTCCTGTCTACAACCGTCTTTACGCCGAGTACTTTGCAGGCGTCGATGCCTGCCGCACCACGCTGGGCATCAGCGCATTGCCTACGCCGATTGCGATCGAACTCAAATGCATCGCGGTGCTACCTCGTTCGGCGAGCTGACACAAAAAAACCCCAGCAGGCAGCGCCGGCCGGGGTCTCGGTATACCGATCGAGCTACAAAAATTACTTCGCGCCGCCAGCGGTGCTCGCGGAAGCCGGTTCTGTACCGGTTGCGGCCTTCTTGTGCGACTTTTTGTGGCTGGTCGAGGACGACTTCTTGTGGTGCTTGGTGGTGGTCGGGGTCGCCGTGCTCGACGCTGCTGCAGGCGCTGCTGCTGCCGGAGTCGGAGCCGGAGCCGTCTGGTCCTGAGCCAGCACCGAACCGGAGAGGGCCACACCCGCAACGAGCAGGGAAGCGATCGCAAGTTTACGCATCATGATCATGAGCCTCGAGATTTGATTGCCACGGACCCGGCCGGAACCCGGCAAACGCGGGCGGCGTGGCGACTTAACAATGCATCGTTCTCGGCATACTGGAACTGAACGGCAGCAAGAAATCGTGCAAAACCGGTGACAATTTAAACAAAGCGCCCGCGCCAGCCTTTCCATCTCGCCTTTGACCGATCAGACCAGGCATTGCTGCAGCAACTGACGGATCGTGCCCTGCACCATCGGCGCCTTGGTCGCATCCCAGACGAAGTTTTCTTCGTTCATGTACTGGCATTGGGCCAATTCCAATTGCACGGCCTGGATGCCCTCGCCCGGCTGTCCGTATTGGCGAGTGATATAGCCGCCCTTGAAGCGGCCGTTGAGCACGAAGTCATAGCGCGACTGGGCTTCCATCACGTTCGTGAGGCTCCATTGGAGGTCGGCACCACAGCTGGCACCATCGACCGTGCCCAGATTGAAATCGGGCAGCCGTCCCTCGAATAGCATGGGCACCCGGCTGCGAATGGAGTGACCCTCCCACAACACCACGCGGCCGTGTTCCGATTTCAGCCGCGCGATTTCCTGCGCCAACGCCAGGTGATAAGGGCGCCACCACGTATCCACCCGTTGAAGGATCTCGTCTGCATCGGGCTCCGAGCCATCCAAATAGAGCGGCTCACCATCGAAACCGATCGTCGGCACAAGGCCGGTTTCACGCCGCCCAGGGTAGAGGGCATGCCCATCTGCCGGACGATTCAGATCGATCACGTAGCGCGACGCCACCGGCTTGAGCAAGCTCGCGCCGAGCTCTTGGGCTAGCGGTTCGTACAGCTGGGCGACGTGCCAGTCGGTATCGGGCGAGCGACGCGCGCCCGGATGCAGCCGCGTGGCCAATACATCAGGAATGTAGCTGCCGTTATGAGGCAGGCTGATCAGCAGCGGTACGTTACCGCGGGTAAGGGTGAAGGTCTCCATCCCAGGAGTGTGTACCGTCCGCCGTCAACGCAGCAACAACAGCTCTTCGGCAGCGGTGGGATGGATGGCAATCGCCGCCTTCAGATCGTGCCAATACAAGCCTTTCTGCAAGGCCACCGCAAAACCTTGCAGCAGTTCGTCGCTGCCCGGCCCCAGCACGTGGATGCCGACCACCCGGCGATCGGCGCCCACGCAAACCAGCTTAACCACGCTTTGCTCCGAGCGACCCGCGACCATCCATATCAGCGGGGTGTAGCGACCGCTGTGTACGCTTACGTCATTGCCATACCGAGCGCGCGCCTGTTGTTCAGTCAGGCCGACCATGCCCAGCGGCGGCTCCGCGAAGACCACGCTGGGAATGGCGCTGTCGTCGAACTTTGCCTCCAAGTGGCCGCCGATCAAGCGGTCGGCCAGCGCGCGGCCCGCTGCCACGGCGACTGGTGTCAGGGCTTTGCGATCGGTCACGTCACCCACGGCGTAGATACCCGGCACGCTGGTGTTCTGAAATGCGTCGACCAGCACGTGACCACGTTCGTCGTACGCCACACCGAGCTGTTCCAATCCCATGTCGCCGCTACTCGGAACGCGACCGACGGCCCATAGCAAGGCATCGTATGGGCCATGCGCGGTTCCGTCTGTCGTTTCCAGCGTAATGACACCGGGCTGGCCACGAGCAGCTTTTACGCGTGTATGGCGCAAAATCCGGATGCCGTGCGCCTGCATCTGCGCAGCCAACGCTTCGACCAGCTCGATATCGAAATCCGTCAGCAGATTCTCGCGGACCAGCAAATCCACCTCGCATCCCAGCCCACGCATGACGCAGGCGAACTCCACGGCCACATAGCCGCCGCCGACGATGGCGATGTGCCGGGGTGGCGCATCGAGCATGAAGATGTCGTCCGATAGCATGCCGAGCTCGAAGCCGGGCACATCCAAGCGGTAGGGTCGCGCGCCGGTGGCGATCACGATGTGTGGCGCGCTTGCGTGCAAGCCTGACGCCGTCACCACAGCATTAGCCGAAAGCAGACGAGCCGCTTCAGATAGCACGCGTATACCAGCTGTTTCGAGACGCGTTGCATAGCGATCGCGGATCCCGGCGATGTATTGATCGCGCAATCGGCGAAAGCGCGCCCAGTCCAATCGCATCGGCGCCGTTTCAAAGCCGACATCGGCGGCCAGGCGATGCATATCCGCCATGTGTGCGGCGTACCACATGGCTTTCTTCGGTACACAACCGCGATTTACGCAGGTGCCGCCAAGCGCGTCAGGGTCGAACAACGCAACCCGTGCACCCAACCGTGCCGCATGCTGCGCAGCGCTCAATCCACCGGAACCCGCACCCAGCACGATCAGATCGAAGCGTTCGCTCATCGTCCATTTCCTTGGTGGGCAGGCTGGATACCGTGTCTCATTACAGACCGAAGCGCGCCGGTGCATAAGGCGCTGGATCGAATGCGGGCGTCGTTCCATGGATTTGCGCGGCGACCAGCTCGCCGGTCGCCGCCGACATGCTCACGCCCAGCATGCCGTGCGCCGTCGCCATATGCAGGTTCGACCAGCGCGTGCTGGGGCCGATGATCGGCACTTCGTCCACGCACATCGGCCGCCACCCCCACCACTCCTCCTGCAGCTCCGGCCCCTCCGGCTCATGCAGTCCTTCGGCGGCGCCGCGTCGCAGTGCATTCAAGCGCGTGCGATTGAGCCCCTCCGCATATCCTGAAAATTCCATCGTGCTGCCAAGACGAAGACCACTTTCCCACGTGGTGACGCACACGGCCGCTTCTCGGAGTACCAGTGCGTGGCGCGGCGCGAGCGCAGGCCGCGTGTAGGTGAGTGAATAACCTTTGCCCGGTTGCATTGGCAAGCGCAAATCGAGCTGACGCCCCAGCAGCGGCGACCAGGCCCCCAGCGCCATTAGCACGCGTTCGCCGGCAAAATCGCCGCGACTGGTGCCGACGCCGGTGATACGGCGTCCATCCGTTTCGAAACGCTCGATCCTGGCTCCGGATTCAATGATGCCGCCGTGCTCGCGCACCAGCCGGGCTAGCTCGGCGACATAACGATCCGGACGCAGCCGCGCGTCCTCCGGATGAAATAGCCCGCCTTGCACGCCCGGTTTCAGTGCCGGCTCCATGCGCTCGACTTCATCTCCGCGCAGACGCTGCACCGGAATGCCGAGGCGATCGAGTAAATCCGCATGATGACGCTCGTCCGCAGCCAATTGTGCAGCGCCGCGATAGACGTAAAGCACGCCTTCTTCGACGAATTCGCAATTCAGTTTCTCGCCGCGGATCAGATCGCCTAGCAAATGCCGGGAGCGTTGCAGGATGGCTGCCCGGGCTTTCGCAGCATGATGAAAATCGCGCCAATTGCAGTGCCGCGCAAATCCCATTAGCCAGCGAAATCGCGGACCATCGAAGCGGGGGTTGAGATATAGCGGAGCATCGGCCCGCAGCATCGACCGTAGCGCCACGCCCAGCATGCCCGGCATGGCTAAGGGCGCGGCATGGCTGGGGGTAATGGTGCCGCAATTGCCGTGCGAACTACCGCAGCCGGGCGTGCCCTGCTCCAGCACACGCACGCCGGTGCCGCCCTTGAGCAAATACAGCGCACAGGACAGGCCGACTACGCCACCACCAAGGATCAATACATCGCTACGGGAAGCATCCATCGGCCCATTGTAGCGATCCTGCCCAAAGGGTACTTGCGCGAAGCCCAACAACGTCGCAGGCTGGGGCCGCGCAACTACGACATCTTCCCCATGCCGATGCGTTTACCGATGGTGATGTGCCTGTTCTGCACGACCGTGCTACTGGCAGCAACCAGTGCGCGTGCGCAGCAGCCCGCCCCTTCCGCGCAGGAAGTGCTGACCCACTTCGGGGCCGCACCGAACGGTCTAGCACGCTACGACTACTTGACCGCGGTCATACCCCAGCTGGACAACAACACCAAATCGCTCGCCAGGCAGTTGCTCGCCACGGTAGATAGTGAGCTGGGGTTATACAACGAAGCTGCGATGGCCTTCCCGTTCGACAACCGTCTCGCGCCTCCTAAATCCGGGGCTTTGCCGCGTAGCGAAGAATGGCGCAGCGTCGATGCTGCTGACGCCGTCGTCGAACTGGCCGCCCAACGCCACATCGTGATGATCAATGAAGCGCATCACGATGCGCATACCCGCGAATTGACATTGGCGCTGCTGCCGCGCCTGCGCGCGCTGGGTTTTCGCTACTTTGCCGCCGAGGCACTCAGCGAGAAAGACACCGACCTGATGCACCGCGGCTACGCCACCGATGCGTCGGGCAGCGAATACCTGCTCGAACCGTTATACGGCGAAATCGTGCGGCAAGCGATCAAGCTTGGCTACATCATCGTGCCCTATGATTCGGATTCGGCCTCCATCAACAACCGCGACACCGAACAAGCGCAGACGCTTTACGAAAAGGTGTTCGCGAAGGATCCGCAGGCCAAGCTGTTCGTGCACGCCGGCTACTCGCACATCGACAAAGCCGTCGGCAACCTGGGCGACGATATCCAGCCGATGGGCATGCTGCTGAAACACCTCAGTGGCTACGACCCGCTCTGCGTCGACCAAGTGCAGTTTCGGGACGTCGCGGTCGGTGGGCTCGACTTCGGCTTTTACGACGCCCTCGCCTTGCGTTTCCCCTCGTCTGTCCCGATCGCCCTGCGCGAGCGCGGCACCGGGGTGATATGGAGCTCCGATCCACGACAACACGACATTACCGTCATTCTGCCACCCGCGGACGAAAGCGATCTCGACACCAACGGTCTGAAAAATGCCGACGAGATGCGCCGCATGGTCGTGCTGCCTCGCCCCCCCTTCGATGCCGACCAACGGCCGAAATGGCTGACGCTGGGCGGCAGACGCGTCACCTATCCCATCAACGCCGATCTATGTACCGGACAGATCCCCTGCGTGATCGACGCTTACTATCCCGGCGAGCCGGACACCTCCATTCCAGCCGACCGCTACACCCTGGTGCACACTCGCGCGCACAACGTGCTGTATCTCTATCCGGGGCATTACCGCCTACGCGCCTGGAATGCCAGCGGCACAACCTTGTCCCAGCGAGAGATTGACGTCCCTCCACACTGACCCGCTCGATAAAGGGACTTGCGCCTTTCGAATTACGTGTGTAATTTAGTCGCAAGACTACACATGTAATCCAAGAGGAGCCGTCCGATGCCGCAGACCACTGTTCCCATCAGCGAAGCTGAAAGCCGCGTCATGGAAGTGCTCTGGCAGGATGCGCCGCTCACTTCTGAGCAAATCGTCGCTGCCGTCCAGTTGAACAGCGACTGGCACGAGAAAACCATCCGCACCCTGCTCAACCGTCTACTGGGCAAAGGTGCCGTTGAAGCAACCCGCGACAGTCGCCGTTACCTCTACTCCCCGTTGCTGAGTCGTGCGCAATGGCAGTCGCAGGAAAGCCACAGCCTGCTCGATCGAGTTTTCGGCGGCCGCGTTGCGCCCCTGCTCGCGCATTTCAGTCAGCACGAAAAACTATCCGCGAAGGACGTTGCGGAATTGCGCAAGCTGGTCGATGCCATCGAACGAAAAGGGCGCTGACATGAACGCGATGCTGCTGCAAATGCTGCTTGCCACGACGCTGGGACTGGCGATGGTGTTGTTACTGCGCAAACCCATGCGTCGCGCGTTTGGCGCCGGACCAGCGTTCACGTTGTGGTGTTTGCCACTGCTGCTAGCTGCCATGCCATGGTTGCCGACGCCCATGCCGGCCTGGTCGGTGCAGCCCATGATCGCCGCCCTGCCTTCGCAAACATTCGCCGCAACATCTGACTTACCCGCCAGTACATGTGCGTGGCTTATTGCAATCTGGCTTCTCGGCGTCGTCTGCGGCGTCGTGCAACGGGGCGCCCGCTACCTGCGGCTGGCACGCGCGTGCCAAGCCATGCCGGATGCCATGCAACGTCTCCTGCTCGCCGAACATCCTGCACTAGCCACGCGTCGGATATGGCTACACCCAGCAGGTCCCGCTGTGATGTGGGCACCACGGGCGCGGCTGTTACTGCCTGTGGATTTTTTGGAACGCTACGACATCGATTCACGCGACATCATGCTGCGCCACGAATGCAGTCACCTGCGGCGCGGCGATGCGTGGTGGAGCTTGTTGGGCGAATGCGCATTCGTACTGCTTTGGTTCCATCCATTGGCCTGGCTCGCGCTACCGCGCTTCCAGTTGGATCAGGAGCTCGCCTGCGATGAAAGCGTGCTGCGTGCAGCGCCACAGCAAGAACTTCGCTATGCCCAGACCCTGATGCGCAGCATCGGTGTGGATGCACAGCCGGCAATGATCCCCTGGCTCGCGGAGCCACAACTAAAGGAGCGTCTCATCATGATAAGCCGCCAACCCTGTGGAACCTGGCGCCGCCGACTTGGTTACGTCGCATTGACGGCATTGCTCATCAGCAGTGCAGCCATGGCGCAAACCGCAGCCAAAACATCGGCTGATACGTTGGCAACCCAAGATGTGCATTTCAACGCGGCGATACCGCCGCCGTACCCACCGGACGCCATCAAAAATCGTGAGCAAGGCCTGGTCATGCTCAAAATGCTGATAGGCGCGGATGGCACTCCACGCAAGATCGATATTGTCAGCGAGGTCACCACCGCTTCGCCTGAGTTAGCAAAAGCCGCCAGCGATGCCGCCATGAAGTGGCACTTCAATCCGAAAATGCAAAACGGCAAGGCGGTGGAAGGATGGGTGCAGGTACCCGTGTACTTCAGCCTGAGCCCGTTGCCACAGGCGCCGCCGCCTGGAGCTCCGCCTCCGCCACCACCGCCGGGCGGCATGATGCCTCCGCCGCCTCCGCCACCCGCTCCACTTGCACCGCCCACCTCTTCCAATACCTGAAAACTTCCATCCAAGCTATTGATTTGCTATAACCTCGGCGCAAACCACGCCGAGGTTTTTTTATGGCTCAGGCCAGCAACGAGGATACGGACAAACACCGATCGTTCGGAACAGTGCTGCGCCTGGCCGCACTGGCCGGCGTGCTGTTGTTACTCGCTGCTTGCGCGGGCGCACCACGACGCGAAACCACGTACAAACCCTCGCATTCGGAACTCGCCGACGAGCCGGCGCGTGCACCGGAAAACTCCGTAGGCACTGCCAACGACGTGCTGTTCCGCGCCATGGCCCTGGTCGGCACGCCTTACCACTGGGGCGGCAATACGCCAGCAGGCGGCTTCGACTGCAGCGGTCTGGTCGATTACATCTACCGCAACGCCGCCAACATCACACTGCCGCACAGCTCGCGCGACATGGCGTCGATCGACGGGCTCAAAGTCCGGCGCATGGATGACCTGATGAGCGGCGACCTGGTTTTCTTCAGCATCGGCGGCGGCATCAGCCATGTCGGCGTCTACGTCGGCAAAGGCCGTTTCGTGCATGCCCCTAACAGTGGCGGCACGGTCCGCATGGACGATATCGACGGCCCGTACTGGCGCGATCACTTCGCCTACGGCAAGCGGCTACTGGATTGATTCCCTTCGTTAAATGCATCACTGGTTCTTTTTCACGAAATTTATATTGTGCACAATTAAATTTCGTACTATGCTTTTCCTCATGAAAGCTCGAATCAAGCCATCACTGCTTCTGGACGATCAACTTTGCTTCGCGCTCTACGCCGCTTCGCGCCGTATGACAGCGGTCTATCGCCCGCTGCTCGATGCATTGGATCTCACCTACCCGCAATATCTGGTGATGATGGTGTTGTGGGAGCGCGATGGGCTCACCGTGCGTGAGCTCGGCGAACGCCTGCAATTGGACTCGGGCACCCTCACCCCACTGCTCAAACGCCTGGAACAGGCCAGCCTGTTAGGCCGCCGTCGCCGTCAAAGCGACGAGCGCGAAGTAGAAATCACCCTGACCAAAGCCGGACATAAGCTGCACGAACGCGCAGAGGATGTGCCTCGTTGTATGGCTGAGCGCCTTTGCCTTTCCGCCGACGCTTTCAAGCATTTGCGTGACGAACTCAAATCCCTGGCGGCTCAGCTAGCCGTCCCCACTGACGAAAGAGACTGAAACCATGAGCAATCCAACCAAAATCCTCTATACCGCCACCGCCACCGCAAAAGGTGGCCGCGAAGGCCATATTCACAGCAGTGACGGCGTGCTGGATTTCGATCTGAAGGTGCCGAAGGAAATGGGCGGCCCGGGCGGCCACGGCAGCAATCCGGAACAGCTGTTCGCTGCCGGTTATTCGGCCTGCTTTGAAGGCGCGGTGCGCTATGTGGCACGCGAGAAGAAAGTGACCCTGAAGGAAGCCTCAGTGACAGGGCACGTCGGCATCGGCCCGCGTGAGCCCACCGGCTTCGGCATCGCGGTGAAGCTGGAAGTGAGCCTGCCCGGTATCGATCGTGCCGTGGCACAGGAGCTGATCGATATCGCCCATCGCGACATCTGCCCGTATTCGCACGCCACGCGCGGCAATGTGGATGTGCAGATCAGCCTGGTTTGATTTTTCGACTCGGCAGTAAACGACAACGGCGCCCAAGGGCGCCGTTGTGTTGTACATGACCTGAGAAAACTCAGTGCGCCGCAGCACCCGGCGGATGCGCATGGCCGTGCTGGATTTCTTCCTCGGTGGCGTCGCGCACTTCCTGGATCGTCACGTCGAAGTTGAGCGTCTTGCCGGCCATCGGATGATTGAGATCCACGTCGACCGTGCTCATGCCGACCTTATGCACCGTCACCGCACGCTGACCACCCTCTTTGAGCGACAGCACGGTCACCATGCCGGGCTTGAGGCGATTGCCCTGCTGGAAATATTTCTTCGGCACGCGCTGGATCTGGCCTTCCTGACGCTCGCCATAGCCTTCGGCGGGCGGGATCTCGACCTGCAGCGTGTCACCGGCGCCATGTTCGTCCAGCGCTTTTTCCAGTCCAGGGATCAGTTGGCCGTGGCCAAGCAGAATCCACAACGGCTGCCCGCTCTCGTGCGAGCTTTCAACCTTCTCGCCCTCCACGGTAAGCGTGTAGTGGAATGCGATGACCTTGTCCTTGCCAGCCTTCATTGTCTGTCTCTCGGTAGAAGCTAAAGCGACGATTCTATCAGCTGTCCGTCTTGCCGAAGCCCACGCCACGGGCCTCCGGGCCCAGCCAGACCAACAGCGCCAGCAGTGCCGCCACGGCGGCGATCCACAGCGACATGACCAGCGGCAACCCGACGCCATGCTGCGCTGCCAGCCACGATTGCGCCGTCGCTGTGCCGGCTGCGATCAGGTTGCCCATCTGATAGGCAAAGCCGGGCAGCGTGCCGCGCACCGCATCCGGCGACAGCTCGTTGAGATGGGTCGGCACCACGCCCCACGCCCCCTGCACCATCACCTGGATCAGGAAGGCGCCAAGCCCCAACAGCAGCAAGGAACCACCGTAAGTCCACAGCGGTATCACCGGAATAGCGAGCAACGCCGCGATCATCATGGCGCGACGGCGGCCGATCTTCTCCGACCAAGCACCGAAGAAGATGCCGCCCACCAAGGCGCCAAGATTGAGCATCGCGACCAACACAAACGCCGCACTCGATCCGGTCGGCAGATGCAGGTTTATTTCCTCGAACGTGTGATACATGTCCTGCGAGCCGTGGCTAAACATGTTGAACGCCGCCATCAGGCACATCAGATAAATCGCCAGCTTCCAATGACCGCGCATGGCTTCGCGCAGACTGCGTTTGCCGTGCTCGGCCTGACTGGCCTCCCATGCCGGCGATTCCGGCACCTTGCGCCGGATATAGAGAACCAGCAACGCCGGCAACGCACCTACCACGAACAGGCCGCGCCAGCCGATGTGATCGACGAGCAGCCAGTTCACCAGCGCACCGAGGAAAAATCCACAGGGATAACCACTCTGTAGCAGACCCGATACCAGACCGCGCGATTTGGCTGGAATGGACTCCATCGCCAGTGACGCGCCAATGCCCCACTCGCCGCCCATCGCCACGCCAAACAGAAAACGCAGCACCAGCAATACCGTGATCGATGGCGCAAACGCCGTCGCCAATTCGAACAGCGAGAACAGAATCACGTCGATCATCAGCACCGGCCGACGCCCGTAGCGATCGGCCAAACGACCAAACAGCAAGGCGCCGACAGGACGCGCTGCAAGTGTGAGCAACACACCCAGCGTGACTTCGGTTCTGTCTACATGGAATTCATTCGCGATGCCGACGATCACGAACGTGAACATGAAATAGTCGAAAGCATCCAGCGTCCAGCCTAGGAAACTCGCCAGCACGGTATGCCGTTGTTCGTGGTTCAACTCGCGCAGGGCGGACAGGATGGACATGCAGGAACTCCGTTTTCGCAATCGCAGGAGGCTATCACGCCGTTTTTGCCTACCGGACGGGAAGCTGTCAATCGTGTATACTTGCAGTTCGGCTATACCTTGCCGAGGCGGCACGATCCGCCATATCCCACACAGCAACGCGGTTCTGAATGAACGCTCCGGGTTGCACTTAGGAGTTTTTCATGTCATTCGAATCGCTGGGCCTGGCCCCTGCGTTGTTGCGCGCGCTTGCCGAACAAGGCTACACAGAACCCACCCCTATTCAGGCCGGCGCCATTCCGGTGGTGCTGGAAGGTCACGACCTGCTCGCCGCGGCGCAGACCGGCACCGGTAAAACGGCTGCCTTCGCGCTGCCCTTGTTGCAGCACATGTCAACGGCCGGTCAAACCATGACCCGTCGCCCGCGCGCACTGATCCTTACCCCGACGCGTGAACTGGCAGCACAGATCCACGATAACCTGCGCGCCTACGGCAAGCATCTACGCGTCAGCAGCGCGACGATCTTCGGCGGCGTCAGCATGGGCCCGCAGATCCAGGCGTTGCGTCGCGGTGTGGACATCGTCATCGCCACGCCAGGTCGACTGGTCGACCACATGCAGCAACGCACGCTCGATCTGAGCGGTATCGAAGTGCTGGTGTTGGACGAAGCCGATCGCATGCTCGACATGGGCTTCCTGCCCTCGCTCAAGCGCATCATCAGCGCACTGCCGAAGCAGCGTCAGACGCTGCTGTTCTCGGCCACCTTTGCGTCGGAGATCAAGTCGCTGGCGATGCAGTTCATGCATGCGCCGCGCGAAGTCTCGGTGACGCCTGCCAATAGCGTGGCTACTACGGTGAGCCATGAGGTGCATCCGGTCGACGCTTCCCGCAAGCGCGATCTGCTGCTGCATGTGCTGAGCCAGGACAGCCGTCGCCAGACCTTGGTGTTCAGCCGTACCAAGCACGGCGCCGACAAACTGGTGAAGTACCTGGAACAATCCGGCATGCGCGCGGCAGCCATTCATGGCAACAAGAGCCAGAACGCTCGCACCCGCGCGCTCAGCGATTTCAAGAGCGGCCGCGTGACTGTGCTGGTCGCTACCGATATCGCCGCACGCGGCATCGATATCGATCAGCTGCCGATCGTCATCAACTTCGATCTGCCGATGGTGGCCGAAGATTACGTGCATCGCATCGGCCGCACCGGCCGTGCCGGTGCCGACGGCCTGGCGCTGTCGCTGGTAAGCCATGAGGAATCGGGCTTGCTGCGCGATATCCGCAAGCTGCTGGCGCAGGACATCGCGATCAACGAAGTGCCCGGCTTCGAGCTTTCGTCACCGCTGCGCCTCGATGCTCACGCACCGCGTCCGAAGCAAGGACCGCGTCAGCCTCAGGCACGTCCGCAGCGGCAAGGCGGCGCGTCGCATCGCCCGCATGCCCATGCGCAGCAGAACAATGGCGGCGGCGAACATGCACTAGGTAATCGCAAGCGTCGTCCGCGCGGTCGTAGACCGGCGGCGAAGGCGTAATCGCATAAGTTGGGGTTTGCTTTGCTCACCCCAACTTTCGATGTCAGCGTTCCTGATCCGTTGGCCGCAACAGCACTTCGTTGATGCACACGTAATCCGGTCTGGTCACGCAGAATAGAATCGTGTCGGCAATATCTTCGGCTTGCAGCTGACGCATCTCGCCTGCTCGCGCATTCACGGCCTGGCGGCTTGCGGCATGACCGATGTGATCGCGTAACTCCGTATCCACCATGCCCGGCTCGATCACGCTGACGCGGATATTGTCCTTATAGACTTCGCGTCGCAGCGATTCGGAAAAACCAACCACGCCGAACTTGGTGGCCGCGTAAGCCGCCGAGTTGGGGTTGGCGACGCGACCCGCCACGGACGACACATTCACGATGTGCCCGTCACGGCGCGCACGCATGCCGGCCAGAGCGGCTTGTGTGGAGGCGATCAGGCTCAGCACGTTCAACTCCAGCATGCTGCGCCAGCGGCCGAGATCGGCTTCGGCCACCGGTTCGAGGTACATCACGCCGGCGTTGTTGACCAGGATGTCTAGACGGCCGTAGTGCGCTTCGGTGTCTTTCACGATGCGTTGCGCTTCCGCTTCACGCGCGAGGTCCGCAACCAGCACCAGCGGTTCTGCGCCGAGCTCGGACAGCTTGGCGGCGAGCTGCCGAAGGCGGTCTTCGCGGCGTGCCGCGATCGCTACCTTCGCACCCTGCTCCGCCAGGGCCAATGCGGTGGCTTCCCCGATACCCGAGGAAGCCCCCGTCACTAATGCAACACGGTTTTTCAGGCGGTTTTGCATACTGACTTCCCGATGGATAACTCCCGTCAAGGGTAGGGTCAATGCAGGCTGTTACAATAGCTACTATTCTCCCGCATGCCTTCGTGCATGCCACGTCGAGGTTCTCCCATGTCGTCCCCGTCTCCCGACACCACTCCGGCTTCTGCTGGATTCTCTGCGCTCGCGCTCTCGCCAGAAATACAGCGCGCATTGACCGATGTAGGCTACGAATCGCCCTCGCCGATTCAGGCGGCGACGATTCCGCCCTTGCTTGAAGGGCGCGATGTGCTCGGCCAGGCGCAGACCGGCACCGGCAAGACAGCCGCTTTCGCGCTGCCCATCCTTTCCCGCATCGATATGCGCCCCGGCAAGCCGCAGGCGCTGGTGCTGGCGCCGACGCGCGAATTGGCCATCCAGGTGGCTGAAGCCTTCCAGCGTTACGCCGCGCATATGCCGGGCTTCCAGGTGCTGCCGATCTACGGCGGCCAGAGTTATGGTCCGCAGCTGCATGCACTGCGCCGTGGCGTGCATCTCATCGTCGGTACGCCGGGCCGCGTAATCGACCATCTCGATAAGGGCACTCTCGATCTTTCCGAGCTGCGCTTCCTGGTGCTCGACGAAGCGGACGAAATGCTGCGCATGGGCTTTATCGACGACGTCGAGAAAGTGCTGCAGGCCACACCGCCGCAGCGTCAGGTGGCATTGTTCTCCGCCACCATGCCGACGCCGATCCGCAAGATCGCGCAGCGTCATCTCAAGGATCCGGTAGAAGTCACCATCAAGACCGCCACCACCACCGCAGCGAATATCCGCCAACGCTACTGGTGGGTAAGCGGCATGCATAAACTGGACGCGATGACACGCATCCTCGAGGCCGAACCGTTCGACGCGATGATCATCTTCGCACGCACCAAGCAGGCCACCGAGGAGCTCGCCGAAAAATTGCAGGCGCGTGGCCTCGCCGCCGCCGCGATCAACGGCGACATCGCGCAGCCGCAACGCGAACGCGTGATCCAGCAACTGAAGGAAGGCAAGCTCGACATCCTCGTCGCCACCGACGTGGCCGCGCGCGGCCTGGACGTGGAACGCATCAGTCACGTGCTGAACTACGACATTCCCTACGACACCGAAAGCTACGTGCACCGCATCGGTCGCACCGGCCGTGCCGGGCGCAACGGCGATGCGATCCTGTTCGTGACGCCGCGCGAGAAAGGCATGCTGCGCGCGATCGAACGCGCCACGCGCCAACCAATCGACGAAATGAAATTGCCCACCGTCGAAGCGGTGAACGACCGTCGCATCGAACGCTTCAAGCAAAACATCAGCGACACGCTTGCGGTCGGCGGACTGGAACAATTCCAGCAGCTGATCGAGCAATTCGAACAGGAACACAACATCCCGGCGATCGAAATCGCCGCGGCGCTGGCGCGCCTGGCCCAGGGCGATCGCCCGCTGCTGCTGGAGCCGCCGGCAAAACGCGAACATACGCGCGAACGCGATGCGCGCCCCACCCACGGCCACGAAGGCGACACCCGTCGTCCGGCCCGTGAGCCGCGCCATCGCGACGAAGCACCGCGCGATGCCGCACCACGCCAGGCTCGCCCCCATGCCACCGAAGCGGGCAAGCGCACCTATCGCATCGAAGTGGGTCACGAGCATGGCGTAAAACCCGGCAATATCATCGGCGCCATCGCCAATGAAGCCGGACTGGAAAGCCAATACATCGGCCGCTTGAGCATCCGCGGCGACTACAGCCTCATCGATCTGCCCGACGGCATGCCCGCCGAAATCTTCGAGCATCTGAAAAAGGTGTGGGTGAACCAGCAAATGCTACGCATCGCCGAATGGAAGGGCAGCGATGACGATGCCGGCGGACGTCCGCCGCGCAAATCCGGGCCCGGGTTCAAGCCTGCTCATGCGCGAGGTCACGGCGACAAACCGCGCCCGCATGGGCATGGCGGCGGCAAGCCACCGCGTCGCAAGTAAGCGACGCGAGTCGTTTCAGCAAGGCGACACTGCGTTTCGCTTTTCCACCGCTGAAAAGCCACGCTTCGGCCCATACTTGTGCGGTATCGAACCGCATAAGTGGCCGCCATGAACGCACTGCCCAGCCTCTACATCTCGCACGGCTCGCCGATGACCGCCCTCCATCCGGGCCGGGTCGGCGAGCGGCTGGCCGAACTTGCCGCGGCGCTGCCTCGCCCCAAGGCGATTGTGATCGCGACGGCACACTGGCTGGCGCACAAGCCCACGGTTGGCGGTGCGGCGCAACCTGAAACCATTCACGACTTCTACGGTTTTCCACGCGAGCTTTTCGAGATCCGCTATCCGGCGCCGGGCGCGCCCGCCGTCGCTGCACAAGTCATGCGGTTGCTCGCAGAAGCAGATCTCGCGCCCGCGCTCGATCCCGCACACGGCCTCGACCATGGCGCCTGGGTGCCGTTGCGCCTGCTTTATCCGCAAGCAGACATTCCAGTCGTACCGTTATCGATCCAGCCCAACCTGGGACCGGCACACCAATACGCGGTCGGACAAGCGCTCGCTCCGCTGCGCGAGCAAGGCGTGCTGGTGATCGGTTCGGGCAGCATTACGCACAACCTGCACGACCTCCGCGCCGGCTACAGTGAAGAACGCGAAGCGCCCTACGTGCGTCCGTTCATCGGCTGGATCGAACAGAAGCTGGCGGCTGGCGACGTCGACGCCCTGCTCGACTACCGTCGCCAGGCGCCATTCGCCGAGCGCGCGCATCCCACGGACGAACATCTGCTGCCGCTCTATGTGGCACTCGGCGCCGCCGGCGAACATGTCGGTGCGCAACGTATCGATGCCGGCATCGATCTCGGTTTCCTGGCCATGGATATCTATCGCTTCGATACCCAGGAAACCGCAGTCACTGCACGATGATGGTGCCCACCATCATCGGATGAATCGAACAGTAGTAGGTATACGTTCCCGACTTGGCAAACGTCACGACGTAAGAGTCGCTGGTATCCAGCGCTTTCGATGACGTAAACAGCGAACCGGCGCTGGTGACGACATGCGGCTCCTCGTCGTGATTGGTCCACACCACACGAGCACCCACCGGCACGGTGAGTGTCTTCGGCGCAAAGGCAAAGTTGCGTATCTCGATCTGAAACGCTTTCGCGTCTTTCGATGAGGATGCATCGGCAGCGACAGCAGTTCGACCGATACCGCACAGCGCCATCATGATCATCAAGGCGCATCCCAGCCTGCGTGTGGCGATGGCACTCATGACAGCACCTCATCGGTCACCGCCAGCGCATGGGCGCCTCGTACATGACGCACATCGCGGATGCCCAAGTAACGATGCAAGGCTTCCGGCGTCACGCTCTGCAACGGTCCAGGCCCCGGCCCTACACCCGGCGCCGGTTGTGGATAGGCCGTCGAGCGTGCCGTGTAGAACGTAATGGTGCCTTCCACCTTCTGCTGGATCTGGTGGATATGCCCATTCAACACACTGACCGATCCAAAGCGCCGCAAATAAGTCAGCGCTTCGGCACTGTCGTCGGTGCCCCAGCCCCATGACGGATACAACGGCCACAGCGGCATATGCGCAAAGACCACCAAGGGCGTGTCGGGCGACAGGCCGGCAAGATCGTTCTTCAACCAAGCCAGCTGATCGGCGCCTAACGAACCCAGACCGCCAGCACGAAGGTTGAGCACATTGATCAAGCCGACAAAATGCACGCCGCCCTGATCGAAGCTGTACCAACCGCCTGACTGCTGCCGCTCGCCAAAGCGACGAAAGAATTCCGCACCGTTGTCGCCGATTACATCGTGCTCACCCGGCACATAGAACGTACGCCCCACGTGCGCCTCCTGCATCAGTCCGGCCAGCGTGTCGAATTCCTCGGGCTTGGACAGGTGCGTCAGATCGCCCGTGTGCAGCACAAAGGCCGGACGCGTTGTCTGGGCATTGATCTGCGTCAGCGATTGGCGCAGCGTGGCCGCCACATCCATGTTCGGCGCTTTGTGAAAGCCGATATGCGAATCGCTGATCTGCACAAAACTGAAACTGGCATCCTTGGCGGCTGCACCATCGCCCAGCGGTTGCGCCTGCAGCACGCCGCTCTTCATCAGCCAAAGGGTGCCGGCCCCGGCCCAGGCCATGCACTTGAGGAACTGCCGCCGGCCATCGATTTCGTTTTCATGGGTATCTTGCATGATCGGTTACTCCGCTGGGATCGAGCAGCCATCGCGCCGCCCTCACCTGCTTTACCGAACTTCCCCTCGGCCTATTCCGGCTTTTCCGCATAGGGAATAAAGTCACGGCCATAGCGGTAATACCTCTTATGCCAGCCGACCTTCACCGCATTCCGCCGGACCCGCACGCCGCCAGAAGCGCGAGCTTCGAAGCGCACGTGCTGCCGCACCTGGATGCTGCATACAACCTGGCGCGTTGGCTGGCGCGCGACGATGCGGATGCCCAGGACGTGGCGCAGGAAGCCATGCTGCGTGCGTTTCGCTACTTCGACAGCTTCCACGGTGGCGATGCGCGCGTCTGGCTGCTCGCCATCGTGCGCAACACGTACTACTCGTTGCGCATGAAGACGCCACCGGACGCGTTGCACGAAACCTTCGACGATGAGGTACACACCCTGGTCGACGAGCAACCCTCGCCGGAAGCCCGAACGTTGATCGCCATGGACATCGGATCGTTGCAAGCTGCATTGGAAAATCTGCCCCATCCGCTGCGCGAAGCGATCGTGCTGCGCGAACTCGAAGAATGCTCCTACAAAGAAATCGCTTCGATCACCGGACAAAAGATCGGCACCGTCATGTCGCGACTCGCGCGTGCGCGAGAACGACTGAAAGCCGAACTGACCCGCCACTCCACGGAGGCACGCCGTCATGATGTGCAATGACGCCAGGCTGCTCGTGCATGCCTACCTCGATGATGAGCTGGACGCCGCGCAGAGCGTGGCGATTACCCGACACATGCAAGGCTGCGCCAGCTGCGCGGCCAACTATGCCGACTACGTTCAGCTGCACAAGTCGCTGAAGCAGCCGTCGCTTTACCGGCGTGCACCGAGCGCACTACGCGAACAGTGGTCAACATCGACATCGATGCCCGCACCTTCGCGAAATCGCGTGACAGTGCGTCGCGCACCTACCGCCCTGGCGATGGCAGCAGGGTTTGCAGCCGCTTTGCTACTCGCCGCACCCTTGTGGGTTTACACATCCTCGCAGCGCAATGCTGAAACGAATCAGGTCATCGGCGAGGCAGTCTCCAGTCACATCCGTTCCATGCAGCCAGAGCATCTGATGGATGTCGTCTCTACCGATCAGCACACGGTAAAGCCGTGGTTCGACGGCAAGCTCGATTTTTCGCCAAAGGTGAAGGATCTGGCCGGCGAAGGTTTCCCGCTGGTGGGTGGGCGGCTCGATGCGCTTGATGGGCACAGCGTCGCCGCACTGATCTACAAGCGACATCTGCATATCATCAATCTCTACCAATGGCCCGATTCATCCGCTGCCTCGTCGGAGGAAGCATCTCAGTGGCGCGGTTATAACGTCATCCGCTGGACCGCTAGCAACATGCGTTACGTTGCGGTCTCCGACGTCAACGAGGGTGAACTTCAGCAATTCGTGCTCGCGTTCCAAAACGACGCAGCAACACCGCCGATGCGTTGATCGCGACTCAGGAATCCGTCGGCACGTAGTCGACCCAATCCTGCGGCGTCAGTGGCGACATCCCATGCGCAACGCGTGCCTTATCGCATTGCGAACTCAGCGTGCCGAACTCCCAGGAAGGCTGCACTTCGCGACACACCGAGGGGCGCTGCGCATAGATACCGCAATGCGCTTCCTGACCGACGGCGCCAACCAGGGCTACGCAACGAGGACGCGACGCCTGCGTGCCGCGCATGACCAGACGATGCGGATCGAGTTTCTCGGTAAGTGCAGGCGGCACGTCGCCAGCCATAGCGATGTCGGCTTCGGACCAATGGAAAGCCACACGGAAATGGGCGCAACAGGCGCCGAAGCGCAAACATGGGTGAGTCATAACGACCGCGTATATCCCTCCCCTGCGTGCAGGGGAGGGGTCAGACCTTGCTTAGACCGGCCCATCGAACGTATTGCACTGTTGAATATCGCCACTCTGCAACCCGGTCTTGAACCACTGCACTCGCTGCGCCGACGTGCCATGCGTAAACGAATCCGGCACCACCGTACCGCGTGCCTCGCGCTGCAAGGTATCGTCGCCGATCTGGCTTGCCGCGTTAAGCGCCGACTCCACATCACCCGGCTGCAACCACTGCAAGCGCTGTTGCGTGCGATTGGCCCACACCCCGGCAAAACAGTCGGCCTGCAATTCCTGCCGCACCGACAAACCCTGCGCGCCTTCCATCGGTGCGCCTTGCCGCTGCAACTGGGCGACTTTGTCGAATACACCCAGTAGCTTTTGCACGTGATGTCCTACTTCGTGCGCAATGACATAGGCCCGCGCGAAATCGCCGCTGGAATGGAAACGCGTATCCAGCTCCTGGAAGAAGCCAAGATCCAGATAAACCTTCTGGTCACCTGGGCAGTAGAACGGACCGACAGCCGTGGAGGCCGCGCCGCACGCCGTATTTACGCCGCCGCTAAAAAGATCGAGCTTCGGATCGACATAGGTGCGACCCATGCTGCTGAAAATGCCGTTCCAGGTTGTTTCGGTCGAGCCGAGAATCTTTTCGACAAACAACTTCTGCTGCGGATCCACCTGCGCCGGTTGACTGTTGGGTGCATAAGCGCCCGGCTGTCCTCCGCTTTGATCCAGCAACGCCAGCGGGTTCTTGAAAAAGATCCAGCCCAGCAAGGCCATGATGATGAGGCCGCCGATACCCAAGCGCCCTCCTCCGCCGAATCCGCGGCCACCACCGCCACCGCCGCTATCGACTTCGACATTCTGACTCTGTTCGCCCTTCTGCCAGTCCATAACTCCCCCGACGCGCGCGTCATGAAACAGTCGGCCGGCCGCTCCGGCCATCCCCCACAGCATGGCACCAAAAAGCTACAGTGGCATCACCCTTTCACATGAGCGAAATCATGATTCAGAACCTGCCCGCCCTGGTCACCCTGCTAACCGTCCTGTTGCAGTTCGGCACCATGTACGCGGTGGGCCGGGCGCGGGGGAAATATCGCATCGAGGCCCCGGCGACCAGCGGACATCCTGCCTTCGAGCGTGCGTATCGGGTGCAGATGAACACCCTGGAAAGCACGGTGATGTTTCTGCCGGCGCTCTGGTTGGCGGCGCATTACGGCTATGGCCTGTGGGCAGGCGTCGCGGGCCTGATCTGGATCGTGGGTCGCGTCTGGTACGCGGGCGCTTATCTGCGCGACGCCAGCAAGCGCGGGCCGGGATACATGCTCGGCATGCTCGGCTGGGCCGCGTTGGTGGTGATGGCGGTGATGGGGCTAGGCCGCGCGATGGTGGCGGGCTGAAGCAGCGCATCATGGCCGATCTGCCGATCAAGCCGGGCGATCCGGCACCGACTTCGCCCATGGCTGGCGCGGTGCAAGCACCCAGCGTGGTGTATGCGCTCGGCTTGATCCTGCTTTACTTTCTGTTGCAGCTTGCAGCCGGCGGATTGGTCAGTTTCGTGGTCGGCCTTCTGGAAAGGTATCGTCATCCCGATCTGCCGCATGCCGACGTGCAGCGGCATGTGATGACTTTGCTACAGCAGCCCGACAGCAACGCATTGCTGGTGATCGTGGCTCTGCCGCTGATCACCTTGATCATGCTTGCCGCAGTGCGACGCGCCTGGCCATCGTTATGGTTGTTGCCGCGGCCGCCGGGCTTTGGACTGAATGCGCCGATCGCAGCAAACTGGTATGCGCTCGCGTTGCTGGTCGGCCTGGTAATGCCGCTGCTGGGCGGCGTCCTCACTCAGTGGCTGGCGCACGGGCATGAGATCACACAGAACGTCGAGGAACTCAGCCGCAAAGCATCCGGCAGTTTGCGCCTGCCGCTCGCGATCGTGGCCGTCACCGTTGGCCCCATGATCGAAGAGGTGATGTTCCGCGGCGTGCTGCTGTCTGCGCTGATGCGTCGTCTATCGACCGGTTTATCGGTAACGATCTGCGCCGTACTGTTTGGTGCGGTCCACTTGGGCGGCCTGGATTTTCAGTGGTACGCGCTGCCCAATCTGATCCTGCTTGCCGCCGCCCTATGCTGGCTGCGATTGAAATCGGCATCGCTGTGGCCTGCGATCCTCGCGCACGGCGTCTACAACCTGTTTGCACTGGTTGCTCTGTTCGCCGCTGCGTGAATCGCTAAAGCGGAACGATGCCGAAGTTTCTCAGCAAGCGCGCGGTCTCGAACAACGGCAACCCCATCACACCGGAATAGCTGCCCTCCAGATGTTCGATCAAGGTCGCACCGCGTCCTTGGATGGCATAGGCGCCAGCCTTGCCGAACGGTTCGCCGCTTGCGACATACGCGGCAATCGAGGCCTCGTCGAGTTTTGCAAAACGCACCCGCGACACGCAGACATCTCCGAGCTCGCGGTCTGCACAGACCAACCACACCGCAGAAATCACTTCATGCGTGCGTCCCGATAAGCGATGCAACATCGCCGTCGCATCCGCAACATCGCGCGGCTTGCCGAACACATCCCCATCCAGCACGACTTCCGTATCCGCACCTAGCACGATGGCATCCGTGCGCTGATTCGCATCGAGCGACGCAAGACCCGCACGCGCCTTGTCGTGCGCAACGCGATGAACATAATCCTTCGGCGATTCGTCGATAGCTCGCTGTTCCGTCACGTCCACATCCAGTACGGAAAATGTCGCAGCGAGCTGTCCAAGCAGATCGCGGCGGCGCGGCGACTGCGAGGCGAGGTAAAGCATGGGCGGCTCCCGTTTGATGTCGGGTGCAAGCATAGCGGCAGGAGGCGCCTTGATTTGGACCTTAACGGCAAATGCCGCCTACGTAGCATTGATCAGAGCATCCTTAAGCACCAACCCATACTCGCAAAACTCTTGATCACGCTGCCAACCCAACGACTCATAGAGCGCCTGCGCAGGAGCGTTATCCCGCGCAGTGGATAGCGACAGGCTGACCGCTCCTAGTGCGCGCGTGTAATCGGCGGCGGCGATCAATAAAGCCTTTGCGACGCCATCCCTACGCGCCTCGACCACAACGAACAAATCGTTGAGCAAGTAAGTACGCACTGTACGTACCGATGAAAACAATGGATACAACTGGGTGAAACCCAGGCCATCGCCACGTTCATCGCAAGCCAACAGAATCAGCGATTCGTGGTGCGCGAAGCGCTCGGCAAGAAACGTACGCGCACGCGCCGGATCGGATGGCTGCTTGTAAAACTGCCGATAGCCGTCGAACAGCGGCACTAAAACATCGAGATCGTGAATGGTGGCCTGGCGAATCTGAAAACTCATACCGACTCCGCTTGCGATGCAGTGATACCGATTCGCGACGAACGCTTACGCTGCCTTGCCGTTACGCGCGATGGTAAGGATGGCCGGCGAGTAAAGTCGTAGCGCGGTAAAGCTGCTCGGCCAACACCAGCCGAACCAGCATATGCGGGAGCGTCAGCGGACCCAATGACCACTTTTGATCGGCACGAGCTAACACTTCGGGCGAGTGGCCATCGGGACCACCGATAAGGAACGCCAGATCGCGTCCAGCCATGCGCCATTTGGCGAGTTGTTCGGCCAGTTCTTCGCTGGACCAGCTCTTGCCGTGGCCGTCGAGCGCAATCACATGGATGTCGCGAGGTAGGGCAGCGAGTATCGCCGCGCCTTCGTCCTGCATGGCGCGCGCATCATCGCGACCCTTGCCGCGTGTGCCAGGCTTGAGTTCGACAAGTTCGAGGGGCAAATCGTGGGACAGCCGTTTGCGGTATTCGGCAAACCCTTCTGCTACCCATGCGGGCATGCGTTCGCCGATGGCGATCAGGCGGGCACGCATGCCGGTATGTTGTTTAACCTGCGAGGGCGGCTTCGCCCTGGGTGTCGCGGTCGTTGACGGTCCACAAACGTTCCAGGCCGTAGAACTCGCGGATGCGCGGCAGCATCACGTGCACGATGACGTCGCCCAGGTCCACCAGCACCCACTCCGCTTCCTGTTCGCCTTCGACACCCAGCGGCATCACGCCCGCCTTTTTGGCGAACCTGACCACTTCGTCGGCGATGGATTTGACGTGGCGTGCCGAGGTGCCGGAAGCAATCACGAGCAGGTCGGCGATGGAGGTTTTGCCGCGGACATCGATCTCACGAATGTCTTTGGCCTTGAGGTCTTCGAGTGCGGAGATAACAGATTTACGCAGGGTGGCCGTGGTGACGGCCTTGTTGTGGCCGGCCTTGTTGTGGCGCGTAGTAGTCGTGGTCAAGAGTTAGGGCCTCGCGGCGTATCGGCTGCGCGGGATGGCGCAGGTGAAGTATATCCGCCTAGCTATAACGCTACGTCAAGCGACAATTTGTTTACGGGCCGCCCGGTACTCATCCATCAGCACGTTAACCAGTTCCGCGGCAGGCATCGGCCGCACCAAGCCGGCGGCCTGACCGCACCATTCGGAGACCAGATCGCCTCGCCCGGCCTGCCCAGCGGCACGGCGCAGGGGGGCGGTTAGCGCGTTCAGAACGGGGTATGCCGGCAGTTCTGCTTCATAGGGATGCATCGCCTGGGTGTAACGGTTCTGCAAACCGCGCGCGGCGCGACCGGAAAAGCTGCGGATGGTGCCGACGCGGTGGTCCTCGGCCTGCGTCAGGTCGTGCTTCCAAGCGTCGGCGGCGGCGGATTCCGGACAGGTGAGGAAGGCCGTGCCGATCTGGCTGGCGGCCGCGCCCAGTACCTCGGCCGCCAGCATGCCGCGGCCATCCATGATGCCGCCTGCCGCGATCACCGGGATATCGACGGCGCGCACCGTCAACGGCAGCAAGGCGAACAGTCCGATCAGCGCCTCTTCCGGCTGATGCAGGAACGTACCGCGATGGCCGCCTGCTTCCGCGCCTTGCACGCATACGGCATCGACACCCAGTTCGGCCCATGCGCGTGCTTCGGCCACGGTGGTGGCGGTGCCGATGACATAGATATCGCGCCGGCGCAGTTCGCGCAGCTGCGCCGGCGTGATCAGGTTGAAGACAAAGCTCGCCACCGCCGGGCGCGCTTCGCAAAGTGCCGCGAATTGATCGGAGAACGACGGCGCCCAGTGCGGCGGGCGGCTGGTACGCACCGCCAGGCCTTCGCGTTCCATCAGTGCGTCCAGACGTTCGCGCGCACGTGTTACGGCAGCTTCATCGACCTCGAACGTATCCGGCATGACAAACAGGTTGAGGGCAAATGGCTTGTCGGTTTGCGCGCGCACCTGTGCCGCTTGATCGAGGATGGCCTGCGGCTCGGTATAACCCACACCGAGCGAACCCAGTCCGCCGCCGCGACTGACCGCCGCCGCCAGTGCCGGCGTGTTGGCGCCGGACATGGGGGCCTGAATCAAAGGGTGCGCCATACCGAGGCGATGCAGCAGCGAGGAAGGCATAGAGGACGTCCTGGCTTGGGGAGTCCCTAGTATTTCCGATTCGATGTAATCAATGCATTCACGCCGCTGAAACGCTCACGCTTTGGATAGCAGCCGTCCACCCATGATCATGTTGGCCACCACCACAATCGCTACCGCTAGCGCGTGCATCAGCAGATCGGTCGCGGCGGCATCGAAGTTGTGGCAGATCTCCAGCAGACTCGCCGATGCAGACGCGCTGGCAAGGCCGACCATGACAGCCGTTAACACCGGCCGCAGTGGGCAGGCGCGACGCAACAACCAGATCATCAGGCCCGACAGCGGAATCGAGAAGCTGATGATGAAGATCAGGCAATCGTTGGCACCATGCAGATCCAGCACGGGCATGCCGGGTATGTGGGCGCGCAAACAGCCCAGGCCGCTGGCGCCGATCCACAGTAGCGCACTCGGCACGGGCAGCCATGCCCATGTGATAGGACGCCCGGGCACCGCGAGCACAAACGCCGCCAGCGCCCCGGTAATCGCGGTGATCGCCGCACCACAGGCAGCCCAGCCAAGGTCCGGTGCTGCGTCCCAACGACGTAGCATGGTGCCTGCGCCGTAATGCATGAACAGCACCACGGCAACGAGCGCCACCGCCAACAGCCAGCCGAGCGTGCGCCGCCACGGCGGCAGCAGACGCCGCACCGGCATCAGCTCGGCACCGAGCGTGTCGATCAGGGCTTCATGGCGCGATGTGTCGGACATCGGAACTAGGATTCTCCGTGCAATCGATCGCGCAGCGTTTTGAGCGCGCGATGCAGGTTTACTTTCAAAGCACCGGTATTGCGACCGGTGCGTTCGGCCGCTTCGGCCAGCGATTGCTCCTTCAAACCGAGCTGTTCGACAGCTTCGCGCTGACCCGGCGGCAAGGTTTTGATCGCCTCGCGCAAACGTGTCGCTTCCTGCTCGCGCTCGGCTCCTGCGCTAGCGTCATCACGGTCCGCATGGTGGTCGAGAGCGAATTCGTCATGCACTTCGCGCCGATCGCGGCGACCGTGGCTGCGCAGCGTATCGATGGCACGCCGGCTGGCGATGGCCGACAACCAGGCGTCGTAGGAACGCGAGGGATCGAACGTATGTCGAACGCGATGCACCGTGAGCAGGGTCTCCTGCACGACATCATCCAGCGTATCCACCGGCACACCCTGCCGTCGCGCCACTGCGCGGATCAACGACACCGAATCGGTCAGCAAACGCGCATACGCGCGCTGATCGCCGGCCTGCGCAGCAGCCATCCACGCCGCCCGTTGCCGGTCAGCCTGATCGGTGGCGCTAGTGGACTCGGTTGGCACGGCCTTATCGATACCCGAAACCCTGGGTGGGAGTTCGCGTAGTAGTACCCACGTATCCCCAAAGGTCAAGGTGTTGAAGGTCAGGGTGTGGGACATGGCTGATCCGTGCTTGGCGCTACAGATGTTCATTCGTTGAAAGGTCGGATTCGGTTACTTCGGGTTACCGGTGCCGCACACTTGGCGTAACCGCGCCACCCTCCTGTACGAATACTCACCAGTAGCCGCATCAACGAGCCGACTCATGATTCTGCTGATCCTTGCCTTTCTGGGTGGTGTGCTGACCATTCTCAGCCCATGCATCCTGCCTGTATTGCCGTTTGTGTTCGCGCGTGCCGATCGACCTTTCGCGCGCAATGGATTGCCGATGCTGATCGGCATGGCGCTGACTTTCGCGCTGGTGGCGACGCTGGCGGCGGTAGGCGGCGGCTGGGCGGTGCGTGCGAATCAATACGGGCGATACGCTGCGCTGCTGGTGCTGGCGATACTCGGCCTTACTCTGCTTTCATCGCACTTCGCCGAGTGGATCAGCCGTCCATTCGTGAACCTGGGCAACCGGCTTACCAAACATTCGGATACGCAAAGCGACTCGCCATGGTCGGCGGCGGGATTGGGTATTGCTACCGGCTTGCTATGGGCGCCGTGCGCCGGACCGATTCTTGGCCTGCTGCTGACGGGTGCCGCACTGCAGGGAGCCAGCGTGCAGACCACCTTGTTGCTGCTTACTTATGCCGGCGGTGCTGCGGTTTCGCTGGCGCTTGCGCTGGTGGTGGGCGGCCGCGTGTTCGCTTTGATGAAACGCTCGCTTGGTGCCGGCGAATGGGTGCGGCGCGCGCTGGGTGTATTAGTGCTAGGCGGCGTGGCAGTCATCGCGCTGGGTGTCGATACGGGTTTGTTGACGCGTGTGTCGCTGGCGAGCACGAGCGGCATCGAGCAGAAACTTATCGACGCCGTGCGTCCCGCGACGGTTGCCGCGGCGCCTGTCCTCAAAGCAGGCGAAGCACTGCCGATGGAAGGGGAATTCCCCTCGCTGTCCGGCGCCACGCAATGGTTCAACAGTGCGCCGCTGTCGCCCGAATCGCTGCACGGCAAAGTAGTGCTGGTCGATTTCTGGACCTACTCTTGCATCAATTGCATCCGTTCGCTGCCCTATGTCAACGCCTGGGCGCAGAAGTATCGTGATCACGGCCTGGTGGTGATCGGCGTCCATTCGCCGGAGTTCGCGTTCGAAAAGGACCCCGACAACGTAGCCAAGGCGATCAAGGATTTTGGCATCACCTATCCGGTGGCGATGGACGACAACTACGCCATCTGGCAAGCCTTCAACAACGAATACTGGCCGGCGCACTACTTCATCGACGCTCAAGGTCAGATTCGCTCTCACCACTTCGGCGAAGGCGACTATGCCGGCAGCGAAGACATGATTCGCCGCTTGCTGACCGATGCCGGTTACAAGGATCTGCCAGGTGGTTACGTGCAACCTGGCGCATCCGGTGCGGAAGCCGCCGGCTCCAACGATGCAAATCGCTCGCCCGAAACCTACGTAGGCTACGCACGCGGTGCGAATTTCGCAGGGGGCGAGATTGCGCATGACGACAGCTGGAACTATCGCGCGCCTGATGCGCTGCAGGCCAACCAATGGGCGTTCAACGGTCACTGGACCGTGCACGAACAGAGCGCATCCCTCGACAAGCCCGATGGCGGCATCGTCTACCGCTTCCGCGGTCGTGACCTGCACCTGGTGCTGGGACCCGGCATGGACGGCAAACCCGTGCGTTTCCGCATCACTCTCGATGGCAAGGCCCCCGGTGCCGACCACGGCGCGGATACCGATCCCGACGGTAACGGCACCGTAACCGAACAACGGCTCTACCAACTGGTGCGCCAGGCGCATGGCACGGGTGAGCGCGTGTTCGAAATCACTTTCCTCGATCCGAACGTACGCGCCTACGCCTTCACCTTCGGCTGAGCGCGCGAACGATCACAAAGCAAACAGGAGATTCATATGACATCCACGTTCGATCACAAAGCCATGGATCGCCGTCGCTTTCTGTTTGCGGCGCTTGGCGGTGGCGGCTTGCTGGCGCTAGGCGGCTTATCGGCCGAGCGCTTGTTCGGCAACAAAGGAAATGGCGTCATGGCAGCGGCAACTGGCACAGCAGCGCCTGCGCAGGATCTGCTGCTGGAATGTTTCGCCGATGATGATGGCCATCATCTTGGCACCTGTCAGGTCCGCAAACTGGTGTTGAGCGATGCGCAGTGGCATCAACGTCTTTCGGATGAGGCTTTTAATGTCATGCGCCGCGCGGGTACCGAGATGGCCTTTAGCGGTCCGCATGAGAAGCCGAACAGCAAAGGTCTCTATCGTTGTGTCGGTTGCGATACGGCGCTGTTCAATGGAGCGACACAATTCGACTCCGGTACGGGTTGGCCTAGTTTCTGGCAGCCGATTGCAAAGAAAAATGTGATCGAAACCAGCGATACCAGTTTCGGCATGGTTCGTACCGCCGTCAGCTGTGCGGGATGCGACAGCCATTTGGGACACGTATTCGACGACGGCCCGGCGCCGACCGGGCTGCGTTATTGCATGAATTCGGTGGCGTTGCGGTTTGTGGCCTTTCGCGTGAGCTAAGGGCTTACCGTGGTGAATGCTGCTCGCGATAAGGTGCGAGCAGCGCCGGATCGTCGAACAAACCCGCCGGCAGCAGATAACGCGGATCACGTCCCGCTGCGAGCAACTCGCGAATGCGCGTAGCGGACACTTCCAACGGCGTCACTGCCAATTCGATCACCCTGCCCGCCGGTTGCCCTCGGATGACCGCAGGGTCGTCTGTGCGTCGCGGCGCCACCGCACGCTCAAGCTCCACGGGTATGCACGCCTCGACACCGGGCCGATTGATCACACCAATGTGAGTGATGCTGAATAGATCGCGCCAGCGGTGCCAGCTGCGCAAACCCGCGAACGCATCTGCGCCGAGCAACAACACCAGCGGACGCTCGCCGAACTCGCTGCGCAGTTCGTCCAATGTATCCACCGTATAGGAAGGACCGCTGCGATCGAGCTCGCGCGTATCCAGCGTCAGTCTGGATTGACCGCGCAGGGCGGCACGCAGCATGTTCACGCGTTGCTCGGCGCTGGCGGTGGGCGAGGAACGATGCGGCGGCACGCTGGCTGGCATCAGTCGCACTTCGGCATCGAGCTGTTCGGATGCTTCCCAGGCAACACTGAGATGGCCGATATGGATCGGATCGAAGGTGCCACCAAAAATCGCGAGCGGTTTCATGCCAGCGCCTGCGCCGCCCTGGGCTCGGCGATCGCCGCGATCAATCGCTGGGCTTCCAGCCATGCGTCGCCGCCCTCGCGTCCCTTGGCGATACGATCGATGCGTGCGGCGCGCGCCAGACATTGCATCCAGTGCTCGCGCGGCGCGCGGCGCAGCGCCTTGCGGAAAAGTTGCTCCCGCGCCGGCCACAGTCGCTCCGCGCGCGCTTGCGCGCCGAAGTCCTGGGCGTTAGCCAGTCGCATGGCAAGCTGCAACTGATTGACGATCCAACCCATCAGCGCGATCAGTTCATCGCCCTCGGCATGCAAGCCATCCAGAATGCGTAATGCGCGCGCGCCGTCGCCGCCAAGCGCGGCATCGGTGAGTTTGAAAGCATCGTAGCGTGCGCTGTCGGCGACCAGATGCTCCATCTCGACCGCATCGATCTTCCCCTGCCCATGCAGCACAACTAGCTTGTCGATTTCCTGCGCGGCGGCAAGTAAGTTGCCTTCCACGCGTTCGGCCAGCAGTGCAATGGCTTCGGGCGCCGCGGCGAGACCGCGCGAGGCCAGCCGTGCGCCAATCCAGGATTCCCACTCGTTCGGTCGCGGCGCGTTGAACACTACGACGGTTCCGGTGCTGTCGATCTGCCGCGTCCACGCGCCTTCGTGCTTGTTGCTCCATTCCACCGCAGTGATCAGCAGGCTCACATCCGGCGGTGGGTTTGCGCAAAATTCGGTGATCGCCTTGGCGCCCTCGGTGCCGGGACGCCCCGTCGGCAAGCGCAGATCGAGCAGGCGGCGGCTGGCAAACAGCGACATGCCGGCGGCAGCCCGTGCCAGGTCGTCCCAGTCGAAATGCGCGCCTACATCGAGCACCTCGCGCTCGGTGTAACCGAGCTTGCGCGCCTGAGCACGCAGGGCATCGGCCGCTTCAAGCACCAGCAATTCTTCGCCGGCCAGCAGATACACCGGGCTGAGGCTGTTCGCAGCCAGTGCTTTCTGCCACTGCGCGTGGTTGAGGGGCATACGACTCAGTACGACGAGCTGGCCGGCGCGAGTTGCGGCGTTGTCTGCGACGAACTGGCGGACGACGGTCCGGCACCCGCTGCCTGCGCCGCAGCCGCCTCGCCGTGTTTGTTGACCGCCTGCAGACGGAACAGGATGGACTGCACCACGTCATCGATCAGACTGCCCTCGATCGCTTCGATCTGGGCCTGCGTACCAACCGGCTGGCTCGCCTGGTAACTGTATTCACGTTGCCGATCGATGGTTTCGCTCGGAACGATGGTCTTGCCATTCGCATCCTGCGCGCTGAACACAACGTGGTAGTGCACCGCGAATTCGGTGACCTGTGCGACACCGTTGACGGTAAGTATCTGCGACGAGAAGATCTGGGTCGGTATATGCAGTTCCGCGATCCCGGGGCCGCTCTCGTCCTCGACGGTGACGTTGGATGCGAGCAACGCACGGGCCACCTTGCGCTGCAGATCGCCACCGCCACCGACCGTGAGATGCACGCGCTCCATACCCTTGGGCAAAGCGGCGCTACCTCGTAAGTGGAAACCGCATGCGGCGAGCACGAGCACGGGCAGCAGCGAGACAATTTTCAGCATGCGGTTCATGAAGTCATCCTGCGACGATGTTGACGATCTTGCCTGGAACAACAATCACTTTACGCACGGCCTGTCCTTCCAGGAAGGCGGCCACCTGCGGAAGCGCACGCGCCAAAGCCTCGGCCTCTTCCTTCGACGCGTGGGCGGCCACCTCGATGGTACCGCGCAGCTTGCCGTTGACCTGAACGGCCAGGGTCAGCGAATCGCGCACGAGCGCATCGGCATCGACTTTCGGCCACGGCTGATCGTCCAGCACGCGCTGGGGATGACCGAGCTCCTGCCATAGCGCGTGGCTCACATGCGGTACTACCGGATTGAGCAGCAGCACCATAGTTTCCAGCGCTTCGTGGCGCACCGCGCGACCCTGGTCGCTTTGATCGGTGAATTTGCCCAGTGCGTTGAGCAACTCCATCAAGGCGGCGATCGCCGTATTGAAGGCGTGGCGACGACCGAAATCGTCACTGACCTTCTGGATGGTTTCGTGCAGCTGGCGGCGTAGCGCTTTCTGCCCGGCGTCGAGCGCGGCGGGATCGACTTCCGGGTGATCGGGCTGGCCGACATGCGTGGTGACTTCGCGCCAGAAGCGGCGCAGGAAGCGTGCCATGCCCTCCACGCCCGCTTCGTTCCATTCCAGCGACTGCTCCGGCGGTGCGGCGAACATGGAGAACAGGCGTACGGTATCGGCGCCGAATTTCTCCACCATCGTTTGCGGATCGACACCGTTGTTCTTGGATTTGGACATCTTTTCGATGCCGCCGATCTGCACCGGCTTGCCGTCAGATGTGAGCACCGCACCGACCACACGCGCTTTGTCGTCACGATGAATTTCGACGTCGGCGGGATTGATCCAATCCTTCGAGCCGTCCGCATTTTCGCGGTAGAACGTTTCGGCGATCACCATGCCCTGGCACAGCAGGTTGGTGGCCGGCTCGTCCGACTTCACCATGCCCGCATCGCGCATCAGCTTGTGATAGAAGCGGAAATACAGCAGATGCAGGATCGCGTGTTCGATGCCGCCGACGTATTGATCCACCGGCAGCCAGTAGTTGGCACGCTCGTCCACCTGCCCTTGCGCACCCGGACTGGTGTAGCGCGCGTAGTACCAGCTCGACTCCATGAAGGTGTCGAAGGTATCGGTTTCGCGTTCCGCCGCGCCACCGCATTGCGGACAGGTGGTTTTGCGCCAGGCGGGGTCGGCTTTGATCGGCGATTGCACGCCGGAGAACGCCACGTCTTCCGGCAGCACCACTGGCAATTGATCTTCCGGTACCGGCACCGCGTCGCACTTGGGACAGTAGATCACCGGAATCGGGCAGCCCCAGTAGCGCTGGCGGCTGACGCCCCAGTCGCGCAAACGCCAGTTGACGCGGCGCACGCCCTTGTCGCCGGCTTCCAGTTTTTTGGCGAGGAAATCGAACGCTTCGCGATAACTCTTGCCGTCGAGATCGCCGGAATTGACCACGCGCATATCCGCGCGGGTCTTGTCCGAATACCACTCTTTCCAATGCTGTGGATCGTATTCGGCATCCGCACCGTCGACGGCGATCACCTGCTTGATCGGCAGCCGGTATTTGTGCGCGAATTCGAAGTCGCGTTCATCGTGACCGGGCACCGCCATCACCGCGCCGGTGCCGTAGCCCATCAGCACGAAGTTGGCCACCCACACCGGCACTTTCTCGCCGCTGATCGGATGGATCGCGTACAGGCCGGTGGGCATGCCGCGCTTTTCCTGCGTTTCCAGCTCGGCTTCGGAGATGCCGCCGTGCTTGAGCTCATCCAGGAACGCCGCCAGCTTCGCATTGCTCTTCGCGGCCTTCAGTGCCAGCGGATGTTCGCCGGCGATCGACACGAAGGTGACGCCCATCAAGGTGTCGGGACGCGTGGTGAATACGGTGAGCTGCTCGGCTTCGCCTTCCACCGCAAAATGAATTTCCAGCCCTTCGCTGCGACCGATCCAGTTGCGCTGCATGGTTTTCACTGCATCCGGCCAACCGGGCAGCGTATCGAGACCGTCGAGCAGTTCCTGAGCGTAGTCGGTGATTTTGAGGAACCACTGCGGGATCTCGCGCTTCTCCACGAGCGCGCCGGAGCGCCAGCCGCGTCCGTCGATCACCTGTTCGTTGGCCAGCACGGTCTGGTCGATCGGATCCCAGTTCACCACCGCGTTCTTGCGGTAGGCCAGGCCTTTCTTCATCAGCCGGGTGAACATCAGCTGTTCCCAGCGGTAATACTCCGGCCGGCACGTGGCGAACTCGCGCGACCAGTCGATGGCGTAACCCAGCGATTTCAGCTGGTCGCGCATGTGGTCGATGTTCTTGTAGGTCCACGTGGCCGGCGCGGTGTTGTTCTTGATCGCCGCGTTTTCCGCCGGCAAGCCGAATGCATCCCAGCCCATCGGTTGCAGCACGTTCTTGCCGTTCATGCGCTGATAGCGGCTGATCACATCGGTAATCGTGTAGTTGCGCACATGCCCCATGTGCAGTGCACCGGAGGGGTACGGCAGCATGGCGAGGCAGTAGAACTTGGGTCGGGAGGGATCCTCCTTCACCTCATATGCGCCGCGCGCATTCCAATACTGCTGCGCGGCGGATTCCACCACCTGCGGGCTGTAGTCGTTGTGGGAACCCTGGTCTTGAATGTCCTGCATGATCCGGCGCCGTTATGCGTTTTTCGGCAGCTCATGGCGTCCATCGCCATGCACTGCATTGAACGCGGCAGACTAGCAGAAATGGCCTGGAGCTTGGACCCGGACCGGGGCGCGCATCACCGGACTGGGCATGCCGGGACGGTACCCACCGCCATGGCCGGGGCGACGCTTGCGATCTGCTGGGCTAATTCGCTCAGCGCCCGCTGGTGGCCCGCCACCAACCCCTCATAGCCCTGTCCGACGTCCTCGTTGATCCGGCTGCTGCAGGTCAACACGACGTTGCCTGTGCCTTTCAGCGGGCGGACGGTCCAGGTGGCTTCGATCAGCGCGTAGCTGCCGGGCGAAGAATCGAAACGGCGCAGGTCGACCTTGATACGCAACACCGGTTTGCCATCCACCGGCAACCCGCTGCTGATGTCTTGTGCGTTGAGCCGGCGCGACAAATCGACTGAGAGCGCACCGCGTATATCGTCCGCCAGCGGTGCGATCCAGCGCTCGCCGTTGAGCAGGGCGACCGCCTGGCCTCCCTGGCGCACAACGAGCTGTGGCACATCGTCCTGCGCGGGAATGCCAACCGGCAGCAATTCGAACTGGAAGCTCGCCGGCGGCGCAGAGCCTTCGGCCTGTGCGTTATCCGGCGCAGGGATCAGCGTGTAGTAATGCGTCGGTGCCGACGCACAAGCCGCCAGCAGCAGCGCAGCACATGCCGCCATCAGATGTCGCACACGAATCATGGCTTGCTCCCTTGCTGCGGCTTGACGGCGGGCGAACCGGTATCCGGTGGCGGCGCATCCTCACCTCGACCGCGGATCAGCGCACTGGGATGGGCGCTCAGATAATCGGTCAGCACACGCAACGAACGCGCCATGCGCTGCAGTTCTTGCAGCGTGCTGCCGAGATTCTGTTGCAGCGGCGAATCAGCCGACAGCGCGTCGTTCGCCACACCGAAGGTCTGGTTGGCACCCTTCAGCGTGTTCTGGAATTCCGGCAATACCTGGCCATTGACATGTTTAAGCGTCGTATTGAGCTCGGCCAGCGTCTGATTGAGGTTGTTGCCGATGCTGTCGAATGGAATCTTGTGGACCTTGTCGACGATCTGCGCCAACTGTTCCTGCAGCTTGTCGAAGCTGCCCGGCGCGGTGGGAATTTCCAGCGGGCGCGTGTTCGGATCGTAGGCCACCTTCGGCGCATTCGGCAGGAAATCTAGCGAAATATAGAGCTGCCCGGTGAGCAGATTGCCGCTCCTCGCCTGCGCGCGCAGACCGTGCTCGATCAAGGTGCCCATCATGTGGGAGAGATCGTCGTTGTCACCCTTCGACTTGGCCAGGGTGACCAGCTTTTGGTGTGCGGCACCGAGGCGATCCGGATAGATCACCGCGCCCACGTAGATGGGGAACCGCTCGGTTTTTTCGTCGTAGTCCATGCGGATGGATACAACGTTGCCGATGTTGATACCCAGGAACTCCACCGGCGCGTTGACCGCCAGGCCACGCAGCGGTTGATCGAAACGCATGCGGATGTAATGCGGTTCGCCATCCGGCGGAGCCATCGCGGTGGCTTCGGTATCGAACAGCGTAAAGCTGGCGTCCTCGGCGGCAGGTGTCGTCGTCGCGTGCGGGCCCGGCGAACCCAGGAAAGCCACACCACCGGCCAGCACCGTTGCCAACGATTGCGTGTTGAGCTTGAGGCCGTCAGCGCTTAGCGACACATCTACCCCACTGGCATTCCAGAAGCGCGCGTCGGTGCTTACGAATTTGTCGTACGGGCTTTCCACGAAAATCTGGACCGACACACCCTTGCCGTCATCGTTGAGCCTGTAGGAGGCTACGCGACCCACCTGCAGACGCCGGAAATACACCGGCGACCCGATATCGAGCGAACCCAGATCGCTTGCGTGCAGCGTGAAACTCTTGCCTTGCGCATCGTGGGTGACGGAGGGCGGAGTCTCCAGGCCGACGAAATCCGTCTGCGGCTGATTGGAGTCGCCGACATCCACGCCGATGAAAGAACCCGACAGCAGCGTATCGATACCCGACACGCCACCCAGCCCGATGCGCGGACGCACCACCCAGAAGCGCGTGTCCGACACGGCAATGTTGGCAACACTCTTTTCCAGATCGACCTTGACGATCACCTTGTGGTGATCCGGGCTCAAGTGGATTTTGGTTACCTTGCCGATCACCACGTCCTTGTACTTCACCACGGTTTTCCCGGGCTCCAAGCCCTGAGCGGTCTGGAAGCTGATGGTGATGACCGGCCCGCGCTGCACCCAGGCGTTGATGACCAGCGACAGGCCAATCAACGCCGCCACGATCGGCACCAGCCAGATCAGCGACACGCTGACACGACGACGCCGCACCACGGGTTCGGGCAGATCGTTCCCGACATTCGGTTTGGTTTCGTCAGTCATCTTCTTCCTTGCAATCCCATATCAAGCGCGGGTCGAAACTCATCGAGGCCAGCATGGTGAGTACCACGGTAAGGCCGAAATACACTACGCCAGGTAGCGGCTCCACTTGGCTGAAGAAGCCGAACTGCACCAGCGCCGTAAGCAGCGATACCACGAAGACATCCAGCATGGACCAATAACCGATGAACTCTACCAGCCGGTACAGCTTGGCGCGCTGTGTGCGCGCCCAGTTGGTACCGCAGTGCACGCTCAAAAGCAGCGTGCCCAGGACCAGGAACTTCAGCATGGGCACTACGATACTCGCCGTGAAGACGATTACCGCAAGATCTGGCGAACCCTTCACCCACAATTCGACCACGCCGCTGAGGATGGTGTTGTCGTCCACATCGCCCAGGCTCGCCGTGCGCATGATCGGCAGGAAGTTAGCCGGAATGTACAGAATGAATGCGGCAATCAGCAGCGCCCATGTGCGCGCACGGCTACCCGGTGCACGTCGGTGCAGCGAGCCGCCGCAACGCGGGCAGGCTGCATCCGGCATTTGCGTATCGCGGCAGACCAGACCGCAAATATGACAGCCGATCAAACCCAGTTCGTGCGCGCGGGGCAGTGCGCTCATGGCGCGGTCTCCGGGATCTTTTCCCACAGCTGACGCAAATCGATGCCGGAAAAGATCGTAATCAACACAGCCAGCGCAGCATACGCGAACGCCCCCGCGTCCGGCGTCACGTCGAAATACAGATGCGCCTTCACGATCGATACCAGCACACCGAGCACGAATACTTCGCTCATGGTCCACGGCGCGAGGTAGTGCAACGTCACCATCAGTGGCCGGAACCCCGGTGCACGCCGTCCTACGCGCCCGTAAATGAGCAGCCAACCCAACAGCAGCATCTTGCACAGCGGAAAGAAGAACAACGTCGCAGCCGCCAACACTGCCACCACCTGCGAGTGCTCCTGCCACATCATGGCGATGATGCCCCACAAGGTGGTATGTATCTGCTCGCCGTTGAAGCCCAGCGTCATGATCGGCCAGACATTCGCCTGCACGAACACCACCATCACCGTCAGCACCAGAGCCAGCATCGTATTCAGGCTGATCCGCTGATGCCGCTCCAGCACCGCATGGCAGCGTGCGCAGCGCGCTACGTCGCCGCATGCCAGTGGGCGGCGACGATACACCGTGTCGCAGTGCTCGCAGATCAGCAGCGTCGAAACCAAGGCGTTGCGTGCGTGCTCGATGCCGGAAGGTGGCGGGTTCATACGGGCAATTCTCGCAAATCCGCGGCAACCGTGCCTGTACTTGATATGCTGCTTCGCGCCCCGATCTGGGTGGGATATTTCTTTGGGAAGTTACTGTGAACGCCACCGTCACCGCGCACGTTTTCGATGTGGACCAGGACAACTTTGAGGCGGAGGTGTTGCAGGCCTCGCTCAAGACCCCGGTGCTGGTCGATTTCTGGGCGACCTGGTGCGGCCCCTGCAAATCACTGGGCCCTATGCTGGAAAAGCTGGCCGTCGAATACAACGGCGCATTTCGCTTGGGCAAAGTGGACGTCGACAAGAACCAGGAATTGGCAGGTGTTTTCGGCATTCGCAGCATTCCGACCGTGATGCTGGTCAAAGATGGCCAGATCCTTGATGGTTTCGCCGGCGCACTACCCGAAGGTCAGTTGCGCGAATTTCTCTCGCGTCATCTGCAACCGATCGATGGCGACATCGATGAAACACCCCAAGAAACGCCAGCTGAATCACCCGAACAAACGATCAATCGCCTGCAACAGCAGATTGCCGCCGAACCGAACCGCCCCGAGTTCAAGCTCGACCTGGCGCTAGCGCTGGCACAAGCCGGCCACGCCTCCGCTGCTGAAGCCGAGCTCAACGCCCTGCCCGCCAATCTCGCCATCGATACACGCGCAGTTCGTCTGCGCAGCCAGCTTGATCTTTCTCGATCGCTTGAAGGCACCCCAGCGCTCGAGACACTGCAGCAACGCGTGCAGGCCAACCCGCAGGATTGGGAAGCGCACGATCTGCTCGGCGTGCGCCTGCTGTTGGGCAACGATCCTGCCGCCGGCCTGGATCACTGGCTATTGCTGCTCGAACGCGCGCGCGACTGGAACGATGGCCAGGCCAAGAAACGCCTGCTGGCCGCTTTCAACACGCTCGACGACGCCGAATTGGTGGGCCGCTACCGCCGCAAGATGGCCTCGCTGCTGTTCTAAACGAATGCACTCCCTCTCATAGTCGGAAGGGAGTGATCCATACGCATGAGTATGGTAGGCTGCATGCACTCTTCCGCGAGAGCCTCCAATGCGCGCTTCCACCTTCCGCCGCCTGCTCAACCTGTGGCCGCCGTTCCTGTTCAACAGCATCCGTGTGCTGAGCCTGGATGACGACTACACCGACGCGCGCGTGGTGCTGCGGCTACGTCCGTGGAATCGCAATTACGTGCGCACCCAATTCGGCGGCAACTTGTTCGCCATGGCCGATCCATTCTGGATGCTGCTGATCATCCAGCACCTGGGTAAAGACCATTACGTGTGGGACAAAGCCGGCGCGATCGATTTCGTCGCACCGGGCCGCGCGGATGTCTACGCCCACTTCAAACTGGAACCGGGCGTACTGGATGAGCTGCGCACCGCCGCTGCGAATGGCGAGAAAGTGCTGCGCTGGTTCGAAGTACAGCTAAAAACGGCCGCAGGCGAAGTAGTGGCGATCGTACGCAAGCAAATCTACGTGCGACTAAAACCGCGAGAGCGTTAGGCCTCCATCGCCGGCATGGCCGCCGAACCGGCGAGAATGCCGCCATCGATGTTGAGCTCGGTACCTGTCATATAAGCGGCCTCGTCGGAAGCCAGCAGCAGCGCCAGCGCGGCGACTTCCTCCGGTTTGCCAAAGCGCTGCATCGGCGTGTCGTGCACGCAGGCGCGCATGTTCGCTTCACGTTCCGGGCCGCGGCCTAGCATCGGCTCCCACATCGGCGTAAGAATCGCTGCCGGATGAATGGAATTGCAGCGGATCGCCAACCCCTGCTCCGCGCAATACAAAGCCACCGTCTTGCTGTGATTGCGCACGGCAGCTTTTGACGAAGCATAAGCCGCCGCGGCCGGGATACCCACCAAGCCGGAGCGCGACGAAATATTGATGATCGAACCGCGGCCTTGTTCGCGCATCGCACGAATCGCCTGCCGGCAACCCAGAAAGACGCCATCGAGATTGGTGCGGTGGACTGCATGCCAGTCTTCCAGCGTTGCATGCTCCGGATCGTGCAGTCGCATGCCGTCTTCGAACCCGGTCACGCCTGCATTATTGACCAGCACATCGAGCTGGCCATGATCGAGCAGGATCTGCACCATGACGCGCTTCCAGTCGAGTTCGACGCGCACATCGAGGTGACAGTAAGAAGCATTTGCCCCGATGGCCTTCGCCGCCGCCTGCCCCTCTGCATCGCGGATATCGCTGAGGATGACTTGCGCTCCCTCCGCGGCGAACACGCGCGCGATGGCTTCGCCGATTCCGCGCGCAGCACCCGTGACTAATGCCACTTTGCCTTCAAGACGACGCATGCGCTTCCCCTGTTAGCGCGTTGGACAACCATTCTCATTCGAAGCATGCGATCTGCTCAAGCACGAGTTATGTTTTTTGCTAACCGAGAGCACATCCTTATTACTTGACCTCTCGCGACTCCCTACAATGGATGTCCCCACCTTTTCCGCCAGATACCCCCATGCCGCGGTTACGTCTTAAGCGCTATCTCTTCACCGGACTGCTGACCGTGATGCCGTTATGGATCACCTGGCTGGTCTTCAAGTTTGTCCTCGGCCTGTTGGCGGGCATGGGCGCGCCGCTGGTTTCCGCATTCCTGGGCACCTTGGGCTTTGTGGCGCCGCAGGCCGCCAATCAGCTCAACCAGACGTGGCCGACTTTCGTGCTTGCCCTGATGCTGACGCTGATCGCGCTGTACTTGATCGGCTTCCTTGCCAACCGAGTGATCGGCCAGCGCTTGTTTCATGCTTTCGACACGTTGCTGCAACGTATCCCGCTGGTGCAGACCATCTACGGCGGCACCAAGAAATTGATGGCCGTATTGCAAAACAAACCCAGCGGCGTGCAGCGCGTGGTACTGGTGGACTTTCCGCGCAAAGGCATGAAAGTGGTCGGCTTTGTAACGCGCGTGATGATCGAGGAAGGCACAGGTCGGGAAATGGCGGCTGTCTATATCCCCACCACTCCCAATCCCACCGGCGGTTATCTGGAAGTAGTGCCCGTCGAAGAACTGACACCGACCGACTGGACTATGGATCAGGCCATGGCCTTCATCATTTCCGGCGGCGCTGTGGCTCCCGATACGTTGCCGGCGCCGCCTGCCGCACTATCTGAGGATCGTACATGACGAAGCGTCGCGTGTTGATGTCTTTCTTATTGGGAGCTATCGCCATGAGCACGCATGCCGCCGGCCCACACGACACGGACTGGACCACGCCCGCGGAAGCTGCGCATTTCCGCACCACGCCGACTTATCTGCAAACGCTGACCTACCTGCAACAGCTGCAACAGGCGGCGCCAAACAAGATCAAGTTGGAGACGTTTGGCGTCACGCCGCAAGGGCGCCCCATGACGGTGGTCATTGCCAGCAATGGCGGCACGTTCACACCCGACGCAGCGCGCGCTGCGCACAAACCCATCGTGCTGGTGCAGGCGGGCATCCATCCTGGCGAGATCGAAGGCAAGGACGCCGGCCTGATGCTGTTGCGCGATATCTCCGTCACCGGCAAATACGCGCACCTGCTCGATCATGTGGTGCTGGTCTACATTCCCGTCTTCAGCGTCGATGGCCACGAGTACAGCTCGCCCTACAACCGCATCAACCAGAACGGCCCGGACAGCATGGGCTTTCGCGGCCAGTCGCAATACTTGAACCTCAACCGCGATTACATCAAAGCCGATGCTCCGGAAATGCTGGCGTGGCTGAAACTGTGGCAAACATGGCTGCCGGATTTTCTGGTCGACGTGCACACCACCGATGGCGCCGATTACCAGTACGACCTGACCTGGTATACCGAAGACCCGCATAAGCTCGATCCAGCCGTTGCCGCCTGGCAGCACAAAACGATTGTCGACGAAGCGATACCTGCTTATGAGAAGCACGGCCATCTCGCCTCCATCTATCTGGAATTCAAGGACGGTCGCGATCCTCGCAAAGGCATCCAGAACTTCGGTTCCGGACCGCGCTTCTCCACCGGTTACGCCGCGCTACAAAACCGCCCCGCGTTGCTCGTCGAAACACACATGCTCAAGTCGTATGCGGTGCGTGTATATGCGGTCTATGACCTGTTGCGCGTGCTGCTTGAAGAGATCGACCGCGATCCCGCCGCACTGCTCGCCGCCACGAGCAAGGCCGACGCCGACACTATCGCCCGCGCGCAGGATGCCAAGGCACTCGTGCCGCTGACCTTCAAACCCGATTCCACGCCCACACCCTTCGCATTGAAGGGTTATGCGTTTACCCAAGCGCACAGCGACGTATCCAACGACATCTGGATCCAGTACGACCCGACCAAACCGCAAACGTATCGCATCGACAACTGGAACGGCCTGTTACCCGATCTGTCGATCTCGCCTCCGGCCGCTTACGTTGTACCTGGAGAGTGGACCTCGATCATCCAGAAGCTCGATGCTCATGGCATCGCCTATCGCCGCATCGGACATCCCATGAAGGAAGTCGATGCCGAAGCGTACCAACTCGGCGAGCCGCAATGGGCTAACGAACCGTTCGAAGGTCATCTGATGCTGCACAGCTTTACGCTGCGCGCAGTACCCATCGAAGTAACGTTGTCGCCAGGCTCCATCGTCGTGCCGATGAACCAGCGCGCGGCCAATGTCGCCATCGCGCTGCTAGAACCACAGGCGCCCGATTCGTTGCTGCGCTGGGGCTATCTCAACGCTATCTTCGAAATCAAGGAATACGGCGAACCGCGCGTGCTGGAAAAACTGGCGCGCGACATGATGGCGAAGGATCCCAAGCTGAAGGCCGAGTTCGAGCAGAAGCTGCATGACGATCCGGCTTTTGCCGTCGATAGCCACGCCCGGCTGAACTTCTTTTTCCAACGCTCCCCTTGGTATGGCGTGCAACGCGTCGGGGCTTATCCGGTGTTGCGACTCGACGCCGCGCAGTTGGCTATTTTGGGAACCAAGTAACCGGCGGTGCTACCCCCTGTTGCACCGTTATTGGCGAGCTCCGCTATGGCAAAGCGCATCGGCTCAGACCGGAATGAGTTACGCCCCCGATCCTGGCACCAAAATTTCGGTATCGACGCACAACCCGACACCCTGGACTCCTACACCCCCCCCTTACCTTTGACACTGTGTAGCCCATGACCTTTGACCTAGCTTGGGAAGTCATGGCCGTGAAGGGGAGAGTCCACGGGAGCGGCCAGCACGACCGGTAACGCCTGCGGGCGATTTATTGACACCTTCAGAGGGATATTCATGACCTACCAGCATTTGAAGCCGCTCATACTCGCCGCGAGCGTCACCTTCGCGCTTGCCGCCTGCGGCAAACAGGAACAGGCCGCCGCGCCGGCACCGGCCCCCGCGGCCAGCGCACCGGCAGCCGCTTCCACCACCGCCAGCGCCGCCAAACCGGTCAGCGTCTTCGACGCCAACGAACTGGACAGCAGCATCAACGCTTGCCAGGACTTCAACGGCTTCGTAAACGCCAAGTGGATCGCCGCGAACCCGATTCCCTCGGATCACACCAGCTGGGGCGCCTTCAACCAGCTCGCCGAGCAGAGCCTCAACACCCAGCACGACTTGGTCGAGAACGCCGCCAAGAATGCCGCGCAGGCCCAAGCAGGCTCGATCGATCAGAAGATCGGCTGGCTGTACCAGGCCGGCATGGATCAGGACGCCGTCAACAAGGCCGGTTTCGATCCGCTCAAGCCGAAGCTGGACAAGATCGCCGCATTGAAGAACACCGCCGACGTCGTCTCGTTTATCAATGACAGCTTCAGTCATGGCGACCAGCAAGTGTTCAACTTCGGCTCCGGCGCCGATTTCAAAGACGCCAGCAATCAGATCGGCTTCGCCCAACAGTCCGGCCTGGGCCTGCCCACGCGCGACTACTACACCGACCCGAAGCAGGCCGAACTGCGCGACGCTTACAAGGCGTACATCGTGAAGTCGCTGACCCTCACCGGCGTGTCCGATGCCGATGCGAAGAAGCAGGCCGATGAAGTGCTGGCCTTCGAAACCGAGTTGGCCAAGGCCTCGCTGTCGCCCACCGAATTGCGCGACCTCGACAACGAGTACCACTTCGTGAGCGTGCCGCAGGCCGACAAGGTCACCCCGCACTTCAACTGGGAAAAGTTCTTCACTGCCCAGGGGCTGACCATCGACAAGGGTTTCTCGCTGTCGCAGCCGAAGTTCTTCACCGAGTTCGACAAGCTGCTCGCGTCGGCGCCGATTTCGCAGTGGCAGGCGTACCTGCGCTTCCACGCCATCGACGATGCTGCGCCCTACCTCAGCACCGCGTTCCAGGACAACCGCTTCGACTTCTACGGCAAAACCCTCTCCGGTCAGCCGGAACAGAAGCCGTTGTGGAAGCGCGTGCTGGACACCGTCAACACCTCGATGGGCGAAGCGCTCGGCCAGCTCTATGTGGCCAAGGAGTTCACGCCTGAAGCCAAGCAGCGCGCTAGCGAACTGGTCACCAACGTGCGCGAAGCGCTTAAGGAACATATCGAGCATTCGGACTGGATGAGCGACGCCACCAAGCAGAAGGCGATCGACAAATGGAACAAGTTCCTGCCGAAGATCGGCTATCCCGATCATTGGCGCAGCTGGGACGGCCTCGATATCAAGCAGGGCGACTATTACGGCGACGTGATGGCCGCAGCGAAATTCAACTATGACTACGACATCGGCCATATCGGCAAGAAGACGGACCGCACCGAGTGGGGCATGACACCGCAGACGGTCAATGCCTACTACGATCCGAGCACCAACACGATCAACTTCCCGGCCGCGATCCTGCAGCCGCCGTTCTTCTATCCGAATGGCGACGACGCGATCAACTACGGCGGTATCGGCGCGGTGATCGGTCACGAATCCAGCCACGGCTTCGACGACCAGGGCTCGCAGTTCGATGGCGACGGCAACAAGGCCGACTGGTGGACGGCGCAAGATAAGTCGCAGTTCCAGGCACGCAGCGGCAAGCTGGTCGATCAGTTCAACGGTTATGCCCCGCTGAAAGACAAGCCTGATCTGCACGTCAACGGCAAGCTGACCTTGGGCGAAAATATCGCCGACCTGGGTGGCCTCAACGTGGCCTACGACGCACTGCAGAACTCGCTGAAGAACAACCCGACCGAAGCGCAACAAAAGATCGACGGTTATACCCAGGACCAGCGCTACTTCCTGAGCTGGGCCCGCGTATGGCGCAACAACATGCGCGAGAAGACCGCCGAGCTGCGCTTGAACACCGATCCGCACGCTCCGGCGTCGCTGCGCGCCATCGGTGCGCCGTCGAACATGCCGGCGTTCGCCGAGGCGTTCCAGTGCAAGCCGACCGATCCGATGGTTCGTGCCGGCGATAAGCAGGTGAAGATCTGGTAAGCCGCCCCACCTCTCGCGGGTTGATTACCGCGATTTGAAAGGCGAAAGGCCCCGCATGCGAATGCGGGGCCTTTTTCTTTCCTCCTCCGCCGCGGCCTGTCCCTTCCTACGGAAGCTTCACAAGTCTGTAACTGCATGTGATAATAGGAACGATTCTTATTTACTAGACCCAGCCGTGTCGGGCAGCAAGCGGGATTGAGGCTGGTCGTGGAGTGCCACTCCAACGACCTACTCAAGCGAGCCAACCACCGTGTTCGGGCGTTTCCACCTCATCGACTCGCCACTATGCCCGCTAACTTCCGCGCTACACCCCTACAAACCGCCCTGCTACTGGCCCTCACCCTTCCCGCGGTCACCCACGCGCAAACAACGTCCCAGGCCAGTGATACATCCAGCACGCCGCAAACGACCGGACATCCGAAAACACTGAGTTCGGTACACGTCACCGGCAGCGTGGTGGGCACCGATTACGATGCCGACGCATCCACCGTGGGCGCCAAGGTACCGACCTCTCTGCGCGATATTCCGCAATCCATCGTGGTGGTGAACCGCGATCTGCTCGATGCGCAAGGTGCGACCTCATTGCAGGACGCCTTGCGCAACGTGCCGGGCATCACCATCGGTGGCGCCGAAGGCGGACAGATCGGCAACAACATCAATTTGCGCGGCTTCACTGCACGCACCGATATTTATCTGGACGGCTTCCGCGATCCGGGTCAGTACTACCGCGACACGTTCGACCTATCGGCCATCGAAGTACTCAAAGGCCCCTCCTCCATGCTGTTCGGCCGTGGCTCCACCGGCGGCGTGATCAACCAGGTCACCAAGGAGCCGGAGCTGAAAGCGTTCGGCGAAGTGACGGCCACCGTGGGAAGCAGCGATCGGTATCGCACAACGGCCGATTTCAACCAGCCTCTATCTGACACCGCCGCCGTGCGACTGAACGTGTATGGCCAAGACATGCACTCCACGCGAAACGTAGCCAAGAACCAGGACGATGGCATCGCGCCATCGGTGCGCTTCGGCATCGGCACGCCTACGCAAATCACACTATCCGCGCTGATCCAGCGCAATCACGATATGCCCGACTACGGCCTGCCGCCCATCAACGGACGTCCGGCCCAGGTCAACGACAAAAATTGGTACGGACTCACCAACGACCGTACCAACCAGAGCGTCAACGAATTCAACGCGCGCGTTGAACACACATTCTCGGACTACGTAAGCCTGCGTTCGCAGCTGCAATACAGCGACTACACGACCGATGCGCGTGAGACCGCTGCCAACAGCGTGGTGACTGCAGGCGGCATAACGCTCAACAAGACGCTGGGCAACCCGACCAATCTGCCGCTGCAAGATCTGTACGTACAGCTTGCGAGCCACGACCGCGTGATTCACGACAAGACCATCGACAGCCAGACCGACCTGGTGACCAAGTTCGATACCGGTGGCTTGCAGCACACGCTCATTACCGGCATGGAGCTCTCGCGCGAAACCTACAACAACCAATCCTATACGCGAAACGGATTGCCGCTGCTTTCGCTGCTGAATCCTGTACAGGAAGCCACGCCGGCCAACGTCACCACCACGGTAGGCAACTATGCGCAATCCGTCGGCAAGACTGCCGCGATATATGCGAACGACACTATCCGCTTTAACGATCAATGGATGGTAGTAGCCGGCGTGCGCCGCGACGAATTCGACGCGCACATCAGCAACACCGTCTCGCTACCGGCTTACGCGCAGCAGACGGTGTATTTCACGAGCGTGCGCGGTGGCGTGATCTATCAGCCGAGCGAAACGCAGTCCTACTATGCGTCGTACGGCACGTCATTCGATCCATCGTTGGAACAGCTCACGCTCACCAACGGTACGCAGAACCTGGCGCCAGAAAAAAACCACTCGTATGAAATTGGCGGCAAGTGGAACCTGCTGGGCGACATGCTGTCGATCAACGCCGCGCTGTACAACTTGGAACAAACCAACGCACGCACCCAAACTTCGTCCGGCGAATACGCGCTGGACGGCAATATCCGCGTGCGCGGTGCGGAACTGGGCGTCATCGGCCATCTTACGAAGAACTGGCAGATCTTCTCCGGCTATAGCCACATGGACGGTAGGATCATCAAAGCGCTGGACGGCACCCAAGGCAACGTGCCCGCCAACACGCCGCGCAACACGTTCACGACGTGGACCACCTATACCTTCGCGCAGCACTGGGAGGCCGGCGGCGGTCCCACCTACATGTCACAGCGTTACGCGGCGAATACGGATACGGTCAGCGTAGGTGGCTATACGCGCTGGGACGCCACGCTGGCATACCATCAACCTAGCTACGACATTCGTCTCAACGTGCTCAACTTAACCGACAAGCACTACTTCGACGCGCTGATCCCGTCGGATGGTGGCCGTTCGGTGCCAGGCATCGGCCGCACCGAAATGGTGACGTTCACGTACAAGTTCTGATGGAGTACGGCTAAATGCTGGTGCATATACCCGCCCTGCTCGACAGCAAACAACTGGCACACTTCCGTCGACAACTCGACGCCGATAACGCGCCCTGGGTGGACGGACGCGTCACTGCGGGGCACCAAGGCATACACGTAAAGCAGAACCAGCAAATCGCCGAGGGCTCTGCCCTGGCGATTGAGCTGGGCCATGTCGTGCTAGCCGCGCTGGAACGGCACCCATTGTTCATCAGCGCGGCGTTGCCCCATCGCGTTTATCCACCGATGTTCAATCGCTATCAAAGCGGCATGCACTTCGGCAGCCATGTCGACGGTTCGGTGCGGTTATTGCCGGACACCGGCGAGAAAATCCGCACCGATCTTTCCGCGACACTGTTCCTCGCGCCGCCAGATAGCTACGACGGCGGCGAGCTGTTGATCGAAGACACTTACGGCACGCAGACCGTCAAGCTCGCCGCCGGCGACATGATTCTGTATCCGGCCAGCAGCCTGCACCGTGTGAGCCCTGTCACACGAGGCACTCGCCTTGCATGTTTTTTTTGGGTGCAAAGCATGGTGCGCGACGATGGACAGCGCACGTTGCTTTTTGACCTAGATAACGCCATCCAGCAGCTCACCGCGACGCAGGCCGATGAAGCCGCACGCACACGGCTTACCGGCTGTTACCACAACCTTTTGAGGATGTGGTCGGAGGTCTAAGCCCGCCCAGGGCCAGCCATTTTGTTGATCACCATCAAAGTTCCAACGACGAACGGCGCCCTTCCGCCGATGAACGGTCGTTCAAATCAGACTTTACCTACAAGATAATCATCTTAAGCTGAGGGTCCGTCTTTACGGTTCCCTAAGCAGTTGAGGGAGTCAGGGGCGCCGGACCTGTCCGGTAGGGAATTGGCACGTCAACTCACGTGCCAGACGGGGGCTAGTTCATGAGTACGGTGTGCAGGCATCGCAAGCCGGCAGGTGGTTTCACTATCGTCGAATTGATGGTGGTGATTGTCATCGTTGCCATCATTTCGGTTTTCGCGATCCCGTCTTACAAGGGTTTGATGACCCAGAACCGGATGGCCGGCGAGATGAACGATCTGTCTACCGACATCGAATTGGCGCGCTCCGCGGCAGTCAAGCAAGGTCTGACGGTCACTATCTGCGCATCGGCCGCGCCCACTAGCGCCACCCCCACCTGTAATAACAGCGCCGAGTGGAACACTGGGTGGATTGCCTTCATCGATGTCGCCGGCAATCAGACCTTCAGCACTGCCACCGGTGACACCCTGCTGCGCGCCCACGGCCCCTTCACCAGCAGTGACACCCTGGTGTTCTCTACCACCGGCGGGACACTGAATTCCATCACCTTCAACCGCATGGGCGGCACGACCAGCTTCGGCGCCACCGCCAACAATAGCGATACCAACACCGGCACGCTGACCTTGCACGACGCCACCAACAACCCGACCTGGCACCGCTGCGTGATCGTGTCCGAGGCGGGGACCATGACCGTGGATTCCGAACAGAACCAACAGCAGGCGTCTTGTCCATGATTATTCTTACTCCCCATCGGATGCGTGGCTTCACCTTGCTGGAAGTGCTGGTTGCACTGGTGATTCTTTCTATCGGCGTGCTTGGTCTGGCTGCCATGCAAGCAACGGCGCTATCAAGCACGCACGGTTCGCAAACCGAATCAATGGTGGTGATCCAGGCGCGAAGTCTGGCCGATGCCATGACCGCCAACCCCGATTACTGGGGCATCACGTCGCCCACCTTCACCGTCACTGGTACGCCCAACAACCTCACCTACACTGGCAACCCGCCCACCTACTCGGGTGCCAATTGCAGCACCGCTACTTGCTCGTACACCGACATGGCAGGCTATGACCTGCAGCAATGGGCAAACCAATTGCTGACCCAGGTTCCTGGTGCCAAGGGCAGTATCACTTGCACAGGAAGCGCTCCTGTAGGTTGCAGCATTACGATCACCTGGACACAGAACTCGGCGGCCGCTCTCAACAGCGGCACCGCCAACGCGGCCGCTACGACACAGATGTCCTACACGCTGCTCAACCAGATCTAAGCCATGAATATCCATCTCCGTAAACAACGCGGCTTGAGTCTGATTTCGCTGATGATTGCGCTTCTCATCGGCACCTTTCTGCTTGCCGGCCTGTTCACCGTGTGGTTCCAGACACGCCAGACCTTCAGCGCGCAAAACAAGATGGCGCAGTTGCAGGACAACGAGCGAATGGCGCTGACTATCCTGGGCAATACGGTGGAATCGGCGGGCTACTATCCCGTAGCGGCGAACTATGGCACCAATCCACCCAGCCCAGCCTATACACAAGCTAACGTCTTTACGGCTACTTCGCCGTTCACCGTAGCGGGGCAGTCGGTTTACGGCACGCATCCGACGACGGGCAACGACACGCTGGAAGTGCGCTTCATGGCAGACAACAACCTGGGCAACACGCTCGATTGCCTGGGCCAGACCGACACCGCCCGCACGCTAGTCACTAATACTTTCAAGATCGACGCCAGCAACAATCTGACTTGCTCGGTCAACGGCCAGGCGGGACTGCCGATCGTGCCGGGTGTCCAGACCTTCGTGGTGTACTACGGCATCTCCACCACGCACGACAGTTCGGTCACCGAATACCTTACAGCCGATCAGGTGACGGCCAATGCACTGTGGAGCTATGTGCAGTCGGTCAACTTGCAGCTCACGTTTCTCAACCCGCTGTTTGGCCAACCCGGACAACCGGGACAAGCGTCAACGACACCGACGGTTACCCGAATCGTTTCGTTGACGCAAACGGCGAAGTGATAGCCGCGCAATGATGCTCAAGAGAACCCCCATGCATAGCAACCCTAAAATCAGGTCACATAAAGAAGGCGGCTTTGTGCTGATCGCGAGCCTGCTGATGCTGATCGTGATGACGCTGCTGGCCGTCAGCCTTTATCACAACTTTACCGTGCAGGAAAACGTCGCCTCGAACACCAAGGAAAAAGGGCGCGCCTTCCAACTGGCTCAAAGCACGCTGCAGTACGCCGAATACGTGCTGGTGAAAAACTCGGCGGCCCTCCCGGCCACGACCGCCTGCGCAGGCAAGCTGAGCACGCTCACAATCTGCTCGAACGCGTACAGCATCACCGCCCCCACGTCGGCCGGTGCTGCCATGACACTGAGCAGCTACGCGCCTTACACCAGCATGCAACCGGCCATCGCGATATCGACGACTGGCGGCAGCAATACGTACTACGGCAATCCGCAGTACTACCTCCAATTCCTTGGCGCAGCACCGGGCGGTGTTGGCCAGATCTACCAGGTAACCGCTTTGAGCTATGGCAGCACAGCCAGCGCGGTGTCGGTGGTGCAGAGCACCTATGAGTTGTCGTCCGGCACCAAGTGCCTGTCCTGCGGGCCATAAATACAGGGTCGAATAACATGAAAACCACACGGATATTCGCAAGCTGGCTCGCACTCATCGGTCTTACCGCATGGTTGCCCGTAGCCAACGCGCAAACCTCGAACGTAGTGCAGGACAGCTTTACCGGTGCGTCGGCCACCATTAATTGGATCCCGTCCCACGGCGCGTGCCTGACGGCCGGTAGCGGCACCGGTACCGTTCCCGCCTGCAATGGGCTGGCCTACTACGGCAGCCAAACCCAGGCCGGCCTGACCGGCAACGTCGACCCCGTGGGCAGTGGTGCGCTGCGCCTGACCAACGGTTGCGCCGGCGGTTCCGGTGGCACCTGCTATGGCAACCAGAGTGGCGCCATTATTTCGAATACACCTTTTTCGTCGAGCCAAGGCATCCAGGTCACTTTCACCACCTATGCCTACAGCGGCAACCGCGGCGGTGGAGCGGGCGACGGCGCGGATGGTATCGGCTTCTATCTGCTGGATGCTTCCAAGGTGGCATCCACCACTAGCGGCGGCACGACCACCTATGCCCCACAAATTGGCGCGTTCGGCGGCAGCCTTGGCTACAGCTGCTCGAACACCAACAACCCTCATGACGGCATGGTGGGTGCGTATCTCGGCCTGGGCATGGACGAATTCGGCAACTTCCTCAACGGTGCCTACCAAAGCGGCTATACCGGCGACAACACGGCCACCGGTCAGATGGCAACTAACAGCAATGGTGGCAACGGTCAGCAGTATCAGCCGCAGCGTATCGGTTTGCGCGGCTACGGCAACGTCTACCTGAGTGAGTTGCAGGCGCTCAACCCTAACGCCACTGAAAATGACGTGAAAAACACGTGCGAGAACGGCGGCACTTACAGCTACACGACGACCGGGCCAACCCAGTACACGTTCGCCTATACGTATCAGCCCAACGGCTATTACACGACCCTTGTCTCTACCACCTACACGTACACCCCAACCAATCCCAATAGCAACAACAACACGAAAGCCTGCGCCGGCGCCCAGCCGGCGAACACCACCATCGGTGGCGCCGGCTCTACCAACGGGACAGCTATTGCTATCGCTGGCGGAACGCCGCTCTATCAGCAGACCTCAGTGGTAGCACCCAGTGTCAATACGTCTGGCCAGGTTTCGGTGACTTACAGCAACGGCAAGACATATACCTGCAATACACAAACTTCCGTCACCACAACTACGTACACCTATAGCCAACCGTCTTCGAGTGCGACTCCGAGTGTGCCGAGTGCGACAGTAGGCGGCACGTCGACCACCAACGATGACGGGTATTACGGTACCAGTGGTCCGCCTTTCGTGCTGGTCAATGGCAAGTACTACCCGGTTACAGAATCGACGTCTTCGAACACACCCACGAATACAAACACTGCAACATTTCCCGATTACGCAGCCATTCCCAACGCGTATGTAAACCTGCCCAGCACCACGCCCATCGCCAACGAAAGTGCACTCACACGTTCGGCGGCGACACCTATTGCCTACAAGCTGCAGATTACCCAGACCGGCCTGCTAAGCCTGTGGTACAGCTACAACGGCGGCAGTTATGTGCCAGTCCTGACCTCGCAAAGCATTGCCTCGACCAACGGCGCCATGCCGGCCAATTTCTTGTTTGGCTTTGGCGGCTCTACCGGTGGTAGTGAAAATGTTCACGAGATCACTTGCTTCCAAGCCACACCCGCGGACGTGTCTGCCAGCTCGGCAGGCATCAACGTGCAGCAAACGGGTGAGGTGCAAACCGGTACGCAGGTGTACCTGGCTTACTACCATCCCAACAACTGGTGGGGCGAGCTGGATTCGCAGAATCTGGTCTACAACAGCAGCACCGGCACGGTATCGATCGCCTCGATAGCGAACTGGGATGCATCCTGTGTTCTGACAGGCGGCAGCTGCGCGGCGACCGGCGCAACCAGCATGACTGCGCAAACTAGCCGCAGCATGGTTACCTGGACCGGTGGACCGAACGACAATGCCAGCAGTCCGGGCGCCGCCCCCTTTAACTGGGGCCGCCTGACAACGAACGAACAGGCATGGCTGGGCGCCAACGACTCCGTCGCGAACGCCGGTCAGGTAGCGCAGGATCGCGTCAACTATCTGGGGGGCGATCGCACCAACGAGGTCACCGTATCGGGTTCGTCTGTAGCCAATGCAGCGGGCTCGTATGACAATTTCCGTGCTCGTAACAGCGTGCTGGGCGACATCATCGACTCCAGCCCGACCTGGGTAGGGCCGCCCGTGACGCCTTATCCGAATACGTGGTCCGATCTGCTTTACCCCTCAGCCACCATGCCGGAGAACGCGACGAGCGCCACCACCTATGGGACGTTCGCCAGCAACGAAGCTTCGCGCCTGAACGTGGTCTACGTGGGTGCGAACGACGGCTTCATGCATGGTTTTGAAACTGGCTACTACAAGTCCGACGGCACCTACGCGTGCGCCCCGTCCAATGGCACCAACCTCTGTGCGGACGGCACTTACAACGATGGCCATGAGGTGCTTGCCTACATACCGGGAGCCGTGCTGGCGACGATCCACAACGCCGCTACTTCGACGCTGGACTACTCCTCGGTGAACTACGCGCACAACTTCTTCGTGGATGCCACGCCGGGTACCGGCGACCTGTTCTACAACAATGGCTGGCATACGTGGCTTGTGAGCGGCCTGGGCACCGGGGGCAATGCCATTTTCGCCCTAGATATCACGGATCTTGGTTCAGGCGGCGCATCGCCCTGGGGTACCGGTAGCGTGAAGGGTGAGTGGAGCACGGCAGTAACCACGACTCCCGCCTCGGGAAGCACGCCAGCAAGCACCACGGTGGCCACCACACTTGCGTGTGCCAACGACACTTCAACCAGCTTGTGTGGCGACGATCTCGGCCAGACCGTCGGCACGCCACAGATCCGCCGCCTGCACAACGGGCAGTGGGCCATTATCTTCGGCAACGGCTTCAACAGCGTCACGGGCCATGCCGGCATCTATGTGATGACTATCAACAACGGCAACATCAATGCCTCCAGCAGTGCAACGTCCGGCGTCTATTTCCTGGATACAGGCGTGGGCAGTACAAGCAACCCCAACGGTATTGGCTATATCTCTGCAGTCGATCTCGACGGTGATCACATTACCGACTACGTCTATGCCGGTGATGCCTATGGCAACGTGTGGCGTTTTGACCTGACTAGTAGCACCCCTGCCAGCTGGTCCGTTTCCAACTTCGGCAACAGCTCGCCCACTCCCTTGTTCACTACACCGGCGATCAAGACGGTGTACACCACCACCACGACAACCAGCGGTGGTACCACTACCACCACCACGTCATCGCCGACGATCACCATCCTGGGGCCGGTATCCGTATCGCAACAATCCACCTATGGATACGGCACCACCAGTACGACCAGCGGCAATACCACCACCTATACGGTTATCAGCCCCCAGCCGATTACGACCCAGCTGGTTGTGGTCTCGACGTTGGAACCAAGCTCCAGCTCTTCCACACCTTATGTGCTGGTGGAATTTGGCACCGGCTCTACCACGCCGCAGTCGGTGTCTTCCGGTGCCGTCTATTCGGCCGGACCGCAAACGTTGTACGGCATCTGGGACTGGGACTTGGGTGTAGCGGGCACGGCAGGTTCCAGCTATGCCGGCCTGGTCGGAGCGTCCGGCGCCCCTACGGCATCCACGCCGATTACGCAAAGCAGCTTGCAACAACAGACTGTCACCAGCACCACGACCGCATCCGGCTCTACCGCCATCCTTGGCTACCGCACGATTAGCGAAAACACGGTGTGTTTGGTTGGCACGACCTGCACCACGGTCAATTCGAGCGGCACTACCGTTTCGGCGGCCGGTACGTCGTACGGTTGGTATCTGAGCCTGCCAGGCTTCACCGGCGTACCCTGGGTTGGCGCCAGCAACCAGACCGAGCAGGTGATCTACAGCCCGATCGAGTCCGAAGGCGCCTTTATCGTGAATACGACGATCCCGGCGAACAACTCACCGCTGACCTGTTCGGTGAACACGGCCGCCGGCTGGACCATGGCATTGAACCCGGCCACGGGCGGAGGTTTCACCAACTCGTTCTTCTTCGATACCACAGGCAACGTGATCAGTGGTTCCATCAGCGGCATCGCGCTCAATGCGGTGGGTAGCCCGTCGGTGGTGACGGCGAACGGCCATCCTTATCTGGTCAACCAGACCATTACAGGTACTGGCACGGTCAATCAGATCAATCCTCCGGGCGGACAAAGCGGCCAGCGGCTGACATGGCTGCAACTGCATTGAGACAAGGTGAATCAGCAATGGCTAAGATATTCGACAAAGCACACATTCATCATCGCTCAACGCGTGCGACATGGCGTCATCACGATGGCTTCTCGCTGATCGAATTGATGATTGTGGTGGCTATCGTTGCGATTCTCGCTGCCATTGCGCTGCCCGCTTACCAAAGGCAGATCAGGCAATCGCGCGAATCGTCCGCCAAGTCGGCACTGCTCGACTTGGCGCGGCGCGAAGAAACGTACTATTCCACCAACAACTACTACACCCTACAAATGGCGAGCCTTGGCTATAGCACCGTCGCCAACAATGCCATCCAAGTACCTAACAACACCGGCGAAGACTATTACCAAGTCGCGATTACGCCGGCCGGGGCCGCCACCACCGCAACGTCGTATACGGCAACGGCTGTGCCACAAGGCTCTCAGGCCAATGATGTATGCGGTACGTACTCAATCAATAACGTCGGCGTACAGACAGCTCAAGGAACGACGTCGGGTGGTGGGGTCAACTGCTGGTAAGCGGGAGAAACTCAACGGGACGTAGCCAGCACGAACCGTTGCGCGGATAATCGGCAACCCCTACGTATTGCGGCTGCCTGATGTTCGTACCCGGTCAACGCTGGATCTCTACCGCCGAGCCCGAGCTCGGTTTGGGTACCGTACTTCGCGTCGAAGGGCGCGGTGTGCAGGTGTTGTTTGCCAAATCCGGCGTGCTGCGCCCCTACGCAATGGACTCCGCCCCGCTCGTCCGCGCCGAATTTCGTGCCGGACAGCGTGTGGCTGGCAAGGGAATCGCTTTCCTGGTGGAGCGAATCGAGGAACGTGAAGGTCTGCTGGTCTACCGTGGCGAAGGCCGCGAGCTGCAAGAAGGGCAGCTTGATGACGAGCAGAGCGTCAGCCAGGCCGACGATCGGCTAATCGGCGGACGCACCGACCCAACCCATCATTTCGAGCTGCGCCTGGAAGGCTTGAAACGCCGCGCCGACGCGCGACGCTCGCCCACCTGGGGACTAGGTTCCGCGCGCATTGGGCTGGTACCGCATCAGCTGCGCGTCGCCGGCATTGCCGCATCGCGGCATCCACCGCGCGTACTGCTGGCCGATGAAGTGGGTCTGGGCAAGACCATCGAAGCAGGCATGGTCATTGCGCGCCAGATTGCCACGGGCCGCGCATCGCGTGTACTGGTGCTGTTGCCGGATACACTGGTCTACCAATGGTTCGTCGAGCTGTTGCGGCGTTTCAACCTGAGCTTTGCGATCTACGACGAAGAACGTTGCGAGGCCGTCGAGCAGTCCGATAGCGGCCACAATCCGTTCGAAGACGAGCAGCTGGTAATCGCCGATTTCAGCTTTCTCGAGCACAGCCCGAAACGCGCTTCACAATTGCTTGACGCCCGCTGGGACTTGCTGGTCGTGGATGAAGCACACCACCTGGCCTGGACGCCGGAGGCCGCCAGCCCGCGCTACACCTTAGTCGAACAGCTCGCCGCAGCCACCCCCGGGGTGATCTTGCTCACCGCCACACCGGAACAATTGGGACGCAGCGGACACTTCGCGCGTTTGCGTCTGCTCGATCCGCAGCGTTATCACCATCTCGATACATACCTGATGGAAGCCGAGCACTTCCAATCGCTTTCACACGTAGCCGACAAGCTATTGGAACGCGTGCCGCTCGAGCCTACCGAACTGCAAGAGCTGCAAAAGGCCTTCGAGAGCGATGCATCATTGCAGGCCTGCCTGGCCGACACGACCAAACCCGAACACAGCCGCGAATTGTTGGCGGCGCTGATCGATCGTCACGGCACCGGCCGCTCGATGTTCCGCAATCGTCGTGCAGGCATCGGCGGCTTTCCGAAACGCGTGCCGCAATGGGAGTTGATTGACGCCGAGCGCCTGGACGACAACACGCGTCAGACGCTGCTTGCCGAATTCCACGCGGACATCCAGCAACCGGTGCCCGCGCTTGAACTCGATTACACCAGCGATCCGCGCGTCGACACGCTCGTTGCGTTGCTGGAGGCACACCCACAGGACAAATTCCTGCTGATCTGCCGTAGCCAAGCCAAGGTACTCGCGCTGGAAGAAGCGTTGCGCACACGCACCGGCGCAGGTATCGCTCGCTTCCACGAAGGCTTGGGGATCGTGCAGCGCGACCGCAATGCGGCTTACTTCGCGCAGGCCGATGGCGCGCGTTTGCTGATCTGTTCGGAGATCGGCTCGGAGGGTCGCAACTTCCAGTTCGCCCATCGTCTTGTGTTGTGGGACCTGCCGCTCGACCCCGACCTGCTCGAGCAACGCATCGGCCGTCTCGATCGCATTGGTCAAAAACACGACATCAGCATCCACATCATCGCCACCACCGACAGCGCGCAACACGTGCTGGCACGCTGGTACGACGAAGGCGTCGACGCTTTCCGCACCAGCCCAGCGGACGGGCGCGAGCTGCTGCGCCGTTTCGGCGAGCCGCTAGCTCGACTCGCCGACGAACATGCGCGCGGCGACGATCAGCGCGACCAGGAGCTGGATGTGCTGCTTGCCGAGACGCGCGCCAGCCATGAACAGATGGCCGAACTGATCCGCGCCGGTCGCGATCATCTGCTCGAACTGGCGGCAAGTCGCGACCCGCACTCCGAAGAGCTTGCACAAGCGTTTCGTCGCGAAGACGACGACCCGTCACGCGATGCGTTCCAACAGCGCTTGCTCGAATCCTTCGGCATTCATGTCGAGGAACTCAGCAGCAAAGTGCTGTTGCTCGATCCGCAATATCTGTCCACAGATGCGTTGCCGGGCTTCAGCGAAGGTCCGCTGTCCATTACTTTTGCCCGCGATACTGCGCTCTCGCGCGAGGATTTGCCGCTATTGAGGCTCGACCATCCGATGATCGTGGGTGCGATGGAGCTGGCGCTTTCCAGTGAACGCGGCAACGCCGCCTTCATGGTTGATGACGCGCTGCCACCGCGCAGCGCACTGCTTCAAGCCGTCTACGTGCTGGAATGCGTAGCTGAGCGCAGCCTCGACGCCGAACGCTTCCTGCCAACACAACCCATCGTGGCGACCATCGATACCCGGCTTGCCGAGCGCTCCAACTTTCAACCGAGTGATATCGCCGTACGCAAAGCCGGCGAGCGCAATATCGAAGTATCGCGTTACCGCAAATTCCTCGCCAAACTCGTGCCGCCGATGCTGGAGAAGGCCGAAGCCGCCGCCGCGTTGCGTGCGCAGAGTAGCATCGCGTCTGCGGTAACCGAGGCTAGGGAATTACTGGATGCTGAGCTCGCGCGCCTGCATGCGTTGCGCGACATCAACCCTTCGATCAGCGAAGCTGAAATCGCCAGCGTCGAGCATGAGCGTTCTGCCCTGCTCGGCGTGCTGCCGCAAGCACGCTTGCGGCTTGACGCTGTGCGCTTTGTAGTGAGTCCGGATTTCCTCGCGCTGCGCTAGCAAACTCCAAACTACAGAGCATTCATGTCGTTGGCGGCGAGATTCATGCGCCGCCCGATGCCGAACACCACGTAAGCGACGCTCAACAGCACCACCCATGCCGCGCCGACATACAGCGCCACGCGCGTATCCGGGCTGTAACCGAGCATCACCACTACGAACATCAGGAACGCCAGGCATACCACGCTGCTCAACGGCCAACCGCGCAATGGAAATGCAGTAGCGCCGTAGCGGCGGCGGAAGCTGAAATGAGCGATCAGCACCATCGACCAGGTCCACACGGTGTTGAAGGACAGGATCGACATCATCATCGCGAAAATGCGTCCGGGCACCAGGTAGTTAAGCAGCACGCCGACGACCAGACACGCCAGGCACGCCAGCACGCTGCGCGTCGGTACACCATGTTCGTTCACCTTGCCAAACACCGCAGGCGCCTGCGCTTTGTGCGACAGGCTGTACAGCATGCGACTACCGCTGAACGTGGTGCTATTGAAACCCGAGAGCGCCGCGGTGATGACTACGAAGTTGATCACTCCCGCCGCCTGATGAATGCCAAGCTTCGCAAAGGTGGTCACGAACGGACTACCCTGCGTGCCGAGCTGATTCCACGGATAGATCGCCATGATCACGAACAGCGCGCCCACGTAGAAAATCATGATGCGCCAGAGCACCGAATTGACCGCGCGTGGAATGTTGCGCTCCGGCTGCTCCGCCTCGGCAGCTGCCATGCCGATGGTCTCGATGCCGCCGAAGGCGAACACCACGATCGGCAACGCCAGCACCATGCCTTTTACCCCGTTGGGAAACCAGCCGCCGTGACTCCACAGGTTGCTCAAGCCCAAGGGCTGGCCGCCGTTGCCCCAGCCTAGCCAGATCATGCCAGCACCGCCGAGTATCATCAGCACCACGGTCACCACCTTGATCATGGTGAACCAGAATTCCATCTCGCCGTAAACGCGCACAGCCATCAAGTTGAGTGTGCCGATCATCACCACGCTGCCGAACACCCAGATCCATTGCGGCAAGTCGGGGAACCATTCCTTCATATAAATGCCGACGCCAGTACTCTCGGCCATGCCCACGCCAACCATCAGCAGCCAGTAATTCCAGCCAGTGAGGTACCCGGCAAACGGTCCCAGGTAGCGATGCGCATAACTACTGAACGAACCGGCGACCGGATCGTGCACGGCCATTTCGCCCAGAGCACGCATGATGATGTAGATCATCAAGCCGCCAAACATGTACGCCAGGATCACGGACGGACCGGCCATCATGATGGAGTTGGCCGAGCCGAGGAACAGGCCGGTGCCGATGGCCATGCCCAGCGCCATGAAGGTGATGAGACGCGAGGTCAATCGGCGCTGCAGATGTTGGGTCATGGACTCCGCCTGTGCGTGTAAAAATGTTGGAAGAGTCTCGGAGAAACGGTTTTCTATCGTTTCGTCGAGCTCAGCGCATCAACCGGCGCTTGGGTTTAATCGGAAACTTTCCACGCCAATACTCGATCATCAAAAAGCCACCCAGCATACCGCCGAGATGGGCAAAGTGCGCCACGTCCGCTTGCCGGCCGGTAACGCCAAGCACCAGCTCCACGGCGCCATAGCCGATCACGAATAACCACGCCGGTATCGGAATGGGCAGGAAGATCAGCATGAGTTTTTCTTGCGGGTACAGCATGCCGAACGCGAGCAGCAATCCGAAGATGGCGCCGGACGCACCCAGTGTAGGTTCGAAGCCATGCGTGTAGTACTTCACCACCACCAATTGGGCCAACGCAGCGACCAGCAGACATACGAAGTAGTACACCGTGAAATTACGCGAACCGAACGTCCGCTCGATCGTCCCACCGAACATATACAGTGCGAACATGTTGAAAAAGATGTGCATGTAACCGCCATGCATGAACGCGTATGTCACCAACTGCCATGGCCGAAAGCCAATAGCTATGGTGCTGCCATCCGTCATCTGCGTCAGCTGATCGGGTCCTAAAGGCCACAACGCAAAGTGCGCGATCAAGGGATCGTTCATCACTTGCTGCAACAGAAACACCACGACATTGGCGATGAGCAAGTTGCGGGTAACCGGCGGCAAATTGGTCGGCATGGGAACCTCGTTTGGATGCCTCGGTAGTATCAGTCACGACCAGCCCAACAAAAAGGCCACCGTGGGTGGCCTTTCGCTAAAGATCGCTACAACGAGGGGAGTTAGCCGCTATGCGTGCCCGAATTGATCTGGGCCATGGCATCCGGACGGCGGGCGCCCGCGAAGCGCTTCGCCCAGTAGCTATCTGAAAGACTGTCCACGCGTACGGATTCGCCATGACGCGGCGAGTGGATAAAGCGCCCGTCACTGAGATAGATACCAACGTGCGATACGCGACCTTTGCCGTGCCGGCCGGCGGTGCGGAAGAACACCAGGTCGCCGGGCTGCATGTCATTGCGCAGAACGATATGCCCGATCAGGTACTGCGACGCCGAATTGGTCGGCAGCTGCAGACCGATCGCGCGCTCGAACACGTAACGCACAAAGCCGCTGCAATCGAAGCCGGTGGACGGATCGTGACCGCCGCGCACATAGCGCACATTGCGCAGCTGCATGGCAAGGCCGATCAACGTGTCGCGTAGATCCTGCCCCAGCTTGGCATCGCTGAACTGGTCGGCATCAAGTGCTTGGCCGGCCTCGGCAGTCTTGGCGGGAGCTAGGGCTGCAATGGGCAACTGCGTGGGAAGAGTGGACTGCGCCAGCGAGGGCGCGGGGGTGAAGGCGGACAGCGGACTGAGCAACGAAGAAGAGATCTTGGCCGATACCTGTGCCTGCAAGCCGCCATCAGTGGCTGCCAGGGCTGTACCGGAAAAGCACATGGCCGAGGCAAGCGCGGCGAGTACAAGTCGCGTTTTTGGCATGCGGAGGATCTCTGGGCGGTTACTAATCCGGTCGCCGCCCCCTCGGGGCGACCGTGACGAAGCAGTGAAGGTAACAAAGCAACACCGGCCGCATGTTCGGATGAAGTTAACTGAACTCTATCGTTTGGAAAGTCCAATGGTCACAAGATATAAGCACAATACATTGAATTTAAACAGTAAATTTTGCTTTGCCGAAGATTGCCGACCAAGGCCATTTTAAAATTTTCGCAATCTTTACGCCGAATTGAGACAAAACGCACAAGCCGGGTCTTAGGAGCGGCTGCCAAAAATGGCCGTTCCGATACGTACCTCGGTGGCTCCCTCGGCAATAGCCAGCGGGAAATCTGCGCTCATACCCATTGAAAGCCGTGGCAAGTCATGCCCAGCAGCAGCACAGCGGTTGCGCAGTTCGCGCAATTGTCGAAAGCAGGACCGTACCTCTCCGGCGTCTTCGGAAAGCGTCGCAAGAGTCATCAAACCGCGCACGTGAAGGGTGGGAAAGGCCCGCAAACGCTCCAGGAAAGCGGCTAGCTCCGCCCCAGGCAGGCCGTACTTGGTCTCTTCCCGCGCGGTTTTCACTTGCACCAACACATCCAAGGTTCGACCCTCGATCTGCAGCCGGTGATGCAAAGCCTCGGCCAGCTCCAGCCGATCCAGCGATTGCACCTCGCTGGCCAGTCGCGCGACGTCCCTGGCCTTGTTGGTTTGCAGGTGGCCGATCACCACCCACTCGATGCTGTCATCAGCGAGCGCCGCGGCCTTGTCGCGAATCTCCTGCACCTTGTTCTCGCCGAAACGGCGCAAACCCAACGCCACGGCCACACGCACGGCGTCGGGCCCGAAGGTCTTGCTGACCGGCAGCACGCTTACTTCCGCGGGATCGCGTCCGACGGCGCGGCAAGCCTCATCGACCCGCCGGCGGACTGTCGTCCAATTCGCGGCCAGTTGCGTGGCGTCGATCAATGTCTCAGCCTCGCGCGGCCTGTTGGAAATGCCGCGCCACCACTTCGGCCACCACCATCGACACCTTCTTGCCGGTCGGGATATGGATGAACTCGTTGGGGCCGTGCGCGTTGGAATGCGGCCCCAGCACGCCAGTAATCAGAAACTGCGCCTGTGGGAATTTGCCGCCCAACATGCCCATGAAGGGAATCGAGCCACCCTCGCCCATGTACGCCGCCGGCGCGCCGAAATAGTGTTGCGACGCATCGGCTACGGCCTGTTCCAGCCACGGCGACAGCTGCGGTGCGTTCCAGCCGCTGCCATCTTTTTCCAGCTTGAAGCTGACTTTGGCGCCGTAGGGCGGATCTTTCTCCAGCAGCTCTTTCAGAAACTCACCTGCCTTGGCGCCATTGAGCGTAGGCGGCACACGCAGGCTGAGCTTGACCGACGTCTTGGGACGCAACACGTTGCCGGCGCTCTCTAGAGGCGGCATGCCATCGACGCCGGTTACCGCCAATTGCGGACGCCAGGTTCGATTGAGCACGAGCTCGGTGAGATCCTCCGTCACAGGCTGCATGCCTTCGACAAAGGGGAACTTCTCGTAGACGGCCTTGCCTAGCACTTCGGCCGAGATCTTGGCCTGGTCGATGCGCTGCTGCGGAATCTCCGCATACAGCTCCTTCGGCTTGATCCGGCCCGTTTCCTGATCTTCCAGGCGCGACAGCAAGTCACGCAGGATACGGAAGCTGGACGGCACGACACCGGACGCATCACCCGAATGCACGCCCTCCTCCAGCACCTGCACCGTCAGCTCGCCGCCGGTCATGCCGCGCAGCGAGGTAGTCAGCCATAGCTGATCGTAATTGCCGCAGCCGGAATCCAGGCACACCACCAGCGAGGGGTTGCCGATGCGCTGGGCCAAATGATCCACGTAATAGGGCAAGTCGTAGCTGCCCGATTCTTCGCAGGCTTCGATCATGATCACGCAGCGCGCATGCGGCACGCCCTGCTCCCGCAGCGCAAGCAGCGCAGCGAGCGAACCGAAGATGGCATAGCCATCATCCGCACCCCCGCGGCCGTAGAGCTTGTCGCCCTTGAGCACCGGCGTCCACGGACCCAAACCGTCGGACCAACCGGTCATTTCGGGCTGCTTGTCCAGATGGCCGTACAGCACCACGGTGTCGTCGTTTTGTCCGGGCACTTCGATGTAGATGAGCGGCGTACGCCCTTCCAGCCGCACCACTTCGAGCGTGGCACCGGGCAACAGCGGCAGCTTGGTGCGCGCCCAGGTCTCCATCAGCTTCACGGCGGCATCCATATGGCCGTGCGCCACCCAATCCTTGTCGAACATCGGGGACTTGTTGGGAATCCGGATGTAATCCATCAGCTGGGGCACGATTTCGGCATCCCACAGATCGCTGATGTAGCGGGTAATACGCGCAGTATCCATACGGACTCCATCGAAAAGGTCAAAAAGCCATTCTAACAGCCCCGGCTTGTCGAGCCCGTGAGCGACCTCAGGCCACAACCCACAATGTCTGCAGCCCGATGCCCACGCTCGCGCTGGCGTTATGCGAGTGCAGCCACACGCGCTGCGCCGACTGTGCCGCGATGGGACACGCGGCGCAAAGTGATATCGCGGCGCCGGAAACGCCGCCTTCATTCATCCAGGGAGACACCGTTATGTTTCGTAGAATCGCCGCCATCGTCGGCTTGACGCTGGCGCTTGCTCTGCCGGCTTTCGCTGCCACGCCGGTCAATATCAACACGGCGGACGCCGCCACCATCGCCAATGCGCTCGATGGCGTCGGACTAAGCAAGGCGAAAGCCATCGTGGCCTTTCGCGAGGAGCATGGCCCGTTCAAGAACGTCGATGACCTGACTCAGGTCAAGGGAATCGGCCCGGCCACGCTACAGCGCAACCACGACGCCATCCTGCTTTCCGGCGAAGGCGCAAAGCCAAGCGCGGAGACACCTGCCAAGCCCAAGCACGCCAAGAAACCGAAACCCGCCACGGCGCCAGCGGAAGACTGATCGAGCACTTTGCCGGTACGGCCCATGGCGGGCCGTACCGCTTGCGCTACACTCCGCGCGGATTCCACCGCCTGCCATGCCCGTCGCCATGATCGTTCCGCGCTACCGTATCGACGCCTCCCGCATTAGCGGTGCCGGCAAAGGCCTATTTTTGGACGAACCCGTCAGCGCAGGCCGGATCATCACTGCCCCCGACACCATCGAACACACGTACCGGCTGGACGACCTGCTGTCCAAGCCCGAGCAGATGTATGCCAGCGCCCGTTGGTTCGAAGACCGTTACACCTTCTCGCCGGATTGGCCCGACGAGTGCTTCATCAATCACAGCTTCGAACCCACCGGCCTGTGGCATCTGGGTTTCGTCTTCGCTCTACACGACCTGCCCGCCGGCACGGAGATCACGGTGGACTACCGGCACCTGCTACCCCCTGGCCAGGCCGAAGACTTTATCGACACCGCCAGTGGTGAGAGAATCGTAGGTCTGCCCTGGTACGAGAGTCTGATGACGACGACCCGCGCACTGGCCCGTGTGCTGGATAGCGCAAACCTCGCTGACTGATCCGCAATGATCAACATTCCCACCCTGCAAACCGCGCGCCTTCGTCTGACGGCGCTCACCGAACGCCACTTCAATGACTACGCCGCGATGCTCGCCGACCCGGAGAGCACCCGCTGGATCGGCGACGGTCTGCCGCTAGACCGCACCAACGCATGGCGTTCGCTGGCTATGCTGATCGGCCACTGGCAACTGCGCGGCTACGGCATGTGGGCGCTGGAACTGAAATCGACAGGCGAGTTCATCGGACGCGCAGGGTTGCTGCACCCCGAAGGCTGGCCGGATATCGAAATGGGCTGGATGCTCAAGCCCAAACACCGCCATCACGGCTACGCCACCGAAGCCGGTGCTGCGGTACTGGATTTCGCCTGGGAACAACTGCACGTGCAGCGCGTGATTAGCATGGTCCGTGTGGGCAACGATGCGTCCGATCGCGTCGCCGAGCGCTTGGGCGGCGAACATATCGAAGACATCGATTTCTTCGGCAGCGACAACCACGTTTTCGCTTACTATCCGCCGCATCGCGAGTCCCGTCGCGCCTTCGCGTGAGCAGACTGAGCCTGGTGCCAGTCACATCCCTGCGCACGCAGGCATGGGCCAATGGCGCCGGTACCACCACGGTTATCGCCAATGGACCGGACGACACGCACTGGCAATGGCGACTGAGCATTGCCGATATCGCACAGGCGTGTACGTTCTCTCCCTACCCTGACACTCGCCGCCAGTTCGTTGCACTGGATGCACCACTACAGCTGCACTTTGACGATGGCCGCGACGTTTTGCTTTTGCGCTTGTCCGTCACGCATTTCGACGGCGCCGATGCGCCGCATGCCTCATTACCGGAAGGCCCTACCCGCGCATTCAATCTGATGCTGCGCGGTGCGACTGAAGGCGCGCTAATCGCGCGCCCCTTGAACGGCAGCATGTGGCTACCGTTACGGGCGCAATGGCGCTGGTTCGTGCATTTGCTGAGTGGCCGCGCCGACGTGCACGCCGACGATGAACGCATCGCCATGGATGCCGGATCGAGCCTATGGATCGATGCGCAGCCCGGCGAACGGGTACGCATCGAAGGCGGTGGCGAGCTGGTGCTGATCCAACTTGCCACCGCGCACTGAGCTTATCGATATTCCGCTTGCGGACCGGGACCGGGCACTACGGACCGAGCCACGTCAGCCAGCGCGAACAAGCGTGCCGTCCGCATCCAGCCGATCGCGAGCACGATCAATTGACCAAGCACGATCGCCAGCACGAAGCCGAAGAGGCCAAACGCGGTGACGTGGACACGTGCCACGCCGAACACCGACGCCAGCACCAAACCGATCAGCGTTACGACCACATAGAACAACAGCGTTCGCAATGGGCGTCGGAACAACTGCCGAATACCTCGCCACAGCGCACGCATCGCCGACCGTAAAGTGGTATCGGCGATGAAGGCCGCTCGCGCCGACTCCACGATCGATTGAATCAACACAAACACGACCAGCAAGACCCAATGCGCGACACTGGCATACCTATCGGCCTGTGATTCCAGCACCGCTTTTTCGGCATGCTTGTCGGCCAGGTGCATGCCCAATCCCGCCACCGCTGCCACCAGCGCGTACGGCAGCAGCGACCAGAGCATCAGGCGAAACATGCGGCCGTATTCGATCAGACCGTTCTGCAGCAACGCGCCGAAGCCCAACACGCGTTCAGCGCGGCCACTGCCTACGATCATGCCATCCAGGAATGGCGACAGCAGCAAGGTCAGCACCAAGCCGATCATCGCCGTTGCGCCGAACCACTCGGCATGATCGCTCAGCGAGAACATCACATCGGTAAACATCGCTGCGCTGAAGTGCTGCGCCCATTGCGCCGCATGCACGGAGGAATCGAGCATGCCACCAAGCATATGCAGCAACGGCCACGCCACCACCGTCGCCGGTATCAGCATGATCAGCAACCACAGCAACAACAGGCGCCATTGCACAGCGGCAAGCATGGCGGACAGCAGGGCACCAAGGCCCGCAGAACGGGATGTGTTGTTGGCCATCACAGGGTCACCAGCATGGAGTAGAGGGTCTGCAGTACGGCTGCTACATCCGCCGTCCAGCGCCGTGAGGCTGCACCATCGGAATGGGTCGTTAGACTGTCGCTGAGCTTGATGTCCAGATAGTTATGCTGGTTGGGATCGAGTTCGGCCGATACCGCTTTGCTGGGTTTGACGAAATCGAAACGTGCCCAGCGGCGATCGTCGTTCCATGACACATCTTCATGCGTGCCATCTTCGAAGTTCACTCGCAGCAACTCCGGCGCGGGCACACCGTCACGCGTCACCGTAATCGTGCTGTGCCAGGGGAAAGGTCCGGGCGCGCCGGGCTTCGCATTCGGATGCGCCTTGTTCCAATCGCTGCGCTGCTTGTCGACCTGCTTGTCCAGATCGCTCCCAACGATCTCGACCTGCTTTCCGTCTTTCCAGGTGACGCCTGCCTGAGGGAGTACTTCATAGGTGTCGATATCCGCAACGCTGTCTTTCATGACGCCGGTGCCGTAAACGTATTCGTTGAAGATGGCATCCACATCTTTGGCATTGCCGGAGCTGTCGATCAGCGCAGCGCGAAGATCGGCGACCGAAGGGTGACGGAAGCGCCAGCGCTGGTAATACAGGCGAAATGCCTTCTCCAACGCGGGTGTACCCAACCGTTCTTCCAGATCATGCATCGCTGTGGCGGTGCGCGAATACACCGTACCGTAGCTGGTGCCCGAGAGGCGGTCCCAACTGTTCTGTGCCAGCGGATCGGCGGGATGTTTCAGGGTCGCGGTCATGCGCTCGAAGTCGAAACCGCTGATGTGCGGCGTAATACCCAGCCATTTCATGAGCGGCGTGGCGACGACGAGATCCTGCTTGCGCTCCCGCAACATGCGGTTGTCCCAGTATTCGTTGAGGCCCTCGTCAAGAATGGGCTCCTCGAATTCATTGGAGGCGAGAATGCCGTAGAAGTAGCCATGACCGAATTCGTGGATGTTGACGAAATCGCTGAGCATCTGGGTATAGGTGTCGGGCTCAACCTTCTTGAATCCCTCGGACGTAAAGAAGGTCGGGTATTCCATGCCACCCGCTTCGTCCGCGTTGTAGGGCGGAACGACCGCCGTCAACGTTTCGTACGGATACGGCCCCAGCGTCTTGGAGAAATAGCCGATGGCATCGATGCTCGACTTTAAGGTCGGCGCGGCGCTGCCTTCGTATTCCGGCGGATAGATCACCCGCACTGCCACTTTCGGGCTGCCCGGTCCTTCATACGTGCCATCCAGCGTCTTGAAGCCCTTGGCGGCCACCCAGGCGAAATCGTGCACATCGCCCTGCACGAAGTGATAGGTCGTTTTACCGTCCTTCTGTTCCGGGGTGCCCTGCAACTTGCCGACAGCGCCGACTGTGTAATCGCTCGGCACGGTCAGATGCACGTCGTACAGGCCAAAGTCGGCGAAGAACTCACTGCTGAAGTGGAATTCATGCGCATTCCAACGCACCTGTGTGGCGCCGCGTTCGCCAGGCAACTCCAGCACGGCGATTTTCGGGAACCATTGTCCAATCAGATTGAAATCGCCCCACCACCCCGTGCGCTCCACAACACGCGGCAACTGGCTAAGAAAATCGATATCCAGCGCGAGCGTGCCGCCCGCAGGCACTGGCTGCGCCAGGTCGATCCGCACCACGGTCTGGTCGGTATCGGGGCCGCCATCGGGGTGCACGAAGCTCCACTTCAGTGCGGTGCCACCCTGCTGCACCTGCTGCAAGCGGACCCAGCCCCATTGCCCTTTCTCGAGTACCGCCGCGCCGCGCGACTGACCATGGGCAGTCAGCACCTTGCGCTCGGTGAAGAAGGTGCTGCCTTCGTTCTGAAAAGCGTTGAGATAAAGATGGAAGTACACGCTGCGCACATCGCGATCGCTGCGATTGCGCCAGGTCATGTGCTCCTTGCCGGTCACCGCGTGCTTCGCGGCATCCAGATCGGCATCGATGGTGTAACTCACGACGCGGTCGGAAAGCGTCGGCTCATTGCCGGTGCGTTCGCCACCCCACGCGTTGGTAGCGCTCTGCTGGGTGATGATGGTGTCGTGCGCCGGGGCGAACGGAATATCCTCCGCCACCGCAACCGTCGCCGCGGCAGCCGGCTGTGGCTTCGTATCGGGTGTCCGCGCCTGAGCGCCTGCTCCCCAGGAACACAACACGATCAACGCGGCGAGCCATGGGCCGCCTCTATTCGTTGCTAACCTCATCCGTCCTCTCCCCTCAAGATGATTGCCGAGCCTGAGCCAAGCATACTGATGGAGCATCGGCCATAGGTCACGGCCATGGCATCGGACATGCCGACTTGCCCACAACTTCATGCATTCTTGGCCGTAGGCGCTAAGCTGCCAGCACCCGGCGAGCGGCATTCATGCAGCACAATGGAAGATGCTGAAAACTATGGAAATACAAGCCTCGGTGGACCGGGCCTGAAGAGACCAGCGAATCATGCGTATTTTGATTGCCGAAGATGATCCTTCCATTGCCGCAGGCGTCAGTGCTGCGTTGCGCCAGGGCGGCCATGCCGTCGATCACGTGGCCGATGGCATTCGCGCAGACGCGGCGCTGAAAGACACGCCTTACGACTTGCTGGTGCTCGACCTGGGCCTGCCGGGACTGGACGGCAGTGAAGTACTGCAGCGGGTGCGTCGGCGTGGAAGCGGCCTGCCAGTGCTAGTCATCACCGCGCGCGAAGGCTTGCGCGAACGGGTGCGTGTGTTGGATCTCGGCGCAGACGACTATCTGGTCAAGCCTTTCGCCCTGGCGGAGTTCGAAGCGCGCGTGCGCGCGTTGCTGCGCCGCTATACCACACAGGGTGCTCCGGAATTGACACTGGGGCGCCTGCGCCTCGACCTGCCCGGTCACCGCGCCTGGGTCGACGACACCGCGCTCGAACTCACCGCACGCGAATTCGGCCTGCTTGAAGCACTGGCAGCGCGTCCTGACCGCGTCACCAGTCGCGCGCAGCTGATCGAAGCCTTGTGCAGCTGGGACGAAGAACTCACCGACAACGGCTTGGATATCGCCATTTACCGGCTGCGCCGCAAACTGGTCGACTCCGGCACACAAGTACGTACCATCCGCGGCCTCGGCTATCTGCTGGAAGAGGTCAAGGAAGCATGAACCAGCGCATGCTGTGGCGCGAGGGACGCCAAAGTCTGCGCAGGCGCCTGCTGACTACCTTGCTGGTACCGCTGACGATGCTGTTGCTGTTCAACAGTCTCATCACCTACGTCGGCGCGTTGATCTATGCCAATCACGTGCACGACGAAAACCTCATCAACGACACCCAGACCCTGGTGCAGATGATGGCCACCGAAAGTCCGGATGGCCGCGTCACGTCTCAGGCGCAGTTCCTGCTGGAATACGAACCGGAGGGGCGCAACTACTTCAGCGTCTTCAGCGCCAAGCATGGCTTGATTGCCGGCAATCCCGTATTGAAACCACCGGGGGGATTATTCACCGGCGACGGTAAGCAACCGCAGCTCTACGACGTGCAGATCGATAAGCGCTCTCTGCGCGCGGCAAGTCTGCTGATGACCAATACGCGTGATCCAGGCGACCAACTGGAAGTCACCGTCGCCGAAACCTTGCGGGATCGTCACAAGGAAGCGAGGCAGATCCTTCTGCTTAGCATTCCCGCGCAAACGCTGCTGATTCTTGCGGCTTTCATGCTGGTTTGGTTTGGCGTACGTACCGGCTTGCGTCAGCTCGATCCGCTAACCACCCAGCTCGCGAATCGCGAACACGATCTCGCACCGATCGGCGATGCCAATGTGCCGGTGGAAATTCTGCCGCTGACACGTACCATCGACGGTCTGTTCGCGCGTCTGCGCAGCATGCTGGCCTTGCACGAACGATTCATCGCCGATGCCGCACATCAACTGCGTACACCATTGGCCGGCCTTAGCGTACATGCCGAACGCGCCAAGGCCAGCTCCGACCCCGAGACGATCTCGGACGCGTTGACTCATATCCAGCGATTGATACAGCGCGCGAATCGCACATCCAGTCAGTTGCTTGCTCTGACCCGCGCGCAAACCACCGTGCATGAAGCGGGCGACTCTGCACCGCTCAATCTGGCGACCCTCATTCCCGAACTGGTGGGTCAGCGCGTGCACGAAGCCTTGGCCGCCGACGTCGATTTAGGTTACGACGGCCCTGCGGGGCCGTTATGGGTCGATGGCGATCGTCACCGCCTGCAGGAAATGCTGGACAACCTCATCGACAACGGTCTGCGCTACGCCGGACGCGGCAGCCTGATGACAGTGTCGTTGACGCGGGAAAGTACTGAGATATGTCTCGCTGTCGAAGACAACGGGCCAGGCGTTCCACCATCGTGGATCGAACGTTTGGGCGAACGCTTCTTCCGCGTTCCCGGCAGCAAAGAGGAAGGTAGCGGCCTTGGGCTTGCTATCGTGCAACGCATAGCGGAGTGGCACAACGCGCGCGTCCGCTACATGACCGGCAGCCAGGGCGGCCTGCGGGTTGAAGTCGTTTTCCCGTCGATGCGCGTCGCATAAAAAAGCGGCGGCGCCTAAGCGCCGCCGGGTTTGCCAGCTTCCCCTGCATGGGAAAATCGACAACAACCGTTTTCCGAATGCGGACGTCCAGACGCCCGCACCCGTGGAATTACATCCCCTTCTTTGCCTTGGTCAGCAGCTGATCTAGCAATGCGACAGCCAGGTCGATCTCTTCGTGCGTGATGTCGAGTGACGGCGCGAACGTAATCACGTTCTTGTACCAGCCACCCACGTCCAGCACGAGGCCCATCTTCTTGCCGTTATGCTGGAGATCCCCGGCCAGACCGATGTCGACCATCTTGTCCAACAGTGCCTTGTTCGGCGTGAAGCCGTCGTCAGTGCAAATCTCGGCGCGCAGTGCCAGACCCAGACCATCGACGTCGCCGATTTCCTTGTGGCGCTTCTGTAGATCTTTCAGCGCATCGAGGAAGTGCGCACCCTTCTCGGCGACGGTTTTCTCGTAGTTGAGCTCGTAACCCATCTTGATCACTTCGAGGCCGAGCGACGTGCCAAGCGGATTAGAATTGAACGTGGAGTGCGTCGAGCCCGGCGGAAAGATGGTCGGGTTGATCATCTCTTCACGCGCCCACAGGCCGGAGAGCGGATTCAGGCCGTTGGTCAGCGCCTTGCCGAACACGATGATGTCCGGCGTCACGCCGAAGTGCTCGATCGACCACAGCTTGCCGGTGCGCCAGAAGCCCATTTGGATTTCATCGACCACCATCAGGATGCCGTACTTGTCCAACACCTTTTTCAAGTCGCGGAAGAAGTTCTTCGGCGGGATCACGTAACCGCCCGTGCCCTGGATCGGTTCGACGTAGAACGCAGCGTATTCGGCCTGATTGACCTTGGGATCCCACACGCCGTTGTATTCGGTCTCGAACAAGCGCTCGAACTGGCGCACGCAGGCATCCGAATATTCTTCCGGCGTCATGCCCTTCGGGCGACGGAACGGATACGGGAACGGGATGAACATCGCGCGCTCGCCGAAGTGGCCGAAGCGGCGGCGATAGCGATAGCTGGAAGTGATCGACGATGCACCCAGCGTGCGGCCGTGGTAGCCGCCCTCGAAGGCGAACATCAGACTCTTGCCGTTCTTGAAGTTGCGCACCAGCTTCAGCGAATCCTCGACCGCCTGCGCACCGCCCACGTTGAAGTGCACGCGGCCCTTCAGACCGAACTTCTGCTGCGCGTCGACGGCAATCGTCTTGGCCAGCTCGATGCGGGTCTGGTGCAGGTACTGGCTGGCCACTTGAGGCAGCACGTCAATCTGGCGCTTCAGCGTGTCGTTGAGGCGCTTGTTGCCGTACCCGAAATTGACGGCCGAATACCACATCTGCAGATCGAGGAAAGGCACACCGGCGGTGTCGTACATCCAGCTGCCTTCGCCGTGACGGAAGATCTTCGGCGGATCGACGTAGTGCACGGTATCGCCGAAAGAGCTGTATTGCGCTTCGTCGGCCAGCAGCTGGGCGTCAGGAATCACGCCGGTTGCGGCGTTGGGGTCGTAAGCGTTCATGGGGACAAGGCCTGGTTAACTAAAGAATGCGGCCGTGCATGGCCGCTTTTTGATCTTCGCGTTCATGGATCAACGCATTAAAAGCCTGCAGCAGCAGGCAGCACGTGCGGCTGATGCTCGGCCAACAGACTGCCGTCGAGCAGGCGAGGCAACAGTTCAAGCGCATCCTCGAAGCCGGTGATCGGCACATAAGGAATGCCCGCCGCGCGGCAATGCTCGATCAAGCGATGCTTGGCAAACACGAAATCGACCTGGTCGGCAGCACAGAAGTCCGACGCACCATCGCCGATCAGCAAGGTCTTCGCGCCACCCGTGCGAGCTTGCGCCACGCAGGCACATTTGCAGGTGCCGCTGCGGCAGCCTTCGGCCTGGAACGGCGAAGTCAGCTGCCATTGACGCGGCGGCGTGGCCGGGGCCAGGTGATTGGCCGCCAGCGGAAGATTGTCCAGATCATAGCGACCCAGAATGCGGTGAATGGCGTAATCCAGGCCATCGCTGACGACCCGGATCGGCGTCTGCAGTTCACGGGCGCGGGCGACGAACGCAGGAAACGCATGGTCGATCCACAGGCCGTCCAGGTGCGCGTCCAGCTCCTGCTGACGCATGTCCAGCAAGGCCACCTGCCCGCTCATGCACTCGCGTGAGCCGATGCGGCCCGCACGCCAGTCCTGTTCCAGCGCTTCCCATCCGGGGCGCCCGAAACGGTCTAGCAGCGAGTCGATCACGTCTTCGACGGAAATGGTGCCGTCAAAGTCGCAGAGGATGTTCCAGGCAGTCACGCACGCCACTCCGGCAATAGGTAACGAGCATCTTTGCAAGTGACCCCTTTCGGTCCCCTTTCTTAGGGCCTGCCTAAGGTCTCCGAGTAGCCCGCGTTGAGACCTTAGGCAGGCTCTTGGCCCAGGTAAGCCAAAGCTTGGCTTGACCGGCTATGCTTACGGTTTGCACGCTTCATAAACGGTTTCCTAGCCCGTGCACGATTCCACCCTGCGCCATCCCATCCGTATCAGCCACTTGCCGATGGCTGGCCTACGTCTGCTCCCTGCGCTGGTCCTGACCTTGCTCGTGGGCTGTTCTGCCGCGCCGCTGCCGGCCTTGAAGCCGCCGGTGCCGCAAACCTGGCGCAACGCTTCGGCTGCCACCGCGAACCCGGCGCAACCGGACCTGCACAACTGGTGGCATGCCTTCGATGATCCGGCCTTGAATGCCCTCGTCGAACGCGCTCTGGATGGCAATCTGGACGTGGCCGCCGCTTCCGAACGCCTGCTGGCCGTGCGTACGCTTTACAAGCACACCAACGACAAGTACCTCCCTAATCTGCGGGCGGATACCAACCAAGTCATCCAGCCCGACGCGAGCGCGTCGTATTTCATCGCTGGATTCGACGCCTTGTGGGAACTGCCGTTATTCGGCGCTCTCAAGAGCACCCACCGCCTTGCTAACGGCAATCTCGATGCGGCAAGCGCGCAGTTGCAGGGGACGTATGTCACGCTGGTCGCCGAAGTCGTGCGCTGCTGGGTTGAATTACGCACTGCGCAGGAACAAGCGCGGCTGCTAGTGGCCGTGCGCGATGCGGACCGCGAAAAGCTGCGGCTGTTACAGGTCCGCGCTGGCCTCAAGTTGGTGTCGCCGGTCGACGTCGCTAACGCGCAAGCAGAAGTCGCCCGCGCCGACGCCGCGCTTACCGATCCTCAGCGCGCCATCAACGCCAACGCCCAGCAACTGGCCGTGCTGCTAGGTCAGAGTGAACCCGATCCGGCATGGCTGGAAGAAGGTGGCCAGCAGCCCCAGCTGGGCAGCTGGCAAATGACCAGCGCACCTGCTGATTTGCTCAGGACGCGTCCCGAAATCGCCCTCGCCGAAGCCGACGTGCTGCGTGCCGCAGGCGAAGCGGGCATCAGTCGCGCCGACGTTTATCCGCATATCGGTCTCGGCAGTTCGCTGGACTGGTCGCTGAACATTTTGGCCCACCGCCGCGTGATCCACTCCGGCGAAGGCATCTTCTCCATCGGCCCGGTCGTGGACATGCCCCTGTTCGACTGGGGCATGCGTATAGCTCAGGCGCACGCCAAAGATCATGAGTTGCAAGCGGCGGTCTATGCCTATCGGCAAGCGGTACTGCAAGGCGTGGCCGAAACCGAAACCGCCATGGGTGATTTGCAGCAATTGCATCTGCGCGAAACCGCTGCCGAACAAGTGACGCAAGCACTCGATGGCAACGCCGCTGCGCTAGACAAGCGTCGCAGCCTAGGCCTTAGCAGCACGCTAGAACTGCAGGATGCAGTGATTGCGCAGCAGAATGCGCAGCTCGCACTGGTTTCGGCCCGGGCCGAACGCGATCTCGCCTATGTATCGCTCTACAAGGCACTGGGTGGCGCGCCCTTGCCGCCCGTCGACGTCGCTGCAGACTACGACGCCCCCAAGCACGCGAAGGACGCCCGGTAATGGTCGCCCTGGCGCGCAAAACACTGATCCACGAATGGCGCCGCTTCCTGCCGGCGATTCTCGCCGTCGGATTCGCTGGCCTGCTGCAGCTATTGCAAGCGGCATTGGTGCTGGGCATTTTTGGAAGCGCCAGCGTCTATATTACCGGCTCCTCCGCCGATTTGTGGGCGAGCTATCCGGGTACGCAGAGCGTCAACCTCGGACGTCCGATCAGCGAGGACGTCGCGATGCGACTTCGCATGGATCCGGACGTCACCAAGGTAGAACCCTTCCGTTGGGTCGATGCCGACTGGCGCGGCCCGCGGGACACCGGCGGTGTCTCTGTGTTCGTATCCGGCATCGATCCGCGTCCCGACGGCATGATGTTCTCGCACGCCCTACCCCCAGCACTGCGTGCTCTTTTGAATGAGCCAGGCGCGGTGATTGTCGACAAGGCGGACCTCGACAGCCTCGGCGTGAATATCGGCGATACTGCAGCCATCAACGGCCAGCGCGTGCGTGTGGTCGGCGTCAGCAGTGGACTGCGCGCGCTGGGCGGCGTAAACATCGTCGCTTCGCTCGACACCGCGCGCGTGCTCGACCTGGATCCCGCAGCCGCGGGCATGACGACCTACTTCGTCGCCAAGCTGCGCGATCCATCCAAGGCGAAAATGATCGCCAAGCGCCTGAGCGGACAGGATACGTTCGGGCCTTACACCGTTTGGACGGCCAAAGATTTTGCGCGCCAGTCGCAGCTGTACTGGATGTTCGATACCGGCGCCGGTGCGGGCGTGCTCTTCCTCGCTGGCATTGTCTTCCTGGTCGGCGCGGTGATCACCAGCCAGACCTTGATCGCTGCCGTGATCGGCTCGATCCGGGAATACGCCACCTTGAATGCGCTCGGTGTCGGCCGCGGCTCATTGCGCAAGGTCGTCATGGAACAGGCTTTCTGGGTCGGTGCGTTGGGGCTTATCTGCAGCATCGTGATCGGAGCATTGATGCTGATCATTGCGCGCAACCGCAGCGTGCCGATGGAACTGCATCCGATCACCGCCGCACTCTGCATGGCGCTCAGCATGGCGCTGGCGATCGTGTCGGGACTCGCTGCGATGCGCAGCCTACGGCGCGCCGATCCGGCGAGTCTGCTGAGATAAGCATGTCCACGGCCACCAACACGCCCTCCATTTCGACATCGACGACGCTGCAAGCCTGCGGCGTACGCAAGTCGTTCGTCTCCGGGCGTCTCCAGAGCGTCGTCCTGCACGATCTGTGGCTGGACGTGCGCGCGAGCGAACTCACGTTGATCTCAGGTCCATCGGGTTGCGGCAAGAGTACGTTGCTGGCGATCCTGAGCGGTCTGCAACCGGCCGATGCCGGTGGCGTGCGCGCGTTGGGACACGAACTCGGCGGCATGGGCATGCGCGAGCTGGAAAACTTTCGCCTGCAGCACACCGGCTTCGTGTTCCAAGGGTTCAACCTTTTCCCCGCACTGACCGCGCTGGAACAAGTGGAGCTGCCGCTGAGCTACATGGGCCTACCCAAAGGCGTCGCACGCAAACGCGCCATCGAATCACTGGACGAGGTCGGCCTTGGGCCGCGCATGCGACTGCTTCCCGCCGAACTGTCCGGCGGCGAAAAGCAGCGCGTGGCCATCGCGCGTGCGTTGGCGAAGGAGCCCGAATTGCTGTTTGCCGACGAACCGACCAGCTCACTGGATTCCGCGAACGGCCAGATCGTGATTGATATCTTGCATCGCATCGCCCGCAATCACGGCACCACCGTGCTTTGCGTAAGTCACGACCCGCGCCTGGTCGGCCATGCCGATCGGGTGCTAGCGATGGAAGATGGCCGGATTCTGAGCGACCATGTCCCGCCGGCATCGTTATCCACCACGCTCGAGGCCAAGGAGCCCTCTGCATGAATCCGCGTGATCTTCGCCTTCCGCTCGCCCTGCTCGCGGCCACGTTGCTGGCCGGCTGCTCGCATGACGACGCGCCGGCGACCACTAGCACGACGACGCCGGCTTATGTCGCCGTTGCACGCGGACGCATCGACATCGAAGGCGGCCTACTCAAGCTCGCCATGCCTAGTGAAGGCATTGTCGTCAGCGTTGGCGCACACGAAGGCGATCACGTGCACAAAGGACAGTTACTCGTCCAACTCAACGTCGAGCCGGCCAAGCTGGCGCTCGACTCTGCGCTAGCCGAACAACAGCAAGCCAGTGCCCAGGCCAGTGCACTGGAAGAACGGGTGAAATCCGCCAACTTGCGCGCATCCCGACTGCAGCAGGCCGCCAAGGCCGGTGCAGGCGACGTCCAGAGCGCGGATGACGCGACGGAAAATGCGCAACAAATACAGGCCGAGCTCGACAATGCACACGCCGCCGCTACGCTTGCCGCGCAGAAAGTCGCCGGCGCGCGCTATCAGCTCGATCTACGCAGCTTGCGCGCTCCGATCGACGGCCAGATCGTGCAACGCATGGTGCAACCCGGTGCTTCCGTATCGCCGGCGGCCGGACCGATCTTCGTATTGCTACCGGATTCGCCGCGCATCGTGCGCGCCGAGCTCAACGAATCCTTCGTCGGTGTCGTGCATGACGGCATGCCGGCCGAAGTGGATGACGACAGCGGTAGCGGCCTGGCCCCGTTGAAGGCACATGTACTGCGTATCGGCGACGTGTTCGGCGCCAGCACGCTGGAAGACGACCCGCAGGTGCGCGCCAATTCGCGCACAGTGGAATGTGTGCTGTCGTTCGATCAACCGCCTGCGACGACGCTGCGCATTGGGCAGCGTGTCATGGTGAAATTCGATCCCAAGCAGACGACTGCGTCGCACTGAGCGACGTCGCACATCAGCGATCGTCGCGCGTCCAGATCAATCCATCGCTTTCACGAATCGGAAAACGGGCGATTGGCTCATAGGCGGGCGGACAAGTCGGTGCGCCCGTGCGCAGGTCGAACCGCGCACCATGGCGTGGGCATTCCACTTCGAAACCAACGACGTCGCCTCCGGCCAGTTCACCGCCGTCATGCGTGCAGATGTCTTCCACCGCATACAGATCGCCGTCGATGTTGAACACGGCGATAGCCGTATCACCGTCCCAAACCACTTTGTATTCGCCCGGCAACAGCTCCGAACGCGTGCCTACTTCCACCCACGCCTCACTCATGCGGCAGCTCCCGGGAAATCCTTGATCAGCAATTCGAAGCGTAGATCGTCGCGGCGCGGAACACCAAAGCGTTCCTCCCCATAAGGAAACGGCTTGTATTGGCCGGTACGGCGATAACCACGCCGTTCATACCATGCGATCAGCTCGCTGCGCAGGTCGATCACCGTCATATGGATGGTGCGACAGTGCCAGGTTTCGCGCGCTATTCGTTCTGCTTCCGCCAACACCCGCCGGCCGAGGCCGCTGCCCTGCCAGGGTGGATCGACGGCGAACATGCCGAAGTAGGCCGAATCCTCGTGCCGTTCGATGTGACAGCAGGCGCGCAGCGCGCCATCGATAGTCGCCAGCAGCACCATGCTGTCGGGTTTGGTCAGCAGTTCGGCTACCAGTTCGGCATCGGTGCGCCGCCCGTCGAGCAGATCGGACTCGGTGGTCCACCCACGACGGCCGGATTCACCGCGATAGGCGGACTCGACCAGCGTAACTACGGCCGCTACATCGGCCTGATCGGCCGCACGGAAGACAGGAGCGATATCGGAGATCATCGGTCAATGATAATCCGCCTACGCAACCAGCCATAGATAGCCCCCACCCAAGCACCACTCACGGCAAGCGCATACCGCCCTGCCTACCGTTATAGAACCAGAACCCCGGACGATAGACGTGCAAGCGGCACACATCGAAGCCCTGGGCGACGATCATGCGGCCATCCGACAACATCGCGCGGAAATCGCGCAAACAAACGTCGTCGTCGTGCCACTCGAGCATGACGGCAAGCTGAGAGTCGAACGGACGATCCCCAAAATCTACATTGATCCAGCGACTGCTGCCGGTAGGTGCGATAGCAAAGGCGACAATCCTGTTCCGCGTATCGTTAATAACCTTGATGCTGTGACGGGATTCAGCGGTCGCAATCATCGGAAGACACGCGAGTAAAACGACAAGTGTCCACGAGCGCATGATGTTCTCCTTTTAAAAGGCGCAGCAAGGCCCGCGATGGCATGACATCACGCCATCGTTCGGCACCTCGATTTAGAGAGACGCAACTAGATAGATGCAGGAAAACGGAATCCAGTTGCATAGCCCTCGGCTGCAACCGTTGCGCGGCTGGGCGTATCTATGTCCCTATAGACGCCCATAGCGGCGCTTGAGAATCCGGGAGGACATCATGGAACACGATTTGGTCCCACTGACGCTTTTCGTCTGCATCACTTTCGGCATTACGTATGCCATCAAATTGCTGGTCAACGCGCGAGTGCGCATCAAGATGTTGCAGGCTTGTGACTCGAAAGAGCTGATCGAGTCCATCGTGCGAGGCGAGGATCATCTCGGCCGAATGGCATCCTTGCGTTGGGGGCTAGTACTTTTGCTGGAGGGATTGGGCTTTGGAGCCATTCAGTATTCGGGTTGGACGACCATTACCCCCGGCGCGATAGCCGTACTAATCGGCGCCTTCGGGTTGGGCTCACTGATCTATTTCCTGATCGCCCAACGTCTCAGCTAATCGATCGGTCCGCATCCGGCCAGCCGAGTGTTGCCGAACCTACGCACTGCATGAACCACTTCTCCGATCGCCCGATCGTCGATGCCGTACTGGCGAACGCGCCTGGCGCGTTCGAGCGGCTCGTGCGCGAGCATCAGCAGCTGTGCTGGCACATTATCTATCGCATGGTTCACCACCCCGAGGATACCCGCGAGTTGTGCCAGGACACCTTCCTGCGCGTGCACCAGAACCTGCGACAGTATCGTTACGAAAGCGCGTTAAAGTCCTGGATCGGCCGCATCGCCTACACCGTTGCGTTGCGTTATCTGGAACGCAAACGTATTGCCGTGGTCGACCCTCCATCGGATGACGATTCGCCCTGCCTGGTCGAAAATATCGGCGACGGCTTCGATCTCGAGACCGCTTACGCTGACAGCGACATCGCCTCGCGTCTTCACACTGCCATCGAGGCGCTGCCGCCTCTGCAACGCACTGTGCTGACGCTCTATCATCTCGATGAATTGCCAATCGGCGAGATCGCCAACATCACAGGATTGGCAGCAGGCACGATCAAGAGCCACCTGTTTCGCTCACGTCTGCGCCTGCGTGAAATGCTCGAGTCTGTGAACGGAGTGCCGTCATGAACCACGAACCACGATCACCGCACGATGAAGCCGCAGAACGCGAATGGGCACTGCAGGAACAGGCTGTCAACGCGGAACGGCTCAGCCTCGACCCCACCGATGACGCGGCCGTTTCACGTTATCGCATCGTCGCCCGTATGCTGCGGCAACCGTTAGACGAATCGTTGCCGCTCGACTTCGCCGACCAGGTCGCTGCTCAGGCTCGCCGCCGTAATGCAGTCGACATGCGGCTCGAGTTATGCCTGAGCGTGACGCTGCTGGGTCTGCTGGCAGCGGTGCTGGTCGTGCTTACCGCGTTCCATGGTCAGGAATGGCTGCAGCTCATCCGCGCCGTCTTACCGACGCATGCGTTGATGAATCCCTGGCTGCTGCTACTGGCTGTCTGCATTGCCTTGTCAGCCGCTTTGGACAGGCTCATTCTCGCACGAGGATCCACTCCACGTTGACGGGAGAGCCTGCGCGGTTACATCAGCAGTTTGCGCACTTTCAACAAGGCAGCAACGAAAGCATCGACTTCTTCGCGCGTGTTGTAGAAGGCCAGCGATGCCCGCAATGTGGCAGGAACACCGTAGAACTGCATCAGCGGATGCGCGCAATGATGTCCCGAACGCACTGCCACGCCTTCCAGGTCCAGCAACGTGGCCATGTCGGTGGCCTGTGCACCTTCGATGAGGAAGGAGATCACCGGCTCTTTCTCCGCCGCCTCACCAAAGATGCGCAGGCCTGGAATCTCTCGCAAACGCTCGGTGGCGTAGATGAGTAGTTCGTGTTCCCACGCACGGATCGCGCTAAAGCCAAGCGACTGGTAGTAATCGATCGCCGCGCCTACGCCGGCGAAACCGGCGATGTTCGGGGTTCCCGCTTCGAACTTGTGCGGCGGCTCGGCAAAGGTGGTGCCATCGAAGCGCACTTCGCGAATCATCTCGCCACCGCCGAAGAATGGTGGCATCGCCTGCAAGTGCTCCCGCTTCGCCCACAGCACACCGGTACCGGTCGGCGCCAGCATCTTATGTCCGGTCAGTGCGTAGAAATCGCAGCCCAGCGCCTGCACATCCACGGGGCGGTGCGGCAAGGCCTGCGAACCGTCTACCAGCAAAGGAATGCCGCGTCGGCGGCATTCGCGCGCGATGTCGCGTACCGGATTCACCGTACCGAGCACGTTGGAGACATGCGTGACGCAGGCCAGTTTCACTTCCGGCGTCAGCATGTCAAAGAATTTCTCGACGATCAGCTCACCGCGTTGATCGATCGGCGCCGCCTTGACGGTGGCGCCGCTGCGTGCCGCAACCAGCTGCCACGGAACGATATTGGCGTGGTGTTCCATTACCGTAGTCAGAATCGCATCGCCTGGTTTCAGGCGCGGCAACGCGTAGCTGTAAGCCACCAGGTTCATCGATTGTGTAGTGCCCGAAGTCAGCACCACATCTTCGCGCGATCCAGCGTTGATAAAAGTAGCCAATTTGTCGCGCGCATTTTCGTAGGCGGCCGTAGCTTCTTCGCCCAGCTGATGCACAGCGCGAGCCACATTTGCATTGTGTTCGCGGTAGTGGTTGTCGACCGCCTCGATCACCTGCAACGGCTTTTGACTGGTGTTGGCGTTATCGAAATACACCAGCGGCTTGCCGTGCACTGTGCGCGCCAGCAACGGAAAATCCCTGCGTATGCGCTGCACATCGAAATCGGCGGAAGGCTGGAGTGGCTTGGCATTCATGACAGGGTTCACGGCAGATGCGCGAGCAGGGCGCTAGAGAAGTGTTCGCGCAGGGTTTCGTTCGGCAGCGATGCGAATACGGCGCGGCAAAATGCCGTCGTAAGCAGCGCACGCGCTTCGGCATGCGGCAAGCCGCGCGAACGCAAGTAAAACAACGCGCGCTCGTCGAGCTGACCCACCGTGGCACCGTGGGCGGCCTTCACTTCGTCGGCGTAGATTTCCAGTTCCGGCTTGGTGTCGATTTCGGCTTGCGACGAAAGCAGCAGATTCTTGTTGCTAAGGCTCGCATCGCTACCGTCGGCACCTTGCGCGACCACGATGGCGCCACGGAACACGCCGCGTGCACGCTCATCGGCGACACCGCGCCAGATCGATTCCGACGCCGTATTGAGCGCCTGATGACGAATCGCCAGCTGCGTATCGACGTGCTGACGTCCACGTAACACGAAGACGCCTCGCGTATCCAGGCGCGCCTCGTCGCCGCGCAGCTCGGCATGCACATCGTGGCGAACCAACCCGCCCCCGAGTTCCAACACATGCAGTGCGGCGTGCGACTTCGCACCCATATGCAGGCTGCCGTGCCGAATCAGCGTACTGTCTTCGGACGCATGCTGTAACACCATGTGCTGCAGTTTGGCGCGGTCCTGCAAAACGATATCGCTGACCAAGGTCGCCAGGTGCTTCTGCGGGGCGTTCGACAGGTGGTGTTCGACGAGATCCAGTTCGGCGCCTTCGCCGAGCTCGATGACGTTGCGGGCATGCCACGCAAGATCGCCATCGGCCGACGCGCCCACGAAACACAGATGCACCGGCTTGCCAATCCTTGCGCCCGCGGCAACGCGCAGCACCACGCCATCACCCGCCAGCGCAGCATTGAGCCGGGCGAAAGCATCGCTCGCTTCGCGGTAATGGCGGCTCAGCGCGAAACGCAGCGGCTCCGGGTCCTGCTCCAGCACCTGCGAAAGTGGCTGAAGAGTAAGGCCAGCGGGAAGTGTGTCGAGCCGCGACAGATCGGCGCGAAACACACCATTGACGAATACCAGTCGCGGACCGTCGACGCCCGGGAGCGTCAGTATTTTCGGGTCGATGGCGCGTGATGTGGCCGTGTGGTCGCCCCATGCAAAGCGACGCTGACTCAGCGCACGCAACGCGGTGTATTTCCATGCCTCCGCGCGTGTATCGGGTAAACCAGCCGCAATGAAAGCGTCGAGATTTTCGCGCCGCGCAGCGTCCAACCAGGCATGACCGCTGCCGGGCAGACGCAGATCAGCGGCGGCGCGCAGCCCGTCGACAAAAGGTACCGGGGCCGGGGACTGGCTCATGCACGCGCCTCGGAAGCGAGTGCCGGATCGCGCTCCGCGACCCAGGCATAGCCGTGTTCCTCAAGCTTCAGCGCCAGCGTCTTGTCGCCGCTTTCCACGATGCGGCCGTCGGAAAGCACGTGCACGAAGTCCGGCTCGATGTAGTCGAGCAGGCGCTGATAGTGCGTAATGACAAGGAAGGCGCGATCCGGCGAACGCAATGCGTTCACGCCTTGTGCCACCTGCTTGAGCGCGTCGATGTCGAGGCCGGAGTCGGTCTCGTCGAGAATCGCCAGCTTCGGCTCCAGCACCGCCATCTGGAAAATCTCGTTGCGCTTCTTCTCGCCACCGGAGAAGCCTTCGTTGACGGCGCGATGCAGCAGCTCGTCGGAAATCTGCATGATTTTCAGCTTCTCGCGCACCAGCTTGAGAAACTGCATGGAATCCAGCTCTGCTTCACCGCGCTTTTTGCGTTGCGCATTGAGGGCCGCGCGCAGGAAGTACGTGTTGTTGACGCCGGGAATTTCGACCGGATACTGGAACGCGAGGAACACACCAGCGGCGGCACGTTCTTCCGGCTCCAGTGCCAGCAGATCGCGCCCTTCGAAGGTCACGGAACCTGCCGTCACTTCATAACCCTCGCGACCGGACAACACATTGCCTAGCGTCGATTTGCCGGCGCCGTTCGGCCCCATGATGGCGTGCATCTCGCCGGGGTTCACCGTGAGGCTGAGTCCCTTGAGAATGTCCTTGCCCTCGACGCGGGCGTGCAGGTTTTCAATCTTCAGCATGTCGCTTCCTGAGCATGTCGCTTTCTGTTGGGCACCGGCCATCGCCGTGCCTTGAGATTCAGTCTTAACTGTTTGCCTGATACGAGCCGGCGCAGACATCGCCTTCCTGCGTACCTTTGAGCCATCCGCGCAATTCCTCGATGCGCTTGCGCGTCAACCCTTCGAGTTCGTTGTCGGCGCACATCGGGTACACGCTGCCGTAGTTGCTCTTGTCGTTATCGGGATAACGCGCCGCCAGCTCGGCATCGCGAAACGCCAGCCACGCTTTCTGTGCGGTTTTGAGCTTGGCGATGAACACCGTGTCCTTGGCGTACTTGCGAAGCACCTGTTGGTAGACCTGATTGAGTTCCTTGTCCGCGGCGTCCAGGCTCTTCATGGCGCACCCGGTCATATCCGCCTGCGACTGCGCATGATCCATGCACGTGTCGCCGCTCGAAGCGGACGCCGCTGTTGCGGCCGATGCCGGCGCAGTACCGGCAGTAGCCACGCCGCTCATTGCCAGCGCAGAAACGACTACCCACATCGCTATCGAACGTTTCATCCGACCGCCCCTTCCAGTGAGATTTCGAGAAGTTTCTTCGCTTCGACCGCGAACTCCATCGGCAGCTCGCGGAACACCTGCTTGCAGAAACCGTCGACGATCATCGACACGGCGTCTTCCTCGCCGATGCCGCGTGAGCGGCAGTAGAAAAGCTGGTCGTCGGAAATCTTCGACGTGGTCGCCTCGTGTTCCACGATGGCGGTGGGATTCTTCACTTCCATATACGGGAAGGTATGCGCGCCGCACTTCTTGCCGATCAGCAGCGAATCGCATTGTGTGTAGTTGCGCGCGCCCTCGGCACCCTTCTCCACTTTCACCAGGCCGCGGTAGCTGTTTGAGCTGCGACCCGCACTGATGCCCTTGGACACGATCTTGGATTTGGTGCCCTTGCCGATGTGGATCATCTTGGTGCCGGTGTCGGCCTGCTGGCGATGATGGGTCAGCGCCACCGAGTAGAACTCACCCACCGAACGATCGCCACGCAGCACGCAACTCGGATACTTCCAGGTGATCGCCGAACCGGTTTCCACCTGGGTCCACGAAATCTTGGAATCATCGCCGCGGCAATCGCCACGCTTGGTGACGAAGTTGTAGATGCCGCCGCGACCTTCCTCGTCGCCCGGATACCAGTTCTGCACCGTCGAATACTTGATGTTCGCTTTTTCCAGCGCGACCAGTTCCACCACCGCGGCATGCAGCTGGTTCTCATCGCGCATCGGCGCGGTGCAGCCTTCGAGGTAGGACACGTAAGCGCCCTCTTCCGCGATGATCAGCGTGCGCTCGAACTGGCCGGTGTGGCCGGCGTTGATGCGGAAATAAGTGGACAGCTCCATCGGGCAACGGACACCCTTGGGGATGAACACGAACGAGCCGTCGGAGAACACCGCCGAGTTCAATGCAGCGAAGTAGTTGTCGCCGGTCGGCACCACGCTGCCAAGATATTTCTGCACCAGTTCCGGATATTCGCGAATCGCTTCGCTCATCGAGCAGAAGATCACGCCCACTTCAGCCAACTCTTTGCGGAAGGTGGTGCCCACCGAGACCGAATCGAACACGGCATCGACGGCAACGCCGGCAAGCTTGGCGCGCTCGTGCAACGGCACGCCTAGCTTGTCGTAGGCTTCCAGCAGTTTGGGATCGACATCGTCCAGCGACTTCGGTCGATTCTTCGGCGAGGCGTAGTAGCTGATCGCCTGGAAGTCGATCGCGCCGATGTTGAGCTTCGCCCAATGCGGTGTCGGCATGGTGAGCCAGTGGCGATATGCCTTGAGGCGCCACTCGGTCATCCACTCCGGCTCGCCTTTCAGCGCCGACAGCTGGCGCACGATGTCCTCGGACAGGCCCGGCGGCAGGCTGTCGGTTTCGATGTCGGTGATGAAACCGGCTTCGTAGCGACGGCCGAGCGCGGCCGCGACATCGGCGTTGTCGCGCAGCACGGCGGGGCTATCGTTTTCGATGGTCATGATGCGGTCCTGCCTTTCACTTCGGTAAGCGCGACGGTGGTGACGGTCGGGTGCGCAGCGGGGTGCAGCATGTCGGCCAGGCTCATCGTGCGCAGAGCGTTATCCAAGACGTTGTTGATGCGCTGCCAGCTGCCGCGCACGCTGCATTGCGCTTCGCGCTCGCACTGGCCTTCGCTGATGCTGCATTCGGTCATGCCGAGCGGACCTTCCATCGCTTCCACGATCTCGGCCACGCTGATCTCGTGCGCCGGCCGCGCCAGGCGATAGCCGCCGTTGACGCCACGGAAGGAATCCACCAGCCCGGCGTGCCCCAGCGACTTCAGCAATTTGCTGACAGTGGGCAATTCCAGGTGGGCTTCTTCGGCGATCTGAGCTGTGCTGAGGACGTCGTCAGGGTGCGCGGCGATGCAGGTCATCACCACGGTGGCGTAATCCGTCAGTCGGCTGACACGGAACATGGGGAGGCACCGCGTTAATCCAGACTAAAATGGTACAGATTATGCGCGGGGCGGTCAATCCGACCTCGGATTCAGCGCAGGCCTTTGCACCATGATGGAACGAAGACCGCACCAGATTGGCCGCTATCGAAGTCTATGCCGAGTCCGGCGCTTCCCATGGAATGGCTCAACAGCGCGGTTCCTTCACGTAACGCCGCCGCTGGCATGCATTCTGCTGTATCGCAACAAAGCCGTCCTAAGGGGAGCAACTGCGCATGAAGTGGATTACCGCGATCATCAAGCCCTTCACGCTGGACGACGTTCGCGAGGCGCTCGGCGAAGCCGGGGTGCAGGGCATGACCGTCACCGAGGTCAAAGGCTTCGGCCGCCAACGCGGACATACCGAGTTGTATCGCGGCGCGGAATACGTAGTCGACTTCCTGCCCAAGCTGAAGATCGAGCTCGCCGTCGCCGACGAGCAAGTCGAGTTGGCGATCGAGGCCATTACCAAAGCCGCCCGTACCGGCAAGGTGGGCGACGGCAAGATCTTCGTGAGCGAACTGGAACAGGTGATCCGTATCCGCACGCAGGAGGTCGACGCCGATGCGCTTTGAACGGTTAGCCGGTAAGCGTCGCTACGTTGCGCGAGGAGTTGTCGCGTTGCTCGCATCGGGCATCGCCCTGCCCGCGCTTGCGCAGGCAACACCTACGCTCAACAGCGGTGACACGGCCTGGATGATCGTGGCCAGTGCGTTTGTGCTGATGATGACGATACCCGGCGTCGCGCTGTTCTACGGCGGCATGGTGCGGGCCAAGAATCTGCTGTCGGTCATGATGCAGTGCCTTGCCATCACGGCATTGGTCACCGTGCTGTGGATGGTCTACGGCTATTCGATGGCGTTCAGCACCGAAGGTATGCATGCCGGGGTGACGAACTGGCATTCGGTCATCGGCGCGTTCGACCGCGTCATGCTGGCCGGACTGACGCCGACATCGCTCTACCAGACCGTGCCGGAAAGCGTCTATGTGATGTTCCAGCTGACCTTCGCGATCATCACCCCCGCGCTGATCATCGGCGCCTTCGCCGAGCGCATGAAATTCAGTGCCATGCTGGTGTTCACCGGCCTGTGGCTCACCTTCGTCTACTTGCCGATCGCGCACATGGTGTGGAGCGGTCCGGGTTCCCTGCTCGGCGATCTGGGCGTGCTCGATTTCGCAGGCGGCACGGTGGTGCACATCAATGCGGGTATCGCCGGTCTGGTTGCGTGTCTGGTGATCGGCAAGCGCCGCGGCTATCCCCACACCCATATGCCGCCGCACAACCTGGGTTACACGGTGATCGGCGCCAGCATGCTGTGGTTGGGTTGGTTCGGCTTCAACGCCGGTTCGGCCGTGGCCGCCAACGGCAGCGCCGGCATGGCCATGCTGGTCACGCAGATCGCCACCGCCGCGGCGGCCATTGGCTGGGTGACCGTGGAATGGATCATTCACAAGCGCGCTAGCGTGTTGGGCATCGCCTCGGGCGCAGTGGCTGGATTGGTCGCCATCACGCCCGCCGCCGGCACCGCCGGACCGGGCGGCGCGCTGATCCTCGGCTTCGTCGCCGGCGCCGTTTGCTTCTTCACCGCCACGCGCCTGAAGCACAAGCTGGGCTATGACGACACGCTAGATGTATTCGGCGTGCACGCCATCGCCGGCATCATCGGCGCCCTGCTCACCGGCGTATTCGCTGCGCCGAAGCTAGGCGGTTTCGACAGCAGCGTGACCTCGCCGCTGGCGCAGCTATGGATACAGGCCAAGGGCGTGGGCTTCACCATCGTGTGGAGCGGCGTGTTGAGCTGGGTGATCCTGAAACTGGTCGATCTCACCATCGGGCTGCGCGTGGGTGCGGAGCAGGAGCAAGTCGGCCTGGATATCGCCGAGCACGAAGAGCGGGCCTACAACCTTTCTTAGGACCTGAGGAGCCTGTGCGTCGACGGCGCACAGGCTCTAAGCTGTTCGCGTGTCATCTGCGAACGAATCCATGGACCCTATTCTCGACCGCGCCACCGCCCGCCTGGCCTGGACGCGCGCAAGCCTTGGCGACAACACGCTCACCCTGGAACCGGCTTCGGCCGATGCAAGTTTTCGCAGCTACTGGCGCACGCATCACGATGGCCGTAGCTGGATCGTGATGGACTCGCCCCCGGCGCAGGAAGATCCGCGCCCATGGCTGGTGATCGGCCAACAGCTCGCAGCGGCCGGCCTGCATGTTCCTGCCGTGTATGACAAGGATCTGCAGCAAGGCTTCCTGCTCATCGAGGATCTCGGTTCACGCCTGTACTTGTCGGCATTGAATGACGACAACGCGGATGCGCTCTACAGCAGCGCGATGGATGCGTTGCTGCGCATGCAAGCAAAGATGGACTACCGCGACCTGCCGCCCTTCGACCGCGACGTAGTGATGCGAGGGCTGGAAATCATGCCGGAATGGTTTCTTGGCCGTCATCTCGGTCACACACCGGATAACAACGAACAGAACGTTTTGAACGCGGCCTTCGACATCGTATGGCGCAACATGCAGGAACAACCTCGATGCTTCGTTCACCGCGACTTCCATAGCCGCAATCTACTGATCGTCGAGAACAACAGTCCAGGCATCATAGATTTCCAAGGTGCCCTGAACGGACCGATCGCCTACGACCTCGCTTCGCTGCTGCGAGACGGCTACATCGCATGGAAGCGCGAACGCGTCGAAGCGTGGGTGGAGTCCTATCGACGGCGACTGAAGGAAGCGCGCTTGATCGGCCCCGAGGTCGATCGCAAACACTTTCTGCGTTGGTTCGATCTCACCGGCCTGCATCGCCATATTCGCGTGCTTGGACAGTTCTACCGACTCTGGTATCGCGACGGCAAACCCGGATATCTCGCCGACGTGCCTCGTGTTTACCACTACGTAGTTTCCGTCGCGCAAAGTTATCCGGAGCTGGCCGACTTCGTTGCGCTGCTCGAACGGCATGCGCACGGCCGTGACCTGACACGGGTGGCGAGCGCATGAGGCATGCCCTGATTTTTGCTGCAGGCCTGGGCGAGCGTATGCGCCCATTGACCGATCGCACGCCCAAACCGCTGCTTTCGGTTCGCGGCAAGCCGCTCATCGTATGGCATCTGGAAAAGCTCGCCGCCATCGGCGTGCACTACGTGGTGATCAACACCTCGCATCTCGCCGATCAATTTCCGGAGGCGCTCGGCGACGGCTCACACTGGGGTTTGCGCATCCGCTATGCGTATGAAGGCCCCGTTCCATTGGAAACCGGTGGCGGCATGCTCAATGCTCTTCCGCTCTTGGGACCGGAGCCGTTTATCGCGGTCAGTGGCGATGTCTGGACCGATGCCGACTTCAGCGCGTTGCCTGCCGAACCTGTCGGTGTCGCGCATGTGTTGCTGGTGGATAACCCACCGCATCATGCGCAAGGGGACTTTGCACTCGACAACAGGGGATGGTTGCGCAACGAAGGTGAAACGCGGCTGACCTATAGCGGAATCGGCGTATTTCGCCGTGAATTGCTGGATGACTGGCAGGCGGTGGTTGGCCACAACTCTGGCACCGATGCAAAACCGCCGCGCTTTAAAATGGCGCCGTTGCTACGCGCAGCGATCGATCGTGGCGCGATCAGTGGCAGTCGCCACAACGGCATCTGGACCGACGTCGGCACGCCCGAACGTCTGAGATCGTTGGACGCCTCCGACTAGCTAGTTACGCTTCGCATCGCTTTCAAAAACAGAACGGCCCGGATAACCGGGCCGTTGCAGTAAACGAAACAAGCGGCGGTCACTCAAGGGCGACGCGCCAGTTCCGGATTCTCTTTGGTCACCGGCATCAGATCCTTCTTCGACACACCGAGCCACAACAGCAGCGGGCTGGCCACGAAGATCGACGACAGCGTACCGACCAGAATACCGATCAGCATGGTCACCGCGAAACCGTGCACCGAAGGACCGCCGAAGAAAAACAGCGCGGCCATCGCAATGCTGGTGAACAACGACGTGATGATGGTTCGCGACAGCGTGCTGTTGATAGAGCGGTTGAGAATCTCTTCCGGATCGGCCTTGCGCGAGGAGCGGAACAGTTCGCGGATACGGTCGAACACCACCACCTTGTCGTTGATCGAATAACCAATCACCGCCAGCACCGAAGCCAGCACGGTAAGGTCGAATTCGCGCTGCACCAGCGAGATCACGCCAAGCGTCACCAGCACGTCGTGCACTTCGGTAGCCAGTGCGGCGATCGCGAAGCGGCGCTCGAAGCGAATCCACAGATAGATGCCGATGCCGATGATCACGAAGATCGCTGCCGTGACGCCGTCACTGCGCAGCTGCTCGCCCACCTGCGGGCCTACATAGTTGCGGCCGGCGATCTTGGCATCGGGACGCGAGGCCTGCAGCGCCTTGCCGACGTCGGCGGCAATCACGTCCAGATTCGGCGATTGGCCCGTCTGCATCGCGTAGTGCGTGTCGTCCTTGGGCTGAAAACGGAGCGACACCTGCCGGGTACCGCCAACGCTCTGAACGACCGCGTTCTCGATACCGCCCTTTTCCAAAGCGCTGCGCACATCCTCGACCGATACCGGCTGGTCATAGCCGACATCAATGCTGACGCCACCTGTGAAATCCAAACCGTAGTTCAGACTGCGCGTAGCGAGCAGTGCAATAGAGGCAACCATCAGCAAGATGGCGATGCCGACGCTGATCTTCCTCAGGCCGAGGAAGTGGACGTTGCTGTTGTGGCTAAAAATTTCCATATGCTTCCCCGATTACACCGACAGCGTCTTGAGCTTGCGGCCGCCGTGAATCAGCGCGGTGATGGCGTGGGTTACCGTGACCGAGGTGAACATCGAGGTCAGGATACCGATCAGCAACGTGACGCCGAACCCCTTGATCGGGCCGGAGCCCATCGTGGTCAGCGCCAGCGCGGCGATAAGATGGGTGACGTTGGCGTCGAGAATGGTGGCCCACGCCTTTTCATAACCGGCGCGGATCGCGGCAAGCGGCGTCGAGCCGTTGCGCAATTCTTCACGCACGCGTTCGCAGATCAGCACGTTGGCGTCGATTGCCATACCCAGCGTCAGCACGATACCGGCGATACCCGGCATGGTCAGCGTGACGCCGATCATCGACATCACCGCTACCAGGATCACCAAGTTGAAGAACAGCGCCACGTCCGCCACCAGGCCGAACAGCTTGTAGTAGATCGCGGCAGCCAGCAGCACCAAGCCGAGGCCCAGCAGCACCGCCTTCAAGCCCTTGTCGATATTGTCCTGGCCCATGCTGGGACCGATCACACCTTCCTGCACGATATCCATCTGTGCTGCCAACGAGCCGCCGCGCAGCAGCAGGGCCAGTTCGGAGGCTTCCTTGTTGCTGCCCAGGCCGGTGGTCTGGAATTTGTTGCTGAACACGCCGTTGATGCTGGCGTAGTTGATCACGGTGTAAGTGGTCTTCGGCGTGCGCACTTCCTTGCCGTCGACGACCTTGGTGTCGGTGGTGCGTTCGACATACACCACGGCCATCGGCTTGCCGACGTTGTCGCGTGTGAAGTCCAGCATCTTGGCGGCGCCCGCAGAGTTCAGCGTCACGCTGACCATGGGCGAACCGGTCTGCGAGTCGTTGCCGGAAGAAGCGTCCACCAACTCATCGCCGCTGGCGATAACGGATTTGCTGACCAGATAAGGACCGCGCGGGTCGCCCTCACGACCAGGATAAAGATGCGCATCCGGCGGGATATTGCCGGTCTTCACTGCATCCTGCACAGCCGGATCGCGCCCGTCGCCAATGCCGGCCACGTATTGCAGCGTGGCGGTAGCGCCGATCACCTTCTTCGCTTCCGCGGGATCCTGCACACCTGCCAGCTCAACCGAAATATGGTCTTCGCCCTGCACCTGGATTACCGGCTCGGACACGCCCAGTGCATTGATGCGGTTGCTCAGCGTCGCCAGGTTCTGTCGGATTGCGCTGGTTGCGAGATCGCGTAGCTTGTTCGGCTTGATCACGGCGTTGAGCACGTAGCGGTCGCCGGTGTTTGCTCCGTCAGAGACGCTGAGATCGGTGTACTCCGTGGCGATCGCGTCGCTGGCCGCCGAGCGATCCGCCGCGGAACCGAGCACCACATTCACGCCCTGCCCGCGCGTGGCGTTGCGCGCCACCGAAATGAACGAGATCTTCTTGTCCTTCAGCAGCGAGGTGATGTCTTGGGTGTAGCGGATTTCCTGCTTGTCGACCACGTCGTTCTGGTCCACCGCCATCAGGAAGCGCACACCACCTTGCAGGTCCAGGCCAAGCGGCATCGGACGAGCGCCGATGGCACTGAGCCAGGCCGGTACGGTCGACTGCAGGTTGAAGGCTTCGGCGTATTCGTCGCCCAGCGCCTGTTTCAAGGCATCCGCCGCGCTCTTCTGCAAATCGCCGTTGGCGAAGCCGATCAGCACGTAGTCACCGCGACTCACATCATGCTTGAGGCTCTGATCGATGAAGGGGATCTTGGCACTTTGCAGCGTAGCGGCGATCTTCTGCTGCAACGCCTGGTCGACTGGCGCACTGTGGCTCGCCGAGACCTGCACCGCCGGTTTGGGCGGATACAAATTCGGCAGCGCGTACAGAGTGCCTAGCACCAGTACGATGGCGACCAGGAAGTATCTCCAGCGTGGAAAATCACTCATGCCTTGCATCCGTAAAAGCCGCGGGACTAGACCGCGGTAGCGAGAATTGATGGAGGAAAAACCGGCCCGCGCAGCGGAACGGTCAGGACGACTTCAGCGTGCCTTTCGGCAGCACCTGCTGGACAGCGCTTTTCTGCAGCTTGATCTTCACGTTCGGCGCAATCTCCATCGTGATGAAGGTGTCGCCCACGTCATCGACACGGCCGGCAATACCACCGTTGCTGACCACCTCGTCGCCCTTGGCCAGACCCGACATCAGTTGACGATGTTCCTTTTGCCGCTTCATCTGCGGACGGATCATCATGAAATACATCAGGCCGAACAGCACGACCATCATGAGGATCATGGAAAGGCCGCCATTGGCCGCGGCACCCGGCGCCGCCTGCGCCAGCACGAAAGTGGTCGGAAAATTCATCAGCTCGTCCCGCAAGTTATGGCCGCAGCAGGAATTTTCGCTGCGTGCCCAATAAAAGACCTTGGATTATGCCATGAGTTATGGCCTTTTGCGTTCGCCTCCTCTCCCCTTTGGGGAGAGGATTGAGGTGAGGGGTCACGGCTTGCTCCGAGGCCTCAGCCGAAGCGCGCTCCGAATCAACTTGCAACGCAAGATTGCCCCTCACCCCCTCCCTCTCCCCGAAGGGGAGAGGGAGTTACTAACCTGGCGCCGGGCGTAGAACTCGGTCACGAAATCGTCCAGCGAACCGGCTGCAATGGCCTCGCGCAGGCCGGCCATCAGGCGCTGGTAGTGGTGCAGGTTATGGATGGTGGCCAGCTGGCTGCCGAGGATTTCATTGCATCGGTCCAGGTGGCGCAGGTAGGCGCGGCTGAACCCCTGGCGGCAGGCGTAGCATTCGCAGCCCTCCTCGATAACCCGCGTGTCGCTGGCGAACTTGGCATTGCGGATACGCAGCGTGCCCTCGCTGGTAAACAGAAAACCGTTACGCGCATTGCGGGTCGGCATGACGCAATCGAACATGTCGATGCCGCGCCGCACCGCCTCCACGATGTCCTCGGGCCGACCCACGCCCATCAGATAACGCGGACGATCCTGCGGCAGCAGCGGCACGGTGAAATCCAGCGTGTGATTGCGCTCGGCCTCCGGCTCGCCCACCGCCAGACCGCCCACCGCGTAGCCATCGAAACCAATCTGCACCAGACCTTCGGCAGAGCGCCTGCGCAGGTTTTCGTAGACGCTGCCCTGCACGATGCCAAATAGCGCATTGGGGTTTTTCAGGTCATCGAAGGCGCGGCGCGAACGTTCGGCCCAGCGCAGGCTCAACTCCATCGATTCGGCGGCTACTTTTTCCGTGGCCGGATACGGTGTGCATTCGTCGAAGATCATCGCGATATCCGAATCCAGCACGGTCTGGATTCGCATCGATTCCTCCGGCGAGAGGAACACCTTGGAGCCGTCCACCGGCGAGGCGAAGGTCACGCCCTGTTCGGTGATCTTGCGCTTGTGCGCCAGTGAAAACACCTGAAAACCGCCGGAATCGGTGAGGATCGGCGCCTTCCAGCCGATGAAACGATGCAGACCGCCGAACTCGCCGACGATGTCCAGGCCCGGACGCAGGAACAGGTGGAAGGTGTTGCCAAGGATGATCTCGGCACCCACTTCGACAAGGTCACGTGGCGTCATGGCCTTGACGGAGCCATAGGTGCCGACGGGCATAAAGGCAGGCGTTTCCACCGTGCCGCGGTCAAAGCTGAGGCGCCCGCGGCGCGCGGCGCCATCGGTGGCGAGGAGATCGAAATGCATGGCGGTCATCCAAGCATTATCGCGTGTCAGCGCGATTCATGCTCCCTCTCCCCAAAGGGGAGAGGAAGAAAAAGCTAAGTACCCTGCGGCAAGATCAGCATCGCGTCGCCATAGGAGAAGAAGCGATAGCGCCGCTGCACTGCATGCTGATAGGCCCCAAGGATGAACTCTCGCCCGGCCAGGGCGGAGACCAGCATCAACAAGGTCGACTGCGGTAGATGGAAGTTGGTGATCAGTCCATCGATGCTGGTGATGCGGTAGCCCGGAAAGATAAAAATCTGCGTTTCGCCGGCAAACGGACGCAACATGCCATCCACGGTCGCGCTCTCCAGCGCACGCACCACGGTGGTACCCACGGCGATCACCCGCCCGCCTGCACGGCGGGTGCGATGAATCTGGTCCACCAGCCCCGCGCCGACGTTGAGCCATTCGCGATGCATCTGATGATGAGCAAGATCTTCGGTGCGCACCGGCTGAAACGTGCCGGCGCCAACGTGCAGCGTTACATAACCGAAGTCCACGCCTTTGTCGCGCAATTGCGTCAGCATGTGGTCGTCGAAATGCAGCCCTGCGGTCGGCGCGGCTACCGCGCCGGGTTCGCGCGCATAGATCGTCTGGTAACGCTCCATATCGCTGGCATCCGCATGCCTCGCGATATACGGCGGCAGCGGCATCTCGCCAAGCCTGAGCAGCAAACGCTCGAGCGGTTCGGGCGATTCAAAACGAAGATGGAAAAAACTCTCGTCGCGCCCAAGCACGGTGGCATGACTTCCATCCGCCAGCACGATCACGCTGCCGGTGCGCGGCTTCTTGCTTACGCCGAGTTGCACGGTGGCTTCATGCGCACCGGTCACGCGTTCGATCAGAATCTCCACCGCCCCGCCACTCGGCTTGTGTCCGTACAACCGCGCCGGCAATACGCGCGTGTCGTTGAACACCAGCAGATCGCCCTTGCGCAGGAAGGATGGCAGTTCGCGGAACATACGGTCCTGCCAGGTGCGTACGGGCACGTCGAGCAGCAGCAGTCGACTCGCGCTGCGTTCGGCCAGCGGCGCCTGGGCGATCAGTTCGGGCGGCAGTTCGAAGTGGAAGTCGGACTTCTTCAAGGCGAGGTCGTCATGCGGTAACGGGGCATTATCCCGCAAGAAACACCGCGTGTCCCTGCCGCATGGCTTTCGTTACAACCAACCCTTCTGCCGCGCCAGCCGATAGGCCTCGATGCGATTGGCCGCTCCCAGCTTGCCGATGGCTTCGGAAAGATAATTGCGCACCGTGCCATGCGAAAGATTGAGTTTCGTCGCGATGTCGCTGGCCGATTGTCCCTCGCCTGCCAGGCGGAGTACCTGGCGTTCGCGATCGTTGAGCGGATCGGCCTCGGACCAGGCCTCCAATGCCAGCTGTGGATCGATGGAACGACCGCCGCGATGCACTGTGCGCAAGGCTTCGGCAAGATTCTCCGCCGGCGCGTCTTTCAACAGATAGCCCGATACCCCAGCGTCCAGTGCACGACGAAGAAAGCCGGGACGTGCAAAAGTGGTCACGATGATGGTCTTCACCGGCAATTCGTGACGATGAATGCGCTGCACCAGTTCGAGCCCGGTGATGCCAGGCATTTCGATGTCGGTCACCAAGACATCCGGTTTCAACCGCTGCACGTCGCGCCAGGCCGCTTCGCCGTCGGGCGCGGAGCCAAGCACTTCGATATCCGATTCGAGATTCAGCAAGGCCGACAGCGCACCGCGCACCATCGCCTGGTCTTCGGCCAGCAGAACGCGGATCATGCAAAGCTCCGCGTATAACCATCTTGCGACGCCGGCGGCGTAGGTTCGGCGGGCGTTCGCGAAGCCTCTTGCTGCACGCGTAGTGGGACACTTACCAGCAGTCGCGTACCGCGATGCGGCGGTGAATCGATCTGCATTTGGCCGCCGAGTGCGCGTACACGTTCGCACATTCCGCTCACCCCATTGCCATGCGCGGAAAGTCCGCCGCGTCCGTTATCGCTGATCTGCATTTCAAGTTTTTCCGCTGTACGCACAAAACGCACGCTCGCCTCGGAGGCGACCGCGTGCCGATGAATGTTGGTAGTGGCTTCGCGAATGACCAGCGCCAAGGCACGCTCGACATCCAGAGGAAGCGAATCCGGTAGGTTGCCGTAATCCAGATGCACGGCTGAGGATTCCAGTAGCAATCGTGCCGAGGCGAGTTCCGCGGCAAGATCGGTGGAACGAATACCGGTCACCGCTGCGCGTACTTCAGCCAAAGCATGTCGCGCCACACGCTCTGCTTCTTCCAGCTCGCGTCGCGCCGCTTCGCTGTCGCGATCGAACAGTTTGCGTGACAGTTCCAGCTTCAAGGTAATCAATGACAGTGTGTGGCCGAGCAAATCGTGCAGGTCTCGTCCGATGCGCTCACGCTCAGCAGTTGCTGCAAGCCGGCGCACTTCCTCGTGCGAAAGTTGCAGCTCTGCGTCTTTCTGATCACTCATCTTCTCGGCGGCAGTGACCATGCCGATGATGAACGTCATCAATGGAATCGATACCACCGCCTGCCATGCGTAATGCAGCAGCCACGCCTCCATCAGGCACGTAAGATTGAGTGCCAGCAGGGTTGCCATGTAGGTGCGAAAGCCCAAGAGGCAACCGCGCAGCATGACGCAGCCAAATACGAAATACGTAAGACCGCTGGGATACCAGGGCATCAACGCCAAGGCGAGCGCGATCATGGCGAGTGCATAGACCTGTGTGCTCTTTCGCGAAGCCACACAACACTTGGCATAGAGCAGCAGAAAGATCGGATAGCTCAGCAGCGTGAACAACGCCCACGTCCACGTGTAGTGGTCGAAGATGGGCGTGACGAACACCCATACCGACCACAGCAAATGAACGGCATCGACCCACGGCGACTTGCCCTTGCGCACACTTTGGGCGGCGTAAGAGTCGGGCGCCGGCGTAAACCAGTTACGAATCGATGAAATCATGGTCATGGCTCATCCCCACGCCGACAGCCTTCCAGATCGCATCGTACTTCAACCGTAGCGCCGCAGTCGGCGAGCGGCGATCACAAAGAAAACCACTGCGAAACCGACCAGTATTCCGACATGCTCCACCAAGCCGGCATGTTCGAGACCCAGCGCAGCCAGCCCCAACTGATGCAGGTGATAGCTCGGCCAGATCGGCGCTATCTGTTGCAACACCTTAGGTAGCAGGTTGATGGGAATCCACAGACCGGAAAGGAACGACATCGGCAGATAGATCAGGTTGAGCATGCCGGGCGCGCCCTGCCCCTTGATAAACGTGCCAACCAGCATGCCGAGCGCACAGAACGGCAACACACCTAGCACACCCGTCAGCAATAGCAGCCCAGCCTGTTGCGCAGTAAGCGTGACATGCGCCAGCACCAAGCCCATCGCCAGCAACAGCAGAATCACTATCGCAGCCGCCAACATCGCCATCAGCATCTTGCCTAGCAGATAGGCCCCGGGCGGCATCGGCAATGCGCGTTTGTAGGTAAGCAGGCCGCCATCGCGTTCCAGCGCCAATGACACGCCGAAACCGAACAATCCGGGACTCATCACACCAAACACGCCATAACTGACCAACAGGTAGCGTGCGGCATCCGCGCCTTCGGATCGACCCATCACGATGCCGAACAGCAGATAGAACATGGTCGGAAACAACATGATGGGAAGCATGAAGCCTGGGTTGCGCATGTAACGCACGCATTCGCTGCGCGCCTCGGCTAGATAGGCGCCGAATACGCGCTTGGTGCCCATGCGTGGGGAAGCCATCGTCGTGGTTGATGCGGTGGTCGTGACGGCGTTCATTACGCAGCCTCCTTTTCAACAACCGTTTCTTCGCGGGTGAGTTCGGTGAAGGCTTCGGCCAGGCCTGCCCGTTGCACTTCGAGTTCGCTCAGCGATACATCGGCGTCAAGCAAGCGACGCAAAACGTTTTCGGCAGCGTTAGTGCTGATGCGCATGCGCTGCCCGTCGCGTTCGGCCGATGCCACTTGCGGCCACATCGCCACCTCGGCGGCGTCCAGATCGGTAACGCAGCGGATCCGCGTGAGTGGCACCTGCGCGCGTAAGGCGTCCACGCTGCCCTCGCTCAGCACGCGCCCCTTGCCCATCACCACGACACGTTGCGCCAGCGCTTCGGCTTCTTCGAGATAGTGCGTGGTCAACACGACCGCGCAACCCTCAGCGACCAGGGCACGCATTGCCGACCAGAGTTTCTGGCGGGCGTCGATATCCATGCCCACCGTCGGCTCATCCAGGAACACCAGTTCGGGCCGGCCGCATAACGCCAGGGCGAACTGCACCCGTCGCTGTTGACCGCCCGACAGCTTGCCGTAAGGCCGCTGCAGCAAATCGCCGATACCGGCGAGGGCGGCGCTTTCTTCCAAGGGGCGTGGATTCGGGTAATAGCTGGCGACGAGGCGCAGCAGTTCGCCCACCCGTAAAGTGAGTGGGAGCATGGCTGATTGCAGCATCACGCCGATGCGCCGGCGCGCGTCGATCTGTTGCGGATCCATGCCAAATAGCTCGACGCGGCCGCCATCGGGGCGGATCAGGCCCAGCAGCAGGCTGATGCTGGTGCTCTTGCCGGCCCCGTTCGGGCCCAGTACCGCAAGCAGTTCGCCGCGGTGCAGCACAATATCTACGCCATCGAGCGCGGTGAGGCTGCCGTAACGCTTCACGGCACCGGAAAGACGGGCTACTACGTCGGACGTGGGGTTCATGGCAGGTCTCCTTTGCACTGCAGCGTAGGCATGGCAAGGGGTTTTCCCCAGTCGCCGGCGTCAGCTATCCGGCATGACAGGCGTCATCCGGGGGTACCGGCCACCCCCGCCCGCAGGTTATCCTTTGGCGGTATGCGCCAGCGGTTTCCCCCTTGCGGCGCAGTGCGGCCGGGCGCATGGCCCGCGGGCCCTCGGTGCCCTCCACGCACGAAATACATGAGTCGGCCTGCTTCGCGCTGGGTGCGAGGCGCTGACGAGATTCGAGGAGAGTAGTCATGGGTGTGATCGAACAGCTGCGCGACCTGCGCGAATTTGGCGGCAAGCCGCGGACCACCGGCCTCGACGACGCCAGCATCGAACGCATGGCGGCCATCGATCCGCAGCTTGTACAAGCCGTTTCCGAAGCCGTCGCGCGCCACCATGAGCTGCGCGCCGAGTTGGGCGATTTCCTGAAGCTCGACGAGTCGGAACAGCTGGCGCAGGCGCTGGCGGGCTTCGTCAATTTCTATCCGGACGATGCGATCAATCCGTACCTGCCCGCGGCCGCGCGTGGCCCATGGGTTGTGACGCTGAAAGGTGCCGTCGTACACGACAATGGCGGCTACGGCATGCTCGGTTTCGGCCACAACAACGCGGCAATCGATGCCGCGCTGGCGCGTCCGCAGGTCATGGCCAATGTGATGACGCCCAGCGTGTCGCAGCTGCGCTTTACCCAGGCGCTGAATCGTGAACTGGGCTGTCACCGTGGCAGCAATCCGTATGTGCGTTATCTATGCCTCAATTCCGGATCGGAATCGGTAGGGCTCGCCTGTCGCATTGCCGACGTCAATGCCAAGCTGATGACCGACGCGGGCGGCCGTTACGCCGGACGCACCATCAAGCGCGTTGCCGTGAAAGGCGCGTTCCATGGCCGCACGGACAAACCGGCGCTGTACTCCGACTCCTCGCGCCGCACCTATCAGCAGCATCTGGCGAGCTATCGCCATGAAGACACGCTGCTCACCGTGGCGCCTTATGACATCGCGCAACTGGAAGCCGTGTTCGCCGATGCCGACAAGCATGGTTGGTTCATCGAAGCGATGTTCCTGGAACCGGTCATGGGTGAAGGCGATCCCGGTCGTGCGCTAACTCCGGCGTTCTACCAGGCTGCTCGCCAGCTGACCGAGTCGCACGGTTCGCTGTTACTGGTCGACTCGATCCAAGCAGGTCTGCGCGCGCATGGCGTGCTGTCGCTGATCGACTATCCCGGCTTCGAAAAGCTACAGCCGCCGGATATGGAAACCTTCTCCAAGGCACTCAACGCCGGTCAGTACCCGCTATCCGTACTGGCGGTAAGCGAACGTGCCGCAGGCCTGTATCGCAAGGGCATCTACGGCAACACGATGACCGCCAACCCGCGCGCGCTGGACGTGGCGCTGGCGACGCTCGACCAGCTCACCGACGAAGTGCGCGCCAATATCCGCGTCCGCGGCAAGGAATTCGTCGACAAGCTCAATACGCTGAAGGACGAACTGGGCGGCCTGATCACCAAGGTGCAAGGCACCGGCCTGTTGTTCTCCTGCGAGCTGGCCCCGCAGTTCAAGTGCTACGGCGCCGGCTCCACCGAGGAATACCTGCGCGAGCGCGGTATCGGCGTGATTCACGGCGGCGCCAATTCGCTGCGTTTTACCCCGCACTTCAAGATCACCAGTGCGGAAGTGGACATGGTGATCGCTCATGTGCGCCACGCCTTGCTGGAAGGCCCCCGCAAGGCCGAAGCCCGCGCAGCCTGAAATAACCGCATCACGGCCGGGCAAGCCGGCCGTGATGAACCGCTGCACCACAAATCCTGAAGCGCTGTGCGTGGCTTACCCCAGACACCTTCCACCCTGTCATGTCGTAGGCATAGACTGCGTTAGCCGGCAGAACCGCCGGTCATAACTTCAGGAGGAAGCACCATGTCCATGCGTTTCAGCCTGCTTGCCGCCAGCGCTGTCCTGGCCCTTGCCACCACCGCCGCCTACGCCGCACCACAGGCCACGTCCAGCACGAGCACGGGGCATTCCACCAAGTTGGGCGAGTGCAGCCACGCCGCGAAAGGAAAGACCGGCGCCGCATACACAGCAGCCCGCGATGCCTGCATGAAGGGCGAGAGTGCCCCTGCAGCAGCGGCCAAGCCTAAGACCATCGGTGAATGCAACCACGAGAATGCAGGCAAGAAAGGCCAAGCCTACAAAGATGCCGTAAGCGCTTGCATGAAAGGCAGTCACTAACAGGGCCATTGCCCAGCGTTGAGGCTCGTTTAGATTTTCAGGGCGTCGCCATGCTGGCGGCGCCCTTTTCATTTGCCGCTATGCTTGATGCCATCCCATCAACGGTCGCGCCGCATGAAGATCGTCGAGGTTCGTCACCCGTTGATCCAACACAAGCTCGGCCTGATGCGCCGGGCCGACATCAGCACCAAGGAGTTTCGCGAACTCGCCTCTGAAGTCGGCTCACTGCTGACCTATGAGGCCACCAAGGATCTGGAAACCGTCGAAGCGCAGATCGAGGGTTGGGCAGGCCCTGTGCGCGTGCGGCAGATCAAGGGCAAGAAGATCACCATCGTGCCGATCCTGCGCGCCGGCCTGGGCATGCTGCCCGGCGTGCTTGAGCTGATTCCGGCGGCGAAGGTCAGCGTGGTCGGTCTGCAACGCGACGAACACACACTGCAGCCGATCACCTATTACGAGAAACTCACCGGTCGCATGGACGAGCGCATTGCGCTGATCGTCGATCCGATGCTCGCCACCGCGGGTACGCTGATTGCCACGGTGGACATGCTCAAAGCGGCGGGCTGCCGGCGCATCAAGGGGCTGTTCCTGGTGGCTGCGCCGGAAGGCCTCAAGCGCATCGAGGCCAGCCATCCGGATATCGAGATCTACACCGCGTCCATCGACGAACGGCTCAACGAGCACGGTTACATCCTGCCCGGTCTCGGTGATGCCGGTGACAAGATTTTCGGCACGAAGCCGTTGCCATAAGCCCCAGCCCCTCACCCTGCCCTCTCCTCGCTCCCCAAGGCCGAGCACATCCATGTGCTCTCTCCGCGTGCCCCAAAGGGGAGAGGGGATAAAGAAAGCGCCTTCGGCGCTTACCCTCTAAATCGATCCGTCGCCTCGAGCAGTTCGTGCGTAATGCCGGGCTCGAACGCTGAATGCCCGGCATCCTGCACGATGCGCAAATCAGCCTCGGGCCAAGCGCGATGCAAATCCCAGGCACTGCGCATCGGGCACACCACGTCGTAACGCCCCTGCACGATCACCGACGGAATCCGGCGAATGCGGTCGACATTGCGCAGCAGCTGATCATCATGCTCGAAAAAGCCGCCGTTGACGAAGTAATGGCATTCGATACGCGCGAACGCCAGTGCGAACTCGTCTTCTCCACTGCTGCTGATATACGACTCGTCCTGATACAGAAAACTGGTCGCGCCTTCCCATACCGACCACGCGCGCGCCGCATCCAGGCGCGTCTTGGCGTCCGAACTGGTAAGGCGCCGGTGATAGGCACTCATCAAGTCGCCGCGCTCCACTTCAGGGATGGCCGCCAGATAGGTTTCCCACGCATCTGGATAAAGCGCGTCGCAACCCTTCTGGTAGAACCATTCCAGCTCCCAGCGGCGCAGCATGAAGATGCCGCGCAACACCAGTTCCGTGACCTTGTCCGGATGCGTCTGCGCGTAGGCCAGTGCCAGCGTCGAACCCCACGAACCGCCAAACACCTGCCAGCGCGCAATGCCCAGACGTTCGCGCAGTCGCTCGATATCGGCGACGAGGTGCCACGTGGTGTTGTCCGTGAGCTCCGCATGCGGCGTGGACCTGCCGCAGCCGCGCTGATCGAATAGCACGATCCGATACACCGCCGGATCGAAGAAACGCCGGCACTTGGCATGGGTGCCACCACCCGGGCCGCCGTGCAGGAACACCACTGGCTTACCGTCCGGGTTGCCGCTTTGCTCGTAATAAAGCGTATGCAGTTCGGATACCTTGAGGCTCCCCGTCTCGTATGGCTCGATCTCGGGATACAGGGCGCGGCGGTCCTGGGACATATCGGCATAACCGGTGGTTTGGGACGCCCATGGTACGTGTGGAACGCCGCCCAACCCAAGCCAGGGGTGCTCTGATCTCAGACAAACAGCTTGCCGGGATTGAGAATTCCGTTGGGATCGAACACCTGCCGCACACCACGCATCAGCGCGATCTCGGCCGCGCTGCGGGTGCTCTCCAGGTAGGCGCGCTTGACCAGGCCGATGCCATGTTCGGCCGAGATACTGCCGCCATGGCGCTGCAAGGTATCGGCCAGCAGCTTGGTCACATGCTCGCACTGCGCGATGAAATCCGCGTCGGAAAGCGATTCCGGCTTCAGCACATTGATGTGCAGGTTCCCGTCGCCGATATGGCCGAACCACACCACGTCGATATGCGGGTATTCGCGCCCCAGCAAGGACTGCATGTCATGCAGAAACGCCGGCAGCGCGCCGATGCGCACCGAGACATCGTTCTTGTACGGCTTGTGCGGCGCCAGGCTCTCGGTGATGCCTTCGCGCAAGCGCCATAACGCGGCGGCCTGCGCATCGCTTTGCGCGATCACACCGTCGCTGATCGCGCCCTGTTCCACGCCTTGCTCGAATGCGGCCAGTGCCGCCTCCTGCGCGCGTTCGTCGGCTGCTTCGAACTCGGTCACCACGTAATACGGATGATCGCCTTCGATGGCGCGCTGCGCCCCATGCGCCAGTACGTGTTTCAAGGCCACATCGGTGAAGAACTCGAACGCCTGCAACGATAGACGCGCACGGAACAGAGCGAAGACCCGCATCAGCGCATCCATGTTCGGCAGCGCCAGCAACATCACCTGCGAAGCAGGCGGAGGATCGGTCAAACGCAAGGTGGCTTCGACCACGATGCCCAACGTCCCTTCCGAGCCGATCATCAACTGGCGCAGGTCGTAACCGCTGGAGTTCTTGATCAAGCCGCGGTTGAGATCCAGCAACTCGCCGTTGCCGGCCACCACTTTGAGACCGGCGATCCATTCACGCGTATTGCCATAACGGATCACCCGGATACCGCCGGCATTGGTGGCGATCGTGCCGCCGATGGAACAGGAGCCGCGCGCGGCGAAATCCACGGGATAAATCAGGCCATGCCCACGTGCCGCCTCGTGCACGGTTTCCAGCACGATGCCCGGCTGCACTGTCAGCGTGCGGTCGACCGCGTCGAAACCCACCACGCGATTCATCCGTTCCAGGCTCAGCACCAGCTCGCCATGCGCTGCCACTGCCCCGCCGGATAGCCCCGTTCGACCACCTGAAGGCACGATGGCTACTTTCTGCTCGTTGGCCCAGTGCACGATGCCCTGCACTTCTTCGACCGAGGCCGGCAGCGCGATCGCCAGGGGCGCCGGCGTCCAGCGCCGGGTCCAGTCACGGCCGTAGTGCTCCAGATCGCCGGCATCGGTAAGCAGGCGCAGGTCGGGCAGGCGGCGGGCGAGATCGGCAAGGCGGGGATCGGTCATGGCGGCTCCGGGAGGAAGCCTCCAGCCTGCCAGCGCATCGCATGGGCGTCTAGTGCTGCATCGCGACAAAATCTGGCATAGTGTTTAGACATCCAAACACCGGGCCGCCATGAAGACCTCGTTCCCCAGGCAAGACATCAAGGTGCTGTTACTCGAAGGCGTCAGCCGCACGGCCGTGGAAGTGTTCGAGCGCGCCGGCTACAGCCAGATCGAGTACCACGCCAAATCATTGCCTGAAGACGAACTCAAAGCGCGCGTCGCCGACGCGCATATCATCGGCATCCGATCGCGTACACATCTCACCGCCGAGGTGTTGGAACATGCCAAGCGGCTGATCGCCGTAGGCTGCTATTGCATCGGCACCAATCAGGTCGAGCTGACCGCCGCAGCACGACTGGGCGTTCCGGTGTTCAACGCACCCTACTCCAACACGCGCAGCGTGGCCGAGCTGGTGATCGCCGAGGCGATCATGCTGCTGCGTGGCATCCCGCAAAAGAACGCGCTATGCCATCGCGGTGGCTGGACCAAATCCGCGTCGGGCAGTTTCGAAGTGCGCGACAAAGTTCTGGGCATTATCGGCTACGGGCATATCGGCACCCAGGTTGGCGTGCTGGCCGAAAGCCTCGGCATGCGCGTGATTTTTCATGACATCGAGACCAAGCTTTCGCTGGGCAACGCGCGTGCCGCGGGCAATCTGGACGACCTGCTCGAACGCGCCGACGTCGTGACGCTGCATGTACCCGAAACGCCCGCTACCAAGCTGATGTTCGGCAAGAACGAACTGGACCGGATGCGTAAGGGCTCGCTGTTGATCAACGCTTCGCGCGGCACGGTGGTCGACATCGACGCGCTGGCCGATGCGTTGCGCAAGGAACATCTCGGCGGCGCCGCCATCGACGTGTTCCCGGTCGAGCCGAAGGGCAACGACGATCCATTCGTCTCGCCGCTAATCGGCATGGACAACGTCATCCTCACCCCGCATATCGGCGGCAGTACGCTGGAAGCGCAGGACAACATCGGCATCGAAGTCGCCAGCAAGCTGGTGCGTTACAGCGACAACGGTTCCACTCTCTCTGCCGTCAATTTCCCCGAAGTCGCGCTGCCCGAGCATCCGCGAAGCCGTCGCCTGCTGCACATCCATCGCAACGTGCCCGGCGTGCTCTCGCGCATCAACGAATTGTTTTCAGCCGGCAATATCAACATCGACGCGCAGTTCCTGCAGACCAATGCGGACGTGGGCTATGTGGTGATCGACGTTTCCGCGGACGAGCAGCAGGCCGCTTCGTTGAAAGACAAGCTGGCGGCGATACCAGGGACGTTGCGTACGCGAGTGCTTTATTGAGGGTAACGCCCGCCCGGCCGGACCGATAAACCGGCCGACTGGCCTCTACTCAATCAAGTCGCCACAGCCCCGCCTCCGCGTCGCCACAAAGGCGTGCGAAACTCTTCGCTAGACTCAGGGAGGGTTCTATGAAGCGTCTGTCGATCGGCCGCCGTCTACACGGCGGGTTGGTAGGGCTGTTGTTTTTGGTGTCGCTGGGCCTGCTGAGCGCATGCCATCACCACGAGGCCGGTAGTCCGGCTTTGCAAGGGGCGCCGGCAGGAAGCAGTTCGACACATGCCGCCGCGACGCAGCCGTTCTCGCTGCTCTCGGCCAGTTCGCAGACGACTGATTCGCGTACCGCGATCGCTCTGCATTTCAGCGCCGTGTTGGCATCGGCGCAGTCCTTCGACCAGCTGATTGCCGTGACCGGGCCGAATGGCGAAGTGGTCAGCGGCAGCTGGGGCCTGCAGGACGACGGCAAGACCTTGAACTTCCCGTTCGTGAACCCGGACCAGCATTACGCCGTGGTACTGCACGCCGGCCTGCTGGCAGCGGATGGACGCACGCTGGGGCACGAGGTGAAGCGCGATGTCTATTCCGGCAATCTGCAGGCAGCCGTCGGTTTTGCCTCGATGGGCAGCGTGCTACCCGCGCGCGGTTCGCGCGGTCTACCGCTGGTGTCGGTGAACGTGCATGACGCGGACATCGAGTTTTTCCGCGTGCACGACGATGCGCTTTCGGACCTGTTCTGCGCTTATCCAGACAACAAGCATCGGGATAACTACGAGCTGGACCATCAGCCCAACGATTGGAGCCGCTGCGAGCATGGCGACCGCGCGAAGCGCGCGATCACCGACATGGGTGACTCGGTTTACGCCAACCATTACACGCTCGGCGGCGCGCAGAACGAACGCACCGTTACGTATATCCCCGTGCAGGATGTGTCGCAGCTGGCGCAGCCGGGCGTTTATATGGCCGTGGTCAAACAGGGCGGCACGTTTGCCAACGGTTATGACACGGCGATTTTCTTCGTCAGCGATCTGGGTTTGCATCTGCGCGTCTACCACGACAATGTCTTGCTGCATGTCGCGTCGCTGCACGACGGCTCGCCGATCAGCGGCGTGGAGGTGGAAATTGACGGTGCCAGCGGCAACGCAAAACTGAAAGCCACCACTGACGGCGACGGCAACGCCTTGATCGCCTACAAGGTGGACCCGGCAGATGTATTGATCGCCCGCCACGGTAAAGATGTGTCGGTGCTGCCGTTCAACCGGCCCGCGCTGGATGTTTCCAACTTCGACATCACCGGTCGGCCGGAAGCGCCGTTCGAAGTGTTCGCCTGGTCCGGGCGCGATCTGTATCGCCCCGGCGAGACGCTGCACGCTTCGGCCTTGCTGCGCGATTACGACGGCAAACCGATGAAGCCGCAGGCGCTGTTCGTGCGCCTGAAGCAACCGGACGGACGCAGCCTGGTGGATACCCGCCTGGATCCGCGCGATCTCAACTACTTCGATCTCAGTCAGGTGATTCCGGAAGATGCACCCACCGGTCTCTGGCAACTGGAGTTCCGCCTCAACCCGGGTAGCAAGGAAGCGGTGCAGGCCTTCCCTTTCCACGTCGAAGAATTCCTGCCTGAGCGCCTGAAAGTGGATCTGGCGAGCCCGCAGGCGCGATTGGTTCCCAACGAACCACTGAAGCTCGCGGTGACGTCCAGTTATCTCTACGGCGCGCCCGCCGATGGCAATCGCTTCACTGCCAAGTTGCTGGTGAAGCCGGAAGTACATCCGTTGCCGAATCTGCCCGATACCTTCTTCGGCAATCCGCTAGTCGATCTGCCCAAGAACGCGAACGATGTGGTGGACACCAAGCTGGATGCGCAGGGTCATCTCGAACAAGACGTTGCCCTGCCCGATGATGTGAAACCCGTCGCACCGTTGGCGGTGACCCTCTCCGGCAGCGTGTACGAAACCGGTGGCCGCGCCGTCACTCGCCTGTTGAACAAGGTCTACTGGCCCGCACCTGAACTTGTCGGCGTGCGTCCGCAGTTCGATCCCACCCAAGGCGCAGAAAGCCAGGGGCGTGCATCGTTCGAAATTCTGCGCGCCGATGTGGACGGCAAGCTCGTTGCGGGCTCGCATCTGAAAGTACGGTTGCAGCGCGAAATCCGCGACTTCTATTGGCTGTACGAGCACGGCGACGAATGGAAGTCCAACGCCAACGTGCAATTGCAGCAGATCGATGAAAAAGACATCGACATAGCGGCCGGTCAGCGCGCGCAGGTCGACTTTCCCGTGGAATGGGGCGGCTATCGGCTGGAGGTGTACGACCCCGATACCAAACTCACCACGGTCTATCCCTTCTTCGCCGGCTATAGCTGGGATGACGAAAACACCGGCAAGGAAGCGCGGCCGGACAAGGTGAAACTGGCCCTGGATAAGGCGCGTTATCGCGCTGGCGACACCATGAAGGTCACCGTCACACCGCCGCACGACGGTCCCGGCGTGCTGCTGATCGAATCGGATCACCTGCTCTACACGCGCAATATCGATGCGACCGCAGGTGCCACGTTCGACATTCCCGTCACCAAGGATTGGGAGCGCCACGATGTCTATGTCGTCGCGTTGGTGTTCCGCGGCGGCGATGCCACCGAACGCACCACGCCGGCACGCGCGATGGGCATCGAACACGTGACCATGGATCGCAACGACCGTCGCATTCCCCTCAAACTGAGTGCGCCGGCGATGATGCGTCCGGGCAATCCACTCGATGTTACGGTGCAGGCGCAAGGACTGTCGGGGCAGCATGCCTACGTCACGCTCTCGGCAGTGGATCAGGGCGTGCTCAACATCACCAATTATCCGGTACCCGATGCCTGGGCCTGGATGTTTGCCAAGCGTGCGCTCGGCATCGATGCCTACGACCTCTACAGCCGTGTGATCGAGGCGATGGACGGTGAACAAGCGAAGCTGCGTTACGGCGGCGACATGAGTAGCAAGGCACTGCCGCATGCGGCACGCCTGAACCCGAAAGTGCAGATTGTCGATCTGTTCGCCGGCCCGGTGGCCTTCGATGCGCAAGGCAAGGCGACGCTGCGCGTGCAGGTACCTGATTTCAACGGCAGCCTTCGCCTCGCCGCGCTGGCCTACACCGACGAGCGCTTCGGCAATGCCGATGGCAACATCACTGTGCGCGCGCCGCTGGTAGTCGAACCCAGCACACCGCGCGTGATGGCCGCAGGCGACAAAGCGCAAATCAGCCTGGATCTGAAAAACCTATCCGGCAAGGATGGCGTAGCCAAGGTCAGTGTGAAGAGCAGCGATTTTGTCCATGTGGACAACGCCGCACGAAGCGTTCCGCTCAAGGATGGCTCAAGCACGACGCTGCTGATGCCTGTAACAGCCAACGCAGGTGCCGGTGTGGCCACCATCGATATCCATGCGCAGCTCAACGACTACCAGATCGATCGGCACTTCGAATTCGCGGTGCGTCCGGCGTGGCCGGAAGAAGTGCGCAGCGTGCCGATGGTGATCGAAGATGGCAAGGCGGTGCGTCTGGATGCGTCGCAAACAGCAGGACTGTTTCCTGCGACAGTGCATAGCCAACTTACGTTGAGCACGCTGCCACCACTGCCGTATAACAGCGCGTTGCGCGAGCTCCTGCTCTATCCCTATGGCTGTATCGAGCAGACCACGAGCAAGGGCTACGCGGCCCTGTACATGGACGAGAAAACTGCCAAGGCGCTCGGCATCGCGGGTTTGAGCGACGCACAGCGACAAGCCGCCGTGGAAAGCGCACTCGCTCGCATCGCCTCGTTCCAGGCCAGCAACGGACACTTCAGTTTCTGGGGCGGGACCAGTCCGATCGAGACGTTCACCACGCCCTATGTCGTGGACTTCATGCTCGACGCGCGCGATGCAGGCTTCGCCGTGCCGCAGGATGTGTTGCAGAAAGCCCTGCAACGCCTCAGCGACGACTTGCTTGCCGGTGGACACCCCTACTTCAGCTATGAGCATCACGATCACATGCGCATTGCCGATGAGGCCTATTCCGGTTTCGTGCTGGCACGTGTCAATCGTGCGCCGCTGGGCACGCTGCGCGCCATTTTCGACAACGATCGGCAAAAACTGGTCGGGCCGCTGCCGCTGGTGCACCTGGGCATTGCGCTCAAGCTGATGGGTGACAACGAGCGCGCACAGAAAGCGATCGACGAGGCGTTTGCCTGGAACAAGGAACGTCCGTGGTACGTAGGCGACTACGGTTCGGACCTGCGCGACCTGGCTGTGATGGTTGCACTGACGCACACCTACGGGATGAACAAGCCCGAATACGATGTCAAATTGATTGATTGGGCACGCAATGCCACTGCCAACGTGCGCGCGACTCAGGAAAAGATTCCTTACTACCACTGGTCGTGGTCTTACCTGAGCACGCAAGAACAGGTGGCGATCGCACGCGTGGCACATGCCTTTGATGCGGCCAGCAACGCACCGCTCGCTGCGTCGTTGAACATCGGCGGCAAAACCGAACAGGTCCCGTCGGACAAGTTCATCTGGACGCGCAACCTCACACCCGCCGAGCTAGCCAGCGGTGTGTCGGTGCAGCCAAGCGGCAAGGCCACCGTGTTTGCAACCTTCGATGTTGCGGGCATCCCGTCGAAAGCACCGGCCGCCGACGCTAGCCAAGTCGATGTTCGACGCGCCTACTTCACTACCGACGGCAAGTCGTGGAGTGGCGACACGCTCAAGGAGGGCGAAAGCCTGATCGTCGAGCTGGTCATCGAAGCACGCATGAATATGCCCGACGCCATCGTGACGGACCTGCTGCCGGGTGGACTGGAAGTGGAGAATCTCAATCTCGGCGGCGCACAACAATGGGAAGGTGTGGTGGTCGACGGTATCGAGATGGATCAGCACACCGGTGCGGCCGACATCGTGCATGAGGAATATCGCGATGATCGCTATGACGCGGCACTAAGACTGTTGCGCGGCCAGGCAGCCCACGTTTTCTATCTCGTACGTGCGGTGACGCCAGGTACGTATGCCGTGCCGCCGCCGCTGGTGGAAGATATGTATCGGCCCGCGGTACGCGGCGTCGGTGCCATGCCACTTAGTTCGCTGAAGGTGATAGAGCCCTGAACCCGTAACGGGCTACGCGGCCACGTTCCGCGTAGCCCGACGACGGACGAACGATATGGATTCCGCATCGCCCGAACCCATTCACCCGCAGATACTCCGTTCTGCGCGTATGCCTCGTTTTCTGCGCAACTTGCTTATTGGCGCTGCCGTACTGCTCTTACTGGCCGTGGTGCTGGATCGTGTATTTCCGCTTCCACTGCCGGCACCCGATACCGGCAGCACCGTAGTACTTGCGCACGACGGCACGCCGTTGCGCGCATTTGCGGACAGCGATGGCGTGTGGCGTTATCCGACCACATCCAAGCAGGTGTCGCCGTTGTATCTGCAGGCGTTGCTGACTTATGAGGATCGCTGGTTCTATCGGCATCCCGGTGTCAATCCGTATGCATTGGCGCGCGGTGTAGCGACTGCGGTGCGTCACGGACATATCGTTTCCGGCGGCTCGACGCTGACGATGCAGGTAGCACGCATCATCACACCGATTCCGCACACCGTTGCCGGTAAGTTCGTGCAGATCTTCCGCGCGCTGCAGCTCGAGGTACATCTGAGCAAGGCGCAGATTCTCAATCTCTATCTCAACCACGCTCCCTTCGGCGGCCCGATCCAGGGTGTGGAAGCCGCATCGTGGGCTTATCTCGGCAAACCGGCTGATCGGTTGTCTCACGCTGAAGCGGCGCTACTGGCCGTACTGCCGCAATCGCCAAGCTTGTTGCGCCCGGATCGCCACTCCGACGCGGCGCGCCGCGCGCGCGACAAGGTGCTCAAGCGCATGCGCGACGAAGGTCTGTGGAGCGAAGCCCAGGTGCGCGATGCAGAAATTGAACCCGTGGTCGCCCGCTCCCTGCGCGCGCCACTGGAAGCGGCGCTGTTGGCCGAACGCCTGCATGAACAGCAGCCGCAGGCGAGACGCATCGTCACCACCATCGATGCCAACCTGCAACGTTCAGTGGAAGATCGCGTCAGCGATTACCTCTCGCGATTGCCGCCGCGCACGTCTGCTGCCGTGCTGGTAGTCGACAATGCGACGCTTGAGGCGAGGGTCTATGTCGGTACGGCGGAATTCGGTGATCCGCTTCGGCTTGGACACGTCGATATGGTGCGGGCGCCGCGCTCTCCAGGTTCCACGCTCAAGCCTTTCCTGTATGGCCTGGCGCTCGACGATGGACTCATCACGTCGCAAAGTTTGCTGGTCGATGCGCCGCAGGACTTCGGTGGTTACAAGCCGGGCAATTTCGATGAAACGTTCAGCGGACCGGTGAGCGTTGCCGAAGCCCTGCAGCGTTCGCTCAATGTGCCGGCGGTGGATGTGCTCGATCACGTCGGCCCTAACCGTTTCGTGGCGCGGCTGGCCAATGGCGGTATCGACCTGGGTCTGCCGCAAGGTGCGCAACCAAACCTGTCCATCATTCTCGGCGGCGCATCGACACGGTTGGAGAATCTGGTAGGTGCGTATACCGCTTTCGCGAATGGCGGTATCGCGGGAGCGCCACGGTATGTACCAGACCAGCCGAAACAGGCGCGTCGCCTGCTCTCGCCAGGTGCCGCATGGATCATCCGCGACATTCTCTCGACCAATCCCGCCGATGTGGAAGGCGCTCCTTTGGATGGCACTATCAATCAACACGGCGCTGTCGCTTGGAAAACCGGCACCAGCTACGGGTATCGCGATGCATGGGCCATCGGCGTTACCGATGGCTGGACGGTGGGCGTGTGGATCGGTCGCCCCGACGGCACGCCGTCCCCCGGACAATACGGCGCGGTGACCTCGTTGCCGCTGATGTTCGCTGTGGTCGATATGTTGCCTGACGATCGCACTCACCCTCACGCGACACAGCCCGCGAATGTACGACGGGTGGATATCTGCTGGCCGCTCGGCGGCGCCGCGTCGGCCACGCCGACTGCACTGTGCCGTCAACGGCGCGTGGCATGGACGCTGGATGGTGCAATGCCGCCCACCTTCGCCGAGCGCGATATCACGGCCTGGTCGGCGGGATTGATAACGGTACGCGTCGATGCTCAAGGGCATCGCCTCAGCGCAACCTGTCGCAGCAAAGTCGAACACCGTATTCAAATCGCCCGCTGGCCTGCATTGGCAACGTCGTGGCTGAGTACGGATGACGCAACGCAGGCCGCCCTGCCGCCGCTGGCACCCGGCTGCGCAGCGGATTCGCTCGATGTCGCCAATCCCATTCGCATTGCCGGGCTTAGCGATGGTGTGCGGCTGCGACAAGCACCGAACAGTGCGCAGCCGCTGCGTGTGACCTTGCAGGCGCTCGGCGCCTCCGGTGAAGTCCAGTGGCTGCTGGATGGACGCCTGCAAGGGAGCAGCCTCGGCAACGCGAACATGCAGTTGGCGTTGCCGCAGGCAGGTGATCATCAGATCACTGCGCTGACGCGCGATGGTGCGTTTGCGCAACTTGCGGTGTACGTCGACAAGTCATAGAAAGGACTGTCGACGTGCAACCTGCCCGGTCATCGCCAGCGTTCGGAAACGTCACTTCACCCGTTTGACCGCAGCGCGACGTTTCGTGGGTGCCTTGGCGGTTTTTGCCGGCCTGGCCTTCAAGGCCGCCCGCTTTTTGGCTGCCGGTTTGCGGCGCTTGTCGGAGGGCGCATCAGCATGGGGTTCGTGGCGATGCTGCACGCGCAGCTCCTCGCGGAACGCATCGGCGTAACTTTTCAGCTCTGTCTTCTGCTTCGCGCTGAGGCCTTTTCCGTGCTCCATATGCTTTTCCATCTGCCGTAGCAGATCGTAGTCGTGGTAGTCGCGGTAGGGCTTGAGGTCGAGATCGACCGGCACCTTGGTAAGGCGCTCGTCGCCAATGCGCTTGACGTATTTCTGCATGAAGCGGTCATAGGCTTGCCACGTGATGCGTTGGGCATGCACGGCAGCCTCTTCGGCGCGCGTTGCGATCTGGTGCGCATGGAGATAGTGCAGCTTGAGCTGGTCGATCAGGGTTTTTTCCACTTCCTCGTGCAGAATCAGGAAGCGATCAACGTCGACGGTGCGGCCGCGAAAGGTAAAGGTCTTGGGTAGATGACGGTCGATATAGATCGTCTGGCCGTCCTGACTGTAGCCAGCGAGATAGGGGATGTCGTGGTTGCGGTCGAGTTTCTTGACCCGGCGCAGGATGGCATCGAGGGCACGATCCAGCATCAGTGACGAGATGTACCAGTCCGGGGTCTTCAACTTCACGTGCGGGGCGTTCGGGTGACAGGTGTTGGACGGCATGGGCGGATCTCCTATCGGCGCAGTGGGGACATTGGCGCAGAGACTAGCGCTTCGCCGTCACTGGCACATGTCCATGCCGGTGGGCTACCGAAACGAAAAACGGCGCCAAGGCGCCGACCACCCAAATAGAAAACGGCGCCAAGGCGCCGTTTACTTTTTCACCGAATTGGTCGGGGCGGCGGGATTCGAACCCACGACCCTTTGCCCCCCAGGCAAATGCGCTACCAGGCTGCGCTACGCCCCGACGGATGCGGTAAAGACGGAAAGTGTATCAGCTTGGGCCGAAACCCCGAAAGACTTCGCCGATTACCGGCGAAGCAACGTAAGCACTTCTTCCAGCTCCATGCGCACCTGGCGCACGATCTGGTGCGACATGCTGGCTTCCATACGGGCCTGCGGGCCTTCCAGCCGAGCGCGGGCTCCGGTAATGGTGAAGCCCTCGTCGTACAGCAGGGAACGGATCTGGCGGATCATCAGCACGTCGTGGCGCTGGTAGTACCGGCGGTTGCCGCGGCGCTTGACCGGATTGAGCGCAGGAAACTCCTGCTCCCAGTAACGGAGCACATGCGGCTTCACCCCGCACAAGTCGCTGACCTCACCAATGGTGAAATAGCGCTTGGCCGGGATGGCAGGTAGTTCGGTGTTATTCCCCTGATCCAGCATAGCCCTCGACTCTCACCTTGAGTTTCTGCCCCGGCCGAAACGTCACCACCCGACGCGCGGAGATCGGAATCTCCTCGCCCGTCTTGGGGTTACGCCCCGGTCGCTGGTTCTTCTTCCGCAGGTCGAAGTTACCGAATCCTGACAGTTTTACCTGTTCGCCCCTTTCCAACGCTTCGCGGACCACCTCGAAATAGGCGTCCACGAACTCTTTTGCCTCACGTTTGTTAAGGCCCACCTCGAGGAATAGGCGCTCGGCCATTTCCGCCTTTGTCAGCGCCGCCATCTTACCCTCGCAATTTTGCCTCGCATGCCGCCTCCAACGCAGACACCGCATTTCGAACGCAGCGATCCGCGTCGTCGTCAGTAAGGGTGCGTGAAGCGTCCTGCAAAATCAAGCCCATAGCGAGACTTTTGCGGCCAGCTTCGACCCCCTTGCCGCTGTAACGGTCGAACAGGCGCAGCTCCACGAGACCGGTTCCCAGACTGCCGCGGATGGCCTGCTCAATTTGTGACCAGCTCACCTGTTCAGGAACGTCGACCGCAATGTCACGGCGAACGGACGGGAAGCGCGGCACCGGCTGCGCCCTTGGCAGCCGGCGGCCCAGCAATGGGTCCAGGGCCAGCTCAAGCACGTGCACGTCCGGGCCCAGGTCGAGGGCCTTCGCCAACTGCGGATGCAAGGCACCCAGGTAGCCGACCGTCAGCCCGTCGCGGGTCAAGCGGGCGCCCCGCCCAGGATGCAGCCATGCCGGTAGGCCATCGGCCTGCACGGACCAGCGTTGGGGCTCACCGCCCCAGGCGATCAAGGCGTCAAGGTCGCCCTTGATGTCGAAGAAATCCAACGGACGCGCCGACTCGCCCCATTGTTCGGCTCGCGCATGGCCGCTGGCGACGACGGCAAGGCTGGGTGTTTCCAGCGGCGGGTCGCCTGCGGCGAATACCCGGCCCAGTTCGAACAGACGGACTCGCTCTTGCTGACGGGCACGGTTGTGCGACAGGGCGTCGACCAGCCCCGGCAACAAGGATGGCCGCATCACCGCCAGATCCGCCGAAAGCGGGTTGGCCAGCGGCACCAGCTGCTCGGTCATACCCCAGCGCTGGAGCACATCATGGCCGATGAAGGCGAGGTTTACGGCTTCGTAGTAGCCGCGCGCCGCCAGTTGCTCGCGCACTGCCAGCTCATTAAGGCGGGCCTCGGGTTCCGCGGCGAGCGTCAACGCGCCGGCCGGCGTGTGCGTGGGAATGTTTTCATAGCCATGGATGCGCGCAACCTCTTCGATCAGGTCTTCCTCGCGCTCGATGTCAAAGCGGCGACTTGGCGCGGTGACCTGCCAGCCATCGGCCGACGGCTCGACCTTCATGCCAAGCGCCGTGAAGATACGTACGACTTCGCCGTCGGCGACGGTGAGGCCAAGCACACGCGCCAGCCGCGCGCGGCGCAGCAGGATCGGCTTCGGCGAACGCAGGTGTTGCGGCAACGTGACGTCCACCAGCGGACCGGCGACACCGCCGGCAATGTCGAGGATCAGTCGCGTCGCATACTCGACGGCGATGCCGGGTAGTTCCGGATCGACGCCGCGTTCGAAACGGTGTCCGGCATCGGTGTGCATGCCCAACTTGCGGCTGCGGCCGATGATGGCCGACGGAATCCAGTGGGCGGCTTCCAGAAACACGTTGCGCGTGTCGTCGGTGACGCGCGTATCCAACCCACCCATGATCCCGCCGAGCGCAACGGCACGCGCTCCTCGGCCACCACGGCTATCGGAGACCACAAGGAAGTCGTCATCCAACTCGACAGTGCGGCCGTCAAGCAGCGCGAGTGGTTCGCGCGCGCGCGCCGGACGCACGACAATCTCGCCTTCCAGCTTGTCTTTGTCGAACGCATGCATGGGCTGGCCAAGTTCCAGCATGACGTACTGCGTGACGTCGACGAGAAAGCTGATCGGACGCAGCCCACTGCGACGCAACCGCTCGGCCATCCACACCGGCGTTTCGGCTCTGGCGTTCACGTTGTCGATGACGCGACCCGCGAAGCGCGGCACGCGCGGACCCGCATCGAGCACGACCTTCATCGTGGCATCGCTTTGAGCAGGCACCGGCGCGGTATCGAGCGGGATCACCTCGCTACCCAGCGCTGCGGCAACGTCGAATGCGATGCCACGTACGCTGAAGCAATCGGCACGATTAGGCGTAAGTTTGATTTCGATGCTGGCGTCCGGCAGACCGAGGTAGGTCGCAAGCGGCGTACCGATCGGCGCATCGGCGGGGAGTTCGAGCAGGCCCGACGCATCGGGATCAACGCCCAGCTCTTTGGCCGAACAAAGCATGCCGAACGATTCAACCCCACGCAGCTTCGCCGCTTTGATTGCGATGCCGCCGGGCAGATTGGCGCCAACGGTCGCCAACGGAGCGACCAGGCCAGCGCGTGTATTGGGTGCACCGCAGACGATCTGCACGACGCCGCTGCCCGTGTCCACCTCACAGACCTGCAGGTGATCGGCCTCCGGGTGCTTCTGGGCGCTGACGATGCGCGCCACGATCACGCCATCAAGCGAGTTGCCCAATGGAGCGACGTCCTCGACCTCCAGGCCGATTGCCGTCAGCGTCGCAGCAAGTTCGTCGCGCGAAGCGCGGGTCGGAACATGGTGACGCAACCAATTTTCGGAGAATTTCATGCGTGTCGGTTCCTGCTGCGATTACGCGAACTGCTTGAGGAAGCGCAGGTCGTTCTCGAAGAACGCGCGCAAGTCGGAGACGCCATAGCGCAGCATGGCAAAGCGCTCAACACCCAGGCCGAAAGCAAAGCCGGTATAGCGTTCCGGGTCGATACCGCAGTTCCGCAGCACGTTCGGATGCACCATGCCGCAGCCGAGCACTTCCAACCAGCGCGTGCTGCCGTCTTCCGCATCCCAGCGAATATCCACTTCGGCCGAGGGTTCGGTGAAAGGGAAGTAGCTGGGGCGGAAACGCATTTCGAAATCGCGCTCGAAGAAGGCACGAATGAATTCGGCCAACGTGCCTTTCAGATCGGCGAAGCTGGAGGTTTCATCGACCAGCAGACCTTCGATCTGATGGAACATCGGCGAGTGGGTCTGATCCGAATCGCTGCGATAGACCTTACCCGGCGCGATGATGCGGATCGGCGGCTGCCGGCCCTTCATCGACCGGATCTGCACTGGCGACGTATGCGTGCGCAACAGGCGGCCGTCGCCGAAATAGAAGGTGTCGTGCATCGCGCGCGCAGGATGATGCGGCGGAAAATTCAGTGCTTCGAAGTTGTGCCAGTCGTCTTCGATTTCGGGACCGTCGGCGCGTTGGTAACCGAGACGCGCGAAGATCGCGGCGATGCGTTCCAGCGCGCGCGTGATCGGATGAATGCCACCGCGCTCTCCGTCGCGACCTGGCATGGTGATGTCGAGCTTTTCGGAAGCGAGGCGGCGATCCAGCTCAGCTTGCTCCAGTGTCTGCTTGCGTGCGGCTAGTGCATCGGCGAGACGTTCTTTCACGCGATTCACTTCGGCGCCGCGCGCCTTGCGCTCATCCGGCGAGAGCGCGCCGAGCGCCTTCAGTGCGGCGGTGACCACACCGCTCTTGCCTAGCAAGCCCACGCGCAGCGCATCGAGCGCGTCGAGCGTGTCAGCCCTGTCGATGTCCGCCAGCGCCTGGGTGGCGCGACTATCCAAGTCATCCATCGGTGCGATTCCAAGGTGGATTCACAGAAACACAAACAAAAACGGGGAGAAGGCGTTTGGCCTTCTCCCCGCTTGATTCACATCATATCGTCAGTGGTTGACGATCAAGCGGCCAGACTGGCCTTCGCCTTTTCTGCGATGGCCCCAAACGCCTTGATGTCGTGCACGGCGATATCGGCCAGCACCTTGCGATCGACGGTGATACCGGCCTTGGCCAGACCGTTGATCAGGCGGCTGTAGGACAGACCGAACTGACGGGCAGCAGCATTGATACGCACGATCCACAGGGCGCGGAACTGACGCTTCTTCTGCTTGCGGCCGATATAGGCGTACTGACCGGCCTTGATGACGGCCTGGTTAGCAACGCGGAAGACCTTGCGACGGGCGTTGTAATAGCCCTTCGCACGGCCGATGATTTTTTTGTGACGACGACGGGCGGTAACGCCACGCTTTACACGAGCCATGGTTTAGTCCTCCGCCTTAGAGATACGGCAACATGCGTGCTACACCCTTGGTGTCGCAAGCTTTGACGTGGTTGGTGGCGCGCAGGTTGCGCTTACGCTTGGTCGACTTCTTGGTAAGAATGTGCGACTTGAACGCATGGCCGGCCTTGAACTTGCCGGACGCGGTCTTGCGAAAACGCTTCGCCGCCGCGCGATTGGTCTTGATCTTGGGCATGGGAATGCTCCGTGATGGGGGTGCTACCCCGGTTTCTGACTGATCTGGCGGTGGCCTCAGGGCCACGCTTTCCGTCCTGCCACGATCGGTTCACGACCCTTCCTTGCGGGTCGAACTGACAAGTATACGTGAGGCGCTGGGCCAAAGCCAGCCAGTTGCCGAGCAACGGCCCTCTCCCTGGCAGGGAGAGGGAAATATGGCGGATTACTTCTTCTTGGGCCCGATCATCATGACCATCTGCCGCCCTTCCAGACGCGGGAAGGATTCGATCTGGCCGTTCTCGCCCACATCTTCCTGAATCTTCCTGGCCAGGTTCTGGCCGAGATCCTGGTGGGACATTTCGCGACCGCGGAAGCGGATGGTGACCTTGACCTTGTCGCCCTCTTCCAGAAAGCGAAGCATGTTGCGCAACTTGATCTGGTAGTCGCCCACGTCCGTCACCGGACGGAACTTCACTTCCTTGATTTCGACCTGCTTTTGCTTCTTCTTGGCCGCCTGGGCCTTCTTCTGGGCTTCGAACTTGAACTTGCCGTAGTCCATGATGCGGCAGACCGGCGGGTCGCCGTTGGGCTGGATTTCGACCAGATCGAGCCCCGCTTCCTCGGCAGCGCGCAGCGCCTCGTCGCGGGTAAGAATGCCAAGCTGCTCGGCATCGGGTCCGATCACACGCACACGCGGTACGCGGATCTCATGGTTGCGACGGTTGCCCTTAGTTTCGGTGGTGGCGATACCACTATCCTCCAGAAGATGTTGAAGTCGACCGTACGGCGTTAGCGCCGCGTCTCGGTCTCCAGGCGTTCGATGAAGCTGGCTAGCGGCATGCTGCCCAAGTCTTCGCCCGAACGGGTACGCACGGAAACAGCCCCCGATTCCTTTTCGCGATCGCCGACCACAAGCAGGTAGGGCACTTTCTGCAACGTATGTTCGCGGATTTTATAGCCGACCTTCTCATTGCGCAAATCGGCGTGCACCCGGAAGCCTTTATCGACAAGGGTTTGCGTTACCTGACGGACATAGTCGGCCTGGGCGTCGGTGATGCTGAACACCTGTGCCTGTACCGGCGCCAGCCACGGCGGCAGGTTGCCGGCGTGGTGTTCGATGAGGATACCGATGAAGCGTTCCATCGAGCCTACGATGGCCCGATGCAACATAACCGGATGTTTGCGTTGACTATGTTCGTCGACGTATTCCGCCCCGAGGCGCTCCGGCATCATGAAATCCACCTGCATGGTGCCGACCTGCCAGGCGCGGCCGATCGAGTCTTTCATGTGGTATTCGATCTTGGGGCCGTAGAAGGCACCCTCGCCAGGTAGCTCGTCCCATTGCACCCCGGCTGAGCGCAAGGCGGCGCGCAGCGCATCCTCGGCGCGATCCCAAACGGCGTCGCTGCCGATGCGCTTGTCGGGGCGCAGGGCGATCTTCAGCGCGATGTCGTCGAAACCGAAGTCGGTGTAGACCTTCATCGCCTGCTGATGGAAGGCGGTGACCTCCGATTCGATTTGGCCTTCCGTGCAGAAGATATGGCCATCGTCCTGCGTGAAGGCACGCACGCGCATGATGCCGTGCAGCGCGCCGGAGGGCTCGTTGCGATGGCAGCCACCGAATTCACCGTAGCGGACCGGTAGATCGCGGTAGCTATGCAAATTGGTGTTGTAGATCTGCACGTGACCTGGGCAGTTCATCGGCTTCAGTGCGTAGGTGCGCTTTTCCGATTCCGTGAAGAACATGTTTTCCTGGTAGTTGTCCCAGTGGCCGGACTTCTTCCACAGGCTGACATCCATGATCTGCGGACCGCGCACTTCCTGGTAGCCGCTGCTGCGATAGACGCCGCGCACGTATTGCTCCACGGCCTGCCAGATGGCCCAGCCGTTCGGATGCCAGAACACCATGCCCGGCGCTTCTTCCTGCTGGTGGAACAGGTCCAGCGCCTTGCCGATCTTGCGGTGATCGCGCTTTTCGGCTTCTTCCAACTGGTGCAAGTAAGCCTTGAGGTCTTTGTCGCTGAGCCACGACGTTCCGTAGATGCGCGTCAGCATCGCGTTGTTGGAATCACCGCGCCAATACGCGCCGGCCACCTTCATCAACTTGAACGCGCGCAGCTTGCCCGTGTTCGGCACGTGCGGGCCGCGGCACAAGTCGGTGAATTCACCCTGCGTGTAGAGCGATAGCTCTTCGTTCGCAGGAATGCTCTCGATGATCTCGGCCTTGTATTCCTCGCCGATACCGCGGAAGAACTTCACCGCGTCGTCGCGCGATTTCACGCTGCGCGTTACCGGCAGTTGTTCCTTCACGATCTTTTCCATCTCCGCCTCGATCTTCACCAGATCGTCCGGCGTGAAGGGGCGCTCGTAGGCGAAGTCGTAATAGAAGCCGTTGTCGATCACCGGACCGATCGTCACCTGCGCACCCGGAAACAGCCGCTGCACGGCCTGCGCCAGCAAGTGCGCCGTCGAATGACGCAGGATCTCCAGCGCATCCGGGCTTTTCTCGGTAACGATCTCGAGGCTGGCGTTGTGGTCGATAGGGAAGCTGGCATCCACCAGCTTGCCGTCCACCTTGCCAGCCAAGGTGGCCTTGGCCAGGCCGGCGCCGATAGAGGCAGCCACGTCCTGCACCGTCACAGGATGGTCGAAGGGGCGTTTGCTGCCGTCGGGTAGCGTGATCTCAATCATGATTCGTACCTGTACGTCACATCTATGACGTGCTTTTTTTGAAGAGTCCGGCCATGGATGGCCGGTTTTTCTTTGCCCGTCTGGATGACGGGCAAAAATAAAGGCGCCAAGCGCCTTTTGTTGGGACACAAGGCGTGGCGGTTATCAGCGTTGGAAGCGGGTAGTTGCCATGTCACACACTCGACCGACGCCTGGGCGCGGGCCACCTTGTCTCCGTGGGTTCGGAACCGAAAATTAGTTTAGCGCACCGCCGGTGTCAATTCAGCGCATCGGCGAAACGAGCGGCCAACGATAGAATAAACGGGACACCTTTCCGGACATTTGCATGCGCATCCTCGTCACCGGCACCGCCGGCTTCATCGGCGCCGCTCTCGCGGAACGATTATTGGCCCGTGGCGACGAGGTCTATGGCATCGACAATCACAACGATTACTACGATCCGGCGCTGAAAGAAGCACGCCTCGCCCGCTTCGCTACGCATCCGAACTACACCCATCTGCGCGCGGATCTTGCCGACGCTGCGGCGATCGACCGAGCCTTTCAGGTATTCCAGCCCCAGCGCGTCGCCAACCTGGCTGCGCAAGCCGGCGTGCGTTACTCACTTAAAAATCCGCAGGCCTACGTACAGAGCAACGTAGTCGGCTTCGTCAACGTGCTCGAAGCCTGCCGCTACGGCAAGGTGGAACATCTGGTGTACGCCTCGTCCAGCTCGGTCTACGGGGCGAATCGCAAGCTGCCCTTCGCGGTAGAAGACGCTGTCGATCATCCCGTGAGCCTTTATGCGGCCAGCAAAAAAGCAAACGAATTGATGGCGCACACGTACAGCCAACTGTACGACCTGCCCACTACCGGCCTGCGTTTCTTCACGGTGTACGGCCCCTGGGGCCGCCCGGATATGTCACCGATCCTGTTCGCTGATCGCATCGTGCGCGGCGAGTCGATCGATGTCTTCAACTACGGTAACCACAGTCGCGACTTCACTTACGTGGACGACATCGTGGAAGGCGTGATCCGCACACTCGATCATGTTGCGCAACCCGATCCGACGTACGACCCGCTGCATCCGAACCCGGGCACATCGAGTGCGCCTTATCGCGTCTACAACATCGGCAACGATCAACCCGTGCAACTGATGCGCTTTATCGAGCTACTTGAGCAGCATCTCGGGCGCAGCGCGGAAAAACGATTGCTGCCGATGCAGGCCGGCGACGTGCCCGATACCTGGGCCGATGTGTCGGCGCTGCGTCGCGACGTGGGCTACGCGCCGAATACGCCGATCGAAACCGGCGTGGCGCGCTTCGCGGAGTGGTATCGCGATTACTATCGCGTCAAAGCGTAACTACGACGAGTTCCGCCGATTCAGAATGGCTTGGCGAGCACTAGATACAACACGCCGAGCAGCAAAAGCACCGGAAGCTCGTTCAGCCAACGCAACGCGCGCGCCGAAGGCAAAGCGCCTCCTTTTTCGCTGCGCTTGATCGCCCGGCCGGCCCAACTGAAATAAATCAGCAGCATTACGACGATGCTTAGCTTGGCGTCGATCCAGTGCATCGACGCGACCACGTTCGGCATCGTCTGGGGAAAGACGCGCCAGCCCTCCCACAGGATCAGGCCAAACACCGCAGCCATGCCGAACAGGTTGTGGCCAAAGCGGTACAGCCGGCGGCCCATGAGCTGCAGCCGGGCGCGTACAGCCGCGTCATCGCCCGCCTCGGCGATATTCACCAGAATGCGCGGCAGGTAGAACACCGTCGACATCCAGGCAATGACGAACAGCAGATGAAACGTCTTGACCCACAGGTAGACCATGTCCGAAGCCCTCGTTCGCGCAAAGAAAAACGGCGTGCCGTAAAGCACGCCGTTTTATCGGGATTTGGTGGGCGGTACAAGGATCGAACTTGTGACCCCTTCCATGTCAAGGAAGTGCTCTACCGCTGAGCTAACCGCCCACAGCTCGCCCGGCTGGCCGCGCGAGCCGTGCAGTATACGGGAAGACCAAAATCAGCGCAAAGCCCGCTCCCGCAGCTGGTGGATCTGGTCGCGCAGGCGGGCCGCATCCTCGAACTCCAGATTTTCGGCGTGTTTATACATTTGGGCCTCCAGCCGCTTGATCATGGCCGAGGCCTGAGCCACGTCCAGCGCCGCATATTCGGCCCCCTGCTCTGCAATGGCCGCAATCGCGCGATCGCGCATCGATTTGCCGCGACCACCACGGCCCGGCACCTCACTGCGCGCCCCTTCCATGATGTCGGCAATGCGGCGCACCACCGACGCAGGCGTGATCCCGTGCGCCTCGTTCCAGGTCCGCTGCTTTTCGCGGCGGCGAGCCGTCTCGTCCATCGCGGCCTTCATCGAGCGGGTGATCTCGTCGGCGTAGAGAATGGCCTTGCCACGGAGATTACGCGCCGCGCGGCCCATGGTTTGGATCAACGAACCGGTGGAACGCAGGAAGCCCTCTTTGTCCGCGTCGAGAATGGCGACCAGCGAAACCTCCGGCATGTCCAGACCCTCGCGCAGCAGGTTGATGCCAACCAGCACGTCGAATTCGCCTAGGCGCAGATCGCGGATGATTTCCACGCGCTCCACGGTTTCGATGTCCGAGTGCAGGTAGCGCACTTTCACATCGTGTTCGCTGAGATATTCGGTGAGGTTTTCCGCCATGCGCTTGGTGAGCGTGGTGACCAGCACACGGTCGCCCATCGCGATACGCTTCTTGGCTTCGCCCAGCAGATCGTCGACCTGGGTGCGGACAGGGCGAACTTCCACTTCCGGATCGATCAGGCCGGTAGGACGCACGACCAACTCGACCACCGCATCGCCGGATTTTTCCAGTTCGTAAGCACGCGGTGTGGCGGAGACATAGATCGAACGCGGGGCGCGGCGCTCCCACTCCTCGAAACGCAACGGGCGGTTGTCCATCGCCGAAGGCAGACGGAACCCGAACTCCACCAGGGTCTCCTTGCGCGAGCGGTCGCCTTTGTACATCGCGCCAAGCTGCGGGATCGTCACGTGCGACTCGTCCACGACGAGCAAGGCATCGGGCGGCAGATAGTCGAACAGTGTCGGCGGCGGTTCGCCCGGGGCGCGGCGGGTGAGGTGCCGCGAGTAGTTCTCGATGCCCTGGCAATAACCCACCTCGGCCATCATCTCGATGTCGAAGCGAGTGCGCTGATCCAAACGCTGCGCCTCGACCAGGCGATTCTCTTTGTAGAGATATTCGAGACGTTCCTTCAACTCGACCTTGATCGTCTCGATCGCGTTCAACACGCTCTCGCGTGTGCTGGCGTAGTGCGTACGCGGATAGACGGTGTAGCGCGGCACTTTGCGGATCGTCTCGCCGGTCAGCGGATCGAACAACGAAAGGTTTTCCACTTCGCCATCGAATAGCTCGATGCGCAACGCTTCGGTTTCCGATTCAGCCGGAAACACGTCGATGATTTCACCGCGCACACGATAAGTGCCTCGACGCAGCTCCATTTCGTTGCGGGTGTACTGCAGCTCGGTCAGCTGGCGAATCAGCGCGCGCTGATCGATGCGTTCGCCGCGCGCCAGAATCAGGCGCAGCGACAGGTAATCGTCAGGGTCGCCCAAGCCATAGATCGCCGAGACCGTCGCGACAATCAGGGCATCTTTGCGCGAGAGCAGCGCTTTCGTGGCCGCTAGGCGCATCTGCTCGATGTGCTCGTTGATCGAGGCGTCTTTCTCGATAAAGGTATCCGACGCGACGACGTAAGCTTCAGGCTGGTAGTAGTCGTAGTAGCTGACGAAGTACTCCACCGCATTGTGCGGAAAGAATTCCTTGAACTCACCGTACAGCTGCGCGGCCAAGGTTTTGTTCGGCGCCAGCACGATGGTTGGACGCTGCACCTGGGCAATCATGTTGGCGATAGTGAACGTCTTGCCCGACCCCGTCACGCCGAGCAGGGTCTGCGCAGCCAGACCGGCTTCGAAACCTTCAACGAGACGGCGGATAGCCTCGGGCTGGTCGCCGGCCGGTTGGTAATCGGATACGAGTTCGAAGCGGTCGCGGTCGGTCATGTTCTTACCTTGCGGGCTCTTTGAGCCATTTTAAATGCTGCATGCTGACATAACCTGTCAGCAGCACCCGACGGCTTACCCATCCAGCAACCCGTTGGCCCGCGAAAAATGAGGCCTAGCATGGCTGGAATGCGGCTATGGAGTGCCAACTTGTCTTTCCGATACACGCAACGAGGCTTTGGACTTATCGAACAGATCATCGTGCTGGTCGTGCTGGCAGTGGTCGCCACCATAGCCGTGCCGTCGTTTCGACACCTGCTCAATGGGCACGAGCTACGTTTGGCGCAAACCGATTACATCGCCGCCTTGCAGCACGCGCGCAACCTGGCCGTGAACGAACAAGTGCGCGTCATCTTTTGTCCCAGCAGGAATGCTTTGACTTGCAACGGTAGCAGCTCATGGAACGACGGCTGGCTGATAGGGCGAGCGGACCCTCAAAACAAGGGTCAGCTTGTCGGGCCGCCGCTCTACGTAGGTGGCAGATACCGAAGCTCGCTCATCATTAGCGGTAGCACTGCGAAAAAATACATCTGGTTCGATCCGGATGGCAGCGCCGCCGGCACCAATCTAAGTCTTTTATTCTGTGTCCGGGGCGAGCCCCAGCGAGTACTGAAGGTGGTGATAGCGCCCAAAGGCCGCGTCAGAGGCGACGTGGTCGACGCGAACGACACCACGCCATGTGCCACATCGGAATAATGCGAGCAGGATCAAAGCAACACGGGCCGATCCGGCAATTCGTCAGGCCTTGCCTTGCCGTGACTGGGAAAATGCTTTGCCAACAACGCATGCGTATCGGTAATGCCACGCAAGGCACCCGCACGCCATTGACCCGCCGCAAAGCTTTCGCGCATGGCGTTACAAATCGCCGTCCATTCTTCAGGTTTGACCCGCCGCGCAATGCCACGGTCGGCCACAATCTCGATGCGATGCTCGGCCATCAACAGATACAGCAGCACGCCGTTGTTGTGTTCGGTATCCCAAACGCCCAATTGGCCGAAAATCTGCCGCGCGCGCGTGTTGGCATCCAACCCCGCCAGCACGGACTGCGGCGCCAGGCGCGCTTCGATCGCGAAACGCACTTCACCCAAATGCGTGTGCTCGCCATCCGCAATGGCAGCCGTCATATCGTCCAGCAAGGCGGGCGGAAAGCGACGATGCAGCTGGAACCAGCCATCGAACACATTCGCGAGCAGTCGTTGCGTGCGCGTCATCTCACCAGCTCCCCGAAGCACCGCCGCCGCCGAAGCTGCCACCACCACCGCTGAAGCCACCGCCTCCGCCAAAACCACCGCCGCCGCCGAAGCCTCCACCACCGCCCCAGCCGCCGAATCCACCCCAGCCACCACCGCCGATGGATCGCCCGGCGCCGGCCGGCAGTAGCATGAAAAGACCGCCCACTATCCCACCCAGAATGCCGATGCCGGCCGAGGCCAGCATCCACAGCAGCCCGCCGACCACGATGCCACCGAGAGGTGCACGCACAAAGGCGCTGGTGCGACCGAAGATGCCGCGCAAGATGATCACGGCGAATATCGCGAGGAAGAAGATGCCTTGCAGATCCGGGCCGTGCTGCTCGACATTGTTACCCTGCACAGGCGGTGGCAAGGACTCGCCGTTGATCAGCAGGGTCAACGCGCCGATCGCATCGTTGATGCCACCGGCGTAATCGTTACTGCGAAACTTCGGCGCGATGTACTCGCGAATGATGCGGGCACAAGCGGCATCGGGAATCGCACCTTCCAGCCCGTAACCCACCTCGATGCGCACCTGCCGATCGTTCTTGGCGATAAACAGCAGAACGCCGTCATCGACACCTTTGCGACCGAGCTTGTTCGCTTCGGCCACCCGCAACGAATAATCGTCGACGGCGTCGGGTTGCGTGCTGCCCACCATGAGAACGACGAGCTGCGCACCCTTTTGTTTTTCCAGATTGGTCAGCTGCGCGTTGAGCTGATCGATCTGCTGCGGCGTCAAGGTTCCGGTGAGATCGGTGACGTGCTGCGTGAGCGTGGGCACCGCCGGAAGATCGTCAGCATACGAAGGCCATGGCGATAGCAGCGCTATCGCCACAACGATCCACAGGCGCACCAAGCGCCGGATCATGTCAGTGTGCCGAAGCAGCAGGTGCCGGACTGGCCGGCGGCTGGGCGGCAGGTGCCGGCGTCCCGGATCCGAAATCGACCGTCGGTGCCGTGGAGATGGCCTTCTCGTTTTCTACGCTGAAGTTCGGCTTCACCTGGTAACCGAACATCTTGGCCGTAAGGTTGTTCGGGAATGTGCGAATCAGCGAGTTGTATTGCTGCACGCCCTGGATATAGCGATTGCGCGCGACGGTGATGCGGTTCTCGGTGCCTTCCAGCTGCGCCTGCAGGTTCTGGAACAGGCCGTCGGCCTTGAGATTCGGATAATTTTCGCTAACGGCCATCAGCCGGGATAACGCACTCGTCAGCTGACCTTGTGCCGCCTGGAACTTGGCCAGGGCTTCGGGATCGTTTGCCAACTCCGGTGTGACCTGGATGCTGCCGACGCGCGAACGGGCATCGGCGACCTCGGTGAAGACCTTGTCTTCATGAGCAGCGTAGCCTTTCACCGTGTTGACCAGGTTGGGTACCAGGTCGGCGCGCCGCTGATACTGGTTGAGCACTTCCGACCACTGCGCCTTAACGGCTTCATCCTGCTTCTGGATCGAGTTGTAGCCACAGCCCGAGAGCATCAGGGCGAGCATCAACAGCACGAATACACGCAACGCGTTCATGGGAGTGCTCCAGTCCAGTGGAGTCGCCATTGCATCATTCCCCAGCCGGGTACGCAATGCTGCGATGTGGCACGACCTAACCTAACCAGCGCGGCCCCAGAATCAGCCCCCAGCAAAGCGCCACCAGCACCAACAACAGAAACACCGCCGCCGAGCCCATGTCCTTGGCCCGACCCGCCAGTTCGTGAAATTCCGGGCTGACCTTGTCGACCACCGCCTCGATGGCCGAATTGAGCAGCTCCACCGATAGCACCAAGATCACTGGGAACACCAGGGCGATCTTCTCCAGCGCACCGTGTCCCACCCACAGTCCGACAGGCACCAGGACCACGGTGAGCATGGCTTCCAGCCGAAACGAGGCTTCGTGGCGCCAGCCGGCGCGCAACCCGTTCATCGACCAGCGAAAAGCGCGCCAGAGCTGGCGCGGATCGCCACGGAAGCCGTTACCGGGCATGGCTGGAACTGCTTGCCAATGAGGGAGATACGGCTTTTTTCGGCATGGCGGGCAGCACTCCCAGGCAGCGGGCAACAGGCGCGCAATGATGCCACAAGCCGCCGCCGTCACCCTGGCGCCGCAGGATTTTGCTTGCCGCAATGCAACTTCAAGCAAATGACGGATGCGTTACCCTTCGATGAATGTGCCCTGTCCAAGGGCTGCAAGAACGGGTCGCTCGCGACCTTGCAATAGACGTGCACGGAATACTTCATGGCAACTCAAACTCGCCCCGTTTCACAAACCCGCTCGTTCAGCACGGTCTTCCTGATCGAGATGTGGGAGCGCTTCGGCTTCTACGGCATGCAGGTGTTGATGGTCACCTTCATGATGAAGAAGCTCGGCTTCGTCGACACCAAGGCCAACCTGGTGTGGGGCGCCGCCGCTGCGCTGATCTACGCCACGCCGGCGATCGGCGGCTGGGTGGGCGACAAACTGATCGGCACGCGCCGCACGATGCTGATGGGCGCGGTGATACTGGCCGTCGGCTACGCGATGCTCTGGGTGCCTTCCGACACGGCCTTTATGACCTACGGCGCGCTGGGCGTGATCATCGTCGGCAACGGTTTCTTCAAGGCGAACTCCGGCAACCTTGTACGCAAGATCTACGATGGCGAAGACACGAAGATCGATAGCGCCTTCACCATCTACTACATGGCGGTGAACATCGGCTCGATGATCTCGATGACGCTGACGCCGTGGATCCGCGACTACATCGGCGGAAAGTACGGCGACTCGATGGGCTGGCACACCGCGTTCGGCGTCTGCTCCATCGGCCTGATCCTCGGCCTGATCAACTACTCGCTGATGAGCCGCACACTCGCGCATATCGGCTCTCCGACGGACAGCAAACGCGTCGACAAGGGACGTCTGGCGCTAGTACTGCTTGCTGCGCTCGGCATGGTGTTCGTTTCGATGTTCATCCTGCAGAGCGAGACCGTCGCCAAATGGTGCGTGTATATCGCCGGCGCGGTGATCCTCGGCATCTTCATTCACATGATTCGCACCAGCCATTCCAGCGAGCGAGCGGGCTTGAGCGCCGCACTGGTGTTGGTGGTGCAAACCATTTTCTTCTTCATCTTCTATCAGCAGATGTCCACCTCGCTGAATCTGTTCGCGCAGAAGAACGTGGACCTGTCGTTCAACATCTTCGGCTTCCACCTGTTCACTTGGATCCCGGAGCAGTATCAGAACCTCAATTCGATCTGGATCGTGCTGCTTAGCCCGGTGCTGGTGCTCATCTACAACTCGTTGGGAAGGGTCGGCAAGGATCCGTCGGTAGCCGCCAAGTTCGCCTGGGGCTTCGCGGCCGTGGCGATCGGCTTCTTCATCTATGGCGTCGGCGCGAAGTTCGCGGTGAACGGTCAGGTGTCATCGTGGATCATGGTGTGGGGCTACGGTCTTTATTCACTGGGCGAATTGCTGGTGAGCGGCCTGGGTCTGGCGATGATCGCCCGTTACGTGCCCGAGCGCATGGGCGGTTTCATGATGGGTGCCTACTACGTTGCGTCGGGTATCTCGCAGTATCTGGGCAGCGTGGTGGCGAATTACGCGCATATCCCGGAAGGTCTCAATGACCCGCTGCAGTCACTGACCATTTACACGAGCCTGTTCAATAAGCTCGGTTTCGCCGGTGTAGCCTGCACGCTCGTCGCGGTCGCCATGCTGCCGCTGATGAACAAATTTTCGACCAGCCACTCGGATGCCGCGATCAACCACGACCCGCTGCCCGCTGTGCGCAGCGAGGAATTCAACACGCCTTGATCATCATGCGATCCGCCGTCATACACGGCGGATCGCAACCACATTCGGCCGGCCATGCCGCACCGCCAACTCAAGCAACCTATCGGACCTTTCGCGCTGACTCGCACCCTTGCGTGGCTGCGTTTGTGCGCTATCGCCGGCCAAAGCATGGCGGTGCTGGTCTGTGCGTGGTGGATGCAGATCAATATCCCGACACTGTCACTGCTGCTTGGCATCGATCTGCTTGCGGTATTCGCGGTATTCGCAGCGTGGCGAATCAGCCAGCCGTGGCCGGTACGCGAGTGGGAAACGGTGTGCCATGTCGCCGCTGATACGCTGGTACTGGGTTACTTGCTGTACTTCACCGGCGGCGCAAGCAACCCCTTTGTCACCTTGCTATTGGTACCTATCGCACTAAGTGCCGCCGCCCTATCGGTGCGCGCCGTGCTGGCCGTTGCCAGCATCGCCGGAGCGGCTTACTTCGTTTTGCTGAGCTGGTATGTACCGTTGCCGATGAACGAGCGAATGGGCAGCGATCAAGGCTTCTCGTTGCATGTCGCTGGCATGGGCGTGAACTTCGCCATCACGGCGCTGCTACTCGGCTTCTTCATCAACCGATTGGCCACCGCTGTACGTATGCAGCAGCTGGAAGTGCAACGCGCCCGTGAACGAGCATTGCGCGACGAAGGCATCCTGGCCATCGCCACGCAGGCGGCCGGCGCAGCGCACGAACTCAATACGCCCTTGTCGACCATGCGTACTCTGTTACCGGAACTGCGCCGCGAACATGCTGCGGATGCTGCGCTGGACGAAGATCTCGTGTTGCTGGAAGGCCAGGTCGAACGCTGCCGCACCATCTTGCGCGAGATGGTCGCGTTCGGAAAAGCGCAGTTGTCGCAGCAATCCGAGCGGATCGACTTACCATCCTTCATCCACGGCTGCGTAGAACGCTTCCAGCTTCTGCGCCCGGAGGCAGAACTCGAATTGCGCGTGCAGGCGGGCCTCGAAAACATCGTGCTGCGTACGCCACCCGGCTTACGCCATGCCCTGCTCAATTTGCTCAACAACGCCGCCGACGCATCGGCCTTGCGCGACTCCCACAGTGTGATGCTGGAAGTGCGCCGCGAAGGTCACTGGCTGGATTGGATCGTGCGCGATCGCGGCCCCGGCTTTACGCCCTCGGGCGCTCCAGCCGCGATCGGCGAGAGCGGCAAGCAAAGCGGCCTGGGTATTGGCTTGGCGCTGGCCGAGGCGACCGCCGAGCGATTAGCCGGCGAGTTGATCACCGCCAATACCGAAAACGGCGCAGAAATGTGCTTGCGGCTGCCGATAGCAGTGATCGCTGAAGACTAGGTGAGCGTTCGGTCTGCGTATCCGGCAAAATAGGCCTGCAGATACGTCAGGAAGTACCCATGATTCACCCGAACCAAGCAAGCAGCATCCGTCCGCTGTTGATCGTGGACGACGATGCCACCTTCGTGCGCGTACTCAGCAGGGCACTGACATCACGCGGTTTCGAAGTACTCAGCGCCAGCGATGCCGACGAAGCCCGCGCACTGACACTACGCCATCAACCACGCCATTGCGTACTCGACCTCAAGCTGGGGGACGAAAACGGATTGCGACTGATACCCGAACTGCACGAACTCGTTCCGGATATGCGCATTCTGCTGCTCACGGGTTACGCATCGATCGCCACCGCTGTCGAAGCCATCAAGCGCGGCGCGCACGATTACCTGTCCAAGCCGGTCGACGCGGATGCTGTCGTCCGCGCATTGCTTGACGGCGATACCGCACCACAAGGCGATGACGATGTGATGGACGCACCCGAGGCGCCGCTTGCACTGCGTCGCCTGGAATGGGAACACATCCAGCGCGTACTCACCGAATGCGACGGCAACATCTCAGAGACGGCACGCCGACTCGGCATGCATCGCCGCACGCTGCAGCGCAAATTGAGCAAGCATCCGGTGCGCGAAAGGCCAACAAACGAGGGTTAGAAATCTGCGTTGCTGATCGTGCAGCACCCACTACTCCGATGAGATTGGAGAGGGTGTCGACGAAGGCGCTGCTGGCGGATGATTCGAGGGGTCTGTCTCATCGTCATAGATGGCGACATGCGGCACGCCGTCGGCACCGATCCAACCACGGAACATGCCTTCGGTGTTGTAGGGCATGGCGATGTTGCCGTGGGTATCCAGCGCAATCGCACCACCGTTGCCGCCCATGGATGGAATTTCCTGATTGATGACCTCGGCGGCCGCACGTTGCAGCGGCTCGCCCAGCAATGACACCCTCATGCAAATCTCATGAGCGGCCACCGTGCGCATGTAGAACTCGCCCCAGCCGGTACCCGAAACAGCGCACTGGGCGTTTGCGTAGGTGCCAGCGCCGATGATCGGGGAGTCGCCGACGCGCCCCCAACGCTTGTCGGTCATACCTCCGGTCGAGGTACCGGCAGCGAGATGTCCTTCGGTATCCAGTGCTACCGCGCCGACGGTACCGAAATGCTTAGCGGTCTCGAGATCCGCATGGGGTTGCTTTCCGGCATCCTCTTTCAATGCCTTCTGCAACTGCTGCCAGCGCTCCTCGGTGCGGAAATACGAAGGGTCAACCAAGGTGATGCCCTGCTCCTTGGCAAACGCCTCCGCGCCATCGCCGACCAACATCACGTGCGGCGAATGTTCCATCACCGCACGTGCCAACAGGATCGGATTCTTAACGCGATGCACACCCGCCACCGCGCCCGCGCGCAGCGTGTCGCCATCCATGATCGCGGCATCCAGCTCGTTCTTGCCGTCATGGGTGAATACCGAACCCTTGCCGGCATTGAAATCGGAATCGTCCTCCAGCACGCTCAGCGCCGTCGCTACGGCGTCGATGGCGGGCTTGCCGGCCTTGAGTTGCGCGTAGCCGTCCTCCAGCGCCTTGGTCATCGCCGCGCGCACGGCCTTTTCCTTGGTCGGATTCATGTCGCGCTTCACGACGCCGGCACCACCATGGATCACCAGGACTGGCGTGGTCGCGTGGCTCATGAAGGCCATGCCCAAACCGGCTACTGCAACAAACAGGTGGCGATTCATCCCATCACTCTCCCAATAGTGATGCCGTGATGGGATGAGTATAACTAGCCATACCCAGGCGGGCGGACAACACTCTGCGACCTTCGTACTAGGTGACCGGTCACCGATCCGTCGTATCCTAGGCAGCTGTCTCCCCGTATGAAGGCACCCCCATGGACAAGGTTTATGCAAGCGCGGCACAGGCTCTGGACGGCCTGCTGTTCGATGACATGACCATCGCGGCAGGCGGCTTCGGCCTGTGCGGCATTCCCGAGAACCTGATCGGCGCGCTGCTCGCCGCAGGCACCAAGGGTTTGACCATTGTTGGCAACAACGCTGGTGTCGACGATTTCGGCATGGGTCCGTTGCTGAAGACGCGTCAGGTCAAGTGCGTCTATGCCTCCTACGTGGGCGAGAACAAGGAATTCGAGCGTCAGGTGCTGGCCGGTGAGTTGGAATTGCATCTGGTACCGCAAGGTACGCTGGCCGAAAAGCTGCGCGCCGGCGGCGCAGGCATCCCTGGTTTCTACACACGCACGGCTTTTGGCACCAAGCTAGCCGAGGGCAAGGAAACCAAGCGTTTCGGCGACAAGGAATACGTGTTGGAAGAAGCCATTCACGCCGACGTTTCGATCGTAAAGGCATGGAAGGGCGACAAGCTCGGCAACCTGGTGTTCCGCAAAACCGCACGCAATTTCAACCCGATGATTGCCACTTGCGGCAAGGTCTGCGTCGCTGAAGTGGAAGAGTTGGTCGACGTAGGCCAACTGGCACCGGATCAGATCCATGTCCCGGGCATCTATGTGGACCGCATCATTCAGGGCGTGAAATACGAGAAGCGCATCGAGTTCCGCACGGTGGCCGGCGCCAACACCGGCAAGGAAAGCCCGATCCGCATCGCCATGGCCCAGCGCGCGGCGAAAGAGCTGCGCGACGGTTTCTATGTGAACCTCGGCATCGGCATCCCGACGTTGGTGGCAAATTACATTCCCGCGAACATCGACGTGACGCTGCAGTCGGAAAACGGCCTGCTCGGCATCGGTCCGTTTCCGGACGACGCCCATGTCGATCCCGACCTGATCAACGCCGGCAAGCAGACGATCACCACCCTGCCCGGCTCCAGTTTCTTTTCCAGCGCCGAATCGTTCGCGATGATCCGCGGTGGCCATATCGACCTGTCGATTCTCGGCGGCCTGGAAGTGTCGTGCACGGGCGATCTGGCGAACTGGATGGTGCCCGGCAAGATGGTGAAAGGCCCCGGTGGCGCGATGGATCTGGTCAGCGGCGTAAAGCGCGTGGTGGTGCTGATGGAACACACGGCCAAAGACGGCTCGCCCAAGATCAAGAACCAGTGCGATCTACCGCTCACCGGCAAACAAGTCGTGGATCTGATCATCACCGACCTGTGCGTGTTCGAGGTAGAGAAAGGCAAGGGCCTGACGCTGATCGAACTGCAGGAAGGCGTAACGGTGGATGATGTGAAGGCGAAGACGGGTTGCGCATTCGCGGTTCATCCGTCGCTGCATTGATACGGCTGAAAATCCGCCATGGGTTGGGGTGAGCGCAGCTAACCCCAACTCAGCCTGTCTAAGACACGGGCAACGGTCGCGGAAAACGAATTTCCGCCACATACCGGCTTCCGCCTTGCACATGCAAATTCAGCGGCCACGCAAAACGCTCGCTGATTCGCCGCGCGATGGCGTATTCGAACCCCTGCTGCCCGGGCGCAAGAGGATCGTGGTCCATGCCTGCGGTAGCGCTAACGCTAACCACCCCAGGTAGCACGCTCACCAGCACGGTGCCCTGTCCGGTGTACTGACTGGCATGACGGATCAGTTGCCAGCACAGCACCGCGAATACGCGCGGTGATCCGTGCAAAGCGAACGTCGCGGGCTCTTCGAATTTCAATTCGATCGGATGGCCGTGCAGCATCTCGCGCGCATCGACAAGTTCCTCGCGCAGCACGTCATTCACTACGAAATCCTCTTCGCCCTGGCCGTTATCGGCCTCGCGCGCCAGGATCAGCAGCGCTTCGACCAGCGCTTCCATCTCGCGTGTCGCGCGCCGGATGCGCTGTACGGAGCGTTGCCCGAATTCGCTGAGCGCCGATTCATCGGCGAGCATGTCAGTCGACATTTTGATCACGGTGAGCGGACTGCGCAGTTCGTGACTGGCATCGCGGGTGAAGTGGCGTTCGCGCTCGTTGTAACCGGCAATGCGGTTGGCAAAGGCGTGGAATCCGCGCGTCAGCGCCGCCACATCCGCATCGGTTCGACGCGATAGCCGATCGGGCTGCAAGACGTCCAGGCCACCTTGCCGCTCGTCCCAGCTGCCGACTAGCTGCGCAAGCACACTCACCGGCCGCCACACCCGTTGCGCCGCCAACCACGACAGTGCGCTGACGATCACGATCAGCAGCAGCACCGCCCACACCGGTGCGACGTTGTAGTAACCCATCAGGCACGCAACCACCACCGCCACGAGCTGCATGCCGAAAATCAGCATCAACCGGCGTTGAAAGCCACCGCGCGCAAGCGCAGCGCGTGGGTGGGGCGCTCCTCTCGGGGTCATGTAGGTAATCGGGCGGTTGGGCGGTTAGGCGATATGGCTGGTGGACGTGGTCTCGGCATCGAGATCGGCCAGGCGATAACCGGCCGAATGAATGGTGTGCAGCAGGGGCCGGTCGAACGGTTTGTCGATGAGACGTCGCAGGTTGTAAAGGTGAGAGCGCAACGTGTCCGAATCGGGCAAGGTATCGCCCCAGATTTCGCGCTCGATGTCGCGCCGGCTCACTACGCGCGGCGATTCGCGCATCAGGATCGCCAGCAACTTCAAGCCGATCGGCGAGACGGTGAGCTCCTGGCCACCACGCGTTAGACGCAAAGTGGCGGTGTCCAACGTCATGTCGCCAACGGTCAGCACCTCGCTGGACACCTGTCGTCGATCGCGACGAATCAGCGCACGCAGGCGCGCCTCCAGTTCGCGTACCTCGAACGGTTTCACCAGGTAGTCGTCGGCGCCCGCCTCGAGGCCGACCAGCTTGTCCTCCAGCGTGTCCCGCGCGGTAAGCATCAGTACGGGTGTGGACTTCTTGGCCTCGCCACGCAGCTTGCGGCACACATCCAGGCCGTCGATGCCAGGCAGCATCAGGTCCAACACCACGACGTCGTAGCTGTTGGCTACCGCCAGATGCAGTCCGCTGACACCATCCTGAGCAAAATCAACGGAGTAACCTCGGCGCTCCAGAAATTCGCCAACCATTTCCGCGATCTGGCGATTGTCTTCGACCAGCAGGATCAATCCGGCGTGTTCGTCACGTGAACTCATATCCGCCTTATGCCCCTTTTGTCTTCACATTTGTGAAGGCTAACCGCGGGGATAGTAAGCAGGATGTGAAATCCGCCGGGCAAAACCGTGGAAACGGTCTCAATGCAGCAAAGGTTTGAGTTGCGGCCATACGGTATCCAGCACGATCGGCTCGCCCGCCGCCAGAGGATGCAGGCCGTCGTCCTGCATCAGCGCCGGATTCAAGGCCACCCCCGCCAGCAGGAAAGGCACCAGCGCCGCATGCTTTTCACGGGCCAGATCGGCGTACACCGCGCGCAGGCCGTCGCGGTACTGCGGCCCATAGTTCACCGGCATCTCGATGCCGAGCAGCAGCACCCGGGCTCCCGCCTGTTGGGCCGCATCCACCATGGCAGCCAGGTTGGTGCGCAGGTTGGTCAGCGGCAGCCCTTGCAGGCCGTCGTTGGCCCCCAGTTCGATCACCACGACGCGCGGATGGTATTGGGCCAGCAGCGCCGGCAGACGATTGCGTCCGCTCAACGAGGTCTCGCCGCTGATGCTGGCATTGATCACCGTCCAGCCCGGCTCCATGTCAGCAAGACGTACTTCCAGCAGATGCACCCAGCCGGCTTCTACGGGAATGTTGTGTGCGGCGGATAGCGAATCGCCGAACACGATCAAGGTTTTCGTGGGCGCCGCCTGCACCGCACCGATACCGCAAAGCAGAACAAGTAGACAAAGGAAACGACGCATGAGTGGTGGTTCTCGTCCGGTGCTTGAGGTTCGGGATGTTAGCAAGTCGGTCAACGGCCCCGAGGGGCGGCTGGATATCCTCAGTAACGTCGCGATGCAGGTGAACACCGGCGAGAGCTTCGCCATCGTTGGCGCCTCCGGCTCGGGCAAGACCACCCTGCTTGGCCTGCTCGCCGGACTCGATACGCCCACAAGCGGCAGCATCCAACTCGACGGCCACGCGCTGGAGCGGCTCGACGAGGAAGCCCGCGCCGATCTGCGGCGGCGGCTGGTCGGCTTCGTCTTCCAATCGTTTCACCTGCTGCCGGCACTCACAGCCGAGCAGAACGTGATGCTGCCGCTGGAATTGGAAGGCAATCCCGCTGCTCGCGAAAGAGCGCGCGAAGCGCTTGAGGCGGTGGAGCTCAGCGCGCGACGCAAACACTATCCGGCGCAACTTTCCGGCGGTGAGCAGCAGCGCGTAGCGATCGCCCGCGCGTTCGTGCACAGTCCGCGCGTGCTGTTTGCCGATGAGCCCACCGGCAATCTGGATCGGCGTACGGGTCGACACGTCTGCGATCTGATGTTCGCCTTGAACCGCGATCACGGCACCACGCTGATACTGGTCACTCACGATCTGCAGTTGGCCGAACGCTGCATACGCCGCGTTGAATTGCAGGAAGGCCGGCTGGAACCGCTGGCATGAAAATTCTGCTGCTCGCCTTGCGCAGCCTTCGTCGCGAATGGCACTTGCCGGAGTTACGCACACTTGCTGCCTCGTTGGTGCTTGCGGTGGTTGCTCTTGGTGTCGTCGCAACACTCTCTGCGCGCATGGAACACGGCGTGCTGGCCAGCGCCGCCGAACTGATTGGCGGCGATCTCGGCGTATCGGCGCCGCAAAGTATTCCCGACACCTTCGCTGCAGCGGGTCGCGAGCGTGGACTGGGCATCACCCACACCGCCAGCTTCCCCAGCGTCGCCTTTGCGCAACAGCAAAGCCAGTTGCTCGAAGTGCTGGCTACCGATGCCGCCTATCCGCTACGCGGTACCTTGCTGGTAAGCGACGCAAGCGGGCGGCAGATTGTCAGTCATGGCCCTCCAGCAGGCACCGTATTCCTTGATCATCGCGCACTCGTCGCCTTGCATCGGCAGATCGGCGACAACGTGCAGGTCGGCGGCCGCGACTTGCGCATCGCAGGCGAGCTAGTGCAAGAACCCGACGGCGGCGAACTGGTGGCGATGGCGCCACGCGCGCTCATGAATCTGGGCGATGCCGAACAGGCCGGATTACTCGGCGTCGGCAGCCGCGCGCGGCACAGTCTGCTGCTGGCCGGCGAACCCGCTGCCGTGCAGCGCTGGCGCACCTGGGTGCAATCGACCGCGTTGCCGCAAGGCGGCGAACTCATCACACCCGAGCAAACCCAGGAGCGGATGCGCAATGCTTTCGACCGCGCTGGTGCGTTCTTGCGTTTGACAGCCCTGCTCTCCGCGCTGCTGTCGGGCGTAGCGATCGCCTTGGCCTCGCAACGTTATGCGCGACGCAAGACAGGCGAGATATCGCTGTTACGCGCGCTGGGTACATCGCGAAAACGTGTGCTCATTCTGCTGCTGGGCACCCTTGGTGGCCTGGCGCTACCCGCGGCGCTGCTCGGCGTGGTGCTGGCCCTCGCGCTCGCAGAAGGTGCATGGATGTTCGCCAGCCAAATGTTTGCAGGCGTGCCCACGGTGTTGCCGATCCTGCCGTCACTGGCGGCAGCGGGCATGGGCATCGCAGTGCTGGTCGGTTTCGCGTTACCGCCATTGGTACGGCTTGCCGATATTCCGCCCGTGGCGGTGTTCCGCGCCAGTCTGGCGCGCCGCATAAGGCGCTTCGATGCGCTTTACCTCATTCCCGCCGTGGTAGCACTGGCGTTGATCTGGAGTCTCAGCGGCTCAGCCACGCTTGCCGGCATTCTCGCAGCCAGCTTGCTGGGCGTAGCCGTGGTTTCGGCGTTGCTGGCCGCCGCGCTGTTATGGATCGCGCGTCGCGTAGCCCCGGGAGGTCATCCCGCCTTGCGATTGGGTATGGCTGCATTGGCACGCCGCCGCGGATTGAGCATCGTGCAAGCGACAGCGTTGAGCCTCGGTCTTACGGCGTTGCTGTTGCTGGCCATCGTCGCACCCGCCTTGCTCGACGGTTGGCGCCGCGAGCTGCCTTCCGACACACCCAACTGGTTTGTGCTCAATCTGCAGGACGACCAGCGCACCGACTTCCAGCAAGCGCTGGCACGCATCGGTGCCAACCAGCTCAACATGATGCCGCTGGCGGTAGGCAAGTTCACCGCCATCAATGGTCAGCCGATCGACCGGATGACATTCAAGGACGAGCGCGCCAAAGACTGGTCTGACCGTCAGTTGCGCCTGTCCTGGGCCAATGATCTGCCGCCCTCCAACACGGTGATCGCGGGCCAATGGTTTGCGCCCAACCCGCCGCAAGCCGAAGTGTCGGTCGACACGATGTGGCGCGATATGTATGGCCTGAAGGTCGGCGATACGATGCGATTCGATGTGGGTGAAAGCCAACTCGATGCCCGCGTAACCAGCTTCCGTCACGTGGACTGGACATCGTTCCGAGTCAATTTTTTCCTGTTGATGGATCCATCGCACGCCAATGCCATGCCGCATACCTGGATCGCCAGCTTCTATATGCCTCGCGGCAATACCGAAGCGCTTGCTGCATTATCGCGTGACTATCCAAATCTGAGTTTGGTCGATGTCGATGCATTGCTCGATCGCGTGCGTGAGATCGTGCAGCGAGTCACCGGCGCCGTGCGCTGGGTGCTGGGCTTCAGCCTGCTGGCGGGTGCGCTGGTGCTGGCGGCTGCGCTAGCCACTAGCGGACAGGAGCGTCGCCATGAAGCCGCGTTGTTACGCACGCTCGGCGCGCGTCGCGGGCTGCTGCGTATCGCCGCTGCGTGCGAATTTGCTTTGCTTGGCCTGATCGCGGGCATAACCGCTGCATTGGGCGCATGGATCGGTGGGTGGTGGCTGGGACGCAGCGTGTTCCATCTCAAGGATTTCATGCCGCAGGCGCTATCGCTCGCGGTCGCCGCGCTCGCAGCCGCTGTCGTAGTGATGCTGCTGGGATTGGCTGGCACACGAAAAGTTACACATACGCCACCGATGCGGCTATTGCGCGCGGAGTAGCGCTTATCCAGCGACCTCGTCACGGCTAAGATGTTGCAAACATCCCCATCCGGACGAGGCCGCGCATGTATACCCTTTATTACTCTCCCGGCACCGCCAGCATGGTGGTGCATCAAGCGCTGCTGGAAATCGGTGCGGACTACAAGCTCGAGCTGGTCGATTTCGATAAGGATAGACAGCACAGCGCCGAATATCTGAAGCTCAACCCCCACGGCCACGTGCCGACATTGGTCATCGATGGCAAGCCGGTGTACGAATCGGTCGCACTGCTTACCATCCTGGCCGAGCGTCACCCGGAAGCCGGTTTGATGCCGCCCGCAGGGACACCGGCGCACGACGCATGGCTGCAATGGGCGGTCTATCTCAGCAACACGCTCATGTCGACGTATCGGCTGTGGTTCTATCCGCGCGAGCTTGGTGCCGATGAACATCTTCCCGCGATTCGCTTGGCGCTGCAGCGCAAGATCGAAGGTGTGTGGGATCGACTCGAAGCGCATCTTTCGGCGCACGGACCCTACATGCTTGGCGCGGATCTTTCCGGCGTCGACTTGTTGCTTACGATGCTGATGCGCTGGTCGCGCAATATGCCGCGCTCGGCCACCGAATGGCCTGCACTGAAGCGCCTGGCCGATCTGGTTCGCGGGCGCCCCAGCTGGAAACGGCTTTACGAGTTGGAAGGTTTGAGCGAGTGGTAATTCGCCACCCGGCCACACAACACTGGCGCAATCGTCTGAAGCAGGAATGGCTGCTGCTGTTGTTTCTCGCCCTGGCGCTGGTATTGGCCTGCATCGATCCGCAACCGCTGACGCGTTATCAAGGTTGGCTGCAGCTACCCACTCTATCGGGACTGCTGGGTTTGTTGATCTCGATCCAGGGCATCCGCGACAGCGGACTAGTGCAACGCCTCGCGGGAATGATGGTCGCACGCATGCACTCTTTGCGCGGTGTCGGCTTGTTGCTGGTCAGCATGACGGCCGTGCTGTCGATGGTGCTGACCAACGATGTGAGTCTGTTCCTGATGGTGCCGCTGACGGTGGCAATCGGCAGCATGTCCAACTTGCCGATACTGCGCATGGCAGTGCTGGAGGCGCTGGCGGTCAACGCCGGTTCGACGTTGAGCCCGATCGGCAATCCGCAAAACCTGTTGGTCTGGCAACACGCGCAGCTGCCTTTTTTGCAATTCGTCATCGGCATGTTACCTGCGGCAACAGTGATGTTTGTGCTGGTAGCAGCGCTTACCTGGATGTGGCTCCCCAAAGATCGTGTGGAGCTGCAAGCCGAGCGGCTTGATGGCCATGCTATGTCGCTATCGTTGGCCCTGCTCTCCGTGCTTAGCCTCGCGATGATGGTGCTGATGATGGAATACGGCCACGCGCCATGGGGTGCTCTTTTGCTGGCGGCACTATTCGTTTTGTTTTCATGGCGCAGCCTGGTACGCATCGATTGGTTTCTGATGGCGACGTTCGCGGCGATATTTCTCGGCCTGGGCCATGTCGCAGCGTTGCCCATCGTGTCGGATGCGTTGGACAAGATCGACTTCAATCAACCGCTGGCACTTTATCTCAGCGGCATCATCAGCTCGCAGTTGATTAGTAACGTGCCCGCGACGGTGCTGCTGCTCGATCGCGCGTCGGACGCCATGCAGCTGGCCGTAGCGGTCAATGTGGGTGGTTTCGGCGTCGTGATGGGATCGCTGGCGAACCTGATTGCACTGCGCTTAGCAAAACAGCCGCATGGGATGCGGCTGTTTCACGAAGTTTCCATTCCGTTCCTGCTGATTTGCGCGCCGCTGGTGTATCTCGCCGCGCACTGGCTCTGATCACTCGTCGTCGTCGTGCGGCACGCTCACCTTGCCGCCGATGTTGTTGTGGGAGACATCGCCACTGCCTTTGGCGCCGACGATCAAGTCGCCGCGTACATTGTCGACGGTCAGGTCTCCGGAACCGAGCGTACCCACGTTGACGCTGCCGCCCACCTGGTCCAACTCGACATCGCCGGAGCCGACGCTGCCGATGCGCACATCGCTATGGACCTGGCGCGCCTTGAGATCGCCGGAGCCCACGGAGCCAGCCCGCAGACTTCCCACGTCGGAGATTTCGATATCGCCGGAACCGGCAGTAACGCTGACCGCGCCGGCGATACGGTCGATATGGAGGTCGCCCGAACCGGTCTGCGCATCCAGCTGATTCAGGCCGCTGATATAGGCATCGCCTGAGCCGGCGGTAAGTGTCACCGGCATATTGGCGGGAAGCTGCATCTGCAGGTCGAGGTACTCATAAGAGACCCCGAACACGCTGATGTTGAAGGAGTGGTTGCTGCCGACATCGATGATGAGCTGGTCGCCTTCGCGGTGCTCAGTCACCTGAAGATTATCCAGTGCGGCTTGTGACGAAGCGCAGGCGCGGCCGCTGAGTTCGAGCGTGGTGGACGTGCCACTGCCGTTCAGATGCATATCGTGACTGTGCAACTCGATCTGCACACCGCGCACACCGGACAGGTCGTCATGCAGATTCCGCGGCGCCGAATACCGGCATTCATCCGCTGCTGCGGTCAGCGGGATCAAGAACAGGGCCAGAATTACGAGAGTGCGACGCATGCGGGATCTCCAGTCAGTGTACGGTTACTGAGATGCTGGCCGGCCGGAAAAGGTTGCGTGTCCGGGGATGCTCTGATCAATTCTATGCAGGCGGCATGATGTCCAGAAGGCCCGCAGGGTGTGTTGCGCGGCGCAGGGAAGACTGGCTGTCTTGGCAAGCCGCGCGGCACGGCCTGCGGGCCTTCTGGACATCACCCCATCACTTTATATTCAGCATGTTGGGGCCGTGACTGTCTGTCCGCATACCTTCGGTCCGTCGTCTCGACAGACGGCCAGTCTGCCTTCGCCGACGGCCCTGTGGCCTGCGAACAGACAGTCACGGTGACGCCTGCATAGAATTGATCAGAGCATCCCTAGGCCGGGCTGGCCTAATGATCGCGCGAATAGAGGTCCCGGCCTCATCCCAAGCCGCGCTCTTCCGCCTTGGCCCGCTGCCAGAGCGCTTCCTGCTCCGCAAGATCCGATGCCGACAGCGGCTGCCCGTCCCCGGCGGCCAGTTGCTCCATCCGGCGGAAACGCCGCTCGAATTTCGCGTTGGCATGCTTCAGGGCACGCGCAAAATCCACCCCGGCGTGCCGCGCCAGGTTCACCGCTACGAACAACACGTCGCCGATCTCGTCTTCCAGGCGTGCAGGGTCGGCGCCTGCCTCGAATTCGGTCTGCACTTCGGCCAATTCCTCATGCAGCTTGCCGATGACGGGCCGGTGGTCGGGCCAGTCGAAACCGACCGTGGCGGCGCGCTGTTGCAGCTTGAGCGCGCGCTGCCATTCGGGCTGGCCGCGCGACACGCCGGCCAGCACGCTGTTGTCGTGGGCGTCGCCCTTCGTTGCACGCTCGCTGGCCTTGATCTCATCCCAGGCCCGCTTTTGCTCATCCAGGTCGGCATAGGTGACGTCGCCGAATACATGCGGGTGGCGGCGGCGCATCTTGTCGCTGATCGTGTGGGCCACATCGTCGAAGTCGAACAGCCCCTGCTCCTTCGCCATCTGTGCGTGAAAAACCACTTGCAGCAGCAGGTCGCCCAACTCGTCGCGCAGATCGTGCCAATCGCGACGGTCGATCGCGTCGGCGACTTCGTAGGCTTCTTCGACGGTGTACGGGGCGATGGTGCTGAAATCCTGTTTTACATCCCACGGGCAACCACGTTGCGGATCGCGCAGGCGCGCCATGATCGCCAACAGGTCGGCGAGGCTGTAACGGGCGCTGTCGTTCACGGCAGGCCTGCTTCGCGCATCCGTGTCGCCCAGTCGATGCCGGTATCGCCCACGGCCAGGAACTCGGGGTTGAGCACGGATTCGCCGCGGTTGTAGCGCAGGGGCTTGCCGGTGAGATCGAGCACGGCGCCGCCGGCTTCTTCCAGCACGCATTGCGCAGCAGCGGTGTCCCATTCGCTGGTCAGGCCGCGGCGCAGATAGGCATCCGCTGCACCGCGCGCGATCAGGCAAAACTTGAGCGAAGAGCCTAGCGCTTGCAGCACGTATTCCTCGCCCAGCAAACGACGCATCACCGGCTCGGCCGAGCCGCCATGCGAGCGGCTGCCCGCAGCCACCGGCGGATTGGCCAGTTCACGAACGGAGATGCGCTCCCACGCGGTATCGCGCTGTACCTGCCACCACGCACCATGGCCGCGTGCAGCGACGAACAATTCCTCGGTGACGGGTGCCAGCACCACGCCCATCACCGGTTCGCCCTGTTCGATCAGGGCGATATTGACGGTGAACTCGCCGTTGCGTTTGACGAATTCGCGCGTGCCGTCGAGCGGATCGACCAACCAGTAGCGCGACCACGTGCGGCGTTCTTCCCACGGCGACTGGCTCGCTTCTTCCGACATCACGGGAAGCACGGGATCGAGCTGCGCTAGTCCCGCGACGATGACTTTCTGCGCCGCCAGATCCGCCGCAGTGAGCGGCGAGCAATCGTCTTTGACCTCGACGTCGAAGTCTTCGCGATATACGGCCATGATGGCTTCACCAGCGCGGCGCGCCAGGGTTCCAATCTCGAGCAGCAGGGAATGGTCGGGTGCGTCGCTCATGTTCGTTGCAGGCGTCCGGCTAGGTATTCGCGCGCCAAAAACAGTGCGGCGATGGAACGGCCTTCGGTGACATCGTCGCGCGAGACCAGGGTGTGCAAGTCGGCGAGCTTCCACGGCACCACTTCGAGCTGCTCGGGTTCGTCGCCCGGCAGTCGTTCGGGGTAGAGATCCTGCGCCAGCACCACGTGCGCCATATGCGTCATGTAGGACGGCGACAAGGAAAGGTTATGCAGGATCTTGAGCTTGCGCGCGCCGTAACCGACTTCTTCCTTCAATTCGCGGTCGGCGCCCTGCTCCACGGTTTCGTCGCGGTCGAGACGGCCCTTGGGCAGGCCCAGTTCGTAGTGGTCTACGCCCACGCCGTATTCGCGCACCAGCAGCACGGTTTCATCGTCCAGCATCGGCACGATGATGACGGCACCCAAACCGCTGCCCTTGAGGCGCTCGTAGGTGCGATGTTCGCCGTTGGAAAATTCCAGGTCCACCTGCTCCACGCGCAGGAAGCTGCTGGTGCTTGAATCACGGGTGGCGTGGATGATGGGGTAGCGTGGCATCTCGGGATTGTAACCGTTGTCGCCTAGCTCCCGGCGAGTCATAAAGCCAGCCGGCGCAAGGCCTGGGCATGGATCGCCGGCGTGCCCGCCAACACGCTGCGGGTGTCGAGCGTGAGAGGTTTGCCTTCCAGGTCGGTGAATACGCCGCCGGCCTCGCGCACGATGACCGCCAACGCCGCGATGTCGAGGATGTTTACGTCCGACTCGATCACCAGATCGAGGCTGCCGCGTGCAAGCAAGTGGTAGTGGCAGAAATCGCCGTAGCCGCGAATCCGGTTGCTGTCGCGGATCAACCCGCCCAGAGCCTGCCAACGTGCGTCGCTGGTGAGCGTCTTGATGTTGCCGGTGGACATCGAGGCTTGAGCCATGTCCGACGTCGGCGTCACATGCACGCGCTCGCCTTCGAACCAGCTGCCGCTACCGACGCTGGCCCACATGGTTTCGCCGTAAATCGGAGCGCTGGATACGCCAAGCACCAGCTCGCCGCGATACATCAATGCAATCTGCGTCGAAAAGAAGGGCGTGCGCCGCACGAAACTCTTGGTGCCATCCAGTGGATCGACCAGCCACAGCAAGCCATCGCCATCGCCGTCCAACCCGAACTCTTCACCATAGATCGACGCTTCCGGCATAGCCCGGCCGAGCACCGCACGAATCGCCTGCTCTGCCTCGCGATCGGCAATCGTTACCGGCGTGGCATCGGATTTGATCTCGACATCCACACCACGGCGCCAGTAGTGCCGGATCACCTCCGCTGCAGCCTCCGCCGCTTCGCGCGCTGCCTGCAGCGGCGCGTCCCATTGCTGGTCGTTCATGGATTTCCCGTGGTCGAATTGAATTGGGCCAGACCTCCACGATAGCGTAGTCGTACGCCGCCGTCCGGCGCAGGTGCACCAAGTGTGCGCAGCCAGCGCAAAAGCGCGGGATCGTCGTGGCGTGGCCGCAGATTGATGTGCAGATCCCAGCCGAGCGGGCTGAAGGATAGCCGTCCAGCCGTCTGCAAGGGACCGCTGCCGTCGTCGTCGAGTGCAGCGTGCAGCACGCCGGCTTGACCGTTGATCTTCAGTAGCATCGTCCCGAGCGACACTGCACCCTGTGCAGTATGCACGGCGGCCTGCGACCACGTACCGGCAGCGGCAATCTGCATAGGCCAGCTACCTTGCAGTTGCGCCTGGGCGATGTGCAGGTTCAACCGCCCTTCCGGCCGCCCATGCAACCAGGGCTGCATCCCTAGCATGGCCATATCGACCAGCAGGTTCACGTTGTGCCAGTTATCTTGCGTCGCTGAAAGGCGATGTAGTTCACCCTGCAGTTGAAGTTGCGGCTGACGCAGATCCAGACCCAGCCGGGTGTCGCCGAGCAACGTACTGCGTGAAAGCGTCCACGCAAGGCTTCCCAGGACAGGGCCACCGGGGATTGACACCTGTCCGGCACGACCCTGCCATACCGTCCCATCGACCTGCTCGAACCGCAGTCCATGCAGCCGCGATTGCAGCAACGGCAATGCCCAGCGCGCCGGCATAAACCACACCAGCACGGCCAATGCGAGAACGACGGCGGCCAAACCGGCCAGCACGATGCGCAATGCTTTCATCAATCCTATTCCACATAAAACTCGATGCTGCTTGAGCGGCACCGTCACTGCCCCGATGATAGCCGGATGACCCACACCCCCGACGCCAACACCGCCCTTGCCCGGCGCGATCTCCAGCATATCTGGCACCCCTGCACCCAGATGCGCGACCACGAACACGTGCCGATGGTGCCTATCGTCCGTGGCGAAGGTCCGTGGCTGATCGACGCTAACGGAAAGCGCTATCTCGACGGTATCAGCTCATGGTGGACCAACCTGTTCGGCCACGCGAATCCGCGCATCGCCGCTGCACTAGCCGATCAGGCCAAGAGACTGGAACACGTTATCTTCGCGGGCTTCACTCATCCGCCAGCCATCGAACTGGCCGAGCAGCTGGTGCGCATCACTCCAGCGGGGTTGGAGAAAGTGTTCTTCGCCGATAACGGCTCGGCCGCTATCGAAGTAGCGCTTAAAATGAGCTTTCACTATTGGCTTAACCAGGGCCAAGGTGAAAAGACGCGTTTTATCGCGTTGACCGGCAGTTACCACGGCGAGACGCTTGGTGCTTTGTCGGTCAGCGATGTGGCGCTCTATCGCAAGACGTATGCGCCCTTGTTGCTTACGCCGATTCTTGCGCCATCGCCCGATGCTTATGAAGGTGAGTTGGGCGAATCGGCGGAACAGACGGCGGCGCGTCGCCTGGAAGCTATGCGCGTGTTGCTCGAACAGCACGCGCATGAAACCTGTGCCGTGATCGTGGAACCGCTGGTGCAATGCGCAGGTGGCATGCGCATGTATCACCCGAGCTATCTCAGCGGTTTGCGCGCACTGTGCGATCGCTACAACGTGCACTTTATTGCCGATGAGATCGCCGTAGGCTTTGGCCGCACCGGCACCCTGTTTGCCTGCGAGCAGGCAGCTATCGCGCCCGATTTCATGTGCCTTTCCAAGGGATTGACCGGCGGTACGCTACCACTTTCGGTCGTGCTGACGACCCAGCATATTTACGAGGCGTTCTACGCCGAATACAACGCGGGCAAAGCCTTCTTGCATTCGCACAGCTACACCGGCAATCCACTGGCATGCCGCGCGGCGCTGGAAACGCTGGCGATCTTCCGCGACGAACCGGTGCTCGAACGCAATCGCGCATTATCAGCCCATCTCGCGCGACGGCTCGCGCCGCTGCGCGATCATCCCCACGTCGCCGACGTGCGCCAGCTAGGCATGATCGCCGCGGTAGAGCTGGTCGCGGATAAGGCGACACGCCGCCCATTCGCAGCTCAGGAGCGCCGCGGTCTACGTGTCTACATGCATGGTCTGGAACGCGGCGCGCTGCTGCGCCCGTTAGGCGACATCGTCTACTTCATGCCGCCGTATGTGGTCAGCGAGAGCGACATCGATCATCTGGTCGATGTCGCGATCGAAGGTATGGCTCGTGCAGTGGCGCAGTGACGCATAAAAGGCCCTTCTTCTTTGGGAGAAGGGCTAACGGTTGAAACCTGAGGCTCAGCGACCGCCACCACGAACGGTAATGCTCGGATCGAGCTTCTCCAGCGCCGGCCCAAGGGTCCGTTCACCGGTGTTATCGAGATCATGCTTGGTGTAGGAACGACCAGCGACCGGCAAACATTCACCTTTCTTAGCCGGGATCAAACTACCCGTATCGCGTATGCAATTGCGGTCGCCGGGCTTGATCGGCGATTGCTTTGCCGCGGTGGATGACGCAGCCTGCTGGTTAGGGGTCGGTGTGTTTTGCGGAGCGGCAAATGCCGCTGCGGCGAAACCCGCGGCCAACAAGGCGGCGAAGGAAACAAATCGGGACATGGCAACCTCCTGCTCGCAAAGCGGGGGCGGCGAGCACGCTGTGGGTCAGTAGCCATGCTGATACGGGGTTTGGACCGCCGCAAGAGCCGGCCACTCAGACGGCCTTACGTGTTCAGATGAATGAACAGCCGGACGGGGCAAGTTGTATGCTGCGCGGTCTACTTGTTAATTCGAGCCTGTATGCGCACTACTCGCATCCACGTCGATCAGCCGCTAGCCCTAGCCACTGAACTGGCGCTGCCACCGCAGGCCGCCGAGCATGTGGCGCGCGTGCTGCGCATGAATCCAGGCGACGTGCTTACCGTCTTCAACGGCGACGGCTACGACTATGCCGCCACGCTTGTGGCGATCGGCAAACGAGACGTCACGCTGCGTATCGACGACCGTGAGCCGGTGGAAAATGAATCGCCGCTGCGACTCACGCTGGCGCAGGGAGTGGCGCGCGGCGAGAAGATGGATCTGATCGTACAAAAAGCCACTGAACTGGGCGTCGCCCGGATCGTACCGCTGTTTGCCGAGCGATCCGAGGTAAAGCTCGACCCGGCACGGGCGGAGAAACGCCTACTGCACTGGCGAGCGGTAGCGGCCAGTGCCTGCGAACAGAGCGGCCGTGTCCGCGTGCCTGAGGTGACGCCCGCCCAATCGCTGCAAGGGTGGCTGGATAGCCTGGCTGACGACGGCGCGCAACGCCTCGCGCTGCTGCCGGAAGGGACGCTGCGAGCACGTGAATTGCGCTTTAGCGAAGCCGGTGGATTGTTGGTGATCGGCCCGGAAGGCGGGCTGGGCGATCGCGATGTGGCCGCCTTGCAGGCAGCAGGTTTCCAGGGCTTGCGGCTTGGCCCGCGAATTCTGCGCACGGAAACCGCGGGACTAGCGGCGCTAGCGGCCCTGCAAGCACTGCACGGAGATGCCTAGCTCGCCTGTTGCAGCAACTCGTTGACTTCGTTCTCGATGCTTTCGAGATCCGGAATCATCGCCACGTCGTCGCGCACCAACACCTGCGCCTTGACACCGCGCGGCAGCGGCTTGCCATCGTGGGTGGGAATGATCAGTTCGGCATTGAGCGTGGTCAGGCGCGGGAAGCCCTGCGTCACCACTGCCACGAACGGCAATTCGGCATTGCCGCCGAGCGCTTTGAGCACTGCCACGCGCACACTTAGATCAGAATCGCCTTCCTGCGCACCGGCTAGCTTGGTGAACGAGACCAGGGGCACGCGCCAGCCGCGCCACGCGATCCGGCCGAGCAGCCACTCGGGTGCGCCGGCGATCGGCTCGGGGGTGGTCAGCGTAATCACTTCGGCCACCGTCGCATTGGGTAGCAACAGGCGCAGATCGCCTACCGGCACCAACACGCAACGGATTTCACGGGGTAGTGGCTGTTCGCTCATCGGAAGTCCTCGACCAGGCGCACCGCAAGCTCCTGCGGCGAACCGGAAAAACTGGCTAGCCGCTCGGCTAGCACGCCATGCACCATGTCTGCGAAGTGATCGCCGGACGACGACTCCACCCAGACCTGCCCGCCGCGATCATGGATCGCCTGCGCACCCGCCACCGCATCAGTGGCCTTGCCCGCAAATACGATCGCTAGCGCGTCGCGCCCAAACACGTTTGCCGCCATCGTGAAACTGCTATCGATGGATGGCGCTTGTTCGTTTGCATCCTCGTTGGCGGCGACGAGCTCCACGCGCCCGTCGCGCAGGATGCGCACCTGCTGCCCGCGCGGCACCAGCACGATCTCGCCCGCGCGTGCGCGCATGCCGGCAACCGCCACTTTCACCGGCAACGCGCTTTGCTTCGCCAGCGATTGGGCCAATTGCTCTACCGAATCGTTGCTCTGATGCTGAGTCAACAGGATTGGAAGCTTGAGATCGCCTGGTAATCCCGCCAAAAAAGCGGACAGCGAGCTCTGGCTATCGCGCGCTGCGCCCAACACGAGCAAGCGCGCAAAAGCGGTGTTCAGTTCATGCAGGTGCGTTTCCTGCGGTTCGTAGGTTTGCTGAGGAGCAATCGCGTCCTCGATCGACACTAGCTCAAGACTGATCCCGGGTTCGATCGACAGCGCATGGCCGTCCAGGTGTTCAACGTCAGGCGCCAGATAGTCGGCGGCGCTGACTTTCTCGATACCAAAATTCTGCTCCGCCATCTTGTCGACTGGAGGAGCGGCGAAGTCATCGTCCTCGACGAAGCTCCATTCCGGTGCGGTCGGCGCAGGCGTTTGCTGGGCAAGCGTTGCTTTTTCCAACACAGGCGGCGTGATGACTTCATCGTCGAACGAGGACAGCGAAAGGTGGTCCAGATTGGCATGGAAAGCCGGACTTTCCTTACGCACCGGCGCCGGCGGCGATGCCGACTCGATCAAGGCGTCGTGTGCCGCCGCAAGCTGCTGGCCGAAGTCGCCATCGTGCAGCGGCGGTAGTTCATCGCCGGCGTTGTATTTCAGGCCGGAGCCGAACGCTTCGTCGGGGCTGTCGACTGAATCGTCGGAAGCAAGCAGGGCTTCCAGCTCGGCGGCCAGCGTTTCCGTATCCGGCGCCGAATCGTCGTGCACCAGCGGTATGTCTTCGATCGGGTCGGGTACTAATGCCTGTGCGGACTCCTCCGCTAGCTCAGGCTCCGCGTGTTGTGCCGTTTCGGCGAAGGATGCAGCCGACGCATCGACTTCGACTTCCCGCGCATGGTCGGGGCGCGGTGGATCGATGGTATCCGCGTTGAGCGCCTTGGCCACCAGATGACGCGCCCAGCGCGCGCGATCCCAGCCGTCAAGACCACGGCTGGCCTGGGCATCGTTGAACACGACGGGCGTCTTGCCGGATTCGATCAATCCGTAGATACGGTCAAGCGTGACGTCGTCAACGGCGTCATCGAGATTGACCACCAACACATCGACGCCCGCCTTGCGCAGCTTGGCTTCGTCGAAACTGCCTAGCGGGCCTTCATACGCGATCTTCGCACCGCACTCGGAGAGTGCCGTGCGCAGATGACTACCCAACTCAGCATCATCGAAGAACAACGCTACCGCGGTGATCTTCTCACTCATTCACCGGCTCCTGGGTACGTTGCTCAAGAACTTCGGAGATCTGGGCCAGCAATTCCGCTTCCTGATACGGCTTGCCGAGGTAACGCTCGACGCCGATATCGAATGCGCGCTGACGATGCTTTTCACCCGTACGCGACGTGATCATGATGATCGGTACGTGGCGGAAACGTGGATCGGCCTTCATCTGTATCGCCAGCTCGTAACCGTCCATGCGCGGCATTTCGATGTCGAGCAGCATCAAGTCCGGCACGCGCTCGTGCAGTTTCTCGAGCGCATCGAGGCCGTCTTTGGCGGTTTCCACATCGTATTCATGGCGCTCGAGCACGCGGCCGGTGACCTTGCGCATGGTGATCGAATCGTCGACCACCATGACCAGTGGTCGCGTATTCACGTCTTCGACGATCGGTGCGGTAGTCGCGTAGTCGAGACCTTCGGCCAGGCGCTGCTCGCGGCGGCTGAGGCCGTGACGTACCAGCGGTGCCAGATCGAGAATCACCAGCACCGAGCCATCGCCCATGATGGTGGCGCCGAGAATGCCCGGTACCGAACTCACCTGTGGGCCGACCGACTTCACTACGATTTCGCGCGAGCCGATCACGGCATCGATGCGGATCGCGGCGCGCAATTCGCCGGCGCGGGTCAGCAGCAGCGGCAGCTGCTCCTCGTCGCCGAGGTGGGCGGCGGTCAAGCCGAGTAACTCGGCCAGGTCGTGGATACCGTAGTCTTCGCCGTTGTAGTCGAACTGCGGGTTGTCCTCGGCCATCCGCTGCGCCAATTCCTCCGGACTTATGCGGGCCACGCCCTGCACCGACGTCATCGGAATGGCGAAGTTGGATTCGCCGATGCGCACGATGATCGCCTGCGTCACCGCGAGGGTAAACGGCAGGCGCAGCACGAAGGTCGTGCCTTCACCCTGACGCGATTCGATAGCCAGCGAACCACCCAGCAACTTGATCTCGTTGGCCACCACGTCCATACCCACGCCGCGACCGGCGAGCTGGGTAACGGTACTGGCAGTGGAGAAGCCAGTCTGAGTGATCAGCGCTAGCAATTGGTCGTCGCTGAGTCGGGTTTCCGGACGCACCAGGCCACGTTCGATGGCGCGCTTGCGGATCGCCTCACGGTCCAGTCCGCGGCCATCGTCGCTGACGCGCACCACCACTTCGGTGGCTTCGCGTGCCACGCGGATGCGCACCGCCCCCTCTTCCGACTTCTTCGCCTTGCGACGTTCTGCCGGAGATTCGATACCGTGTGCCACTGCGTTGCGCAGCATGTGCTCGAACGGAGCTTTGATACGGTCGAGCAAGTTGCGGTCCATCTCGCCATGCGCGCCTTCCACATACAGCTGGGCGCTCTTGCCTTCTTCCTGAGCCGCCTGACGCAAGGTACGGCGCAGGTTCGGCACCATGGTGTCGAACGGCAGCATGCGTGTGCGAAGCAGACCTTCCTGCAGTTCCGAACTCACGCGCGACTGCTGAATCAGCAGCGTTTCCGCCTGGCGAGTGAGTTCGTCCAGCATGTTCTGAATCGACACCAAGTCCGATACCGATTCGGCCAGTGCACGTGAGTACTGCTGCAACTGCGAGAAGCGGTCGAGCTCGAGCGGATCGAACACGCCGATGCCGGCTTCGCGGTGCTCGCGCTGGAAGCGCGCGATGATCTGCGCTTCGGTTTCGATTTCCAGCATGCGCAGCTGGCCGCGGAGACGTGCGACGGTCTGTTCCAGTTCGACCAGGTTGAAGCGGTAGGCGGAGACCTGCTGCTCCAGACGCGAACGGTAGATCGCCACTTCGCCGGCGTTGTTGACGAGGTTGTCGAGCAGGTCTGCGCGTACGCGGATCTGCTCTTGCGCGGTGCGACCCACCTCTTCCGGATGCGACTCTTCGTCAGGAAGCAGCGAGGGCAGATCCACGTCGGGCATCGGCGGCGACACGGGCGCCTGGGCTGCAGGCTCGGCAGCGGCGGCGTGTTTACTCTCCTCACCACCCAGCAAGCGGTCGATCATCGCCTGCGGATAAGCGATCGCTTTGCCCTGCGACACTCGCTGCACGAGGCCGTGCATCTGGTCGAAGGCGGCTTCGAGCGTGCCGATCAGCGGACCGGTGCGTTGCGGGTCGATACCGTGCGAGCGTTCGAGCAAGGTTTCGATGGCATGGCTGAGATCGCCCACCGGCGTGAGACCGGCGATGCGCGCGCCACCCTTCAGGGTATGCAGGGCGCGTAGCAGTCCTGCCATATGCGCGACTTCGGTCGGCTCGGCGTGCCACTGAGCCAGCACACCGTCGGCGTCGTCGAGAATCTCGCGAGCTTCTTCGCTGAAGATTTCCAGCAAGTCGGGATCGATGTGACCGAAACTCATCAGCTCGCCGGCCGGAACAGCTTCGACCGCTTCGTGAGTAGCCTCGATCTCGGCGACGGGTTCCTCTTCGTGCGGAATCTGCGCAACCGGTTCGATCGGTTCGTTGGCAGCAACCTGCTCGACATCCGGCTCGACGTGGTGCTCGACCAGCGCTACGGTTTCGACAGGCGTCGCTGCGGCAGGAGCCGGCTGTTCGGGCTCCAGCGCTTCGAGGCTGGCGAGCAGCGCGGCGAACTCTTCGTCTTCGGTACTGGATGCATGGCCTTCGTGAACCACGGGCGCTACATCGGCCGGCTCACCCGTCTCGTGCTCGGCAAGTGCGGCGAGCAGCTCGGCGGTGTAGTCGTCGGTAGCGGCAGCGGGTTCCGCAGCATCGGCGACGATGACAGGCGCTTCCTCTTCGACCGCCGGAGCGGCTTCGAGATGTTCCGGCTCGACGTCGAGCGGTTCGAACACCACGTGCGCCATCTGCGGTTCGGGCTGGTGGTCGCGCAGTTCGTCAAGGCGTGCGATGAGAGCGGAAGCATCCGGCAACTGCGGATGATCGGTATCGAATTGCGCCATCACTTCGTCGACGACATCCGCACTCTGACGCAGCAGGCGAACGCCCTCGCTGGACAGCGGCTGACCGGCGGCGCGCAGACGCTTGAGCAGGCTTTCCAGCGGCGACAGCAGATGGATCAACAGCGGGATGTCGACCATCGCAATGGCGCCGTGCAAGGTATGCACAGCGCGCAGCAGGCCATCGTCAACCGGCAATTCGCCGTCGGAGAAGTCCACTGCGTTGCGAATAGTCTGCAGGTACTGGGCGACTTCGCTGCGCAGGATTTCCAGCAGCACGGGATCCACCGGCGGCAACACCGGCGTGTAAATCGCTTCGGCGAACGACGCGACCTTTGGTTCGTCGACAGATTGCGTTGCCGCGACGGATGCATCGGTGTGCGCCGCTGACGGGATGGCGTCGATCACCGCGTCCACGCGCGGGACGCGACGGCGCACCACACGGCGTACGGTCTCGGTAGCGCCGGACGCGAACTGTTCGATGCTGGCTTGCTCGCCGGCGGCTAGCTGATCGGCGGCATGCATGATCGCGCTGAGCGGCGCGTTCGGCACCGTGCCGTCCTTCAGCATCGACAACAGCTGCGGCAAGGCGTCGATGGCGTGACCGACCACGGCCTGTACACCTTCGTGCGGCTGGATGGTGCCGTCCAGCACGCGGTTGAGCATGTTCTCCACGCGCCAGGAGAATTCGCCCAGCGTGCTGGCGCCGACCAGGCGACCCGAACCCTTCAGGGTGTGGAAGGAACGCCGGATCGACGTGAGTTCGCCGATATGGCTCGGATCGGCCATCCAAACCTGCTGCGCATGGCGCAGGCTGTTGATCTCTTCCTGCATTTCTTCCAGGAAGATCTCGCGGATATCGTCGTCGATGCCTTCGGTACTTACCTGGAAACCGGCACCGGCTGCCAGCGGATCGGCGGCGGAAACCTGTTCCTCGATTTCTTCCTCGACCTCGATCCAGTCGCCGCCTTCGTCGGACGACGCACTGCCCAGACCGGTTTCGGTCTCGACCAGATGCAGACCGGTCAGATCGTGCGCCAATGGCGACGGTGTCTCGCTGCTGCCGATAAACAGCTCGCTCGCATCGTCGCCGTAAGCCAGGCTGACGGATTCGTTCAACGCCAGCGCAGGTGCTTCGGTGTGCGTTTCCGCCACAGGCTCCGGCATTTCCTTGGCCTGCGGTGGCGGCCAATAGCCCAGTCCGCCCAGGCTGTGTTCGGCGACGTCCAGGATGTGTTCGAGCCCGCCGCGATGTTCGCGGGCGGCCTCGAGGTAATACTCCAGCGCTGCCAAGGCGTCGGCGAGCTGATCCATCTGCGCGCTGCTGGGCACGCGTTGATCCACACACAGTTCGTTGCCGATGAAACGGCCTACGCCTTCGGCGATCAGCGCCGGGCGTGGCGAAGAAAGCATGCGCATCGCGCCGGCCACTTCGTCCATGAGGGCAGGCATGCCGCTCAGCTGATCGTGATGCCAGCCCGATTCCACAAACGCAACAATGCCATTCTTGACCTTGCCGGCATTGGCGACGGCCTCGCTCATCAGCGTGGCGAGAATGTGGCGCGCCTCGCTGCGCGGCAGCATGCTGGTGGGTTGCTCTTCGACCGACTCGCTCTCTGCACCAAGGCTTTCGATGTGATCATCGAGCGACGCTTCGACGTACAGCAGCGCACCGGCGACATCCAGCAGCGATTCCTCGTCGGGGCTGCGCAGGCGACCTGCCATTTCCTCGAGGACGCGGCGCTGTTCGTTAATGACACGGCGCGGCACATTGAGCGCGAGCATGCCCAGCGTATCGCCGACACGCTCAAGCACTTCGGCTTGTGCATTCAGATGCGTCGGATCGGCGTCGGCCTGACGCAGGAACAGATCCAGCGCTTCTTTCACGCGCAGCAGATCGTCCTTCAGCGCGCGCGCCACGGAATCGAGCAAAGCCCGATTGTGGCCGGTCATCGAACCGCGGGCGTGCTCCAGCTCGTTGGCGTCAGGCACCAGACCGTCGAGATTGTAGGTCTGCGCAAGTTGCACCATCTGCGGACTGCGCTGCTTGGACTGCGCCACGATGTACAGCAGCTTGCGCGCCAGATCGTCGGCATCGCCGCCCTGCAGGCTTTCCTCGCCCTGTTCGATCAACTGGCGGATGCTGCGGTCGACGCGGCCAATCAGTTGGCGGATTTCCGCGGCATGATTTTTCAGCATGCCTTGATCGAGGCCTTCCATGACTCCGCTGGCGATCCACCACAGGCGACGGCCTGGCGTGGTAACGCAACGCGCGGCAATCGCGTTGAGCGTGTTGCGCATACCAGCGAGTTGGTGCGCAGCGCCCTGTCCGCGGAACCAGGCCAGCATCTGCTGCTGGAAACGCAGGCGCAGCTCGGCGATTTCGCTCCGGTGGCGCTGCGCATCCGCCGCGCTGGCCGCGGCGGGAGCATGCGCAGGAAGCGCGATATCGAGATTGGGAGTGAACAGGGCCGATTCGCTCAACGCGTCCTGATCGCGACTGGCGCGCAGTTCGTTGAGCAACGGCAACAGTACGACCGGTACGTCGCGATGGCCGCTGGCCAGGCGCTCGAGGTAATCGGGCAATTGCACCAGGCCGCGCATCAGCGCGGTATAGGCATCCTCGCGATGGCGTACATGGTCTTCGAGCAGCGAGATGGAGAGTGTTTCCATCTCTTCGGCAACCATCGCGGCGCCATACAGCTCGACCATGCGCAGCGTGCCTTGCACCTGGTGCAAGTTGTCTGCACAAGCGCGCATGACATCGCGCTCGCCGGGATTGTCGACGTACGACTCTAGCGCCTGACGTGCGAGCGCAAGCGTCTCGTCAAGCTCGGGCTTGACCCATTGCAGGGTTGTGAAATCGATGTGGTCTTGAAGTCTCATGCGCCCCCCTCAGCGGCTGCGCTTTTTGCGCATCACGCAACCGTCGAGGTTGCCCTCTTGTTATGGCCCGATGTCAACCCGGCAACTTGAAGTGCGCCACGGAACGACGCAAATCGCTTGCCAACTGTGCCAAGTAACCAATCGATTCCGCCGTCTGGCTTGCGCCCTGCGACGTCTGCGACGTGATTTCCTGGATCGCGTTCATGGATTGTGAAATATCCGTTGCAGCGATGGATTGCTGGCGTGCGGCGGTGGAGATGTTCTGAATCAGTGCGGACAAATCGTGCGAAACGCGTTCGATGTCGCCCAGCGCGCTACCGGCGTCTTCCGCCTTGCGTGCACCGGCCACCACTTCGGCGGTGGTCTGCTCCATCGAGTTCACCGCTTCGTTGGTGTCGGACTGAATCGTCTGCACAAGCGTTTCGATTCGCTTCGTAGCGCTCGCGGAACGTTCCGCGAGGCGCTGCACTTCGTCCGCCACCACCGCGAAACCTCGGCCTGCTTCGCCGGCGGAGGCCGCCTGAATGGCAGCGTTCAAAGCGAGGATGTTGGTCTGTTCGGCAATGTCGTTGATCAGTTCCACGATGGAGCCGATCTCTTGCGAGGATTCACCCAGGCGCTTAATACGCTTGGACGTTTCCTGGATCTGGTCGCGGATGGAGTCCATCCCGGAGATCGTCTCTCGCACCACTTCGGCACCGTGCGACGCGATTTGCACCGAGCGTTCGGCTACATCGGCCGACTCGGCGGAGTTCTTCGACACGTTGTCCATCGAGCTGGCGATCTGGTTGATCGCGGTGGTCGCCGTGCTGATGCGGTGTGCCTGATTCTGCGCCGCATCGGCCAGATGGCGAGCGGTGGTCTGCGTTTCCTGCGCCGACGAAGACACCTGTTCGGATGTCTCGTTGATGGTGGTCACCAGGGTGCGCAACTCGTCGATAGCGTAGTTCACCGAGTCGGCGATGGCGCCCGTGATGTCTTCCGACACCGTGGTTTTTACGGTCAAGTCACCTTCGGCGAGCGAACCCATTTCGTCCAGCAGGCGCATGATGGCCTCCTGGTTACGCTGGTTGAGTTCGGTACTCTCGCGGAAGCGGCGGCGCTGGTCGCCCACCAGCTGAATAACCAGCAAGATGGCGAAAGCTACGGCACCGATGGCGCCGACCACACCCCAACCCACGTTCGGGAAGAGGCGGCGCAGCGGCAGCTGGCCGATCTGATCGGCCACGTCGTTCGCACGCAACAGCACGTTGGACGAATCCAGCGAGGCTTGGTTACCTGCGCTCTTCGTTTCGGCGATATTGCTGGCCGCGGCGACCAGTTTCGATACCGGGTCGTTGAGCTTGTCCCACTCGACCTGCATTTCGGAAAGAATCTTGCGTGCATTGGCGTCGCCCAGCTGCTGCACGCCCATGGCCTGGTTGCCTTGCAGCAAACCCTTCAGCACTTCGCCGTAGGCCTGGGCGTCGCGCGAAAGACCGTCCGCTGAAGCCTGTTCGGATTCGCCGCCCTGCAACACTTCCTGCACACGACCGGTAATACGAGTGGCCAGCAACATCTGGCGCGAGGCGCCGAGCATTTCGTCTGCGCTCGTACCCTTGCGCTGCTGCAGGATGTTGACCACCTGCTCCATATTGGAGTTCAGCAGCGGCAGCTGCTTGGAAAGATCATCGGCGCGCTGCGACGAATCGAGCACCACCGCCTTGTTGGAGAGAATCTTGCCGATGTCGCCGTCAAGCGATTTCCACGCGTCGGCCAGTTTGCTGACGGAACGACCCGTCGTGGTCGCGTTCTTGTCGGCATAGGGCTTCATGCCCGTCTTGCTGTCGCCGTTGACCAGGCGTTGCACCGCCGAGTCGATGGTGTCGCGCGCGTTTTCAAGTTCGGCGAAAGAGTCGGGATTACCGCCCGACGCTTCCAGCGCGTACTTTGCCGTCTGCTGCGACAACACCTGGATCTGCGTCGTCAACGAGATCGCCTGGCGGTCCTCGCCGTTCTTGAGGTTGAGTAGAACGAAGTCGATGGCCGCGAAGCCGATCGAAATCACCAGCAGGACAATGAGGATGGTGTAACCCCGTTCCCTGCCGACGCCCCCTGTAGTGCTCATGATCTTCACCTCATCCGTCTACTGCACACCAGCTGCAACACATGCCAGTTCATAAAAATTCTGCCGCAACCCATCAGGCGGCCGCCTGACGAAAATCGGGTGCGCGCACCAATCTGCCCATGCTGAACAGCGCCAAATGCTGTCCGTCCACATCCACGCGGTCGTCGACGAAGCGGGCAAGCCGCGGATCGTCTTCGGGTTCGGCACCGCGACGCTGCTCCACATCCACCGTGCGCTGCCCGAACACTTCGTCCACCAGCAAAGCCACGTTGCCGCTGCCCTGCCGTACCACGAGCAAACGGGTACGCTCGGAATGCTGAGTGCGCTCGCTAAACAGGAAACGAGCCATATCGATCACCGGCACCAGGTTGCCGCGCACGTTCGCCACACCCAGCAACCACGGCTTAGTGCCGGGCACCGGCGTGAGCGTCGGTACGGCCAACAGTTCGTTGATCTCTTCGATGCCGCTGACGAACAGGCGATTGCCCGCGCGATAACCGATACCGCGCCACAGGCCCGGAGCTTCCATTCGCTCTTGCCCACCGGAAGCGTGCGCCAGCGAAAGCCGCTCGTAGCGGGCGAGAATCTCGAAGGGTGTCTGAGGGGTGGCGGCTGTCGCGTTCATGCTCACCTCACGCCGCCCTCGGCAGCAGCTCGTCGATACATGCCAAAAGTTCCTTCTCGTTCACCGGTTTGGTGATGAAGGCTTTCGCTCCCTGGCGCATACCCCAAACACGATCGGTTTCCATCGACTTGGTGGTGATGATCACGATCGGCACGCCGGCGGTTACGGGGTCGCGCGTAAGGGTGCGCGTCGCCTGAAACCCGTTCATGCCAGGCATGATGACGTCCATGATCACGAGATCAGGCTGGGTGGCGCGTACGCGCTCGATGCCGTCTTCAGCATTGTTGACGGCATCGACGCGATGACCCGCACGCTCGAGCAGCGTAGTGAATACGCGCACGTCGGTCGGCGAATCGTCAATGATGAGGATGTTGGCCACAGCTCCCCCTTTAGAGCTTGTAGTCACTGGTCTTAAACCGTACTGACATGGCGATGGATGGCACCCAGCAGTTCATCGCGTGTGAACGGCTTGGTGAGGTACTGCTCGGCGCCGACGATGCGGCCTCGCGCTTTGTCGAACAAACCGTCTTTCGAGCTAAGCATGATGACTGGCGTCGCTCGGAATTGGGGATTGTTCTTGATCAACGCGCAGGTCTGATAGCCGTCGAGTCGCGGCATCATGATGTCCACGAAAATGATCGACGGCTTCTGGTCAGAGATCTTGGCCAGCGCTTCGAAGCCGTCGACGGCGGTCAGCACGTCGCAGCCTTCCTTCTTCAGCAAGGTTTCCGCCGTGCGGCGGATGGTCTTGGAGTCATCGATGACCATGACCTTCAGACCGGCCAAGCCGTTCGTACCTACATTCAAGTTCACTTAAGCCCCCCTGCGGCCTGCCCCAGGCTCAGGTACGACACCCGGATGCGGTCAGGGACCCCACCGAGTGCGGATGAAAAAATCCTACACAAACACTTCTCCGGCGCCTGATCTTCGTCAGGGCAGTCCGTCGTTGCTGTTTACTGCCTGCACGGCGTTCCGTCAAGGAAAAATCGCTTGTGGCAGCAACCCTTACCACTGGAAACGCGAAGCCATATGTGAAGATCAAGATGCTCGGCAAGCCCATCTGCGCGCTTCGCCCCCTCCTTGTGGCGTAACGACCACCTCAGCCAACATGCACACCCCCGCCTCGGAAACGACAACGATGCCCCGCTCGGTCGCCGTGCTGATGGACCCCATCGGCGCCATCAAGATTGCCAAAGACACCAGCTTCGCCATGTTGCTGGAGGCCGCCCGCCGCGGCCACCGCCTGTATTACATGGAACAGGGCGACCTGGCCTTGCGCGACGGCGCCCCCTGGGGCCACCTGCGCACCCTGACCGTGAAGGACGACCCGGCCGGCTGGTACACCCTCGGCGAGGGCCGCTGGACCGATCTGCGCGAGCTGGACATCGTGCTGATGCGCAAGGATCCACCCGTCGACGCCCAATTCATCTACGACACCATGGTGCTGGAAGCGGCCCAGCGGCATGGCGTGCAGGTCATCAACGACCCGCAGGCGTTGCGCGACTGCAACGAAAAGGTCTTCGCCCTGCAATTCCCCCAGTGCATGGCCCCCACACTGGTGGCGCGCGATCCGGCGGAATTGCGCCGATTCGTGGCCGAGCATGGCGACGCCGTGCTCAAACCCCTGGATGGTATGGGTGGGCGCGGTATCTTCCGGGTCCAATCCGGCGACAAGAACCTCAACTCGATGCTGGAAACCCTGCTCGGCGGCGACTCCCACGGCGAGGGACGCCAGTTCGCGATCGCCCAGAAATACATTCCCCAGATCAGCGCCGGCGACAAACGCATCCTGCTGATCGATGGCGAACCCGTCCCCTACGCACTCGCTCGCATTCCGCAAGGCAACGAATTTCGCGGCAATCTTGCGGCAGGCGGTCGTGGAGAAGGCATTCCCTTGAGCGACCGCGACCGCTGGATCGCCGCCGAAGTAGCGCCTGAGCTGCGCCGGCGCGGCCTGCGTTTCGTTGGCCTGGACGTGATCGGCGACTACCTGACCGAGATCAACGTCACATCGCCGACTTGCGTGCGCGAACTCGACCATCAGTTCGGGCTTAATATTGCCGGATTGCTGTTCGACGCGATCGAGAAAACTCCTGCGTGAATGCCGTTGCCCGCCACCCCGGCGATAACAAGATCGGGGCCACCTTCATCTTCTCGTTGCTGGTCCACGGCCTGCTGCTGTTCGGCATTGGCATCACGTACGTCGCCACTCGCCCCGCCCTACCCACGCTGGATGTGACCCTGGTCAACGTGGCGAACAACGACGCGCCCGACAAGGCGGACTTTCTCGCCCAGGCCAACAACAAAGGCGGTGGCGATAGCGACAAAGCCAATCGACCTTCGCAGCCCTTCTCGGGACTACTGCCCGTGCCAACCATGGGCAGCGCACCCCAGCCCGTGGCGGCTACGACACCTGCTCCGCAGCAAGCAACCGATCAGCGCATGCTGACGACCTCCGGCCGTGCCAGCTTCGCCGTCAACAGCGACAGTGCCAAGGACGTACGGGATACACCCGATGCCGCCAACGCCGACGAAGCAAACAACGAGCAAACAGCGGCCCAGCTTGCCGCCGAGATACGCAAAGAAAGTCAGGCCTACGCTAAACGGCCGCACAAGAAATACATCTCGGCAAGCACCAAGCAATACACATACGCGGCTTATATGCGCGGCTGGGTGGATCGTATCGAGCGCGTCGGCAACCTGAACTACCCCGAGCAGGCCCGCGAACAAAATGTGCACGGCGACGTGATTTTGACCGTAGGCCTGAATCGCGACGGCAGTGTTAACAGCATCGATGTCACGAACAGCTCGGGGTACGCCGTGATCGACAAGGCTGCCGAAGCCATCGTCCGTTTGTGCGCACCGTTCCCCGCGTTGCCGCCGGACAAGAGCGAAAAAGTGGACATTCTTTACATCACCCGCACCTGGGAATTTCAGCCGGGTGACGTGCTCAAGACACGTTGAGCATTCTGGCGAACCGGCGTCACGCGCAGATAACAAGGCGATAACCTGTCTACCTGAACATTCAGCGTAGCGTGCCTGCCGCCCGCACGGCAGACGCAATCAAGCCGCTGCGCTTACAATGCCCCCATGCACGCCAAGACGCCCCAGACCCTCGCCGGACAGTTCCTGATCGCCATGCCTAGTCTGGCCGAACCGCCGTTTTCGCGCGGCGTCGCTTTTCTGTGCCAGCACGATGAGGACGGCGCCGTGGGTCTGCTGGTCAACCAGCTTTCGGAATATCGCTTTGGCGATGTGCTGGCGCAGATGAAGTTGGGTTGCAGCGATCCCGAATTGGCCGATGCGCCGGTGCTGATCGGCGGCCCGGTGCAACAGGAGCGCGGCTTTGTCTTGCATCGCGAACACGGTCATTGGGAATCGAGTTATCGCATCAACGCCGATTGGTCGGTGACTACCTCGCGGGACATCCTGGTCGCGATGGCGGCCGGTGAGGGCCCGCGCCTCGCTCTGATGGCGCTCGGCTACGCAGGCTGGGGTGCCGGGCAACTGGAACAGGAACTCAAGGACAACACCTGGCTCACCGTCGAGGCCAGCGAGCGCGTGGTGTTCCACACGCCGTTGGAGGAGCGCTGGAGCGCGGCGGCCGGGCTGGTCGGCGTCGATCCGCTGCAACTGCCTGGCTACGCGGGCCACGCATGAGTTGCGCGCTCGGCTTCGATGTCGGCAGCAAACTCATCGGCGTCGCGGTCGGCAATCGTGTCACTGCAAGCGCCCGCGCCGTTACCACCATCGCCATGCGCGACGACGATCCCGATTGGGCGGCTCTCGATGCCTTGCGCAGCGAATGGTTGCCGGACACGCTCGTGGTCGGCCTGCCGCTCACGCTAGAAGGCGCTGAACAAGCCGCAAGTCAACGCGCGCGCCGCTTCGCCGAACGCCTGCACGAACGCTATCGCGTGCCGGTCATGCTGGTCGACGAACGCCACAGTTCACGCGAGGCGGCGCAACGTTTCGCCGATGCACGCGCTGCCGGCCTCAAGCGCCGCCGCGATGCTGCACAGATCGACGCCGAAGCAGCTGCCGTCATTCTCGAACGCTGGTTGCATGAGGGGACCAGCTCTTGATGAATCACCCATCCACGCATCGCATAACAAAACCAAGACGGTCACCATGATCCCACGCCTGCGCCACCTCACCACGCTGGAAAATCTTTCGCGCGAATGCATCGAGCGATTGCTGGATCGCGCCATCACCATGCGCGATGCCTGCGCACATGGCACACGCAAGCTGGATCTGCTGAACGGGCGTACCGTACTCAACTTGTTCTTTGAACCTTCCACGCGCACGCGTACATCGTTCGAACTAGCAGCACGGCGGCTGGGTGCAGACGTCATCAATTTTGATATCGGTTTCTCCTCCACCAGCAAGGGCGAGGAATTGTTCGACACCTTGCATACGCTCGAAGCGATGCATCTGGATGCCATCATCGTGCGCCACAAAGTTTCCGGTACGCCGGATGAACTCGTGCGCCACGCGATGAGTGGCGTATCGGTGATCAACGCCGGCGACGGCAATCGCGCGCATCCGACTCAGGGGCTGCTCGACGTGCTGACGATCCGCCAGCATCGGCCGGATTTCAGCAGGCTCACGGTCGTGATCTGCGGTGACGTGAGCCACTCTCGCGTCGCGCGTTCGGACGTGCACGCACTGACCAAACTGGGTGCCGGGGAAATCCGGCTGTGCGGCCCAGCCTCGCTCATGCCCGATGCCAGCGAATTTCCCAGCTGCAAGTTCTATGACGATTTCGACAAGGCGATCGAAGGTGCCGACGCCGCGATCATGCTCCGCCTGCAAAAGGAGCGCATGACCAGCACCGACCTACCGGACGAAAGCGCTTATTTCCGCGAGTACGGCCTGGATAGCCGCCGCCTGGCCAAGGCCGCGAAAGGATGTCTGGTGATGCACCCCGGCCCGATCAATCGCGGTATCGAGATCGCTCCGGAGGTCGCCGACGGGCCGCAGTCGCGCATCCTCGAGCAGGTCGGTAACGGGGTCTTCGTGCGCATGGCCGTACTGGGCGAAATGCTAGCCAGATAGGCGTCTGCGCAGCGGCATGGCAACAAAGCGGGCATAATGCCGCAGTAACACGACACCCCCAGGGAACGACTATGCGTATGACCAAGCGCGTGCTGGCGCTGGCACTGTCCGGCTTGATGCTGGCCGCCTGCTCGCACAAAGACAAGGATGCCCCCCTGGCTTTCGTGCCGGCGGATACGCCCTATGTGCTGGCCAACCTCGATGTGCTGGACAACGACACTCGCCAGGCGATCTTCGCCCAGGTCGATGCCGAAATGCCGGCCCAGGTGGCGCAGATGAAAACACAGGCCGATCAGCTGGCCGCCAACGATCCGGACATGGCGAAATACCTGCGCACCGTCGCGGGTGAATTTGACGGCAAGACGGCCGAACAAGTCGTCCAGGACACCGGCATCGATCCCAAGGGCCGTGCCGCGTTCTATGGGTCGGGCCTGTCGCCCGTGCTACGCATTGAACTTGCCGACGCCAAGGCCTTCAGCAGCTTCGTTGCGAAAATCCAGAACGACTACGGCAAGAAATTTGACGCGATCACGCTTGGCACGCAGAGCTACCAGCGCTACGTAGCCACCGCATCTCATCTGCAAGTCATCATCGCCGTGGTGGGCAAGCAGGCTGTGCTGGCGTTGCTGCCCGAGGATGCCCCGCAGCCGATGCTGCGCCAGGTGCTGGGCCTGGATCGCCCGGCCAAGAGCGTGCAGGACACCGACCGGCTGACCGATCTGGCCAAGGCTAAGGGCTATGCACCCTGGGCGGTCGGCCTGGTCGATTTCACGCGCCTGCTGCCGCTGGTAAGCGGGGGCCAGGATCCGCTGTCGCAGGCCTTGCTGAAGGCTCGCGCCGAGAGCGAATCGGCCAAGACCGGCGAACCGGTGCAGAACCTTATGCAGGTGCCGCCCAGCTGTCAGGCCGACGCGAACCGTATCGCCGCACGCATGCCGCAGATGAGCGTGGGCTACACCACGCTCGACGACAAGCATCGTGACATGCGTTTCGACGTGTCGCTGGCCAGCGACATCGCCACCGCCTTCAACGGTCTCAAGATCGAACTGCCTGGTCTGGGCAGCGATCCCACGGCACCGTTCGAGCTGAGCTTGGCCCTGCCGATGCCCCAGCTGCGCGCCTTCTGGGGCGCTCAAGCCGATGCGGTGGCGGCCAAGCCATTCACCTGCCCGATGCTCGCCAACCTCAACGACAGCTTCAATAGCCTCGGCGAGACCGTGCAAAAGGCCGCTGTGCCACCCATCGGCGATCTGCTCGGACTGCATGTCGTGCTGGACAACTACACGACCAACCCCGGCGGCGGCATGCCGAAGGTTTCCGGTCGTCTGTTGATCGGCACCAATAATCCGGCAGGTCTGCTGGCGATGGCACAGGTCACCAGCCCGCTGATCGCGGGTGTGAAACTCACTGACGACGGCAAGCCAGTCGTCCTGCCCGCTCAGATCACCAACGCACTCGGTGAACAGGGTTGGGCTGCCATGGGTGCCAAGTCGCTCGGCGTCGCCATCGGTGCCGATGAAGACAGCAAGCTCGCCGACATGCTCAAGCAGCCCGGCGGCGACAGTGGCCAATTGATGCGCATGCACCTCGACGGTGATATGTACGGCAATTGGATCCACATGCTGGAACAGCGTGCCGAGAACGCGGCGACGATAGCTGCTGCTGCGAATCCCGATGATGCCGGTGCCCAGGACGAGCAGAAGAATGCGGCCGCTGCGCTAGCGACTACCAAGGCCCAGTTCGCGGCGATGGAATCGGAAGCGGCGCATATCAAGGCCATCGGCGCCAACGTGCGCATGGACGATCAAGGCCTGGTGATCTTGACGCATACCGAGCTCAAGTAATCCGGCTCGTTATATGCGACAACAAAAAGGAGCCTACCGGCTCCTTTTTGTTATGCGTCTACAACTCAGAATCAGCGATGCAGGAAGCCGCCGCCGAGACCATTCTGGTTGCTTCGATCTTCTTCGATCTCGACGCCTTCCAATCCCTGCGACAACGTATGCGCATCACCACCCTGCGACAGCTTGATGCGCAGGCGCACTTCGTTGGAGCTGTCGGCATGGCGCAGCGCATCCTCGTAGCTGATCTCGCCGGCCTGGTAGAGAGTCACCAGGCTTTGGTCGAAGGTCATCATGCCGAGGTTGGTGGATTCCTTCATGACTTCTTTGAGCTTGTGGATCTCGCCCTGGCGGATGTAGTCCTGCACCAGCGGCGTGCCCAGCATCACTTCCATCGCCACGCGACGTGCCTTGCCGTCGGGCGTGGGAATCAACTGCTGCGCCACGATGCCCTTGAGGTTTAGCGACAAGTCCATGAAGAGCTGCTGGCGCCGATCTTCCGGGAAGAAGTGCAAGATGCGGTCGATCGCCTGGTTAGCGTTATTGGCGTGTAGCGTGCACAGACAAAGGTGACCGGTTTCGGCGAAGTTGATCGCGTATTCCATCGTCTCGCGCGTACGCACCTCACCGATCAGGATGACGTCGGGAGCTTGACGCAGCGTGTTCTTCAGCGCGTTTTCCCACGTATCCGTATCGATACCCAACTCACGCTGGGTGATGATGCAACCTTCGTGTTTGTGTACGTATTCGATCGGATCTTCGATGGTGATGATGTGACCGGTCGAGTTCTGGTTGCGATAGCCAACCATCGACGCCAGCGACGTGGACTTACCGGTACCGGTCGCACCCACGAAGATGATGATGCCGCGCTTGGTCATCGCCAGTTGCTTGATGACCGGCGGCAGACCCAGCTCTTCGATGGTAGGAATTTTCGAGTCGATCCGGCGCAGCACCATGCCCACGCAATTGCGCTGATAGAAGCACGACACACGGAAGCGACCCACGCCCTGCGCGGAAATCGCAAACTGGCATTCGTGCGTCTTTTCGAACTCCTCGCGCTGTGCCGGCGTCATCACGTTGATCACCATGTCGCGCGACTGCTGCGCGGACAACGGACTTTGCGTGATCGGCACGATGCGGCCCTGCACCTTCATCGAGGGCGCCACGCCGGCCGTGATGAACAGGTCCGACGCTTTTTTGTGGACCATCAGTTTCAGAAACGAGGTGAAGTCGAATTCGCTCATGGCGATCTCCCACTGGGACGGGCATCAGGACTGGGGATCGCTCCCCCTTCCCGTCTTACTTGAACACTTCCTTGTTCTTGGCATAACCGATCGCCTGCTGACGCGCGATCACGCCGCGCTTCACCAAGTCGAGCAGCGTCTGATCCAGCGTCTGCATGCCGTACTGCTGGCCGGTCTGGATCGAGGAATACATCTGCGCCACCTTGTCCTCGCGGATCAAGTTACGGATGGCGGGAATGCCGACCATGATCTCGTGCGCCGCAATACGGCCTCCGCCGACCTTCTTCAGCAGCGTCTGCGAGATCACCGCGCGTAGCGACTCCGATAGCATCGAACGCACCATCGGCTTTTCGCCGGCCGGGAATACGTCGATGATGCGGTCGATGGTCTTGGCCGCCGAACTGGTGTGCAGCGTGCCGAACACCAAGTGGCCCGTTTCCGCGGCAGTCAGCGCCAGGCGGATGGTTTCAAGGTCGCGCAACTCGCCGACCAGGATGAAGTCCGGGTCTTCGCGCAGTGCCGAGCGCAGCGCTTCGTTGAAGCCATGCGTATCGCGATGCACTTCGCGCTGGTTGACCAGACACTTCTGCGAGGTGTGCACGAATTCGATCGGATCCTCGATGGTGAGGATGTGGCCGTATTCGTTTTTGTTGATGTGATCGACCATCGCTGCCAGCGTGGTCGATTTACCCGAACCGGTGGGTCCGGTGACCAGGATCAGCCCCTGCGGCTGTTCGATCAGCTCGCGGAAAATCTTCGGGCAACCGAGGTCGTCTAGCGTGAGCACTTCGGACGGAATGGTACGGAACACCGCACCCGCGCCGCGGTTCTGGTTGAAGGCGTTGACGCGGAAGCGCGCCAGGCCGGGAATCTCGAACGAGAAGTCGACCTCGAAGAATTCTTCGTAATCGCGACGCTGCTTGTCCGACATGATGTCGTAGATCAGCGAATGCACCTGTTTGTGTTCCAGCGCCGGGATGTTGATGCGGCGCACGTCGCCATCCACGCGGATCATCGGCGGCAGCCCCGCCGACAAATGCAAGTCGGACGCCTTGTTCTTCACCGAGAAGGCAAGCAGTTCGGCGATGTCCATCGGATGTATCCCCTCAACCGATCGTCAAGTATGAAAATACGTGCCACAAACAGGACGACGGTACGACACCGTGGATGGACTTTCCGGCTGCGGGCATACCTGCCCCGCCGTTCCCCCGATCCCTTGCAGCTGAACCGGATACTACTCGCGGCGGCAGTCGGGCGGCCAGTCTTTCTGGCTTGGATAGCGCGTAATTGTTGTCAAATGCGAGCATGCACACACTCCGACGCCTTATTTGAGACGGCTTTTCTGCGTTCGCCTCCTCTCCCCTCCGGGGAGAGGATTGAGGTGAGGGGCCCATCTTGCGCCACCCTTCCATCGAAGCGTGCTTTGAATCACTTAAGTCGCAAGATTGGCCCCTCATCCCAACCTTCTCCCCGGAGGGGAGAAGGAGCAAACGCAAAGAGCCATGCCTATGCTGGCTCCAGTAAGGTATGTCACCCGGAACCCGTTTGGACAAAGGCGACATGGCACGAATTGCATTCATCGGCGGCGGCAACATGGCGCGCAGCCTGATCGGCGGCCTGCTCAAGACCGGTGTGGCCGCCGCCAATCTACGCGTCGCCGAGCCCCTGGCGCAGGCGCGGGAGAGTCTGGGGCGCGATTTCGGCGTCGCCACCTTCGCCGACAACCGGCTCGCCGTGGCGGATGCCGACGTGTTGCTGCTGGCCATCAAGCCGCAGGTGATGCCGGCGATCCACGCCGAGCTGCGCGACACGCTGCAGCGCAACCGCCCGCTGCTGATGTCGATCGCGGCCGGTGTGCGTATCGATCAGCTCGAACGCTGGTTCGGCAATCTGCTCCCCATCGTGCGCTGCATGCCCAACACGCCCGCGTTGATCGGCGCCGGCGCCACCGGTCTGTGCGCCAACCTGCGCGTTACACCGCAGCAACGCGAGCAGGCACAGCACATCATGGATGCGGTCGGCGTCACCCGCTGGATTCACGATGAGGCGTTGATGGATACCGTCACCGCCATCTCCGGATCCGGGCCTGCCTATTTCTTCGCCATTGTCGAGGCGCTCGAGGATGCCGCCGTGGCACAGGGCATGCCGCGCGAAACGGCGCGCATCCTGGCCACGCAGACTTGCCTTGGCGCAGGGCGCATGCTGGTCGAAAGCAACGAGGCCCCGTCGGTATTGCGCCAGCGCGTTACCTCGCCGAATGGCACCACTCAAGCGGCGCTGGAAAGCTTCAGCGCAGATCAGCTGCCACGCATCGTCGCCCGCGCAGTAGCCGCTGCCACACGTCGCGGCGAAGAGCTCGCGGCTGCCCTCGACAAGGATTGATCCATTTATGTCTTATCTGCTCAATGCTTTGTCGCTGCTGATCCAGGTTGCCTTCGGTGCCATCGCCACGCTGTTTCTGTTTCGCCTGGCAGCCGAAGCCAATCGCGCCGATTTTCACAACCCGCTCAGTCAATTCATTTATCGCTATACCAATCCGGTGCTAGCACCGATCCGACGCGTGCTGCCGAACTGGCGACGTATCAACCTGGCGGCGCTGTTGGTCGTCTGGCTGACGTTGCTGCTGGAGCGCGTAGTGATCTTCGGCCTCGCTGGCTTTGTGCCGCATCTGCCTGGACTATTGATCCTGTCGCTGGCCGATCTGCTCGACTTCGTGCTGTTGTTCTACATCGTGGTGATCTCCGGATGGTCGCTGCTCAGCATGCTTTCTGCCGATCCGCATCAACCGCTGATCCGGCTCGCAGGTGCGATCGTGCAGCCCATATTGCGCCCTCTGCGCGGGAAGCTGGTGGTGGGAAGCATCGACTTCTCACCCACCGTCGTGGTGATTGTGCTGCTGCTGGCGCGTCTACTTTTGGTCGCACCGCTGTTCGATTTGGGTGCGCGTCTGGCACAGGGCGGCTGAGTCGCCGGCCTATGCGTAGATGCTCGCTACTGCTGTGGTTAGGCCTGGTTCCCGGGATCGTCTTCGCGCTGCCGGCCGAGCCACCGCAGGTTGTCGTGCGTGGCACCGTCACCACCGACAGCGGCGAACATCCGGCATGGTTTACGTTGATTTGCACGCAGGGCGCAGGGGCAGCACTCTCTCTGCAGCTGACACTCGGTATCGACAGCGCACCCGGCTTTCCCTTCGACGCATACGAAGGTCCGCATGCACCCGCTTCGTACCAGCCCAGCGCGCAGTTGCAAGTAGGCAAGCAGCGATTCGCCGCTGCCACCGTAGCCGGCTGGCGCAGTGGTGACGTGGACAGTGCCTATGTCTTCGGCATCGCCACCGAACCAGGTCGCCGCAACACCGCAACGGGAGTCGCCGCCGCGCTTGGCAAGCCCGGAGCCACGCTGACCTGGGTGCAGGTCAGCGGGAATCTGCAAACGCCGCCGCTGGTGGCGCAATTTGCGCCTGACGCCACGCAGATCAATGCACTGAAATCGATTGCGGCACCGTGCTTACCGGGTCGTCGACGCGGTTAACGCACTCAGTTTTGGCGCGCAGCCCAAGCGGCGATCAAGGCGTGGATGGCATCGAGCCCATCGAATAGTGCCGCCGGCCCAGGCTGCAAAATGATCGGCGATTTGATCTCGTATAGATCACCGTTACGTACGGCAGGAATGGCATCCCATCCTGGCCGCGCAGCGACGCGTTCGGGACGGAAACGCTTGCCGCACCATGAGCCCAGGATGATGTCCGGCGCACGCCGCACCACTTCATCGCCATTCGCCAGAATGCGCTGCTTCGCCAACGCCTCGCGCGCCAGCTCGGGAAACGCGTCATCGCCACCGGCGATGCCGATCAGCTCGGCCACCCAGCGAATGCCAGTGATGATCGGGTCGTCCCATTCCTCGAAATACACTTTGGGACGCCGCGACAGTTGCGCAGCGGCAGCACGCACTTGGGCCAGATGCGCTTCGGCACGTTGTGCATAGCGCTCGGCCTTTTCGTGTGCACCGACCATCGCACCGAGCCGCCGAATGTAGGCAACGATGCCGTCCACACTGCGATGGTTGCTGATCCACACTTCTATGCCTGCATGGATCAACGCGCGCGCAATATCAGCTTGAATATCGGAAAACCCGATCACCAGATCCGGCTCGAGTGCCAGGATTTCTCCGACCTTGGCACTGGTGAATGCCGATACCTTCGGCTTTTCCTTGCGCGCACGCGGTGGCCGCACAGTGAATCCGGAAATGCCGACGATGCGATGTTCTTCACCCAACGCGTACAGAACTTCGGTGGGTTCTTCCGTAAGGCAGACAATGCGATGAGGAAAGGGATCGATAGTTGAGATATGCGTCATGCCGGAAGACAGTGAGGATTAATGACCGAGCACGGTGACGGTGACTTTCCGCTGATGCGGATCCACTCGGTGCTCCCACAAATAAATCCCCTGCCACGTACCCAGCTGCGGTTTACCGCTGTGCACGGGAAGAGTGAGGCTTACGCCGGTGAGGATGGCGCGCACGTGGGCCGGCATATCGTCCGGACCCTCCGCGTCATGCTGAAAAATCGCATCGCCATCGGGCACGGCGCGGGCGAACCAGCGCTCAAGGTCGGTGCGCACGGCCGGATCGGCATTTTCACTGATCAACAGCGAACAACTGGTATGCGTAGTGAAGACATGGACGATGCCCGTCTGCACACCGCTTGCCGTGACCAGCTCGGTCACTTTGCTGGTGATCTCGCTGAAACCCCGGCCGCGGGTATGCACGGTAAAAGCATTCTGCGCGACATGTTCCGCAGGCGTTGCTCGGCTCATGGCGCGCTCCGGGTCATGGATAAAGCAGGCGGCTGGTCCACGTCTGGCCGTGCCGATCCCAGCGCACGCGCTCGTGCAACCGGAAATTGGCGCCGTACCAGAACTCGATCATGTCCGGCTCCACCACGTAACCACCCCAATGCGGCGGGCGCGGCACATCGCGGCCGGCAAACTGTTGCTCGTAGTGGGCCACGCGCTGCTCGAACACTTCGCGTTGCGGCAAGGTCTGCGACTGCAACGAAGCCCAGGCGCCGATCTGGCTGCCACGCGGGCGGCGCGCGAAATAAGCATCGGACTCCTCTGCCGGCAATTTGCGGGCCACCCCTTCCACACGCACCTGCACACCTTCACGCAGTCGCTTCCAGTGGAAGCACAGGGCGACTTGCGCATGAGCGTCCAGCTGCACGCCTTTATCGCTCTCGTAATTGGTAAAGAAGCGGAAACCGCGCTGGTCGGCTTCTTTCAGCAATACGATGCGGGCGCTCACACGACCGGCGGCATCGACACTGGATAGGCTCATCGCCGTCGGCTCGGGATCGCCGCTTGCGACAGCCTGGTCCAGCAAGGTGTTGAACGTGTCAAGAATCTCGGGTTTCAGCATAGGGACTTGAATCGTAGCCAGCGCACGTCATCATGACGCGATGATGGAGGATGCTAGCACGCAAAATCTGGCCCTCGCCGGGCACCTGCTAGACCATTACGCCGGCCGCATCGCGCGGACGCACCGGCCGTACGTGCTCGGCCTGTCGGGTCTGCAGGGCAGCGGCAAGAGCACCCTGGCACGGGTGATCAAGACCCAGGCCGAACAGCGCAAATGGCCGGCAGAAGTACTTTCGCTGGACGACTTTTATTACTCGCGCAGTGAACGCGAAACGCTAGCTCACCAGGTTCATCCGCTGCTGCGCACTCGTGGCGTACCGGGCACGCATGAGATCGAATTACTGCTATCCGTGCTTGCCGCACTGCCACATGCTTCGGACAAACTGCCGGTAACGTGGCCCCGCTTCGACAAAGGCCGCGATACGCGTATGGCTCCTTCGCGCTGGCCGCGTGTCATCCGACCGCCGCGACTGGTCATCGTCGAAGGCTGGGCCCTGGGTCTGCGTCCACAGCTGGAAAGCGCGCTAGAACCACCGGTGAACGAATTGGAACGCAAGGAAGACGAGGACGGCCGCTGGCGTCATTGGGTCAACAAACAACTGCGCGCCTATCAACCGCTATGGCGCAAGCTCGATGCGTTGATTGTGTTGCAGGCACCCAATTGGGAAGTCGTGCGCGGCTGGCGCAGCGAAACCGAAAAGGAACTGCTGGCCCGGCGTGCGCCGCTGGCCATGGATGCTGCGGCGATGGAGCGCTTTCTCGCCCATTTCGAACGGCTCAGCCGGCATGCCCTGGCGACGTTGCCGGTACTGGCCGATACCTGCGTGGAATATGACACTGGGCATCATGTGACCGGCCTCAACCACAGTTGAGACCCGTGTCGGCCGGGCATGGCCGGCCGACGCGGATAAGGGCCTGTGTGCGATCCCGCCGTTTATTGAACGACGAAATTGATGCGCATGTTGACGCGCCATTCCACGACCGATCCATCATCCTTGGTGATGACTTTGATGTCTTTGACCCAGGCGCCCTTGATCTGCTTGACCGACTCAGAGGCCTTGCTCAAACCGTGCTTCACGGCGTCCTCGACGCCCTTGCTGGACGAAGCGGTGATCTCGATGACCTTGGCAACCGACATGGTGGCTCTCCTGCGTAACAGGTAACCGCGCAAGCGACGCGGCAGCGCTCCCCCGAACCGCCAGTCTGACGGCCCCCACGGGTGGGCACAAGTCGCTATGCCGCGCACCGCAACAGGACGTGCCTCATGGTGCGTAACGCCGCCATGTCCGAAACGCTGATCGGCTTCGCAGCGAATCCAGTTCTGCACAACCCTTTTAGGAATAGAACTATAGGCCTTCGATCTAGCACGAACCATAATTCCCCTACATCGAATCCCATCAAAAAGCACTTGGTGTTTTTAACCGATTCGATCACGTCACTAGCCAATTCACGCTCCGTGACGCAAATACAAAGACCTCCCTGGAACCGACCCATCGTCTGATCACGTTGAATATGGCGCCATGGAAGACGCCAACTCAGCAACCAAGTATCGTGCCGATGGACCTGACCGAAAAGAAAACCCCGCTGGAACCGCGTCACCTAAATGGCCGTCCAGTGCGGATCGCCCTGGTGGACGACCACCCCCTCCTGCTTGCAGGTCTCTCGCACGAACTGGAAAAACATCCTGGCCTTACCGTGGCGGGAACGACACAGAACTCGACCGAGCTGGTGGCGCTGCTCAATAAGCATCCCGTCGATGTGGTCGTCTCCGACTACACCATGCCCGGTGGCGACTATGGGGACGGCATGGCGCTTTTTGGGTTCCTTAAACGCCGTTTCCCGGGGATTCGGCTTATCGTAGTGACCATGATGAGCAATCCCGCCATCATCCGTTCACTGGTGGCACAAGGCATTCATTGCATTTTGAGCAAGGCCGATTCGCTGGTGTATATCGCGGGCGGTGTGTATGCCGTGCTTGCCAATAAGCACTACTACTCGCCATCCATTGAAGCGATCGTAAAAATGCATGGCATCGATGACAATGCCACTGCGACATCGGCGAAAAACCTGACCATACGCGAGCTGGAAGTCGTTCGACTTTTCGTATCGGGTCTCACGATTACTGAAATCGCCGAGCGTCTGCACCGCAGCAAGCAAACCATAAGCACCCAGAAAATGAGCGCGATGCGCAGGCTTGGCATTCGTCGTGACGCCGACCTCATCATGTACGGCGTGAACGCCAATCTCACCTCGCACACTGTGCGTACCGACACCGAAACGCTGCCTGCGTATCTATCCGATATGGGTGACAGCTAACACCGCACAGCGATCATTGCGTATCCAGCAGTTTGGCGTAACCCGCGCGCGCATCCGGCCAGCGGACTCGAAAGCCGCTGGCATGCAGACGCGCATTGCTGAGCCGCTTGCTGCCTAACCCAGCCGGCGCCGGTCCTTCCGGCACGGCCGGCGCACCAATCAATGCAGCGAGGCTGCCATACAGCTCATTCAGCGGCAACGGCGTGTCGTCGACCCCCAGATACAATGCTTGCGGCTCACGCAGCTCGACCAGATGCGCGATAGCCGACGCCGCATCATCGACATGGATGCGATTGGCCCAATGCCCGCGTGGCGCGTGCACCAGTCCTGCGCGCAGGCGTTCGATCAGCTGCATGCGCCCTGGTCCATAGAGGCCAGCAAGCCGGAGCACAACGGACCGAACCGGCTGGGTCGATAACCATTGTTCTGCCTCCAGCAACACTTTGCCGTTGAAGCCAAGCGGCGCAGGCGGCGTGCGCTCATCCACCCACTCATCGCCGTGTTCGCCGTAAACAGCACTGGAAGAAACGAACAGCACGCGTCGCAGCGGACTTTCAGTCAATGCAGCCAACATATGCTGCAGGCCATCGACGAAAACGCTGCGATAAGCCTCCTCCTCACGACCACCGGGCGTTGGCAGATAGATCAGTTGCGTGATTCCTGCGGGAAGGTTCGACAGGGTTTCCGCCCTCGCCACGTCCGCACACAGCCAGTGTATGGATGAGTTGTTCAGCGCCGGCGGATGGCGCCGCAGCGCGTAAACCTCATCGCCGCGCGCCAATAGCAGCTGAGCCACGCGTTGCCCCAGATCGCCGCATCCTGCAATAAGAACCCGTTCGGACATCTATTCACCCACTTGCTAAAATCAGCCCATGAACCCTTCGCGCAACTTGTTCCTGGTCGGCCCGACCGGTGCCGGCAAGACCTCGATCGGCCGACAGCTGGCGGCACGCTATGACATGCCGTTCGTCGATCTGGACCAGGAAATCGAGCGCCATACAGGTGTATCGGTGAGCACCATCTTCGACGTCGAAGGCGAGGAAGGTTTTCGCCGACGCGAATCGGCCCTGCTGGACGAGTGTAGCCGCCGCCCAGGGGTAGTGCTGGCCAGTGGCGCGGGCGCCGTGCTCGATCCTGCCAACCGTCGTCATCTAGCACAACGCGGTTATGTGGCATGGCTTCAAATCACCGTACCGTTGCAACTGCAACGCCTCGCGCACGACAGCACGCGCCCGTTGCTGGCCGATAGCGATCGTCATCGGAAACTCGATGCCATGGCTGCCGCGCGCACATCGCTCTATGCGGAGATCGCCGATCTGATCATTCCACACGGCGGCGAACACGAAAGCGTTGCGGCCGCGAGCGAACGTTGCATCGCATTGATCGATCAACACTGGAACCGGCAGGTCGCATGATCAGCAACGCAATAAACCAGACCATCGACGTCGCACTCGGCGAACGCAGCTATCCGGTATGGATCGGGCGCGGATTGCTCGACGACACGTCGCGTTGGCGCGCTGCCCTGCGCGGCCGGCACGTGCTGGTGCTCAGCAACCGCACCGTCGCACCGCTTTATCTGGAGCGTGTAACGCGTGGTCTCGATGGCTTGCATTGGTCGTCATTCCTGCTCGATGACGGTGAAGCGCATAAAAGTTTCGCCAACGTCGGCCTGGCGCTGGATGCGCTCGCGTCGCTCGGCGCCACGCGCGATGCCTGCGTGATCGCACTGGGCGGCGGCGTGGTGGGCGATCTCGCTGGCTTCACCGCCGCTTGCTGGATGCGCGGCATCGACTTTATCCAGATGCCGACGACGTTGCTGGCGATGGTGGATTCCTCAGTCGGCGGCAAGACCGGCGTGAACCTGCCGGCGGGCAAGAATCTCGCCGGGGCCTTTCACCAGCCCCGCGCCGTGATCGCCGACATCGGCACACTGGACAGCTTGCCCGACCGCGAATATCGCGCTGGCATCGCCGAGATCATCAAGGGCGCCGCGATTGGCGATCCAGATTTCTTTGCATGGCTGGAACAGCACGCCAAGGCTCTGACCGCACGCGATGAAGTCGCCCTCGTGCACGCGATCGCCGCCAAGGTACGTTACAAAGCAGGCGTCGTCGCCCGCGACGAAACCGAACAGGGCGAGCGTGCCCTGCTCAATCTCGGCCACACGTTCGGCCATGCACTGGAAACTGCCGGCCGCTACACCACCCTGCTGCACGGCGAGGGCGTCGCCATCGGCATGTTGCTGGCCGCCAGGTTGTCAGAACGGCTTGGGATGAGCGCGCCTGCAGATACCACTCGCCTGGAACAACTATTGAAAGCCGTTGGCCTGCCTACCACCGTCCCACCAGGTTCCGACCCGCAACAATTGCTTGCCCTGATGCGGCTGGATAAGAAAAACACCGCCGGCACCCTGCGCTTGATCCTTTGGCGCGGTATCGGGCGTGCCGAGATCGTGGCCGGCGTCAATGAAGCGGACGTGCTCGCTGTTTTGAAGGAAGCGGCGACCGAAAAGGGGCCATAACGCCCCGAACCCACACTGCCCTCGCTAGCAGCCCGCCGCCCCTAGGGCCTGTTCGCACTATTCGCGTGGCCCGCGCCGGGAGCTGTTTGCGCGCCAGCCAAGGAAGAGCGAAGGAGTGTACGTCCGTACACGACTGAGCGATGAC